>JAHBZQ010000001.1:0-2626311 GCA_019635355.1 Rhizobacter sp. | reverse complement strand
GCTCCAGGTGGTGAGGCCCAGGCCCATGTCGTCATAGAGGCGCAGGTACTGCTTCTCGACGCGCTTGCGGTGGAAGAGGTGGTACTGCGGCTGCTCCATCACCGGCTTGTGCAGGTGGTGGCGCTCGGCGATCTCGTAGGCGGCGCGGATGTCGCCCGCGCTCCACTCGCTCGTGCCCCAGTAGAGCGCCTTGCCTTGGCTGATCATGTCGTGCATGGCCCACACGGTCTCTTCGATGGGCGTGCCGGGGTCGGGGCGATGGCAGAAGACGAGGTCGACGAAATCGAGCTGCAAGCGCTTGAGCGAGCCGTCGATCGCCTGCATGAGGTACTTGCGGTTGAGCGTGGCGCGGCCGTTCAAGGCCATGCGGTCTTTCGGCGACGAGAGGCCGAGGTAGAACTTGGTCGACACCACGTAGTTGAGGCGCGGCCACTTCAGCGCCTTGAGCGCTTCGCCCATCACCACCTCGCTCTGGCCGAGCGCATAGGCCTCGGCGTTGTCGAAGAAGTTGACGCCGGCGTCATACGCGGCGGCCATCATCTCCTTGGCGGCGTCGATGTCGACCTGGTTGGCGTAGGTGACCCAGGAGCCCAGCGACAACTCGCTCAGCTGCAGGCCGCTGCGGCCCAGACGTCGGTAGTTCATGTGTCGTGCCTTCTTGATGTTCGTGTGAGCCGGTCGTTATACCGAAGCGTGCGACACGGCGCGGTGCGCAAGACAGAACACCCTGCTGATATCGTGACGGCCATGCCCCGCTTTGCCGCCAACCTGAGCTTCCTGTATGGGGAGCACGCCTTCCTCGACCGCTTTGCCGCTGCGCGTGAAGACGGCTTCGAGGCGGTGGAATACCTGTTCCCCTATGAGCACGCGCCGGCGCTGCTGGCGTCTCGCCTGCGTGAGCAGGGGCTGCAGCAGGCACTCTTCAATGCGCCGCCCGGCGACTGGGCGGCGGGCGACCGTGGCATCTCGTGCGTGCCCGGGCGCGAGGCCGAGTTCAAGCGTGCGATCGAGCAGGCGCTGGAATACGCCGCGGCGCTGCAGTGCCCGCGCGTTCACGTGCTGGCCGGCCTAGTGCCAAACGGTGCAGACCGTGCGCCGCTGCAGACGCTCTATGTCCGCAACCTCGCCTGGGCCGCACAGCGCGCGGCCGATGCGGGCGTCAACCTCCTCATCGAGCCGATCAACCGGCGCGACATGCCGGGCTACTTCCTCAACCGGCAGGACCACGCGCACGCGATCGTCGACGAAGTGGGCGCGCCCAACCTGCAGGTGCAGATGGACCTGTACCACTGCCAGATCGTCGAGGGCGACCTGGCCGCGAAGCTTCGCCAGTACCTGCCCACCGGGCGGGTGGGCCACCTGCAGATCGCCGGGGTGCCCGACCGGGGCGAGCCCGACGTGGGCGAGGTGAACTACGCCTACCTCTTCGAGCTGATCGATGCGCTCGGCTACGCGGGCCACGTGGGCTGCGAGTACCGCCCGCGTGCCGGCACGCGCGAGGGCCTGGGCTGGCTGCGCCGCCTCAGCCGTTCGTGACACCCGCCGCCACGTGGCCCGAGGGCACGTGGGGCAGGGCGTTCTCGATGTGGCCGGTCTGGTCGTCGAAAAAGAAATCGGGCTCGAACTCGCGCAGGAAGGCGCCCTTCGGCAGGCCGCCGAGGAACATGGCCTCGTCGATGTCGATATCCCACTCCATCAGCGTGCGGATCGCGCGCTCGTGCGCCGGGGCGCTGCGTGCGGTGACGAGCGCGGTGCGCAGGCGCATCGCGGCCGATTCCTGGTTCTGCAAGGTCTTCAGCGCTTCGAGCAGCGGCTTGAAGGGGCCGGCGGCGAGCGGGGTGTTGGCGCGGTCGCGCTCGTGGGCCTGGAAGGCGTCGAGCCCGGCCTGCTGGAAGACTCGCTCCGACTCGTCGGAGAAGAGCACGGCGTCGCCGTCGAAGGCGATGCGCACTTCGTTCGGGTGCGCGTCCGACGCACGCGCCGAGTGCGGGTACACCCGGGCGGCCGGCACGCCGGCGCCGAGCGCCGAGCGCACGTCGGCCTCGTTGGTCGAGAGGAAGAGGTGCGCGTTGAGCGGCTTCAGGTAGCGCCAGGGCGATTCGCCGCGGGTGAACACCCCGCGCTGGATCGGCAGGCCGTAGTGCTTGGCCGAGCGGAACACGCGCATGCCCGAGACCGGGTCGTTGCGCGAGAGGATCACCACCTCGACCGCCGGCGACTTGGCGTTGAACGCCAGCAGCTTGTGCACCAGCGAGAACGCGACGCCCGGCTTGGCCGGCACGCCCACCCGCTCGAGCTGGAGCTGCATGTAGGCGCGGTCGTCCTGCGCTTCGAAGAGGCGGTTCTCTTCCTCGAAGTCGAACAAGGCACGCGAGGAAATGGCCACGACCAGCTGGCCGGCGAGGGTGACGGGCATGGGCCGGATCATAGATTCCCGCCCCGGTGAAACAAACGAAACATGGCCGTCGCCGCCGTGAAATGCGCGCGACACGCGGGCCCGCCACAGTCACGGTCACACCCAGACAAAACCCTTCAGGAGCCCGCCATGACCGAACTCGTTGCCCAGACGCTGCACCGCATCTTCCACCGCACCGCCGCCCCGGCCACCGAGTTCGACAAGGCCGTGGCGCTGCGTGCCGCCAACGACCGGCCGCGCCGCCCCGATTTCGCCGAAACCCGGCCGGTGGTGTTCCGCAGCGAGGCTTTCGCCGAAGACCTGCAACCCCTGGCCGCGTGAGTGTGGCCATGAGTGCACTGCCCACGCGCCAGTGGCTCGCCGCCGTGCTGGCGACAGCCGGCCAGGCCGGTGCCAGCGCGCATGCCGTCGCCGAGCGTGGCCGATATGATCCGGCCCTGTCACAGAACAGGGGAGCACGACCCATGACCGAGGGCGATGCGAGCGTGGCCACCAGCGTGCTGGTGGTCGACGATGAGCCCGAGTTGCGCTCGCTGCTCGGGGAATACTTTGGCCGGCACGGCTTCACCGTGCGCGCCGCCGCCGATGCACTGGCGGCCCGCGCGGCCATCGCCGAAGCCGCGCCCGACCTAGCGATCCTCGACGTCAACATGCCCGGCGAAAACGGCCTCTCGCTCGCGCGCTGGCTGCGCGATGCGCACCCGAGCGTCGGCCTGGTGATGCTCACGACCGCCGGCGAGTCGGTCGACCGCGTGGTCGGCCTGGAGCTGGGGGCCGACGACTACATGCCCAAGCCTTTCGAGATGCGCGAGCTGCTGGCACGCTGCCGTGCGGTGCTGCGGCGGCTGAAGCTCTCGCAAGGCGTGCTGGCGGCGGCCGCCGCAGCATCCGCCGACGCGCAGGCGTCTCGCCGCGTGCGCTTCGGCGTCTGCCAACTCGACCTCGACGAGCGCCGCCTCTTCGGCGCCGACGGCCAGGAGATCGACATCAGCGCGGCCGAGTTCGACCTGCTCGCGCTCTTCGCCCGCAACCCCAACCGCCCGCTCAACCGCGACCAGATCATGGAGCAGGCCCACAACCGCGGCTGGGACGTGTTCGACCGCTCCATCGACCTGCGCGTGATGCGCCTGCGGCGCAAGATCGAAACCAACCCCGACAAGCCGGAGGTGCTGAAGACCGTGCGCAACGTGGGCTACGTGTTCGTGCCGGCTGGCGGATGAAGCACGGGCCGCGCGCTGGGCCGCTCCCGAGCCGGCCCGTGATCCCCCCGGGGGATCGGCGGGCGTATTCGCTCGCCGAGGGGCGGTCATGAAAAAGCTGGAGCGGGAGTTCGCCTGGACGGGCCAGTCTCATTGGGGCCTGCGGCGCAACACGCTCCCGACTCTGGCGCCCGAACTGATGGGCGCCCTGCTCGACAACATCACCGCCCGCGTGGCGGTGGTGGGGCGTGACCACCGTTTCATCTATGCCAACCGCGAAGCCGTGGCGTTCTACGGTCGCTCGCAGGAAGAGGTGATCGGGCAGCACCTCTCGGCGATCCTCGGCGAAACGGCGTACTCGGGCTACCTGCCGTGGGCCGAGCGGCTTTTCAGCGGCGAATCTCTGCGCTGGCAGGGCTGGGTGGAGTACCCCACGCATGGCCGGCGTTTCTTGCAAGAGACGATGGTGCCGTTTGCCTTCGACGGCAAAGACGTGCAGGCCATCATCGTCTTCGGCCGCGACCATACCGAGCTCAAGCTGCGCGAGGAAGAGCTCGCCGAACAGATCGGCCAGCTGCAGGCGAGCGAAGCGCTCAAGGCCGCCATCGTCGACCATGCGCTCGCGGCGCTGATCTCCACCGACGGCAACGGCAACATCGTCGAATTCAACCCCGCGGCCGAGGCCATGTTCGGACGGCAACGTGCCGACGTGATGGGGCGCTCGGTGAGTGACGTGATCATGCCGGAGCGCTACCGTGCCGCGCACGAGGCCGGCATCCGCCGCATGGAGTCAGGCGGCGCGCCGCGTGTGCTGGGCAAGCGCATGGAGATGCATGCGCTGCGCGCCGACGGCAGCGAGTTCCCCATCGAGATGGTGCTGTGGCGCACGAACGTGGGCGGTACCGGCTACTACACCGCCTCGCTCGTCGACGTGACCGAGCGGCATAGCGCCGCGCAGCAGATCGAGCGACAACGCGACGCGCTGCGCCAGAGCGAGAAGCTGAGCGCGATGGGCAGCCTGCTCGCCGGCGTGGCCCACGAGCTGAACAACCCGCTCGCCATCGTGATGGGCCGCGCGAGCCTGCTCGAAGAGAAGTGCGACGACCCGGTGCTGCTGGTCGACGTGCAGCGCATCCGCGAAGCCGCCGAGCGCTGCGGCCGCATCGTGCGCACCTTCCTCAACATGGCGCGCAGCAAGCCGGCCACGCGCGAGAACGTGTCGCTCAACGACCTCACGCGCGCGGCGGCCGAGATGCTGAACTACAGCTACCGCAGCCACGGCGTGGAGATGCGGCTGCAACTGGCCGACGAGTTGCCGAGCGTGAAGGCCGACGGCGACCAGGTCGGCCAGATCGTGTTGAACCTGCTCGTGAATGCCCAGCAGGCCCTCGCGGCATGCGAGGGCGAGCGGCGCGTGCTGGTGGAAACGGGTGTCGAAGCGCGGCGCGAGAACCGCGAGCCACGCGTGTGGCTGCGCGTGTCCGACAACGGGCCCGGCGTGCCGGCCGAGTTGCGCGGCAAGTTGTTCGAGCCGTTCTTCACCACCAAGCCCGAAGGCATCGGCACCGGGCTGGGCCTCGCGATGTCACGCTCGCTCGCGCGCGACCACGGCGGTGACCTTACGCTCGAACCTACGTCGCATCACGGAGGCGCGAGCTTCCGTTTGAACCTGCCCATCAGCGGCGAGCCGGTGCAGGAGTCGGCGCCCGTGCCGCTACAGGCGACGGACGCGGCACTGCAGACACGGGTGCTGGTGGTCGACGACGAATCGGAGATCACCGAGTTAATGCGCGACATCCTCGAAGCAGCGGGTTACGAGGTGGCCACCGCCGAGTCCGGCGCGGTCGCATTGGCGCTGCTCGAAACCGCGCGCTTCGATGCCATCGTCTCCGACCTGCGCATGCCCGACATGGATGGCGCCACCTTGTGGCGCGAGATCGACCAGCATCACCCGAAGTTGTCACGCCGCATGCTGTTCGTGACGGGCGACACCTTGTCGCCCGGTGCGCGGGAGTTCTTGCGCAATGCCCGTTGTGCGGGCCTGGACAAGCCTTTCTCCAAGGGTGATTTGCTGGCCGCTGTGGCCAGGCTGGTGGAGTAGAGGCTGGCGCTGGTTGCCCGCTCAGGCCGCCTGAGCAGCAGGCGCATTGCGAGCCGCTTCGATCATGGTGCTGCTCACCACGCCATACAGCGCCACCCACGATGTGTGCACTTCATCGGTGTAGGCCTCGCCAAGGCCCTGTTTCAGCGTCTTCAGCAGTGCTGCCCCGACGGTTGCGTAGTGCTCGTCGCGCACACCGTAGTTCACATGGCGCGACCCCAGCTTGCGCAACGCAGGCAAGAGCGCGTCGGGTTCTTCCAGCAAATCGACCGCGGTTGCGATCATGTTCATCAGCCGTGCGCCCTGCTGGGCCATGTTGCCTTGGAACAGACGACGCAAGTTCGGGTCGGCGGTGAAGAGGTTGTCGTAGAAGAGCGCGGCGGCTTGTTGGGCGATGGGTTCGACGAGGGAGAAGCTGCGGCGGATGTGGCCGATCTGGGCGGGGGTCATGGGGTCTCCTGATTTGAGGGCGAGGCCCTCGAGGGAGACCATATGGTGTTAGAGGCGTGATTCAGCGTTGTTTCAAAAATCGGACGAGCTTGTTTCTTTGGTTGCTACGCGGTCATCGTGTCCGGCATTTCCGTCGGTGTGACAGCCGCGTACTTGGTCTTGAAGCTGCCGCCGGCGTAAACAACACGTGGGTCGCTAGGCAGGGTCGAGTCCAGCCCGAAGTCGGACAGCGAATCGTGGACATAGTTGTCGAAGAAATCGATGATCTTCCGATCGCTCTCTTTGTTTTTGTCGAGGCCTCTCTTGTAAACGAATTCGTTTTCGTAGGTCTCCACCAGGCCGCGGTAGTGCGGTCGCAGCTGGGCACGCAGCTTGGGCTTGTCGTGGATCTCCTTCAAGATGGCGTTCACGTCATCAAGCAGCGCTGCGTCGTACTCGGCCAATTGTTTGACCAGTGAGCCTTGGCTGGGCAAGGTCTCTTTTCGAGCTTGCAGCTCCGCCAGTTGCGTCTTGATTCGGGCAATTTGCGGGTCGTACTTTGCATTGATTTCAGCGGCCATGCGCTGCCCTTCTGGCGTTGGCAGCATGGTCTTGGGATCAATGCTCTTGCCGCCGCGCGACAGCGCCAACTGCTCGCTCATGCGGCCTTGCTCGAGTTTTTGCTGCTGCGCCTTTAACGTCGTCATTTCATCGTCGAGCCTTCTCTGGTCTTCGGCCCACACCATTTCGTTGGCCTCGATGCCGAGCTCGTCGCGGGTCTTGTTCTTGGGCCCGGGCTCTTGCAAATCGGGGCGCACGGCCAGCTTTTCGCGGATTCGGTGAAAGCGCCACGCCAGGTACAGCCGGGTGTGTGCCAAAAATGCTGCACCCAGCGTGCAACCGCTTCGGCCTACTTGATCCATGTAATGGTCGAAATCGGCCAGCATTTTGGGAGATGCGTAGAAGTCACTTTCATTGAAATCCTGCCACTGCTTAGATCCCATCTTGCGCAATGGCACACCTGCAAGCAACGCCTCGTCATACATGGCTCTGAGTGGAATCAAGCTCAGAAGCTTGTCCGCGTCGGGCGCCTCTGAGTCGGCGGGGGTAGCCTTCCCCTTGCCTCCTTCGCCGGGTCGATATCCGCCACCCACGTTGGAATGAACACCGGGATAGACAAATTCCTTGCAATTGCTAGGTTTGATCGACTTCACAGCGACGCTGTCTACCGGGAAGGAATTGCGAATCTCGTGCGCAGCCATCATGTGAACACACGTGGTCACGGCGTCAGGAATATGCAGGTTGTCTGCCCAGCTGTTGTGGCCGTTGGCAGGGCCGCTCAGGGGATCGGCGCCAGGGGCGCCAAATGCCAAGTCCTTTGCCCGCAGGGTCGGTACCGCCGGACCGAAGAGAGCGCTGCGAGCGGCATTGCCCCAGCCAGCCCGCTCGCGACGTACCGGTGCTACGTTGTTTGCCCCAATGGGTACACCCACGGATGCCACCGTGTCCCACAGCCCCAGGAATGAAAGCTCAACGGGGTAGTTCCCTTGCTTCCAGCGCAAGGCACCTGCTGGGCCAATGACTTTGCCACCGTCGAGTTTCAACAGGTCTCGCACAAATGCACGCGCCAAGGTGGCTCCGCGAGAAAAACCAAAAATGGCGAACGTAATGCTGACGATCTTGTTGGTGGGGTTTGTGGCGCGTGCTTCGGCTTGCGCGATGATTTGCTGAACTTCCTTCAAAGCCCAGTCGAGCCGCGCTTGGCCCACCGCACCCATTGCATTGTGGGTGTCGATGATGATGCCCTTCCCACGGTCGCCGATTTCGGGAAACAACGTGCCGATGCCTGGAACGTAGATTCGGAAAATGCCTTCACTCGGAGTCTCTGGCACGTGCGCACGGTACATGCGAGCAACATTGCTATGTTCGAGTGTGTGCAGATCGGCCTTGAGATTATTTCCAGTGCCGTCAAAGAACAGGCTGATTTTCAGACACTGTTTGCAGGAGTAGGCTGGCAGGCGATTCGCGGTGGCGGCGTCCATACCCGCTATCCTTTTGCCGAGCGTTGGCCTGCTCGAGGCACGAGGCACAGGGTCAACAATGCTGCCTTCGCCTGTGCACGCTGGCGACGAGTTGAATACAAAAGCTGACTGCCCCTTACCTTGCAGCTTGGCTTTCTCCTCGCTCATTTCACTCCCTCCTTGCACTCTGGGTAACCTCGAACTTCCCGTGCTTCACTGAGCTTGAGGCGTGGCTCGGATGGCATTGCAGTAATGGCTACTTCGATATGCTCATCTGGATAAATGTGGACTTCAAAGTACCGAGGGTTTGCCGGTACTGGCCCTTGCAGGGCAGCTTCCGTTTCTACAAATTGCGGGACGGGTACTTGTCGACTCTCACCGCTTGAGTTCGTCACCCACCGTTTGCAGGCGGCATTCATCCACCGCACTTTGACTTTTTGCGGTAGCGGTGTCCCGTCGCGCCAGCTGATGCAACAAACGCGGCCGCCGCCGCCTGAGGTTGGCGTGCTCACGTCGAGGTTCCCTCCGCCTTGCCCATCGACGTAGAACTGGTCAATGTACCGATTGGTGTAGTTGTAGCCGTAAATCGTGAGAGCGTGGCTTTGACGCTCACCTTGCTTGGGTGCATCGGGCTGAGCGGCGTCGCATCCGCCGAGCAGCATCAGCGAAAGCGCCAACGCAGCCCAAATCTTTTGCCGTGATAAGCGAGCGACATCTTCATTCATTTGTTGGAGCCTTTGGAATTTCTTGGCGCCTCATGGCGCACCTTGTTCGACCAGTGCCAATGCCTGGGTCAAGGTGAGGGCGCCGGATTTCACTTTGGCCAGTGCTGTCTCCCATGTGGGCTGTTGGCTGAATTCAGCGCCAAGATTGAGCGCGATGGCGCAAAAAAGCATTTGTTGCTGAGTGCTCTCAATGCCCCATTGGCGGGCAAGTTCCATCTGTTCCACCACAAAGCCATGCCTCTTGTCTCGATGTACGGCGCTCAGCTCGACTGGTGCCTGCTCACGCAGCAAAGCCAGAACGGTATCGGGCTCTGCTGCGAGCAGCAACGCTGACTCTTGCTGAGGCGCAATCTGCCAGGGTGTTGGCCACGCCTCCTCGTCATTTGCCGCGGTGGTGATGACCCGCAATGCTCCTTCGCGGTTGTAGTACCACCAGTGCGATGCGAGGGCAAAGAATCGTTCGCGGTCGCTTTCAGTGAGTACGGCGTGCACGGCGGGCAAGATCCGTGTGTCACTGATACGTAGAAGTGCGGGCAGCTCGTCTCCCAGGACTACATCAAGTCGCCGACCGAGAGCAGCGGCCAATGCATCAACGGGAATGCTTGAGGCTAGCCAACTTACGGCATGAAATTCAAGCGCCCAGCGCTCGAATGTGGCCAGCTGGCTCCGCAACTTGCTCGCCTCATCGCTCAACGCCACCAGAAACGGAATCGCGACACTTGCCGCTTCGTCGGGGGTGCTCACCCCCTGGACTTCAAGCGGGTGCCGCACACCTTGGGTGTCTCGGTGGTCGAGTGTTTCTGCGCACAAAGCGGGGTCAATGAGAGCATAGGCGACTGCTCCCTCTGACATCGAATCGAGTGCTGCGGCAAGCGTCGTGGCGGCTGGCGACATGACGTGGTCATTTCAACGCAAACGGGGAACCGTACTTCGCTGCTGCCAGAAGGCACGAAATACACAAGCTACCAGGCAGTGTCGGCAGTGGATAGCTGTCACTTCCGCCACCAACGAACGACTTCGTCGCCGCCTTGACCGTGATCTTCCCCGGGCACTGCACCGTGACGCCCTCCGAGCCGATGACGATCTGCGCGCCCCCCGAGGTGGTCAGCGTGATCTTCTTCGCCGCCGCCCAATCGATGTGCGCATTGGCGCTCTGCACGTTGACGAGCTTCTTCGCCGCCACTTCTGCCTGATCGGCCTGTGCCTGCATCTGCACCGGCCCCTGGCCCGCGATCATCGTGAGCCCCGTGCCCTTGGCGCCCTGGCCCGCCTGAACCGCACCGGCGAGGATGCCGATGCTCTGCCCCGTGTGCAGGCGCAGTTGCTCACCGCCTGCCAGCTGCACGTCCTGCCCCGCCTGCCAGCTGATGGCCTCGCCGCTGGCGATCTGGATGTCTTGCCCAGCCACCGTCGCCAGGCCCGCCTTCGCCGTGATGGCGACGATCGGGTCGGTGCTGTGTGGCAGCTTGCCGTTGCTCGCCTGCGTGCGCTTCTGGCCCGCGTCGGTGATCGCCGCATCGAGCGAGGCGTTGCTCACCATCCCACTGGCCGCCTGGTGCAGCGCCTTCATCGGTGCCAGCGTGTCGGAGAGGCTGCTCTGATTGGCCTTGAGCGTGCCGATGGCGCTTGCCAGCGCCGTGGCCTGGTGCGTCTTCGCCGCCTGGCTGAAGCTGTCGGCCAGCGTCGCCGCCTGCTTGAGCAAGGCCATGCCCGCGGCGTTGTCCCCGGCCGGGTCGGCCTCGCGGGTGGCGAAGCTCGTGATCAAGAGCCCATTGCTGGCCCGCACGGCGCCATACGCATCGGTGCGCAACTCGAAGCCGAGCCCGCGGTAGTGGCCCCGGTGGTTGTCGGCCTGGTGGATCAGGTGCCCCAGGTTGAGCTGCGTCGCATGCTGCGTGGTGGCCAGTTGCACCCGCAGTTGCCCCGGCGTGTCGTCGAACACCAGCTGGTTGAAGCCCTCGCCGCCGAACTCCTTGCTCTTGACGCCGCTGAGCGCTGCGGCGTTGTTCTGGGCCGCAGCGTTCTTCGTGGCCGTGCCGGGGGCACCGCCGTGCCAGGCCGGACTGTGGCCTCCTGCGCCGCCTGCGACGAGGTTGCCCTGAGCACTCGGGGAGTGGTTGTGGCTGCTCTTGTAGGCGCTCGTATCCGCCTCGGCGGCAGCGCCACCTGGGGTCGGGGGCAGGCCCGCTTCACCCCGGCCGTTGTACAGGCTGCCCAGCACGATGGGCCGCTCGATGTCGCCCTCGATGAAGTCGAGCAGCACCTCCTGCCCGATGCGCGGGATGTGTTGCCAGCCCATGCCGGCCCCGGCCCAACGTTGGGCGACGCGCACCCAGCAGCTGCTGCGGTTGTCGGCCCGGCCATCGGCGCCCGGGGCGGCCTGCCAGTGGAACTGCACCCGGATGCGGCCGAGCGCATCGGTGTAGAGCTCATCCGCCCCGTTGGGGCTGGTGCTGCCGTCCGGGCCGACCACGATGGCGGTCTGCGCCCCGAGGGCAGTGGGCGCCGTAGGCGGCAGCGGGCGCCAGGGGATCAGCCGGCGCAGCGCTTCGAAGCGGTTGGCGTAGCCGAGCTCGGCGGCCTGCTCACTCAGCAGCGGGTCGTGCGCCAGGGTGTCGAGCAGTGCGTCGGAAGGCGTGTCGTCGAGCTCGGCGAACGGGTCGGCCGCGGGCTTGCGCATCAGGCGCTTGCCCAGCTCCTTGGGCAGGTTGTTGACCCCGAGGCCGTGCACGCTGTGCACGCAGAACTCGCGGTCGGCCTCGCCTTGCAGCTCGGAGAGCGCGTCGAGCGTGCTCTGGGTCAGCGCGAAGTGCTCGCCGGCGCGCAGGCTGCGCACGGTGCTGCGGCCGAGCCAGGTCTTGTGGCGCGCCTCGAAGGCCTGCTGGCGGCAGGTGGCGCGGTGTTGCAGCTCGGCGCTGCTGCACGTCCCCACATCGGCGGTGGCGCCGCTCGGGTCGTAGTGCTGCAGCCAGGCGGCCATGTCGCGCATCGACTCGCTGGTGTAGTCGTAGGCGGTGGGCGCTTCGGCGGCGATGGCGCGCTTGGCCTGGTAGTCCCACTGGAGCACGGCGCTGGCCGCAGGGCTCAGCTGGCGCCAGCCGCCGAAGCTCTGGATGGCGTCTTGTTCTTCGGCCGCGGATGAACGGTGGAAGCGGATGCCTGTCCTGAGCCCCGTCGAAGGGCCTGAGCCACCCACTGCGCTCTTGGAGGTGGCGTTCTCGGGCCAGCGCGCGCTGTCGGCGAAGAAGACGACACGGTGGCCGCTGGGTGCGTCGTCGGCTTCTTCGACTCGCCAGCCCAGGCCTTCTTCGGCGAGCAGGCGTTGCAGGAAGCTCAAGTCGCTCTCGCGGTACTGCACGCAATAGGAACGCACACCGCCGTTGGGGCCGCGGGCGAGGAAGGCGGCGAGGTCTTCGGTCTCGCCGTCGGCACCGGTCTCGCCCCAGCGCCACGCGGCATGGGCCTGGTAGGCCTCGGCGCCGAGCACGTCGTCGAGGATCTGGACGAGGGTCTTGTCTTGCCACACGCGGCTCGTGCGGGTGTGGCCGAGCAGGGCGATCCAGGGTTGGATGAGCAACTGGTGACGCACGAGGCCGCCATCGGCGCCGCCGTCACGCGCTTCGAAGACGAGGCCGCTGCGGCGGTGGCGGGTGCCGTCGGCCAGGGTGGCCAGCAGCGTGATGCGCTGGCCCAGCAGGCCTTGCAGGCGGATGCGGTTGTGCACGCACAGGGTGTGCAGCTGCAGCTGGAAGGGCTCGCTGATCGCATCGACCAGGCTGAAGCGCTCGACCATCAGATCGCTCAGCTGGCCTTCGCCTTCCACGTTGTAGAGGCGCTGCGCGCTCGTCCAGCTGGCGAGCAGTGAGCTCAGTGCGCCATCGAGCCCACTGAGCACGCTCCCCACGGCGCCTTGCACGGCGTCGCTGAGTCGGTCTCGCATTCTTGTGTCTTCCCTGTGCCGATTTCGAGCGGGAATTTTGCAGCGCCGGCTTCGTCGCGGCATGCGGCACACAAAGCGTTACAGCCCCCTGGAAGAGGGATGGAATGCGGCCCCCTGGAGCAGGGGGTTACTGCACGAATCCGATGCTGGATTTCTTGAAGCCGGCGTCGGGCAGGTCGGCCACGTCGACACGGTCGCGACGCGCGAGTTTGGCGTTGCCGAAGGCGGTCATCCAGGCGCGGCGCATCTCGCGCGGGGCCATCTCGCTCATGCGGTCGAGCACGTCGCTCGCCGGCTCGGGGGCGAAGCGGCTGCCCCAATCGTGGTCGGCGCGGATGCTGCGGTAGAGCTTGGTGGCGATGTGGCGTGCGGCATCGCGATCCGGGGCCTGCACCTCGTAGACGTTCATCCGGTTGAGGATGGGTTCGGGGATGCTGCGGCCGTCGTTGGCGGTGGCCACCCAGATGACCTGGCTCGCATCGATGGGCACCTCGGCAAATTCGTCGGTAAAGCTTCCCGCCGTGTCGTGCTCGAGCAGGCTGTAGAGCGCGCCGAGCGGGTCGTAGGCGTGTTCGCCACCGGCCTTGTCGATCTCGTCGACCACGAGCACGGGGTTGGCGTACTGGCCGTCGACAAGCGTCTCGAACACCTTGCCGGGCCGCGCGCCTTTCCACTGGCTCGACGCGCCCGACAGCACCCAGCCCGCCGTGAGGGAGCTCATCGAGATGAAGCCCATGCCAGTGCCGAGCAGCTTGGAGAGTTCGCGCGCGAAATGCGTCTTGCCGACGCCCGGTGGGCCGAGCAGCAGCAGCGGCGTGATCTCGAGCGCATCGCGGCTGTCTTCGCACAGCGCGATCTGCCGCTTCACATCGTCGAGCACGTCCGAAAAATTGGGCAGGTCGTCGTAGAGGTGGTCCATCGCCGGCAGGCCCGACGGTTTGACCTGAAAGCGCTCAGGCCCCTTCTCCAGCATGCGCTCGTAGGTAGAGCGCAGGTGCTCGTGCTCCTTCTCGGGCAGCTTGTCGAGCTTGCGACCGACTTCGTCGACCCGGTAAAGGCTGCGCATGCGGGCGATCGGGATGCTGCCGCCCCGAGCCGACACGGTGACCAGGTCCTTGGATGCGCTCATACAACCTCCAGAAAACGCAAACCGTCGGTTTTATTGAAGCAAACGACGCTGTCGTCTAGCCATCAATAACAACCCGAATTCCTGCGCAGTTCTTCGCAAACACCGTGCCAACGATCACCGGCGAAGCCAGGCGAGATCGAGCCACGCCCAAGGATCCGGATCCGCCGGTCCTCAGGGCGGCGCCCCTCGGGGGCCGAGCCGGGACGTCGACAGTCCAGTGGACTGTCGGCGCCTGGCGAGGAGCTGGGCCGCTGGCCCAGCGCGGCCTGCAAGGCGGCAGCGAAGCGACTGGAGGCTCTACTTGACCCAGGTGTTGAGCTGAATGATCGGCATCAGCACTGCGAGCACGATCAGCATCACCACCGCCCCCATCACGACGATGAGCAAGGGCTCGAGGATCGTGGCCATCGCCAGCGCGCGGCGTTGCACCTCGGTGCTCGTCTGCGTGGCGGCGCGTTCCAGCATGCGCGGCAGCTGGCCGGTCTGTTCGCCCAGGCGGGCGAACATCGCGATGATCCCGGGGAAGCGCTTCTTGCCGGCGAGCGCAGAGGCGAGCGGCGCGCCTTCACGCACCTGCACCAGTGCATCCATCGCGTCGGCGCGCATCGCACGGTTGGAGAGTGTTTCGGCCGCCGCCTGCAGGGCTTTCAGGATGGGAACGCCGGCACCGGCCAGCATGGCCAACGTGCCGGAGAAGCGCGCCGCGTTGTAGCCGCGCGCCAGCTTGCCGATGAGCGGCACGGTGAGCATCGACGCGTCGAACTGCTCGCGGAACACCTCGTTGCGCAGCATCAGCTTCAGGCCGATGCCGCCGCCGATCAGCGCCAGCAGCATGAACCAGCCGTAGTTGCGCACGAAGGCGCTGATGGCGAGCATCGCCACCGTCAGCGCGGGCAGGGCGCGCTTCGAGTTGGTGAACACCGAGGCCACCTGCGGCACCACATAGGTGACGAGAAAGATCACGATCACGACGGCGATCAGCGACACGATGGCGGGGTACAGCGTGGCGCCGATCAGCTTGGCCTTGAGCTGCTGGCGCCCTTCCAGGTCATCGGCCAGTTTTTCGAGCACGGTGCCGAGCGCGCCACTTTGCTCACCGGCCGCGACCACGCCGCGGTACACGTCATCGAACTCGCGCGGCATGCTGCCGAGCGCGCGCGCAAAGGGCGAGCCACCGTTGACCTCGCTGCGCAGGTGGGCCACGAGCTCACGCTGCTTCGGGTCTTCGGCTTCGTCGCTCAGGGCGGTGAGGGCGCGCTCCAGCGGCAGTCCGGCGCCGACGAGGCCGGCGAGCTGGCGGGTCCAGACCGCGAGGCTGGTCGAGCTGAACACCTTGCGCGAGAGGTTGAGGCCTTTCGTCTGGGTGCCGGCCGAGGCCACCTGCGTGACGTCGAGCGGCACCAGTGCCTGCGCCCGCAGCTGCGAGCGTGCGGCCTTGAGGTTGTCGGCCTCGACCAGGCCGGTCGTCGTCTTGCCGGCGGCGTTGAGCGCTTCGAACTTGTAGGCGGGCACCGAGCCTTACTCCTGCTTATTCCCGTGTGACCCGCATCACTTCTTCCGGCGAGGTGATGCCTTCCATCACCAGCCGCTCGCCGTCTTCACGCATCGAGCGCATGCCGGCGGCTTCGGCCGCCACGAAGATCTGCGATTCGGCCGCACGGCCGTGGATGAGCGCGCGCACCTTCTCGTCGGCGACCATGAGTTCATAGACGCCGGTCCGGCCCTTGTAGCCACTCTGGCCGCATTCGTTGCAGCCCACGGGGTGCCAGCGGCCGCGTGCGTCTTGCTTCTTGCAATGCGGGCACAGCTTGCGCACGAGGCGCTGGGCCAGCACGCCCAGCAGCGACGACGACAACAGGAAGGGCTCGATGCCCATGTCGGTGAGTCGCGTGACGGCGCTGGGCGCGTCGTTCGTGTGCAGCGTGGCCAGCACCAGGTGGCCAGTGAGCGAAGCCTGCACCGCGATCTGCGCGGTCTCGAAGTCGCGGATTTCGCCAATCATGATCACGTCCGGGTCCTGGCGCAGCAGGGCGCGCAGGGCTTTCGCGAAGGTGAGATCGATCTTGGCGTTGACCTGCGTCTGGCCGATGCCGGCGAGTTCGTATTCGACCGGGTCTTCCACCGTCAGCACGTTGGTGGTGCTGGTGTCGATGCGGCCGAGCGAGGCATAAAGGGTGGTGGTCTTGCCCGAGCCGGTGGGGCCGGTCACGAGCACGATGCCGTGCGGCTGCTGCACGAGCTTGTTGAAGCGCTCGAGCGTGTCGCCGCCCATGCCCAGGCCTTCGAGGGTGAACTTGGTCTCGCCCTTGTCGAGCAGACGCAGCACCGCACGCTCGCCATGCGACGAGGGCAGCGTGGACACCCGCACGTCGACCGCACGGCCGCCGATGCGCAGCGAGATGCGGCCGTCTTGCGGCAGGCGCTTCTCGGAGATGTCGAGCTCGGCCATGATCTTCAGGCGCGAGATCAGCGCGGCGTGCAGCGCCTTGTTGGGTTGCACCACTTCGCGCAGTGTGCCGTCGACGCGGAAGCGCACCGAGCTGCTGCGCTCATAGGGCTCGATGTGGATGTCGCTCGCGCCGTCTTTTGCGGCCTGCGTGAGCAGCGCGTTGAGCATGCGGATGATGGGCGCGTCGTTCGCGGCTTCGAGCAGGTCTTCAACCGCGGGCAGGTCCTGCATCATCCGCGAGAGGTCGACCTTGCTCTCGACTTCGCCGATCACCGTGGCCGCGCTCGACTCGCCTCCCGCATAGGCGGCGGCGATGCGGTTGCCCAGCGTGCTGGCCGATTCGCGCTCCAGCTTGTCGATGGAGTACAGCCGCAGCACTTCACTCAGCGCTGGCAGTGAGACGGTCTCGGGCGCCCACAGCACCAGCTGCTCGCCGTCGTCTTCAAGCAGCAGGTTGTGGGCCTTGGCGTAGGCATAGGGGAGGGGATGGCGGGCGCCCATGTGTGTCTCGGCCGATCAGTTCGTGCGCGGCGTGGCCGACGGAGCGGAGGCCCCTGCAGGCGGCGAGACGAGCGGCGGCGGCACCGGTTGGGGCGGCGTCGACGCGGGCGGTGGCGTGGCGGGTGCCGACTCGCGCAGGCGTCGCGACGCTTCGCTGTCCTGCGGCGAGCGCAGCGGCGGCACCACCGGCGCGCCGTTGGGCAGCACGATGCTGTAGCCGGGTTGTGCGTCTTTCTGCGTGGCGCGGATCAGGTCGTAGCGGTCGAGGGAGAAGTTGTTGACGGACGGGCCGTCGCGCATCACCACCGGGCGCAGGAACACCATCAGGTTGGTGCGGCGCTTCTCGCGCGTCTCGCTGCGGAAGAGGGCGCCGATCAAGGGGATGTCGCCCAGCAGCGGCACCTTGTTCTTCGTTTCCTCGAAGCGGTCTTCGATCAGGCCGCCGAGCACGATGATCTGGCCGTCGTCGACGACCACGTTCGACTCGATCGAGCGCTTGTTGGTGGTCGGGCCGGCGTTGGTGGTGCCGGGCGCCACATCGCGGCTGAGGCTCGACGACTCCTGGTAGATCGTCATGCGCACGGTGCCCGTCTCGCCGATCTGCGGCTTGATGCGCAGCGTGATGCCGACGTCCTTGCGCTCGACCGTCTGGAACGGGTTGGTCGTGGCGGTGCCGGTGTTGGTGAACTGGCCGGTGATGAAGGGCACGTTGCTGCCGACGATGATCTTCGCTTCTTCGTTGTCGAGCGTGATCAGGTTCGGCGTGGAGACGATGTTGGTGTTGGTCTGGCTCTGCAGGAAGCGTGCGATGGCGGCGAGGCCATAGGTGCCGGCGAAGTCCTTGATGATGCCGATGTTGAGGCCTTCGCCCAACAGCGAGGCGCTGGCACTGGTGACGGAGCCACCGGCCAGTGCGGCGGTGATGCCGAGCAGGTTGCCGGTGGTGCCGAAGTTCGTGCCGCCGACCACACCGACCTTGTCGCCTTCCTTGCCAGAGAGGCCCTGCCACTGGAAGCCGAAGTCGGCGGCGTTGTTGCCGACCACCTCGACGATCATGCTTTCGATGTAGACCTGCGCGCGGCGCGAGTCGAGCTGGTCGATCACGGCGCGCAGCTGGCGGTACACCGGCTCGGGCGCGGTGATGATGAGCGAGTTGGTGGCCGGGTCGGCCTGGATCATGCCGCCGGTCGAGACCGCCGCTGCAGGGGTGATGGGGCTGGCCGCGGCGGCACTTTGGCCGCCGGTGTTGCCGCCCGCCGCCTGCCCGCCGATCCCCACGTTGGCCGGGGCCTGGGGCTGCGCTGCAGCACCACCGCCGCCGAGGCCGCCTCCGCCGCTGGTGGAGGTGCTGCCGGCGCTGTACGCCGCGCGCAGCACGGTGGCCAGTCGGGTCGCGTCGGCGTTCCTCAGGTAGACGACGTAGATGTTGCCCATCGGGTTGTCGCCCGTGGTCGGCCGGTCGAGCTTCTCGACGATGGCCTTGATGCTGGCCATGCGCGCTGGCGTGGAGGCGCGCACGATCAGCGCATTGCTGCGTGGGTCGACCATCACCGACGAGGTGGCGGCGCCCATGCTGGGCACGCCCGGCGCGCCCGCGGTGGAGCCGCCGTCGCTCAGGCGCTGCACCAGCGTGGCCACGTCGGCCGCCACTGCATGCTTGAGCGTGATGATCTCGACGTCACCGGCGCTCGGTGTGTCCATCGCCGCGATGATCTTCGCGATGCGCGCCAGGTTGTCGGCGTAGTCGGTGATGACGAGCGTGTTGTTGCCGGGGTTGGCGTTGATGGTGTTGTTGGGGCTGATCAGCGGGCGCAGCACCGGCACCAGGTTGTTGGCGTTCTCGTGGCTCAGCTTGAAGATCTGCGTGAGCACCTGGTCGCCCTGGCGCGCCACGCCGCCCACCGAGACGGTGCTCGACTGCAGCTTCGCGTCGGCTTCCGGCACCACCTTGAAGAGACCGCCCGACTCGACCACCGTGAAGCCCAGGCCACGCAGTGCGGCGAGGTAGTTGAGGTAAGCCTCGCGCGGCGACAGTGGCTCTTCGCTGTAGAGCGTGATCGTGCCCTTCACGCGCGGGTCGACGACGAACTGCTGCTTGAGGATCGCCCCCATCGCACGCGACACACCTTCGATCTCGGCGTTCACGAAGTTCAGCGTGACGGGTTCGCCCTTGAAGCGCGATTCGCGCGCTTGCGCGTAGGCCAGCGGCGGCAGGATCGTCGTGCCGAGCAGCACGGCGGCAAGTGCTGCGGCGAGCGGTCGCAGCGACTTGTGGAGGGGTGCATTTTTCATGCTTATCCGATCGAAATGACTGACACGGCGCCGTTGCGCCGGCCGATGATGTTGAGCAGGTTGTTCAGCGCGGATTCATCGGCTTCGGTGGCGGCGCGCGCTTCGCCGCGGAAGCGCACGCCGTTGGGGCCGGCGGTGCCTTCTCCATTGAGTTGCAACGCACCTTCGAGCGTGGACAGGCGCAGTTGCGACGAGCCGCCGGCTGCGCCGATCAGGCTGAAGCGGTAGCTGCCGAGCGGCTCGAGCGTGGACACGCGCGACGAGGCCTGCAGCATGTCGATCTCGGCCGAGCCGTCGACGATCCAGCGGCCCTGCACCAGCTCCATCTTGAGGCCCGAAGACATGAGGCGCAGCGAGCCGCCGAGCTGCAGCGTGTTCCACGGCGTGCCCAGGCCGCCGAGGAAGGCGCCCGGCCACTGGCCGATCCAGTCGGGTTTGGGGGCCAGCTCGACCGACATGCGGCCGAGGCCCGGTTTGAGGAGCACGCTCACGGTGTCGTTGAGGCAACAGGCGTGCCGCGCGCGCAGCTCGAAGCCGAGGCCCTTGAGCCGCAGCGTCCATTCCAGGCGGCCGGGCAGCGAGCTGGCGTCGCGGCTGCCGGGGCCGCCGGTGAGCACGGCGATGGCACTGCCCGACCACACGGTGCCGCGGGCGTCGGAGAGCAACACCCGCTGGCCGGTGGCACTGGCCACGGCGCTGGCGAGCCACGCAGCGGGCGCGAAGAGCACGAGCCCGAAGAGCACGCCCAGCAAGGCGCCGAACACCGCCCAGCGGGTGGCCGCGCTGCGCGACTTTTCCCAGGCGATCTCGGCGTATGACGACTCTTGCCACTGCGTGGGCACGGCGCTCGACGCGAAGCGGCGGCGCAAGCCGCGGCGGGCGGGTTTGCGAACGACGGCCATCAGTTGCCCCCTCCCAGGCTCACCACGAGCGTGCCGGCATAGCCTTGCGGGCCGCGCGTCAGCTGCGCTTCCACGGGGCGGGCCCGTGCGCCGCTGCGGGCTTCGGTCAACCAGGCGCGCAGGGCTTCGCCGGTCACCCCGCTGAGTGTGAGGGTGGCGCGGTCACCCATCACCGCGAGCTTGCCTTTGTCGCCCAGCCGGTCGGTCGCCGACTTCAAGGCCTGTGCGGCCTGCGTGGCAGGCACCGGGGCGGCGCCGCGCAGGTCGCGCGCTTCGGTGGCCATGCGCTGCATGGCCTGCAGTTGCAGGTCGAGCGAGTCGATCTGCGCGGGCGCTTCGCGCAGGGTGCGCAGCGCGGGCGCGACGCCGATCATCCAGACGATGGCGATGCCGATGGCGATGCCGGCGAGCGTGAGGCCCATGCGCTCGCGCGGCGGCATGGCAGCCCAGCGCTGCAGCGCCTCGGTGCGCAAGGCCTGGATCGGGGCGGGAAGTTTGGCGGCGGGGCGGGTCACAGCGGCTTTCCTGCGGCAAGGCCGGCGGGGGCACGGCTCAAGGTGAGGGTGCCGTCGCGGGCATCGACTTGCCAGCCGCGCGGGCGCAGCTGGTTGCGGAACTGCTCGATCTGGTCGGGGTTCCAGCCCGCGGCCGACAGCGTGAGGCGGCCCGGTTCGAAGCGCAGGTTGTCAACGGGCGGGCGGTCGCCCGGCCAGGCATTGGCGGCAGCTTGCAACATGGGCTCGAGGTCGGTTTCGCCGGGAATGCCCGCGGCGGCGCGCAGCGTGTCGGTCTCGCGGCGCATTTGCACCGGAGCATCGAGCACGCCCGAGACGTGCGGGTGGGCCTGCTTCAGCAGCGTGACCATCGCATCGCGCTTGGCCTTCATGGTGCGGCTCTGGTGGCCGGCCCAGAGGTTGAGGCCGATGAGCTGCACCACGACGAGCGTGGCAAGACCGTAGCGGGCCGGCTTCCAGGCTGGCGTGAGGAACTGGCGCCACAGGTCGCGCAGGGCACGCGTGCCGCGGTTCTTGCGGGCGAGGGTGAACTGGCGCAGGTTCCACAGCGAGCGCGAGGCCTGGAGGGCGCGCTGGGGCCAGTCCATCACCGTCATGGGCACGCCGAGCCAGCGTTCGGCGGCGGCGGCGGTGGCCGGCGTCGCGCTCCAGCGGGCGCCTTCGGGCAGCGGGTTGGGCAGCAGCGAGCGGGCGAGCGTGCCCTGCAGGTTCATCTGGGCCACGCCCTCGGGGTGGGCCCAGGTCAGCGTGGCACCTTGGGACGGGTCGCCCAGCTCGGCGAAGTGACCGGAGGGCGGCTCGTCGGGCCACGACATCGGCACGACGCGGTCGATGAAGATGTTGGCCTTTTCCAGCGTGGCCAGCTCGGCGGTCAGCCAGGCGCGGTCGACGACCGCCACCCAGGTGGGCTCGCCGGCGCTGGCGCCCGGCGCCACGGCGATGTGCACGGTGGCAGCTTCTTCGAGCAAGGCGTCTTCGAGCACGCCGACCAGCGCGGCCTGCAAGCGAGCCGCGGGGGCCTTGGGCAGGGTGATGCGGTGCCAGCTCACGTCGGCATCGGCCAGCACGGCGACGGCGCTGGCCGCCTTGGGCACCAGGGCCACGGGGGCGCGGCCCTGGGCCGACGTGGCGAGGCCGTCGGGCGTCAGCACATAGTCGTACTCGGTGCTGAGGCCACCCTCGGGAGCGGGCGCGGCTTCACGGGCCTGCAGGCGCGGGCGCGGTGGGATCTGGACGACGAGCGTGCTCATACAGGGTGCGAGAGTAACGGAATTAAAACTGCACGACCGTACAAACCTACCCGAATCAACAGCTTGCGGCGCTTTGTTGTAGTGATTCCTGCAACTGGCATTCAGCGCTCGCGGTCGGTCGAGTTGATGCGTTCGGTGCTGAGCACCGTGATGGTCCGCGCGTTTCGTTCGATGAGCGAGCGCTGCTCCAGCACACGGTCGTTCAGGCGCAAGCGGCCGCGTACTTCGAAGTAGTTGGTGGCGATGGAGACCCTGCCGATCTTGTCGGCCGCCACGCCGGGCAACTGCGCCAGCAGGTCCTGCTGCTTCTTGAAGGGCGTGCGCTGGCGGTACTGGATCAGGCGCTCGGCGTCGCCGACGTTGAGGCCGGGGATGACCGACGCGATGACTTCCCGCGAGGCCGTGTTGACGTTGATCGGCGTTTCGGTCGGCAGCAGCACGACGTAGGGCTCGAGGCGTTGCAGTGCTTGCGCATCGACACCGAGCCAGGTGAGTTGCGAGATGCGCTTGGGTTGCAGCGGTGGGTTGGCCACCGCTGTGGCGGCGCCGGGCGGCACATAGGCGGCCTTCATGCCGGTCGCGAGCGTGTCGGCCACGCTGACCGCGATGTTGACGTTCTCGCACAGGCGGCGCAGCGCGTTGAGGTCTTCTGCCGAGACTTCGAACTTGGCGTCGATGAGGTTGCGCAGGTTGAAGCGCGCCTGGGCATCGGTGATGGAGCCGGAGAGAAATGCCTCGGGGCCGTCGTCGGCGTTGTTGTCCTTGTCGGAGGCGAGGAAGGTCGAGAGCCGCGCTTCCGCGAGCGGCACCGCCCAGGGCTCGCCGAGGTGGTCGACCTGGCCGGCCGAGGGGCGGGCATCTTCTTTCAGGATGAGCCCTGCCCAGTCGAGCGCGCCGGAGAGGATCCACGCTGATTGCGCCCGCGAGCGCTCGGCCGTCTCGACCTGCACCGCACGCCACTGCTGCCAGACCATCGACACCGCCAGCGTGGCCACGAGGGTCACGATGATCATGGCCAGCAGCAGGGCGGCACCGCGTTGGTGGCGACGGGGGGCGTGTTTCATTGCGGGCCGAGCGCGATGTCGCGCGTGATGCTGCCGGCGAAGCCACTGCCTTCGGCGAAGCTCAGCACCACGCGCAGGGCTTTGAGCGGGTCGGTCTGCACAGGCGCCGATGCCGCGCCGGCGGGCGGAGTGGCGCCGCCGACGGTGTTGTTGCCGGCGCTCGATTGGCAGTTGCTCCAGGCGTTGTCGCGGAAGCAGTAGGCCTGCCACTCCGAGAGGCCGGTGACCGTGCGCAGCTGCCCCGACTCGTTGCCGATGAACTGCTGGCTGGTCATCCATTGATCCTGCAGCGCCTGCGTGGTGGTGACGGGGTTGCCCGCCCATCGCAACCACGTGCCGCCGCGCAGCGACCACACCACCAGCTGCAGGCCGGTCTCGGCGCGGCGGGTGAGGCGCAGCGAGATGCCGTCGAAGGAGGGCATGGGTTGCGGCAGGGCACCGCTGTCCTGCATGGCTTCGAGGTCTTGCTGGAATTGCGCAAGCACGGTGTTGAGCTTGAGCAGCTTTTCCATGCGGTCCTGGCTCGCGTTGCGCGCGTTGACGATGCTGTCGACGCCTTGCCACGCCATCACGGCCAGGATGGCCATGATGAACATCGCGACGAGCACTTCCACCAGCGTGAAGCCGGCTTGCCGTGGGCGCGGTTGTTGCTTCATGACCTGAGCGACCGGCCGAGCACGGTGGACAGCGTGAGGATCGGTTTGCCGTCTTCGGTGAAGATCTGCGCGTCGGCGCGGAGGAAGTTGGGATTGGGCGTGCGCTTCGACACCAGCTTGCCCTTGTAGGACGCGCCCAGTTGTTCGCACTGGAACTCGAACTCGGTGGGAACGGTGAAGAAGGAGCTCAGGCGAAGCTCGGTGAGCTGGTTCTCGGCACACCACTGCGCCGCGGTCACTTCGACGATGTGCTGCGAGTTGTCGGCCAGCGCGCCTGCCGCCTTGATGCCCGCGCCGAGCGTCACCGCGACGATCGCCAGGGCGACCATCACCTCGATCAGGGTGAACCCGGTGTTGTGACGACGCATCATGGTGGGGTGTTGGCGCTGTCGTTGTCGACCACGGCGAACGGGCCGAGGCCATCGGTGGCCAGCGCGAGGCGCTGGTTTTCCAGTCTGAGCACGATGCGTTGCGGCGGAATGAAAGGCTCCGGGCCCAGCGTGATCGCCGTGGCACCGACGATCTCGGCGGAGACGCCGTCGCCCATCCAGTTCGCGGGGAATTCACCGGGGTTGGTGAGCCCCTTGAACTCGAAACCTTCGTTCTGCGCTTCGTGGCGCGGCTCCCAGCGCACCGGGATGCCGGAGGCGCGCGATTCGGCGCGTGCCGATTCCAGCAAGGCCACAAGACGCGCGGCCTCGTTCTCGAGCTGGGTGCTGGCCGGGTCTCGAAGCGAGAGGCTGATGAGGCCGGCGGCGATGGCGATCAGCGAGATCACCACCATCAGTTCGATCAGGGTGAAGCCGCGGGCTCCCCTGATGCCGGCTTTACTGCCAGGAGCCGATCTCGGCGTCCTTGCCTTCGCCGCCGACTTGGCCGTCGGCACCAAAGCTATAGACATCGATCTCGCCTTTCACGCCGGGGTTGGCGTACTGGTACGGACGACCCCAGGGATCGTTCTGGAGCTTGGGGAGGTAAGGCCGCCAGTTGGGAGGCACGGCTCCGGTGGTGGGCTTGGTGACCAGAGCCTGCAGGCCTTGTTCGCCGGTGGGGTAGCGCTGGTTGTCGAGCTTGTAGAGCTTGAGCGCCTGCATGATGTTGCCGACGTCGGTGCGCGCGGCCGTCACGCGCGCATCGTCAGCGCGGTCGAGCACGTTGGGGGCGATGAGCGCTGCCAGCACGCCGATGATCACGAGCACCACCATCAGTTCGATGAGGGTGAAGCCGCGTGCGCGGCGTGGCGTGGATGACGAAGCGGAAGAGTTCATGTCTTGCACGGATGGCTTGCAAACGGGGCGTTGAATCATAATCGTCCGATGATGGCGCGATTGTCAGCTTTCGTGATCTGGGCTTTGGTGGCTGCAGCCCTTGTTTTCTGGGGCATGCGCCTCGTGGTGCGCGCCGACCCGGTGCCGCTGAACGCGGCCGTGGTTGGTGAAAGTACCAGTGCGCGCGGCGACCTCTCACGTCTCTTTGGTGCCGAACCCGTTGCACAAGTTGCAGTGGCGCCGGCCGCCAGCACACGTTTCCGCCTGCTCGGGGTGATGGCGGCAAAACCCGCGGCCGAAGGCATGACGCCCGGTGTGGCGCTGATCTCGATCGATGGCAAGCCGGCGCGGGCCTTCAGCGCCGGTGCTCGCATCGAAGATCAGCTGGTGTTGCAGAACGTGAGCCTGCGCACCGCATCGATCGGGGTGGACAAAGGCCCCACGTCGTTCGTCTTGGAGCTGCCGGCCTTGCCGCCGCCGGCCACCGGCACCTTGCCCCGCGCTGTGATGGACTCGCCTGGCGCAGCGCCCCTTGGGCCACCCATCTCGGTGCCGGGTATTCCCGCGCCGGGCGCGCAGGTGCCACCGCCCGCGACGCCGCGGCCTGCACCGCTGCGCGGCGTGCCCAACAACGCTCGATGAATCCCGGCTCGCGTGGGCGAGCGTTGCGTCAGAGTTTGCCGGGCACCGAATTCGGCATGTCCGCGGGCTGAGACGGTCCCGCGTCTTCGCCTTCCGCCACTTCGGTCAGCAGCGCGGCCGAGCTCAGCAACAGCGGGAACGACAGCGTGGCGCCGGTGCCGTCGGTGCTTTCCATGCCCAGCTCCAGCAAGGCCAGGGATTTGAACAGGCCGAGGGCCACCGTGAGGCCCGGATGGCCATGGCTGCGCGAGAAGACGCAGTATTCGGTGACCGTGGGCGCGATGCGCGCCGCCACCATCAGCGCGGCGCAGGCCGGCATGCCGTCGACCATGATCAGTCGCCGTTTGCTCGAGGCCACGAGCATCACGCCGACCATCATCGCGATCTCGAAACCGCCATACGCGGCCAGCACTTCGACCGGGTCGCTCAGGTCGCGGTGTCGTACCTGGGCGGCCTGAAGGACCATCATCAGCCGGGCCTCGTCTTCCGGCACCATGATCGGCGTGGTGACGAGGTTGTGGATCGGTTCGTTGGCGAGCGCCGACAGCACCAGCGCGGCGCTTTCGTGCGAGCCCACGCCGATGCCGGCGCACGCGATCAGGTTGCCCGTCATCGCGTCGGCGATCTCCATGCCGGCGCGGATCGCCGCATGCGCCTGGTCGAGCGTCATCGCCATGTTGACCCGGCAGTTGCGGGTGCCGTGGGCGATCTTGCGTGACATCAAGCGTGGGTGCGGGGCCACCGTCTCGGCGACACCGCAGTCCACGACGTTGAGGTCCATGCCCTGGATGCGAGCGAACACCGCCACCGGCAACTGCGAACTCAACAGGCCCTGCACCAGCTTCGCCGTGGAGGTCTGGTTGGGCGCTCCAATCCCGTCGACCGCCAGCCCGTGGTCGGAGGCAAACAGCGCGATTTGCGGCGCCCGGAAGCGGGGCTTGAGGGAGTTCTGGATCAGGCCCAGGCGAATCGCCAGCGGCTCGAGTTCGCCGAGCTGGCCGACGGTGTCGCTGCGCCGCTTCAGCTTGTCGCGCAGCGCCCGCTCGAGCAGCGGGTTGGCGGTGGGAGCGATGAGCGATCGGCTGACGGGCATGGCAAGGTCTGCTGGAAAGTCAGTGCGGCCAGAGGGGTTGTGCCGCGATTGTGAGGCTTCAGCCTGGCGCTACCGCAAGAAGAGGCGGTAGGCCGGGTTGTCGGTCTCGTCGACCCACGGGTAGCTCAGCCCTTCCAGGAAATCCTTGAACGCCTTTTTGTCGCCGCGCGGCACCTGGATGCCGACCAGGATGCGGCCGTAGTCCGCGCCCTGGTTGCGGTAGTGGAAAAGGCTGATGTTCCAGCTGGGGTGCATGCTCGAGAGGAATTGCATCAAGGCACCGGGCCGCTCGGGGAAGACGAAGCGGTAGAGGCGCTCGTCGCGCGCGAGTTCACTTCGCCCGCCCACCATGTGGCGCAGGTGCTGCTTGGCCAGCTCGTCGTGCGTGAGGTCGACGGTGGCGAAGCCGTGCTTCGTGAAATTGCGGGTCAGCTTCTCTGACTCACCTCGGTTGCTCGTGGCCAGGCCGACGAACACGTGGGCCTGTTGGTCGTCGGAGATGCGGTAGTTGAACTCGGTGACGCTGCGCGGGCCGATCAGTTCGCAAAAGCGCTTGAAGCTGCCCCGCTCCTCGGGGATCGTGACCGCGAACACGGCTTCGCGCTCCTCGCCCACCTCGGCACGCTCGGCCACGAAGCGCAGGCGGTCGAAGTTCATGTTGGCGCCGCAGGTGATGGCGACGAGCGTCTTGCCTTTCAGCTTGTGCGTCTCGGTGTACTGCTTGATGGCGGCGACACCCAGGGCGCCCGCCGGCTCGAGGATGCTGCGCGTGTCCTGGAAAACGTCCTTGATGGCGGCGCAGACGGCGTCGGTGTCGACGATCACGAAGTCGTCGACCAGGGCCCGGGTGAGGCGGAAGGTCTCCTCGCCTACGAGCTTGACGGCCGTGCCGTCAGAGAAAAGACCGACCTCGGCCAGCTGCACGCGCTTACCAGCCTTGACCGAGCGCACCATGGCGTCGGAGTCGGTGGTCTGCACGCCGATCACCTTGATCTCGGGGCGCACCGACTTGATGTACGCCGCCACGCCGGACACGAGGCCGCCGCCCCCGATGGCGACGAAGACGGCGTCGATCGGTGACTGGAGCTGCCGCAGGATTTCCATCGCGATCGTGCCCTGGCCGGCGATCACGTCGGGGTCGTCGAAGGGGTGGACGAAGGTCAGCTGTTGCTTGCGCTCGAGTTCGAGGGCGTGCAGGTAGGCGTCGGAGTAGCTCTCACCGTGCAGAACCACCTCGCCGCCGAGCGCGCGTACCGCGTCGATCTTGAGCTTGGGTGTGGTCACCGGCATCACGATCAAGGCCTTGCAGCCCAGGCGAT
The DNA here is from genome assembly GCA_019635355.1 of Rhizobacter sp. Taxonomy (NCBI): domain Bacteria; kingdom Pseudomonadati; phylum Pseudomonadota; class Betaproteobacteria; order Burkholderiales; family Sphaerotilaceae; genus Rhizobacter; species Rhizobacter sp. The sequence continues at coordinate 2,598,400 of JAHBZQ010000001.1, read as the reverse complement.
GGGCGCCGAGTGCCACCCCTTGTGCGTGGTTGCCGGCCGATGCGCAGATCACGCCCCGCTTGAGCTGGGCTGCACTCAGGCCCGACATCTTGTTGTAGGCCCCCCGAAGCTTGAAGCTGAAGACGGGTTGCGTGTCTTCCCGCTTCAGCCACACCTGGTTGCCCAGGCGGCGCGAAAGATTCTTCGCCGGCTCGAGCGCGGATTCGATGGCGACGTCGTAGACGCGCGCGGTCAGGATCTTCTGCAGGTAGCCGGCCAGACCGATGTCGTCCCTGGGCGCCTTGCCTCGGCGTTTGGGCGTTGTGCGAAGGGGGCCGGTCATGGCTGCTCCTGGAGATGCGGCGGGAACAAAAGGGCGCCGGATCATAAGGCAGGGGCTGAGGGCACCCGTGACCCAGAAAAAAGCCCAAGGCATTGCTGCCTTGGGCTGAATCCACCAATGGAGGAGGTGGAGGAGACAAACGGTGATGTGCGCCTTGCGGTACAGCGTTCACATCGATGGACAAGAGTGTACTCGTGCGCATGTTGCGCCGCAATAAATTTTGTCCACCCAAACGGGTGAAGCAAGGCGCCGCACAATCTGCGGCTTCGACGTTTGAGAGCAGCAGGATTCAGCATGGAATGCACGATCAATTGGGTGTCCTCCGGTGGCATGACCTTCATGGCCGAAACCGGCAGTGGCCATGTGCTGACGATGGACGGCGCGCCCGAGGGTGGCGGTCGTAACCTGGCGCCGCGGCCGATGGAGACGGTGCTGGCGGGAACGGGCGCATGCGCCGCCTATGACGTCGTGCTGATCCTCAAGCGCGGCCGTCACGACGTGCGCGGCTGCCAGGCCAAGCTGACCTCCGAGCGCGCCCAGACCGACCCCAAGGTGTTCACGCGCATCAACATGCATTTCGTGATCTCGGGGAAGGCCCTGTCCGACCAAGCGGTGCAGCGCGCCATCCAGATGTCACACGAGAAGTACTGTTCGGCGAGTGCCATGTTGGCCAAGACGGCCGACATCACCACCAGCTACGAGATCGTCGAGGCCTGAGCCGCCGATCAGAGGCGATCAGAGGTAATGCGCGGTGGTCGTCATGACCTTGGCGGCCGCGCGCATTGCCCACCGGACGGAGGCGGGAAGCTGCGTCGCACCGGCTTGCTGGGCCTGGGCGCCGTGCTGGGCCTCGTCGACCTTCATTTGTTCGACGATCGCACGCGAGGCGGTGTCTGCTGGGGGCAGACGGTCGAGGTGAGACGCGAGGTGCTGCTCGACCTGGGCTTCTGTTTCGACCACGAAGCCGAGGCTGGTGGCGTCGCCGATGCGTCCGGCGATGAGTCCGATGCCGAAGGCGCCTGCGTACCACAAGGGGTTGAACACGCTCGGGCGGGCGTGGAGTTCACGCAGGCGCTGTTGGGTCCACGCGAGGTGATCGGTTTCTTCGCGCGCGGCCTGGCGAAAACTCTCGCGCAGCCCTGGGTTGCGGGTGGCCACCAGTTGGGCGTTGTAGAGGGCCTGTGCGCAAATCTCTCCCACGTGATTCACCCGCATCAGTGACGCCGACAGCTTCGCTTCATCTGAGCTCAAGGCCTGAGGGTTTTCCTTGGGGGCTGGTGTGGGCCTTGCTGCCGTGTGAGCGCCTGAGAGCGTTCGCAATGCGTTGTCGGCTGCGTTGATCCAGTCGTCGATCGGAGAGCGAGGGCGTGCGGTCTGTGTACGCGTCATGCCCCCGAGATTACCCTAGGCGAAGAGCCGCATTTCGAGCGCTTTTTTGACGTGGATTCATGGGTGATTCCATGGTGTTCGCAGGCTCATTTTTCTCGTTGTGCGCGGACAACATTTGCGCCTGATTTGCGGTTGTCACGCTTTGCAGCGAATGGGCCCTCTGGTGGAATACGCCAACTTCCGCTGAGGAGTTCGGCCCGGTGCACCCAAGGGGGAGACCGGGACCACTTGTGTTCAACCTAGGAGATAGTCGCAATGAAAAAATCTCTTCTCGCTCTCGCACTGCTGGGCGCATACGCCGCTGGCGCATACGCACAGTCGTCGGTGACGATTTACGGCATCATCGACGAAAGCGTCGCCAAGGGTAATGGTGGTACTGCCGGCGGTGCATTGGCTAATTGGGGCACAGGCCCCACCAGCAAGGCATGGCAAGTGCGCGACGGTGGCCCTGGCTCGCGTCTGGGTTTCCGCGGCAATGAAGATCTGGGCGGTGGCCTGTCGGCTCAGTTCCTCATTGAGCATCGCTTTTCTCCCGATACGGGTGCTCAGAACGGCACGCCATTCTGGATGGGTGGTTCGTATGTCCAGCTGACCAGCAGCATGGTCGGCAGCGTGTACATGGGCCGTTGGTACTCGCCGGCATTCTGGGTCAGCTTGAAGACCGACCCGTTCGGTTACGGTGGTATTGCGCAGGTCGGCGCTTTGACCTTTGCGAACTTCAGCACGCCGTCGGCTGTGGGGCTGGGTGCTCGCACGACCAACACCGTCGGCTACAAAACCCCGAATTGGGGCGGCTTTACCGCCAACGTGGCCGTCGGCCTCGGCGAGGGTGGCACGGCTGGTCGGGACACTGGTGTCAACGTTGAATTCACCTCTGGCCCAATCTACGCTGGTTTGGCCTACGAGAAGGTCGATGGCGGCACCCCGACGTTCTCTGCCACGACGGGTGCCGTTGATGGCAACTCGCTGATCGTCGCCGGCTTTGCCTACAACTTCGGCTTCATCCGTCCGATGATTTCGTATGCGACCAGCGAAACGCGTACCAATAGCCTCGTCGATACCGATGCCCTGTCGATCGGCCTGACGGCTCCGGCTGGCCCCGGCCTGATCAAGGCGCACTACACGATGCGCAACACCGATGCCGCTCCGCTGGCTGGCGTCCCTGCTGACGTGAAGCTGAAGAAGATCGGCATTGGTTATGACTACTTCCTGAGCAAGCGTACGAAGGTCTATGCCGACTACGCTCAGTTCAAGGAGACCGGTCAGACCAACAACAGCGCTTTCGCGCTGGGTGTGCGTCACGACTTCTGATTCAAGTTCCTGCGTCCTTGACGCGGGATTGATTCTCAAGGCCACCTTCGGGTGGCCTTTTTATTGCCTGCGTACACAGCTCGCCGTCCCGCTGTACAAACCCCGAGATGCTCGTCTTCATCCTCCGCCGACTGGCCCAAGCCATCGCCGTCATGCTGACGGTGGCCTTCATGGCCTTCATGCTGTTCCAGTACGTGGGCGACCCAGTCACTCACCTGCTCGGGCAAGACGCCACGCCGGCCCAGCGCGAGCAGCTTCGTGCAGATCTGGGGCTGAACCAGCCGTTTCCCGTCCAGTTCGCACATTTCGTCGGCAACGCGGTGCAGGGTGAATTCGGGCTGAGCCTGCGCCAGGGGCAGAAGGTGTCGCGTCTCTTGATCGAACGTTTCCCGGCGACGCTCGAGCTCGCCGTCGTGGCCGCGCTGATGGCCCTGCTGGTGGGTGTGCCGATGGGCGTCTACGCGGCGCTGAAACGCGGCTCGGTGGTGTCTCAGATGCTGATGACGGTCTCCTTGCTCGGCGTGTCCTTGCCCACCTTCCTGATCGGCATCGTGCTGATCCTTGTCTTCGCGGTGCAACTCCAGTGGCTCCCGAGTTTCGGCCGCGGAGAGGTGGTGTCGCTGGGCCCTTGGACGACCGGCTTGGCCACGCTCGATGGGTGGAAGCATCTTGTGTTGCCGGCGATCACGCTGGCGATGTTCCAGCTCACGCTAATCATGCGGCTCGTGCGTGCCGAGATGTTGGAAGTGCTGCGCACGGATTTCATCCGCTTCGCGCGTGCGCGTGGCCTGCCCGACAGAGTGGTGTACTTCGGCCACGCCCTGAAGAACACGCTCGTGCCCGTCATCACGATCACGGGTTTGCAGCTGGGCTCGCTGATTGCCTTTTCCATCATCACCGAGCAGGTGTTCCAATGGCCTGGGATGGGCTTGCTCTTCATCCAGGCGGTCGCGTTTGCAGATGTGCCGGTGATGGCGGCGTACCTGTGCCTGATCGCACTGGTCTTCGTCTGCATCAACCTGGTGGTGGACTTGCTCTACTTCGCGGTGGACCCGCGGCTGCGCATCGAAAGCCCAGCCACCGGGCGCGCTGCGTAGCTGGCCTCGGAGGACGCACGATGAAGACCTGTCACCTCGTCTCGATGGCACTGGGCCTGGCGCTGGCGGCCGGCGCCGCACAGGCCGTGACTTTGCGCGTGGCCAACCAGGGCGATGCGATGTCGATGGATCCGCACTCGCTCAACGAGTCGCTGCAGCTCACGTTCACCGGCAACGTGTACGAGCCGCTGGTCGCGCGCGACAAGCAGCTGGGCCTCACCCCCGGGCTGGCAACGAGGTGGTCGCAGCCCAGGCCGAACGTCTGGCGCTTCGAGCTGCGGCGCGGCGTGAAATTCCACGACGGCACGCCGTTCACCGCGGACGACGTCGTTTTCTCCTTCAACCGGGCGGCCGGTGCGGGCTCCGACATGCAGGGCTACACCAACACCTTCAAGGAGGTGCGCAAGCTCGACGATCACACGGTGGAAGTGGAGACGCTCACGCCGTTTCCGATCCTGCCGGATGTGCTCACGCAGGTGTATGTGATGAGCCGGAAGTGGTGCGAGGAGAACAAGGCGCTCGCTCCGGTCGACCGACGAAAAGGCATCGAGAACGCCGCGAGCTTCAAGGCCAATGGCACGGGGCCTTACAGGTTGAAGGAGCGCCAGCCCGGTTCGCGAACGGTGCTGGTGCGCCACGGCGCCTACTGGGACAAGGTCGAAGGCAACGTGACCGAGGTGATCTTCACCCCGATCGGCAACGCCGCCACGCGCGTGGCGGCTCTGCTGTCGGGCGAAGTCGACGTGATCGAGCCGGTGCCGCTGCAGGACGTCGAGCGCATCAAGGCCTCGCCCACCCTCAAGGTGATGCAAGGCCCCGAGCTGCGCACCATCTTCCTCGGCATGGACCAGAAGCGCGACGAGCTGCTCTTTTCCAACGTCAAGGGCAAGAACCCGTTCAAAGACAAGCGCGTCCGCCAGGCCTTCTACCAGGCCATCGACATCGAGACGATCAAGAGCCGGGTGATGCGCGGCGCGGCCTTGCCGATGGGGCTGATGGTGGGGCCGGGCATCCGTGGCTTCTCATCTGACCAGAACAAGCGCCTGCCCTATGACCCCGAGGCGTCGAGGAAGCTGCTGGCCGAAGCCGGCTACCCGAGCGGCTTCGAAGTCGCGCTCAACTGCCCCAACGACCGCTACGTCAACGATGCCGACATCTGCCAGGCGGTGGCGGCCAACCTGGCGCGCGTTGGCGTGAAGGTGAACCTGCAGACTGAGACCAAGGTCACCTACTTCCCGAAGATCCTTCGCCGCGACACGAGCTTCTACCTGCTGGGGTGGACGCCGAGCACCTACGACGCGCACAACGCGCTCTCGGCGCTGATGGCCACGCCGACCGAGAAGGGCCAGGGCCAGTTCAACCTCGGCGCCTACAGCAACGCGAAGGTCGACGAACTCACGCTCAGGATCCAGAGCGAAACCGATCAGGCCAAACGCAACGCGATGATCAAGGAGGCGTTCGATGCGCACGCCGCCGACATCGGCCACCTGCCCCTGCACCAGCAGTCGCTGGCCTGGGCGATGAAGAAGAGCGTGACCCTCGTGCAGCTGGCTGACAACTTCATGCCGTACAAGTGGGTGACCCTGAGCGAGAAGGCCAGATGACCCAGGACGCCCACATGAGCGAGCAGGCCACGTGAGCGCCGTGGTCACGGGGCGCTTCTTCGACAGCGACGTCTGGCACAGCTTCAAGCGTTCGCCGTCGGCGATCGTGTCGGCGGGCGTCGCGCTGGTGTGTGTCTTCTGCGCGGTGTTTGCCGGCTGGGTGGCGCCGCACAACCCGATGGACCTGGCCACGCTGGAGCTGGCCGATGCCTTGCTGCCACCGGCATGGCTCGCCGAAGGAAAGGTGCGCTATCTCCTGGGCACCGACGCCCAGGGCCGCGACATCCTCTCAGCCTTGATGTACGGCACCCGCATCTCGCTGATGGTGGGTGTGGCCTCGGTGATCGTGTCCATGCTGATTGGCGTGGCGCTCGGGCTGATCGCAGGCTATGCCGGCGGCAAGACCGATGCGCTCATCATGCGGGTGTGCGACGTGATGCTGTCTTTCCCTGCCATTCTGGTGGCCTTGCTGGTCGACGGTGTCGGGCGCGCGATCTTTCCGGCCGCACACGACAGTCTCGCCTTCGCCGTGCTCATCGTCGCCATCTCGCTGACCGGCTGGGTGCAATACGCGCGCACGGTGCGGGGCTCCACGCTCGTCGAGCGGAACAAGGAATACGTGCAGGCGGCCCGCGTGATCGGCGTGCCGCCGCTGCGGCTGATGCGCCGGCACGTGCTGCCCAACGTGCTCGGGCCGGTGACCGTGCTGGCCACGATCCAGGTGGCCACTGCCATCTTGATCGAGGCGACGCTTTCCTTCCTGGGCGTGGGCATGCCCGTCACCTCGCCCTCGCTCGGCACCTTGATCCGCGTGGGCAACGACTTCCTGATGTCGGGCGAGTGGTGGATCACGATCTTCCCGGGCGCGGTGCTGGTGCTGATCGCCCTGAGCATCAACCTTCTCGGCGACTGGCTACGCGATGCGCTCAACCCCCGCCTGCGCTGACGAATGAATTCACCTGCATTGCTTGAAGTCGATCGCCTGCGCGTGGAGTTCCCCTCGCGGCGCGGCACCCTGGTGGCGCTCGACGAGGTGTCGTTCAGCATCGCGCCGGGCGAAGTGCTCGGCGTGGTGGGCGAGTCGGGTGCGGGCAAGTCGCTGACGGGCGCGGCCATCATCGGGCTGATCGAGCCGCCCGGGCGCATCGCGGGTGGTGAGATCCGCTTCGACGGTCGGCGGATCGACAAGCTGCCGCACGATGAGATGCGCAAGCTGCGCGGCCGCCACATCGGCGCCATCTTCCAGGACCCGCTCACCTCGCTCAACCCGCTCTACACCGTGGGGCGCCAGCTCACCGAGACCATCCGTGTGCACCTGCCGATGAGCGAAGCCCAGGCCCGGCAGCGGGCGATCGCGCTGCTGCACGAGACCGGCATCCCGGCGCCGGAGCAGCGCTTCGATCACTACCCACATCAGTTTTCCGGTGGCATGCGGCAGCGTGTGGTGATTGCCCTGGCGCTGGCCGCGCAGCCGCGCCTCGTGGTGGCCGACGAGCCGACGACGGCGCTCGACGTCTCGGTGCAGGCGCAGGTGATCGCGTTGCTCAAGCGTGTGTGCAACGAGCATGGTGCGGCCGTCATGCTCATCACGCACGACATGGGCGTGATCGCCGAGACCTGCGACCGTGTGGCCGTGATGTACGCCGGCCGCGTGGTCGAACTTGGGCCGGTGCAGTCGGTCATCCACGAGCCGGCGCACCCGTACACGGCGGGGCTGATGGGGGCGATCCCGGCGCTCGACCACGACCGCGACCGGCTGCTGCAGATCGACGGCGCCATGCCTCGGCTCGATGCGGTGCCGTCGGGGTGTGCGTTTCACCCGCGCTGCCCGCAGGCGATGCCGCGTTGTCGCGTGGAGCGGCCGGTGATGTTCGCGGCAGGCCGGGCGCAGGCCGGGTGCTGGTTGCATGATCGGAGCGAAGCCACATGAGCGCGCTGGTCGAAACCCGACATCTGAGCAAACGCTTCGACGTCTCGCGGCCGTGGTTGAACCGGGTGATCGAAGGCCGTGAGCGCCAATGGGTGCACGCGGTCGACGACGTGAGCTTCTCCATCGAGCGGGGCCGCACGCTGGCGCTCGTCGGCGAGTCGGGCTGTGGCAAGAGCACCGTGGCGCGCTTGCTCGTGGGGCTGCACCGCCCGACCGCGGGCGAAGTGCTGTTCGACGGGCAGGACATCGCGCATACGCTCGCAGGGCGGCAAGCGCTGTCGTTGCGTCGCCGCATGCAGATGATCTTCCAGGATCCCTACGCGAGCCTCAACCCGCGTTGGACGGTGCGCGACATCGTCGCCGAGGCCCTGACGGAACATCGTCTCGTGTCGGGCCGGCACGAGCTCGACGAACGCGTGGCACAGCTCTTGGGCTCGGTCGGCCTAGTCGCGAACGACATGCGCAAGTACCCGCACCAGTTTTCGGGCGGGCAACGCCAGCGGGTGTCGATCGCGCGCGCGCTGGCCACGCAGCCCGAGTTCCTGGTGTGCGATGAGCCGACCTCGGCGCTCGACGTGTCGGTGCAGGCCCAGGTGCTCAACCTGATGAAGGACCTGCAGCAACTGCACGGCCTCACCTACCTCTTCATCTCGCACAACCTCGCGGTGGTGCGGCACGTGAGCGACACGGTCGGCGTGATGTACCTCGGGCGTCTGGTCGAAGTCGCGGAGAAGTCGAGGATCTTCAGCGCCCCTCGTCACCCGTACACCCGCATGCTGATCGATGCGATTCCCGACATCGGCATGACGGGCCGGGCGCGCACGCCGGTGCAGGGCGAGGTGCCCAACCCGCTGGCGCCACCGGCCGGGTGTTCATTCCACCCGCGCTGCCCACATGCGAACGAGCGCTGCCGGGTGGAGCGCCCGGCGCTGCAGCGCCTGAACGGCATCCAGGTGGCCTGCCACGCGGTCGAGGAAGGCCGGCTTTAAAACCCGCTCAGCGAGGTGCCGACGCGGCCGGTGCACTGGCCGCTGCGGCAGCCGGTGCCGTCGGCAGGGTGAGCGGGCCTTTCTGGCCGCAGGCCGACAGGAGGAGCAGCCCCACCAATGGGCCTACTGCGAGCCGACCGATTGCGAACCGGCCGATGGCACGCGCCGCTAAACTGATCCGCCTGACCGCCATGCGCTGACTCCTTGTGATCATGACCGTAGAACTTGTGCCCACCCCGCTCACCGATGCCCAGTTCCATGCGCTGGCGGGGGCGGTGCTGTCGTCGATCGAATCCACGGTCGATGCATGGCTGCAAGACGACGTGGTCGACATCGACACCCATCGTACCGGCGGCCTGCTCGAGTTGAGCTTGCCCAACGGCAGCAAGCTCATCGTCAACACCCAGCCGCCGCTGCACGAGCTGTGGCTGGCGGCCCGATCGGGCGGCTACCACTTCAAGCATGTGAACGGCCAGTGGCTTGACTCGCGCGAGGGCCATGAGTTTTTCGCCCTGCTGTCGGCGTGCGCCAGCGAGCAGGCCGGTGTGGCGCTCAAGTTCGCGCCGCCAGCCTGAACCGGCCTCTGCGCTGAAGGTCAGCGCTTGAAGAGATCGAGGATGCTTTTCTTCTCTTCCTCGGTCGGCGCTGTTGGAAGCTTGTCGTCGAGGCCGAGGCTGCTCACGCCCTTGCCGTGCGTGAACTCGTCGTAGTACCACTCGCCACCCAGGTTGACCACGCCCTCGGGCGCTGACGCCTCCTCGACCGGCGCGCCCTTCAGGGCCTCTTTCATGTAGTCGACCCACACCGGCAGCGACAAGCCGCCACCGGTTTCGCGGTCGCCCAGCTTGCGCGGGGTGTCGTAGCCGATCCAGACCACCGCCACCACGCTGCGCTGGTAGCCGGCGAACCAGGCGTCCATCGAATCGTTGGTGGTGCCGGTCTTGCCGTAGATGTCGGGGCGCTTCAGCGTGCCTTGCGCCCGCGCGGCGGTGCCCGAGCGTGTGACCTCCTGAAGCAGGCTCGTCATCACGAAGGCGTTGCGGGCGTCGATCGTGCGGGTGCTGTCGTCGCGGGCCTGGGGCTGGGCTTCGTTGAGCGTGCGGCCTTTGTTGTCGGTGATCTTGCTGATCAGGTAGGGGTTGAGCCGGTAGCCGCCGTTGGCGAACACGCCATAGGCCGTGGCCATCTGCAGTGGCGTCACCGAGCCGGCGCCGAGCGCCATCGTCAGGTAGGCGGGGTGCTTCTCGGGCTCGAAGCCGAAGCGGGTCACCCACTCCTGCGCGTAGGCCGGGGTGATGGACTGCAGGATGCGGATCGACACCATGTTCTTCGACTTGGCCAAGCCGCGGCGCATCGACATCGGGCCGTCGAAGCTGCCGTCGTAGTTCTTTGGCTCCCAGGGCTGGCTGCCCGTCGTCACAGCATCGAAGAAAAGCGGGGCGTCGTTGACCACCGTGGCGGGAGTGAACCCCTTCTCCAGCGCGGCCGAGTAGATGAAGGGCTTGAAGCTGGAGCCGGGCTGGCGCCACGCCTGGATCACATGGTTGAACTTGTTCTTGGCGTAGTCGAAGCCGCCGACCATCGCACGCACCGCGCCCGTGCGAGGGTCGAGCGACACGAAAGCGCCTTCGACCTCCGGTAACTGCGTGACCGACCAGTCGCCCTTGGGGCCCTTCACCAGGCGGATCACCGCACCGCGGCGGATCTGCGTCTTGGGGTTGCCCTTCTCCGCGAGGCCGGAGGTGACGGGTTTCAGGCCCTCGCCCGTGACGGTGATCGTCTCGCCGTTCTGCAGCACCGCGACCACCTTGCGGGGGCCGGCTTCCAGCGCGACGCCGGCTCGTAGCTCGTCGTTGTCGGGGTGGTCATCGAGCGCTTCGGCGACGCGTGCGTCGATGTCCTTGGCGTCACCGGGCAGGTTCACGTAGGCCTCGGGGCCGCGGTAGACCTGGCGTCGCTCGTAGTCGAGGATGCCCTTGCGCAGCGCGCGGTAGGCGGCCACCTGCTCGGCGGCGTTGATCGTGAGGTGGACGTTGAGCCCGCGGGTGTAGGCCTCGTCGCCGTATTGGCTGAAGATCATCTGACGGGCGGCTTCCGCCACGTACTCCGCGTGCACGGCCACCTCGGACGGCGCGCGGTAGCGCAAGGTCTGGTTGCGCGCGGCGTCATGCTGCTCGGGCGTGATGAAGCCGTTTTCCAGCATGCGGTCGATGATGTACTGCTGGCGAACGGTGGCCCGGCGGGGGTTGGTGATCGGGTTGTAGGCCGATGGCGCCTTGGGCAGGCCGGCGAGCATGGCCGCTTCGGCGACGGTGATGTCCTTCAGTGGCTTGCCGAAATAGATCTCGCTGGCGGCGGCGAAGCCGTAGGCCCGCTGGCCGAGGAAGATCTGGTTCATGTAGACCTCGAGGATCTGCTCCTTCGTCAACAGGCTTTCGATCTTCAGTGCCAGCAGCACCTCGTAAATCTTGCGGGTGAAGGTCTTCTCGGTTGACAGGTAAAAGTTGCGGGCCACCTGCATCGTGATGGTCGATGCGCCCTGGCTGCGAGATTCGGCGAACTGCGCCAGCGCCGCGCGCAGCACACCTTTGTAGTCGACGCCGCTGTGCTGATAGAAGCGTGCGTCTTCGATGGCCAGAACCGCGTGCTGCATCACCTTGGGCACCTGGGCGATGGGCGTGAAGTTGCGCCGCTCTTCGCCAAACTCGCCGAGCAACACGCCATCCGATGTGTACACACGCATCGGCAATTTGGGGCGGTAATCCACCAGCCCGCTGATCTCGGGCAGGTTCGGGTAAGCCACGGCCAGCGCCAGGCCCACCAGCATCAGCCCCATCAGCGCCAGAGCGGCCAGCCCCCCCATCGACCAGGCCGCCACTTTGGCCAACCAGCGCGCCCACGGCGGCAACGCCCCAAAACGGCTCGGCGGGCTGGCGTCTGGTCGATCGGTTTCGCTCATGGAACTCCAACGAAGTGGGGGCTGATTATAGGAATCGCCCCCGTCCACCCGGAGGTGTGAACTGCTTCTCAAATAAGCGACAAAACGCGCTCAGGGTTGACCCGGAGTTGCCGTTTTTTGGCGCCTTTTTGCGTCAGAGTTTCGCAACGAGCTGAGGTTGTGAAAATTGGAAATTTCTTTGTTGTACAAAGACTTTACTGCTAGCATTGAAGTAACTTCTTAACAATCCAGCGCCCATTTTTGAGCGCGTTGGGAGAGGGTCTCGTGAGCTTCCTAGACTTGTTGTTGGGCCGCAAGCATCCACCGATGATCGGCTTGGACATCAGCTCGTCCAGCGTCAAGCTGGTCGAGTTGGGGCAGAGCGCGTCTGGTGAGTACGTACTCGAGCGCTTTGCGGCGGAGCCCTTTGAAAAGGGTTGGATCGCCGATGGGCAGATCGAGAAGTTCGATGAGGTCGCCGAGGCTGTTCGTCGTGTGGTCACAAAAAGTGGCACCAAGACGAGGCAGGTGATCATGGCCATGCCGCAGTCGGCGGTGATCACCAAGAAGATCATGCTGCCGGCCGGCTTGCGCGAAGAAGAGCTTGAGCTGCAGGTCGAGTCCGAAGCGAATCAATACATTCCGTTCTCGCTGGATGAAGTCAGCCTTGACTTCTCGGTGATCGGCCCGAGCCCCACGTCTGTGGGCGACGTCGAGGTGCTGATCGCCGCGTCTCGCAAAGACCGTGTGCAGGATCGCCAAGGCCTCGCCGAGGCGGCGGGCCTGAAGCCCGTGGTGCTCGACATCGAGTCGCACGCGTCCCGCCTCGCCATGGGCCGACTGATCGAAGCCTTGCCGAACGAAGGCAAGGATGCACTGGTGGCGCTCTTCGAGATCGGTGCCGACACGACGAGCCTCAAGGTGCTCCGTGACGACGAGATGCTCTATGACCGCGATCAGGCGTTCGGCGGCGCCCAGTTGACGCAGCTCATCTCGCGCCAGTACGGGTTCTCGTTTGAGGAAGCCGAGCAGAAGAAGCTGGCCGCCGACCTGCCGGAAGATTACGAGACGTCGATCCTGGCGCCATTTGTCGACAGCCTGTCGCAGGAAATCGGCCGCGCGCTGCAGTACTTTTTCACCAGCACGCCGCACCACAAGGTGCACTACGTGATGCTCGCGGGCGGCACGGCGACGCTGCCTGGCCTTAAGGACCGCGTGACCGAGTTGACCGGCTTTGCGTCGATGGTAGTCAACCCTTTCGACAACATGAAGCTCGGGTCCGCCGTGCGTGAAAGCAAGCTGCGCCGTGAGGCGCCGTCGTACCTGACGGCCTGTGGCTTGGCGATGCGGAGGTTCCTGCAGTGATCTTGATCAACCTGCTCCCGCATCGGGAAGAAAAGCGCAAGCGCCGCAAAGCGGCCTTCTTCGTGGGCTTGGGCCTTGCTGCCGCGGCCGGCTTGGTGGTTGTGGGGCTGTGGTATCTGGTGCTCCAGCAGATGACGGTCAGCCAGCAGGAGCGCAACCAGTTCCTGACCGCGAAGATCAAGGAGCTCGAGGTCCAAATCAAGGACATCGCCAACCTTCGTTCGGAGATCGAAGCCCTCAAGGCGCGCCAAAAGGCCGTCGAGGACCTGCAGATCGACCGCAACGTGCCGGTGCACGTGCTCAACGAACTCGTCAAGCAGACACCGGAAGGGATCTACTACCGCACCATCAAGCAGGATGGCCAAGTGTTGACCCTGTCGGGTGTAGCCCAGACCAATGAGCGTGTTTCCGAACTCCTGCGCAACACGGGCAACAACTCGGAATGGCTCGTGCGCCCCGAACTCGTCGAAATCAAGGCCGCGACGGTTCAAGCCGCGGGTGGCCGGGAGCAGAAGCGCCTCTATGACTTCGCGATGCGGATCAGCATCAAGCGCCCGCAGGACGTTGACAAGGCCGCTGCAGCCGCATCGGGCGTGGTTCCTCAGCCGGCTGCTGGTGGGGCTGCTGCTGTGACGCCGAAACCCTGAAGGCCACACGCCATGGCAACACAAGGCAAATCTCTCAACGTCGACCTCAACTCCGTCTTCGGCGCGGCTGCATCCCAGTTCCGTGGGCTGAATCCCAACGAGCCTGGCCAATGGCCGATGCTGCCCAAGATCGCCGTATGGATCGCCCTGGCGATCTTCATGGTGGTGGTCGGGTGGTTCCTGCTTCTGTCCACCGCGGCGGAAGAGCTGGAAACTGAGCGCGGCAAGGAGCCGACGCTCAAGCAGGACTATCGCGGCAAGCTCGCACAAGCCGTCAACCTCGAAGAGCTGCGCAAGCAGAAGTTGCAGGTCGAGGAATACGTGACCCAGCTGGAGAAGCAGCTGCCCGGCAAGGCCGAGATGGACGCCCTGCTGTCCGACATCAACCAGGCCGGTCTCGGCCGCGGGTTGCAGTTCGAGCTGTTCCGTCCTGGCCAGGTGGTCGTGAAGGACTACTACGCCGAACTCCCGATCTCGGTGCGTGTGTCCGGCCGCTACCACGACATCGGAAATTTCGCGGCCGACGTGGCCAACCTCTCTCGCATCGTCACCCTTCATGGCTTGACCATCGGAGCTGCGAACCCCACTGGCAAGGATGGTGCGGGCACGGGCTTGTTGGCGATGGAGGCGACCGCTCGTACCTACCGCTACCTCGACAGCAACGAGATCGCGGAACAGCGGGCAGCCGCCGCGAAGGCCAAGGCGGGGGCCAAGAAATGAGCAACAGTTTTGTGCATGCGGCTCGTGCGATCCTCGTGGCGCTGCCGGTTTCGGCGGTGTTGGTGGGCTGCACGGGCTCGCAGGAAGAGCTGCAGCAATGGATCGAGCAGCAGCGCCGAGAGGTGAAGCCAAACGTCCCGCCTCTGTCGGCACCAAAGAAGTTCATTCCGCAGGCCTACCTTGCGGGCAATGCGGTTGAGCCGTTCAGTGCTCAAAAGCTGACGGTTGCCATCAAGCAGGAAGCCCGGCAGTCCAACTCGCTGCTTGCTGCCGAGATCAACCGGCGCAAGGAGCCGCTGGAGGCCTACCCCGTCGACAGCATGAGCATGGTGGGCAGTGTCACCAAGCAAGGGCGTCCGTATGCCCTGCTGAGAGTCGACAACCTGCTGTACCAGGTGAAGACGGGTGACTACCTCGGCCAGAACTACGGAAAGATCACCAAGATCACCGAGACCGACATCTCGTTCCGCGAGATTGTTCAAGACGCAGCAGGCGAATGGATCGAGCGCACCAGCTCCCTTCAACTTCAGGAGAAGGCGCGATGAAGAACATGCAGGAGATACAGACCATGGGGAAATTGCGGGCAGGACTCTACGCGCTCGCGTTGTTCTTCGGCGCTTCCGCGGCAACTCACGCGCAGAACGCGATCCAGTCGATCAACAGCGCTCAGCAGGCCGGATCCGAAGTCGTGCGGATCGAACTGTCGGAACCGCTGTCGGCTGTGCCGTCCGGGTTCACGGTGCAGACGCCTCCCCGCATCGCGCTCGACCTGCCCAACGTGGGCAACGCGCTGGGTCGCTCCAACATTGAAATCAACCAGGGCAACCTTCGTTCGGTGAACGTTGCCCAGGCGGGTGATCGCACGCGACTCGTGCTGAACCTGAAGCAGGCGGCGAACTATCGTGCGCAGCTTCAGGGCAAAGTGCTGTTGGTGGTGATGGAAAGCACGGCTTCGCCTACGGCTGGCGGATCGTCGACGAGCAGCGAGCCGGTGCACTTTGCCGAGAGTCAGAACCCCTCGCAGCTCCCGTTGAAGGGCATCGATTTCCGCCGTGGCCAAGATGGCTCGGGCCGTGTGGTGGTGGACCTTCCCAACAATCAGGTCGGCGTCGACATCCGGCAACAAGGCCAGAGCCTTGTCGTCGAGTTCCTTCGTTCGAATTTGCCTGAAAGCCTGCGCAAGCGGCTTGATGTCACCGATTTCGGAACGCCGGTTCAATCGATTTCGGCATTCCAGTCGGGTGATCGCGTTCGCATGGTGGTGGAGCCCCGTGGGGCGTGGGAGCACAGCGCCTATCAGACGGACAACCAGTTCGTTCTGGAAGTCCGTGCCCAAAAGGTTGACCCGAACAAGCTCGTTCAGGGCCCGGGCTACGCCGGCGAGAAGTTGTCGCTGAATTTCCAGAACATTGAGGTTCGCGCATTGCTTCAGGTCATTGCCGACTTCACCAACTTCAACGTGGTCACGAGTGACACGGTGACGGGAAGTGTCACCCTGCGCTTGAAGGATGTTCCCTGGGACCAGGCGCTCGACATCATTCTCCAGGCAAAGGGTCTCGGACTGCGCAAATCGGGCAATGTGATTCTGATTGCACCGAAGGATGAGTTGGCGGCCAAGGAGAAGGTTGAACTTGAAGCCAAGGCCCAGATCGCCAGCCTGGAGCCGGTGCGCACGCAGTCCTTCCAGCTGAATTACACCAAGGCGGAAGACGTTGCCAAGGGGCTGGCCGGGCAAAGCAGCGGTGGCGGAGGCGGTGCCTCGTCTCGCATCCTGTCGTCGCGCGGCAGCGTGATTGCGGAGTCGCGCACCAACCAGCTGTTCATCACCGACATACCGTCAAAGCTTGAAGAGATTCAAGCCATGATCGCGAAGATCGACATTCCTGTTCGCCAGGTGCTCATCGAAGCTCGCATCGTGGAGGCTGGCGACACCTTCGGACGCTCATTGGGCGTAAAGCTTGGCTCTACGGACCTGCGTGGTCTGCGCGGTGGGGTGGCGGGTTATGGCACGCCCGAGATGAGTGTCGGCGTAGGCGGCAACATGAATGCCATCGGGTTGCAAACCGGGCAGGTCAGCGGAACGACCATCCCGTTCAACGACACGCAGTTCATCAACCTGCCGGCGGTTGGGCAAAACAACTACAACGCCGCAACGTTTGCCGTTTCGCTCTTCAGCGCCGCAGCGAATCGCTTCCTCAACCTCGAGATCTCGGCGCTTGAGGCCGATGGCAAGGGCAAAGTGGTTTCCAGTCCTCGCGTCATCACTGCCGACCAGGTCAAGGCCTTGATTGAGCAGGGCGAAGAGTTGCCGTATCAGATGGCCACTTCCAGTGGTGCGACGGCCCTGCAGTTCCGCAAGGCCAATCTGAAGCTTGAGGTGACACCACAGATCACACCGGAAGGCAATGTGATCCTCGACGTGGACGTCAACAAGGACAGCGTGGGTCGCAACACCGCCGCTGGCTTTGCCATCGACACGAAACATGTGCGGACCCAGATCCTTGTCGAGAACGGCGGGACG
The DNA here is from genome assembly GCA_019635355.1 of Rhizobacter sp. Classification (NCBI taxonomy): domain Bacteria; kingdom Pseudomonadati; phylum Pseudomonadota; class Betaproteobacteria; order Burkholderiales; family Sphaerotilaceae; genus Rhizobacter; species Rhizobacter sp. Next base: position 2,581,567 of record JAHBZQ010000001.1, on the reverse strand, counting down.
GTAGTGATTGGCGGCATCTTTACGCAGAACGAGCGCGACGATGTGACCAAAGTGCCGCTGTTGGGTGATATTCCAGTGCTTGGGAATCTCTTCAAGACCAAGACGCGCACGACGGCCAAGACGGAACTGCTGGTGTTCCTGACGCCCAAGGTCATCACGGATCGCACGGCAGCTCGATAAACGCGTCGCGGAATCGGGGCTTCTCAGTTGGCCTCCGAGACGCAACAACAGGTGAAGCGAATGAATGTTCAACTCAACAAATATCTCTCGTTGGCGACGGTTTCGCTCGCTCTGCTGACTGCCTGTGGAGGTTCGTCAGATGACGGAGCGGGTCAGTCGTCGCCGTTTCAGGTTTCGCCGGACGAACAGAACATCGAAACGGCATTGACGACCTGCCCCGCCATCAAAGCTGGAGATTTCGTGGTCATCGGGGGAACGGCGCCGTATACCGTTTACAGCCCGTACTTCGAGTTGGTCACTTTCAGTGCGACGGGTGCCAGCGGTCCCACGCATGCGGGCACCTACACGGTTCCCAATCGCAACACGTCATTTGCGATCTGGATTGAGGGATGTTTCGACCCTGCGGTTGTGACGGTCCTGGACGACTTGAGACGTGTCGCGACCATCGAAGTTTCGTACAAAGCCTCCGGCTCAAATTGACCTCCTGACGCCTCCCTCTCGGTCGGAAAGCGACAAGCTTCCGTTGGCGTCAAGCATTGCTCTTGTCGGCATGCCGGGCGGTGGAAAGTCCACCGTCGGGCGGCAACTCGCGAAACGCATGGGGTGCCAGTTTTTCGACTCGGACTCGGTTGTCGAAAAGCGACTGGGGTCGACGATCCGCACCTACTTCGAGCAGCATGGCGAGGCATCGTTTCGCGAAATCGAAGCGGCCGTCCTCGATGAACTGACCGCCATCCCACAGGTTGTGATCGCCACCGGTGGGGGGGCTGTTCTCCGTTCCGAGAACCGGCGACACCTGCACGACCGATGCCGTGTGGTCTATTTGCGCTCTTCGCCTGAAGAGCTCTATCGCCGTCTGCGACACGACAACTCCCGACCACTCCTTCAGGTCGACGATCCGCTCGGGAGGCTGCGCGAGCTGTACGCGCAACGCGACCCACTGTATCGGGAGACAGCCCATTTCATCGTCGAAACCGGGCGTCCGTCGGTGGGGGCACTGGTCAACACCGTTCTCATGCAGTTGGAACTGGCGGGTGCGATCGATCCCACGTTGTCACCGTCACCCGTCGATCCGGCGCCGCCACGGCCAGCCGGCAGTTGATGCTCTGCGCCGGTAAACTCTTTCGCATGGATGCAAAGACAGAGCGCGTCGGTATCGAGCTTGCTGATCGGAGTTACGACATCGTCATCGGTTCAGGGTTGTTGGGCACTGCGGCGAGCCTCGACGGCCTTCCCGCGTCTGCCACGGCCCTCATCGTCACGAATCCCACTGTTTCAAAGCTGTACGCAGAGCGTTTGCTGACGCTACTTCGGCCCAAGTACCACAATGTTTTGGTGGTCGAGTTGCCTGATGGAGAGTCGTACAAGAGCTGGGAGTCTCTCAGTCTCATCTTCGATACGCTGCTGGGTGCCGCTTGCGACCGTAAGACGTTGATCTTTGCGCTCGGTGGCGGTGTCGTCGGCGACATGGCTGGATTCGCCGCTGCTTGCTACATGCGCGGCGTGCCTTTCGTGCAGGTCCCGACGACATTGCTGGCGCAGGTCGATTCTTCGGTGGGCGGCAAGACCGCCATCAACCATCCGCTGGGCAAGAACATGATCGGCGCGTTTTACCAACCGCTGCGCGTCATTGCCGACCTTGACACCCTTGATACTTTGCCCGAGCGTGAACTCTCGGCAGGGCTGGCTGAGGTCATCAAATACGGCCCCATCGCCGACGATGCTTTTCTGGATTGGATCGAGGTGAATCTCGATGCCTTGCTTGCGCTCGACAAGGCAAGCCTGGCCCACGCAGTGAAGCGCTCCTGCGAGATCAAGGCGTGGGTGGTCGGACAGGACGAGCGGGAGACAGGCTTGCGAGCGATCCTCAACTTCGGCCATACCTTCGGCCACGCGATAGAAGCCGGCCTCGGATACGGCGAATGGCTGCATGGCGAAGCGGTGGGCTGCGGCATGGTGATGGCCATCGATCTATCGCACAGGCTCGGCTTGGTCGATGCGGCCTATGCCGAACGGCTGACGCGGCTCATCGAACGTGCGCGTCTTCCGATCCGCGGCCCGGCGTTGGGCGCTGACCGTTACCTGGAGTTGATGCGGGTCGACAAGAAGGCCGAAGCCGGCGAGATCCGGTTCGTCGTGATCGAAGCGCCTGGCCGTGCCGTCATGCGGCCCGCACCCGACGCCATGGTGCGAGACGTGATCGCCGCCCACACGGCCTGACGACCTGCCACGCGCTTTCCACGCATGCTGAAGCCCTACGCGTGCGACCCCGCCTTCACGCGCGGCCGACGGCATGCCGAGCCGCCTGCGCCCACGCGCAGCGACTACCAGCGAGACCGCGACCGCATCGTTCACAGCACCGCGTTCCGCCGCTTGGTCTACAAGACGCAGGTCTTTCTCAACCACGAGGGTGATCTTTTCCGGACCCGGCTGACGCACTCGCTTGAAGTGGCACAACTCGGCCGCTCCATCGCCAGGACGCTCGGGCTCAACGAGGATCTGGTGGAGGCGATTGCGCTGGCGCATGACCTCGGCCACACGCCGTTCGGCCACGCGGGCCAGGATGCGCTGGACGACTGCCTGCGCGAGGCCGATCCGGAGGGGGGTGGGTTCGAGCACAACCTGCAGAGTCTGCGGGTCGTCGACACCTTGGAAGAGCGCTACCCCGATTTCGATGGCCTCAACCTCACGTTCGAGACGCGCGAAGGCATCCTCAAGCACTGCTCCCTGAGGCATGCCAAGGCGCTCGTGGCCATCGAGCCTGATGGTGTCGCTCGACGCTTCGTCGACCGCACGCAGCCGAGCCTCGAGGCGCAGTTGTGCAACATCGCAGACGAGATCGCCTACAACGCACACGATGTCGACGATGGCGTGCGCTCTGGGCTCATCGACATGGAGCAGCTCGACGAGGTGCCGCTCTTCGCGCGCTTCCGGCGCGAGGCGGTGGCGCAGCACCCGACATTGGCGGGCCGGCGCCTGCTGTTCGAGACCATCCGGCGCATGCTTTCCGCGCAGGTCTATGACGTGCTCGACGCGACCTCGCGGGCGCTTGAAGAGGCTGCGCCCGCGAGCGTCGACGAAGCCCGGCGGTTGCGGCCGCTGGTGTCGTTCAGCGACACGATGGCCGCCGACAGCCAGGCGCTGAAGCGTTTCCTGCGAACCAATCTATACCGACACCCCCAGGTCGTCGCCACGACCGACAGCGCCAAGCAGGTGATCCGCGACCTCTTCGAGGCTTACCGGGTCGACCCGGCGGAATTGGGACAGGGGCGCTTCGAGGCCACGCCGCGCGGCATGGCCGACTACATCGCCGGCATGACCGACCGCTATGCCCTCAAGGAGCACGAGCGCCTGACCGGCCGTCGGCTGTTCGATTGAGCCATGGCCCGGCTGACACGCTTGTGCATCCCCGGCTGGCCGCACCTCGTGGTGCAGCGGGGCCATGACCGGGGGCCCGTCTTCGTGGATGACGTCGACCGCGCGCTGTTTCGCAATCTCCTCCAGGAGGCGGCCGTCCGGCATGGCGTTCAAGTCCACGCGTATGGCTTGCGGGAGGACGAAGTACGTCTGCTGGCCAAGCCCGTGTCCGCCGACAGCCTCAGCAAACTGATCCAGTCGATCGGGCGCGGATACGTGATCCGATTCAATCGCCGGCACGGCCGACGCGGAGGACTGTGGGAGGGGCGGTTTCGGGCAACGGTTGTCGAACCGGAACGGCACTTGCTTGAGTGCATGCTGTTTGTGGAAGGCGCGGCCGACGGGGCGCCGTCTGGGCCCTCAGAACGTGCTTGGTCCAGCGCTCTCCACCACCTTGGGGCAAAAGTCGACGCGTTGGTGACGGAGCCCCCCCAATACTGGGCTTTGGGGAACACGCCCTTCGACCGCGAGGCTGCCTATCGTCAGCTTTTTGAGCAAGCGCTCACAACTCGACAGATCGAGGAGATTGGATCGGCGTTGCAGGCGGGTTGGCCCCTTGGAACGCAAGAGTTCCGGCGCTCGCTCGAAGCGAAGACCGACCGACGCTTGGAGCCCTTGCCCCGCGGCCGCCCGCGCAAAGTCGCGTGAATCTTCTGTCCCTATTTATCTGTAGGCGCAACCCCGGATCGCTTTAATTGGGGACAGACACCATTTATTTCGATTGAAGCCCCTGCTGCGCCGCAGTATTCTCGCGACATCCCCGTTTTCCGAGATGGAGTGCGCCATGAACCAGGCCGCCAAGGGTGTCGCTACCCCCGCAGAACTTCAAGACAGTGCCGAGCACGGCCTGTACAACCCGGCCAACGAGCATGACGCCTGTGGCGTCGGCTTTGTCGCCCACATCAAGGGCCAGAAGGCTCACCACATCGTCGAGCAGGGCCTGAAGATCCTGGAAAACCTCGACCATCGCGGCGCCGTCGGCGCCGACAGGCTGATGGGCGACGGTGCGGGCATCCTGATCCAGATCCCCGACGAGTTCTACCGCGCCGAGATGGCCGCCAAGGGCGTGGAACTGCCGCCGCCGGGCGAATACGGCGTGGGCATGATCTTCCTGCCCAAGGAGCACGCCTCGCGCTTGGCTTGCGAGCAGGCCGTGGAGCGCGCCGTCAAGGTCGAGGGCCAGGTGCTGCTGGGTTGGCGCGACGTGCCGGTCGACACCGACATGCCGATGTCGCCCACCGTCCGCCAGAAGGAGCCGATCATCCGCCAGGTCTTCATCGGCCGCGGCCCCGACGTGATCGTGCCCGACGCGCTCGAGCGCAAGCTGTACGTGATCCGCAAGACGGCCTCGAGCGCCATCCAGCGCCTGAAGCTCACGCACAGCCACGAGTACTACGTGCCCAGCATGAGCTGCCGCACGATCATCTACAAGGGCCTGCTGCTCGCCGACCAGGTGGGCAAGTACTACAAGGACCTGCAGGACCCGCGCGTCACTTCCGCGCTCGCGCTCGTGCACCAGCGCTTCTCGACCAACACCTTCCCCGAGTGGCCGCTCGCGCACCCCTACCGCATGGTCGCCCACAACGGCGAGATCAACACGGTCAAGGGCAACTTCAATTGGATGCGCGCCCGCGAAGGCGTGATGAAGTCGCCGGTGCTGGGTGACGACCTGCAGAAGCTCTACCCGATCAGCTTCGAAGGCCAGTCCGACACCGCCACCTTCGACAACGCGTTGGAGCTGCTCACCATGAGCGGCTATTCGCTCGCGCACGCCGCGATGATGATGATCCCAGAGGCGTGGGAGCAGCACACGCTGATGGACGACCGCCGCCGCGCGTTCTACGAGTACCACGCCGCGATGCTGGAGCCGTGGGACGGTCCCGCGTCGATGGTCTTCACCGACGGCCGCCAGATCGGCGCCACGCTCGACCGCAATGGCCTGCGCCCCTCGCGCTACATCGTGACCGACGACGACCTCGTCGTCATGGCCTCGGAGTCCGGCGTGCTGCCGATGATCCCCGAGAACAAGATCGTCAAGAAGTGGCGCCTGCAGCCGGGCAAGATGTTCCTGATCGACTTCGAGCAGGGCCGCATCATCGAAGATGAAGAGCTGAAGAATCAGTTCGCGCTCGCCAAGCCCTACCGCCAGTGGATCGAGAACGTGCGCGTGCGCCTCGACTCGATCGAAGCCATCGGCAGCGCCTCCGAATTCAGCGAGTCGCTGCTCGACCGCCAGCAAGCCTTCGGCTACACGCAGGAAGACATCAAGTTCCTGATGAGCCCGATGGCGCAGGCCGGCGAAGAAGGCACCGGCTCGATGGGCAACGACTCGCCGCTCGCGGTGCTGTCGGACAAGAACAAGCCGCTCTACAACTACTTCAAGCAGCTGTTCGCGCAAGTGACCAACCCGCCGATCGACCCGATCCGCGAAGCGGTGGTGATGTCGCTCGTGTCCTTCATCGGCCCGAAGCCCAACCTGCTCGACATCAACGCGGTCAACCCGCCGATGCGGCTCGAGGTCTCGCAGCCGGTGCTCGACTTCGCCGACATGGCCCGACTGCGCGAGATCGAGAAGACGACCAACGGCAAGTTCAAGAGCTACGAGCTCAACATCACCTACCCGCTGGCCTGGGGTGACGAGGGCGTGGAAGCCAAGCTTGCCTCGCTGTGCGCCGAGAGCGTGGATGCAATCAAGAGCGGCCACAACATTCTCATCATCAGCGACCGCCGCATGGACCGCAACAACGTCGCGATCCCCGCGCTGCTGGCGCTGTCGGCCGTACACCAGCACCTGGTGCGGGAGGGCCTGCGCACGACCGCGGGCCTCGTGGTCGAGACCGGCTCGGCGCGCGAGGTGCACCACTTCGCCGTGCTCGCCGGCTACGGCGCCGAAGCCGTGCACCCCTACCTCGCGATGGAGACCCTCACGTCGCTCCACAAGGAGCTGCCGGGCGACCTGTCAGCCGAGAAGGCGATCTACAACTACGTGAAGGCGATCGGCAAGGGCCTCTCGAAGATCATGTCGAAGATGGGCGTGTCGACCTACATGTCGTACTGCGGCGCGCAGCTCTTCGAGGCCATTGGTCTCGAGAAGTCGCTGATCGACAAGTATTTCCGTGGCACCGCGAGCCAGGTCGGCGGCATTGACGTCTTCGACGTGGCCGAAGAAGGTATCCGCATGCACAAGGCCGCCTTCGGCGATGACCCGGTGCTCGCCGGCATGCTCGACGCCGGCGGTGAATACGCCTGGCGCACCCGTGGCGAAGAGCACATGTGGACGCCGGACGCGATCGCGAAGCTGCAGCACAGCACACGCGCCAACCGCTACGACACTTACAAGGAATACGCCCAGATCATCAACGACCAGTCGCGTCGCCACATGACCCTGCGCGGCTTGTTCGAGTTCAAGCTCGACCCCAGCAAGGCCATTCCGCTCGACGAAGTGGAGCCTGCGGCCGAGATCGTGAAGCGCTTCGCCACCGGTGCCATGTCCCTCGGCTCGATCTCGACCGAAGCGCACGCCACGCTCGCGGTTGCGATGAATCGCATCGGCGGCAAGAGCAACACCGGTGAAGGTGGCGAAGACCCGGCGCGCTATCGCAACGAGTTGAAGGGCATCAAGATCACCGACGGCACCAAGCTGTCCGACGTGGTCGGCATCAAGGTCGTCGAGGCCGACTACGACCTGAAGGCTGGCGACTCGCTGCGTTCGAAAATCAAGCAGGTCGCGTCGGGCCGCTTCGGCGTGACGACCGAGTACCTCGCGTCGGCCGACCAGATCCAGATCAAGATGGCCCAAGGCGCGAAGCCGGGCGAGGGCGGCCAGCTACCGGGCGGCAAGGTGTCGGAATACATCGGCATGCTGCGCTACTCGGTGCCGGGCGTCGGCCTCATCAGCCCGCCGCCGCACCACGACATCTATTCCATCGAAGACCTGGCGCAGCTCATCCACGACCTGAAGAACGCCAACCCGCGCGCCGACATCAGCGTGAAGCTGGTGTCCGAAGTGGGCGTGGGCACCATCGCGACGGGTGTGGCCAAGGCCAAGTCCGACCACATCGTGATCGCGGGCCACGACGGCGGCACGGGCGCATCGCCCTGGTCGTCGATCAAGCACGCCGGCACGCCGTGGGAGCTGGGTCTCGCCGAGACGCAGCAGACCCTCGTGCTCAACCGCCTGCGCGGCCGTGTGCGCGTGCAGGCCGATGGCCAGATGAAGACCGGCCGCGACGTGGTGATCGGTGCACTCCTGGGCGCCGATGAATTCGGCTTCGCCACCGCACCGCTGGTGGTCGAGGGCTGCATCATGATGCGCAAGTGCCACCTCAACACCTGCCCCGTGGGCGTGGCCACGCAGGACCCGGTGCTGCGTGCCAAGTTCCAGGGCCGCCCCGAGCACGTGGTGAACTACTTCTTCTTCGTTGCCGAAGAAGCGCGCCAGATCATGGCGCAGCTGGGCATCCGCAAGTTCGACGACCTGATCGGCCGTGCCGACCTGCTCGACACCAAGAAGGGCATCTCGCACTGGAAGGCCAAGGGGCTCGACTTCAGCCGCGTCTTCCACCTGCCCGCTGCCCCGGCCGACGTGGCACGGCGTCATGTCGAGTCGCAGGACCACGGCCTGTCCCGTGCGCTTGACGTCAAGCTGATCGAGAAGTGCAAGCCCGCCATCGAGCGTGGCGAGAAGGTGCAGATCATCGAGCAGGCCCGCAACGTGAACCGCACGGTCGGCGCGATGCTCTCGGGCGAACTGGTGCGCCACCACCCCGAAGGCCTGCCTGACGAGACGGTGTTCATCCAGACGGAAGGCACCGGCGGCCAGAGCTTCGGCGCGTTCCTGGCCAAGGGCATCACGCTGTACCTCATCGGCGATGCCAACGACTACACCGGCAAGGGCTTGTCGGGTGGCCGCGTGGTCGTGCGCCCGAGCATCGACTTCCGCGGCGACGCGGCGCGCAACATCATCGTCGGCAACACCGTGCTCTACGGTGCGACGAGCGGTGAGGCCTTCTTCCGCGGCGTGGCCGGTGAGCGCTTCGCCGTGCGCCTGTCGGGTGCGACGGCGGTCGTCGAAGGCACCGGCGACCACGGCTGCGAGTACATGACCGGCGGCACGGTGGCCGTGCTCGGCAAGACCGGCCGCAACTTCGCCGCCGGCATGAGCGGTGGTGTGGCCTACGTCTACGACGAGGACGGCCAATTCGCCAAGCGCTGCAACACGGCGATGGTGTCGTTGGAGAAGGTGCTGACCACTGCCGAGCAGGAAGCGGCATCCGACAAGTCGGTGTGGCACCGCGGCGAGACCGACGAAGCTCTGCTCAAGAAGCTGCTCAACGACCACCACCGCTGGACGGGCAGCCTGCGTGCACGCGAGATCCTCGACCACTGGGCCGAGGCACGCGGCAAGTTCGTGAAGGTCTTCCCGAACGAATACAAGCGTGCACTGGGCGAGATGAGCGCCGCCCGCGAAGCCGGCGACACCATCGCCCGCGCCAAGGGCAGCGACACCAAGGCCGGCGGCAAGAGCCGCGCGAAGGCTTGAGCGTTCAGGTAGCAATTCGAACGAGACACGATCATGGGAAAAGTCACCGGCTTCATGGAATACGAGCGTCTGGAAGAGGGCTACGAGCCCGTCCAGAAGCGCCTGAAGAACTACAAGGAATTCGTCATCGGCCTGAAGGAAGACGAGGCGAAGGTCCAGAGCGCACGCTGCATGGACTGCGGCACGCCGTTCTGCAACAACGGCTGCCCGGTCAACAACATCATTCCGGACTTCAACGACCTCGTGTACCGCAATGACTGGCAGAACGCCTGGGCGGTGCTCGACTCCACCAACAACTTCCCCGAGTTCACCGGCCGCATCTGCCCCGCACCCTGTGAGGCGGCCTGCACGCTCAACGTGAACGACGATGCGGTCGGTATCAAGAGCATCGAGCACGCGATCATCGACCGCGCGTGGGCCGAAGGCTGGGTGCAGCCGCGCCTGCCCAAGGCGAAGACCGGCAAGAAGGTCGCGGTGGTCGGCTCCGGCCCCGCTGGCCTCGCCGCCGCGCAGCAGCTGGCGCGTGCTGGCCACGACGTGACCGTGTTCGAGAAGAACGACCGCCTCGGCGGCCTGCTGCGCTACGGCATCCCCGACTTCAAGATGGAGAAGTCGCACATCGATCGCCGCACGGCGCAGATGGAAAAGGAAGGCGTGGTCTTCAAGACTGGTGTGCTGGTCGGCAAGCTGCCCGAAGGCAGCAAGGTCACCAATTGGGCGAAGGAGACGATCTCGGCCGAAGAGCTGCAGCAGCAGTTCGACGCCGTGCTGCTGGCCGGTGGAGCCGAGCAGTCGCGCGACCTCCCCGTGCCGGGCCGCGACCTCGACGGCGTGCACTTCGCGATGGAGTTCCTGCCGCAGCAGAACAAGGTCAATGCAGGCGACAAGCTGAAGGACCAGCTGCGCGCCGACGGCAAGCACGTCGTCGTGATCGGCGGCGGCGACACCGGCAGCGACTGCGTGGGCACCAGCAACCGCCACGGTGCCAAGAGCGTGACCCAGTTCGAGCTGATGCCCATGCCGCCCGAGCAGGAAGACAAGCCGCTCGTGTGGCCGTATTGGCCGATCAAGCTGCGCACGAGCTCAAGCCATGAAGAAGGTTGCGAGCGCGAGTTCGCCATCGCCACGAAGGAGTTCATCGGCGGCGAAGGCAAGGACAAGGGCAAGGTCAAGGCGCTGAAGGCCGTTCGCGTGGAATGGCAGGGCGGCAAGATGACCGAGGTGGCGGGGTCCGAGCAGATCATCCCGGCCGATCTCGTGCTGCTGGCGATGGGCTTCGTGAACCCGGTGGCCAGCATGCTGGAGTCCTTCGGCATCGACAAGGATGCGCGTGGCAACGCAAAGGCTTCGACCGATTTCACGGGCGGTTATGTGACCAACGTGCCCAAGGTGTTCGCCGCGGGCGACGTTCGCCGCGGCCAGTCGCTCGTGGTGTGGGCCATCCGCGAAGGGCGGCAGGCAGCGCGGGCGGTGGATGAGTTTTTGATGGGGGTGAGCGACCTGCCGCGTTGAGCCCGCTGGTTCTCCATGAAAAAAGGCGGGCATGTGCCCGCCTTTTTGTTTCGGGGCCTTTCACAGGGCCCCGGGATGCCGATCAGTTGCTCAGCGTCTGGATTTCGCGCCAGTTCAGGCGGCCAGGCGGCTTGCCAGGAGGCGGTGCACTGCGGGCTTGGCTGAGACCGCCTCGGTCGTCGCCGAAGATGATCTCGTGCTTGCCGTTCACGCTCAGGTGATTGATGTCGGTCACGTTGCTGGCCACCTGCACGAAGGGCAGCCGCTCGTTGGTCACCGACGAGAGCAGCAGCGACTGGGCGTTGTAGAAGTCCACGCCAATGAGGCGGCTGGTGCCGGTCGGGCTGCAGGGATCGTTCACCAGGGCAATCGCCACGAAGGTCACCGTGCCGTAGAAGCTCGACGGACGGGTGACCACCCGGTACGGCGGGCCGGAGGCCGTGGGGGCATCGAGTTCGTTGATGTTGATGAACCAACCGCGCCGGGTCGAGTAGTCGATGGTCGGCGGATTCACCGGATCGATGGTCCGGACCAGGTTCGACTTGTTGACCGGTGTCGAGATGGTCGCGTATCCACCCTCCCGCCCGTTGCCGTCGGTGATGGCATAGAAGCTCTGGTACTGGGTCGAGCCGATGTCGGTGGTGTCGAGCAGCTTGCCGGTGCCCACCATCACGAAGCGGGTGTTGGTGCGCGGATCTGCCTCGATGACGGGGCGGGCAGTGATGGGCTGGCGCACGCCGTTGTCGTCTGTGGCGATGGCAAACAGCTCCGGCGCCGGGTAGTTGCCGGTCAGGCCGGTGAGGGCCACGCGCCAGATGTTGCCGTCCAGGTCGACGGCATAGAGCGTGTCCATGGCGTTGTCTGTGTAGCGCTCGACGTAGCCATTGACCTGAGCCAGACCATTGCTCGACGTCGGCGTGGCAATCTTCTCGAGCAACTCGCCGGTGCGCGGGTTGACGATGTAGATGTAGCCGGTGCTGCTGCCGTTGTTGTAGCCCGATGTCAGGACCACCACCCAGCCGTACTTGCGGGTCTTGCCAACCAGCGGCGCGCCGTAGCTGTACCCCATGTCCGGGTCGGTGAACTCCCACAGGACCTTGCTCACGAGGTTGGACTCGCTGGTCGCGTTGAAATCCGGGTTGGTCACGTCAAGCGCATAAAAACCCCTGCCACCCTTGCCGAGGCCGCCGACGAGGATGGTGCGCCAGTCGGGGCCTGTGACGAGCGGGTCCGGGTTGCGGGTGTTGTGGAAGTCGACGTCGAAGGTGACGGGCGTCGAATTCACGAAGTACTTGTGCACGTAGGGTGAGCGGCCCAGTGCGGCCAGGCCATTGACGGCGGGTGTGTTGGTCGGCCCGTTGAAGAGGGCACTGGGCACGTAGGCGAAGAGTTCGCTGCCACCGGCGGCGGTGAGCGTGCCGTCGATGGCGTGCATCATGCCGTCGTTTGCCCCCACATACACCACGGTGCGGCGGTTCCGGTTCGCCGTCTTGAAGGCATCGTAGCCTGGGTTGTCGGCGTCTGAGAAGGGGTAGTCGGGCTTTCCGACCGGAACGGCCTTCGAGCCTTCGATGTCGCCCACCAGCGTCGAGCGCGTGCGATAGGCACGGGTGCTGCCCGTCACCGTCGAGTTGATCTCGTTGGTGCGATCCCCGCGCAGGTAGTTGAGGTAGTTCGCGCTGTCGTTGGTGGCGTCATAGCCGGTGTCGAGCGTGGCCAGCTGCGAATCAGTCAGGCGCGAGCTGCCCGTCGCACGGAACGCCACGGCGGTTCGCGAGACAGGGTCCCAGCTCGCGATGCGACGGCCCGTGTTCCAGCCCCCGCTGCCGGCCTGTGTTTCAAGGCGGGTCGAGAAGAACCAGACGGGCGGCTGCTCCAGCACCGGGTTGCCGGTCACGGTGTCGAAATTCAACACGTTTGCCTGGACTTCACCGGTCCAGCTCTGCGAGTCGTAGAGCGTAGAGAAGCTGGCGTTGCCGGTCTGCGCGACCTGGGGCAGCGTGGTCGAGAACGAGGTGGTGTAGGCACGGATGCGCGATGCGATGTCGAAGAAGGCTCGTGTCAGCCCGGCGATCATCTGGTCCGGCGCGCCGGCGGTGAAGTAGTTGTCGGGGCGTGGCCCGCCGCTATTCGGCAGGGTGTCGGTGTTCGTGTGCCACCAGGCTTCCGGCAAGGCCGTGGTGCGGGTGGCGGGGTTGAACCCGTCCGGCACCTCGAAGCCACCATATTTCGCCGCCAGCAGGAACTGGTTGTTCGGCTTCAGGGTCTGGTACTCCATGACGTCGAGCCAGTAGGTCGAGATCGTCTGCACGCCCAGGGTGTTCGGCTGCGAATTGACGTCGGGTCGGATGTCGCGGGTGTGCACGTCGTAGGCAATGCCGGCCATCAACGCGCTGTTGTTGGTACAGCAGCCGTTGTAGGGGTTGACGGTGCCTAGGGAGGCACCGAGCCCTTCCATCACGCCGATGCGGTTGGTCGACGTGACGGCGTTGATCGTGTCGCCAAAGCTCGGCTTGGTGGGCTCGTTGGCGGTGAGCGATCCGGCGCCCGGGACGTTCTTGTCGGCGTGTGTGTTGGCGTCGCCGATGCCCAGGATGAAGTTGCGTTGGCAGGAGTATTGGATCGGGTCGTCCCAGGTGGTGATCACCGGGAAGTTGTCGACCCACTGCGCCCGCATGCCGGGGCCTGCGCTGCCCACGCTGGTCCAGCTGTCGATGTTGCCGAGGTTCTTGAAGTAGCGCACCGCGGCGTAATAGAGCTCCCCAACCGGGTCATAGGTCTTGTAGGTACCCGAGGCACCGAACTTGTTGAGATAGTTGATGACGCCGCTGTTGGCCACCGGGGTGTTGAAGATGGTTGCGGTGGTGGCAGCGTCTGCGGCGTCAGGGTTGACGTTGAAGACGCCAGTGGTGGCGCTCCACTCGCGCGCCGGGTTGACAGTGGGTGGGGAGCCCACGACGGGTTGGGTCGGGCCCACGAACTTCTGGCGCGCGCGCAGCACCCCGCCGTCGCGCAGATGGCTGCCGTCGTTGAGATAACCAAAGGCGCTATAACGAATCCGATCGGAATACTGCTGGATCAGCCCTTCGGGTTTGTAGTTCGAGCCGTAGGCTCTGCAGTTCGATTCGATGCCGACGGCGCTGTCGCAGACCTTCACACGGCCGAACACTTCATAGACGACGTTGTTGGCGCCGGTCGTGTTGTCGTAGTGAACGGGTGCCGTGCCGTTGGTGAGGTTGCTCTCGTTGTTACTGAAACGAAGGCGATTGCCCATGCTTTCAACGCGCATGTAGATGCGCGACAGCGACGTGAGCGGCGTGGCGCCCGTGAGCACGGTGCTGTTCGTGATGGAACGGTTCGGGAAGTTGCCGGTACCGCCTTGGCCGGACGCCCAGGCCTTTTCCAGGACCGTGAGGCTCGCGGTGTCGATCACGCGGGATCCACCTGTCAGCGCCCAGCGGAACGGGTCGATGGTCTGCATCGTCGCCCAGTTGAGGAAGTTGCCGCTCCACTGGCCGCTACAGGTGCGCGTCGCTGAGGCCATGGCGACGGGGTAGAAATAGCTGTCTGGGGCGGTGGTGTTGGGCGCGGTGGTGCTGTCGGTTGCGCTGGAGCGATAGCTGTAGCACTTGGCTGGGTCGAAGTAGCCGAGGTAGGTTCTGGCGCTCGAGTAGTTGCCGATGTGGGCGACGCTCACCGCGGTCGGGAATTCGACCGACAGCGCCAGGGCCAGGTTGCCCGGCACGGGGTTGTTGGTGAAGAGAGGCTGGTCGGCCAGCGGCGTCTGCGCCTGCACGAGCGAACCCGCTGCAACCAGGGTGCCGGCGCCAAGGGTCACAAGCGACCGGCGCAGCGAGGTAAAGGTGTTCTGGAACATGGGGTGCCTCACTGGAGCGTGAAGGTGGTTTGATAGAAGGCCAGGGTGCCCTTCGGGCCGGTGGCGCGGATCGACAGCCTGTAGACCGGCACGACCGTGAGCGCACCGGAGCCGCCGCTGCTGGCGTCTTCTGCACGGATCGGCTTGTCGGCGCTGCCGCCGGGAGGGCCTCCTGCACCCGTCACGCAGTTGTCGTTAGACGGAGCGCCGTCTCGGTCGCACTGCCGGTCGATCACGTAGCGCAGCCGGACACCATCGTCGGCGATCACGATGTCGCGGCTGCTGTTGGCCACGCCCGAGCTGTTGAAGTCGGCGTCGTTCATCAGCAGCAGGTTGGGAATGCCCTGGTAGTTGTAGTTCAGGATCTGCGGGCTGTAGTTCATCGTCGGATACAGCGCTGCGGAAACGGCCGGGTCCGCCAGTCGGGTCGGCTCCTTGGCCATCGCGATGACCCGGGCGATCGCCGCTTCGTTGCGGTGGACGAGGTCTTTCTTGAACGCCAGGCTTCCGGTGTTCAGCAGGGAGCTGTTGAACGACCTGACCAGGGCCACCGCGCCGATCATCATGATGAGCACGGCAATGAGGGCGAACAGCAGCACGACGCCACGTTCGCGGCCGAGTGGGCGGCCAGATTGAATTCGCGTGGGGCGGATCTTCATGGCAGGGGTGCAAATTGCATGTTGCGCAACGGGATGATGGTTTCGTAGGTGCGGTAGCGGAAATTCCGCTCATCGGCCGTCAGCGTTCTGACGTACTGCAGCTGGGCACCACCCGAACTCGTGAGGCCGGGGAACAACACGACTTGTTCGGGGCTGATCGGCGTGCCGTCGTCGCGCAGCTTCTCCTGCACTGGCGAGCGGGTGATCAGGCCGAGGCGAATGGAGCTGATGCGCTTCAGGTTGCCGAGGGCGACGCCCGATCCGTTCGTCAGCTCGGCATAGGTGAAAGGCGAGGTGGCCGGGTCCCACCAGGTGTCGACCTGGTGATCAAAGTTGGCGTCGATGCCATACAAGGCACGGACTTCGACCACGTTATCGGACACCGGCTGCGGCTGGTTGGCCACCGCGGTCGAGCCTGTCTTCAGCAGATCGAGAGCGAAGAGGGTGTTGTTGTCGCCCACGGCGAACATCTGGAAGAGCGGGGGATTCGGCGGTGTCTGCGGTGCGGGCAGGGCCGGCTGTCCCTTGCCGATCTGCGCGGCGTACACGACGCTCATGGTGGCGAAGTCGGCGAAGTTGACGGTGTTCCCCGTCGCAGTGAAGTAATCGCCGCCGAGGATCAGCGATTTGCCGGCAATGGCCGAGACCTGCTGCACCATGCATTCCCGTTGCCCGCCAGCGGCACGGTCTCCGCCGATGAGAACGAGGTCACCCACGTTGTACTCGCCCGTGAACGGCAGAGAAAAGCTCATCGGCAGAGCGAGGTTGAACGACGTGGCCCGCATGGGCATTTCGCTCTTGCCGCCCGCACCCGAGAGCACGGTGATGACGTCGCCGCGGGTTTCTCCGCCCGAGTCGGCGGCGTTCTTCTCGATCAGCACCGGGGCCAAGCGCCGCATCTGCGCCGCGGCGGCAAACGGAGCGTCGAAGGGGGCAGTGGCCGGCAAGAGGGGGCCACCGGCGGTCACGCTGGCGGCATTGATGCGACAGCCGAAGAGTTCGGTGAGCTTCTGGGTGTAGCCGGTGCCGGCTTGCCGGATAGCGCGCTCCAGCACGAAGCTCGAATAGGCGCCCGATTGGACAGTGTCGTTGAGCGCCGTCGACGTGCGTTTCTGGCCTTCGGACAGCATCAGCACGCGCGTGATCACGAGTGTTACCACGAGGCCGATGGCCATGGCCACCAGCAGCTCGATGAGCGAGAAGCCCTTGGAGGCCGGTCGGGCGGACTTATGCATGGTGGATCTCATAGGCCCACTTCCGTGGTGTAGCGGCGAGGCTGCGCGCCGTTGGGGGAATCCGGCGGGTTCCAGGTGATCGTGATGCGAACGACCCCGGCCACGGCAGGGTCGGGGACGATCTCGCCTTCCCCGTAGGCGAAGCCGACCGCCGGGTCCTGGACGCGCTGCCGCCAGGCGTCGTAGGCCGACTGGCGCAAGGGCAGCGTCCCCTGGTCCTGGATGGCCCAGACGGCTTCGTCCACCAGTCGCGCAGCGCGGGTCACGTCTTCCGCGCCGACCGAGTACTGCATCGCCCGCGATTGCAAGCCCACGAGCCCGAGCAGGCCTATGGAGCAGATCAGGATCGCCACAAGGACTTCGATCAGCGTGAAGCCGGCCTGTTGGGGTTTGGAAGTTCTGCGCTGCATATCAGCATCCCTCAGGGGCGGTGGAGGGGCGGTTCGGGTCGCACATGCGCACCCGGCCGCCGATGTCGACCATCACGCGCAAGGGGCGGTCGGTGGTGCCGGTGGCCTGCGTGATGTTGAAGGTGGTGACCGCTGCGTTGCAGTCGCCGTTGGGAACGCCCGTCGTCGCCGCGGTCGCGGTGGTCATCCGGCCGCTCGAGTTGAAGCAGATGGCGGTGACGTTGCCAAGCGTATTGGTCGCGAGGGCCAAAACGCTGTTGGAGCCGACTTCGCTCATCCGGCCGGTTTGCACCACGGGCTCTGGCGCTACCGGCGTGTCGATTGCTGTGGGCACATATTGGATGACCCAGTTGCGCCCGCCGAACCCTGCCGGTGCACCCATCATCGGCGTGGCGTAGGTCAGGAAGAACACCACCGTGCGGTTGCGACGCACGGCTTCCTGCTGCGCAGTCCGCAGGGCACTTTGCAAGATCTCGGCGGTGCTGCGGATGTTGTTGTTGCGGATCCAGGTGCTCAACGACGGCAGCGCCAGGCTGAAGAGCAAGCCAAACAGCGCCAAGGTGATCACCAATTCGATGAGGGTGAATCCGCGCGGATGGGCGCTGCCGCCGGCACGCGGGCGACGCACGTTGGGGCTCAGCACGTTTGGCCCCGCTTCATGAGCCAGCAGCCGGAATTCGGCACGCCCCAATTGGAGCCAGTCGGGATCCCCGTGGTGTCGCGGGCGTCGACCTGGGTGAGCGTGAAAACAAAGCCATTCGCGGCATTCCGGCCTCGAGCTGTCAGGACATACGCGGAGGCGCCAGGAGCCGCTTCGCAGCTCACGGTGAAAGCGTCAGTGATGCGAGGGGTCAAACAGGGCGGGTTGAAGCCCCCGGTCGATGCGTAGGTGCGGTTGTCCTGAAAGTAACGCTCCATGTCGGCTCTCATCGTCAGGAGACCATTGGTGCCATCGACGAGGTGGCCGCGCAGGATGTAGTCCCGATAGCTCGGCAGCGCCACCGTGGCCAGGATGGCCACGATGGCCACCACGATCATCACTTCAATCAGCGTGAAGCCACGGGCGAAACGGGAGGCGGCGTGGTGGTCGGTCGACATCTGAAGGCCCTTGTTCATGGCGGAATGGGGAGAAATTCTGAATGTGGCCAGCATAGTGACGGCGACAAGGCCCGTCGCGGGCGTTTCGACGGGAGGCAGCTTGTGGCCGACGGACGGCGGCGCAGCTCTTGCCGGGGCGCCGGGCCCTAACGCCAAGCGGGAAAGGCGACCGGCTCGGACAGCAGGTCGAAATCGAGCCTGGCGAGGTCTTGCTCTTCGACCCTCACCCGCACGGGTGCGTGGCGGAAGCCCTGTGCCAGCCACAGCGTGACGCGGGGGCCGATGTAGAACTCGTTGGGATACTTCGTGACGTATTTCTCGGTGCGCAGGTTTCCCCACGAGGTGGGCAGCTCTTCCTCACCTTCACGCGCGAAGCTCAGGTGCAGGCTGCGGCTCCCCAGTCGCACAACGACGGGGTAGGGCTGCGATGCTTCCTCTTGATGGCGCAGGTGCAGGTCGTTGCACAGCTTCAGCAATGCGCTCAAGGGGTCGAGTCTCGGGCCGGCCCCGGGGTCGTGCGTGGGGCTGTCCGAAAACGGCACCGCCACTGACTGCTGGCCCTCGCCCGCGGTGCGCAGCTCTTCTTCATAGACATCGGGGTGCATGCTTCCGCTGGAGGAGCGGCCGCGTGTCCTGAGTTCCCATGCGAAGACGGTCTTGAACTGCCGCGATCCCGTCACTTGCAGCGACAAGAGGTAGCCGCTCGGCTCGAGCTTCCACTGCAAGGTGGCGCTGCCCCCGACGGCATGGCCACCGAACTGGCCACTCAAGGCGTAGAGCAACGCGGCTTCCCCTCCGGTGTCGTCCAGCGGTGCGGCCGACGCAGCGGTCGCAGGCGCGGCGGCTGCCGCGGAGGCCGGGGCGGCCTGCGGTGTCGACACTCGTGGCGCAGGTGTGCTCCGGGTAGCCGGTGGGCGCGGCGTGTCGGGTTTCGCTGTGACGACGGGTGGTGCGGCGGGTGATGTGTCAGGAACGCTTTTCAGCGTGACCACCGTCACGGCCTCCGGCGGCAAGCTAGACGTGAACTGGATTTGCCGGCTGCTGTATTGCAACAGCCATGGCAGCGACACGTGCCCGAGAGAGACGGCGACGACCAGAAGCGCCACGGCCACAGAGCGGCCCGCCTTGAAGGGGTATCGCAAAAAATCGCTCGAGGTTGCCATCCTGGTGAGAATGCGCCGGGCCGCGAGACCGGCAGCAAGGTCATGCGCGCCTGCGCTACATTCTCTGCGCCGCGCCGGCCTCTGCGATGCCGGGCGTCCTTCAAAGCGGTCCGCCTGTCAGCGCGAGCCGCAAATCCTCAAACCTGCTCCAGGAGTCAACAGGCCCATCGCGATGATCGAACTGCGCAACGTCACCTGCGGCTACGGCGACCGGGTCATTCTCGAAGGCGTGAACCTCACCGTGCCCCGCGGCAAGGTGCTCGCGCTGATGGGCACTTCCGGGGGCGGCAAGACCACCGTCCTGCGCCTGATCGGGCGGCAGCTCGAGCCCATGAGCGGGCAGGTCATGTTCGACGGTGTCGACATGGCCACGCTCGACACCAAGGGGCTGTATGCCCTGCGTCGGCGCATGGGCATGCTGTTCCAGTTCGGGGCCCTCTTCACCGACCTGTCCGTCTTCGAGAATGTCGCGTTTCCGCTGCGCGAGCACACCGATCTGTCGGAAGCCATGATCCGCGACCTGGTGCTGATGAAGCTCAACGCGGTGGGGCTGCGCGGCGCGCGCGACCTCCTCCCCTCGCAGGTGTCGGGCGGCATGGCGCGGCGCGTGGCGCTCGCGCGTGCGATCGCGCTCGACCCCGACCTCATCATGTACGACGAGCCCTTCGCCGGCCTGGACCCGATCTCGATGGGCGTGGCCGCCACGCTGATCAAGGACCTGAACCATGCCCTGGGCGTGACCAGCATCGTGGTCTCGCACGACGTCGACGAGACCTTCCTCATCGCCGACCAGGTGGTCTTCATCGCCAACGGCCGCATCGCGGCGCAAGGCACACCGGCCGAGATGCGGGCGAGCGACGACCCGCTCGTGCGCCAGTTCGTCGGCGGTCAGTCGGATGGCCCGGTGCGTTTCCACTACCCGGCGGTGCCGGTGGCCGAAGACTTCGGCCTGGGAGGCCGCGCATGATCGGCTGGCTCCACCCCGCCCGTGTGGGCCAGCAGGTGCGCACCAAGCTGGTCGACATCGGCGTCGCCGCACGCCTCTTCGTGCGCCTCGTCGCGCTGGTGGCACCCACGTTCCGGCGCCTGCAGCTGGTGGTGACGCAGGTGTTCCTGCTCGGCAACCTGTCGCTGTCGATCATTGCCGTCTCAGGCCTTTTCGTTGGCTTCGTGCTCGGCCTGCAGGGTTACTACATCCTGTCGGACTTCGGCTCGACCGAGGCCGTGGGGCTGATGGTGGCGCTGTCGCTGGTGCGCGAGCTCGGCCCGGTGGTCACGGCGCTGCTCTTCGCGGGCCGCGCCGGCACTTCGCTCACGGCAGAGATCGGCCTCATGAAGGCCGGTGAGCAGCTCGCCGCGATGGAGATGATGGCCGTCGACCCGGTGAAGCGGGTGCTGGCACCGCGCTTCTGGGCCGGCGTGATCGCGATGCCGCTGCTGGCCGCGGTCTTCAGCGCCGTGGGCATCATTGGCGGCTGGCTGGTCGCGGTGAAGATGATCGGCATCGACGAAGGGGCGTTCTGGTCGCAGATGCAAGGCGGCGTGGAGGTCTGGGCCGACGTCGGCAATGGCGTGATCAAGAGCGTGGTGTTCGGCTTCACGGTCACCTTCGTGGCCTTGCTGCAGGGTTACTTCTGCCGCCCCACGCCGGAAGGTGTGTCGGCCGCCACCACGCGCACGGTGGTGATGGCCTCGCTCTCGGTGCTGGCGCTGGACTTCGTCATGACGGCGATGATGTTTTCGATTTGATGGGAGAAAGACGACATGCAGAAAGCGCGTCAGGACCTGTGGGTGGGCCTCTTCGTGATGGTCGGTGCGGCGGCGGTGCTCTTCCTCGCACTCAAGGCCGGCAACCTGCTGACGCTGAACTTCGATGAAACCTACCCGGTCACCGCGAAGTTCGACAACATCGGCGGCCTGAAGCCACGCGCCGCGGTCAAGAGCGCTGGCGTGGTGGTGGGGCGTGTCGAGTCGATCGGCTTCGACGACAAGACCTACCAGGCGAGCGTGGTGCTGCAGATGCAGAAGAAGTTCGTGTTCCCGAAAGACAGCTCGGCCAAGATCCTCACGGCCGGCCTGCTGGGCGAGCAGTACCTCGGCCTGGAGCCGGGCGCGTCGGAGAAGAACCTGGCGCCGGGTGACGTCATCACGCAGACGCAGTCGGCCGTGGTGCTCGAAAACCTCATCGGCCAGTTCCTCTACAACAAGGCGGCCGACGCCGGATCGCCTGCCCCGGCGCCGTCACCGGCCCCCGCTGGCACGAAGAAGTGATGCGCAGACTGTCACTCGTGCTCGCGGCACTGTGGGTGGTGCTGCTCACCGGCTGTGCGACGACGAGCACACCGTCGGGCCCGGTGTCGCGCTCCGAGCGCATCGACCCGTGGGAGCGCTGGAACCGCAAGGTCTACAAATTCAACGACAAGGTCGACGAGGCCGTGCTGAAGCCTGCCGCCACGACCTACACCAAGGTCGTGCCCGAGCCGGTGCGCCGGGGCGTCAACAACTTCTTTGGCAACGTGTCCGACGTGTGGTCGGCAGTCAACAACATGTTGCAGGGCAAGTTCAGCAACGGCCTGCAGGACATGGTGCGCGTGGGCACCAACACCTTGTTCGGGCTGGGTGGCTTTCTCGACGTGGCCAGCGAGTTCGGCGCCGATCGCCAGGGTGAAGACCTCGGCCAGACGCTCGGTTACTGGGGCATGGCGCCCGGCCCCTACGTGGTGTGGCCGGTGATCGGCCCCTCGACCTTGCGCGACTCCATCGCCCTGCCGCTCGACGTGCAGGTCTCGCCGGCCCTGGCCATGCACAGCAACACCGCCAAGCTCGCCACCGCCGGGCTGCAGGCCGTCAACCAGCGAGCCAACCTGCTCGGGGCAACCGGCATGCTCAACGACATCGCGCTCGACAAATACGTGTTCGTGCGCGATGCCTATCTGCAACGCCGCCGCAACCTCGTGTACGACGGCGATCCGCCTGAAGAGAAAGAGCCGGAAGACGACGCCGAGCCGCCCGCCGAGCCGGCACCCAAAGCCCCTGCGCCGGCAGCGTCTGGAGCCTCGGCCCCGTCGGAGGCGAGCCGCTGAGGCGCATGTTGCTGTTGTGTAATGCTGCCAACCGCGGCGCCCGCCGCCGCGTTGATCGTTGAACTCAGCCGGCACACGTGTCTCCAACTTGGACCGTGCCGCATGGCGCGAGCCCTGAAAGGATTTCCAATGCTTCTTCTTCGTCGACGTTTCATGACATGGGTCTCGGCGCTGGCCGTAGCGGCCGCAGCGTCGGGCACGGCGTTTGCCCAGCAGGCCCCCGATGCGCTGGTCAAGCAGGTCTCCAACGAAGTGCTCGAAGCCGCACGGGCCGACAAGTCCATCCAGGCGGGTGACGTCAACAAGGTCATGCAGCTGGTCGAACAGAAGGTCATGCCGCATGTGAACTTCCAACGCATGACCTCTTCCGCCGTGGGCCGCTACTGGCGCCAGGCCTCACCCGAGCAGCAGAAGCGCCTGCAAGACGAATTCAAGACGCTGCTCGTGCGCACGTATTCCGGTGCGCTGGCGCAAGTGAAGGACCAGACGGTGCAGATGAAGCCCCTGCGGGCTGCCGCCGGTGACACCGAGGTGCTGGTGCGCACCGAGATCCGTGGCAAGGGCGACCCGATCCAGCTCGACTACCGCCTCGAAAAGGCCGGCGACGGCTGGAAGATCTACGACGTCAACGTGCTGGGCATCTGGCTGGTCGAGAACTACCGCAACACCTTCGCGCAGGAGATCAGCGCGGGCGGCATCGATGGCTTGATCGCCAAGCTGGCCGAGCGCAACAAGGCGTCGGCCAGCGCCAAGAGCTGAACGGCCGAACGCGATGCTGGTACTGCCCGCCACCGTCACGCTGCAAGAGGCCCGCGATGCGCAGCGCATGCTGTCGCAGGCCTTGCAGCAGGAAGCCCAGTCGCAGGCCCACCAGTCGGTCGTGATGATCGACGCCTCGGGCTTGCAGCAGTTCGACTCGTCGGCCCTGGCCGTGCTGCTGGAATGCCAGCGGCTGGCCACGGGCTGGCGCAAGGGCTTCGCGGTGCGCAATGCACCCAAGAAGCTGGCGGAGCTGGCACGCCTCTATGGCGTCGACGTGCTCCTGATGCCGCCCGACGACCAGGCGGCTTGACGCAACTTCAGCTCGGCACCGCGTAGCGCTTGCTGCGCAGGTTGCGCTTGATGTCCTGCAGCATGGGGCGCAGCTCCTTGCCGAGCTTGAGCGCCACGCTGGTGGTAAGGATGTCGATCACCAAGAGGTGTAGCAGTCGCGACACCATCGGGCTGTAGCGGTCGAAGTCTTCCGGGTGGTCGACCGGCAGCAGCACCTGCTGCGATCCCGACTGCCCCATGGCCGCGAGCGGCGAGCCGCTCGTCGTGATGAAGATGGTGGTCGCCCCCTTCTTGCGCGCGATCTCGGCCACGTCGATCAGGTCGCGGCTGCGGCCCGAGTTGGAGATGATCACCGCGCAGTCGCCGGGCTGCAGCATGGTGGCGCTCATCACCTGCACATGGCTGTCGCTGATGGCCGCGGCATTCACGCCCAGGCGGAAGAACTTGTGCTGCGCGTCCTGCGCCACGATGCCCGAATTGCCCACGCCGTAGAACTCGATGCGTCGGCCGCCCTTGCCGGCCGCCACGAGCGCGGCCACCGCGCGGTCGAAGGCGAGGCCCGCCGCATCGTTGCGGTACTTGAGCAAGGCGCTCACCGCGTTGTCGATCACCTTCACGATCACATCGTCGACCTTGTCGTCTTCATCGACGGCACGGTGCACGAAGGGCACGCCTTCGTTGACGCTGCCTGCCAGCTTGCGCTTGAAGTCGGCCAGCCCGTCGTAGCCCACGCTGCGGCAGAAGCGCACCACGGTCGGCTTGCTCACGTGGGCCCGCTTGGCCAGCTCGCTGACGGGCAGGGTGGCGAAGCTGCGCGAGTCGTTGAGCAGCAGCTTGGCCACGCGCTGCTCGGCGGGCGGCAGGGCGGGCAGGGAGGCGCGGATGCGATCGAGCATGGAACTCATTGTTCCTCGGACCAGGCGAAGCCGTCGCGGGCGACCAGTGCGCTCGCCGCGGCCGGGCCCCAGGTGCCGGCCGCATAGGGGCGCGGGCCGGTGGTGTCTTTCGCCCAGGCCTGCAGGATGGGCTCGACCCAGCGCCACGCCTGCTCCTGCTCGTCGCTGCGCACGAAGAGGTTGAGCCGGCCGGCGATCGCGTCGAGCAGCAGGCGCTCATAGGCGCCCACGCGGTTCTCGGCGAAGGCCTTGTCGAAGTCGAGGTCGAGCGACACCGGCGCGAGCATCTCCTGCTGGCCCGTGCCCTTGGCGGCGAGCAGGTGCAGCTCGAGGCCGTCCTCCGGCTGCAGCTTGATCACGAGCTTGTTGGGCTGGCTCACGCCCGGGAAGATGTTGTGCGGCGTGGGGCGGAAGTTGACGACGATCTGCGCATCGCGCGCGGCGAGCCGCTTGCCGGTGCGCAGGTAGAAGGGCACGCCGGCCCAGCGCCAGTTCTGAATCTCGGTGCGCAGCGCCACGAAGGTCTCGCAGGTGCTGCCCGCCGGCACCTTCTGCTCCTGTTGGTAGCCGGGCACCGACTGCCCGCCTGCCGTGCCGGCGCGGTACTGGCCGCGCACCACGTCACGCGCCACCGACTCTTCGGTGAAGGGCTTCAGCGATTTCAGCACCTTGAGCTTCTCGTCGCGGATCGCATCGGCATCGTGGCTCGACGGCGGCTCCATTGCCACCATCGTGAGCAGCTGCAGCGCGTGGTTCTGGATCATGTCGCGCAGCGCGCCGGTGCGGTTGTAGAAGTCGCCGCGCGTGCCCACGCCGATGCCTTCGGCCAGCGTGATCTGGATGTTGGCGATGCTCTCGCGGCGCCACAGCGGCTCGAAGAGCACGTTGCCGAAGCGCAGCGCCATCAGGTTCTGCACCGAGGGTTTGCCGAGGTAGTGGTCGATGCGGAAGGCCTGCGTCTCGCTGAACACCGAGCGCACCACGCGGTTGATCTCCTGGGCGCTGGCGAGGTCATGGCCGAGCGGCTTTTCGAGCACCACGCGGATGTGCGGGGCGTTGAGCCCGGCCGCGCCCAGCTGCTCGCAGATCTGCGGGAAGAGGTGCGGGCTGGTGGCGAGGTAGAGCACCGCCGTGTCGGCATTGCGCGCCTGCAGCCAGGTCTTCAGCCGGGCGTAGTCGGCCGGCTGCGAGAGGTCCATGCGAAGGTAGTGCAGCAGCTCGGCGAAGCGGGCGAACTCCTCGTCGCTCGGGCGCTTGGCACCTTCCACGTCTTGGAAGCGTTCCTTGAGCCAGGCGCGGTACTTCTCGTCGCTCTGCTCGTCTCGTGCGACGGCGAGGATGCGCCCGCCGGCCGGCAGCTTGCCGTGGCGGAAGGCTTGAAACAAGGCCGGCATCAGCTTGCGCCAGGTGAGGTCGCCGGTACCACCGAAAAAAACCAGATCGAAGGACATCTGCAGTGCCTAGCCGTGCGCTAGGATGTAACTTTGTTTCATCGCGGATGATGCCCCTGTTTCGTTGAGCCGTCAAACACGCGGGGGCTTCGAGAACCCCACCGCGGGCTCGGGTTCTAATCATCGTCAACGTCGCACCAGGCCTTCACCATGAACCAACTCGATCAGCTCAAACAGCACACCACGGTCGTCGCCGACACGGGCAATTTCAAGCAGCTCGGCGCGTTCGCCCCGCGCGACGCGACCACCAACCCCTCGCTCATCCTCAAGGCCGTGCAGCAGCCCGAATATGCGCCGCTGCTGGCCGAAACCGTGGCCGCGCACAAGGGCCAGCCGATGGAACAGGTGGTCGACGAGGTGCTGGTGCGCTTCGGCCGCGAGATCCTGAAGGTGGTGCCGGGCCGTGTGTCGACCGAAGTCGATGCGCGCCTGAGCTTCGACACCGCCTGCACCGTGCAGCGGGCGCGCCGCATCATGGCGATGTACGAGGCCGCAGGCATCGGCCGCGAGCGGGTGCTGATCAAGATTGCCGCCACGTGGGAAGGCATCCAGGCCGCGCGCATCCTCGAGCACGAGGGCATCCACTGCAACCTCACGCTGCTCTTCTCCTTCTGCCAGGCCGTGGCGTGCGGCGATGCCGGCGTGCGGCTCATCTCGCCCTTCGTCGGCCGCATCTACGACTGGTACAAGAAGTCGGCCGGCAGCGGCTGGGACGAGGCCGCGAACGCGGGCGTCAACGACCCCGGCGTGAAGTCGGTGACGCAGATCTACACCTACTACAAGAAGTTCGACATCGACACCGAGGTGATGGGCGCGAGCTTCCGCAACGTCGGCCAGATCGTGGCGTTGGCGGGCTGCGATCTGCTGACCATCAGCCCCGAGCTGCTCGCGCAGCTGCAGGCCAGCGACGCGCCCATCGTGCGCCGGCTCGACGCCGAAAGCGCCCGCAAGTCCAGCATCCACGCGGTCACGTTCAACGAAGCCAGCTTCCGCTACGCCTTGAACGAAGACGCGATGGCGACTGAAAAGCTCGCCGAAGGCATCCGCGCGTTTGCGGCCGACGCAATCAAGCTCGACAAGATGATCGAGGGGCTCAAGTGACGACCTCCTCGATGACCGCCGGTCCTCGCTGCGACCAGACCGAAGCCTGGGCCGCACTGGCCGGGCACTTCGAGGCGCACGGGCGCGACCTTGACCTGCGCGAAGCCTTCGCCCGCGACCCCGGCCGCTTCGATTCCTTCAAGGTCGAGGCACCCGAGGTGTTTGCCGACCTGTCGAAGAATTTGATCGACGTGGCGACGCAGCGCTTCCTGCTCGACCTCGCCGCCGAATGCCGGCTCGAAGCACGCCGCGACGCCATGCTGCGCGGCGACGTGGCCAACCTCACCGAGGGCCGCGCCGTGCTGCACACCGCGCTGCGCGCCCCGCGTGGCCGTTCGGCCTTCAACGCCGAGGTGCACGAGGTGCTCGACCGCATGCTCGCGTTTGTGGAGACGGTGCGCGACACCGCGAAGAGCGGCATCCGCCACATCGTCAACATCGGCATCGGCGGCAGTGACCTCGGCCCGCAGATGGTGGTGCCGGCGCTCGATGCCTTCTGCCACCGCGGGCTCAGCTTCCACTTTGTCTCCAACGTCGATGGCCACGACATCACGCCGGTGCTGCGCGAGCTGAAGCCGGCCGAGACGCTCTTCATCATCGCGAGCAAGACCTTCACCACACAGGAGACGATGGCCAACGCCCAGGTGGCGAAGGCCTGGTTCCTGGAGCACGGCGGCACCGACACGCACAAGCATTTCGTCGCCACCACCACCAACGTGAAGGCCGCAGCCGAGTTCGGCATCGACACCACCTTCGGCTTCTGGGACTGGGTAGGGGGCCGCTATTCGATGTGGTCGGCCATTGGCCTGCCGATTGCGCTCGCCATCGGCGCCGACCACTTCCGCGCCCTGCTGGCCGGCGCGCACGCGATGGACCGCCACTTCGCCGAGGCACCGCTCGCGCAGAACCTGCCGGTGCTGTTGGGGCTGCTCGACGTCTGGTACCGCAACTTCCACGGCTTCACGAGCCGCAGCGTCGCGCCGTACCACCAGGGCCTGCGCCGCCTGCCGGCCTACCTGCAGCAGCTGGAGATGGAAAGCAACGGCAAGTGCGTCGACTTCACCGGCGCGCGCCTGCCCTACGGCACCAGCCCGGTGGTCTGGGGCGAGCCGGGCACCAACGGGCAGCATGCGTACTTCCAGATGCTGCACCAGGGCACCGACGTCGTGCCGGTCGAGTTCATCCTCGTCAAGCGGCCGACGCATGGCCTCGCCGACTTGCACACCAAGCTGCTGGCCAACGGCTTGGCGCAAAGCCAGGCGCTGATGCTGGGCAAGAGCACGGAGCAGGCGCTGGGCGAGAAGGCACCGACCGCGTCGCGCGAGCTGGATGCCGCGACCGTCGCACGCCACCGCACCTTCCCCGGCAATCGGCCCAGCACCACGCTGATGCTCGACGAGCTCATGCCGCGCAGCCTGGGCGCCTTGATCTCGATGTACGAGCACCGCGTCTTCACCGCCGGCGTGCTGTGGGGCATCAACAGCTTCGACCAATGGGGTGTGGAGCTCGGCAAGGCCTTGTGCAACGACCTGCTGCCGCGCTTCGCTTCGGGTGACACCGACGGGCTCGACGCGTCCACCGCCGGCCTGATGACCAGACTGCGCGCATGAAGATGCACGTGGTGTTCGACTTCGGCGGCGTCGTCTTCCAGTGGCGCCCCAAGGAGCTGCTCAAGCGCACGCTGCCGCACCGCGCCGTCGACGAAGCCGCGGCACAGCAGCTGGTGGCCGACTTCTTCCAGAACTACGAAGGCGACTGGGGCCGCTTCGACCGCGGCACGATCGAGGTGCCGGAGCTGGCACCGCTGATCGCCGAGCGCCTGGGTTTTGAGCTGGGCGAAGTGCAGGCCGTGATCGACGCGGTGCCGGGCGAACTCGAGGCGCAGAAGGAAACGGTCGACCTCCTGCATCGCCTGCATGAGAACGGCCACCGGCTGTACTTCCTGTCCAACATGCCCGAGCCCTACGCGGTGCACCTGGAGAGCACGCACGAGTTCTTCTCGCGTTTCACCGATGGGGTGTTCTCGTCGCGCGTGAAGCTCATCAAGCCTGAGCCCGAGATCTTCGAACTTGCCACGAAGCGCTTCGGCATCGAGCCCTCGCAGACGGTGTTCATCGACGACGTGGCCAAGAACGTGGAGATCGCGCGCGCGCACGGCTGGCACGCGATCCAGTTCATCACGGCGCAACAGGTCGAGGCCGACCTGGAGGCGATCGGCTAGGAGCGAAGCCTGCTGTGGCGAGGCACGCTCGCCAGCAAGAACTCCATTTGGTCGGCGAGGATGCGCCGGCCGCGCAGGATCATGTCCTCGTGGAGGCTCGGCACGTAGGGCAGGTACATCAGCGTCATGTTGGCCTCTTCGGGCAGGCGGTTGCCCTTGTGGCCGTTGCAGGCGCGGCAGGCGGTGATGCAATTCATCCACGTGTCGTGGCCGCCACGCGACGTGGGCACGATGTGCTCGCGCGTCAGGTCGTCGGTGTGGAAATGCCCGGCGCAGTAGGCGCAGACCTGGCGGTCACGGGCGAAGAGCTTGGGGTTGGAGAGCGCGGGCGTCTGCCGCCATGCGCGGCTGGGGATGGCGCCGCGCACCGCGATGATCGGGTGCACTTCGATGCGCGATTGAAGGCCGGTGCGGCGTTGCATGCCACCGCGCAGCACGTAGAACGCATCGCCGAGGGTCCAGGCGATGCCGTCGCTGGCATAGATGACCGCCGCTTCCTTGGCCGAGATCCACGATTGCGGGCGGCCGGACACATCGAGTTGCAGCACTTCCACGGATCAATCTCCTTGACCGAGAGTAATCCATTCATTGCCAGTCGCTCAATAGCGGTGGGAGGGGCCTCGCTGTGGCGGCGCCACAGTGTCATCAAGCGATCACGCGCCGGAGCGATGGAGTCGCCCTGCACCGGTGGGGCGGCCGCGTGACCAAGCAAGGGTTAACCCTTGATCCCTCGCCCGTGCTTCAGTCTCTTAGGCGACAACGCCTAGAAAAAGGTGACAAACAGCGCACGAAGGGCTCGCTTTCTGCCGGGCAGGTCGGTAAGAATAGAACGATCGTTCGTTTCATTTCTGTTGCACGACGACCCATGAGTGCCAACCCCCGCTCGCTGCGCGACACCCCGCGGCAACTGCAGAAAGGCCAGCAGACCCGCGCCGCCATCCTCGAGGCTGCCCTGGGTCTGGCGTCGCACATGGGCCTGGAAGGCCTGTCGATCGGTGCGCTCGCCGATGTGATGCAAATGAGCAAGTCGGGCGTGTTCGCCCATTTTGGCTCGCGCGAAGAGCTGCAGATCTCGGTCATCCGCGAGTACCACGCCAAGTTCGAAGAGGAAGTGTTCTTCCCCGCGCTGCGCGAAGAGCGCGGCATGCCGCGCCTGCGGGCGCTCTTCGAGCGCTGGATCAAGCGGGTGTCGGTCGAGCTCGATTCGGGCTGCATCTACATCAGCGGCGCGGTGGAGTTCGATGACCGGCCCGGCCCGGTGCGCGATGCGCTGGTGGAAATGGTGCGCGCCTGGCACCTCGCGCTGGAACGCGCGATCCGCATGGCCATCGAAGAAGGCCACCTGCGTGACGACACCGATGCCCAGCAGATGCTGTTCGAGATTCACGGCCACATCCTGGCCGTCCACCACGACGCCCGTTTCCTGCGCCTGCCGGGTGCCCTCGACCGCGCGCGCATCGGCTTCGAGCGGGTGGTGAGTTACTACACCACCCCGCAGCGTCAAGCGGCACGCGCCGCTCGCCGATAACCCGAGCAGCTGTTCTCCGTTTCACTTTCCGTTCGATTCCAACATTCAAGGAGTTTCACCATGGCCCAGTACAACCCGCCTCTGCGCGACATGCAGTTCCTCATGCATGAGGTGTTCAATGTGGCAGGCGAGCTGCAGGCGCTGCCTCCGCACAAGGACATCGACGCCGACACCATCAACGCGGTACTCGAAGAAGGCGGCAAGTTCGCGTCGCAGGTGATCTTTCCGCTCAACCGCAGCGGCGACGAAGAGGGCTGCACGCTGAACAAGGAAACGCACGAGGTCACGCCTCCCAAGGGTTTCAAGGAGGCCTACCAGCAGTACGTGGAAGGTGGCTGGCCTTCGCTCAGCTGCGACCCCGCCTATGGCGGCCAGGGCCTGCCCGTCACCGTGAACCAGTGCATCTACGAGATGCTCAACTCGGCCAACCAGGCCTGGACGATGTACCCCGGCCTGTCGCACGGCGCATATGAAGCGCTGCACGCCCACGGCACCGAAGAGCAGAAGAAGACCTACCTGCCCAAGCTCACGAGCGGCGAATGGACCGGCACCATGTGCCTGACCGAGCCGCACTGCGGCACCGACCTCGGCCTACTGCGCACCAAGGCCGAGCCGCAAGCTGACGGCACCTACAAGATCACCGGCGCCAAGATCTTCATCTCGGCCGGCGAGCACAACATGGCGCCCAACATCGTGCACCTCGTGCTGGCCCGCCTGCCCGACGCACCCGCCGGTTCCAAGGGCATCTCGCTCTTCGTCGTGCCCAAGTTCCTGGTCAACGCCGACGGCAGCCTGGGCAAGCGCAACGGCATCTACTGCGCCGGCCTCGAAGAGAAGATGGGCATCCACGGCAACGCCACTGCGCAGCTGGTGCTCGAAAACGCCGTCGGCACGCTCGTGGGCCAGCCCAACAAGGGCCTCGCCGCCATGTTCGTGATGATGAACGCGGCCCGCTTGGGCGTGGGCAACCAGGGCCTGGGCCTGACCGAAGTGGCGTACCAGAACGCCGTCGTCTACGCGAAGGACCGCATCCAGATGCGTGCCCTGTCCGGCCCCAAGGCGGCTGACAAGCCCGCCGACCCCATCATCGTGCACCCCGACGTGCGCAAGATGCTGCTCACCGCCCGCGCCTACGCCGAAGGCGGCCGCGCGCTCGGCATGTGGACCTCGCTGCAGCTCGACAAGGAACTGAGCAGCGACGATGAAGACGTGCGCAAGGAGTGCGGTGATCTGGTCGCCCTCATCACCCCCATCGTCAAGGCCTTCCTGACCGACAACGCCTGGATCTCCACTTCGCACTGCATGCAGGTCTACGGCGGCCACGGCTTCATCAAGGAATGGGGCATGGAGCAGTACGTGCGCGATGCCCGCATCAACATGATCTACGAGGGCACCAACACCATCCAGTCGCTCGACCTGCTGGGCCGCAAGGTGCTGGGTGACAACGGCGCCAAGTTGAAGAAGTTCGGCAAGATCGTCACCGAGTTCGTCGAAGCCGAAGGCACCAACGAAGCCATGCAGGAGTTCGTGAACCCGCTGGCCGAGCTGGGCGAGAAGGTCGTGAAGCTCACCACCGAGATCGGCATGAAGGCGTTCGGCAATCAAGACGAAGTGGGTGCCGCCGCCGTCGACTACCTGCGTGTGGCTGGCCACCTGGTGATGGGCTACTTCTGGGCCCGCATGGCCAAGGTCGCGCTCGAGAAACAAGGCTCGGGCGACCCGTTCTACACCGCCAAGCTCGCCACCGCGCGCTTCTACTTCGCCAAGCTGCTGCCCGAGACCGCCAGCCTCATCCGCACCGCACGCGCGGGCTTGAAGCCGCTGATGGAGATGGACGAGGCATTGTTCTAAGCTGGCCGCGCTTTCGTTTCCATCTACAAAAAGCCAGGAGAGACAGGCGATGAAGAAGCTGCTGGCGGCTGCGGCCGCGTTGATGGTCTCGGGCGTGGCGTTCGCGCAGAACGCAACCCCCGTGGGCCTGTGGAAGAGCATCGACGAGAAGAGCAAGGTCGAGAAGTCGCTCGTGCGCATCACCGAGAGCGGTGGTGTCGTCGTCGGCAAGATCGAGAAGCTGCTCGACCCGGCCGTCAAGCCCGACGCGGTGTGCGACGAATGCCATGGCGAGCTCAAGGGCAAGCCGATCGTCGGCCTCACCATCATTGCCGGCGCCAAGAAGAACCCCGAGGAAGCCGCGCAGTGGGACGGCGGCACCGTGCTCGACCCGGCCAACGGCAAGACCTACAAGCTTCGCCTGCGGCCGTCGGCCGACAACAAGAAGCTCGAAGTGCGGGGCTACATCGGCACGCCGATGATCGGCCGTTCGCAGACCTGGGTGCGCGTCGAGTGACCCGCCATGGGTGACATCGCAGGTGCCGCCTGGCACGGCATGACGAGCGGTCGCAACGGCGCCCGCTGGTGGTGGCATCGCCAGCTGAAGAAGCCGTTCTTCGGCCGCTTCATGAAGCCCTGGCGCTGGCCGCAGGGCGTGCCCGCCGAGGGCTGGCAGCAGGTGAGGATCGCCAGCGGCAGCCATGCCGAACTCGCGGCCGTCGTCGCCGAGACGTCGGCGAGCGTGCGCGGCGTGGTGGTCTGCGCCCACCCGATGGGCCTGGCGAGCAAAGGCTTCTGGCTGCGCCACGGCCATGCGCAGAAGCTGCTCGACGAAGGCTTCCACGTCGTGCTGTTCGACTTCAACGGCTTTGGTGAAAGCCCGTCGACCAACTTCGACTGGCCCGCCGACATGGTGGCCGCAGGGCAGTGGGCGCGTCGCCGCTTCCCGGGCCTGCCCGTGCATGCGATGGGGGCCTCGTTCGGCGCCATGCACGCGCTCAATGCGATGCCGCATGCGGACTACCCCTTCGACCGCGTCGTGGCCGAGTCCTGCGCCGCCACCTTGCCGCTCTTCTGGAAGGCGTACCCGTTTGCCCACGCCGTGCTGCAGGTCGGCCGCTTCTTCGCCCCGGCGATGGAGCGTGGCCTGCGCGCGGAATGGAACATCCAGCACCTGAAACCGT
The DNA here is from genome assembly GCA_019635355.1 of Rhizobacter sp. Taxonomy (NCBI): domain Bacteria; kingdom Pseudomonadati; phylum Pseudomonadota; class Betaproteobacteria; order Burkholderiales; family Sphaerotilaceae; genus Rhizobacter; species Rhizobacter sp. The sequence continues at coordinate 2,548,127 of JAHBZQ010000001.1, read as the reverse complement.
CGTCGCGCCTGTTGCTGATCCACAGCCGTGGCGACACCTGGACGCCAGTGTTCCACGGCGACCGCCTGCAAGCCGCGGCACCCCGCGGTGCGCAACTCAGCCGCCTGACCCTAGCACGCGCTGACCACACCCACGGCCTGCGCGGCGAGCCCGAGATTTATTGGCCTGCGGTGCGCGATTTCCTCGCCGCCGACTGAGCCGCGTCAGAACAAGAACAACCTTTCTCTCTCAACCGCTTAGAAAACCCGTTCCAAGGAGAAGACCGTGAGTCGATTCAATGTCCGCAAGGTCGCCGTGCTCGGCGCCGGCGTGATGGGCGCGCAGATCGCCGCCCACCTCGTCAACGTGAAGGTGCCGGTCGTGCTGTTCGACCTGCCGGCCAAGGAAGGCCCGAAGAACGGGATCGTCACCAAGGCGGTCGACGGCCTGAAGAAGATCAAGCCGTCGCCGCTGGGCATTCCCGAAGACGTCGCGCTGATCCAGCAGGCCAACTACGAAGAGCACCTCGAGCAGCTGCGCGACTGCGACCTCATCATCGAGGCCATCGCCGAGCGCATGGACTGGAAGCTCGACCTGTACACCAAGGTCGCCCCGTTCATCGCCCCGCACGCGATCGTCGCGTCGAACACCTCGGGCCTGAGCATCACCAAGCTCAGCGAAGTGCTGCCGGAAGAGATCAAGCCGCGTTTCTGCGGCATCCACTTCTTCAACCCGCCGCGCTACATGTACCTGGTGGAGCTGATCCCCACCCCGACCACGCGCCCGGAGATCCTCGACCAGCTCGAAAGCTTCGTCACCACCGCGCTCGGCAAGGGCGTGGTGCGCGCGAAAGACACGCCCAACTTCGTGGCCAACCGTGTCGGCATCGCCAACATGCTCTCCACGATGAAGGAAGCCGAGAACTACGGCCTCTCGTATGACGTGGTCGACGACCTCACCGGCAAGAAGCTCGGCCGTGCGTCGAGCGGCACCTTCCGCACCGCCGACGTGGTGGGCCTCGACACGATGGCCCACGTCATGAAGACGATGCAGGACAACCTGAAGGACGACCCCTTCTACGGCGCCTACGCCACGCCCAAGGCCGTGGCCGCGCTGATCGAGAAGGGCGCGCTGGGCCAGAAGGTCGGCGCCGGCTTCTACAAGAAGGTGGGCAAGGACATCCAGCGCCTCGACCCGGCCAAGGGCGAGTACGTGCCCGCCGGCGGCAAGGCCGACGAGATCGTCGCCCGCATGCTCAAGAAGGCCCCGGCCGAGCGCCTGAAGCTGCTGCGTGAATCGACCAACCCGCAGGCGCAATTCCTGTGGGCCATCCTGCGCAACGGCTTCCACTACGCCGCCGTGCACCTGGCCGACGTGGCCGACTCGGCGCGCGAGATTGACCTCGCGCTGCGCTGGGGCTTCGGCATGAACCAGGGCCCGTTCGAGCTGTGGCAGCAGGCCGGCTGGAAGCAGGTCGCCGAATGGGTCAAGGCCGACATCGACGCCGGCAAGGCGCTGAGCAAGGCGCCGCTGCCCGCGTGGGTCTTTGATGGCCGCGATGGCGTGCACACCGCCGAAGGCTCGTGGAGCGCGTCGCAGAACAAGTACCTGCCCAAGAGCAAGCTGCCCGTCTATGAGCGCCAGCACTTCCCCGAAGCGCTGTTCGGCTCGGGCGCGGTCGACCCGCTCAAGTCGGGCACCGAAGAGTTCAAGAACGACGAAGTGCGCGCCTGGACGCTCGATGGCGAGGTGCTCATCCTCAGCATCACCTCCAAGCTGCACCTGATCGGCGAAGGCGTGATCGACGGCCTGGCCAAGGCGGTGGAAGTTGCCGAAGCCAAGTACAAGGGCCTCGTGATCTGGTCGCCCGACGACGTGTTCTCGGCCGGCGCCAACCTCGAGTCGATGCTGCCGGTCTTCATGAAGAGCGGCTCCAAGGGCATCGCCCCCATGATCAAGAAGCTGCAGGACACCATGCTGCGCATGCGCTACGCCGCCGTGCCGGTGGTCGCAGCGGTGCGCGGCATTGCGCTGGGCGGTGGCTGCGAGATCGCCGTCTACACCACCAAGCGTGTGGCCGCGATGGAAAGCTACATGGGCCTGGTGGAAGTGGGCGTGGGCCTGATCCCCGGCGGTGGCGGCCTGACCTACATCGCTCGCCGTGCGGCCGAGATGGCCAGCGCTGCGAACGCGAATGCCGACATCCTCAAGTTCCTGACCGAAGGTTTCACCGCCGCCGCGATGGCCAAGGTGGGCACGAGCGCGATCGAGAACCGCAAGAACGGCTACATGCTGTGGAGCGACATTGTGGTGCCCAACAAGGACGAGCTGCTCTACGTCGCTTCGCAACAAGCGAAGAGCATGTTCGAAAGCGGCTACCGCGCCCCGGCCAAGGCCGTGTTCCCGGTGGCGGGCCGCAACGGCATTGCCACCATCAAGGCGCAGCTGGTCAACATGCGCGACGGCGGCTTCATCAGCCAGCACGACTTCCACATCGGCTCGCTGATCGCCGACGTGGTCTGCGGCGGTGACGTCGACGCAGGCTCGCTGGTCTCCGAGGAATACCTGATGACGCTGGAGCGCAAGCACTTCTGCGCGTTGCTGGAGCACCCGAAGTCGCAGGAACGCGCGATGGGCATGCTCTCGACCGGCAAGCCGGTGCGCAACTAAACAGCGGCCTCACAAGGAATCAACATCATGAGCAAGCAAGTTCAAGACGCCTACATCGTCGCCGCCACCCGCACGCCCATCGGCCGCTCGGGCCGTGGCTATTTCAAGAACACCCGCCCCGACGACCTGCTGATCGCCGCCATTCGCAGCGCGCTGGCCCAGGCCCCTGGCCTGGACCCGGCCGCCATCGAAGACGCGATCATCGGCTGCTCGTTCCCCGAAGGGGAGCAGGGCATGAACATGGCGCGCATTGCCGCTGGCCTCGCACTGCCGAAGCCGGTGGGTGGCGTCACCGTCAACCGCTTCTGCGCCTCGGGCGTGACCGCGGTCCAGATGGCGGCTGACCGCATCCGCGTCGGCGAGGCCGACATCCTGATCGCCGGTGGCGCCGAGTCGATGAGCCTGGTGCCGATGGGCGGCAACAAGCCCTCGTTCAACCCCGAGATCTTCGCCAAGGACGAGAACATCGGCATCGCCTACGGCATGGGCCTCACCGCCGAGAAGGTGGCGGCGCAGTGGAAGGTGACGCGTGAGCAGCAAGACGCGTTTGCCTACGAGTCGCACATGCGCGCCTTGAAGGCCATCGAGAAGGGCGAGTTCAAGGACGAGATCACCCCGATCGACGTCATCTCGCGCACGCCCGACCTGGCGACCGGCGAGCAGATCGCGAAGAAGCGCACGGTGAGCATCGACGAAGGCCCGCGCCCCGACACCTCGCTCGAAGGCCTGGCCAAGTTGAAGCCCGTGTTCGCCGCCAAGGGCAGCGTGACGGCCGGCAACAGCTCGCAGACGAGCGACGGCGCCGGTGCGCTGATTCTCGCGAGCGAAAAGGCAGTGAAGCAGTTCGGCCTCAAGCCGCTGGCCCGTTTCGTGAGCTTCGCTGCGCGCGGCGTGCCGCCCGAGATCATGGGCATCGGCCCGATCGAGGCGATCCCCGCGGCCCTGAAGTACGCCGGCCTGACGAAGGACCAGATCGACTGGATCGAGCTCAACGAGGCCTTCGCGGCCCAGTCGCTGGCGGTGGTCAACACCATCGGCCTCGACCCGGCCAAGGTGAACCCGATGGGTGGCGCGATTGCGCTGGGCCACCCGCTGGGCGCCACCGGTGCCATCCGCGCGGCGACCGTCGTGCACGCGCTGCGTCGCCACAACCTGAAGTACGGCATGGTGACGATGTGCGTGGGCACCGGCCAAGGTGCTGCCGGCATCTTCGAGCGCGTCTGATCGCGCCATGACACGCGGGCGCCGCATCGCACTGTTGGGCCTCGGGGCCGTGGCAGTCGGTGCCCCCGTGTTGTGGGCCGCTTCACGAACGGCGGCCTTGCAGTCGCCGTCCTTCGATTCCACCGAGGGTGCCTTGCGCACCCTCGCTGCGTTGAAGACGCAACCCGTGCGCATGGGCGGCGCGTGGGACCTCGCGCACGTTTTGCACCACGCGGCACAGAGCGTCGAGTATTCGCTGCAGGGTTTCCCGTCGCTGAAACCCGGCTGGTTCCGCGCCACCGTCGGCCCGGCCGCGGCCACCGTGTTCTCGGCGCGTGGCCGCATGAGCCACTCGCTCACCGAGCCCATTCCCGGCGCCCCTGACATCGCGCAGGGCCAGCCGCTCGCGCCGGCCGTCGAGCGTGCCATCGCGGCACTGCAGGCCTTCGAGCGCCACACCGGCGCCTTGCACCCCCATTTCGCGTATGGCGCACTCGACAAGACCGACTACCGGCGTGCGCACCTGATGCACTTTGCCAACCACTGGCAAGAAGTCGTGACCTAGGAGGAAGAGCAGATGGAGTCATTCGAGTTCAAGGCCACCGACGGGTTCGTGCTGCAAGGCCGTCTCTACGGCAACCCCGTGCAGTGCCATTCGGCCTTGCTGATCGTGCCGGCGATGGGCGTGCCCCAGCGCTTCTACGGCGACTTCGCCGAGTGGCTCGCGTCGCAAGGCCATGTGGTGATGAGCTTCGACTACCGCGGGGTCGGTGCGTCGCGCCCGTCTCAACTCAAGCATTCGCTCAAGGGCTTTCACACCGACATCGACGTCTGGGCCAAGCAGGACACCTCGGCCGCGCTCGCGTGGCTCGATGCGAAGGTGGGCCGCGGCACGCCGATCCACTGGCTCGGCCACAGCCTCGGTGGCCAGATCTTCGGCATGGTGCCCAACCGCGAGCGGGTGGCGAGCGTGGTCACCATCGGCGTGGGCACCGGCTACTGGCTGCGCCAGGCGCCCCTCGTGCGCAGCTACGTGTGGTGGCTCTGGTACGTGGTGGCGCCGCTGTCGATGAAGCTCTTCGGCTACTTCCCCGGCAAGCGCCTGAAGAAGATCGGCGACCTGCCGCTGGGCGTGATGCAGCAGTGGCGCCGCGCCTGCCTCGACCGCGACTACCTCGTGGGCTTGGGCGGCGAGACGATGCGCCGCGACTACGCCGCCGTGCGCACGCCCATCCTCTCGCTCTCGTTCACCGACGACGAGTACATGTCGGCCCGCAACACCGCCGACATGCACGCCTTCTACGCCAGCGCACCGCGCGAGATGCGCCGCATCGCCCCGCAAGACATCGGCGCCAAGCGCATTGGCCATTTCGGCTTCTTCCGCCAGCGCTTTGCCGAGAGCCTGTGGCCGCAGGTGTCGCGTTGGTTGACGCCGGCCACGGCACGCTGACGCAGAATTCCCATTCCCCTTCGGAGACAGACATGACCATCAAGACTGCGCTGCTCAACGGCGTCTACACCATCGAGATCGCCCGCCCCGACAAGAAGAACGCGCTCACGAGCGAGATGTACCTGGCGATGGCCAAGGGCCTCAACGATGCCAAGGCCGACGGCGCCGTGCGCAGCGTGCTCATCACCGGGCAGCCCGGCATCTTCACCTCCGGCAACGACATCGAAGACTTCGCCAAGCGCTCGGCCGCCGCCTCGGCCGTGTCGCCCGCGCGCGCCTTCATGGACGCGCTGATCGGCTGCGACAAGCCGGTGATCGCCGCCGTCACCGGCGCGGCCATCGGCATCGGCACCACGCTGCTGCTGCACTGCGACTTCGTCTACGTGTCGGACGAAGCCCGCCTCGTCATGCCCTTCGTGGCCCTGGGCCTGGTGCCCGAGTTCGCCTCCAGCCAGCTCATTCCGCAGCTGATGGGCCAGCGCAAGGCGGCTGAGAAGCTGATGCTGGGCGACCCCTTCACCGGCGCCGAAGCGGTGGAGTGCGGCATTGCCAACGCGGTGCTGCCGGCTAATGAAGTGGCCCCCCACGCGCGCCGCGTGGCCGAGCGCTTCAACGCGCTGCCGCCGGGCGCCATCCGCGCGACCAAGAAGCTGATGCGCGGGCGCCTGGCCGAGGGTCTGTTCCAGACCATCGACGCCGAGAACGCCGTCTTCGCGGCTCAGCTCCAGAGCCCCGAGGCGAAGGAAGCGTTCAGCGCCTTCTTCCAGAAACGAAAGCCGGATTTCAGTCAGTTTTCCTGATTCCGCACACTTGAGCGGTGCCGGCCCGGGCGGCCTGCGGGTATCGTCGCGCGCATGAATTCCGGGCTCTTCAAAGCCATCAAGTTCCTTCTCGTGCCGGTGCTGCTGTGGCAGGGCCGGCAGGTGCGCCGCAGTGCCTTGCGCCTGCCCGAAGCCGAGGGCCCGCGCGAGGGGGTTGCCGGCACCGGGCGCGTGAAGCTGCGCATCCTGATCGTGGGCGACTCGTCTGCGGCCGGTGTCGGCGCGAAGAACCAGATCCAGGCCCTGGCCGGCCGTTTGAGCGAGGCGCTGTCGCAGCGCTTGCACGGCGCGGTGGTCTGGCAGCTTATTGCCCGCAGCGGCGACTCCACCCGCAGCTCGCTCGCCGCGGTGCGCAAGCTCTCGCTCCACCCGGCGGACGTGATGGTGACGGCGCTCGGCCTCAACGACGTGATCGCGCAGGTGCCGGTGGCCACCTGGCTCGCCCAGCTCGACAAGCTCGACCGTGCCGCCGCCCGCCGTGCCGGCATCAAGCACACGGTGCACACCGGCATCCCGCCGGTCCACGCGTTCCCCATGCTGCCCAACCCGCTGCGCTGGGTGCTCGGCACCGATGCCCAGGCCTACAACCAGGCGCTCAGCGCGTGGTCGGATCGGTGGTCGGAGCGCTGGTGGCTGCCGGTGCCCATCGAGCCCGACATCCCGGCGCCTGGCAACGACTCCAGCGTCTTGATGGCCGAAGACGGCTTCCACCCCGGCCCGGCGGCGTATGCGATGTGGGCCGAGCAGCTCGCCGGCCTGATCGTCCACGAGATCGTGCCGCGCCTGCCGAAGACCGTGCCCACCCGGCGCAGCCGGCGTGGCGAGGCGCAAGACACGCAGCCCCTCGACCTCTGAGGGGCGCTGCCGCGCTCAGTCTTGGGGCGGCAGCGGCCGGGGCTTGCCCTGGTCGTCGATGGCCACGTAGGTGAGGCTGGCCTCGGTGACCTTCACGACTTCGAGCTTGGCCGGGTTGCGCTCGGCGTAGACCTCCACATGCACCGTGACCGAGGTGCGGCCGATGCGCTCGACGCGTGCGTACAGGCTCAAGAGGTCGCCCATCGAGACGGGCTGCTTGAAGATGAACTGGTTGACCGCCACGGTGGCGATGCGGCCCTTGGCGATGCGGTTCGGAAGCACCGAGCCGGCCAGGTCCACCTGGGCCATGATCCAGCCGCCGAAGATGTCGCCGTTGCCGTTCGCGTCGGACGGCATGGGCATCACGCGCATGACGAGGTCCATGTCGGTGGGCAGCGTCACGGGCAAGGTCGTGGGCAGGGTGTTGGTCGCAGAAGTCATGGGCTGCATTGTGGAACGCTTTGCGCTGGCACACTGAGGTGATGCGTCGAGAATCCGTGTCGTCTTCCATGCCTCCCGCGCCTGCTTCGAGCGGGCCGCGCTCCGACTGGGCCACCCTGCGCAAGCTGCTGCCTTACCTGTGGCACTACCGCTGGCGCGTGCTGCTCGCGCTGGGCTTCATGGTGGGGGCGAAGGTCGCCAACGTGAGCGTGCCGCTCCTGTTGAAGGAGCTGGTCGACAGCATGTCGCTCAAGCCGGGCGATGCGCGCGCCTTGCTTGTCGTGCCCGTCGGGCTTTTGATCGCGTATGGCGCGCTGCGCCTGTCGACCTCGCTCTTCACCGAGCTGCGCGAGCTGGTGTTCGCGAAAGCGACCGAGGGCACGGCGCGCAGCATTTCGCTGAGCGTCTTCCGCCACCTGCACTCGCTGAGCCTGCGTTTCCACCTCGAGCGCCAGACGGGCGGCATGACGCGCGACATCGAGCGCGGCACCCGCGCCGTGCACTCGCTGATCTCCTATTCGCTCTACAGCATCGTGCCCACGCTCATCGAAGTGGTGATGGTGCTCACGCTGCTAGGCGTGAAGTTCGACGCCTGGTTCGCGTGGATCACGATTGCGGCGCTGGTGGTCTACATCGCCTTCACCATCACGGTGACCAACTGGCGCACGCAGTTCCGCAAGCAGGTCAACGAGCTCGACTCCACCAGCCACACCCGCGCCATCGACTCGCTGCTCAACTACGAGACGGTCAAGTACTTCAACAACGAAGACTTCGAAGCGAAGCGCTACGACGAGAGCCTGGAGCGCCTGCGCCGCGCGCAGCTCAAGGCGCAGACCACGCTGTCGATCTTGAACACCGGCCAGCAGCTCATCATCGCCGTCGGCCTGGTGGCGATGCTCTACATGGCCACGAGCGGCGTGGTCGACGGCCGCATGACGCTCGGTGACCTGGTGATGGTCAACGCCTTCATGATCCAGCTCTACATCCCGCTCAACTTCCTGGGCGTGATCTACCGCGAAATCAAGCAGAGCCTGACCGACCTCGACAAGATGTTCACGCTGATGGAGCGCGAACGCGAGGTCGACGACGCGCCGGGCGCGCCGCCGCTGCAGGTGACAGAAGGTCACGTCAAGTTCAGCCACGTCAACTTCGCCTACGAGCCGGCGCGGCCCATCCTGCACGACGTGAGCTTCGAGATCCCGGCCGGCAAGACGGTGGCGGTGGTCGGCCCCTCGGGCTCGGGCAAGAGCACGCTCGCCCGGCTGCTGTACCGCTTCTACGACGTGAACTCGGGCTCGATCAGCATCGATGGCCAGGACATCCGCACGGTCCAACAGGGGAGCGTGCGCGAGGCCATCGGCATCGTGCCGCAAGACACGGTGCTCTTCAACGACACCGTGGCCTACAACATCGCCTACGGCCGCACCGGCGCCACGCGCGAGCAGATCGAAGCGGCGGCGAAGGCGGCGCGCATCCACGACTTCATCGTCTCCACGCCCAAGGGCTACGACACCGCGGTCGGCGAGCGTGGCCTGAAGCTCAGCGGCGGCGAGAAGCAGCGTGTGGCCATCGCCCGCACGCTGCTCAAGAACCCGCCGATCATGATCTTCGATGAAGCGACTTCGGCGCTCGACTCGGCCAACGAGCGTGCCATCCAGGCCGAACTGCAGGGCGTGGCGCGCAACAAGACGGCGCTGGTGATCGCGCACCGGCTGTCGACGGTGGTCGAGGCGCACCAGATCCTGGTGATGGAGCAGGGGCGCATCGTCGAGCGCGGCACGCATGCCGAGCTGCTGGCGCTGCAAGGCCGTTACGCAGCGATGTGGCAGCTGCAGCAGAACACGGCCGAAGCCGACGCCGAGACTGCCTGATCGTCTTCATCAGTTCTGGATGCGGATGGGAATCGGGTAGTACGCGCCCGATAGCAGCGCCGCATCGAAGCGGTAGGTCTCGTCGCCATAGCTCGGGTGGCTCTTGAGGCCGCTGGGCGTGGTGGCCTGCACGAAGAGCTCGTAGTCGCCGTTGGCAAAACGGCGCGAGTCGAACTCCAGCAGGTAGCGGCCTTGCGGTGCCGGCGCGTCGACGGCGGTGTCGAGTTGCAGGATGCGCTCGCCGGGCCCGCTGCCGGTGCCCACACGGCGGATGAAGACCTCGATCTGCTGCAGCCCGGCCGTGCCGCCGGTGCTCCACACCTCGGTGCTCACGGCGGGCACATGCATCAGCTGCGGCGCCCAGCCGGCCCAGCTGGCGTTTCCGGCTTCGATGTTCACCGGCACAAGGCCCTGCACCGCGATCGGCACGCGATTGGGGTTGGTGATGTGCTGGTCGCCCCCGACGTCGGTGCTGCCGATGCGCTGCAGTCGTGCCGGCGGGCCGAGCCGCGGCAACTGCGAGTGCAAGGGGAAGGGGTGGATCGCCGAGGGCGGCGTGTAGGCCGGTGCGCTGCCCGGTGGGTACAGCACTTCGACGTGCACGTTGAGCAGGCCGGCGTTCTGAGCGTTGAACTGGAAGGTGTTGGCGCCGACGACCAGCGGTGACGTGCCGCCGCGCACGAGCTCGCCGAGCTTGATGCGCGCGGTGTGCGGCGTGCCCCAGCCGCTGGCTTCGCTGTTGAGCGGCGAGCTGTTGTTGGCCGGCTGCGGCAGCGGGTAGCGGCTGCCGCCGTTGACGCGCACGGTGTCGCCCGTTGCGATGTTGAGGTACGAGTAGTCGCCCATCTGGTAGGTGTAGACCAGCCAGGCTTCGGCCGTGGCGCCCGCCACGGTGGGGCGCAGGTCGTCGGGGATGTTGATGGTGAAGGTGGCCGGCGCACCGCCTTGCGCCTTCTGGTAGTCGGTGCCGGCAATGCGCGTCACGTAGTTGTGCGTGGTGCGCGCATCGACCACCGGGCCGTCGAAGCCGAAGTTGTCCCAGTGCTGCAGGAAGTAGGGCACGCCGTCTTTCGCGGTGTTGTAGCCGAAGGCCACCCACAGCAGCTCGTAGTCGGCGGCGGGCAAGGTGTAGGCGCCGTAGCTGGCGTCGATGACGCTCTGGCCGTCGATGAACACCTGGACGCCGGTGGTGCCCACGCGCACGTCGAAGGCGCGGCGCACGTTGGGCACCGCCTGGCGGCCAAGCTCTTCCATGTTGACGCTCGCCACCTGGTGCGAGGCGCCGCGCAGGTCGACGATGCTCACGCTGAGTGTCTGCCCTTGGGCGCGCAGGCGCAGCACGCCGGCGGGCAGGCCGACCGCCCCTTCTTCATCGAAGAAGCTCGCATGGCCGGTGAGGTCGGCGGGGATCGGGTTCAGGTCGAGGTACCACACCGAGCGCGGCGAGAGCGGCGAGTCCATGTCGAAGACGATGCGCCGGCGCGCACCCGACTCGATGCGGATCTTCTTGCGGAAACGCTGCGAGGTCTGCGAGCGGTCACCGGTGTTGTCGACCCGCGTGCCGTGCAGCGTGTGGGCATGGAACTGGTCGTTGACGAAGAAGAGGTTGAAGCGCGGGTCGGTCGAGACCATGCTCGCGTTGTTCCACAGCGTCTCGTCGGCCGGGCCGAGCGGCAGGTTGAAGTCGTCGAAGTGGGTGAGGCTCGCGCGCAGGGCGTTGACGCGCGTGGCGTCGCCACCATTGAAGCTGAACTCGGTGGCCGGGCTGGTGATCCTGCCGCGCGCACTCAGGCGCTGCACGCGCACGGTGTAGGCGCGGCCGTTGTCGAGCGGCTGCAGCTGCACGCGCCGGTTGGCGGTGACGAGCCAGCGGGCGCCGGTGGGCAGGTCGAGCGCCTGCGGTGCCACGGTGTTGCCGGCGGCGAGTGCCGAGACGCGTGCGTTGGTGGCCGGGCTCAGGCACAGCGCGGCGTTGGCGCGCAAGGCGGCATCGGCGCGCTCGGCCGCGGTGGTGGTTTGCGGCCACCAGGTGACGAGGAAGCCGGCGTCGTCATCCGGCGAGCCGCTCATGTTCCAGAACTGGCCCCAGGGGCTGGCGGCGTTGTAGTCCATCTCGATGGTCGCCACTCGGTCGTCGCGCAGCACGCGCACGACGGGGGCATTGCCGGGCGGGCGCGGCGCCTCTTCGGCCGGGGGTGGCGCGGGGGCGGGCGAAGGCGCGGGCACCGGGGCTGGAGACGGCGGCGCCCCCGGAGCGGGTGCCGGGGCAGGCGCGGTGGCCGAGGGGCTGCCACCCTCGCCGCCGCCGCATGCGACGAGCGCGGTGGCGAGCATCAGGCCGAGGAGGGCGAGTCGAGGGTGAGCGTGGGGCATGGCGGGACCTGTTCCAACGAGGCCATGCAGCGTTGCACCCGCCCCTGTTGCACGCCAGCGGGTGGGGGGTATCTCTTGTGTGCGCTCGTTAGCGCCTCGAAGCCAGTTGTTGCGTTTCCCCTCGGCCGGGGGGTGAGGGCCCTGTGCTGAAATTGCGCGACGATGGAAACCAAGTGGCTTGAAGATTTCGTGAGCCTGGCCGAGACGCACAGCTTCTCGCGCTCGGCCCAGCTGCGGCACGTCACGCAGCCGGCGTTCTCGCGCCGCATCCAGGCGCTCGAAGCCTGGGCGGGCATCGACCTCGTCGACCGTTCGTCCTACCCCACGCGCCTCACGCCGGCCGGCGAGACCTTCCGCTCGCAGGCGCTCGAGATCCTCGGTGCGCTGCAGACCACCCGCAACATGATGCACAGCCACCAGGTGGCGGGGCAGGACATGATCGAGTTCGCCGTGCCGCACTCGCTGGCCGTCACCTTCTTCCCGCATTGGGTGATGGACCTGCGGCGCCGCTTCGGTGCGCTCAAGAGCCGGCTGATGGCGCTCAATGTGCACGACGCGGTCATGCTGCTCACCGAAGGCAGCTGCGACCTGCTCATCGCCTACCACCACCCGAGCCAGCCGCTGCAGCTCAACCCCGACCGCTACGAGATGCTCAGCATCGGCCAGGAGACGCTCGCGCCCTATGCGCGGGCCGACGCCAACGGCCAGCCGATGTTCCGCCTGCCGGCCAAGCCGGGCGAGAAGGTGCCCTTCCTGAGCTACGCCTCCGGGGCTTACCTCGGGCGGCTGGTCGAGCAGGTGATCAAGCTCTCGCCGGTGCCGCTGGTGCTCGACCCGATCTACGAGACCGACATGGCCGAGGGCCTGAAGGCGATGGCACTCGAGGGCCACGGCCTCGCCTTCCTGCCCAACAGCTCGGTCGAGAAGGAGACGCGCAACCACCGCCTGGTGCGCGCCTCGGCGCCAGGCGCATGCGAGTTGTCGATGGAGGTGCGCCTCTATCGCGAGCGGCCCGAGATGGCGCGTCATACCAAACCGCAGGCTCAAGCGTTGTGGGATTTCCTGCGTGAAGGTGGCGCGGCGCAGGGCTAAAGGCCGGCATTCAACTTGCGGGCTTCTACGTGGTTCCACGCAGGCGGCCGTCCCTAGAATGCTTTTTCCGGCTGACCCGCCGCCCCTACTTGATTCCTAACCCGAAGGAGTTCGCATGAAAAAGACCCTGCTCACCCTGGCCGCGGTGTTTGCCGTGGGTGTGGCCCACGCCGACACGCTCAAGAAGATCAAGGACAGCGGCTCGATCACGCTCGGCGTGCGCGAGTCTTCCGGCCTGTCTTACACGCTGGGCAACGGCAAGTACGTGGGCTTCCACACCGAGATGGCCGAGCGGGTGATCGCCGACCTGCAGAAGCAGCTGGGCCTTGCCAAGCTCGAGGTCAAGTACCAGCCGGTGACCTCGCAGAACCGCATCCCGCTCGTGCAGAACGGCACCGTCGACCTCGAATGCGGCTCCACCACCAACAACGCCGCGCGCCAGAAAGACGTGTCGTTCGCGATGACGACCTACGTCGAGGAAGTGCGCATCGCCGTGAAGGCGAACTCCGGCATCACGTCGATCAAGGACCTCGTCGGCAAGACGGTGGCCACCACCACCGGCACGACCTCGGTGCAGACGCTGCGCAAGCACGAGCGCGCCAACGGCGTCGACTTCAAGGAAGTCTTCGGCAAGGACCACGCCGACAGCTTCCTGCTGCTGGAAACCGGCCGCGCCGATGCCTTCGTGATGGACGGCTCCATCCTCGCGAAGAACATCTCCTCGTCGAAGAACCCGGCCGATTTCAAGATCGTCGGCGAAGTGCTGTCGGTCGAGCCGATCGCCTGCATGCTGCGCAAGGACGACGCGGCCTTCAAGAAGGCCGTCGACACGAGCATCCAGGGCATGGTCAAGAGCGGCGAGCTCGCCAAGCTGTACGACAAGTGGTTCATGCAGCCGATCCCGCCGTCGAACACCAAGATCGGCCTGGCCCTGTCGCAAGCGACCAAGGACGCCTGGGCCAACCCCAACGACAAGCCGATGGAAGACTACGCCAAGAAGTAAGGCGCATCGAGACAAGCCCTAGCGCCCGGTGGCGCAGGGCTTGCTTACATTCGGAGCGCGGCACGGGAATCCGGCCGCGCTTTTTCCTTGGGGCCCACGAGGCCGCCAGGGCCCGGCACATGACAAGAGGAGCGCGCCGTGGGGCAAACATGGGACTGGCAGGTCTTCCTGCGCGATGACGGAGGAGGACGGACCTACCTCGAGTGGATGATGTCTGCCTGGGGGTGGACGCTCTCGGTGGCCGTGCTGGCCCTGGTGGTGGCCCTGGTGGTGGGCTCGCTGGTCGGCATCCTGCGCACCGTGCCGCACAAGGGGCTCGCGTTCTTCGGCGAAGCATGGACGGAGCTCTTCCGCAACATCCCGCTCCTGGTCCAGATCTTTCTCTGGTACCACGTGATCCCGGGCATCTTCCTGAGCTTGCGCAGCGTGCCGAGCTTCGTCCTCGTGGTGTTCGCGCTGGGCTTCTTCACCTCGGCGCGCGTCTCCGAGCAGGTGAAGGCGGGCATCCAGGCGCTGCCCAAGGGCCAGCGCTATGCGGGCCTCGCGATGGGCCTCACGCTGCCGCAGACCTACCGCTACGTGCTGCTGCCGATGGCGTTTCGCATCGTCATCCCGCCGCTCACGAGCGAGAGCATGAACATCATCAAGAACTCGGCCGTGGCCTTTGCGGTGAGCGTGGCCGAGCTGACGATGTTCGCCATGCAGGCGCAGGAAGAGACCTCGCGCGGCGTCGAGGTCTACCTCGCGGTGACCGGCCTCTACTTCATCTCGGCCTTCGCCATCAACCGGATCGCCTTGTTCATCGAACACAAGGTGCAGATCCCCGGCACGCTGGGAGCCGGACGATGATTTCCACACTCGATTTCAAGTTCCTCAACTGGGACGTCATCTCCAGCTTCGTCGCCAAGGGCTTCATCTACTCGGTGCAGCTCACGCTGATCGCGATGATCGGCGGCATCATCCTTGGCACCTTGCTTGCGCTCATGCGGCTGTCGGGCAAGAAGTGGCTGGAGGTGCCGGCGGCGTTCTACGTGAACACGCTGCGCTCCATCCCGCTCGTGATGGTGATCCTGTGGTTCTTCCTGCTGATCCCCATGCTGATCGGCCGGCCGATGGGGGCGGAGCTGTCGGCCATCATCACCTTCACGGTGTTCGAGGCGGCCTATTACTCCGAGATCATGCGCGCGGGCATCCAGAGTGTGCCGCGCGGGCAGGTGTATGCGGGCTACGCGGTGGGCATGAACTACCGCCAGACCATGCAACTCATCGTGCTGCCGCAGGCTTTCCGCAACATGCTGCCGGTGCTGCTCACGCAGACCATCATCCTGTTCCAGGACACCTCGCTCGTGTACGCGATCGGCGCCTACGACCTGCTCAAGGGCTTCGAGGTCGCAGGCAAGAACTTCAACCGGCCGGTGGAGACCTACCTCGTCGCCGCCGTCGTCTACTTCGTGATCTGCTTCAGTCTCTCGATGCTCGTGCGTCGACTGCAGAAGAAGATCCAAATCATCCGCTGACCGAGGTCGCCATGATCGACATCAAGAACGTTTCCAAGTGGTATGGCTCCTTCCAGGTGCTGACCGACTGCACCACCAGCATCCAGAAGGGCGAGGTCGTCGTGGTCTGCGGCCCGTCGGGCTCGGGCAAGTCGACGCTCATCAAGACGGTGAACGCACTCGAGCCCTTCCAGAAGGGCGACATCGTGGTCGACGGCGTCTCCATCGCCGACCCGAAGACCAACCTGCCCAAGCTGCGCTCGCGCGTGGGCATGGTGTTCCAGCACTTCGAGCTGTTCCCGCACCTGAGCGTGACGCAGAACCTCACGCTCGCGCAGATCAAGGTGCTGGGCCGCAGCGCCGACGAAGCGAAGACGCGCGGGCTCAAGATGCTCGACCGCGTGGGCCTGATGGCGCACAAAGACAAATTCCCCGGCCAGCTCTCCGGTGGCCAGCAGCAGCGGGTGGCGATCGCGCGGGCCTTGAGCATGGACCCGATCGTGATGCTCTTCGACGAGCCCACCTCCGCACTCGACCCCGAGATGGTGGGCGAGGTGCTCGACGTGATGGTGCAGCTGGCCCACGAAGGCATGACCATGATGTGCGTGACGCACGAGATGGGCTTCGCCAAGAAGGTGAGCCACCGCGTGATCTTCATGGACGCCGGCAAGATCGTCGAAGACTGCCCGAAGGATGATTTCTTCGGCAAACCCGAAGCCCGCTCGCCGCGCGCGAAGGACTTCCTCTCGAAGATCCTCCAGCACTGAGCGCGCAACGCCCGCCCCAAAGAAGAAGCCCCGGCATGCCGGGGCTTCTTCGTTTCAGCGCCGACTTGCGTCGGGCGCCGGTGCATCACGAGCAGCGTGCGGTGCGGAAGTCCGAGAAGCCGAGGGCATTCGGGTTCGAGCAGGCGAACGAGGTGTAGCGGGTGTCGCCGTCGACGAAGCGCTTCATCCAGGCCACGCCCTTCAGGCCGACGGTCGCGTTGGCGTTGTTGAAGCAGAAGTGGTCACCCAGGGTCTTCTCCAGGTACTGCTTCGGGTTGCGGCTCATGCTGTTGTAGAAGGGGATGGCGTGCGTGGCGACCGGGGCCACGATGTCGCTCTGGCAACCGAAGATCAGCGTCGGCACGGTCACCGACGAGAAGTTCGTCGAGGTGTTCCACGGGGCTTGCGGCGCGGCGGCCTTGATCGAGGAACGGTTCTTCGCCGAGATCAGCGAGCCGCCGCCACCCATCGACCAGCCCATCACGCCGGTGCGGCTGCCGTCGACCTTGCCGTAGATCGGGCTGCTGCTGGTGTTGCCGAGCGCAACCACCTGGTCGAGCGCGGCCAGCTGCTGGCGCGAGCGGCTGTCAGGCTGGTCGCCGGTGGTGTAGGTGTCGATGGTGATGACCACGAAACCGTGCGAAGCCAGGCGAGGGCCCCACCAGTTGATGCTGTTCTGGTACGAGAGGAAGCCCGGCACGATGGCGATCGCACCGACCTTGGCGCCTGCGTTGGTCGGGTAGTACACGGTGCCCGCGCCGTAGCCGCTCGGGCGGCTCACGGTGAACTGGCTCGTGCTGAACGGGCCACGGCTGGCTTCGAGCGACGACTTGGTCGGGTTCGGGCCGATCTGCACGGCCGAGGCACTGGCGGTGATCAGACCGGCGCCGACCAGCAAGGCCGCCTTGAGGAACTGCTGAATCTTCATTTCGTCTCCAGAGGTTTTTCGGGGTGATGCCGGCGGACACAAGCTCTGGGTCAACATGGCCTGCTCGCTGGCGGGTCAATTATTGAACCGACGTGCAATCAAGACCGTTCTCGCTTTCCTGATACGACTCGACTCAAGCTTGGTGGGCTGTTTTGTGTTAGGCGTCGGTTCCGGGGTGAATTTCGAGATAGTCCTTTTGTTTCAACGTGTTGCGTCGGTTTTCCTGGGGTTTGCCCGAGCCTTCGGGTCTGCGCTAGCGGTGCGAGCAGGGTGCTGTGCTTTACTCGCGGCCAGCGTTCTCAGCTCTAAAAATCACCATGCGTGCAATATTGCTTCTCGCCGGAGCCGCCCTGGTGGGCGCGGCCTGCTGGTGGGGCGCCTCCGTTCCGGTGGACTCCGCCTCCGCCGAAGCAGGCGGCGGGCCGGCACCGGCCGGTGCCGCTGCCGGGCGCATGACGCCCGGCGCGGTGGGCAACGGGCCGTCGGCCCAGGTCAGCCTGTCCGACGCGAGTGGTCTGACGCTCGACGCCGCGCGCCTCTTCGAGCTGGGGTTTGGCGGCGGGCTGCTGCTCGACCGCGACACGCGCGCCTCGATCGAGGCCCTCATCAACACCATGCCCCTGGAGCCGTCGGCGCAGGACATGGACCGCCTGCAACGCGCGCTGCGCGCCGGCCTGCCCTACGAGGAAGCCGAGAAGGCCTACAAGCTCATCTCCAACTACCGCTCCTACAGCCGCGACGTGCAGCGGGAGATGCTGCCGATGGGCATCCCGAAAAACCAGGACGAGGCGCGCCAGCTCTACGACCGCATGGACGCGATGAAGCGCCGCTACTTCGATGAGGCGACCGCCAACGCACTCTTCGGCGCCGACGAGCGCTACGCCCGCCTCACGATGGAGGCCGGCTTCATCCACCAAGACGCCACCCTCAGCGCCGAGCAGAAGGTGCAGGCGATCGAAGCATTGCGCGCCAAGCTGCCGCCCGAGCGGCGCGAGCTGATCCCGCCTTACGTGGCGCCGGAGCCGGTGGAACCGTCGGCGTCCTTGCCGGCGTCGTAGCGGCTGCGCCTCACGACGCGCATGAACTTCGCGTTGCGGCTGTTCGACGGGCTGAGCCCGTACCAGCGCAGGAAGGTGCGCGAGAACTGCGGCGAGTCGCCGAAGCCGGCCGCGTGTGCCACCTCGGTCAACGAGCGGCCGGTGGGCAGCAGGTCGAGCACGCTGCGCTGCTTGAGCCAGGTCTGGTAGTCGCGCAGCGAGATGCCGACCGCGGCCGAGAACTGCCGCGACATCATCTGCTGCGAGCGCCCGCAGCGCTTGGCCAGCGTTTCCAGGCTGATGCCGGGGTCGGCCTCGAGTTCGCGGATGCAGGTGAGCGCCATCGTGTCGGGCGGCGCGGTGGGCGGCAGCTGGCGCATCGCCTCCTGCGTGGCGGCGTCGAACACCGCCTCGGCCACCGAGAGGCCGGCGCTGCCGTCGACGAGCGCGCTCAGGCTTGCGTCGAGCGGCGCGAAGGCATGCCGGTCGAGCGGCAGCACCTGCGCGCGCTGCAAGGTGCCGAAGACGTGGAAGGACTCGTGCGAGGGCATCACGTTGAAGCTCAAGAGCGCCGCCTCTTGCGCATCGAGGCGGCGCTCCACGCGCGGGGCCACGATGGCGGCGCTGGTGGTCACGCTGTGGCCGTTCTTCAGCGTGAGCGTGAAGGGCTTGTAGTCGGCGCTCAGCAGCAGCACGGCCGGTGGGCGCACCGTCATGCCGCTTGCGAAGTGGCGGGTGGCGTAGATGAAGCCATCGTGGCCGAGCAGGTAGCTCAGCGCGGGGGGCGGCGCCGTCGTGTTCCTTGGCGTTGCGCTCATGGGCATGGCCGCCTGCGAAAATCGGGCGCATGACTTCCACCCCGACCACTCTCACCTTCACCCGCCCCGACGACTGGCACCTGCACGTTCGCGACGGCGCGGCGCTCCATGCCGTGGTGCCCGACACCGCGCGTCAGTTCGGCCGCGCGATCATCATGCCCAACCTCAAGCCGCCGGTGACCACCGCGGCGCAGGCGGTGGCCTACCGCGAGCGCATCCTCGCTGCCGTGCCCGCATCGCTGAAGGAGCAGGGGCTCAGCTTCGAGCCCCTGATGACGCTCTACCTCACCGACAACCTGCCGCCCGACGAGATCCGCCGCGCGAAAGAGGCCGGCGTCGTCGCCTTGAAGCTCTACCCGGCCGGAGCCACCACCAACAGCGACGCAGGCGTGACCGACCTCCGCAAGACCTACGCCACGCTCGAAGCGATGCAGCGCGAAGGCTTGAAGCTGCTCGTGCACGGCGAGGTGACCAGCCCCGACATCGACCTCTTCGACCGCGAGAAGGCCTTCATCGACACGCAGCTCATCCCGCTGCGCCGCGACTTCCCCGAACTCAAGATCGTGTTCGAGCACATCACCACGCGCGAGGCGGCGCAATACGTGCCCGAAGCCGGCCCGTACACCGCGGCCACGATCACCGCGCATCACCTGCTCTACAACCGCAATGCGATCTTCCTGGGGGGCGTGCGTCCGCACTACTACTGTCTCCCGGTGTTGAAGCGCGAGGAGCACCGCCGCGCGCTGGTGGCCGCCGCCACCTCGGGCAGCGACCGTTTCTTCCTCGGCACCGACAGCGCGCCGCACCCGGCGCACCTGAAGGAGCACGCGACCGGCTGCGCAGGCTGCTACACCGCGCTCTCGGCGCTCGAGCTGTACGCCGAGGCCTTCGAGTCGGTGGGTGCGCTCGACAAGCTCGAAGCCTTCGCCAGCTTCCACGGCCCGGCCTTCTATGGCCTGCCGCGCAACCGCGGCACCGTCACGCTGAAGAAGGAGAGCTGGACGCTGCCCGAAGCGCTGCCCTTCGGCGACGCCGAGCTCAAGCCCCTGCGCGGCGGGGAGAGCCTCGCCTGGAAGCTCGCCTGACCGCCGCGGAGGGGCCACCCGGAGTGCCCCGGCTGAATGGCAAAAAGACCGCGGCTCTTGCGAGCCGCGGCCACCAAAGGCATCACGCCTGATTGGAAACGGTGAGACTCAGCTGCAGTTCGCGGTGCGGAAGTCCGACACGCGGGTGCTGTTCGGGTTCTGGCAGGCGAAGGTGGAGTAGCGCGTGTCGTTGTCCATGAAGCGCTTCATCCAGGCCACGCCCTTCTTGCCGATCAGCGCTTGGTTGCTGTTGCCGCTGTTGGCGCAGGAGTGCGAGCCACCGTTGATCTCGAGGAACTGCTTCGCGTTGCGCGACATGCTGTTGTAGAACGGCAGGGCGTGCGAGTTGACCGGGGCGATGCTGTCGTTCTCGCAGGCGAAGATCAGCGTGGGCACGGTGACCGACGAGAAGTTGGTCGAGCTGTTCCACGGGGCCTGCGGTGCCGCGGCTTTCAGCGACGGGTTGTTGGCCGCCGAGATCAGCGAGCCGCCACCGCCCATCGACCAGCCCATCACGCCCATGCGGGCGGTGTCGACCTTGCCGTAGATCGGGCTGCTGCTGGTGCCGTTGAGCGAGGCCACCTGGCGCAGCGCGGCCATCTGCTGCGACGAGCGGCTGGACGGCTGGTCGAGCGTGGAGTTGGTGTCGATGGTGATGACCACGAAGCCGTGCGAGGCCAGGCGCGGGCCCCACCAGTTGATGCTCGACTGGCGCGCGGTGTAGCCCGGCACGATGGCGATGGCGCCCACGGTGCCGCCGGCGTTGGTGGGGTAGTACACGGTGCCGGCGCCGTAGCCGCTCGGGCGGCTCACGGTGAACGAGCGCACGGTGAACGGGCCGGCGCTGGCTTCGAGTGAGGCGGCCGTCGGGTTCGGGCCGCGGGCGTAGGGGTTGGTCTGGGCGGTGGCGGCGGCCGACACGGCCATCAGCCCGCCGAGAACGGCGGCCTGCATCAGGCGGGAAGCGCGGGGAAAGTTCATGTTGTCTCCTGTTGGTGTAGGTGTCACGAGCCTTGGGGGCTGTCGCATCT
This sequence comes from Rhizobacter sp., assembly GCA_019635355.1. Lineage (NCBI taxonomy): Bacteria > Pseudomonadati > Pseudomonadota > Betaproteobacteria > Burkholderiales > Sphaerotilaceae > Rhizobacter > Rhizobacter sp. Next base: position 2,527,207 of record JAHBZQ010000001.1, on the reverse strand, counting down.
TGGGTGCACGACTGTCTTTTTTCATCCGAACATGCGAGCTACCAGAACCATCAATCGCCAGCGCCACTTTTGTGGTACGCGCGCGTCGGGGCGTGGTGCCCTGGGAAGGCCATGTCCGGCGGGGAATCCCGGGCTTTGACCGGGCCTGTCGGGTGGTTATGCTGCTGGCCTGTTTTGGATGACCGTGCAGCCAAGCCCCATGCCGCGCTTCAAGCCCCTTCCCGTATTTCTGGTGTTGGCAGTCGCTTTCGTGGCGGTGGCTGTGGGCTATCGCGTGTGGACGCCCGAGCCGCTTGACGTTGCCCCTCTGGCCACCACGGCCCCCCATGCCGGCGGCGCTCTGCGCGGCCCGGCCAACGAGCCCACCGGCGTGTCCGCAGCCGCCGCCTCGTCGTCGGTGATGGTGGCCGACGCCTCGGGCGCCAACCTCGACGCCGCGCGCCTCTTCGAACTCGGCTTTGCCGGCGGCCTGGTGATCGACCGCGACACCCGCGCGGTGATCGAGGCGGTGCTCAACTCCATGCCCGAGCAGCCCTCGGCCGACGACCTGCAGCGCCTGGAGCGCACCCTGCGCGAGGGCCTGCCGCGCGAAGACGCCGAGCGTGCGCTCAAGCTCTTCGGCTCCTACCGCGACTACACCGCCGACGTGCGCCGGCAGATGGAGCCGCTCGGCGTGCCGCGCAACCTGCAGGAGATGAACGCCTTCTTCGACCAGATGGAGGCGATCAAGCAGCGCCATTTCGACGCCGCCACCGCGCAGGCGCTCTTCGGCCCGGCCGACATGCATGCGCGGGTGTCGATGGAGGCGATGTTCGTCGACCAGGACCCGTCGCTCACGCTCGAGCAGAAGAAGCAGCGGCTCGACGAGCTGCGCGCCAAGCTGCCGCCCGAGCAGCGCTCGCTGATCCCCGAGCCGTCTCAGCCGGCGTCTTGAGGCGCGCCGGGGTCGGCCGGCGGCTGGTTGCTGCCGCCGTGGATGAACACCCGCACATGCTTCGGGTCGCGCGCGGTCGAGGGCGTCTGCCCGTACCAGCGCTGGAAGGTGCGCGTGAACTGCGGTGAATCGGCAAAGCCCGCGAGGTAGGCCACCTGCGTGATCGAGCGGCGGGTGTAGAGCACGTCGTAGACGCGGCGCTGCTTGAGCCAGTTCTGATAGTCGCGCATCGACATGCCCACCGCCGACGAGAAGAGCCGCGACATCACCTGGTGCGAGTAGCCGAGCTTGCGCGCGAGTGCATCGAGGCTCAGCTCGGGGTGGGCGTCGAGCATGCGGATGAGCGGCAGCGCGCGCGGGTCGGGGGCCGGGGCCGGTGGCAGCACCCGCAGCACTTCGGCCACGGCGCGCGAGAAGGTCAGCTCGGCCTCGACGATCGTGGCGCGCCCCTGCAGCAGTGCGTCGAGCTCGTCGTTGAGCCTGTTGAAGAGGTGCCGGTCGAGCTCGCGCACGCCGCCGTGCTGCATGGCGCGGAACACGTGGTACGACGCATGCGCCGGCATGATGTTGAGGCTGATGATGGGCACGCCGGTGGCATCGAGGCTGCGCTCCACGCGCGGCGGCACCATCAGCGCGGCAGACGACAGCACCCGCCCGTCGGGCAGTGCGGTCTTGAACGGGCGGCCGTCCACGCTCAGCAGCAGCACCGCCGGGTGGCGCTGCGTCATGGTGGTGCTGAAGCTCGCACTCGTGTAGATGAAGCCGTGATGGCCCAGCACGTAGGAGTTGTCGAGCAAGCCGTCGTCGGAGGCAGGGAGGGGGTCGGTGTCGCAGTGGTGTGGTGTGGAAGCGCCCATGAGATGCCTTTCGGGTTGCCGACGCTCCTTCCCCAGTACGTCGGCCGCCGACCATAGGGTGCTGCCCCGGGGGGCGTCTTGTAGCGAGTTGCCACATCGGCGCAGTGAAATCCCGGGGCACGGATAATGCCGCCCGTGAAGCGGGCCAGACCGCCGCTGGTGCGATCTCGGAAACGAGGCACTGGAGGAAGGTCCGGACTGCACAGGGCGGCGTAGCAGCTAACGGCTGTCCACCGTGAGGTGAGGATCAGAGCAACAGAGACGAGCCGATTCAGTTCGGGTGAAACGGGCAATCTCTACGCGCAGCAACACCAAATAGGCCAGCGTTGATGTGGCTCCGCGGAGCTGGCGGGTAGGTGGCATCGAGCCATGCAGCGATGCATGGCCCAGAGGAATGGCGGTCACGCGCAGGAAACTGCGTGCACAGAATCCGGCCTATCGGCTCGCTTCACACTTTTCATGCGCAGTGCACGCGGGTGCACCTCGGGCCGGGCGTGCGATGCGTCACGGCTGGCCGCTCAAGCCAGGCCTGGGCCTTCCGAAGAACCGTTGTCGCTTCGTTCCTTCTTCGGAGGCTTGCCCATGTTCCATCGTCTTTGCGCTCTCGTGTTGATGCTCGGCCTCGCGGCCTGTTCCGGTGGCAGCGGCGGCTCGTCGGCCCCGACCACGCAGACGCCCGTCACCCAGTCGACCATCACCCTGCCGTCGTCGGTGCAGGTGGTGAGCGCGAAGTAAGGCGAGGGTCACGGCATGAACCTCATCTCTCGACTCGGCGCCGCCCTGGCGCTTGCCGGTGCCCTCGTCGCACCGACCCTGGCCGCGCCTCCCACCTCGGGCGCCTACGTCACCGACCCGCAGAACACCTGGGTGCAAGACCGTGTGGGAGACCGCATCAGCACGGTCAACATGATCATGTGCATCATGAGCAGCCTGCGGCCCGACGCGCTGGTGAACCAGGGCGCGTATGTCGCGCTCGTCGACGAAGGCAAGTGCGCCGGCCGTGGCGACAGCAGCAAGTCGGGCAGCACCAACGCCGGGGCGTCGAACGCGACCAACTACATGTCGGCCACCGTGGTCTCCGAGCAGGCGACCACCGCCGACCCGCTCACCGTCAAGATCTGGCTGCACGAGGAAGAAGACCACGGCAGCGGCCCCGAGAAGACCACGATCTACGTCTACATCGTGGCGACGGAAGGCAAGTCGGACAGCAACCCCAACGGCCTCTTCAGCATGTACTTCTGCGGCACGCCCGAAGGCCTGTCGACCTGCATGTTCCGCGGCACGCTGAAATCTGACGGCACCGGCCTGAGCTTCTACCAGGCCGAGTCGGGCGGTGGCGGTGGCCCCTCGGAGACCAACCTCAAGCTGCAATCGAACCCCAATACCGACAGCGGCATGGGCCGCGTGCAGGGCACCGAAGGCGGCAACCCCTACGCCTACACCTTCGCCTTCGACGGCAACTACTTCCACCGCAACGACGGCGCCAGCAGCGACGAATGTTTCGCCCGCGACCGCACGCTCGCCGACACCTCCACCTGGAGCTACGGCGTCTACAACCAGGACGGCTCGCGCCTCGACGTCACCAACCCCGGCTTCCCGGTGAAGTACGTGTCGGGTGCCAACACGTACTATGGCTTCTGGAGCTTCTGGGGCCTGTGGCTGCCCGATTCGGCGCTCGCCACCGTGGGCACCTCGGGCACGCTCACGCGCCAGGTAAACAGCGTCGACGTGCCGCTCACCGTCGTGCGCCGTGGCGGCAAGCTGTGGAAGCTGACCAAGCACACGTCCACGCTCGGCGCGTTCAAGAACGTCTCGATGATGTACTGGTCGCCCAACGCCATCGGCAGCGGCCCGGCCAACACCAACTACGAGCTGCAGTGGGATGGCGCTGCGCTCAAGGCCATCGGCTACCAGCAGTGCTCGCCGGGCAACCCCTGCTCGAACAGCGCCTTCGGCACGCCGGTGTCGCTCGACGCGACCGTGCTCGCCGCCAACCATGTGCGTGCCATGCCGATCTTCTTCCCCTCGGGCGGTGGCAACGGCTCGGTGCTCGTGCCGCAGAGTGGCGCCTTCTCGGGCAACGACGTGGTGACCTATCGCACCCGCGAAGTCGTGGAGCCGAGCGCGCCTGACGTGGCGCTCAACTGCATCGGCATGTGCCCCAAGACCGGCACCAACCTCGTGAGCGGCGGCAACCTCGCGGCATCGCCCTTCCAGGACAGCAACTCCTGGGGCCCGACCGCCACGCGCTACGCCTACACCTGGCAGGCCGGCATGCTCTCGGACGGCGGCGGCAACGCCGATGCGTCCGGCGCCAGCAAGGACAGCATGGGCATGAACCAGTGGGGCCTCACCAGCGGCTCGATGGTGACCGACAGCGACCTGCCCGCCATCCGCTGCGACATGAATGGCCAGGCCAACTCGGCCGGCGCCTACTACTGCCCGCACCTGGTCGACCAGGCCTCGGTGATCTACCAGTGGGAGACCGGCCCCAACCAGTGGAACCGCTACTTCGGCGCACAGGGCGTGACCATCGACCCGCCCAAGGCGCTCGGCTTCACCGCCACCGCGAGCCCGGCCAACATCAGCGCGCCCGACGTGAGCAAGTTCGACGGCAACGCCGTGCAGCTGCAGTACAACGGCTTCGGCCAGCTGCAGGGCATTCCCGGAAGCTGTGTCGACCCCGACACCAACCAGCCGGTGGCCTGCGCGCAGAACACGCGCTTCGTGCCCTCGTTCGACATCCTCGACGGCTCCACCGTGTCGGACGGCTCGAACAACTTCCACGTGAAGTACCTCCAGCGCGAGCTGCGCCTGCACCGCACCTCGTGCGCGAGCGCACCGTCGCTCACCGCCGCCTCGGCGCTCACGCTGCCCGATGCGTCGGCGTATGACGTGAACCCGATGACGACCATTGGCGCCGAGCCCACCCCGGCCAGCTCGAAGCCGAAGGTGATCGACGGCATCGTGCAGTGAACCCGCGAGGGTTGAGCTGACAAGGCAGAGGCGGCTTCGGCCGCCTCTTTTCGTTTCAGGGGGTGGCGGCCGAGGCGCAGGTGGCGTCTTGCACCTGCTGGCCCGACAGGCGCAGGCACAGGCGCTGCGCCGCTTCCGACACCAGGCCGGCGGCCAGCGTGCCCTGGAAGTGGCCCCAGGCGAGCGAGCGCTGCTGATCGTCTTCGCACTCGATCTGGCCGATGCGGCGCTCGATGTCGATCACGAGGTCGCAGGCGATCTGCGCCTGCGCGATGCGCAGCTGTTCGGCGAGCGAGGCGAAGCGGGCGGCAAGCGCACCGCGCAGCGCCGCCACCGCCTGGGCCTGCTGCTGCTCGGGTGGCACGGGCGCCGGGGCGCTGGTGCGTGCCGAGGCCCAGCGGCCCGAGCCCATCGGCGCGTGCACGATGGGGGCGAAGAGGCTTGCGAAGCGCGCACCGGGCGCTTCGACGGGCGTGGCCGCGGTGGCGGGCGCCGGGGCGGCCTTGGGTGGCGCGGCAGGCCGCTCGGGCCGGGCGCGCTGCTTGCGCGGTGCGGGGGGCGTGCTGCTGCGCCCGGACGGCGACGTGGCCCCCTTCGAGGGGGCGGCGGCATCGCGCCGCAGCGTCACCTGCAGGGCGCCTTTCTGACGGCCCAGCGAGGCGGCGGGCCGGCTGTCTTTCGAGGCCTTCAGCACGAAACCCACGAGCACGGCATGCGCCACGAGCGACAGCACCAGCGCGCTCGCCAGTACGGCGCGCTTGGGCGGGCGGGTGGGCATTTGAGCATTCACGGTGCCTCATTGCAGCAGCGCCGGGCGCCGCTTAGTCCGCGGAAAAACGGGGCAAACACCCGTCGCTACACTCGCTCGCTTCCATGAACCCCGACGCCCACACCCTCTGGCGCGCACCGCGCTGGGCCCTTGCGTTCTTGCTCGCCTGCCTGGGGATGCTCGGGCCGTTCTCCATCGACACCTACCTGCCCGCCTTCACCGGCATCGCGCAGTCGGTGGGCGCCACGCCGGTCGAGATGCAGCAGACGCTCTCGGCGTACCTCTTCGGCTTCGCGCTGATGAACCTCTTCCACGGCGCGCTGTCCGACAGCCTCGGCCGCCGCCCGGTGGTGCTGTGGGGCATCGCCGTCTTCACCATCGCCTCGGCCGGCTGCGCGCTCGCCAACCACATCGGCACGCTCGTCTTCTGGCGCGCGGTGCAGGGCATGTCGGCCGGCGCGGGCATCGTGGTCTCGCGTGCGGTGATCCGCGACATGTTCCCGCCCGCCGACGCGCAGCGCGTGATGTCGCAGGTGACGATCTACTTCGGCATCGCCCCGGCCATCGCGCCGATGGTGGGCGGCTTTCTTTTCGTGCACCTCAACTGGCACGCGATCTTCTGGTTCCTCACCGCGATCGGCGTGGCGCTGTGGATCGCCAACTACAAGCTCCTGCCCGAGACGCTGCACGCCGAGCAGAAGCAGCCCTTCAACCTGCGCAACCTGATGCGCGGCTACTGGTCGCTCGGTGCCAACCCGCGCTTCTTCGCGCTGGCGCTGGCGAGCGGCATCCCGTTCAACGGCATGTTCCTCTACGTGCTGTCGGCGCCCGTGTTCCTCGGCGAGCACCTGGCGCTGCGGCCCGAGCAGTTCTTCTGGTTCTTCCTGCTCACCATCGCCGGGATCATGGGCGGCGCCTTCGTCTCGGGGCGGCTCGCCGGGCGGGTGAAGCCGCAGCACCAGATCCGCCACGGCTTCGTGATCATGCTGGCGGTGTCGCTGCTCAACCTCGGGTTGAACCTCGCCTTCACGCCGCATGTGTCGTGGGCCTTGTTCCCGATCGCGGTGTTCGCCTTCGGCTGGGCGCTGATGGTGCCGGTGGTCACGCTCCTCGTGCTCGACCTCGTGCCCGAGCGGCGTGGCATGGCCTCGAGCTTCCAGGCCTGCGTGGGCAGCGTGGCCAACGGCTTCGTGGCCGGCGTGATCGCGCCACTCGTGATGCATTCCACGGTCGGCCTGGCCGTGGCCTCGCTCCTGCTGATGAGCATCGGCATCGTGGCGTGGATCTGGGTCAAACCGCGTGTGACCTGATGCACAGCGCGCACCTGCGCGCCCCGCGACGCTCAAGCGGCGAGGCCGCAGGCCGATATCCGGTGCAGACGCCCTGTGTCAGGGCCATGCGCTGGAGAAAACACCGTCATGCACACCCCGCCTCGCACCCTTGCAGCCGCCTTGTCTGCCCTGGGCTTGCTGGCCTGGGCGCTGCCCGCCCTGGCCGCCGACCCGGTCATCCGCACCTCGCCCGGCCGCCCCGCGCTGATGCGCGACAGCGCGCCCGACGCCGACGGCAAGCCGGCGAAGAAGCCGCTGGCCAAGCCGACCGCCGAGGAAGACAACGACACCATCGACGCACTGCGCGAGCGCCTCGCCCGCAAGCTCGGCGCGCGAGAGGCCGCCGAGCGCGCCAGCGAGAAGCCCGAGCCGGGCGTGCTGCGCGTGGTGGCCCGATCGCCCGCGCCGGCCACCCCGGCCGCCGCCACCGCCACGGCGGTGTCGCCCGGCGGTGCGCCCGAGCCCGGCATCCACTGGAGCGAGCCGCGCCGTGCGGCCACCGCCGGCGCCAAACCGGCGGCGCCACCCAAGAAGAAGGCCGAGCACTGGTCGTACCACGGTGAGGGCGGCCCCGAGCATTGGGGCGCGATGAAGTCGGAATACTCGCTGTGCAGCAGCGGCAAGCGCCAAAGCCCGATCGACATCCGCGACCAGATCTCGGTGCAGCTCGACCCGGTGCAGTTCGACTACAAGGCGAGCAACTTCCGCGTCATCGACAACGGCCACACCGTGCAGGTCAACGTGTCGGCGGGCAACAGCATCGAGGTGATGGGCCGGCGCTACGAGCTGGCGCAGTTCCACTTCCACCGCCCCTCGGAAGAGCGCATCAACGGCCGCCAGTTCGACATGGTGGTGCACCTGGTGCACAAGGACCTCGAAGGCAAGCTCGCCGTCGTGGCCGTGCTGCTCGACCGCGGCAGCGCGCAGCCGGTGGTGCAGCAGGTGTGGAACAACCTGCCGCTGGAGAAGGGCGAGGAGCTCGCCGCCCGTTCGACCCTCGACCTGAACGAGCTGCTGCCCGCCGACCGCGGCTACTTCACCTACATGGGCTCGCTCACCACGCCGCCCTGCAGCGAAGGCGTGCTGTGGATGGTGATGAAGAACCCGGTGTCCATCGCGCCCCAGCAGATCGACATCTTCTCGCGCCTCTACCCGATGAACGCCCGCCCGGTGCAGGCCTCGGCCGGGCGCATGATCAAAGGCTCGAACTGAGCCTCGCACCGGCGCACCCGGAGACTTCCTCGATGGGTGCTGGCCGACCGCTCGCCTCGTCTCGCCCGGCACTGGCGGGCTGGCTCTTCGTGTGCGTCATGGCGGCGCTCGTGGCGGCCGTGCTCACCTGCGCGGTGATCATCGACCGCTTCACGCGTGACGAGGCGCGCGAGCAGGCCCACCGCTACCTGCAGATCAACGCGGATGCCCTGCGCGATGCGCTCGACCGCGGCATGGCGCAGCACTACGAAGAAGTGCATGTGATCTCGCGGCTCGACCAGGTGGCCCGCCAGCGCGACCCCGTGCAGGTGCGGCGCGTGCTCGAAGATGTGCGCGCGAGTTTTCCGCAGTTCACCTGGATCGGCCTCGCCGATGCGCAGGGCCGGGTGCTGGCCGCGGCCGACGGCCTGCTCGAAGGGGCCGACGTCTCCGCCCGCCCGTGGTTCCGCGGCGCCACGCAGGCAAGCTTCGTGGGCGACGTGCACGCCGCGGTGCTGCTCGAAAAGCTCCTGCCCAAACAGGCCGAGCCCTGGCGCTTCGTCGACATCGCCGTGCCCGTTGTCAACGCGAAGGGCGAACTCACCGGTGTGCTGGGCACCCACCTCAGCTGGGCCTGGGCCGGGCAGATCAAGCGTGAGCTGGTCGACCAGGCAGTCGAGCGCCACCAGGCCGAAGCACTCGTGCTCGCGGCCGATGGCACCGTGCTGCTCGGCCCGGCCGCGCTGCAGGGCCGGAAGCTCGATGCGCCGGCCGGGCACCTGCTCGCCGAATCCAAGACCCGCGGCGCAGGCCGCTACCCCGGCCTCGGCTGGAAGGTGCTGCTGCGCCAGCCAGAAGCGGTGGCGCTGGCGAGCTTCCACGAGCTCGAGCGGCGCATCGCGTGGGCCACGCTCGGCCTGTGCCTGCTGCTGGCACCGCTCGTCTGGTGGCTGGCCCGCCGCTTCTCGGTGCCGCTGATGGAGCTCACCGCCGCGCTGGAAGCCGGCCGGCCGCTGCAGCCCTCGCGCAGCCCGCTCTACCGCGAAGCCGAGGTGTTGGGCCACGCGCTGCGCGCCTATGCCGAGCGCCAGGCCGATGACGCCGCGAAGCTGCAACAGGCCAACGACTCGCTGCAGGAGCGCGTGGCCGAGCGCACCGCCGCACTCGCTGCGAGCGAGCAACGCCTGCGCGACATTGCCGACAACGTGCCCGCGCTCATCGCCTACTTCGGCACCGACGAGCATTGCCAGTTCGCCAATGCGAGTGCCCTGCGCACGCACCACCTGACACCCGACCGTTTGCACGAGGTCACGCTGCGCAGCGCGCTCGGGGCCCGCTACGACGAACACCACCCGCACATCGAGCAGGCCCTGGCGGGCCGGCGCGCGAGCTTCAACGGGCATGTCGAGATCGACGGCCGCAAGGTCGATTTCGAGAGCCACTTCGTGCCCGACATCGCGCCCGACGGGCAGGTGCAAGGCTTCTACGTGCTGTCGTACAACCAGACGGCGCTCAAGGCCGCCGAGCGGCGCCTGCGCACGATTGCCGACAACACGCCGGCCCTCATCAGCTACGTCGACCGCGACCAGCGCTTCCAGTTCTGCAACGCCACCTACGGCCGCTGGCTGGGCCTCGACCCCCAGGCCGTGATCGGCCAGACCATGCGAGAGGCGCTCGGTGAAGACATCTACATCCAGCGCAAGGCGGTGCTCGACCGCGTGCTGGCCGGCGAGCGCTGCGACTTCGACACCACCTTGAACCGCCTCGGCGTGATGCGGCACCTGCACTCCATCTACCTGCCCGACGTGTCGGCCGAAGGCGAGGTGGAGGGCTTCTACGTGCTGTCGATCGACATCTCGGCGATGAAGGCGGCCGAGGAGCAACTGCGCCTGATGGCGCGCACCGACACGCTGACCGGCTTGCCCAACCGTCTGCGCTTCAACGAGACGCTGGCCGAGGCCCTGGCGCGCAGCCGCCGCCACCGCCAGCCGATCGCGCTGCTCTTCCTCGACGTCGACCGCTTCAAGAGCATCAACGACACACACGGCCACGCGGCCGGCGACGAGGTGCTGACGGTGTTTGCCGCGCGGCTCTCGGCTTGCGTGCGCGAGACCGACACGGTGGCGCGCCTGGCAGGCGACGAGTTCGTGGTCATCCTCGAAGACCTGCACACCGAGGCCGAGCCGAAAGCCGTGGCGCGCAAGATCCTCGCGGCCATCGACCAGCCCTTCCACGTGGCCGGGCACGAGCTGCGCGTGAGCACAAGCATCGGCATCGCCTTCCATGCCGAGGGGGCGGCGCTGCCGGAGCAGCTGCTCTCGGCGGCCGACAAGGCGCTCTACCAGGCCAAGGCCGAACGCAACACCTTCTGCGTGGCCACGGCCTGAGGCCGCACAAGCCAGGTGCACGCGGCGGCGGAAACGCCCCAAGGCCGTGCCGAAATGGCGCTTTCGCCCGCCCCAAAAAGGCACACAAATTGCTTGCCGATGGTGCTTGATCGCACCTTTCGAGGGAACCGCGCCGGCTTGGTGCGGTTGGAGGTGCGGCGCTTCTCAAACTCGGAACGATCACATGGAGCAACTCAAGCAGGGCGCGGATGCGCTCTTCATCCTCCTGGGCGCCATCATGGTGCTCGCCATGCATGCCGGCTTCGCCTTCCTGGAGCTGGGCACCGTGCGCAAGAAGAACCAGGTCAATGCGCTGGTGAAGATCCTGGTCGACTTCAGCGTCTCGACCATCGCCTACTTCTTCGTGGGCTACCTCGTGGCCTACGGCGTGCAGTTCTGGAGCGGCGCCGAGACGCTCGCGCAGAAGAACGGCTACGACCTCGTGAAGTTCTTCTTCCTGCTCACGTTCGCGGCGGCCATCCCGGCCATCATCTCGGGCGGCATCGCCGAGCGGGCGCGCTTCTACCCGCAGCTCATCGCCACGGCGGTGATCGTGGGCCTCGTCTACCCGCTCTTCGAGGGCGTGGTGTGGAACGGCAACTTCGGCATCCAGGCCTGGCTGAAGAGCGTGGCCGGCGCCGAGCTGCACGACTTCGCCGGCTCGGTGGTGGTGCACGCGGTGGGCGGCTGGCTCGCGCTGCCGGCGGTGCTGCTGCTGGGCGCGCGCGCGAACCGCTACAAGAAAGACGGCGGCATCTCGGCACACCCGCCGTCGAGCATCCCCTTCCTCGCGCTTGGCGCCTGGGTGCTGGCGGTGGGCTGGTTCGGCTTCAACGTGATGAGCGCGCAGACGATCGACAAGATCTCCGGGCTCGTGGCCGTCAACTCGCTGATGGCGATGGTGGGCGGCACGCTGGTGGCTGTGCTCGTGGGCAAGAACGACCCGGGCTTCGCCTACAACGGCCCGCTCGCCGGGCTGGTGGCGGTGTGCGCGGGGTCCGACGTGATGCACCCGCTGGGCGCGCTCGTCACCGGCGGCATCGCGGGCGCGATCTTCGTGGTGATGTTCACCCTCACCCAGAACAAATGGAAGATCGACGACGTGCTCGGCGTGTGGCCGCTGCACGGCCTGTGCGGCGCCTGGGGCGGCATCGCCTGCGGCATCTTCGGGCTCACCGCGCTGGGCGGTCGTGGCGGCGTGACCTTCTCGGCGCAGCTCATCGGCACCCTGATGGGCGTGGTGTGGGCGCTGGTGGGCGGCTTCGTGGTCTACGGCCTCATCAAGCTCGCGATGGGCTTGCGGCTGAGCCAGGAAGAGGAATACGACGGCGCCGACCTGTCGATCCACCGCATCACGGCCACGCCCGAGCGCGAAGTGAACTGGTGAGCGCCGGCCTCAGGCCACGAGCAGCCGGATCGCCGAGGCGATGAGGGCGAAGATCAGGATCTTCTTCAGCACCGCGGTGGGCAGCCGCCGCGACAGGCGCACGCCGAGCGACGAGAAGACGACCCCGGTTGCGATCAGGATCACCATGCCTGCTGTCGAGATCGGGCTCGCGGTGGTGGGTGAGGCCGACGCCGGGGCATAGGCCAGCGACGCGAGAAACCCCGCCACCGACAACACGCCCACCACCAGGCCGTTGATGTTGGCGGTGGCGATCGCGTCGCGGAACGGGCGTTTGGCCGCGTAGACGAAGTACGCGATGGTGTAGGTGCCGCCGCCCACGCCGATCAGCGTCGACACACCACCGATGAGGCCGCCGAAGAAGGTGTCGAGCAGGTTGGCGGAGTGGCGTTTCTCCTGGCCCTCCTTCATCGGGTACAGCATCACCGCCGCCAGGCACAGCTGCAGCAGTGCCACGAGCGAGGGCGTGACGAGGTGCCTTGCGCCGCTGAGCGTGGCCGCCACGAGGGGCGTCACGATGAGGGCGCCCACCATGTAGTACCGCGAGCCGACGAGGATCTCGCGCCGCTCTTCGCGGCTGCGGATGCGGTACTGCTTGTACGCGGCGCCGATCGAGTTGAACAAGACCGCAAACCACGAGATGACGATCGCGTCATGCAAGGCGTCGGTGCCGTAGAGCCAGGTGAGGGCCGGCACGACGACGATGCCGCCGGCCAGGCCGACCAGTCCGGCAATGAGCCCCGACGCGGCGCCGGTGGCGAAGAGGACGAAGGTTTCCATCTTGTTTTTTGTGAAGCTCCCTGGGGTAAGCCCTCGATTCTTTGGGCGGGCGGGAGGAAAGGCGATTACCTGGGAGGTAGGGGGTTGGGGTCGCGATGGCTGTGGGATGGCTTGGCTGCGTCCGGAGCGGCGCCGAGGGGATGGGGTGGGTGAATCCCTCCGTGTCCCCCGCCCTGTCCCCACTCCCGTGGGGACAGGGCTCCTCCTTTACCTGCGGGATTCACCCACCCCATCCCCTCGGCGCGAAACATCGCGCCTTGCGTGGGTGGGTGTGAGGGTGGGCGGGAGCAGTGCGTCTCGCGATGAGGGCTTGGGGCTGCGGATTCCGTAAGTAAAGGAGGAGCTGCTGACCGCGGGAGCGGTCAGCAGCGGGGGACATGGAGGAATCCGCAGCCCCAAGCCCTCATCGCCGCTCCGACTTCAGCAACACGAAGCTGGCACACCCATTGCATGTATACAAGAAGGTGTTCAAAACCGGCCTCGTCTCGGTGCATGCCTGTGGGCACGGCTCCTGCGAAGGCCTCTTCAACCACTGCAACGTGCACAGGAGCGCAGCAATGTCTGGAACGGAAATCAACCGTCGCGGAGTTCTGAAAGGGGTGGGGGCGGTGGGCGCCACGGCGGCGTTCGGCGGTTTGAGCGGGCTGGTGCAAGGCCAGGCGCCCATCACCGTCGGCTTCATCTACGTGGGCCCGCGCGACGACTACGGCTACAACCAGGCGCAGGCCGAGGCCGTGGCCGAAGTGAAGAAGCTGCCCGGCATCAAGGCTGTGGAAGAAGAGAACGTGCCCGAGACCACCGCCGTGCAGAAGACGATGCAGGGCATGATTTCGCAGGACGGCGCGGCGCTGCTCTTTCCCACGTCCTTCGGCTACTTCGATCCGCACATGCTGGCGGTGGCGGCCAAGAACCCCAAGGTGCGTTTCGCACACTGCGGCGGCCTGTGGAGCGAGGCCAAGCACCCCAAGAACACTGGCAGCTTCTTTGGCTACATCGACGAAGGCCAGTACCTCAACGGCGTGGTCGCCGGCCACATGACCAAGAGCAAGAAGCTCGGCTTCATCGCGGCCAAGCCCATTCCGCAGGTGCTGCGCAACATCAACGCTTTCACGCTGGGCGCGCGCTCGGTCGACCTGAGCATCACCACCACGGTGATCTTCACCGGCGACTGGTCGATGCCGGTGAAGGAAGCCGAAGCCACCAACAGCCTGGCCGACCAGGGCATCGACGTGTTCACCATGCACGTCGACGGGCCGAAGGTGATCGTCGAGACCGCCGCCAAGCGCGGCAAGTTCGTCTGCGGCTACCACGCGAGCCAGGCCAAGCTCGCGCCCAATGCCTACCTCACCGGCGCCGAGTGGAACTGGATCACCGCCTACAAGACCATCATCGACGCCGCCCGCTCCGGCAAGCCGCACCCCAACTTCGTGCGCGGCGGCCTGAAAGAGGGCTTCGTGAAACCCTCGCCCTACGGTGCGATGGTCACCGCCGCGGCGAAGAAGAAGGCCGACGAGGTGAAGGCCTCGATGATCGCCGGCAAGTTCGACATCTTCAAAGGCCCGCTGAAGGACAACACCGGCAAGGAAGTGATCCCCGCCGGCAAGGCCTACGCGCAGACCGACGTCGCCCTCGAAGGCATGAACTACCTCGTCGAAGGCGTCGTGGGCAAGGCCTGATCAAGCACAAGGCGAGGAGGAGGGAACCACCATGACCTTGTCCACCCGCACGAGCGAGACGCTGGAAGCGATCGCACTTCCGGTGCTCGCGATGAGTGGCGCGCTGCTGTTGTTCGGCGCCTTCATCTGGGCGGGTGGCAAGAGCCCGGTCGACGCGTGGGCGCTGCTCTTCAAGGGCGCCTTTGGCGACTGGTTCTCATGGCAGAACTCGCTGCAGCGGGCGGCGCCGTTGATGTTGACGGCGTTGTGCGTGGCCATCCCGGCGCGGGCGGGGCTCATCGTCATCGGCGGGGAAGGGGCGCTGGTGCTCGGGGGCCTGGCTTGCGCCGGGCTTCCCTATCTGTTCGCGCCCCCCGCGAATGCCCTCGGCACCGCGATGCTGTTGCTGGCCGCGGCCTTGACGGGGGCGGTGTGGATCGCGCTCGTGGGGGCGCTGCGCCAGTGGCGCGGCGTCAACGAGACCATCAGCAGTCTGCTGCTCGCCTACACCGCGGTAGCGCTCTTCAAGCATTTCGTGGAAGGGCCGATGCGCGACCCGGCGAGTCTCAACAAACCTTCGACGCGCACGCTCGGCGACGGCCTGCTCATCGGCGGCCTCTTCGGCACCGACATCCATTGGGGCCTCGTCTTCGGCATCGTGGCCTGCGTGCTGCTCGGCCTGTGGCTCTTCTTCACCACCTCGGGCTTCGCCACGCGCATCGTCGGCGGCAACACGCGTGCAGCCTTGCTCGTGGGCCTGCCCGGCGCGCGGCTGATGGTGGGCGCGTGTGCCATCGGCGGGGCCTGCGCGGGCCTTGCGGGCGGCATCGAGGTGGCGGCAGTGCACACCAACGCCAATGCGTCGCTGATCGCCGGCCTCGGCTACACCGGCATCCTCGTGTCCTTCGTCGCGCGCCACAACCCGTGGGCGGTGATCCCGGTGGCGGTGCTCTTCGGCGGCTTCGGCGCGGCCGGCAGTCTGCTGCAGCGGCGCATGGACGTGCCCGATGCCTCGGTGATGGTGCTGCAGGGCTTTGCCTTCCTGCTGATCCTCGCAAGCGAGGCGCTGCGCGGCAAGCTCTTCGCACCGCGTGCGCCGAAGCCCGCGCCCACCACCACCGTTCGGGCTGAGCCCTTCGACAAGGCTCAGGACAGGCCTGTCGAAGCCCAAGCCGCCACATGAGCAGCAGCGAGATCTTCCTCAACGTCCTCATCGCCGTGCTCGGCGGTGCCATCCGCGTGGGCACACCCTTCCTGCTGGTGAGCCTGGGCGAGTGCATCACCGAGAAGTCGGGCCGCATCAACCTCGGCCTCGAAGGCGTGCTCGTTTTCAGCGCGATGGCCGGTTTCGGTGGCGCGTATCTCAGCGGCAACGTGTGGGTCGGCGTGCTGCTGGCCGGCGGCTGCGGCGCCTTGCTCTCGCTGTTGCACGGCCTCGTGTGCTCGCTGCCACGCGTGAACGACATCGCAACAGGCATCGCGCTGATGCTGCTCGGCAGCGGCCTCGCGTTCTACCTCGGCAAGCCGCTGATCCAGCCGCAGGCGCCGCAGATTCCGTCGCTCGACCTGGGCTGGTGGAGTGCTTCGCCGCAGATCAAGTCGGCCCTGCAGATCAACATGCTGTTCCCCATCGGCGTGGCGCTTGCCGCGTTGCTGGCCTGGGGCTTCAAGGCCACCCGCTTCGGGCTCGTGCTGCGCATGGCCGGCGATTCGAGCGATGCGGCACGTGCGCTCGGCTATTCGGTCAACGGCATCCGCATCGCGGCCACCTGCGCGGGTGGTTTCATCGCCGGTCTCGGCGGTGCGTCGCTCTCGCTCTACTACCCCGGCAGCTGGAACGAAGGCCTCTCCAGCGGCCAAGGCCTGATCGCTGTCGCGCTCGTCATCTTTGCGCGCTGGAGCCCGTGGCGTTGCCTCGGCGCGGCCTTGCTCTTCGGCGGTGCCGGCGCGCTCGGCCCTGCTCTGCAATCGGTGGGCATCAGCAGCGGCTACTACCTCTTCAACGCGGTGCCGTATGTGCTGACGCTCGCCATCCTGATCTGGACCTGCTCGCCCACGCGCAGCCTCAAAGGCGCGCCGATGGAGCTGGGCGTGACACGCTGAAGGAGCAACACGATGAGTGGTCTCGGTGGGTTGAACAAGTCGCCGAATGGCGTGGTGATGGGGCTGGTGCAGTTGCAGCTGCCGGTCGTGAAGACGAAGGCCGACCTTGCGGCACAGACCCAGCGCATCGTTGAGATGGTCGCCAAGGCGCGCCGCAACCAGGGCACGATGAACCTCGTCGTCTTCCCTGAGTACTCGCTGCACGGCCTCTCGATGGACACCAACCCCGAGATCATGTGCACGCTCGACGGCCCCGAGGTGGCGGCGTTCAAGCAGGCCTGCGTGACCAACAAGATCTGGGGCTGCTTCTCCATCATGGAAGCCAACCCTGAGGGCAACCCCTACAACAGTGGCCTGATCATCGACGACACCGGTGCCATCAAGCTCTACTACCGCAAGCTGCACCCCTGGGTGCCGGTCGAGCCATGGGAGCCGGGCAACCTCGGCATCCCGGTGTGCGACGGGCCCAATGGCAGCAAGCTCGCACTCATCATCTGCCACGACGGCATGTTCCCCGAGATGGCACGCGAGGCCACCTACAAGGGCGCCGAGATCGTGATCCGAACGGCCGGCTACACCGCACCGATCCGCCATGCGTGGAAGATCACCAACCAGGCCAACGCCTTCTGCAACCTCGTCTACACGGCGAACGTCTGCATGTGCGGCAGCGACGGCACCTTCGACTCGATGGGCGAAGGCATGTTCTGCAATTTCGACGGCACCGTGATGGTCGAAGGCAGCGGCCGACCCGACGAGATCATCACCTGCGAGCTGCGCCCCGACCTCGTGCGCGAAGCGCGCGCCACCTGGGGCGTGGAGAACAACATCTACCAGCTCTACCACCGCGGCTACGTGGCGGTGAAGGGCGGCGCGCAAGACTGCCCCTACACCTACATGCACGACATGGCCGCCGGCCGCTACGTGCTGCCCTGGGAAGCGAGCGTGCAGGTGACCGACGGCACGAGTTGCGGCTTCGAGGCCCCGACGCGCAGCTACGTCGGGGCCGAAGCTCCGTCTTTGAAGAAGGTGGCCTGAATGAACAAACGCTACGTTGCCGCCGACCCCTACCGCTGGCCGTATGACGGCGACCTGCGGCCCGAGAACACCGCCCTCATCGTGATCGACATGCAGGTCGACTTCTGCGGCCCCGGCGGCTACGTCGACAAGATGGGCTACGACATCTCGATGACCCGCGCGCCCATCGAGCCGCTGAAGAAGCTCTTCAAGGTGATGCGCGATGCGGGCTACACGCTCATCCACACCCGCGAAGGCCACAAGCCCGATCTGTCGGACCTGCCCGCCAACAAACTCTGGCGCTCGCGCCAGGCAGGCACCAACGGCATCGGCATCGGCGACATGGGCCCGTGCGGGCGCATCCTCACGATAGGCCAGCCGGGGTGGGAAATCATTCCCGAGCTCGCACCGCTGCCGGGCGAGCCGGTGATCGACAAGCCGGGCAAGGGCTCGTTCTACGCCACCAACTTCGACCTCATCCTGCACACCCGCGGCATCCGCAACTTGATCCTCACCGGCATCACCACCGACGTCTGCGTGCACACGACCATGCGCGACGCCAATGACCGCGGCTACGAGTGTCTGATCCTGTCCGACTGCACCGGCGCCACCGACCTCGGCAACCACCAAGCGGCGCTGAAGATGGTGACGATGCAGGGCGGCGTGTTTGGCGCCGTCTCCGACTCCAAGGCCGTCATCGAGACGGTGACCGCATGACCGCGCCGCTCGACCCTGTGCCCCGCCCCACCGGCGCGCTCGCTCTCGACACCTACGAGCTCACCAAGCGCTTCGGCGCCTTCACCGCGCTCGACCATGTGTCGCTCAAGGTGCGCCCCGGCACCGTGCACGCCCTGCTCGGCGAAAACGGCGCCGGCAAGAGCACGCTCGTGAAATGTGTGGTCGGCTACCAGCGCGCCGAAGAAGGCGCGGTGCTGCTCGACAACAAGGAGCACGACATCGCCACGCCCGTGATCGCACGCGACCTGGGCATCGGCATGGTCTACCAGCACTTCACCGTCGTGCCCGGCATGACCGTGGCCGAGAACCTGCTGCTCGCGCGCGGCCACCTGCCGGCGGTGATCGACTGGAAGAAGGAGCGTGCGGCACTCGCCGCGTTCATGCAGACCACGCCCTTCAAGCTCGACCTCGATGCCACGCCGCAGGAGCTCTCGGCCGGGCAGAAGCAGAAGTTGGAGATCCTCAAGCAGCTCTTGCTCAAGCCGCGCCTCCTGATCCTCGACGAGCCCACCTCGGTGCTCACGCCGCAAGAGGCCGACGAGGTGCTGGGCCTGCTGCGCGATCGTGCGCACGCGGGCGAGTGCAGCATCGTGCTCATCACCCACAAGTTCCGCGAGGTCACCGCCTATGCCGATGACGTGAGCGTGCTGCGCAAGGGCAAGCTCGTGGCGGCACATCGCGTGGACGAAACCACGCCACAGCAACTGGCGGCAGAGATGGTGGGCGGCGAGGGCGATGCCAAGCGCGAGTTCGCGGCACCGCAGCGCGCCGAGCGCGAGCGGGGCGAGGCGAGGCTGCAGGTGAAGTCGCTGGTGGTCGACGGCGACCGTGGGCAGGTGGCGGTGGCCGGCCTGTCGGTCAACGTGCATGCGGGCGAGATCGTCGGCATCGCGGGGGTCTCGGGCAACGGCCAGCGCGAGTTCGCCGAAGCGCTGGTCGGGCAGCGCCGGCGCGTGTCGGGCGAGGTGTGGGTCGGCGCCGAGCGCTTTGCGGCCACGCGTGCACAGAACCGCCGCCTCAAGGTGCGCAGCCTGCCCGAAGAGCCGCTGCGCAACGCCTGCGTGGGCGACATGAGCGTGTCCGACAACATCGGCTTGCGCGCCTTCGACGTGGCGCCTGCCGCCCGCCTGGGCTGGATGCGGGGTCGCACCTTGCGAGAGCGGGCCCGCAAGCTCATCGGTGAGTTCGGCGTGAAGACGCGTGGCGAGCTGGCGCAGATCCGTTCGCTCTCGGGTGGCAACGTGCAGCGCGCCGTGCTCGCGCGCGAGCTGAGCGACGACGCCGAGGTGCTGATCGTCTCCAACCCCGTCTTCGGCCTCGACTTCGCGGCGGTGGCCGAGATCCACCAGCGCCTGATGGACGTGCGCAACCGCGGCGGCGCGGTGCTGCTCATCAGCGAAGACCTCGACGAGTTGCTCGCACTGTCAGACCGCATCGCCGTCATGAGCGGTGGGCAAGTGGTGCATGAGACGGATGCCCGGCAAGCCGACCGCAACCGCCTCGGCGCCTTCATGGGCGGGAGCGCGCATTGAGCATCACCATCACCGCCCAGCCGGGCTCCTTCACCTTCGACCCCGCACACACCGCGCTCGTGATGATCGACATGCAGCGCGACTTCATCGAGCCCGGCGGTTTCGGCGCGACGCTCGGCAACGATGTATCGCTGCTGGAGCCCGTGGTGCCGGCGGCCGCCGATCTCATCGCGTGGTGCCGCGAGCACGGCATCCTCGTCATCCACACGCAGGAATGCCACCGCCCCGACCTGTCCGACTGCCCGCCGGCGAAGCGCCTGCGCGGCAAGCCCTCCTTGCGCATCGGCGACCCGGGGCCGATGGGCCGCATCCTCATCCTCGGCGAGCCGGGCGCCGGCTTCGTGCCCGAGCTGCTGCCGCAAGACGGTGACCTCGTGATCGCCAAGCCGGGCAAGGGCGCCTTCTACGGCACCGATCTCGGCGAGCAACTGCAGGCCCGCGGCATCACCCACCTGATCTTCGGCGGCGTCACCACCGAAGTCTGCGTGCAGACCACCATGCGCGAGGCGAACGACCGTGGCTACGAATGCCTGCTGATCGAAGAGGCCACCGGCTCCTACTTCCCCGAGTTCAAGCAGGCGGCCATCGAGATGATCCGGGCGCAGGGCGGCATCGTCGGCTGGACGGCCCGGCTGGCCGACCTGCGCTGAGCCTGGGGCGCCCGTAGCTGTTCTGGATCAAAGGCGCGCGCCGCCGCGTGCCTACACTGGTGCGGCCCCATGAACCCGCGGTTTCGCCAGCTCCCCCCGGTGCGCAGCATCCCTCTCGGCCAGCCCCTGGTCTGGCTGGTGCTCGCCTGGCGCGACATGGCGCGCGTGGGCTGGCTGAGCTTCGCGCACGGGCTGGTGCTCGCGCTCGGCGGGGCCGGCATCGTGCTCATCGCGCACGACCGCTTCTGGCTGCTCGCCGGGGCGCTGTCGGGCTTCCTGCTGGTGGCGCCGGTGCTCGCCACGAGCCTCTATGCCCTGAGCCGCGCGCTCGAGCGCCGCGAGCCGGCCACGCTGCGGGTGGTCATCGACACCTGGCTGCACTGGCAGCGCGACCACCTCGACAAATGGGGCGCCGACTACTGGAGCCTCGTGCGCTTCGGCATTGGCCTGGCGCTGGCCGGCACCGGCTGGGTGCTCACCTCGGCGGCGCTCATCACGCTGTATGCGCCGGTGCCCATCCTGCAGCCCATCGACTTCGTGCGGCATGTGGTGCTCGACACGCGCGGCTGGCTGTTCGAAGGCTGGTTGATGCTGGGCGGCGTGATGGCGGCGCCCATCTTCGCGTCGAGCGTGGTCGCGATGCCGCTGCTGCTCGACCGGCGCGTGACGCTCATGCAGGCCGTGCTCACCAGCTGGCGCGCGGTGCTCGCCAACCCGGTGCCGCTCGCCTTCTGGGCCGTGCTCATCGGGCTCTTCGTCGCGCTCGGGCTCGCATCGTTCTTCCTCGGGCTCGTCTTCGTGATGCCGATGCTCGGCCATGCGAGCTGGCACGCCTACCGCGACCTCGTCGACGTGGAGCACTGGCCGGCGCGCGAGTCGGAATGGCCGTCGTCCCTCACGAGGGAACGCTGATGTTCGGCTTCAGCGAAGAGCAGATCGCGGGCTTCGGCCTGACCTTCGGGGTCGGGGCCTTCATGCTCTACATGGTCTTCGTGATCGGCCAGCTGGCGTGGGAATCGAAGGCGGGCAAGTTCGGCACCTTCGTGCTCTTCCTCGCGTTGGGCCTGGGCATGCTGGGCTTCGTGGCCAAGTTCGTCATCCAGTGGTTGCTCACGACATAGGGCAGGGGTAGCCGGTAGACTGCGCCACTCCCCGCGCTGGAGCTGCCCATGACCCTGCTCGTACTCGGCCTCGTCCTCTTTCTCGGCATTCATTCCGTCTCGATCGTTGCGCCCGCGTGGCGCGATGCGCAGGCGGCGCGCAACGAGAAAGCCTGGAAGGGCCTCTACACCCTGATCGCCGTCGCCGGCTTCGTGCTGCTCGTCTACGGCTACGGCGTGGCGCGGCAGACGCCGGTGGTGCTCTACGCGCCGCCCACCTGGCTGCGCCACGTGTCGCTGTTGCTGATGCTGCCCTTCTTCACGCTGCTGCTGGCGGCCTACCTGCCCGGGCGCATCAAGACCGCGACGAAACACCCGATGCTCGCCGCCACCAAGCTGTGGGCGCTGTCGCACCTGCTGGCCAACGGCACGCTGGCCGACGTGCTGCTCTTCGGCGGCTTTCTCGCCTGGGCGGTGCTCGACCGCATCTCGTTCAAGCGGCGCGTGCAGCGCCCCACTGTCGGCGCGCCGCCGGGCGCGGCCAACGACCTCATCGCCATCGTTGGCGGCCTGGCGCTTTACGGCCTCTTCATGTGGCGCGCCCATGCCTGGCTGATCGGCGTCTCGCCGCTTGGCAAGGCACTTTGACTGTTTTGAAAGTGATGACCATGAGCCCGCACATCCAGCAGACCCTGATCGAGGCGCGCGCCGCGCTCGACGCCCTGATCGCCAACGAGGCCACGCTGCGCGCCATCGACGCGGCCGGCACCCTGCTCGCCGACACCTTCAAGCGCGAGGGCCGCGCCTTCAGCTGCGGCAACGGCGGCTCGATGTGCGATGCGATGCACTTCGCCGAAGAGCTCTCCGGCCGCTACCGGCAGGACCGCCCCGCGCTCGGCGCCGCGTCCATCAGCGATGCCTCGCACATCAGCTGCGTCGGCAACGACTACGGCTACGAGCACATCTTCTCGCGCTACCTCGAAGGCCACGGCCGCGCGGGTGACGTGCTGCTGGGCATCAGCACCAGCGGCACCAGCCGCAACGTGGTCGCCGCCGCCGAGATGGCCAAGAAGAAGGGCATGAAGGTGATCGCGCTCACCGGCAAGCCGGGCGCCACGCTCGGCACGCTCGCCGACATCGAGATCTGCACCCCGGGCGGCAAGTTTGCCGACCGCTCGCAGGAGCTGCACATCAAGGTGATCCACATCCTGATCGAGTCGGTGGAGCGGCAGCTCTTCCCGGGCAACTACCGCTGACGCGGCCATGACTGCCACCACCCCACGCCTCTTCCAACCCTGGCAGATCGGCCCGCTGCGTTTACGCAACCGCATCGTCATCGCGCCGATGTGCCAGTACTCCGCCGTCGACGGCAGTGCCACCGACTGGCACCTGATGCACGTGGGCCAGCTCGCGCTGTCGGGCGCCGGCCTGCTGATCCTCGAGGCGACGGGCGTGTCGCCCGAAGGCCGCATCTCGCCGCAGGACCTCGGCCTCTACTCCGATGCCAACGAAGCGGCGCTCGGCCGTGTGCTGGCCGCGGCACGCCGGCATTCGACGATGCCCATCGCGATCCAGCTCGCGCATGCCGGGCGCAAGGCCTCGACGCTCCCGCCGTGGGAAGGTGGCGCGCAGATCGCACCCCAGGCCCCCGGTGGCTGGAAGACGGTGGCCCCGTCGGCAGTGCCCTTCCTCGCGCACTACGATGCGCCGCATGCCCTCGGCGTGGACGAGCTGGCCCGCATCCGCGACGACTTCGCCACCGCCGCCCGCCGCGCGGCACGGCTGGGGCTCGAGGGCGTCGAGGTGCATTCGGCGCACGGCTACCTGCTGCACCAGTTCCTCTCGCCCCTGTCCAACCAGCGCAGCGATGCGTATGGCGGCAGCCTGGAGAACCGCATGCGCTTCCCGCTGGAGGTGTTCGACGCGGTGCGTGCTGCCTTCCCCGCCGACAAGCCGGTGTGGGTGCGCGTGTCGGCCACCGATTGGGTCGAGGGCGGGTGGTCGCTCGACGAGACGGTGGTCTATGCGAAGGCGCTGCAGGCGCGTGGCTGTGCGGCCATCGACGTCAGCAGTGGCGGGCTCTCGGCGAAGCAGGCGATTCCCATCGGGCCGGGCTACCAGCTGCCGCTCGCGAAGCGCCTGAAAGACGAGGTGGGCATGCCCACGATGGCGGTGGGCCTCATCACCGAGCCAGCGCAGGCCGAGGCCATCCTCGCCGAGGGCCAGGCCGATGCGGTGGCGCTCGCGCGGGCCATGCTCTACGACCCGCGCTGGCCCTGGCATGCCGCTGCGGCGCTGGGCGCCCAGGTGAGCGCGCCGCCGCAGTACTGGCGCAGTGCGCCGCATGGCGTGAAGGGCTTGTTCGAAGGGGCCTGAGCCTTCAGCCGTTGCGCCGCCGCCGCGCGGCCCACAGCGTGAGCACCCCCGCCGCGCCGAGCAGCAGCGAGGCCGGCTCGGGCACCGGTGCCACGTTGCCGAAATACAGGTTGTCGATGACCGGCCCGGTGCGCAGGAAGTAGAAGGCGCTCAGGTCGAGGTTCGAGATGCCGCTGGCCGAGTGGAACGACACGTACTGGTTGGGCCGGTAGGGCGTCGAGTCGGGCCAGCCGGCGCCGTCGGTCTCGAAGGTCTGGCCCCAGCCACCCGGGCCGCGGGCGTCGACCGACACCCGGTCGCGCGCCGGCGCGCTGACGTAGAGGCTCACGTAGGTGGGCAGCGTGCCGCCGATGAAGCTCAGGCTCAGGTAGGGCGCACCGTAGAGCGACTGGTCGCTGCCGGGAACACCCGAGCCGGCGAGGTAGCCCTCGTTGACGACGAGGCCGAGCGCTGCGTACTCGTCGGTCACCGGCGTGCCGGCGAACTGGCCGGGGTCGGCGGGGGGCGGCAGGTCGTCGAAGGTGATGAGCACGGCATGGGCGCCTGCCGTGGCGAGGCCCAGCAGGACGGCGACGAGGGCACGCAGATGACGGTTCAGGCGCATGGGGTCTCCTTCCGGTGACGGTCGTCTTTACCGGGCCTGGCAGTTCTTGCCACCCGCGCGTTGCGCCAGCGCCGCCACGCCAGCGCGAGCAGGCCCACGCCGGCCATCGCTAACGGTTCCGGCTCGGGCACCGCCGGCACGCTGCCGAAGTAGAGGTTGTCGAAGCTCACGTAGTCGGCCCGCACGCCCTGCGGGTGCACGATCTTCACCAGCGCGATGCCGGCCTGCGAGGCGAACGACACATGGTTGCCACGGTCGATCTCGATGTTTTCGCCGCGGCCGGTGGCGCCCCGCCAGCGCACCGAAAGCGGCTGCCCGCTCATCACGTCGAAGCTCACGTGGGTGGGCAGCGCGCCGCTGAAGCGGAAGCTCAGCGTCAGCGAGCTGTCGTCGAGGAAGGACACGAGGGTCGCGTCTTCCGTCCAGTGGACGAGGTAGACGTTGTCCTGGAAGCGGACGCCGAGGTGCGCGTACTGGTCGGTGACGGGGTAGCCGTTCAGGTCTTCATTGCCGGGGATGGGCGGCAGGTCTTCGAAGTCGATGAACGCGGCGTGCGCGAGGGTGGCGCAGGCGCCCAGCAACACGGGGAGCATGGCACGCGCGAGCGCACGCGCCAGAGGGCGGGAACGAAGGTCCATGAGAGCCTCCGCAGGGAGCCACGGGTGCCGCTTTGCGGCAAACGCCGTTCCGCGGTGCGGGCTCGGTGCTGTCAGCGCGCCGGCTTGCGCAGCGCGGCCAGCAGCTTGTCGCGCTCGCTGCCGGCGTTCACCTGCTCACCCAGCAGCGCATAGAGCTGCTCCAGGGTCTGCGCCTTGGCGGCGCTCTTCTTGACCACGATGCTCGCGATCGGGCCGATGCTGGTGCTGAGCACGCGCGTGGCATGCGCCAGCGTCTCGGCGGTGATCGCGGTGCCGAGGGCCACGCCGCCGCTGCCCGTGCCGCTGCCGGGCTGCGTGGCCGGGGCGTGCGTGTGGGGGGCGGCGGCGGTGAACTTCGAGCCACCGCTCGCATGGCCCACCCGGCCGGGCGAGGTGACGGCGTCGAACTTGGCCATGAAGCGCTGGCGGTCCTGCTCGCTGCCGAGCTGGTCGCACAGGGTGGTCTTCAAGCCGTGGATGTCGTGCACGTCGCGCGCCGCCTTGCGCACCATCACCTTGGCCATCGGGCCGACGAAGGAGGCCAGCGCCAGCTCCACCTGGTGCAGCGTGGCCGGGTCCCAGCCGGGGATGCTGGTCGGCATGGAGCGCGGCACGCCGCTGGGCGGGTCGAGCACGCCGACGGGCGGCGCCGGGGGCGCGTCGTCGCGCACGACGATGATGGTCGTCTCGCCGGTGTCGGGCTCGGCCGAGAGGTCGCGCTTGGCGAGCGCCGCGCGGAACTCGGCCACGCTCTGGTAGCGGTCGGCCGGCTTCTTGGCCAGGGCCTTGGCGACGATGGCGTCGTAGAACGCCGGGCGGCCCGAATCGGGCACCTTGCTCGGCGGCACGGGGTGGTCGTTCACCACCTTGTACATGACCGACTCGGCCGAGCCCTGGAAGGGCGGGTGGCCGACCAGCATGCCGTAGAGGATGGCGCCGGCCGCAAACACATCGATGCGGTGGTCGACGTTTTCGCCGATGTACTGCTCGGGTGCCATGTAGCCCGGCGTGCCGATGGTGGAGGTGATCTGCGTGAGCACCACCGACTCGATGCGGGCGATGCCGAAGTCGGTGACCTTCAACTGCCCGCTGTTGGTGACGAGCAGGTTGGCCGGCTTGATGTCGCGGTGCCACACGCCGTGCTTGTGCGCGCAATCGAGCGCGGCGAGCAGTTGGTCCATGATGGTGAGCACGTCGCACTCGGGCGGCTGCGGCGTGCCGTGGAGGATCTGCGAGAGCGTGCGGCCCTCCACGTACTCCATCGCGATGTAGGCCGTGTCGGCGTCTTCGCCGTACTCGTAGATCGCCACGATGCCGGGGTGCGACATGCGGCCCACCGCGCGGGCTTCGTTCTTGAAGCGGGCGGTGGTCGACGAGCCCGAGAGGTCTTGCCCGATCAACGCCTTGTGGATGGTCTTGATCGCGACCGGCCGGTTGATGACCGGGTCGAAGGCCTTGTAGACGACGCCCATCGCGCCCTTGCCGAGCACACCCGTGATCGGATATTTGCCAAGTTGGGCCGGATGGGACATCGAATGATTGTCAGTCTCAGGAATCGAGCATCTTCATCGCATGGACCATGCTCTTGCGCATGCGCGTGAACGATTCCGCCAAAGTGCCGATCTCGTCTTTCGACTTCACGTTGAACTCTGGCGCATCGAGTTCGCCCAGGCTCACGCGGTCGGAGAGTTTCGACAGCTGGCTCACCGGGCGGATCACGAGCTGCCACAGCATCAGGTTGAGCGCCAGGCCGATCAGCAGGAACACGCCCGCGAGCAGGCCCATCACGACCTTGAAGTTGCGGTCGGCGCGGTCGAGCGGCACCGACATCGGCACCGACACCACCTGCGCGCCCAGCACTTCGTTCAGGTTCCAACCGAAGCCGTTGGCCGGGCCGTACTTCTCCACCAGCGGCTTCGGCGCCGCCTCCACCGTGCTGTGGCAGCGCAGGCACTCGGGGTTGGTGATCTTGATCGGGCGGGCGATGTAGGTCACCAGGCCCGAGGGCGTGCTGCGCTGGCCGATGAACTCCTTCTCGTCAGGCGACTGCTTGAAGCGCGAGATCACGTCTTCCTCCCAGTCCTGCGCGCGGTCGCGCGGGTTGGTCGGGTTCAGCATCGCCGGCTTGTAGGCGTATTCGGGGTGGTTCTTGCGCAGGGCGTTCAACACCTCGGACGACGAATACGCCGGCACCGACTGCGGCAGGAAGGTGTAGGTCATCTGCGTCTGCAGGAGCGGCGCCACCTGCGTGGCGGTGTAGGTGCTGACGGCCATCGCGCTTTCCATCAGGAGGCGGGCGCGGTCGAGCACTTCTTCGTGGGCGCCGTCTTGCAGCATCTTGCGGGCCACGTAGCCCGAGGCGCCGAGGCCGATGGCGAAGACCAGCAGGAACACGAGGTTGAACTTGACGAGCAGCTTCATGGGGCGACTTTCGATGGATCGGTGTGCTGTGGCGACTTACGTGCCGCGCGGGCGCGGCGGATGCAGTTCAGGGCTTCTTGTAGACCGGGGCAGGGGCATTGCCGGCCGCCGCTGAGGCCGCCGGCTTGGGCAGGTACTTCTCGGGGAAGAGGATGCGGTCCCACTCGGGGTGGTTGGCCATGTTGGCGACCAGGCCCTCGCGGAAGGCCGCGTTTTGCGCGAGCGGCTTCCAGCGGGTGACGAAGTAGGCGCGCAGGCCTTCGGCGTCGAGCCACGGCTCGGCCTCGGCGTAGCTGATCTCGGCCAACGGCTTGGGGGCCACGTCGCGGCTGGCAAAGGCGGCGGCGCGCGAGGGCAGGCTGTCCATGAAGGCGCGGGGCAGCGCCTGGATGAAGGCGCCGGTGGGGCGGGGCGTGGTGCTGGCCTTGCCGTCGGCGGCGCGGCTGTAGAACTCGCTGTTCTTGACGGTGGCCTTGCCCACCACCTTGCCGGCACGACGCTCCTGCAGGTTGACCTCGCCCGACTCGGCGAAGACCTGCAGCTCCTGGCCCTGTGCGGCAAACACGGCGCTCTTGGCCACGCCGGTGATGTCGGTGTTGGCGATGGTGAAGCTGCCGGCCGCTGGCGTGAGCGGCTTGGGCACGGTGAGCTTGGCGGTGCCGCGCAGCAGGTGGAAGCGCGAGGCCTGCTTCGCACGCTCGCCGCTGAACTTCGGGGCGATCAACGCGCGCGATTCGGGGCCGAGGTCGAGGATCACGCCGTCGGCGAACTCGATGCGCACGAAGCGGGCCTTGGCCGTCGTCTCGACGATGTCTTCCTTGGCCAGGCGCACGCCTTCGGTCAGGGCATGGCGGGTTGCGGCGCGCACGAGCTGCACCTCGCCATCGGCGATGGTGGCGGTGGCGAAGGCGGCGGCCCAGGCGGGCGCTGCCGTGAGCAGCGCGCACAAAAGGCCGAGCGTGGATTTCCAGACGACAAATTTCATGTTCTTCTAGGGAGCCAGACCCGCGGGGTGCGCAAGCATAGCGGCACCGCTGTGCAGTTTGACCTGTCAGAAGCTCAGGGGTCCCGGCCATAGGGGGGCCGAAAAGCGCGACGAAAGTCACACAAGAACGCGCCGGTTGCGCGCATCGCCAGCTGGCTACAAATCGGTGCTGGCCGGGCGCGCGCTGTGCAGCTTGTGGATGGTGATCTTGCGCACCTCGGCCTTGCTGGCCTCGATGTGGGTGCGCAGCATCAGCTTGGCCGGGTCGGCCCGCCGCGCGAGGATGGCACGCAGGATCTTCGCGTGCTCGTCGTAGGTGGCCGCCACGCGCGGCGGCTGGGTGAAATCGAGCCGCCGCACGATGCGGATGCCATCGGTCACCTCGGCGTGCACGCGCGCCATCTGCAGGTTGCCCGCAGCCGAGACGAGCGTGGTGTGGAAGGCTTCGTCGAGCGTGGCCACCTCGGTGGTGTCGGTCTTGCGCTCTTTTTCGGGCACGAGCCAGATGGCCTTGAGCAGGCCCAGATCGGGCATGGGGTCTTGCGTGCAGAGGCGGTCGACGGCGGCGCATTCGAGCATCACGCGCAGGTCGTACAGCTCTTCGAGCTTGCGGAAGTCGAAGGGCGCCACGCTCCAGCCGCTGCGGAAGGCGACCTTCACATAGCCCTCCAGTTCAAGCCGGAACAGCGCCTCGCGCACCGGCGTGCGCGACATGCCCAGGCGCTCGGCCATGTCGCTCTCGGTGAAGCCGTCGCCAGGCAGCAGCACGAAGTCGAAGATCGCCGCCTTCAGTCGCCGGTAGGCGATCTCGGAGCGTGTGAGATCCCGCGGGTTGGCCGGCGGCTCCTTGGGCGCGGTGCTGGACTTCTTGGCGGCCGGGGCTTTCATTTCAGTGCCGCCCGGCCGCCCGAAGGCACTGAACGCCCCCTTGGGGGGCAGGAGCAACGCGACGTGGGGGTCGTTTCATCCCAGCAAGCTTACATGCGCAGATACGACGCGCCAGCCGTCGGGCGTCTTCATCCAGGTCTGGCTTTGTCGGCCCGTCTTCGTGGCGCCCACGCGCTGGAACTCGACGTTGGCGGTGGCGAAGCTGTCGCCATAGGTGGTGATCACGGTGCGCAGCAGCGTGCGGGCGAGGCCGGCCGACGGGCGTGCGGCGCGGAAGGCGGCGATCTCGTCGTAGCCGTAGAGGTTTTCGGTGGCGCCGTAGCGCAGGGTGTGCGGGCTGTTCCAGAACAACTCGTCCAGCACCTCGACCTTGTTGTTCACCAGCGCGTCTTCGTAGCGGTGGAAGGCGGCGGTGACTTCTTCCAGGACCTCGGGTTTGTTGATGTCCATGTTGTTCTCAGATGCCGGCGATGGGCGAACACGCCGCGCCGCTGGCTTCGAGCGCACGGCCGACACGCAGCGCGAGGTCTTCGCGCCAGGGGGCGGCAATCAGCTGCACGCCGAGCGGCAAGGCGTTGCGGCCCTCGGGCCAGAGCGGCGCGGCCACCACCGGGCAGCCGGCGAAGGAGATCGGTTGGGTGAGCAGGCCCATCGAGGGGCGTGCCGGCACCTGGGTGCCGTTGAGCTCGAAGGTCTCGGCGCCGACCGGCGTGGCCTGCACCGGCGTGGCGGGAGCGATGAGCACGTCCCACTCGTTGAAGAGCGCCAGCACCTTGTCGCGGTACACACGGCGGAAACGCTGCGCGCGCACGTACCAGTCGGCCGGCTGCAGCGCCCCCGCGATGAAGCGGTCGACCGACAGCGGCTCGAAGTCGGCCGCGCGCTCCCGCAGCAGCGGCAAATGCAGCGAGCCGCCTTCGCTGGCGGTGGTGATGAAGGCGGCGGCGCGTGCGAGGGCCGCATCGGGCCAGATCACGCCGGGCGTGGCCTTCAGCACCTCGGCGGCGATGGCCACGGCCTTGCGGGCGGCGGGGCTCGCGTGCTCGTCGAAGTAGCCGCCGAGCACGCCGATGCGCAGGCCCGAGAGGCTCGCGCCGATCTGCCACGTGGTGGGCTGGAGGCGGGTGGCATGGCAGCCGGGGTCCAGTGGGTCGGGGCCTTGCAGGGCGTCGTAGGTGGCAGCCAGGTCTTCGACGTTGCGGGCGAAGGGGCCCAGGTGGTCGAGGCTTGCGACGAAGGGGAAGCTGCCGCGGCGCGAGAGGCGGCCGAAGGTGGGCTTCAAGCCCCACACGCCGCACAGCGACGAGGGCACGCGGATGGAGCCGTTGGTGTCGGAGCCGAGCGTCACCGGCACCTGGCCCGCGGCCACCGCCGCACCGCAGCCGCCCGAGGAGCCACCGGCGATGTGCTCCAGCCGCCGTGGGTTGCGGCAGGGGCCGTAGTGCGAGTTCTCGGTGGTGAAGCCGTAGGCGAACTCGTCCATGTTGAGCGCGCCCACCAGCACCGCGCCAGCCGCGCGCATGCGCTTCACGAGTTCTGCGTCTTCGTGGGCGGGCGGGGCATCGTTGCGCACCTTGCTGCCGGCGCGCGTGACCATGCCTTCCACGTCGAAAAGGTTCTTCACCGCGTAGGGCATGCCGGCCAGCGGCGGCAGTGGCTTGCCCTTCACGCGAAGCTGGTCGATGGCGCGGGCCTCGCGCACGGCGCGCTCGAAGCTGCCGTCGGTGAAGGCATTGACCTTGGGGTCGGTGACCTCGATGCGCGCGATGCAGTGCTCGAGCGCTTCTTCGGCCTGCATCTCGCCAGCGTGGACCGCGCGAACGATGGAAAGGCCGGGGGTCATGTCTTGGCTCCTCGCGAAACTCATTCGTTGCCCGGCGGGAAGGGGGCAGGTCGGTACACCTCGGCGGGCTCCGTCTCCTCGGGCAGCGGCACGGCGAGCAGGCTGTCGGCCAGGGCCTTGGTGCGCGCCAGGTGCACGGCGACGCGCTGCACCTGCGCATCGGCCAGCGGCAGCGAGGCCATCTGGGCCGCGCTGCGCACGTAGCGTTCGATGTCTTCCTGTGTCGTCGCTGTCGTCATCTCAACGTCTCACCTCGCGCTGGAAGATCTCGAGGCTCTGCTTCTTGGTGGCGATGAAGCTCGGCTCGGAGAGCGTGGCCACGGTGCGCGGCCGCGCATCCTCGTATTGCAAGATCTCTGCCACCTTGGTGGGCCGCTTGGTGAGCAGCAGCACCTGGTCGGCGAGGTACACCGCCTCCTCCAGGTCGTGCGACACCAGCAGCATGGTGGTGCCGGTCTTCATGAAGACCTCCTGCAGCTTCTCGCGGATGAAGAGGGTCATCTCGAAGTCGAGCGCCGAGAAGGGCTCGTCGAGGAAGAGCACCTCGGGGTGGTTGGCCAGGGCCCGCATGATCGAGGCGGTCTGCTGCTGGCCGCCCGAGAGTTCATACGGGTAGCGCTTGAGGTCGAACTTGACGTCGAACGAGGCGACGAGCTCTTCCATGCGCCGGTCGACCTCGGCCTTCGACTTGCCTTCGAGCTTGAGCGGGTAGGCGATGTTGTCGATGGTGCGCATCCACGGGAACATCGCTTCGCGGTAGTTCTGGAAGACGTAGCCGATCTTGGTCTCCTGCAGCGTCTTGCCGTCGAAGAGGATCTGGCCGCTGTCGATGGGCATGAGGCCCGCGATCATGTTGATCAGCGTCGACTTGCCGCAGCCGTTGGGCCCGAACACCGAGACGATCTTGTGCTTGGGGATGTCGAGGTTGAAGTCTTCGTACAGCGGCCAGCCGGCGAAGTATTTCGTCAGCCCGCGGATGGTGATGTGGGTGCCCGCGGGGCCAGGCTCGAACTTGGGTTGGGGCACATCGGCATACACCGGGCCATTGAGGACTGCATTCATCTTCCGCTCCAATGCACGATCTTGCGTTCGACGACGAGGAAGAGCACGTTGAGGGCGTAGCCGAGCGCGCCGGCCGCGAGGATGGAGGCGTACATGTCCTTCACGTTCATCACCTGCTGCGCGTTGATGATGCGGTTGCCCAGGCCGCTGTCGGCGCCGATGAACATCTCGGCCACGATCACGATCACGAGGGCCATCGAGACCGCCGAACGCAGGCCCACGAAGCTCGGCTGCAGGCTTTCCCAGATGAGCACGTCCTTGAAGACCTGCCATTTCGACGCGCCCATCACCTTGGCAGCCATCACCCGCTGCTTGCGCGCGTTGATGACGCCGTAGGCGCTGTTGAACACCACGATCAGCATGGCCCCGAAGGCGGCAATCGCCACCTTGTTGATGTCGGACACGCCGAAGATCATCAGGAAGAGCGGGATCAGCGCCGACGAGGGCGTGGAACGGAAGAAGTCGATCAGGAACTCGACGCTGCGATACGCCTTCTCGGAGCTTCCCAGCAGCACCCCGAGCGGCATGCCCACCGCCGCGGCGATCAGGAAGGCCTGCACCGTGCGCCACACCGTGACGAGGAAGTCGCCCAGCAGCGGGCCGCCGAGCAGGCCGCCCGCCAGCGTGCCGAGCGCTGCCAGTGGCGGCGGCAGCAGGATGGCCTTGATGAAGCCCAGGCGAACGACCAGGTCCCAGACGATGAAGAGCACGATGGGCCCGACGAAGGGCAGGGCCTTGCCCCAGGCCGGCTTGCGCGGCACCACGGGTGTGGCGAGCGCAGCCGGTGGGGACCACGGCTTGGGCGTGGCGGCCGGCTCGGGCGCGGCCACGGTGGAGGTGCTGGCGTCCATGATGCTCAGCCCTTGTAGAGCATCGAGTCGACCATCAGGCGCGACGAGAAGATGCCTTTTTCCGCGAAGAGGTCGAAGAACTTCTGGAAGTGCGCCACGTCGGCCGGGGTGAACTCGTTGTACATCGTGTACGCGGCCAGCGGCACCTCGCCGGTGAGCGGGCCTTCGATGGCGGTGTAGCCCTTCAGGTACTGGCGGGCCTCGACCGACTTGCTGCGCACGTAGGCCACGCCCCGGCCGTAGGCGGCGACGAACTTCTTGGCGGCGTCGGGGTTCTTCTTGATGAACTCCGACGACAACGAAGCCGAGCCGCCGAACCACGGCGCCATCGGGTCGCCCAGCACGTAGCGGGCGATCACGCCGGCCTCGAGCACGCGGGTGCTGCCGTTCATGCGGCCGATGGTGCCGGTGGGCTCCAGCGTGTAGGCCCCGTCGACCTGACCGGCGGCGAGCGCAGCCACGTGCTGGCCGATGGGCAGCTCGACCACGGTGGCGCCGGTGGCGCCGCCGCGCTCGAGCACGGTCTTGGCGAGCGTCACGTTCTGGATGCCGGGGCCGGAGGCGATGCGCTTGCCTTTCAGGTCGGCCATCACCTTGGCGGGGCTGGCCACGGGCACGATCACCTCGTCGAGCACGTTCTTCACGTTGCTCGGGTTGGAGCAGAAGATCTTGAAGGTGCCGGGCTGGGCGATCTCGCCGATGGCGATGTTGGCCGAGCCGGTGCCGTTGGCGGTGCCGTCGGCGCGGCCCGAGAGCACCGCTTCCATCACCTGCTGGGCGCCGGCGAACTTGAGCGGCTCCACGTCGAGCCCGGCCTCCTTGAAGTAGCCCAGCTCGATGGCCGAGTAGAAGGGCAGGCCGGCCGCGATGGGCCAGTAGCCGATGCGGATCTTGGGGCCGGGCTGTGCCCGCAGTACGGCCGGTGCGCCAAGCGCGAGGGCGGCACCGGCCTGGACGATGCGACGGCGGCGGGTGTCGAGGTGCTTCTGGCTCATGGGGATCTCCGTGGTTGGATGCAGGTCGGGTCAGGTGGCGGGTTCAAGAAGCAGGTTTCAGCGACGCGAGGTACGTCCGCCAGCCGCCGAATTCGGTGATGTCGCGCGCGCCGTCGAGCGCCAGCGCTTCGCAGACGAAGCCGTGCACCGACGTGCCGTCGGCGAGCGTCAGACTGCCGAGGCCGAGCGGTGCGGGAATGAGCGCGAGGAAGGAGCCGATCTGGTC
Source organism: Rhizobacter sp. (assembly GCA_019635355.1). Lineage (NCBI taxonomy): Bacteria > Pseudomonadati > Pseudomonadota > Betaproteobacteria > Burkholderiales > Sphaerotilaceae > Rhizobacter > Rhizobacter sp. Next base: position 2,492,896 of record JAHBZQ010000001.1, on the reverse strand, counting down.
GAGCGGCACGTCCCACACCTCCACCGCAATGGCGGCGCCGCCGCTGCCCACGCGTTGCAGGCCGGGCTTGGGCGGCACGGTGCCAGGCAGCGCGTAGAGGCGGTACTGCGGCGCGGTGGTGGTGGCCCGGCGCAGCGTGGCCCCGCGCTCGGTGAGCTGGCCGTTGAGCGGCAGGCCGCTCAGGTGCGCGCCGACGACAGCGATGGCGAGCGTGGGCGCGCTGGCCGGCGCGCGGGTGAGGGTGGGCGCCAGCGGCACCTCGCGGCGCAGCGCGCCGAGCGGCAGCGTGAGCTGCGATTGCCATTCGGCACCGAAATGCGCGAGTGCGGCGTCGTATCCGCCCGGCGCGATGAAGGTCACGCCGAAGGGCAGGCCGCGCACCGTGAAGTTGAAGGGCAGCGCGATGGCGCACCAGCCCAGCAGGTTGACGAAGTTGGTGTAGCTGCCGAGCTGCGCGTTGGCGCCGATCGGGTCGGCCGCCACCTCGGCCATCGTCGGGTGCGCGGGGGCGGTGGGCACCATCAGCACGTCGGCCTGCTGCCAGACCTTGGCGGTCTCGGCCTGCGCGGCGCGCAGCTTGTAGAGGCCGCGGAAGGCATCGGTGGCGCTGAAGTGGCGCGCGCTCTCGACGATGCTCCTCACCGCCGGGTCGAAGGCTTCGGGCTGCTCGTCGAGCACGCGCTCCACCGCCGCATGCCGCTCGGCCACCCACGGCCCGCCGTAGAGCAGCTCGGCGGTGGCGTGCAGCGGCGCGAAGTCGAGCGGCACCACCTCGTGCCCGAGCGACTGCACCTGCGCGCAGGCCTGGGCGAAGGTCTCGCGGTAGCCGGCGTCGCCCTTGAACACCGGCACGGCCGGAATGCCCACGCGCAGCGTCGGCTTGAGCCGCGCGGGGCCAGGCGCGAAGTGGCTGTAGGCGTCGGCCGGGTCGGGCCCTTCCATCACGGCGAGCACGAGCGCGGCGTCGTCGGCGGTCAACGCGAGCACCGAGAGGCAGTCGAGGCTGCGGCAGGCCGGCAGCAGGCCGGTGGTGCTCACGCGGCCTGGCGTGGGCTTCAAGCCGACGATGTTGTTGAAGCCCGCGGGCACGCGGCCGGAGCCGGCGGTGTCGGTGCCCAGCGCAAACGGCACCTGGCCCGTCGCCACCACGTAGGCCGAGCCCGAGCTTGAGCCGCCGCTCACGCGCGCCGCGTCGAAGCTGTTGGGCACCGCGCCATACGGGCTGCGCGTGCCCACGAGGCCGGTGGCGAACTGGTCGAGGTTGGTCTTGCCGACGGGGATGGCCCCGGCCGCCACGAGCTTGCGCACCGCGACCGCATGGGCCGGTGCCGGCTCGGTCGCGAAGCCCTTGCAGGCGGCGGTGGTGAGCAGGCCGGCAACGTCGATGTTGTCCTTCACGCCGAAGGGCATGCCCAGCAGCGGCTGCGTGTCGAAGATGGCGGCGCCCTGGCTCAGCAGGGCGGCGTCGCAGGCGTCGGCCTGTGCGAGCAGGGCGTCGTCGCCGGGCCGCGAGATCCAGGCCGAGAGCGCGTGCTGGGTCTGCTCTTTCAGAAAGCGCAGTATCAGCTGCCGCACCGTCATGGTGCCGCTGCGCAAGGCCTGCTGCAGTTCTGCAAGGGTGCGGGGGTCGCTGGTGCTCATGGGTGCCCTGTTGTTGTGCATGCCATCTTGTATGCAAGATGCAAAGCAGAACACGTGCCAGTCGTTCTCAGCCGCCCGTCAGGCGCGAACTTGTGCCCGGAATTGGCCCCGGTAACCGCAGGTACAGCGACTACGCTGTCGGGGTTGTTCTTCCTCTGCTGTACCGCTCATGAACCTCATCGGTGTGCCGCTGCGCCGGCCCGCATTCAACGAACTCACCGCCGCCACCGTGATGGGCTCCGGCCTGTGGGTGCTCGCCGTGGGCCTCGCCCACTTCGCCCGCATGGACCTCACCAAGGGCGATGCGGGTGCCCTGCTGCTCGTGATGCTGTGGGCCTGCGTGTCCACGCGCATGGGCATCCGCGTGGGCGCCGGGGGCCGGCACCTCGCCGCCAACCTGCTGGTGAGCGGCGTGCTGCTCGCGCTCTACGAAGTGGCGCGCGCCCTGTTCTGAGCCTGCACGGCCCGTAGGCCACCGCCTACGACCATTCGGGACCTTCTCCGCTCGTGTGCGCGGGGGGCGGGCGTTAACTTGCCCGCACCTTGAACTTCAGTGGAGAACGGTCATGAACTTCATCATCTGGCTCATCGTCGGCGGTCTCATCGGTTGGGTCGCCAGCATGATCATGCGCACCGACGCGCAACAGGGCGTGATCCTGAATGTGGTGGTCGGCATCGTGGGCGCCTTCCTCGGCGGCTTCCTGCTGGCCCCGCTGCTGGGCACCGGCACGATCAACAGCAACGACTTCAGCATCGCGGGCCTGGGGGTCTCGCTGCTGGGGGCCGTGATCCTGTTGGCCATCGTGAATCTCTTCCGTCGAGGCTCCGCACGCTGACCGCCTGCTGGGGCTGGCCGTCGACGTGGCGCGCGGGCGTCAGAGCTCGAAGGGCGCCGGTTGCCGGCCGTCGATGTCGGTGAAGCCGTAGACGCGCGCCAGGTCGCCCACGCGCAGCACTTCGCCCGTGCGGCCCATCACCTGCGGGTCGGCGGCCAGCGCCGCCACGGCGCGGCCGAGGTAGCGCGGCGATTCGGTTCGCGCGAGCGCCGGGCGTTCCTGCCAGTGCGCTTCGTCAGTCTGGTGGCCCCGCAGCACGAACTCGGTTCGCATCCACCCCGGCGACAGGGCGACCGAGGCGACGCCGTGCGGCTTCAGCTCCTGCGCGATGCCAAACGCGAGCCGGGCCATCGCCGACTTCGCGAGGTCGTAGAAGAGGTTGCCCTGGAGGTAGCGCCCGCGGTCCCAGTAGGTGGTGGTGACGACGAGGCCGCGCCGCCGTTCGACGAAGAGGGGCGCCGCGCAGCGGCTCGCGACGAGGTGGTTGCGCACGCCGCGGTCCATCATCGAATCCCAGTGCGCGAGCGGGTGCTCCCAGAAGGGCGCGTCGAACATGCCGTCGAAGCTCTCGTGACCGCCCCAGGCGTTGTTGACCAGCAGGTCGAGCCGGCCCTGCTGCTCGTGGCCGACGCGTTCGAAGAGTGCGCGCACCTCGTCTTCGGCGGTGTGGTCGCAGCGCACCGCGATGCCCTGGCCGCCGAGGCGTGAGACCTCGTCGGCGGTGTCGTCGATGTTGCCGGGGAGGCGGTCGAGCTTCGACAGCGCAAGGATCTGGTCATACCCCTCGGCTGGCTGCACGCGCGTGCTGCGGCCGGTGACGTAGACCGTGGCGCCGGCCGCGCCCAACTCGAGCGCGATGCCGCGGCCGGCACCGCGGCTGGCGCCGGTGACCACGGCCACGTGGCCTTGCAAGGGGCGGGAGGTGTCGGGCATGCGGTGTCTCCGTGGGGAAGGGCGCCCATCGTGGCGTGCCGTCAGGCCGCCGTCTTGGAGGAATGCGAAATCGCGCTGTGCCAGTAGTGGGTGGGGCTCATGCCGCACAGCGCCTGGAATTCATTGACGAGGTGGGGCTGGTCGTAGAAGCCGCAGTCGACGGCGAGCTCGGCCCAGGCCGGCGCGTGCGCGCCGTGTTCGCGCAGGCGCCGCAGGCAGTCTTGCAGGCGCAGCAGCCGGCGCCAGGTGCGCGGCGGCAGGCCGACGTGTGCGTGGAAGAGCTGCTGCAGGCGGCGCTCGCTGCAGCCCACCTGTTCGGCGATGGCGCGCAGCGGGCCGCTGCCGGTGGCGATGAGCCGCAGCGCCGCGTGCGCCTGCCGTGCCGGCACGGGGGCGGCCTCGCGCAAGCGCCGCCGCAGGGCGGCTTGCACCAGGCGGGCCCGCGCGGCGTCGCTGCGCGCGTCGGCCAGGCGTTCCAGCAGCTCGGCCGCGTCGTGCGGGCCCCACAGGGCGTCGAGGCTTGCATGGCCTTCGCTGAACTCCCCCGCCGGCACCCCCAGCAAGGCCGTCGCCGCGCCGGGCTTGAGCGTCACCGAGAAGGCATGCATGCGCCCGCGCAGCGTCACGCGGGCCGGCGCCGCCGAAGCCCCCAGCACGCCGGCCACGAGGCCCGGCCCGTCGCCGGTGGTGGGCGCATCGCCGAGGTTGAACACCAGGCGCAGGCCGCCATCGGGCACGACGTGCTCCACCACATCGCTCGCCACGGTCTCGCGGTACAGCATCAGCGGGCCGATGAGGGGCTGCAGCGTGGGGTCGGGTGCAAAGGCGCGCAGCGTCGCGCGGGCGAGCGGGCCGGTCTCGGGGCCGTGCAGCTCGTCTTCCGGCAGGCGAAGGAACAGGCGGTCGCGCATCGAGCCATCTTCGCGCAAGACCGCGGTGGCGGCCAGGCATGGCAAGCTCGCGGCCCATGCCTTTCACCAGTGCTTTCGCCAACGTCTTCCACCGCCAGGCCGCGGTGGGTTTCATCCTCGTCACCGCCGCGCTCGACATCGTGGCGCTCGGCATCATCATTCCGGTGCTGCCCAAGCTCATCGAGCAGTTCGTCGGCTCCAACGCGCAGGCCGGCGTGCTCAACGGGCTCTTCATCGCGCTGTGGGCGCTGATGCAGTTCGTGGCCTCGCCCATCATCGGCTCGCTGTCGGATCGGTACGGTCGGCGGCCGGTGCTGCTGCTGTCGTCGCTGGGGCTCGCGGCCGACTACGTGCTGATGGCGCTCGCGCCCAACCTGTGGTGGCTGGCGGTGGGGCGGCTCATCGCCGGCATCACCACCTCGAGCTTCACCACCGCGTTCGCCTACCTCGCCGACATCACGCCGCCCGAGAAACGCGCGCGGGTCTACGGCCTCGTGGGCGCGGCGTTCAGCGGCGGCTTCGTGGCCGGGCCGCTGCTCGGCGGCTTGCTCGGCGAGTGGTCACCGCGGGCGCCGTTCTGGGCGGCGGCGGCGCTCGGGGGCATCACCTTTCTCTACGGGCTCTTCGTGCTGCCCGAGTCGCTGCCGCCCGAGAAGCGCATGGCCTTCAGCTGGAAGCGCGCCAACCCCTTCGGGGCGCTCACGCTGCTGCGCTCGCACCCCGAGCTCTCGGGCCTGGCCGGCGTGAACTTCCTGCTGCACTTCGCGCACCACCTCTTCTCGGCGGTGTTCGTGCTCTACGCGGGCTACCGCTACGGCTGGGGTGCGGCGCAGGTGGGCGGGCTGCTGGCGCTGGTGGGCATCCTCGACATGCTGATGCAAGGCGTGGTCGTCGGCCCGGTGGTCAAGCGCCTGGGCGACGGGCCGACGATGGTGCTGGGCTTGAGCTTCGGCGCGGTGGGCATCGCCTGCATGGGGCTCGCCCCCAACGGCTGGCTCTTCGTGGCGGCGATGTTCCCCAACGGCCTGTGGGGCCTGGCGATGCCCACGCTGCAGTCGCTGATGACGCGGCGGGTGTCGGAGTCGGAGCAGGGCCAGCTGCAGGGCGCGAACAACAGCGTGGCCAGCATCGCGGGCGTGCTGTCGCCGCTCTTCTTCGGCTGGGTCTACTCTGTCTCGGTGGGCAGCGAGGCCTGGGTGCACCTGCCGGGGCTCGCGTTCTTCATCGCCGCCTTGGTGCTCGCATCGGGTGCTTTGCTGGGCTGGCGCACCTCGGGGCGCGGGCGAGTCAGTTGAGCATCGCGCGTGCGCGCTCCAGCAGGAACTCGCGCTCGCGCGCATTGCCGGCCAGCGCCGCCGCGCGCTCGAACTCGGCGCGCGCTTCCTCGCGCCGGTCGAGCTTGGCGAGCAGGTCGCCGCGCACGCTGGGCAGCCACTGGTAACTCTTGAGCGCCGGGTCGTCGCGCATGGTGTCGACGATCGCCAGCGCCTCGGCCGGCCCGTAGGCCATGCTCACCGCGACGGCGCGGTTGAGTTCGACCACCGGCGAAGGTTGCACCTGCGCCAGCGCGTCGTAGAGCGCGGCGATCTGCAGCCAGTCGGTCTCGTCGGCCCCATGGGCACGCGCATGGCAGGCGGCGATGGCGGCCTGCAGCACGTAGGGCCCGGGCGTGCCCGAGGCGAGCGCCTCGGCACGCTCCAGCGCCGAGAGGCCGCGACGGATGAGCAGTTGGTCCCACCGGTTGCGGTCTTGCGCCATCAGCAGCACGGGCTTGCCTTCGGCGTCGGTGCGCGCGGCGGTGCGTGAGGCCTGCAGCTCCATCAGCGCGATGAGGCCATGCACCTCGGGCTCGCTGGGTGCCAGGCCGGCGAGGATGCGACCGAGGCGCACCGCTTCGTCGCACAGCGCAGGGCGCATCCAGTCGTCGCCGGCGGTGGCGGTGTAGCCCTCGTTGAAGACGAGGTAGATCACCTCCAGCACCGAGCCCAGGCGCGGCGCGAGCGTGTCGCCCCGCGGCAGCTCGAAGGGCACCTTGGCCGCGGCCAAGGTGCGCTTGGCGCGCACGATGCGCTGTGCGACGGTGGGCTCGGGCACGAGGAAGGCACGCGCGATCTCGGCCGTCGACAGGCCGCCCAGCATCTTGAGCGTGAGCGCCACGCGTGCCTCGGTGCTGAGCACCGGGTGGCAGGCGGTGAAGATCAGGCGCAGCATGTCGTCGCCGATCTCGTCGGCGCGGGCGGCGTCGAGGGCGTCGACGAAGTCCGGCACGATCAGGGCCTCCTGCGCTTCGAGTTCATGGCCGATCTGCTCGTGTTTCTCGGCGGCGAGTTTGTGGTGGCGCAGCTGGTCGAGGGCGCGGCGCTTGGCGGTGGTCATCAGCCAGGCGGCGGGGTTGTCGGGCACGCCGTCTTTCGGCCAATGCTCCAGCGCACTCACCAGCGCGTCTTGCGCCAGCTCTTCGGCCAGGCCCACGTCGCGCACCATGCGCGCCACGCTGGCGATGATCTTGGCCGCTTCGATGCGCCAGACGGCCGTGATGGCTTGGTGGGTCGTCTCGGTGGTCATGGGCCAGTGTTGCACGCGCCATCAGGCGTTGGGCGTTGCCCCCGGCACCATGTAGACGAGCCCCCAGCCGTGGCCGTCGAGGTCGTGGAAGCCGTGCGAGTACATGAAGCCGTAGTCCTGCTTCACGTCGGCCACGCCACCGGCCGCCACGGCCTTGGCCACGATCTCGTCGACCTGCTCGCGGCTGGTGCACGAGAGAGAGATGAGCGTCTCGATGCTCTGGTTCGCATCGGCGATCTGCTTCTTCGTGAAGGTCTTGAAGAAGGGCTCGGTGAGCAGCATCGCGTAGATGTGATCGCTGATCACGCAACAGGCACCTTCGCTGTTGCTGAACTCGGGGTTGAAGTGGTAGCCAAGCGCCTCGAAGAAGGCGCGCGAGCGCGGCAGGTCTTTCACGGGGAGGTTCACGAAGATCATGTCGTGGGTCATGGCGTACTCCGGTGTCGTGTGGGGTGGATCAGGTTCGCGATTCAGGCACGTTCAGCGAGCGCCTTCAGGTCGGCCAGGCCGGCGTCGAGGTCGGTGCCGAGCATCTTGTCCATGTCGAGGATCGTGTGCATCACCTTGGCGAGGAAAGGCGTGGGGCCGTGCATCGCCCAGGTCACGTGGGTGCCGGTGCCCTGGGGCTGCAAGGTGAAGTCGATCAGGTTGTGGGCTTCCATCGGGGCCGTCATGTCGAGCTTCATCGAGACCCTGTTCGGGCCGGAGGGCTCGACGATCGACAGCGTGCCGCGGCCCACGTTGCCGTTGCCATCGAAGTCATAGGCCGCGCCCGGGCCGGCCTGCGGGCCGCGGTAGGCGGTCTTCATCGCCGGGTCTTTCTTGTTGTACGGGTTCCAGCTGTTGAAGCGGTGGAGGTCGTTGATCAGCGGGTGGATCTTCTCGGGGCTCGCGGCGATGGTGATCGAACGCTCGAAGCGGAAGGTGTCGGGCTTGCGCGCGGCGACGGCCAGCAGCGTGCCGAGCGCGACCACGAGCACGACGGCGAAGGTGATGAGGATCTTGGCCATGAGGGGGCTCCTGCGGGTGGGTCAGTGCGGCGTCAGTGACGCGTGGTGCGGGCGAGCACGTCGATGGCCTTGAAGCGCTCGACCGCGTCGCCGGGGGTGAAGTCGTCGGCTTCGAGGAGCTGGCGCACTTCGATGTGGCACTCGCTGCCCGGGAAGGGCGACGGGAAGCGGCGCGACCATTCCAGCGCCTCTTCCGCCGAGCGCACCTGGATCAGCGTGTAGCCGGCCACGTGCTCCTTGGTCTCGGCGAAGGGGCCGTCGACGACACGCTTGCGGCCCTGCGCGTCGTAGCTCACGCGCCAGCCGCGGGCGCTGGGTTGCAGCCCGGCCGCGTCGAGCAGCACGCCGGCCTTCACCAGCTGCTCGTGGTAGTCGGCCATCGTGGCCATCTCGGCCTCGGTGGGCATCGCGGCTGCGGCGTCGGCCGCCGGCGTGGCCTTGACGATGATCATGAATCGCATGTCGGCGCTCCTGGTTCGTGGAAGGAGCCGCGGCGCTGGCGGCTCTCATTCCCACGACGGCGCAGCCGTGGCGATTTCGACAGGGGGCGACTAGGTGAAAACCCTGGCCCGTCGTTTCAGCAGGAGATCAGCTCACTCGTAGCAGGGCGCGATGCCCCGCACCTCGACCGTCGCCCATTCGGCGGCCGGGCAGGTGGCGGCAATGGCGACGGCTTCCTCGCGCGTGGTGCAGTTGAGGAGGAAGAAGCCGCCCACCATTTCCTTCGCCTCGGCGAACGGGCCATCGAGCACCAAGGTCTTGCCGCCGCGCACCTGCAGGCGCGCAGCGCTTTCGTCGAGCGACTTGAGCGACTCGCTGGCGACGAGCACCCCGCGCGCCTTGAGCGTCGCCCCCCAGCTCAGCATGCGGTCGTAAAGGACCCGGCCTTCGGCCTCGCCGCGCTCGGCACGCTGGCCGACCGGTTCGTGGATGAGCAGCATGTAGGACATGGGGGCGGGGTGTGCAGTGGTCGTGGAGCGGGAGCTTAAACGCACACGACTGACCGCCACCGGTGGCGAGTGGATCGCCCCTCAGCGCGTGTCGCGCGAGGCGACGGTCAGCTCGTCCAGCATGGCGTTGCAGTCTTCCTTCAGCAGCTCGGGCGTGGCGCGCTCGAGGTTCTGCGTGGCGACCAGGGTCACGCTCTGCACCTGGTTGGCGAAGTCTTGCTGGGCACGCAGGGTCGCTTCGCCAGCCACCAGGCGGGCCTGGTTGGCATTGCGCCAGGCGGCGAATTTCGGGTCGAACTTGTGCGCATAACCTGCCAGGCGGTTGGCGCACACGGTGGCGCGCTTGGGCATGGCCAGCGATTCGAGGTACAGCATCGCATCGTGCTCATTGCCGCCGTTCTGGGCGTGGGCGGTGGCCATCGGCAGGGCCAGGGCGATCAGGAAGAGAGGCTTGGCGGGGCGGAAGGTCATGGTGGTATTGCTTAGGGCCTGTTCACACTAGATGAGCACCCACGCCGAGGCCTGAAGGCGTGGGCGGCAAGGCGCAGCGGAGGCCGTGTGCCCGTGGCACACAACGACGCTGCAACGCCGCCGCACGCGCCTTCAGGCCCCGGCCCTTCGGGTGATCTCAGCAAAAGCCCGCCCACAGCGTTGCAAATGCTCGCTGTAGCAAGTGCTACAGCTGCGCTTTGCGCCTCGTTGGCGGGCTTTTGTTGAGTCACGCGGGCGCTCATCTAGTGTGAACAGGCCCTAGTGGAAAACCCTCGCATTCTGGCCTCGCTGTGTGACATCTGGCACGTTGGATGAGCGGAGTCGCGCCAACACAACGGGTGCGGTGTCGCCAAGGTGTCAGTGTCGTGGTGGGCGGCTAACGCGCCGACCGCACGGGGCCTCGTCGGCGGGGCCGGTGCCCGCGCGTGCTATACCCCCGGCCAGGGAAAATCAGGGATCCGGGAGCGGCGGTGCATGTCGAATCTCACGCCTTCTGAAATTGCGTTCTTGATGCTGGCGATGGTGCAGGCCGTCGCGGCGGTGATGTGGGGCCTGGGCGCCTGGTGGATCCGCGAGACGCGCGCGGCCGCCGCGCACTGGTCGGCCTACGCGGCCTGCAGCGCCACCGCCTTCATCTACCTTGGCACCCACCTCGCGGCGCTGCCGATGGCCGGCGTCCTGCTCGCCATCGCCGGGCTTGCGCTGCTGCAGCAAGGCGTGTGGCACTTCACCGGGCAGAAGCGGCGCTACGTGCCGCACGCCGCGCTGCTGGCCACCGCCGCGCTGGCCTCGTGGATCGGCGCCGACCCGGCCTGGCGCCGCGAGCAGGCGGTGGTGCATTACACCATCACCATGACGCTCTACCTCTGGACGGCGTGGGACCTCTACCGCTACGCGCGCCACACGCTCGGCCTGCGCTTCCCGTGGGTGCTGGCGGTGCCGCTGCTGCTCGCGGGCGTGAACTCGGCCGGCCGCGCGCTGCGCACCGCGCTCAAGCCCGATGCGCTGGCCACCGAGATCGCCTCGCACAGCTCGCTCAACGTGGGCACCGCGATGGCGGTGGTGGCGGTGATCGCGATGCTGCACGCCATGCTGATGGCGCTGGTGGTGGCGCGCCTCATCCAGCAGCTGCGCTGGCGCGCCCGGCACGACGGGCTCACCGGCCTCTTGAACCGCCGCGCCATGCAGGAAGCCATCGACGAGCAGCTGCACCGCAGCCGCCGCGTGGGCGACACCTTCGCGGTGGTGATGGTCGACCTCGACCACTTCAAGTCGATCAACGACCGCCACGGGCACGCCGCCGGCGACCAGGCCCTGAAGCACACGGCCGCGCTCTTGCAAACCCACGTGCGCGAGGTCGACCGCGTGGGCCGCTTCGGTGGCGAGGAGTTCATCGTGCTGCTGCCCGGCGTGGGCCTCGCCCAGGCGGCGCAGACCGCCGAGGCGCTGCGCGCCCACCTCGCCGCGCAGCAGGTGCCGCGCGAGGGTGGGCCGCTCGCCCTCTCGGCCAGCTTCGGCGTGGCCGAATGGAAGGGCCCGAGTGAAGAGCCCTCGCGCCTCTTGATGCGCGCCGACGAGGCGCTCTACCGCGCCAAGCGCGCAGGCCGCAACCAGGTGCAGGCGACGAACGACGAGATGCCCAACGTCTTCCACGACGACACCGGCCACGCGCCCTTCGATCCCATCGCAGCCTGAAGGGAAGACGGCCCCTCGGCAGGGATACCTGCCGATCCCCCGAGGGGATGCCGGCCGGCTTGGGGCGGCCCGGCGCTCGGCCGGCTGGTCGCGGCCTTTCAGTCGACCAGCCCCAGGGCCTTGCGCGCCAGCGCCACGAAGGTGGCCTGCTCCCGCGCGCTCAGCGGCGCGAGGATGTCGGCCTGCAAATCCACCACCACCGGCCGCACGGCGGCCAGCAGTTGCTTGCCTTCGCGCGTGAGCTGCAGCAGGCGGGCGCGGCGGTCGTGCGGGCTCACCTCGCGCTGCACCAGGCCCTTCTGCTCCAGGCGATCGACCACGCCGCCGATGGTGGCGCGGTCGAAGCTGATGGTGGCGGCGAGGCTCGCCTGGTCGATGCCGGGCTGCTGCGCAATCGCGTCGAGCGAGGCGAACTGCACCGAGGTCAGGTCGAAGCCCGCGGCCTGCGTCTGCGCCTGAAACACCTGCATCGACTGCTGGTGCAGGCGGCGGATCAAATGCCCCGCCATCTCAATTCGTTCCACCCAGGCCTCCTTGTGTCTTGACCGTTTGATGATCCTTGACCGATATAGTATGTATACATATCATATGTGAACTTACAAAGTGGAAGGACACGGCATGCAATTCCACCTCCATGGCTTTCGCCCCGGCGACCCCGATGTTCACCCCGCCGCTGCAGGCCATCGCGGTGCGGGCGACCCGCTGCCCGAGACTGTCGACGTGCTGATTGCCGGCGCCGGCCCCGCTGGGCTCTGCCTCGCAGCGCAGCTCGCACAGGTGCCGCAGATCCGCACGATGGTGGTCGAGCCGAAGCTGGGGCCGATGGAGAAGGGCCAAGCCGACGGCATCAGCGTGCGCACGATGGAGATGTTCCAGGCCTTCGGCTTCGCCGAGAAGGTGCTGCGCGAATCGGTGTGGATCAACGAGACCACCTTCTGGTCGCCTGGCGACGATGGGCAGCTCACCCGCGTGGCGCGTGTCGACGACGTGCCCGCCGGCACCTCCGAGATGCCGCACGTGCTCATCAACCAGGCCCGTGTGCACGACATGTTCCTCGACCGCATGCGCCACGCGCCCACGCGCCTCGCACCCGACTACGGCTTGAAGGTGCTCGACCTGCGCATCGACCCCGAGGCCCACGACCACCCGGTGCACGTGACGCTCGCGCACACCGCACCCGAGCGCGAAGGCGAGACCGTGCAGCTGCGCGCCAACTACGTGATCGGCTGCGACGGTGCGCGCTCCAACGTGCGCCGCGCCATCGGCGGCGCGCTGCACGGCGACGCCGCCCACCAGGCCTGGGGCGTGATGGACCTGCTGGCGGTGACCGACTTCCCCGACTGGCGCATGAAATCCTTCGTGCGCTCTCAGGGCGAAGGCACGCTCATGGTGCTGCCGCGCGAGGGCGGCCACCTGGTGCGGCTCTACGTCGAGCTCGACCGCCTCGGCGACGACGAGCGTGTGGCCAGCCGCGGCCTGGGCGCCGAGCACATCATCGCCAAGGCCCAGCGCATCTTCCGCCCCTTCCAGCTCGACGTGAAGGAAGTGGTGTGGTGGTCGATCTACGAGATCGGCCACCGGCTCACCGACAAGTTCGACGACGTGCCCGCGCACGAGGTGGCCATGCGCGCACCCCGCGTGATGCTGGCCGGCGACGCCTGCCACACCCACAGCCCCAAGGCCGGCCAGGGCATGAACGTCTCGATGGGCGACACCTTCAACCTCGGCTGGAAGCTGATCTCGGTGCTCACCGGCCGCGCCGAGCCGGCGCTGCTGCACAGCTACTCGGGCGAGCGCCGTGCCGCGGCGCAGGCGCTGGTGGCCGTCGACCACACCTGGTCGCGCGTGGTGGGCGAGCGCGCCGAGCCGTGTGCCCCCGGCAGCCTGCCGCGCGTGGCGCGCGAGTTCGTCAACAACCTGCCGTTCACCTGCGGCCTGACGGTCGAGTACGCGGCCGGTTTGCTGACCGGCACGCCGGTGCATCAGCGGCTCGCGGCCGGCTTCGAGCTGGGCAAGCGCTTCCATTCGGCGCCGGTGGTGCGCCTCGCCGATGCGCGGCCGATGCAACTCGGCCATTGCATCGACGCCGACGCGCGCTTTCGCCTGTTCATCTTCGCGCCGGCCGCAGACACCGGCGCACCGGGCGGCGAGGTCGAGGCGCTGTGCCGCTGGCTCGAACGCGATGCGGCCTCGCCGCTGCGCCGCCACACCGCGCCGGGCGAAGACCTCGACGCGGTGATCGACACCCGCGCGGTGTTCCAGCAAGGCCACCGCGCGCTCGACCACAGTGCCATGCCGCCGCTGCTGCGCCCGCCGGTGGGCCGCCACGGCTTGTGCGACTACGAGAAGGTCTTCTGCGCCGACCCTCGGCCGGGGCAGGACATCTTCACGCTGCGCGGCATCGACCGCGCCACGGGCGGCGTGGTGGTCGTGCGGCCTGACCAGTACGTGGGCCACGTGCTGCCGCTGTCGGCGCACGACGAACTCGCGGCCTACTTCGCCGGCATCCTGCGCACCCGCACCTGAGCGTGTCGCGCGACCTCAGGGCCGTGCGAACTCGGGAATGCGGAAGCGCTTGCGATACGCCCCCGGCGCCATGCCGGTGGTGCGCTTGAAGAGGCGGCGGAAGAAGGCCGCGTCTTCGTAGCCCACGCGCCAGCTGATCTCGTCGACCGAGGCATCGGTGCGCTCGAGCCGGCGCTTGGCGTCTTCGATGCGCAGGCGCTGCACGTAGGCGATGGGCGCCACGCCGGTGGCGGCCGTGAATCGGCGCTTGAAGGTGCGCTCGGCGAGCTTCGAGCGCTTGATCATCTCTTCCACCGGGCTTGCCACCGAGAAATGCTGCGCGAGCCAGCGCTGCGCCGCTTCGATCTCGGCGTCGCCGTGGTCGCTCTTGCCCTCGAAGGTGATGTAGGGGGCGAGGCCGTCCTGGTGCCACTGCAGCGCGTACATGCGCGCAAGCTCCTGCGCGTCGGTCGCGCCGGCAAAGCGCGCCACCAGGTACAGCACCATGTCGTGCCAGGTGGTCGAGGCGCCCGAGCTGATGAGGTCTTCGCGCCCGCCTGAAATCACCAGCACCCGCTCGGGGTGGATGGTCACCTTCGGGTGAGTGGCCGCGAAGTCGCGTGCGTAGCCGAAGTGCACCGTGGCGTCTTTCCCGTCGAAGAGGCCGGTCTCGGCGAGCAGGAAGATGCCCGAGCACGCCGAGCACAGCACCGCGCCGCGCGCGTGCATGCGCTGGATCCACGCCACGAGTGCGGGGTAGCGGCCGGTGGCCCAGCCGTCGCGCAAGAGCACCGAGGGCACGATGACGATGTCGGTGCTGTCGATGTCGGCGATGGCACGCTGCACCGGCATCGGCACGCCGCTCGCAAGCGTTAGCGGGCCGGTGGTCTCGCCCACGATCTCGACCTGGAAGGGCGCGCGCACCGAGTCGCTGGGCGTGCCCATCAGCGAGCGTGCGTTCATCACGTCGTAGATGCCGGCGAGCGTGGACACCACCGCATCGGGCAGCGCCACGAGCGACACATGGCGTGCGCCGGGAGTGCGCGAGCTGGTGTGGGCGGTGGCTTTCGACATGGCGCGCATCTTCGCTGAAGCGCTCGGTGTGTTGCAGCGGGTTGGCACAAACGAACCGTTTTCGGGCGCGGTCGGCACTGCCGCAAAAAGCGGCACGCCCAGACGATGGGAACCCTCATCAACTGCTCCGCATGTGAGCTTGCAAGGAAGACCCGTCATGAAGCATTTCGATTCACAGCGCCGCTCGTTTGCGATGCGCCTCGTCAGCACCGCGGTGCTGGTGGGCGCCGCCGCCTCGCTGACCGCCAACCCCCGCCCGGCCGAAGCGCGCGCGCCGCACCGGCCCGCCCCCGTCAACGTGGTGCTGCAGTGGAACGCGGTGGTGGAGGCGGCCTTCACGCCCAGCCAAGGCACCAACCCGATGTCGCAGTCGCGCACGCTGGCGATCCTGCATGCCTCGGTGCACGACGCGCTGAACGCCATCGACCGGCGCTACGCGTCGTACACACCGGGCTTGCCGAAGTCGCCCAAGGCGATGCCGGAAGCGGCGGTGGCCGCGGCCTCGCGCGAGGTGCTGGTGCGGCTGCTGCCCGAGCAGGCGGCGCTGGTGGAAACGGCTTACGGCCAGGCCCTGAAGGCGCTGCCCGATGGTGCTGCCAAGACCGCCGGCATCGCCCTCGGCCAGGCCGCCGCGTGGGCCACGATGAACCGCCGCCAGAACGACGGTGCCGACGCGGCGTTCGGCCCCTACGTGCCGCGCCCGGGTGCCGGCGAATACCAGTTCACCGCGCCCTTCGACTTCGCCGGTGCGCCGGGCTGGGGCCAGGTGACGCCCTTCGTCATCACGCTGCGCGAGCACACGCTCGAAGGCCCGCTGCTGCTCACGAGCGACCGTTATGCGAAAGACCTGGCGACCGTGCGCGAGATCGGCGATGCGAACAGCCGCAGCCGCACGCCGGAGCAGACCGAGATCGCGAAGTTCTGGTACGAGGACTCGCCGCTCGGCTGGAACCGCATCGCCCACACCGTGATGCGCGAGCGCCGCCTCGACGCGTGGGACGCCGCACGTGCCTTCACGCTGCTGCACTTCGCAATGGCCGACGGTTTCATCGCCGGCTTCCACCAGAAATACGAGCACCGCTTCTGGCGCCCCGTCACCGCGATCCACGCGGCCGAGAGCGACGGCAACCCGCACACCCAGCCCGATGCGAGCTGGCAGCCGCTGCTCGTGACGCCCCCCGTGCCCGACTACCCGTCGACCCACACCGTGCTGGGCTGGAGCGCGGCCGAGGTGCTGGCCGAACTCTTCGGCGACCGGCAGCGCTTCAGCCTGACGAGCCTCACGCTGCCCGGCGTCACGCGCCAGTTCCGCGGCTTCTCGCAGGCGGCGCATGAGAACGGCGAGTCGCGCCTCTACGCCGGCATCCACTTCCCGCATGCCATCCACGACGGCAGACGCCAGGGCCGCCGCATCGGGCAGGCCGTGGCCGATGCGCTGCGGCGCATTCGCTGAGGAGTCTGCGCATGGACACCCCCGTGATCGATCAAGCCAAGCTCGAAGCCTTCGTCGGCCGCGCCGTCGGCGACCTCACCACCGGCTACACCGGCGTGATGGTGAGCCTGGGCGCCAAGCTCGGGCTCTACAAGGCGATGGCCGGCGCCGGCCCCGTGAGCGCGAAAGAGGTGGCGCAGCGCGCCGGCTGCGCCGAGCGCTACGTGCGCGAGTGGCTCAACGCGCAGGCGGCCGGCGGCTACCTCGCCTACCACCCGCGCAGCGACACCTACGAGCTGCCACCCGAGCATGCGATGGTGCTGGCCGACGAGGACAGCCCCGTCTACGTGCCGCCCGCCTGGGAGGTGCCGGCCGCGATGTGGGCCGACGAGCCCAAGGCGCTCGACGCTTTCCGCACCGGCCGCGGCGTGGCCTGGGGCGAGCACGATGCACGCCTCGCGTGTGGCGTGGCGGCGTTCTACCGCAACGGCTACCGCGCGGCGCTCGTGCCGCAGTGGCTGCCCGCGCTCGAGGGCGTGGTGGCACAGCTCGAAGCCGGCATCGCGGTGGCCGACGTGGGCTGCGGCCACGGCCACTCGACGCTCCTGATGGCGCAGGCGTTTCCCCACTCGCGCTTCTTCGGCTTCGACACGCATGCCGAGTCGCTCGCCCAGGCGCAGCACAACGCCCGGACGGCCGGTGTGGCGGAGCGCACGCGCTATGCCGTCGCCCGCGCCACCGACTACCCCGACGAGCGCTACGGCCTCATCTGCTTCTTCGACACGCTGCACGACCTCGGCGACCCGGTGGCCGCGGCGCGCCACGCGGCCGAGGTGCTGGCGCCGGGCGGCACGGTGCTGCTGGTGGAGCCGTATGCGGCCGACAAGGTGGAAGACAACCTGAACCCCGTCGGCCAGCTCTACTACGCGGGCTCCTCGCTCATCTGCTGCGCGCACGCCATCTCCGAAGGCGGCAAGCTGGTGCTGGGCGCGCAGGCGGGGCCGAAGCGGCTGGCCGACGTCTTCCGCAAGGCCGGCTTCTCGCACTTCCGGCAGGCGGCGCAGACGCCGTTCAACCTGATCTTCGAGGTGCGGCGCTGATGGCCACCGCGTGTCGATTTCCGGGGCGGTCGTGCGTCGTCTTGTCTGGCATCACCCGGGGGCGGGTGGGCCGAACAGGAGACGAGGACCATGCTGTTGAAGAATCGAAGGGCCATCGTGTATGGCGCGACGGGGGCGGTGGGCGGCGCGGTGGCGCGGGCCTTCGCGCGCGAAGGCGCGGTGGTGGTGCCCGGCACATGGCGTGCCATGCCGGCGGCACCATCCTCGGCATCACGGCCAACGTGGGGCGGTCACCGTCGGCGAACGTGGGCGGGTTCGGCGTGGCGTGTGCCGCGGTCGACCACTACCTGCGGCAACTCGCGGTCGAGAACGGGCCGCACAAGGTGCGGGTGTGCTGGGTGCGCTCGCCGGGCTCGCCCGATGCGCCCGGCGTGCGCGAGGCCTGGGCGCACCACGGCCGCGAGCGCGGCATGACGGTCGACGAGGTGCACCGCGAGTTCGCGAAAGACGTGCCGCTGCGCCGCATCACGCCGCTGGCCGAAGTGGCCAATGCGGCGGTGCTGCTGGCGAGCGACCTGGCCTCGGCCCTGACCGCGACGATGGCGAATGCGACCGGCGGCGCGCAGGTGGATTGAGCGACGGGGCGTTCGGGGGCATCAGCTCTGACGAAGCGCCCGCCCGCGCAGGCTGGGCAGCCCGCGTCGGTGGCTGCGCGTGGGGCCGGCGAAGGTTTCGATCTCGCCTTGCAGCCGTTGCCGCAGGCCGAGCGCGAACGCTGCTTCGGCCACGAGGAAGAGCGGGCCGATCAGGAAGCCCATCAAGTCATCGACGAACGCCGGCTTCTTGCCTTCGTAGCGGTGGCCGACGAGCTGGGCGATGAAGCCGACGGCCAGGCTGCCGAGGCTGAGGGCCAGCCACAAGGGCGTGGCCAGTGACGCGGCCCAGGCGCCCACGGCGAGCGAGGCCACCATCACGGCCGCCATCGCGAGGCCGAAGCGCAGGTCGAGCACCAGGTAATACAGCATCACCGCTGCCGCCACCGGCACGGCGGGTGACAGCGGCCAGCCGTCGACCATCACGGCGGGCCGCGACAGCAGCGCCGTCACCGCCAGGAGGATGAGTGGGATGCCGACGTAGTGCGTGGCGATGTTGAGCCGGTCGCGGTGGCAGGTGGCGTAGCCCGACAGTTGCTCGGTGAGCGTCTTCATGCGGATCTCCTGGCAAGGTGCACGGGGTCGCGCACGCTGCGGGCGAGGCTGCCGCTGGTGTAGCGGCCGTCGAAATCTCGCCAGCGGTGCGTCTCGTAGTCGTAGAGCTTGCAGCGGCGGAAGACGCTGCGGATGTTGCCGAGCGTGGGCTTCAAGATCACCGCACGTGGGCCGATCAGCAGGTTCAGCTCGGCCTGCGCGGCGCGGGCGTGGTAGCAGGGGATGGTGGGCACGATGTGGTGCACCGGGTGCTCCAGCGAGTAGTGCATCACTGAGCCGATCCAGTTGGGCAGCGGCACGTGGGCCACCAGCTCTTCCTGGCCGTAGGCATGCTCGACCGGGTCGTCGCGCGAGAACCAGGGGATGCGCGGGTGCGTGTGCTGCAGGAAGAGCACGATGGATGTGAGCGCGTGGAACACCAGCAGCGGCAGCACCATCACGAGGAAGACGTCGACGAGCGTGTCGGCCCATTCGAACTGTCGGCGCCAGCCGAGCAGCGCCGCGGTGCCGCCGAGGTAGGCGAGCGTGAGCAGCGTGTAGGCCACGGCCTGCCGCCGCACCGCCGCCGGGTAGACGCGCGAGAAGATCGTCACCCGCGTGAGCCGGTCGTAGATGAAGTAGAGCGATTGCGCGACGAGGCTGGGCGAGCGAGACGCGCGCACGCACAGCCGCCGCCAGGCCGGCAGGGCGCGGTACTGCTGCAGCGTGAAGGGCTTGTGGATGTCGGGCGGGGCGCCGTTGGTCCAGGTGTGGTGCAGCGCGTGGTGGGCGTGCAGCCACAGGCGGTAGTTGAAGAGGCACGGCGTGAACACCGCCACCGCGATCAGCTTGTTGAGGGGGCGCGAGCGCGTGAGCATGTTGTGCGCGGCGTCGTGGCCGAGCACCGAGAAGCCACACAGCTTGAGACCGGCGAGCAGCGCGCCGGCGATGCGCAGCGCGGGGTGGGTGGCGAATGCGGCGAGCGTGAGGCCCAGCAGGAAGAGCGCGTAGTCGGCCACCGCGAGGCGCACGCCGGTGGCCGTGTCGGACCGCACATGCTTCGCGAGCGCCCGCACGAGGGTGCGCTGCCGTGCGCGCGCTTCGCCCGAGCGGGCGCGGTCGCGCGGGCCGGTGAAGCTCGTGACTGCGGTCGCGTCGACCGAGCGCGTGGGCGCGACGGTGCCGAGCACGGCAGAGGCCTTCATGCGCGGCGCCTTTCGTCGAGTTGCGTCACGTTCTGCGCTGGGCTCTCGTGCCGCTCGGGCAGTGCGGCGAACCAGTCGAGCGCGTCCTGCCACAGCGACTCGGCCCCAGGGCGGAAGTAGCCCATGTGCCCGATGTGGCGCACGCGCAGCTCCTGCGGCGTGATGTCGCGGCCCGTCCAGGGGGCGTTCACGTAGCCGGCGCCCATGAACGCGTCGCGCGAGGCGGGCGGGGCCCAGGCGTCGTCGGTGGCGTTGGCGGCGACGATGGGGGTGCGCACGTCCTTGAAGCGCGCCACCGTCTGCGCCATCTGCGGGTCGTCGAAGAAGTAGCGCGGGTTCTGGCACCAGCGGCGCCATTGGCGGTAGACCATCAGCGGCAGGTCTTCGCCCATGCCGATCGCGCTCCAGCCGAGGTAGCCCTTCCAGGCGGCGAGCAGCGGCGCGACGGTGTTCCACATGACGATGGCCTTGAGGCGCTCGCCAGGGGTCATCCACCCGTGCCAGCCGGCGCCGGTGGCGAAGGTGTAGACGCCGCTCACCTTGTGGTGGTTGGGCAGGAGGCCGAAGGCATGGCCGCCGAGCGAGTGGCCCACCACGTAGAGCGGCACGCTGCCGTCGCCCATGTGTTCGACACCGGCGGCGAGGTCGCTCACCCAGTCCATCTGGTCGGCGGGGAAGCCCTTGAGCGTGGGCGGCTTGGAGAGGCCGATGCCGCGGTAGTCGAGCGTGAGCACGCTCACGCCGCGCTGCGCCATGTAGCCGGCCATGCGGCGGTAGAAGCGCTGCGGCACGCCGGTGGCGCCGGCCACGACGATGCGCGCCTGCTCGTTGCGGGTGGCGGCATAACGCAGCGCCGTGATGGCGTGGCCGTCGGCGGCGCGCAGGCGCAGGGTCTCGGGCGTGATCTCGCTCATCGTCACCTTTCAGCTCGGTTGAAGCTCGCTCATCTCGAAGCTCGCCTTGCTCACCCCGCAGTCGGGGCAGAGCCAGTCGGCGGGCACGTCGTCCCAGCGGGTGCCGGGCGGGATGCCGTGTTCGGGCATGCCGGCCGCTTCGTCGTAGATCCAGCCGCAGATGGCGCACTGCCAGGTTTTCATGGTCGTTTCCGGGTGAAGAGTGAAAGGGTCAGGCGATGGCGGTTTCGCGCGGCTCCTGGAAGCAGGCGAGGGCTTCGACGTCGCGCAGGCGCATGGGGCGGCCGGTGGCCTTGCTGATGAAGCTCACGCGCACCGAGCCGGTGACGGCGGGGGCCTCGCTGCCGGGCACGAACACCGACTGCTGGAACTCGGCGGTGTACTGCTTGAGCTCGGCCAACACCGTCTGCACGCGGATCGCGGTGAGGAAGAGCTCGCGCCGGTAGTTCACCTCAATGCGGGCGACCACGGGCGTCCAGCGGTCGTCGAGGGGGAAGTTGTTCTGCTGCAGCCAGTCGAAGCGGCCGAGTTCGAAGTAGTCGATCGGCTTGGCGTGGTTGACGTGGCCGAACATGTCGAGGTCCGACGGCCGCACGTGGTGCGTCATTTCCGTGACCCGATAGTGCGTGGCCGGAAGCAGGGTCGTGCTCATGCGGAGGCCTCTTCCGCTTCAGGCAACACGCTGTCGTAGCTGCCCGCGAGGTATTCGCTGCGTGCCTTCGTGCGCTGGACCTTGCCACTGGTGGTCTTCGGGATGCGGCCCGAGGGCAGCAGGCGCACCTCGTGCACCGTGAGCCCCATCTCCTGGGCCAGCAGCTCGCGGATGCGCTCGTCGAGCCCGGCGCCGTCGCCACGCACTTCGGCCAGCACGATCACCTGCTCGGTCGAGGGGCCGGGCACGGCGAAGGCGGTGACGGCACCGCTGCGCACGTTGGGCACGGTCTCGACCAGCCACTCGATGTCTTGCGGGTAGACGTTGCGGCCGTTGACGATGATGAGGTCTTTCACCCGCCCGCAGATGTAGACCTCGCCTTCGTGCAGGAAGCCGAGGTCACCGGTGCGCAGCCAGCCGTCGACGAAGTGGGCGGCGCTGGCCTCGGGGTTGCGGAAATAGCCTTGGCTCACGCTCGGGCCGCGCACCGCGATCTCGCCGATGACGCTCTCGGCCAGGTGGCGGCCCTGCTCGTCGAGGATGGTGATCGCATGCTCGGGGAAGGCCGGGCCGCACGAGACGAGGCGCAGCGCATCGACGGTGTCGCACGGCACGGCACGGCGGCGTGTCTCGCACGCGGCGCGGTCGATGGCGAGGGCATGCCAGCGGCGGCTGAACGACACCGCGAGCGTGGCCTCGGCCATGCCGTAGCTCGGCGCAATCGCTTCGGGTCGCAGCCCGAGCGGCATGAAGCAGCGGGTGAACTCGGCCAGCACCTCGGGGTTGATCGGCTCGGCGCCACAGCCGAGCACGCGCAGGCTGCCCAGGTGCAGCGGCACCGGGCGGCGCAGGTAGTGGCGGGCGACGTAGGCGAAGGCGAAGTTGGGCGCGAAGCTGATCGTGCCGCCGTGGCGCGTGATCGCGTCGAGCCAGAGGTTGGGGTTCTTGATGAAGGCCGCGGTCGAGAGGTAGACCATCTCGGTGCGGTGGGCCAGCGGCGCCAGCACCTTGCCGATGAGCCCCATGTCGTGGTGCAGCGGCAGCCAGCTCACGCCCACGTCACGCGGGGTGATCTGCAGGCCGTGCTCCATGATCGCGCGCGTGTTGGCGGCGAGGTTGCGGTAGCTCACGATCACGCCCTTGGGCGTGCCGGTGGAGCCCGAGGTGAACTGCAGGAAGCAGGTGTCGTCGGGCGTCAGCTCGGCTGGCGTTGGTGTGGGCTGGCCGGTGGGGGTGTGCAGCGCGTCGTAGCCGAGCACCGGCACACCAGGCATGGCCTCGGCCACGAGGGCATGCAGGCTCTCGGGCGCGACGATGCCGTGCAGCTCGGCCACCCCGGCGATCTGACGCAGCAGCGTGGTGTAGCTCTGCTGGCGCCCGCCGAGGGGGGGTGGCGAGAGTGGCACCAGCACCAGGCCCGCACGCACGCCCGCCACGAAGGTGGGGATGAAACTCGACGCGTCGGCCGCGATGAGCGCGAGCCGCTGGCCGGCCACGAAGCCCCGCGCGTGCAGCTGGCCGTGCACGGTGAGGGCGGTGGCCATCAGCTCGGCGTAGCTGCGCTGACGGCTCGCGCCACCCGAGGCCAGGTAGGTGTGGCCGCGCTCCTCGCAGCGCTCGATCGCGTCGAGCAGTGCGTAGAGCGGCGTCGGCTCGGTGTGTTTCACCGTGCCGATCCCACGGCACCGACCGCCACCGCAGCGGCTTGCGGCACGCCGCGCTCGTCGCTGGCGGAGGGCGCCTGCGGGATCTCGAACGGGTCGAAATCGTCACCCTTCGCGGTGGGTGCGTAGACCTGGAACAGCGGCTTGAACGACTTGAAGAAGCCCCGCTCCACCGGCATGGGCACGGCCTCGAACACGCCCTTCTCGCGCAGGATGCGGTGCACCTGCGGCAGGCGGTAGCAGGGGATGCCGGGGTAGGCGTGGTGCTCGTTGTGGTAGTTCGCGCCGAAGAAGAGGATCGTCATCAGCGGCGAGGTGCGGCTCCACGAGTTGCGGAAGAGCCGGTCGTCGTCGAGCCCGCCGTGGTCGATGAAGATCTGGCAGGCGGCGATGAACTTCACCGCCAGCGTGGGGAGCGCCACCACGAAGAGGCCGGCGCGCCAGTCGATGTAGAAGATGGCCGCATAAAGCGCGATCCACATCGCGGCGAAGAGGA
Source organism: Rhizobacter sp. (assembly GCA_019635355.1). Lineage (NCBI taxonomy): Bacteria > Pseudomonadati > Pseudomonadota > Betaproteobacteria > Burkholderiales > Sphaerotilaceae > Rhizobacter > Rhizobacter sp. The sequence continues at coordinate 2,469,673 of JAHBZQ010000001.1, read as the reverse complement.
AGTTGAGCCGCGCGAAGAGGATCTGGTCGGCCTCGGTGAACGCCACCTTGTACTTGAAGGTGGGGATCTTCCCCATCGCCATCGAGAAGGTGTCTTTCAGGTAGACGAGGTTGTAGTTGATGCGTGACATCAAGAGCCGCGACCACCAGGTCTTCAGGTTCTCCACCGGGTAGACGTTGGGGTCGTCCTTCTGGTTGGTGAAGCGGTGGTGGTTCCAGTGGCTGAGCGCGAAGCCCATCTCCATGTAGCTCACCACGGCCGAAGCGCTGAAGATGCCGATCACGGCCGACAGGCGCCGGTTCTTCACGAAGTTGCCGTGCGTGCCCTCGTGGCCGATCACGCCGAGCAGGTTGAGGCCATACCCCGCCAGGATCGTGAGAAAGGCGATGGCCGGGATCTGCGCCCACAGCGGCAGCTCGGCCAGCGCCACCTGGTAGCTCAGGACCCCCGGCACGAAGAAGAGGGCGACGGCGTAGACGAAGTGGGCCAGGGCCCACAGGTGAGACGGCTCGTACAGCGAACGGTCGAGCGCAGGACGCTGGATGTTGTTCATCGTGGGGCTCCTCAAGCGGCGGCGAGTTCCAGATCGGGCTGGGCGTGGGGGGCGACGGTCGGCGGCACCTGCTTGCGCATGGCGCGCACCATGTCGCGGCGGGTGAGGCCGATCGACTTGAGCGTGGGCATGATCCCGTGCTGCAGGAAGTGCTGCGACGAGATCGCCACGCCCTCGACCTGCAGGCGGCGCTCGAACTCGGGCACCAGCTTCTCGCCCGGCATCTCGAAGTTGGAGATCACGTAGGCGAGGTCTTGCGCGGTGCCCTCGGGGTCTTCTTCGTACTCGAAGCGCATGAAGTTGCGGTAGAAGGCCGCGTGGGCGGCTTCGTCGCGCGCCACGAGGTCGAAGAGCTTGGCCAGCACCTCGTTGCCGATCTGGCGGTAGGCGTTGCGCTGCTGCACGTAGATCATGAAGGTCGCGATCTCCTGCAGCGCGCCGTAGCAGGCCATCTGGCGGTTCGAGGCGAAGGGCAGCGTCCACTCGGTCTTGAGCACTTCCTCCTCGTAGTCCATGTACTGGTCGAGCGTGCGCAGCCCCGAGCGCAGCAGGTACTCGCGGAAGACGAGGGCGTGCTTGCTCTCTTCATAGCCCCAGGCGAGGTGGAACCAGGCCTGGCCGAAGATGTCGCGGCTCAGGTTGAGCCCGTTCTTCGTGTAGTCGGGGATGAAGAGCTCGACGCCGCAGAAGGTCTCGAGGCAGGTGGCCAGGCGCGCCTTGGCCGCGTCGTCCATCTTCTGGTCGACCTCGTCGCGGAAGCGCTGCGATTCGAGCTGCTCCCAGGGGATGTCGTGCATCGGGTTCCAGCGGCGGTGCTTCTCGGCGTGCTCGAAGAAGGTCATGTACTCGCGGTACATGCGCTCGCGGCGGCGCAGGCGCGGCGAGGCACTTTGCAGGGCGGTGGGTGTCATGGCGGTGACTCCTGCCGCGTCAATGGCGCCGGGCGAGGTGCTTGCGCATCAGCGATGCGAGGTCGCGCATGCTGCGGATGGAGACCAGCTCGTCATCCTGGAAGTGCAGGTCGAGCTCTTCTTCCACGAAGCCCGACATCTCGAGCGCAGCCAGCGAGTCGATGCCCAGCGACTCGACGGTGGAGTCGAGCGTCAAGCGGCCGGCCGCCTCGGCCTGCTCGGGCTTGGCGAATTGGTAGGCGCGCTTGAGCAGCGCGACGATGGCTTCGTCGCTGAGCGCTTTGTCGATGACCTGGTCCATGGCGATTCCTTGTAGGTGTGAAGAGAGGGAGATTTACCGGGGTGAAGGGGAAACGGGTGGGCTCAGTCGTCAAGCCGGCGCAGCGCGAATTGCGCAAGCGACTGGTAGCCCTCTTCGAAGGCCATCACGCAGGCACGCAGGTAGCGCTGGTAGTCGATGAAGACCTGCTCGCCGAAGCGCTGGCAGATCGTGTCCTTGTTCTTCTCGAGCCGCAGCAGCCACTCGGCGGTGGTGCGGGCGTAGTGGTCGCGGCGGGTGTGCAACTCCATCACTTCCCAATACGGCGAGGCGGCGGCGAAGATGGCCTCGGGCCGCGGCGAGATGGCGCCGGGGAAGATGTGCGTGGTGGTCCAGGCGATCTCCTTCAGCGCCGTGCCACGCGGGATGCGCGCACCGATCACCGACTGCAGGCTGAACCAGGCGCCGGGGCGCGTCCACTCCCAGGCGCGGCGGAAGTACTCGCGGTAGATGCCGATGTGCTCGCCGCGCTGTGTCTGCTGCGGCGTGGCCACGTGCTCGAACATGCCGATGCTGATGACCGCGTCGAACTTCTTCTCGGGGGCGTAGTCGCGGTAGTCGACGAGCTTCACCGTGGTGTTGGGGATCTGGCGTTCGAGGATCGACTGGTACTGGTCCTGCGAGAGCGTGATGCCCACCGCTTCGCGCACGCCCTTGTGCACGGTGAGGTACTCGAGGTTGGCGCCCCAGCCGCAGCCGATGTCGAGCACGCGCGACTCGGGGCGCACGCGTGCGGCTTTGTAGTGGTGCTCGTGCTTGAGAAGCTGCGCCTGCTCCAGCGTCTCGTCGCCGGTCTGGAAGAGGGCGCAGGTGTAGGCCATCGACTCGTCCAGCCAGAGGCGGAAGAAGTCGTTGTCCACGCCATAGGTCACATCGATTTCGTCTTTGGTCGACACGGTGGGAGTCCTTTGTGTTCGTTGTTGCAGTGCAAGGTCGCGTGCATGATCCGGGCCGCGCGCCGGCAGCGGCAACCCCCTAGACCGCACGTTTGCGATTTGTGCGAAATGGCCCGCCAGCCCGCTCCGGTATGGGGTCTTTGAAGGGCCGGTGGCACACTGCCCGACCGATTGACGACAGGGGGACTTCATGCCTGACACCACACCGTCGAGCGAGCTGACCGCCGTGCTCGGCCAGCTGATGCAGCGCGCCGCACCGGGCCAGCAGCAGCTGCTGATGGCCCTGGCCGAGCGCATGGCCGCCGAGCGTTACCGCACCTGGGCGGATAACGAGGAAGGAGAGCGGCGTGTGGCGTTGCTGGCTTGCGCCGCCCGCGAAGAAGAGGTGGCGCGGCGCATCGAGGCGCTGCACGAACAGGCGGGCGTGGTGCAGGCGCTGATCCGCGAGCAGAACCCCGACCTGGGCGACCTGGCTCGGGCCTTCTTCGCGCGCTTTCCCGTCGAGGAGCAGTACCGCCTGCAGGCCCAGGCCGAGCGCCTGGGGGCGGCCAGCTGGCGCTCGCTCGCCAAGCGCGCCGAGGGTGGCGCGCTGCGCGACGTGTACCTCACCTGCGCCGCGCTCGAGGAAGAGAGCGCGGTGGTGCTCGAGTCGTTCTAGGGCCTGTTCACACTGAATGAGCACCCACGTGACTCAACAAAAGCCCGCCAACGAGGCGCAAAGCGCAGCTGTAGCACTTGCTACAGCGAGCATTTGCAACGCTGTGGGCGGGCTTTTGCTGAGATCACCCGAAGGGCCGGGGCCTGAAGGCGCGTGCGGCGGCGTTGCAGCGTCGTTGTGTGCCACGGGCACACGGCCTCCGCTGCGCCTTGCCGCCCACGCCTTCAGGCCTTGGCGTGGGTGCTCATTTAGTGTGAACAGGCCCTAGGAACGCTCCGCTGGCGTCAGCGCATACGAGGGCAGGCGGCTCTCGCGGTTGGCCTGCTGCGCCAGCTCACGCTCGGCGGGTGAGGCGAGTTCGGCGTCCCACTTCGCCAGGCGCGGCGCGGCGAAGCGGCGCCACAGCGGCGGCGCCATCGACAGCAGGATGTGCGCGACGTAGCCGTAGGGCAGGTCGGGTGCGGCTTCGGTGGGCTTCAAGGCCGAGTAGGGCAGGCGTGCGTCGAGGTGGTGGTGCGCGTGGCGCGGCAGGTTGTACATGATGTGCGAGGCCGCGCGGTTGCTGCATTCCCAGCTGTGGTGCGACTCGATCTTGCCGCCCGGCGTGCGCACCAGGCCGTAGTGCTGGATGTACTCCACCGCTTCGAGCAGGAACTTCGAGGTGGCGGCCACCATCGCAAATGCCGCGGCGCCGCGCCAGCCGGCCACGGCCCAGAAGGCGAGCGCGATCAGGCCGCTCATTGCCAGGCCGGTCGTCACCTTGTTGGCCAGCACGCGCAGCAGCCAGGGCCGCTCGCGCAGGCGGCGCATCTCGATCTGCCACGCATCGCGGTACTGGCCGCGCACGCTGCGCAGCGCGAAGGTGTAGAGGTTCTCGCCTCGCTTCGCGGTCGACGGGTCGTGGGGCGTGCCCACGTGAAGGTGGTGCACGTACACATGCGTGATCGAGTACTGCGCGTCGCCCACGGTGGCGAGGATCCAGCGGCCCAGCCACACGGCGAAGGGGCTCGCGGTGCGGTGCACGAGCTCGTGTGCGGCGATGGTGTTGGTCGACATCACGAAGCCGAGTGTCACCGCCGCCGCGGCGAGCGCGCCCCAGCCGGCCGGCTCGGGGCGGGTGGCGAGCGAGCTGCCGAGCAGGGCATCGAGCCCCAGGCGATCGAGCAGTTGACCGATGCCGAGCAGGTCGCCGGGCGCGGCCATCCACGCCAGCATCACCAGTGCAAAGAGCGAGGTGGGGATGTGCACGTAGGGCACGGCGTTGACGAGCCACGGGTGGCGGTATTCGGGCACCGCCAGCTCGCGCGGCGTGGCCACGTCGACGGCGATCTGGTAGACCACCAGGGCCAGCGCGCCGGCCAGCCCCCACAGCGGCGCGACGGTCGCGAGGATCGCGAACGCGGGCATCACCACGAGGATGAGCGAGTGCTTGAGGTAGTGGGTCATGTCGTCTCCTCGGAGGGGGATTGATAGCGGTCGAAGCGGATGCGCTCGGCGCCGAAGCCCATGTCGTGCAGCACCGGCAGGCAGGCGTCGATGAAGCCGCCGGGGCCGTAGAGCAGCACGCGCGCGTCGGGCGTGGCCTGCGAGGGCGTGCGCGACCACGAGGCCGCCCAGGCGCCGATGGCGTCGAGCCCGAGGGGCGCACGCCCGCGTGCGGTGCCGCTCGTGGCGGTAGGCGCGTGTTCGGCCCAGGCCAGGCTCAGGTGGCGCGCGCCGTGGCGCCGGGCACTGGCGGCGAGCTCGTCGGCGCCGTAGAGGTCTTGCACCTGCACGCCATAGGCGAGCAGCAGGGTGGGGCGGCCGGGGTGCCGGGCGTGGCTTTCCATCAGGGCGCCGCAGGCGGCGCCGATGCCGCTGCCCGCGCCGGCCGCGGCGAGCGGCGTGGGGTCGGGGCCCGACACGCAGTCGCCGAACGGGCCGGCGAGTTGCACCGCCTGGCCGATGGCGTCGGCGCTGGTGAGCCAGGTCGACATGCGCCCGCCCGCGTGGCGTGCCACGTCGAGGTGCAGCAGGCTGCCGTCGAGGTGCGGGGCCAGCGCCACGATGGAGTAGGGCCGCAGCCACGCCGGGTTGTCGCCCTGCGGCACCCGCACGCCCACGTACTGGCCGGGCGAGGCCTGCAAGGCACGCTGGGTGATGAGCGAGACGCGCCACACGCGCGGCGTGAGCTGCACCAGTCCGCTCACTTTGGCGGCCAGGCCGCTCTCGGGCCGGTGGCCCATCTCCCAGCGCAGCACCAGGTCGGACAGCGGCTGCGTCTGGCACGCGAGGTAGGCGCCGCGCTGCAGGTCGTGCGGCTCCAGCACATAGGCGCGGTCGACCAGCGATTTGGCCTTGCCCTCCACTACCTCACAGCGGCAGGTGCGGCAAGCGCCGACCCGGCAGTTGTAAGGGGCATCGAGACCGGCGGCGAGCGCGGCGTCCAGCAGTGTTTCCCCGGGGCGCACACGAAAGCGCGTGCCGTCGTGGAGGCGGACTTCGCACTCGGTGCGCGAGCGCGTCTTGAACAGCGACAGCAGCATGGCGAAGGGCCCATTGGAGGTCGAAAGCGTGGCGGCCATGATCGGCGGCGACGCTCTCGCGCATCAACCCTTCGCGCAACGCAGTTGTATTAGTGACAAGCGATCGTGGCGCGGCGGCCACCATGAGTCGACAAAGTTAGGGGGGAACTGCGCATTAGGGATTTTTATGCACGACCATTCACCCAATAGTCGATGCTTCGGGTGGGGTGGTCTCGTCCGCGCTGTCCGCATCGAGCTCAAGCTGTACGGGTGTGCCTCATGGATATGTCGATCGCTTCTTTCCCGGCCGAGACTGCCTCCCAGCCGGCCCAAGGGCCCATCGTCACCAAAGGAACGTTCTGCGGCCAGCGCTATCGGGTGCGCCCGCTCGACCTCTCGGCGATCGAGGTGCCGCATGCCGACGATGGTTTCGTCGACACCCTCGGCGCAGTGGCCGACCGCCTGCGCACGCGTAAGCTCGCGCCCATCCTCACCGAGGTGGCGCGACAGAACGGCTTCGACTGCATCAGCTACACCTGCTGGATGCCCAGGCTCGGTGGCGAGTCGACGTATTGGGTGTTCGGCCCGCTGCCCAACGAAACGCGTGTGGCCTACCACTCGCGCAACCTGCTCGAGACCGACGAGGTCGTGCGCCACTGCAAGACCTCGCACGTGCCGGCCGTGTGGCGCGTCGACCAGGCGGGTTTGAAGACGCAGGCGCCCGACCTGCACCTGGCCCTGTCCGACAGCTACCGCAGCCGCATCAGCTTCCCGGTGCACGGGCCCTACCGTGAGTGGGGCGCGGTGTCGTTCAACAGCCGCCTGCCCGACGTCTGGGCGGCCCTGCAGGCCCGGCGCTACCAAGTGCTCTGCGAAGGGCAGTTGCTCGCGCAGTACATCCACCAGTGGGTCACGGCCAGCGGCCTGCTGTGGGACTTGTCGGAGCTGGGCGCTGTGACGCTCAAGGACAAGGAAAAGGAAGTCCTGCGCCTGGGCGCGCTCGGCTTCGAGTCGCACGAGATCGGGCCCCTGGTGGGTCTCAGCAAACGCTCGGTCGACTACGTGTTCCAGCAGATCTCGCGCAAGCTGCAGGTGACGAATCGGCAGGAGTCGATCACCACGGCGCTGGAGCTGGGGCTGATTGCGCTTTGACGATCAGGGCCACAGCTGGCGGGCCGCATCGACTGTGAAATCCTGCTCCACCCAGAAGGCCAAACCTGTGGTGCTCCGAGCCTGCAGGCCGAGGGTTCTCGCGATCGGATGGCTTGCAGACGGCAGAAGATCCACGTGCCACTTGCCTGGCAGGACCCCCGCGCCCCTCGGCGGGTCGCTCTTGACATCGACCTCGATCACCGCCTGGTGTTGCGCCAGCCCGGGTTTCAGCGGATCGCGGACCTGGCGCAGCATCACCTGATGCATCGACAGGACGTCCGACGGTATCGGGAGCGCATCGAGCACGAGTTCAGCGGGCAAGCCTGCGTCGCTCCAGAAGGCGGCATCGAGTTGCCGGGTGTCGGGGCCGTCAGCCGCGTCGGGTTTCTGGGGTGAGATCTGCACCAAGACTTGTTCCTGTGGGCGAGCGGTGGGGGCGTGCTGCGCGTAGTGCAGCACGCAGAGCTCGACGCTTGCGTCCTGGGGTACAAGCTGCCGGCGCCTCCATGCCGCGAGGGTCTTGGGATACCCGTACACCTCGCGGCCCGAAGCCATGGCGCTTGCGGTATCGACGAACAGGAAGCTCGGCACCCAGCCAAATTTCCACTGGCGCTTGTCATGCGTCGGACCCCCGTGCACCGCCGTCCAGAAGCCCAGGTCCCATTCGCGTATCACGCCCTTGCGACCGTCCACTGGATCCAGCGAGCGCATGGTGTCGACGTACAACGCCGCGAGCATCACCTTGTCGGAGATTGCTCGGTAGGTGAGCGCACCACCAGACGGGTGATTGAGCAGCAGGTCGCAGACCTCGCGTTGCTGCGTCGCCCTGTCACCTTCCAGCAGCAGCACGTGCATGTGGCCACCTTCAGCGCGATAAGGCGGTATGCCGACGATGTCGCCGGGAACAGGGACCAGGATCGGCGCGGCGGCAGGCGTGGACGCTGTCATCAGATCATCTCCATTGGGTTGAGCGAATGTGTGCCCCGCAGCGCCGCGGCCACGCGGTGCCCCATGTCGGCTTCGGCGGACATGCCCAGCCGTGCAGCGCGGCGCGCGGCCTCGGTGGCTGCCTGCGAGGCGCGGGCGCGCTGTGCATGTGCGAGGACGAGCGCTTCGACCAGGGCCTTTCGGGGACGAGCGATGGGAAAGAACATGGCGTAGCGATTGAGCACTGCGGCGTGTTGGCGGCGAAGCTGGTGTCCGGCGTCGCGGTGTGCCGCCGTGGGGCCGGCCAGTTCGAGGAGGGCGCCCACGTGTGCGGCGGCGGCATACCCTTCGGTGGAAGAGAAGTTGGTTGGCGGCAAGGTGCTGGCTTGTGCCCCCGCGGCCGCGGCAGATCGCAACGCCTCGTCGACATCCCCGCGTGCCAGGGCGAGCCGGCTGCGCAGGCCCAGGCAGATCAGCTGTGACTGGCGGTCTGACACCTGGCTCAGACCTGCCTGTGCCTGGCACAGCAGTGGCCACGCTTCGTCGGCGCGCCGGGCGGCGAGCAGGGTTTGCGCCTTGGCGTAGCGCCCCCAGGCTTCGTGCATGACATGCCCGCGCGCGCTGGCCAACGAGGTGACTCGCTCGAAATGGACGATCGCTCGTGGCAAGTCGCCCTGCAGATGTGCACCCAGGCCGCGCAGGGTTTCGATGACCTCGTGGATCTGGGGCTCCTTCAGACCTGTGATGCGCTCAAGGGCGCGGGACAGGTCGGCATCCCCTTCGGTCCAGCGTGCGTGCATGAAGCGCCACACCGCCCGTGATGCCAGGACGTATGCGGAAGGCAGGAGATGCCCGTCCCGGATCCCGATGGATTCGCCAAGGCGGTACAGCGCTGCGGCCGCTGGCGCCAGGCGCAGCAACGCACAGACGTAGGCGAGCGACCCGATGGCTCGGCCTCTGGCCAGCTGGATGTCTCGGGCACCCAGGGCGTAGCGGGCAGTGTCGATCGCGCCCCCGATGATGTCGGGCAGCCGTCCCAGGAATTGGCCTGTCTCGACGCGGATGGCGGCCGCAGTCAGCGCGTTGGCGCGCAAACGGGCGGACAGTGCCTGGACGCTACGCGCTTGCGCCAGGGCCTGGCGCGCCGACTCGTTGCCCTTTTCGACGTTCCCCAGTGCCCATTGGGCAGAAGCCCGTTCGGCGAACCAGCGGACGGCCCGCCGCGTCGTGGGTGTGGTGGCGATCGCGAGGTCCAGCAGCGGCACGGCGGCGCTGTACGCGCCCTCGCGCTTGGCCGCCAAGCCGGCCCGCTCAAAACAAACTGCCGCGCGGCCGGCTTGTCCGGCCTGCCGCCAGAGTCGCCCCATCTCCGGCAGGTGCCCGCTCGCGGGCTCGTGGCGGAAGCGGTGCTGGAGGTTGCGCGCGGCCGCCTGGCTCCAGAGGCGTATCACGCCGGCCGGCATCCGGCGCATCAGCGCGCCACGCATCAGCTGATGGTCGATTTCAAGGGCGGTGTCGTCGGCAAGGCCGGGCCGCGCGTACCAGTTGCGCACCAAGCCACTGCGCAACTCGGCGCCTGCCTGCGCATCGCCTTCCGGTGTGAGGCGGCGCAGGATGGCTTGCACGTCTTCCCATCGCACGCTGCCGTCATGCAGTGCCAGGATGCGAAGGACGTCGAGTTCTGCAGGGGCGAGCGCATCGAGTCGGGCGTCCAGGGTGAGATCGAAGGACTTGATCGATTGGAGAGTCCGGTCTCCGTTGCTGCCCAGCGCGAGGAGCGCCTGCAACGCATGGAATGGGTTGCCACCACACAGCGAGTGCAGTTGTTCGGGCGACAGCTGAGGTGGGTAGGGCAGTCCGGCTGCATCGACCAATGCCTGTAGCTCCTCGCAAGACAGCGGCCCGATGTCGAGCAAAAGGGTGTTCTCGGGCAGGTCGCTCCGGGAATGCGGGGCAAGCGGCGACATGGTTCTTGCGGAGCTCACGATGCGCAGCCTGTCGATGTACTGCAGGCATTGCGCGAGCACGGTCTGCGACGCGCCGTCGCACCAATGCATGTCGTCGATGGCCAAGACCATGCGATGCCTGCGCCGCCCCAGTTCGGCAAACACGGCGACCAGGGCACGTTCGGCCAGAACCCGTCGCTCATCGGGCGAGACATCCAGCAACTTGACGGGGCGTTCGTCCTCGGTGTTATGCAGCATCTCCTTGCAAAGCCACTGAAGTTCCGCAGACAGGGGCTCCCCCGCCAAGGCCTGTGCGATCAGTTGGAGCTCTTCGTCATCGTCGCGGCAGCACGAGTGCAAGGCCGACTGCAGCAGCGCGATGACGATGGCGTGGGGTTGAAACAGGCTGGCAGGCGTGCCGCGTGCAGAAGCCGTCAGGGTCGTGCTGCTGCTCAGCTGATCGAGCAGATTCTTGAGAACGGCCGACTTGCCGATGCCTGCCACGCCCTGCAGGGTGATGGCACGCGGGCCCTCGCGGGAAAGCCAGTCCAGTGCGTCCTGGAGCACGCGGCTGCGGCCGACGAATGCGCAGGTGTCATGTCCCTGCCGACGCAACAGCTGGTAGGCATCGACGGAGGTATCGAACTCGATCGCACCGGCTGGCAGGCTCGCGCACAGCTTGGCAGCCCGGTTGATGGCGGCGCCATGCACAACCCTCGTGGCGCCTTCCCATGTTCCTCGGTAGACCGGGCCGATGGCCAGTGCGGCTGCCGCCTGGTCGAAGCCGTGCTCGCGCAGCATCACCAGTGGCGTGGCTGCATGTGTCGTCCAACCCTCGACGCCGGCCCAAGCCGGCGCGCTCAGACGCAGATGCACGCCTTTTTCATCGTGGGCCAGGCGGTCCAGTTGTGCACCGATGCCACGCGCCCATTCCACGAGGCCATGCAGGGCGTGGTCGAGCTTGTACGTGTCCAGCTCCCTCCACCGGCCGGCGTCCAGCAGCTTGAGGAAGAGAAACGCGATGTCGACCACCTCGCCCGACCGCATCTCGCTTCGCAGGGCAGGCGAGACGGGTCGAACCGTCTTGCGGGAGCGTTGTTGGGCGCGGATGTGGTTCAGGGAGTCATGAAGCCGGGCCAGTCCATCGCCCCACACGAATCTACGGTGCTCCGTGAGGTGGACTGGCAACGAATGGACATTCACCCCACCTTCCACCTGCGCAAAGCGGGCCCATAGGCCGCACTGTCGATGATGGTGCGCGCGCAGCCGTTCGACGAGCGCCTCACTCTGGCGGGGGTGGGGAATCTCTGCGCGGAAGTACAGCGCACCGTCGCCCATGGAGTCGATGAACTCGTAGCCTTCGTCCCTGAGGATGCGCGTGACCGCCTGTTCGCCCCGCATGAGCGTGGTCGCGGCCAGTTCACCCGCTCTCGGCCCGTGTTGAGCCGTCGTTTCCGCCACGTAGCGGGAGAAATTCTCGACGTCGAAACCGATGACGGAGCCGCGGGTGGGAGTGGGGCTGGCCGGCAATACCCCCGGGTCAGTCTTGTTCGCCATAGATCGCCTGCGGATGGCCACACAGGGCACGCGCGCAGCGCCGCCCCGACATCACGGCAGCTTCCACCGCGCCCATGTCAAGGTTGTGGCGCGTCCAATCGCCGGCGACCAGCAGGTTGCGGTAGCCTGTCTTCTCGCAGCGGATGCGTGCGTCCACCGTTCCTTTGGGCGTGAGCATGTACAGCGACGTCGGGTCCGAGTTCATCCGCGTGTAGCGGTCGTATTCGTGCGTCGGGTCGTAGCGGCCGTTCCGCCCGGAAAGTGCTGGCAGTGCTTCGCCCACATGCTGGTCAAGCCAGTCTTTCGTGATCTTCTCGGCCCGCTCGTTCTCGCTCTGCGGGGCGTGCGAGTTTTGAGGGACGTTGGTCTTCGGAGCCGGGCCGCACAGGATCGAGATCGAGGCTTGCGTCTGGTGGTCGGTTTCGAGCGCGTGCTGAAACGAGACATCGGCCCACGTCGAATGCGCAAGCGCGTAGCCGGTCAGCATGCCGGCTTGCGACATCCCGCCGTAGTTCGCCGCGTCGTCGTGGCGCCACAGTTGCGCCGACACCGTCGGGGTGGTGAACAGCGACTGGAGCATCGTCTGCCAGCTTCGGTTGTCGGCGGCGAGCGTGCTGGCAACCTTCGGCAGCACACCGCCCGAAATCGCGAGCACGCAATGGTGGAAGTCGCTCCCGACCGCCAATGATTTCCGTGTGCCCAGGCCCGTCGTGGCGAACCATGACTCCAGGTCGACGCCCTCGACCGCCTCGGCGTCCTTCAACTGAGACATGAGCGGCGCAGTGGGCCAGCAGCGGCGCAGTACCTTTCCGCTGGCGTCCTGGACGTCGATCAACGGTTCGTAGCCCGCACTGCCAGCCGTGCACTCGGCTTGCACGCGGCAGTCGATGCGGGTCACCAGGCCGTCCTTCACCTCGATGTTTTCGATTCGGTGGAAGAAGTGGAAACGAACGCCGCGCTTCTTCAACACTTCGTAGTAGGGCACCACGAAGACCTCGCCCATGCCACCATCCATGTGCTGGAAGATGGTGCCGTGATACGTAAAGAGCATTCGCAGCAGGCCGCGCAGTCCCGATCCTGCGGCGATGTTCTTGCGATGCGGATCCCCATCGATGTAGGCGAATGCGTAGTGGTAGCTGGCCTGGAACAGCGGGCAGGCGACGCCATGGTCTTTGCCGCCATGCTGTCGAAGCCATTCCTCGGCTTCGAGGTGATTGATCGAATCGAAACCGTGCTCGAAGACGCGATCCCTCACGATGCCTTTCGAGACGGCGCCGAGGAAGTTGAGTACGCCGCGCCAGTCCGCATTGGTGATCTCGGGCAGATCGGCGGCGAACGCGAGCAATGCCTCGCTGCGAGCCAGGGCTGCTTCGACTGTGATGGCGGCCTCCAGGTCGCTTGTGCCGGCCAGTTGAAGCGCCGACACCCGCAACTGCTGCGCACGCTCACGCAGTTCGGGTGTCAGCAGCGGCGTGTCGCCGTGGCCCGGAATCTTGAGATCGGAGTTCCAGTCGAGGAGCGAGAGTTCCTTTCCAACCCGGTCGAGGCCCGCGGCGATCCAGGCCCAGACACGCCGCAGCAAGGCCCAGACGCCCAGCTCGGACGGATTGACGCCCGGTTCGCCCGGCATCGAAGGCATGTTGACCGTCACATGCGACCAGCGGTGAGCGCCGTTCGCTCGCGCGATGGCGAATCCCTGATGACGCCGGAAGGCGCTTGCGAAAGGGATGGAGGTGTCCGGGCACACCTGGGCCCACGCGGCATACAGCGGCCGAAGTTGCTGAAAGGTGTTGTGATAGAAGCCGCCGAGCACATGCAGGCCGTGCTCTTCGTTGCGCCAGCGCTTGTCGGGGTTGCGGCTTGAAGCGCACTTGCCGCCGAGACGCCAGCCCATCGTGTAGACGTCGACCTCGAATCGGTTTATCCAATTCGGACTTTCGGTGATCTCCCAGGCGGCGGCCAGCGCGGCCGGGCCGCCGCCCAGGATGGCGATGCGAGTCTTGTCCACGAGCCCCCCTCATTGACGCTGACAGCGCGGAATGATGCATTGCGCGTGCCACGTCTTGGAGGGGGTGGATGGGGTGCGGAGGTGCTCGCTAACCCGGTGGGGATGCGTCTCGAAGCTCAGGCATCGCTTTCACTGCCTATCGCAAGTCCTTATTTCTTAAGCAATTTTTCACGCAGTTGCATCCTTTCAAGTTCCTTCGCTAAGTCCTTGATTCCATTGATTTTTTCTTTGGGGATGCGTTGACCCTGGCTCTTCTGATGAGCTACAGTGCAGATAAGTGCACTTCAGTGGGTTTTTGTGGCAAACATTGTGTTCCAGGGTCCAGCCGCGCTGACGCTGGACGGCAAAGGGCGTATCGCCATGCCGTCGCGTCACCGCGAGGTCCTGTCCGCAATGAACGTGAGCCAGCTCACCATCACCAAGCACCCGGAAGGGTCGCTGCTGGTGTTCCCCCGCCCCGCCTGGGAAATCTTCCGCGACAAGGTCGCCGCGCTCCCGATGGAAGCGGCCGGCTGGAAGCGTGTCTTCCTCGGCAACGCGATGGACGTGGAAATCGACGGCTCCTCGCGCGTGCTGATCGCGCCCGAGCTGCGCGCGGCGGCCGGCCTCACGCGTGAAGTCATGCTGCTCGGGATGGGCAGCCACTTCGAGCTGTGGGACGCCGCCCGCTACGCCGAGCACGAGGCCAAGGTGATGCAGTCGCCGATGCCCGAGTCGCTGAAGAGCTTCAGCTTCTGAGCGAGCCGGTCATGTTTGAACACACCACCGTGCTCCTGAACGAGGCGGTCGACGCGCTCGTGACGAGCGTCGACGGCACCTATCTCGATGGCACCTTCGGCCGCGGCGGCCATTCGCGGCTGCTGCTCTCGCGGCTCTCCGACAAGGGGAGGGTCGTCGCCATCGACAGGGACCTGCAAGCCGTTGCCGCCGCCACGACAGGAGCAACGCGGGTCGATGACCCGCGTTTTTCCATCCATCACACGAGCTTTGCGCACATGGCCGACGCCTTGGCCGCGCAGGGCATCTCCAAGGTCAATGGGCTCCTGCTCGATCTGGGTGTGTCTTCGCCCCAGATCGACGACCCGGATCGCGGGTTCAGCTTCCGCCACGACGGCCCGCTGGACATGCGCATGGACACATCGCGGGGTGAGAGCGCCGCGGATTTCCTGGCCCGCGCCGACGAGCGCCTGATTACGGAGGTGATCAAGAACTATGGGGAAGAACGGTTTGCTCTACAGGTTGCAAAGGCGCTTGTTGCTCGGCGCCAAAGCGGGAATCCAGTTCGAACCACTCGCGACCTTTCCGAAGTCGTGGCTGGCGCGGTCAAAACCCGCGAGCCGGGCCAGAACCCTGCAACGCGCACATTTCAGGCTCTTCGGATTTTCGTCAACGCCGAGCTTGAGGAACTCGAACAAGCTCTGAGCGCGGCGATCGACCTCTTGCTGCCCGGCGGGCGGCTGGTGGTCATCAGCTTCCACTCGCTCGAAGACCGCATCGTCAAGACCTTCATCGCCAACGAGAGCAAGGAGGTCTTCGACCGCCGGGCTCCGTTTGCGGCACCGAAGGCGATGCGGCTCAAGTCACTGGGGCGTGTCAAACCTTCCGACGAGGAGGTCAACGCCAACCCACGCTCACGCTCTGCCGTGATGCGCATTGCTGAAAGAACGGAGGCCTTGGCATGACGATGAAGATCGTGCTGTGGAATCGGAAGGCGGCATGACCCGTCTGAACGTTCTGCTGCTGGTGGCGCTCGTGATGAGCAGCGTCTATCTTGTCCGTGTGTCCTACGACTCACGGCGCCTCTTCGCGCAGCTGGACCGCGCGCAGAGCGAGGCTCGCCAGCTGGAGATCGAGCATGAGCGGCTGATCGCCGAGAAGCAGTCTCAGGCCACGCCGCTGCGGGTGGAGAAGGTCGCGCGCGAGCGCCTGGCGATGCGCAATGCCACACCCGCCGTCACGCAGTACGTGCCGTATTCGCCTGCGGCCGCTTCGGCCCCGGGGGGCGCGAAATGAAGCTGCCGGGTAGCAAGTCTCAGAAGAACCCGAAGGCGGGCGCCGTCAACGTGCGCAGCGTCATGTATTCGACGAGCCCGCTGCTCGCCTCGAAGACGCCGCCGTGGCGTTCGAAGTTTCTTGTCGGCCTCGTCGGCCTGGGCTTCTGCGTGCTCGCCGGCCGCGCGGTCTACGTGCAGATCGTCGGCAACGACTTCTTCCTCAAGCAGGGCGAGATCCGCTACGCCCGCACGCTGGAGCTCGCCGCCAGCCGCGGCCGCATCACCGACCGCAGCGGGCTCATCCTCGCTTCCAGCGTGCCCGCGCCTTCGCTGTGGGTCATCCCCAAGGACTTCGAGGCCGACAAGCACCAGCGCGCCAACCTCGCCAAGCTTTTGGGCATGACCCCCACCGAGCTCGCCAACCGGCTCGACGACAGCCCCAACTTCGTGTGGCTGCGCCGCCAGGTCGATGACGCCGTGGCGAAAAAGGCGCTGTCGCTCGGCATCAAGGGCCTCTACCAGGTGCGCGAGTTCAAGCGCAAGTACCCCGAGGGCGAGGCGGCGGCGCACGTGGTGGGCTTCACCAACATCGAGGAGAAGGGCCAGGAAGGCATCGAGCTCGCGTTCCAGAAAGACCTGCAGGGCCGCAACGGCACCCGCCGTGTGGTGAAGGATCGCCTGGGCCGCGTGGTCGAAGACATCGGCGAGAGCGTGCAGCCGGTCGATGGCCGCGACATCCAGCTCTCGATCGACTCGAAGGTGCAGTTCTACGCCTACCAGCGCATCCGCGACGCGGTGGCGCAGCACAAGGCCAAGGCCGGCAGCGTGGTGGTGCTCGACGTGCAGAGCGGCGAGGTGCTGGCGCTGGCCAACTTCCCGAGCTACTCACCCAACGACCGGCAAAACCTCACCGGCGGCCAGCTGCGCAACCGCGCGCTGACCGACACCTTCGAGCCCGGCTCGACCATGAAGCCCTTCATCGTGTCGCTCGCGATGGAGACCGGCCGCGTGTCGCCCAAGACCGTGATCGCCACCGCACCGGGCAGCATCAACATCACCGGCTCCACCATCCGCGATGCCCACCCGCACGGCGACCTGACGGTGGAAGAGGTGATCCAGAAGTCGAGCAACGTCGGCACCGTCAAGATGGCGATGCAGATGCAGCCGCGCGAGATGTGGGAGCTGTACACGCAGGTGGGCCTCGGCCAGCGGCCGCAGATCGACTTCCCCGGCGCGGTGAGCGGGCGCCTGCGTCCCTACAAGACCTGGCGCCCGGTGGAACAGGCGACCATGAGCTACGGCTATGGCCTGTCGGCGAGCCTCTTCCAGCTGGCGCGGGCGTACACCGTGTTCGCGCGCGATGGCGAGCTGGTGCCGACCTCGATCCTCAAGAACCACAACCTGCCGAACGACGTGCAGGCGCCGGGTGTGCGCGTGATGTCGCCCAAGACCGCGCAGGCCGTGCGCCACATGCTGCAAATGGCCGCCGGCCCCGGCGGCACCGCGCCCAAGGCGCAGACCATCGGCTACTCGGTGGGCGGCAAGTCGGGCACCGCGCACAAGCAGGAAGGCAAGGGCTACGCCGACAAGAAGTACCGCTCGTGGTTCGTCGGCATGGCGCCGATCGACAAGCCGCGCATCGTGGTGGCGGTGATGGTCGACGAGCCGAGCGACGGCAAGTATTTCGGTGGCGACGTGGCCGCGCCGGTGTTCAGCGAAGTCGTGCAGCAGACGCTGCGTTCGATGAGCGTGCCGCCCGACCTCGAGGTCAAGCAGCAGATCGTGACGAACAAGCTGCCGGTGGTGGAGGAGAGCTTCTGATGACGGCCTCTCCCGTGTCATTGACCACCTTGCTTGACGTGGGCAGCGCCGTCGCGTGGCTGAAGAGCCGCGGCGTGAAGCAGCTGCGCACCGACAGCCGGCGTGTGCAGCCGGGCGACGCCTTCATCGCGTGGCCGGGCTATGCGAACGACGGTCGCCAGTTCGTGCCCGCCGCCCTGGCGGCCGGTGCCGCGGCGTGCCTGGTCGAGGCCAAGGGGGCCGAAGCCTTCCACTTCGACGGCGCGAAGGTCGGTGCGCTGGCAGGCCTCAAGGCCGCCACCGGGCCGCTCGCGAGCGCCTGGTACGAGCAGCCGAGCAAGCGGCTCGACGTGGTGGCCGTGACCGGCACCAACGGCAAGACCTCCACCGCGTGGTGGGTGGCGCAGGCGCTCTCGCTGCTGGGCAAACGCTGCGGCGTGGTCGGTACGCTGGGCGTGGGCGAGCCGCCATCGGCCGCGGCAGCGCCGGGTGCGACCATCCAGTCGACCGGCCTCACCACGCCAGACCCCGTCACGCTGCAGGCCGGCTTCAAGGGCTTCGTCGACCAGGGTTTCCAGGCCTGCGCCATCGAGGCCTCGTCGATCGGCATCGTGGAGCACCGCATGGCGGGCACGCAGGTGGCGGTGGCCTTGTTCACCAACTTCACCCGCGACCACATCGACTACCACGGCACGATGGAGGCCTACTGGGCCGCCAAGGCCCAGCTCTTCAACTGGCCCGGGCTGCATGCGGCGGTGCTCAACGTCGACGACGAGCGCGGCGCGGTGCTCGCGCCCCTGCTGGCCAACCTCGACGTGTGGACGTACAGCACCAAAGGCTTTGCGCGCCTGCGGGCCAGCGACGTGGCCTACCGCGACGGCGGCCTATGTTTCACCGTGCGCGAGGGTGATGCCGCGAGCGGTGTGCGCACCGGCCTGATCGGCGACTACAACGTATCGAACCTGCTGGCCGTGATCGGCGGCTTGCGTGCGCTCGGCATCCCGCTCGCCGACGCGGCGCGGGTCTGCGCCCAGCTCACGCCAGTGCCCGGCCGCATGCAGCAGGTGGGCGGTGGCGAGCAGCCGGTGGTGGTGGTGGACTACGCCCACACACCCGACGCGCTGGAAAAAGCGCTGCAGGCCGTGCGCCCCTTCGCGCAGGAACGCCAGGGCACGCTGTGGTGCGTGTTCGGCTGCGGCGGCAACCGCGACGCGACCAAGCGCCCGCTGATGGGCGCCATCGCCGAGCGCGAGGCCGACCAGGTGGTGGTGACGAGCGACAACCCGCGCCTGGAAGCGCCGGGCCAGATCCTCACGCAGATCGTCGCCGGCATGGCGCGGCCGGATCGTGCGCTCGTGATCGAAGACCGCCGCGCGGCCATCGTGCATGCGGTGAAGAACGCGAAGCCGCAAGACGTGATCCTCGTCGCCGGCAAGGGCCACGAGGCCGAGCAGGACATCGGCGGGGTGAAGCACCCGTTCTCCGATGTGGACGAGTCGCGCACGGCGCTTGCCGCGAGGGTGTCGCCATGATGATGACGCTCGCCCAAGCCCACGCACTGCTCTCTGGCTCCACGCTGGTGGGCGATGGCGCGCTCACGCTGAACCGCGTGCACTCCGACACGCGCACGCTGCAGGCCGGCGACTTTTTCGTGGCGCTGAAAGGTGAGCGTTTCGACGCGCACGACTTCCTCTCGCAGGCGCAATCTGCCGGTGCGGTGGCCGCGCTCGCCGAGCGAGGCCTCGTCGAAGCCGGCCTGCCGGGCCTGCAGGTGGCCGACAGCAAGCAGGCGCTGGGCGCGCTGGCTGCCGCATGGCGCGCACGCTTCCAGCTGCCGTTGATTGCCATCACCGGCAGCAACGGCAAGACCACCTGCACGCAGATGACGGCTTCGGTGCTGCGTGCGTGGCAGGGCGAGGCTGCGTTCTGGACCGAAGGCAATTTCAACAACGACATCGGCGTGCCGCTCACGCTGCTGCGGATGCGCGACACGCACCACGCCGCCGTGATCGAACTCGGCATGAACCACCCGGGCGAGATTGCCGGCTTGGCCACGATGGCGGCGCCCACCGTCGCGCTCGTCAACAACGCCCAGCGCGAGCACCAGGAATTCATGGCGACGGTCGAAGCCGTGGCGCGCGAGAACGCGACGGTGTTCGACGCGCTCGGCCCGACCGGCACCGCCGTGTTCCCCGCCGACGACACATACGCGCCGCTGTGGCACCAGCTCGCCGGCATGCGCCCCACGCTGACCTTCGCCCTCAAGGGCGCGGCCGACGTGACGGCCGATGCCGAGTGGGCCATCGACCACTGGTCGCTGATGCTGCACACACCGGCCGGTTTCGCCGCCGTGCAACTGCGCATGCCCGGCTGGCACAACGTGAAGAACGCGCTGGCCGTCACCGCCTGCGCGCTCGCTGCCGGTGCGCCGCTCGACGCGATCGTGCGCGGCCTCGAAGCCTTCGAGCCGGTGAAAGGCCGCTCGCAGCTCAAGCGCGCGCAGGTGCAGGGCGTGCCAGTGGCCCTCGTCGACGACACCTACAACGCCAACCCCGACTCGGTGCGTGCTGCCGTCGAGGTGCTGTCGCAGCTGCCCGGCCCACACTGGCTCGTGCTCGGTGACATGGGCGAGGTGGGCGACCAGGGCCCGGCCTTTCACCGCGAGGTGGGCGCGTATGCGCGCACGCACGGCATCGATGCGCTGTGGACCGTCGGCCAGCTCTGCCGCTACGCCGCCGATGCCTACGGCCCGGGCGCGCGTCACTTCGATTCGGTGGCTGCACTGCTGACCGCGCTGCCCGCCGCACCCGACTGCGCCTCGATGCTGGTCAAGGGTTCGCGCTTCATGAAGATGGAACAGGTGGTGGCCGCCCTCGTGCCCGCGGCTCCTGCACAACAACAAAAAGGACATTGACCACCATGCTGCTGAGTCTCTTCCAGTGGCTGCAGAGCCTGTACCCGGAGCAACTCGGGTTCCTGCGCGTCTTCCAGTACCTCACCTTCCGTGCGGTGCTGGCGGCGATGACCGCTTTGCTGATCGGCCTTGCCTTCGGGCCGTGGGTGATCCGACGCTTGACGGCACTCAAGATCGGCCAGCCCATCCGCGAATACGGCGTGCAGCAGCACATCGCCAAGAGCGGCACGCCCACCATGGGTGGCGTGCTGATCCTCATTGCCATCGGCATCAGCACACTGCTGTGGTTTGACTGGAGCAACCGCTTCGTCTGGATCGTGATGATCGTGACGATGGGCTTCGGCGCCATCGGCTGGGTCGACGACTGGCGCAAGGTCGTCAAGAAAGACCCTGAAGGCATGCGCTCGCGCGAGAAGTTCTTCTGGCAGTCGCTGATCGGCCTGGTGGCGGCGGTGTACCTCGCGTTCAGCGTGTCGGAGACTTCCAACCTGCGGGTGCTGGAACTCTTCATCCGCTGGGTGCAGAGCGGCTTCTCGAACGACCTGCCGCCCAAGGCCGACCTGATGATCCCCTTCATCAAGACGATCAGCTACCCGCTGGGCGTCTTCGGTTTCATCATCCTCACCTACCTCGTGATCGTGGGGGCGAGCAACGCGGTGAACCTCACCGACGGCCTCGATGGCCTGGCGATCATGCCGGTGGTGATGGTGGGCTCGGCGCTCGGCGTGTTCGCCTATGTGGTGGGCAGCTCGGTGTACTCGAAGTACCTGCTGTTCCCCTACATCCCCGGTGCCGGCGAGCTGCTCATCTTCTGTGCCGCGATGGCCGGCGCGGGCCTCGCCTTCTTGTGGTTCAACGCCCATCCGGCGCAGGTGTTCATGGGCGACGTGGGCGCGCTGTCGCTGGGCGGCGCGCTCGGGACGATTGCCGTCATCACCCGCCAGGAGATCGTGCTCGGGATCATGGGTGGCATCTTCGTGGTCGAAGCGCTGTCGGTGATGCTGCAGGTGAGCTGGTTCAAGTACACGAAGAAGAAGACCGGCACCGGCCGGCGCATTTTGAAGATGGCGCCGCTGCACCACCACTTCGAGAAATCGGGCTGGAAGGAGACGCAGGTCGTCGTGCGCTTCTGGATCATCACCATGTTGTTGTGCCTGGTCGGATTGGCCAGTCTGAAGTTGCGTTGATAAGAAGATGAAGCATCTGAAGGACGCTCATGTGCTGGTACTGGGACTCGGTGAGTCCGGCTTGGCCATGGCGCGCTGGTGTGCGGAACACGGCGCGCGTGTGCGTGTGTGGGACTCGCGCGAAACCGCTCCGCAAGACGCGGCGCTGAAAGAGCAGGTGCCGTCGGCTGAACGCCTGAGCGGCGTGCTCGACGCCGCACTGATGCGCGAGGGCGTGCAGCTGGTGCTGAAGAGCCCGGGCCTCGCCCCGACCGACGAACGCATCGCCCCCTTGCTCACGCTCGCGCGCGAGACCGGTGTGCCGGTGCAGGGCGAGCTCGACCTCTTCGTCCGTGCGCTGGCCGATCTGAAGGCCGAGCGAGGCTACGCCCCGAAGGTGATCGCGATCACCGGCACCAACGGCAAGACCACCACCACCTCGATGACCGGCCAGCTGATCGAGCGCACCGGCAAACGTGTGGCCGTGGCCGGCAACATCGGGCCGACGATGCTGCAGACGCTGGCCGATGCGCTGGCGCTGGAGCCGACGCCCGAGGTGCCTGCAGTGGAAGCCGTTGCCGAGGCTGGCGCGGCCGTGCCCAACGAGCCGGTGACCGAGCCGCCCGCGCCGGTCGACGACGACGTGATCGCCGCCGAAACGGAAACGCTCGGTGCGCAGGAGATTTCTGCAGAAGCCGAAGCCGCTGCGCTGGCGGCCGAGCCGGCTGTGGCAGCCGTTGCCGTTGAATCGCCGGCCGACGATGAGCCCACCGGCGGCGGCCCTCCGCCTCACCTGATCCCACCGCCGCCGCCCGGCCCGGTGTTCGAGCACTTGCCCGAGGTGTGGGTGCTGGAGCTCTCCAGCTTCCAGCTCGACGGCGTGCAAGGCTTCGAGCCCACCGCCGCCACCGTGCTCAACGTGACGCAGGACCACCTGGACTGGCACGGCAGCATGGAGTCGTATGCGGCCGCGAAGGCGCGCATCTTCGGCAGCGGCGCGGTGATGGTCATCAACCGCGACGACCCGCTGGTCGAGAAGATGATCCCGCCGCCTGTGCCGGGCAAGGGCCGCTTCGCCAAGCCGATCGAGCGCCACGTGGTGCGCTTCGGCCTCGATGCGCCGCAGCGCCCGGGCGACTTCGGCGTGCTGGTCGAGAACGGCATCGCCTGGCTGGTGCGTGCGCTCGAGCCCGATGAGTCCGGTGTGAAGAAGCCCAAGAAGGGCGCCGCGGTCGAAGAGGAAGACCTCATGATCCAGCGCCTGATGCCGGCGGATGCGCTGCGCGTGAGAGGCCGCCACAACGCCGCCAACGCGCTGGCCGCACTGGCGCTCGCCACCGCGGCCGGCAGCCCGCTCGCGCCCATGCTGCATGGCCTGCGCGAGTACGCAGGCGAGCCGCATCGCGTGGAGTTCGTCGCCACCGTCAACGGCGTCGAGGCGTATGACGACAGCAAGGGCACCAACGTCGGCGCCACCGTCGCGGCGCTGAATGGCCTGGGCGAAGACAAGTCGCCCAGCAAGCTCGTTGTCATCCTCGGCGGTGACGGCAAGGGGCAGGACTTCGCGCCGCTCGCCACCCCCGTGCAGCACCACGCGCGCGCGGTGGCCACGATCGGCCGCGATGCCGAGGCCATCGAGCAGGTGCTGCGCTTCACCGGCGTGCCGGTGCAACGCCATGCCACGCTGGAAGAGGCCACGCGCTGGGCTTTCCAGCGCGCGCATGCAGGTGACGCGGTGCTCTTGAGCCCGGCCTGCGCGAGCCTTGACATGTTCCGCAACTACGCGCACCGCGCCGAGGTCTTCGTGGCCGAAGTGCAGGCCGTGGCGTCGGCGGGCGGGGAGGTCGTGTGACGACGCTTGCCGGCCGTTTCGCCTTCGTCGGTTCGCTGAAAGAGCGGCTGCTGTCGCTCGTCAAGCGCGACGGCGGCACCAGCGTGCCCATCCGCGACTGGACCGGCGCGTCCGGCCAGCCCACCAAGCTGCAAGGCTTCGACCTGCAGCTCATCTGGGTCGTGCTGGCCTTGATGGCGCTCGGGCTGGTGATGGTCTATTCGGCCTCGGTCGCCTTGCCCGACAACCCGAAGTTCGCCCGCTACGCGCCCACACACTTCCTCATGCGGCATGCGCTGTCGATCCTCGTGGCCTTCGTCGCCGCGGTGATCGTGATCCAGGTGCCGGTCAACGTGTGGGAGAAATTCGCCCCCTGGGTTTTCGTGGCGGCGCTGCTGCTGCTGGTGCTGGTGCTGATCCCTGGCATCGGCAAGGGCGTGAACGGCGCGCGTCGCTGGATCCCGCTGGGCTTCACCAACTTCCAGCCCTCCGAGCTCGCCAAGCTCGCCATCGCGCTCTACGCCGCCAACTACATGGTGCGCAAGATGGAGGTGAAGGAGAACTTCTTCCGCGCGGTGATGCCGATGGCGGTGAGCGTGGCGGTGGTGGGCCTCCTGCTGCTGGCCGAGCCCGACATGGGCGCGTTCATGGTGATCGCGGCCATCGCGATGGGCATCCTCTTCCTCGGTGGCGTGAACGGGCGCATGTTCTTCCTGATCACCGCCGTGCTGGTGGGCGCTTTCGTGCTGATGATCACCTTCAGCGAATGGCGGCGCGAGCGCATCTTTGCGTACCTGAACCCGTGGGACGAGAAGTACACGCTGGGCAAGGCCTACCAGCTCTCGCACTCGCTGATCGCCTTCGGCCGCGGCGAGATCTTCGGCCAGGGGCTGGGCGGCAGTGTCGAGAAGCTGCACTACCTGCCCGAGGCGCACACCGACTTCCTGCTCGCGGTGATCGGAGAGGAGCTGGGCTTCATCGGCGTGGCCGCGGTGATCTGCGCCTTCTTCTGGCTCGCGCGGCGCATCTTCCACATCGGCCGCCAGGCGGTGGCGCTCGACCGGGTGTTCGCCGGTTTGTTCGCGCAAGGCATCGGCATCTGGATCGGCGGCCAGGCCTTCATCAACATGGGCGTGAACCTGGGCGTGCTGCCGACCAAGGGGCTGACGCTGCCGCTCATGAGCTTCGGCGGCTCGGGCATCCTGATGAATCTCGTGGCGCTTGCGATCGTGTTGCGCATCGACATCGAGAACCGGCAGTTGATGAGAGGAGGCCGCGCATGAGCGCCAAGCACCTCGTCATCATGGCGGCGGGCACGGGTGGGCACGTGATCCCGGGCCTCGCCGTCGCCACCGAAATGCAGAAGCGCGGCTGGACGGTCAGCTGGCTCGGCACCACGCACGGCATGGAGAACAAGCTCGTGCCGCCCTCGGGCATCCCGATGGACAACATCACGTTCAGCGGGCTGCGTGGCAAGGGCTTGCTGCACACGGCGACGGGCGGTTTCCGTCTATTGGTCGCGTTCTGGCGTTGCCTGCAGATCCTGCGCAAGCGCCACGCGAACGCGGTGCTCGGCATGGGCGGCTACGTCTGCTTCCCGGGCGGGCTGATGGCCTCGCTGCTGAGCAAGCCACTGATGCTGGTCAATGCCGATGCGTCGCTGCTGATGAGCAACAAGAGCCTTTTGCCGGTCGCCGACAAGGTGGCCTTCGGCTTCGATGGCGAGGCCGCGCACAAGGTCAAGCAAGGCATCGTGACCGGCAACCCGGTGCGCGCCGAGATCGAGAGCCTGCCGCCGCCGCTGGAGCGATTCGAGGGCCGCATCGGCGCCCTGCGGGTGCTGGTGGTGGGCGGCAGCCTGGGCGCAAGCGCGCTGAACGACGCGCTGCCGCGTGCCCTGGCCCTGCTGCCGGTGCGCGAGCGGCCGGTCGTGACGCACCAGACCGGCACGGCCAATTTCGAGAAAGCCCGCGCCGACTACGCCGCGCTGCACGTCGACGCCGAGGTGCTGCCCTTCATCCACAACATGAGCGAGCGCCTGGCCGAGTGCGACGTGATCATCTGCCGCGCCGGTGCGGTGACGGTGAGCGAGCTGTGTGCGGCCGGCGTGGCGAGCGTGCTGGTCCCGCTGGTGGTGAGCACCACCAGCCACCAGCGTGACAACGCCGAATGGCTGGCGCGGCAGGGCGCCGCGATCCACCTGCCGCAAAGCGAGCTGACGCCGCAACGATTGGCAGACCTGTTGAAAGGCCTCACGCGCGAAGCGCTGATGAGCATGGCGACCAAGGCACGGGCGCTGGCGCGTGTGCGCGCCGCGTCGAAGGTCGCCGATGAACTTGAAAGGTTGGTGACAGCATGAGAGCGATCCGAGCGCCGGGCCGCCCCAAGCCGGATCGCATCCCCTCGGGGGATCGGCCGATGTACTCATCGGACGAGGGGCAGTCATGAAGCACGCGGTGAAGCACATCCATTTCGTCGGCATCGGGGGTGCGGGCATGAGCGGCATTGCCGAGATCCTGCACAACCTCGGCTACACGGTGTCGGGCTCCGACCAGAGCGACAGCCCGGTCTCGCGTCGTCTCGCATCGCTCGGCATCAAGGTCTTCGTCGGCCACGCGGCCGAGAACATCGCGGGCGCGCAGGCGGTGGTCACGTCGACGGCCGTGAAGGGCGACAACCCCGAGGTGCTGGCCGCCCGCGCCAAGCGGGTGCCGCTGGTGCCGCGCGCGGTGATGCTGGCCGAGCTGATGCGCCTGAAGCAGGGCATCGCCATCGCCGGCACGCACGGCAAGACGACGACCACGTCGCTGGTGACGAGCGTGCTGGCCGAAGCCGGTGTCGACCCCACCTTCGTGATCGGCGGTCGGCTCAACGCGGCCGGTGCCAACTCGCGCCTCGGCTCGGGCGACTACATCGTGGTTGAGGCCGACGAGTCGGACGCCTCGTTCCTCAACCTGCTTCCCGTGATCAGCGTCGTGACCAACATCGACGCCGACCACATGGACACCTACGGCCACGACCTGACCAAGCTCAAGGGCGCGTTCGTCGAGTTCCTGCACCGCATGCCGTTCTACGGTGCGGCGATTCTGTGCGGGGACGACCCGGGCGTGAAGTCGATCATCCCGATGGTGTCGCGCCCCGTCGTGACCTACGGCTTCGGGCCCGACAACCAGGTGCGTGCCGTCAACGTGCAGGCGCTCGAAGGCGGCCAGATGCGCTTCACCGCGCAGCGCCGCAATGGCGTCGTGATGCCCGACCTCGACATCACGCTCAACCTGCCTGGCGAGCACAACGTGCTCAACGCGCTCGCGGCGGTGGCGGTGGCCACCGAGCTGGAGCTGCCCGATGCGCCGCTCGTGAAAGCGCTCGGTGAGTTCCACGGCGTTGGCCGGCGTTTCCAGCGCTACGGCGACTGGCCGGCGAAGGACGGCGGCAAGTTCACGCTGATCGATGACTACGGCCACCACCCGGTGGAAATGGCCGCGGTGATCGCGGCCGCACGCGGTGCGTTCCCGGGCCGTCGCCTGGTGATCGCGTTCCAGCCGCACCGCTACACCCGCACACGCGACTGCTTCGAAGACTTCGTGAAGGTGATGGGCACGGCCGATGCGGTGCTGCTGGGCGAGGTCTACGCCGCTGGCGAAGCGCCGATCGTCGCGGCCGATGGCCGCTCGCTCGCCCGCGCGCTGCGCGTGGCCGGCAAGGTCGACCCGATCTTCGTGGATGAGATTTCGCAGATGCCCGCGGCAATCGCCGAGCAGGCCAAGGGCGGTGACGTGGTGATCGCGATGGGCGCCGGCACGATCGGCGCGGTGGCGGGGCAGGTGGCAGAGATGTTGAAGGAGGCCACATGAGCATCAACGTGAAGGCCTTGGGCAAGGTGGCCGTGCTGATGGGCGGCACTTCGGCCGAGCGCGACGTGTCGCTGATGTCGGGCGAGGGCGTGCTGCAGGCACTGCAATCGCAGGGCGTGGATGCGCACGCGTTCGACCCCGCGAAGCAGGATCTCGTCGAACTGAAGAAGCAGGGCTTCGACCGCTGCTTCATCGCGCTGCACGGCCGCCACGGCGAAGACGGCACCGTGCAGGGCGCGCTCGAATTGCTGGGCATCCCCTACACCGGCTCCGGCGTGATGGCCTCCAGCATCGCGATGGACAAGGTGATGACCAAGCGCATCTGGCTGGCCGAAGGGCTGCCGACGCCGCGCTACGTGGTGCTGCCGGCCGACCGCCAGTCGCGCGAGGACGTGCGCGCCGTGCCCGATGAGTTGGGCCTGCCGCTCTTCGTCAAGCCGCCGCACGAAGGGTCGTCGATCGGCGTCAGCAAGGTGAGCGGCTATTCCGAAATGGCCGATGCGGTGGCGCTGGCCGCCAAGTACGACCACGAGGTGCTGTGCGAAGAGTTCATCGACGGTGACGAAGTGACCTGCCCGGTGCTCGGCCACGGCGCCAACGCAGTGGCGCTGCCCGTCGTGCGCATCGCCGCGCCCGAAGGCGACTACGACTACCAGAACAAGTACTTCACCGACGTCGTGAAGTACCACGTGCCGAGCGGTCTGCCGGAAGCGGAAGAGCGCGAGATCCAGCGCATCGTGGTCGAGGCCTACCGCACGCTGAACTGCCGCGGCTGGGGCCGCGCCGATCTGATGATCAGGAAGAGCGACCGCAAGCCCTTCCTCCTGGAGATGAACACCTCGCCGGGCATGACCTCGCATTCGCTGGTGCCGAAGTCGGCCGCGGCGAACGGCATGCCCTATGAGCAGCTTTGCCTGCACTTGATTGCCAACGCTTCGCTGGACAGCTCCAAGACCTGAACATGCGCGCCCACGCCGCCACCCCTCGCTTCAACCCGGCCGCCGTCGAGCTGCCGGGCGAGGTGCGCCTGGTCAACATCACCGCCTCGATGCTCTTCATCGTGGGCGGTGTGTTGATGGCGGCGCTCGCGCTGATGTGGCTGATCCGCCAGCCGGTGTTCAACATCAAGGCGGTGAAGGTGGAAGGCGAGGTCACGCGCAACAGCGTGTCGACCATCCGCGCCAATGCGCTGCCCCAGCTCGCGGGCAACTACTTCACGCTGGATCTGTCGCGCGGCAAGCAGGCCTTCGAGGCCGTGCCCTGGGTGCGCCAGGCCATCGTGCAGCGCGTATGGCCCAACCGGCTGCGCGTGCTGCTCGAAGAGCACCACGCGGTGGCGCTGTGGGCCATGAAGGATGGCGACGACCAGCTCGTCAACCAGCAGGGCGAGGTGTTCCAGGCCAACCTCGGTGACGTGGAAGACGAGGCGCTGCCCACGCTCAAGGGCCCGGATGGCAGCTCGGCCGAAGTGCTCGCGATGTACCAGCGCCTCGTGCCGGTGTTCGAAAAGCTCGAGATGCACATCGACCAGCTGTCGATGAGCGGCCGTGGCTCGTGGCACGCCGAGTTCGACAACGGCGCCGAGATCGAGCTCGGCCGGGGCACACAAGATGAACTGGTGGCACGCAGCGAGCGCTTCGTCGCCACCGTCACGCAAGTGATCGAGCGTTACCAGCGTCCGCTGGTCTACGCCGATCTGCGACACAACGAAGGTTATGCCGTGCGGCTGAAGGGGATCACCACCACCACGGTGGCCACCCCGCCCGGCAGGAGAAATTGAGGGAACACATGGCCAAGGAATACAAGGACCTGGTCGTCGGCCTGGACATCGGCACCGCCAAGGTGATGGCGGTGGTGGCCGAAGTCTTGCCCGACGGCGAGCTGCGCGTGGCCGGCCTCGGCATCGCGGCCGCCCACGGCTTGAAGCGCGGCGTGGTGGTCAACATCGACGCCACCGTGCAGAGCATCCAGCAGGCGCTGAAAGAGGCCGAGATGATGGCCGACTGCAAGATCACACGCGTCTACACCGGCATCACCGGCAGCCACATCCGCGGCCAGAACTCGACCGGCATGGTGATCGTGCGCGACAAGGAAGTGACGCCGGTCGACGTGACGCGCGTGGTCGAGACGGCCAAGGCGATCAATATTCCCAACGACCAGCGCTTGCTGCTGGTGGAGCCGCAGGAATTCGTGATCGACGGTCACGAGGTCAAGGAGCCCATCGGCATGAGCGGTGGGCGTCTCGAGGTGAAGGTGCACATCGTGACCGGCGCGCAGAGTGCCGCCGAAAACATCGTGAAGTGCGTGCGCCGCTGCGGGCTCGAAGTCGACCAGCTGGTGCTCAACCCGAGCGCGAGCAGCCATGCGGTGCTGACCGAGGACGAGAAGGACCTGGGCGTGGCGCTGGTCGACATCGGCGCCGGCACGACCGATGTGGCGATCTTCACCGACGGGGCGATCCGCCACACCGCGGTGATCCCGATCGCGGGCGACCTGATCACGAGCGACATCGCGATGGCGCTGCGCACGCCGACGAAAGACGCCGAAGAGATCAAGGTCGAGTACGGCGTGGCCAAGCAGCTGCTCGCCGACCCCAGCGAGCAGCTCGAAGTGCCGGGCCTGGGCGACCGTGCGCCGCGCATGCTGTCTCGCCAGGCGCTGGCCGGCGTGATCGAGCCGCGCGTGGAAGAGATCTTCTCGCTCGTGCACCAGGTGATCCGCGACAGCGGCTACGAAGAGCTGCTGTCGAGCGGCATCGTGCTCACCGGCGGCGCGGCGGTGATGCCGGGCATGGTGGAGCTGGGGGAAGACATCTTCCTGAAGCCGGTGCGCAAGGGCCTGCCCACCTACCACGGATCGCTCTACGACATGGTGGCCAACCCGCGCTCTGCGACGGTGATGGGCCTTCTCGAAGAAGCCCGACTCGGCCGCGCGCGTGGCATCAAGGCTGCGCAACAAGCCGGGTCCGTCAAAACACTGTTCGGCCGAGCCAAAGACTGGTTCCTCGGCAATTTCTAAAACACAGGGAGTTCACATGAATCGCCAACCACAACTCAACGATCGTCTCCAGCGGGCGCACCACCTGGGCCATGACCCACCGGGCGCCTGGCCACCCCAGACCGCGGGCCCACCCGCGGCACAGCAAGAAGAGAAGACGAGTTTTTCAACACACACGGCAACTGCAAAGAATTGGAGTCAGACATGGCAATCGAAATGATCGAAGAGTTCGACCTGGGCACCCAGATCAAGGTCATCGGCGTGGGTGGTGGCGGCGGCAACGCGGTCGACCACATGATTGCGCAAGGTGTGCAAGGCGTGGAGTTCGTCTGCGCCAACACCGATGCGCAGGCGCTCAACCGCTCCAGCGCGCACCACCTCATCCAGCTCGGCAGCACGGGCCTGGGCGCCGGCGCGAAGCCGGAAGCCGGCCGCGCGGCCGCTGAAGAAGCGGTGGACCGCATCCGCGAAGCCATCAAGGGCAGCAACATGCTCTTCATCACCGCCGGCATGGGCGGCGGCACCGGCACCGGCGCCGCCCCCGTGATCGCACGCGTGGCGAAGGAGATGGGCATCCTGACGGTGGGCGTGGTCACCAAGCCCTTCGACTTCGAAGGCAACCGCCGCATGAAGGCTGCCGACAACGGCGTGGCCGAGCTCGAAGCCAACGTCGACTCGCTGATCGTCATCCTCAACGACAAGCTGCTCGACGTGCTGGGCGACGACGTGACGCAGGACCAGGCCTTCGCGCACGCCAACGACGTGCTGAAGAACGCCGTGGGCGGCATCAGCGACATCATCCACGTGCCCGGCCTCGTGAACGTCGACTTCGAAGACGTGAAGACGGTGATGAGCGAGCCCGGCAAGGCGATGATGGGCACCGCCATCGCGACCGGCCCCGACCGTGCGACCAAGGCTGCCGAATCGGCCGTGGCCTGCCCGCTGCTCGAAGGCATCGACCTCTCCGGCGCGCGTGGCGTGCTGGTGTTGATCGCCGCCGGCCGCAGCACCTTCAAGCTGAGCGAAAGCCGCAACGCGATGAACACCATCCGCCGTTATGCGGCCGACGATGCGCACGTGATCTACGGCACCGCCTACGACGAAAGCCTGGGCGACCAGCTGCGCGTGACGGTGATCGCCACCGGCCTGTCGCCCGCCAAGCGCCAGCAGCAGGCGCCGATGACGGTGGTGCACAACACCGTGGCGCAGCGCACCGGCACCGACAACATCCCGGTGCTGACCCAGCCGGTGCACACCGCGCAGACGGCGCACGACTACAGCAGCCTGTCGGTGCCGAGCGTGTGGCGCAATGGCCGCACGGCGGCGGCGAAGGTGGATGCGCTCGCGTCGAACGGCATGGACGAGATCGAGATCCCCGCGTTCCTGCGCAAGCAAGCTGATTGACCTGGGTCGTCGCTATTGGAGTAGTAGGCAGAACCAAGCCGGGGCTTAGCCCCGGCTCCTAAAATCATGGCCATGCTCGCCCAACGCACTCTCAAGTCCATCACCCGCGCCGTCGGCGTGGGGGTGCACGGCGGCCAGCGGGTCGAGCTGACCTTGCGGCCGGCCGCGGCCGACAGCGGCATCATGTTTCGCCGGGTCGACCTGCCGTCGCCGGTCGACATCCCGGTGACGGTGACCGCGGTGTGCGACACGCGCATGGCCACCACCATCTCGCCGAAGGGCGACCCGGGTGCGCCGAAGGTGAACACCATCGAGCACCTGCTGTCGGCCTGCGCCGGCCTCGGGCTCGACAACCTGGTGGTCGACATCACCAACGAAGAGGTGCCCATCCTCGACGGCTCGGCGGCCTCGTTCGTGTTCCTGCTGCAAAGCGCCGGCATCGAGGTGCAGAAGGCGCCCAAGCGGTTCCTGCGCATCAAGCGGCCGGTGGAAGTGCGCGAAGGCGAGGGCCCGACGCTCAAGTGGGCGCGGCTGGAGCCTTACGACGGCTACAAGCTCACCTTCGAGATCGAGTTCAAGCACCCGGCGGTCGACCAGACCGGCCAGCAGTTCACCTTCGACATGGGCTCGGGCCAGTACAAGCGCGACATCGCCCGCGCCCGCACCTTCGGTTTCACGAAGGACGTGGAGATGATGCGTTCGCGTGGCCTGGGCCTGGGCGGCAGCATGGACAACGTGATCGTCGTCGACGACTACCGCGTGCTCAACAGCGAAGGCCTGCGCTACGACGACGAGTTCGTGAAGCACAAGATCCTCGACGCCATCGGCGACATGCACGTGCTCGGCCACCCGCTGATCGCCGCCTACACCGGCTACAAGTCGGGCCACGCGCTCAACAACAAGCTGCTGCGGGCCGTGCTGGCCGATGCTTCGGCCTACGAGATCGTGACCTTCGAAGACGAGCGCCAGGCTCCCGCCGGCCTCGCCGAACTGGCCCCGGCCTGGTGACCGGGCCCATGGGGCGCCTACCAGACATCTGGTAGTTCCAAGAAGTTAGGGGGTGCCCCTGTCCTGAGGCGCCGTCTCCCGATGGTATGGTTCGGGGTCGTCAACCCCCCAATCGCATGGTTATCTTTGGCTGGATCATTGCCGGCATCGTCGGCTTGTTGCTCGCGTTCAGCGCGGTTTGCTGGGGCATCTTCATCGCGGCCGACAACAGTGACTGGAAGCGCCTCGGCGTCAAGGTCTTCCGCATCGCGATGGTCTTCGTGCTGCTCTACATCAACGTGTATGTATACGCCCACATCTTCGGCGTGATGAGCGGCACGCAGAAGCCGGTGACCGAGGTCGTCGCCGAGGAGTAGCGCCCTTCAGGGCTGCACCCAGCGGGCGCCACCGTTCTCGAAGATCGCCCGGCGTTGGCCCTCGGGGTGAAGCTCCAGCCAGTCGATCGCCTGCACTTGCGCGTCGATCACCGCGAAGTGGGCCAGGGCGTCCGGGTCGTGTGGCGTTGCCTTCTCGTTGGGTTCTTCGAGGTCGGTTCCCGGGGGCAGGGGAGAGAGGTAGTCCTGCGCGGCCGGCGAGAGCTTGATCTGTGCCCAGCGCGAGGTGACCGACAGGCCTGACGTGTCCAGGCTCAGCGCCACCCGGCAGCGCAACTGCCAGCCCAGGGCGGGCGACCACATCACGAGCGTGCCCCGTGGGTGCGACGCCAGCTGGGCCGCCTTGGCGCTGCGCCGGTCGGTGTAGACCAGCACACGCTGCTGCTCCGGCACCACCTCGCGCAGCACCACGATGCGGCCGTCGCCCAACTCGCCGTCGGTCGTGGCCAGCACCGGGGTGCGCCAGGGGTGCTGCTTGTGGCGCACGCAGGCGGCGAGTTCACGCCACACCGCGGCTTCGATCTCCGCCAGGGATTCGAGCCGCGGTGCGTCCATGTCAGCCTTCCTTGCGCAGCGACGGGAAGAGGATCACGTCGCGGATGCTCGGGCTGTCGGTGATGAGCATCATCAGCCGGTCGATGCCGATGCCGCAGCCGCCGGTGGGGGGCATGCCGTACTCGAGCGCGCGGATGAAATCGGCGTCGTAGTACATCGCCTCTTCGTCGCCGGCTTCCTTGTTGGCGGCCTGGGCCTGGAAGCGGGCGGCCTGGTCTTCGGCGTCGTTCAGCTCGGAGAAGCCGTTGGCGTATTCGCGGCCGGTGATGAAGAGTTCGAAGCGCTCGGTGATCGACGGGTCGGTGTCGGAGGCGCGCGCCAGCGGCGACACCTCCACCGGGTAGTCGATGATGAAGGTCGGGTCCCAGAGCTTCTCTTCCACCGCGGCTTCGAAGAGGCCGAACTGCAGCTCGGGCAATTTCCAGTGGGCCGGGGCTTCCTCGCCCAGGTGCTTGAGCCTGTCGCGCAGCACCTTCGCGTCGCTGGCTTCGGCCTCGCTGAGCCCGGCGAATTCGACCAGTGAATCACGCACGGTGAGGCGCTTGAAGGGCTTGTCGAGGTCGACCGTCTTGCCGCCGTAGGTGAGCACCGCAGAGCCGGTGGCCTGACGGGCGGCATGGCGCAGCACCTGCTCGGTGTAGTCCATCAGGTCGTGGTGGTTCCAGTAGGCCGCGTAGAACTCCATCATCGTGAACTCCGGGTTGTGCCGGACGCTGATGCCTTCGTTGCGGAAGCTGCGGTTGATCTCGAACACCCGCTCGAAGCCGCCCACGATCAGGCGCTTGAGGTACAGCTCGGGCGCGATGCGCAGGAACATGTCCTGATCGAGCGCGTTGTGGTGGGTGACGAAGGGCTTGGCGTTGGCGCCGCCGGGGATGGGGTGCAGCATGGGCGTTTCCACTTCCATGAAGCGGTTGTCGACCATGAACTGGCGGATGGAGGCGAGCGCGCGGCTGCGGGCGGCGAAGCGGGCGCGGGCCTCGTCGTCGGTGATGAGGTCGACGTAGCGCTGGCGGTACTTCTGCTCCTGGTCGGTCATGCCGTGGAACTTGTCGGGCAGCGGGCGCAGGCTCTTGGTCAAGAGGCGCAGCGTGGTCACGCGCACCGAGAGCTCGCCGGTCTTGGTCTTGAAGAGCGTGCCCTCGGCGCCGAGGATGTCGCCCAGGTCCCAGTGCTTGAAGGCGTTGTAGACCTCTTCGCCCAGCGCGTCCTTCGTGACGAAGAGCTGGATGCGGGCGGTGCTGTCTTGCAGCGTGCCGAAGCTCGCCTTGCCCATCACGCGCTTGAGCATCAGCCGGCCGGCCACGCTCACCTGGATGTTCTGCGGCTCCAGCGTCTCGTTGTCGAGCGCGCCGTGCTTTTGCACCAGCGCCAGCGCGTGGTCCTTGGGCTTGAAGTCGTTGGGGAAGGCCACGCCCTGTTTGCGGATCGCCGCGAGCTTTTCACGTCGTTCGGCGATGAGCTGGTTGTCGTCTTGTTCCATGGTCAGGGCGGGGGAATGAAGCGGTTGAGCGAACCGGCAATTCTAAGTGGGCCACCCCTAGAATCGCGCCCCTATGAGGCATGTGGCCGATCAGCTCTATTTCATCGCTTTGGCGCTGATCAACACCGTGCACGGCTGGCTGCCGTTTTTCATCCGACCGGTGCTGTATCGGGTGTGCGGTTTCCGCATCCACCGCAGCGCCACGCTGCAGGGCGGCATCCGCTTCTTCCACGTGGGCCGGCTCACGGTGGGCGAGGGGTCGCTCATCAACCGCGGGGTGTACCTCGACAACCGCGGCGGCATCACCATCGGCAAGAACGTCTCGATCGCCCACGACGCGAAGCTCTACACGATGGGCCATGACCCGCACGACCCGACGTTTGCCACCAAGGCCGCGCCAATCCGGCTCGACGACCACGCCGTGGTGTTTGCCGACGCGATGCTGATGCCGGGTGTGCACATCGGGCAGGGTGCCGTGGTGATGGCCGGGGCGGTGGTCACGAAAGACGTGCCGCCCGGCCGCATGGTCGGCGGCAACCCGGCGGTCGACATCGGCGAGCGCGGCTGTGTGCCGGCCTACACGCTGAAGCGCCGCTTCTGGTTTGCACATTGACGGCATCTTGAGCGGTCGCATCGCCATCGTCGACCCGGGCTCCTTCGTGCTGCCCTACGACTTCCACCTGGTGAAGGCGCTGGCGGCCAACGGTCGCCCGGTCGACTTCTACGGCTCGACGACCCGCTACAACGGCGAATTCCTCGAGGCGATGCGCTCCTTGCCCAGTGTGCAGGTGGTGGAGCGTGCGATCTCGAGTTCGGTCGCGTCCCGCCTGGGCGGCGCGCTGGCCTATGCGCTGCAGCTGGGGACGGTGCTGCTGCGGGCCGGCCGCTATGGCACGGTGAACCTGCAGTTCAGCGGCTTCTGGCCGCTGGAGTGGCTGGTGTTCGCGCTGATGCGCCGCAAGTTCGTCTTCACCGTGCACAACGCGGTCCCGCACGGGTTCTCCGGCACGCAGCACGCGCCGACGCGACGGCTGGCCGATCTCGCTCGTGAACTGGTGTTCGTGAGCAACGCGACACGAGACGACTTTCTGCGGCGCTATGGCGAGCGCTATCGAGTCAAGGCGACGGTGCTGCCGCACGGTTTGCTTCCGGTCACGCCGCAGGACGATGTCGTGCCGTATGCCCAGCTGTCGCAGCCGAAGGCGCTGGTGTTCTGGGGCCGGGTGCAGACGTACAAGGGCGTGGAGGTGTTTCGCGCGCTGGCGAAGTCCGACGAGGTCCGCCGCCGGGGCCTGGCGCTCGCGGTCTACGGGGCCTGGTCGCCCGAGTTGCACGCCCTGCAGGCTGAGTTGCGCCACGATGGGGTGGCGCTGCACGAGGGCTACCTCGACGACGCACAGCTGCTCGCCCTGCTCGCGCAGGACGCCGTCTTCCTGCTGCCCTACCAGCGCGCCTCGCAATCCGGCGTGCTGTACGCGCTGCTCAACCACGGCCGTGTCTTCTTCTGCACCGACACCGGCGACCTCGGTGCCTTCATGCGCCGCCACGGCCTCGAAGGCCTGCTGCTGCGCGACCGCACGCCCGAGGCGGTGCTGGCCTGCCTCGACTTCCTCGCGTCGAACGGTGACGAGGTGCGGCAGAAACTGGCCGCCGCCCAAGCCTCCCTGCGCTGGGAGCGGCTGGTGGCCGAAGCGGGGCAGGCCTACCGCGTCTGACCGATGCCGGGTGCGACAATCCGGCGCTTCGATCCGCGGCCGCCGGCCGCCCGATCGGCCCCACCACAGCCCATGAAAAGACTCCTCAAAGCCGCCCTGGCGCGCGCCGGTTGGGAACTGGCCCGTACCAGCGACCGTGACGCCCAGGCGATCGCCGATCTGTCGGCCGCCGACCAGCACATCATCCAGCGTGTCTCGCCCTTCACGATGACGAGCCTGGAGCGGCGCGCCAGCCTGCTCGGCGCCGTCGACCACATCGTCAAGCACCGCATCGCCGGCGACATCGTCGAATGCGGCGTGTGGCGCGGCGGCAGCATGATGGCCGTTGCGCTTGCGCTGATGGCCCGTGGCGACACCTCGCGCCACCTGTACCTCTACGACACCTTCGAGGGCATGAGCGAGCCCACCGAGCACGACAAGGCACTGAGCGGCGAACTCGCGCAGACGCAACTCGCCCGCACCGACCGCGAGCACCCGCTGTGGGCCGTGGCCGGGCTGGAAGACGTGAAGGCCAACCTGGCTTCGACCGGCTACCCGGCCGAGCGCATCCACTACGTGCAGGGCAAGGTCGAAGACACCATCCCGGCGACGCTGCCCAAGCAGATCGCCCTGCTGCGCCTCGACACCGACTGGTACGAATCCACCCGCCACGAGCTGCAGCACCTCTACCCGCTGCTCGCGAAACACGGCCCGCTCATCATCGACGACTACGGCCACTGGCAAGGTGCCCGCCAGGCGGTGGACGAGTATTTCGCCAACGCCGCTGAGCCAGTGTTCCTGCATCGCGTGGACTACACCGCGCGCCTGCACATCAAGGCATGACGGCGGCCACAGCACCGAAGCTTTCGCGCACCTTGCCGGCGGTCTATGCCGCCGCGGCGGTGCGCCTGCTGCTGCCGGTGCTGGTGTTGCCGCTGATGGCCACGCGCATGGGGCCGGAGGAGTTCGGCCGCCTGAGCTTCGTGCTGGTGTGGAGTGCGCTGCTCGCGATGGTGGTGGAGGGGGGCTTTCTCGCTGCGGCGACGCGCCTCGCCGTCAATGCTGACGCGCCGCGCCGCTGGCAGCTCGCGCAGCAGGTGTTCAGCGCACGCTGTGTGCTGTGTGTGCCGGCGGTGTTGCTGTCCATCGTGGCCGTGCAGCTGGCGGGCCACGGCGGCGAGCCCTGGGCCGACACGCTGACCATCGCGGCCCTGGCCTGCGCGCTCGGCTGGCCGGCCACCTGGTACTTGCAGGCCACGCAGCAGCTCGCGCGCTGGGCGCAGGTAGAGCTTGTCGTCTACGCGCTGCTCATCGCGGCGAGCTGGGCGTTTGCCCACAGCGCGGTCGTCTACCTCACGCTGCAACTCGTCGCCTCGACCGTGCTGGCCGCCCTTGGCTGGTGGTGGCTGCGGCGCGACCTGCCCGGCGAACACGGCCTGTGGAGCGCGCCCGCCGTGCGCCCCGGCCTGCGCCTGGGGTGGACGATGATGCCGGTCTCCATCGCCGGGGCCGCGTATTCCTATGCCTTGCCGGCCGCGGCGTCACTGCAGATGAGCAAGCCCGATCTGGGCACCTACTTCATGGCCGACCGCCTCGTGCGCGCCGTGCTCAACGCGGCCGAGCCGGTGTTCGCGGTGGTGTACCCGCGCATCGTCACGCTCTTCCAGCAGGGTGCGCGCACGGCCTTGCGCTACGCCGCGCGCTGGAGCGTGGGCGGGGCCGCGGTCGGCCTCGTGCTCTATGCCCTCGGCGTGGCCGGCTGGCAGTTGATCGAGCCGCTGGTGCTGAGCCGTGCCGCCAACATCGACCTCGCCACGCTGCGCGCCACGATGCTGGTGCTCGGCGCCTTGCTGCCGCTGCTGCTGGGCTGGAAGTTCATCGGCTACTGGATGCTCGGCAGCGGCCGCTTCGACACCGCCTACCGCAGCTGCGTGGTGATCGGTGGCATCGCCGGCACGCTGGGCGCCGCGACCTACGGCGGCGCGGCCGGTGCCGTCGGCCTGGCCTGGGTGGCGATCGGCGTCGAGTTGCTGGTGATGGCGGTGGCGGTCGGTGGCATGTGGCTCACCGCGCGCCGCTGAACGAAACCGGACACGAACGGAACACACGACGTGGGCATCGACATCCACAACCTCAACTTCCTCGCGCATGCGCAAGACCTCGGCGTGCGCTACGAGCGCACGCTGGCGATCGGCCGGCAGGCGCTCTTCATCGAGCCCTTCGAGCTGGAAGACCACCGCCGCCTCCGCGGCCTGCCGCCGCTGCAAGAGCCGGCGCGTGCCGCCGGGGCGCCGCGCTACTTCGAGCCGCTGATGCAGCAGTGGCTGGGCGCGCGTGATGCCGAATCGGTCGATGCTTCCAGCTACGAGAACGCAACCCACCTCCACGACATGAACCTGCCGTGGCCCGAGCCGAGCGCGCAGCGCGGTGCGTATGACGCGGTGCTCGACTTCGGTTGCCTGGAACACGTCTTCAACTTCCCGGTGGCGTGGCGCAACGTGGTCGACTTGTGCAAGGTCGGCGGCCACGTCTTCCATTCGCTGCCGGCCAACAACCTCTCGGGCCACGGCTTCTACCAGTTCTCGCCCGAGCTCTTCTTCAACCTCTATCGCCGCGAAAACGGCTTCGAGCTGCTCGGCCTGTGGTTCTCGGTCAAGGGTGACCGCCGCCACTGGTGGAAGGTCGCCAACCCGATGGACGTGAAGCGGCGCGTCAACCTCTGCAACAGCCACGAGGTCTACATGCTGGTGCTCGCGCGCAAGCTGCAAGACATTGGGCCGCTGCCGGCGCCGCAGCAGTCGGACTATGCGCAGGACGAGTGGGTCAAGGGCCCGTCGGCGGCGGGCGCTGCTGCGGCGCCGACGACCCGTCAGCGCCTCGTCCGCCAACTCGCCGAATGGGGCTTGATCGACATGCTGCGCGCCGGCCGCGAGCGCTTGCGTGCCGTGCAGCGTGCCGGCCTCTCGCTGCCCGCGCCCGACTACCAGCGTGTCGACGTGCACGCGCTCATCCGCAAACCCCGATGAGCCGGCCGCTGCGCGTGCTGCTGCTGTGCGACCGCCTCGACATCGCGGGTGGGGTTGAGCGCTTCGTCTGCACGCTGGCGAACCATCTGGCAAGTGAGGG
Source organism: Rhizobacter sp. (assembly GCA_019635355.1). Taxonomy (NCBI): domain Bacteria; kingdom Pseudomonadati; phylum Pseudomonadota; class Betaproteobacteria; order Burkholderiales; family Sphaerotilaceae; genus Rhizobacter; species Rhizobacter sp. The sequence continues at coordinate 2,430,042 of JAHBZQ010000001.1, read as the reverse complement.
GCTGGACGTGGCGGTGGGCAGCGTGGCGACATCGCGCGCCGAGCTGCGTTACCCGCTCACCCCGGCCGTGCGTGTGCTGGCGGGCGGCGATGCGCTGCCGCGGCAGGCGGCTCGCTCGCGCGTGGGCCGCGCCTGGCAACTGCTGCGCACCCAATGGCAGATCGGCCGGTCGCTGTCGCACCTGATACGCAACGATCGGCCCGACGTGGTGCTGCTCAACGGCCTGACCACCGCCTGCTCGGTGCTGCTCTTCAGCGGCCGCTTCGCAACGCGCGTGGTCTGCTGCGACCACAACCACTTCGCGGCCCGCTCGCGGCTGTGGCAGCGCCTGCGTGCGCGGCTGTACCCGAAGGTGGCCGCGGTGGTGAGCCTGACGCAGGCCGACGCGCCGCGCTTTCGTGCGCTCAACCCGCGCACCGAGGTGATCTACAACTGCTCGGCGCTGCAAGCGGAATCCCCCACCTTGCCGCAGCAACCGATCGTGCTGGCGGTGGGCCGCCATGTGGCCCAGAAGGGCTTCGACCTGCTGCTGGGCGCCTGGGTCGAGGTGGTGCGGCAACGACCCGAGGCGCGCTTGCGCATCGTGGGTGACGGCCCGCTGCGAGGCGAACACGAGGCGCTGGCCGCACAGCTCGGCGTGGCCGGCAGCATCGAATGGCTCGCCCCCACGCCGCAGGTCGAGCGGCTCTACCGTGAGGCCGCCGTCTTCGTGCTGGCCTCGCGCTACGAAGGCATGCCACTCGCGTTGCTGGAAGCGCAGGCCCTCGGCGTGCCCGCCGTGGCGTTCGACTGCCCGACCGGCCCGGCCGAGATCCTGAGCCCCGAGACCGGCCGGCTGGTGCCAGCGGGCGACACCTCGGCGCTCGCCACCGCGTTGGTCGAGCTGCTGTCGTCGGCCTCGCTGCGCGCCAACATGGGCCGCGCCGCCATCGCGCGCAGTCGGGCCATCTTCAGCCCGCAAGAGCATGAGCGCCGCTGGACGGCGCTGCTGCGTGAGGTGGGCGTCAAGCAGGCCTATGGCCAGGCGGTGGCGGCATGAGCGAGCGCGTGGTCTCGGTGATCGTGCCCTGCCGCAACGAGCGGCGCTACATCGAGCGCTTCTGCGCCGGCGTGCTGGCCCAGCAGCTGCCGCCGGGCTGGCAGCTGCAACTGGTGATCGCCGATGGCGACAGCGACGATGGCACGCGCGAGCTGCTGCAGCAGCTGAATGCGCGCGACCCGCGCATCGCCTGGATCGCCAACCCGGCGCGCATCGTCTCGCCCGGCCTCAACGCCGCGCTGAAGGTGGCCGAAGGCGAGATCATCGTGCGCATGGACGTGCACACCGATTACGCGCCCGACTACATCGCGCAGTGCCTCGCGCTGCATGCCGAGACCGGCGCCGACAATGTGGGCGGCCCGTGGCGCGCCGTGCCCGACGCCGAGGCCGGCCCCATGCAGCACGCCGTGGCCGCCGCGTTTCAATCGCGCTGGGTGGCGGGTGGTGCGCTGTCGCGCCAGCTCGACTTCGATGGCTGGGTCGACACCGTCTACCTCGGCAGCTGGCCGCGCAAGACCTTCGAGCGCTTCGGTGGCTTCGACGAACAGCTGGTGCGCAACCAGGATGACGAGCACAACCTGCGCATCACCAAAGGCGGCGGCAAGGTCTGGCAGTCGTCTCGCATCCGCAGCACCTACCGGCCGCGGGCCACGCTGTCGCAGGTGTTTCGGCAGTACTTGCAATACGGCTATTGGAAGCCGTTCGTGATGAAGAAACACGGACAGGCCGCGTCGCTGCGCCACCTGGTGCCGAGCCTCTTCGTGGCGGCCCTCGCGGTGCTGGCGGTGCCCGCGGTGTTCGGTGGGGTGGGGCCGCTGGTGGCCTTGCTCGCGCTCTACGGTGCGGCCGTGCTGGCCATGACGCTCGGCGTCTGGCAGCAGCAGGGCATCCCGTGGCCGGTGGTGCTGCGCATTCCCGCGGTGATCGCGGCCTATCACCTGGGCTACGGCATCGGCTCGCTGGTCGGCTGGTGGGACGTGCTGCGTGGCGTCACCGGCCGCGCGCGCTTTGCCACCTTGACGAGGTGAACGTGAGCGACACCTCCAAGGAGTCCACCGAAGCGCAGGCCGTGCGCGAGCGTTATGCGCGGCGCACGGCGCAAGACCCGCGCTACAGCCTGCTCAACCCGGCCGCGCTGTGGCCGATGCAGGAGCGGCAACGGGCGATGCTCGCGCTGTTTCGCCGGCTCGGCTGGCACGACCTGTCGGCGTTGCGCCTGCACGAAGTGGGTTGTGGCAGCGGCAGCAACCTCGTCGAGCTGATCCAGCTGGGCTTCGACCCGGCGAAGCTGTCTGGCGTGGAGCTGCTGCCCGAGCGGCATGCGCAGGCCCGTGAGCGTTTGCCGCAGGCCGTGTCGCTCTCGCAGGGCGATGCGCTCGTGCTGAGCCCACCGCCTGCGAGTGTCGACATCGTGCTGCAGTCGACCGTCTTCTCTTCGCTGCTGGACGATGCGTTTCAGCAGCGCCTGGCCGAGGCGATGTGGGCCGCCGTCAAACCCGGTGGCGGCGTGCTCTGGTACGACTTCACCGTCAACAACCCGCGCAACCAGGATGTGCGAGGCGTGCCGGTGTCGCGTGTGCGCCAGCTCTTCCCAGATGCCCGCGTGACGGCGCAGAAGCTGACTCTCGCGCCGCCGATCGCTCGCGCCGTGGTACGGGTGCACCCTGCGCTCTACACTCTGTTCAACGCCGTGCCGGTGCTGCGCACCCACGTGCTGTGCTGGCTCGCCAAGCCCTGATCCATGACTCAAGAGAAGTTGCCGTTCCTGCCGTTTGCCTTGCCCGACATCGGTGAAGAAGAAATCGCCGAGGTGGTGGACACCCTGCGCTCCGGCTGGGTCACCACCGGCCCGAAGACCAAGCGCTTCGAAGAAGACTTCACGGCCTTCCTGGGCGACCCCTCGCTGCAATCACTCGCGGTGAACTCGGCCACCGCTGGCCTGCACCTCGCACTCGAAGCGCTGGGCATCGGCCCGGGTGACGAGGTCATCACCACCACCCACACCTTCACCGCCACCGCCGAGGTGGTGCGCTACCTCGGCGCCGACGTGGTGCTGGTCGACATCGACCCGGCCACGCTGTGCATCGACCCGCAGGCGGTCGAGGCGGCCATCACGCCACGCACCAAGGCCATCCTGCCGGTGCACTACGCAGGCCTCTCGGCCGACATGCCCGCGCTGCTCGCCCTCGCGAAAAAGCACGGCCTGAAGGTCGTGGAAGACGCCGCGCACGCGCTGCCCACCACCTGCGGTGGCAAGCTCATCGGCACGCTCGATTCCGACGTCACCGTCTTCAGCTTCTACGCCAACAAGACCATCACGACCGGCGAAGGCGGCATGGTCGTCACGCGCCACGCCGAGCTGGCCCATCGCATGAAGGTGATGCGCCTGCACGGCATGAGCCGAGACGCGTTCGACCGCTTCACCGCCAAGGTGCCGAGCTGGTACTACGAGATCGTGGCGCCGGGGTTCAAGTACAACCTGACGGACATTGCCGCGGCGCTGGGTCTGCAGCAGTTGAAGCGGGCATGGGCCTTTCAGAGCCGCCGCCAGGAGATTGCCGAGCAGTACATGGCCGCGTTCCGCGCCTTGCCACTCCTCCAGCCCATACCCGCTGCGCCAGGGGATCTGCACGCTTGGCACCTCTACGTCGTGAGGCTGCAGGAGGAAGCTCCTCTTCGGCGAGATGCCTTCATCGAGCATCTCTATGCTGCGGGGATAGGCTGTAGCGTGCACTACATCCCTTTGCATCTTCAGCCCTATTGGCGTGACCGCTACAAACTCTCGGCTGCAGACTTTCCCCACAGTCAGCGTGCATTTGAAACGTTGGTCAGTCTGCCGCTCTATACACGGATGAATGACGATCACACCCAGCGCGTGATTGCCGCCGTGCACGCGGCGCTTGGCTAGTTGTACGACCGTCATGAAACGAGTATTGGACGTGGTGGTGGCGGCCACCGGGCTGGTGATTCTGTCGCCTGCGCTGCTCGCAATTGCAGTCCTGATCAAGGCTGATTCTCCCGGACCAGTCTTTTTCCGACAGGTACGCGTGGGTCGATACGGCAGGCCATTCCGCATATTTAAGTTCCGCACCATGACACACGTGGTGCAACCCAATGGCCCACAGCTCACGGTGGCAGGGGATGCACGCATCACACGGGTCGGAGCGGTGCTGCGCCGCTACAAGCTCGACGAGCTTCCCCAATTGCTGGACGTGCTGCGGGGCACGATGAGCCTCGTCGGACCGCGGCCTGAAGTGCCGCGGTATGTCGACCACTATCCTGAGGATCACCGGGAACGCGTACTGAGTGTCCGGCCAGGTATCACCGATCTGGCGTCGTTGCACTATCGGGATGAGAACGACCTGCTCGCCCGGGCTGACGACCCTGAGCGGGAATACCTCGAGGTTATCCTGCCTGCGAAGCTCCAGTACGCGCTGGACTACGTCGACAACGCGACCGTTGGCCACGATTTGCGGGTGCTGGGCCTGACATTGCGCACGGTGTTTGTTCCTCCTCTGCCTTCCCCATGGAGACTCCTTCCCATGAATGACAGCAAATTGTGGGCGTGGCTCGATCAAACGATGTCCGCGGTGAGCCCTCGGCGCTCCTGGCTGGCAATGTTGGTCGATGCCCTCACCATATTGGCCTGTTGGCACGTGACGTATCTCTTTCGGCTCGGTTTCGAACGCTGGCAGCCGGGGCGGCCGTGGTATGACGACTTTGTCTCACTGGGAGTGGTGATCGTGTACCTGGCGTGCTTGGCTCTCACAGGAGCTCGGCGCGGGTTATGGCGCTTTTTTGGCTTTGATGACTTCAAGCGCATCACGGCCGCGTGCCTGATGGCCGGCCTGTTCAGTGCCGTGGCAGTGCTGATGGCACAACTCGTTGGGGTTGCGCGGGCCGTACTTCTGTTGCACCCCCTGTTTGCAGTCGTCGCCCTCAGCTTGGTGCGCATGGCATATCGGATGGTCGGCGAACATGCCCGAGCTTGTGTCAACGGAGCGGCGGGTCAGCCGCACCGCGCCATCGTTATCGGAGCGGGTGATGTGGCACGTCGACTCATCGCAGGCATCCACATGCACGGCGGCTGGACAGTGCTTGCTGTCCTCGACGATGACCCGGCAATGCAGGGGCGATACATCGCGGGTATCCCGGTGTGGGGCAAGGTTGATGAAGTCACCAAGCCTCATATCTGCACGGGCGCGACGCATGTGATCGTTGCACTGCCAAATTCCGACGCGTCTCTGCGCGAGCGGGCGATCGAACTTGCCAAGAAAACCGGTCTCCCGGTCCTCGCCACCCCGGCTGAGAGTGAGTTGGAGGTGATGCCGGGCTAGGCGGAAGCTGCCTCAGCGCCTGTGTGACGAGTTCCGTCCCTCTCGGTTGACTTCTTCTGGTGAGCGGAACTCCGGAACGAGATTGCGCACCTGTCGGAGCATGCCCTCGACATCGTTGCTGTCACAGCAGACGCGGAGTGAGTCGATCATCTTGTCGAGCAAGAGTGGGTCGATGTAGCGTTCCCGAGCGCACATGATGCGAGGGTGATCACTCGGAGTCTCTTCTTCGCCGATGAGCAGCTCTTCGAAGAGTTTTTCGCCGGGTCGCAGGCCGACGAACTTGATCTCGATGTCGCCGTTGGGTTGGTCTGGAGTGCGTTCAGTCAGCCCAGACAAACGGATCATCGAGCGCGCCAGATCGGCAATACGGACCGGCTCGCCCATGTCCAACACGAACACCTCTCCGCCACGCGCCATTGCGCCTGCCTGAATCACCAGTTGCGCGGCTTCAGGAATGAGCATGAAGTAGCGGATGATGTCCGGGTGAGTAATGGTGATAGGGCCACCTGAGCGAATCTGCTGTTTAAAGAGCGGTACCACCGAGCCAGAAGAGCCCAAGACATTGCCGAAGCGAACCATCGAGAACACGGTTGATCCGCTGCGATGCGCCGCTGCTTGAAATATCAGCTCGGCGGCGCGCTTTGACGCCCCCATGACATTGGTGGGTCGGACTGCCTTGTCGGTCGAGATCAGCACACAGGTTTCAACACGTTGCGCGAGTGCGGCGCGGGAAACGACCTGCGTCCCCATGATGTTGTTGCGAATGCCCTGCTGGACGTTGTTCTCCACCATCGGCACATGCTTGTATGCGGCGGCGTGGTAGACCGTCTGTACTGCGTTTTCGCTCAGTAGACGTTGCAGCAGCGGTTCGTCAAGCACTGAGCCAAGTCGCGCCACGATTTCGATGCTGGCCGCCGTTTGTCGGAGTTCGTGATCAATGGAATACAGCGCGAACTCAGAGTGGTCTAGCAGTACCAGTCGACGTGGGTGCTGCGACGCGATCTGGCGGCACAGCTCACTGCCGATGGAACCTCCTGCACCTGTCACCAGCACGACCTTGCCAGTGATGTTCTTCGAGAAAAGAGCAGCCTGGGGTGGGACCGGGTCTCTTCCAAGCAGATCGGCAACGTCAACCTCTCTGATGTCAGAAACGGATGCGTGGCCGTTCACCAGGTCGACCAGGCCAGGCACGATTTTGATGGGCAGGCCCACGTGCTCAAGTTTGGCGATGAGTTCGCGCTGTTGCGATCTGCTAGCAGACGGAATGGCTACAACGACCTGCTCCACATCGAGGCGATAGATTGCGTCATCCAAGGCGGAGGGGGGGAAGACGCGCAGTCCCGCAACGGTGCGCCGGTGCAGCCAGCGCTCATCGTCAAGAAAACAAACCGCGCGGTATTCCTGGCTGAACTTCATGCTTTGAGCCAACTGCACCCCGGCTTCTCCGGCACCGTAGATCGCGGTTCGCAGGCGAGGGCGGCCCGCGCGCTTGAGACCCTGGCGCAAGAGGTCACGAGCGACAAAGCGCGAGGTCACGACGTAAGTAAAAGCGGCGAACCAATAGATGAGCAAAGCGGAGCGCGGGATCGCGTGGAACTCAAAGGCGCGCGCGAGTAGAAATACCGCGACAACGACCACCGCGAGCGCTGCACTGGAAGCCGCCACCACTCGAAGGTCAATGTAGCGGACGACGGTGCGGTAGAGACCGGCCATGCCAAGGACTGGCAACGTGAGCAGACCGAGTGCCACCTGCAACGCTAGTGCGCTCTGTACTGCCTCGTCGACAGAGCCCAGACGCAGAGTGACAGAGGCAAGAACGCACAGGGGAAGGAACACGGCATCTACGCCAACCATGACCCCCAGCTTGGCAGGCTGCGAAAGGTTTGCCAGGGTTTTGCCGATGTGGCTGCGCAGCATGATGGTGAGAACTTCCAGCAGGTAACGGGCAGCACAAGAGCGTGCTGAAACCCAGGCGTCGTGGTGAGTTCGGATCATGCCACGGCGTCGAGGCTGCAAGATGGCGCCCAAGATGGGAAGCGCGCACTTCGATTTGATGCTGAGGGTTTAACATGCGCCCCTTTTCTCATCTATCCCAGGTGTAGGAAGCGCGGAGAGAGGCCGCCCGAAGCGGCTAGGGCTGCGCGTTCCTTCATTCGACTGGATTTGCTCGCTGATGAACTTCCATCGCCACTTTCGTGCGGCTCTAGTGGCCGTTGCTGCAATGAGCTGCCTTCCCAGTCATGCGGTTGAAAGCAGTCGCTCTTATGACGATGAGGAGCGGAGCAGCGAGCGTTTCGAGCGCCGATGGGGATCTAGCGTCTATGAGAGAGACTCTGAGGGACGGCCTGATCGATTTGACGTGCGCGAGGTGCCCGAGAAGGAGGTGAAAGGGCCTGTGCGCAAGGCCCTCACCGAGGTGTCGCCAGGAGGCACGGAATTCCAGTCATTCGTCAACCGGAACTACGGGCGCTGGCTGCCGATCTACGGCCTGGACGCCTTCAGCACCCAGGACCAAGGGTTTGACGCTCCCGTCAACAGCGCGCCAACCGACCACTACGAGATCGGCCCGGGCGACGAGATCCGTGTGAAGGTGACGGGCGGGGTTGAGATGAATGCCAACCTGGTGGTGGACAACACCGGCTTCATCACGCTACCGCGTGTCGGCCCGATCCTCTTGGCAGGGGTGAAGCGTGGCGAGTTGCAGCAGGTGATCGGTCGGGCTGTCTCCCGCTACTACGTCGGCTATACCTTGCACGTCTATACCGGCACGCTACGAACCATATCTGTGTACGTTGTCGGACAGGCTGCGCGTCCTGGCGGCTACCGGGTTCCGGCGACAAGCTCGGTCCTCAATGCGTTGTATGTCGCAGGCGGCGTGTCCGCCGGCGGGAGCTTGCGGACCATCCGCCTTATGCGTGGCGGTCAGCAGGTCAGCACCTTCGATTTCTACGAATTCATCGCCAACGGATCGACGGCTGGTGACCTGCCGCTACGCAATGGTGACGTTGTCCATGTTGGCGTGGCAGGCCCGCGGGTTGCTCTGCTCGGCTCTGCCAACGTACAGGCAATCTTCGAACTCGCGCCTCAAGGCACCAGCTTGCGCTCGCTGCTTGCGCTCGCAGGAGGTCTGCCGAGCGTTGCACGATCTGAGATGGTCACCATCGACCGAATCGATCCCACGCAGCCCGCCGCGCCCAAGGATGTGATTTCGGTCGACCTGTCGTCCGTCGCCCCGGACGTGCAGCTAAAGGATGGCGACGTCATTTCGCTGCAGGCGGTCGGGGCGCGCTACAACAACATGGTGTCGGTGCGCGGGCATGTCTTCCAACCGATCCGTCGCTCGTACCGACCGGGTCTGCGCGTCAGTGACCTAATCCCCGATGCGCGGGCGCTGTACGCCCCGGAGACGATGGTGGCGAAGAATGATCTGGCGCTCGGCATCGATGCGGCGCCTGCTGCGCGTGGTACGGCGCGTTCTATGCAGCTGGACGGCCAGGGGGAAGATCGGGTCCTTCGAACGCCTCTGGCGACCCGAAGCGCGGAACGTCTGGTGCCAGCCGACAACATCAACTGGAACCTCGCCTCAATCGAACGTCTGGACGAGACGACGGGGCAGACCCAGCTCTTCCATTTCAATCTGGGTAAGGCACTCGCCGCCCGGGGTGGCGCGGACGACCCAGAGCTGCGGCCCGGCGACCAGGTCGTGGTGTATGGAGATCGCAATTTGAGGTTGCCCGAGGAGCTCCGCACCCGCTTCGCCCGTATCGAGGGAGAGGTGGTGAGCGCCGGTGTCTACCAGCTCTCCCGTGGCGAGACTTTGCGCCAGCTGCTGGCCCGTGCGGGAGGTCCTTCGCAGCGGGCCTTCCTCTACGGCCTCAAGATTACCCGTCAGGCTCAAGTCCTCGATCAGCGCGAGCAGCTCCAGAAGGCGGCGTCGCTGCTCGAGGACGCCATCTCCCGGCAGGTGGGGCTTTCCTTCGGATCCGATCTCACAGCCGAGCAGAAGTCGCTCTCCGATTCGATGGCCATCGAAATGCGCCGGCGTGCGCAGATGCTGCGCAACCAGCGCCCCGAAGGTCGCATCGTGCTCGATCTGCCGTTCGGAGTGACTGCGCAGCAGTTGCCCGATCTGCCGCTCGAGGACGGCGACGTCGTCATGATCCCCGCCGTACCCAACCACGTGACGGTGGCTGGCGCCGTGTACAACCCGGTCACGACGATGTGGATGTCGGGCAGCACCTTCGCCAACTACATCGAGTCGGCCGTGCCGAAAAAGAATGCAGATATGCGAGAGATCTATGTCGTGCGCGCCAATGGTCGGGCTGAGGTGGTGACGCAACGCGGCTTCTTTTCGAACAACCTCAACGGTGAGGCCCGCCCGGGCGACACCATCTTCGTACCCGAGGAGCCGGTCGAGCTCAGTTCGACATCCGCGTGGCTGCGTGGCTTGAGGGATTGGTCGCAGGTGATCTTCCAATTGGTCGTCGGCGCATCCGTGGCCAAGGGGTTGTGAGCAGAGCGACGCCATGCCTGCACAGTGGCTGCGCAGAAGGGTACTCGTCCTGATCTCGGCGTGGGTTTTCGCCGCGCTCGCGCACGCCCAGGTGGCACAACGCTATTCGTACTACAGCCCGGGCCGCGGGACGGTGAACATTGACATCACGGCTGTGGAACCACGCCTCTTCAGTGTTAGAGGTGAGCCGCTCCCCGGAGACGTCGTCGTACTTACGGCGATTAGTCGGCGTCTCATGCGAATCCGTCCTGACGGTTCGGTGCGCTGGCTTCTCAATGTGCGCCACGGCGGCGGCGCTCATGGCTTGGACCTCTACAAGGACCGGCTCGTGGTTGCTCTGGGCCGCGAGGTGCTCTTCGTCAACCCCGCCAACGGAGACACCACCGAACTCATCCGACTACTGGACGACGACTCGGAACCGATAAGCTTCCTGCGGGTGCAGGGCGACGTCCTGATCGTCGGCGAGTCCGCCAGCCCGAGCCGAATTGTCATCGCGAGGCTCGGCATGAACAAGGAGGGCAAGATCAGCGTCACGGTGGTGCAGCGGATCGCTACTCGAACCCAATACCCGCGTGATGCGATCGTGCTCGATGACGGGACGCTCGTCATCGCGGATACCTTTGGCCATGCCCTGGTATTTCTGCAACGCAGCGACAGATGGCGGGAAGTGCGGCGCATGCCGGAGTACTACCCGAACGCCCTGTCGCGAGTCGGCGAAGACCTCGTCGTACTCTCCGAGCATGGCAATCGGCTCAGCCGCTGGAATTTGCGCGAGGGAATCCGCGAGGTGTTGCTTGCATGCCCTCATCCGCTTTTCCAGGACCCCCTCAGCTCGCCCCAGCAGATCGCCGCGGAGGAGCAGGCCACCGTCGCTGACGGCATACCGCCGCGGCAACTGTGCTCGGCCCAGGTCGTCGGTGACCAGACTCTGTACGCGCCGAACGGCTACGCGCTGGACCGCGGGACACGCGAGGTGTGGATCGCGGACGCCGACAATCACAGAATTGCCTTCTTCGTCGATGGCGCGTTCAGTGGAGCGATCGAAAACATCAATCACCCTGTGCGCGTTATTCCTGAAAGTCTGCTTCCCCGCGCGCCGCCCACTGGCAGTGCGAAATCCCGTCCGCATCGTCCAACCACCGCCAAGCCATGAAGTTCCTGATGATCACCAACGATCCCGACATGGCGCGTTTCGCGACTGGGCGAGGGGTCGACCGTGTCTTTGTCGACCTGGAGTTGCTCGGCAAGGTCGAGCGCCAGGGTCACCTAAGCACAGTCATTAGCCGTCATTGTCTCGAGGACGTGGCCACGGTGCGCCCGGCGGTGCCTCCGGGCGGTTTGCTGGTACGTGTCAATCCCTTGCACGAGTCCATCGAGCGTGAGATCGACGCCGTGATCGAGGCGGGCGCCGACATCATCATGCTCCCCATGTTCCGCTCGCCGGCCGAGGTAGCCCGTTTCTCCGCCGCCGTGGGTGGGCGGGCGCGGACCTGCCTGCTGGTGGAGACGGCTGCCGCTGCCGAGAACCTGCGCGACTGTGTTCGCGTTCCAGGTATCGACGAAGTCCACATCGGACTGAACGATCTGCACCTGGACCTCGGCTTGCGCTTCATGTTCGAGCCGGTCGCGAACGGGCTTGTCGATCGGCTGGCGGCTGTTCTGCGCGACGAGGGCGTCCCTTTCGGTATTGGAGGGCTGGCGCGGGTGGGCGAGGGTCTGCTACCAGCGGAACTCCTGCTGGCCGAGCACGCCCGCCTGGGATCGACAGGGGCCATTCTGTCGCGCACCTTCCATCGGCAGGCCAAGAGCGTGGCCGAGATCGAGGCCGATATGGACTTTGGCGCCGAGCTGGCCAAGTTACGTGCGGCGCTGAAGGGGCACCTGTTGGCGCCCGCTGCCTTGCTCGACGAACGCCACAGTGAAGTGCAACGCCGCGTCGCCGGCATCATCGCCGGCATGCAGGCACGTGTCTTCGCCGGAGCGCCGGGTGTCTAAAGGTGGTGGCCTGCGCGTTGGTCGCTGGCTACTTGGCTCCTCCCTGCTTCTGAGCTTGGCTCTGCTTGCTGGGCGCGCCTCAGGCTTCCTCCGTGAGCTACTGCTCGCCGCCAACCTCGGCGTGTCCGCCGAGGCTGACGTTGCGGTGCTGCTGCTGACCCTGCCTGACCTGCTGGTGAATCTCCTGCTCTCCGGGGGGCTCAGCGTCGCGCTCGTGCCGGTGATGCGAACCGCGCCCGAACTAGCAGCGGCGCTCTTTCGACAGGCGTCGCTGGCCGTAGGGGCACTCTTCGGTTTGGTCGGCCTTTCCTTTGCGCTGATGCCGGACGCTTGGTTTGGCCTGATGGCGCCGGGTGTCCCACCGCCGTCCGCGTCTATTGGCTCTACAGCGGTGGTTGCCGTCGCCATCTCGTTACCGCTGGCCGCGCTGGCAGGCGTCTCCACTGCCTACCTCAACTCCCGTGACCGCTTCTTCGTGGCTGGTTGCGGCACGCTGATTTTCAACGCGTGCATCGTTGCTGCGCTGCTGGCGTGGGATCTGGCAGCGCCATCGACGGTTCTGGCTGTGCTGTGCTGGGCCGTCATGGCCGGCTCGCTGCTGCGCTGGGCGAGCCAGATGTTGGCCCTGCTGCGCGCGAGGGCGGTGCGGGACGAACCCTCCTCGCTGTTGCTGACTGGCGCGCTGCTGCGCGCGTTTGCGCACGGGCTGATGGCCACTTCGCTGCTCGTGCTTGTGCCGGTGATCGTTCGGGCTCTGGCCTCGCTTACAGGAGAGGGCAACGTCGCCGCGGTGAACTACGCTACCAAGCTTGTCGAGCTGCCGGTCGGCGTGCTCATCACTACCCTGGCGACGGTCGCCTATCCACGCTTGAGCGAGCTACATGCGACCGGGCAGGTGGTGTTGGCTCGCGGTGAGCTTGCCAATCAGCTACAGAGAGCCTTGCTGCTGTCGTGGGTCGTCCTAGGTTTCGGGGCATGCTTCACCGGCGCGGTCGTTGACGTGCTCTTCGGTCACGGCCAGATGGGAGCCGAGGCGGTAGACCGAATCGTGCTGCTCACGCAAATCGCGCTCCTCGGCGTGCCGTTGGTAGGCATCAGCTCGCTCGCAGCCGCCGACCTGAACGCTCGGGGCCGCACCGACCTCGTGCTGAAGCTTACAGTCGGCTGTCTGCTCGCGCTGCCGATCCTGGCATGGCCTGCGCTGCGGCACGATTCGCCGGCAGCACTGGTGGGTGCATTGGTTGGCTTTCAGTTGGCCCTCGCGTTGGCGCTAGGGGTAGCCACAGAGGTGCGATGGCGCGAAGTGGGCGGCGTTAAAATGCTCAATGCTGTCGCTGCTTCGACCGGTCCCCTCGCTTTTGGGGTGGCGCTGGATAGAGGGTTTGCCCTGACCGACGGCTTCGTCCGGTCTGCTCTTGCTCTGCCGTTTTTCGTGTGCTCGGTCGTCCTGGGCGTGCGCCTGCTGTCCCGCCGTGATCCCGTCGTTTCCGATGCCCGACCATGAAAAGAGTGATCGACATCGTCCTTTCCCTCTTCACGCTTGTCCTGCTGTCCCCGGTGATGCTCGTCGTCGCTGCTGCCGTATATCGCTTCGACCGCGGACCTGTGTTCTACGCTCAGCGGCGTGTGGGTCGCGGCGGGCGCGAGTTCTCCATGCTCAAGTTCCGCAGCATGGTGCTCAATGCCGACAAGATCGGCGGCTACGCCACTGCTGCTGGCGACCCGCGCATTACGCCGATTGGCCGCTTCATTCGCCGCACCAGCCTGGACGAGTTGCCGCAAGTGCTGAATGTGCTGGCCGGCGACATGAGCGTCGTCGGCCCACGGCCCGATGTGCCTGAACAACGCAGCCTCTACACCGAGGCCGAATGGCATGAGCGCCACACCGTGCGCCCTGGTATGACCGGCCTCGCGCAGGCTACGGTGCGATCGGAAGCCACGCCCGAGGAACGCAAGCGGCTTGACCTCCACTACGCACGGAACGTCTCGGTGCTCTTCGACCTGAAGATCATCGGTCTCACGTTCAAACAAGTATTCGGAAAGGGTGGCAACTGAGATGTGCGGCATCTTCGGCTACTTCCACCGTGGAGGGCGCAGCCTTCCGCCTGCTGCACTCCAGGCCATGGGGCATGCCATCGCGCACCGCGGTCCCAACGACCAAGGCGTCTTTGCTGCAGAGGGCGTCGCGCTGGGCAACCAGCGCCTCTCGGTCATCGACATTCTGGGTGGCCACCAGCCCTTCGTGTCCGACGACGGTCATATCGTGGTGGTGCAAAACGGAGAGATCTTCAACCACGTTGAGCTTGCGCAAGAGCTCGGGCGTGCCGGCCATCCGTGCCGCAGCCACTCTGACACCGAGGTACTGCTGCGCCTGTACGAGGCCGAAGGCATCGGCTTCGTCCGGAAGCTCAACGGCATGTTCGCGATCGCCATCTACGACGCCCGCGAGCAGGCGCTCTACCTGGTCCGTGACCGCATCGGCGTCAAGCCGCTGTACGTGCACGACGACGGCCAGCAGATCACCTTTGGCTCCGAGATCAAGGCGATCCTGAAGTCCGGCATGCCCCGCCCCGCCACCGACGAAGCGGCGCTGCACCACTTCCTGAGCTTCAACTATGTGCCGGCGCCCTACACCATGTACCAGGGCATCCGGCACCTGATGCCGGGGCATCTGATGAAGGTCACGCGCGAAGGGACGACGACACGCCGCTGGTGGGACCTGGCCGCCGTCCAGCCTGTGCACGGGCGCAGCGAGGCCGAATGGATCGAGGAGTTCAACGCCATCCTCGATGACGCGGTGCGCCTGCGCCTGCGCTCTGACGTGCCCTTTGGCGCTTTCCTGTCGGGCGGGGTCGATTCGAGCACCGTCGTCGGGCTGATGGCACGCCACATGGACGAGCCGGTGAAGACCTTCTGCATCGGCTTCCATGATCCGCGCTACGACGAGGCGCCCTTCGCGCAGGAGGCGGCCGACCGCTTCGGCTGCGAACACGTCATGGAGCGCGTGGACCCGGACATGCTCGACCTGTGGCCCATGGCCACCTACCACTGCGACCAGCCCCACGGTGACATCTCGTTCCTCCCGACATACCGCGTGTCGGAGCTGGCGGTGAAGCACGTGACGGTGGTGCTCACAGGCGATGGCGGCGACGAGCTCTTTGCCGGCTACGACAAGTACCGCGATTTTTTCGCGCGTCCCGACCTCGCGGGCCTCAGTGACGATGCGTTCCGCCGGGCGTATTTCCAGAGCATCTCGCTGTTCACCGACGACCGGAAGCAGGCCCTGTACGCGGCAGGCACGCGGGACCGCCTGTCCAGCCTCGACAGCTACGAGGTGGCGCGACCTTACTTCGAGGCGTTCGCGCACCAGGACCGCATCAACCAGGCCCTGTTCCTCGACATGCAACTGCTGCTCTCGGGCAACAACCTCGTCAAGCCCGACCGCATGGGCATGGCGGTGTCGCTGGAAGCACGCACACCCTTCCTCGACTACCGAATGATGGAGTTCGCCTTTCGCATGCCGGGCGCGCTGAAGCTGAAGGACGGCGAGACCAAGTATCTCTACAAGAAGGCGGTCGCACCTCTGATCGGCGATCACCTGGCGTACCGCAAGAAGCAGATGTTCACCGTGCCGGTGGGCGAGTGGTTCCGCGGGAACAAGAATGCATACGCGGGGGAGCGCCTGCAGCACTTGCTGGCTTCGGCACATTGGTTCGAACCGGAGGTGGTAAGCAGCCTGCTGACCCGTCACCGAGACGGTACAGCAAACAACACCCGAGAGATTCGTGCGTTGATCTCCCTGGCCCACTGGCTGGACCGATGCTGATCGATGGAAGCTCTGTCCCACATCGTTGAGAGGTTGTGGCGGTTTTATGCGGACGAGCCGCTGAAGTTACTCACGTCCATCGGACTCGCCGCCGCGCTGGCCATAACAGTCCTGGCCGCGGAAGTCGCCCTCCTAGGGTGGGAGCGCTCCTCGGCGAAACGCCTGCTGCTCATGTCCAACTCCTCGCGCACCGACCTGCTCGCCTTTGTTCTTGTGGAAACAAGCCTCGGACTCTTCGTTGGCATTGCGATGCTGTTGGGAGTGACCTATGTCCTGCAGCGCTATGCCAGTGCACATGTGACGAGGGTCGTGGAGTGGTCTCCATCGCTGCAGATCTTGGCCGTGCTCGCCTTCTACGTGACGGTCGACTTCGCCAACTACTGGGCGCATCGTTGGTGCCACACCGTGCCGGCGCTATGGGAAATCCACCGATATCACCATAGTGCGCCCGAGATGACCGTTCTCACCGCGTTCCGTGATCATCCAATGGAGCGCGCCTTCTCTGCCGCCGTCGTGGCTGTCCCGGCCGCACTGGTCGCCATGCCTGCCGGCGACTATGTTGTCGTACACCTCCTCGCCAAGCTGGTCGGGCTGATCAAGCACAGCAACCTGCCACACAATTGGGGTTGGTTCGGTCGCTATGTCATTCAGTCTCCGGCCGCGCATTGGATCCATCACTCTCGAGACGCCGCGCATCACAACAAGAACTTCGCGAGCCTCTTCCAGATCTGGGACGTGATCTTCGGCACGGCGCTACATCCTTCTAAGGCAGAAGCTGGTTCGGCTCGCATCGGACTCGATGACGATGATGGCCAGACGCCGCCGGCCAGGTATCTCCTGCGTGTGTTCTTCGGTGGCTGGCGCACCTTCTTGCGCATTCCGCACAAGTCCTAAAGATGGTTGGCAGTCGAACCTATTCCGATCGCTCTCGGCTTCATGCGCTGGACGTTCTCAGGGGCGTGTGTGCGCTCGGCGTCTGTGCGTACCACTTCGCGTTGTGGAGCGGGGATGGCTCTGTGTCTCCGCTGCTGTCGCTTTTCGGGACGTACGGAGTTTCGATGTTCTTCGTTCTCAGCGGGTACAGCCTCGCTCACGCCTATGGAGCTGCATTCGAGAGTGGCATCAGGCAGGCGGATCTTCGGCACTACTTCCAACGACGACTCGGGCGTCTTGGGCCCTTGTTCGTGACGGTGTTGCTTCTCTCCATCGCAGGCAAGCTGTTCATCACACACAACGAGCCAGATCCATTTGCAGTCTTGGCGAACGCCGTGTTGTTGTTCGGATTCTTCGATCCTGCGAACAGCCCAGTCGTGGGCGGCTGGAGCATCGGGGTAGAGGTTGTCTTCTACTTCGGGCTCCCGATGGTTCTCCTGGCCCAGCGCGGTTCGCTTGCCGTGCTGGCCGCCTCTGTCTTCTTCGCCATCTGGATATCCGCCGAATTACAGCGCTACTCGACACTTGCAGACGGTTGGCGCGTCTACGTTCACCCGGCTAACCACCTAATTTTTTTCGTTGGGGGGATATGCCTGCGGCAGTTTGATCAGTGGACCCGTTATGTCCGGCTCCGCTGGACGCTGACGCTGGCGCTGACGTCCGCAGTCGTGCTCTTGGTTGCGGCGCACAACGCAACCGAGTTGGATCTGGTGACCGGCTGGAGGCGCGCCATACTCGTAACTGTCTCCCTTGCCTTCGTCGGTGCGATCGCCCGATTGCCCATGGCTACCAGCTGGCGCCCCGCCGCTGATGTGGCGGCAGGGATCAGCTATCCGCTCTATCTGATCCACCCGCTGGTCTACTTCGCGTTGAAGGGTCGGGTCGAGATGGCTACCGCATGGCCGTTTCTGGTGCTGGTCGTCATCGTGGGGGCGTGGCTGGTTGATCGATTCGTCGACGCCCCGCTGCAGCAGCGGGTGAAGGCGATCGGATGGTAGGACCGGCAATGGGCAGTCTCGACAACGCCTTATCGGAGGGCGCGCGACCTGCGACGTCGACCTTGCGTCGGCGGGGGCGAGCTCGCCTGCGCCGGCGCCCGCATGCGTTGCCCGTGTTCCCGTACCTTATTGCGGTCCTGGTTGTCCTGGTGGCCGGTCTTTTCGTGTACGAGGGATTTCTTCCGCCCGTCGATGCGTCCGAGGACGGGTTTCAGGCGCAGTTGCTGTATGTGGGTTCGCTGCTGAGTGACGGGGAGCTGTTCAGTGGGGCGGAGGACAGTTCTCTTGTCTGGGTCCACTTGGCCAGGCTTTTCGCGGTTTCTCCCTTTGTGAGCATCGAGCTGGCACTGGGTTCAGCCGGTTCGTTGGTCCTTCTGCTGCTGCTGCTGCTGCCGCTTGTGCGCTACCCCGTCGAGGACAAATGGTCGCCGATGCAGTTGGTGCCCTTGATGTTGCCGTTGCTGGTGAGCGGCCGCAGCGTGCTTGTGTCTGTTGGTGTGGCCTATGTCTTGATCTATTTGCTGCGTCGAGACTCAGGCGCCTGGAATCTCTGGCTTGGGCTTGGTTTTGCGAATCTCAGCTCGGCCTCGGTGATGACGTCGCTGCTCTTGCTGGTCTTTGTGAACTCCGAAAAGACGTCGAAGCTCGGCGCGCGTCTTCACTGGGCTGCGGCGCTCTTCGTTCTCGGTTTGTCTTTTCTGGCGTCCTTGATCGACAAATACCAAGGGTTCCAGGTGGGGAGTGCCGGCTATGAAGCCCACGCGTTTACCTCAGAAAGCTTGGTGCTGTCGATCGTCAGCAGGAGCACGCTGCTCGTGAGCTTCGTGGAGGGGCAGTACATGCGGTTCATCGTCTACCTGGTGATCGCTGCATACCTTGGTTTCAAGCTCGTGTCTCTTCTCAGGGACAAGGAGGCGCAGAAGGGGCGTCACGTCCTTCTTTGCTGTTTTCCGGGTGTACTCATGGAAGGCCTGGGCGTTCTCGCTCTGTTCTTCCCGCTCGTGTGGCTGATGTCGGGTTGGCGCCGGGATCTGCTTGCGATGCCGAGGCCGATAGGCTTTCGGGCGCGGAGAGCGCCCCCCGCCCCGCTGACATCCGCCCTCCCGCCTTGATGCCTTTGCAAGGAGTCGAAATGACCACTCAGAACACCCTCGCCAAAGCCTTCGACGCACGCAAATCGTTCTTCGCCCACCGGGCGTCCGCGGTCTTTCCCTTGCGCATCCGCGAGCACAGCGACCTGCGCGTGCTGTTCATGAACTACTGGCTGCTGAAGAACGACATCCCGAGCGTTGGCGTCAACTTCCGCGTCTACGGTCACGACGGCGCGTTGCGCGCCCGGCAGTCGCTCGGCGAGGTAGCGCAGCACAACGACGTCTCCGTGCGCGAGGTGCTGCTGCGGCCGAACGCCGTGCCGCTGCCCTTCGACGGCATGCTCGAGGTGGAGATCGTCTCGACCTCCAACCTCGCATTCCCATTCCCCGCCATCCTGGGCGTGTACGAGGCGAACGGCCTGTTCAGCTGCGTCCATGCTGCGGGGCGCGTGAAGAATCCCGACGAGACCAAGAAGCCGCAGCGCTCTGAAGAGACCAACTGGAGCTGCAGCTTCGAACGGCGTGACGACGCCTACGCCGTGGTGCCGTTCTTCCACTACTTCGTCGGTGCGAGCCCGCTCGCACCCGACGAGACGATCGAGGTGAAGCTGCGCGACCCGGCGGGCAAGGTCCTCGTCAGCCGCCAGGTGCAGGTAGGCGACATGGGGCCGTTCTCGTCCCGCCTCTTCTTCGCCGATGAGCTGTTCGACCTCGCCCAGGTGCCACCTGCGGGATCGTTCCTGTCGGTGGCTCTGAGGGCGAACGACATCTTTCCGCGTCTGGTCGTCGGCAACTTCCACCGCGAGGTCGATTTTCTCGAGGTCACACACTCGTTCCCCGTCACCGAGTTCACGGACCACTGCCCGAAGCTCGACCCGGCGCGTGCCAATGGGAGCTTCGCGTCGCTGCTCGCCGCCCAGACGGCGCCGGGGCTCGCGCTGGAGCTGCGCGTCTTCCCGACCAACTGCGCCGGGCGGGTCTCTGCGGTGACCCGCCGCAAACGTTACGGCGACGATCGGCTGGCCGATGACGGTGAAGGTTTCGAGTTCGAGTCGTCGCCCGGCCACGACGGGCTGCACCTCACGCTGGCGACCGGCGAGGAGTTCCGGGTGCTGCACCTGCAGGGCCAGACCATCCCCTCGCGCCTCAACGCGTCGTACCGATACCGGGTCGAGGGGGCCCCGCGCTGCTTCGCGACGGACATCGCCACCGGTGCCAAGTCGATCGTGTACCCGCCCAAATGGCGGCACTGGGGCCACGGCTGCATCGGCGGTGGATTCGACACCTACGTGCTCCTGCGCAACAACACCCATTCGCCGTCGAAGACGGTCGCCAACGCGGGCGACATCCGCCTCTTCAGCGATAGCTTCGACAAGACCATCCGGGTCGAGTGCGCCGCGGAGTCGTGCACCGCCATCCGCCTGTCCCAGGTGCTGGACCTCGACCCGACCGCGGGTGAACCGGTGTTCGTCTCCTGGCTGATGAGCCTCGAGCAGCCCGTGGGCGAAACCTTTTGGGTGGCGTTCCGACCCGATGGTGCGGTCTTCGGCGAACACGGGTTCTGATGGACCGCAGGATGCTTGACGGCAGGGTGGCCGCACGTGGCTAAGTTGTTCTTCGTTGCCTACGGTGGTGGCCATGCGGCCATGCTGATCCCGGTGGCACGGCTGGCGCTCGAGGCGGGGCACGAGGTGGTGTTCCTGGGCCTCACGACGGCTCGGGTGGCCCTGTCCCAGGCCGGCATCCCGGCCATCGGTTTCGCCGACCTGTGGCCCTTCGCGGCAGCGCGGGCGCGCGAGTTCGGGGCCGAGCTGGCGGCGGGGCTGCCCACCGGCGGCCCGGTTGCACCGGAGGAAAGCGAGGCCTACATGGGCATCTCGTTCGCCGACCTGGTCGATGCCCAAGGCGAGGCGGCAGCCCGCCGCCTCTACGAGCAGCGGGGCCGCCATGCCTTCCTGCCACGCGCCTTCCTGCGCCGCGTGCTGGAGCACATCCGTCCCGATCTGGTGGCGGCGACCAACTCGCCGCGGGCCGAACAGGCCGCCCTCCTCGCCGCGAGCGATCTAGGCCTTCCCTCACTGTGTGCCGTCGACCTGTTTGCGATGCAGGAGGTCCAGTGGATCGGACAGCGGGGCTATGCCAACCGCATCTGCGTGCTCAACGAGCAGGTGCGCCAGATGTTCCTGCGCCATGGCCGCGGCGAGGCCGAGGTCGTGGTGACCGGCAATCCGGCTTTCGACCGGTTGCGCGATCCGGCGCTAGTCAGCGTAGGGCAGGACCAGCGTCGTGCGCGCGGGTGGGACGACGGCAAGACCACCGTCTTGTGGGCATCGCAGGCCGAGCCCGCACGCCACCCGTTCGACGACCGCATCGGCGACCCGAGCCTGCCCCGGCAGGTGGAGCAGGTGCTGCGCCGGGTGGTCGCCGACCATCCCGGGCTGCGCCTGGTGGTGCGGTACCACCCGAGCGAACAGATCGCGTTCGAGGCCCAGGACCGGGTGTCGCTCAGCCGCTCCGACGAACCGCTGGTGCCGCTGCTGCATGCCGTGGACGTGGTAGTCGTGACGGCCTCGACGGTCGGCTTGGAGGCCGCCATGGCCGGCCGCCCCGTGGTGTCGGTAGACTGCTCGGTTTTCACCGCGGATGCACCGTATGCCGCCATGGGGGTGTCGACCGGCGTCGAATCTCCCGCGGCGCTGCCCGGCGCGCTGCTCACCCTGGTGCGCGAGGGCCGGGCCTCCGGATCCCCCGGCGGCGCAGGCGCCGAGGCCGCCGGTGGAGCGGCCCACCGAATCCTGCAAGTGATCGAATCTCTTTCCCAACGGAGTCTGAAATGAAACGCGTGCCCTTCCCGGAACTCATCGACAAGTCCAAATTCGCGCCGGATGTGTCGAACCCGGAGGCGAAGTACGGCCTTCCCACGGACGTGGCGTTCTGCGCGCGTTGTGTCATCTCCAACCAGCGCCCAAACTCGGCCGTCGAGTACACGCACACCAAGGAATCGAAGAAGAAGACGATCAACTTCGACGACGAAGGCGTATGCGATGCCTGCCGCTTCGCCGAGAAGAAGCACGGCAAGATCAACTGGGAGGAGCGCGAGCGCCAGCTGCGCGACCTGCTCGACCGCCACCGCAGCAAGGACGGCAGCTACGACTGCCTGGTACCCGGCTCGGGGGGCAAGGACAGTTTCTACGCCTCTCACATCCTGCGCACCAAGTACGGCATGCACCCGCTGACGGTGACCTGGGCGCCCCACGTCTACACCGAATGGGGCTGGCGCAACTTCCAGCGCTGGATCCATGCGGGCCACGACAACTACCTCATGACCCCGAACGGGCGCGCACACCGCCTGCTGACGCGTCTGGCCGTGGATAACCTGTTCCACCCGTTCCAGGCGTTCATGTTCGGCCAGAAGGCGCTCGCCCCCAAGATGGCGCTGCTGTTCAACATCCCCCTCGTGATCTACGGCGAGAACGAGGCCGAATACGGCAACCCGATCGGCGACACCGAGACGGCCAAGCGCGACTGGTCCTACTTCACCGCGGGCGACCAGTCCAAGGTGCACCTGGGCGGCGTGGCGGTCACCGACCTGAAGCAGCACTTCGGCCTGGAGCAGCAGGACCTGATCCCTTATCTGCCGGCCAACCCGGCCGAAATCGAGGAGAAGAAGACGGAAGTCCACTACCTCGGCTACTACCTGAAGTGGCACCCGCAGGCCTGCTACTACTACGCGGTCGAGCATGGTGGCTTCGAGGCCTCGCCCGAGCGAACCCCGGGCACCTACAGCAAGTACAACAGCATCGACGACCGCATCGACGACTTCCACTACTACACGACGGGCGTGAAGTTCGGCATCGGGCGCGCGACCTACGACGCCGCCCAGGAAATTCGCTCGCTCGACATCACGCGCGACGAGGGCGTGGCACTCGTCAAGCGCTTCGACCATGAATTCCCCGAGCGCTTCGCCGACGAGATCTTCCGCTACCTCAGCATCCCGGCCAGCGAGTTCCCCGAGGCCAGCAAGATGTTCGAGGAACCCGTCATGACACGCGACTACTTCATGCGGCTGGCAGACACCTTCCGTTCCCCCCACCTGTGGAAATGGGAGGAAGAGCAATGGAAGCTACGCCACGCGGTGTGGCACGACGCCTCGAAGTGATCCATGAGCAACCTACGCATCATCCCGCGCCTTGACATCAAGGGGCCAAACCTCATCAAGGGGATCCGGCTGGAGGGCCTGCGCGTCATCGGCGATCCTCAGGAGTTCGCGATCCGCTACTACGAGGCGGGTGCCGACGAGTTGGTCTACATGGACATCGTCGCGAGCCTCTACGGCCGCAACAACCTGAGCGACATCATCAGCCGTGCGGCGAAGAACGTGTTCATCCCCATTACCGTGGGCGGTGGCATCCGTTCGGTCGATGATGCAAGGCACATCCTGCGTTCGGGTGCGGACAAGGTGGCCATAAACACGGCTGCCGTCGCGCGGCCGGAGCTGATCACCGAGGTCGCGCATCGCTTCGGCTCGCAGGCCATGGTGCTGTCCATCGAGGCCAAGCAGGTCGCGGCAGGCAAGTGGGAGGCCTACACCGACAACGGCCGAGAACGAACTGGGCTGGACGTCCTTGAGTGGGTGCAGCGCGGCGTGGAGTTGGGCGCAGGCGAGATTCTGCTGACGGCGGTGGACCGTGAGGGCACGCGCTCTGGCTTCGACCTCAATCTCGTCCAGCAAGTGTCGTCGACCGTTCCGGTGCCGGTCATCGCCAGCGGCGGTATGGGCAACATGACGCACTTCATCGAGGCTGCATCCAAGGGACAGGCCGACGCGGTGGCCATGGCCGACGTACTTCATTACGGCCGGATGTCGATTTCAGACATCCGCAAGTCTGCGATCGAGGCGGGCCTACCGGTACGAAAGTTCTGATGATGAGCAACAACAAGTCCGTGACGATCGTCGACTACGGCATGTGCAACCTGCTCAACGTCGCCCGCGCGTTCGAGCACGTGGGGGCCGACGTCACCGTGACCGAGGATCCCGCCGTCGCACTGGCGGCGAACCGCCTGGTGGTGCCCGGCGTGGGCGCTTTTCGCGACAGCATGAAGGAAGTCGAGACCCGCGGTTTCGGCGATGCCATCCGGCGCTTCCGGGCCACCGGCCGCCCGATGTACGGCATCTGCGTGGGCATGCAGATCCTCTTCGACGCGAGCGAGGAGTTCGGTGAGCACGCGGGCCTGGGCATCCTCCCTGGCCGTGTGAAGGCGGTGCCAGCGACTACCTTGGAGGGACGGGCCCAGCGTGTGCCCCACATCGGATGGAACCACCTGGTGGAGCCGAGCAGCGGGCGCAGCTGGGAGGGAACAGTGCTCGAGCCGATCGCCCGCGCGCATCCCGCCGTGTATTTCGTGCATTCGTTCGCCGCCGTGCCCGCGAACGAGCAGGACCGGCTGGCCGATTGCGTCTATGGCGGGTACCGGATTTGCGCCGCGGTGCAGCGGGACAACCTGATGGCCAGCCAGTTTCACCCCGAGCGCAGCGGCGAGACCGGCCTGGCGCTGGTGCGCCGATTCGTCGAGCTGTAGCCCTGCGGAGGTAAGCGCCTTGCGTGCACTCGTCATCGGCACCGGTTCGATTGGCCGGCGGCACATGGCCAGCCTGTCGTCCCTGGTGCCGCAGGTGCGCTTCGACATTTTGCGCGAAGCCGGCCGGTCCGCTTCGGTGGAAGGGCTGCCGGGCGAGGTGAGCGTCTCTTCGACGCTGGATCAGGCGCTCGACAAGCGGCCGGCGCTGATGGTGGTCGCCAGTCCGAGCTCGATGCACCTGCGGCCGCTGCTCGCGGCGATCGAGCGTGGCATTCCGTTCTACGCCGAGAAGCCCGTCGTTACCACGGCGGACGACGTTGTGGTGTTGCGGCTTGCCCTCGCCCGCAGCCCGCGCGTGCCGCCGAACATCGTGGGCTGCAACCTGCGCTTCCTGCCGTCGCTGCAGCGGCTGAAGTCGCTGGTGACACGGGGCGAACTCGGCCGCGTGGTGCGCGCCGGCTTCGAGGCCGGCCAGTGGCTGCCCGACTGGCGGCCGCAGCAGGACTACCGCCGCAGCTACAGCGCCAGCCGCGCCTTGGGCGGCGGTGTGCTCTTCGACCTGATCCACGAGATCGACGCCGCGCGCTGGCTGCTCGGCGACTTCCCGGTCGTGCAGGCGGCGGCCACACGCGCCTCGGGCCTCGAGATCGAGACGGAGGACTGCGCTACCCTGCTGCTGTCGCGCTCCGCCGGGCCGCTCGCCACGGTGCAGCTGGACTACGTGAGCCGCCGTCCGGTGCGCCGCTACATGGTCGTCGGCGATGCCGCCTCCGCCGAGTGGGACCTGCCTCGCAAGTCACTCACGCTGTCGGGGCCCGAGGGCGTGCAGGCGCTGGACCTCCCTGCCGACGCCTTCGACGTGCCGCGGACCTACCCCGCGGCAATGCGCGAACTGCTCGACGCCGTGGCGCAGGACAGACCGACTTCACAACCTCTGGAAGAGGGCCTCAAGGCGCTCGAACTGGTGATGCGCGCGCGCGCATCCGCCCACCTCTCATGAAGACCATCGCCACCATCTGCGCACGCGGCGGCTCCGTCGGCGTGCCCCGCAAGAACATCCGGCCGCTGCTCGGCAAGCCGCTGATCGCCCACACCATCGAACAGGCGCTGGGGCTGCCGCAAATCGACGCGGTCTACGTCTCGACCGACGACGCCGAGATCGCCGAGGTGGCGCGGCAGCACGGCGCGCGGGTGCCCTTCCTGCGGCCCGCGGAGCTGGCTACCAGCACCGCGCCCAAGATTCCCGTCATCGAGCACCTGTGCCACTGGGTCGAGTCGAACGACGGTACTTTCGATCGCCTGGTCGACTTGGACCCGACCTCCCCGCTGCGCACCCTCGACGACATCACCACCTGCCTCTCTCTGCTCGACGACGAGACCGACGCCGTCATCACGGCCTTCGAATCCGAGAAGAACCCATACTTCAACATGGTGGAGCGCAAGCCCGATGGCAGCATCGGCCTGGTCAAGAGCGACGCGGGCGGCGGGGTCGTGGCGCGCCAGTTGGCGCCGCATGTGTACTCGATGAACGCGTCGATCTACGTCTGGCACCGGCACACCCTCACCAAGGGTCTGTGGAACGGTCGGCTCAAGCTGCACGAGATGCCGCGCGAGCGTTCGATCGACATCGACAGCTCGCTCGATTTCCGCATTGTCGAGATGCTCATGACCGACAGCCTGGAAGCTGCAAAATGAACCGCTTCGACCTCACTGACAAGACGCTCGCCGTCACCGGCGCTGCTGGCATCCTCGGCGAGCACTTGTGCCGCGAGCTGCTTGCCGACGGCGCACGCATCGTCGCCATCGATGCATCGCAGGAAGCGCTCGATCGCCTGCAGGCCCGGCTGGGGCAGGGCGAGCGCCTGTCTCTCCACTGCGTCGACATCCGCGACCGTGCCGCTGTGCAGGGCGTGCGGGAAGCAGCCGAAGCGAGGTTCGGCAGCGTCGACGGCCTGCTCAACAACGCCGCCACCAAGAGCCCCAATTTCTTCGAGCCCTTCGAGACATTCCCGATCGAAGACTGGAACCATGTGATGTCGGTGAACCTCACCGGCGCGATGGTTTGCGCCCAGGTGTTCGGCGGGGAGATGGCCCGGCGTGGCCGCGGCAGCATTGTCAACGTGCTCTCCATCTATGGCATCGCCGCACCTGATCAGCGAATCTACGAAGGATCGGAGTACCTCGGTCGCGCGATCAACACGCCGGCGGTCTACAGCGCGAGCAAGGCAGGCCTTTGGGGACTGACCGCCTACCTGAGCGCTTACTGGGCCAAGCAGGGTGTGCGCGTGAATGCGCTGACCCCTGGCGGCATCTACAGCGGCCAGAACAAGACTTTCGTCGACCGATACAGCCAGCGAGTGCCGATGGAGCGTATGGGGAGTCCGCTCGACCTGTGCGGTGCGCTGACCTACCTGATGTCTGACGCTGCTGGCTATGTGACCGGCCAGAATATCGTGATCGATGGCGGGCTGACCGTCTGGTGAACCAGGACCGCATCATGTCCAGCAAGACCTTCGTCATCGCCGAAGCCGGCGTCAACCACAACGGTTCGGACGAACTCGCCCTGCAGCTCGTGGACGTCGCCAAGCGCTGCGGCGCCGATGCGGTGAAGTTTCAGACCTTCTCCGCCGACAAGCTCGTGCGACCTGGCGCCGAGAAGGCAGCCTACCAGCAGCAGGCTACCGGCGGCGGCGACCAGCACAGCATGCTCAAGCAGCTGGAGATGTCGCAGGAGCTGCACCGCCGGCTTTTCGATCGCTGCACCGAACTTGGCCTGGAGTTCATGTCCACGCCGTTCGACGAGGAGGCCGCTGACTTCCTCATCATGCTCGGCATGCGCCGCCTGAAGGTGCCGTCGGGTGAGATCACCAACCACCCGTTCCTGCGCTTTCTCGCGGCCAAGGATCTGCCGCTCATCCTGTCCACCGGCATGGCGACACTCGTCGAGATCACCGAGGCGGTGCAGGTGATCCGCGAGCGCCGCGCGGAACTCGGGCTGACTCGGCCGCTCGGCGAGGTGCTGACGATCCTGCATTGCACTTCGAACTATCCCGCTGCTCCGGCCGACGTGAACTTGCGCGCGATGCAGACCATCGCTGCCGAGACTGGTTTGCCGGTCGGCTACTCCGATCACACACTGGGCGTGGCGGTTTCGACGGCCGCAGTGGCGCTCGGCGCACGCGTCATCGAGAAGCATTTCACGCTTGACAAGGACCTGCCCGGTCCCGATCACCAGGCCTCCCTCACGCCGCAGGAGCTGGCCACGCTCGTCGACCATATACGCACGGTGGAGGCCTCCCTCGGCCAAGCCGAGAAGAAGCCGACGGCGACCGAGTTGCCGGTGCGCGAGCTGGTGCGCCGAAGCGTCACCACCCGGGTCCCGCTCGCCGCGGGCAGCCTGATCGGTGAAGGACAGGTCTGCCTGCTGCGTCCGGGTACCGGCATTGCACCCAAGGACCTTGCCGCTGTGATCGGCCGCAGGGTGAAGGCCGCCATCCCGGCCGGCACGACGCTGCAATGGAGCGACCTGGAATGACGCTACCGCGCCGCGTGTGCTACCTCACCGGCACCCGGGCCGACTTTGGCCTGATGGTGTCGACTCTGCACGCCATCCGGCGCGACCCGCGGTTCTCGCTCTCGCTCATCGTGACCGGCATGCACCTGTCCGATGCCTACGGGCGCACCGTGCGCGAGGTCGAGGCCGAGGGCTTCGATATCGCCGCACGCGTCCCAGTCGACCTGTCGGACGCCACCGGTGCCGCGATGGCACGGGGCTTGGGCACGACACTCGTCGGCGCAGTCGATGCGCTCGAGCGCATAAAGCCGGACGTGCTGCTGCTCCTGGGCGACCGGGGCGAGATGCTCGCCGGTGCGCTGGCTGCCATCCACCTGGGCGTTCCTATCGCCCATTTGCATGGCGGAGAACGTTCCGGCACGGTCGATGAACCAGTGCGCCATGCGATCTCGAAGCTCGCCCACCTCCATCTGGTGGCGACCACACAGTCGCGCGACCGGCTGATCCGGCTGGGGGAGCAGGGTGCCCAGGTGCATGTCACCGGCGCACCGGGACTCGACGGCTTGGCGGCGCTTGCGACCGAGTCGCGGCAGGCGCTGTGCGCCGAAGATGGTTTCGATCCCACGCGGCCGGTTGCGCTTTTCGTCTATCACCCCGTGCTGCATGAAGCCGGTAGCGCGGGCCTGGAAGCCTCCCTTGCACTATCGGCGGCCGTCGCTGCCGGCTGCCAAGTGCTGGCGATGATGCCCAACGCCGACGCCGGCAGCCAGGCGGTGCGCGAGGCGCTTATGCGACAGCAGGGCAGTGGCCGCGTGGTGGTGAAGACGCACCTGCCCCGGCCGCGCTTTGTGTCCTGGATGGCGGTGTGCGACGTGATGATGGGCAACTCCAGCAGCGGCATCATCGAGGCGGCCACCTTCGGCACGCCAGTGATCAACATCGGCAGCCGTCAGAACCTGCGTGAGCGTAACGACAACGTGGCCGACGTTGTAGCCGAGCCGCTGGCATTGCAGGCAGCGATCGAGTCCGCGCTGCGTGCGGGCCGCAGGCCCTGCATCAACCGCTACGGCGACGGGCAGGCGGCCCATCGCATCGTGGAGAGCCTGGCCAGTCTCGAACGAACCGACGGCCTCATGGCGAAGAGCAATGCCTACTGAGTCGCTGACCTGGATCGTCGGCGCGGGTGGCCATGCCAAAGTGGTGATGGATGCGCTCGCCGCTGGTCCTCAGGGGGCGGGCGAATGCTGCTTTGCCGACGACGACGAGCGGCTCTTCGGGACCCGGCTGCTGGGCTGCAGAGTGGAGGGGCCGGTGAGGCAGGTGGTGCGGGCTTCCGATCGATTCCATGTGGCGATCGGCTCGAACCCGGTGCGGTCGACGCTGCATGCGCAGCTCGTCGCGCTCGGTGCGCTGCCGCACACGGTGGTGCATCCCGGTGCGAGCGTGTCGGTGCACGCACGGCTAGGCCACGGGGTGTTCGTCGCCGCAGGGGCGGTGGTGGCACCGCTGGCGCTGATCAAGGACGGAGTGATCGTCAACCACGGTGCGGTCGTCGACCACGACTGCGTGGTGGGGGCGTTCAGCCACGTGGCGCCGAACGCGGCCTTGTCGGGCGGCGTGAAGATTGGCAGCGGCGTGCTGGTCGGTGCGGGGGCGAATGTGCTACCCGGTGTCAGCGTGGGTGACCGTGCGGTGGTCGGTGCCGGGGCGGTTGTGAGCGAAGATGTGCCAGTGGGGGCCGTCGTGATCGGCTTGCCCGCGCGGCAAAGGAAAGAGGTAGTGAAGTGATTGAAGTCAGCCAGATCACGGTGCAGCGGCAGGACACGGTGCGCGATGCTTTGCGCCGGCTCGACGAGGCCGGCAGTGGGCTCCTGCTGCTGGTCAGGGCCGACGGCACCTTCGAGCGCACGGTGAGCGACGGCGACCTGCGCCGCCTGCTGCTTGAATCGGGGTCGCTCGACTGCACGCTCGCTGCTTTGCCGACCATCCAGTCGGTGGTGGTGCCCGAGGGCTTCACCCGCCAGGGCGTGCTGGAGCTGATGAATCAGCACTCCATCCACCACATGCCGGTATTGGGTGCGTCTGGCCGGGTGGTGCAGGTGGTTTCGCGCATGGAGGTCGACGACCAGATCCTGCTGTCCACGCCGCACCTCGGCGAGCATGAGCGGCGCTATGTGGAAGAGGCCTTCCGTACCAACTGGATCGCGCCTCTTGGCCCCAACGTCGACGCCTTCGAACAGGAACTGGCAGAGTGGGTCGGTGTGCCCCATGCGGCGGCGGTGAGTTCAGGCACGGCGGCGATCCACCTTGCGCTGGTGCTGCTCGGCATCGGCCGTGGCGACAGTGTGTTCTGCTCGGCGCTGACCTTCGCTGCCTCGGCCAACCCGATCGTCTACCAGGGGGCCGAGCCGGTCTTCATCGACTCCGAGCCTGAGAGCTGGAACATGTCTCCCTCCGCGCTGGAGGCTGCACTTGCAGAGGCGAAGTCATCCGGCCGGCTGCCCAAGGCGGTGATCATCGTCAGCCTTTACGGCCAGAGCGCCGACATGGACCCGCTGGTCGAACTGTGCGAGCGCTACGGTGTGCCGGTTGTCGAGGATGCGGCTGAGTCGCTGGGTGCCACCTACAAGGGCCGCCAGAGCGGCACCTTCGGCCGCCTGGGTGTCTACTCTTTCAATGGCAACAAGATCATCACCACCTCTGGCGGCGGCATGCTGGTGTCCGAAGATGCCGAACTCGTCAAGCGCGCACGCTTCCTCGCCACGCAGGCCCGTGAACCGGTGTCCCACTACGAGCACACTACCATCGGGTTCAACTACCGGATGAGCAATATCCTCGCCGGCGTGGGTCGCGGCCAGCTCAAGGTGCTGAGCGAGCGGGTGGCGGCACGCCGTCGCATCTTCGACCGCTACCGCGAGGGCCTGGCGGGGGTAGAGGCGATCCAGTGGATGCCGGAGCCCGCATGGAGTCGATCCAACCGCTGGCTATCTGCCTGCACCATCGACTCCAAGGTCACCCCAGTTTCGGCCAAAGATCTGATGAAACACCTGGCCGCCGAACGCATCGAGGCGCGGCACCTGTGGAAGCCGATGCAACTGCAGCCGGTTTTTGCTGGATGCCTCTACTACCCGCATGGTGAGGTCTCCGTGTCCGAAGACCTGTTCTTGCGAGGTGCTTGCTTGCCGTCAGGCTCCAATATGACCGATGAGCAGCAGGATCGCGTGATTGGTCAGATATTGAAGCTGCTGGTCCGCTGACGTTGCGGCCGCTAAAGCTCAAGCGATGCGCGGTGCCAGGACGTCGATTTCGAGCAACTCGGCGGCGGTCAATTGCCAATTCGAGGCTTGGGCGTTCTGTCGAATTTGCGGCGCAGAGGTCGCCCCAGCGATCACGCTGACGACTGCATCGCTTGACAGCAGCCATGCGAAGGCGAGTTCGAGAAGGCTGTGTCCCCGCTCTTCTGCCCAGACACGCAGCCGTGCGGTCGTCGACAAATCCGCATTGGTCACGTAGAGGTTCTGCCATTTGCCTGGGCTTGACAGTCGTGCTGCCTCTGGCATCGGTTCTCCGGAGCGGTACTTGCCTGAAAGCATGCCGTTGGCCAGTGGAAAGTAGGGCAAGAAGCCCGCACCTTGTTGCAAGGTCGCAGGAAGCACGGATGTCTCCACCGAACGACGGAGAAGGCTGTACTCATTTTGCTGCGTGACGAAATGGTCTACGCCCAACTGCTCCGCGATTCGACGGGCTTGTTCGATTTGCGCCGCCGACAGGTTGGAGGCGCCGACGTATCGCACCTTGCCGGCCTTCACCACGTCTTGCAGTGCCTGCAAGGTTTCCTCCCATGGTGTCGTCTCGTCAGGCCTATGCAATTGATAGAGGTCGATGTAGTCGGTGCGAAGTCGGCGGAGGCTGGCCTCCACCGATGCCAGCACGTTGGCGCGGCTACCTGGTCCGAAACCTGTCGGCGTGACGTACCCAAACTTCGTGGCGATGACGGCTTCGTGTCTGCATGTCGTGAGGACACCGCCGAGGATGCGCTCTGACTCGCCGCCCGCGTAAACGTCCGCGGTATCGAAGAAGTTGACACCGGCGTCAAGCGCTGCCTCGATGACGCTAGTGGCCTGATCGGGATTCAGGCGCTGCCCGAAGTTGTTGCAGCCCAGCCCGATGCAGGATATGGGTGGGCCGACGGTGCGGCCAAGCAGGCGGGTGTTCACGCTGTATCGAAGAGATCGGCTGTGTCGAAGGTGCGCCCTGCCACATCTTTCACTGACACAAGCGGAGGGCTCCCAACATCTGGCCACGCTATGGCTAGCTTTGGGTCGTCCCACCGAATACAGCGTTCCCATGAGGGGGCGTAGTACTGTGTGGTTTTGTACATGAAGTCGGCGCTCTCACTCAGCACGATGAAACCGTGGGCAAACCCCGCCGGGATCCACAACTGGCGATGATTCTCGGCGCTGAGTTCAACGCCAACCCATCGGCCGAAGCTCCGGCTGGATCTGCGCAAGTCGACGGCAACATCGAAAACCGTGCCTTGTGTTACCCGAACCAATTTGCCTTGCGCGTGTTCTCCGAGCTGATAGTGGAGGCCTCGCAGCACACCCCGAGCCGAGCGGGAGTGGTTGTCCTGGACAAAGGATACGTTGGCTCCGACGAGGCTGTTGAATGTACGCTGATTGAAGCTTTCCAGGAAGAAGCCGCGTTCGTCGCCAAAAACTTTGGGTTGAAGAATGAGCACGCCATCGAGGGCCGTTTCGATGGCGTCCATTAGAAAACCTGAGTTTTCACGATCTGCATCAGGTACTGCCCATACCCATTCTTGAGCATCGGCTGTGCCATCGCCTCGACCTGCTGTGCCGTGATCCAGCCCGAGCGGTAAGCGATCTCCTCCGGGCACGCCACCTTCAGCCCCTGGCGCTTTTCAAGCGTGGCAATGAACTGCCCCGCCTCCATCAGGCTGTCATGCGTGCCGGTGTCGAGCCACGCATACCCACGCCCCATGATCTCGACGTTGAGTTGGTCCTGCTTCAGGTAGCGAGCGTTGACCTCGGTGATCTCGAGTTCGCCGCGCGCCGAGGGCTTGATGCTGGCCGCGATGTCGCAGACCTGCTCATCGTAGAAGTACAGGCCGGTGACCGCGTAGTTGCTCTTCGGCACCTTCGGTTTTTCTTCGATGCTGAGAGCGCGTTTCTGGTCATCGAAGGCCACCACGCCGTACCGCTCGGGGTCGTGCACGTGGTACGCAAAGACCGATGCGCCGGTCTCGCGGCTGGCGGCCGACTGCAGCAGCCGTTGCAGGTCGTGCCCATAGAAAATGTTGTCCCCCAGCACCAGCGCGCTCGGCTGCCCGTTCACGAACTGCTTGCCGAGGATGAACGCCTGCGCCAGCCCATCCGGGCTCGGCTGCACGCAGTAGCTGATGTTGACGCCCCACTTGGCGCCGTCGCCGAGAAGCGCCTCGAAGCGGGGTGTGTCTTGCGGCGTGCTGATCAAGAGGATGTCGCGGATGCCGGCGAGCATCAAGGTGGCCAGCGGGTAGTACACCATCGGCTTGTCGTACACCGGCAGCAGCTGTTTGCTGATCGCAAGCGTTGCGGGATGCAGGCGCGTGCCGGAGCCGCCGGCGAGGATGATGCCCTTGCGTTGGGAGGCAGTGCTCATGTGCTGTTCCGGAAAGAGGTCAGGCGAGGGTTTCAGTCAGCATTCGCTCGACGCCTGTTTGCCAGTGCGGCAAGGTCAGGCCAAAGGCTTGCTGCAGCTTCGAGGTGTTCATGCGCGAGTTGCCCGGGCGTTTGGCGGGGGTCGGAAACGCACTGGTGGGCACGGGCTCGATGGCCTCGGGTGCCACCTTGATGGGCTGCCCGGCGCGCCGGGCAAACTCGATCACGTGGCGTGCGTAGTCGTGCCAATTCGTCTCGCCTGCCGCCACGGCGTGATAGGTGCCCGACAACACCGGCTGCTGCTGTGCGGTGCGCAGGGCATGCGCGGTGATGTCGGCCAGCAGCTCGGCGCCGGTGGGCGCGCCGAACTGGTCGTTGATGACGGTGAGCTTGTCACGCTCCTTCGCGAGCTTCAGCATCGTCTTGGCGAAGTTGCCGCCGCGCGCGGCATACACCCAGCTGGTGCGGAAGATGAGGTGCTTCACGCCGCTCGCGCGGATGGCGTCTTCGCCTTCGAGCTTGGTCTGGCCGTAGACGCTCAAAGGGCCGGTGGGCGAGTCTTCGACCCACGGCGTGCTGCCGCTGCCGTTGAAGACGTAGTCGGTGCTGTAGTGCGCGAGCCAGGCGCCCAGCGATGCGGCTTCGCGGGCGATCACGCCCACGGCCGAGGCGTTGATGGTGCGTGCCAGCTCGGGCTCGCTTTCGGCTTTGTCGACGGCGGTGTGGGCCGCGGCATTGACGATGATCTGCGGGGCCACGGCGCGCACGGTGGCGGCCAGCGATTCGGGCTTGGAGAAGTCGGCCGCGAGCGGGCCCGGGCTGTCGAAATCGAGGGCCACCACCTCGCCGAGCGGGGCGAGCGAGCGCTGGAGCTCCCAGCCGACCTGCCCGTTCTTCCCCAGCAGAAGGATCTTCATGCGGTCGACCGATCGGCGTAGTTGCGCGCGACCCACTCGCGGTAGGCGCCGCTTTGGACTTGTGACACCCACTCGGCGTTGTCGAGGTACCACTGCACCGTCTTGCGGATGCCGGTCTCGAAGGTCTCGGCGGGCTTCCAGCCGAGCTCGCGTTCGAGCTTGCGGGCGTCGATCGCATAACGGCGATCGTGGCCGGGGCGGTCGGTGACGTAGGTGATGTGGCGGGCGTAGCTGCCGCCCGTATCGGGCCGCAGCTCGTCGAGCAGGGCGCAGATCGTCTTCACGATCTCGATGTTGGGCTTTTCGTTCCAGCCGCCCACGTTGTAGGTCTCGCCCACCTTGCCGCGCGCCAGCACTTCGCGGATCGCGGTGCAGTGGTCTTTCACGTAGAGCCAGTCGCGCACCTGCATGCCGTCGCCGTAGACCGGCAGCGGCTTGCCGGCCAGCGCGTTGACGATCATGAGCGGGATCAGCTTCTCGGGAAAGTGATAGGGCCCGTAGTTGTTGCTGCAGTTGGTGGTGACGACCGGCAGGCCGTAGGTGTGGTGCCAGGCGCGCACCATGTGGTCGCTGGCCGCCTTGGAGGCCGAGTACGGGCTGTTGGGCTCGTAGGGGTGGGTTTCGGTGAAGGGCGGGTCGTTAGGCTTGAGCGAGCCGTAGACCTCGTCGGTCGAGACGTGATGAAAGCGGAAGGCGTCTTTGGCAGCGCCCTGCAGCGACATCCAGTGGCCCCGCGCCGCTTCGAGCAGCGTGAAGGTGCCGTTGACGTTGGTCTGGATGAAGGCACCCGGGCCGTGGATGCTGCGGTCGACGTGGCTCTCGGCCGCGAAGTGCACGATGGCGCGCGGCTGGTGGTCCTTGAGCAGCTGGTCGACGAGGGCCCGGTCGCCGATGTCGCCCTGCACGAAGATGTGCCGGCGGTCTTGCGCAAGCGACTTCAGGTTGGCGAGGTTGCCGGCGTAGGTGAGAACGTCGAGGTTGACGACCGGCTCGCCGGTGGCCTCGATCCAGTCGAGCACAAAGTTCGCGCCGATGAAGCCGGCGCCGCCGGTGACAAGGATCATGAGCTTCCTGTGGAACGGAGGAGCGTTGCGGGCCCGCGCGGGCTGGGAATCGACGGATTCTAGAGGGCTGGCAAGGCTCCTGAAGGGGAGATCGGGGGCTCGGGGGATAATCCTCGGATGACTCAGACAGACGTTGAACCCCTCGGTACCGTGCCTTCACAAGAGGTGCCTGCCATTGCGCCCCCTCCCGAAAACATGGCGTTCTCGTCTTTGGGGCTCGACCCTGTGCTCGAGAAGGCCGTGGCCGAGTCCGGCTACACGACGATGACACCCATCCAGGCCAAGGCAATCCCCATCGTGCTGGCCGGCCGTGACGTGATGGGCGCCGCACAGACGGGTACCGGCAAGACGGCTGCGTTCTCGCTCCCCCTGCTTCACAAGATGATGAAGCACGAGAACAGCAGCGCCTCGCCGGCGCGCCACCCGGTGCGCGCGCTGGTGCTGGCCCCGACCCGCGAGCTGGCCGATCAGGTCGCCAAGAACATCCAGACCTATTCCAAGCACACCAAGCTGCGCGCGATGGTCGTCTTTGGCGGCATCGACATGAAGCCGCAGACGCTGGAGCTCAAGAAGGGTGTGGAGGTGTTGATTGCAACGCCGGGCCGCCTGCTCGACCATATCGAAGCCAAGAACTGCGCGCTGAACCAGGTGGAGTACGTGGTGCTCGACGAGGCCGACCGCATGCTCGACATCGGCTTCCTGCCCGACCTGCAGCGCATCCTGAGCTACCTGCCCAAGCAGCGCCAGACCCTGCTGTTCTCGGCGACCTTCTCGCCCGAGATCAAGCGACTGGCCGAGAGTTATCTGCAGGACCCGATCCTGGTCGAGGTGGCTCGCCCGAATGCCACCGCCTCCACGGTGGAGCAGCGCTTCTACAGCGTCGCCACCGATGACAAACGCGCCGCGGTGCGCAAGCTCCTGAAGGACCGCGGGATCACGCAGGCGATCGTCTTCGTCAACTCCAAGCTGGGCTGCGCTCGGCTGGCGCGTTCGCTGGAGCGCGATGGCTTGCGCACCAACGCACTGCATGGTGACAAGTCGCAGGACGAGCGCCTGAAAGCGCTGGACGCGTTCAAGCGCGGCGAGGTCGACGTGCTCGTGTGTACCGACGTGGCCGCCCGCGGCCTCGACATCGCCGACCTGCCGGCTGTCTTCAATTTCGATGTGCCGTTCAACGCCGAAGACTATGTGCACCGCATTGGCCGCACCGGCCGCGCAGGCGCCTCGGGTCTGGCAGTGACGCTGGTGACGCGCGAAGACAGCCGTCTCGTGGCCGACATCGAAAAGCTCATCAAGAAGAAGATCGACCTGGAGCCCCTGGAGTTGGAGGAGGGCCGGCCTCCTCGCGAGCGTGAGCGGGAGGATCGCCGTCGCTCGCGGGACGACGATGCCGCGCCGCGGCCTGCGCGCAGCAGCTACAGCGCGCCCCGGCCCGCGCCGCGCGATCCGTTCTTCGACAAGCCGTATGAGGCCAGCCCGGCCTCCGATGAGGCGCCGGCGTGGGAGAGCAGCAAGTCGGCCCAGGTGCCTGCGGCGCGCGGCTTGTCGCCCAACATCAAGCCGAAGAAGAAGGTCGCCGCGCTGTTCGGCGCGAAGCCGCCGGCTCCGTCGGGCGACTGAGTCGCCTCAGCGCGCAAGAAACGAGAACACGGCCGGCACGTCAGCCGGCATGTGGGCGGGCGCAGACTTCCATCGGGCCACCGTGTCGGTGCGGGTCCAGCCCGAGGCCAGCGTGAGGCCGCAGCTGACCGACAACCACGTGTCGGCCTTCAATTGGGCGACCAGGGCGGCAAGCAGGGCTTCGTTTCGGTAGGGCGTCTCGATGACGAGTTGCGTCTGGCCGGCGCGGCGTGACGTGGCTTCCAGTTCGCGGATGCGGCTGGCGCGTTCGCCGGATTCGACCGGCAGGTAGCCGACGAAGGCGAAGCTCTGGCCGTTCAGGCCGCTGGCGGCCAGCGCCAGCATCAGCGAACTGGGGCCGCTCAGGGTCTGCACCGGGATTCCGAGTGCGTGGGCGGCCTGTACCAGCGCCGCGCCGGGGTCGGCCACGGCGGGGAGGCCGGCTTCCGAGATGAGGCCCAGGTCATGCCCTTGCAGCGCAGGCTCGAGCAAGGGGCGCCAGTCGGCCGACGGTGGCGACTTGGCGCCTTTTGGCGGCCGTGGCAGCTCCACGATGGACAGGGCTTGCAGCGGCTGCGCCAAGGACACGAGGGCGTCCACGCGCTTGAGGAAGGCGCGGGTCGTCTTCGCGTTCTCCGCCACCCAGTGCGTGAGGCGCGCTGCGGTTTCCAGCACGCCGAGGGGCAGCACCTGCCGCAGGTCGGTGTCGGCCCCACTGCCGAGGTCGAGGGTGTTGGGGACCAGGATCAGCCGGCCCGGTGATGCACTCATGCGACCAGCGGATCGACGCCCGCTCCACGCAGCAGCTCGCAGGTCTTGATCAGCGGCAGGCCAACGAGCGCGGTGGGGTCGTCGGACTCGATCGCGCTGAGCAGGGCGATCCCCAGGGCTTCCGACTTGGCGCTCCCGGCGCAGTCATACGGTTGCTCCGCCCGCAGGTAGTGCTCGATCTCGGCATCGCTGAGGTCACGAAAGCGCACCGTCACCGGCACCAGCGCGCTGGCTTCGTATTGCTTCGCCAGGCAGACCACGGCGACCGCCGTCTGGAACACGACCGCCTGACCGCGCATGGCCCGCAGCTGCGCGGTGGCGCGGGCATGGTCGCCGGGCTTGCCGATGGGACGGCCGGCGAGGTCGGCCACCTGGTCGGAGCCGATCACGGCGGCATGCGGGAAACGGGCCGCCACCTCGTTCGCCTTGGCCAGCGCCAGGCGAAGCGCGAGCGCCGAAGGGGCCTCGCCGTCCCGGGGTGTTTCATCGACTTGGGGCGATTGCACGTCAAAGGGCAGCCGCAGGCGCTGCAACATCTCGCGCCGATAGCGCGAAGTCGAACCCAGGATGAGCGGAGGGCGTTCGGTCATGAGGCGGGATTGTCGGGGCAGGGGGCCGCATAAACTGCCGGCATGAAAGCGCGCGATTTTGATCCTTCCAAGCTGGACGTCGAAGCCTTGGCCAAGGCCGGGGCTTCGCTCGATGGCACGTGGCCCGTGGCAGAACTCGGGCGCTTGGCGGCGTCTGCCGTCCCAGGCACGGCGGCTGGCGTAGTGAGCTGGCAGGCTCACGGTGAGCACCGTGCCGTGCGGGGGGGTGAGCCGCAAATTTGGCTCCACCTGAAGGCCGATACGCAGGTGATGCTCGAATGCCAGCGCTGCCTGAGGCCGGTGTCGGCCGACGTGCACGCCGAGCGCTCGTTTCTCTTCGTCCAAGGTGAAAGCGCCGCTGCCGAGCTCGACGCAGACAGTGAAGACGACGTGCTCGCGCTCACCCGGTCGTTGGATCTGCAGGCCCTGGTCGAAGACGAACTGCTCCTGGAGTTACCGCTGGTCCCCCGTCACGAGGTTTGCCCCGAACCCTTGCAGGTGCTGGATGAGGAGCCCGAGGATGTGGAGGAAAAGCCCAACCCGTTCGCGGTCCTGGCTTCGCTGAAGCGGGGCAGCCTGCCCAATTAGCCATGTCTGCCAGCCCCATGCTAGAATCTCGGGCTTTCCGTTCGGGTGTCCACCCACGGCACCAAACCCTGGCTCCTGTGCTCTGTCAGAGCATGAGCAGCAGGAGATCTAAGGAGCAATTCCATGGCTGTCCAGCAAAACAAGAAGTCGCCTTCCAAGCGCGGCATGCACCGTTCGCACAATGCCGTCCAGGCACCGGGCACCGCGATCGAGCCCACCACCGGCGAAACGCATCTGCGTCACCACATCAGCCCCAACGGTTTCTACCGTGGGCGCAAGGTGCTCAAGAGCAAGGCAGACGCCTGACCCCCAGCGGCTTGTGGCGCCACCCGGCGCCTGTTCGCGTCAAACCGCGTTCACCGCTGATGCTTGAAGACCCCTCCCCACCCGGCCTGCGCGGCGACGCAGCGTCGGGTGTTTGCTTTTCTGTGTGACGTTTCCATGAATCCTCCTGTGGCGCATCCGGTCAATGACACGGTTCGTCTCTCCGTCGATTGCATGGGTGGTGATCACGGTCCGTCGGTCACCCTGCCGGCCTGCCGGGCCTTCCTGAGTGCGCATCCGCAAGCCCAGCTGATCCTCGTCGGCAAGGCCGATGTGCTGGCCGAGGCGGCACAGTGGGAGCGCTGTACCGTCGTCGCAGCCAGTGAAGTCGTCGAGATGGACGACCCCATCGAAGTGGCGTTGCGCAAGAAGAAGGACTCCTCCCTGCGCGTTGCGCTGAGCCAGCTCAAGGCCGGGCCCGACGGACAAGCCCCGAAGGCGCATGTGTGCGTGTCGGCTGGCAACACTGGCGCCTTGATGGCGGTGGCCCGCTATCTGCTCAAGACGATGGAAGGCATCGATCGCCCGGCGATCGCCACGGTGATGCCCAACGAGCGCGATGGCTTCACGACCGTCCTCGACCTGGGCGCGAATGTCGATTGCTCGCCCGAGCACCTGCTGCAGTTCGCCGTGATGGGCAGCGCGCTCGTGTCGGCGGTGGAAGGCAAGGAGAACCCGACCGTGGGCCTGCTCAACATCGGCGAAGAAGTCATCAAGGGCAGCGAAACCATCAAGAAGGCCGGAGAGCTGCTGCGCGCTGCGGCCGAGGGCGATCACATCAACTTCTACGGCAACGTCGAAGGCAACGACATCTTCAAGGGCACGACCGACATCGTCGTGTGCGACGGTTTCGTCGGCAACGTGGCACTCAAAACCGCCGAAGGCCTCATTGCCACGCTCGTCGGCTTCATCAAGCAGGAATTCAGCCGCAACCTCTTCACCAAGATGGCGGCGGTGGCGGCCTTGCCCGTCCTCAACAGCCTGAAGCGGCGCATCGACCCGCGGCGATTCAACGGCGCGGCACTGCTGGGCCTGCGCGGGCTCGTCTTCAAGAGCCACGGTTCGGCCGACGCCTTCGCCTTCGAAGGGGCCCTCAATCGGGCTTATGATGCGGCCCGCAATTGTTTGCTTGACCGGGTGCACGACCAGATTCAAGAGACGCTTCAGGCGATGCCCCCGGGCCTCACTGCTGAGGAGTCTGCGAATTCCGGTGACGCCGCCCTCGCTGCATGACCTCACCTCTTTCTGCCGGCTATTCACGCATCGCGGGCACAGGCAGCTACCTGCCGCCTAAGCGCGTGAGCAACGCCGACCTGGCCGCCCAACTGGCGGGCCAGGGCATCGAGACGTCCGACGACTGGATCATCGCCCGCACGGGCATCCACGCACGCCACTTCGCCGAGGCCGATGTCGCCTGCAGCGACCTCGCGGTCGAAGCCGCACGCAACGCATTGGCCGCCGCCAAGGTGGATGCGTCGGAAATCGATCTCATCATCCTCGCCACGTCGACGCCCGACATGGTCTTCCCGTCGACCGCCTGCATCGTGCAGCGGAAGCTGGGCATCCAGGGCTGCGCGGCCTTTGACGTGCAGGCCGTCTGCTCAGGTTTCGTCTACGCCCTGACCATCGCCGACTCGATGATCCGCACCGGCGCTGCGCGCAAGGCGTTGATCATCGGCTCGGAAGTGTTTTCCCGCCTGCTCGACTTCACCGACCGCACGACCTGCGTGCTCTTCGGCGACGGGGCGGGGGCCGTGGTGCTGGAGGCTAGCGATACACCCGGCATCCTGGCCACCGAGCTGCATGCCGACGGCCGTCATGTCGACATCCTTTGCACCCCGGGTGCGGTGTCCAACGGCCAGGTGATGGGCGTGCCCTTCCTCAAGATGGACGGCCAGGCGGTGTTCAAGCTGGCGGTCGGCGTGCTGGAAGACGTGGCTCGCTCGGTGCTGCAGAAGGCCCAGCGCGAGGCGTCTGACATCGACTGGCTGATCCCCCACCAGGCCAACATCCGCATCATGCATGGCACGGCCAAAAAGCTGAAGCTGCCATTGGACAAGGTCATCGTCACCGTTGACGAACATGGCAACACGTCGGCGGCCTCGATCCCGCTGGCCATGGATGCGGGCGTGCGCTCGGGCTCCATCAAGCGCGGCGACACGCTGATGCTGGAAGGTGTGGGCGGCGGCTTCACCTGGGGCGCCGTGCTGCTGGATTTCTGAGCCACGACGGCTCGATGGCGAGCCGCCGAGCGCGGCCGCAGACAACCGACTGAGAAGGCGTTGTGATGACACCGTTTGCTTTTGTGTTTCCGGGGCAAGGTTCGCAGTCCGTGGGCATGCTCAATGCCTGGGGCGACCACGTTGCCGTGCGCGACACGCTGGCCGAGGCTTCCGAGGTGCTGGGCGAAGACGTGGCCGGCATCATCCAGGCCGGCCCGAAGGAAACGCTCGACCTGACCACCAACACGCAGCCCTACATGCTGACGGCCGGCGTGGCGTGCTACCGCGCCTGGCTCGCCGAGACCGGCGCCCAGCCTGCGGTTGTGGCGGGGCATTCGCTGGGGGAGTACACCGCCCTCGTGGCCGCCGGGAGCCTGAGCCTTTCGCAGGCATTGCCGCTGGTGCGCTTTCGCGCTCAGGCGATGCAGCAGGCCGTGCCGGTCGGGCAAGGTGGCATGGCCGCCATCCTCGGCCTCGACGCTGCACAAGTCATTGAAGGCTGCGCCGAAGTGACGGCCGAAGTGGGTCAGCCCGTAGAGGCCGCCAACTTCAACGACCCCAAGCAGACGGTCATCGCCGGCACCAAGGCTGCGGTGGATCGTGCGTGCGAGGTGCTCAAGGCCAAGGGCGCCAAGCGTGCCTTGCCGCTCGCGGTGTCGGCACCGTTTCATTCCAGCTTGATGAAGCCGGCCGGGGAGCAGCTGAAGTCGCGTCTGGCCGGCACCGCGTTGGCAGTTCCGCAGATTCCGCTGGTCAACAACATCGACGTGGCGGTGCAGAACGATCCCGCCGCGATCCGCGAAGCGCTGTACCGCCAGTCGTTCGGCGCGGTGCGCTGGGTCGAGACGATACAGGCCATCCGTGCGCGCGGCATCTCGCACATCGTCGAATGCGGCCCGGGCAAGGTGCTGGCCGGCATGGTCAAGCGCATTGATGCCGAGGCCACCGGACTTGCGATGTACGACCCGGCCACGCTGGCTGAGGTGAAAGGGGCGCTGGCATGAGCGAGGTTCAATTCGCTGGGCAGGTGGCGCTGGTCACTGGCGCGTCACGCGGCATCGGCCGTGCGATCGCGGTGCAGCTGGCCTCGCAGGGCCTGAAGGTGATCGGCACGGCCACCACCGATGCTGGCGCACAGGCCATCACGGAAGGCTTGACCGCTTATGCCGGCAGCCGCGGTATCTGCCTCAATGTGAATGACGGCCAGGCCCTCGAGGCCGCGATCGAGACCATCGTCAAGGAGCATGGTGCCCTGCACGTGCTCGTCAACAACGCAGGCATCACCCGCGACATGCTGTCGATGCGCATGAAAGACGAAGACTGGGACGCGGTGATCGACACCAACCTCAAGGCCGTCTTCCGCGCCAGCCGTGCCGTCACCAAGCCGATGATGAAGCAGCGTTATGGCCGCATCATCAACATCACGAGCGTGGTCGGCGCCAGCGGCAACCCGGGCCAGGCCAACTACGCCGCCGCCAAGGCCGGCGTGGCCGGCATGACCCGATCGCTCGCGCGGGAATTGGGCAGCCGTGGCATCACGGTCAACTGCGTGGCGCCGGGCTTCATCGAAACCGACATGACCAAGAAGCTGTCGGAGCAGCAGACCAACGCCCTGATGACGCAAATCCCGCTCGGCCGGCTCGGCCAGGCCTCGGACATCGCCAACGCCGTGGCGTTTCTCGCCTCACCGCAAGCCGGCTACATCACCGGCACCGAACTGCACGTCAATGGCGGCATGTTCATGAACTGAGCCAGCGCGCCTTTCGACCAATACCCCGGTTTCTTGCCCGCCGGATGTGCCTTGGGTGTGTCTTAGAGCACCCACCCTACAGGCCGTAGAATCTCGGGCTGTTTACGTAAACCCTCCTGGAGGAGTCATGAGCGATATCGAAGCACGTGTGAAGAAAATCATTGCCGAACAACTCGGCGTGCCTGAGGCCGATGTGTCCAATGAGAAGGCTTTCGTGGCCGACCTGGGCGCGGACTCGCTTGACACGGTGGAACTGGTGATGGCGCTGGAAGACGAATTCGGCATCGAGATCCCCGACGAAGAAGCCGAGAAGATCACCACCGTCCAGTTGGCGATCGATTACGCGCTGAAGCACCAGAAGGCCTGATTCTTCCCGGAGCTGTATCCATGTCACGTCGCCGCGTCGTCATCACCGGCCTGGGGCTCATCAGCCCCGTGGGCAACACGGTGGAAGAAGGCTGGGCCAATCTCGTGGCCGGCAAGTCCGGCATCGACACGATCACGAGGTTCGATGCCTCGGGCTTCAGCTGCCAGTTCGCCGGCGAGGTGAAGGGCTTCAAGGTCGAGGACTACATCCCCGGCAAGGAAGCTCGCCACATGGACACCTTCATCCACTACGGCATCGCCGCCTCTGCGCAGGCGATCCAGGATGCAGGGCTTCCCACGGGTGACCAGCTCACCGAAGAGAAGGCCGAGCGCATCGGCTGCCTCGTGGGCTCGGGCATCGGCGGCTTGCCGATGATCGAAGAAACGCACGGCGAGTA
This sequence comes from Rhizobacter sp., assembly GCA_019635355.1. Classification (NCBI taxonomy): domain Bacteria; kingdom Pseudomonadati; phylum Pseudomonadota; class Betaproteobacteria; order Burkholderiales; family Sphaerotilaceae; genus Rhizobacter; species Rhizobacter sp. The sequence continues at coordinate 2,385,943 of JAHBZQ010000001.1, read as the reverse complement.
CACCTCGCGTGGGCCACGTCGCATCTCGCCGTTCTTCGTGCCGGCCTCGATCATCAACATGATCTCGGGCCACGTGTCGATCCGCTTCGGCTTCACCGGGCCGAACCTTGCCATCGTCACGGCCTGCACGACCGGGCTGCACTCCATCGGCCAGGCTGCGCGCATCATCGAATACGGCGATGCCGACGTCATGATCGCCGGCGGTGCCGAGTCGACCATCTCACCGCTGGGCATCGGTGGCTTCACCGCGCCGCGGGCCTTGTCGTCGCGCAATGACGACCCGAAGACGGCTTCGCGCCCATGGGACAAGGACCGTGATGGTTTCGTTCTGGGCGAAGGGGCTGGTGTGCTGGTGCTTGAAGAGTACGAACACGCCAAGAAGCGCGGCGCCAAGATCTACGCCGAACTGGCGGGCTTTGGCATGGGTGCCGATGCGTTCCACATGACCGCACCCAACGTGGATGGCCCCAAGCGGTCCATCCGTGCCGCGCTGCGCAACGCCGGCATCGATGGCAGCCAGGTGCAATACCTCAATGCGCATGGCACCTCGACCCCGCTGGGCGACGTGAACGAAACCAACGCGATCAAGCTCGCGTTTGGCGACCATGCCAAGAAGCTGGTCGTGAACTCGACCAAGTCCATGACCGGCCACCTGCTGGGTGGCGCTGGCGGCATCGAGTCGGTGTTCACCACGCTGGCCGTGCAGCGCCAGATCTCGCCGCCGACCATCAACATCTTCAACCAGGATCCGGAGTGCGATCTCGACTACTGCGCCAACACCGCGCGGGACCTGAAGATCGAGTACGCCGTGAAGAACAACTTCGGCTTCGGCGGAACCAACGGCACCCTGGTGTTCAAGCGCATCTGAGCACGCCGTCGCGATCCGGCTTCGGCGCCGCCCCTCATGCATGCGCCCCCACCGTTCCAGATCACTGTGCGCCGGTTCGGTGTGTGGCAGGCCGTTTGCGCAGGCCTTGCCACGATCTCCTGGGGGCTGACGGCCGTTTGGGCGGCGAGCGCGCGGCACACCCATCCCGAGTGGTTGGCCGTCGCCCTGCTGTTGCTGACCATCGCGACCAGCGGCCTGTGTCTGCGAGCCTGGCGGCTGGCGCCGACGAGCTTGCGGTGGGATGGCCAACTCTGGCACATCGGCCCGCAGGACACGACGGGCCAGGAGCCGCTGGCCGGCCGCGTGGACGTCACCGTCGACCTTGGGGCGTGGATCCTGCTGCGCTTCAAGGCCGAGGGCTCTCGGCGCGGCCATTGGTTGCCGGTGCAGCGCCGTGGGCACGAACTTGCGTGGCACGCCCTGCGGGCTACGGTATATTGCGCGCGGCCTGTTTCTCCGCCCGCCGCCGCATAGTTTTGAACCTCCCCGATGACCGCCACTGACGCCGATGCACCGCTGATCGAACGCGTCAAGCAAGGCGACGTGAAGGCGTTCGAGATGCTGGTCGTGAAGTACCAGCGGCGCATCGAGCGCCTGATCGGTCGCATGGTGCGTGACGTCGACCTCGTGCCCGACATCGCCCAGGAGACCTTCATCCGCGCCTACCGGGCCATTCCACAGTTCCGCGGCGAGAGCGCGTTCTACACTTGGCTGTACCGTATCGCGGTGAACACTGCCAAGAAGGCGTTGGTCGACCTCAAACGCGACCCGATCGTGACGGAATCCGCACGATCCGCTCGCGACGAGGAGGACGAAACTTCCCGGGTTGAATCTGAACTAAGCCACGGCGAAACCCCGGATGCAATGCTGGCGAGCAAGGAAATTGCCTCAGCCGTCAATGCCTCCATCGAAGCGCTGTCCGAGGACTTGCGGCAGGCCATCACGCTGCGCGAAATCGAAGGGCTCAGCTATGAAGAGATCGCTGAGGTGATGAATTGCCCGATCGGCACGGTTCGGTCTCGGATCTTTCGCGCGCGTGAAGCGATTGCGCAGCGCTTGCGGCCCTTGCTCGACACGCGAGAGGGTGAGCGCTGGTAGCGCCCTGGCATGACGATGGTTTTGAGAGTTGGAGGTTGTGATGTCTCAACGGTCTGAAGCTGAAAGGCCCGCGACGGAAGATCTGTCGGCGTTGATGGATGGAGAGTTGGAGTCGTCCGCAGTGGCGGCTGTGTGCCGCGCCTGGCGCGACGATGCGCGGCTGCGCGGCCAGTGGCATGTGCATCACCTCATCGGCGATGTGATGCGCTCCGAGGATCTGGTCTCTGATGCGAAGCGCGATGCCCGGTTCCTCGAAGCCGTGCGCACGCGCCTGGCCGAGGAGCCTGTGGTCCTGGCGCCTTCGAGCGCTGTCGCTGCGGCGGTCGTGGCGCCGACCCGGGTGCGCCGTTCGTGGATGGCGCCGGCAGCGGTTGCCGCGGGGTTTGCCGTGGTGGCGGGCACCTTGGTCGTCACACAGATGGCGGGTGGGTTGGGCTCGCGCGACGTGGGTGCCGACAGGTCCCTGGCGCAGGCGCCATCGCCGGTGCAGTCGGTGGCCTTGAGCGACAAGCCTGCGTCGGGCGCCAGCGAAATGCCCAACGCGGCGCTCAACGGTCAGCTGGTGCGCGATGCGCGCCTCGACGAATATCTGGCGGCCCACAAGAAGTTTGGTGGCAGCTCGCTTCCCGGTGGGCCGTCGGGCTTCCTGCGCAACGCTTCCGTCGAAGTTCCAGCGCGCTGACCCGCCATGCTGTTTCGCCTGCCCGCGTTCCTTGTCATCTGTGCCGCTGCTGCTTCCCTTCCGCTGGCCCATGCGCAGAGCGCGTTGGCCAGCGGCGACCCGCTGGTCGAAGCGCGTGAGACACGGGCTTGGCTGACGCGCATCCAAGACGCCGCCAACAAGCGCAATTTCGTGGGCACCGTGGTGTTCAGCGCCGGTGGCACCGTCGCCAGCACCCGCATCGCCCACTACGGCGAGGGGCGCGACCAGTTCGAGCGCATCGACTCGCTCGACGGACAGGTGCGCAGCGTGTACCGGCACAACGACCTGGTCCACACGGTGTGGCCGCAGCGTCGCGTCGCCGTGGTCGAGCAACGCGATCAGATGAGCTCGTTCCCCGGGCTGCTGCAGGCCGGCCACGACCGGGTTCAGGAGTTCTATGACCTCAAGCCGATCGCCGTCGAGCGTGTCGCCGGGCATGAAGCCAACGTGCTGCTGCTGAAGCCTCGCGACAAGCTGCGCTTCGGCTATCGGCTCTGGGCCGAGAAGGCGTCTGGCCTGTTGTTGCGGGCCGAGGTGCTGGGCGAGCGTGGTGAGGTGCTCGAATCGTCCGCCTTTTCCGAGGTGTCGATCGGCGTGCGGGCCCAGCCCGAGAATGTGTTGCAGGCCGTCAAGAAGCTCGAAGGCTACAAGGTCATCAAGCAGCACCAGCAGTCGACCCGCCCGGAAGGCGAGGGCTGGACGCTCAAGGCGTCGGTGCCCGGCTTCAAGCTCGTGAGCTGCGTGAAACGCCAGCTCGACATCCCGGGGCCCGCTTCAGGCAGTGGCGACCAGGCCTTGCAGACGGTCTATTCCGACGGGCTGACCTACGTTTCCATCTTCATCGAACCCTACAGTGCAGAGCGTCACCTGAAGCCCATCGTGACGGCCATCGGCGCGACCCAGACCATGATGCGCCGGGACGGCGATTGGTGGATCACGGCGATGGGCGATGTGCCGGCAGGCACTTTGCGTCAGTTCGCAAACGGGTTCGAGCGCAAGAAGTAATCTGTCGGCGGGCGGCGCGGCCGTGGTGGCTCGTGCCGGAAAAGGGTTCATTCGGGGAGTTTCCATGCGGTCCAGCATTTCGGTGGCGAACGGGCGTTCGTGGCAGCAGCTTGGGTGGGCCATCGCCCTCGGGGTCTTGATATCGCTCGGCGTGGGGCTAGCGCCGCAGCTTGGGCATGCACAGGCCAGGGAACTTCCTGACTTCGCCGACCTGGTGGAGCGGGTCGGCCCGGCGGTGGTCAACATCCGCACCACCGAGCGGGCCGCTGAAGGGCCGCGTTCACCGTTTCGCCGGCGGTCCCCGTCGCTTCAAGGCAGCGACGAGGTGCCGCGCGGCGAAGGCTCGGGCTTCATCATCAGCGGCGATGGTTTTGTGCTGACCAACGCGCACGTCGTCGAGGGGGCCAACGAGGTCTACGTCACCCTCACCGACAAGCGTGAGTTCAGGGCCAAGATCATCGGGGCCGATGAGCGCACCGACGTGGCGCTGGTCAAGATCGAGGCGACCAGCCTGCCGGTGCTGCGCATCGGCGATGCCAACCGCCTGCGCGTGGGCGAATGGGTGGTGGCCATCGGCTCACCCTTTGGCCTGGAAAACAGCGTGACGGCCGGCATCGTGAGCGCGAAGCAGCGCGAGACCGGCTCCGACATCCCCTTGATCCAGACCGATGTCGCGGTGAATCCGGGCAACTCCGGTGGGCCGCTGATCAACATCCGCGGCGAGGCGGTCGGCATCAACTCGCAGATCCTGAGTCCGGTCGGCAGCTTCATCGGCATCTCGTTCGCCATCCCGATCGATGAGGCGATGCGCATTGCCGATCAGCTCAAGTCGGGTGGGCGTGTGGTGCGCGGCTACCTCGGCATCCTGCCGACGGACGTGCCTCGCGAGATGGCCGAGGAATACGGTCTGGCCAAGGGCAAGGCCAAGGGGGCCTTCGTGCGCCAGGTGGTGGCCGGTGGGCCTGCCGAGAAGGCCGGCATCCAGCCCGGTGACGTTGTGCTCTCCGTGAACGGCAAGCCGATTGATGGTGCCGTTGATTTGCGCCGCACTTTGGGCGCTATCAAGCCGGGGTCGACCGTGACGCTGCAGATCAACCGTCGTGGCAAGCCGATGGAGTTCAAGCCGGCGTTGGGTGAGATGAGCCCGCAGGTGGCGACGGCCGAACGCCCCGAGCCTGAGTCGCGCGGCTCGAGTGCCGGAGGCAAGCCGTGGGGCCTGACGGTTGCCAATCTCACCGAAGCGGAACGGCAGGCCGCGCGCGGCGTGTCGGGTGTGCGCGTGAGCGCCGTGACGGGTGGCGCCGAGGCCGTTGGTTTGCGGGCGGGCGATGTGATCCTGGCCGTGGGGACCACGGATGTGGCCGACCTCAAGCAGTTCGAGGTGGTCGTGGCCCGGTTCGACAAGACGAAGTCCTTGCCGGTCACGGTATTGCGTGGCGAGTGGGCACAGTTCCTTCGGATCCCGGCTTCGAAGTGACGTCTCGCGAAAGCCGACCAGGGTCGAGGGGCATCGGAGAAGAAAATTTTTTGTGCTTCGGTGAAGAGGTTAGTCGAAAGTTGTGTGCGCACACTTACAACGTTTATTCCTTCACCCTCGGCATAGAATCCCGTTCTGGCGGGGCCGTTTATCGCTGCCCAAGGCAATGACTCGGGCGCCCAAAAACTATCCCCAAGCTGCCCACAACACTTTGTGGATAAATTGTGCATAGATTTCCGTGTTGGAACCCTGCAACGAGAACAAATCCAGCAATGGCGCGGTTTCCAGCGGGGTGCTTTTGGCTACAATGAAGGCCCAACAAGCAGTTGCCATACGTTTTGTTGGAAGGCGCGTCACTCATTCGACGTGCCTTTTTTTTAGCCTCTTCTCGTTCAGCGCGAGACACTTTCGCGCCACCTTCCCACTCACGATCGATCGCTCATCACAACCGTCTGGTTGTTGACTCAGAGCGGTTCGAGCACTGAGCGCTTCGCATGGATCACATCCGTAATTTCTCCATCATTGCCCACATCGACCACGGCAAGTCGACGCTCGCCGATCGCCTCATTCAGCGCTGCGGCGGCTTGAGTGACCGCGAGATGGCGGCCCAGGTGCTCGATTCGATGGACATCGAACGCGAGCGGGGCATCACCATCAAGGCGCAGACCGCCGCGCTGACGTACAAGGCGCGGGACGGCAAGACCTACCAGCTCAACCTGATCGACACCCCGGGCCACGTCGACTTCTCATATGAAGTGAGCCGCTCGCTGTCCGCCTGCGAGGGTGCGCTGCTGGTGGTGGACGCGAGCCAGGGCGTGGAGGCCCAGACGGTGGCCAACTGCTACACCGCGCTCGACCTCGGCGTCGAAGTGGTGCCTGTGCTCAACAAGATGGACCTGCCGCAGGCAGACCCCGAGCGCGCCAAGGCCGAGATCGAGGATGTGATCGGCATCGATGCGGAGCACGCCATCCCTTGCAGCGCGAAGACCGGCGAGGGCATCGACGACATCCTGGAGGCGGTGATCGCCCGCATGCCCGCCCCGCGCGGCAAGGCCGATGCGCCTCTGCGCGCCATGATCATCGATTCCTGGTTCGACAACTACGTTGGCGTCGTGATGCTGGTGCGGGTGGTCGATGGCGAACTCAAGAAGGGTGAGCGCTTCAAGATGATGGCGACCGAGGCGGCTTATGCGGCCGAGCAGCTCGGCGTGTTCACGCCGAAGTCGGTCTCGCGCGATATGTTGAAGGCGGGCGAAGTCGGATTCGTGATCGCCGGCATCAAGGAACTGCAGCATGCCAAGGTGGGCGACACGCTCACGCTCGAGAAGAAGCTGCCGAACAACCTCGGGCCGGCCACCGAGGCGTTGCCCGGCTTCAAGGAAATCCAGCCGCAGGTCTTCGCCGGCCTGTACCCGACCGAGGCGAGCGAATACGACCAGCTCCGCGACGCGCTCGAGAAGCTCAAGCTCAACGACTCCTCGTTGCGGTACGAGCCCGAGGTGTCGCAGGCGCTGGGCTTCGGCTTCCGCTGCGGCTTTCTCGGTCTCCTGCACATGGAGATCGTGCAGGAGCGCCTGGAGCGCGAGTTCGACCAGGACCTCATCACCACGGCCCCGTCGGTTGTCTACGAGGTCGAGCTCAACAGCGGCGAGGTGCTCAAGGTCGAGAACCCCTCCAAGATGCCCGACCTCGGCCGCATCCGCGAGATCCGCGAGCCGATCGTGACGGTGCACCTGTACATGCCGCAAGACTACGTCGGCCCGGTCATGACGCTGGCCAACCTCAAGCGCGGCACACAGATCAACATGGCCTACCACGGCCGGCAGGTGATGCTCACCTACGAGATGCCGCTGGCGGAGATCGTGCTCGACTTCTTCGACAAGCTGAAAAGCGTGTCGCGCGGCTACGCGTCGATGGACTACGAGTTCAAGGAGTACCGCGGCTCCGATGTCGTGAAGGTCGACATCCTGCTCAACGGCGACAAGGTCGACGCGCTGTCGATCATCGTGCATCGGGCTCAGAGCCAGTTCCGCAGCCGTGCGGTCGTGGCCAAGATGCGCGAGCTGATTTCCCGCCAGCAGTACGACGTGGCGGTGCAGGCTGCCATCGGGGCCAACATCATTGCGCGTGAGACAATCAAAGCCCTGCGCAAGAACGTCATCGCCAAGTGCTACGGCGGCGACATCACCCGCAAGCGCAAGTTGCTCGAGAAACAAAAGGCCGGCAAGAAACGCATGAAGCAGATCGGCTCTGTCGAAGTGCCGCAGGAAGCGTTTCTCGCCATCCTCCAAGTGGACGATTGATGGGTTCTCTCACAGGTTTGCTGTATGCGTGCCTCGCCGTTTATCTGGGAGGCTGGTATCTGGGCAAGTGGACGGGCAATTTCTCGCTGCTGCTCTTCATCCTCACCCTGGTGACGCTGGCTTACTGGCTGGCTGAGCGCTTCCATTTCGCACCGGCGCGTGCCAAGGCGGCACGCTCCCTCGAGCAGCAGGACCAGGCTCGCCGCGAGGAGCTTGCAAGCAAAGGCATCGCCAAGGTCGATGGCGACATCGCACCGGCGCGCGAAGCCTTGTTGATGCAACCGTGGTGGCTCGATTGGACGGCTGGGCTCTTCCCGGTGATCCTGATCGTGTTCCTGTTGCGCTCTTTCCTGTTCGAGCCGTTCAAGATCCCATCGGGCTCGATGGTGCCGACGCTGCTGGTGGGCGACCTGATCCTCGTCAACAAGTACCACTACGGCGTTCGCCTGCCGGTCATCAACAAGAAAATCATCGAGCTGAACAAACCTCAGCGCGGCGATGTGATGGTGTTTCGCTACCCAGCCAACCCCAGCATCGACTACATCAAGCGTGTGGTGGGCGTACCCGGTGACGAGGTGTCGTACCGCAACCAGCGCCTGTACCTGAATGGCCAGCAGGTCGAGACGACGGCGTTGCCCGAGTTTTACGACGACGACAGCACGCGCTACTTCAAGCAGTACAGCGAGAAGCTCGGATCGGTCGAGCACAACATCCTGGTCGATGTGCAACGGCCTTCTTACATCCGCCCGACGGACCCGTTCCCCTACAAGGAAAACTGCAGCTACAGTGCCGAAGGCGTCACGTGCAAGGTGCCGGCAGGCCACTATTTCATGATGGGCGACAACCGCGACAACTCCGAAGACTCGCGCTTCTGGGGCTTCGTGCCCGACGAGAACATCGTCGGCAAGGCCTTTTTTGTGTGGATGAATTTCGGTAACCTCCGCCGCATCGGCTCGTTCCATTGACCACGCCAACACGAGGAGCAAGAGGCCATGACCGTTGAACATCGCACGCTGCGTTCAGAGCGCGGCATCACGCTGTTCGGTTTGTTGTTCTGGGCCATCGTGATCGGCTTCGGGGCGCTGCTCGGCCTGCGCGTGCTGCCCACCGTCAACGAATACTTCACCATCAAGCGTGCGGTCGAGCAGATCGCCGCGAGCGGCGCGACCACCGTGCCCGAGATCCGCGCGGCTTTTGACAAGCAGGTGCAGATCGAATACTCCATTCAGTCCATCACCAGCAAGGACCTGGAGATCACCAAGGTCAATGACAAGGTGGTGATTGGCTTTGCCTACGGCAAGGAGATCGAGATCATGAGCCCGGTCTACCTGCTCATCAAATACGAAGGGCGGTCGAAGTAGGCCGCGTGCCGACTGCTTCGTCCGATGTACCGTGGACGCCCGCCTCAACGCACTGCAACAACGCCTGGGACACAGGTTTGCGCAGCCTGAGCTCCTGAGCCGGGCGGTGACGCACCGCAGCTTCGGGGCCGATCACAACGAGCGGCTCGAGTTTCTCGGTGACGCTGTTCTGAGCCTGGCCGTGAGCGCACTGCTGTTCGAGCGTTTCGGTGTGTCCGACGAAGGCGACCTCACGCGCGTGCGCGCCCACCTGGTCCGAGAAGACACGCTCCACCGTGTGGCCCTCTCGCTGGGCCTGCCCGAAGTGCTGCGCCTGAGCGAGGGCGAGGCCCGTGGCGGTGGTGCCCAGCGCGCATCCATCCTGGCCGATGCGCTCGAAGCCATCATCGGTGCCACCTTTCTCGATGGCGGCTTCGAACCTGCCCAGGCCCTGGTGCAGCGACTCTTCGGCGAGGTCATCGTCAACACCGACATCGACAGCTGGACGAAAGACGCCAAGACCGAATTGCAGGAATGGCTGCAGGCCCGCCGCCTGCCGGTGCCGACCTATCGCATCCTGAACACCCGTGGCCAAGCTCATGCACAGACCTTCGAGGTCGAGTGTGCCGTGCCGGCCCTGAGCCTCACCGAGACGGGTGAAGGCCGCTCGCGCCGCATGGCCGAGCAGGAAGCGGCCCGCCGCATGCTCGTGACGCTGAAGGCCAGCGACGACAAACCCGGCAGTGCGCTGCGCTCCTGATGCCATGACCGACGACTCCGAAAACAGCCCGCAGCGCTGCGGCCTCGTGGCCATCGTCGGCCGGCCCAACGTCGGCAAGTCGACACTGCTCAATGCGCTCGTCGGTCAGAAGGTGAGCATCACCTCGGCCAAGGCCCAGACCACACGCCACCGCATCACCGGCATCCGCACGGTGGGGGCGAGCCAGTTCGTGTTCGTCGACACCCCGGGCTTCCAGACCCGCCACAGTGCCGCCCTCAACCGCACGCTCAACCGCACGGTGCAAGGCGTGCTGTTCGACGTCGACGTGGTGCTCTTCGTCGTGGAAGCCGGTCGCTTCGGCCTCGACGATGCCAAGGTGCTGGCGCTGCTGCCGCCCGGCAAGCCGGCCATCCTCGTGGCCAACAAGCTCGATGCCGTGCACCGCCGCGCCGAGCTCGTGCCCTGGCTCAAGGGCATGCAGGACCGCCACGCCTTCGCCGAGTTCGTGCCGCTGTCGGCCAAGAAAGAGGCCGACGTGAAGCGCCTGCTCGACATCGTGCAGCCCTACCTGCCCGAGCAGCCCTGGTTCTACGAAGAAGACGCGCTCACCGACCGCAGCGACCGTTTCCTCGCGAGCGAGCTGATCCGCGAGAAGCTCTTCCGCCTGACGGGCGACGAGTTGCCTTACGCCTCGACCGTCGTCATCGACAAGTTCGAGGAAGAAGGCAACCTGCGCCGCATCGCGGCCACCATCGTGGTCGAACGCGATGCCCACAAGGGCATGGTGATCGGGCACGAAGGCGAGCGCCTGAAGCGCATCGGCTCCGAAGCCCGCCAGGAACTCGAGCACCTGATGGGTGCCAAGGTCTTCCTGGAGCTGTGGGTGAAGGTGCGCTCCGGCTGGGCCGACAACGAAGAGCACCTGCGCAGCTACGGCTACGAGTAAGCCGGATGGCCACGCGCGCCACGCGTCCTGCGGCCCAGCAGGCCGCCTTCGTCCTGCACCACTACGACTGGAGCGAGACCAGTCTGGTCCTCGATCTCTTCACCCGAGAGCAGGGGCGGCAAGCCGTCGTCGCCAAGGGCGCAAAGCGCCCGTATTCCCAGATGCGCGCGGTGCTGCTGCCCTTCCAGCGCCTGCAGGTCTCGCTGGGCAAGCCGCCCAAGGTGGACGCGGGCGAGGGTGCCGGCGAAGTGCAGACCCTCCGCGCCGCCGAATGGGCCGGCGGCCAGGCGATGCTCACCGGCGCGGCGCTCTTCAGTGGCTTCTACCTCAACGAGTTGCTGATGAAGCTGCTGGCGCGAGGCGACCCGCACCCGGCGCTCTTCGACCTCTACGCGCAGACCCTGCCGGCGCTCGCCTCCGACGACGAGAACGACACCCAGGCGGCCTTGCGCGCCTTCGAGGTGCTGCTGTTGAAAGCGATCGGCCTGCTGCCCGACCTGGGCCTGGTGACGCTGACACAGGAAGACATTCAGCTCGAGCAGCGCTACGCCATTCGCTCCGAAGCGGGCGTCACCGCGTCCCGTGCCGGCGATGCCGCACTCTCGGGCTCGCAGCTGATCGGCCTGCAGGCTGCGCTCGAACACGGCAGCCTCGCAGCGCTTCAACAGGCCTGTGTCCCTGCGCTGCCCGAGCTCAAGGCCATCTTGCGCGGCCTGCTTCACTATCATCTCGGCTCGCCCGTGTTGCGCACCCGCCAGGTGATGCTCGACGTCCAAGCCCTCGATCGATAGCCCCTCATGAACCCCCTGCTCACCAGCGGCCTCGATGCGCACCGCGGCCTCACCGCCCTGTCGGTGAACGTGAACCTGGTCGCGCAGATCCGCAATCGCCGCCCGCTGTCGTTCCCGAGCGTGACCGGCCTGTCGACGATGGCCCTGGAGGCCGGCGCCCAAGGCATCACCATTCACCCCCGGCCCGACCAGCGCCACATCCGCACCCACGACGTCTTCGACCTGGCCGAGCTGATGGCCCGGTGGCCCCAGGCCGAGTTCAACATCGAAGGCAACCCGCTGCACAACCTGATGGACCTGCTGCGGCAGCTCGCCGCGCAGGGCCGCGCGCCGCAGCAATGCACCTTCGTGCCCGACAGCGAAAGCCAGCCGACCTCCGACCACGGCTGGCGCTTCCCGGAAGACGCCGCGATCTTGAAGCCGCTCATCGCCGAGGCCAAGTCGCTCGGCATCCGCGTCAGCCTCTTCATGGACCCGCTGCCCGAGATGATGGCCGCCGTGCGTGACGTGGGCGCCGACCGTGTCGAGCTCTACACCGAGTCGTATGCGCGCGCCCACGGCACGCCCGAGCAGGCGGAGGTGCTCGCGCGCTTCACCGCCGCCGCCGAGGCGGCCCTACGTGTGGGCCTGGGCATCAACGCCGGCCACGACCTCAACCGCACCAACCTCGCCGATTTCCTGCGCGCCGTGCCCGGTGTGCAGGAAGTGTCGATCGGCCATGCGCTGATCGCCGACACGCTCGAACTCGGCATGTCCGAAACCGTGCGCGCCTACCTGCGTTGCATCCACGCTGCTGCTGCCCCATGACACCCCATGCTCCCGTCGTGCTCGACGTTGCCGGCACCACCCTCAACGACGACGACCGCCGCCGCCTCCAGCACCCGCTGACCGGCGGCCTGATCTTCTTCGCACGCAACTGGCAGAGCCGCCAGCAGCTCACCGAGCTGGCGGCCGAGATCAAATCCATCCGGCCCGACGTGCTCATCAGCGTCGACCACGAAGGCGGCCGCGTGCAGCGCTTCCGCACCGACGGCTTCACCCATCTGCCGCCTATGCGCGCCTTGGGCGAGTTGTGGATGCGCGATGCGCTCACCGCCACCGATGCCGCCACCGCCGCTGGCTACGTGCTTGGCGCCGAGCTGCGCAGCTGCGGCGTCGACCTGAGCTTCACGCCGGTGCTCGACCTCGACCACGGCGGCTCCAGCGTGATCGGCGACCGTGCTTTCCACCGCGACGCGCGCGTGGCCACGATGCTCGCCAAGAGCCTGATGCATGGCCTGCTGCAAGCCGGCATGGCCAACTGCGGCAAGCACTTCCCGGGGCATGGATTCGTCAAGGGTGACAGCCACACCGAAGTGCCGGTCGACAAACGCTCGCTGAAGGCCATCCTCGCCGACGATGCCAAGCCCTACGAGTGGCTCAGCACCAGCCTCACGAGCGTGATGCCGGCGCACGTGATCTACCCCAAGGTGGATGAGCGGCCGGCGGGCTTCTCGCCCCGCTGGTTGAAAGAGATCCTGCGCCAGCAGCTGGGCTTCACCGGCGCGATCTTCAGCGACGACCTCAGCATGGAAGGCGCCAAGGTCGCGGGCTCCGCCGTCGAGGGCGCGGTGGCGGCGCTGCAAGCCGGCTGCGACATGGTGCTCTTGTGCAACCAGTCACTCGACGGTGGCCATGCGGTCGATGCCTTGCTCGATGGCCTGCAGGCCGCGGCCGAGCAGGGCCAATGGACACCCGATGCCGACAGCGAGATGCGCCGGCTCCGGCTGCTCCCGCAGGCCGCGCCGCTGACCTGGGACGAGCTGATGCACGACCCCGTGTACCAGCGGGCACTGGAGCGCCTGCCCTGAGCCACCGCTACCGATGAAAGAAAAAGGGCGCACCGCGGTGCGCCCTTTTCATTGGAGCGGCCCGATCAGGCCGACGGCTGAGACGGCGTTTGCGTCTCGAACGGCAGGCGAACCTGCGACAGGTCCTTGCGCGTCTCCACCAGCACCAGCGGGCCTTCGTCGATCAGCACCACCGGCTTGATCTCGCGCGGCACATGCACCGGCTTGGGCTCGCGCGCCATCGCCTCTTGCACCGCGCGGATCTTGTCGGCGTCGGAGTTGACCCATTGCAGGCCGGCCGATTCGGCGACGGACTGCAGTTGCTCGGTGTTGAGCACATAGGGCTCGACGACCGCCGCAGCAGCGGCCGAGGCCACCATCGGCTCCGGCTCGTTCGCGAGCGCTTCGACGACAGGCGCGATGGCTTCTGCTGCGGCCTCTGCCTTGATCTCCTGCGGCTCGGCTGCCGGTGCCTGCGCTTCTTCGGCGACCACTGCCGAGGGCGCCGTGGCCGCTTCTGCGTCAGCGGTCATCGGCTCAGCGGTACCTTCTGCCGCCGCAGCGCCTTCACCCGATTCCTCGCGGCGCTGGCGATCACGCCCGCCGCGGCCACGGCGACGACGGCCACCTTCGCGTTCACCTCGCTCCTGGCCTTCGCCTTGCGGCGCGCCTTCTGCATCGGTCGTCACGGCTTCGCCCGACATGTCGGACGCGGGCTCCAGCGACAGCGCGCTCTGCGACTCGTCGCCGGCTGCGGCCTCCGTCACCTCGGGGTTGCGGGCCTCGTCGCGGTCACGACCGCGGCCGCCACGGCGGCGGCGACGGCCCTGGCGCTCGCCCTGGGCGTCACCCCCTTGGCCTTCGGCAGCATCGCCGGGTACGGTGTCGACGAAGGCGCGAGCCTGTGCGTCTTCGCTGCCGGCGACGGCGTCGACAGGCGCCGGGCGCGGCTGGCCGCCACGGCGCTGGTCACGACGTTGGTCGTTGCGGGCCTCGGCGCCTTCTTCGGCGGTCTCGGGGCGGCGGCCACCCTCGGCTTGGGCTTCTTCCGGACGCTCGCTGCGCTCGTTGCGACGGCCACGATTGCCGCGCTCACCACGCTCGTTGCGCTCTCCGCGCTGTTCGGAACGTTCGCCGCGCTCCCCACCGCGTTCGGCGCTGCGCTCGCCACGTTCACCACGCTCACCACGTTCTCCGCGACGCCCGTCACGGCCACCACGGCCGCCCCGGTTGTTGCGGTCGCCGCGGCCTTCGCGGCGTTGTTCGTTGCCCGCATCGGCCGCGGGTGCCGCCACGGCCGGCGCAGCAGCCGGTGCCGTGTCGGCCGTGCCGAAGAGCTTCTTCACCCAGGCGAAGAAGCCGCCACCAGACACCGGCGCGGGCGGGGCCACAGGGGCCGGTGCCGGCACCGGCGCGGCCACCACCGGCTCAGGCTTGGGCGGCGCGATCGGCGCGGCGGTGTCGGGCAGGATGCCCTTGATCACCGGCTCCTGCTTGGCCTTGGCCTTCTCGCGGCGGGTGATGCCCACCTCGTCGTCCGGCTCCTCGATCATCGAGTAGCTGACCTGCAGGTTCTCCAGGCGCGGGTCGTCGTGGCGCAGGCGCTCGAGCTTGTAGTTGGGCGTCTCGAGGTGCTTGTTGGGCACGAGCAGCACGGTCACGCGCTGCTTGAGTTCGATCTTGGTGATCTCGGTGCGCTTCTCGTTCAAGAGGAACGAGGTCACTTCCACCGGTACCTGCACGTGCACGGCGGCGGTGTTGTCCTTCATGGCCTCTTCCTGGACCATGCGCAGGATCTGCAGCGCCGACGATTCGGTGTCGCGGATGTGGCCGGTGCCGTTGCAGCGCGGGCAAGTGATGTGGCTGCCTTCGCTCAAGGCCGGGCGCAGGCGCTGGCGGCTGAGTTCGAGCAGGCCGAACTTCGAGATCGACGAGAACTGCACGCGTGCGCGGTCTTGCCGCAGCGCATCGCGCAGGCGGCTCTCGACTTCGCGGCGGTTCTTCGACTCTTCCATGTCGATGAAGTCGACGACGATCAGGCCGCCCAGGTCGCGCAAGCGCATCTGGCGGGCGATCTCGTCGGCTGCTTCGAGGTTGGTGCGGGTGGCGGTCTCTTCGATGTCGCTGCCGCGCGTCGAGCGCGCGGAGTTCACGTCGACCGACACCAGCGCTTCGGTGTGGTCGATCACGATGGCGCCGCCCGAGGGCAGGTTCACCGTGCGCGAGAACGCGGTCTCGATCTGGTGCTCGATCTGGAAGCGGCTGAACAGCGGCGCGTCGTCGCGGTAGCGCTTCACCTTCGGTGCGGCCTCCGGCATGACGTGGGTCATGAACTGGTGGGCCTGCTCGTAGATGTCGTCGGTGTCGATCAGGATCTCGCCGATGTCGGCGGTGAAGTAGTCGCGGATCGCGCGGATCACGAGCGACGACTCCTGGTAGATCAGGAAGGCGCCCTTGCCCTCTTTGGAGGCCGCGTCGATCGCGGTCCAGAGCTTCAGCATGTAGTTCAGGTCCCACTGCAGCTCGGGCGCGGTGCGGCCGATGCCGGCGGTGCGCGCGATGAGGCTCATGCCTTTGGGGTACTCGAGCTGGTCGAGGTTTTCCTTCAGCTCTTCGCGGTCTTCACCCTCGATGCGGCGCGACACGCCACCACCCCGGGGGTTGTTGGGCATCAGCACCAGGTAGCGGCCGGCCAGCGAGACGAAGGTGGTGAGCGCTGCGCCCTTGTTGCCGCGCTCTTCCTTCTCGACCTGCACCAGCAGCGCGTCGCCTTCCTTGATGGCGTCCTGGATGCGTGCATTGCGCACGTCGGCGCCGTCGCGGAAGTAGTTCTTCGAGATTTCCTTGAAGGGCAGGAAGCCGTGGCGCTCTTCGCCGTAGTCGACGAAACAGGCTTCGAGCGAAGGCTCGACGCGGGTGACGACCGCCTTGTAGATGTTGCCCTTGCGTTGCTCGCGGCCTTCGATTTCGGTCTCGAAGTCCATGAGCTTCTGGCCATCGACGATGGCCAGGCGACGTTCTTCTTGCTGCGTCGCGTTGATCAGCATGCGTTTCATGTGCGCTCCTACGCTGCGCTGCCACCAGCAGGTGGTCAGGTGCAGCTCATCCAACACGTCACCGCCGGGAAGACCCGGGGGCGACTCATCGATGCACGAGGAACGTGAATGAACCGGAAGGAATCGCCCTGGACTGCGGTGACGTTGGCCGATCAGCGAAGGATCGGAGGCCCGTCAGGCAGCGTTGGCGCGTGCGTGGCAGTGGGCAAAGGGCAGGGCCGTGAGGCATGGGGGGTGCGCCATCCGGCCACGGCGCTGCCGGCGCGACATTCGCGCAAGGGCAGCGTGGGGTGGGAGATGGGGCACGTCATCCGCTTTGATCACTGGACGCGGGCCAGAGCCTTGCACGTGTGGCCGGCGCGGTGCGCGTCGGCAAGTTGCTTGTCTCTGGCCTGGAAACCTTTTGGCGAGGGTTCGTTCTTGTTTCTCTGCCGCACCGGGGCTGACTGCCGCCGTGTCACTTGGGGACTCGGCCTGCTGCACGCCGGGGTGCGTTGCATCACCTTTTGGCCACAACTTCTTCGCGTGGCCGGCCGCGTTGTGCTGGGTGATCGGCTGAGTGGGGCGCCGCTCGCGGCGTAAACTCAGAAAAATCAATCACTTACAGCAGAAACGTGGTGCAGCGCATTATAAGGGGCAAAGCGGAAACACCGGCAAGTCCGAGGCCATCCGCCACGCCACCCGCGGTGCAGACGGTCGAGATCGACGAGGCCTCCGAAGGCCAGCGGCTCGACAACTTCCTCGTGAAGCTGCTGAAGGGCGTGCCCAAGACCCACGTCTACCGGGTGATCCGCTCCGGGGAGGTGCGGGTCAACAAAGGGCGGGCGTCGGCCGACACCAAGCTGGCCCTCGGTGACAAGGTGCGTGTGCCCCCGGTGCGCATGGCCGACCCGAAGGCGGCACCGGCCGCGCCGGCGCGTGAATTCCCGGTCGTCTTCGAAGACGAGCACCTCATCGCCGTCAACAAGCCGGCTGGGGTGGCCGTGCATGGCGGCAGCGGCGTGAGTTCGGGTGTGATCGAGCAGCTGCGGCAGGCGCGGCCGACGGCCAAGTTCCTCGAACTCGTGCACCGGCTCGACAAGGAAACCTCAGGGCTCCTGCTCATCGCCAAGAAGCGCTCGGCGCTGGTCGCGCTGCAAGACCAGTTCCGCGGCCGCGAAACCGGCAAGACCTACGCCGCGCTCGTGGTCGGGGCGTGGCCTGCCAAGCGCAAGGTCATCGACGTGGCGCTGCACAAGTTCCTCACCGCCGAAGGCGAGCGCCGGGTGCGCACGGTGGACGACGACCACGACGAAGGCCGCCGCTCCATCACCCTCGTGGGCGTGGCCCAGGCCTACACCGGCTTCACCCTGCTGGACGTGACCATCAAGACCGGCCGCACCCACCAGATCCGCGTGCATCTGGCCCACGAAGGCCACCCGATCGTCGGCGACGAGAAATACGGCGACTTCGCCCTCAACAAGGCCGTGGCCAGAGGCGAGGCGGTGAAGGGCCACCGCTTCGAGCGCATGTTCCTGCATGCGCGCCGGCTGCGTTTCCAGCACCCTGCCAGCGGCGAGGCGATCGAGCTCCTCGCCCCCTTGCCCGCAGAATGCGAGGCATTCCTCCAAGCACTGCCTTCCGCCAAGACCCCATGACCCGACCGCGCCGTTTCGACCTCATTGCCTTCGACTGGGACGGCACGCTGTTCGACTCGACGGCGCTCATCGCCCGCTCCATCCAGGCCGCCTGTGCCGACCTTGGCGTGGAGGTGCCGAGCGACAAGGATGCGAGCTACGTGATTGGCATGGGCCTCATCGACGCCCTCCAGCATGCCGCCCCCGGCCTGCCGCGCGAGCGCTACCCCGAACTCGGCCAGCGCTACCGCCACCACTACTTCGCCAAGCAGCACGAGATCGTGCTCTTCAAGGGAACGCTCGACATGCTCAAGGCGCTGAAGGCGCGCAACCACTGGCTCGCGGTGGCCACCGGCAAGTCGCGCATGGGGCTCAACGAAGCGCTTACGAGCGTCGAGCTTCATGGTGTGTTCGACGGCACCCGCACCGCCGACGAAACGGCCTCCAAGCCCAACCCGCTGATGCTGCAGGAGCTGATGCGCGAGTTCGGCGTCGACCCCGAGCGCACGCTCATGATCGGCGACACCACGCACGACCTGCAGCTGGCGATGAACGCCGGGGCCGCGAGCGTCGGTGTGAGCTACGGCGCGCACACGCCGGAGAGCTTCGGCCAATACAAGCCACTGCACATTGCGCATTCCGTGGCCGACCTCGATGACTGGCTGGCCCGCCATGCCTGAGCTCGAGCCCGATGCGCCGGCCGTGCGCCTGTGCGCGTCGAGCGAGCTGGCCGAGCGCGGCAAAGCTGTGCTCTTCGACGTGATGCACTTCCACGAGAAGCTGCGTGGCTTCGCGCTGCGCCACGACGGCCAGGTGGTGGCCTACCTCAACCGCTGCCTGCACGTGCCGACCGAGCTCGACTGGCAACCCGGCGAGTTCCTGGATGCCAATCGCGAGTTCATCATCTGCTCGATCCACGGGGCGAGTTACGCGCCGCAGGACGGGCGCTGCGTCGGCGGCCCGTGCGGGCGCGGCAAGTTGACGCGGCTCAAGGTCATCGAGCGTGACGGCGAGGTGTATTGGTATCCTTCCCGCGAGACCCGTCCCGTTCCGACTCCGCAGTCCCCCGCATGAATCCCGAAGACAACCTCCCGCCGGCCGCCACGCCGGCTGAAGCCGCTGCTGCGGCCACTTCTGTGTCTGCTTCTGCGGCGGCCGTGCCGCCGCCCGCCCCAGCCCCCGCGCCCAGCGCGCTTGAGCAGACGGTCGCCCTTTTTGCGCGCGACTACCTCGCCGACCGCCGCGCCGAGCGCCGGTGGCGGGTGTTCTTCCGCCTGTCGTGGCTGATCTTCTTCCTGCTGGTGGTGTGGCTCGCGCTGAGCGCCCGCACCAGCACCACGGCGCCAAGCACACCGCACACCGCCCTGATCGAAGTGCGCGGCGAGATCGCGGCCGACACCGAGGCCAGCGCTGAGCTGCTCGTGGCCGCCTTGAAAAACGCCTTCCAGGACGAAGGCGCGCAGGCCGTGGTGCTGCGCTTCAACTCGCCCGGTGGCAGCCCGGTGCAGGCCGGCATCGTCAACGACGAGATCAAGCGCCTGAAGGCGCTCTACAAGAAGAAGGTCTACGCGGTGATCGAGGAAGAGTGCGCCTCGGGGGCGTACTACATCGCGGTGGCTGCCGACGAGATCTACACCGACAAGGCCAGCATCGTCGGCTCGATCGGCGTGCTGATGGACGGCTTCGGCTTCACCGGCACGATGGAGAAGCTCGGCGTCGAGCGCCGCCTCATCACCGCGGGTGAAAACAAGGGCATCGGCGACCCCTTCACGCCGCTGTCGGAAAAGCACCGCGCCTACACGCAGGCCATGATCGACCAGATCCACCAGCAGTTCATCAAGGTGGTGAAAGAGGGCCGCGGCAAGCGGCTCAAGATGAACGGCGAGACCTTCTCCGGCCTCTTCTGGAACGGCGAAGAAGCCGTCAGGCTCGGACTGGCCGATCACCTCGGCAACCTCGACTACGTGGCGCGCGAGGTGGTGAAGGCCGAAGAGATCATCGACTACACCCCGAAGGAAAACGTGGCCGAGCGGCTGGCCAAGCGCTTTGGTGCCTCGGTGGGTGAAGGTGCCGTGAAGGCGATGCGCGGGCTGCCGTCGTTGCGCTGAGGGATCAGTTCGACGGGTGCTCGCTGTTGCCCGTGCTCGTGCCTGGCGTGAGTTCAGTGAGGCCCGTGCCATCGGGCCGGATGCTGAACACCCGGAAGCGCAATCCCTCGGCCGGCACCATGCGGTGGAAGTAGATCGTCTGGCTGTCGAGGCTCCATGCCGGTTTGCTGTTGATGTTGCCGTCGTCGATCAGGTAGCTCGCGGCTGAGCCCACGGTGGCGATGCGGATCGCCCAACGGCCAATGCCGCCGTTGGCCGCTGGGTTCACGTTGACCAGCCACGCGATCTTGGTGCCGTCGGGTGAGTAGTACGCGTCGTAGTCGGCCAATGAGTCGAACGTGATCTGATTGGCGGGGGCCAGCGGTGCGGCGTTCATCCAGAAAAGCTCGTAGTTCGCCGGGGCGCACACGGCCGGGTTGGCGCAGCCGTTGAAGAGCAGAGTCGTGCCGTTCGGCGACCACGACACGTCGGTGTTCCAACCGTTGCGGTTGGTGTATTGCACCGGGTTCTGCCCATTCGCGTCGGTGACGAAGATCTCGGCGCGCGTGGTGGTGAGGGCGCCGAACATCGCGATCCTGGTGCCGTCGGGTGACCACTCGCCGTGGCCGTGCGCCGCCCAGCCGTTGCCACCGTCGGCGATGAGCTGCGTCTGGCCGCTGCCGTCGGCATTCATCACCCACAGGCTCGCGTTGAAGTAGTTCTCCGGGTCGCCCGCCGGCGAACGGTAGAAGAGGATCTTGGTGCGGTCGGGCGAGGCGCGTGGCCACCAGTTCTCGTACAGCGCGTTGTTCGTGAGTCGGCTGACGCAGGTGCCGTCGGCACGCATCACGTAGATCTCGTGACGGTTGTCGTGTCGGTCGGAGTCGAAGAGCAGCTGGTTCGTCTGCAGCGTCGGCACGGTGCCTGAACTGAAGCCCGAGCACTGCGGCCCGGGCGCTGTCTCCGACTTGCCCCCACACCCCACGAGCGCTGCGATCAAGGTGAGGGCGGTGATCGGCAAACGCATCGTGGGCTCGCTGTCTGTTCAGCTGTCGGTGTCTTCGAGGGCCAGCAGCTCGGCCACCGTCTGGCGGCGGCGGATCAGGCGGATCAGGCGGATCTTGCCCGCGTCGACCAGCACTTCAGGGATGAACGGCCGCGTGTTGTAGTTGGATGACATCGACGCCCCGTAGGCGCCGGCGTCGTGGAACACGAGCAGGTCACCCACCGCTGCCCGCGGCAGTTCACGCGTGTGCACCACGCCGCCTTCACCTTGCGTGAACACGTCGCCCGACTCGCACAGCGGCCCGGCCACCACCGTGGGCTGCACGGCGCGCGCGCTGTCGTCGGCGGGCAGCACGTCGATGCGGTGGAAGCTGCCGTACATCGACGGGCGCATCAGCTCGTTGAAGCCGGCATCGACCAGAACGAACTGGTTGCGGCCCATCTGCTTGGTGGCGCGCACCTCGGCGATCAGCACGCCAGATTCGGCGACGAGATAGCGGCCCGGCTCCAGCTCCAGGTGGATGGCGTGGCCTTGTTGTTGCGCGATCTGGCGGCGTGCCGCATCCCACAGGCTGAAGTAGTGCGCGGTGTCGATCTGCGGGTCGCCGTCGCGGTAGGGAATCGACAGACCGCCGCCGGCCGAGATGGCCTCGATGGGCATGTCGATCTTCGCCACCAGGTCGACCATCGCGTGGCACACCTGCTCCAGGTGCGAGTAGTCGACGCCCGAGCCGATGTGCATGTGCAGGCCCACGAGCTTGAGCCCATGCTGGCGGATGGCCGCGAGCGCCTTGGGCAGGTCGGTGTGCCAGATGCCGTGCTTGCTGTGCTCGCCGCCGGTGTTGGTCTTGTTGCTGTGGCCGTGGCCGAAGCCGGGGTTGATGCGCAGCCACACGCGGTGCCCCGGCGAACTCTCGCCCAGCTGGTGAAGCATGTCGATCGAGCCGGCATTCACCGGCACCTTCAGTTCGACGACACGCGCGAGCGTGGCGCGGTCGAAGAGGTCGGCGGTGAAGACGATCTCGTCGCCACCGGCCACGTAGCCCGCCGCAAGCGCACGCTCGATCTCGCCCAGCGACACCGCATCGACCTTCACGCCCTCGGCGCGCATCAGGCGCAGCAGGTGCGTGTTGGAGTTGGCCTTCTGCGCGAAGCGGATGGTGTCGAACGACCGCAGCGCGGCAATGCGCTGGCGGATGGTGGCGGCGTCATAGGCCCAGCAGGGCGTGCCGTGGGTGCGCGCGATCTCGCGCAGGGTGGGGGTGGAAAACGGGTTCATGGGGCGCATCGTGCGCCAGGCCGCGCATTCTGAAAAGTATTTGTTTGTCGATCATCCATTCAGAATGGATATGCTCCGGCCTTTACCGCAGGACGCCATGAAGCTCACCCACCGCCAGATCGAGGTCTTCCGCGCCGTGATGAACACCGGCAACGTGACCCAGGCCGCGCAGGCGCTGCACACCTCGCAGCCCACCGTGAGCCGCGAGCTGGCGCGGCTCGAGCAAATCCTGCAAATGAACCTCTTCGACCGCGTGCGCGGCCGCTTGCGGCCCACGGCGCGGGCGCTGGCGCTGCTGGAAGAGGTGCAGCGCTCCTACCTCGGCTTGGAGCGCATCGCCGCCGCGGCCCGCTCGCTGCGCGAGTTCACGCAGGGGCGGCTCAGCATCGCGTGCCTGCCGGCGCTTGCGCACGGGCTGCTGCCGCTGGCGGTGCAGCAGTTCGCGGCGGGCCATCCGCAGGTGGGCGTGTCCATCACGCCGCAGGAGTCGCCGCTGCTCGAAGAGTGGCTGACCGAGCAGCGCTTCGACCTCGGCCTGTGCGAGCGCATCCACGCGCCCGCCGCCACGTCGATCTCGACACTGCTGCAGGCCGACGAGGTCTGCGTGCTGCCCGATAGCCACCCGCTGCTCGCCCGCCGTGTGCTGAAGCCGAAAGACTTCGCCGGCCAGCCTTTCGTGAGCTTTGCGCCGGCCGACCCGTATCGCGAGCTGGTCGATGCGCTCTTCGAGCGCGAAGGCGTGCAGCGCCGCCTCGCCGTCGAGACCGCGAGCGCGGCCTCGGTGTGCGCGCTGGTGCGGCAAGGCCTCGGCGTGGCCATCGTCAACCCGCTCACCGCAATGGAGCTGGCGGGCGCGGGCTTGCAGGTGCGCCCGCTGTCGTTTTCGATTCCCTTCGCGGTGACGCTCGTGCTGCCGCAGCTGCGGCCGGCGAGCCCGCTGCGCGACGCCTTCGTCACCGGCCTGCAGCAGGCGGCGAGCCTCTTGCAGGCACGCCTGCGCCAGCTCGCGAAGCGTTGAGCGTCAACGCTGGAACGACCACTCGATGCGCGCCGTCTCCTGCGTCGTGTGGCCGCTGAAGCTGCTCTCGCCCAGCACGCCTTGCACGTCCCAGCCGTAGCCGAGCAGGCCGTCCACCGATGAGCTGGCGCGTGGACATACGGCAAAGGTGTTGCCGTTCCAGAAGGTGATGAGCCGCAGGCGGTAGCGCGCCGGGGTCACGCCGCGGTCGATCTCGAGCGACACGAAGTTGCGGTCGGTCGACACCTCGTGCACCGAGGGCGTGATGGTCACGGTGCAGTCGTCGTCGGTCACCGTCACGCCGACGGTGCCCTCGGCGCGGTAGACCTGCGTGGTGGCGTTGCCGGCGGTGAGGTCGCGCCGCCAGGTGATGTGGGCGATGTTGATGGCCGTGGTGCCCGCGATCGACGGGCCGTCGGTCGCGCTGATCGTGCCCACCCAGCGGTCGTCGGTGATCGTCACGGGCGAGGCCAGCACCACGGTGCGGCCAGTGCGCTGGTGGGTGCTCTGGAAGCTCACGACCACGGTTTCGGGGTCGGGCACCTCCTGCGGTGCGGTGTAGGTGGCGCCCACCTCGCCGCTTGGCACGATGGTGCCGTCGGTGGCGCTGCCGCCTTGCTGGAGGAACACATACCACCCACGCGTGTAGCCCGGCTTGGTGTTGAGGAAGGGCAGCTGGCGCGTCTCGAGCACCGGCTGGTAGATGCAGGCGCGCTGCTCGTCGTTGATCGGCTCGCAGATGCCGATCTCGACCTCGTAGCCGCGCACACGGGCGTAGGGCACGAACTGCAGCGTGCCGCCCACCGCCACGCTGGCCTGGCGCGGTGCGAGGTGGAAGGCGAGGTAGCGCACCACGGTGAACTCGACGCTCACGTCGCCCGGGCCGTGCGGCCGAGCGCGCGTGGCCTGCGCCTGCGCGGATGACGGCGCCAGCATCGCGATGGGCAGCGGCGCGACCAGCGTGCGCGTGGTCTTGTCGATCTGCGTGAGCGGCAGCGAGAGCCAGCTGCCGTCGGTGCGCTGCACCGCGATGCGCAGGCCGTCGGCGAGGGGTGCGTCGGCCTCGTCGTAACGCACGCGCAGGGTGGCGTTCTGAGTCGGGACGGCGGATAGGCGCACGCGCAGCGCGTCGCCTCGGCCATCGGGCGCAGTGTTGCTGACGGCCTGGGTCTCGACCGTCGTGCCCGTGCTCACGCTGCCGGCAGGCAGCTCGAGCGTGATGCGGCCGTCGGGTGAGGCGATGCTCGCGGCGGCGCTGCCGAGCGTGGCCTGCGTGCTGGCCCCGAGCGCGGTGCCGGGGGCGGTGATGAGCGCGGCGTCGTCACCAGTGGTCGCGCTGCCGGCGGCGAGCGGGCTGGCCGCCGCGTCGGTGCTGACGAGGCGGTAGCTGTAGGTCGTGCCCTGGGTCAGGCCGTCGTCCACATAGGCGCCGCTCGCAGCATCGACCGTCGCGATGCGGGTGTAGGGGCCTGTCGTGCCGGTGCGGCGCTCCACGGCGTAGGTGGTGGCGGTGGCCGGTGGCGTCCAGGCCAGGCTGACCGTGTGGGCCGAGGTGCCCACGGCGGTGAGCTGCTGTCCGCTCGCGGGCGTGGTCGGCGTGCTGGGGCCGCTGTCGGAGCCCCCGCCGCCGCAGGCGGACAGAGCAAGGGTGAGGGCCATGGCAAGGGCCAGGCCGAGGCGAGTGAAGGTCATGGAGACTCCCGGTATGAGGATCTGGCGCGGCGTGGTGGCCGCATGTCGCCAGTGTTCCGGGAGGGGCCCCACCGAACATCGCTCGGAGGAGCCATCGGGCAGCCCGCGATGGGCCACCCCGTTCAGGGGGGGCGGGCCAGGAGAAGCGATCAGGCCTCGGCCGCCAGCACCCTCTGCACCGCGGGCAGCGCGGCCATGCGGCTGCGGTGCTCGGCCACCTTCGGGAAGCGCGCCGGGTCCACGCCGTCGCCTTCCATCCAGGTGGCCAGCGTGTAGAGGTAGGGGTCGGCGATGGTGTAGCGCTCGCCCATCACCCACGGGCCCTTGAAGAACTCGGTCTCGATCATCGCGAAGCCATCGCCCACCGTCTGCGGCACCTTGGCCTTCATCGCCTCCCAGGCGGCCGGGTCGTCGGCCCAGCGCGCACCGCGGCGGCCATGGGCGTGCGACACGTGCACCGTCGAGCAGAGGTAGCTGCAGAAGGCGTTGAGCTGGGCGAGCGCCCACGGGTCGTCGAAGGGCGCGAGCCGGGCTTCGGGGTGGCGGTGCGCGATGTACAGCAGGATGGCCGGCGTCTCGGTCAGCACGCCGTGCTCGGTGACGAGCGCCGGCACGCGCCCGCGCGGGTTGAGCTTCAGGTACTCGGGCGAGCGCTGCTGCGAGCTCTTGAAGTCGACACGCTCGATGCGGTAGTCGGCACCGGCCTGTTCGAGCGCGATGTGCGAGGCGAGCGCGCAGGTGCCGGGGGCGGTGTAGAGCGTCAGCATGGCGATCAAGCCTTCAGCATGCCCTTGGTCTCGATGAAGGCGATCACGTCTTTCAGCCCGGCCTGCGTCTTGAGGTTGCTCATCACGAAGGGCTTGTTCGGCCGCATGCGCTTCGTGTCGGCTTCCATCACCTCGAGGTTGGCGCCGACGTAGGGCGCGAGGTCGGTCTTGTTGATGACGAAGAGGTCGCTCTTGGTGATGCCGGGGCCGCCCTTGCGCGGGATCTTCTCGCCGGCGGCCACGTCGATCACGTAGATGGTCAGGTCGGAAAGTTCAGGGCTGAAGGTGGCCGCGAGGTTGTCGCCCCCCGACTCGATGAAGACGACGTCGGCGTTCGGATATTTCGCGAGCATGCGGTCGACCGCTTCGAGGTTGATCGACGCGTCTTCGCGGATGGCGGTGTGCGGGCAGCCGCCGGTTTCCACACCCATGATGCGGTCGGCCTCCAGCGCACCGGCCACGGTGAGCAGGCGCTGGTCTTCCTTGGTGTAGATGTCGTTGGTGACGACGACGAGGTCGTACTGCTCGCGCATGGTCTTGCACAGCATCTCGACCAGCGTCGTCTTGCCCGAGCCCACCGGCCCACCCACGCCCACGCGCAGGGGAGGCAGTTTCTTGGTGCGGCCGGGAATGGAATGAAGGGTGCTCATGATCGGAAGAGGCGTGAGTACTGGGTTTCGTGTTGCGCCGACAGGATCGCCAGCATCGGAGTGAAGGCCTGGCGCTCGCTGTCGGCCAGGGCCAGGGCGTGGTCGACTGCGCCGGGGATGGCGGCGCTCAAGCGGGCGAGCACGCGCTGCCCGCCGCTCTGGCCGAGCGGCACGGCCTTGAGGGCCGCCTGCATCATGTTCTCGGCCCAGCCGAAGCAGAAGCTCAGCATGGCCTCGCGCAGCGGTGCGCCGGTCTGCGCGGCGGCGAGCGCGAAGGCCAACGGCCAGGTGGGCGCGGGCGAGAGCGCGGCCAGCGTGGCGACACGCGCGTCGCTCACGCCGCGGTTCTTCACCCACTCGACGAGCGAGCGGCCCATCTGCTCGGTCTGCAGCCGCATCTCGGCGGATTCGCGGGTGGTGGTGACCCAGGCGTTCAGCTCGGCCACGGTGGTGTCGTCGCCGCGCTGCCACGCCTTGAAGGCCTTGCCGGCGACGGCCAGGTCGGCGCGGGCGAGCGAGAGGGTGAGTTGGTCGAGCAGCCAGTCGCCGGCCTGCGCTTCGTTCGTCACCAGGCCGGCTTCGACCGCCGATTCGAGCCCTTCGGAATAGCTGAAACCGCCCACCGGCAAGGCCGGGGAGGCCAGCCACATCAGCTGCAGCAGCGATGACGCGCTCAGCGGGGTGGGCTGGGGCGAGCGGGGCGACGAGCGCATGTCAGTGGTCGTGCCCGCAGCCGGGGCCGTGGACGTGGCCGTGGTCATGCGCGTGACCGTGGTCGTGCTGGTGGCCGTGAGCATGACCGTGGCCGCCGTGCGCATGCCCATGCCCACCCGCCGCATACGCGCCGCCTTCCGGCTCGAACGGCGCGAGCTCCTCGGTCACGATCAGGTGCATGTGGCGCAGCATGTCGGCCAGCACATGGTCGGGCTCCAGGTGCAGGTGGTCGGGCTGCACTTCGAGCTGCACATGGCGGTTGCCCAGGTGGTAGGCCGCACGCAGCAGGTCGAGCGGCGTGCCGTGCTCGGGGCAGGTGCGCACCACCAGCACCGGCTGCGGCGTGGCGATCACCTTGATGAGCGAGCCGTCTTCGGCCACCAGCACGTCGCCACCGCGCACCACGCTGCCGCGCGGCAGGAAGACACCTAGCGTGCGGCCCTGCGAGTCTTCGGTGTCGAAGCGACTTTTCTGGCGGGTGTCCCAGTCGAGCACCACGGTGGCGGCGCGCTTGAGCAGCACGGGGGCAAGGCCGTGGCCCTGCGCGATGAGTTTGTTGACGGTCAGCATGGCGGGCAGTGTCTCAGCAATTGCCGGGCCGGGCGGGTGGCAGGGCGGTTCGTGAATGAGAATCGTTCCTGATACGATCCTTCGTTCCGGGGTCTACCAAGACCCACCGCCACTTCCAGGACACGCCATGACGACTTCCTTCCTCCGCACCCTTGCGGCGGCCCTGCTGGCCACCGGCGCGGTTGCCGCCCAGGCCCAGGTGCTCAACCTCTACACCGCCCGCCACTACCAGACCGACGAGGCGCTGTACGCGAACTTCACCAAAGAAACCGGCATCAAGATCAACCGCATCGAGGGCAAGGAAGACGAGCTGCTCGAGCGCATCAAGAACGAGGGCGCCAGCTCGCCGGCCGACGTGTTCATCACCGTCGACGCCTCGCGCCTGGAAATCGCCGACAAGGCCGGCGTGTTCGCTCCCGTGCAGAGCAAGCTTCTCGACGCGCGTGTGCCCGCGCACCTGCGCACCGCCAACTGGCTGGCCTTCTCGACCCGCGCCCGTGTGATCGTCTACAACGCCAAGACGATCAAGCCCGAGTGGGTGCAGACCTACGAAGACCTGGCCGACCCGCGACTGAAGGGCCAGATCTGCGTGCGCTCAGGCTCGCACCCCTACAACCTCTCGCTGGGCGCCGCGCTGATCGCGCATCACGGCGAAGCCAAGACCGAAGAGTGGGCCAAGGGCGTGGTGGCCAACCTCGCCCGCGCGCCCAAGGGCGGCGACACCGACCAGCTGCGCGCCGTGGCCGCCGGCGAGTGCGGCGTGGCGATCTCCAACAGCTACTACGTCGCGCGCCTGATGCGCTCGACCAAGCCCGAAGACGTGAAGGACATGGCCGCCCTCACCGTGGTCTGGCCCAACCAGAAGACCTGGGGCACACACGTCAACGTGTCGGGCGGCGGCCTCGTGAAGACCGCGCCCAACAAGGCCAACGCGGTCAAGTTCCTCGAATACCTGGCGAGCGATTCGGCGCAGACCTATTTCGCCGACGGCAACAACGAATGGCCGGTGGTGAAGAGCGCCTCGGTGAAAAACCCGGCGCTCGACAAGCTCGGGCCGTTCAAGGCCGACGAGACGCCGCTGGCGAAGTGGGCGCCGAACACGGCGGCGGCTCAGAAGGTGTTTGATCGCGCTGGTTGGCGCTGAACGTTCGACGTCTGCGCGAGCACGCGGCGCTGGGGCGCCGCATTACGCTCATGTCCCCCGCGCGTGATCGCTCCCGCGATCACGCGCTCCTCCTTTACTTCGCTCCATGCGGCACCCCACCACCGCGTGCCGGCACGGCCTGAGCAAGCTCCTTCTTCATATGGCAGTGCGTGTCGCAACGCGGGTGCAGGGGGAGGGACGCAGTGAAGTAAAGGAATGAATTGGTGAACGCGGGAGCGTTCACCAAGAAGGGACATGAACGGAGCCCCTCCCCCTGCGCCCGCGTTGCCGCTCAGCCGCAGGGCCCAAACGGGCATGTGCGTCAGCCGCGATCCTTCGCAATCTGCCGACACAGCACGATCATCGGCAGCAGCCCCACCACCACGATCGCGAGCGACGCGGTTGAAGCCTCCGCCAGCCGCTCATCCGACGCCAGCCGGTAGGCCTGCGTCGCCAGCGTGTCGAAGTTGAAGGGCCGCATCACGAGCGTGGCCGGCAGCTCCTTCATCACGTCGATGAAGACCAGCAGCGCCGCGGTGAGCAGGCCACGCCGCAAGAGCGGCACGTGCACCCGCATCAGCGTGCGCGCCGGGGTGAGGCCCAGGCTGCGTGCGGCGTCGTCCATGTGCGGCGTGACGCGGTGCAGGGCCGAGTCGACCGTTTGCAGCGCAGCGGTGAGGAAACGCACCACGCAGGCGAACACCAGCGCGGCGATGCTGCCGGTGATGAGCAGGCCGACCTGCCAGCCGAAGCTTTCGCGCAGCCAGAGGGCAAGCGCGTTGTCGAGCCGCGCCACCGGGATCAGCACGCCCACCGCGATCACCGAGCCGGGCAGCGCGTAGCCCATGCCAGCTGCCCAATGCGCGCTGCGGGCGATGGGGCCGGGGTCGAGCCGGCGTGCGTAGGCCACGAGCAGGGCCAGCGTCACCGCGATGACCGCAGTGAGGCCCGACACCACGAGGCTGTTGCGCGCGAGTTCGAAGAAGCGTGCGCCGAACTGCGCATCGCCATCGGTGAGCGCCATGTGCAGCAGCACCCCGCTGGGGAGGAAGAAGCCCAGCAGCAGCGGCACGCAGCAAGCCGCGAAAGCCAAGGCGCCGCGCCAGCCCCGCAGGCGTGCACCGCGCGGCGGCTGCGGGCGCAGGCCGGGCCCGTGGTAGCGGGCGCGCCCGCGCGACACCCGCTCCATCGCGAGCACCAGCAGCACGAAGCCAAGCAGGCACATCGAGAGCTGTGCCGCGGCGGCGCGGTCGCCGAGGGAGAACCAGGCGCGGTAGATGCCGGTGGTGAAGGTCTGCACCGCGAAGTACGAGACGGTGCCGTAGTCGGCCAGCGTCTCCATCAGCGAGAGGGCCACGCCCGCCGCAATGGCCGGCCGCGCCATCGGGATCGACAGCCGCAGGAAGCTCTTCCACGGCGTCAGCCCGAGCGAGCGGCCGGCTTCCATCACACCGCCGCCGCGCTCGAGGAAAGCCGTGCGTGCCAGCATGTAGACGTAGGGGTAGAGCACGCAGATGAACATCGCCACCGCGCCGCCGGTGCTGCGCACGTCGGGAAACCAGTAGTCGGCGCGGCTCCAGCCGAAGGCCTCGCGCAAGGCACGCTGCACCGGGCCGGCGTACTGCAGCAGGTCGGTGTAGGTGTAGGCCATCACGTAGGCCGGCATCGCCAGCGGCAGCACGAGCAGCCATTCGAAATGGCGGCGGCCGACGAAGTCGAGGTGCGTCACCAGCCACGCCGCGCCCACGCCCAGCAGCGCCACGCCGACGCCCACGCCTACGCAGAGCACGAGGCTCGTCAGCAGGTATTCGGGCAGCAGGGTGGCCACGAGGTGGGCCCAGGTGCCGCCGGTGCCGGCGTTGAAGAGGCTCATGGCGACCGACACCACCGGCACCGCCACCACCGCGGCGATGACGAGGCTCCACCAGGTCAGCCAGCGGGTGGGATGCGGGGCGTGGGAGAGCGGAATCGAGGTCATGGCGGGCCGCGGGCAGTGTAAGGTGCGCCCCTGTCTCGCACCGCCGACCATGCAGCCCACACCGCCCCCCGTCCTCGAACTGCGCCGACTCGGCCACCGCTACGGCGCACAGCCGACCTTCGGCGAACTCGACCTCACGCTGCCCGCCGGCACGGTGTGCTGCCTGCTCGGCCCGTCGGGCTGCGGCAAGACCACGGTGCTGCGCTGCGTGGCCGGCTTCGAGCGGGTGAGCGACGGCGAGGTGCGCATCGACGGCCAGGTGGTGGGCAGTGCGCAGCGCCACGTGCCGCCCGAAGAGCGCCGCATCGGCATGGTGTTCCAGGACTACGCGCTCTTTCCCCACCTCACGGTGCTGCGCAACGTGGGCTTCGGCGTGGCCGACAAGCGCGCCGCCGACGACCGCGCGATGGCGCTGCTGCACACGGTCGGCCTCGCCGCGGCGGCCGATCGCTACCCGCATGAACTCTCGGGCGGCCAGCAGCAACGGGTGGCGCTGGCCCGTGCGCTGGCGCCGCAGCCGCGCCTGCTGCTGCTCGACGAGCCCTTCTCCAACCTCGACGTCGAGTTGCGCGAGCAGCTGGCTGGTGAGGTGCGCGCCATCCTCAAGGCCTCGGGCACCACGGCCGTGTTCGTCACGCACGACCAGAACGAAGCCTTTGCGATGGCCGACGAGATCGCGGTGATGAACGCCGGGCGCATCCAGCAGATCGCCGGCGCCTACGAGCTCTACCACCGGCCCAACAGTCGCTTCGTCGCCGACTTCATCGGCCAGGGGGTCTTCGTGGATGCCGAGGTCGTGTCGCCGCAGCGCGTGCGCTTCGAGCTGGGCGAGGTGTCGTCACCCGAGCCGCTGCGCCATGCCGACACCGGCCAGCCCTGCGTGGCGGGCGAGCGTGTGCAGGTGCTGATGCGGCCCGACGACGTGCTGCACGACGACGCCAGCCCGCTGCGCGCGACCGTGCAGCACAAGGCCTTCCGTGGTGCCGAGATCCTCTACACGCTGCAGCTGGCGAGCGGCGCGCGGGTGCTGGCGCTCGTGCCATCGCACCACAACCATGCCCTGCACGAAGCCATCGGCGTGCGGCTCGACATGGACCACGTGATCGCCTTCGCGCCGCAGCGCTGACGGCTCACTTCGTGGCGGGGCGGCTCGAGAAGGCCGTGAGCAGCCCCAGGCCGATGAACGACGCACCCGCCGCCCGCTGGCCCCAGCGGGCCTGCGCGCCCAGCTGGCCGAGGCGTGGCGCCACGAGGCTGGCCGCAAGCACGTAGAAGAGATCGGTGCAGGCCGCCACCGCCACGAAGCTCGCGCCGAGCGCGAGGCTTTGCAGGAGCGGCGATGCGTGCGCGGTCATGAACTGCGGCAGGAAGGCCGCGAAGAAGAGCGCCGTCTTCGGGTTGAGCAGCGCGACGAGAAACCCGTCGCGAAAGATGCGCCAGCGTTTCAGCGGCTCCACCTGCGGGTTGCTCGCAGTGGTTGCGGCGCCGGCCGAGCGCAGCATCTTCACGCCCATCACGATGAGGTAGGCCGCGCCGGCCCACTTCACCACCGTGAACGCGGCCGACGAGACGGCGAAGAGCGCGGCCAGCCCCACCGCCGCGCCGATGGCGTTGCCGAGGTTGCCGAGTGCCACGCCCGCCACCGAGGCGAGCCCCGAGCTGCGCCCTTGCGAGAGCGTGCGCGCGAGGATGTAGACCACCGCCGGGCCGGGCGTGATCGCGAGGATGAAGCTGGCCGTGAGGAAGGCCAGCAGCAGCGGCAGCGGGGGCAGCAGGTCGTGCAACATGGGGAATCTCCGAAGCGCGAATGACACGAGTATCGCCCTCGGCAGCGCGCTTGTTTCACCGCGCGGAACAGCTGCGGGGAAGCACTCACTGGCGTGCTGTTCGGTGGGTGTGAAGATGCAGCGCATCCCCCTCACTGGAGAGCCTTTCATGCAACGCCGAGACTTCATTCGATTCGCCAGTGCCGCGGCCGCCACCTCGAGCATCGCAGGGCCGCTGCACGCGCAGGCCAGCTTCCCCAGCCAGCCCATCAAGCTGCTGCTCGCCTTTGCGGCCGGCGGCTCCACCGATGCGATGTTCCGGGTGATGGCCGACAACGCTTCGCCGCTCTTCGGGCAGACGGTGATCGTGGAAGCCAAGCCGGGCGGCGGCGGCACGATGGCCGGCCAGCTGCTGCTGCAGGCCAAGCCCGACGGCTACACGCTCGCGCAGCTGCCGATCAGCGTGTTCCGCCTGCCCTACACGCAGAAGATCACCTGGAACCCGGTGACCGAATTCAGCTACGTGATCGGCATCACCGGCTACTCGTTCGGCATCGCGGTGCCGGCCGATTCGCCCCTCAAGACCTGGGCCGACCTCGTGGCCTGGGCGAAGGCGAATCCCGGCAAGCTCACTTACGCCACCAGCGGCATCTACACCACGCCGCACCTCACGATGGAAGACATCTCGCACCGCCTCGGCATCGAGATGAACCACATCCCCTACAAAGGCATGGCCGAGATCATCCCGGCCATCCTCGGCGGCCAGGTGATGGCGGTGGCCGACAGCATCGGCTTCGGCCCGCACGTGCTGAGCGGCAAGCTGCGCCTCTTGTGCACCTGGGGTGGCACCCGCGCCAAGAAATTCCCCGATGCGCCCACGCTCACCGAGCTGGGCATCCCCATCGTGCAGAACTCGCCCTACGGCCTGGTGGGCCCGAAGGGCATGGACCCGGCCGTCGTGAAGAAGCTGCACGACACCTTCAAGCGCGCCATCGAGATGAGCAACCACATCGAGGTGATGGGCCGCTACGACCAGGAGCTGCTCTACATGAGCCCCGAGCAGTACCGCAAGTTCGCCGAAGACACGATGGCGCGCGAGAAGGTGGTGATCGAGCGGCTGAAGGCGACGGGGAAGGTGACCTGAGTCAGAGGCGGGCGGCGGGTGACTCGGCTATTCTTCTGGCCGTTGCCTGCCGTTTTCGAGAGCGGGCGTTCAGGGAGACAGAGTCATGCGCCGTCGCGTTGTCGTCATTTCGAGTGTGCTGGTTGCCAGCCTGGCCTTGACCGGGTGCTTGTTCTTCGGTTTTGCCACCGTGGGCGGCACGCTCACCGGCCTGCCCACCGGCACCAGCGTGATCCTGCAGAACAACGGCAAGGACAACCTCACCCTCACGCAGAACGGCCGCTTCACCTTCAACAACACGCTGGACGATGGGGATGACTACAACGTCACCGTGCTGACGAACCCTGCCAGTGCCACCTGCACTGCGTCCAACAACACCGGCACGATCAACTCGAAGGGCGATGACGTCGAGAATGTGCTGGTGACCTGCGCCGTGACGGGGTCCATCAGCGGGACCGTTGTCGGCCTGGCAAGTGGCGCGAACGTGACGCTGCGGTTGACGTTGACGGCCAGCGGCAACACCACGGACTTGATCGTGAACACCAGCGGCGGCTTCGCCTTCTCTGGCATTCAATCCAACGGCACGGCGTTTTCCGTGAGTGTTCAGGGGCAACCGGCCGGCGGTCAGACCTGTTCGGTGACCAGCGGCAGCCCCGGCACGGTCACCACCGGCACGCCCACCAACATCGTCGTCACCTGCACCCCCTGATGTCCTCTGTCCGAGCGGGTTCCCCACCCGCCTGCGACGATTTGCGACAGCGCTGAAACATGGCGCTGTCGCGCCGACCACGCCCCTACACTGGCCGGCCATGAGCACGGCCTCTCCTTTTCCTCGCGGCGGCAAGCCCCTGGTGCTGCTGGTCGACGACGATGCCGAGCTGGGCGAGATGCTGGTCGAGCTGCTGCAGCGTGAGGGCTGGGCGGTGCAT
This sequence comes from Rhizobacter sp., assembly GCA_019635355.1. Classification (NCBI taxonomy): domain Bacteria; kingdom Pseudomonadati; phylum Pseudomonadota; class Betaproteobacteria; order Burkholderiales; family Sphaerotilaceae; genus Rhizobacter; species Rhizobacter sp. The sequence goes on along the minus strand of JAHBZQ010000001.1, from coordinate 2,351,447 downwards.
GGCGTGCTGACCGGCGGCGACGGCGAGCGCGCACTGCAGCAGCTGCAGCCCGAGCTGGTGCTGCTCGACGTGATGCTGCCCGATGCCAACGGCTACGACCTGTGCCGCCGCTGGCGTGCCGCCCATCCGCACCTGGGCCTCGTGATGCTCACCGCACGCGGCGACCCGCTCGACCGTGTGCTCGGCCTGGAGATCGGGGCCGACGACTACCTCGCCAAACCCTTCGAGCCGCGTGAACTGGTGGCGCGCGTGCGTGCGCTCTTGCGCCGCACGGCACCGGGCCGCGCCGAGGTGCCGGTGCTGCGTTTCGATGGCCTCGTGATCGACCTCGTGAAGCGCGAAGTCACCGCCGCGGCCGGCGTGGTCACGCTCACGAGCGTGGAATACAAGCTGCTCGTCACGCTCGCGCGTGTGCCGGGCCAGGCGCTGTCGCGCGAGGCGCTGAGCGAGTCGGTGCAGACCGGCGGCTACAAGCCGCTCGACCGCACGGTCGACGTGCAGGTGACACGCCTGCGGCGCAAGCTGCGCGAGGCCAGCCCCGGCCTGGAGTGGATCGACACCGTGCGCGGCGAGGGCTATGTGTTCGTGCCGAGAGGCTGAGGACCGTCGATGAGCGCTCCGACCTGGCGCCGCTTCGACAGCCTCTTCATGCGGCTCTTCGTGCTGCAGCTGCTGCTGGCCGCGGCCATGATCACGCTCTTCAGCCTGGTCTTCTACATCGAGCGCAGCCGCACGGTGGCGGTGCTGCAGGCGCAGCTGTGGGCGCCCATCTTGCGGCAGGCCATGCCCGGCATGCCGCCGCCGGCCGCCGACGGCGTGACGCTGGTGCAGCGCGACACGCAGCCCACGCCGGTGATCTGGTCGTGGCCCATCGCGCCGCGTGTCGATGCGCTGCGCGGCGCACTCGCCGCCCAGGGCATCGTGGTGCGGCGCCTGGCCTTCTCGCTGGCCGAGGCGGCGGGTGAGGGCGGCGTCACCTGGCTCGAGATCGAGCGGCCCGACGGGCGCCTCGTCTGGTATGGCCTGCCGGGCCGTGTGATGGAGCCACAGTGGACCTGGCGGCTGCTGCTGCTCACGCTGGTGGGCGGCTCGCTGCTCGCGTGGGCGGCCTGGTCGTTCACCCGCAAGCTCACGCGCCCGCTCGAGCGGCTGCGCCGGCAGATCCGCGAAGGCCGCAGCGGTGACGTGACGAGCGACACCCAGGTGCCACCCGAGGTGGCCGAGATCGAAGCGGCGCACGCCGAGCTGCTGCGCGACCTGCGCCAGCAGGAACGCGAGCGTGCCTTGCTGCTGGCCGGGGTGTCGCACGACCTGCGCAGCCCCCTGTCGCGCATCCGCATGGCGGTGGAGCTGATGCCCGACAGCGCCGACACCGCCACCCGCCGCGCCGCCATCGTGCGCAACGTGCAGGTGGCCGACCGGCTGGTGGAAAGCTTCGTCGACTTCGTGCGCAGCGGCGAGCTGCCCTTGAACGAGACGGTCGACGTGGCGGCGCTGGTGCGGGCCGTGGTGGCCCGCGCCGACCGGCCGGCCGCCGAGTTGTCGGTCGAGGCGCCGCAGGCGCTGCCGGTCCATCGTGTCAACGGCTTGCTGATCGAGCGCATGGTGGCCAACCTGGTCGACAACGCGCTCAAGCATGGCCGGCCGCCGGTGCGCGTGAACCTCACGACGCAGGGGCCGCATGCGGTGCTCGAGGTGCACGACGCGGGGCCGGGCATCGCGCCGGCCGATCGTGAGCACCTGCAGCAGGCCTTTGCGCGGGGCGATGCGAGCCGCCACGTGGCGGGCACCGGCCTCGGCCTGGCCATCGCACGCCAAGGGGCCCGGCGCCTGGGCGGCGAGTTGTCGTTCGAGCAAACGAGCGCAGGGCACCTCGTGTGCCTGCGCCTGCCTTTGAGTCGTTGACGTCGATCAACCCGCCTGGTTCAGCGCCTGGTTCACCGTCCAGGTGAAGGTGTGCTCGATGCTGCCGTTGGCGCCGTGGTCGACCATCAGCGTCACCCGATTCGCCGCACCGTCGATGTCGAGCGTGAGCGCGTTGTAGGGCAGGGTGAGCGTCCAGGTGCCGTCGGTGGGGCGGCCGAGGGCGTCGTAGGTGGCGGTGCCCACGGTGGCGAGCGTCACTGTGAACGGGCCGAGCAACGTGTTCGACGAATAGGTGGTCGTGCCGCTGAAGGTGGAGCCGGTGACGGCGCCGTTCGTGGTGGTCACGCTGCGCGTGAGGTCGACGCCTGAGTAGCTGAAGGTGCTGGTGTGGGCGCCGGTGGTCACCGTGGCGGTGTGGTTCGGCGTCGTCCAGTGGTCGGTGGTGGTGGTCGTGCTGCCGTTCGTCACCACGGTGTGGGTGAGCGACGAGTTGCCGTTCAGCCGCACCGTGCGCAGCGGCAGGGCGACGACCACGTTGCTGGTGGCGGAGCTGACGGAGAAGTCGCTGCCCGAGGCGCTGTTGACCGTGAGCGAGAGCGAGCCGTTGACGCTCGCGGCACCGAGCGCGCCCCGGCAGTGGGTGTAGGTGAGGGTGTATTGCTCGCCGCTGTCGAACTGGTGGTTGCCGAGCAGTGCGAGCGATGCGCCCGTGGCGGTGAAGACGGCGGTGCCGCCACCGGGGCAGGTGTAGGTGCTGTTCGCTTGGCCACCGGCCACCACGGTCTGCGCGGTGCTGAGGGCGACGGCCATCGCCTCGCTGGTGTCGTTAGGGATGACGGTGCTGTTCACGCCTGCGGCTTGCGCCTGCTCCTGGCTGACGTTGTTGTTGCCGTTGTTGCTGCTCGGGCCGTCGTCGCCACCTCCGCCGCAGGCGGCGAGCGTGGCCAGCAGCGCGAGCGATGCGGCGATGGGGGTGAGGCGGAACGACGTGGGGGATGACAGGTTCATGGGGCACTCCTCTGGCTGGGTTGGAATGCGCCGGCCCGGCCATGAGGCTGAGCGTGGGCGCGCTTGTTGTGGCGCCCATTGAACGTGCTGCCAGCGCGTGTCGATCACGCGCTGGCACGACGATTTGCGACAGCGTTGAAATAATCGCCGCGGCGCTCCCGCGTGGCGGCGATGCGGTTCAGCTCAGAAGAGAAAGTACTTCTGCGCCATCGGCAGCACGGTGGCCGGCTCGCAGGTGAGCAGCTGGCCGTCGGCGCGCACTTCGTAGGTCTGTGCGTCGACCTCGATCTTGGGCGTGCCGCTGTTGTGCACCATGTCGGCCTTGGTGATCTTGCGGGTGTTCTTCACCGCCACCGCGCGGCGCTGCAGGCCAAGGTTCTCGGGCACGCCGAGGTCGAGCGCGGCCTGCGACACGAAGGTCACGCAGGTGGCGTTCATCGCTGCGCCGAAGCTTGCAAACATCGGCCGGTAGTGCACCGGCTGCGGCGTGGGGATCGATGCATTCGGGTCGCCCATCGCGGCGGCGGCAATGGCGCCGCCCTTCAGGATCAGCGACGGCTTCACGCCGAAGAACGCCGGCTTCCACACCACCAGGTCGGCGAGCTTGCCCACTTCCACCGAGCCCACCTCGTGCGAGATGCCCTGCGTGATGGCCGGGTTGATCGTGTACTTGGCGATGTAGCGCTTGACGCGGAAGTTGTCGTGGCGCGCGTTGTCTTCGGGCAGCGTGCCGCGTTGCTGCTTCATCTTGTCGGCCGTCTGCCAGGTGCGGATGATCACCTCGCCCACACGGCCCATCGCCTGGCTGTCGCTCGACATCATCGAGAACACGCCCACGTCATGCAGGATGTCTTCGGCCGCGATCGTCTCGCGCCGGATGCGGCTCTCGGCAAACGCCAGGTCTTCGGCGATCGACGCGTCGAGGTGGTGGCACACCATCAGCATGTCGAGGTGCTCGTCGATGGTGTTCACCGTGTACGGCATCGTCGGGTTGGTCGACGAGGGCAGCACGTTCGAGAGGCCCGCGCACTTGATGATGTCGGGTGCATGCCCGCCACCCGCGCCTTCGGTGTGGAAGGTCGCGATGGTGCGGCCCTTGAACGCGGCGATGGTGTCTTCGACGAAGCCCGACTCGTTGAGCGTGTCGGTGTGGATGGTGATCTGCACGTCGTGCCGCTCGGCGACCGACAGGCAGTTGTCGATGGCCGCGGGCGTGGTGCCCCAGTCCTCGTGCAGCTTGAGGCCATACGCGCCGGCTTCGATCTGCTCGTCCAGCGCACCGGGCAGGCTCGCGTTGCCCTTGCCCTGGAAGCCCAGGTTCATCGGGAAGCTCTCGGCCGCCTTCAGCATCTGGTGGATGTGCCACGGGCCCGGCGTGCAGGTGGTGGCGAAGGTGCCGGTGGCGGGGCCGGTGCCGCCGCCGAGCATGGTGGTCACGCCGCTCATCAAGGCTTCCTCGATCTGCTGCGGGCAGATGAAGTGAATGTGCGTGTCGATGCCACCGGCGGTGATGATGTGGCCTTCGCCCGCGATGATCTCCGTGCCCGGGCCGATGACGATGTCGACGCCCGGCTGCACGTCGGGGTTGCCGGCCTTGCCGATGCCGCTGATGCGGCCGTGCTTGAGGCCGATGTCCGCCTTGACGATGCCCCAGTGGTCGATGATCAGCGCGTTGGTGATCACCGTGTCGGCCACGTCTTTGGCGAGCCGCTGGCTCTGGCCCATGCCGTCGCGGATGGTCTTGCCGCCGCCGAACTTCACCTCTTCGCCGTAGGTGCCGGCGGCGAGGGTGTAGTCCTTCTCCACCTCGACGATCAGGCCGGTGTCGGCCAGCCGCACACGGTCACCGGTGGTGGGGCCGAACATCTCGGCATAGGCGCGTCTTGTGATGGTTGCCATGTCGTTGTTCTTGGAAGGATGAGATCAGAGCGCGCCCTGCACCAGGCCGCGAAAGCCATACACCTTGCGCTCGCCGGCGTAGTCGACCAGCTCGACCGTGCGCTGCTGCCCCGGCTCGAAGCGCACCGCCGTACCCGAGGCGATGTTGAGCCGCATGCCGCGCGCGGCCTGGCGGTCAAACCGGAGGGCTGCGTTGGTCTCGGCGAAGTGGTAATGCGAGCCGACCTGGATCGGCCGGTCGCCGGTGTTCTCGATCACGAGGGTGGCGGTGCGGCGGCCGGCGTTGAGCACATGGTCGGGCCCGTCGGTGAAGAGCTCGCCGGGCGTCATCACTTCCTCCGGCTGAACCAGATGGCCGCGCCCGCCAGGGCCAGCACGACGACGAAGCCCAAGGTGTCGGTGGCATGCCAGTGAGAGCCGGTGGGGCCGTGGCCGTCGTGGGCGAAGGCGGGGGCCGCGAGGGCCAGTGAGATGAAAGCGGCAAGACGGGTCATGTGGGGGCTCCAGCGGTCATGCAATAGGTTGGTGCACGGTCACCAATTTGGTGCCGTCGGGGAAGGTCGCTTCGACCTGGATTTCAGGGATCAGCTCGGGGATGCCGTCCATCACGTCGTCGCGTGTGAGCACGGTCTTGCCCTCGCTCATCAGCGCGGCGACGGTCTTGCCGTCTCGCGCGCCTTCCATGATGGCGGCGCTGATCATCGCCACGGCTTCGGGGTAGTTGAGCTTGAGCCCGCGGGCCTTGCGGCGCTCGGCGAGCAGCGACGCGGTGAAGATCAGGAGCTTGTCTTTTTCGCGTGGAGTCAGTTCCATGATGGTGCGCAGGGCGAGCAGTGACGAGAAAAGTGCCGCATCTTAGGGCGCAGACATGCCTGGTGGCATGGTGCTTGCGCCTAGTCAACGCATGAAGCTTGCCACCCCATCGGACCCGCCGATGCCTCCCCTCGGGCCCGCCGTGGCACCTGCCGCTGGCACCGAATCGGTGCAGCGAGGTGACGCCGTGCAGCGCGTGGTGAAGGTCCGCCGCGACTACAACAGCTGGGTCGCACGCGAGACGATGGAGGACTACGCGCTGCGCTTCACGCCGCGTGCCTTCCGCAAGTGGTCGGAGATGCGCGTGGCCAACACGGCCTTCGGCGCCGCGTCGTTCCTGATCCTCGAAGCGGTGGGCGCCACGCTGCTCGTGCAGTACGGCTTCCTCAACGCCTTCTGGGCCATCCTTGCCACCGGCCTGATCATCTTCCTGGCCGGCCTGCCGATCAGCATCTACGCCGCCAAGCATGGTCTCGACATGGACTTGCTGACCCGTGGCGCCGGCTTCGGCTACATCGGCTCGACCATCACCTCGCTCATCTACGCGAGCTTCACCTTCATCTTCTTCGCGCTCGAAGCGGCGGTGATGGCCTATGCGCTGGAGCTGGCCTTCGACATCCCGCCCGCGTGGGGTTACCTGATCTGCGCGGTGGTGGTGATCCCGCTCGTCACGCACGGGGTCACGGCCATCAGCCGCCTGCAGGTGTGGACGCAGCCGCTGTGGCTCGTGATGCTGGTGGTGCCGTATGTGTTCGTCTTCTGGCACAACCCGAACCTCTTGAACGAGATCGCCCACTATGGCGGCGCGCCCGTGGGCGGCGCCGACGGCACGCAGTTCAACCTCTATCTTTTCGGCACCGCGATGACGGTGGGCATCGCGCTCATGACGCAGATGGGCGAGCAGGTCGACTACCTGCGCTTCATGCCCGAGAAGACGCCGCAGAACCGCAAGCGCTGGTGGGCCGGGGTGTTGATCGGCGGCCCGGGTTGGGTGATCCCCGGCGTGGTGAAGATGCTGGGCGGCATGCTGCTCGCCTACCTCGCCATCAGCCACTCGGTGCCCACCGACCGCGCGGTCGACCCGAACCAGATGTACCTCGCCGCCTACGAATACGTGTTCTCTCGGCCGGGCTGGGCGGTGGCGGCGGTGATGGTGTTCGTCGTGGTCTCGCAGCTGAAGATCAACGTCACCAATGCGTATGCCGGTTCGCTGGCATGGAGCAATTTCTTCGCGCGCCTCACGCACAGCCACCCGGGGCGGGTGGTGTGGGTGGTGTTCAACACGTTGATCGCCTTGATGCTCATGGAGCTCGACGTGTTCCGCGCGTTGGGCGGCGTGCTGGGCCTGTACTCCAACATCGCCATCAGCTGGATCATGGCCGTGGTGGCCGACCTAGTGATCAACAAGCCGCTGGGCTTGTCGCCACCCGGCATCGAGTTCAAACGCGCGCACCTGTACGACGTGAACCCGGTCGGCGTGGGCGCGATGGGGGCGGCCTCGGTGCTGTCCATCGCGGCGTACCTCGGCATGTTCGGCCCGCTCGCCGAGGCGTTCTCGGCCTTGATCGCGCTCATCACCGCCATGGTCGTGTCTCCCCTCATCGCATGGGCAACCAAGGGCCGCTACTACATCGCCCGCCAGTCGAAAGGCCTCTTCACCGGCCTGCAGCAGTGTGTGATCTGTGAGCGCGATTACGAATCCGACGACCTCGCGCATTGCCCCGCCTACCTCGGCAACATCTGCTCGCTGTGCTGCTCGCTCGACGCGCGCTGCAACGACCTCTGCAAGCCCGAAGCGCGCCTCTCCTCGCAGTGGTCGCGCGCCCTGCGCAAGCTCCTGCCACAGCGGGTGTGGCCCTACATCGACACCGGCCTCGGCCACTACCTGCTGGTGATGGCCATCGTGGTGCCGCTGCTCGCGGGGGTGTTCGCGCTGCTCTACCAGCAGGAGCTGCGCAACCTCGGCGAGATGATGGACACGCTCGGCCCCGCCTTGAAGCTCGGCTTCATCAAGGCCTTTGCCGCGCTGCTGCTGGTGAGCGGCATCGTGGCGTGGTGGCTGGTGCTGACGCACAAGAGCCGCCAGGTGGCGCAGGAAGAGTCCAACCGCCAGACGCAGGCGGCGCACGAGCAGACGCTCGCGCTGCGCCGCGAGATCGACTCGCACCGCCAGACCGACCTGCAGCTGCAGGAAGCCAAGCTCGCCGCCGACCTCGCCAACCAGGCGAAGAGCCGCTACATCACCACCGTGAGCCACGAGCTGCGCACGCCGCTCAACAGCATCCTCGGCTACGCGCAGCTGCTGGAAGAAGACCCGTCCATCCCCAGCCATCGGAGGCAAGCGGTGAGCGTGATCCGCCGCGGCGGCGACCACCTGCTCTCGCTCATCGAACACACGCTCGACATCGCCCGCATCGAGGGCGGCAAGCTGCGCCTGGAGCCACGCCCGCTGCGCTTCCGCGAGGCCGTGCAGCAACTGGTGCACATGTTCGAGCTGCAGGCCGCGGGCAAGGGCATCGAGTTCCGCGCCGACCTCGGTGAGGTGATGCCCGAAGTGGTCCGCGCCGACGAGAAGCGCCTGCGGCAGATCCTCATCAACGTGCTGGGCAACGCGGTCAAGTTCACGCAGGCCGGTCGCGTCGTCTTCCGCCTGCGCTACGCGCGCGAGATGGCCGTCTTCGAGATCGAAGACACCGGCCCCGGCATCGCGCCCGAGGAGCTGACCCACATCTTCGAGCCCTTCGCGCGCGGCAGCGAGACCACGAGTGGCGGCACGGGCCTCGGCCTCACCATCGCCAAGATGCTCACCGACCTGATGGGCGGCGAACTCACCGTGACGAGCACGCTGGGTGTGGGAACGGTCTTCCGCATCAAGCTCTTCCTGCCCGAAGCGCGCGGCGCCGTGGCCGCGCTCGAAGTGCCGCGCACCACGCGCACCGGCTACCGCGGCGAGCGCCGCCGCATCCTCATCGTCGACAACGAAGAGGTCGACCGCTCCTTGCTCGCCACCGTGCTGCAGCCGCTCGGTTTCGAGCTGATGCAGGCGGCGTCCGGCCACGAGGCGCTGGAGGTGGTGGCCGGCTTCGGGCCGCACGCGATCCTCATGGACCTCGCCATGCCCGGCATCGATGGCTGGGCCACCATCCGCGCCATCCGTGCGCAGCACCTGAGCGACGCGCCCATCGCCATCGTCTCCGGCAACGCCTTCGACAAGGACCTGGAGAACGACGTCGGCATCACCCCGCAAGACTTCGTGCTGAAGCCCGTGCGCGTGCACGAGTTGCTCGACTGGCTCGGCTCGCGCCTGAAGCTCGAGTGGCTCGAAGCGCCGCGCGAAGCCGAACTGGGCGCCGCACCCGCTCCGGCGAGTTGGGTGCTGCCCGACGAAGCGCAACTGAAGGCGCTCGACGAGCTCATCCACCTCGGCTACTTCCGCGGCATCGTGAAGAAGCTCGACGAGATCGAGCGCGACAATGCCGCCTGCGCCAGCTTCGTGGCCCACCTGCGCGGCCTGGCGCGCAACTTCCAACTCGATGCGATGAGCACCCTGGTGCGCCGAGCGCTGAATGACCCCGCCACCCTCTGACCACAACACCGCGCGTCTGCCCGACCGCACCGCCAGCGATGTGGTGCTGATCGTCGACGACGTGCCCGACAACCTCTCGCTGCTGCACGACGCGCTGGACGAAGCCGGCTACACCGTGCTCGTGGCCACCAGCGGCGAGACCGCACTGCAGCGCGCCGCGCAGACCGTGCCCGACGTGGTGTTGCTCGACGCGGTGATGCCCGGCATGGACGGCTTCGAGGTCGCCCGCCGCCTGAAGGCCGACCCCGACACCGCGCACATCCCCATCCTCTTCATGACCGGCCTCACCGACACCGAGCATGTGGTGGCCGCCTTCGGCGCGGGCGGCGCCGACTACGTCACCAAGCCCATCCGCCCGCAGGAAGTGCTGGCGCGCATGGCCGCGCACATGCAGAGCGCGCGCCAGGCCCGGCAGGCGCGCAACGCGCTCGACGCCTTCGGCCACGCCACGATGGCGGTGCACGTGAGCAACGATCGCATGAGCGGCAAGGCCGTGTGGCAGACACCGCTCGCGCGCCAGCTGATGCACGCCTACTTCGCTGTCGACCCCGGCCAGGTGCCCGCCGAGTTGCTGCAGTGGCTGGGCGAGCAATCGGCCCTGGCCGACGAAGGCCGCGAAGGTCAGCCCCTCACCGTGACGCGCACCGTGAGCCAGCAGCAACGCCAGCTCGTCTTCTCGCTGCAAGAGCGCACGAGCGACGACGACTGGCTGATGGTGCTGCGCGAGGTCTCCGACGCCGCCGTCGTCGAAGCGCTGCTGCAGGCCTTCAAGCTCACGATGAAGGAGGCCGAGGTGCTGTACTGGGTCGTCAAGGGCAAGACCAACCGCGACATCGGCGACATCCTCGGCAGCAGCCCGGCCACGGTGAAGAAGCACCTCGAGCACGTGTTCGAGAAGCTCGGCGTCGAGACGCGCAACGCGGCGGCGTCGCTGGCGATGAAGAAGGTGCGCATGCTGGCGGGGTGAGGCCGGGGGCCTCGCGTGCATGCGAACATGCCGCCCATGGAACTGCGGCAACTGCGCTACTACATCCGCGTCGTCGAACTGGGCAGCATGGGCCGTGCGGCGGCCGACCTCGGCGTCGTCACCTCGGCCCTCAGCCAGCAGATCAGCCGGCTGGAAGGTGAGCTCGCCACGCGGCTCCTGCAACGCAGCCCGACGGGCGTGACGCCCACCGATGCGGGCCTCGCCTTCTGGCGGCAGGCGCAGCTGGCGGTGCGCCATGCCGACGAGGCGGCGCTGGCCGCGCGGCAGCAGCGCCTCGCCGGGCAGGTGAGCGTGGGCCTGGCGCCGTCGACCGCGTCGGTGCTGGCGCTGCCGCTGATGCAGGCGATGCGCGAGCGCTACCCCGAGATCCGCTTGCACCTGGTCGAGAGCCTCTCGGGCAACCTGTCGGCCATGCTCACCGCCCGCCAGCTCGACCTCGCGGTGCTCTTCGAGACGGAGGCGACACCACGCTTCAGCGTGGCGCCCCTGCTCGACGAAGGCCTGTACCTGATCGGCGCGAAATCGTTGCCCGGCATGCCGCGTGGCAAGCAGGTGCGCCTGAAAGACATCGCCAGCCTGCCGCTCGTGATGCCGAGCGGCACGCACGGCCTGCGCGCCGTGGTGGAGCAGGCCTTCGCGCGTGCGAAGTGCAAGCCGCGCATCGTGGCCGACATCGACGGCCTGGCGATCCTGATGGACGCGGTGCGCACCGGCTGGGCCGCCACCGTGCAGCCGGGCGCGGCCACCGCCCGCGTGCCGCAGGAGGCCCTGCAGGTGCTGAAGATCGCCGACGCCGGGGCGCAGCGCCGCAGCCTGCTCGCCAGCCTGTCGGACGAAGAACTCTCGCCCGCGGCGCTCGCCGCGCGGGGGGTGGTGGGTGACGTGGTGCGCACCCTCGTCGATGCCGGGCAGTGGGCCGGTGCGAGGCTGCGCGCCTAGCGACCCCGCCGCGTCAACTCGCGCAGCACCGCCTGCGCGCCGCCGCTCAGGTAGCCGCCTTGGCGCGTGACGAGCACCACCGGCACGCTCACGTCGAGGCCATCGACCTTCAGCACGGCGAGTTCGCCCTTCGCCAGCTCCTCGGTGACGGCGCTCGCCTGGAGGAGTGCAAGGCCGAAGCCGGCCTGCACCATGCGCTTCTGCGCGGTGAGGCTGTCGATGGCGATCCAGTCGAGCGCCTCGATGCCGCGGGTGGTGAACTGGGCGAACACGGTCGTGGCAAACGCCTCCGAGCGCCGCTCGGGCGCGGGGAACGCGAGCCAGCGCTCCTTCGCCAGGAGCGTGAGCGACTTCACCCGCTTGCCGGCGAGCGGGTGCGAGGGTGAGCACACGACCACCAGGCGCTCGGTGTGCACCACGCGGCTTTCCAGGTCGGCACCCGGGTCGTCGAAATAGCGCAGGCCGATCGACGCGGCGCCCGAGCGCACCTGTGCACTCACCTCGGCGCTGGTGGCCGTCTGCAGGCGCAGGTCCAGGCCGGGCTGACGCGCCCTCGCGCGCTGCAGCGCTGCGGCAAGCGACGCGTCGGCCAGCGTGCCCACGGTCACCACCTGCACCGTGCCGCCCCGGCCCGAGCGCGCCGCTTCGGCCGCGGCCTCGGCGTCGCCGATGGCTGCGCCCACCCGCTCGGCGTAGGGCAGCAGCGCGGCGCCAACCTCGCTCAGCACCAGCCCGCGGCCGATGCGCTCGAAGAGTGGGGCGCCCACCTCCTGCTCCAGCAGGGCGAGACGGCGGCTGATCGCCGACTGCGTGCGCGACAGCGCCTCGGCCGCGGCCGACACCCCGCCGCGCCGATGCACCGTGAGAAACGTGGCCAGGGCGTCGGAATCCATGAATGCAAGTTTTCGATGATTTGGAGAAATATTATGCGTTTGACGCACAGATGCGCCAGGCCGACGATCGCGCCATCCCATCACAACAGGAGCCCGCCATGACCCGACCCGAGCCCGGCCTCGCCTTCCTCGACCTGCACCGCGCCGAACGCGGCTTCGTCATGCCCAACGCGTGGGACGCCGGCACCGCCGTGCTGCTGGCCGAGGCCGGCTTCGCCGCCATCGGCACCACCAGCGCCGGCATTGCGTTCTCGCTCGGCAAGCCTGACTTCAACGTGCGCAACGCAAGCCTCGCCGTCACCCGCGACGAAACGCTCGATGCCGTGCGCCACATCGCCGCCGCAATCCCGCTGCCGGTCAACGCCGACCTCGAAGCCGGCTACGGCGACACGCCCGAGCAGGTGGCCGAGTCGGTGCGCCTCGCCATCGCCACCGGCGCGGCCGGCTGCAACATCGAAGACACCGACCGCGTCACCGGCCAGCTCTTCGACGAGGCCGAGGCCGTGGCGCGCATCGCGGCGGCCCACGCGGCGGTGCGCGCTTCCGGAAAAGCCTTCGTGCTGAACGCCCGCACCGATGTGTTCCAGCACGGGGGCGACAAAGGCCTGCACCAGGCCATCGAACGCGGCAACCGCTTCCTCGCGGCCGGTGCCGACTGTGTGTTCACCCCCGGCGTGGCCGATGCCGAACGCGCCCGCACGCTGGTGCGCGAACTCACGGGCCCGCTCAACCTCGTGGTGGGGCTCAACGAGTCGGCCTCCAGCGCCAAGGCCTTGATCGACGTGGGCGTGAAGCGCATCAGCGTGGGCGGCTCCATCGCACGCGCGGCCCTCGGCCTCGTGCGGCGGGCGGCCCTCGAGCTGCGCGAGCAGGGCACCGTGGGCTATGCCGACGGGCAGGTGCCGCAGGGCGAGCTGAATGCCCTCTTCGAGCGTGCGTGGGCGCAGCGGCCTAGACTCGTCGGATGAGACAAACCGTCGAGTTGCACCACGCCTCCCGCCTCATCAACCACGGCCCCACCGTGCTCGTGGGCAGCGCCCACGGCGGGCGGCGCAACCTGATGGCCGCGGCGTGGTCGATGCCGGTGGAGTTCACGCCGCCGCGCATCGCCATCGTCATCGACAAGAAGACCTACACCCGTGAGCTGATCGCGGCGAGCGGTGCGTTCAGCGTGAGCCTGCCGGGGCGTGCATTGTTGAACGAGACCTACGCCGTCGGCACCGTCTCGGGCCGTGAGGTAAGCGACAAGTTCGAGCACTACGGCATCGCGAGCTTCAACGGCCCCGTGCTCGGCCTGCCGCTCGCGGCCGACGCGGTCGCCTGGATGGAATGCCGCCTCATCCCCGAGGCGCACACCGAAGACGCCTACGACACCTGCTCCGCCGAAGTGGTGTGGGCCGCGGCCGATGCGCGGGTCTTCGACCGGGGCCGCTGGTCGTTCCGCGACGACAACACCGAGCTGCACACGCTGCATCACCTGGGCGGCGGAAATTTCGCATGGCCGCAGCGCAGCGAGCAGGCCCTGCCGCTCACTCCAAAAACTTAGCCGAGGTGGAAACCGTCTTGCGCCATTCCACCAAGGCCTCTATAGTTTCCGAATCAGGAAAGTTTCAAGAGGTCTCATCGAATGGCGCTCACGCTGCACTACCACCCGCTCTCGTCGTATTGCCACAAGTTGCTGATCGCCCTCGACGAGCTGGGCATCGAGGCCGACAGGCGCCTGGTCAACCTCGGTGACCCGGCCGAGCGCGCCGCCTTCGTCGCGCTCTGGCCCACCGGCAAGATGCCGCTGCTCGTCGACGACGGCCGCGTGGTGCCCGAGACCAGCATCGCCATCGAGTACCTGCAGCGCCATGCGCAGCCCGGGCGCCGACTCATCCCCGACGAGGCCGACGCCGCGCTCGACGTGCGCCTCTGGGACCGCCTCTTCGACCTCTACGTGATGACGCCCATGCAGGCCCACACCAGCGACCTGCTGCGCCCCGAGGCCGATCGCGACCCGATCCACGTGGCCGAGGCGAAGGCCAAGCTGCTGATGGCCTATGGCCTGATCGACCGCCAGCTCGCCGGCCGCACCTGGGTGACGGGCGAGGCCTTCACGATGGCCGACTGCGCCGCCGCACCCTCGCTCTTCTACGCCGTGACCTACGTCGCGCCGCCGCCCGAGCACCGCCACCTGGCCCACTATGTCGAGCGCCTGATGGCACGCCCGTCGGTCGCGCGCACCATCGAGCAGGCGAAGCCCTTCTTCAAGTACTACCCGGGCCGCGCCGGCCTGGCCAAACGCTTCTACGACCCGGCCACCGCCTGAGATGACGCGCGCCATCACCGACCCCGCGCGGCTCGACCGCATGTTCTTCGCGCTGGCCGACGCCAGCCGCCGCGGCATGCTCGAGCGCCTGAGCCGCGGGCCCGCTTCGGTGTCGGAGCTGGCCGAGCCGCTCGGCCTCGCCTTGCCTTCGGTGGTGAAGCATCTCGCGGTGCTGGAGCGCGGCGGCTTCGTCGCGTCTGAAAAGACCGGCCGCGTGCGCACCTACGCCATCGAGCCCAAGGCGCTCGACGCGATGGAGGCCTGGGTCGCCAAGCGCAAGGTGCAGCTCAACGCCCAGTTCGACCGGCTCGAGGCCTACCTCGCCGCGCAGAAGGAGAAAGGCAAACGATGAAGCACACGCCCGCGACCCACACCGACTTCATCATCGAACGCGAATTCGCCGCCACGCCCGAGGCGGTGTTCCGCGCCTGGGCCGACCCCGAGCTGAAGCGCGCCTGGTCCGATTGCCACACCGAGCACACCACCGCCTACAGCCTCGACTTCCGCCCGCTCGGCCGCGAGCACCACGAGGTGCGCCACCCCGACGGCCGCCTGCAGGTCATCGACAAGGTGTTCTTCGACATCACCGAGCCCCGCCGCATCGTCTTCACCTACGACATCAGCGTCGACGCGCGCCGGCTCTCGGTGTCGCTGGTCACGGTGGAGTTCTCGCCGGTCAAGCGCGGCACCCGCATGGTCTACACCGAGCAACTGGCCTACCTCGATGGCCATGAAGACCGCGCCCAGCGCCTGCGCGGCACCGAAGAAGGCCTGGATCGACTTGGTCAGGTGCTCTGAGCCAGGAGAAGAGAATTGCCCATCTCCGACGCATGAAAACCCCCGCCTCTCCCATGACGCGCCGCCACGCCCTGGCGCTCCTCGGTGCCGCCGCGGCGCTGCCCGGCTTCGTGCGCGCGCAGGCGAGGTTTCCCGACAAGCCCATCACGCTCATCGTGCCCTTCGCCCCCGGTGGCATTGCCGACATCACCGCACGTGCCGTGGCCGAGTCGATGGCCTTGCAACTCGGGCAGCCGGTGGTCGTCGACAACCGGCCGAGCGCCGGCAGCATCGTGGCCAGCCAGGCGGTGGCGTCGGCCCGGCCCGACGGGCACACGCTCTTGCTCATGAGCAACGGCAACGCGGTGAGCGTGGGCCTCTTCAAGAAGCTGCCCTACGACACGAAGAAGAGCTTCGCCGGCATCAGCACGCTCGGCTACTTCGACCTCGGCCTCTTCGTGACGGCGGGCTCGCGCTTCGCGTCGCTCCAGGACGTGCTCACCTTCGCGCGGGCCCACAAGGGCCGGCTCAATGTGGGCACCATCACGCCCGGCAGCACGCAGCACCTTGCGGCCAAGATGTTCGAGACGGTGGCCGGGCTCGAACTCACGCTCGTGCCCTACAAGGGCAGCCCCGCGGTGCTGGCGGCGCTGCGCGGCGGCGAGATCGACCTCGCCTTCGAGATCCTCGGGCCGATGCTGCCGCAGGTGCAGGCCGGGCTGGTGAAGGCGCTGGCCGTCTCGTCCGACCGGCGCAACCCGGCGCTGCCCGAGGTGCCCACCGCCATCGAGGCCGGCGTGCCCGGCTACAACGTGGCCTCGTGGAATGCCCTGGCCGCGCCCGCCGGCACGCCCGCGCCGGTGATCGCGGTGCTGAACCGCGCCGCACGCGAAGCCGTGGCCTCGCCCGCGGTGCGTGACAAGCTGGCGCGCCTCGGCATGCGCGTGGCCGCCAGCTCGCCGGCCGAGCTGGAGGCCTTGCTGGCCCGCGAGATCGACCGCTGGGGCGCGGTGATCCGCGCGGCCCGGATCGAAGCGGAGTGAGCCCACGGCCTCCTCGCCGCAGGCCTTCACGAACGCTGAAGAGGGCTTGCCCCCGGTCCGTCTAGCGCAAGCCTGCCGGGCCACCTAGAGTGCGGCCGATATGGTTGATGTGCTTGTGATCGGCGGCGGCAACGCCGCACTGTGCGCCGCGCTGATGGCGCGCGAGGCCGGTGCCTCGGTGCTGATGCTCGAAGCCGCGCCGCGCGAATGGCGCGGCGGCAACTCGCCGCACGTGCGCAACCTGCGCTGCATGCACGATGCCCCGCAAGATGTGCTGGTCGACGCCTACCCCGAAGAGGAGTTCTGGCAAGACCTGCTCAAGGTGACGGGCGGCAAGACCGACGAGCACCTCGCGCGCCTCGTGATCCGCGCCTCGTCGACCTGCCGCGACTGGATGCGCTCGCACGGCGTGCACTTCCAGCCCTCGCTCTCGGGCGCGCTGCACACCGCGCGCACCAACGCCTTCTTCATGGGTGGCGGCAAGGCGCTCGTCAACGCCTACTACCGCAGCGCCGAGCGGCTGGGCGTGCAGGTGCGCTACGAGACGCCGGTCGACCGCCTCGAGCTGGAAGACGGCCGCTTCGTCGCTGCGCACTCGGGTGAGCGCCGCTTCGCAGCCAAGGCCTGCGTGCTCGCGGCGGGCGGCTTCGAGTCCAACCGCGAATGGCTGCGCGAGGCCTGGGGCCAGAACGCACGCGGCGAGTGGCCGGCCGACAACTTCCTCATCCGCGGCTCGCGCTTCAACCGCGGCGTGCTGCTCAAGCACCTGATCGACAGCGGCGCCGATGCCATCGGCGACCCGACCCAGGCGCACATGGTCGCCATCGATGCGCGTGCGCCGCTCTACGACGGCGGCATCTGCACCCGCATCGACTGTGTCTCGCTCGGCGTGGTGGTCAACCGCGAAGCCAAACGCTTCTACGACGAAGGCGAAGATTTCTGGCCCAAGCGCTACGCGATCTGGGGCCGGCTCGTGGCGCAGCAGCCGGGGCAGATCGCCTGGTCGATCATCGATGCGAAGGCGGTGGGGCGTTTCATGCCGCCGGTCTTTCCCGGCACGCAGGCCGACACGCTGCCCGAGCTTGCCCGCCAGCTCGGGCTCGACGAGGCCACCTTCATGCAGACGCTCGAGGCCTACAACGCCGCCTGCCGCCCCGGCCATTTCGACCACACCGTGCTCGACGACTGCGCGACCACGGGCCTCACGCCGCCCAAGACGCACTGGGCGCTGCCGCTCACCACGCCGCCCTTCTATGGCTACGCGCTCAAGCCCGGCGTGACCTTCACTTACCTCGGCTTGAAGACCAACGAACACGCCGCGGTGCACTTCAACGGCGTGCCGAGCGACAACCTCTTCGTGGCGGGCGAGATGATGGCCGGCAACGTGCTCGGCCAGGGCTACACCGCGGGCGTGGGCATGAGCATCGGCACGGCGTTCGGGCGCATCGCCGGCACCAGCGCCGCCAAGGCGGCGACCGATGCCGCCCTCCGTTCGGGCTGAGCTTGTCGAAGCCAGCATGAAGCACAGGCCCCCACCATGACGCGTCATCCCATCGTTCCCATCCTCAGCACCTCGCAGGCCGAGGTCGAGCGTGTGCTGACCATCTGCAACGCCTGCCGCTACTGCGAAGGCTTCTGCGCCGTCTTCCCTGCGATGACGCGCCGGCTGGCCTTTCCGGCGGCCGATGTCGACTACCTCGCGAACCTCTGCCACAACTGCGGCGCCTGCCTGCACGCCTGCCAGTACGCGCCGCCGCATGAGTTCGCGGTCAACGTGCCGCAGGCGATGGCGCGCGTGCGCGGCGAGACCTATGCCGACCACGCATGGCCGCCTGCGCTGGGGGCGCTCTACCAGCGCAACGGGCTGGTGCTGTCGCTCGCGCTCGCGGCCGGGCTCGCGCTCTTCCTGGTGCTCGCCGTGATGCGGCAGGGCAGCCTGTGGCAGCGTGTGGACGGTGGCAACTTCTACGCCGTGTTTCCTCACGGGCTGATGGTGGGCCTCTTCGCGCCGGTGTTCCTGTTCGTCGTCTTCGCGCTGGCGATGGCGGTGCGGCATTTCTGGCGCGGCATCTCGCCCGGTGCCGCGTCGGCGCCGGCGGTGGGCGAAGCGGCGCACGATGCGCTGCGCCTGAAGCACCTCGGTGGCGGCCACGGCGAAGGCTGCAATGAGAGCGACGACCGCTACACACTCGCGCGCCGCCGCTTCCACCACGCCACCTTCTACGGCTTCATGCTGTGCTTCGCCGCCACCTGCGTGGCGACCCTCTACCACTACGCCTTCGGCTGGCCCGCGCCGTATGCCTTCACCAGCCTGCCCAAGCTGCTCGGCGCCACCGGGGGCGTGTCGCTGGTGATCGGCGCCGTGGGCCTCGGTTGGCTGAACCTGAAGCGGCACCCTGCGCAGGGCGATGTGGCCCAGCGCCCGATGGATCGCGGCTTCATCGCACTGCTCTTCCTCACCGCCGCCAGCGGCCTCGTGCTGATGCTCGTGCGCGCGACGCCGGCGCTGCCGCTCGCACTCTGCGTGCACCTCGGGGCCGTGATGGCGCTCTTTCTCACGCTGCCCTACGGAAAGTTTGCACACGGTGTGTTCCGGGTCGCGGCCTTGCTCAAGTGGGCGATCGAAAAGCGCCAGCCCAACGTGCTGGGCCTGGGTGAATAGGCCTTAACCGGCCTGCACGCGGTTGCGCCCGGCGCGCTTGGCCGCATAGAGCGCGCCATCGGCCCGCGCGAGCAGCTGCGCGATGGTCTCGCCTGGCCGGTGGGTGGCCACCCCGGCCGACACCGTGAGCTTGAGAGTGGGGGCCACCTCGTGCCAGGGTTGTTGCTCGGTCAGCGTGCGCATGCGGTCGGCCACCTGCAGCGCCGCTTGCGGCTGGTGCTGGTCAGGCATCAGCAGCAGGAACTCCTCGCCGCCATAGCGCGCAAAACGATCGGCCGCCCGCGTGGTGGCCTGCATCGCCGCGGCGTAGCGGCGCAGCACCTCGTCACCTGCGCCGTGGCCCAGGGTGTCGTTGACCTGCTTGAAGTGGTCGATGTCGAAGAGCGCCACGCTGAAGGCCTGCCCGCTGCGCTCGGCGCGCTGCAACTCGCTTGCCAGCAGCTCCATCGCGGCGCGGCGGTTGAGCAGTCCCGTCAGCTCGTCGTGGGTGGCGATGGCTTCCAGCTTCTGCAGCGCATCGGCCAGCGCGGCGCTCTTGCGGGCGAGCGCGTTGCGCAGCTGGGTGCCCCGCACGCTGAGCGTGGCCACGCGGCCGAGCAGCATGGTGACCCAGATGGCGCTCAAGGTGGCCTCGCCGGCGGTCTGCATTGGCAGCGTGAGGGCCGCACCGTGCCACAGCATCAAGGCCGCACTGGCGGCGCCGAGCAGCAGGCACAGCGGGGCCAGCAGGCGCATCGGCAGGATGAGCGCCGTCATCGCGACGGTGGGGATCAGCGTCATCAGCATCAGCAAGCCCACCTGCGGCACGGCATGGGCCATCGTGAGCAACTGCACCGAGACGAGCGGCGTGATCGCGAGCGTGAGCATCAGCCCGCGCCAGCGGTGCTGCCAGCCGCGCACGATGCCCAGGCGATAGAGGCCGAAGATGCTGCCGCCGGCCAGGGCAAAGAGCAGCACCGCCAGCGGTGGCACGTGGCCGAGGGCGGCATAGCCCGACAGCAGCAGCGTGTCGGCCGTGATGAAGCCGAGCACACCCCAGGCCGCCTGGCGGTGCCGCTGCGTCGCGGTGTCGCGTGCATCGCGCTGCCAGCCGTCGCTGGACGGGGCATCGGGGGCAGGTGGGGCGAGGCTCATGCGAGGACTGGGCACGCAGAGGCCCCCACTCAGACAGCTCACAGAGCGGGGGCATACGTGGGAGTGTCATCGGCAGGCGCCGGCCGATCCTGAGCACCGGCCGCGCGCCTGCGTGACACAGGTCACGCCGCGTGTCGCCCTGTGCGCAGGTGGTACACGCCGAGCCACAGCAGCGCCAGCACCGACAGGCCCGCCAGCGCACCGCCGCCGTAAAGCCGCAGGTTGGCGTCTTGCCGCGCCTGCGCCAGCAGGGCCGGGTCGTCGCGCCCGAGCACCACGTAACCCAGCGTCAGCAGCGTGGCCACGAACGAGAGCGATGGGTCGCTCTTCCCGGGTGACACGAGGTGCCGCTCGGCGCTGTCGATCGCCTTGTGCAGCATGTGCCCCTCGGCGGCCAGCTGGCCGCCCCACAGCGCGCCGAAGGTGCACGCGATGGCGAGCGCCTGGTAGAGCTTCATGCGCCGGCCCCCTTGGTGCCCACCCACAGGGCCGCGACAAAGACCCCCGGCACGATGAGCGCGCCCACCACCGAGATCAGCACGCCCCTCACGAAGGTCGTGCCCAGCACGAAGCGGTTGGTCAGGCCCGAGATCAGCAGCACCAGCGCGAGCGACAGCAGCCCTTGCAGCGCGCCGAAAAAGGCCCACGTCAGCCCGCCCCCCAGGATGCCCGCCAGACCGCCGCCGAGGGTGCCGGCGACGAACACCGCGACGATGCACGACACCCAGTCGCTGCGCTCCGCGCCAAACCAGCTGGCCGCGAGCTTGAACGGGAAGATGACCAAGAAGACGAAGACGACGACCGCGATCACGATGCTGCCCACTGTGGTTCCCTCCGAGTGCTGCGGCGGCAGGTGGACTCACCGGCGTCGTCGCGCGGCGCGATTGTTGGCACAACGGGTGTCACCGCGGGGGCGGCTTGTCTCATGGGGGCGACACCCATTGGGGTGTGCCGTCACGCGCCGGTTCAGTCCGGGTTGTTCTGCCGCAAGGGCGAGAAGCGCTCGTCGCGGCTCGTGAGGAAGGGCAGCGTGCGGCTGGCCGTGAGCCACGACACGCCGAAGGCCACCAGGCCGAGCGCTTCGCCGTAGAACACGAAACGGTTGTGCACGTGCGCCGTCATGCCGCCCTGCGTGAAGGTCTCGATGGCGAGCGAGCCGATCGACAGCAGCATCGCGATGCCGCAGGCCGCATAGATCCAAGAGCGGCGCTTGGCCTGCGCGTACCCCTTGGCCCGCGCCCGCTGGAAGAAGCCCCAGCACAGGTACGCGAGGATCAGGAACAGCACGATCGCCGCGCCGCCATGCAGGCCCTTGATGATCTCGTCGCGGTTTTCACACCGGCAGGGAAACATGGCGATGATGACGCCGCACAGCGCCGCCACCTTGCACAGCACCATCTCCACCTTGGTGTAGCCGTTGTAGGCCAGCATCAAGGCCGAGATGGCGAAGAGGAAGCCCACGAACACGACCATCGACCAGCCGCCTTCGTAGTACGCCGCGCTGATGGAGGTGAGCGTGGTCGTGGCGAAGGCGCTCGTCAGCCACGACAGGGTGATCGCGATGACGCCCACGAGCAGCTTGATGGTGCGGTGGTCGATCTCGTGGTGTTGGGATTGGGCGGGCATGGGGTGGTCTTGTCGTCGCCGAAGGTGAACCGGGGTGGACTTTACCCACGCCGCGGCGCTTCGCGCACTCACGGCACGTGGCTCAGCAGCCTGTCGACGTCGAGGTTGCCCTGTTCCTTCAGGTACTTCTTGGTGGCGCCGGTGATGGCCTTCGACAAGATGAACTGCTGGATCTTCGACTTGACGAACTGGTCGACCAAGGACTTGATCGTGGGGCCACCGAGGGCCAGCATGATGCCGTCCACGAACACGCCCGATGCGCAGGCCATGGCGTGCCTGACGAGGTCTCGTTTCACCAGTTGCTGGATGTCGGTCATGTCGCCGTCGCCGGCCCCCAGGAACTCGACATCTCCGGCGGCTTCCTTGATCAGCAGCGTGTGGGGGGAGCCGGCGGCTGAAAGATCGATCGGCAAGCGAGCGAGGATCTCTTCCTTGAGCGAGGTCTCGCCGCTGAAGTCGAAATCCTTCGCCCCGTAGAACGGGAAATAGCCGATCGGCGCATCGTGGGTGCGAAACGCAATGCCGAGCGCGACGCTTCTTCCGTTGTAGGTGCCTTTGATCACCTTGAAAAGAATGTCGGCGTCACCGGATCTGTATTGCTTCAGTGCCATCTGGTGGGCTCCTTGGTCGGGCTCCGTTGTTGGGCGGAGTTTGCGCTTGCCGGCTCGGCAGCGCGACATCAAAGAGGATGAGGCGGGGTCCCCCCGCTCCCTTGCATCTGACCGGCGCGACAGCCTTTCCAGCAGGCACGACCACGCCCAGCTTGGTGCACGTGGGCTTGCCGGGCCATCGACCCAGAGTTGCGCATGGGCAGGTCTCCGCTGGCCGCCCGATTCAAGGAAGCGTCAGCAGTGCCGCAGCCATCACGCCGAGCCCCACGATCCCGATGGCCCACACGGCCGTGCGCACCCCTTGGATGCCGAGGTAGTAGATCGGCAGGTACACCACCCGTGCCCAGAAGAAGATCTGTGCGCCGAGCAGCACCTGCGCGTTGGCGGGCGCCGCGGCCAGTGCGGCGACGGCCAGGGCGGTGAAGAGGATGAAGTTCTCCTTCGTGTTCTGGGCTGCCCGGTCGGCCCGCGCCGCCAGCGGTGAGGGCTCAGGCAGGTGGTCGCGGTTGCTGAGGGCGAGCTTCATGTCGCCCTTCGAGCGCAGCATGCTGGCCACGAGGATGGCCAGCCAGGTCAGCACGGTCATGGCGACGACGAGGGTGAGCAGTCGGGTCACGCGGGGCTCCTTGGTGGTGTCGAATGAGGCTGGCATCATGGCCGAGCCTCCCCTCCACCCACTTCTCGGTTTCCCTGCATGAAGACACTGATGTTCTACGAGCTGGCCGCCGACGGCTTCGCGAAGGCGCCTGTCTACTACAACGCCCACGTGGCGCGGCTGAAGGAGTTCCATGGCCGCGGCGTGCTGCTGATGGCCGGGCCTTACGGCAGCCCGCCGGTGGGCGCGCTCGGCGTCTTCACCTCGCGTGAAGCGGCGGAAGAATTCTCGAAAGAAGACCCGTTCGTGCTGAACGGCGTCGTGAGCCGGGTGACCTTGCAGGACTGGAACGAAGCGCTCGCCTGAGCGCTCGTCCGTTCGTCGGACTCAGAAGCGCCCGTTGTTGGCGCCGATGCACGAAGACAACAGCTCCCGCGCCAGCGCCTCTTCTTCCGCGCGGCTCGTGGCGGCGAACATCTCGTCGATGAACGCGCCGACCTGGCCGGCGGGGAGAGGCGTCTTCGCCTGCCGCATTCGGGTCTTGAGGGCTTCCACCGGCTGCTTGACGTCCTTGGCTTGCTGCACGTCGATGGCGAAGAGCGCGTTGCCAAGGCAGTGGCGCGTCAGGCGACTCAAGGGCTCGCTCGTCGGCAGCGACACCTGCTGCAGGCAGGCATCGAACTTGGCCTGGGCGACCGCCTGGGGCGAGCGGGTCTGCGTCCACAGCTCGATCTCTTTCTGGAGCTGAAGCTTGACGCTCTCGTCCTGCACGTCGGCGAGCTGCGCTCGTGCTGCCTCGGCGTCCGGTGTCTTCGCCACCTGGATCGCCCGATAGATGTAGAGCTTGCGCAGGCCGGCGTCGGCGCAGTCTCTGAGCGGGTTGGCCGTCGCGCTTTCCAGAAGGCTTTGGAATCCGTTCAGGTCGGCCGGGCCCAGCTGCCCGAAGCTGAGGTGGGGCAGCAGCATGGCGAGGGTGAGCAAGAGAAGTTTCTTCATGGGAGGTCGGTCGTGAGCGGTTGTCGATGCAGCAGCGCAATGCCGACGGGATCGGTGGCGACGCGAGGGTAGCGCCGCAGGACCTCAGGGTCGTGCCCTGGCACCAGGCGGTCGACCGAGCCGGCCAGCGCCATCAGGCGGCGGTGGCCTTCGAGCATGTCGGCCACGTTGAAGACGATCGGGAAGGGCCGCAGGCCCTCGATGTTTTCGTAGTAGTGGCTGGCGTCGGAGGCGAGCACCACCCAGCCACGCTCGGTGTGCACGCGCACCGCCTGCAAGCCCTTGGTGTGCCCGCCGACGAGCAGCAGCTCGACACCCGGCGCCACCGCGCTGTCACCGGCGTGGAAGCTCACGCGCTCGGCGTAGACCTTGCGCACGAGCTCCACCACGTCGTCGACCGCATAGGCGTGGCGCATCGTGGCGTGGCACATGCAGCGGCCGGTGGCGTAGTCGACCTCGCCGTCCTGCACGTGGAAGCGCGCCTGCGGCAGCAGCGGCAGGTTGCCGGCATGGTCGTAGTGCAGGTGGGTGAGGATCACGTCGCCGATGTCGGCCGGGTCCACGCCCAGCGTGCGGCAGGCCTCGATGGGGCAGCGCAGCCACTGGCGGTTGCGCTTCACGCCGGTGGCCTGGCTGAAGCCGGTGTCGACGAGGATGTTTCTCGTCTGGCCCTTCAGCAGCCAGACGAAGAAATCCATCGGCATCGGGCCGTCGTGATCGTCGGCCGGCAGGAAGTTGTCACGCCGCCGGCGCGGCATGCTGGCGTACTTGATCGCGTAGACCTCGTAGGTGTCCATGGGCGTGTGCGTGTCAGAGACCGAGGTACGCAGTCTGCACGAACGGGTCGGCCAGCAGCTCGGCACCCGCGCCGGAGCGGATCAACTGGCCCTGCTCGTAGACGTGGCCCTGGTGCGCGAGGCGCAGCGCCATGCGCGCGTTCTGCTCGACGAGGATCACCGCGAGTTTCGCCTCCTGGTTGATGCGCTGGATGGCGCCCGCGATCTCGGCCACGACCTTCGGCGCGAGGCCGAGCGAAGGCTCGTCGAGCATCAGCACCTGCGGCTCGGCCATCATCGCGCGGCCGATGGCGACCATCTGCTGCTCGCCGCCCGAGAGCGAGCCGGCCAGTTGATGCCGACGCTCGGCCACGCGGGGGAAGAGCGCGTGCACCCGCTCCAGGCTGCGGCGCACGCTGGCGCGCGAGCGCACGCTGTGCGCACCCACGAGCAGGTTGTCGTGCACCGTCATGCGGGGGAAGAGGCGGCGGCCTTCGGGCGACAAGGCGAGGCCCTTGGCCACACGCTGGTCGGCCGGGAGCGTGTCGAGCGTCTCACCGTTCCAGCGCAGGTGGCCACGCGCCAGCGGCAGCATGCCCATCAGTGCCTTGAGCGTGGTGCTCTTGCCGGCGCCGTTGGCGCCGACGAGCGCCACGATCTGGCCGGGCTCGACGGTGAACGACACATCGCGCACCGCTTCGAGCGCACCGTAGCGCACGGCGATGCCTTGCACTTCAAGCATGGAATTCCTCCGGTGCGCCAAGGTAGGCCTCGATCACCTGCGGGTTGTCGCGCACGGCTTGCGGGGT
Source organism: Rhizobacter sp. (assembly GCA_019635355.1). Classification (NCBI taxonomy): domain Bacteria; kingdom Pseudomonadati; phylum Pseudomonadota; class Betaproteobacteria; order Burkholderiales; family Sphaerotilaceae; genus Rhizobacter; species Rhizobacter sp. The sequence continues at coordinate 2,326,115 of JAHBZQ010000001.1, read as the reverse complement.
GCCTTCCGCGATCTTCTGGCCTTGCACCAGCACGACGATGTGCTCGCACAGGCCCATCACGAGGGCCATGTGGTGCTCGACCAGCAGCAAGGTGAGCTGGCGCTGCTGGCGCAGCGAACGCAGCAGCTCGCCGAAGGCGGCCGACTCTTCCGGGTTGAGGCCGGCGGCGGGCTCGTCGAGCAGCAGCATCTCGGGTTGCGTCGCCAGGCCAATGGCCACGCCCAGGCGCTTCTGGTGACCGTAGGAGAGGTTGCCGGCCAGGGCGTCGCGCTGCGCTGCCAGGCCCAGCAGGGTGAGCACCTCGTCGACCTGCTCATTGAGTTTCGCGAGTGCGGCGCGCGTGGCGTGGCCGGCGAAGAGCTGGTTGGGCAAGGACGTGCCGAGCCGCGCCAGCGCGCCGCGGTACACGTTCTGCGCGACGGTGGCCTGGGGGTAGATCGAGGTGGCCTGGAAGGTGCGCGCGAGGCCGAGCTTCACCACGCGGCTGGGCGGGCCGCCGGTGATGTCGTGCCCCTTGAAGCGCACCGTGCCCGCGCTTGGGGGCAGCGTGCCGCTGATGAGGTTGAAGGCGGTGGTCTTCCCGGCGCCGTTGGGCCCGATCAGGCCGACGATCTGCCCGGGTTGCACCGAGAAGCTCAAGTCCTTCAGCGCGGCGAGGCCACCGAAGGTCTTGGAGAGGCCTTGGACGTCAAGCACGCTGCTCCTCCCCCTTGAAGAGGCGCCCAGCCAGCGAGGCCAGCCCGCCCGGCAGGAAATGCAGGATGAGGATCAGCGCCGCGCCGTAGAAGATGTGCTGCGTCTGCACCGCGCCGCGCAGCAGCTCGGGCAGCGGCGTGAGGATGGCCGCGCCGATGAGCGGCCCCCACACGCTCTGCCGCCCGCCGATCACCAGCATCACGATCACGTTGATCGAGAGCGCCGTGTTGAAGGACTCGGGCGACACGAAACCCACGTAGTGCGCGAGCAGCACGCCGCCCAGGCCGGCGATGGCGCAGCCGATCACGAAGGCCTGCAGCTGGATGCTGTGCACGTTCAAGCCGCTGGCTTCGGCCAGCGCGGGGTTCTCGGCCACGGCGTCGCAGGCGTGGCCGGTGGGTGTGGTGGCCAGGCGCTTGAGGAAGAAGACGCTGGCCGCGGCGAAGGCCAGCGCGAGCACGAGGAAGCGCAACTTCGTGTCGAACGCAAAGCCGAAGAGCGTGACGGGCGGGATGCCGGCGATGCCGTTGGCGCCGCCGGTGAGCGTGGCCCAGTCCAGCAACGCGAGGCGCACCAGCTCCGCGAACGCGAAGGTGACGAGCACGAAGTACACGCCGCGCAACCGGAGGATCACCCAGCCCAGCACGAAGGCGACGAGCGCAGCGCACGCGATGCCGCCCAGCGCCGAGAGCCAGAACGGCCAGCCGGCCTTCATGTTCGCGAGCACCGCCGCGTAGGCCGCGATGCCGACGAAGGCGCCATGCCCGAGCGAGAGCTGCCCGGTGCGGCTCACGAGCGCGAGGCCGCTCACGATGACGACGTTGAGGCACACCAGCACCAGCAGGTGCACATGGAAGTCGGTCATTCGGGCCGCCCGAGGAGGCCGCTCGGTCGCACGACGAGCATGCCGATGACGAGCGCGAAGATGAGGATGTCGGCCGTGCTCGTGCTGAGGAAGGTGCCGGCCACGCTCTCGGTGATGCCGAGCAGCAGGCTCGCGAGCGCCGCGCCCGGAATGCTGCCGAGCCCACCGAGGATCACCACGATGAAGGCCTTCAGCATCGGCCCCGCGCCGATGAAGGGCGACACCGAGAAGAGCGGCGCCATCAGCCCCCCGGCCACCGCCGCGAGCCCCACGCCGAGGCCGAAGCCCAGCGGGTAGATGAGCTTCGCCTTGATGCCCTGGATCTGCGCGATCTCGATGTCTTGCACCACCGCCCGCAGTGCACGGCCGGTGCGCGAGGTGCGCAGGAAGAGCCACATCGCGAGCAGCACCGCCGCCGAGCACAGCACCACGTAGACGCGCGAGTTGGGAACCAGCAGGTCGCCCATGCGCAGCACGCCGGTGGCCACGCTCGGCATGCTCTGCGGGTCGGGCCCGAAGAGCATCAGCGCGCCGTTCTGCAGGATCATCGCGAGGCCGATGGTGGCGATCATCCCGTTCAGCTCGTCATGGCGGAAGGGCTTGAGCACCGCCCACTCGATGACCCAGCCGATGATGACGGCGACCACGAAGGTGAGCGCCACGCTCGGCAGGAAGGGCAGCTCGAAGCGCGTGACGCAGAGGAAGGTGACGAAGGCGCCCAGCATGTAGAACTCGGCATGCGCGAAGTTCACGATGCGCATCACGCCGAAGACGAGCGTGAAGCCCACCGCCATCAGCAGGTAGAGCAGGCCGACGACCAGGCCGTTGACGACGGCCTGGCCGATGAGGAGGGAGAGATCCATGTTGCGTCGGGGGTCAGGGATCGCCAACCGTTCGCACTGAGCTTGTCGAAGTGCAGCGCAGGGCTTCGACAGGCTCAGCCCGAACGGATCATTTGCAGCCGCTCACCGTGCAGCGCGCGCGGATCACTTCCTGGCCGTCCTTCACCTCGGCCACGTAGAAGGGCGCGTCGAGTTGGTGGTCAACGCCATAGGCGGCCTTGCCCGTCCATGACGACTCGCCGAGCGCCCCCTTGTGGCCCTTGATCTTCTCCAGCTCGGCCACGACCTTGGCGGTGTCGGTCACGGTGCCGGCCTTGCGCATCGCTTCGAAGAGCAAATGCGTGCCGTCGTAGAAGGCGGGGCTGAAGCCGTTCATCCCGCGCTTGTACTTGGCCGCGTAGGCCTGGGCGTAAGCCGCGGTGCTGGGCAGCTTGGGGTCGATCGGCGTGTGCACGAGCAGGCCTTCGGCGGCCTGCTTGCCGGCCACGTTGACGATGTCCTGCGTGGCCGGGCCACCGGTGCGGATGATGGTGCCGGTGAAACCCAACTCGCGCGCCTGCTTGGTGATGAGGCCGGCGGTGCTGGGTGAGTTGCCGTCGAGTTCGATGGCGTCGACCTTGGCCGCGAGGATGCGCGTGATGAGCGGCACGAAATCGACACGGTCGCGCTCGAAGAACTCTTTCGCCGCGAGGTCGGCGCCGACCTTGCCGTAGGCGGCCGTCAGGTCCTTGGCGATCTGCTGGCCCGTCTCGTCGTTGGGGAAGAGGGCGCCCACGCGCTTCACGTTGCGGGTCTTCACCACCCATTCGATCTGTGGGCCCGCCACTTCGGCAGTGGTCACGTTGGGGCGGAAGGTGTAGGGCTTGTCGGTGCCGAGTGCCTTGGCGGTGAAGCCGAGCGTCATCACGATGACCTGGTTCTTCTCGGTGATGGGCTGGATGGCGAGCACCGGCGCCGAGCCCACCGGGCCGATGATGTACTTCACCTTGTCGTCGAAGACGAGGCGGTTCGCCACCGTCACGGCTTCGTTGGCCTGGTACTTGTCGTCGTAGGCGATGACCTGCACCTTGTACTTCTTGCCACCCACCTCGAGCCCGCCCTTGGCGTTGACGTCGTCGGCCGCGAGCTCGGCCGCGTGCTGCATGCCCGTGCCCCAGGCGGCGCCCGCTCCCGAGAGGGTGACGAGGGCGCCGATCTTGAGCGTCTCTTGTGCAAAGGGCGTGCTGCTGAACGCGAGCAGGGTGGCGGCGAGGGCCACGGGCTTGAGCAAGGTCATGTCTTGTCTCCGTCTGATGTGTTGCTGGGGACTACTCGATCGACGCGCCCGACAGGCGCACCACCTCGCGCCACTTGCGGCTCTCGGCCTGCATGAAGGCCTCGAACTCGGCGGGCTTGTTGTTGACCACCTCGCCGCCCAGGTCGACGAGGCGCTGGCGCATCGCGGGCTCGGCGACGAGCTTCACGATCTGCTCGCTGATCTGCGTGCGCAGCGCAGGCGGCAGCGTGGCCGGCGCGAGCACGCCGAACCAGGTGGCGGCCTCGAAGCCGGCGAGGCCCGCTTCGCCGAAGGTGCGCAGCTCGGGCACACGCTCCACGCGCTTGGCGTTGGCGAGCGCGATGGCGTGCAGCTTGCCGCTCGCCAGGTGCGGCAGCACGGACGTGAGCGTGACGAACATGGTGTCGACCTGGCCGGCGAGCAGGTCGGTGAGCGCGGGCGCGTCGCCCTTGTAGGGCACGTGCGTCATCGGGGCCTGCGTCTGCGCCTTGAACATCTCGCCCGCGAGGTGCTGGGCGGTGCCGTTGCCGGGCGAGGCGAAGGTGAGGCCGTTGGGGCGGCCCTTGGCGAGCGCGATCAGCTCGGGCAGCGTCTTGGCGGGCAGCGACGGGTTCGTCACCAGCACGATGGGCACTTTCACCAGCAGCGAGAGGGCGGCGAAGTCTTTCACAGGTTCGAAATCGATCTTCTTGTAGATGCTCGCGGCGATGGTGTGCGCCGAGGTCGTCATGTAGAGCGTGTGGCCGTCCCCGGGGGCACGCGCCACCTGCGCGGCGGCGAGCGTGGTGCCGGCGCCTGGCTTGTTGTCGACGATGACCTGCTGGCCCCAGGTGGTGCCCAGGCGCTCGGCAAGGGCGCGGGCCACCACGTCGGTGGCGCCGCCGGCGGGGTAGGGCACCACGAGCTTGACGGGTTTCGACGGGAAGCCTTGCGCGCGCAGCGCGAAGGGTGAGAGCAGCAAGGGGCTCGCGATGAACAGGCGGCGCTTCATGCCTTCCCTCCCAGCAGCCGGCTCACGACCGGGTGGTACTGGTCACCCAGGCCGGCGTCGATGGCGGCTTGGTACCACTGGTCGACGATGCGGGCGCTCTTCGCGTCGACGCCTGTTTCTTGCGCGAGCTTGAGCGCGTAGGCGAGGTCCTTGCGGGCGTAGCGCACCGAGAACGCCCGCTCGGGGAAGTCGCCCGGCAGCATGGCTTTCATGCCGTGGCTGCGCAGCGCAAAGCTGTCGGCGCTGCCCTTGCTCAGGGTCTCGAAGAGCAGCGTGGGGTCGACCCCGGCCCGCTCGCCGATGGCCTTGGCTTCGGCGAGTGCGACCACGGTCTCGAAGAGCACCATGTTGTTGAGGATCTTCACCACCTGGCCGCAGCCGACCGGGCCGCAGAGCGCGATGTCGGTCGCGAAGGTGGCGATTAGCGGCTTCACGCGCTCGAAGGTGGCCGCGTCGGCACCGACCATCACCGAGAGCGTGCCCGCTTCGGCGGCGGCGCGCGTGCGGGCGACGGGGGCGTCGATGAAGGTCACGCCCTTCTCGGCGAAGGCCTTGGCGAGCGCGCGTGTGGTGTCGACCGGCGAGGTGCTGAGGTCGATCACGGTCTGGCCAGCGCGGGCGTTGGCGAGCAGGCCGTCGGCTTGTTGTGCGAGCTGCTGTACCACTTCGCCGGAGGGCAGCGAGAGCAGCACGGTGTCGGCGCTCTTCATCACGGCGGCGATGGAGCCGGCGTTCTGCACGCCGTCGGCGGCGAGGCGCTGCAGCACGGCAGTGTCGAGGTCGTGTGCATGGACCGGGCGGCCGGTCTTGCGCGCGAGGTTGCGGCACATGGGCTCGCCCATCACGCCCAGGCCGATGAAACCGAGAGAGTGTGTGGTCATGGATCAGAGGCCGAGGTAGATGCCCTTGGCTTGTTGGTAGAGGCGCAGGCCGGTGAGGCCCTTCTCGCGGCCAAGGCCGCTGTCCTTGAATCCGCCGAAAGGCGTGGCGATGGAGAGTTGCTTGTAGGTGTTGATCCAGACGGTGCCGGCTTCGAGCGGGCGCGCGATGCGCAGGGCGCGCTTGTAGTCGGCCGTCCAGATGCCCGAGGCGAGGCCGTAGGCGCTGTCGTTGGCTTGCGCGACGAGGTCGTCTTCGTCGTCGAAGGGCAGGGCGCAGAGCACCGGGCCGAAGATTTCCTGCTGGGCGATGGGGGTGCGGTTGTCGATGCCGGCGATGACGGTGGGCAGGTAGAAGGCGCCGGCGGTCAGGTGCGCGTCGCGGGGTCGCTCGCCACCGGCCACGATCTCGGCACCGCTCGCACGCGCCGCGTCGACCATGCCTGCGATGCGATCGCGTTGCGCAAACGAGGCGATCGGGCCCATCTCGGCGCCGCTCGCGTCGGGCAGGTCGACGCGCAGGCGCCGGGCCTTGTCGGCGATCCTCTTCAGCACCTGATCGAACACGCTGCGCTGCACGAAGAGCCGCGAGCCCGCCACGCACGACTGGCCGCTGCCTTCGAAGATGCCGCCGGCCACGCTGTCGACGGCGGCGTCGAGGTCGGCGTCGGCGAAGACGATGTGCGGCGACTTCCCGCCGAGTTCGAGCGCGACGGGCATCAGCTTGCGCGCCGCCGCTTCGGCGATGCGCCGGCCGCTCGCCGTGCCGCCGGTGAACGACACCATCTTCACGCCCGGGTGCTCGACGAGTGCGGCGCCCACGGTGGCGCCGGTGCCCGGCAGCACGTTGAGCAGCCCGGGCGGCAGGCCCGCTTCGAGCGCGATGCGGCCGAGTTCGAGCGCGGTGGAAGGTGTGATCTCCGACGGCTTCAGGATGACTGCGTTGCCGGCCGCGAGCGCGGGCGCGACCTTCTGCGCCTCCATCGTCATCGGCGAATTCCACGGCGTGATGGCGGCGACCACGCCATACGGCTCGTGCACCGTCATCGAGAGGTAGTGGCCGCGCGAGGGCGTGAGCTCGGAGCCGAGCGTTTCGCACACCGCGGCGTAGTAGCGGAAGGTGGCGGCCGCGCTCTTGACCTGTGCCACGCACTCGGCCCAGACCTTGCCGTTCTCCAGCATCTGCAGGCGGGCGAAACGCTCGCTGTCGCGCAGCATCAGCTCGCCGATGCGGTGCAGAAGGGCGGCACGCTGCGGCGGCAGCATCTGGCGCCAGGCCTTGTGGCGCGCGGCCTCGGTGGCCGCAGCCACGGCGTCGTTCACCTCGTCGGCCCCGGCCGCGGCCACGCGGTGGTTGAGCCGGCCGGTGGCCGGGTTGATGGAATCGAGCGGCGGCACCGTGCCGCGGCCCGGCCGGAACTCGCCGCCGATCAGCAGCGGGCGTGGGGTGTCGTCTGGAGTGCCGAGAGGCATGCGGGTCTCGTGTGAAGAGGTGTTCTGTTAAACAGAATCAACGTTCTGTCTTTTGAGAAGTGTCGCGCTCACACGAGCCGCGCGTCAAGGCGTGGCAGGGGCGGTGTTATCCCTGAGCGTTGCGGGCGCACGCAGGGACGCCTTGCACAATCGCGCGGCCTGGAACGTCCCGGGAACACTGGAGGAGAGGAATTTGAAGAAGCTGTTGCTGGTACTCGCCGTCGCCCTGTTGTCAGGCTGCGCGGCTCAAGTGGCCAACCTCAAAGTCGAAGGCGTGGAGCGCTCGGAGCAGGTGCGTGTGCAGGACCTGCGCCCGCCGATCGAGAAGGAAAGCGAGATCTTCAGTCTCGTGATCACGAACGATGCCTACGCCACATATCGCCTTGCCGAAAGCACGACGGCGCCGACTGCGGTGCGCCTGTTGCAGCACCGTGCCTTCGAAACGCTGCAAAAGCCGGGTGCAGCTCCGCTCGACATCAAGGTGCACCACCTGGTCGTCTATCGCAACCTGCAGGCCGAGTTCCGTCGCAGTTCGCTCGGTGCCGCTTTTGGGGTGATCGGCGCAGTGGTCGCCGGCAACACGGTGGTCGAGCCCTCGGGCATCTCGCACTCGCCCGTGGACGCCAACGCGTTCAACGCGCTGGCCTCGACCGAGTTCAAGCGCGCGCTCTACACCGAGACCGAAAACCCGGGCAGGGGCAGCGTCCACATCGTGTACATCGAGACCGAGATCGGCGGCAAGCGCGTGTTCACGCGAACCGTGGGGCCACTCAGAATGCCGGAGGGGCAGAACTCGCTGGCCGTGGTAATCGAGTCGGCGATCAAGCACCAACTGGCGCAGTACTGAACGGAAAGCTGGCTCGTCAGACCTGACGATGCCGATCCTGGTCTGGGCTGCTAGCCTTGTGGCCGACGTGTCTTGCGTCAGCCACGAGGAGCCGGGATGGCATTGCTGCAGCCGACCAAGGATCTGTTGAGCTTTCTGCGGCAGAACCCTGCCATTCGCGCGAGGATCGCCGCCCCGCCCGACACCACGCTGCTCTATGCAGGCACCTTCTTTCGCCCCGTGTGGCAGGAGATCGAGCACCTGAGGCGAACCCATGGCGACGTGGCCGCGAAGCGGCTCTTGCCGCAGGTGCTGGAGACGATTGCCGCGCCGGGCCACGCCCATCTGCTGGCCTGGGCCAAGGCGCTTGACGGGCTCGACCCGTGGAAGGAAAACGGGTTCGTCGTCTGGCGCGCGCTGTCAGGCATTTTTGCGGCCAATGCAGTCGGCAAGGTGTCGTTCTACATCGGCTCGGGTGTGACGAAGGGCGAGAAGGTGTTTGCTGCGACCGAGCTTCCGGTGCTGGCCCGCAACCCGAACGTCGACCCGGTCACCCAGGACATCCTGGCCTACTACCAGCGATGCCTGGCGTCGGGCGAGTCGGCGCTCAATTTCGGCTATCTCGCCGCTTAGTGGCGCGCTCGGCCGGCCACACGCCGCCGAGGTTGCGCGTGGCCGTCTCGCAGGCTTCGAGCAGCGGCTTCACCATCTTCTTCACTGCCGATTCGGTGAAGCGGTCGAGTGGGCCCGAGAGCGACAGCGCGCCCAGCAGCGCGCCGCCGGGGCCGAACACCGGCCCGGCCACTGCGCCGCACAGCGGATCGCGCTCGCCGAACGAGTATTCGGCGAGCTCGCCGCTGAAGGCGTCGGCCTCACCCGTGCCGAATCGCAGCAGCACCTTGCCGGCCGCACCGCGCTTGAGCGGCAGCAGGTCGCCTGTGCGTACGCGGTCGAGCGTGGAATGGCGCGAGTCGATCCGCAGCAGGCACAGGCGGGTCTCGTCGTCCTGCCGCACGTGGAACGAGGGGCTTTCAGTGCCGCGCTCCACCAGCGCCTGCATCAGCGGCGCGAGCTGTTGTTCGACCCGGTTGTTGCGCTCGTAGGCGCGGCCAAGGCGAAACGCGAGTGGGCCCAGCACGTAGCGCTGGTCCTGCTGGCGCAGCACGAGGCCGCGCCGCTCCAGCGTGACCATCATGCGCAGCACCGCGCTCTTGTAGAGGCCGGTGGTCTCGGCGATGCCCGTGAGCGTGAGCGGCTGTTCGGCACGCTCGATCGCTTCGACGATGGCGAGCGCGCGTTCGACGGCGGCCACGCCTTCCATGTTGGCGGCGTAGCCCGGAGACAGTTTGGAGCTGGAAGCGGGGCGAGAAGGCATGGGGGCAATACGGGGTGCGCCGGGTGTGTGCGCGTGGAGCCGCAGTATGGCGCAGCGTGTGCGGGCGCACCCCCACCGATGGGGGAAACGGCGGCCTTCCCGGGGCGTGATGCAATACGCGGATGAACGAGGAAGTCCAGTCGCTGCGCAAACGTCTGCAAGACCTGCATGAGCAGCACATCACCGGGTTCGTGAACGACCCGCAGTACGCGGAAGCGCGCGCGCTGCTCGAGCGCAAGCTGGTCGATGCGGTGATGCGCAGCCCCGACCCCGACGAAGAGTGGCCCGAGACCGTGATGATGGGCGACATGCGGCCCGAGGCGGCGCTGCTGCCGCCGCTGCCCATGCCGGCTGCGCCGCAGAAGTCGGACGCGCTGCGCTGGATCGTCGGCGCGGGCGTGGCCGCGGTGGTGGCGGCCTTGCTCACCTACGGGTGGGCGGTGTCGTCGCGCAGCAGCGCAGTGCCGGCGCCGGTCACGTCGTCGCCTGACGCGGTGCCGGTGCTGCAGGGCACGGCGGGTGCAGCGGTCGTCGATGCAGCGGGGCCGGGCGCTTCGGTGCCAGCGGGCGCGTCCATCAGCGGCACGGTGGACCTGTCGCCGAGCCTGGCCCAACAGGCGCGGCCGACCGACACGGTCTTCATCTTCGCCCGCGCGGTGGAGGGGCCGCCGATGCCGCTGGCGGTGATCCGCAAACAGGTGAAAGACCTGCCGCTGCAGTTCACGCTCGACGACAGCATGGCGATGTGGCCCGACGCGAGGGTGTCGGCCTTTCCGCGCGTGGTGGTCACGGCGCGTGTGAGCAAGAGCGGCGAAGGCCAGCCGCGCCCGGGTGACCTGGAAGGCCACTCGCCACCCGTGGCGGCCGGGGCCACGGGCCTGCAGATCGCCATCTCAAGCGTGGTGGGTGCGGGCGTGGTGGGCCAGTAGCCCACCGCTCCCGAACTCAGATTGGGGCGAAGACGAAGTCGCCCGCCTCGTGGCCGGCGAAGCCGATGGGCGCGTACTGTGGCTGCTGCGGGATCTTGAGGCGGCGCGCCAGGTGCGCGAAACGCGCGGCCACCGCACCATGCAACTCCTGCGCGGCCATCGGCGAGCGCACCTGGCCCAGCACGTCGAGCAGGCTGCGCGCGAAGAGCGAGTGGTTGATGCTGCCGCCATCGACCACCGGCTCCATGCCGCCCGAGGTCATGGCCACGCGGGCGCGCTGCTGGCTGAGCTGGCGCAGCGGGCCCAGGCGCTGCTCGAGCGTCAAGGCCTGGTCGACGCTGGGCACGAGCGAGCGGGTGAGCGTGCCCGAGTAGCACGAGTCGGCGATCACCAGCACGTGGCGCGCGCTCATGGCCGAGAGCTGGTCGGTCACGTCGATCACCGACACCCATTGCGCGATGTCTTTCTCGTCGCCGTCGACGGGGATCCAGTAGCCGCGGGCGGTCACCGTGTCCATCTGGCCGTGGCCGGCGTAGTAGACGACCACCTGGTCTTGCGGGCCGACCTGCTGGCGCAGCTTGCCCAAGGCCGACAGCAGCTGCTGGCGCGTCACGTCCTGCAGCAGCGTCACCTCGAAACCGAAGCGCTGCTTGAGCACGGTGGCAACGGCGTTCGCATCGGCGCGCGGGGTGTCGAGCTTCGTCCAGTGCTTGTACTGCTGGTTGGCGATGACGAGCGCGTGGCGCTTGCCACCGGGCAGCGGGGCGAGCGGTTGCGCGTCGAGGGGCAGGGCGGCGGGCGACGCGACCGCAGGGGTTGCCACGGCGGATGCCGCACTCGCCACCAGCGGCGCCGAGCGTTGCACGAGCTTCAACTCGGCCTGCGCCTGCGCGCCCACTTCGTCTTCGGCCTGCACGAGCACGGTCGACGGGGTGTCGCCCACGGTGAGCGGAATGCTCAGCAGGCCTTGTGCATCGGGGGCGTGCGGCTGGCCGTTGACCCGCACGGACTTCACGCCGTTGGTGCTCGCCACGCGCACCACCACCTCCAGCGGGCCGGGGGCGCTTTCGAGCGTGATCGGCGCGCCGGCCATGCGCGGCAGCGGCACGGCGCCGAGCGGCGACACCACGTCGACCCGCAGGCGCTCCGCGCGCTGGATCGACAGGCCCGCCACCAGGCCGCCGGTGGCCTTCTGGACGAGGTCGCCGATGCGGCGGTAGGCGTCGAGCGAGCTGAGGCCTTGCGCTGCGGCCAGCATCGCGCCTTTCTCGAGGAAACCGGCCAGGCCGATCAGCGCGCGGGCCGAGCCTTGCGCGGCGGCCTTCTCGTACCACGACTGCGCTTCGGCGCGGTCACCGCGCTGGTCGAGCAGCTCGGCCATCGTGGTCTGCGCTGCGGGCGCGCCCTGGGTGGCGGCCGGCAGCAATGCGGTGAGCGTCGCGGCGCGGTCTGGCACTGCGGTCACAGCGGTGCCGCCACCCGCTGCTGCTGCGGTGCCCGCACCCGTCGTGCCACCGTTCGCAGCCTGTGTTTGCGGTTGCGACTGTGGCTCGGTGTATTCGCCGCCCGCCGCCTGGCACTGTGTGGGCGAGAGCCGCGTCGCACGGCGCGGCATCACGGTGGTGCTCAGGCCCAGCCGGCGCACCTGGCCGGGCAGCAGGCAGTGCACGAGGCCATCGGCCGGCTCGGCCTGCGGGGCCGGCTGGTCGGCGCCCTTCGCGTGCGAGCCCCACACCAGACCCAGGATCAGCGCGGCGCTCGCCAGCGCCAGTTGCCGCGGGCGCGGCGTGGACATCAAGCGCATGGCAAGCCTCAGCCGGCGCGGAACTGCACGCGGCGGTTGCTGCCGTTGAAGGGGTCGCTCTTGTCGAGCAGCTTGTGCGGGCCCTTGCCTTCCACACCGAGCTGGGTGACGGGCAGCTTCTTCACGTTGACCAGGTAGTTGCGCACGGCCGCAGCGCGGCGCAGCGACAGGCTCTCGTTGTAGTGAACGCTGCCCTTCGCATCGGTGTGGCCCTCGACCACCACCTTCACCGTGCCTTCGGTCAGGCGAATGCCTTCGGCGATCACGTCGAGCTGCTGGCGGGCCTTGGGGCTGAGCGTGGCCGAATCGAAATCGAAGGGCACGGGCACCGAGACGGCACTCGCTTCGACGGGGTTCTGCGTGGGCGTCTGCTCGAGCAGCGCAAACGGCGAGCGGCCGTTGATGGGGGCCTGGCCACGCAGCTTGGTGGCTTCGCTCGCGCCGCGGAAGAGGATGTCGGCCACTTCCTGTGGGGTGGGTTGATGGCCTTCTTCGTAGACCATCACCGTCTGGGCTTGCGCCAGCAGCGGCGCGGCGAGCAACGCCAGCGTGGCGGCGCCATTCTTGATGTTCATTCGTTTTCTCCCTGTGAACGCAACCGGCGATTTTTCCATGCGGTCTGCGTGCAACAGCCCCCACATCGGAGGGTGCATGGCACACCCAAATGCAACCAACGGAAACGGTGCCGGGCTCCATGCGGCATCCACCCGCAAAGGGGATGGGCGCGTGCAGGTGATGTCGGGATGATCGCGGCTTTTTTGCCCAGGCGGGCGGCATCGGAGAGGGGCCGCACGCGAGATCCCACAGAACTACACCATGAAGAAATCCAAGATCACATCGCTGTCATCACTGGCCGTGTTGCCGTGTCTCCTGTCTGTTGCCGCCGATGCTTCGGCGGCCATCGAGTGCTCACCGAATGCGCTGGTGTCCGGCGGCACCGTGGCACTCGTGGGCAACTGCATCGACACCGACACCAGCATGCCCATCACCTCGGGTGCCGAGGTGTGGCACATCGGCCCGCCGGGGAGTTCGTCGCCGCTCGGCACGCGCAATGTGGCCGGTGGCGCGCTCACCGTGCCGGCCTTGCCGGGTGAGCACACCTACTACATCTCGGCCATCGACATGGGCTACGGCGGCATGGTGAGTGTGGCAGGCGAGGGCGGTTATCCGACCACCGTCGTCACCCTGCCGTGCCCCGGCGAAGTGCTGCCCGCGGCGGCGGCACGCGCCCGCGCCACCCGCGTGCGCCGGCACGACCACGACTGCGCCGCTCCCACCACCAACGCGGCCGAGCTGGCCACGCCCTTGATGGCCGTGCAAGGCCAGCGCATCAAGAGCAACCTCGACCATGCGCAGTCGCGCATGCGCACGCTGCGCGCCAACCGCAACGTGCCGGCCTTCGATGTGCAAGGTGTGCCCTTGCCGGTGAAGAAGACCGACGACCCGGCCGCTGCCGCGCGCGAGACGCGGCGCCTGGGCGTGTACCTGCTCGGCCTCGGTGACTACCTGCGCCAGAACCGCAGCGACACGCAGTCCGAGTTCAAGCTGCGCAGCACGGCGCTGTCGGTCGGTGCCGACTACCGCCTGAGCGACGAGTGGGTGGTCGGGGCCAACGCCGGTGGGTCGAACGCGCGCATCGATTTCGCCGAGACGCTCAGCGAGCAGAAGAGCAAGGGCGGTCAGGTCACCGCCTACACCAACTGGAGCATCACGCCCTCGGCCTACGTGAGCGCGACCGTGAGCTATGAAGCCACGCGTTACGCCCTGCAGCGCGACGACGGCCTCGGCGGCGTGGCCGAGGCCCGGCCGGGCGGGCGTGGTCTGGGCCTGAGCCTTTCCGCCGGGCGCGACATGAACTTCGGCGCCTGGAGCGTGGGCCCCTACGTGCGCATCGACAGCGTCACTTCGCGCGTCGAGGCTTTCGAGGAAAGCGGCAGCACCGAGGCCATCAGCGTGAGTCGCCAAACGGTGCGCTCCACCAGCTACAACCTCGGCGCGCAAGTGCAGGCGAGCGTGCCCGTGTCGTGGGGCCTGGTGCTGCCGTATGTGCGCCTCGAAGCCACGCACCGCACGCAACGCACGCGAGACGCGGCCAGCGCGAGCCTCGTCAACGGCAACACCACGGTGCTCATCCCGAACACGGCCGACACCAGCGCGGGCTACGGCAACGTGGCACTCGGCCTGTCGAGCGTGCACCAGGGTGGCATGAGCTGGTACGTGGACTACGAGACCGGCGTGGCGCAGAAGGGCTACCGCAGCCAGCGCCTCGGGCTCGGCTTGCGCTTCGAACTCTGATCGGCGGGCCCGTGGCCAAGGTGTTGATGGCATGGGAGCTGGGGGCGCACCTCGGTCACCTGACGCGCCTGCGGCCGGTGGCCACGGCGCTCCAGGCCCGCGGGCACACGCTGAGCTTCGCGCTGCGCGACGTGATGGGCGGCCGGGCGATGCTGGCTCCCGAACTCGGACGCCTCTACCAGGCGCCGATCGCGATCAATACCGTGCCCCAGCCCGCCTGGACGATGGCCGATGTGCTGCTGGCCTGTGGTTACGGCCATGCGCCGGGGCTGGCCGGGCTGGTGGCGGCGTGGCAGTCGCTGATCGAGGCGAGCGGCGCGAGCGTCGTGATCGCGGACCACGCGCCCACCGCGCTGCTGGCGGCCCGCACGCTGCGCGTGCCGGCGGTGCACATCGGGCACGGCTTCTCGGTGCCGCCGCGGCTCTCGCCGCTGCCGGTGTTTCGCGACTGGGCGCCCCCGCCTGAGCACCACGCGGGCGAGGCCGACGCGCATGTGCTGGGCAACGTCAACACCGTGCTGCGCGAGGCCGGCGCTGCGCCGCTCGACCGTTTGTGCGATCTCTTCTACCCCGAGCGCACGCTGCTGTGCACCTGGCCCGAACTCGACCACTACGGCGGCCTTGGCCGCAATGCTTCCGACTACCTCGGCCCGGACTGCGAATACCCACCCGGCGCCGAGCCACAGTGGCCGAGCGGCGGCGGCCCACATGTGCTGGCCTACCTGCGCCGCTCGCACCCTGGGCATGCCGAAGTGCTCAAGGCACTGGCGGTGTCGGGCCTGCCCACGCTGTGCTACCTGCCGGGTGACGGCCCCGAGCCCGTTCACGCGCCCACGCTGCACGTCCGCCGCCAGCCGATCGACCTGCAGCGTGCCTTGCCGCGCTGCTCGCTGCTGATCTGCCACGCAGGCCAGGCCTCCGTGGCCCAGGCCTTGAGGCTCGGCATTCCGGTGCTGATGCTGCCCGAGCACGCCGAGCAACACCTGCTCGCGCGCCAGGTCGAGCGCAGCGGCGCGGGGGTCAACGCCGCGATGCAGCCGCAGCCGGTGGCCTATGCGCCGCTCATCGCGGCCATGCTGCGCACCGACGGCCCGCACGCCGCAGCGGCACGCGCCGTGGCCCGGCGTCACGCAGCGTTCGACCCGGCGATGGTGACCGCCCGCGTGGTGGAAGCCGCGGAGTCTGCGCTCACCTGAATGACGCACCGGCCGTCGCGGCAGGGCTCTACGCCATCTGTCGTATATGCCGAACGAGGGGCGCTCCTTAACCTGCGTTCTGTCCACCCCAGGAGGGGACCGTGAGACACAACCCCAAGGAGCTTCCCTACATGACTTCCACCCGCCGCACTTTCGCCAAAGCCCTGAGCGCCGTGTCGCTGGGCGTGGCCGCGCTCGGCCTGCCCGCTTTCGCCCAAGCCCAGACCATCAAGGTCGGCGTGCTGCATTCGCTGTCGGGCACGATGGCCATTTCGGAAACCGTGCTGAAAGACGTGGCCCTGATGGCCATCGACGAGATCAACGCCAAGGGCGGCGTGCTCGGCAAGAAGCTCGAGCCCGTGGTCGTCGACCCCGCCTCGAACTGGCCGCTCTTCGCCGAAAAGGCCAAGCAGCTGATCTCGCAAGACAAGGTCGCCGTCGTCTTCGGCTGCTGGACCAGCGTGTCGCGCAAGTCGGTGCTGCCGGTGTTCGAGCAGAACAATTCGCTGCTCTTCTACCCCGTGCAGTACGAAGGTGAAGAGCTGAGCAAGAACGTGTTCTACACGGGTGCCGCGCCCAACCAGCAAGCCATCCCGGCTGTTGAATACCTGATGAGCAAGGACGGCGGTTCGGCCAAGCGCTGGGTGCTGCTGGGCACCGACTACGTGTACCCGCGTACCACCAACAAGATCCTGCGCGCCTTCCTGAAGAGCAAGGGCGTTGCCGAGGCCGACATCATGGAGGAGTACACCCCCTTCGGCCACTCCGACTACCAGAGCATCATCGCCAAGATCAAGAAGTTCTCGTCCGAAGGCAAGAAGACGGCCGTCGTGTCGACCATCAACGGCGACTCCAACGTGCCCTTCTACAAGGAACTGGGCAACCAGGGCCTGAAGGCGACCGACGTGCCGGTGGTGGCTTTCTCGGTGGGTGAAGAAGAGCTGCGCGGCGTCGACACCAAGCCGCTGGTGGGCCACCTGGCCGCCTGGAACTACTTCATGTCCATCAAGAACCCGACCAACGACGCCTTCATCAAGTCGTGGAGCGCCTACGCCAAGGCCAAGAACATCCCGGGCCACAAGGACAAGCCGCTGACCAACGACCCGATGGAAGCCACCTACATCGGCATCCACATGTGGGCGCAGGCGGTCGAGAAGGCCAAGTCGACCGACACCGACAAGGTCATCGCCGCGATGGCCGGCCAGACCTTCAAGGCGCCGGGCGGTTTCACCTCCACGATGGACAAGGAAAACCACCACCTGCACAAGCCGGTGTTCATCGGTGAAGTGAAGGCCGACGGCCAGTTCAACGTGGTGTGGAAGACCAAGGGCCCGGTGGTTGCCGACCCGTGGAGCGACTACATCCCGGAAAACAAAGGCAAGAAGAACGTCCCGGAGAAGAAGTGAGCTTGAGAAGAGCTCTCTCCTGATCTGAGAACGGAGGTCCTGCCTGCGAAGGGCAGGGCCTCTTTGTTGTTTGGTCCCCGCGGAGGGCGGGGCAACCCACAAGAGCCATGTCTCTGACCACCCGACTATTCGCCTGCGCCCTGTTCGCGCTGATGTTGCTGGCCTTTGGCCATGCACACGCGCTCACACCGCAGCAGGCCAAGGCGATTGCCGAAGGCGACAGTGACGAGCGCATCGCCGCACTCAACAAAGCCGTGGCCGACGGCGCCACCGACCTCGCGCCCTTCGTGCAGGCACTGCTCGACGACGCCGTGAAGATCGCGGGCGACAAGGTCTTCGTCGTGCGCGACGACAAGGCCGTCGACGCGGCCACCGGCGCGGCCGCCACGCTGCCCGACAACGCCGAAGACGTGGTCAGCAACAACCGCATCAAGGGCGCGCTGCAAGCCGCCCAGGCGGCGCTGCAGCTCGTCTCGCCCGACGTCGAGACACGCCGCGCCGCCATCACCGAGATGGCCAAGCAGACCATCGACGAATCGCAGCTCGTGCTGCTGGAGAAGGCCTTCGCCGCCGAGACCGACGCCGGCCTCAAGCAGTCGATCGAGCGCATGCGCGCGGCCATCCTCGTGTCGTCGTCCGACAAGGCCAAGCGCCTCGCGGCGGTGAAGTCGCTCGCCGAAAGCAGCGAGCCCACCGTGGCCAGCCTGCTGCAAGAGCGCCTTGCGCCCGATGCCGAGACCGACCCCGAAGTGCGGGCCGCCCTCGGCCAAGCGCTCGACGGCATCCGCAGCAAGCTCGCCTGGGGCGAACGCGCCGGCGTGGTCTTCACCGGCATCAGCCTCGGCTCCATCCTGCTGCTGGCCGCGCTCGGCCTCGCCATCACCTACGGCTTGATGGGCGTCATCAACATGGCGCACGGCGAGCTGATCATGATCGGCGCGTATGCGGCCTACGTGACGCAGAACCTCTTCCGCAACTACCTGCCGGGTGTGTTCGACTACTACATCCTCGCGGCCATCCCGATCTCGTTCCTCGCCTCGGCACTCGTCGGCGCGGCGATGGAGCGCAGCGTGATCCGCTGGCTCTACGGCCGCCCGCTCGAGACGCTGCTGGCCACCTGGGGCATCAGCCTGGTGCTGATGCAAGCCGTGCGCACGCTCTTCGGCGCACAGAACGTGCCGGTCGAGAACCCGGCGTGGCTCTCGGGCGGTGTGTCGGTGCTGAGCAACCTCACGCTGCCCTTCAACCGCATTGCGATCATCGTCTTCGCGATGCTGGTGCTGGGTGGGCTGGCCTACCTCGTGGCCCGCACCCGCCTCGGCCTCTTCGTGCGCGGCGTGACGCAAAACCGCCGCATGGCCTCGTGCGTGGGCGTCAACACCGCCAAGGTCGACACCTATGCCTTCGCGCTCGGCTCGGGCATCGCCGGCCTCGCCGGCTGCGCACTGTCGCAGGTGGGCAACGTGGGCCCCGACCTTGGCCAGAGCTACATCGTCGACAGCTTCCTCGTCGTCGTGCTCGGCGGCGTGGGCCAACTCGCCGGCACCGTCTACGCGGCGCTCGGCCTGGGTGTGATCAACAAGCTCCTCGAAGGCTGGGCTGGTGCGGTGCTCGCCAAGATCATGGTGCTGGTTTTCATCGTCGTGTTCATCCAGAAACGTCCGCAAGGCATCTTTGCCATGAAGGGCCGGAGCGCCGAAGCATGAGTGCAGTTCTTCCTTCTGTTCCTACGATCCCCACCGTGTCGTCGCCGACACGGCTGATGTCGCTCAAGAGCTGGTTCGGCGTGCTGGCGTCGCTGCTGGCGGTGCTGGTGGTGGCCCCCGTGCTCAACCTCGTGGTGCCGCCCGACAGCGTGTTCCACATGAGCGACTTCGCCGTGCTGCTCATCGGCAAGATCATGTGCTACGCCATCTGCGCGCTGGCGATGGACCTGATCTGGGGCTACACCGGCATCCTCTCGCTCGGCCACGGCCTCTTCTTCGCCCTCGGCGGCTACGCGATGGGCATGTACCTCATGCGCCAGATCGGCCGTGACGGGCAGTATCAGAGCGACATGCCCGACTTCATGGTGTTCCTCAACTGGAAGGAATTCCCGTGGCACTGGGCGGGCAGCGACAGCTTCCTGTTCCAGGCGGCGATGGTGGTGCTGGTGCCGGGGCTCCTGGCCTTCATCTTCGGCTACTTCGCCTTCCGCTCGCGCATCAAGGGCGTGTACTTCTCGATCATCACGCAGGCGATGACCTTCGCCGCGATGCTGCTCTTCTTTCGCAACGAGACGGGTTTCGGCGGCAACAACGGCTTCACCGACTTCAAGCGCATCCTGGGCATCACCATCACCACGCCGCAGATGAAGATGTTCCTCTTCGTGCTGACGGGGCTCACGCTGATCGGCTTCTTCGTCTTCGCACGCTGGCTCATCGCCAGCAAGTTCGGCCGCGTGCTGCAGGCCATCCGCGATGCCGAAGGCCGCGTCATGTTCACCGGCTACGACCCGCTGCGCTACAAGCTCACCATCTGGGTGATCTCGGCCGTGATGTGCGGCATTGCCGGCGCGCTCTACGTGCCCCAGGTGGGCATCATCAACCCGAGCGAGATGTCGCCTGCGGCCAGCATCGAGATGGCAATCTGGGCGGCGGTGGGCGGGCGTGCCACGCTCATTGGCCCGATCGTCGGCGCCTTCTTCGTCAACGGCGCGAAGAGCTGGTTCACCCAGGCCTTTCCCGAGTTCTGGCTCTACTTCCTCGGCGCGCTCTTCATTGCGGTGACGCTCTTCCTGCCGCAAGGGATCATCGGCCTCGTGCGCAAGCTCACCGGCCAGAAAGAGGGAGAGAAGGCATGACCCCGGAGCTGATGCAAGCCGGCGCACGCACGCGCCAGGCGATGGAAGCGAAGAAGACCACCAACGCAGGCGAGTCGGGCGGGCGCAAGCACAGCTACAGCCGCGTGGTGACGCCGGGTGAGGTCGACGTGGCGCACGGCGCCATCCTCTACCTCGACGACATCACCGTCAGCTTCGACGGCTTCAAGGCGCTCAACGCGCTCAACCTCAACATCAGCGCGGGCGAGCTGCGCTGCATCATCGGCCCCAATGGCGCGGGCAAGACCACGATGATGGACGTGATCACCGGCAAGACCCGGCCCGACGTGGGCAAGGCCTTCTTCGGCTCGACCATCGACCTCCTGCGCATGCGCGAGAACGAGATCGCCTCGGTGGGGATTGGCCGCAAGTTCCAGAAGCCCACCGTCTTCGAGCAGCTGTCGGTGTTCGAGAACCTGGAGCTGGCGCTCAAGGGGGACCGGGGCGTCAAGCA
This sequence comes from Rhizobacter sp., assembly GCA_019635355.1. Taxonomy (NCBI): domain Bacteria; kingdom Pseudomonadati; phylum Pseudomonadota; class Betaproteobacteria; order Burkholderiales; family Sphaerotilaceae; genus Rhizobacter; species Rhizobacter sp. The sequence continues at coordinate 2,305,949 of JAHBZQ010000001.1, read as the reverse complement.
GTCGATGTTTTTCCGCTTGAACAGCGAGCAGGCCGACCGCATCGGCGACATGCTCAAGCTCATCCACCTCAAAGACAGCGCCCAGCGCACGGCCGGCCTCTTGAGCCACGGCCAGAAGCAGTGGCTGGAGATCGGCATGCTGCTGATGCAGGACCCGAAGCTCTTGCTGCTCGACGAGCCGGTGGCCGGCATGACGGATGAAGAGACCGAGCGCACCGCCGAGCTCTTCCTCTCGCTCGAAGGCAACCACTCGCTGGTGGTGGTGGAGCACGACATGAAGTTCATCCACGAGCTCACGCGCGACAACCCGGCGAAGAAGGTGACGGTGCTGCACGAGGGCAGCGTGCTGGCGGAGGGATCGCTGGCGGATGTGCAGGCGAACGAGAAGGTGGTGGAGGTGTACCTTGGACGCTAGCCGCCACCCCACCGAACGGAGCCAACCCACCGTTCGCCCTGAGCCTGTCGAAGAGCCTGCCGCGCGACGCGCTGGGCTTCGACAGGCTCAGCCCGAACGGAGCATCGCAACGAAAGACGCTTCATGCTGAAAGTCGAAGGCATCAATCAGTTCTACGGCGGCTCGCACATCCTGCGCAACCTGTCGTTCGAAGCCCGCCTGGGCGAAGTGACCGTGATCCTCGGGCGCAATGGCGTGGGCAAGACCACGCTGCTCAAGAGCCTGATGGGCGTGGTGCCGGTGAAGACCGGCACCATCCAGCTCGACGGCGTCGACATCACCCGCGACACCTCCTACGACCGGGTGCGCAAGGGCGTGGGCTACGTGCCGCAAGGGCGCGAGATCTTCAGCCGCCTGACCGTGGAAGAAAACCTGCGCATGGGCCTGGCCTACAAGAAGGGCAGCACGCCGATCCCGAGCGAGATGTTCGATCTCTTTCCGGTGCTGAAGCAGATGCTCCACCGCCGGGGTGGCGACCTCTCAGGCGGCCAGCAGCAGCAGCTCGCCATCGCCCGCGCGCTGGCCGCCGGTCCGAAGCTCCTGATCCTCGACGAGCCGACCGAAGGCATCCAGCCCAGCATCATCAAGGACATCGGCCGTGTGATCCGCATGCTGGCCGACCGCCGCACGATGGCCATCGTGCTGGTCGAGCAGTACTACGACTTCGCCGCCGAGCTGGCCGACCAGTACCTCGTGATGGAGCGCGGCGAGATCGTGCAGCGCGGCCACGGTGATCACATGGAAGCCGAGGGCGTGCGCGAAAGAATGTCCATCTGAGGCGCCTGAGAACCTCCGTTCGCCCTGAGCCTGTCGAAGGGTCGCGCAGTGCTCCATCGCTGCCCTTCGACGGGCTCAGGGCGAACGGGTGCCTTGTCAGCGTCGCGCCTTAAGGAGCCGTCACGATCTCCGGTGCCGTGGTGCCCGAGTCCGCCGTCACCGCGAGGATCTTGATCTGGTTCGGCAGCAAACCGCTCGGCACCGCGACCAGCAGCATGTCGGCGTTCTGCGACAGGTTCAGCGGCGCATTGAAGATCACCGTCTTCGTGCCGGCCGTCGTGATGCGCAGCTGGTAGTTGTTGGCGCCGAATTCGTGGGAATCCGCGCCGGTGCCCGGCACGGCGCTGCCGAGCGAGACGCTTGCGAAGTTGGGCGACACGGTGTTGATGTCGACCGACGGCGCGGTGAGGTACACGTCGACGCTGCTGGTGTTGTTCGCGCCATTCACCACCCGCACGCGTGCGTCGTTGCTCGTGAGCGACTTGTTGTACGGGTCTTCGATGAAGAGCACGCTGGGCGCGCCAAGCGTGCCGGCGTAGGCCACGAAGGTGTACTTGTCGCCCTGGTGCGGGTTGAAGTTGAGGTTGCTCAGCTGCACGTTGCCGGCGGTGGTGCGCACGCTGTAGTCGGCGGCGGTGCTGCTCACGTCGAAGTAGTTCGACGCAAAGCGGTAGTTCACGCCGTTGACGCCGCCGATGGTGCCGCCGTTGCGGTAGAGGCCCACGGCCGGGCCGCCTTCGATGGCGTGCACGAATCGGACCTTCGGGTCGGCGAGGCTCAGGCGGTCGTCGACGCTGTCGTCACCACCGCCACAGGCGGCCACGAGCATCAGGGGAGCGCAGGCGAGCAGGATCTTCTGGAGTGTCTTCATGTCAACCTCTTGAATCTTGTGGAGAAGGGGCTGGCTGAATCTACGGTCCACGCCTCGCGCGCCGTGTGGGAGGGGGCTGAGTTACGCGTCAGACAAAGCCGATGCCTGCACGGGCCGGCGCTTCTGGCCACAATGCGGCCTTCTTTTGCACGGGCCCAACGATGATCACCGTCCACCACCTCAACAACTCCCGCTCGCAACGTGTGCTCTGGCTGCTGGAAGAGCTGGGCCTTCCCTACGAGATCAAGCACTACCAGCGCGACGCGAAGACCATGCTCGCGCCCCCTGAGCTGCTGCAGGTGCACCCGCTGGGCAAGTCGCCGGTGATCACCGACGACGGGGTGACGGTGGCCGAGTCGGGCGCGATCATCGAGTACCTCGTCGAGCGCTACGGCAACGGCCGGCTGGTGCCGCCGGCCGGTTCACCCGAGAAGCTGCGCTGGCGCTACTGGCTGCATTTCGCCGAGGGCTCGGCGATGCCGCCGCTCTTGATGAAGCTCGTCTTCACGACCATCGAGCGCACGAAGATGCCCTTCTTCATCAAGCCCATCGCCAAGGGCATCTCGCAGAAGGTGCAGGGCACGCTGGTCGACCCCAACCTGAAGCGCCAGCTTGACTTCATGGAGGCCGAGCTCACCAAGAGCGAATGGTTTGCTGGAAACGAGTTCAGCGCGGCCGATATCCAGATGAGCTTCCCGCTCGAAGCCGCGGCGCAGCGTGCGGGGCTCGACGCCTCGCGGCCGAAGCTGATGGCCTTCCTGAAGCGCATCCACGCACGGCCGGCGTACCAAAAGGCCCTGGAACGCGGCGGGCCCTACAGCTTCGCGAACGACTGATCGCTCGCGCTCAGCCGAGCTGCTTGAGCCGCGCGTCGACGTAACCGGCCGCGCCCTCGGGCAGGCCGATGCTCTTGGCGCGCTGGAAGGCGGCGCGGGCCGTGTCGGCCTGGCCGATCTCTTCGAGCGAGATCGCGAGGCCCATCCACCACACGCTGCGGTTCGGTGCGAGGCGCAGGGCCACGCCGTACTTCTCGACGGCCTCGCCGTGGCGGCCCGCGCGCTGCAGGATGGCGGCGTGGAAGCCGTGGAACTCGGCGCCTTCGATGGAATTTGCGGCCACGTGGGCGCTGGCGGCGCGCAGTGTCTCGGCCGCCGTGGCCCAGTCCTGCCGTTCGGCCTGCAGGCGCGCCAGCATCAAGGCGAGTTGTGCTTGCGCCGGGGTGAGGGCGAGGCCTTCCTTGAGCAGGGCCATCGCGTCATCGGGGCGCGACAGGCTGATCAGCATGCCGGCCTGGGCCACCCGGGCAGCGGCATGGCGCGGGTCTTCGCGCAGCGCGGCGGTGAAGGCGGCGGCCGAGTCGTTGAGCTGGCCGGCCTGGTGAGCCGTCACGCCGCGCTGGTACAGCGCTTCGGCACGCTCCTGCGGCGAGCGGGCGGCGGTGCGCAGCTCGATGCGGGGTTCGGGCTTGGCCGTGGCCACCGCGGACGCGTCTGCTGCCGGCTCACGACGGGCGACAGGCTTGCTGCGCGCGGTGGGGGCGGCGACGGCCACCTGCACGGCAGCGGGCGCAGCGGGGGCGACGGTCGACGGCTCGGGCGTTGCCGCAGCCGGTGTGGGCACTGCCGCCACGGGCGCAGGCGCAGGCAGGGCCGGTGCGGGCGTCACAGGCCGCGGAGCAGCCACCGGCGCCACGGCCACGGGTGTGTCGGCGGCCTTGGCCGGCCAGCGGATGCTGCCTTGCGCCCAGCCGCCCACCGCGATGGCGGCGAGCGTGGCGACGAGGCCCAGCCCCCAGCGCATCGCGCGCAGGCCGGCGCTCGGCGCGAGCGCACGCGGCGCCGCCGCCTTGGCGACGGCCGGCGCACCGGGCGCCTGGCGTTGGTCGAGGTCGCGCAGCACCTGGTTCAAGAGGCTCATCGTGCGCTCCAGCCCAGCTTGTGCCACCAGCCCAGGCCGAAGGGTGAGCAGGGCAGCGCGCCATCGGTGTCGCGGGCGGCGGCGCGCACGTGCACGGCGTCGACGGTGTCGACGCCCGCGCCGTAGACGGCCATCAAGGCCTTGTGCGCGAGGATGTTCACGAGCCGCGGCGTGCCGCCGGTGGCGCGTTGCAGCGCGGCGATGGCGCCAGGGCTGAAGAGTTCGACGCCGTTGCGGCCCGCCACGTGCAGGCGGTGGTGCAGGTAGTGGCGCAGCTCGGCGCGGTCCATGCCGGTCAGGCGGTAGTGGAAGGCAATGCGCTGGCGCAACTGGCGCATCGAGGTGAGCGCGAGGCGTGCGTCGAGCTCGGGCTGGCCGAGCAGCACCACCTGCAGCAGCTTGCGCTTCTCGGTCTCGAGGTTGGACAAGAGGCGCAGCGTCTCCAGGCTCTTGAGCGGCAGTGCTTGCGCCTCGTCGACGCAGACGATCACGCGCTTGCCTTCGGCGGCCAGCGCCAGCAGCTCTTCGTTGATGGCCTTGAGCAGCTCGTATTCGCTTGTCTGAGGTGAGAGTTTCAGCTCCAGCTCGTCGGCCAGCGCGAGCAGCAGCGTGGCCGGCGTGAGCAGCGGGTTGGGCAGGTAGCAGGTGACCGCCTCGTCGCCTTGCGAGGCGAGGAAGCGGCGGCACAGCAGCGTCTTGCCGGTGCCGACTTCGCCGGTGATCTTGATGAAGCCTTCGCCATGCTGCGACGCGATCAGCAGCGTGTTGAGCGCTTCCTGGTGCGCCCGCGTCGCGTAGGCGTAGGCGGTGTCGGGCGTCAGCCCGAAGGGCAGTTCACGCAGGCCGAAGTGGGCGAGGTACATGGGTTTCCTCAGCGCGTCCGTGTCTGGAATTGGTTCAAGCGGTCCTGCGTGTCGGCCGCATCCGCTTGCCAGCTGCGTTCGTTGCGGATGATGGTCGGCTTGAGCAGGATCACGAGCTCGCTCTTCATGCCGCTCTTGCTGCGCATGCCCACCGCGGTGCCGAGCACCGAGTCGGTGGTGCCGGGCAGGCCGGAGGCGGCGTTCGATTGCGCCTGCTTCATGAGGCCGCCGATGGCGACGATGTTGCCGTCTTGCACCCGCACCACCGAGTCGCTCTCGCTCACGGTGCTCGAGGCGAGCGGCAGCTGGAAGGTGCCGATCTGCGAGCCGAGGTTCAGGTTCTTCTGCTTCTCGGCCACCACGCTCACCGACGGGTGCAGGTGCAGGATGACCTGGTCGTTCTCGTCGATCTGCGGCGTGATGTCGAGTGCGATGCCCGAGAAGAAGGGCTGCACCGTGACGGTGGGCGTGACGATCGGGTTGCCGGTGCCGCTGGTCGTGACGGTGGTCGTGATGCCGGTGACGAAGAACTCGTCGGTGCCGACCTTGAGCACGGCTTTCTGGTTGTTGACGCTGGCGATGCGCGGGCTCGACAGCACCTGCACATTGCCCTGCGTTTCGAGGAACTGCAGCATCGCTGCGAAGTTGGGGCTCTGGAAGGCGAGGCCGAAGAGGCTGCTGGCGTTGGTGCTGTCGGTGACGAGCGACGCGCCGGGGAAGGCCCCGAAGGCAGCACCCGCGAGGGCGTTGGTGAGCAGCGAGGTGGCGGCGCCGGCCGCACTCGGCGTCTGCAGCGTGGTGCCCGGCCCGATGGGGCCCATCGACAGGTGGCTCGACGCATTGCGGAAGGCCGACCAGTTCACGCCGCTGCTCGAGCTGTCGGACAGCTGCACCTCGATGATCTTGGCTTCGATCATCACCTGGCGCTCGACGATGAGCTGCGTCATGCGCAGGTAGTTCTCGGTGGTGCGCAGGTCTTGCGGGAAGCCGCGCACGGCGATGACGCCCGACAGCGGGTTCACGATCACGCGGCGGCCGTTGTCGGCGCCGATCAGGCCGGTGAGCGTGGTGCGCAGCTCGGCCCAGAAGTCGTTGTCGGAATCGGTGGTGATGTGGCTGCCGTTGACCTTGGTCGCGGTGCCGTTGTTGCCCGAGCCCGGCGTGGGGTTGTTGTTCGACGGGGTGTTGCTGTTGTTGTTGCCGCCGCCACCGCCGTTGTTGTTGCCGGTGTTGTTGACGTTGCTCGATGAGATGGAGCCCGAGGTCACGCGCGTGTCGCTCGTGCCGTTGCGCTTGGCGGCGAGGTAGTTGACCTGGTAGATGCGCGTCTGCAGCGTGTTGGGCTGGATGTGGATGCGGGTGCCCTGCATCGTGTACTCGTAGCCGTAGAGGTCGCGCATCGCGTCGAGCGCTTCGCGCACGGTCACGTTCTTGAGGTTGAGTGCGACCACGCCGGTCACTTCAGGCGCCACCAGCATGCTGTAGCGCGTGCCGGTCACGATCTGCAGGAAGACCTGCTGGGCCGGCGCGTTGGACACGGCCAGGTCGAAGCGCGGCTCGCTCGGCGGTGGCAGCTTCACCGGCTCGGCGGCCAGCGGCGGCAGCAGGGCGCGGTTCACCGCGTCGGGCGGCGGCGTGCTGGGCTTGGCGGCTTCGCGGGCGGACGCTCGGGCCATCTCTTCCTTGATGCGGTCGAGCGTGGCGTGCTGCGGCATCTTCTCGGTGGTGCAGCCGGCGAGCAGCAGCAGGGCCGTCATTCCCGCGAAGGCGGGAATGACGCGCGGGTAGAGATCGAGTTTTCTCATCTGGACGGCTCCGTGCGCGCGTCGCGCTTGGTTTTCTGGCCTTCTGGCACCAGGGTGAGCGTGGTCGTGCCTTGCGAGCTGTCGAGCCGCACGCTGTGGGGCGTGATGCGGGCGAGGCGGGCATCGCCCACGCTGCCGCCGAGGGCAACGAGCTTGCCGCTGATGACCGCAGCAGGCGTGCGGCCGGGGCCGAGCAGCACCGACTGCAGCACCAGCGTCTCCGGCGTCACCGGGTCGGCGGGGCCGGCGGCCTGCAGCCCGGCGGGCGGGCGTGTCGGGTCGGGCAGCACCTGGGCGCCGGCCGAGACGGTGGCGAGCAGGCAGAGGAAAGCGAAGGTTCGGCTCATATGACCCACCAGGTCTTGTCCACGCTCAGCGTGTAGACGACGAGCGTCATCACCACCGCAGGGCTGTGTTGTGCATCGAGCTTGAGTTCGCCCCAGTAGACGCGGCGCGGCATGCGCTCCAGCGTCTGCAGGTAGGCGACGAGTTCGGGGTAGCTGCCGCGCACGGTGATCTCGACGCCGTGGCGGTAGAGCCAGCCGTCGGGCGTGGCGGCGTCGGTGGCCGGCGCGGAGGCCGCGGCTCCCGGCGCAGCGGGCTTCTTGTTGTCGACCAGCTCCGTCACCGAGGTGACCGGCAGTGTGCGCAGGCCCACGAGCTGCAGGCCGCGTTGCGCCTGCAGCAGGCCCGAGAGCCAGTCGCTCATGTCTTGCGCCGGCACGAGGGAGCCTTGCAGCTTCTTGAACTGGTCGTCGGCCGCGCGCGCCTGCAGGCGCAGCGCTTCGAGCTGCGCGCGCACCTCGGCGTCGGGGTTCTTCAGCTTGGCCTGCAGCACGGTGATCTGCGCTTGCGCGACGGTGAGGTCGTTCGCCTCCTGCGCGAGGCGCTGCTGCAGCAGGCGGCGCTCCTTGGTCGCGGGTTCGATGACGAGCAGGTGCCCCAGCATCAGGATGGCGAAGCACACCGCGCCGGGCAGCAGGGCGCGCTCGCGCGGGGCGAGGGCGGCGTAGCGCGCGCTGAGGTGCTTCCAGCGGTCCTTCAGGTTCATCGCCGGCCCTCCTGCGAGGTGGCTTTGGCGGGCGCTTCGGTACCGTGGGCGCTCACGAGCGAGAACTCGACGAACGGTGCGCTGCGCGCCGGGGCCGAGGCCGCGGCTTCCTGCGCGGGGCGCTCGATGTGCAGCGCGCGGAACGAGCGGCCTTGCAGCGCCGCTTCCTTGTTGAGCCGGTTCACGTAGCTCGGGATGAGATCGGGGCTCGTCGAGCGGCCGCGCAGCGCGACCTGCTGCTGATCGAGCGTCACGCCGGTCAGCCACAGGCCGTTGATCGACTGGCGGGCGAAGGCGTTGAGCGCGTTGGCATGGCCGGATTCGTTGCCCAGGCCGCCGGCCTGCAGCAGCGTGAACGCCGACTGGCGCTGCGTCACGGCCGCCTGGATCGCGCGCAGCTCGCCTTGCAGCCGCACGTCGGGCTTGGATTGCGCCAGACGCTGGGTGAGGTCGACCAGTTCCTTTTGCGCGGCTTCCAGCGCGGTGTGGGTGTCGTTGGCCGGCTGGCGCAGCTGGCGCACGTCGTGCACGGCCCAAGTGCCGGCCAGCACCACGGCGAGCGCGCACACGCCCACGGCGGCCGCGGCGTTGGCGGCCGTCAGCCACTCTCGCTTGGCCCGCAGCGAGGCGTCGTAGAGGTTGATGTTCTGCGTCATGCCGCGCTCTCTTCGCGCAGGGCCATGCCGATCGGCACGTACCAGGCGTGTTGTTGCGTCACGTCCTGCAGGGCGTCGGCGTGGCGGCCGAGGTCGAGCACCGTCGAGAGGTCGGCCACTTCCACCGGCAGGTAGAGGTTGTCTTTCAGGAAGTTCGAGAAGCTTTCGGCGGCCGGGTGGCCGGCGATCAACAGGCGCGACAGCGGCACCTGGCTGAACTGGCGGTCGAAGCCGTCGAGCGAGCGCTGCAGCTCCAGGCCCACGCGCTCGAAGACGGTGGCGCGCTGCTCGGTGTCGGCCAGGGCCGCGAGGTTCATGTCGATGTGGCGCAGGCCGTAGAGCTCACCGCCGCGGCTGAAGGTGAGCAGGGCGCCGTTGTCGTGCAGGCCCAGCATGGCGATGCCACGGCCCTGGGTTTCGAAGAGGGTGGCGATGTTGCGCTGGGCGGTCTCGACCACGTCGATCACGCTCAGCTTCAGGTTGGCGGCCTGGAAGGCCTGCACACGCTCCTGCAGCTTGTCGCGCTTGGCGGCGACCACGAGCGCGAGCGCGTCGCGGCCGGCGGGCATGCCGTCGGTCGGGATGGGCAGCACGTCGACCATCGCCTGCTCGACCGGGAAGTCGAGCGAATCCTTGATGCTCCAGCGCAGGGCGGCGCGCAGCTCGGTGGCGTCGACCTTGGGCTGGGTGACCTGCACCATCTGGTAGGCGCTCGGGTCGATCCAGGTGGTGCAGCGGTAGCGCTGCAGGTGGTGGGCGCGGCGGGCGTGCTGCAGGGCCTGGGCTTCCGTGCCCTCGCGCGGGTTGCTGTCGAGCCAGCGCACGCGCGGGCGCTCGCCGTCGCGCACGACGTGCACGAAGTCCACGCTCTGCTTGCGCGGGACCACCGCCATCCAGCCAGGTTGTTCTCGTCGGTTGAACATCTCGCACGCACCATGAACGGCCGCCGACATGGCGGTCCGAGGGTCAGGGTGATGCTAGGGACGCAGGGTTTGGGCAGTGCCTCGATAAGGCAGGCTTTTCCGGGCGACTTGCATTGCAAGTGAGTCCTATTTCACGGACTCACACCAAGGTCACTTGAGGGCAGCTTTGCCGAGGTCCCAGATGGGCAGGAAGACACCGAGCGCGAGGATCAAGACCAGCACGCCGAGGAAGATGATGAGGATCGGCTCGATCTGCGCCGAGAGCGATTTCAGCTCGTACTCCACTTCCTGCTGGTAGAAGTCGGCCACCTCGCCGAGCATCTCGTCGAGCGTGCCCGACTCCTCGCCCACCGCGATCATCTGCAGCACGACGGGGGTGAAGATGCCGCTCGCCGCCGCGGTGCGCAGCAGGCTGTCGCCACGCTCCACGCCTTCGCGCATCTTCTCGATGGCGCGGGCGTAGAAGTGGTTGTCGACCGTGTTGGCCACCACCATCATCGACTGCACCACCGGCACGCCGCTCTTGAGCGCGAGCGCGAAGCTGCGCGAGAAGCGCGCGAGCGTGGCCTTGCGGATGATCTTGCCGGCGATGGGGAACTTGAGCTTGAACTTGTCCCATGCGTAGCCGCCGTCTTCGGTGGCCGTCCAGCGCTTGAAGCCGATGAAGCCGCCCACCGCTGCGACCAGCAGGTAGGGCCAGGCCACGATGGTGAAGCGCGAGAAGCCGACGAGGATGCGCGTCATGAACGGCAGGTCGGAGCCGAGACCATCGAACACCCGCTGGAAGGCCGGGATCACGAACACGTTGACCACGCCGATGGCGATGATCATCACCGCGATCACGAAGCTCGGGTAGCGCAGCGCCGACTTCACCTGGTCGCGCATCAGCTTCTCGAATTCGAGGTGGTGGAAGAGGCGCAGGAAGACTTCGTCGAGCCGGCCCGTCATCTCGCCCACGCGCACCATCGCCACGTAGAAGGCGCTGAACACCCCCGTCTGCTTGGCGAGCGAGGTCGACATCTCGTTGCCCGACTCCAGGCTCTCGCGCGTCTGGCGGATCACGTCTTTCATCGCGGGCGAGGCCGATTCCTGCAGCCCGCCGAGCGCCCGCGTGAGCGCGATGCCCGACTTCAACAGCGTGTGCAGCTGGCGGCTGAACATCAGCAGGTCTTCGTGCTTGACCTTCTCGCGTTTGCCGAAGCCGATCTGCTTCGAGGCCATCGAGGCGCCCACCGCGGTGGCGAGCACGATCTCGAGCGGCGTGCTGCCGGCGCGCTGCAGCTCGGCCGCCACGGCGCCGGCGCTGTCGCCCTCGAGCACGCCTTGCAGCAGGGCGCCGCCGGCGTCGCGTGCGGTGTAGGTGAACTGCGGCATGCCTCAGGCCACGCTCAGAGGTCGCCGCTGGCGGCGAGCGCCATCGCTTCCGAGATCGTGGAGCGGCCGGCATGCGCCAGCGCGAGTGCGTTGCGCAGCAGGGTCTTGTGGCCGATCTGCTCGCGCGCGATGCGCACGAACTCGATGGGCGAGCCGTGGTTGGCGGTCTGCACGAGTTCCGGCGTCATCTCCAGCATCTCGTAGACGGCGGTGCGGCCGATGAAGCCGGTGCCGTTGCAACGTGAGCAGCCCATGCCGCGCATGTACTTGCCCTCTTTGCCTTCGGGGCCGATGTAGTGGTCGAGCCAGCCGAGCTCCTGCGGCGTGGGGCTGTGCGGGGCGATGCAGTTGTCGCACAAGAGGCGCACCAGGCGCTGCGCGATCACGAGGTTGAGCGACATGGCCACCATGTAGGGCGGCACGCCCATGTCGAGCAGGCGGATCGGGGTGGTGGCGGCGTCGTTGGTGTGCAGGGTGGAGAGCACCATGTGGCCGGTCATCGCGGCACGCAGGCCGATCTCGGCGGTGGTCTTGTCGCGCATTTCACCGACGAGGATCACGTCCGGGTCCTGCCGCAGGGCGGCGCGCAGCACACGCTCGAACGAGAGGTCGATCTTGTCGTGCACCTGCACCTGGTTGATGCCGGGCAGCCGGTATTCGACCGGGTCTTCGACGGTGATGATCTTGCGGTCGGGCGAGTTGATCTCGTTGAGCGAGGCGTAGAGCGCGGTGGTCTTGCCGCTGCCGGTCGGGCCGGTCACGAGGATCATGCCGCTCGTGCGATTGAGCGCGCCGCGCACCTTGGCGAGCATCTCGTCGCCCATGCCGAGCCGGTCGAGCCGCAGCAGGCCGCCGCTCTGGTTGAGCAGACGCATCACGACGGATTCGCCGTACTGCGTGGGCATGGAGGAGATGCGCACGTCGAGCGGGTTGCCGCGGATGTCGACGTGGAAGCGGCCGTCTTGCGGCAGGCGCTTTTCCGAGATGTCGAGGCCCGACATCAGCTTCAGGCGCAGCACCAGGGCCGGGGCAATCTTGAGGTCGGCCTCGGTCTGCAGGTGCAGCACGCCGTCGATGCGGAAGCGCACATGCAGCTTGTGCTGCTGCGGCTCGATGTGGATGTCGGACGCGCGCACCTGTGCGGCGTCTTCGAACAGGGTCTGGAGCAGCTTGACGACCGGCGCGTCTTTCACCGCCGCTTCGGTGCCGAGCAGGTTGCCGAAGTCGGCTTCGGTCTGCGCGAGTTCGGCGGTCAGCTCCTGCGAGAGTGCGGTGATCTCGCCGGTGCGGCGGTACACGCGGTCGATGGTGGCGAGCAGCTGCGTCTCGGTGACGGCGGCGAGCTCGATCTCGCGCTTCAGGATGCGGGTGAGCTCGTCGTAGGCGAAGAGGTCGCTCGGGTCGGCCATGCCGACGCGCAAGATGCCGTTGTTCTCTTCCAGCACCAGCGCGCGGAAGCGGCGGGCCTGGGCCTCGGTGAGCAGGTTGACCAGCGCGGGCGCCGGGTTCGTCTGCTTGAGGTTGATGTAGGGGATCTTGAGCTGGCCGGCGAGCGCCCCCGAGATCTGCTCTTCGGTGACGACGCCGCTGTCGACCAGGATGCGGCCGAGCTTGCGGCCGCTGGAGCGCTGCTGCTCCAGCGTGGCGGTGAGCTGCTCCTGGGTGATGAGGTTCTGCTGAACCAGCAGGTCACCCAGGCGGATTTTCTGGGGAGGCGGCATGCGCAGTCCTGACGACAAAGGCCATGGGTTAGGAAGCTCTGAACAGGCCCTTCGCGGCCGGCGCATCCTTGCTTTCGGCGGTCTGCGGCGTTGCAAATGCTCGCGATACCGACAGGTATCGCTGCGCTTTGCGCCTTGCAGCCCATCCGAAACCAAGGCGCGCCGTTCCGCGAAGGGCCTGTTCAGAGCTTCCGGACCATTGTCGAAGTCAGTGCCGGCTCGCGATGCGTGGAAGTGGCGTGCCTTCGCGCCTCAATTCAGGACGCCGATGTCAGCGAGCGCCTTGCGAATCCCCGGCGCGTTGTCGCCCTTCGCCTTGCCCCCCTCGATTTCGTCGGCACGCTCGAAGAGCGGCACGAAGAGGCCAAGCTTGTCGACCGGGCCCTTGAGCGTGAGCGTGCCGTGCTTCACGAACGCGGCATCCCACGTGGCCAGCACTTCATGCCAGAACGATTTCGTGGCGGCGTAGTAGCGGTCGGCGGCGGCGAAGTCGGGGTTCTTCAATCGCTCGTAGCGCGCCATGCCGACCTCGCGGCCGAGGTAGGGGAAGTTGGCGTCGGGCACGCGCTGCGCGTCGAGCCGGGCCTTGAGGTTGTGTTCTTCCTGCGTCCAGCCGGTGGGGTGCACGGTGTGGCGGTTGGTGCCGATCAAGGTGTCGTAGTCCTTGCGCACGCTCCACTCGCGGCGTGGCAGCGGGCGCCAGGTGTCGCCGCTGACCCAGGTGGAGAAGCTCGCGTTGTGCTGCCAGCGGCCGAGGCTCGCGTAGCGCGGCGACTCGTCGACCTGGTAGACCGTCTGCCCCCAGGCGCCGCGGCGGGCGGCTTCGGGGACGGGCCGGCGCTGCCAGCGATCCTTGCCGAGGTATTCAACAATGGCTTCGGGCTCGAAGGCCCAGTCCTGCCGCCAGTGCTTGGTGACGATGGGCTCGCCGGGCTTGCCGTCTTTGCCGGCGATGCGCATCTCGAGGATGTGCACCAGGCTCACGAAGCCCGGCTCGTTGCGGTCGACGTAGACCTTCTCGGTGCCCCACGACTGATAGGGGCCGAGCTTGGGCGACGGGTCGTCGGCGGCGGTGTACGACGCGATCTCCAGGAAGTCGAAGGTCACGCGGTAGCTGCCGGCCATCGCGAGGATGGCGCGTCGGTCACGCTCTTGCGGGCTCAGACCCGGGGCCTGCAGCGCCTTCCACTCGGGCGAGGGGGTGAGCTCGAGCGTGACCGGCGCGCCGCGTGTGCTGCCGCCGCGGGGCTTCAGGCCCTCCGCGTCGAGCGGCCAAGAAAAGGTGTAGCGCAGCGGCGTACCGGTGCCGGGAGACTTGTCGGCAGCGCCCGCGAGGGGCGCGATCAGGAAGGCGAGGCAGAGCAGCAGGGTCTTGGTCATGCAGGAGCACCTTGAGGGTCAGGTGCGCCAGACACGCGGTTGCGCTGCGGAGAGCGACCAGGCGGTCTGGCGCCAACGTTTCCAGACTTCGGTCAGCAACTGCATGGCAGGTTCCACGCGGTGGGCCAGCGCGCGCAGCACCACCACTTCGCCGTGCGGCGCGGTGCAGCCGGCAGTCGTGCGAAGCGGGCTGGCCGAGACGGCCTCGCGGGCGGCGTCGAGCAGCGTGTCGCGGCGTGCCGCGGTGAGCGCGCGGCCCGCGGCGAACCACATCGTGGCCAGCACGGTGTGCCCGGCCCAGCCGAGCGGCGACTGCAGCAGGCGGGTGTCGTGCCCGTCGATCCGGCCCCGCTCCAGCCACACGCCGGGGAGTTCGATGCTCTGGGTGTAGCGGCCGCGGTCGTAGGGCTGGTCGCTCGCGGGCAGGCCGAGGGCGAGCACGTCCCAGCCCATCATCTCGGCGCCGGGCGCGAGCTCGAAACGCATGCGGTTCTCGGCCAGCGTGTCGGGGTAGAGGATGGTTTCGAGCGGCAGCCACTCGAAGCGTGCACCGTCGTCCACCCGCGCGGTGAGCGTCTGCAGGCCCGGCTCGCCGAGGCTGCGGTAGAAGCGCGTGGCGCCCGGCGTGGTGATGAGGACGTGGCTGCCGCTCTGCACGTTGACGTCGATGGCCAGCACGTCGCCGCTGACGATGCCGCCCGGTGGGTGCACCAGCACGTTGTGGCAGATCGCATCGCCTTCGGGGTAGAGGCTTTGCAGCACCCGCAGCGGGCCGTTGTGCTGGTCGAGGACGGTGGTGCGCGGGCCGGTGCGGCGGTAGTCGAGCTTCAGGTGGCCCTGCCAGCCTTTGCTCATCGCAGGCCCCACAGGGTTTCGACCATCTGGTAGCCGATGGGGTCGTAGCTGCGCAGGCCTTTGCGGTCGAAGGGCATGTAGTTGATCCCCACGAAGTAGGCCGCCGACAGTTCGGCGAAGTACTCGAGTTGGTTGGTGCGTGCGTAGGCGTCGGCGACGATCTGGCCCTTGTGGTCCTGCACGTCGCGGTAGAGGCCTCGTGCGATGGCGTTGTCGAAGGGGCCGAGGATGGCCGGGTCCTTGGGCTTGCGGTTCAGCAGGTGCCAGGCGTGGGCCATCTCGTGCGTCAGCGCCTTCTTCGACCAGACCTCGTCGAGGTGCAGGAAGTTGTGGGCGCTGTAGATGACGACGGCGCCTTGCCAGCGCGGGTCGTGCAGCGGGTTCTTCGATCCGCGGGTCACGTACCGCATGCCGCTTTTCAGTCCGCCCTGGGGCGACTTGGCGCCCCACATCAGGAAGTAGGTGGTGCTGCGAAACTCGCTGCGCGTGTGGGGTGGCAGCGTGTCGATGATCTCGCGCAGCGTAGCGGTCAGCTTGCGTGTGGCGCCTTCGGTGAGCTTGGGGTCGGCGACCGCCATCTCCGTCTCGTACCGGATGTCGAACTCGCCGGGCAGGCGCGTGTAGGCGCGGCGGGTGTCGGCGAAGCTGACGCTGTCTTTGCCTTCGGTGGCGGCGGGTGCGGGCAGTGCCACCAGCAGAGAAATCAACAGAAACAGGAAGCGCATGAAGGCGTGGCGCGGAGTCGGAGACCCCGCTTTGTACCGCAGGCGGAGGCTTCAGCTGGCGCCCGAGCCGCGGTGCGCCCATGCGGTCGTGCGCTTCTCCACCACCGCGAAAAGCTCGTACATCGCCATCGCCATCACGCCGATCACGACCAGGCCCGCGAAGGCCAGGCCCATCTGCATCGACGAGCCGGCCGAGATGAGCAGGTAGCCGATGCCTTCGTTGGCGGCGGTCATCTCCGACACGGTGGTGCCCACGAAGGCGAGCGTGATCGCCACCTTCAGCGAGCCGTAGAAGTAGGGCAGCGAGCGGGGCAGGCCGACCTTGATGAGCACGTCCCAGCGTTTGGCGCCGAGCACGCGCAGCACGTCTTCGAGCTCGGGCTCCAGCGTGGCGAGGCCGGTGGCGATGTTGACGGTGATGGGGAAGAAAGAGATGAGGAAGGCCGTGAGCACCGCCGGACCTACGCCGATGCCGAACCACACCACGAGGATGGGCACGAAGGCCGCCTTGGGCAGGGCGTTGAACGCCGTCATCAGCGGGTACATCGCGGCGTAGGCCATGCGCGAGCTGCCGATGAGGAAGCCGAGCAGGGTGCCCACGACGATCGAGAGCCCGAAGCCCGCCATCGTGACCCAGAAGGTGCGCCACGCGTGGCCGGCGATCACGCCGCGGAACTCGACGAGCTGCGTGGCGATGCGCGAAGGCGCGGGGAAGACGAACTCGGAGACGTTGAAGCCGCGGCAGAGCAGCTCCCACAGCACCAGCACGCCGATGAGCAGCAGCCAGGGCGCCAGGGCTTCTTTCTGCTTCTTGTTCATTGCGGCACCTCCACCCGCCCGACCGGTTTGCGGATGGCCCCGATGTGCTCGCGCAGCTCCAGCACGAGATCGGTGAAGCCCTTGGTGTAGGTCAGCTCCAGCTCGCGCGGGCGTGGCAGCTCGATGGTCTTGCGCACCAGCATGCGCCCCGGGCTGCGGCTCATCACGTACACCGTGTCGGCGAGGAACACCGCCTCCCGCAGGTCGTGCGTGACGAGGATGACGTTGAACTTCTGCGCGGCCTGCAGGTCGCGCAGGATGCACCACAGCTCTTCGCGGGTGAACGCATCGAGCGCGCCGAAGGGCTCGTCGAGCAGCAGCATCTTGGGCTCGTGGATGAGCGCGCGGCAGATCGAGGCCCGCTGCTGCATGCCGCCCGAGAGCTGCCAGGGGAATTTGTCTTCATAGCCGGCGAGGCCGACGCTTGCGAGCAGCTTCTTCGCCTTCTCGGCGTATTCGGCGCGGCGGGCGCGAAAGCTCGAGCGGTAGGGCTCCACGATCTCGAGCGGCAGCAGCACGTTGTCCAGCGTGGTGCGCCAGGGGAGCAGAGATGGTGCCTGGAAGGCCATCCCGGTGATCTTGAGCGGGCTGGTCACCTCACGGCCGTCGATGAGGATGCTGCCTTGCGAGGGCCGCTTGAGCCCCGTCGCGAGTTTCATGAAGGTCGACTTGCCGCAGCCCGAAGGCCCCACGATGGCGATGAACTCGCCTTCGCCGACTTGCAGGGAGATGTCTTCGACGGCGTATTGCTTCTTGGCGAGCAGCTCGTCGTTGTAGGCAAGCCAGACGTTTCGAAAGTCGACAAAGGAGCTCATTTGGGCAATTGCTGGAGGATGGATCGCACGGCCTCTCGGTAGATCCCCGGCGCCTCCTTGTGAAGCTGGCTGTGCGAGCCGCCCGAGATCTCGACCCAGCGCACGCTGCCGGGTCGGGCGGCATCACGCAATTTCCGGCCCAGCTCCACCGGCACCGTCTTGTCGCGGTCGCCGTGCATCATGAGGATGGGTGCGTCGACCTTGGCGATCTTCTGGTCGGAGTAGAAGCGCTGGCGGGTGATCCACGAGGCGACGACGCCATACGCGCCCACCGAGGCGGCCACGTCGGGCAGGCTGGTGAAGGTCGACTCGACGATGAGTGCGCCGTAGTCGGTGCGGTAGTGCTTGCGGCTCGCGAGGTCGATGGCCACGCCGCCGCCCATCGAGTGGCCGAAGATGATGCGTTTCTTCGGGTCGGGCTGGCGCTGCATCAGCTCGACCCAGGCCACGTCGGCGTCGGCGAGGATGGACTCTTCCGACGGGATGATGGGCTCGCTGTCGCCCCAGCCGCGGTAGTCGACCGCTAGCACCGACACACCCGCGTCACGCAGCGCCTCCATCTTCGGGTGGTTCTTGTAGAGGCTGCGGAAGGTGCCATGCAGGTAGAGCAGGGTGGGGGCCTGCGGGTCGGCGGCGGGCATCCACCAGAGGGCGAGCGTCTCGGGCTTGCCCGACTGCTCGCCGCGCACCTTGAGCGTGTACATCGAGTCGCCAGCCTTCAGGCCCGCGAAGTCGGCCGGGCGGCCGGGCGCGGGGCGGTAGACGAGCTCGCGCTCCTTGGCGTCCCACCAGGCGCAGCCGCTCACGAGCATCGTGAGGGAAAGCGTCACACACAGCCCTGCACAAACCCTTACCCACCCTGGCCGCCGCGGGCCGGTGTGGGTGCTGAAAAACATGGCGACAATTGAACGCATGAAAGTCCTTGTTTCCGCGCTGGCGGTGGCCGCGGCCGGCACGGCGTTGCCCGCCCTGGCCCAGACCAGCCCCACGCCCATCGATCCTGCGAAGCCCGCCACGGCGGTGACCCCCCGCGCGCCGACGGCCACGCCGTCGGGCAGCAACGGCACCTGGCGCCTGATGGCCTCGCCCTACACGATCCATTATTCACGCGACCCCAATCACAAGCCGGTGTGGATGCTCGGCTTCGAGCGCGAGCGGCTCGATGGCCTGCTGTGGGGCGCCTGCTATTTCAGCAACTCGTTCGGCCAGCCGAGCGGCATGGTCTACGGCGGGCAGCGGCTGTACGACTTCAGCCCCTACCCGCAGCTCTTCGCGCAGTGGACGGCCGGCATCATGTACGGCTACAAGGGCGAGTTCCAGGACAAGGTGCCCTTCAACCACCGGGGCTTTTCGCCCGGCGTGGTGCTGGCGCTGGGCTGGCAGTTCACGCCGCGCTACTCGTTGCAGGCCAACATCCTCGGCAACTCGGCCATGATGTTCCAGTTCTCGGTGGACCTGCCTTGAGCCTGCCCTGAGCGCCTGAGCCTTACTTCTTCGGCGCGGCCTTGAAGATGTCGCGCTCGGCGGCGGTGGGCAGGTAGCCGCCGTTCCACACGGCCGCGGCGTTCACCCGCTCCTTGGTGCCGAAGGCATCCGACACCTGGCTGGCCATCAGCGACAGGCGGCCCGGGTTGGTGGCGCCGAAGGTGTCGGCCCGGGCGTCGGCCGTGAGCACGCTCGCATCGAGCGCGAGCTTCAGGCGGCGCAACTCCAGTGCTTCGTTGATGATGCCGTCGCGGGCCTTGACGGTCGCGATGCCGCCGGCCGGGTCGGCGATCACGTCCTTCATGCCTTTGGTGAAAGCGCGCAGGAAGGCTTTCACCGCCTCGGGGTTCTTCTTGAGAAACTCCTCGCCCGCGATGATGGCGTTGCCGTAGAGCTTCACGCCGTGTTGCGGGTAGGGAAGGATCACCACCTCCTCGGTCTTCACGCCGCGCGCTTCGAGGTTGAGCAGCGAGGTGAACGAGAAGCCGGTGATGGCGTCGATGTCGCCGCGCACCAGCATGGTCTCGCGCAGCGGCGGGTCCATCGCCGTCCAGGCCACGTTGTTGATGTTGTTGGCCTTGGCGAAGATCGGCCAGGCCTTGCGGCCGGCGTCGAAGACGGGGGCACCCAGCTTCTTGCCGTTCAGGTCGGCCGGGGTCTTGATGCCGCTCTTCTTGAGCGCGAGCACCGCGGCCGGCGTGTTGTTGTAGACCATCATCACCGCGACCGGCTTGTTGGGGGCGGTCGGGTTGTTGGCGTGGAATTCCATCAGCGCCGCGAGGTCGGCGAAGCCCATGTCGTAGGTGCCCGAGGCCACGCGCGTGACGGTGCCGCCCGAGCCGTTGCCGGCGTCGACGGTCACGTTGAGCTTCTCGGCCTTGAAGTGGCCCTTGGCCGCCGGCACCAGGAAGAGCGCGGCGGGCCCCTCGAAGCGCCAATCGAGCTGGAACTTGACGGGGGTCTCCTGCGCCTGCGCGGCGGAGCACAGGGTGGCGACGAGGGTGGCGGCGGCAAAGCGGGAGATGAGGTTCATGGTGGCGTGGGATGAGGACGAAGGGCCGGCTGCAAGAACCGTGCTCGGGCTCAGACCGGCACGCGCAAGCCTGCGACGTAGGTGGCGACGAGGTTGCGCTCATCGGCCAATGTCATCCAGGCGAACACTTTTTCATGCAGATCGCGCGCCACCGAAAGGCGGCGCTGCGCGACCGGGCCGGAGGCCCAGTCCCACACGCAGACGTCGGCCATGCGGCCGGGCTCGAGCGAGCCGATCTCGTCGGCCAGCAGCAGCGACTCGGCTGCGCCCAGCGTGGCGGCATGCAGGCCCTTCCAGGCGGTGAGGCGCTCGCCGGCCAGCGCCTGCACCTTGTAGGCATCTTGCAGGCTGCACAGCTGGCACAGGCTCGTGCCGCCGCCCACGTCGGTGGCCAGGCTCACCTGCACGCCCGCGCGCTCCGCGGCGCGCCAGCCGAAGAGGCCGCTGCCGAGGAAGAGGTTGGAACTGGGGCTGTGCGCGATCTGCGCGCCGCAGCGGCATAGCAGGGCGCGGTCTTCGTCGTCGAGCCAGATGCCGTGGGCGAGCACGCTGCGCCGATGCAGCAGGCCCGCGCGGGCGTAGACGTCGAGGTAGCTGCGTGCTTCGGGGAAGAGCTCGCGCACCCATTGCACCTCGGCGCGGTTCTCGGCCAGGTGGGTGTGCATGTAGAGGCTCTCGTCGGCACGGCACAGCGCGCCGGCCATCGCCAGCTGCTCGGGCGTGCTGGTGGGTGCGAAGCGCACCGTCACGGCATAGCTCAGGCGGCCGGTGCCGTGCCAGCGGTCGATGAGGTCGACGCAGTCGCGCTCGGCCTGGGCCACGTCGTCGCGCAGGCCGTCGGGGGCGTTGCGGTCCATCAGGACCTTGCCGGTGATGAGCCGCATGCCCCTTGCCTGGGCGGCGGCGAAGAGCGCCTCGGTGCTGGCCGTGTGCACGGTGGGGAAGACCACCGCGCTGGTGGTGCCGTGGGCCAGCAGCGCATCGAGGAAACGGGCTGCGCCCGCTTCGGCCTCGGCCGGGTCGGCGTAGCGCTGCTCGGCGGGGAAGGTGTAGGTGTTGAGCCAGTCGAGCAGCTGCGCGCCGTAGCTGGCGATCACGTCGAGCTGCGGGCTGTGCACGTGGGTGTCGATGAAGCCCGGCAGGATGAGCTGGCCGCTGTGGTCGTGGCGCGGCCAGGTGCTGTCGGGCGCTTCGACCTGGGCGCCGACGATGCGGCCGCCTTCGATCAAGAGCCAATGGTCGGGGCGATAGCGCACCACAGGTGATTCGGTGGCGCCCCAATCGGGCGCGCCGGTGAAGTCGAGCAGGTCGCCGCGCAACGCGAGGCGCAGGGCCAGGCCGGGGCTGGGGCTGGAGGAGGTGGAAGGGGGTGTCATGGCATCACTGCAGCAAGGCCTGTACCGCCGCGCGGGCCGGCGGCATGGCGCATGCTATGCATGTTCGACACTGAAAAACCGCGTGCTCTGGCATAAGCTGTCCTTCACATGAACCCGCAACCGATCCGTTTCTACCACCGTGGTGCCGTCGTCGAGGTGAACGGCCCGCACCCCACCCGCTCCGTGCTGGAGTGGCTGCGCGAAGACGCCCACTGCACCGGCACCAAGGAGGGCTGCAACGAAGGCGATTGCGGGGCTTGCACGGTGGTGGTGGGCGAGCTGGCCGAGTCGGGGGAGGCGCTGTCGCTGAAGACCGTCAATGCGTGCCTGCAGTTCCTGCCCACGCTCGATGGCAAGGCCTTGTTCACCGTTGAAGACTTGAAAGATGCCGAGGGCCTGCACCCCACGCAGCAGGCGATGGTCGAGTGCCACGGCTCGCAGTGCGGCTTCTGCACGCCCGGGTTCGTGATGAGCCTGTGGTCCTGCTATGAGCGGCACCAGGCCTCAGCGACACGGCCCACGCGCCAGCAACTGGCCGATGAACTCTCTGGCAACCTGTGTCGCTGCACCGGCTACCGGCCGATCCTCGATGCGGGGCAGCGCATGTTCGACCTGCCGGCGCGCACGCTCGACGCAGCGCCGGTCGTGAAGGTGCTGCAGGGCCTGCAACGCACTCACCAGGAAAGCGGTGGCCTGCACTACACCGCCTTCAACCGCCAGCTCGGCGGCGGCGAGCGGGTCGACCACTTCCGTGCGCCGCGCACGCTCGAGGCCCTGGCCGGCCTGCGCGAGTACCACCCCGATGCCACGCTGCTGGCCGGCGCCACCGACATCGGCCTCTGGGTCAACAAGCAGTTCCGCCCGCTCGGCGACATCCTCTACCTCGGCGAGGTGAAGGAGCTGCAGCGCATCGACGAGGCGAACGGCGAACTCGTGATCGGCGCCGGCGTGCCACTCGAAGCCGCGTGGCAGGCGCTCGCGCAGCGCGTGCCCACGCTCACCGAGGTGTGGCTGCGCTTCGCTTCGCCGCCGATCCGCCATGCCGGCACGATGGGCGGCAACGTGGCCAACGGCTCGCCCATCGGCGACTCGGCGCCGGTGCTGATGGCGCTCGATGCGCAGCTGGTGCTGCGCAAGGGCACGAGGGTGCGGCGTGTGGCGCTGGCCGAGTTCTATGTCGACTACATGAAGAACCAGCTGCACGCGGGCGAGCTGGTGCAGGCGATCGCGGTGCCGCTGGCGGCGCTGCAGCGTGTGGTGCGCGCCTACAAGATCAGCAAGCGTTTCGACAGCGACATCTCGGCGATCTGCGCGGGCCTGGCGATCGAACTGAAGGGCGACGCGGTGCAGTCGGTGCGCATCGCACTCGGCGGCATGGCGGCCACGGTGAAGCGCGCGACGACGGCCGAAGCCGCGCTCACCGGCCAGTCGTGGACGCAGGCGAGCGTGCAGGCGGCCCAGGCCGCGCTGGCGCAAGACTTCAAGCCGCTCACCGACCTGCGCGCGAGCGCCGCGTATCGCTTGCAGGTCGCGCAGAACCTGTTGCAGCGCTTCTGGCTCGAAACACGGGCGCAAGACCCGCTGCCGCCATCGGCCACCACGGTGTGGGCCCGCGTGGAGGCCACCTGATGAACAAGCCGCTCGACAGCTTTCTGCAAGCACCTTCCGAGGCCCAGGCCTTGCGCGAGGGGCAGCGGGTCGGCATCAGCCGGCCGCACGAATCAGCGCACCTGCACGTGGCCGGCGAGGCGGCCTACATCGACGACCTGCCCGAGCTGGCCGGCACGCTGCACGCGGCACTCGGCCTGTCGCCGGTGGCGCATGGCACGCTGAAGGCCATCGACCTCGACACCCTGCGTGCGATGCCCGGCGTGGTGGACGTGCTGACCGCGGCCGACATGCCTGGCGGCAACGACTGCGGCCCCATCGTGCACGACGACCCCATCCTCGCCGAGGGCGAGCTGCGCTACCTCGGCCAGCCGGTGTTTGCCGTGATCGCGACCAGCCGCGATGCCGCACGGCGCGCCGCCGGCCAGGCGAAACGCGTGCTGTCGATGGAGGCGCTGCCGCCGGTGATCTCGCACCAGCAGGCGCATGAACTCGGCCAGTACGTGCTGCCGCCGATGCACCTCACGCGCGGCGATGCTGCCGCGGCCATCGCCGCCGCGCCGCGTCGCCTGAAGGGCACGTTCGACGTCGGCGGGCAGGAGCAGTTCTACCTCGAAGGCCAGATCAGCTACGCCATCCCGAAAGAGAACGATGGGCTCTTGGTGCACTGCTCCACGCAGCACCCGAGCGAGATGCAGCACGTGGTGGCGCATGTGCTGAAGCTGCAGGCCCACCACGTGCAGGTGGAGTGCCGGCGCATGGGCGGCGGCTTCGGCGGCAAGGAGTCGCAGTCGGCGCTCTTCGCCTGTGTGGCCGCGGTGGCGGCGCGCCGGCTCAAGCGGCCGGTGAAGCTGCGCCTCGACCGCGACGATGACTTCCTCATCACCGGCCGTCGCCACTGCTTCTGGTACGAGTACGAGGTGGGCTACGACGACGACGGCCGTGTGCTCGGCGCCGAGATCACGATGGTCTCGCGCGCCGGCCACTCGGCCGACCTCTCGGGCCCCGTGATGACACGGGCGCTCTGCCACTTCGACAACGCCTACTGGCTGCCCGACGTGGCGATGCACGGCTTCTCGGCCAAGACCAACACCCAGTCGAACACCGCCTTCCGCGGCTTCGGCGGGCCGCAGGGCGCGATCGCGATCGAGAACATCCTCGACACCATCGCCCGCACGCTGGGTAAAGACCCGCTCGACGTGCGCACGCTCAACTATTACGGCCCGAGCGACGGCGACGAGCGGGTGATGACGCCTTACGGCCAGAAGGTCGAGGACAACATCCTGCAGCCGCTCACGGCACAGCTCGAAGTCACGAGCGACTACCGTGCGCGCCGCAAGGCGGTGGCCGAGTTCAACGCCACGAGCCCGGTGCTCAAGCGCGGCATCGCGTTCACGCCGGTGAAGTTCGGCATCTCGTTCAACGTGGCGCATTTCAACCAGGCGGGCGCGCTGGTGCACGTGTACAACGACGGCTCCATCCTCGTGAACCACGGTGGCACCGAGATGGGCCAGGGGCTGAACACCAAGGTGGCGCAGGTGGTGGCGCACGAGCTGGGCGTGGCCTTCGAGCGGGTGCGGGTGACGGCGACCGACACGCAGAAGGTCGTCAACACCTCGGCGACCGCTGCCTCGACCGGCAGCGACCTCAACGGCAAGGCGGCGCAGGACGCGGCGCGGCAGATCCGCGAGCGGCTCGCCGCCTTTGCGGCGGAGCAGGCGGGCGTGGACGCGAGCGAGGTGCGCTTTGCCAACGACAAGGTCTTCATCGGCAAGAACGCGCCGCACGAGCTGTCGTTCGGTGAACTCGTGACCCAGGCCTACCTCGCACGGGTGCAGCTCTGGTCCGACGGCCACTACGCCACGCCGGGCCTGCACTGGAACCGCGACACGATGCAGGGCAAGCCCTTCTTCTACTTCGCGTATGGCGCGGCGGTGAGCGAAGTGCTGGTGGACACGCTCACCGGTGAGTGGAAATTGCTGCGTGCCGATCTGCTGCACGACGTGGGCCGCTCGCTCAACCCGGCGGTCGACATCGGCCAGGTGGAAGGTGCGTTCATCCAGGGCATGGGCTGGCTCACGACCGAAGAGCTGGTGTGGCACCCGCAGACCGGCCTCTTGGCCACGCACGCGCCGAGCACCTACAAGATCCCCACGGCCAACGACTGCCCGCCGGTGCTCAACGTGACGCTCTTCGAAGGCGACAACCCGGCCGACACCATCCACCGCAGCAAAGCGGTGGGCGAGCCGCCGCTGTTGTTGCCGTTCTCGGTCTTCTTCGCGATCCGCGATGCGGTGTCGTCGGTGGGCGGCCATCGCGTCGACCCGCCGTTGACGGCGCCCGCCACCAGCGAAGCCATCCTGCGGGCCCTCCAGGCGGTGCAGGGGCGGCCGTGACGGCCTTGCTGCCAGTCGCCCGCAGCTGGCTGATGGCCGGCGACGAGGCGGTGATCGTCGAGGTGAGCGGGGCGCAAGGCTCGGTGCCGCGCGAGGCGGGCACACGCATGCTGGTGTCTGCCACGCGCACCGAGGGCACGATCGGCGGTGGTCACCTTGAGCTGAAGGCGATCGAGCATGCACGCGGGTTGATCGAGCATGGCGACACGGCCGTGTCGTCTCTGCATTTCCCGCTGGGCCCGGCGCTGGGGCAGTGCTGTGGCGGGGCGGTGACCTTGCGCTTCGAGCGACTCGACGACCGGCAGCTCGACCGTTGGCCTGCGGCGCACGAGTTGTTTCACTTGCAGCTCTATGGCGCGGGGCATGTGGGCCGCGCCGTGGCGCGGCTGCTCGCCGACCTGCCGGTCACGGTGCAGTGGCTCGACGAGCGGCAGGAAGAATTCCCGCTCTCGTTGGGCGCGGGGTGGCCGCCGCACATCCAGGTGCTGGCCGGTGAGGGCATCGAAGATGAGGTGAAGCGGGCCCCGGCGGGCGCCTTCTATCTTGTGATGACGCACCGCCACGACCTCGATCTGCGCATCACCGAAGCCATCCTGCGCCGCAACGACTTCGCCTTCTTCGGCCTGATCGGCTCGAAGACGAAGAAGCAGCGCTTCATCCACCGCCTCGAAGAGCGTGGTGTGCCACAGGCCGCCATCGACCGCATGGTGTGCCCGATCGGGCTGCCGGGCATCACCGGCAAAGAGCCGGAAGTGATCGCGATGGCCGTGGTGGCGCAGCTGCTGCGCCAGGCCAGTGGCCGGGTGGCCCGCTGAGCCGCGTCAGGCTGCTTCCTGCAGCGTGGGCGGCGGGAGGTGGGTCGGCTGGATCGCGAAGGCCTTGGGGTTGAGGAAGCGGGTGGGCGGCCCACCGAAGGCCTTGGTCCACACCCGCGACAGGTGGGCCGAATCGGTGAACCCGGCTTCGTGTGCGGTGGCGGTGAGCGTCATGCCCTGGCCGATGCAGCGCGCGGCGGCGTGGATCTTGAGCGACAGCACGTACTGCCGCAGCGACAAGCCCATCTCGTTCGAGAAGAGGTGCGACATGCGGTAGTAGGACAGGCAAGCCATGTCGGCCAAGGTCTCGAGCGGCTGGCGCGGGTTTCGTGCGAGCGAAGCGGTGACGCGCTCGATGCGCGGGTCCATCGGGCGCAGGGGCGGCAGCATCTGCGTGACCTCGTCGATGGCGTCTTCGTAGACACGACGCGCCTGAGCGATGTCGAGGTCGCCGGCCCAGAGGGCGTGCAGCCGGTCGGTCAGGGCCGGGAAGAGGCTGCGCGGCATGGTCACGTAGCCGGGGTCTTCGAGCCGCGTGTAGGCGCGGTACTTCGGGTGTGTGGGGTTGAGGCCGATGCTGACGAAGGGCTGCGCGGCGGCGTTCATCGCCTTGGGCACGAAAGGCTTGAGCAGGGCCATCTGCACCCGCTGCAGGCGGCCGCCGACCTCGATGTCGATGCCTTCGTCTCGGATGGCGAAGAGCATGGTGCCGGTGTAGCGCTCGGTGCGCGGCGCGACCATGCCGTCGGACGTCGTCATGAAGCCGTCGGCGTAGACGTAGACCTTCGATTGGCGCTGCGCTTGCGCGCGCATCGTGGCGTCAGGGTTTGGAGCCGACATTGCCGTCCTCCAGTTTGGCCAGGTTGGTGTGCAGGCGGGTGAGCGTGCCATTGCGGTAGACCTCGAGCGACAGCTCGGTCTGCTGCACCAGCGCGACCATCGAGTTCTCGTCGACCGACGGGGTGCCCGGCGTGTCGAGCGTGTAGATCACGTCGCCGGGCTTGAGGCCCATGCGTTCGTAGCGGCTTTCCGGCATCACTTCGGTCACCACGAAGCCCGAGGGCGAGCCGGGCGTCAGCAGCACTTCGCTCAGGAAGCTGCGGGCGGTCTGGTGGCGCAGCAGGGTGAGGCGGTGCACGTCGATGCCGGCATTGCGGGTGGCGTAATCGTTGTCATCGTGGGCGTCGGTGCCGAGGCTTGCGGCGGCCTTCGCGAGCTGGCGCTCGGCTTGTGCATCGTCTTCGTCGGTTGCGTCAGCAGCCATCGGCGTGGGAGGCGGAGCCGGCAGTGGCTGGGCCTTCACGAACGTGGCCTTTGCATCGGCGCTGGGTGTGCTCATGGGCAAGCCATCGTCGCTGAGCACGTACCAGGCAAGGGCGCCCACCACGACCGCCAGCCCTGACCCCATGCGCAGCAGCTTCTGCCAGACGGGTGTCTTGTGGGTGATGTGGATGAATCCGCTCATACAACAACCTTGATGTGAACCAAGAATGCCGCGTTCGCCGCCATGCGCCAACGAGGTCAACCCTAGCGTGCAGATTGCACAGGGGTTGTCCGCGCACGGAACGCGTCAGCACGGGCGAAGTGGTGTGCCGAAGCACAAAGCCCCACGGGCCCGTGTGGGCCCGCGAGGCTTGCTTGTCAGGAGGCGGCGGTCAAGACATCACCGCCGCTCGGAGCGTCACGGCGTGACGAAGCTCTTGAGCCAGTTGGTGGTGGCCGGCAGTGCCCACGCGCCGGAGCCGTAGCGGTAGTTGGTGTCGACGGCGAGGATGCCCGTGCACTGCGCACCGTAGGTGCCCAGGCCCATGAAGCAGTGGTCGGCATACAGGTCATTGACTTGATAGTCCTTCACCACCGCCCAGCCCGAGCCATTGGAGCGGAAGCACTCGGTCGGCGAGAGGCCCGAGCACTTCAAACCCGTCACCAGCTCGGCCTGCGAGCGGGCGATCGACTCGGTGCCGCCGACGAACATGTCGCGCTCGCCGTTGATGATGCGCAGGCGGTCGCCCGGCTGGGTGTGCTTGCCGTCGGCCATGCACGATGCGAGGTTGTAGGCCACGGTGTAGGTCGAGCCGGTGCCCTGGCCCATCGAGGCGCGGATGCGGCTGTCGAAGTTGCGCGACAGCACCGAGATGATCGAACCCTGGCTCAGGCCGCCGGTGACCACGCCCTTGGAGCAGTCGGCCTTGGCGCGGGCGCACAGCTTGGCGATGGCGCTGTTGGCGTTGGCACCGTTGAAGATGCACTTGGCGCGGGTGCTGATCGTGGTGCAGGTGCCGAAGCTGCCGTTGTCGTACTCGACGGTCGCAGCCACGAAGCCCTTGGCGGCCATCGCGTCGACGGCGGCCGAGGCCCAGGCGCCGTTGTAGGGCTCACCCGTGCCGCCGATGTGGATGTACACCGGGTACTTGCCGGAAGCGGTGGGTTCCTTGCCGCTGATGCTGAAGGTGGTGCCGCACGACGAGGTGCTGCCGCCCTTGTAGGTGGCGGAGAAGCTGGTCTGTGCGAAGGCGGCGGTGGTGAGGGTCGTGACAACCAGCGCAAAACCGGCGCGCAGGATGTGGCGGGTGAGAAGTCTCATGTATGTCTCCAAGAGGTGTGATGCAACCGGGTATCGATCGGCTTGAAGCTCCCCGGACTGCTGGAGCTTGTTGACTTGCCGTCGCGTCTCTTAAAAGTGGACGCACGTGCATCATTCCTTGGATTCTGAGGTCCTCACTTGTACGGAATTGCTGAGTCGCCTGGGGAAAACCTTGGGTGAGTTTGGGGGATGGGTACTTTGTGAGAATTTTTTACGTACCCGTCCAGAATTACCCGGGGAAGTGTTTACCCGGTATTCCGCAAGCCCGCCGCCACCCCGTTGATGGAGATGTGGATGCCGCGCTTGACGCGCTCGATGGTGGGGTCGTTGTCGCGCTGCGCGCGATAACGCCGCATCAGCTCCACCTGCAAGTGGTTGAGCGGGTCGAGGTAAGGGAAGCGATGCTCGATCGAGCGGGCGAGCGAGGGGTTGGTCGCCAGCCGCTTCTTCTCGCCGGTGATGAGCGAGAGCGCGTCCGACGTGGCGCGCCACTCCGCTTCGATGGCGGCGAAGATCTTCTTGCCCAGGCGCTTGTCCTCCACCAGCTCCACGTAGCGCGCCGAGATGCCCAGGTCCGTCTTCGCCAGCACCATGTCCAGGTTCGACAACAGCGTGCGGAAGAACGGCCACTGCTTGTGCATGCGCTGCAGCAGCAGCAGGCGCTCCTTGCGCTCCTTCACGTTCGAGCCCAGGAACGCATTGATCGCCGACCCGAACCCGCACCAGCCCGGCAACGCCACCCGGCACTGCCCCCAGCTGAAGCTCCACGGGATCGCCCGCAGATCTTCGATCGCCCGCGTCGCCTTGCGCGAGGCCGGGCGCGAGCCGATGTTCAGCTCCGCGATCTCGCGGATCGGCGTGGCCGCGAAGAAGTAATCCGTGAAGCCCGGCGTCTCGTAGACCAGCTTGCGGTACGCCGCCATGCTTGCCGTGCTGATCGCATCGGCCGCCTCCAGGAACGCCTTCGTCGCCGGCTTCGTCGGGTGCAGCAGCGTCGCCTCCAGCGTGGCCGCCACCAGCGTCTCCAGGTTGCGCAGGCCGATCTCCGGGTTCGCGTACTTCGAGTTGATCACCTCACCCTGCTCGGTCAGGCGGATCTGCCCGTTCACCGTGCCCGGCGGCTGCGCCAGGATCGCCTGGAAGCTCGGGCCGCCCCCACGCCCCACCGTGCCCCCGCGCCCGTGGAACAGCCGCAGCACGATGCCGTGCGCCTGCTTCAGTTCATCGAACAACTGCACCAGCGCCGTCTCCGCCCGGTACAGCTCCCAGTTGCTCGTGAAGAAGCCGCCGTCCTTGTTGCTGTCGCTGTAGCCCAGCATCACGTCTTGCTCCGCCCCTGAGCGCACCATCATCTGCGCGATGCCCGGCAGCGCGTAGTACTCGCGCATGATCGGGCCGGCGCGGCGCAGGTCGCCGATGGTCTCGAAGAGCGGCGAGACGATCAGGTCGCAGGTGGCGGAGTCATCCAGGGTCCCCCGCAGAAGGCCGGCTTCCTTCTGCAGCAGCAGCACCTCCAGCAGGTCGCTCACGTCTTCCGTGTGCGAGATGATGTAGTGGCGCAGCGCCTCGCGGCCATAGGCCCGGCGCATCTGGAGCGCCGCCTCGAAGATCGCCACCTCGCCCTGCGTGTGCTCCGAATACTCCGCGCCGTGCACCCGCAGCGGCCGCGCGTCGTTCAAGAGGCGCACCAGCAGCGCGCGGCGCGCCGCTTCATCGAGCGCCGAGTAGTCCGCCTCGAGGCGCGCCACCCGCAGCAGCTCGGCCACCACCGCCTCGTGCTTGTCGGAGCTCTGCCGCAGGTCGACGGTGGCCAGGTGGAAACCGAACACCTGCACCGCGCGCATCAGCGGCTTCAGGCGCGGTGCGATCAGCGCCTGCGCATGGTGCGACTTGAGCGAGGCTTCGATCACCGTCAGGTCCTGCAGGAACTCTTCGCTGCGCGCATACGGCGACTGCGGCGCCACGGCATGGCGCAGCGCCTCGGTGCCGGTCAGTTCGTGCAGCGTGGCCGCCAGCCGCGCATACATGCCGATGAGCGCACGACGATAGGGCTCGTCTTCCCGGTGCGCGCCCTGGTCGGGCGAGGCGGCGGCCAGCGCCTGCATCGCAGGCGTCACCGGGGACAGCAGCGCCGAGATCGACAGTTCAGCCCCCAGCTCGTGCACCTCGGTCAGGTAGTAGCGCAGCGCCGTCTCGCTCTGGCGGCGCAGCGCCATCTGCAGCGTCTCGGCGGTGACGTTGGGGTTGCCGTCGCGGTCGCCGCCGATCCAGTTGCCCATGCGGAAGAAGGGGGCGATGGGGTGGCCGGGCAGGGCCTCTTCCAGCTCGCGGTACAGGCGGGGGATCTGGCGCAGGAAGGTGCTCTGGTAGTAGCTGAGCGCGTTCTCGATCTCGTCGGCCACCGTGAGCTTGGTGTAGCGCAGCATGCGGGTCTGCCACAGCTGGGTGACACGCGCGCGCAGCAGGGCTTCGTTCTGCTCGAGCTCGCGGGTGGTGGCGAGCTTGTCGCGCTGGCTCACGAGTTCGGCGATGGCCCGCTCGGCGTCGAGGATGCTCTTGCGCTGCACTTCGGTCGGGTGGGCGGTGAGCACGGGGGAGATGAAGGCGTGCTCGAGTGTCCTGGCGATCTCGGTGGCGCGGATGTCGGCATCGGCCAGGCGCGACAGGCTCATGGCGAGCGAGCCCTCCTGCAGGTGGCCTTCGCGCTCGTGGTGCTCGCGGCGGCGCACGTGGTGGCGGTCTTCGGCGATGTTGGCCAGGTGGCTGAAGTAGCTGAAGGCGCGGATCACGCTCACCGTCTGGTCGGCCGAGAGGTTCTTGAGCAGGCGGTCGAGGGCGCGGCCGGCTTGCGCATCGTGCTTCAAGCGATAGGCCACCGACAGCCGCCGCACGTGCTCGATCAGCTCGAACGCCGCCTTGCCCTCCTGCTCGCGGATCACGTCGCCGAGGATGCGGCCGAGCAGGCGGATGTCGGTGACCAGGGGCAGGTTCTTGTCGTCGTCGGGCCGGGCGCGGGGCATGGGAGCTCTCAGCAGGAGGAGTGGAGGGGTGCGCGCAATGTAAGGGCTGGCGGGTTACCTGCGGGTTACCAACGCGCGCGGCGGGGGTGGGCGCGAGAGGCCCCTGATAGCATCGCCCGATGTCGCACGCCGCTCCCGCTCCCCTCCTGATCGCCACCCGTGAAAGCCGCCTCGCCCTCTGGCAGGCTGAGCATGTCCAGGCCTTGCTGAAGCAACGTTTCGGGCTCGACGTGGGCCTTCTGGGCATGACGACCCGCGGCGACCAGATCCTCGACCGCACGCTCTCGAAAGTGGGGGGCAAGGGCCTCTTCGTCAAGGAGCTGGAAACGGCGCTCGAAGAAGGCCGCGCGCACCTCGCGGTGCATTCGCTGAAAGACGTGCCGATGGACCTGCCCGACGGCTTCGCGCTTGCCGCGGTGCTGGAGCGCGAAGACCCGCGCGATGCGCTCGTCTCCAACCGCTACGCCTCGCTGGCCGAGCTGCCGCAGGGCGCGAAGGTCGGCACCTCCAGCCTGCGGCGCGTGGTGCTGCTGAGATCGCTGCGGCCCGACCTGCAGATCGAGCCCCTGCGCGGCAACCTCGACACGCGCCTGCGCAAGCTCGACGACGGGCAGTACGACGCCATCGTGCTGGCCGCGGCGGGCCTCAAGCGCCTGGGGCTGGCCAGCCGCATCCGCGCCACCTTCGACACGAACGAGATGCTGCCGGCCGCCGGCCAGGGCGCGCTCGGCATCGAGGTGCTGGCCGATGCCGGGCCCTTGCGGGCGCAACTCGCCGACCTGATCCACCGGCCCACGTGGCTCTCGGTGCATGCGGAGCGCGCCGTCTCGCGCGCACTCGGCGGCAGTTGCAGCATGCCGCTCGCCGCGCACGCGGTGTGGCAAGGCGACACGCTGCACCTGAACGCCGCCTTGGGCCACGGGCATGAGACGACACGGCCGCTGCTGCGCGTGTCGGTGCAAGCCCCCGTGGCCGATGCAGACGCCGCCAGTGCCCTGGGCGAAGACGCCGCGGCACGCCTTCGCGCGCTCGGCGCCGACGGCTATCTCGCGACGACCTGACGCGATGCGCGTGCTCGTCACCCGGCCTGCGGCCCAAGCCGGCGAGTGGGTGCAGCTGCTGCGCAATGCGGGCCTGCAGGCCGAGGCCTTGCCCCTGATCGACATCGCGCCGAGTGGCGACGCCGCGGCGCTCGCCCAGGCGTGGAAGAGCCTGCCCGGCGTGGCCCTGGTCGTGTTCGTGAGCCCCAATGCGGCGACCTGCTTCTTCGATGGCAGGCCCGAGGGCGCCGAGTGGCCCGACACGCTGCTGGCCGCCTCGCCCGGCCCGGGCACGACCCGGGTGCTGCGGGCGCTGGGCGTCCCGACGGTCGTCGAGCCGGCGGCCGACTCGCCGCAGTTCGACTCCGAAGCGCTGTGGCTGCAACTGGCCGGGCATGACTGGCAAGGCCGCCAGGTGCTGATCGTGCGTGGCGCGAGTGGCCGCGACTGGCTGGCCGAGCGGCTGCGCGAGCGGGGGGCGGTGCTGCAGTTCGTGGCGGCGTATGCCCGCGCAGTGCCGGCCCTGTCGACCGAGGCGCAGGCGCTGCTCGACCTGGCGCTGGGCGCACCCGAGGAGCACGTGTGGCTCTTCAGCAGCTCGGAGGCTGTGACGAATCTGCAGACGCTTGCGTCGCATGCGTCCTGGTCGAACACCAGCGCGATCGCCACGCACCCGCGCATCGCAGAGACCGCCCGCAGCCTCGGCATCGGGCGTGTGCTCGAAGCCCGTCCCAGCGCAGAGGCCGTGGTCGCCTGCATACAATCGATCGCACTGTGAACGACGTCGCGCAAACCCCTCTGCCACCTGCGGCCAGCGAGCCTGTCGGGCCGACGGCGGCGCCGCGCCGCAGCCGCTGGGTCCTGGTGCTCGTGGCGCTGCTCGCGTTGGTGGTCGCGGTGAGCCTGGGTCTCGCCTGGTCGGCGCAGCAGCGGGTGCGCAAGCTCGAGCAGGAACTCGTGCGCCGCCAGCAAGACAGCCAGACCCAGTCGGCTGAAGCCCGCCTGCTCGCCAAGCGCGCCGACGAGACGGCCCGCGAGAGCGCCGCCAAGGTGACGCTGCTCGAGGCGCGCCTGGCCGAGGTGTCGATCCAGCGCACGCAGCTCGAAGACCTGATCCAGTCGCTGTCGCGCTCGCGCGATGAAAACGTGCTGGTCGACATCGACGCCGGCCTGCGTGTGGCGCAGCAGCAGGCCACCATCACCGGCAGCGCCGAGCCGCTGGTTGCGGCGCTCAAGCAGGCCGACGATCGCCTCGCACGTTATGCGCAGCCGCGTCTCGAAGGTGTGCGTCGTGCCATTGCCCGCGACATCGACCGTGTGAAGGCTGTGGGCGTGCCCGACATCGCGGCGCTCTCGATCAAGCTCGACGAAGCAATCCGCCTCGTCGACGAGCTGCCGTTGCTGTCGCAGGCCGAGCCACGCAAGGAGGCGAGGCCTGCGGCCAGTGCGCCGAAGGCTGCGGCGAAGGGCGCGTCGGCGCCCGCGTCCGCACCGGCGGGTTGGGCCTCGGCCGTCTCCGACCGCTGGAACGGCCTGATGCAGACCTTGTGGGGCGAGACCCGCACGCTGGTGCGCGTGACCCGCATCGACCACCCCGAGGCCATGCTCGTGGCGCCCGAGCAGGCCTTCTTCCTGCGCGAGAACCTCAAGCTGCGCCTGCTCAACGCACGCCTGGCCGTGCTCAGCCGCCAGTTCGACACGGTGCAGACCGACGTGCAAAGCGCACAGCAGGCGCTGGAGCGCTACTTCGACCGCAGCTCACGCCGCACCGGCGTGGCGGGTGACCTGTTGAAGCAGGTGGCCGCCGGCTCGCGCCAGGTGGGTCTGCCGCGGCCCGATGACACGCTGGCCGCACTGGCGGCCGCCACCGCGGGGCGTTGACCGTCTTCATGCGCGCGGTCGTCTGGTTCATCCTGCTCTTCGTGGTCGCCGTCGTGGCGGCCACCACCTTCGGCGCCAACGATGGGCTGGTGTCGCTCTACTGGGGCGGCTGGCGCATGGACGTGTCCATGAACCTCTTCCTGCTGGCGCTGCTGCTCACCTGCCTGGCGCTCGTGACCATCATCGAGGCGGTGAACGCACTCGTCGGGCTGCCGCGCAAGGCGCACGAGTGGCGCGTGGCGCGCCGTGACCGCACGGCGCAGGCCGCGCTGCGCGATGCACTCGCGCAGTTCTTCGGCGGGCGCTACAGCCGCGCGCAGAAGGCGGCGCAGCGCGCGTTGCTGATCCAGGCCGAAACGCCCGACCTCGCACAAGACAACGAATTCACCGTGCTGGGCCACCTGCTGGCAGCCGGCAGTGCCCACAAGCTGCAAGACCGCGTGCGCCGCGACGAAGAGCTCGAAAAGGCGCTGGAGCTCAGCAGCCGCAGCAGCGCCGCCCGTTCGGCCGAAGAAGGCGCGCGACTCCTTGCCGCCGAGTGGGCGCTCGACGACCGCGATGCGGCGCGTGCGCTGAGCCTGCTGTCGGTCTTGCCCCCCGGCGTGGCGCGCCGCACCCACGCGTTGCGCCTCAAGCTGCAAGCCTGCCGCCTCGCCCAGCAGCCGCACGAAGCGCTGAAGACCGCACGCCTGCTGGCCAAGCATCAAGCCTTCTCCAAGACTGCGGCGCAAGGCCTGCTGCGCTCGCTGGCCTTCGAATCGCTTGACGGCGCACGCGATGCCGATCAGGTGCGCCGCACCTGGTTCGCACTCGATGCGGCCGATCGCCGCGACCCGCTCGTGGTGGCGCGGGCAGCAGAGCGCATGGCAGCCTTCGGCTCGCAAGCTGAAGGGCGTGCGTGGCTGCGGCCCTTCTGGGATCGGCTGGCTGACTTCAGCGAAGACGACCGTGTCGCCCTCGCCGAGGGTCTCGTGGCGTGCATGGATGGCCTCGCCCCCGACTGGCTCGCGCGGCTGGAGGCTGCGGCTCAGGCTCACCCGCGTGAGGCCGCCGTGGCCTATGCCGTGGGCTGCGCGCTGGCCGAGCGCGAGCTGTGGGGCAAGGCGCGCGTGCTGCTGGAACAGGCGGCCTCGGCGCCCGGGCTGCAAAAAGCCTCGCGCCGTCGGGCCTGGCTGTTGCTGGCGAAGCTCGCCGATCAGCAGTCGGACGTTGAACGTGCGGCCTCTTGTTATCGCGAAGCGGCGTCTTTGTAGACGGCCCTAAAGTTGGTGTTATAGTGCGAGGCTTCGCGGCTGTAGCTCAGTTGGATAGAGTACTTGGCTACGAACCAAGGGGTCGTGGGTTCGAATCCTGCCAGCCGCGCCACTTTTCTTAAGTGATTCAACAGCCTAGGGGCTCACGTCCTTAGGCTGTTTTCTTTTCGTCGGGGACTTTTGGGGGAGTGGCCTCCGCCCGCGCCGCCTCTTGTTCCAGCCTGAGCGTCGCCAGGCTCTTGTTCCACCTTCCGGTGTCATCCTTGATCTTGTCCAGCGCGGCGTGCAGTTCGACGATCTGCGCCATGCTGTAGTGGTGCGTCATCGAGCGACTGGTATGCCACAGGATGTCGCCCACCGTCGCCTCAGAAACACCAGCCTCGCGCAGCCGCATGCCGGTTGTATGCCGGAGATCGTGCACATGCAGGTCGCCGAGCCCGGCCTCCTGCCGTGCCCGCTGCCACGCCGTGTTGTTCATCGTCTCGATGCCATGCGGCTTCGCCTTGCCGGCGCTGCCGTCCCGCTTGAGGCGTTGATACACAAAGACGAGCTCCGGGTGCTGGCCACGCACGGCTTCGATGACCGACTGGGCAACGCTGTTGCAGACCAGCAAACGCGAACGCTTGCGGCCTTTGACGTTGACTGCCGGCACCTCAAAGACACTGATGCCCAGCTCGGGGATGCGGATCTCCCACTCCCAGCTTAGGCTGCACACCACGTCGTCGCGCGCGCCGGTGTTCAGCACAAACAGCGACATGCGCGCCAAGTGGGCCGGCAGCTTGGGCAACAGTTGCCGTTGTTGCGGCCAACTGATGGGCTGAGGGTCTCGCTGGTGGCCCACTAGGGGCAACATGGTGATGTGAGGCGCCTGATCAAGCCAAGTGTGGCCGTTTTCGTGTCGCCAGACGGTCGCGCACAGGTTCAACACCCGGCGCACGATGCCCAGTTCGAGATTCACGGTCTTGTGCTTGCGGCCTTCGGCCAAACGTCGGGTGACATGTGGCTCCAGCGTGCCGTCGTGCACTTGGTTGATGGGCAGGTGCCCGATCGTCGGCATGACGCTTTTCAGGTGGTAGGTCTCGTTGACGAGAGAAGGCTTTCCCTTGTGCTTGAGCAGGTAGTACGCAGCGGCTTCGCTGAAGAGTCGTTCGGGGCGTTCGCCATGTAGCTTGATTGCACGCAGCTTCTCCAGCTCCTTGATCAACCACCTTTCCGCTTCTTCAAAACTGACGAAGCCACGCTGACGAAGTCGAGTGTGTCGCCACCATTTGTCGACTTGCCAGGTTCCGTCTTTTTCGGGGTAGATGCCCCGAGTCTGTTGGCCCATGAGTGTTCTCCTTTCGACGAGATGGGCCGTCCATTCCGGCGTTGATTCTGCTCTGAACAGGAAGCCGCTGCCACTTCCCCCTCAGTGCTTGCATTCAAAGGTGCGGCGGCTTGGGAGCCAGCCTCGGTCATGAATCGATCGAAGAGCCGGTCCACTTCGACCTTGTCGAAAATCAGGCAGGAGCCCTGCCTGATGGCACGCAGGTGTGGTCGCCAAACCTCGTCGAACGTTCGGCGCTTTACACCGACATATGCAATGGCTTGGGCGTGAGTCAAACCTCGAGCTGTCATGGCGCGGTGCTACTGCGTAATCGGGCGGAATTCGCTCAGCGAGATGCCCACCGCCGGCGCTTGCTTGGCAGTCGCCACGCCGGCCGTGGACATCTCTCCCATGCCGTCATGATTTATCGTGAAGGCCGGACAAGACCCTTGGTCTTGGCAAGCCAGATCGCCGCGTGTACCAGCTCGGGCGCGACGGCAGCTTCATCTTGCGGCGGAGGAGCGGAAAGCTTTGGCAGTGCGACCAGCGTCTGGTCACGGAACATGTCGTCGTAGCGCATGACCCATTCCTTGCCATCCGCACTGCTGACGTGAAAGCAGCAATAGTCGGCCGTGTCGTCGCCCGCCCGCAGCAGCCACCAGTAGCGTTCCTCCTCGTCGTTGTAGTACATGGTGTCCCAGTCCCACCCCCACTGGTCGTCGACAATGGTCTTCATCGCCATGAGCTGGCTGGACTGTTCTTGCGCAGCCATCCATCCCAAAAGCACAGGCAGAGGCACAAGCAGAAGGGGATCGTCTGCCCGAACGGCGATCAAGCGACTGGAGGCCCAAGGCGACACATAGTGGCTCCCCACAACATGCTTCTTGTTGTCTGTCCCGACCTTCCAAACCGGCCATGCGTCGCTTGCCAGGCACTCAGTGATCAGATTCAGGCTTTCGTCGAATTCGCACACCCAAAGCACCCGCACCCCAAGCTTCATAGCTGCGCGCAAAGCATCGGCGGTCGAAAGCTTGGACTTCACCGTGCGCTCGTACTCGAGCGCGAAGGTAGTGCTCTCGAACCGAAGCATCGCGTCCACAAGCTTGCGGTACTTCTCCGTTCGGCGTTGCGTGTAGTCAGTCTGGAGCAACTCAGCTCCAGACTGCACCCATCGTGCTGCGAGGTAGGCGACCTTCATGTCGTGGTCGACCTGGCCAGCACGCACTGAGTCTCGGTCACATTCATAGGAATGCCTGCGCCCGGGTTTCAGCTTCATGGCTTCGTCACGCCCGAGCGGAGCCAGGATCGTGACGCTCACCGGTTGCCGGAACATCGTTTCGGCAAGCATCACCTTCTTGACAAGCCCGATGTTGGCCATCCGCCTCAGCAGCGAGTAGACATTGCTCAATCGGATGTTGAGAAGCGCCGCAACGATTTTTGGGGTCGTTGCGTGGGTCATGTACAGGAAGAGAAGTACGACTCCGATCTTTTGCTTGCCGCGCTTCTTCGCTGCTTCGCCGGGAATGAGGGAGTGCGGATTGGCCATGAGGTTCTCGAGTTGTTCGGGAAACCACATCAAACCGCAGGTCAGCTCAAAACCAATGAGTCTTATACGCACATTTTTTTCACATCCCCCTTGTTCTGGTGTTCCGCAATCTAGTTGCTAGTTGCTAGTAGCTCTAGTGAACTAGTAGTGAGTGAGCTCACCAATGACTAGTAAGCAGGTCATGCAGCATGTAGCTTGCTATTACGCTAGTTGTGTGGATTCGTCTTCTCCGTGGTCTCTTCCGATCCGCTTCCGATCCCGTGCCTATCGGATAAGTGCACGGAGCGCCGTACGGGCACCACTCCGTGCGCCAACAGAGGCTCTTCGGGGCGGCTGGACGCCGCCCACGCCTCCTAGCCCCGCTGGACGCGGGGCTTGTCGCCTCCGCGGTGTCGGGTCGCGCCTCCCCCTTCCGCGGCCAGCGGCCGCGGACCCCGCTTCGCGGGGGAACCCGGCTCTGCCGGCTCCTTTTTCGTGATGCGCTGCGCGCATCCCGCTGCAGTCGGCCCTCCGGGCTGCGGCTGGACGCCGCACCGCAGACCCGGGTTCCCCCGCGCCTAAGGCTCGGGGGAGGCGGGGGCTTCGCCCCCCGCGGCAGGCACCGGCGCTGGGGCGCCTCAAACGGCTGGGGCCGTTTGTGCCAGTCCGCGGCGCCCCCCGCCTGAACCAGACCCCGCTGGGGCGGGGTGCAGGTTCAGGGGCTACGCGGCGCCTGCCGCTTGCCCCGCCGCTGCGCGGCGGCCCCTATTTCTAGGTTGGCGGTATCGACGGAGTTTCATGACCGACTTGTCGCGGATCCCGATAGGCTGATCGCCGGGAGAGGCTGCGGTTTCCGACATTGCGTCCAGAACACACTGGGTCGGACCGCCAGATCTGAATGGCTGCATCAGACTGAACGGAGACATTCAGCTCGGAAAGTTGAGCTGGGTCTCGATGGCGGAAGAGCTAGCTGTGCATTGCTCCTGGCTTTGATTTGCGCCAGCCGCGCATTTGCCAAGGGGAATTGAGCGTATGGGATGCATGCTGCGGACTAGTCATTGATCGCTAGTCGGAACTCTTCGCGTAGCAATCGGACTTGACCTTCAAGCGTAATGCCCTCCGAAGTCCGTCCATCCGGCGCCTTCCATTCATTGTCGCGATTGGCAACCCGGAAGAAGAACAGTTTGTCTACAACATAACCATTGCCTTTGAAGTACCGGCCCACTACGTAGTCGCGCTTCTCAGCCGCGTTGCGTTCGAACGGCAGAGAGATCTTTGTAGGGAGCGAGTCGCTACCCGAGTCAGTATTGTTTACGGTGATTTCGTAGCTCAGGTGATCACATTCCGGAAACGTGAGCCAAGCCCAGCTATGTTTGTCGTCGCCTCCTGTTTGCCACCAGCCCTTGTAGCGGTCTAAGAAGGGGAAAAAAAGAGCCTTGGCCGTGACCTGATGACCACGTTTATTCAGCGCATCCAGGACACATTTCATGACGGCATCTTGCTCAATATTTAGCTCATAGCGATCACCGATTGAATACGTCTGGCCGCGGCCCTTTGCATCACGCAAATGAAAGTTCTGGCTTGTGCCGGAGGTCTTCTGGACTGAAAGGGTCTGGTATGCCACGTACAGGCCGTCGCCAACAATGTTCACCTCGGCCTGCGCACTTCCCGGCCCAGTAGATATTTTGTAGGTGCCGCCCTTATATGTGAGTTGGGCGGCCAGCTGAGCTTCATTGGCGTCTTTTATAGTGATCTTGTAGGACTTCACTTTGATGCCTCTGAACAGGTAGCTGTTCCCAGAGACCAGCGGTAACGCTCCTGGATCCCTTACGGAAACGATCTCGATATTTTCGTAGGTCACTCCGATCGAGGAGGAGTTCGCTATGGATGCACCAATGCCAGTCAGGGCCAACACGCTTGCGTCAATTCCTGCTTTCAAATCTCGGTTGCTTGACAACTGGGCATTGGACAAAGAG
This sequence comes from Rhizobacter sp., assembly GCA_019635355.1. Lineage (NCBI taxonomy): Bacteria > Pseudomonadati > Pseudomonadota > Betaproteobacteria > Burkholderiales > Sphaerotilaceae > Rhizobacter > Rhizobacter sp. Next base: position 2,265,645 of record JAHBZQ010000001.1, on the reverse strand, counting down.
CGGTGTGTTTGCAGGGCGCCTGTCGGGAGGGCCGCACCCACAGCGCCTAGCCCACCATCAACCCACTGTGCTCCAAGCTGCAGATCGGAAACAGGTACTGGAAGTGGTCGAAATGACGCGAAGGGCGAAGTTGGCTTAACCTGTGGAGGCGACGTGGAAGACGCGCAGGCGATCAAAAGAGCTGCCCCAGTGGTAGCCGCCCAGAGCCATTTAGTTCTCATCATCTCTCCATCATTTGAAGTCACCACAGATGCGCGACAGACAGTTCAGAGGCACTCCTGGCGCCCTGACTGCAGCTGCGGCCGCTCAAAACTGGTCGCGGCCATTCGGCGCCGATCAATCACAAGGTACTACGTCTTATCCGTCGGAGGTTCAGCAGACCGGAAAGCTGACTGCCCGTCCTTCTCAAGCGGCGGGGCGGGTTGCCGCTTGTAGCGTTCGATGAGACCGGCTGCTGCTGCAGGGTCTATGGCTTGCGCGGCTGCTAGCTTCCCCCGCAACTGATTCAGAAGCGTAAGGTCGCCAGCATGGACAGAGTCGATGACTTTGACCAGAGCCTGGTGCTGCTTGTTCCTTAGTCGTAGCTGGCCCTTGTCTAGAGCAACACCCGTAACCACGCCCGGTGTCCCCGGCGCTACGAATTTTTCTTTGTGAGTTACGAGACCAAATCGTTGGATCTTGGCTTTGACTTCATGAAGAAGTGCGGTCGTTGCATGCAGGCCTGACATCGTAATGTCGTCCACATAAAGTGTTATGACCACGTTAGAGCGCGAGCACAACTCTTCGATGCTCGCAAACATCTTGCGATGAACGAAGTACGAGAGCAGTGGGCTTATGCAACTGCCTGTTGGAAGGTGATCGTGAACAGTGCAGGCCCTCGCGACAAGCCTTGCGGCATCGTGAGACCAACCAAGATCTTGGAAGAAGAACCTCTTAACGTGGGCGTAGCTTGTGCTCTCGTAGAACTTGCGAATATCAGTCTTGACGATTGCGTGGCCCGCGCGGTGGGCGTCTGCGTTTGTAATGTAGGAGCGCTTCTTAGTCGCAGAGTGCAGGAAAGTCGGGCGCTGAATGCGATCAAGCAACTGCACCAAACTGTAGTGAAGGTGCATGGTCGCACCAAGTGGCTCTTGGACGTCCCTCGCTTTGGGCGTGTTGGGTTTGTCGACGAACTCGTTGTACGTCGGTGCGGCGGCAATGGCTTCAAGAACGTCGGGCGTGGTACCCAGCAGTTCTGCCAACTTGTGCAAGCTAGGCTGCCTCCAGAGTGGCGATCTCTCGATGGGATAGCGACCCGATTTGTTCTTCCGAAGCCCGCTCCTACGCGCTGCCTTCTCTCGCCTATGTGCGCTGTTCGGCATGCTCATCAATCCAATCTAGGACTTTCAAAAGCTTTGCCGCCATTGCCAGACGCAACTTCTCACTGCGCTTTTCGGAATCCAGTTGCTCGGAGAACAACATGAGACTGGATGCGGGCACTTTAAAAATGGCCGCATATCGGTTCAGAAGATCGATCGTTATGGCATGTGCCTTTAGACCTGATTCGATCTCAGAAAGATAGTTGTTCGAAATCCCGAGTTCGTCGGCCAAGTCTTGCTGACGCATGCCGTGATACCGACGGAGATGGCGTAACGCTGAATGCAACATGTCTTTTGCGATAAGGCTGAATAAAGCAGGGGGCCGATCGTCATCCACAACCTTTAGTCGAAGAACCGAAAAATTGCCGTTGCAACTTTCAGCCATCGCATCAAGACTGCTGGTGTCGCTGGACGCATAAAGGCTCTCAACAACTTGGCCAATGCACGTCGCCAAACACTACCTTTCGACCGTCGTCCCTTGTTGGTCGTACGAGTTTCCATACACTGTCCCTTCAGTTACGCATGCACAGCGGGATTGCTATGCACGTCCAGCCCGTAACTAGGGAATGAGAAGGACGACTTCTCCCTGCCAATCCATCCGCGCGGATGCCGCTCCAGCCGGCATCCGCCACCGCCCGCCGCACATCGACCGGCACAGGGCCGTCGGATCGCGTGACCGGGGTACTGTTTGGGGAGTTTCCTCCCCGCAGACCACAAGTGGTCCGGGTACTACTCTGGCTTATCTCCACACCAACGGGACGGAGCGTACCATGACTTCGCTCACAGCGAAATAACTTTCTTTCCGTGCGTACCGTTTAACCCGGTGTCGGTAGCCACTGAGCAAGTCACGACCGACAGCAATCGCTGCATTGCGGCCGTTCGAGAGTGCATCGTTCGGAGCCCACCGACCTAAATGGCCGCATTGGCACAATGCGCCGCATGTTTGTCCCGCAAGAGCGTATGAGGTCAAACCAGAGTGTTGACTAGGGTGAGATGTGCTGAGGAGCAGATCGCAGCAGGAGCCTCTTGGGATCGAACGCTGGACTGCGAACCCGCTCTCTGTCTGAGACCCTCTGACGGCCTGCAGCTACATGGTCGGAGCCTTCCGCCGTCGATCGCTGCTCTGTGCCCGATACCTTCCCAGCTCGCGGTGATTCCAGGAAGCTGATCTGGTCTGCGTCCTCCTGCGGCTTGGCTGGGCGGCCGCCGCGATTCCGCCGAGCCAGTTCTTCTGGCACCCTCGTAGTCCGTACCAGCCTGGGGCCGCCTTTCGCTCGGCAAATCCGACCGAAGCTTCGATTTCGATCCAGCTTTGGGCGATCCGAAGAACGCGTATCACTGGTGTGAGCACCTTCCTGGGATTCCGATCACTTCCGGACTACATCTGTTTGAGCTACGAGTCAGATGCCGAGCGCGAGCGGCCACGGCCACACGCCGACGCTGCTGCAGGGCGCGAGGTTCAAGAGAACGTTGCGGAGGTCTGACGGCTCGTCTTCATGGAGCACCCATCGCACTGCCCCACGCTGGACTCTCGAGGATTGGGAGTGATTAGAGGCGCTTGGCGAAGTCGCCGAGGCAGGCGGGCCAAACCCACCCAGGCCCAGCGATCCTCAAGGAGATGTTGGCGCTACAGAGGTGCCGTTAGTTCGCCAGCCGGCTCACCACAGCAGGCTGGCCCATCTGAGCCTCCAAGGCCAGTGCCCAACGAGCACTGCCCGAGCGAGCTAGGTGACCGTTGTCGTAGTAGACAGGGTCGCCGTCGACAATTGAGGCACACATGCCGGTTTGGCACAGCACACGTGATGGCGAGAACGACCCGGCGATGAAGGGCCGGTTGCGCTCCTTGGCCTGGAAGAAGAAGGCCGTTTGCTCGCGGTAGTCTGCCGCGCTGTAGTCAAGATTTGCCTTGGTGCCACGCAGCAGTGCCAGCGCGGCGGCTCGAGGCACGTCTTCGCGCGCTCCAGGGACGGGCTCCCAGAGATAAACGGCCTTGCCTCCCGCATGAAGCTCGCGCACCGTGGCGTCGAACCGCTGGTGAAACAACGCCACGGACCCTGCCTCGCCGAGGTGCCGATCAGGCGAGGTACTGAGGCGGCCTTCGATAGCTTGGCGCCACGAGGAGACAAGAAACACGTTCTTGATCTGTGGGTCTGTAAGCGCCGCAGCCATCATGGCTTCGTTCAACGAGTGGCATGTCGTGCCCGCACGTTGCACGTGCACGCCTCTCAGCGGTGGACAGGAGTTCATGAAGGCGAAGCGGGCGGCCTGCCCAGTCTTCTTCAGCCACAGGTCGATGGCATCCTGGGCGGCCCACGCGTGAGAGTCGCCCCAGATCACCCACGTCGGAGCCTGGCCATCCGTGCCGAGGGAACAAGACGGTGGGGTGGCTTGCCCGCCCTGCGCACGGAACTCCGCGCAGCGCTCGCTGGGCCGATCCATGGCGAATGCAGCGATCCTTGCGACGTCGGGTGGCACGCGTTGTGGCAGGCCTTTTGTCGTGATCACCGTGGCACACACCACGATGCTCAACGCCAGGCCTGCGCCATAACCCTGCGCGAACCCTCGAGCGCTCGACAGCACACGCCCGTGGCGAAACGGCATCTCGACCCAGCGGTACAAAATCGCTGACGCCACAAAGCACACCGCCAGCATCGCCAGACGCCAACCCAACGTGTATCCCTCGCCCAGCTCGTTCGACGCAAATACGTTGATCGGCCAGTGCACCAGGTACAACGAATACGAGATGCGGCCGATGGCCGCCACCGGCTTCATCGACAGCACGCGCGTCGACCAGGCGCCCGGCGCGCCGCCCGCAAGCAAGAGACTTGCAGCGCCGAGCGTAGGCAGCAAGGCGAAGACCCCTGGAAACCGGGTTTCCGGGCTGTAGGCCGCAATAGCCGCGGCGATGAGCAGCGCGCCCAGGACGCCCAGAAGGTGGGCGCCGCCTGTATGCCGTACGCGGGGCACCCAGGTCAGCAGTGCACCGATCAGCAGCTCCCACGCACGGGTAGGCATCAGGTAGAACGTCGCTTCCGGCTTGGAGCCCACGAACGCCACGTTCAGGCCGAACGACAGCAACGCCACCCCGAGCACAACCCACGGCGCCTGCGCCCGCCAGCGCTTGAGCACGACAACGAGGAACAGTGGATAGAGGATGTAAAACTGTTCTTCGACCGAGAGCGACCAAGTGTGGAGGAGGTAGATGTTTCCGGCCTGTAGGCCGAAGTAGTTGACGTTGCGCCAGAAGTAGACATTGGCCACATAGAACTGCGTCGCCGCGACTTCCTCGGCTAGCTGCTTGAAGTCAGCTTGCAACAGTCGCAGTGCTCCATATGCCAACACCAGCGCCAGCACGACAAAGAGAACCGGCGCCAGACGGCGCAAGCGCTTGACCCAGAAGTCGACCAGTGAAAACTGCTGCGCCGCGACTTGCTGGCGCACGATGGATGTGATCAGATAGCCCGAGATCACAAAGAACACGTCGACGCCGACGAAGCCGCTCTTGCCGGCAGAGAAGAGATGGAAATGGAAGACGAGCACCAGCAGGACGGCGATCGCCCTGAGCCCGTCGATGTCAGGCCGGTAAGCAATGCTCCCTCGGCGTGCATGTTCTTGATTGATCTTCATCCCCTGCTTTCTTGATGTTGACTCGTGGTGCGCCAAAGTGATTCTTGCAAGTCCTCGCATTCCGGCCGCAGCAGCTGCCGGGGAGGGGCGAATAGAAGGCAGTAGCGTATGTGCAGCCAGTACATGAGGATGGGCGTTCCGCGAACCCATCGTCAGATGTGGCGCTGCGCTACAGATTCCCCTTGAGCAGAATCGCGCTCGCGTTGCTCACAGCTTCCGCGAGATGAGGGTCCGCCTCCATCTGCTCCTGGATCTGATCAACCATCTGGTAAAAGGCTGCGTCGTTCATGAGCGACTCACCGAGCTCAGCGAGAAGCATCGCTTCGAGGAAAGCACGAAACGCCTTGCGATGACGGTCTGGATCGTCGGTCGCGATGAGCTGAATGCGCTTCGCCAGCGCGCCCGCGACGTCGACAGACCCCGCTGCAGACGAGCCCGTCGAGTGCTGCTTCGTACCGGCGCTGGCTCGCCCTGCGGATGCCGTCTTGGACGCTGCACTCGCGTCCTTTAATGCGCTGAGTCTTTTCCGAAGAAGCTCTGTTAGCTGACCGGAGCGATCGATGCGAGTCATGGATAGATCAGAAAACCAGGTCTGTCTTCAATGAGCGGGCCCATCTTGCTGGTAATTTGACAGCAGGACGTGATGCGAGGCCTGTGCAGATTCCTCGTCATCTCGCTCGGCCGCTTTGCTGGTGTCACCTGTGTGTTGAGCGATTCGATCAAGCAACATCTGCATGTCGGTGTTCAGCGGCGGGTTGTCATGATTCAGTTTCATGCCTTCGCGTAAATGGTGCGCCGCTTCTTCGAATCGATCTGCGGCAAGTGCGGCCATTCCGGAGACGAAGCGGTGGAACGGGTTGGTGTCGGGCAGCTCCACGAGCGGTTGCCACGTGAGCATTGCCATGGACACGCGACCAGATGTGAACTGAAGCAAGCCGAGCTGGAACCGGGCCGTCTCGAATGCCGGTGCCAAGAGGACAGAGTTCGCGAAGGCCGCTTCAGCTTCCTCCATCTTGCCGCCCTGTGCGAGTTCCGCTGCGAGCAGAAAGTGAGGCAGCGGGTGATCCGGCAGATCGTGAATGGCCGTTCTCAATAGACGCATGGCGGTATCCATGTCGCCGGCACTGCTGGCTTGCATGGCTTGTTGAAGAACCGGCGGAAGTTGCGTGTTGGTCATGGTGAATGGCTTTCACAAAGCGATGGCGGGGTCGTATGCGTCTCTCGCTACGCGTCAGCTGCATATATCCCGCTTCTGCAGCAATTGTGTAGGGGAAGGCGGCGGTCACGCTAAACCGAACGAGTTTTCCGAGGATGTATTGAAAGTTCTCATGGGCAGTGGGCGCAGTGGTTCGCCCCCTCATGGCGCTTACTGGATAACCCTAAGGAAAGCTTCTCATGGTAGCGATCGTCGGCGGCAACAGCCTCGGTTTGACCTTGACCTCCCTCGCTGAGCTCGGCCGGAACGGCTCATTGGGAAGCGCTGCCAATGGCCGCAGCGGTGAGGGCGTATTCGTCAACGCAGCCAACGGCAACCTGGTGCTCCAGGACCAGGACGATCGTCTGGTGGGCCGCGGCCTGGAGGCTGTTGCCCTGCGGACTTACAACAGCCAGGGTTTGTTGAACGACGACAACGCCGACAACTGGTCCAACGGCTTTTTCGTGCAACCGTTGCGGCTGACCGGCGTGCGCAACGCCGCTGGCAGCACCCTGCTGCGCACCGACCGCGATGGTGCGCAAGCGCTTTATGTCTATGACATCGCTAGCGCCTCCTACGTCTCGAGCGACGGTGCCGGAGCCTTCGACACCATCACCTATGACGCCGCGGCCGACCAGTACGTCTGGACCGACGGCGACACTGGCGTGCGGGAGCGCTACGACGGCGGCATCGATGCCCGTCTGCGCTCTCGCACCGACACCGCAGGAAACACCGTCAGCTTCGCCTACACCAACGGGCTGCTCACAACCGTGACCACGGCCTCCGGCGAGGCCCTGCATTTCGACTACAACGGCTCGAATTTGTCGCAGGTGCGCACGGTCGACAGCAACGGCGTCACCGCTACCCGAACGCGCTACGAGTACGACACCGAAAACCGGCTTCGCCGGGTTACCACCGACCTGAGTCCCGAAGACAACTCGGTCATCGACGGCGACATCTACTTCACCGACTACACCTACGAAGGTGCCAGCCGGCGCGTCCACACCGTTACCCAGCGAGACGGCAGCAGCCTCACCTTCGATTACGTCGAGATCAACGGTCAATGGCGAATCGAGACCGTCACCGATGCGCTGGGCCACAGCACCGGGTTCGCTTACGGCACCAACGAGACCACGATCACCGATGCTCTCGGGCGCAGCACCGTGATGCGCTTTGACGCTGCCGGGCGCCTCGGCGAGGTCGAGGCTCCTGCCGTCGGCAACCAGAACCTGCGCACGACCTACGCCTACAACGCCAACGGCGACGTACGGCAGGTCATCGACGGCCTGGGCAACGCCGTGCACATGGAGTACGACACGCGCGGCAACCTGGTTCTGCAGCGGGACGCCGCCGGCAACACCGTCAGCCGCACCTACGATGCCCGCAACCACCTTCTCACCGAGACGGTCTACCTCATCCCCGACAGCGACGGCGATGGCCCGGCCCAGGCTTCACGGCCGCAGACCACGCGCTACGTGTATGACAGTGCAGCCAGCGGCCGCCTTCGCTTCGCCATCACTCCCGAGGGGCGCGTGACCGAACATCGCTACAACCCCCAGGGCGAACGCGAGGCGACCCTCACCTACTCCGGCGGAACCTACGCCGTCGGCTCACTCGGGGTGACTGACGTCCCCAGCCTCTCGGCTCTCGTCGGCTGGGTTGGCACGCAGGACATGACTCGCGCCACACGTGTCGACATGACCTATGACGACCGGGGCCAGTTGCGCTTCACCACCAGCTACGCTCGCGTGGACGAAGATGGAGAGGGAGTGCCCGGCATCTACGCGTCAATCGTCACGAGCGTCTACGACCGCGACGGATCGCTGCTCAGCACCACGCTGCCTGACGGCCAGAGCACGCACTACACCTATGACGGCCTGGGCCGCCTCGAAACGCAAACCGATGCGCGGCAGAACACCACGCTCTACTTCTACGACGACGCGAATGCGCGTACCGCCGTCACGCTGGTCAATGGCCTGGTCACCACCAGCGCCTACGACGCTGCCGGTCGCCTCTTTTCGGTGGTGCAAAGCTCCGTCGACGGTGACTTGGGTGAAACTCGCTACTTCTACGACGCCGCCAACCGACTGGCGATGACGGAAGATCCCACCGGCGTGCGCCAGTGGATGCTCTACGACGAGGCGGGCCGCAAGGTTGCCGACATCGATGCCGACGGCACGCTCGTCGAATACCGCTATGACGCGGCCAGCCAGCTAGTGGGCACCAAGGCGTACGCACGCCGTGTCGACATCTCCCTTCTTGTCACCGCAGGAGGCCAGCCGGCTCTGCCCAGCCTTGACGACATCCGGCTGCTGGATGCCGCGCACGACCGCAACAGCTGGCGGGTGTACGACTCGGCGGGCCGGCTCGCGGCGACGGTCGACGCCGCTGGCCTTGTGACACGGATCGAGTACGACGGCTCCTCGCGTGTCGTGGCCGAGCGGCAACATGCGCATCGGTTCCTGAATCTCGACGCGCAGCCAAGCCTGGCCGACATCGAGGTGGTGCCTGCGAGCGTCGATGATCGTGTGTCGCGCAAGTTCTACAGTGCCGACGGCCTGCTGGTGGCCGAACTGGACGCTGAACTCTATTTCACCGAATACCGCTACGACGCCGCCGGTCGATTGGCGCAGCAACTCCGCTACGCCTCGCCGATGGAGGGCCAGTTGGCTGATGCCCTCACCCCACCTGTGGTCGTGGACCTCGGCAATGAACCGACGGGAGGCGCCGCCTATGTGGTTCGCCAAGCCAGCGAAGTGGTGGCGGCGGGTCCGCTGCATGCGACCGAGCTTGCTGCCCGCTTCAACGCGCAGCGTGCCCTCGATCCTGTGGCTGCCGTCACCGACCTCGTCACCCTGATCCGTGCCGCCAATGGCGCCTTGCGCTTGGGCGGTTTCGACGGCATCGCACTGCTGCGCAGCTGGACGCTCGGCCTCGCAGCCAACGATCCCATCCGCGCCCCGCTTACGTCCCTCGGAGTAGTGTTTGCAGGCGACGGCAGCATGTCCGACGATCTGTACGTGGGTGACAGTGGCGCCAACGTACTGCTTGGTGACGGCGGCAACGACATCCTGGACGGCGGGGCCGGCAACGATGTGCTCGCCGGGCAGGGCGGCGACAACGTGCTGCTCGGCGGTGGCGGCAATGACGAGCTGTTTGGCGGTGGCGACCGTGACACGCTGGACGGTGGTGCCGGTGACGACCTGCTCCAAGGCGGAAATGGTGCTGACACCTACCACTTCGGCTACGGCAGCGGGCACGACTCCATCGTCAATTTCGACGAGGATGCGCAGGGGGTCAACGCCGACACCATCGTGCTCGGAGCGGGCATCACACTCGCCAATGTTCGATTCGAACGGGCGGGTACCAGCCTCGTCATCGCGCTGACCGAGAGTTCCGACCGGCTGTGGGTGGACGGCTATTTCGATGCCGGTGGCGCTACCAGCCAGACGGTCGAGAACATCCGCTTTGCGGATGGCACGACGCTCGGACACCCACAGGTTCTCGCCCGCACCTTGCTGGGCACCTCAGGCGACGACACCATATACGGCTCTGAGGGAGACGACACCATCCACGGTGGTGCAGGCGACGACCTGATCACTGGTGACGTAGGAAATGACAACCTGCTGGGCGGCGATGGTGTTGACGAGCTTCTGGGCTCCGCCGGCAACGACACCCTGCAGGGCGGGGCGGGCGCCGACTGGTTGTATGGCGACAGCGGCGACGATCTCCTCGACGGTGGCGTTGGCTCCGACGTGCTCTTCGGTGGGTCGGGTGCCGACACCTACGTCTTCGGCTTCGGCAGCGGGCACGACGCCATTTACAACTATGACGATGATGCCCAGGGGATCTCGGCCGATACCCTGCAGCTGGGCGCGGGCGTCACGGCCGCCAACGCGCGCTTCCTGCGAGAGGGCGACAACCTGATCATCGAGCTGGCCGGTGGAGCCGACCGACTGACCGTGTCTGGCTACTTTGCCGAGAACGGCACCACGTCGGCGACGCTCGAGACCATCCGCTTCCACGACGGCAGCACCCTCGGCCATGCTGGCGTGCTGGGCATGCTCATGGCCAACCCGCCGGGAGTTTCCGTCGAAGGGACACCGGGGGATGATCTTTTGGAGGGCGGAGCGGGCGATGACGGACTGTCAGGCGGCGCCGGCAACGACACCTATGTGTTCGGTCGCACCTCTGGTCGCGACTTCGTCGGGGCCTTTGATGAGTCGCCGACAAAGGTCGACGAAGTGCTGCTCAAGCCCGATGTCGCGCCGCAGGACGTCGTGCTTCGCCGCATCGACGACATGCTGATCTTGACGATCCGCAACAGCGCCGCAGTGCTGACGGTCGTCAATCACTTCGCCAGCAGCGCGGATCGGATCACCCAGATCCGCTTCGCCGACGGGACCATCTGGAACTCGTCGGCCATCGAGGCGCGGGTGACCCTTCCCTCCGATGAGGCCGATGAGATACGTGGAACCTCGGGTGCGGATCACGTCTCCGGCGGAGCAGGGAAAGACCTGCTGGTCGGGCTTGATGGCGATGACATCCTGGAAGGCGGCGCTGCGGGTGATGACCTTCGTGGTGACGGCGGCAACGACACTCTGGTCGGCGGCGCTGGTGGCGATGCCATGCAAGGCGGAGATGGCAACGACAGCCTGAACGGCGGCGAGGGCGCTGACCAGCTGGCTGGCGACGCGGGTGACGATGTGCTGGACGGTGGTGCCGGCGATGACTACCTCGACGGAGGCAGCGGAAACGACACCTACCTCTTTGGCCACGGCTCCGGACGCGATGTCATCAGCAATACCGATGCCGCAGTCGGCAAGCTCGACCGCATTGTCCTCGGTCAGGGGGTGACTCCCGCGCTGGTGCTCCTTGAGCGCCAGGGCGACGATTTGATGTTGCGCCTTCACGGTAACGCTGTCGACTCGCTGCGCATTCAGAACTACTACCGCAGCCCTCAAGACCGGATCGAGCAGATCGTCTTCGCGAACGGGCAGGTGTGGGACGCAGCGCAGATCGATGCTCAGGTGGCCTCGCCTTCTTCTGCTCCGATTCCGGTGGTCAGCGACACCAACCCCGTTCTGCCGGCAGGTGCCGGTGGTGCCAACCGCCTGGTGTTCCGCCGTGTAGGTGACGACCTGCAGGTGAGCGACCTGGATACGCAGACGACGACCACCGTGGCCGGCTGGTACGCCATCGGGCGAGATCGCGTCGACCTCGTGACCGGCTCCAGCGAAGCCGATGCCAGCGCGAACCAGTCGACACGCTACTTCTACGACGCACGGGGCCTGGTGATCGGCGAGCTCGACGCCGAGAACAGCCTCACCGAGACGGTCTACGACGGAAACGGCCGTGTCGCAATCGTCATCCGCTACAGCACGGAGATCACTGCTGCGGTTGATGCGTCGACCCGCTTGGACGATATCCGGCCTGCAATTGACACGCGGGCTCAGTACATCATCACGTTCTATGACGATCTTGGCCGCGTCCAATACCAGCAGAACATTGAAGGCACGACCACGCGCTTCCATTACGACGATGTCGGCAACCTCATCTCCACGGTCCGGGCATACAGCACGGATCAGGAGCGCACGCTCAATGTGCGCTACGACCGCCAGGGGCGCCTGACCGGCGAACTCTCGGCCGAAGGCGCTGTGCTGCTGGCGGCTGCGACGACGCAGCAGCAGATCAATCAGATCTGGAGCCAGCACGGCCTCACGCACGCGTACGACGCCGCAGGCCGCCGCTCCAGCACCACTGATGCCCTGGGCCGGCGCACGCTTTTCTTTTACACCGACGACGGTCAGCTGAGCCACACCGTCAATGCGTTGGGCGAAGTCGAAGAGCGCATCTACGACGGACTGAACCAGCTCGAGTCCACCATCCGTTACTCCGCGCGGCTGTCGGCCAGCGTCCTGGGTCAACTGGAGGGCGGGCGCGTCACCGCGGTTCTGCGCAATGCGCTGGCGGCACTTCGCAACCCGGTGCTCGACTCCGAAGTCTCCAACACGTACACGCGCCGCGGCGAGCTCGAGACCGTGACGGACGCGATGCGCAACGTCACCACGCAAACCTACAACGTGTTTGGCAACGCGGAGTCCACCCGCGTGCTGCACCAGGGCGAGATCGTCACCGACACCACCTACTACGACCGGCGCGGCTTGGCCGAGAGGACGGTGCGTGACGTGGGCGGCATCAACGCCGTGACCCAGTCCTTCTACGATGCATTCGGCCGTGTGGTGCGCAGCATCGACGCGAACGACGGTACGACCTATTTCAGCTATGACCGCGTGGGTCGCTTGGTTCAAACCATCGACGCATCGAACGCGCAACGCAGCACCACATACGACGCCTTCGGCCGCGTCTACCAGCAGTTTGACGCCTACGAGCGCGCGACCACCTACTTCTATAGCCTGGAGCAGCGCAGCGTGACCGTCGAGACGCCCGAGGGCATCACGACGAGCACCACGCGTACCCGCCACGGCGAGACCTACTCCGTCACCGACGGCAACCAGCAGACGACCGTCTACACCTACGATCGAAACGGCCAACTGCGCCGCGTCGACCGCCCCGACGGCAGCTGGACGGAGCAAGAGTTCGACCGCGCCGGCTTGCTGCGCGTTGCCACTGATGCCAATGGCAACGAGGTCCACTACGACTACGACGCGGCCAACCGCGTGCTGAGCGTGACGGTGGACCCCACTGACCTCGCGCTGACCACGAACTACCGCTACGACGCCAAGGGCCAGGCAGTGTGGACACAGGATCCGAACGGCGTGTGGACGCACGTGGAGTTCGACCTCAACGGCCGGGTGCGGCAGGTGACGGTCGACCCCTTGCTGGTGCCCGGCCCGGGCGATCAACTGCTGGCCAACGCCGACGGGCTGGCGCTGCGCACCTTGTATACCTACGACGAAGCCGGACGGCAGCTGACGGTCACCATGCCGAGCGGCTCGGTCACGCGCTACGAGTACGACGAGTTGGGCCGCCGCACGGTAGAGCGCGTGGATCCCGACGGCAGCCTGAACATCACCACCCGCTACAGCTACGACGACAAGGGAAATCTCGTCTCGGTGCTCGACGGCGCAGGGAACCGTACACGCTACGTTTACGACGCCACTGACCGGCGGATCTACAGCGTCGATGGCGCGGGTGGCATCACTCACACCGACTATGACGACGAAGGCCGCATCGCCCGCACCACGCGCTATGCGAACGCGATCGCGCCCAACGTTTTGGCGGCCTTGCCGATCAAGGCGTCCGAGCAGGACATTGCAGCACTGGTCGACGCCGAGCCTGGCCGCGATGCAGTCGAGGCACGCCGCTACGACGACGACGGCAGGCTGACCTTCAGCGTTGATGGCACCGGGGCCGTTGTCGAGTATCGATACGACAACAATGGCAACGTCACCGATCGCATCGCCTACATCAACCGGATCGATCTGGCGGCGTGGAGCGGTGGGTCTGATCCCCAGGTGAATGAAGAGCCGGGCCGCGATGCGCACACGCGGATGGCCTACGACGTGCTCAACCGCGTCACCTTCGTCACTGATGGCATGGGTGCGGTGACGCAGAACGTCTACGACGACAACGGCAACGTCAGCCGCCGAATCCAGTACGCCACCGCACGTACGGAGTACGAGGCGACGGTAGAGCAGTGGAGCACGACCACCGCCGTGGCGAACCACGGAGAAAACCGCGTCACCCGTTACGAATACGACGCCGCCAATCGCCAGACCTGGGCCACCGATGCCAATGGCAGCGCTGTTGAAACCAGCTACGACGACAACGGCAACGTGCGGCAGGTGCGGGCGTATGACCGCCGGGCCGTGGCCGGCACCGTGCGTGGCGGGGTCTATGAAACCGCGAATGACCGCGTCACGACATACCGCTATGACGAAGCCAACCGACTCGTGCGCACCGTCGATGCCGAGCGCTACGTCACCAAGGTCGACTACAACGAGCAAGAGCGCTCGGTCACGACCACGCGCTACTACAACCCGGAAGTCACTGCGGGGGTGTTGCCGGCTGCGGATGCGCAAGGGCGAGACCGCGTCTCCAAGGTCTTCCACGACCGCGGCGGCCGCGTGTCTTCCACCGAAGATGCCTTGGGCTTCGTGGAGTCTTACACGTACGACGGCCTGGGCAACAAGCTGAGCTTCACCAACAAGAAGGGCAGCACCTGGAACTACACCTACGATGCCGCCGGCCGTCTGGAGACCGAGGTCACACCGGAAGTCGCGCTCACTTTGCCGGGCCCCGGATCCGGGGGCGGCGCGGCCTTGGGGCCGAGCTACACGAGCGACGCCCGAATCGTCACCCGCCTCACCTACGATGGTCTGGGCAACTTGAGCTCGCGCACCGAAGCTTCTGGTTTCGTCGCTGAGCAGCGCACGACACGCTACGAATATGACGCGGTGGGTCGGCAGGTGCGAGTAATCTATCCCCCGGTGCGGGTCTACAACGAGCACCCGTCGCTCTTGGGCGCGAACGGCCAGAGCGGCTTGGCCGCTCCGGCGGAACTGCTGCGCAACGAGAACACCGGCAACGCGCTCACCTCGCAAACGTTCTACGACGCCCTGGGCAACGCCGTCGCAAATGTCGACGTGGCTGGGAATGCCAGCTACAAGGTCTACGACAAGGTGGGCCGCGTGCGCTATGACGTCGATGCAATGGGGTACGTCACCGGCTATGAACATGATGCCTTCGGTGACGTTCGATTCCTCACGCGATACAACGCCTCCACGCCGCTCGCCGACGATGTACCGACCAGTGCCGATCAGGCCATAACCGAAGACGAGGTCGCCGAGGCGCTCGGCACGGACCGCAGCAGAGACCGGACGGTCACGACCGTCTATGACAAGCTGGGCCGCACGCTGCGCGTCACCGAGTCGGCAGCGTTCGCATATGACCCGACTGCCAGCGGTGTCGCCATCTCCCACACGCAAGCCCGCAAAACCACCGAGAAGACCTACAACGCTTTTGGCGAAGTGGTGCAGCAGGCGGTGCTGGCCAACAGCGTCACCAACACCTGGTCAATCACCGCCTACTACTATGACCACCGTGGCCGCAATGTGGCCGAGGTGAATGCAGGGGGCTACCTGACGAGGCGCGGCTACGACGCGATGGGCAACCTCACGCAGCAGACCGAGTACGCCAACCCCGTGGCCAAGCCCACGCCCGGCAGCTGGCTGACCGACCCGGGTACCCCGGCGTCAAGCGCGCAGAACCGCAGCACCGAGTACCGCTACGACAAGCTCGACCGAAAGACGCACGATATCCGCAAGAGCGTGGTCTTCCACACGGCCGCTAGCACCACCGTAGGGGGCCAGGTCCTGCCGGCGCTTGAAAGTCACGAGGAAGACGTGACCACTGAATATGGGTACGACGCTGTGGGCAACCTCACCCGCACCACCGACAACACCGGTGCCAACACCTTCAGCTACTACGACGCGCTGGGGCGCGTGACGGCAGTGGCCGCGCCTGCGCGCACCAGCACCGAAAGCGGCCAGACCCTTTCCCCGCTCACCCTGTACCTGCGCGATGCCTTTGGCAATGTGGTGCAAAAGTCCGAGCTGGCCCTGGGCGCCGCGGCAGCACAAGAGTTCACTGGTGTGTCCCACACCGGCTCCACCCACGCCTACGTCAGCTACCCGAATGGCTTCTTTGGCCCTGTCGTCTACTACGGCGTCGGCACCCTCGGGGAAACCGGCTTCCCGATGCCGGTTTTCAGTGAGCAAGACCGGATCACCTACTACAAGTACGACCGCCTCGGCCACCTTGTGCAAACGACCGACGCCAACGGTCACAGCCAGTACAACTCGTACAACGAGCGCGGTGAACTTGCTAAGACCTGGCAGGGGGTGACTTCCGGCACGTCGACCGCAATGCCGGGGGCCAACAACGCTTCGCTGGTCATCGACAGCACGATCTTCACCGCCTACCAGTACGACAAGCTGGGTCGCATGACCCACAGCTTCACGCCATCGCCGGTGGAACTCTTGAACGAGGCCGCCACGTCGGGCAGTTCGGCCCCCGTTGTCACTCGGATGCTGCAGAGTACCGCGGGCGTCATCGATTCGGTGATGACGTACAACGCCTTCGGCGAGATGACGTCGAAAGGCATCGTCGACGGCGGGCCTGGCAGCGGCCAGCAAGAGCGCTTCGAATACGACAACGCGGGTCACCTGTGGCGCACCACGGCCGGCGACGGCGTCACCAAGGTCATCCTGTACGACGTGCAAGGGCGCATCACGTCCGTGATGACGCATTCCGGCGTGCCGGGTGCCCCGACGCTGGACGAGGCGCTGAGCGCCGAACAAGTTGACAATTGGACCCACACCCGCCGCACCGACTACGTCTACGACGAGATCGGTCACCTGCAACGGCAGATCGACCCATGGCGCGTGATCAACGAAGACGGTGTGAGCATCCGACCGCTCACCGCCAGCTTCAGCCTCACGCGCTCCGACACCATCCGAAGCGTGCCCATTGCCTGGGTGGACGGTGAGTTCTCCTCTGTCCCGACGGCATATGGAATGCGCTGGACCAGACAGACCCAAAACGAGGTCCAGCTCGGCTGGAGCGATTTGGCGCAACTCGGAAGCGGCGATGTTCGCGTCACCTTGCGCTACCAGTCCCAAAGCTACCAGTCTCCTGGCAACTTCACAGGCTACTTCGACGAGAACGGGAATCCGTACTATGACGGGCAAGTGGTCAACCACCCCAGCGTCGAGCTGACCTACACCTGGATCTTCACCAACGCGGCGGGCATCGGCGCCACCTTGCGATGGAATGACGAAGCCGCGTCGCCCCATGGCGGCATCAGCGCCATCAATGGCTTTGTGGTCGAGAAGAAGGATGCAAACGGCCAGTGGCATGAAGTCGTCAATCGCACGGCTTCGGGCGCCTATGGAAGCGTGATCGAAGTCGCCACGCAGAAAGACGGCGTGGCGGGTCAGACGGCTCTCAAGATCCGCCGCCAAGATTCCCCTGATACGCCTGAGAACTGGATCACCGTCGGCATCAACTTCGGCGATGCTTGGCGATTCGACTTGTCTCAACTTTCGAGCCCGTACGCCTACAAGGTGGTGCGAACCCCGCTCGATGGTTCTCCCGAGGAAACCCTGCGCACCGGCCTGATCTCTGGCGGGGTGGTCACCGACAGCGAGACCCTCAACCCGTGGGCACGACCCGTCACCCACGTGACCACGGATCGCTGGGGCAACGTGCTCACCCGCAGCGATGTGCGCAACGCGGACTGGGTCACCACGACAAGCTACAACAGCCTGAACCAGGTGATCGAGCAAGTTCAGCCAGTGGCCGACCTGGGTCAAGGTGCGCCGACCACGCGCATCTACTACGACTCGCTGGGCCGGCAGATCGGTGTGCGCGATGCCAACCTGAACCTGAACCTGAAGTACTACGACGAGGCTGGCAACCTGGCGGGCGAGCACCATGCCGACGGTGGTCGGGTGGAGTACAGCTACAACGCATTTGGCAACCGCGTGGCCCAGCGCGACGCCATTGCCGCCACACCCGATGCGAGCGTGGACGCCGCCACCCGGGCCAAACACGTCACGCGCTACACCTACGACAACATGGGCCGCATGCTGACCACCGTGCATGGCGCGGTCGACGTGTTCAGCAGCACTGGAATCCAGGAAGACGGTGCCGCCAGCGTGATGCTCAACTACCAGGGCTCGTTGAGCACTGTGGAACGCAACACCTACGACCAGGCTGGCCGCAAGATCAGCCAGACCAATGGCGCCGGGCAGACCACCCGCTATCGCTATGACCTCGCTGGCAACGTCATCGAAAGCGTCGATCCGCTTCTCTTCCACACGCGAACCTACTACGACCGCTTGGGTAAGAAGGCGTCCGAGATTGATGCCAACAACAGGTATGCGACCTGGCACTACGACTACTTCGGCAAGATCCGGTACCACGTCGACCTGGGAGGTGGCCAATACACCTACCACTACGACGACGGCCGGACTGGCCAACTGATGAGCTACGACATCAACCGCGGCAGCGCTGGCACGACGACCGTCAGCTACTCCTACGACGCGGCTGGGCAGCAGACCGGCATCTGGGACTCTGCCCTGAGCCAGCAGACCACCACCACATACGACCTCGCCGGCAACCACGTGCGCGAGACCGTGCGGCAGAACGGCTACTACAACGTCTATCAAGACAGCCACCTGGCCTACGATGCCCTTGGCCGCCTGCGTGACGTGAGCGACGGTCGTGTGCACATCGCGATGGAGTACGACCAGGTTGGCAACCGTACCCGCATCACGACGCACGCAAACGTCCTTCAGCCCAACACCAACAGTGCCGACACGTCCAAGGACGAGGACCGTTTCTTCACCTATGACAGCATGAATCGCCAGCGCATCGTCGACGGCATCGGCGTGCGGGACATGCAAGGCATTCTGCAGAAAGACTCGCGGGGCAACTATCAGGCTGCCATCTCCTTGACCCAAGGCAGCGAGATCACCTACGACGTCAACGGCAACCGCAAGACCGAGCGCAAGGGAGGAAATCGACTCACCTCCGTGCGAACTGTCGTGAGAGGTTTCTACGCTTACCGCGCCAGCGAATCCGAGGGTGGTGTCTCGATCGGGTGGCTGATGGGTGGCGGGGGTGAAGCGGGAAGCGAATACCGAGAGGTCTTTGCCGAAAGTGACATCGGCTACTCGGGCGGCCAGCCGTACATCATTTCACGCTCCGCCCCCGATGGACTGTTCTATATCAGTGGCGTGGAGGAGGGGCCCGCGTATTCAGATGTCACCGTCAACTCCATCAACGATGGCTATGTGGTCAACAGCTACACCTACGACGCGAAGAATCGACTCACGGTCATTGCGCAAGACGGCCTGGGCATCAACTTCAACTACTACGACGCGGCCGATCGACTCGTGCAGAACGGCCTGGGCCGCGCCATTGCCGGCTACGCTGACAGCAGACCGACTGCGACGCAGGCCCAGGTGGCGCTGATCAACACCACACGCACGACACCAGGTGCGGTACGTGGTGCCGGGCTGTCCGAAGAGACCACCCAGAACCTGTACGACGCCAATGGGCGCAACGTCCGCCAGCAGGTTCGCAGCCCGCGTGACGCCAAACCCTTCGACCGCGCCCGCGTCATCCTGAATGACTACGACAACGTCGGCAACGTCACTCACACCCACTACGACATCGTCAACGACTACCACATCGACTACTACTACAACTACAAGCGATTCGACTCCTACAAGATTGACTTCGTCAACGGCGTTGACAGCCGGGGCAACGAACGCAGCAGCACACTGGGTCGATTGCTGGGCGGTTTGGTGAGTAGCGCCCTGGGACTACCCGGGCTCGGTGAGTGGCTGGGCCACACCGGTCGCATCTTCAAAGGCATTGGTGGCTTCGAAGGGGGTACCGGCACCACCCAAAACTTTTACGACGCGAGCGGCAACCTCACTCGCACGACCTACACGCACGAGCAGGAACGCAACTACATCAACAACGCCGAGGGGCAATTGCTGTACGCCAACACCGCCGGCAGCGTGACCTACAACACCGGCAGCGTCCAACGAACCGTGATGGCCAATGGCGAGGTGCTTGGCTCGTACGGCGTCTCGCGCAATGAGCAGGTGGCTGACTTCAACTTCAGCTTCCGTGCCTTCAACGGCCAGCAAGGCGGCGTCAGCCGCTACGTCGTGCAAGCAGGCGACACCCTGCGCAGCATTGCATTCAAGGTCTACGGCGATGAGACGCTGTGGTACTGCATTGCCGATAGCAACGCGCTGGCGAGCGACGCCGACATCCAACCCGGGCAGGTGCTCAGCATCTCCGCTCAGATCGGCACCGTTCACAACAACGCAAAAACGTACACCCATTTCGACCAACGCCAGATCGGCGGTGACAGCGCCCCGCCGCTCGGCCCACCCGGTCAGGCCTGCGGCGGCAACGGCCAGATGATCGTGCAGGTGGTTGCGGTCGTTGTGTCGGTGGTGCTGGCCTACTTCACCGTCGGTGCGAGCCTCACGGTGACCAACGTGCTGCTGGCTGCGGCTGCGGCAGCCGGGGGCAACCTGGCAGGCCAGATGGTGGCCAGAGAGCTCGGCATGCAAAAGAGCATCAACTGGGAGTCGGTGGCCGTCTCGGGCATCGGCGGTGCGATCAGCTTTGGCCTGCCGGCCTTCAACATCGCTGGCAATGCCGTCTTGAGTGCTGCCGTGCGCGGCGCAGTTGCGAGCGCGATGACACAAGGCGTGGCCATTGCCATGGGCGTGCAGCAGAAGTTCAGCTGGACGAGCGTGGCGGTGGCGGCGGCCAATGCGGGGATTGGAGAGGGGCTGTCTGACAACGCCAGCGCAAGCAACGGTGAATTGATCAGCGCCAGCGTAGATCCCAACACTGGTGAAATGATGCCGCTCGGCAATGGACAGTATGCACGGGATGTTGGTACTGGCCCGCTGGCTGGCGTGGCGCGCGCGCAGCAGACCTTGCTGCGGGGGTTCGCCAGTACAGCCACGAATCTGGTACTCCGCGGCGGTCGGGTGTCGAATGAACAACTGGCAGCGGATGCGTTTGGTACTGTGCTGGGGGCGAGTTTTGCAGCTTTAAGCAGGCCAAAGACGCAAGGTGCTCCAGAGAACCCTGATCGCTTTAGGGCAGAGAACCTGGCCCGCATGAGGCGGCTGCTGGACGAAACTACGGGTGAAACCGGGGGACTGGTTTCGACGGCTGTGCAGCAGGCTAGTGGCAGTTCGAACGAAACGGCGGGGCCCATTGTCAGCACTAGCGATGCGTCAGATGCTCGACGCGCTCCTTATGGATCCAAGGAGCCGTGGCAGACCGTCGTTCGCAAGTACATCAACGAAGATGGAAATCCAACCACTTTGTTTGCCACTGGTGTAACGACCAGCGCACTTCGTCTGCCAAGGCTCGAGTCGATACCACTTCAAAGGACCCTCGTCGCTGAACAGGTGACGAGTTCCGGCGTAAATGACGGCGGCATTGATTGGGGCATGGCACTTGGCGGCGGGTACTACTTCTCGCAGCCCGCGGTGCCTGAAGGGCCTGCCCGTGCTCCCATGCCTTATGGCGAGCAGATGCGCCGAGCCGTTCCTGCGGCCGTTGATCTGATGGTCAAAGGACCAGCAAAAGGCCTGGTGAATGGTGCGCCGGAGTTCGTGACAAGCGTTATGAAGGGATTGGGCTACACCGGTGCGGTGTTGCGCGATGGGTTTGATGCGCTCCGGGGTGCGGAGTCTCGGAACTACTTAGGCCGTGCGATCAATGAGTGGGACGGGACGACAGGGCGAGTCCTCGAATACAGCAATGGTCTTCAACGGATGGGCGGCGTGCCAGGGGAGCTGGCAAGCCCTGCGGCATACGCGAAAGCCGCGCAGTTCACCGCGGGTGGTATTCGCGGGACTGCGACGTTCTTGCGGGAGACCGGTGGATTACCGGACTGGAACATCGGGCTGGCGTCGCCACAGGCGGGGGTGCTCTATTCGAATCCAATCCCTCTCAAGTTTGAGAAGATTGTTGGGCCTCAGCTTCCCTCTGGCGTTGGTGGTACAGGGGCCAACTATGACAAGGTGACAGGCCAAGGCTTATATGTACTCTTCGATGAGGCTGGCGCTTTGAAGTATGTAGGACGAGGGGACGCTCCGGCGCGGTTGGCTGTTCACGAAGCCTCGCTTGACAAGGGGGAGTTGGTTGGGCGCGTGTTGTGGACCAACAATCTATCGAAACCTCAAGCCAAAGGCCTGGAACAGGCTCTCATGGATCACTTTGGCGGGGCATTGCGTCAAAATCCGGGAAGTCCGTTGCTGAATCAGTTCCGGTCTTACCAACCTAGTAATCCGAATGCTCAGATGTATCGCGATGCAGTGACTGAAGATCTGTGGATCGCTACGATGAAGAAGATTGGCGGTTAACGATGACGAAGAGGCCTTCTGTCGAGTTGGGCGGCATATATGCGATTCCTGGCGGAGGGCACTATGCCTTTGCCAAAGTGATCTACATGTCGGAATACTTTAAGGATGTTCTTCTTGTCCGGATGTACGAAAGA
Source organism: Rhizobacter sp. (assembly GCA_019635355.1). NCBI lineage: Bacteria > Pseudomonadati > Pseudomonadota > Betaproteobacteria > Burkholderiales > Sphaerotilaceae > Rhizobacter > Rhizobacter sp. Next base: position 2,243,387 of record JAHBZQ010000001.1, on the reverse strand, counting down.
GCGTTCCCATCAATAGATGTCCCTAGTTCTCTTGAGGACGTGCATTCGCGCGGTATCTATGCCGGAATCGATTCGGTGAAGAAAGGTGCGTGGGTGTTGGCCGGTTCTGCACCGGTGACTGATGCCGATCGAGCACTTACCCGCCGAGTAGTCGGAGGCGATGTTTGGGTTGAAGATGTTCATATCGGGCCAGCCTCTGACGAAGAGTTGCGCGCGCTTCCTAATATGGACGTCTATGGCTATCGATTGATAGAGAAGGCAGTGGCCCGTCTGGAGTAAGTTTGGACAGAGGCGGCGTCGGCATGGTGGTGCGCGGTGGAAGGTGTCGCATGTGCCCTCGACGCCAAAAAGCCCCCAGTAGCCGTTGCAGTTAGGGCGGCAAGGCCGCTGAAGCGATAGCGCCGCTCAGCGACGACATCATTATTCAGGGGGAATCAAAATGCCGTCGAGGACACGAGCACAGATCGCCTTCTTTGCTGCAGGCTTTTCAGTCTGCCTTGCGGCCTGCACTTCGCCCGATTGGGCGCGAAGGCCTCTTCCGCTTGACACGCCGCAGGTGAGTGGTGAGTCGGTGCAGATGCTGAAGCAAGCAGGGCTCCGCAACCTGTCGTTGGGCGCGGTGGGTTTGGTCCAAGGGGTCGAAGAGGTGCGCGGTGAAGCCACGTACGTGGAGCCTCCTCTCGTGGCTGAGGCCGAAGCCGCGCACCTGCGAGACACGTTGCTGGCGCAGCTACAAGGCGCGTCGGTGTACGACGCTCAATCGACCTGGGTGTTGTCGGCCACGGTGCTGCACACCGACATGCGCAAGGACCACGGCACGATCGCGGCACGTTTTATGGTGCAGCAGCCCGATGGTCGTGTGGCCTACGAGCGTGAGCTGCGCGCCAGCGCGACCTGGGCCCCAGCCCTGGGCTCTGTGGGTGCGCGCTGGGTGGCCAAGGAGCAGGCCGAGGTCTATCAAAAGCTTGCTGCCCAGCTGTTCAGCGACCCGGCGTTTCAATTGGCGTTGAAGCGCTGAAGTCTGCGCCTTGGCGGTGCTCGGCCGGGTCAGTGCGTCGAGGTGCCGTTCCTCTGCTCACCGGCATTGAAGCCCGGCACGGCTTGCTGCACGGCGTCCAACATCGAGCCGCCCATGAGGCCTGGCCGGTGGCCCAGGAGTCTCTTGGCCAGCCGTTGAACGGCTTGTGCATCGCCAGCCTCGCCGCGCAGCACTGCTTTTGCAAACTGCGCTGACGCGCCGCCACGATCCAGGCGAAGCGCGCGTTCGATGGAAGCTTCCGCTTCTTCGCGCTCGCCCTGCATGGCCTGCATCACGGCCAGGCCGCCGTGGCTTTCGCCGAACGTGCGGTCAAGTTGCAAGGCTGTCTCGAAGGCAGCGCGTGCCGCCGCCATGTCACCTTGCAGCAGCCGCGTCCAACCCAGCCCATGCCATGTGCCGATGTGCTGCGGCATGTGTCGCACAGCGGCTTCGAAGGTGGTGCGCGCGGCATCGAGCTTGCGCTCCAGCAATTCCGCAAAGCCAAGAACGGAGAGGCTGCGCCCGTCGGTGGGGCTTTTCTGCAGGGCCTGGCCCAGCAGTCGTCGCGCCAGCGGGGCATCAGTTTGCGCCAGCGCGAGCGTTGCGCGGGCCACCAGTGCTTCCATCTGCCGAGGCTCGCGCTTCAAGGCGAACTCGGCCCAGGCGAGGCTGCGTGCAGCGTCGTTGGCATCGAGGGCAATGAGACTGGCGGCGCCAGCCGGGCCCGACGCCAGCTGCTGCGCCTGCCAGCGCGCTTCGGCCCATGCCAGCGCCTCGGGCAGCTGCGCGGCGCGGTGGAGCAGGCGCAGCCAGAGCAGCTGGATGGCTTCGTCCATCGGCTGCTGCGGCGCAACGGGCGACACCAGCGGGCGCAGGCGATCGAGGCCAAGCGCGGGCTCGCCGCGGTGCAGTGCCACGAGGGCGAGGTCGCGCAACAGTGCCGCTTGTCCCTCAGGGGGAAGCTCGGCTTCGGCTTGCAAGGCCATGAGCGATGCATCGGCCTCGGCCCAGCGCCGTTGCGCCATCAGCCAGTGAGCTTCGCGTGTGGCCCATGCGACGCTTGCGGGGCTGAGCCTCTGCGCGTGCCTCAGGTGCGGCTCCGCGCGGGCGTATTCGCCGGCTTCAAGTGCCGCGTCGAAGGTGTCTGCCAGCAGGCTCAGGTTGTCAGGGTCCTGCTGAAGGTAGCCTTCAAGCCGGTCCAGGCGTTGCAGTGTGGCGTTGTCGGTCATGGTGTCGGGAGGCGAGGGCTCAAAGGTCGACGTCACATCGTCGCTGGCGGCCCAGCTGAGTCCGCAGGATCTGCAGTGCCGCGCGGTGGATCTGCGAGATGCGGCCTTTGGTCAGCTGCATGTCGGTGGCGATGTCGTCGAGGGTGTGGTGGTGCAGGTAGTGGCGGGTGATGACCGTGCGCTCTTGCTCGCCGAGCTGCCGCACCATGTCGCGCACGCGTTGCTGCAATTGTCTGAGCTCGGTGCGCTGGTAGTACTGGTGCTCGGCGTGCGGATGGGTGGCGAGGCTGTCTTGAGCGACCAGGCCTGTGCCGTCGAGCAGGTAGCTGATGGCCAGGCCGACGCCGACTTCGCTGAGGTATTTGAACAGCACGTCGGCGTGCGAGCCGCCGTTAGCAGCTCGACCACCTGTGTGCGTGTCGAAGCCCGAGCGCTCGGCGGCTTCGGCCTTGATCGCGGCCAGGCGCTCGCGTTTCAGGCGCTGCTCGGCAGCGATCTGCTGATGCTTCTCAGTGGCGACCTCCAGGCCATCGAGGATGGCACCGTGCATGCGGCGTGCTGCGAACGTCTTGAATTGCGCGCCGGCGGCAGGGTCGTAGCGGTCGATCGACTCCACGAGGCCCATGCAGGCCAGCTGGTGGTAGTCGTCGAAGCCGATGTCGTCGACGATGCGGCGGCCGTAGTAGGTCGCGGCCACGACGCGCGCATAGGGCAGGAAGTGGTCGAGCAGGTGTTGCCGTGCTGCTGCATCGCCATGCTCACGCCAGCGCTGCCACAGCTCGCCCTCGGTGGGCAAGTGTTGCGCGGGAGTGTCGTGCACGGCGGTCATGGGTGCCGGTCAATGGAAGCTGCCGATCAGCGCTTTTAGCAGCAGGCTCCACCCGTCGACCAGGATGAACATCAGCACCTTGAGTGGTAGCGCGATGGTCACCGGCGGCATCATCATCATGCCCAGAGCCATGAGCACACTGGAGACGATGAGGTCGATGAGCAGGAAGGGCAGAAAGACCACGAAGCCGATCTGGAACGCGGCACGCAGCTCCGACAGCATGAACGCGGGCACGAGCTGCAGGTTGCTCACCTCGGCCATGCTCTGCGGACGCTTGGCCTTCGACAGCTCGATCATCAGCGCGATGTCTTGCTCGCGCGTCTGCCTCACCATGAATTCGCGCAGCGGGTTGCTGGCTTTCTCGTAGGCTTGCTCGACGTTGAGCTTGCCGTCCATGAAGGGCCCGAAGGCGTCTTGATTCACCTTCTGCAGCACCGGCGACATGGTGAAGAGCGTGAGAAAGAGCGCGAGCCCGATGAGCGCCGTGTTCGGCGGCGTCTCGGGCATGCCGATGGCGTGCCGAAGCATCGACAGCACGATGATGATGCGCAGGAAGGCTGTCACGCAGATCAGCAGCGACGGCAACACGGCGAGCACCGTGAGGCCGAGCACGATGCGCACCGCGAGCGAGGTGTCGCTGGCGCTGTCTGTCGAGGGCAGGCGGAGATTGATGCCGACACCGCCCTTGGTGTTGCCGGCCGTGGCGCGCGCAGGTGACGATGCGATGACGCTTGGCGGGCTGGCGGCGACCGGCGCGCTGGCGTCGAGCGAAGGCGCGGTGGCTGCCGGGCTGGAAGCCGCTGCTGCCCCTGCGGCGGGGGGCAGGTCTTGAGCGAGCGCCGCGCCCAGCGCCATGAGCATGCACAGGACGACGGCCACCAGGCTGCGCAGCCATGCGGGAAGCCGGGTCACGATGAAGTTCCTGTCGAGGGTGTGGCCGGCGTGTCTTGGCGGTCCAGCACGACGGGGGGCTGGCCGGCTTGCACGGCGACGAGCAACTGCCGCCCTTGCCAGGCCAGCACGTGGACACGCGTCGTCGCGTCGATGCGCGTGGTGGAGAGCACGCTGATGTGCTGCGTCGCGCTGTCGGCGGTGGTGCGGCCAGTGAGCAGGCGAGACCAGCTTTTGGGCGAGCGGCCCAGGCGGCCGCCCCGTCGCCGGTCCCACCAGACGATCCACAGGGCGACCGCCATGAGGCCGAACAGCAGCACGGCACCGCCGACCGGGAAGATCGGGTCGTCGTCGCGGCGGAAAGGCAATGCCGGGGCCGTGCCGAACTCTGCTCCACTGGCGGCGGCCGTGGCCGACGCGGCGGTTGTGCCTTGCGGGCCAAGCGTCGATGTCACGGCTTCAAGGGCGTGGGGAGTTCGGTGATGCGCACGGCGAATTGGTCGTCCACCGCCATGAGCTGCCCGCGGGCGACGACCTTGCCTTCGAGCAGGATGTCGACCGGCTGGTCGACGGCTTGGCCCAGCACGAAGACCTGATGCTCCTTGGCCGCCAGGAGATCGCCGACGGTAACCACGACTTCGCCCACACAGACCTGGAGGCGGGTCTTGATGTTGTGCAGCGGGTTGACGGTGTCAGAGATGGCAGGCTTGCCCGCACTGTTGGGTGTGTCGTGCAACTCGCCCAAGGTAAGGTGATGTGCAGTGCCGGGGTGCAGATTGGGGTCAACCATGGTGTTCATACAAAGCTCGGAGGGTCAGGTCAGGCAAGGTCGTTGTCGGTGCGCAGCAGCTCGATGGCCCGGCAGCCGTGCCGGGCGCCGAGATAGGCCAGGCCGATTGGCGATGCGTCGAGATCGCTGTCGCTTGGCCTCACGGAGAGGGGTGTTTCCAGGCCATGTGGCAGGGTGAGCACATCGCCCACCTGCAATGACTGCAGTTCTCCCAGCCGCAGCTCTGCGGGGGCGAGCTCCACCTTGAAGGAAAGGGATTCGTGGGCAATCGCGCGCAGGACGGGTGTGAGTCTGCTGCTCGGGAAGGCTTTGCGTGAACCGGTGGCCGTGGCTTTGCGCAAATGCGCCGACATGGCCTGAGGCGATGCGTGCAGCCAGCAGGTGCTTGCTCGAGCCCCGAGGGCGAGCTTGGCGCGTACCGCGCCTGACCACGGCTTGAGGTCTCGACCGGCCGGTTCTGGCAACGAACTGCCGGTGGCATCGAAGAGTGCAGAAAGCGCGGCGGCCAGGTCGTCAGCCGCTCGCGATGCGACTGATTCGGCCAGCGTTTGTGGTCGCACCGTGGTGTGGAAAAGCTCCTCGTGAAGAAGCCCGGCCAGAGTGCCGGTGATGATGCCCAGCCACACCTCTTGCTCGCCCGGCCTCTGCCAGGAGGCTGCAACGTCGGGCCGCTCACACGCGTTGATGAGATCCATGCACGCAAGGGAAACTCCCCAGCGCGCCGACCACTCGCTGCAGGCGTTGCTCACACCGGTGCGCAGCGGCGCGAGCGTCTTGTCGCTCCACCAATGCAAAGGGCGCGCTTCGGCGGATGGCCGCAGATCAACCGTCTTCACCTTCCGCCTTTCATTGAGAAGAGTTCTTGCAGCATGTCGTTGGCCGTGGAGATGACTTGCGACGAGGCCTGATAGCCGCGCTGCATGATGACGAGATCGCTGAACTCCTGTGACAGGTCCACGTTGGAGATCTCGATCGTCCCGGCCTTGACGCTGCCAAAGCCGTCGGCGCCCGCAGTGCCGACATGCCAGGCATTGCTGTTGGTAGGACGGAACTGGTTGTCACCGCCGGGCTCGATGGCGTCCGGCGAGTCGAACCGAGACAGTGCCAGGCGCGCGCCGGTGGCGGTCTGGCCGTTGTTGTACGTCACCACGAGCGCGCCTTTGTCGTCGAAGCTCACCTTGGTCAGTGCGCCGGCCACGATGCCGTCTTGCCGTGCGGCAGCCAGCGTCGAGGTTGTGCCTGAAGCGAACGACGTGACTTCCCCGCTGAAGTCGAAACTGAGCGGCTGTGACGCCAGGCCGACAGGCGTATAGGTGACGTTCAGACGCTCCGTCGCCGTGGTGGGCTGGCCGTTGATGAACTCGATGCTCCCGGTGCCAACCGACGTCGTGCCTTCGTTGATGGCGACCGTCCAGGTGGTCTGTGCTGGCGCCGCATTGCGGGTGAAAGTCATGCTCAGTGTGTGTTGGCCACCGATGCTGTCGATCACGCTGATGTTGGAGATGGTGCGGGTGGTCTCGGTGCTCGAGAGATTCCCGGAGAAGCTGACTTCCGAGGTGGCTCGTGGAGCGTTGGTGCGCAGACCCTCGAGGGAAATCCTGCCTTGTGTGTTGCTGGCGTCGAAGCCCAGGACGAACGCGCCGTCGGCCCGGTTGACCAGCAGCCCATCGGCATTGAACTCGAACTGGCCTGCACGCGAGTAGCGAAGTTCGCCATCGTCCTTGTCTCGCAGCATGAAGAGCCCTTGGCCGTCGACCGCCACATCGAGATCGTTGCCGGTCTGCCGCAACTCGCCTTGCTTGAAGTTGATCGAGGTGGAATAGGTGTTGAGCCCGTAGCCCAGCTGCATGCGGTTGTAGCCCGATCCGTTGCCGGACAGCGTGCTGTTGGCATAGAACATGTCGGCGAACTGCAGGTCGGAGCCCTTGAAGCCTGGCGTGTTCAGGTTGGCGGTGTTGTTGGCGATGACGCGCAGGCCTTGGGAATAACCCATGAGGCCGCTCATGCCGACGTAGATCGATTCAATCATCGGGCGCTCCTTCAGCGAACGGCGAGGATTTGCGAAAGGCTCACGCCCGCCAGCGTGGTGCCGCTGGTCGTGCGCACGGTGAGCGAGGGGGTGTCGCCCGCGAGTGAGAGCGACACGACTGAGCCGGAGAGCGTGCCGCTCTCGGTACTGAAGTCGATCGTGCGGCCGATCAGGCCTACCGACTGCAAGGACGCCTGGGTCGACAGCAGCGCGTCGATCTTCGCGTTCAGCTGCTGCGTTTGCCCGAGGGCGGAGAACTGCGCCATCTGCGCCATGAACTCCTGGTTGTCCATCGGCTTGAGCGGATCCTGGTAGGTCAGCTGCGTGAGCAGAATCTTCAGGAAGTCCTGCATGCCGATGCCATTGGCATCGAGGCTGGTGGTGGCTGCGGGGGTGATCGAACCGAGGCTGGGCATTCAGGGCTCCCTGGTGGCGATGATGTGGAACTGTGTTTCGGTGGCGTTCAGTCGGCGCGAGGTGGGGTCGTCGCCGCTGCGGGTGGTTGGCGCGTGTGGCGCATCGTCAGCCCGCCAGGCGAGCTGGCCGTTGCAGACGATGCTGACGGGGCGTAGCCCCTGGCCTTGAAGCAAGGCGCGCAAGGTGTCGACGAGCCGTGAAGCGTCGGTTGCCTGATCGGCATCCAGACCCAGCCACAACGAGACGTCGTTGCCGTCCCACTGCGCATGCATGCGCACGGGCTTGCGTTGACCTGGAAAGAGTGGGACCGCTGCCCGGCCTGTCTCGGCGCCGCTGCAAGCGGCATCTGGAGCGCCGTGCCTTGAGCCCGTCGCAGGCGTCGATGGCATCGCCACCGCGACTTGGCCTGAGCCAAGAGGAGCCTTGCGTTCTGACGCTGTGGGCACTTGAAGCCGTGCCGGCAGGCTCGGTGGCCGGGGTGGGGCGTTCGAGGGTTCTGTGGCAGCGATACCGACGGACGCGACCGGGTCGCCGTTGCGATGGGTGGCAGCGGAATCACTTATCCCGGCAGCGCCCAGGGCCTGGGTGGCCGCCGAACGACGAGCAGCTGACGCGCGATGTTGATCGTGCGGCGCCGTTGCCTTGGCTTTGAACCACGCTTCGCTTTGCGCGCGCTCCATCTCGCGCTTCCAGGCGGACCGATGGCTGTTGGAGTCGAGGCCACCGTCTGTGCGCGGCTTGGCTTGGGCAGGCGAGGTGTCAGAAACGTGACCGATCAGCGGGATCATGTGGTCGACTCCTCTCGCGCCTCTGCGAGGCCTTGTTGGCGTGCGACCCAGTGCCCACGCACGAGCCAATCGTCGTCGGCCTGGCCGGCCTCTTTCCGCGCATGCGCCTGGCGGTGCTCCTGTTCGGCGTCCCCACGATGGCGTTCGATGGCGTCGAGCTTCAGTTGCTTCTCGCGGCAAATGCTCTGCAGCCTTTGCACTTCCTCTTCGGCCTGGGCAAGCTCGCGTTCGAAGTTCACTGTCTTTCGGGCGGCCTGCGCCAGGTAGGCCACTCGGTTGCGAGCGATCACGGGATCGAGGCTCTGCGCGGACGATGGCTTCATCCAGCCGAGCAGTGCCGCCACATGTTGCCGATGACTGTCGGCAGCCGCCTTGAGAACTTCGAGCTTGCGGGCACCGGCGGCGAGTTCGGCCAGCGCCGCCTCGAGCTGCCAGCGGGCTTGCTGAAGCAAAGGCTCCAGCGCGTAGTCGAAGGGCAGAGCTCTCATGTGCTCACCTGCTGGAGGATGCGTGCGAGCTCGCTGATGGCGGCATCTCGTGCGATGCCGCTGTCGCTTTGGCGCAGGAAGGCCAGCAGCTCGCTCTCGACGGTCAGGGCCTGGTCGAGCGCCGGATTGGAGCCGGCGACATAAGCGCCGATGTCCACGAGCTGCCGATTGCGTTGCAAGGTTTCCAGGCAACGGTTGGCCTTGATGGCGAGCGCGCGGGCTTGCGGGCTGGCCAGGTCGGACATCAGTCGGCTGGTGCTGGCGAGGATGTCGATCGCGGGGTATTGGCCCTGGTTCGCGAGCCGGCGTGACAGCACGATGTGGCCATCGAGCGTCGCGCGCATGCAGTCGGCGATGGGCTCGTTGAGGTCATCTCCTTCGACCAGCACGGTCAGCAACGCCGTGATCGATCCACCAGACGCCGCGGTACCGCAGCGTTCGCATAGTTCGGGCAACTCGGAGAAGACCGAAGGCGTGTAGCCGCGTGCGGTCGGCGGTTCGCCGGCCGAGAGGCCCACTTCGCGCCGAGCCATCGCCAGGCGGGTGATGGAGTCGATGGTCAGCAGTGTTTGCAGGCGCTCGTCACGGAAGCTTTCAGCGATGGTGACGGCGGCGTAGGCCGCACGGATGCGCGCCAGTGCCGGTTGGTCCGCCGTGGCGACGACGAGGACCGATCGCGCCAGGCCTTCATCGCCCAGCTGCTTGTCGATGAACTCGCGCACTTCGCGGCTGCGTTCGCCAATCAGCGCGATGACGTTGACGTCGGCACGGACGTGCCTGGCCACCATGCCAAGCAAGGTGCTCTTGCCGACACCGCTGCCAGAGAAGATGCCGACGCGTTGCCCCTGGCCGAGGGTGAGCAGGGTGTCGATGCTGCGCACGCCGGTCTCGAGCACGTGCGAGATGCGTGGGCGGTCCATCGGGTTGCGAGGTGTGGACTTCAATGCTCGGCGTTCGGTGCCGACAGGGTCCGGCCCGCCATCGAGGGCTCTGCCCATGCCGTCGATGACACGGCCAAGCAGCGCCTGGCCAACCGGGATGGTGGCCGTCCGGCCCGTCGCGACGACCTCGCAACCCACCGCGAGCCCGTGTGGCGTGCCGTACGTCATCAGCGTTGTGACCCCGGGGCGCAGCCCCACCACCTCGGCCAGCACCGGTTCCGATTGACCACGCACGTGGATGTGGCACAGCTCACCCAGCACGGCATCGGGCCCCTTGGCTTCGATGGCCAAGCCGGCGAGTTGGCGCACGACGCCCGTGTGGCGGATCAGTTCCGCCTGTTCGGTGCGGGTGCGCAGCCGCTCGAGCAGACCGGTGGTCACTTGCTGGCTTCCTCGGACCAGGTCTCGCGCAAGCGCTCGAGCTGTGTGAACAGGCCGGCATCGAGCGTGCCGCGGTCCGTGACCAGGGTGCAGGTGCCGCGAGCAGCCTTGGCATCCGCTTCCCATTGCACGCCGGGATACCGCTGCTCCAGCTCAGGTCGTTCAGCGTGGCCGATCAACACGGCCATGTCAGCCGGGTGCAGCTTGATGCTCAGCAGCGTGCCGTTGCGGATCTGGCGTGCAGCTTGTTGGATGAGTGCGGCCAGCGTGTCGGCGCGAGCCGCCTGGTCACCGAGCAACTTGCACAAGGCCTCGAACGCAAGCACCGCAGCCTGCGCTTCGAGATTCTCCAGGCGGGCGCTCAGCGCCGCTTCCAGGCCGTCGAGCAACTGGTCGAGGCGCACGATGCGCTGGTTGTGCTCCTGGGCCAACTGGGTCGCCTGCACCTCGGCCTGTGCCTGCAGTTTTGCGACCTGCGCCTCCATTTGCTCCCCGACTTGGCGCTGGGCTTCCTTCAACCCTTCGCGTACACCGGCTTCGTACCCTTCCTGGCGACCTCTGGCCTGCATTGCCAACGGGGTCTCGGCGGCCGCGACGGCCACGGGCTGCGGTGGCTTGGGCGCAGGGCCCCAGGCGCTCGCAGGCGGGTTGGTCGCGGGTCGAGACGGACGGGCGAGCATTTTGGAGGGTGCTTGCGCATCCACGTTGCGCAAGACCAGTGGCGGCCGGGTGGTGTCGTTCATGGTGGCCTCAGCGTGTGCCGGCAAAGCGGGTTGCCAGCTGTCGCCATGCTCGCTGCCAGGGTGGCTGGGCGGATTCCGTGGATGCCGCGTTCGTTGCCTGGGCCGACCGCGTGCGCACGCCATCGATCAATGCATCGCGCAGCGCCGGTGCGGGTGCGGCTTCCTCCGTGGCGGTGCGAAGCGCAGCTTCGATCGAGCGGCGTCGGGCCGGTGTGAGTGCCGCGAAGAGCGAGGCCTGCCATGCCCAAGGGCCGCAGCGCAACAGGGTGACGATCAAACGATCAGGCTCGCGGAGAAGTGCCTGGGCCGTGGTGTTGTGTGGCTGTTCGTGTGGTGAGCCTGGCGCAGCCGTGGCATTCAGGGCATCGGAGACCAGCGCCGGATCACCCGGGATGCCCAGGCCTGACAGCTCTGACAGCAAAGGCACCAGACGCGATCGGTCTTCGGTGCTCAACTGCTCGAGAGTCCAGGCGCGATCAGCTGCCGACATGGAATGCAGCAGCAGGGCGGCACGCCTCATCTCAGGCGACGACGCGGCGCCGGCCGAGGTGGCTTCAAGGAGTTTCATCGCTCGGGCCCTTGCGTTGCCGGGTTGCCTGCAACCCAGCTCTGGACCCGGTGCAGCGCGGCCTGCCGCTGCTCGGGGCTCAGTCCGGGAGCGGTTGACGAAGATGTTGCCTGGTTTGAGCGGCGTTGCCACACCAGGATCGCAACGCCCAGCGCGATGACCAGTGCCATCAGACCCGCCAGGGCAACCTGAAGACGATCATGTGGCGTCGACACTGGTTCGAGTCGCTGGCTGTCTGACTTGGCAAGATGCTTGTTGTCAGGCGCGTTGCTCGTGACAGGCGCGGCACCGCCTTCGGGCTTGGCCGTCCCCAAGGCATCCATGGACTGCACGACCACGATGTCACCCCGGTCACGTTGTGCGCCGACGGCGCCGCCGATGAGCGTCTTCAACTGCTCGAGCTGATGAGCATCGAGCGGGGCCTTGACCACCGCAACCACCTGGATCTGCTGGATCGAGCCCGGTTGAGACACCACCTGTTCCACGCGCCGGCCCACCTGATAGTCAGTCTCGCGGTGTGTACTGCCTCCGGCGGCGTTGCTTTCGCGCCCCGGGAGCGCCGCAGATTCGTCCTTGACCGTCTCGCGTTCACGCACGATGACACCGGTGCGGGCGTCACCGCCTTTGCTCGGCGGGCCGGTCACTTCTTCCGTCGTGACCCGGACCTGGTTCATGTCGAGGGTGACGTCGACGCTGGCCAGGGCGCTCCCGCTGCCGAAGGTTCGGTCGAGCACCTGGCTGACTTTGCGCGACAGGTGCTGCTCGATCTCCTTCTTGAGTTCCAGTTGCACAGGGCCGTCGGCCTGGAGATCGCTACTGGCAGGGGCGCGGGTGAGCGCCACGCCTTGCTGGTTGACGATGGTGACGTCTTGAGGAGCAACGCCCGGCACCGCGGCCGACACCAGGCGCTGGATGCCAGCCACCTGCTCGGGCCGCAGCGACTGCCCGTGCTTGAGTGCAAGCGTGATCGATGCCTTGGCCTTGGACTGTTCGCGCTTGAAGAGGCCTTCTTCAGGAAAGGCGATGTGCACCCGGACCGTTTCAACCTCCGAGATCGACAGGATGGTGCGCGTGATCTCGCCTTGCAGCGCGCGCTGGAAATTGACCTTCTGCGCAAACTCGGTCATGCCGAAGTCGTTGTTGTTGAATAGTTCGAATCCGACCGCGCCGTGCAACGGAATGTCGCGGCTCATGAGCTTGAGCCGCGTCTGGTGCATCGTGCTCTTGTCGACGAGGATGGTTGTCCCGTCGGGCCCGAGCCGGTAGGGCTGCTTCATGCGGTCGAGCTCTGCGGTCATGGCCGCGGCGTCTTGCGGCGACAAACCGGAAAACAAGACCTCGTAGTCGGTACGCACGAGCCACACCGCGATGGCAATGGTGGCACCAACGATGAGAACGATGCCTGCCACGAGCCCAGCCTTGGCTGCACTGCCGAGCGTTTGCCAGAATTCCTTGATCACCAACTTGCTCCGAAATGACCTGATGAACGTGTTGCGGGACGCAGCGACTCGGTCGCTACACCTGCATGCGCATGATTTCTTGATAGGACTCGAGCAACCGGTTGCGCACTTGCAGCATCAGTTGGAACGACAGACGGCTTTCTTCGAGTTTCAGCATGACGTGGTGCAGGTTCTCCGCGTCCCCGGAGGCCAGGCGCTGCAGATCGACCTGACTTGCCTGCAGCTGCTGATTGACGCTTTGAAGCCCTTGTGAAACGAGCTGCCCGAAGTTCGGGCCACCCGGCGCCTGCATGGCAGGTGCGGTCTGGCTGGCGGCTGCAGACGCCAGGGCATCGACGTTGACCGGCTGCAGCGGGGGCAGGAAATCGATGCTCATGCGCCGCCTCCGATGTCGAGCGCTTTCAGCGTCATGGTGCGCGCGGCGGTCATGGCGGCGACGTTCGCTTCGTAAGCGCGCGTCGCACTCATCAGCGTCATCATCTCGGTCGCCGGATCGACACCCGGGTAGGTCACGAAGCCTTGTGCGTCGGCCTGGGGGTGCCCAGGCTCCATGACACGGCGCGGTGCGCGCAGGCTGGGTTCCACTGTGGCGACCGGGCCGGACAGCGCGTTGTCCACGAGCGAGGTGAAGAGACCACCGGCCGCGACGGCGACGCCTGGCATGGCGCGTGCCACCACGTGAAGCGGCTTGTAGGTCTCGCTCTCGCGCGCGGCCACGGTGTGGGCGTTGGCCAGGTTGAGTGCCGCCACTTCGACCCGCATGCGTTCGACGTCCATGCCGGCGGCGCTGATGGCAAAGGATTGCTGGTAGTTCACGGGTGGTCTCCTAGCGCTTGCCTTCGCTTACCGCGCTGGCAAGAATGGACAGCTGCCGGTTCAGTGCGCGCACCAGGGTTTGGTAGTGCACCGAGTTCTGGCTCATCGCGGCCACCTCGACGTCGAGTTGAACGGCATGCGGTTGGCCGTCGACGCCGAGGTCTGGCTCGATGCGCACGCTGACTTGTGGTCCAGCCTGGACCTGCCCGAAAGTCCGGGCGGATTGGAGGCCCTGGTGGACTTGCGCCTCGAAGTTCAGACGCTGTGCCTTGTAGCCTGCGACGCCAGCGTTGGCGATGTTGGCCGCGTGCACCTGGTGTCGCATCGTGGCGGCGTCCAGGGCCAGCGTCAGTGAAGTTCCGGTCAGGGCCTCGACTCCGTTTTGCATGGTGCTCCTTCTCGTTCGTGTGTCTGGATCACTGCACGACCAGTTCGGCATGCAGTGCTCCTGCGGCTTTGACGGCACGCAGGATGGAAATGATGTCGCGGGTGTTGGTCTTCAGACGACTGAGCGACTGCACCAGGTCGGCGACGGTGTTGTTGGCCATCACGTACCCCGAGCCCGCGCTTTCGCTCACGTCTACACGGCTGTTGGTGACGACGGCCGTGCGCACGCTGCCGCCCGGACGCACCAGCAAGGTGGGCTGCGATACCGTCGTCTCCGCGTCGATGGAGACCCGCAGGTCGCCGTGCGATACCGCGACCTTTGAGATGCGTACATCGCCACCGGAGACGATGGTGCCGGTGCGTTCGTTGATGATCACGCGTGCCCGGCGGTCGGGCTCGACGAGCACGTTTTCAAGCTTCGCCAGGAAGTTCACCGGCCGGTCGCGGAAGGCTTCGGGAATTTGCACTTCGATGCCCGAGGCGTCGCGCGGTTCGGCCAAGCCCGAGCCCACTTGTCCGTTGATGGCGGCAGCCACTCTCGCGGCAGTGGTGTAGTCGGGCTCCTGGAGCACGAAGGTCACCGATTTGCGATCACCTGACATCGTGGGGCTTGCCACCTCGACGTTGGCCCCGTTGGGAATGGAGCCGACAGTGGGGTGGTTCTTCTGCACCACGTTCCCGTTGGCGTCGTAGCGGTAGCCACCCACCGTGAGCGGCCCCTGAGCGAGGGCGTAGACCTTGCCGTTGGCGCCTTTCAACGGCGTGAGCATCAGCGCGCCGCCAACGAGGCTGCGGGCATCGCCCGCCGAGGTGATGGTGATGTCGAGGGAGTCACCTTCGCGTGCGAAGGGCGGCAAGCTGGAGGTGACCATGACGACGGCCACATTGCGGCTCTGCACCTGATCGGCCGGCACCGTAAGGTTGAACTGCGAGAAGACATTGGCCAATGCCTGCCGCGTGGTGCGGTTGGTGGGCGAGTCGCCAGTGCCGGCCAAGCCAGTCACGATGCCGTAGCCGACGAGGGCGTTGTCGCGCCAGCCCTGGATCTTGCCGAGATCCTTGACGCGGATGGCGTCTGGTGTGGAAGTCGCGGCTGCAGCAGTTGGTCCAATGGCCAAGGCCCCGCAGCATACGAACAGAGATGCCAGCCAAAGGCGCAGGCCGTTGTCCGAGGCGTGAAGCAGCGTCTTCATCACAGGCCGATCCAATCGAGCAGTTGTCGCCACCAAGCCGGCTTCTGGCGGTCCGCCAACTCGCCGTCGCCGACGTAGGTGATGCGTGCGGCGGCGAGGCGCGAGGAGAGCACCACGTTGTTTTCGGAGATGTCTTGCGGCCGCACACGGCCTTCGACGTTGATGCGCTGTTGCTCATCGTTGATCAAAAGCAATTGCTCCCCCGCGACCTGCAGGTCGCCGTTGGGCAGCACCTGCTTCACCTGCACGGTGAGTTGGGCGAGCAGCTTGCCGGTGCGCGTGGTCTTGCCGCCGCCGTCGAACTCGCCGGAGGTGCCGATGCCCACCCCAATGGGTGCCACATGGGCCCGGGTCAACCCCGCGGAGATGTCATTGCTACGTCGCGTGGCCGTGTCTGCATTGGCGGATGCCGCGGCGCTCTCTACGATCTGCACGGTGAGTACGTCGCCCACTCGATAGGCCTTGTTGTCGGCCGTCAATGGGCGAAAGTTGCTTTCGCTGTACAGGCTTTGGGCCGCTGCGCCCGTTGCGGCGAGTGCCAGGCACACGGCGATCAGCGGGGCGCTCAGTTGTTTCATGTGGGTGCTGATGTTCATGGTGTGACCTCGACCAAGGCGGTGCTAACGACTTGGGCCTCGACCCAGGTTCGGGCGCCCGCGGGTTGAACTCGGATGCGTTGGCCCGGCTGGCCGCTTTGCAAGGCTCGTGCCGTAGTGGTGAGAGAGATGAGGCCGGCTTTGCTGTGCATGGTGACGTCGCTTCCACGTTCGACGGCAGGGCGGGCCTCGACTTGCCGCGCCATCAGCACCTGCCCCGCCCGGGCATGCGCCTTGAGCGTCTCCCCGACGGGTGATCGCGTCAGCGTGGGGCCCTGCAGACGTGTCAGGTCTGTCATCTCGAGCATCGCGTCGGCCTCGGTGACCGTTTGGCCCGGTGCCACATCTCGGCGCAACACCCAACGCTGACCGTGGGCTCGCACATGAAAATCAACAGGGATCGCTCGCACGGTGCGGCCTGCAATGACCACGTCGAGCCACACACGCATTTGCCTGCTGGGCTGGAGATCGGCGGCCCATGCGCGGGCTTGCAAAACCCACTGGCCCGCTGGAATGTTGGCGGCGGAAACGGCGGTCGTCACTTTGGCTTCGTGTTCCTCGGCTTGGCCACGCAACCAGTGGTCGATGAATTCCTGGGCAGCGGCCTCCATTTCCGCACCGGCCAGTGTCTGGCTGGCTCGTTCGATGGACACGGATGGAGCTCCGGTCATGGACCATGCATGGCCCTTCAGGCTTGCCTGGCGCGCCAGCCACGAAGCCACGCGCTTGCCGCTCAGATTCATCGAGTCGCCGGCGAGCGGGGCCGAACCCAGCGTGAGATCGGCCACCAACTGCGCCAAGGCTGTGTCGGACGAACGGATCTGGGCCACCTCACCCAGCTTGACCACGTCGGCTGATGCGCGAGCGTGGGGCTTGAGGTCGACTTGCAGCGCAGCGGCCGTTGCAGCTGTGGGCAAGCTGAACACAGCTGCGATGCCAAGGCTCGCGCACACCAATGCGCCAAGGAGATTCATCACCTGCGGAGGTTGTTGACCATGCCGAGCAGCTCGTCGGAAGCCTGGACCACCTTGACGCTGGCTTCGTATGCACGCTGGGCGACCATCAGGTTCACCATTTCTTCCACCATCTTGACGTTGGAGCCTTCCAGATGGCCTTGGCGCAGCGTGCCCAAGCCTTCTTCACCGCCGCGCCCTGCAATGGCTTCGCCTGAGGCTGGGGTGGCGCGATAGAGGTTGTCGCCGTCAGCGTTGAGCAAAGCGGCGTTGGCGAAGCGCACGAGCTGCAGCCGACCGATTTCGACCGGGGCGGACTGGCCGGTCATCTGCACAGTCACACGGCCATCGGTCGAGATGACAAGGTTCTGCGCGCCTTCGGGGATGCTGATTCCAGGTTTGAACGCATGGCCGGATTGGGTGGCAAGCAAGCCGTCGCCATTGACCTTCAGCGTGCCGCCGCGGGTGAAGGCCTGGCCACCGTCGGGCAGGCTCACTTCAAGAAAGCCATCGCCAGCGATCGCGAGGTCGTAGGCAGAGTCGGTCTTTTTCATGTCGCCCGCATCGAAGAGCTTGTGGATGGCAGCAATGCCCACGCCCACGCCCTTTTGCGGTGCGCCATCCAGCAGCGAAACGGAGTTGGTGCCGCCGACACCCATCGCCCTGTCGGCGTCTTTGGCGACGAGGTCGAAGAAGCTGACCCGCGATTTCTTGAAGCCCGCCGTATTGACGTTGGCCAGGTTGTTCGCGACGGCATCGACATTCTGTTGCTGTGCGTTCATGCCGGTGGCGGCGATGTAGAAAGCGTCGAACATGAGAGAGTTCTCCCGCGAAAGTGAAAAGGTCAGAGGTCGCCGAGCTTGCGGATGGCGGAGCCCACCATCTCGTCGTAGCCCTGCACGGTCTTTTGAAGTGATTCGAAATGCCGCATGGTCTGCATGAGCTGAACCATCTCGGTCATGGAGTTGACGTTTGCGTTTTCCAGGTGACCTTGGCGCACCTGGATTTCATCGTTGCGCATCAGCCTTGCCGGCATTGATGAGGTGTAGAGCCCACCTTCGAGAGCTTGCAGGTTCGCTGCCTGTTCGAATCCGACGACCTTGAGCTGTGCCACGACCCGACCCCGCTCGGTGATGTAGCCGTTCGCATCGATGGTGGGTTGGGCGTCGGTCAGGACGATTTCGCCGTTGAGGCCCATGACTGGGTGGCCTTGTGGCGTGACAAGGCGGCCTCGGGCATCGAGCTGGAACTGGCCGTGCCGCGTGTAGGCTGGGCCGGTTTCGGTGGCCACTTCGAAATATCCGGGCCCGGCGAGCGCAAGATCCAGGTTCTGGCGGGTGGGGCGCAGGGTGCCGGCGTTCATGTCGCGAACGATGTCGAACGCGGGCATCGCTCCCGTGGCACGGCGTTCACCCGAGCGCGTGGCTGCAAGGCCGACGGCTTGGGTGAATGACAGGCCGGAAGCATCAACGGCGATCGGGCGCTGAAGCAAGACCTCCCGCTTGTAGGCCGGAGTGGTGGCGTTGGCGAGGTTGGAGCTGACCCGTTCGAGGCGCGCCGCATCGTGCTGCATGGCCGTAAGGGTGATGGCGAGGATTTCTTGCATGGAGGGTCTCGGGGCTGAAGGTCAGAGCGTCACGACGGCATAGGACTTCAATTCGATCGCCGCGGGGATCTCGTTCATCGACAGGATGCGCAGGTGTGGCAGTACACGCTCCGACATCGTTCGCAGGTGGCGCCGCAGGTCCGGGGAACAGAGCAGAACAGGCAACAGGTTGTTCTTCATCATTCGTTCGGCCAGGGCGACCAGTCGCCCGAGGAACTGCTCAGCGAGCTTGGGGTCGAGCACGAAGGGTTGACCTTCTTCAGCGGCTCTCACGCTTTGCATGAACTGGTTTTCCATGCCAGGGTCGAGCGTGAGCACATGCAGCGAGTTGGAATCTCCGACGAGGGTCTGACAGATGGCGTGGCCCAACCGTTGGCGCACTCGTTCCGCCAGGTAGCTGACGTCTTTGTTGCTGCGACCCGCATCGGCCAGGGTCTCCAGGATGGCTTCGATGTGGCGGATGCTGACTTTTTCGCGCAGGAGGCTTTGCAGCACGCGCTGCACGTCGGTCACTGACAGGACGGTGGGGATGAGTTCTTCCACCAGCGAGGGCTGCGTCTGGCGCACCCGGGTCAACAATCGCTCAGTGCCAGCGCGCGTGAGCAGCGTGGCGGACTCCCGACGCAACACTTCGGTGAGATGGGTCATGAGCACCGTTTGCGCATCGACCAGCGTGTAGCGAGCCGTGACCGCTTCTGCGCGCTGGGCCGGATCGATCCACAGCGCGGGCAGGCCGTACGTGGGATCTTTCGTCAATTCACCGACGATGGATTTGACGTCACCGGTGGGGTGGATTGCCAGCAGCTTGTCCGACTTTGCTTCGCCGCGGCCAGCGATCACCCCGTCGATGTGAATTTCGTAGCGGTCCGGCCCCAAGCGAGCCACGTCCTTGAAGCGCACGCGGGGGAGGATCAGTCCGAGCTCCTGGGCATGCTGCTTGCGGAAACCGGCCACACGCTCCATGAACACACCATCTGCCTGCCCAACCACGGCCGACCAATTGCTGCCCACGTGGACTTCGATGGGCTCGACCGGCAGGTTGGCATACAGGTCGTCCTTGTCGGTCGTGGGCTCCTCGTTGCTGTTGTCTTCAGTCGCGGCGCTGGCTGCGTCATGCCTGCGCTTGGACGCGCGGTAGGCAAGCCACGCAACGATCAACACGATGGACAGAAGGACCAGCGTGGGCACGGCGGGGATGCCCGGCAAGAGCAGCAGCGCGCCCAAAGTGGCCGCGACGAGCAGGAGCGTTTTGGGGAACGATGTGATCTGGCGCAATGCTTCACGGCTGAGGTTCGTGTCCGACGCTGAACGCGTGACGATGATGCCGGTGCCAACCGCGATCACCAGCGCCGGCACCTGTGTCACGATGCCATCGCCAATGGTCAGCAAGGTGTAGGTCTGCAGCGCCTGGCCCCAGGGCATGCCCAGCTGCATCACACCGATCACGATGCCGCCGATGATGTTGATCAGCAAGATAAGGATGCCTGCGATGGCATCGCCTTTGACGAACTTGCTGGCGCCATCCATGGCCCCATAGAACGCTGCACCGCTCTCAAGGGTCTTTCGGCGCTTCTGGGCCTCGGCCTGGTCGATGAAGCCCATGTTGAGATCGGCGTCGATGCTCATCTGCTGGCCCGGCATGCTGTCGAGCGTGAAGCGGGCCGCCACCTCCGAAACCCGCTGTGCACCGTTGGTCACCACGACGTATTGCACGACGATCAGGATCAGGAAGACGATCAAGCCGATGACGTAGTTGCCTCCCACCACGTAGGAGCCGATCGCGCCGATCACCTTGCCGGCCGATCCTTCCGACAGGATGAGTCGGGTGGCGGCGACGTTGAGAGACAGCCGGAAGAGCGTGGCGATCAGAAGCAGCGAGGGGAACGTGGAGAACTCAACCGGCTTGAGCATGTAGAACGTCAGTAGCAGGATGAGAAATGCCAGGCTGAAATTCGCCAGCAGCAGGAAGTCGAGCAGTGCCGGCGGGATGGGCATGAACAACACAACCAGGATGCCCAGGACAGCGAGCACCATCCCGACGTCTGAGTGCTTCCCAAACAGGCGCCACAGCTTCATGCCGGCTCTCCACACCCAGTGCTGTTGCGCATGTCGCGGGAGGTGATAAGCCAGACCATGAGTGGTGCCAGGTTCGTGTAGAACTCCGGCGGCACTGCCTGGTCGGGTTGCAGTCGTGCATACAGGGCTCTGGCGAGGCTGGGGCTTGGCACCACCGGAATGCGGTGTTTGGCCGCAATGGCTCGGATGACGCTGGCGGTGGCGCCCTTACCCTTGGCCAGCACGACAGGCGCCTCCATGTCGCCGTGCCGATACTTGAGTGCGACCGCGACGTGGGTCGGGTTGGTCAGCACGATGTCGGCGTCGCGTGTTTTACCAAGCGAGTTGCTGCGTTTCAGGAGCTCTCGCCGCAGTTCGCGCATGCGTGAGCGGATGCGCGGGTCGCCTTCGCGGTGCTTCACCTCCTCGCGGATCTCGCGACGGCTCATCTGCATCTTCTTCGCGAACTCGCGCCGGGTGTAGGCGAAGTCGATCAGCGCGACGAGGCCGAGCGCGATGCACAACTTCCAGCCAAGCGATGAAGCCGAGTCGTTGAGCGCCGCGACGAATGTGAGCGGCGTGACTCCTGAGAGTCGGTGAATGGAAGGCAACATCGCTGAGAGCGCGACCACGACGACGAGCGACAGAAACACGAGTTTCAGACAGGCGCGACCCGTGTCATACAGCGTGCGCATGGAAAACAGGCGCTTGAATCCACTGGCTGGATTGATGCGCTGCCAGTCCGGTTTGATGGGATGGCTGGAGAAAATGAACCCCGTCTGGGCGATGTTCCCGACGATGGCGGCCACGACGATCATCCCGAAAAGCGGCAGCAGAAGATGCAAGGTGAATCGCACCGCATGTGCTGACAGTTGCCACAACGCATCAGAGCCTTGCGCATGCGTTGTGGCCATGTTCAAGAGCGCGTGGTCGAAGCGGAACTGCGTGCGAAGCAGGTCGAAGGCATATCCGGATAGATAGCCGACCGCAGTGACCAGCACGGCGAGCGAGATGAGGTCGGCACTCTTGGCCACTTGGCCGCGTTTGCGCGCCTCGTCCAGCTTGTGAGGAGTGGCCGCGTCGTTGCGGTCCAGTTCTTCGCTTGCCATCAGCGGAACGCCGCCTCCCACGCCTTGAAGATTGATCCGTTGATGCGCGAGATGACACCGGCCATGCCCACTGCCGCGAAACTCAGCGTGGCAATGCCCACCAGCACCTTGACCGGAATGGCGAGCGCGAACATGTTCATCTGAGGCATGTTGCGCGACAGCACACCAAGGCTCAGCTCAACAAGGAAGAGGCAGAGCATCACCGGCGCGACCATGGCAAACCCGAGGCTGAAAGTCGCGGCCACCTGCTTGAGCAGCGGTTGGGCCAGTTGTGCTGTCGGCCAAGCGTGTCCGAGGGGAAAGGCTTCCAGGCTTAGTGTGAAACCTCGCAGCAACAGGTGATGCGCATCGCTGACGAAGAAGGCCACCAGCGCCAACCACGTGAAGGCCGATGACAGAACCGGGAGTTGTTGTCGAGTGAGCGGGTCCAGAACCTGCCCGATGCCGAAACCGATTTGCACGTCGAGCAGTCGGCCGGCGACCGCGAAAGCGGAAAAGGCGAGGGCCACACCGAACGCCATGGTGGCGCCCAGCGCCACTTCAGTGGCGAAGCCTGACAAGAGATAGCCCAGCGAGACAGTCTGCGGTACCTGCTCGGCGCAAAGGGGTGCCAGCATGGCCGAGAGAGCCAGCACGATGGCGACCCGTACCGAGCCCGGGATGTGCGTGGCTGAAAACGGTGGTGCGAACAACAGGAGGGCGCCCAAGCGCGCTGCCATCAGCAAGGTGGCCGTCACCCATGCCTGGCTCATCGTCGTACTGCCCAAAGAGAACATGGCTCAACCGACTAGAACATCGACGGTATGGCCGACCAGAGTCGCGTGGTGAACGACGCCAGCTTATGCAGAACCCAAGGTCCGAAGACAACCAGACTGATTCCCGCGGCCGCAAGCTTGGGCACGAACGTGAGTGACATCTCCTGCACTTGTGTCACCACTTGCAGGACACTGATGCACACACCGACGATCATGGTGACGCCCAAGACTGGCAGCGACACGACCAGACCTGTCCAAAGCAGGTCCGCCAACATCTGTAGCGCCAGGTCCGCGTGCATATTCCTCCCTCAACTCGGCCGTCCTCTGTCGCGAGGTGTGATCATTGCCAGTTGGCATGTCAGGTCCGATAAGGCAGCAGTCTAGCGGACGTTCGTTGCGCTGGGTGCAACGCATCGGGAAACAACCTACCCGCATCTGCGGGTTGCGGCTAGTCGCAATAAGGCTTTCGCCTTAGGTGATCTGTCGACTCCTGGAAGGCGGCTTACCGCGGCGGCAACAGGCCGAGCACTTGAAGCGCCGTGAACGGCTAGCTCCTTCGAAGCCTGCTGGGTCAACAGGATGATTGGTCCCAGCCCCGCTGGTGCCGGAGTCTGGCGGTTGTTTGCGCAGCGTGCTACTCAGCTCGAGCGTCTTTTGCGAGGTGACCGACGAGGTCACCGCTGCTTGGGTTGATTGTCCGCTTAAGACTGAACTGAGACCCTCGCGATTCAGGCCTTGAGCGACAGCTCCCGCGAACACCGGCCACTAGACGCCGGTAACTCGGTCAGCAGTTTCAATCCTGGAACTGGCCGCTCGCCTGACGACTGGTTGGTGGTCTACTTTGAGCGTTACCCAGTTGCGCCGCGCGTGAGGGCGGGGCACTCAAGCATCCGGGAGACGCCAAAGGAGAGAACTGGACGCCTGGACCATCCGATGAAGATGAAGGCAAGGTCCGAGCGACTGGGGGAGCCGTGTAGCTAGCGGGCGTGAATGGCGACACAGGAGAACGAATGAGCAAGCCAGGGAAGAAGAAAGCTAAGAGTCAAGCGGGGAGAGCGAACTCGAAGTTCGCCTCGCACAACATCAGCATGCTTGATCACCATCAGCGAGTCGGAGGCAAGCTCATTCCGCCGCTGGCGCAACTGCCCAAGATGGCGACATCTTCATGGGTCGATCACCACATGCCTGAGATGCTATGGGCTGTACTGCTAGCTGGCACCATGGAGCGTCGGCACTACCTCAATTGCCTTCGCAGGATTGCAGTCGTGTGTCGAGAGTGGTTCCTCAAGAGTGATCAGACCTCCGACGCCGAGGACGAAGCCGAAGCTGCGGGAGATACAGAAGCCGGGCTCGATTTCAAGGTCATCGTCGATCACACAAAGCTGGCCGAAGTCTCGGACCAGGAGTTCAAGAAGTTCCTGTCCGTTCCCTTGTCGCACCCACTGGGATATGCGGCGCTCCGGCCCTTGCTACTACTTGACTGCCTTCCTGGCCACGAGCGGTGGCGTCGCGAACTCGCGGTCGAGCCGACGGGTGATGACTGGAACACGCTCGCCCGCTCGGTCGCCGGTGTGCTCGATCATCAGTCAGAGGCTTCGACCGACATTCGATGGTTCAAAGTCATCCTCCCGATCATCTCGGGCCGCATGTTCTTCCCAGAATCTGCCGCCGAAAGCTTGGAGGAGCTTCGACTGTTCCCTGACAAGGGGGACATGCGTCGAGTCCGCCCCTTCATCAGGTCCGCCGAGATGACGATGAGGCGGAATCCACCCAGCCTGTGGGCCGATGAGTTCTGGTCCCTCGCAATGCGTAGTACAGGATGCCTAGACCCCTCCGAAGGGCAAGGCTACACCTTCATCGACACTCACATCGACCCCGACTCACTTTACGCTGCGCGCGACGAAGTTGTGGAGCGGTTTCGAAGGAGCATTTCTCCAGAGCGTGTCGATCCGAGATTGGATTCCGCGTTCGGTCTCGCCCTGTATGCGTTGAGTGTGCTCGAAGAGGTTGGTATGCATCGCATACACACCCGGATCATCGGAGTGGTGTCGCTCCGAGCGTTGGCTGAGGTGTGCATAACGCTCAGATACCTTGCGCATGTGGATATGCCGCCGATGTGGCAGTCATATCGCGTTTACGGCGCCGGGCAAGCCAAACTTGCCTTCTTAAAGATCCAACAAACCCTGGGCGACTTGCCAGTATTTGTCGATGAGGCAGCTATCCACGCCATTGCGAATGAAGACGTCTGGCAGGAGTTTTTGAGCATCGACGTGGGCCACTGGGCAAACAGCAACCTGCGAAAACTGGCTACCGAATGCGGCGCCAAGGACATTTACGATCGTTACTACGACTGGTCATCGGGCTTTATGCACGGCAACTGGGCTGCAGTCCGCGACACCAACTTTGTGACGTGCCACAACGCATTGCACAGGCTGCACCGAGTTCCGAGGATGGCGCATCGGCCTCTGCCGTCCGTTGAACCCGACTGCGTCGAGCTGGTCAATGGGCTGCTCGGTGTACTGGAGAAGCTGTACCCGTCAGCAGAAGCGATCCCTCGTGTTGCGCTGCTTAACGCAAAGCAGGGCGGGGCGCCAAGTTAGGTGGCAGCGACTGCAAGGTTTGCGATGAGGCATCTCTAAGTTCTCGCCGTGCGACTACCCTTGCCGGCCATTCCATTCCATGTCTGAAGAGATTAAGAACACTGCGATAACTGCCGCAGGCTACGTATACCAAAATCGGCAAGGGTTGCGCCTCCTGTGCGACTGGCTCGACGCACCGACGCGTTACACCCGGGTGAAGTTCGAGTGTGACGACGAGGCCGACGCGCCGAAGGGGTTGGACGACATCGTGGCCGAGCGAACTGGCGGCCTCGTCGACCTTGAGCAGGTCAAGTACACACCGAACCCGGCGGTGCACGCGCTGAGCTGGGAGTGGATGCTCGAAAAGTCCGGCAGGACGGCGAAGTCTAGGTCGATGCTGCGGAAGTGGTTTGACGCCTTTGCCGTGTTGGACCCGGCTCGGGTCGGCGTGATCTCGCTGAAGACGAATCGTCGGCCAGATGCGGAAATTGAGGCGTGCCTCTCCGGCGGGCGAATCGACTTCGCCAAAGTGCCCGAGCCTCGGCGCTCAGCGTTGCTCGCAGAGCTGGGTGACGAGTTGAAGTGCGAAGCCTTCTTCAGTCAGCTGCAGGTTCTTCACAGCGACAAGGGGTTCGAATCGCTCGAGCACGAGGTCGATGCTCGACTGCACCGGCACGGCACGCCTGAGGGCATCGCGAACCTCAAGAATGTCGCCTTGAACTGGGCGATCCGGAAGAATTTCCCGCCGCCGGACGGGTGGATCTCCCTGGACCAGGTGCGCACCATCCTGCGGGCAGCGCCGCCGGCGCCCTTGCCTGAAGACTTTTTCGTGCCTCTCGGATATGAGGTGCCGGACGAGACGTTCCACCGGGACTTCGTGCGCGACACCGCCGCTGGTGCCGGGCAGGCATTTGTGCTCACGGGGCCGCCTGGCCGCGGGAAGAGCACGTACTTGAGCGCGCTGTGCGACAAGCTTGCTAGCTTGGACATTCCCTCGGTTCGCCACCACTACTTCCTGTCGACGACCGAGCGGGGGCGCGACCGCGTGCATAGCTACGTGGTTGAGCAGTCCATCGCGGCACAGGTCAAGCAGTTTCATCCAGGCGTTCAGACGCACGGCGGTGACTTGCGAGGGCTACTCGAAGCTTGCGCGGCCTACTACCAGGAGAAGGGCAAGCCGTTCGTGCTGGTTCTGGACGGCTTGGACCATGTCTGGCGCATCAACGCAGCCGACAAGCGCCCGCTGGACGACTTGTTCTCCCAGGTCCTGCCGTGCCCGGACAACATGGTCCTGTTGGTGGGCACGCAGCCGGTCGACGATGCCCAACTGCCCAAGGACCTCTTGGCCGCCGCACCGAAGGCCAGTTGGCGAGAGTTGCCGGCGATGTCCGAAAACGCGGTGTTGTCGTACCTGCGCAAGGCCGTTGACGAGGGCAGGCTGTCGACCCGATTCGACCATGAAGAGCAATCGGAGCGCCAGTTGCAGGAGACGGCGACCGCGGTTCGCAAGAAGACCAACGGCCACCCACTGCACGTCATCTATGCCACCGCGGAGCTTGAGCACGCCGGGGGATACCTGGACAGCTGGGATTTCGGGCGGCTGCAAGGGGACATGACCAAGGAGGTGAAGTTCTACTACGCCTCCCTGTGGGAAGAGCTGCCGCCTAGTCTGAAGGACACGCTGCGCTTGGTGTGCGCGTTCCCCTTCTTCTGGCCGAGGGCTGCGTTCTTGGATATTGCGGCGAAGCTCGGCATTGCTCAGCCCGATGTCGCGAAGGTGGAGCACCTGTTGCATTCTTCGGTCGCAGGCTTGAAGGTGTTCCACGAGAGCCTGGCCGTCTTTGTGCGCTCGACTCCGGGATACGACGAGCGCATCACGGAGCTGATGCCGGCGGTGGCGAGCTGGCTGGAAACATCGGCGCCGCCCTCTTTGCGCGTCAACTGGCTCTGGTCGGTTCAGGCCAAGCTCGGTGACCCCAAGAACCTCATTGCCGGGCTGACCCGCGACTGGATCATGCTCCGTCTGGAGGAGGGCTATCCAGAGTCGCTGTTCGATACCTTGTTGTCGGAGGCCATGGTCGCGGCGCTGGATACCAATTCGTTTGCCGATGCCTATCGCCTTGACCATCTCAAGGCACGGATGGTTCGTGGCAGCGAGTTTCAGATGCAGGACGACGACATGGCTCGGCTTGTGTCGTTTACGCTGACGCTGACAGCCGAAGATGGTGTCGTCCGAGAGGCTGTGGCGTCGCGGCACGAGACGGACATCCTGCGTGTGGCCGCCCTTGGCTTGGCCTTGCAGGCACGAGGACAAGCGGTACTGGCCAAGACCTGTGGTGCCGAGGCACTGCGGCGTTTCAGAGGTCTCAGCCGCTTCTCCACGCGGTACTCGTCCAACGCAGGGACTGCTGATTTCAAGTTCTTGGTCGAGGCGTTCGCGCGCCTGGGTGTTCTCGGTGCGACCTCGGAGGCGTTTGCCAAGCTGGTTCGTGAAAACGGTCCCATCGTGTGGATGCCGAGAGCCCGGATGCTGGTTGATGAGGGAGTGCTGGACGACCTGATGGACGCGACCACCCCGCTGCCGCCCGACGACCCGGATAAGAGTGCTCTCAGTGACGTCTGCGCCCGTGCGGCTGCAACGGCCGGGGTGAGCATCTTTGACCGCGACGACTTCAGCAAGCTGGCGCGAACCCCGTTCGTTGCCGCATTGGACGCCGCCCGCTCACGGGTCTCGAAGCCGCTGAACGAGCCCATCCCCATTGAGTGGCTCAAGGGTGACTACTATGAGCGAAAGGACGACCTGAGTGCGCTCGTCCACCATTGGTTCTTCAGCGGTGTGCACCTGAGCCTTTGCATGCAAGCGGAAGGACAAACCGGCTTCGAGTTCGTGCGGGCGCCCACCTACGAGGACAGGAGGAACATCACCTACTTCCTGAATTCGCTCTCAGCGATTGCAGCCCAGGTTGCCGAGCGCTGGTGGCGCGGGGAGTTTGTGGACTTCAATCAGCTGTTCGAACTGCTCAAACCTGTCCAGTTCAGGCGCTTCAGGCAGGGGTACGACGCCAGCTCAGCTGCTGAGGACTTCCGGGCTGGACTGCATCGCATTGCCTGCGATATCCGGCTGGGCAGCTGCCTGCTCGCCGGTCGCGACGATGTTGACGTCACTGAGGCGACCATGGTCGCCGCAGGTACCAGCGAGTGGTTCGACCCTGCTTCCTTCCGCGCCCAGTACGAGGCAGGATTGCTAACCAAGATGAGCGATGAAGCAGCAGCGGCCTTCATCCAATCCCAGCGCGTCCTGCTCGATGCCGAGATCCGCCAGGAGACCAGCGTTCATCTTCAGACGCCTCTGCAACTCTGCGGCATCGCCCTCAGCCACGGCTTGAACACCAGCGCCCGGGAGCTCTGCACTCAGACTTGGGAGCTGGTGACCGGCTACGTGCAACGCAAGGACCCCACCTTGAACAACACCGTCGACGCCATTGACTACCTGGTGGAGGTCGCGCCAGACGATGCTCGACGGCTGCTCAGCTTGCTTTCGCCCCAGGTCCACCGCGTTCTGGACTTCACAGACGGAAAGGGCACGAAGCACGTGCTCTCAGCCGCGGACCGGTTGCTGGCGAAGCTCTGCCCGCCAGCTCTGGTGGTGAAGTATGAGGAGCACACGGACGCGGGCGATTGGTCGCATGCGGAGGACAGCCTGCGGGCGTACGTCGAGCAGGGTGTGAGGGACGGTTGGCCCCTGGATGCGCTTATGCGCACGGGTGTTCACCCAGAGGTCCAGGACGCGTTGATGCAGCTTGAACGCAATGGTCAGGATGGCGCTGCCGAGCGGCTGCGTGTTCTCAGGGAGCATGCCGGCTGGGATATCGGCGTGCTTCAGCGCAATGACTCGTCTAGCGGCGACATTGACAGCAATCCATACACAGGCGACGTCACCACGTTTGCACCGGAGCAGGTCGACGAGCTGCTGGCAAGCCTGTCGACCAGCTACAACGAGAAGAAGAGGCTGCTTCGAGCCTGGTACGAGCACTGGGATAAGGCCGGGCAGGGCAAGCGCCTTCTCGCGGCGTTGGACAGCTTTCTTCAGTCAGACGAGGGGCGCAGGAACGGCATCCTTGAACTGTCTAACCTCGCCTTTGAGACGAGGCGCAAGCTGAGTGGCTCGAAGGCTGCGTGGAATTACCTTGTCCAGGCGCAGATCCGGAAGGGTGCATGGCTTGGCTTCGCGGAAAGCGAAGAAAAGACGCGTAAGCGGCTGGATATGGTCGTTCAGCACTACCCGAGTCGCTGTGACGAGTTCGTCGGGGCGACAACGTACGCCATGTTCGGAGAGCCCGAGCCGCCGCGTGTAGCTCCGACGGTTCTGATGGTCTATTTCTATGCACGGCAGAAGCGCGTTGCCGACGCCGTGAAGTTCGCCGAGATGATGGTGAATTGCGTGCTCGAAGACACTCGAACTCTTCCGCTGGAACGGCCGCGCTGGGCGGAAGAACTCGACGCTGCGAGGGCGAAGGGCACGTGATGGAAGACCTGCGCATCCTCGTCGCCAGGCTGGGCTGGCCGTCGACCACTGCACGGTGGTGGACCATACAGGAGCTCGCCGCTCGCCTGGGCGCGCCGGCGTCGAAAGGGGCGACGGAGGCCGCACTCCTTGACTTCCTCGGCACAAGGAAGCTCGAAGCCGAGGTGGTGGAGGCGCTCGTAGTCTTCTGGATGGCCGCGCAGGCGCACGGGTACGAGGCCAGCCCGAAACTGGCCGAGAGCATTCCTAAGACGTCTATCCTCTCGGAATTGATGCTGAAGAGCCTCGGTCTATGGGCGGATACCACGGACGAAGGCCTCAAAGAAGTGCCTGAAGACTTCGAGATCCCACAGGATTTCAACGGGGTGCAAGGTGCGGACGTTCCGCGGATGTTCCGCACCTCCATGACGGAGCTTGAGGCCGCTACGCGGCTGCCGTTCGTGCGCCAGATGGCTTTCGAGTGGTCGATGAACAAAGGCGCCTACCCGGACGCTCCTTTTCAGGGCGACCCTTGGCACTTCTCGCGCTCCTTGGGCGACGGGTTCAGAGCCCAAATCTCATCTCGGACTGCCTTGCGGATGATCTCCGCCTACCACCGCACGTTGGCGGTTGCTGAGGCGTTCTGGGGCATGCCTGCCGATACGGCGGAAGACCGGGCTCTGTTGGCTTTGCCTGTTCACCCGACACTTGCGCTGCTCAGGCCTAGACGACCGGCTTGGTTTCCAGGCCGAACGGAATTCGACGGCGATGACGAGGCTATTGGTGGGGCTGTCCGCAGCCTCGTCGAACGGGTTCAGCTGGAGCGTCCTGGTGATGAGCTGATGGCCTTCTCGTCGCCCGTTGTGATGTCGATGGACCGCTGTCTGGAGGTCTCGGTCGTCCGGTGGGCGCAGGCGGCAGGTGGCAGCGTCGCTGATGAAGGCTTGGCGGAGCACTTGAAGGACCTGTGGAGAACCGGCGAGCTACTCGCAAGTGACTTCCAGGAGCCTCTGGACACGACTACGGTCCTGGAGTCGCCAGCTCCCCACGAGATAGCCGATGAGGAGAGCAAGGCATGGCCGCTGGCCAAGCCGCTCGACTTCAACCGGCTAGGCTACCTGCAGCACGACCTTTACCCGGGGCGGCTCTTCTTGCCGACAATGCCAGGGCGTGGACAGTTGGAGGTCACGCCCTGTAGTGGAGGGCTGGAGGTCAAATCCGGTAGTGAGGTCGTCGCAGACCTTTGCTACTGGAATGCAGGCTGGGGATCAGTTCGACCCATGCAGTTCGACGGAAACTGCGGTATGGCCCTTGTCTCCAGAGGCACGGCATATCGCACATCACCGGATGAGACAGTCCAGGAGGTGCGATCGTTCTACTTCTGGCGCGTGAGAACGCTCGACGAGAAGAGTGGGTTCAGCGGCTTTGAAGAAAAGCTAACCTATGGTGTCACCTTCGTGTGACGCAGCTCCCTTTCAACGAATCTTCATGAGGCCGCTGCTAGGGGCCGCTTAGTGGCCGACAGCGTGAGTTCATCGGTTCAAGCCGACCGGCAGCAACCGCTGCACAGCTGCCAGTCACCATCTAAAGGTCAACGTTGGACTGGGTGCTCCCAGTCGACTTCGGCACCGCTGCTCGCTCGCGCAGCCGCCACCGTGGGTGGCATCGCACGACCTCGATGAGCTGCGCCAAGCCACCGAGGAGTTCTCGCTCGTGATCCGCGACCTCTCGGCACTCCAGGAGCGAATCAAGCTCTTGCAGGAGGAGATCGCCGCGCAGGTGAGCGAGCAGACCAACCGGAGCCTCTTCACCTTGACGATGGTCACCGTGCTGGCGCTGCCGATCAACATCACCACCGGCTTCTTCGGCATGAACGTCGGCGGCATTCCGTTCGCGGAACACAAGGCCGGCTTCGTGCTGGTCGTGCTTCTGGTGGCTGTGTTCACCGGGGTGGCGGGCTGGCTCGCGTTCCGCCGCCGCGATTGAAGCCCTCGACTCGACCGACCAGCTCCTATCGGTCGATCGTTCCTAAGCAACCGCCGGAAACTGTCGCTGGGGTGTTGCTCTTGCGGCTCAGCCTTGACTGCCAGATCAATCGAACATGCTGCTCGTGGGGCTGTGCGAATGCAGGCTTGAATCAGTGACCCCCCACGGATTGCCGTTGATGTCCAGCGATCCCATCATGGGTGAGCCGTCCACGTTTGTTGCGGGGCTCCAGTAGTAGCTCTCAGTGAAGGGTGCCCACGGTGCGCTGTGTTGCGCACGGGTCCCGCGACAGCTCCATGCCCACGGTCCGTCGTCGTCCATGGCGCTGCTCGACTTTGTTGAGCGGTAGGAGCGTTGCGTTGAGTTCGGATGATGCGGCGTCCTCAGCACTTCCAGCGTCACCGCGCGAACCATCCGCTCTTCTATCCAGGCAAAGGGAAAGAGAAGGAGAGACAGAAACTTGCTCATGTGATTGCAACAAATTTGGGCAGAACTTGATTATGTGACTTAAACGCGGCTGACGCAAAAGCGGCTTTTTCTGAGACTTCGGTCCAATGTCTGGCGGCCGCACTCCGAATCAGCCTGCGCTCTCTGCGCTCTCTGCGCGGGAGTTGCTTGCAGCCAACATAATTCGTTTGCGCCGCGCGCGGGGGTGGTCGCAGGAGGACTTGGCGCTGGAAACCGGCCTTCATCGGACATTCATCGCTCACACGGAGCGCCTGGTCAGGAATATCTCGCTTGACAACATTGAGCGCATCGCGCGTGCCCTGGGTGTGCCCACCTACAAGCTTTTGATGCCCACCAAGGCGAAAGGCAATGTGTGATGCGACTTGTCCACGGCGGTGGGCGTCGCTCGCGACGAACGCACGCCGCGGTGGGCAAGTCAGCTCGAACTGAATTGCGTCGTGCTTGTTTCAGGATCGCTCGCTTGAAGACCACGATTTGCGTCGAGACCTTTAATCAAGCACCATCTCCGGCATCGTTCGAGTGTTGAAGGGCGGTTCCCGTGAGCGCAATCGAATTTAAAAGGGTCAATCCGCAGACTGCCGGCACCCACATCCCTACCGGTTGGATCGCCTATCGATCGACCAAAACAGTTGCAGCAATGCTGGCCGAATCGGTAGAAGAGCTGATGAGAACCGAAGGACTGACGAAGGGCGCAGCAGAAGCGGAGCTTCTTAGGCGCGCACTGGCGACACTTGATCAGCACTTCCCCCCGGCAGTTCAAGCCTTCGCATGAGCAGTCAACCTAGTTTGCTCGTGCTAGCGCTTTTGCTTCTGCTGGTTGTGGCTGGCGTGTTTGTGCGATTCATGTGGCCAGTGGGGCAGCTCAAGCGCGCACAGCTTTGGGCCATCTGCAGTGGAAACGATGACGCGCTGGCGCTCGCGAAGGCAACGACTTCGAAAGCTTGGCTAAGCGCGTGTGAGTGGCGGCTTGCGATGCGCGAGGCAGCGAGGCTGGTGACTTCCGACATCCTGCGTCGAGCAGGCATAGTGGAGAAAACTTCCAATCACGACCGCTCAAGCTAGATCCGCATTCACCTGATCTAAACGCTCCATTGAGTTTGTGTGCCTGTTGAGCAGGTGCCTTGAGCAGCGCATGCGCTGCATAACCCAATGGAGTGATTGATGAAGTTTCAAAAAAGCTGCCGCAAAAGACATGTGTGCTTGAACCGTGGAAGTCGAAGGAAGCCGCAGACAAGAGAGTTCGGGCTTTGGTGGTGTTCGATCAAGGCCTTTTCTAAAGAGGGGCACTCGGCTGTCGCTCATCTGAACGACTGGGCTGATCTCGTTTTTGGTTCCGGCTTGGAGTACGGAGGACTTACCTCGCATCATTGGATGGACGTCCAGGTGTCAGGCCGTGGCGACAAAGCCAAGGTGCAAGCCAAGGTGAGGGCTCTTGAGAGATGGCTCAGCGAGAGGTTTCGGAAAGTCGAGATGTCGCCGTTGCTGGGCTTGAATGACGCCTCCGAGCCCAATGCTTGAGTGTGAGCCGTTTAGCCGGCTGAGGCCGGCCGCGCTGGGGCGCTTTTGGGGGGACTGAACTGCCAAAGACAGTGCAAACCGGCGCAAGATATTGGGAATGGACGGCCGAGTTCTAAATCAAATCAATAACTTAAGCGCGACGCCAAAACTACGAACCAAGGGGTCGTGGGTTCGAATCCTGCCAGCCGCGCCAGAACAATCGTTCTAGACCAACGCCTTAGAGGTTAGCGCCTCTAGGGCGTTTGTCTTTCTGCGCCGCCGCCGCCACGTCGCTGCGGAGACACCGGTTTCCGTGGTTCACGGCCGGCCAAGTCTCTGCGAACATCGCACACTGCGATCCACCCGACCAGCGCTGCGCCATGCACTCCCTCATCCGCTTCATCGCCGTCGCATTGCCGTGGCTCTTCTTCCTCGTCGGGATGGACGTGTTGCTGGACACGCGCAGCTCGGGTGAATTCGTGTTCGTGCCGAATCGGCTCTTCTACCTGCTGCTGCCGATATATGCCGGTGTCGTGGTCGCCGTTTTCCGGCTCACCCGCAAGGGAGACTGAGCGCGCTCAGTTCGTGACGAAGGGCAGCGTGTTCTTGGTGATCGCCACCGAGACGATGTAAGCGAGCGTCGCAAACGCAGCCAGCATTGCCAGGCACCGCTGTGGCGCGGGCCGCGACGGCTTCAACGCCACCATGCCGAGGCCGATGTAGACCATCAGCGCCACGATCTTGGCCGCCAGCCAGGGTGTCGTGAGCGGGTTGAGGTGAAGCCACACCGCCAAGGTCACGGCGCTTGCGAGCAGCACGGTGTCGATGACGTGCGGCAGTGTCTTCGCCGTGCGGCCGGTGACCCACCGCGCCCCCATCAGAGATGCCAAGGCGCGCAGCACGAAGCCGGCGATCGAGAGCGCCACCGCGCTCTGGTGGATCAGCTTGACGGTCGCGTAGTCCACGAGGTCAGCCGGGTTGCCCATCGAGCCTCGGGCGGCTCAGCACCGGCCAGTAGCGCACGGCGTAGAGACCGAAACCTGCCGACCAGAAGACCGCCGACAGCAGGATGGCGGGCAGCGCCCATGCCGGCCAGGCCAGGGGCAGGAACACGCGGACAAGCGCTGCGCAGGCCACGAGCGCGTAGGCAATGGTGTCAGCCCCATCCGCCTTCAGCGGCCGCGCCGTGTGGCCGCGTGCGGTGCGCGTCATCATGCCCATCACCAGGCTGCCGATCGCACCCACCGTGAGTGCGTGGGTGGAGGTGGACGTGGGCACCCAGCCCAGCGCGGCGATGGCCCGCAGGGCGAGGTGCAGCACGATCCACGCGTAGCCAAGGTGCAGCACCCACACCAGCGGCTTGCGCAGGGTGGCCCACGGCTGCCACAACACGAGGCGTGTGCCGTGGGCCAGCGCGGCCAGCGCCGCGATCGACGCCATTGCGGCCGCCGACAAGGGCAGCAGGTCGGCGACGAGCAGCACCAGCACGCTGCCGAGCGCCAGCTTCTCGACCCAAGGGTGCCGCTTCGCATTGGCGTTGGGCACGCCGTTGTTGGTGAACATCGGGATGACCCGCCCGCCCATCACCGCCATGATGAAGAGCACCACATCGAGCGCGAGTTGCACCCCGAGCCACCCCGGCAGGTCGAGTGCGCCGAGTTGCGACAGGTGCAAGCTGAGGTTGGCCAAGCCCATCAGCGCGAGCAGCCCGACGAAGAAGTAGTTGCGCTGGTTGCGCGAACGCCAGAACGGGACCGCCAGCCCCGCTGCCGCCGCCAGCGGAAACGCCGCATTGACGACGGCCGAAGCCAAGCCCCACGGCGTGAGCACCAGCACGCGACCGGCCAGCCACAGCGCGGCCAGCGCCATCAAGGTGCGGCCCGTGGGGGTAGGCCGGCCCGACCAATTGCGCCCGGCGGTGAACAGGAAGCCGACGACCACGGCCAGCGTGAAGCCGAACACCATCTCATGCGCATGCCACAGCGGCCCGCTGAGATAGGGCTGCGGCAACCAGCCGGTGAACTGCAACGACCACAACAGGATCGACAGCGCCGCGAAGCTGCTGGCGAGCAGATAGAACGGCCGAAAGCCCAAGGCCCACAGGGCGAAACCGCGTGGCGCAGGTCCCGGGCGCGGAGGCTCGTCAAGCTGCAGCAGGGCGGCCCTCACGATGCCACCTGCAGAAACAGCACCCGCGACAGCGCGTTGCTGTTGCGGGCAATGTCGGCGAGCGTGCAGCCGTCGAGAACTTGATAGAACGCGTCGACCGCTTGCTGCAGCACGCCGCGCAGCTGGCACAGGTGCTCGATGCGGCAGCGGTGTTCGCTGGGGCCGAAACACTCTGCGGGGGTGTCGATGCCTTCCGTGCGACGCACCACCTCGCCCACGACGATCTGGTCCGGCGCCTGCGCGAGGGTGAAGCCGCCGCCCTTGCCGCGCACGGTGTTGAGCCAACCCTGCTTGCCGAGAAAGTGCACGACCTTCGTCAGGTGGTTCTCCGAGATCTCGAAGCAGTTGGCAATCTCGGTCACGGTGGCGCGTCGGCCGGGCTGCGCCGCGAGGTAGATCAGCACGCGCAGGCTGTAGTCGGTAAAGCTGGTGAGTTTCATGCGGCCTGGGAAGTGCATCAAGAAGATGCATTAGAGATGCATCTATCGTAGGGAGCGCTCGTGAGGCAGAGCTTGATCCAGGTCAAGCCACGCCCCGCGGCGACCCTTGTCACGGTCGAATCGGTGAATCCCAGACAATGAGCGCATGAACAAGGCTTTCACCAAGGAGCCGGAAGGCGACGACGACGATGACGACAGCCCCGGCTTGCCGCCACTGCCGGCCGGCACCAAGAACTACCTCACGCCCGAGGGCTACCAGCGGCTGCGCGAAGAGCTGATGACGCTGCTGGACGTGGAGCGGCCGAAGGTGGTCGAGGTGGTGTCCTGGGCTGCGAAGAACGGCGACCGCTCGGAAAACGGCGACTACCTCTACGGCAAGAAGCGGCTGCGCGAAATCGACCGCCGCATCCGTTTCCTCACCAAGCGGCTCGACATCGCCGAGGTGGCCGACCCGTCGGCCCACTTTGGCAACGATCAGATCTTCTTCGGCGCGACGGTGACCTACGCCAACGCAGACGGCGACGAGCGCACCATCACCATCAAGGGCATCGATGAGACCGACAACCTGAAGGGTGAGGTGAGCTGGATCTCGCCGATCGCGCGCGCGCTACTGAAGGCACGGGTGGGCGACGAGGTGTCGCTCGTCACGCCGGGCGGGCTGGAAAAGCTGGAAGTGGTGGAGGTCGTGTACCCGAAGCCCGGGCCCAAGGCCTGACTCAGGGCTTCAGCCGCAGCACCTTCAGCACCGCTGGCGCGCGGCGCAGCGTGCGCATCACGTCGGCCAGGTGCTGGCGGTCGCGCACGCTGATCAGCAGGCGCAGCTCGGTGGTCTCGGCGGCGGCCTCGTCGTCCATGTCGATGTGGGAGATGTCGGCCTCGACCGAGCTCACGGCCTGCGCCACCTGGGCCAGCACGCCCTTGCCGTTCTTCAGCAGGATGGTGATGCTGGTCTCGAACGAGCGCACCGGCTCTTCGGCCCAGTCGACGGTGATCCAGCGTTCGCTGTCGCGCTCGAAGAGGCGCTTGCCGACGCTGCATTCGGCGGTGTGCACGAGCAGCCCTTCGCCGCGGCCGAGGTAGCCGACGATGTCGTCACCCGGGATCGGGCGGCAGCAGGTGGCCATCTGCACCGAGGCACCCTCGGAGCCGTCGATCACCACCAGGCCCTGGCTCGGCGTGAGGTCGTCTTGTGCGGCGTAGCGGCCCATCGTCAGCGTGAGCGCATCGGGCTTGGCGCCACGCTCCAGCATCAGCTGCGACAGGCGCTTGGCCACGATGATCGCGATCTTGCGGCCGAGGCCGATGTCGGTGAGCAGGTCGGCGCGGTTGCGGTTGCCGCTCCAGCGGGTGAGGGCCTGCCACAACGCAGCGGCGGCGGCGTCATTGGGGTCGGTGTCGGGCAGCGTCATGCCCTCGGCGCGCAGGGCTTGCGCGAGCAGCTTCTCGCCGAGCTGCTGCGACTCCTCCTGCTCCATGTTCTTCAGGTAGTGCCGGATCTTCGAGCGCGCACGGCCGGTGCGCACGAAGTTGAGCCAGCCCGGGTTGGGGCGGGCGCCGGGCGCGGTGACGATCTCGACCACGTCGCCGCTGCGCAGCTCGGTGCGCAAGGCCACCGGGTCGCCGTTGACCTTGGCGGCCACGCAATGGTCGCCCACGTCGGAGTGGATGGCGTAGGCGAAGTCGACCGGCGTCGCGCCCCGCGGCAGCGCCATGATCTTCGACTTGGGCGTGAACACATAGACCGCATCTGGGAAGAGGTCGATCTTCACGTGCTCGAGGAACTCGCTCGCGTCGCGTGTCTCGTCCTGGATGTCGACCAGCGACTGCAGCCACAGCGCACCCAGGCGCTGCGCGTCCTGCGGCTGGGCGGAGCCGCCGATCTTGTACATCCAGTGCGCGGCGATGCCCTTCTCGGCCACGGCGTGCATGGGCTCGGTGCGGATCTGGAACTCCACCGCCGTGCCCAGCGGGCTCACCAGCGTGGTGTGCAGCGACTGGTAGCCATTGGCCTTGGGGATGGCGATGTAGTCCTTGAAGCGGCCCGGCAGTGGCTTGTAGAGCTGGTGCAGCACGCCGAGCGCGAGGTAACACTCGGGCAGGGTGCTGACGACGATGCGGAAACCGAAGATGTCGTTCACCTGCGCAAAGGTCAGGTGCTTCTCGCGCATCTTGGCGTAGATGGAAAAGAGCGTTTTCTCGCGGCCGTACACCTGCACCTTCTGCTTGGCGTCGGCAAAGGCCTTTTCCACTTCCTTCTGGATGCGCTCGACGATGTCGCGCCGGTAGCCGCGGGCGCGGTTGATGGCCTTCGACAGCGCCGCGTGGCGCCAGGGGCGCAAGTACTGGAATGACAGCTCCTGCAGCTCGCGGTAGGTCTGGTTCAGGCCGAGGCGGTGGGCGATGGGGGCGAAGATGTCGAGCGTTTCGCGCGCGATGCGCACACGCTTGGCGGCGGCCATCGCCTCCATCGTGCGCATGTTGTGCAGCCGGTCGGCAAGCTTGATGAGGATCACGCGCACGTCGCGCGCCATCGCCAGCAGCATCTTGCGGAACGACTCGGCTTGCGACTCTTCCTTGGTCGAGAACTGGATCTTGTCCAGCTTCGTGAGCCCGTCGACCAGGTCGGCAGTGGCGCCACCGAAGCGTTCGATCAGCTCGACCTTGGTGACACCGCAGTCTTCCATCGCGTCGTGCATGAGCGCGGCCATGATGGCTTGCGCATCGAGCTTCCAGTCGGCGCACAGGCCGGCCACGGCGATGGGGTGGGTGATGTAGGGCTCGCCGCTCGCGCGGAACTGGCCCAGGTGGGCCTCGTCGGCGAAACGGTAGGCCTCGCGCACGCGCTTGATGTCGGCGGCGTCGAGGTAGTCGAGCTTCTTGACCAGCGTGGCGAAGGAGGCCGCTGCCGCATCGCTCACCGTGGGCGGGGGCGCTTCTCGCGCACGCCGGCCCACGCCGGTGGCGGCGTCGCGGATCCAGGTGATGGGGCTGGCCATGCCCCGAATTTATCGCGGATTGCCGGGCGTCGCCCCGGGCGCCACAAATGGAAACGGCCCCGAAGGGCCGTTGTCTTCAAAGCTGCCGAATCTGACTCAGACCGGCACCTTGCGCAGCATCTCGACGCCCACTTCGCCGGCGGCGATTTCGCGCAGGGCGGTCACGCCCGGCTTGTTCTTCGTCTCGATCTTGGGGGCATGGCCCTGGCTCAGCATGCGGGCGCGGTAGGTCGCGGCGAGCACCAGCTGGAAGCGGTTGGGGATCTTGGTCAGGCAGTCTTCGACGGTGATGCGGGCCATGCGGTACTCCGTGGGTCTAGCGGGGTCAATCGAGGTTCAGGGCGGCGAAGACAGACGGTTTGCTTCGACGCAGGGCAGCGTATTTGAGGCGCTGCGAGTGGACGATGGCTTTCAGGTCGAAAAGCGCCGTCTCAAAAAGAGCGTTGATTATAACGAAGTCGAAATGCCGGGCCTGGGCCACCTCGATGCGCGCGTTGCGCAATCGTTCCTCGATCACGTCGGCGGCGTCTTCGCCGCGGCGGGTCAGGCGCTGGGCCAGCTCGTCCCAGCTCGGGGGCAGGATGAAGATCAGGATCGCGTTGGGAAAGAGCTTCTTGATCTGCAGGGCGCCTTGCCAGTCGATCTCGAGCACCACGTCCTGGCCGCTGCCGATCTGGGCTTCGACGGCGGCCTTGGAGGTGCCATACAGGTTGCCGTGCACCTCGGCCCATTCGAAGAAGTCGCCGTGTGCGACTTTCTCGCGGAACGTCGGCTCGCTGATGAAGTGGTATTCGCGGCCGTCCTGCTCCTGGCCTCGGGGTTTGCGGGTGGTGTGCGAGATCGACACCACGAGGTGCGAATCGAGTTCCAGCAGCGCCTTGACCAGGCTCGACTTGCCGGCACCGCTCGGCGCCGCCACCACGAAGAGATTGCCGGGATAGTCCATCCCGGAATTTTGCCTGCGAAGTGGGTGGTCCGGGTGAGGGGTGTCAGGCCTCCTCGCCAAGGGGCGGCGGCAGGGCGTCGCCCGCCTGGCGGCGGCGGAACAGGGCCGCACGTGCCAGCACCATGGTCGTCACCGGTGCGGTGATCGACAGCACGATGATGATGAGCCACACATGCAGCGACAGCGAGCCGGCGCGTGTGCTGAAGTGCACGATCGACGCCAGGCTCACGACCCAGGCCGCCAGCGTGGAGGCCAGTGCCGGGGCGTGCATGCGCGCGAAGAAGTCGGGCAGCCGCGCGAGCCCCAGCGCGGCCAGCAGCACGATCACCCCGCTGGCGAGCAGCAGCAGCGCGACGATGGCTTCGGAGACGGTCATTCGATCACCTCGCCGCGCAGCAGGAACTTGGCCAGCGCCACCGACCCGACGAAACCGAACAGCACCATCAGCAGCGCACCCTCGAAATACATCTCGCTGTCGTAGCGGATGGCCAGCACCAGCATCAGCAACATGCCCACCACGTACATGAAGTCGAGGGCCAGCACGCGGTCTTGCGCGCTCGGGCCGCGCAGCAGGCGCACCAGGCCGATGCCCATGGCGGCCACGTACATCAGCAGCGTGGCCGTCACGGCCAGCGAGAGCAGCGTGCTCATCCGAAGATGTCCTTCAGCGGTTGTTCGTAGTCGGCCTTGAAGTGGGCGATGAAGCGGGCTTCGTCGTCCAGGTCGAAGACGTGCAGCAGCAGGGCGCTGCGGTCGGGCGCCAGCTCGCACCACACGGTGCCGGGGACGACGGCGGTGATCATCGCGAGGGCGGCGAGCCCATGCAGGTCGTGCAGGTCGAGCGGCACCACGACGAAGCCGCTGCGGGGCGGCCGGCGGCCGGCGCGGAACACGCCCGCCGC
Source organism: Rhizobacter sp. (assembly GCA_019635355.1). Classification (NCBI taxonomy): domain Bacteria; kingdom Pseudomonadati; phylum Pseudomonadota; class Betaproteobacteria; order Burkholderiales; family Sphaerotilaceae; genus Rhizobacter; species Rhizobacter sp. The sequence continues at coordinate 2,202,858 of JAHBZQ010000001.1, read as the reverse complement.
CACGTCGATCGCGGAGCGCACCACGTCGCGGCCCACGCGCAGCACCAGTGTCGCGAGCCGGCCCCAGTGGCGCAGCGGGCCGGGTGCCGGGCGCAGCGGCGCCATGAGCAGGGGCAGCAGCACCGCCGCCAGCAGGCCCAGCAGCACTTGGCCGATGCTGGTGCTGCGCGCGAGCAGCAGCCAGCCGCCGAAGAGGCCGAGCGACAACCAGGGCGAGGGCAGCAGGCGCTTCATCCGCCGCCCTCCGGGGCACGCACCAAGGGCCGGGCATCCATCACCGCCTTGATGTACAGCTCGGGGGCATGCAGCGCTTCCGCGGTGGCGCGGGTGTAGACCAGCATGCGCTCACCCTGGGCCACCATCACCACGGCGGCGACCAGCAGCCCGGCGATGGGCAGCGTCTCGGCCACCCGCAGGCGCAGCGACGGGCGCTCCACACCAGCCCAGAAGTGGCGCATGCCGATGCGCATGAGCGCGGTGGCGGCGAGCAGGCCCGAGACGATGAGCAAGGCAAAGAGAGCCCAGGCCGGTGGGTTGCGCAACTCCAGCAGCGCGCTCAGCATGGCGAGCTTGGCGACGAAACCCGACAAGGGCGGCAAGCCCGCGACCACCATCGCGCACACCGTGAAGGTCACCCCGAGGAACGCCAGCGCGGCGGGGATGGCGCGGCCGGTCAGCGCCCGTTCGTCGTCGTCGAGGTTGATGCCTTGCGGCGGCTCGGCGTCGATGAAGGCGGGCAGGGCGTCGCCGCCGGCATCCACCTCTTCGGGGCCGACCTCGACCTGGCGGCTGCGCTCCAGCAGCTCCACCAGCAGGAAGAGCGCACAGCCGGCGAGCGTGGAGCTGGCCAGGTAGAAGAGCGCCCCGCCGCTCAGCGCCGGGTCGTCGAACCCGACGGCGGCGATCAGCGTGCCCGACGAGGCGATCACGCTGAAGCCCGCCAGCCGCGCCAGCTGCTGCGAGGCCAGCATGCCGATCGCGCCGAAGGCGAGCGTGGCGAGCCCGCCCCACACCAACACCTCGCCGCCGAACGAGGCCGAGGCGCCGGCATTGGCCGGGAAGCAGAGCGTCCACAGGCGCAGCACCGCGTAGACGCCCACCTTGGTGAGGATGGCGAAGAGCGCGGCCACCGGCGCGCTGGCGGCGGCATAGGCGGGCGGCAGCCAGGCGTTGAGCGGCCACAGCGCCGCCTTGGCGAGAAAGGCGATGGCGAGGATGGCCGCGCCGGCGTGCAGCAGGCCGCGGTCGCTCTCGGGCACGAGCGGCAGCTTGTGCGCGATGTCGGCCATGTTGAGCGTGCCGGTCACGCCGTAGAGCACCGCCACGCCGATGAGAAATAGCAGCGAGGCCGCGAGGTTGACGGCGATGTAGTGCAGGCCGGCGCGCACCCGCGCCAGGCCACCGCCGTGCAGCAGCAGCCCGTAGCTCGCCGCCAGCAGCACCTCGAAGAAGACGAAGAGGTTGAAAAGGTCGGCGGTGAGAAAGGCGCCATACAGCCCCATCAGCTGCAGCTGGAACAGCACATGGAAATAGACGCCGGCATGCTGCCACCGTGCCAGCGCATACAGCAGGGTCGCCAGCCCGATGGCGCCGGTGAGCACCGCCATCAGCGCCGACAGCCGGTCGGCCACGAGCACGATGCCGAAGGGCACCGGCCAGTTGCCCGGCAGGTAGATGCCGAAGGCCGAGGGCGCCTGCTCGGCGGCACGCAGCAACAGGAGCACGGCCACCACCAAGCCGGCGGCGGTGGAGGCGAGGTTGATCACGCTCTTGAGCCCGCGCCGGCCTTCGCCAAGCATCAGCATCAGCGCCGCGGTGGCCAGCGGCAGCAGCACCGGCAGCACCACCAAGTGGTGGGCCGAGTACGCCACGTCGATCACGGCCGTTCCTCCTGCCCGTCCACATGGTCACCGCCCGTGAGGCCGCGCAGGGCGAGCAGCACCACGAGAAAGAGCGCCGTCGTCGCAAAGCCGATGACGATGGCGGTGAGCACCAGCGATTGCGGCACCGGGTCGCTGTAATGCACCAGGTCGGCGGGCAGACCGGCCTTCACGATGGGCTCGCGACCGATGGCGAGGCTGCCCACGCTGAAGATGAAGAGGTTGATCGCATACGACAGCAGCGAGAGGCCGATCAGCACCTGGAAGGTCCGCGGCCGCAGCACCAGCCACACCCCCGCCCCCGCCAGCACGCCGATCGCGATCGAGACCACGGCTTCCATTCAGGGCTTCTCCTTCTCGTGCTCGTCGTCGGCCGCTGCGGCCTGCTGGCGGCTCGCGCGCAGCGACTGGTGGGCGATGGCGGTGAGCAGCAGCAGCGTGGCGCCCACCACCACCGAGAACACGCCCAGGTCGAAGAGCGCCGCCGTGGGCAGGTGCACCTCGCCGACGAGCGGCCAGTGCACATGCATCGTGTGTGTCGTGAGGAACGGGTGGCCGAGCGCGAGCGAGCCCAGGCCGGTGCCGAGCGCCAGCAGCAGCCCGAAGGCGATCCAGCGCGGGGGCAGGAGCCGCATGCGTGCCTCCACCCAGCGCGTGCCGCCCACCATGTACTGCGCGATGAAGGCGATGGCCACCACCAGCCCGGCGACGAAGCCGCCGCCCGGCTCGTTGTGGCCGCGCATGAAGAGATGGAAGGCGAAGAGCCCCGCCACCGGCAGCAGCAGGCGCACGAGCACCGCCGGCACCTCCAGGTATTCCTGCAGGCGGTCGGTGTCTTCGGCGCGGTCGGTGAGGTCGCGGCCCATGCCGCGCACCCGCTGCTGCAGCGGCTGGTCGATGGTTTCCTGCGGCGGGCGGAAACGCCGCAAGAGCGCGTACACCGTGATGCCCACGATGCCCAGCACGGTGATCTCGCCCAGCGTGTCGAAGGCGCGGAAGTCCACCAGCATCACGTTGACGACGTTGGTGCCGCCCCCGCCCGGCAGCGCGTGCTCGAGGAAGTAGGGCGCGATCGACAGCGGCGCGGTGCGCGTGAGCAGCGCATAAGAGAGTGTGGCCAGGCCGACGCCGATCAGCACCGCCAGCACGATGTCGCGGCGGCGGCGCCACCAGGCGCGCATGGCGATGCGCGGGTCGTCCTGCGCCACGCGCTTGGGCATCCAGCGCAGGCCGAGCAGGAAGAGCACCAGCGTCACCACCTCCACCGCCAGCTGCGTGAGTGCGAGATCGGGCGCCGAGAACCAGGCAAAGGTGATGCACACCGCGAGGCCCACGACGCCAAGCATCGTGAGCGCCGCGAGCCGGTGGAACTTGGCCTGGTAGGCCGCCCCCACGGCACACGCGCCGGCGATCAGCCACATCAGCACGAACTCGGGCGTGGCCGGCACGCGTGCCCGGTCGCCCCACTCCAGCGGCACGATCAGCGCCGAGCCCAGGCCGGCCAGCCCGGCGATCAGCAGCATGACGAAGAGCTGCGGCTGCAGGCGACGCGTGCTCAGCCAGCGCAGCAGATGCGACGACCCGCGTGTGGTGCCAGCCAGTGCTGCTTCGAAGAGGCGCTTGCCGTCCAGCCCTTGCAGCAGCGGTGCGCTGCGTGTGCGGCGCTGTTTGAAGCGATCGGCGAAGCGCAGGTAGATCGCTGTGCCGGCCACCAGCGCCACCAGGCTCATCACGAGTGGCGTGTTGAAGCCATGCCAGATCGCGAGGCTGTACTCCGGCAGCACGCCGCCCACCACCGGCTGCGCCGCGGTGGCCAGGAGCGGCCCGACCGACCACGCCGGCAGTGTGCCCACCACCACGCAGGCGAGCACCAGCAGCTCCACCGGCACGCGCATCCAGTGCACCGGCTCATGGGGCTGGCGGGGGCAATCGGGTGGCGCACCGAAGAAGACGTCGTGCCCGAAACGCAGCGAATAGACCACCGCGAACACGCCGGCCAGCGTGGCCAACGCGGGCAGGCCGTATTCGACCGCTGGGCTTGCGCTCACGAACACCGTCTCGGCGAAGAACATCTCCTTTGACAGGAAGCCGTTGAGCAGCGGCACGCCAGCCATCGCCGCGCAGGCCACGATGGCCAGCGTGCCGGTGATGGGCATCGCGCGGTAGAGGCCATCGAGCCGGCGCATGTCGCGCGTGCCCGTCTCGTGGTCGATGATGCCCACCGACATGAAGAGCGAGGCCTTGAAGGTGGCGTGGTTCATCATATGGAAGACCGCCGCCACCGCCGCAAGCGGGCTGTTCAAGCCCAGCAGCAGCGTGATGAGCCCGAGGTGGCTGATCGTCGAGTAGGCGAGCAGGCCCTTGAGGTCGTTCTGGAACATCGCCGCATACGCGCCCAGCAGCAGCGTGGCGAGGCCTGCGCCGCCGACGATCCAGAACCATGCCTCGGTGCCCGCCAGCACCGGCCACAGCCGCGCCAGCAGGAAGACGCCCGCCTTCACCATCGTGGCCGAGTGCAGGTAGGCCGAGACCGGGGTGGGGGCCGCCATCGCGTGTGGCAACCAGAAGTGGAAGGGGAACTGCGCGCTCTTCGTCAGCGCGCCCAGCAGCACCAGGCCGAGCGCCAGCGGGTACAGCGCATGGGTGCGGATGCGCTCGCCCGAGGCCAGCACGGTCTCGAGCTCCAGGCTGCCGGCGATGTGGCCGAGCAGCAGCACGCCGGCCAGCAGCGCCAGGCCCCCGGTGGCGGTGACGGTGAAGGCCATGCGCGCGCCGCGGCGGGCGTCCTTGCGGTGCGTCCAGTAGCCGATCAAGAGGAAGGAGAAGACGCTCGTCAGCTCCCAGAAGACGACCAGCTGCACCAGGTTGCCCGAGAGCACCACCCCGAGCATCGCGCCCATGAAGCCGAGCAGCAGCGAGTAGAAGCGCGCAGCCGGGTCTTCCGGCGAGAGGTAGTAGCGGGCATACACGATGACCAGGAGGCCCATGCCGCTGACCAGCATGCCGAACATCCATGCGAAGCCGTCGATGCGCACGATGAGGTCGAGCCCCAGGCTCGTGAGCCACGGCAGCCGCTCGACCACCACGCCACCCGCGGCGACCTGCGGGTACAGCAGCGCCAGGGGCACCGCGACGGCCAGCGCCACGAGCGCCGCCCAAGACGATTCGAGGTTGCGGGCGTTGGTCGGCAGGAGGGCTGCGACCACGCACCCGACGAACGGCAACAGCAGGAGCAGCATCGGCGACATCGGCGGGCAGTGTAGGAGATGCCCTGTGCCAAACGGCCGCTGCCGCGTGGGGTCACTCGATGTTCTGCACCTGCTCGCGGAGCTGTTCGATCAGCACCTTCATCTCGACCGAGATGTTGGTGAGTTCCAGCGACGAGGCCTTGGAGCCGAGCGTGTTCGCTTCACGGAGCAACTCCTGTATCAGGAAGTCGAGCCGTTTGCCGACCTCGCCGCCCGCCTTGAGCAAGCGGGCGATCTCGTCGAGGTGGGCACGCAGGCGGGCCAGCTCTTCGGCCACGTCGATGCGGATCGCATAGGTGGCGGCTTCGTTCAGCGCACGCTCCTGCAGCGCCTCCTGCGACACGCCCTGCGCGCCGCCGGTGGCGGCCAGCGCCTCTTGCCAGCGTTCGATGAAGCGCTGCTGCTGGCGCTGCACGACGGCCGGCACCAGGGGCTCGGCGCGGGCGGCGAGTTCACGCAGGCCCCGCACCCGCTCCATCAGCACGGCCACGAGCTTGTCGCCCTCGCGCTGGCGGGCTTCGCGCAGGCCGGCGATGCAGCGGCGGGCAGCGTCGAGCGCCACCTCGTCGAGCCGCTCGGTGGCAGTTCCGCCCTTGCACCACTGCATGACCTCGTGCACCGACAGGCTTTGTGCCTTGGGCAGCCAGCCCTGGATGGTGCTTTCGAGCCGCGAGAGCCGGTTCAGCTGCTCGGGTTGGGGCGTGGGCCAGGAGGTGTCGGCGCTGGTCGTGGTGTTCAGGCGCAGCTCGATCTTGCCGCGGCGGAACGCACCGCCGATGAGGTCTCGCAGGGCGGGTTCCAGCGAACGGAACTCGTCGGGCAAGCGAAAACCCAGGTCGAGGAATCGGCCGTTGACGGAGCGCAGTTCGACTGTCACGCTGGCCGTTCCAGCAGCGCCGGATCGGGCGCCGGAAGCCTCTGCGCTCCCTGTGGTTTCTGTCGCAGATTGCGCCCCGGCGGTGGCGCTTGCATACCCGGTCATGCTGTAGACTGGCATTCGACTTATCGCATTGCAAAAAGAGATTATGTCAAAGCCGAAACCTGCGCCATTGCCCTCGGGCACCGTGGTCGGCGGGTACCAGATCATCAAGAAACTGGCAGCCGGCGGCTTCGGCGTCGTGTACCTTGCGGAAGACTCCGACCGGCACCTCGTGGCCGTCAAGGAATACCTGCCGTCCTCTCTTGCAGAGCGTGCGCCCGGCGAACTGATGCCGCGCGTCAAGCCCGAAAAGCAGCCTCTCTATCGTCTCGGCCTGAAGAGCTTCTTCGAAGAAGGCCGCAACCTCGCGCAGATCTCGCACCCGAGCGTGGTCTCGGTACTCAACTTCTTCCGCGAGAACGACACCGTCTACATGGTGATGAACTATCTGCAGGGCGACACCCTGCAGGACTTCATCGTCACCGCGCGCGACCTGAAGCGCGACAAGGTCTTCCGCGAGTCGACCATCCGTTCGCTGTTCGATGAAATCCTGCGCGGCCTGCGCATCGTGCACCAGCACAAGATGCTGCACCTCGACATCAAGCCGGCCAACATCTTCATCACGAACGAGAACAAGGCGGTGCTGCTCGACTTCGGCGCTGCGCGCGAAGTGCTGAGCAAGGAAGGCAACTTCATCCGCCCGATGTACACGCCGGGCTTCGCCGCCCCCGAGATGTACCGCCGTGACGGCACGCTCGGCCCCTGGACCGACATCTACGCGGTCGGCGCCTGCATCTACGCCTGCATGCAGGGCTACCCGCCGAACGACGCACCCCAGCGCATCGAGAAAGACCGCCTGGCGCTGAGCCTCTCGCGCCTGCGCAACGTCTATTCCGACAACCTGATCGAAGTCACCGAGTGGTGCATGTCGCTCGACCCGCTGTCGCGTCCGCAGAGCGTGTTCTCGCTGCAGAAAGAACTAGCGCGCGAGACCGAGCGCCGCTACACCAAGCTCAGCTTCAGCGAACGCCTGAAGCTGCAACTCGAAAACCTCACCACCGGCGCCAAGGCCTAAACCCCGATGCGATTCAGCGTCTACCAGGTCAGCCGCAAGGGCGGCCGCGAGAAGAACGAAGACCGCATGGGCTACTGCTACACGCGGGACTCCGGTCTCTTCGCGCTGGCAGATGGCATGGGCGGTCACCCGGAAGGCGAAGTCGCATCGCAGCTCGCGCTGCAGACGCTGGCCGCGATGTTCCAGCGCGATGCGAAGCCCACGCTCAAGGAGCCGATGCGCTTCCTGCACGAAGCCATCATCGCCGGCCACCACCAGCTGCTGCGCTATGCCACGCAGAAGGCGCTGATCGACACGCCCCGCACGACGGTCGTCGCCTGCGTCCTGCAAGGGAACATGGCCTATTGGGCGCACTGTGGCGATTCGCGGCTGTACCTCGTGCGTGGCGAGAAGCTCGTGGCGCGCACCCGCGACCATTCGTATTCCGAACTGCAAGAGACCATGAGCCACGTCGTGCCCATGGGCGAGCGTTTCAACCGCAACGTGCTCTTCACCTGCCTCGGCAGCCCGGGCAAGCCGGTGGTCGACACGGTCGGCCCGCTGATGCTGCAGGCCGGCGACCGGCTGCTGCTGTGCTCCGATGGCCTGTGGGGCACGGTGAGCGACGCTGAGATCACCGACCAGCTGGCGCGCAACACGATTTCCGACGCGGTGCCCGAGCTTGTGGAGCAGGCGCTGCGCAACGGCGGCCCGAAGAGCGACAACGTCTCGGTGCTGGCCGTCGAATGGGAATCGGCCGAAGACGGCGACAGCAACTCCGGCATCTCCACCCAGACCCTGGGCGAAGAGGTGTTCGCGTCGACCATCCAGGCCAGCGTGCTCGGCCAGGAGCCGCCCGACGAGCTCGACGAAGCCGAGATCGAACGCTCCATCCGCGAGATCAACGAAGCGATCCGTCGCTCGTCGCAGAAGAAGTCCTGACGTCGGGCCCAAGTCGGCCATCGCCGACAATACGGGCCATGACATTCCAACGCACCCAGAACCGCGCCGCAGACGCCCTGCGCCCCGTCACCATCACCCGCGGCTACACCAAGCACGCCGAGGGTTCCGTCCTCATCGCCTTCGGCGACACCAAGGTGCTGTGCACCGCCTCGGTGGAAGAGAAGGTGCCGCCGCACAAGCGGGGCAGCGGTGAAGGCTGGGTGACGGCCGAATACGGCATGCTGCCGCGCGCCACGCACACGCGGGGTGATCGCGAAGCTGCCCGCGGCAAGCAGAGTGGCCGCACGCAGGAGATCCAGCGTCTCATCGGCCGTTCGCTGCGCTGCGTGTTCGACCTGAAGAAGCTCGGCGAGCGCACCATCCACCTCGACTGCGACGTGCTGCAGGCCGACGGCGGCACCCGCACCGCCGCCATCACCGGCGCCTACGTGGCCGCGGCCGATGCGGTGAAGTGGTTGCAGAAGCAAGGCCTCCTGGTCGAGTCGCCGATCCGCGAGGCGGTGGCGGCGATCTCGGTGGGCATCGTCGAGGGCACGCCCTTGCTCGACCTCGAATACGTCGAAGACTCGGCTTGCGACACCGACATGAACGTCGTGATGACCGCCGCCGGCAGCTTCGTCGAAGTGCAGGGCACGGCCGAAGGCGCAGCCTTCACGCGTGGCGACATGGACCAACTGCTCGCCCTCGCCGACAAGGGCATCCGCGAGCTTGTGGCCGCGCAGCGCCAAGCGCTCGAAGGCTGACCATGAGGTTGGTGCTGGCGTCGAACAACGCCAAGAAGCTCGTCGAGCTGCAGACGCTCTTTGCGCCGCTGGGCCTGGAGCTCGTCACGCAAGGCAGCCTCGGCATTCCTGAAGCCGAAGAGCCGCACGTCACCTTCGTCGAGAACGCGTTGGAGAAGGCGCGGCATGCCGCGGCCCACGCGAAGTCGGCGGCGATTGCCGACGACTCGGGCCTGTGTGTCGACGCACTCGGCGGCGCGCCCGGCGTGCTGTCGGCCCGCTACGCCACGCTCTTTGGCCGCCCCAAGGATGACGACGAGAACAACCGTGTCCTGCTGGAGCAGATGGACGACAAGGACGATCGCCGCGCGCGTTTCGTCAGCGCGTTGGTCGCGGTGCGCTCGGCCGACGACCCCGAGCCCTTGATCGCTTTCGGCCGTTGGGACGGCGTGGTGCTCTGGGAACCGCGTGGCGAAGGCGGCTTTGGCTACGACCCCTTGCTGTTCATCCCTTCGCTCGGCAAGAGCGTGGCCGAGCTCGATGCCGCCACCAAGAACGCACACAGCCATCGCGCGATCGCGTCGCAGCAAATGCTCGCGCTGATGCGAGACGTGTGGCACCTTGGCTGACATCCCCATCACGGCGGCCGGCCCGGGCCGCACCGAGGACCTCGTCGCGCGCTACATGCGCCCTGGGGTGATGAACCTCGGCGCGTTGCCGCCGCTGTCGCTCTACGTGCACCTGCCGTGGTGCCTGAAGAAATGCCCGTATTGCGATTTCAACTCGCATGAGCAGAAGGGCGGCGTGCCCGAGGCGGCGTATCTCGCCGCGCTGCGCGCCGATCTGGAAGCCGCGCTGCCTTTCATCTGGGGCCGCCGCATCCACAGCGTCTTCATCGGCGGCGGCACGCCCAGCCTCTTCTCGCCCGACGCCATCGGCGAGCTGATCGCCGACGTGCGCGCACGCCTGCCGCTGGAGCCCGGCTGCGAGATCACGCTCGAAGCGAACCCCGGCACCTTCGAGCGCGATCGCTTCCGTGGCTACAAGGCCGCGGGTGTCACGCGCCTGTCGATCGGTGTGCAGAGCTTCAACGACGAGAAGCTGCAGGCCATCGGCCGTGTGCACGATGCGGCGCAGGCCCGGGCCGCAGTGGAAGAAGCGAAGGACACCTTCGACACCTTCAACCTCGACCTGATGTACGCCCTGCCGGGGCAGACGGTGGCCGAGCTGCGCGAAGACCTCGCGCAGGCGCTGGCCTACGCGCCGCCGCACCTGTCGATCTACCACCTGACGATCGAGGCGAACACCTGGTTTGCCAAGCACCCGCCGACGGTGCCCGACGACGACACCGCGTTCGACATGCTGGACGTGATCACCGAGCAGACGGCAACGACCGGGCTCGCCCGCTACGAAGTCTCAGCCTTCGCACAACGCGGCCACCATTGCCAGCACAACCTCAACTACTGGCAGTTCGGCGACTACCTCGGCATCGGCGCCGGGGCGCACAGCAAGCTGAGTTTTCCGCACCGCGTGGTGCGCCAGGTGCGCTGGCGTGAGCCGCAGACCTACATGGCGAAGGCGGCGGAAGGCCAGGCCATCTCGAACGACGAAGAGGTGAAGCGCGACGCGCTGGCCTTCGAGTTCATGCTCAACGCGCTGCGCCTGCGCGATGGCTTCGAGCTGGCGCGCTTCACCGAGCGCACCGGCCTGCCGCTGTCGGCGATTGCCAAGCCGCTCGACGAAGCGCAGAAGCGCGGGTTCGTCGAGCGGGACTTCGCCCGTGTGCGGCCCACGCCGCGCGGCTTCGATTTCCTCTCGGACCTGCAGGCCCTCTTCCTCGGTTGATCCTGGGCTGATGCCTCGGCGGGTCAATCGGCCTTCACCGCGCCGAAGGTCTGCGTGTAGCGGAACACCATCGCCGCACGCGAGCGCACGCCGAGCTTGCAGTAGATCGTCTTGAGGTACGAGCGCACCGTGAACTCGCTGAGGTGCAGTCGGTCGGCGATCTGCTTGGTGAGGTAGCCCAGGCAGACGAACTGCACGATCTGCATCTCGCGGTTGGTCAGCAGGTCGTGCAGGTTCTCGCGCGGCACGCTCGCCTCTTCCTTCGCGTCGGCGTCGAGCACCAGGGCGTAGCGGTGGAGGCCGATCTCGAAGTGAGCCAGCTCGCCGGCCGCATACACGAGGCGGGGCCGCGCATGGTGGCGGCCTTCCACGACGTGCTTGGGCACGATGTCATCAACACAGATGATGCGGCAGAGCTGGCTGCCGACACGGACGCTCGTCCCGGCGGATGCGCTCTCGCAGTGCGCATCGCTCTCGTGATGGTGCTCGTTCATCCGTGCCCCCCGTCCCCGCGTCGCGGGCTGCCTGGCCGGCGACTGAGGGGGCGATCGTGCCACCTCACCACCTGTCGCATCACCCCAAGTGTTAGGGGACCTGATCGATTTGACAGGCCTCGATGGACACGTGCTTTTGAGGGTATGCGAACGAGGGCCCGCGCTTGCGAGAGCACGCCGGAGCGCGCCCATCCGGGCGAGCGACAACGCGGACTGGTCGCTCGTGGTCGCGCTGCCTAGAGTCCATCGCATGGTCAACCGACCCGGCCACGACGGAGGCACCCGATGGATCAACCTTTTGACAGCGACGTGATGGACGACACCGATGCGCTCGACGCGGCGGGTGAAGGCTACGACGCCGGCGACGACGGCTTTGACGAGGCCGACGCGTCGGGTGACGAGTTCGTCGACGAGATGGGCCCGGCCGTGGCCAGCGGCGACGCCTTCGACGGCGACGGTGCCGACGACCTGGGCGATGCCTTCGGCGAAGGCGCCGACGACATGGCGGTGTGGAACGCCTTCGAAGAAGAGATCGCCGACGGCCTGGATGCGGCCGACGACGATGAATTCTTCGGCCGCCTGCTCGGTGGCCTGGGGCGCGCCGCCGGTGCGCTCGGGCGGGGAGCCGGGGGCAGCGTGGCGGGGCGTGTGGGCTCGTTCGCGCAGCGGGCCGGCCAGGTGGCCGGGCAGGTGGGGGGCGCGGCGCGGCGCGTGGCGCCTGCCGCCCAGGCCGCCGCCCGGCTCGCACGCATGCTCGGCGCGCCGGGGGCGGCCGGTGCTTTCGGCAACGTGGGCCGCATGGCGCAGGGCGTGGGCCGTGCCGCGGGTGGCGCGCAGGGGCTGCTCGCGCAGCTCAGCCAGCTGATGGGGCAGGGCGCCGATGCCTTCGAGGCCTTCGACGACATGGCCGACCTTTTCGCCGAGGACGGGGTGGACGAGGCGCTGCCCGCGGTGGTGGCGCTGGCGGCTCGCACCGCCGCACGCGGCCTGGGTTTTCGCAATCTGCAGCAGGTCTCGCAGGCGGGGCGCCGCGCCCTGGTGCGCGGCGTGGCCGCGGCGGCACGCGAGCTCGTGCGCCACCGCGGGCCGCGGGCGGTGGCCGCGTTGCCGCGCCTGGCGCAGGCCGCCACGCGGGTGGCCACGCGGCGTGCGCCCACGCCGCAGCGTGCGATGCAGGTGGTGCGGCGGGGCCTGCCGCAAGCCGCGCGCCGCGTTGCGCAGAACCCGCAGGTGGTGCGCCGACTGGCACAGCCCCAGAGCGGTGCGGCAGGCCCCCGGCCCCTCGCGCGGCCTGCGTCGATGGGGCGTGGCGCACCGGCCATGCCGGGCCCCCGCGGCACGCGCACCTTCACCTTCCAAGGACCGGTCACCCTGACCATCAGCCCGCAGCGGGCGTAACTCTCGAAACACGGTGCTGAAAGGAGCAAACCATGGACCGATTTGAAGCCGACGTGATGGACGACCTGATGTACGACGCCGCCGAGGGCCCTGCGGGCGGTGCGGCGAGTGCCTACGACGACTATGACGAGTACGACGAGGGCGATGACGACGATGCCTACGACGAAGGCGACGAGGGCGACGACGAGTTCTTCGGCGCCATCGCCGGTGGTCTCGGCCGCCTGCTGGGCGGTGGCGGGCGTGGCGGTGCACGCCGCGGGCGCCGTGGTGCCCCAGGGGGCGGCGGCGGTGGGGGGCTGGGCGGCCTGCTCGGCGGGCTGCTGGGCGCCGATGAGTTCGACGAAGGCGACGACTACGACGCCTATGACGAATACGACGAGTTCGACGAAGGCGAGGGCTACGACGAGTTCGATGCCGGCGACGACGTCGATTCGCTGGAAGACGCTGTGGCCGACGCGCTCGACGCCGCCGATGGCGACGAGTTCTTCAGCCGCCTGCGCAGCCTGGCCAGCGGCGCGGCCAACATCGCCCGCCGCGTGGGCCGCGGCGTGGGCCAGGCCGCGCGTGTGGTGGGCCCGATCGCCAGCATGATCCCGATCCCGCAGGCGCAGATGATCGGCCGCATCGCCAACGTGGCCGGCCGCCTGCTCGCCGACGGTGCCGACGAGTTCGAAGCCTTCGACGAGCTGGTCGACGGCCTTGACGAAGACGGCATCGACGCCGCCGCGCCGGTGCTCGCCGGCATGGTGGTGCGCCGCGCCGTGCCGGCCATCGCGCGCGCCGCGCCGGCGGTGCGCCGCGCCGCGGTGCGGGGCGTGACGCGTGCGGTGCGCCGGCATGGTGCCGCCAGGGCCCGCCCGCCGCGCGTGCGGTGGCGCGTGCGGTGCGGCCAAGCGGCGTGTGGTGCAGCAGCGGCGCGTGCCGCCGCGCCAGGCCGCGCGGTGGTGCAGCGTGCCGCGCAGGCAGTGGCGCGCCGGCCGCAGGCGGTGCGCCGCCTCGCCCGGCCGCTGGTGCCGGCCGCGCGCCGCACCACGCCGCGCGGTGCGGCAGCGCGCGTGATCGCCCGCACGGTGGCGCCGGTGGCGCGGCGTGCCGCGGTGGTCACGCCGGGCACGGCAGCCGCCGCGCGGCGGGGCGGTGCGGTCGGGGGCTGCGCGCACTGCGGCGCGGGCCGGCGCATCAACCTACGCGGCCCGGTGTCCATCCACATCCGCGCCCGCTAGGCCCGCACGCACCACGACCCAAGGAGCATGTCCATGTCGGCCCAGACCGCATCGGTACGGCGATTCCTGCGCGCCAAGATCAACGGGCTGTCGGCCCGGCTCTCGCGGCTCGCACGCATCGACAACGCCTTCGTTGGCCTGCGCCCGCAAGACATGCCTTACGCGCCGTCGGCGCGCCACTTCGATGCCGCCAACAACCGGCTGGCGCGGGTGGAGCAGCGCATCCGCACACGCTTCGCGCAACTGCGCCAGGGGTGGGAGGGCCGCCCGGTGCAGCGCGTGCTGATCGACGTGGCGCTGGTCGAGCGCGAGCTCGACCGGGCACGCCGGCTCTTCGGCATGTTCTACGAAGTGCTGGCGCAGCGCGGCACCGCCTTCGGCCCCTCGCTCGCCGCGCACGACGTGATCGCCGAAGACTGCTACCTCGCGGTGCGCGAGGCCGCACCGCGCATCTTCGAGGGCGCGCTGCTCAAGCCCGTGTGCTACATGGAGCACGGCTATTCGCCTGCCACCATGCGGCGCGGCGTGTCGCTGTCGAGGTTGTTGGGAGAAGCGAATCCGTTCCCGCTGATCCGCATTCCCTGGGACCGCGACCAGCCCTGGCAGTCGGTCTTCCTGCACGAAGTGGCGCACAACCTGCAGTCGGACCTGGGCATCTGGCAGGAGAACCGCCAGGCCGTGCTGCGCCGGGTGATGGGCTCGGCCCGCGACCCCTTCCTCGCCACCGTCTATGGCCGCTGGCACAAGGAAATCTTTGCGGACCTGGCCGCCATCTTGTTGGGCGGGCCGGCCGCCGCCTGGGGCATGGCCGACTTCCTGGCGCACCCGCAGCCGCGCACGCTGACCTACCGGCCCGGCGGCGCGCACCCCACGGCCTACCTGCGCGTGTACCTGCTGGCCGAGATGCTGCGGCGCATCGGCTTCACCGACCACGCGGCGCGGCTCTTGCGCGTGTGGCAGGCGCTGTACCAGCGCGACGGGGTCAACCGCATCCCGCCGGCGCTGATCTCGAGTGCACCGCGGGTGATTCCCGAGGTGGTCGACGAGATCGCGTTCCAGACGCGGCGCAATCTCGCGCAGCGTGCGCTGGCCGACGTGATCCCCTACGGCCCGCAGGACGAGGCGGCCATCCGCGACGGCGCCCGCCGGCTGGCCGCCGGGCACAGCACGGCGCTCGCGCCGCGCCACCTGGTGAGCGCCGCGCACTACGCGCTGGAAGGCGGGCGCGTGGCGCCGCAGCGCCTGGCTCGCAGCGTGATCGAGCAGCTCATCCAGACCCAGCGGTCGGCGCAGGGCGCACCGCAGGCCACCGCCCCCCCGCTGCCGCGGCGAGAGCCTTTGAAGCTTGCCGCCTGATTCACTCAACGAGGACCCGAACATGTCGAACCTGGCCTACATCGGAACCCCCGCCCGCGGCGACGTGGGCACGCCCGACCCGCTGCGTCTGGAGATGGACAACCTGATCCGCCGCGAGCTCGGCGTCGGCGACCCGAGCAACCCGCAGCAGATCGCCAACGCGCTGCGCGAGCGCTACCAGCACGATGCGCGCACCCGCGCCATCGAGCAGGAGGCGCAGGGGCTGCCCTTCCTGCAGACCAAGCCGCTCTTCGTGCCGGCGGCGATGGAGCGCACCGCCACCGCGATCGATCTCGAGCAGGCCCGCCAGGACGTCGACAAGGACCTGCAGGAGCTCACCTCCAGCAACCTCCTGAAAGACGTGGCGCCCGAGCTCGACGGCTGGGCCGACGCCATCCGTGCCGCGGTGGCCGAGGCGACCAACGCCGCGCGCTTCGGCCTCGACCCGCGCCAGCGCGACCGCGCCTTCGGCCTGCGCCGCACGCTCGGCGACTATGCGCGGCTGGCCCGCCTGGTGGGCGCGCTCACGCCCTCGATGAACGACAGCTACCGCAGCCTCGCGCAGAGCATCGACGAGGTGAACTCGGTGATCCTCGTGCTGGTGGGCGAGAGCATGGCCAACAACGGCTTTGCCGGCGGGCGTTTCCTGCTGCAAGCGCCGTACTCCGAGCTGCAGACACGGCGCGACGCCTGCATGCACGCGCTGCGCAACCTGCTGGGCTCGCTGCAATTCACCGGCCAGCCCAACGACTGGCCACGTGGCATCGACGCCTACCGCCGCCTCTTCGATGCGCTGGAGCTGCAAGGCCAGGGCGACCTGCGGGCGCTCATGACCGAGCAGGAGCTCGGCCGCACGATGGACGCGCTGGTGCGCCGCGCCGCGCAAGGCACGGCCTCCGGCCTGCGTGCGCTCGGCTCCACCGCGCAGGTGGACCTGCAGCGCTTCTACCGGCTCATCAACTTCGGCTACCAGCTCGTCAACCCCGAGTCGCCGCCGCTCACGTCTTTCCTCGAAGCGCTGCGCCTCTTCGCCGACGGCTTTGGCACCGCGGGGGGCTTCCGCCTGCTGCGCGTGGCACGCCCGCCCATCGTCTTCTACGGGCTCTACACGCAGGAAGAGGAGCACGAAGCCGACCGCCGCCTGACGAAGCTCACCATCGAGCGCGGGCGGCTTGCGAGCCAGCTCGACTGTCTGATGCGCTGCAACTGCGACGACACCACCGCGCTCAGCCAGATCCTGCTCGACAAGGCGCTGTACGACGTCGACCGTGCGATCGACCTCTATGCCGTGGGCCGTGACGACCTCGGCCAGCCCGAGCTGCGCGCCGCCGCCTACAGCTACCTGATGGACGCGCTGCTGCTCACCACCACCGCCGCCGGCCAGGCCACCGACCCGCCGCAGCGCGGCGACCCCGCCGCCGCCGACGAACCCGTCGGCGCCACGCCGCGGCCCGAGCTGCGCCGCACCCTCGTCAACCTGAGCAGCCTGCTGCGGCCCAAGGCCGGCACGCCCGAGTGGGCCGACTGGGAAAAGCACACCCGCAACAACTTCGAAGCCTGGCGCCTGGCCAACGGCATCGTGCCGGGCTCGGTGTTCCGCTTCACCGACGTGCTGCACCAGGAGCTGTGCCTGCAGCGCGACGGCGAGCAGCGCTGGGAGCAGCTGGTCGACCAGATGGCGCCCAACTGCATCCGCACCTCCACGGTGTTCGGCCCGGACGGCGAGATGTCGGCGCTGCTCGAAAACGCGATGGCCCTGCTCGCCGCCGGCGCCACCAACGTGCAGACCGACTGCGGGCTGCACGGCCCGAACATCCCGGCGCACCTCGAGACCTCGCTCGACACCATTGCCTACAACAGCGGCCGGAACGGCAGCGGGCGCTGACACGAACGACCCACGACACAGGAGCCCCTCATGGCGACTTCCATCGTTCCCGACTTCGCTGACACGGCCCAGGGCCGTGTGGTCAGACGCCTCGTGGGGGCCGCGGCGCCCGCACCGGCGCCTGCGCCCAAGCCGACCGTGGCCGTCGGCCCGGCGCGCAGCCCCTTCTGGCAGAACAGGATCGACACGCTCGACACCGAGCGGCGCCAGCTGTCGGAACTGAAGGTGCTCAAGGGCGACATCAGCTCGATCGACAAGGCGATCGGCGGCTTGCGCCTGCCCACGAGCTTCAGCGTCACCACGCAGATGAGCGCCACCGACGCCGAGCTCCTGCGCCGCAGCGTCACGGCCGCCGAACAACTGGCCGACAACACCCGCTCGCGCACCGACAGCTGTGTGTCGCGAGGTGACATGTCCGACCTGGCCTACACCGTCATCGCCCGCCTCACCACGCTGGCCGTCCCGCTGATGGACCGCCGCAACGTCACCCTGGACAGCGTGCTCGCCAGGCTCGGTGACCCCACCACGCGCACGCTGGTGGCCGACGTGGGCCGGCTCCTCGCTGGCACGCCCGCGGCCAATGCCCTGGTGCTGCTCAGCCGCGCCGTCGACCTGCAGCCCTTCGAGCAGTGGCAGAAGGCCGGTGCCCCGCAAGACGACCCGCGCCTTTTCGCCGAGCTGAACCGCCGTGCCGCGCTGCTGCTGGCCGCCAAGTGCGAGGTCGCCGCTACCGCTTCGGGCGCCGCACCCGACTGGCCGCCCGTGCCCAAGGCCGCCCCAACGCCCGGCACCGCCGCGGCCACCCCCGCCGCCCCGGCCCGCAAGGCCCGCGCGCGCAAGGCCAAACCCTGATGCCTGAGCACCGGCCCCATCCACGCAATGCCCGACCACCGTTCCAGGAGAAAAGGTCATGAGCTTCCAGACCACCGAAACCATCCAGCGGCTGTGGGAGACCTTCCTGCGCGACCAGCTTGCCGCCATGCCGCCCGAGCAGCGCCAGAAGTTCGAAGGCTCCTTCGAGCAGCGCTTCGGCGAGCTGCTCAAGGGCGCGGCCACCGGCGGCGAGGGCCGCGACGGCTTCCTCGACCTGATCGGGTTCGGCGACAAGGGCGCGCCCGACTTCGACCAGATCTCCTACCCGCACATCACGCCCGATTTCGACGACGCAATCGTGCCCAGCCAGCTGCATGCGGCGGCCGAGCTGTACTACATCTACCAGCACGAGCGCATGAAGATCTTCGAGGTGGTGGAGACGCTCCTGCGCCTGTTCCGCCTGGGCAAGATGCGCATCCAGCGCGGCCCTGGCGCGCGCGGCCTGTACCTGCTCGAAAAGTGGCGGCCGCTGCGCTACGGCCGCAACGAGCGCATGGTGGCCTACCGCCGTGCCTTCAACTACGGCACCAATGCGCCGCCCGCCGGCGCGGTGGTCAACCGCAACTTCCACCGCCAGCTCGTGGGCTTCATGGTCTCGCTCGGCCAGTACTTCCGCGACCTCTTGATCGGCGAGGTGATCCGTGGCGGCCAGCTCATCGAGCAGCGGCCCTTCGGCAGCGTGGCCACCGTGCAGCGCATCGGCCTCGACCTGCGCTACGCGCTCGACCGCTCCACCTACGGCAACATCTTCTCGCTGGCGATGGAAACCGGCCACCACCTCAAGGCCATCCTGCAGCTGCTCGACTCGCCCGACATCAAGAAGGCCTTCGACGCCAACACCAAGTGGGACGTGGTCGAGATCGTCTCCAACCGCTACCTCGGCGGCACCGCCGAGCCCTCGCAGCGCGCCAAGATGGCCGAGAGCGGGCGGCGCATCCTGCAGTTCGTGGCCGACAACGACTTCAAGACCGCCATCGACCCCATCCTCTTCCAGAGCACCGTGCGGCCGATGGGGGCGCATGCCGAAGCCTGGGTCGCGGCCTACCGCATGACGCCCGAAGGGCGCGGCTTCCCCGGCGTGACCCCGGCGCTGCAGAGCGTGCTGGGCGTGCCGCAGGCGGCGTGAGGAGCGCGAATGTCCTACCACTACTTCCGGGATGGTTTCGACGAGGGTGTCGATGACGCGATCATCCAGCGCCCGCATGAGCGCGTCATCGGGCAGGTGGCGCAGCAGGTCCAGCGCTGGTTCCCGCGCAGCAACATCTTCGTCACGCACCGCCGCCGCGAGTACGGCCGGGAAGTCGGCAACCCCGACCTGTGGCCTGACCTGCAGTTCCGCCACCCGCAGCGGCACCGCACCACGCACATCGAGGTCGATACCACCCGCCGCGGAATGGACGACCACATCCGTGACCACCTCCAGCACAGCAGCAACCGGCGTGGCGTCTTCCTGCAGATCCATCCGCGCACCGGCGACATCATCCGCAAGGTGGTCTATGCGGCCAACAACCGCAACCCGGTGATCAACGAGACGCGCAGCCGCCGCCCCGGCACCCCCGGGTTGCGTCTTCTGGAAACCGATGTCTTCGACGAATTCGACGCCTGATCATGGGTGCCAGCGACCTGCGCGTGACCGTCGAGCAGCCCAAGCTGCGCTGTGTGGTCGACCCTGCGCTTGCGTTGGGACACGCCGCCGGCCCGCGGCTCGCGCAGCGGCTCACACGCGTCTTCGAGACCTGGCTCACCCGCTCGTTCTGGCAGCTGCTCGATGCGAGCGAGCTCCTGCGTGATGCCGGGCCGGACTCGACGGCCCTTCACGAATGGCTGCTGCTGCGCGAACGCACGGACGCGGGCTCGTGGACCTTGCGCTGGGTGGGCGACAACCTGGCCGAGTCGCAGATCAAGGGCACGCTGGACGATGAGTTGCTCGGCCGCTACGAGTGGCTGTCGGAAGCGCTCGCCACGCGGCACGACGCGATGCCCAGCGCCGATTGGCGGCGCGGGTTCGACCCGGTGGTGGCAGCGTATGACGCCGTGGCGCTGTCGGCCGCCCTGGAGGGCGCGATGATCCTGACCCCCTGCGGGGCAGGCGATGCCGCGCCCTGGCCGGTGCAAGCCCTGCAGCGCCTGCACCTGCCGGTGGAGCGCAACGCTGACGACGGTCCCGGGCTGTTCGCCGCCGAGCGCCAGCTGGTCCGGCAATCCCTCGCGGCCGTGGGGCTCGCCGCCTTGCTGCAGTCTCTTCCGCCGCTGGCGGTGGTGCATGTGCTCGTGGCACCCCGCGCAGCCCCCGACATCGCGAGCGCCGACGACGAAACCGACCCATGGACACGCGCCAACGCCTGGTGGTACCCCGTGTGAGCCGCAGCGCCCCGCGCATCAACGCCGACGAGCTGGTGGCGGTGAGCGTGGCCGGCCAGATCGCGCATCCGGTGGCACGCGCCGCGCCCCACCGCGTGGGCCACGACGGCGTGCCGCGCGTGCTGCCGGGCACCGGCGGCATCGTGCTCAACCGGCGCATCGGCGACCTGTGCGTGGGCATGGCGGGCGACCACATCGAGCCCGGCGTCTCGCTGCACAACAACAGCCGCGAGGTGATCGGCCCGCGCGACGGGCCCAACAACGCGCTGCTCACCTACGCCTGCGTGGGCAACCTGGCGCGTGTGATCAGCGGCCCCTGCACCGGCAAGACGGGCGTGGTGACCGGCAAGCACGGCGGCGTGAACCATGTGATGGTCGACTTCCCGACCGATGTGCTGATGCGCCTGCAGATCGGCGACCGGGTGCAGATCGTCTCGCACGGCATGGGCCTGCGCCTGCTCGACCACCCACGCATCACCGCGATGAACTGCTCGCCGCGGCTCATCCGCCGCTGGGGCCTGGTACAGCGCGACGGGCAGCTGCATGCGCCCGTCACGCACCTGGTGCCGGCCCGCGTGATGGGCTCGGGCCTGGGCAAGAACACCGCCTGGCGCGGCGACACCGACATCCAGCTCGTCGACCGCGAGACGCGTCGCCGCTACCGCCTGGGCAGCCTGCGCTTCGGCGACATGGTGGCGATCGTCGGCAACGACACGCGCTTCGGCACCTCGGCGCGGCAGACGCGCGTGACCATCGGCGTGATCGTGCACGGCGACAGCACGGTGAGCGGCCACGGCCCGGGTGTGACGGCGCTGCTCACCGGTCCGCTCACCCACCTGCGGCCGATGCTCGACCCGCGTGCAAACCTGGCCGAGATCCTCGGCGTGCGGCGCGCGCAGCCTGCGGTCGAGCGTTCGACGCTCACCGAAATCGATCGCCGGAAATGCTCAACGGCGCAAGAACCCGCCCTCGCCCGATGACCAGCGCGCGAAGCGCCGCTGCCCTCAAGCCACGCGCCGGGGAACCGGCTTTGCCGGGCCCCTGGCGTGGGCCTTGCAGGCCGCGCCGGGCCAGAGGCCCGGCTCTTCGCCAGGCACAGCTTGTCCACTGGACAAGCTGCGTCCGGGCTCAGCCCCTCGGGGGCAGGAGCGCCAGCGACTGGGGGGCCCCTTACACCCGGTTGGTCGACATGCCTGCCGTGCTGCGCAGGCGCTCGATGAGCTTGCCGGCGATCTGGTTGAGCGGCAGCACTTCATGCGCCGCCCCCGCGTTGATGGCTTCGCGCGGCATGCCGAACACCACGCACGACGCTTCGTCCTGCACGTAGTTGTAGCTGCCGGCGTCGCGCATCTCTTTCATGGCACGCGCACCGTCGCCGCCCATGCCGGTGAGCATGATGCCCAGCGCGTTGGGGCCGGCCACGCGTGCGGCCGACTTGAACAGCACCTCGACCGAGGGCTTGTGGCGGTTGACCGGGTCGCCGTCTTGCACGCGGGCGATGTAGTTGGCGCCGCTGCGCTCCACGCTCAGGTGGAAGCCACCGGGGGCGATGTACGCATGGCCGGGCAGGATGCGCTCGCCGTCGCGCGCTTCGGCCACGCGGATCTTGCACAGGCCATCGAGTCGTGCGGCATAGCTCTTGGTGAAGCCGGGCGGCATGTGCTGGGTGATGACGACCGCCGGGCAATCGGGCGGCAGGTTC
The DNA here is from genome assembly GCA_019635355.1 of Rhizobacter sp. Classification (NCBI taxonomy): domain Bacteria; kingdom Pseudomonadati; phylum Pseudomonadota; class Betaproteobacteria; order Burkholderiales; family Sphaerotilaceae; genus Rhizobacter; species Rhizobacter sp. The sequence continues at coordinate 2,180,935 of JAHBZQ010000001.1, read as the reverse complement.
ATCAGCACTTCCTTGGTGGCCTCGGTGCCGCCGGTGGAGGCGCCGATGAAGATGATCTTCTCGGTCGACAGGCGGCCGAGGGACACCGGCGCCAGCGGCGCGGGCCGCGTGGTCGAGGCGGCGTTGCCCGTGGCGGCCGGCGCAGGGGCGGCCTTGCGGATGTGCGCCTTGCTCGCGATGCGCACCTTGTCGGTGATGTCTTCGGCCAGCAGGCGCAGGCCGTCGGCCACGCCGATCTTGGGCTTGGCGACGAAGTCGATGGCGCCGAGCTCCAGGGCCTTGAGCGTGACGTCGGCGCCGCGCTCGGTCAGCGTCGACACCATCACCACCGGCATCGGCCGCAGGCGCATCAGCTTCGAGAGGAAGTCGATGCCGTCCATGCGCGGCATCTCCACGTCGAGCGTGATGACGTCGGGGTTGAGGTTGCGGATCATCTCGCGGGCGACCAAAGGGTCGGCGGCCGCACCGATGCATTCCATGTCGGCCTGGCGGTTGATGATCTCGGCGAGCAGGCTGCGAACCAGGGCCGAGTCGTCCACCACGATGACGCGGGTCTTGGGCATGTTGTTGTTCTCCCGTTTCCGCTTCAGAACAAGTCGACCGAGCCACCCCCGGTGGAGGCGGGCACGGCCTTCTGGGCTGCGGCGCGGTCTTGTGCCAGCAGGGCTTCGGTGTTGGTGGGCGCAAGGCGCTTGACCATGGCCTTGCCGCTGCCCGGCAGGAAGCAGACCTTGCGCGGGTACACGTCGAGCACGTCCTTCGAGACGATGGGGATGCGCTCGGTCTTCAGGTAGTCCATCACGAAGTTGGTGTTGCGCTCGCCCACGTTCATCGTGGTCATGCCGCTTACCACCTGGCCGCCGCCGAAGATCTTGGCTTCCATCGTCATGCGGTTGGCGCCGCGCTTCATCATCTCGTTGATGAGCAGTTCCATCGCATACGAGCCGTAGCGGCCCGAGTCGCCGGCGCCGTCGGGCAGCATGAAGTGGTTCATGCCGCCGACCTTGGCGTTGCGGTCGTAGATGCACGCGGCGATGCACGAGCCGAGCGTGGTCATGATCAGCATGTCTTCGTTGTGCACGAAGTACTCGCCGGGCAGGATCTTCACCGCGTCGTTCTTGAAGTGCGCGTCGTAGAAGAAGAACGAGGCCTCTCCAGGCTTGCGTGCTTGCGATTTCAGCCGCTCCAGGCGCGAGCCGGGGGCTGGGTTGGAGGAGGAGATCAAGGCCATGTTGTCCCGATATCGGTGTGCTTCTGGGTGGGCTTGAGCGAGGGCGTCACACGCGCTCGTAGACCGTCTTGCCGCGCAGGCGGAAGAGGTCTTTCGATTCGGTGAAGTTCTCGGAATGGCCCACGAACAGCAGGCTCTTGGGTTTCATCACGCCGTGGATGCGCTCGAGCACGCGGCGCTGCGTGGGCGCATCGAAATAGATCATCACGTTGCGGCAGAACACGATGTCGAAGGGCTCGCCGAGCTGCCAGCGCGCTTCCATCAGGTTGTGCGTGCGGAATTCGATCATGCGGGCCAGCTCGGGCTTCACGCGGATGGAGCCGCTGTTGGCGCCCTTGCCACGCAGGAAGTGGGCACGCAGCCGCTCGGGCGAGAGGCCGCGTGCATCGGCGCTGTAGACGCCGCGGCCGGCGGTGGCGAGCACCTTGGTGTCGATGTCGCTGGCCATGATCTTCACCGAGCCCGAGGGCATGTTCTCGGCGCAGGTCATGGCGAGCGAGTAGGGTTCCTCGCCGGTCGACGCGGCGTTGCACCAGATGCGCACGCTCTGGCCGGCGCGGGCCTTGAGTTCGGTGGCGAGCATCTGGAAGTGATGCTCTTCGCGGAAGAACGAGGTCAGGTTGGTCGTGAGGCAGTTCACGAACTCCTGCCACTCGGGGTGCGACGGCTGCAGGCTCTCGAGCGACTGCAGGTACTGGCTGAACGAGCGCTGGCTCGTCTCGCGCAGGCGGCGCGACAGGCGGCTGTAGACCATGGCCTGCTTGCCGGCGTGCAGGCTGATGCCGGCGTGCTGGTAGATCAGCTGGCGCACGCGGTCGAAGTCGGCGCTGCTGAATGTGAACTCCTGGTCGGCACGGTCGGCCACAGCGGTGGCGGCGTTGCGCAAGGCGGCGAGTTCGGCAGGGGATGCGGCGCTCATGGGTGAAGCTTGTCCTGGTCGTATGCGTGCGCCGGAAGGTCGGCGAGCCCGGTTCTGCGGGTCTTATCGGCCTGAAGTCTGGGCGGCTTGAGCGCGCCGAAAGGGCCAAGTTGGCAGGCCTTCACCCCCTATCTCGCGCTGGCTCACCAAGGGGGTCGCTGTAGACTGCCCGACAACCCTTCGACCGACGTGGCTAACACCCCCGCAAACCCCGAACCCTCACAGCTGAAGCTGGGAGCGGCGCTGCAGTTGCTGTCGCAATCGGGGCACACGCTGCCCGACCGCGACGAGGTGGGCCAGGCCGCCTGGCTGCAGGCGGTGATCGATGCGCTGTGCAACCTCTCCAGCCGCGACCCGCTCACGGGCCTGGCCAACCGCCGCCAGTTCGAGCTGGCGCTGGCCCGCGAGATCGACCGCGTGGCCCGTGCCGGCGAGCCGGCGTTGGTGCTCATCGCCGACATCGACCGCTTCAAGGCGGTGAACGACACCCACGGCCATGCGGCGGGCGACCTGGTGATCCAGTCGGTGGCCCAGTCGCTCAACGAATGCGTGCGCCCGATGGACACGGTGGCGCGCCTGGGCGGCGAAGAGTTCGCGATCATCCTGCCCAACTGCCCGCCCGCTTTCGGGCAGACGGTGGCCGAGCGCATTCGCCGCAAGGTGGAGCACCGGCCGGTGGCCATCGGCCTCACCGAGTCGATCAACATCACCATCAGCCTGGGCGGGGCCTTTGCGCCGCAGTGGGTGCGCTCTTCGGCGCCGCTGTGGATCGAGCGCGCCGACCAGCAGCTCTACCGCGCCAAGACCGAGGGCCGGAACCGGGCCTGCCTCGAAATGCCTCCAGTCTCGCTCGTGAGCGCCGAAGAGAAGGGGCTGCTCTTCGGTGTGTCGCAGTTCCAGGGCATCGAATAGCAACACACGTCATGACCACCCCTGCATCGCCCCCTAACGCTGCACCGGCTTCAGGCCGTGCCGCCCGCATCTTGGCCGTGACGAGCGGCAAGGGCGGCGTGGGCAAGACCTTCGTGTCGGCGAACCTGGCCGCGGCGCTGGCGCGGCGCGGCGAGAAGGTGCTGGTGCTCGATGCCGACCTTGGCTTGGCCAACCTCGACGTGGTGCTCAACCTCTTCCCGAAGATCACGCTGCACGACGTCTTCACCGGCAAGGCCAAGCTCGAAGACGCGATCCTGCCGGCACCGGGCGGCTTCTCGGTGCTGCTGGCGGGCTCGGGCCTGGTCGAGTATTCACGTCTGACATCCGAGGTGCGCGACCAGCTGCTGCGCATCATCGAGACCGTCACGCCGCGCTACGACCGGGTGCTGCTCGACACCGGCGCCGGCATCTCCGACGTGGTGCTGTTCGCCGTCTCGCTCGCGACCGATGTGCTCGTGGTCGCCACCCCGGAGCCCACCTCGCTCACCGACGCCTACGCCACGGTGAAGGTGCTCGCCACGCAGCAGCAGCGCGAGCGCATCTCGCTCATCGTCAACCAGGTGGGCAAGGCCGGCGAAGGCCGGGTGATCCGCGGCCAGCTGCAGCAGGTGGTCGACCGATTCGTGTCGCCGAGCCTGCCCGAGGGCAAGGGGCCGGTGAAGCTCGAGCTGCTGGGGGAGATTCCCACCGACAAATCGGTGCGCGAAGCGGTGCAGAAGCGCCAGCTGCTGCTCGAGATGCTGCCAGGGTGCGACGCCGCCAAGGGCATTGCGGCCATCGCAGGCAAACTCTGCGAATCCTGATTCTTCCCTCGCGATTCCCGTGACCGAACACACCCAGACCGCTTTCGAGCGTGTCGGCGGCGAAGCTGCCGTGCGATCTCTCGTCGACCGCTTCTACGACCTGATGGACCTGGAGCCGGCCTACGCCGAGCTGCGCGCCCTGCACCCCACCACCACCGAAGGCTCGCGTGACAAGCTCTTCTGGTTCCTCTGCGGCTGGCTGGGCGGCCCGTCTCACTACACCGACCGCTTCGGCCACCCGATGCTGCGGGCGCGGCACCTGCCGTTTGCCATCGGCATCAAGGGCCGCGACCAGTGGATGGCGTGCATGGTGCAGGCGATGCAGGAGGAAGGGTTCGACGAATCGCTGATCGCGCGCCTGAAGGAAGCCTTCTTCAAGACCGCCGACTGGATGCGGAACCAGCACGGCGCCTGAGCGCCGGCAGCGGCCGGCCTGCAGAGCCCGATTTGTGAGAATCCCCCCTTGAGGGATTCCACACACAACATGAGGAGGGCAACGCATGCCGAGCAATTCGGAACAAGCGCACGGAAGCGCCATCGCTTACCGGCCGGACATCGACGGGCTGAGGGCAGTCGCCGTCCTGCTCGTTGTCGTTTTTCACTTCCATCTGTTTTCGGCCGGCAAGAGCGGCTTCATCGGCGTCGACGTGTTCTTCGTGATCTCGGGCTTCCTGATCACGGCCATCGTGCGGCAGCAGGTCGAGGCGCAGCGGTTCTCGTTGATCGACTTCTGGGTCAGGCGCTTGCGTCGGCTGGCGCCCGCGCTTTTCGTCGTGCTGGCGTTGGTGCTCGTTTATGGCGCACTGCGGCTGCTGCAGGCGGACTTCCAGCAGCTCGCCGAAGAAGCGGCGGCGACGCAGTTCTACGTCGCCAACATCTACTTCTGGCGCAACGTCAACTACTTCGGGCTGCAGGCGGGCAACATCTACCTGCTTCATACCTGGTCGCTCTCGGTCGAGGAGCAGTTCTACATCCTGTACCCGCTGCTGCTGGTGTTCCTGCTCAAGCGCGGGCGATCGCTCGCGCCGTGGGTCGTGCTCGGGGTGGCGCTGCTGTCGTTCGCCTTGAACGTGAAGTTCGTGGGCTCCAAACCTGAAGCGACCTTCTACCTGATGCCCACCCGGGCCTGGGAGCTGCTGATCGGCGCCCTGTTGACCTGGGCGCCGCGTCTGCGGCACGTGGGCCTGGCGCATGTGCTGGGTGCGGTGGGGGCAGTGCTCATCGCCGCAGCAATTGCGGGCTACACACCCGACACCCGTTTCCCCGGCGCCTTTGCCTTGTTGCCGACGCTCGGGGCCGCGTGCCTGCTGGTCGCGGGCGGTGCGCCCGGAGCCTGGTCGACGCAGGTCTTGTCGACGAAACCGATGGTGGCCATCGGCCGCATCTCGTATTCCTTGTACCTGGTGCACTGGCCGATCAACGTGTTTGCGTCCAATGAGCTGGGCGAGGGCTACACGCTCGGCTGGCGGCTGACGATGGTGGCGGTGTGCTTCGTGCTGTCGACCCTGCTGTACCGCTGGGTCGAGACGCCGTTTCGCACCGGGCGCGTGCTGCCGGGCCGCCGAGGCTTCGTCGGCGGGTATGGTGCCGGGCTGGCCTTGAGCGTCGTGCTGTGCGCCACGGTGATCGCCACCCACGGCCTGCCGCAGCGCCTGCCCGCCGAAGTGGCACGGGTCGCCTCTTTCGCCACCGATCGCCCCGGCGACGCCTGCGCCGAGTTCAGGGCTTCCACCACCGGAACGGCCCCGGCCCTGTGTTCGTTGGGCACACCGGGTCAGGCGCCCACGTGGGCGATCTGGGGCGACTCGCATGCCTGGGCTGCGCAGGATGCCATCGACCTCTGGCTCAAGAAGACAGGCCAGGCTGCGCGCTTCGCGTTCATGAACTCCTGCCCTCCGCTGCGCGGGGTGCACGTCCAGCGGGGCGGCACGACCTGCCATTCGCTGAACGAAACCATGATCGCCACGGCGCTCGCGGACCCGCAGATCAAGAGCGTGTTCCTGGTGTCGTCGTGGCGCCAGGCCATCGAAGGCCGTCTCAGCACGTCGCCCGATCGGAACCTGGGTGAGGCGGGCTCCGTGGCCTTGTTCCAGCAGCAGTTCGATGCCACGGTGCGCGCACTTCACGCGAGCGGCAAGGCCGTCTACCTGTGGGAGCCTGTGCCCGGCTCGCGCGAGCACGTGCCTCGGGCCGCGGCGCTCGCGCTCTTGCGCGGCACGACCTCGAAGCTCGACTACAGCGCGGCCGAATACCGCGAACAGACGGCGTTCTTCTTCCAGGCCAAGGAGCGCAATCGACCCTTCATTGCCGGATCGTTCTCACCGTCGCAGGTGCTGTGCCAGAGCGGCACCTGCGCCTCGATGGTCGAGGGCCAGCCGGTCTACTACGACAACGGGCACCTGGCTCGCTCGGGCAGTGCCCGTTGGGCGGAGGCTTTGGCAGCCCAGATGAGCGCGCCGGCTTTGGTCGGCCAGCTCGCGAGTGAACCCGCGCGCTAAGAGGCCTTCAGCAACACCACCAGCGCGCCGCTGCCCCCCTCGGCCGGCCGTGCCTGCACGAACGCCAGCACCTCGTTCTTCTGTACCAGCCAGCTGCGCACGCGCGCTTTGAGTACCGGCTCGCGGCCGGGTGAGCCCAGGCCCTTGCCGTGCACCACGCGCACGCAGCGCAGGCCTTGTTCGGCCGCGTCGCGGATGAAGGCGTTGAGCTTCACCCGCGCCGGGTCGCGGCGCAGGCCGTGCAGGTCGAGTTGCGCCTGGATGGCCCAGCCGCCGCGGCGCAGCTTGCGCACCACGTCGAGGCCGATCTCGGGGCGGCGGAAGGAGAGCGTCTCGTCGGTTTCGAGCAGGGTGTCGACGTTGAACTCGTCGGACAGCGATTCGCGCAGCGCCTCGCGCTCGTCGCGCTGACGCTGGCGCGGCTCGGGCGTGGGCAGGGCCCGCGCCTGTCGTGCCCGCCCGGTGGGGCGCACGGGTTGCACGGGGCCGACGGTGATCGCGAAGAGTTCGCGCTCACGCTTTTCGCGCGCGGCGATCTCGCGTTGCAGGGCGTCCTGCCGCTCGGCTTCGCGCCGTGCCCGGTCGAGCGCGGCTTTCAGTTCCGACAGGGTGTGCAGGCCGCGGGAGCTCATGCGGGCACTTTAGCGCCCGCGCCAAACCCCTCGGTGGGGCTCAGTGCGAGCGGGGGTAGGTGGCCAGCACGCCGGGGTCGTGCGGGTACTGCAGCGCGGGCAAGGTGTCGGCGAAGCCGTCGAAGGGCTCGCCGCGTTTGGCGGTGACGCCCGCCTCGCGGCGGGCGGCCTGGGCGTCGGCGGCAGCGGCGCGCACCGGGATGGCGGCCTGCTGGTGCTGGCGTGCAGCGATGCGAGCCAGTTGTGAGCGGGCGCCGCCGAGGTCGAGTTGCAGTTGGGCGATCTGGCGCTTGGCCTGCTCGATGTGCTGGCCGGCCGTCTGCAACTGCAGGGCGTGGCGCGTGCGTTGTTTGTTGAGGCCGTCGAGGTAGCGCGAGCGCAGCACGATCCATTGGCCGAGGGTGACCAGCATCAGCACCGCACCGGCGGCCCAGAGAATGGCATTGGTGTTCATTTCCACACTCCTTTGAATGAACAGCATGCCGTCACTGTAGGAGTGGCGTTAGCCCGCGGAAAGGACGCAAGTCACGGTTACAGGCGATGGCTGCGCCTCGTCCCTCGAACAGGGGACATCGCCGGGGCAGCCTTACAGCAGCCCGCGCTCGGCGAACGACACCACCTCGGCCTGGCTCACCACCAGGTGGTCGAGCACCCGCACGTCGATCAACGCCAGGGCTTTGTTGAGGGTCTGCGTGAGGAATTCATCGGCCCGCGAGGGCTCGGCCGCGCCAGAGGGGTGGTTGTGGGCCAGCAGCACGGCGGCAGCGCCGAGGTCGAGTGCGCGTTTCAGCACCTCGCGCGGGTAGACGCTCGTCTGCGTCAGCGTGCCGCGGAACATCTCTTCGGCGCGGATCAGCCGGTTCTGCGCGTCGAGGAACAGCACCACGAACACCTCGTGCGGTTTGCCGCCGATCTGCAGGCGCAGGTAGTCCTTCACCTTGGCCGGTGAGTCGAAGACGGGGCGCTGCATCAGCTCTTGCGAGAGTGAGCGGCGCGCCAGCTCCAGCACCGCGCTCATCTCGGCTCGCTTGGCCGGGCCCAGGCCCTTGATGCGCTTGAGGTCGTCGGGCTCGGCCTGCAAAAGGCCCGAGAGGCCGCCGAAGTCGGTGAGCAGCCGCTGCGCCAGCTGCAGCACCGAGAGGCCCTTGACGCCGGTGCGCAGCAAGAGGGCGATCAGCTCGGCGTCGGCCAGGGCATCGGGGCCGCGCGCCAGCAGCTTTTCACGCGGCCGTGCGTCTGGCGGAAGGTCTTTCAGAACCATGTGGGGGTGCCAACTAAAATTCGCGGCAGTCTATTCGTACTCCCCAACGCATTCCCTCGCCTTTCCGGGGGGGCCGTCACCTTGAACCACGCCATCCAAACTGTTCAGCCGGGCTCCTTCCTGACCCTGCACTACCGCCTGTGCGGCCCCGATGGCGCCGACGTCATCAACACCTTCAACGACAAGCCGGCCACGCTCTCGCTCGGCTCGGGCCAGCTGGCCCCGGCGATGGAAGCGAAGCTGCTGGGCTTGGCCGAAGGCACCCGCACCTCGTTCCAGCTGGCGCCAGGCGAGGCCTTCGGCGAGCGCAACCCCGACATGCTGCAGCGGGTGAAGCTCTCGCTGATGCACGAGCTGGGCGACCCCGACGAGCGCTACAGCGTGGGTGACGTGGTGCAGTTCCCCACGCCCGATGGCCAGGGCAGCTATGCCGGCGTGGTGCGTGAAGTGGGGCCCGATTGGCTGCTCTTCGACTTCAACCATCCGCTCGCCGGCCAGCCGGTCACGTTTGAAGTCCACCTGATCGGAGTGCTGTGATGCTTGACGAAGTGCTGCTGGCCGAGCCGCGCGGCTTCTGTGCAGGCGTGGACCGCGCCATCGAGATCGTCGAGCGCGCGATCGCGAAGTTCGGTGCGCCGATCTACGTGCGCCACGAGATCGTGCACAACACCTACGTCGTCAATGACCTGAAGGCCAAGGGTGCGATCTTCATTGAAGACCTGGCCGAGGTGCCGGCGGGTGCCACGCTCGTCTTCAGCGCGCATGGCGTGTCGCAGGCGGTGCGCAAGGAAGCGCAGGAGCGCGGCTTCTCGATCTTCGACGCCACCTGCCCGCTCGTCACCAAGGTGCATGTGGAAGTGGCCAAGCTCCACAAGGAGGGCTACGACTTCATCATGATCGGCCACAAGGGGCACCCCGAGGTCGAAGGCACGATGGGGCAGCTCAGCGAAGGCATCCACCTCGTGGAAGACGTGGCCGACGTCGAGCGGGTGCAACCGGCGCAGACCGACAAGCTCGCGGTGGTCACGCAGACCACGCTCTCGGTCGACGATGCGGCCGACATCCTGGCGGCGGTGAAGCGGCGCTTCCCGAGCGTGCGTGAGCCCAAGCAGCAGGACATCTGCTACGCCACGCAGAACCGGCAAGACGCGGTGAAGGTGCTCGCCCCGCAGGTCGACGTGCTCATCGTCGTGGGCAGCCCGACCAGCAGCAACAGCAACCGCCTGCGCGAACTCGGTGAACGCCTGGGAGCCAGCGCCTACATGGTCGACCAGCCGGACGACCTGAGGCCCGAGTGGCTCGACGGCAAACGTCGTGTCGGCCTCACCGCGGGCGCGTCGGCACCCGAGATCCTGGTGACACAGGTGATCACCCGGTTGAAGGCCCTGGGCGCGGTGTCGGTGCGCAAGATGGACGGGGTGGAAGAGACCGTGCACTTCCCGTTGCCCAAGGGTCTGAAGTAAGCCCCTCCTAGAATCCGCAGACCATGCTTGACATCAACCTGCTCCGCAAAGACCTCGAGTCCGTCGTCAAGACGCTCGAGAAGCGCAAGACCCCCCAGCCCTTCCTCGACGTCGAGCGCTTCCAGTCGCTGGAGACCGAGCGCAAGGCCATCCAGACGCGCACCGAAGACCTGCAGGCCAAGCGCAACAGCCTGTCCAAGCAGATCGGCATGCTCAAGGCGCAGAAGCAGGATACCTCGGCCGTGATGGCCGAAGTGGGCGGCCTGGGCGACGAGCTCAAGGCGAGTGCCGACCGGCTGGAGGTGATCCAGGCCGAGCTGTCGCAGATGCTGATGAGCGTGCCCAACCTGCCGCATGAGAGCGTGCCGGTGGGCGGCGACGAGCATGCGAACGTGGAGCTCCATCGCTGGGGTACGCCGCAGACCTACGACTTTCCCGTCAAGGACCACGTCGACCTCGGCGCCCCGCTGGGCCTCGACTTCGACACCGGCGCGAAGCTCTCCGGCTCGCGCTTCAGCTTCCTGCGTGGCCCGGTGGCCAAGCTGCACCGCGCGCTCGCGCAGTTCATGCTGGATGTGCAGACCGACGAGCACGGCTACACCGAGTGCTACTCGCCTTACATCGTCAACCGCGAGGTGCTCGAGGGCACGGGCCAACTGCCCAAGTTCCGCGAAGACATGTTCTGGGTCATGCGCGGGGGTGATGAAGACCAGCCCGAGCAGTACCTGATCTCCACGTCCGAGATTTCGCTGACCAACACCGTGCGAGAGAGCGTGCTGGCCGAAAGCCAGCTGCCCATCAAGCTCACGGCGCACAGCCCGTGCTTTCGCAGCGAAGCCGGCAGCGCCGGGCGCGACACGCGCGGCATGATCCGCCAGCACCAGTTCGACAAGGTCGAGATGGTGCAGATCGTGCACCCCGAGAAGAGCTACGAAGCGCTGGAAGAGATGCGGGGCCACGCCGAAGCCATCCTACAGAAGCTCGGCCTGCCGTATCGCGTGGTCACGCTGTGCACCGGCGACATGGGGTTCGGCTCCACCAAGACCTACGACCTCGAGGTGTGGCTGCCGGCGCAGAACACGTACCGCGAGATCAGCTCGGTGTCGAATTGCGAAGCCTTCCAGGCGCGGCGCATGCAAGCCCGCTTCAAGAACGCGCAGGGCAAGAACGAGCTCGTGCACACGCTGAACGGCTCGGGCCTCGCGGTGGGCCGCACGCTGGTGGCGGTGCTGGAGAACTACCAGAACGCCGACGGTTCGATCACCGTGCCCGACGTGCTGCGCCCGTACATGGGCGGCACGGCAGTCCTGAAAGCTTGAGCTAGAATCCTGGGCTTTCCGGCGAACGACCTGCCGGGCACCGATCAGGAGAGGTGGCAGAGTGGTCGAATGTACCTGACTCGAAATCAGGCGTACCGCAAGGTACCGTGGGTTCGAATCCCACCCTCTCCGCCAGCTAGACCACAAAACGGGCCTCACGGCCCGTTTTGCTTTTGGGCGCTGCCGTCGGCCGCCACGGCCCGCGCGTGTAGGAGTTTTCCGCGTCTTGCTGACAGGGTCCTTTTGCGCGGCTGCGTTCATTCGTACTCTTCGTCCATGCCCTGATCGACTCCCGATCGACGGCCCCACAGACAGCCACGCAGTACGGAGCCATCCCATGCCGACCACATCCACCCAGAGCCGCAAGTCCACCTCCACCCGTTCGGCCGCCTCGCGCACGCCCGACGCCATCAAGCTGCTGACGCAGGACCACAAGGACGTGAAGGCCTTGTTCAAGGAATACGAAAAGCTCGTCAAGGCCGAGGCCGACGACAGCCAGAAGCAGGCGCTCGCCGAGCAGATCTGCGAGATGCTGAGCGTGCACGCGCAGATCGAGGAAGAGCTGGTGTACCCGGCCGCCTATGACGTGATGGCCGACGAAGCCGACCTCGTCGACGAGGCCCAGGTCGAGCACGCGAGCGCGAAAGACCTGATCGCCCAGATCCGCGGCATGCAGCCGTCCGACGACCTGTATGACGCGAAGGTCACCGTGCTGGGCGAGTACGTCGAGCACCACGTGAAGGAAGAAGAGAAGGAGATGTTCCCGAAGCTCAAGAAGACGGAACTCGACCTCAAGGAACTGGGCGCGTCGCTGCAGGCGCGCAAGAGCGAGCTGATGGGCGAAGAAGCGCCCAAGGCTCATTGATCCACCTCCACAGGGAAAGGGGCCGGTCATGAAATCCGCGCCTTCGCACATTCCTTCACTCATGGCCGCCGTGACCGCGGTGGCCGCCCTCGGGGCTGGCGCCTTGCTGGCCGCCGAGGACCGCATGCTCTTCGAGCCGCAGCACGCGATGCTGGTCGGTTGGGTCGACGACGTGGGCAGCGCGCTGCTGGCCGACAAGCCAACGGTGCGCCAGCCGGTCGAGGTGAGGCGTGCCGTCAACCGCGCCGGCTCGGGGGCGCAGGAGCGCCGATGAGCGCCGCGCCGCGCGGTGGGAGCGGGCATGCCGGCGCGATGCCGTCGACGACGAGCACCTCGTATGCGGCCAGCCACTCGCCCCTGCTCACCGCCTTCGATCGTTTCGCCTCGGGCGTCACGCGCTGGGCAGGGTCGCCCACGGCCTTCTGTGCCGCCCTGCTGGTGATCGTGGCCTGGGCCGTGACGGGGCCGCTCTTCGGTTTCTCGGGGAACTGGCAGCTCGTCATCAACACCGGCACCACCATCGTGACCTTCCTGATGGTGTTTCTCATCCAGCAGAGCCAGAACAAGGACAGCGTGGCGCTGCACCTCAAGCTCAACGAGCTGCTCGCCGCCAACCGCCAAGCGAGCAACCGCATGATCGGCATCGAAGACCTCGACGAGCAGGACCTGCGCGAGGTGGCCAGCTTCTACATGCGCCTTTCCGAGCGCGCCAAGGAGACGGGCCCCATCAAGGAAGCGCACTCGATCGACGAGGAGGGCATGCCGACCGACGCACCGTCGCGGCGCGCCCTGCCGCAGCGCGAAGCCGCCTGACAGCTCTCAGGCCACCGCGCGCACCTGGGTGCAGACTGCGTCGACCAGGGCTTCCATTTCCTCCGGCTCGAAGGGCTTGAGCAAGGCCCGCACGTTGGGGCCGAACTGCCGCACCGCGTCGCCGAATTCATACCCCGAGCACAGCACCACGCGTCGCTCGGGCTGCTCGGCCAGCAGCTTGCGGGCGAGGTCGGTGCCCGACATGCCGGGCAGGCTCACGTCGGTGATCACGATGTCGGCTTCGCGCTCGGCGAGGATCGCGAGCGCTTCTTCGGCCGTGGCGCAACACACCACCTCGCGGCCAGGTGCTTCGAGCAGCATGCCGATAGTGTCGCGCAGGTCGTCGCTGTCTTCGACGTAGAGGATGGTCACGGCATTCACAGAAGAAGCTCCAGTCTCGGGTGGCCCGCAGTCTAAGCCCGCGATCAGCAGCCGGCGAGGTGCTGCAACGTGCTCAAAACACGCTCTCACGAGGGGTGTAGGGCGTTTCCTACAGCAGGTTTCGCGCTTGTCCTTCACCTCGCGTGCAAGGCCAAGGCCTACGCTGCGGGCACCCGTTCAACGCTGCAGGTGTGTGCCTGCGCGTGTCTTCCCTGCTGAAAGCCACCGCCCATGAAAGTCCTCGACGACGCGGCAATCGCCGTTCCCGACCAAGAGATGGCCGTCCTGCTGAACGCCCTCACGCAGCTTCGACGAGGTGACTCCAGCGCCAGGCTTCCGCTGCACTGGGAAGGCATGGCCGGCCGCGTGGCCGATGTGTTCAACGACCTCGTCGACCAGAACGCCGCGCTCGCCGCCGAACTCAACCGCCTTCGTCAGGTGGTGGGCAAGGAAGGCAAGCTGAAGCAACGCGCGTCGCTGCCCGATGCGCGTGGGTTCTGGGGCGAGTCGGTGCAGTGCATCAACGCGCTGATCGACGACCTCGTGCACCCCACCTCCGAAGTGGCGCGTGTGATCGGCGCGGTGGCGCAGGGCGACCTCTCCAAGAGCATGGCGCTCGAAGTGGAAGGGCGCGAACTCGAAGGCGAGTTCCTGCGCACCGCCAAGACCATCAACAAGATGGTGGACCAGCTCTCCAACTTCTCGGCCGAAGTGACGCGCGTGGCGCGCGAAGTGGGCACCGAAGGCAAGCTCGGTGGCCAGGCCAAGGTGAAGGGCGTGGCCGGTACGTGGAAGGACCTCACCGACTCGGTGAACTCCATGGCCGGCAACCTGACCGACCAGGTGCGCAACATCGCCGATGTGACCACGGCCGTGGCCAAGGGCGACCTCTCCAAGAAGATCGACGTGGACGTGAAGGGCGAGTTCCTCACGCTCAAGAACACCATCAACACCATGGTGGACCAGCTGCGAAGCTTTGCGTCCGAAGTGACGCGGGTGGCGCGTGAAGTGGGTACCGAGGGCATCCTGGGCGGCCAGGCGCGGGTGGAAGGGGTGTCGGGCACGTGGAAGGACTTGACCGACTCGGTGAACTCGATGGCCGGCAACCTCACCTCCCAGGTGCGCAACATCGCCGACGTGACGAAGGCGGTGGCGGCGGGTGACCTGTCCAAGAAGATCACGGTCGACGGCAAGGGCGAGATTCTTGAACTCAAGAGCACCGTCAACACGCTGGTGGACCAGCTGCGATCCTTCGCCGCCGAAGTGACCCGCGTGGCGCGTGAGGTGGGCACCGAAGGCAAGCTGGGCGGCCAGGCCGACGTGCAAGGCGTGGCCGGCACCTGGAAGGACCTGACCGAGTCGGTGAACTTCATGGCCGGCAACCTGACGTCTCAAGTGCGCAACATCGCCGACGTGACGAAGGCGGTGGCCGCCGGTGACCTGTCCAAGAAGATCACGGTGGACGTGAAGGGCGAGATCTCGGAACTGAAGACCACCATCAACACGATGGTGGACCAGCTGCGATCGTTTGCTGCGGAAGTGACCCGCGTGGCGCGCGAAGTGGGCACCGAAGGCAAGCTCGGCGGCCAGGCCGATGTGCAAGGTGTGGCCGGCACGTGGAAGGACCTCACTGACTCGGTGAACTTCATGGCCGGCAACCTCACGTCTCAAGTGCGAAACATCGCTGACGTGACGAAAGCGGTGGCGGCCGGCGACCTCTCCAAGAAGATCACGGTGGACGTGAAAGGCGAGATCCTGGAGCTGAAGAACACCGTGAACACCATGGTGGACCAGCTCTCCTCCTTCGCCGCCGAAGTGACCCGCGTGGCGCGCGAGGTGGGCACCGAAGGGCGCCTCGGCGGCCAGGCCCAGGTGCGCGATGTGTCGGGCACCTGGAAGGACCTGACGGATTCGGTGAACTCGATGGCCGGCAACCTGACCTCCCAGGTGCGCAACATCGCCGACGTGACGAAGGCCGTGGCGGCGGGTGACCTCTCCAAGAAGATCACGGTGGACGTGAAGGGCGAGATCCTCGACCTCAAGGCCACGATCAACACCATGGTGGACCAGCTACGAAGCTTCGCCGCCGAAGTGACCCGCGTGGCGCGCGAGGTGGGCACTGAGGGCAAGCTCGGTGGCCAGGCCGACGTGCAGGGCGTGGCCGGCACCTGGAAGGACCTGACCGAGTCGGTGAACTCGATGGCCGGCAACCTCACCTCTCAGGTGCGCAACATCGCGGAAGTGACGACCGCCGTGGCCGCGGGTGACCTCTCCAAGAAGATCACGGTGGACGTGAAGGGCGAGATCTCGGAGCTGAAGAACACCATCAACACCATGGTGGACCAGCTCTCCTCCTTCGCCGCCGAGGTGACGCGTGTGGCGCGTGAGGTGGGCACCGAAGGCAAGCTCGGCGGCCAAGCCGACGTGCAAGGTGTGGCCGGCACCTGGAAGGACCTCACCGAGTCGGTGAACTTCATGGCCGGCAACCTGACGTCGCAAGTGCGCAACATCGCCGACGTGACGAAGGCGGTGGCGGCGGGTGACTTGTCCAAGAAGATCACGGTGGACGTGAAGGGCGAGATCCTGGAGCTGAAGAACACCGTGAACACCATGGTGGACCAGCTGCGAAGCTTCGCCGCGGAAGTGACGCGCGTGGCGCGCGAGGTGGGCACCGAAGGCAAGCTCGGCGGCCAGGCCGACGTGCAGGGCGTGGCCGGCACCTGGAAGGACCTCACCGAGTCGGTGAACTTCATGGCGGGCAACCTGACCTCTCAGGTGCGCAACATCGCCGAAGTGACGAAGGCGGTGGCCGCCGGTGACCTCTCGAAGAAGATCTCGGTCGACGTGAAGGGCGAGATCTCGGAGCTCAAGAACACCATCAACACCATGGTGGACCAGCTGCGATCCTTCGCGGCCGAAGTGACCCGCGTGGCGCGCGAGGTGGGCACCGAAGGCAAGCTCGGCGGCCAGGCCGACGTGCAAGGCGTGGCCGGCACCTGGAAGGACCTGACCGACAGCGTGAACCTGATGGCCTCGAACCTCACGAGCCAGGTGCGCAACATCGCCGACGTGACGAAGGCGGTGGCCGCGGGCGACCTCTCCAAGAAGATCACGGTCGACGTGAAGGGCGAGATCCTGGAGCTCAAGGCCACCATCAACACCATGGTGGACCAGCTCTCCTCCTTCGCCGCCGAAGTGACCCGTGTGGCGCGTGAGGTGGGCACCGAAGGTCGCCTCGGCGGCCAGGCCCAGGTGCGCGACGTGTCGGGCACCTGGAAGGACCTCACCGAAAACGTGAACTTCATGGCCGGCAACCTGACCGGCCAGGTGCGCGGCATCGCGAAGGTGGTGACGGCCGTGGCCAACGGCGACCTGAAGCAGAAGCTCACGGTGGAAGCCAAGGGCGAGATCGCCGCGCTGGCCGAGACCATCAACAGCATGACCGACACGCTGGCGACGTTTGCCGACCAGGTGACGAGCGTGGCGCGTGAAGTGGGCGTGGAAGGCAAGCTCGGCGGCCAGGCCAAGGTGCCGGGCGCCTCGGGCACGTGGAAGGGCCTCACGGAAAACGTGAACCAGCTCGCCGCCAACCTCACGACGCAGGTGCGCGCGATTGCCGAGGTGGCGACCGCGGTGACGCAGGGTGACTTGACGCGGTCCATCACGGTGAAGGCGCAAGGCGAAGTGGCCGCGCTCAAGGACACCATCAACGAGATGATCCGCAACCTGAAGGACACCACCCAGAAGAACACCGAGCAGGACTGGCTGAAGACCAACCTCGCCAAGTTCAGCCGCATGCTGCAAGGCCAGAAGGACCTGCTGACCGTGGGCCAGCTGATCCTCTCGGAACTCGCCCCGGTGGTGGGCGCGCAGCAGGCCGAGTTCTACGTGCTGACCGGCACGTCGAACGCCACCAAGCTCAAGCTCTTCGGCAGCTACGCCTCGGGCGGGCAAGAGTCGCATGGCAAGGAAGTCGAGCTGGGCCAGGGCCTGGTCGGCCAGTGCGCGATCGAGAAACGCAAGATCCTGCTCACCAACGTGCCGAGCCAGGCCTTCCGCATCGCCACCGGCTTGAGCGAAGCGGCGGCCATGGACGTGCTCGTGCTGCCCATCGTCTTCGAAGGCGAGGTGCGCGGCGTGCTGGAGCTCGCGTCGCTGGAACGCTTCAACCCGGCGCACCAGGCCTTCCTCGACCAGCTCACCGAATCCATCGGCATCGTGATCAACACGATCAGCGCCAACATGCGGACGGAAGACCTGCTCAAGCAGTCACAGTCGCTCGCCGAGGAACTGCAGAGCCGCCAGCAGGAATTGCAGCAGACCAACGAAGAGCTGCAGGAAAAAGCCCGCCTGCTCGTGCACCAGAACCAGGAGGTGGAGCGCAAGAACGCCGAGGTGGAGCAGGCCCGCCAGGCGCTGGAAGAAAAGGCCGAGCAGCTCGCACTGACCTCGAAGTACAAGTCGGAGTTCCTCGCCAACATGTCGCACGAGTTGCGCACGCCGCTCAACTCGCTGCTCATCTTGAGTGACCAGCTCTGCAAGAACGCCGAAGGCAACCTCACGCCCAAGCAGGTGGAGTTCGCCAAGACCATCCACCTCTCGGGCAACGACCTGCTGGCGCTCATCAACGACATCCTCGACCTCTCGAAGATCGAGTCGGGCACGGTGGTGGTGGATGTGAGCGAGCTGCGCCTCGAAGACCTGCAGCGCAGCGTGGACCGCAGCTTCCGCCACGTGGCGGAAAACAAGCATGTCGAGTTCGAGATCACGCACCACCAGCCGCTACCCAAGACGGTGGTCACCGACGTCAAGCGCCTGCAGCAGATCATCAAGAACCTGCTGTCCAACGCCTTCAAGTTCACCCACCAGGGCTCGGTGCGGCTTTCGGTGGCGGTGGCCGATGGCGGCTGGTCGCGCGACAACGACGACCTCAACCGCGCCGCGCAGGTGCTCGCCTTCTCGGTCAGCGACACCGGCATCGGCATCTCGTCGGACAAGCAGCAGATCATCTTCGAAGCCTTCCAGCAGGCCGACGGCTCCACCAGCCGCAAGTACGGTGGCACCGGCCTCGGCCTCGCCATCAGCCGCGAACTGGCGCGCCTGCTCGGCGGCGAGATCAAGCTCGTCAGCGCGCCTTCGCAGGGCAGCACCTTCACGCTCTACCTGCCGCAGAGCTACAGCCCGACGCGCAGCCCGCGCCACGGCCGCCCGGTGCTGCCAGCCCAAGACGTGGTGGCGCGCGAGCTGCCCGCAGCCGCCCCTGTGGCACTGCCTGCCCCGGCCCCGCGTGTCGTCATGGGCCCGCAGCCGGCGAGCGACGACTTGCACGACCCCGAGGGCCAGGCCGCGGCGAACCCCGCCAACGACGATCGCAACGACATCCTGCTCGGCGACAAGGTGCTGCTGATCGTCGAGAACGACCTCGCGTTCGCCCAGGTGCTGCTGCAGGCCGCGCGGCGTGTCGGCTTCAAGGGCCTGGTCAGCACCAGCGGTGCGGCGGCGCTTGCGATGACACGTGACTTCCAGCCCGCCACGATCACGCTCGACATCTTCCTGCCCGACATGGAAGGCTGGCGCATCCTCGAGCGGCTCAAGAGCGACCTGGCCACGCGCCACATCCCGGTGTGCGTGGTCTCGACCGACGACTCGCGCGAGCGTGCCCTGGCCTCGGGAGCGGTCGGCTTCCTCACCAAGCCGCTGCAGTCGGCCGACGAAGTGGAGCAGGCCCTCGGCCACCTCTACGAGTTCGCCGATCGCCGCAAGAAACGCCTGATGGTGATGATGGCGCCCACGCCGCTGCGCGACACCTACCTGCAGGCGCTCGATGCCGACACCGACGTGGTGCAGCCCGAGTCGGCGGCCGATGCGCGGGTGCAGATGCGCAGCGGCAACATCGACTGCCTCATCACCGACGGCAGCGTGCCCGACTTCGGCCCCGAAGACGTGATCGAGGCGCTGGAGTCGCGCCCGCTTGCACGCCAGATGCCCATCGTGCTCACGAGCGAAGCGCCCGCGGTCACCACCGTCTGGGGCCGCGGCCACAGCGCCTTCGCGCTGCGCCGCGCACCGACGCTCGATCGCATGCTGGACGCCACCGCGCTCTTCCTGCACCGCGGCGAAGCCTCGTTCACCGAAGCCGAGCGCCGCTCGGTGCAGGCGGTGGTCGACGGCGACCGCACGCTCGAAGGCAAGAAGGTGCTGATCGTCGACGACGACATGCGCAACATCTTCGCGCTCGCCACCGTGCTCGACGCGCAGGGCATGGTGATCCTCTCGGCCGAGAACGGGCGCGATGCGATCCGCCTCGTCGAGAACGACCCCGAAATCGACATCGTGCTGATGGACATCATGATGCCGGAGATGGACGGCATGGAGACCATGCGCCAGATGCGCAAGCTGCCGCGCGGCAAGGAGCTGCCGCTCGTGGCCGTGACCGCCAAGGCGATGAAGGGCGACCGCGAGAAGTGCATCGAGGCCGGGGCGTGGGACTACCTCTCCAAGCCGGTCGACACGGCCTACCTGCTCGTGGTCTTGAGGGGATGGCTGTGCCGTTGAACGATCTCGCCACGACGCTGCCTGCGGAGGGTGAGGACCGGGTCAACATCCTCATCGTCGACGACCTGCCCGAGAAGCTGCTGGTCTTCCGCACGGTGCTCGAAGAGCTGGGGCAGGAGCTCGTCTTCGTGCGCTCCGGGCGTGAGGCGCTGCGCGAGGTGCTGCAACGCGAGTTCGCGGTGATCCTGCTCGACGTCAACATGCCCGACATCGACGGTTTCGAGACGGCCACGCTGATCCGCCAGTACAAGCGCTCGGTCGACACGCCCATCATCTTCATCACGTCGTATGCCGACGAGATGCAGACCGAGCGGGGTTACGCGCTGGGCGCGGTCGACTACATCCTCTCGCCGGTGGTGCCGCACATCCTGCGCAGCAAGGTGCGGGTCTTCGTGCGGCTCTTCGCCATGCAGCGCCAGCTGCGGCGGCAGGCCGATGCACGCGCGGCGGTGGCGGCGGCCGAGGCCGCGCGCGAGGCCGCCGAAGACAGCGACCGTCGCTCGGCCTTCCTCGCGAGTGCCAGCCATGTGCTCAACAGCTCGCTGCAGGCCGCCGTGAGCCGGCGTGACCTGGCGCGCCTGCTCGTGCCCACGCTCGCCACCACGGCGGTGGTGGTCGGCAGCGACGACGTCGACAGCCAGCCCGAGGTGGTGCTCGCGAGCGACGGCGCGGTGCGCGAGCTGCCCTGGCCGGCACTCGACGGCAGCGTGCGCGTGGCGCTGCGCCGCGCCATCAAGGACCGCACACGCGTCAACCTCGATGAGATGCTGCTCACCGCGCTGGAAGAGGCGGTGCAGGAGCCCTCGACCGGCAGCTTCGAGCCGCGCAGCAGCCGGCGCTGGCAGCGTGCGGCGGCGCTGCCACTCATCAACGGCGACCGCCTGCTGGGCGCGCTCTTCGTCGCCAGCGACGGCAGCGAGCACCTGGTCGACTGGCGGGTGCTCGACGACCTGGCCGCGCGGGCCGCGGCGGCGCTGGAAAACGCCACGCTCTATGGCAGCCTGCAGAGCGAGATCGTCGAGCGGCGTGCCGCCGAGATGGAGCTGCAGGAAGCCGGCCGCCGCAAAGACGAGTTCCTCGCGATGCTCTCGCACGAGCTGCGCAACCCGCTCGCGCCGGTGCGCACCGCGCTGGAGGTCATCCGCCGCGTGGCGCCGCCCGACCCGAAGCTCAACCGCGCGTCGGAGATCATGGTGCGCCAGGTACAGCAGATGACGCGGCTGATCGACGAGCTGCTCGACGTGGCGCGCATCAGCCAGGGCAAGATCGTGCTCACACGCGAGAAGGTCGACCTCAACGCGGTGATCGCGCACAGCGTCGAGACGGCGCAACCGCTCGTCGACTCGCGCGGCCAGACGCTGCAGGTGCAGCCGCTCGCCGAGCCGGTGTGGCTGCAGGGCGACTTCGCACGGCTGGCGCAGATCCTCTCCAACCTGCTCAACAACGCCTCGAAGTACAGCGAGCGCGGCACCACGGTGACCCTGCACGCGAGCCTCGACGGCACGGGCGCGGTGATCCGCGTGCGCGACGAAGGCATCGGCATCGACGCGCAGCTGCTGCCGCGCATCTTCGACCTCTTCACGCAGGGCGCACGTGGCCTCGACCGGGCGCAAGGTGGCCTGGGCGTGGGCCTCACGCTCGCACGCCGGCTGGCCGAGATGCACGGCGGCCGCCTGGAGGCGGCGAGCGAGGGCGTGGGCAAAGGCTCGGAGTTCACGCTGCGCCTGCCCTGCGTCGGCTTGATCGCCAGTGGCGACGCCGCGCCCGCGCCGGCCGAGCAGCCCGCGCCACCGGCGTGCCGCGTGCTGGTGGTCGACGACAACCGCGATGCCGCGCAAAGCGTGGCGAGCTTCTTCGAGCTGAGCGGCCACGAGGTGCGCACCGCGGCCGACGGCGGCGAGGCGCTGGTGGCGGCCGAGTTCTTCGCGCCCGAGGTGGTGGTGCTCGACATCGGCCTGCCGGTGCTCGACGGCTACGAGGTGGCGCGCCGCCTGCGCCAGACGCCCGTCGGCAAGGCCGCGCTGTTGCTCGCGCTCACCGGCTACGGCCAGCGCGAAGACCGGCAGAACGCCGAAGCCGCTGGCTTCGACCACCACTTCGTGAAGCCGGCCGACCCGATGGTGCTGCTCAACTGCATCGACGGCTGGCTGCGCGACCGGGCGGTGCCGGCCGGCGAACGCAGCAGCGCCTGAGGGCGGTTCTCCGTTCGCCCTGAGCCTGTCGAAGGGCTGGGCTTCGACGGGCTCAGCCCGAACGGAGCGGGGCTCAGCCTGAATGGAGCGGGGGCTCGGCCCGAACGAAGCGCGGGATCAGTCGACCCGGGTGCAGTTGCGCCCGTCGCGCTTGGCGCGGTAGAGCGCGTTGTCGGCGCGCTGCAGCAGCTGCTCGGCGGTTTCGCCGGGGCGCCACGCGGCCAGCCCGCAGGAGAAGGTGGCCGAGAAGCCGGGGCCGACGGCGCTCCAGTCGGTGTCTTTCAGGGCCGCGCGCATGCGCTCGATGGGGGTCTCGGCGGTGTCGAGGCCGGTGCTTGTCATCACCAGCAGGAATTCTTCACCGCCGTAGCGGCCGAAGCGGTCGGCCTTGCGGGTGAGTGCCGAGAGGGTGCTCGCGAAGATCTTGAGCGTCTTGTCGCCGGCCAGATGGCCGAGCTGGTCGTTCACGAGCTTGAAGCGGTCGAGGTCGAGGATGGCCACGCACAGCTGCACCTTGGCGCGCTCGGCGCGCTGCAGCTCGTCGCGCAGCGCGGCAAAGAGGCTGCGGCGGTTCATCACGCCGGTGAGCTCGTCGTGGTGGGCCAGCAGGTCGACCTTGGCGGTGAGCTCGGCCAGCTCGCGACCGCGTGCCTTGAGGCGGCTCGTCATCTGGCGGTTGAAGCTGCCGATCAGCACGCAGCGCCACAGCGTGATCACGAAGAAGACGAAGCTGATCACCTGCTCGGCCAGGGTGCTGCTCGGCATGTGCAGCGGGGTGCCCACGACGGCCAGCACGCCGGCCGTGCACGTGGCGGCGATGGCCCACGCGATGATCGAGCGCAGCGGGTCGAGCGACAGGGTCAGCGTGCAATACACGATGAAGAGCAGCAGGGCGAACATGAAGCTCACCTCGGGCACCCAGGCCATGCAGGCGAGTTGCAGTGCGTGCGCCGGAATGGTCTGGTAGACCGCAATGCCGGTGTCGCGGAAGCGCTGTGTCCAGCCGCTGGCGATGAGGGCGTAGGTCACCGCCGAGATCAGGAGCCCGCAGCCGGTGTAGGCCAGCACCGGCGTCCAGCCGATGGTGCCGGCGAAATGGAAGGCCGTGAGCACCACCCCGTCGATCAGGTAGCTCATCATGATGAGCCGCTGGTTGTTGAGGTGGTGGGCGAAGCGGCGGTCGGGCGGGGGTTGCTTGGCTGGCGCCGAGGGTGGCGTGGTACCGAGGGCGAGTTCGCTCATGGGGCGGTCCTCACAGGGCGCGGCTGCAGTTGCGGCCGCTGCGCTTGGCTTCGTACAGGCCGAGGTCGGCACGGCTGAGCAGCACCTCCACCGACTCGTTGCCGTTGTAGGTGGCGATGCCGGCTGAGAAGGTCACGCGCAGCTCGGGCGAGAGGTGGGTCCAGTCGACGGTGGCCACGGCGGCGCGCATACGCTCGATGGCCTGCAGCGCGGCGTCGGTCGTGGCGTCGTTCAGGATGACGAGGAATTCTTCGCCGCCGTAACGGCCGAAGCGGTCGGTGTTGCGCGTGTGGCGCTGCACGGTGGCGGCGAAGCGGCGCAGCACCTCGTCGCCGGCCAGGTGGCCGAGGGTGTCGTTCACCGCCTTGAAGTGGTCGAGGTCGAGCAGGGCCACGCTCACCTGGGCACCGTTGCGGTCGTGGCGGGCCAGCTCCTCGCCGAGGAAGTGCATCATGCGGCGGCGGTTGAGCACACCGGTCAATTCGTCGTGGTGGGCCAGGCGCTCGATCTCGGCGAGCTTGGCCTGCATCTCGATGCCGCGCTCGCGCAGCAGGCGGTTGTTGTGGGTGTTGATCACGCTCAGGAACACGCAGCGCCCGAGCGAGACCACGAAGAAGAGCAGCGACAGCCAGCGCTCCAGCGGCGTGCCGTCGGGCACGGTGAGCGGCTGGCCCTGGCCGAAGGTGAGCGCGGCGAAGAGCAGCACCACCACCGCGAGCATCACGTGCAGCCGCCGCTTGGGCATGCGGTAGGTGGCCGTGAGCATCAGGATGAAGAGCGACAGCGCGTAGGCGAAGGCGAGCTGCGGGAAGAGCGCCACGCCGATCAGCGTGAGCGTGGCGTTGCCGTAGGCCTGCACCTTCGAGAAGCTGGGGTCGGACGTGCGCTCGCTGGCGCCGGTGGCGATGAGGCCGACGCAGGCGGCCGACAGCAGCACCCCGGGCAGCCCGTAGCACACGCCGGCACTCCAGTGCACCGTGCCGCCGAGCGCGAAGAGGCTCATCAGCACGCCGTTCAGGACGTAGCTCGCCCCGATGACGGCGCATTCCACCATCCACACCCGCCGGCGGGTGCGGGCGTGTGCGTCTCCCTCCGCTTCGGCGCGGGGCTCGAAGGCAGGGGGCGGTGCGGTCATGGCGGCATTCGACATGGTGTTATTCGGGGTCTCCGGACGTTCCCTGGAAGACGCTTCGCCAGCTTATCGGCCGTGCCAACAGCTCACTTGAGCGGGTTTTGTGCAGGGCTCCACGGTTCACACATCTTTACCCCCCCGCCACGTGCAGTTCACCCGCCGCGCCGACAGTGGCAGCGTGGGCAATTGGCCCGGTTTGCAGGAGAGACGAGATGTTTGAGACCCGGACACAGGCAGCCACCTCGGGCGCCGCCACCCTGCGCGGCGTGAGGTTCGTGGTGCTGGCGAGCGTGCTCGCGGTGGGCGGCGCGGTGGCGCTGTCGGCCTGGGCGCAGCCCGATGGCGCCGCCCCGCCACGCCACACGATGCACCACGGCATGAGGGGTGGCGAGGGCGTCGGCGGCCACGGCTTCTTCATGGGCTCGCCCGAGCGCATCGACCGCGGCGTCGACCGTTACCTCAAGGGTGTTGACGCCACCGACGCCCAGCGCACCCAGGTCAAGCAGATCGCCCGCGCCGCAGCGGCCGACCTGAAGCCCATCCGCGAGACCGCGCGCGGGCTGCGCACCCAGGGCATGCAGCTCTTCACCGCCCCGGTGGTCGACGCCCGGGCTGTGGAGGCCAACCGCGCCCAGCTGCTGGCGCAGCAAGACCTGGCCAGCAAGCGCATCACCCAGGCCCTGCTCGACATCAGCGCGGTGCTCTCGCCCGAGCAGCGCGCCAAGCTGGCGCAGCAGGCCCAGGCGCGCCACGAGCGCATGAAGGAAGCGATGCAGCAGCGCTCGATGCAGCGCCGCGGTGCGGCATCGGCCCCTGCGCAATGAAGCCCGCCGGCTTGTGGTCTGATTCGGCCTCGGCCCCGCAGCCCGTGCTGGGGGGCGATTCGATGGATGCCGCAGTCATGAGTGCTCGCCTGTTGATGATCGATGACGATGCCCGCCTTTCGGCGATGGTGGGCGACTACCTGGGCAACGCCGGCTACAAGGTCGAGTTGGCGGGCTCGCTCGCCGAGGGCCGCGGGCGCCTGGCCGCCGAGGCCTTCGACGCCCTGCTGCTCGACCTGATGCTGCCCGATGGCGACGGCCTCGACCTGTGCCGCGAGCTGCGCGGCGAGCCGCGCACCCGCAAGCTGCCGCTGCTCATGCTCACCGCCCGCGGCGAGCCGATGGACCGGATCGTCGGCCTGGAGCTGGGCGCCGACGACTACCTGCCCAAGCCCTTCGAGCCGCGCGAGTTGCTGGCCCGCGTGAAAGCGCTGCTGCGCCGCGCCGCGCCCGACGACAACGCCGACGAGGTGCTGCGTTTCGGCCGGCTCGAGATCGACCTGGGCGCCCGCGTGGCGCGCCTCGAAGGCAAGCCTTGCGACCTGACCAGCCACCAGTTCGACCTGCTGGTGGTGCTGGCGCAAAGCCCCGGGCGTGTGCTCTCGCGCGACCAGATCATGGACAGCCTCAAAGGCCACCCGCTCGAAGCCTTCGACCGCTCGATCGACGTGCACATCTCGCGCATCCGCGCCGTGATCGAAGACGACGCCAAGGCGCCCAAACGGGTGCTGACGGTGCGCGGTGCGGGTTACGTGTTCGCGAAGAAGCAGGACGCTGAAGAGTGAGAACCCTCACGCTGCGCATCTACCTGACGGTGGTGGCGGTGCTGCTGCTGTTCGCCTTCGGCTCGGGGTGGCTTTTCCAGCGGCAGGTGCAGCGGGAGCGGCAGCTCACCGAGTCGGCGGTGTCCGAGCGCATGGGCGCCTGGGGTGACCTGATCCAGCGGGCCTTGCCGGCGCCCGAAGCGCCCGTTGGCGAGCAGGCGGCGGCGCTGGCGGAATGGTCGCAGCGCCTGCGCCTGCCTTTGGCGCTCGACGACCGCGCGGGGGTGCGCATCGCGACCTCCGAATCCTTCCTGCGACGGCAGGCCGAGGGCGGCGGCCGGCTGCATGCTGTGCCGCTCGACGACGGGCGCACGCTGTGGGTGCTGCGCCAGGCAGCGGGGGCCCGTCTGCGCGCCATCGCCGGGCAGGGCGGGGGCGGGGTGAAAGGCGACGTGCTGCGCCCCTTGCCGCCTCCCCTGTTGCCCTTCATGCCGCCGGCCTGGCAGGGCTTCGGGCCGGTGGTGCTGCTGGTGCTGCTCTTCGTCGCCGTGGCCGCGGGCGCCTGGCCGGCCGTGCGCCACCTCACGCGCCGCCTGCAGGCCCTGAAGAAAGGCGTAGAGCAGTTTGGTGCCGGCCAGCTGCATCACCGTGTGGAGGTGAGCGGGCGCGACGAGGTGGCCGCGGTGGCGGCGAGCTTCAACCTCGCGGCCGAGCGCATCCAGAACCTGGTGCGCTCGCACCAGTCGCTGCTGGCGAATGCGAGCCATGAGCTGCGCTCGCCGCTTGCACGCATGAAGATGGCGGTGCAGATGCTCGATGGCGCCTCGCCCGAGCAGTCGCTGCGGTTGAAGCGCGAGATCGAGACCAACGTGGGTGAGCTCGACGCGCTGGTCGAAGAGGTGCTGCTCGCAAGCCGGCTCGATGCGGTGCAGCGGGTCGACAAACGCGACCCGGTGGACCTGCTGGCGCTGGCGGCGGAAGAAGGCGCGCGGGTGGACGCGGCCGTGGACGGCGCCTCGGCCACCGTGGCCGGCGACGAGCGCCTGCTGCGCCGTGCCCTGCGCAACCTGCTGGAGAACGCACGCCGTTATGGCGGTGACGACATCACCGTCAGGGTCGATGGCAGCGGCAACCAGGCGACCGTGCAGGTGTGCGACCGGGGCCCCGGCGTGCCCGAGGCCCAGCGCGAGCGCATCTTCGAGGCCTTCTACCGATTGCCCGGCCACGCCGAGCAGGCAGGCGGCGTGGGCCTGGGGCTGAGCCTCGTGAAGCAGATCGCCGAGCGCCACGGTGGCAGCGTGCGCTGCACCGGCCGCGAAGGTGGCGGCAGCTGCTTCGAGCTGGTCTTTCCGAGAGCCTAGTCGTGGCCTTTGTGCCGCAGCACCCAGGCCATCAGCGAGCACAGACCGACCCCTGACAGCACCAGCCCCGTGACCGAAGCCGCCCAGAAGCCACGTGCGCCCAGCAGCGGCTCGGGCGTCAGGCCGGTCAGGTTGAACGCGAGCACATAGCCGCCGCCGAGGCCCACGCCCCACAGCGCCACCGCATAGATCACCATCGGCGCCGTGGCCACGCGGTAGGCGCGCATCACGAACGAGGCCACCGTCTGGGTGGCATCGGCCACGTGGAAGATCGCGACGAAGGCCAGCAGCGGCATCGCCGCCGCCACGATGACGGTGTTGTCGGTGTACGCGCGCAGCACCGGCTCGCGCAGCAGGTAGACGGTGGTGCCGAGCACCGTGGCAACGATCGCGCCGATCTGCAGGCCGTGCCAGCCCAGGCGCTGCGCGTCGGCATGCCGCCCGGCCCCGATGCCCTGCGCGACGAGCGTGGTGGTGGCGTTGGCAATGCCCAGCGGCATCATGAACATCAGCGACACCAGGTTGGCCGCCAGCTGGTGCCCCGCCACTTCGGTGGTGCCGATGCGCGAAATGAAGATCGCCATGAAGGTGAAGCCGGTGACTTCGATGAGGATCGACAGGCCCATCGGGATGCCCAGGCGCAGCAGCTCCTTGAGGCTCGGCCAATGCGGTGCGTTGAGGCGTGTCACGTGGAGCCCGAAGGGCGCGTAGAACGGGTCACGACGCAGCACCCACCAGGCGATGGCGAGCTGCGCCCACATCGCGATGGCGCTGGCGAGCCCGCAGCCGGCCGCTCCCATCGCGGCGATGTGCAGCGCCGGCAGGCCGTAGATGAAGAGCGCGTTGAGCGGCACCTTGAGGGCGAGTGCGCCGAGCTGCAGCGCCATCACCACCTTGGGACGCGAGACCGCGGTGTTGAAGCCCCGGAACGCCTGGAAGGTGAGCGAGGGCGGCAGGGCGAGTGCGAGGTAGCCGAGGTAGGCCTGCACCTTCTCGGCCACTTCGGGCTTGGCCTGCGCGGCGTAGAGGAAGGGCGCCGGCATCAGCAGCAGCGCGCTGCCCAGCGCTGACAAGCCGAGCGCGACCCAGATCGCCTGGTGCAGCTGCGCGCCGGCTTCTTCCGTCTTCTGCGCACCGAAGAGCTGGCCGGCGATCGGGCCGATGGCCAGCACCATGCCCATGAAGCCCACGAAGATGGTGATGTAGGCGGCGGCGCCCACCGCGAGGGCTGCGAGGTCGAGCGCCGAATAGCGGGCGACCATCACCGTGTCGACGGTGCTGAAGGCGAGCACCGCCACCTGACCCACGAAGACCGGCCAGGCGAGCGGCACGATGCGGCGTGCGCTGTCGAGAAGACCTGTGGTGGTGGGGGCTGCCGTCAAGCAGCGCCCTCGGTGGTCGGGGCTGGTTGCGCGTCGGGCGCGCGTTCGCTGTAGCGGTTGAAGCGCCAGGCGGTGCCTTCGAAGGTGATGCGGCGCCAGGTCTGGCGCTTCTCCGACGGGGTCATCACCGTCCAGTTCTGCACTTCGTCGAAGGTGCGGCCACAGCCCTTGCAGACGTCGTCACCCTGGCTCGTGGAGCAGATGGCGATGCAGGGCGCGTCGGGAGTGCTCGCGTACCAGGCGAGCCAGGCGTCGCGCGCCTTGGGCGGCATGGTGTCTTCGTCGCACTCCGGCTCGTGGTAGTACACCATCAGCGCGTACACCTCGGCGAGCGCCAGCACTTCCTTGCAGGCGGTGATGCCGTCGGGTGAGGGCGAGCGCTCGCGCCACCAGTTGATGGCGGACTCGATGTCGGTGATGTGGATGCCGGCCATGCGGGGCGCCGTGGTCGTCAAGCCTTGTTCTCGGCTTTGTTGTCAGCGACGGCCGCGACGAGCAATTCGGCCAGCGCCGCTTCCACGCCGGCACGGTCGACGAATTCGACCGGGGCCTCGTCGAGCACCTTGCTCCCTTCGGTCTTCAGCCGCTTGACCCACTGGCCGGCTTCGCGGCCGTCGGCGAGGCCGCTGCTTTGCAGCAGCGTCGTGCCGTTGGCGGCGGTGAGCTTGAAGTAGAAGCGGCCGTCGTTCTCGCGGTACTGCTTGAAGAGGGGCAGGGCGGTGGCCTTGGCGGCAGTCGTCTTCTGTGTCTTGGGCAGCGCCACCATCTTGCGCAGGCCGACGGCCTCGCGCAGCTCCTGCAACAGCGGCGTGGCGACGGCGCGCGCCTTGGCAGCACCTTCCATCAGTGCGTCTTCCACGCGCTCGGGGTGGGCCATCAGCTCTTCGTAGCGCGCACGCATCGGGCCGAGGTGCGACTCGATCAGCTCGACGGTGCGCTGCTTCGCGTCACCCCAGCCGAGGCCGGCGCGCAGGTCGGCGCGCATCTGGGCGCGCTGGTCGGGGGTGGCGAAGGCGTCGTAGATGGTGACGAGCGAACAGCTGTCCGGGTCCTTCGGCTCGCCGGGCAGTCGCGAGTCGGTGACGATGCGCGCCACTGCGTCCTTCAGGCCCTTGGCGCCGCCTTCGAAGAGCGGGATGGTGTTGTCGTAGCTCTTCGACATCTTGCGGCCGTCGAGCCCGGGCAGCGTGGCCACTTCTTCCTCGACCTCGGCGTTGGGCAGCACGAAGAGCTCGCGGCCGTTGCCGAAGAGGTGGTTGAAGCGCTGCGCCACGTCGCGCGCCATCTCGATGTGCTGCACTTGATCGCGGCCGACGGGCACACGGTGCGCGTTGAAGAGCAGGATGTCGGCAGCCATCAGGATGGGGTAGCTGTAGAGGCCCATCGTGATGTTGGCGTCGGGGTCCTCGCCTGCCGCCACGTTGGCGTCGACCGCGGCCTTGTAGGCGTGCGCGCGGTTCATCTGGCCTTTGGACGTGACGCAGGTGAGCAGCCAGGTGAGCTCGGGCGTCTCGGGGATGTCGCTCTGGCGGTAGAAGGTGACGCGGCGCGTGTCGAGCCCGGCGGCGAGCCAGGTGGCGGCGATCTCCAGGCGCGAGCGTTCGATGCGCGCCGGGTCGTCGCACTTGATGAGGGCGTGGTAATCGGCGAGAAAGAAGAAGCTTTCGACACCTGGCGCCTGGCTCGCGCGGATCGCGGGGCGGATGGCCCCGACGTAGTTGCCGAGGTGGGGCGTGCCGGTGGTGGTGATGCCGGTGAGGACGCGTTGGGTCATGGGCTGTCTCGGTGGGGGACGCGATTGTAGTTTTCGGGTCATGTCCGCGTCGTAGGGGGCTCGTACACTCCCGGGCCCTATGAAGAACATCGTGATCCTGATCTCTGGCCGAGGCTCCAACATGGAGGCGATCGTCCAGGCTTGTGCGACCGAAGGATGGTCGGCGCGCATCGCGGCGGTCATCAGCAACCGGCCCGATGCCGCTGGTCTGCAGTTCGCACAAGCGCGTGGGATCGCGACGGCGGTGGTCGACCACAAGCGCTTCACCGACCGCGAGGCCTTCGATGCCGAGCTGGCCCGGGTGGTGAACGGCCATGCGCCCGACGTGGTGGTGCTGGCGGGCTTCATGCGCATCCTCACGCCCGGCTTCGTGACGCAGTTCGAAGGCCGCATGCTCAACGTGCACCCGTCGCTGCTGCCGGCATTCCCAGGGCTCGGCACGCACCAGCGCGCCATCGAAGCCGGCTGCAAGGTGGCGGGCGCCACGGTGCACTTCGTGACGGCCGAGCTGGACCACGGACCCATCATTGCCCAGGCCACGGTGGCGGTGCTGCCGGGGGACACCGAAGAGACGCTGGCCGCGCGCGTGCTGTCGCGCGAACACCTGCTCTACCCGAAGGCGGTGCGCTGGCTCGTCGACGGGCTGCTGCGTGTGGACCACGGCGTGGTCACGCAGATCAAGGGCGAGCCGCAGCTGCTCTAGCCGATGCGCGCGAAGCGGGGGCGGCGCACGCCGTCGATCTCGACGTCTTCGAAGAACATTGTGTGTGGCCGCACCCACAGGCCGCTCGTGTTGTAGAGCGGTCGGTAGACGACGAGCGGCTCCAGCGTTTCGCTGTGGCGGGCCACGCCGATGACCTCGTACTCATGGCCCTTGTAGTGGCGGTAGCGGCCCGGCGGGGTCTCGGGCAGGGGCGTCAGGTCGTCGGTGCTCATGGTGGGCCAAGGATAATCGCGCGATGCATCCCAACGCCTTGCTCGAACTTGCCACCGATCTGCTGCACAAGGTCCTGCAGTTCGACTCACCGGCCGACCGTGTGGTCTCCGATTTCTTTCGTGCCAACCGCGCGCTCGGCCAGCGCGAGCGCCACACGCTCGCCGAGACCACCTACACCGTGCTGCGCCAGCGCCTGCTGTACCAGCACCTGGCGCAGTCGGGCAAGGGCGAGATGGAGCGGCGCCTGGCCGTGCTCGCGTGGCAGGGCAACGAGGGTTTCCTGCGTGCCGCGTTGAGCGAGCCCGAGCAGCAATGGCTGGCCCAGGTGCAGAAGGTCGACCGCACGGCCTTGCCCGAGAAGCTGCGCCACAACCTGCCCGAGTGGCTGGCCGACATGCTGAAGGCCCAGCTTGGCGACGAGTTCTGGCCGCTGGTGGAAAGCCTCAACGAAAGCGCGCCGCTCGACCTGCGCGTCAACACCTTCAAGGCCAAGCGCGAAGACGTGGCGAAGGCGCTGGCCGATGCGCGCATCGACGCCCAGCCCACGCCCTATTCACCCTGGGGCCTGCGCGTGCAGGGCAAACCGGCGCTGAACAAGCTCGACGTCTTCACCCGCGGCGATGTGGAAGTGCAGGACGAAGGCAGTCAGCTGCTCTCGCTGCTGACCGACCCGAAGCGCGGCGAGATGGTGGTCGACTTCTGCGCTGGCGCGGGCGGCAAGACGCTGGCGCTCGGCGCGGCGATGCGCAACACGGGCCGGCTCTATGCGTTCGACACGTCCGGGCACCGCCTGGCGGCCTTGAAGCCGCGGCTGGCGCGCAGCGGGCTGTCGAACGTCTACCCGGCGCAGATCGCCCACGAGCGCGATGAGCGGATCAAGCGCTTGGCCGGCAAGATCGACCGGGTGCTGGTCGACGCACCGTGTTCGGGCCTGGGCACGCTGCGTCGCAATCCCGACCTGAAATGGCGGCAATCACCCGAGTCGATCGAGGAATTGCGTGTGAAACAAGGGGCAATCCTGGCGAGCGCGGCACGCCTGGTGAAACCCGGCGGGCGGCTTGTCTACGCGACCTGCAGCGTCCTGGAGCAAGAGAACGAATCGATCGTGACGGAATTCACGGCTGCCCAGGGCAAGGCATTCAAGGTGCTCCCCGCCGCTCTGCTGCTGGAGAAAGCCCACGTGTCGGGAGCGGAGGGGCTGGTCCGAGGGGATTTCCTGCGCTTGTGGCCACACCGTCACGGCACCGATGGCTTTTTTGCGGCGGTGTGGGAACGCGGCTGAGCTTGAACTCTCCAACCGCCGCCTTCAGATCCGGAAGACAAGGCGTGCAAACCTCTCGGTTTTCCGGATTCCGGCTGGAGGGCCCCCTCTACAATGACACACCCATTTGGGTGTGACGGTTTCAAGGTAGCTGATGAACGAAATGATGTCTCTGTGGAATGGTCTGGTCGCTTGGCTGGCCGGTGGTCTGGTGGATGCGTCCTGGTGGCAGATCGTGCTGTACACCCTGGCCACGACGCACATCACGATCGCGGCGGTCACGATCTTCCTGCATCGTTCGCAAGCCCACCGCGCCCTCGATCTCCACGCCATCCCCTCCCACTTCTTCCGCCTCTGGCTTTGGCTGGGCACGGGCATGGTCACCAAGGAGTGGGTGGCCATCCACCGCAAGCACCACGCCAAGTGCGAGACGCAAGACGACCCGCACAGTCCCGTGGCACATGGCATCAAGACCGTGCTGCTGACCGGCAGCGAGCTCTATCGCGCCGAGGCGAAGAACCAGGAGACGCTCGCCAAGTTCGGCCACGGCACGCCCGATGACTGGATGGAGCGCAACGTCTACAGCCGCTTCACCTGGCAGGGCGTGGGCATCATGCTCATCCTCAACCTGATGCTGTTCGGAGCGGTCGGCCTGACCGTCTGGGCGGTGCAAATGCTGTGGATCCCGATCACCGCCGCCGGCATCATCAACGGCCTCGGCCACTGGTGGGGCTACCGCAATTTCGAGGCGCCGGACGCGAGCACCAACGTGTCGCCCTGGGGCATCATCATTGGCGGCGAAGAGCTGCACAACAACCACCACACCTACCCGACGAGCGCCAAGCTGTCGGTGAAGAAGTACGAGTTCGACATCGGCTGGGCTTACATCCGCGGTCTGGAGATGATCGGCTTGGCCAAGGTCCGCAAGACGCCGCCGATGCTCAAGCTGGGCAACATCAAGCCGGTGGCCGATTCCAAGACGCTCGAGGCGCTGATCGCCAACCGCTACGAGGTGATGGCCAAGTACGCCCGCGACCTGCGTGTTGCCTGTGCGACCGAAGTGAAGCGCCTGAAGGCCGAAGGCGCCGGGGCCAATGCCAAGCTGGCCAACATGCGCCTGGCGCGTCGTTGGCTGCACCGTGACGCCGACAAGATCCCGAGCCATGTGAAGGCTGCGGTCGAGAGTGCACGTGACCAGAGCCCGGCGCTGGTCAAGCTGGTCGCCATGCGCGAAGAGCTGCGCTCGCTGTGGACGCGCACCAATGTGTCGGCCGAGCAACTTGTGGCCGATCTGCAGGCTTGGTGCAAGAAGGCGGAAGAGAGCGGCATCGCCGCGCTCCAGGAATTCGCCCTGAAGCTGCGCGCCGCCCACGCGTAACGCCTGTCGGCAAGAGACGAAGGCGGGCCCGCTTTGCGGGCCCTTCTTTTTCGGCAACAAAAAACCCGCCGTTGGCGGGTTCTTCATTGGAGCGGAGCCGAATTACTTCAGCTTCGTTTCCTTGTACATCACGTGCTTGCGAGCCTTCGGATCGAACTTCATGATTTCGATCTTCTCGGGCGTGGTCTTCTTGTTCTTGTCGGTCGTGTAGAAGTGACCGGTGCCGGCTGACGATTCCAGCTTGATCTTTTCGCGTCCACCTTTTGCCATGATCGGCTCCTAACTTAGATTTCGCCGCGGGCGCGCAGGTCGGCGACGACCTGCTCGATGCCCACCTTGTCGATCAGGCGCAGTGCCGCATTGGAGATGCGCAGGCGCACCCAGCGGTTTTCGTTTTCGAGCCAGAACCGGCGGTATTGCAGGTTGGGCAGGAAACGGCGCTTGGTCTTGTTGTTGGCGTGGGAAACGTTGTTGCCCACCATCGGGCCCTTGCCCGTGACTTGACAGACGCGTGCCATGACGCTTCTCCGTGTGATCTGTTTAACTGGAGCCGAGGCTGTGCAAGGAATGCGCAGCCGGTTTCGGCAAAGACGACGAGTATAGCCCGCTTTTCCGTGCCTGCCTACCCTGGGCGTCCGACCGCTGTCAATGGCCGAGGAAACGCTGTGCGTCCAGCGCCGCCATGCAGCCGGTGCCGGCACTGGTGATGGCCTGGCGGTAGATGTGGTCCTGCACGTCGCCGGCGGCAAAGACGCCGGGCACGCTGGTCATCGTCGCCATGCCGTTCAGGCCGCTCTGGGTGACGATGTAGCCGTCCTTCATCTCCAGCTGCCCCTTGAAGATGTCGGTGTTGGGCTGGTGGCCGATGGCGATGAAGCAGCCCTTGACGTCGATGTTGCTGGTGGTGCCGTCTTGTGTGCTCTTGATGCGCACGCCGGTCACGCCGGAGGCATCGCCCAGCACTTCGTCGAGCGTTTGCCACAGGTGCAACTGCATCTTTCCCGCGGCGACCTTCTCCATCAGCTTGTCGATCAGGATGGCCTCGGCGCGGAACTTGTCGCGGCGATGGATCAGGTGCACCTTGCTCGCGATGTTGGACAGGTACAGCGCTTCTTCGACCGCCGTGTTGCCGCCGCCCACCACGCACACTTCCTGGCCCCGATAGAAGAATCCATCGCAGGTTGCGCAGCCGCTGACGCCGCGTCCCATGAAGGCTTCTTCAGACGGCAGGCCGAGGTACTTGGCCGACGCGCCGGTGGCGATGATGAGTGCATCGCAGGTGTAGGTGCCCGAGTCGCCTTTGAGCGTGAACGGGCGCTTGGAGAAGTCGACGGTGTTGATGTGGTCGAACACGATCTGCGTGTTGAAACGCTCGGCGTGCTGGAGGAAGCGTTGCATCAGCTCTGGCCCTTGCACGCCCATCACGTCGGCCGGCCAGTTGTCGACTTCGGTGGTGGTCATGAGCTGGCCACCCTGGGCGATGCCCGTCACGAGCATCGGCTTCAGATTGGCGCGTGCCGCATAGATGGCGGCGGTGTAGCCCGCAGGGCCGGAGCCGAGGATCAGGACCTGGGCGTGTTGGGTGTTGTTCTGTGTCATGGCGGATCAGAGAAGGCGAAAAGCAGCGCGAGGGCGTCAGTCTGACATGGGGTTGACGCCGACTGGCATCAATTCATGTAATGGCGACAATTGCCGATATGCTAGGGAAACGTGAGTTTTCCACGTTTAGATTTCACGGGCTGCGCATCCCACAACAAGGAGGTTCTCCGATGGCCATGTTGTCCAATCTGGACTTGATCCGGCGCGTGCCGCTGTTTTCCCTGCTGACCAACGAGCAGGCCACGGCCATCGCCGACAGCGTGGTGAAGCGCCGCTTCCGCCGCGGAGAGATCATCGTCGAGCATGGCAAGAAGTCGAACGCATTGTTCATTCTGCTCACGGGTCGCGCACGCGTGCTGACCTCCGACTCCCGTGGGCGTGAGGTCATCCTTGCCGTGCTGCACCCTGGCAACTACGTCGGCGAGATGAGCCTGATCGACAACGAGCCGCACTCGGCGACCGTGCGCGCCGAGGTGCAGACCGACATGCTGATCCTCGGCCGTGCCGAGTTCGCGCGCTGCCTGCCCGAGAACTCCAGCCTCTCCTACGCCATCATGCGCGGCCTGGTGCAACGCCTGCGCAGCGCCGACCGCCAGATCGAATCGCTGGCCCTGCTCGACGTCTACGGCCGCGTGGCCCGCTCGCTGCTCGACATGGCCGAAGACGACGGCGACGTGAAGATCATCCGCAACAAGGTCTCGCGCCAAGACATGGCCAAGATCGTCGGCGCGTCGCGCGAGATGGTCAGCCGCGTCATGAAAGACCTCGAAGACCGCGGCATGGTCGAGACGCAGGAAAACGGCTCGGTCATCATCAAGGAACGCCTGACGGGCTGACCCTCGCTTGGGCCCGTCTCCGTGGGGCGATTCGGATGAGTCGCCACACCGCATCGGCCACAATGGCTGCATGACGTTTCCCCTCGGATCGCTACGCCCCGAAGGCGGCTCGGCGGCCTCGGCTGCCGGCACCTACACCCGCGACGGGGCTCCTGCTTCCACCCCCATGACTCCGGTCGGCCTGCGCACGCGCTTCGGCGTGCTCGTCGGTGGCGTGTTGTGGTTGCTGGCGCTGATTGCGCTGGCCACGCACAACGCGGCCGACGCTGCCTTCTCGACCTCCGGGAGCGCGGCCGTACCGATCAACAAGATCGGTGCGCTCGGGGCCCGTTTCTCCGACATCGCCTTCGTGCTCTTCGGCTACTCGGCCTGGTGGGGCATGTTGATCAGCCTGCGTGCCTGGCTGAGCGCGCTGGCGCGGGTGCTGCGCGGCGGCGAACCTGCTCATGCACATCGACCGCAGGCGCCGTTGTGGATGTTCTGGGTGGGCGTGGCGCTGCTGATGTGCGCCAGCTCCGCGCTCGAATGGACGCGCCTCTACCAATTCGAACCGCATGTGGCGGGTGGCAACGCCGGCGGTGTGCTGGGTTATCTGCTGGGCCCCGTCAGCCAGCGCTGGCTGGGGTTCGCCGGCTCGGGCGTGCTGTGGATCGCGATGCTGGTGGCGGGCCTCGCGCTGGCGTTCCGCTTCTCGTGGCTGCGCACGGCGGAGGGCATCGGCCAGTGGGTCGATTCGCTGCGTGAGAAGCGTGTCGAGCGCATCGAGCGGGCCGAAGACCAGCGCATCGGCGAGCGCGCGGTGCGTGAGCGTGAGCACGTGGTCGAGGTCGAGCACCAGCTGCACGAGGAGCACGTGCCCATCGTGATCGAGACACCGGTGATCGAAGTGCCGAAGTCGGAGCGTGTGGTGAAGGAGCGCCAGAAGCCGCTCTTCACCGAGCTCGCCGACACCAAGCTGCCGCAGGTCGACCTGCTCGATGCCGCGCCCGGCCGCCAGGAAACGGTGACGCCTGAGACGCTCGAGATGACGTCGCGCCTCATCGAGAAGAAGCTGAAGGACTTCGGCGTCGAAGTGCGGGTCGTCGCCGCGTCACCCGGCCCGGTGATCACGCGCTACGAGATCGAGCCCGCCACCGGCGTGAAGGGATCGCAGATCGTCAACCTCGCGAAGGATTTGGCGCGCTCCTTGAGCCTCGTGAGCATCCGCGTCGTCGAGGTGATCCCGGGCAAGAACTACATGGCGCTGGAGCTGCCCAACGCCAAGCGGCAGACCATCCGCCTGAGCGAAATCCTCGGCTCGCAGGTCTACAACGACGCCGCCTCGCAGCTGACGATGGGCCTCGGCAAGGACATCATCGGCGCACCGGTGGTGGCCGACCTCGCGAAGATGCCGCACTGCCTCGTGGCCGGCACCACCGGCTCAGGCAAGTCGGTGGGCATCAACGCGATGATCCTGTCGCTGCTCTACAAGGCCGAAGCACGCGATGTGCGGCTCATCCTCATCGACCCCAAGATGCTGGAGATGAGCGTGTACGAAGGCATCCCGCACCTGCTGGCGCCGGTCGTCACCGACATGAAGCAGGCCGGCAACGCGCTCAACTGGTGTGTGGGCGAGATGGAGCGCCGCTACAAGCTGATGAGCAAGCTCGGTGTGCGCAACCTCGCCGGCTACAACAAGAAGATCGCCGAGGCCACCGAGCGCGGCGAGTCCATGCCCAACCCGTTCAGCCTCACGCCTGAGCAGCCCGAGCCGCTGGAGCGCTTGCCGCACATCGTGGTGGTGATCGACGAGCTGGCCGACCTGATGATGGTCGTCGGCAAGAAGATCGAAGAACTCATCGCCCGCCTCGCGCAGAAGGCGCGTGCCGCCGGCATCCACCTGATCCTCGCCACACAGCGCCCGAGCGTCGACGTGATCACCGGCCTCATCAAGGCCAACATCCCGACGCGCCTCTCGTTCCAGGTCAGCAGCAAGATCGACAGCCGCACCATCCTCGACCAGATGGGCGCCGAGGCGCTGCTCGGCATGGGCGACATGCTCTACATGGCCTCGGGCACCGGCCTGCCGGTGCGCGTGCACGGTGCCTTCGTGAGCGACGAGGAAGTGCACCGCGTGGTCGACTACCTCAAGCAACAGGGCGAGCCCAACTACATCGAGGGCATCCTCGAAGGCGGCACGCTCGATGGCGAGGGCGACCCGAGCACGGCCGACATGCCGGGCGGTGGTGGCGGCGAGAACGACCCGATGTACGACCAAGCCGTGGCCGTGGTCCTGCAACACCGCCGAGCCTCGATCTCGCTCGTGCAGCGCCATTTGCGCATTGGCTACAACCGTGCAGCCAGACTGCTGGAACAAATGGAGAAATCCGGCCTCGTAAGTGCCATGTCCACCAACGGCAACCGCGACATCATCGTCCCGGCCCGCAGCGAATGAAGAAGATTCTTGTCTCGATGTTGCTGATGGTTGCTGCCGCCACAGCCAGCGCACAAACCGCGGTCGACACGCTGAAGGAATTCGTGCGCGACGTGAAGTCGGGCCGCGCCGAGTTCACGCAGACCGTCACCTCGCCCGATGGGGCGAAGAAGAAAACGTCGAGCGGCAAGTTCGAGTTCTCGCGCCCCAATCGTTTTCGCTTTACCTACCTCAAGCCCTTCGAGCAGGTGATCGTGGCCGACGGCCAGAAGGTCTGGATCTACGACGCCGACCTGAACCAGGCCAGCTCGCGCAAGTTCAGCCAGGCCCTCGGCGCCACACCGGCGGCGCTGCTGGCCGGTGGCTCGCTGGAGAAAGACTTCGACCTGGCCGCTCAGCCTGCGAAGGACGGTCTCGACTGGGTCGAGGCCACGCCCAAGGCGAAGGAGGGCAGCTTCAAGTCGGTGCGCGTGGGCTTCAAGGGCAAGACCTTGAGCGCGATCGAAGTGGTCGATGCGTTCAACCAGCGCTCGCTGCTGCAGTTCAGCCAGTTCGTCGCCAACGAGCCGATCAAGGCCGAGACCTTCGTCTTCACCGTGCCCAAGGGCGCTGATCTGATCGAGCAGTGAGGCAGCGCCTCAGCGTGCCGCGCTCTCCATCTCGGTGAGGGCTTGCTTGGCGGCCGCGATCCACTCGCGGTTCATGTCGCGCGAATGTACGTTGCCCCGCTTGGCATCGGCCAGCACATGCTCGAAGGCCTGTCTGGCGGTAGTGAGGTTGCCTCGTTGCTTCTGGAAGAGGCCGTACTTGCAGCGCGCTTCGAGCGTGCCGTCGGTTGCGATCACGACCTCGAAGGCTTGGGCCGCTTCCGGGCGGCCTGCACCGTGCAGCGCTTCGGCGTACATCAGGGCGAGGTCGCCAGTCTTGTGCTCAGGCGAGGCGGCAAAGAGCCGCTCCAGCGTGGCCACGGCCTCGGCATGCTGCCCGGCTTCGAGCTCGGCAATGGCCAGGCCCTTGAGAAACGACACGTCTTTCGCATAGGCGCCTGAGGCCGCCTCGCGGTAGTGGGCGATGGCATCTTCCAGCTGCCCTTTGGCGAGCAGGGCACGCGCCAGCTGCGCGCGGTTGTACGCGGTGGGGGTGCGGTCGAACTCGGCGGCGGCGAGGCGCAGCTCGCGTTGCGGGTCGACCAGGCCTTGCATCACCCGCGCGGCGTTGCGGCCGGTGCGGGTGTGGCGGATGTCGGGCAGGTATTCGGCGAAGAAGTACACCAGGCTGCCGAGCGCCGGGAACGCGAAGAGCACCATCAGCCAGTAGTTGGGCCGCCCGTTGCGCACGGCATGAACGGCAAAGAAGGCCGCGATGGCCAGGTGGACCAGGGCAAGGATCGGCATGGTGGGCTCCCTCTCTCTCGAACGTCCGCTGTAGGCCGCGGCATGCCGCCATTCTAGAAAGCGGGGCAGGGCCCGACTGCGACAATCTGTGCATGGAATCGCTGCAGTTGCCCCTGGGAGACGATGACGTGCAAGCGCCGCTGGCCGAGCGGCTGCGGCCTCGCACGCTGGCCGACGTGATCGGCCAGCAGCACCTGCTTGGGCCCGGCAAGCCCTTGCGCGTGGCGTTCGAGTCAGGCCGTCTGCACTCGATGATCCTCTGGGGCCCGCCCGGCGTCGGCAAGACGACGCTCGCGCGCCTGATGACCGATGGCTTCGAGGCCCAGTTCATCCAGATCTCGGCCGTGCTGGGCGGTGTGAAGGACATCCGCGAAGCCGTCGAGCGAGCGCAGGTGGCGCAGGGCACGGGCAAGCGCACCGTGGTGTTCGTCGACGAAGTGCACCGCTTCAACAAGGCGCAGCAGGATGCCTTCCTGCCGCACGTCGAGTCGGGCCTCTTCACCTTCATCGGCGCCACCACCGAGAACCCGTCGTTCGAGGTCAACTCGGCCTTGCTCTCGCGCGCCACGGTGCATGTGCTGAAGTCGCTCACCGACGAGGACATGACGCAGCTCCTGCAGCGCGCCCGCGATCTGCTCGGCGCACCACCGCTCACCGACGCGGCGCGCGACCGCCTCATCGGCTACGCCGACGGCGACGCCCGCCGCCTGCTCAATGCCTACGAGAACCTCGTGCGCATGGCCGACCCCAAAGCCGAGACGATCGACGAAGCGCAACTGGAGCGCTCGCTCGGCGAGCAACTGCGTCGCTACGACAAGGGCGGCGAGCAGTTCTACGACACCATCTCGGCCCTGCACAAGGCCGTGCGCGGCAGCGACCCCGATGCCGCGCTCTACTGGTTCGTGCGCATGCTCGACGGGGGTGTCGACCCACGCTACGCCTCGCGCCGCCTCGTGCGCATGGCCAGCGAAGACATCGGTCTCGCCGACCCGCGCGCCCTGCGCATGGCGCTCGATGCGGCCGAAACGTATGAGCGATTGGGCAGCCCCGAGGGCGAGCTGGCGCTGGCGCAGGCGGTGGTCTTTCTCGCGATGGCGCCGAAGTCGAATGCGGTCTACACCGCCTACAACACCGTGAGGGCCTTCATCGCGAAAGACGGCACCCGCCCGGTGCCGCTTCACCTGCGCAACGCACCGACCAAGCTCATGAAGGACCTCGACTACGGGCGCGACTACCGCTACGCGCACGACGAGCCCGGCGGCTTCGCGGCCGGTGAGAACTACTGGCCCGACAAGCTCGCGCCGCAGCGCTTCTACCAGCCGGTCGAGCGTGGTCTCGAGCTGAAAATAGGGGAACGGCTCCAGGAGTTGAGGCGCCTCAATGACGAAGCACGCGAGCGCTCCACAGAGGGAGACAAGCGCAAGAATCGCTGATGGCTGTACGGGGAAACGCGCAGCAGGCCCCGCTCAGGTGGCCCCCTAGAATCGCCCCCGTCACAGCCCAGACATCAGACAGAGCCCCGGCGTCCACACGACGGCGGGCTTTTTGCTTACAGGCAGGAACGGCGTCCACAAGACGAGCCGCTTTCGACTTCCCCAGGAGACTCCTTCGATGGATACATTCATCCAGCAGATCATCAATGGTCTGGTGCTCGGCAGCGTGTATGCGCTGGTGGCCCTCGGCTACACGATGGTCTACGGCATCATCAACCTCATCAACTTCGCCCACGGCGAGGTGCTGATGGTGGGCGCGCTCACGAGCTGGACGGTCGCGACCTCGCTCCTCGGCCTCGGCTGGCCGGGCTGGCTGGTGATGGTGATCTCGCTGCTCGCCGCGATCATCGTGTGTTCGGTGCTCAACTTCAGCATCGAGAAGATCGCCTACCGGCCGCTGCGCACGGCGCCGCGCCTGGCGCCGCTGATCACCGCGATGGGCATGTCGCTGCTGCTGCAGACGCTCGCGATGATCATCTGGAAGCCGAACCCGAAGCCTTATCCGATCCTCATCTCGGCGGAGCCGTATGAGATCGGCGGTGCGGTGATCAACACCATCCAGATCCTCATCCTCGTCACCACGGCGGTCACGCTCGCCGGGCTGATGTACCTCGTCAACCGCACCAAGCTCGGCCGCGCGATGCGCGCCACCGCCGAGAACCCGAAGGTCGCCGGCCTCATGGGCGTGCGGCCCGACATGGTGATCTCGGCCACCTTCATCATCGGCGCGGCCCTCGCGGCACTGGCCGGCGTGATGTACGCCGCCAACTACGGTTCGGTGCAGCACTCGATGGGCTTCCTGCCCGGCCTCAAGGCCTTCACTGCCGCGGTGTTCGGTGGCATCGGCAACCTGGCCGGCGCGATGGTGGGCGGTGTGCTGCTGGGTCTCATCGAGGCCATGGGCGCCGGCTACATCGGCGACCTGACCGGCGGCATCCTGGGCAGCCACTACCAGGACATCTTCGCCTTCATCGTGCTCATCCTCGTGCTCACGCTGCGGCCGCAAGGCCTGCTCGGCGAGCGTGTGGCCGACCGCGCCTGAGGAGCCTGCGATGAACTTCCGCGACAACAAGCTCGCCACCTTCCTCATCGCCGGTGCGCTGCTGCTCATCGCACCGCTGATCGCCCAGCAGTTCGGCAACGCCTGGGTGCGCATCATCGACATCGCGCTGCTCTACGTGCTGCTCGCGCTCGGCCTCAACATCGTGGTCGGCTACGCCGGCCTGCTCGACCTGGGCTACGTGGCGTTCTACGCCGTCGGCGCCTACATGCTGGGGCTGCTGGCCTCGCCGCACCTGTCGCAGACCTTCCCCGGCTTCGCGGCCACCTTCCCCAACGGGCTGCATGCGCCGCTGTGGCTGGTGATCCCGCTCGGGGCCTTGCTGGCGGCTGCGTTCGGCGTGGCGCTGGGCGCGCCCACGCTCAAGCTGCGTGGCGACTACCTCGCCATCGTGACCCTCGGCTTCGGCGAGATCATCCGCGTCTTCCTCACCAACCTCGATGCGCCGGTCAACATCACCAACGGCCCCAAGGGCTTGAGCCAGATCGACTCGTTCAAGGTGCTGGGCTACGACTTCGGCAAGTCGCACGAGTTGTTCGGCCTCGAGATCCCGTCGGTCACTGGCTATTACTACCTCTTCCTCGCACTGGTGATCGTGAGCGTGGTGATCTGCTACCGGCTGGAGCAGTCGCGCATCGGCCGTGCGTGGATGGCCATCCGCGAAGACGAAGTCGCCGCCAAGGCGATGGGCATCAACACCCGCAACATGAAGCTGCTCGCCTTCGGCATGGGCGCCACCTTCGGCGGCGTGTCGGGCGTGCTCTTCGCGAGCTTCCAGGGCTTCGTGTCGCCCGAGTCGTTCAGCCTGAACGAGTCGGTGATGATCGTGGCGATGGTGGTGCTGGGCGGCATCGGCCACATCCCCGGTGTCATCATCGGCGCCCTGCTGCTCGCTGCGCTGCCCGAGGTGCTGCGCTATGTGGCCAGCCCGCTGCAGCAGATGACCGATGGCCGGCTCGACTCGGCCATCCTGCGCCAGCTGCTGATCGCGCTTGCGATGATCGCCATCATGCTGTCGCGCCCGCGTGGCTTGTGGCCGGTGCCGGAGCATGGGCGAATGCGGCCAGGCTCGCCTGACCAGGACCCGGCACCGAAGGGGACCCTGTCATGAGCAGCGCGCCCAACACCACCCCGGTGCTCGAAGTCGCCAACGTCTCCAAGCGCTTCGGCGGCCTGCAGGCCCTGAGCGACGTGGGCATCCGCATCGAGCCCGGCCAGGTCTACGGCTTGATCGGCCCCAACGGTGCCGGCAAGACCACCTTCTTCAACGTCATCACCGGCCTCTACACACCCGACTCCGGCAGCTTCAAGCTGGGCGGCCAGCCCTACAAGCCGAGCGCGGTGCATGAAGTGGCCAAGGCCGGCATCGCCCGCACCTTCCAGAACATCCGCCTCTTCGCCGACATGACGGCGCTCGAGAACGTGATGGTCGGCCGCCACGTGTGCACGGCCTCGGGCCTGATCGGCGCGGTGTTCCGCACCAGCGGCTTCAAGGCCGAGGAGCATGCGATCGCCAAGCGCGCGCAGGAGCTGCTCGACTACGTGGGCATCGGCAAGTACGCCGATTTCAAGGCGCGCACGCTGAGCTACGGCGACCAGCGCCGCCTCGAGATCGCCCGCGCGCTCGCCACCGACCCCAAGCTGATCGCCCTCGACGAGCCCGCCGCCGGCATGAACGCCACCGAGAAGGTGGTGCTGCGCGAGCTGATCGACCGCATCCGGAAAGACGG
Source organism: Rhizobacter sp. (assembly GCA_019635355.1). NCBI lineage: Bacteria > Pseudomonadati > Pseudomonadota > Betaproteobacteria > Burkholderiales > Sphaerotilaceae > Rhizobacter > Rhizobacter sp. The sequence goes on along the minus strand of JAHBZQ010000001.1, from coordinate 2,136,490 downwards.
CCGCACCATCTTGCTGATCGAGCACGACGTGAAGCTCGTGATGGGACTGTGCGACCGTGTCACGGTGCTCGACTACGGCAAGCAGATCGCCGAAGGCAGCCCTGCCGATGTCCAACGCAACGAGAAGGTGATCGAGGCCTACCTCGGCGCCGGCCACAAGGCGCACTGAACATGACGACCCTCCTGAAAGTGAATGGCCTGAAAGTGGCCTATGGCGGCATCCAGGCCGTGAAGGGTGCGTCGTTCGAGGTGCACGAAGGCGAACTCGTCAGCCTCATCGGCGCCAACGGCGCCGGCAAGACCACCACGCTCAAGGCCATCACCGGCCTGCAGCCGGTGGGCGCGGGCGACATCGAATTCCTCGGCCGCAGCATCAAGGGCCAGGGCGCATGGGACCTGGTCAAGCAGGGCCTCGTGATGGTGCCCGAGGGCCGTGGCACCTTCACCCGCATGTCGATCACCGAGAACCTGCTGATGGGCGCCTTTGTGCGCAACGACAAGGAGATCGACGCCGACATCGAGAAGGTGTTCGGCATCTTCCCGCGCCTGAAGGAGCGCCGCAACCAGCTGGCCGGCACCATGTCGGGCGGCGAGCAGCAGATGCTGGCGATGGGCCGCGCGCTGATGGCGCGCCCCAAGGTGCTGCTGCTCGACGAGCCCTCGATGGGCCTGTCGCCCATCATGGTCGACAAGATCTTCGAAGTGGTGGCCGACATCGCCAAGCAGGGCGTGACCATCCTGCTGGTGGAGCAGAACGCGAGCCGCGCGCTGCAGCTGGCCAACCGTGGCTACGTGATGGAGTCGGGCGAGGTCACGATGAGTGGCGAGGCGGCAGCCCTGCTGAACGACCCCAAGGTGCGGGCGGCCTACCTGGGCGAGTAAGGGGGCGGCGACGGGCGGCGAGGCGACCAAAGTCACCTCTCCCGGGAGGGGTGCACTTCTATACTTTCCCGCAGCCTGCAGTCGGCTCCCGTCGGAAATGTCTCCGTGGAAAGGTCTTCGATGAACGCAACCCCGCTCTCCCGTTTCACCCAGCTCGCGCTTGCGGCCGCCGCTGTGGCCGTGCTCAGTGGCTGCGGCTCCACCATGCCGTCGATGGGCGGCAACAAGGGCGTGGTCTCCGGCTCGGCCGGTGGCGCCACCTCCGAAGGCACCAACAGCCAGCTCGAGAAGTGCCCCGAGACCCTCGGCACCATCGCCATCGACGAAGACGCGCAGGCGCCCTGGTACTACGAGCTGCGCCGCAACAGCCTCGGCTCCACCGTGCCGGTGCTGCGCCTGATGATCCAGCAGAGCAATTGCTTCGTGATCGTCGAGCGGGGCCGCTCGATGAACAACATGATGCGCGAGCGCCAGCTCGAGTCCTCCGGCGAAATGCGGCAGGGCAGCAACTTCCAGAAGGGCCAGATGGTCGCGGCCGACTACACCATGCAGCCGTCGATCCAGTTCTCGGGCCGCACTGGCGGTGCCGCGGCGGGCCTGCTCACCGGCCGCCTGGGTGCGCTGGGCGCCGTGGCCGGCAACGTGAAGCGCAACGAGGCCTCGACCACGCTGCTGCTGATCGACAACCGCTCCAGCGTGCAGATCGCGGCGTCCGAAGGCACCGCGGGCAATTTCGACTTCGGCCTCTTCGGGGGCGGCTTCCTGGCCGGCCTGGCGGGCGGTGGCGGCGGCTACTCCAACACCCCGCAGGGCAAGGTGATCGTGGCGGCGTTTGCCGACTCGTTCAACCAGATGGTCAAGTCGCTGCGCAACTACAAGGCGCAGACGGTCAAGGGTGGCCTGGGCACCGGCGGTCGCCTGGGGGTGGACGGCGGCAGCACGCCGGCGTCGAAGGAACTCAACAAGAAGTAAGCCTCCCGGCTCACTCGATCAAAAGGCCGCGCTCGCAAGAGACGCGGCCTTTTTGTTTCCGACTCAGTCGACCTTGGCGCCCGAGGCCTTGACGACCTTCTCGTACTTGGCGTTTTCACGCTTCACGAAGTCGGCGAACTGCTGCGGCGTGAAGGGCATGGCCTCGGCCATCAGCGTGGTGAAGCGCGCCTGCAGCTCCGGCGAGGCCAGCGCGTCGGTGAAGGCCTTGTTCAAGCGCTGCGTCTGATCGGCCGGCAGGCCTGCGGGCCCGAAGAGGCCGAACCAGGTGTTGACGTCGAATCCCGGCAGCGTCTCGGCAATCGCCGGCAGCTCGGGCGTGGCCTTGGCGCGCTTCGCGGTGGTCACGGCCAAGGCCTTCAGCTTGCCGGCCTTGATGTTGGCCGACGCGCTGGCCAGGTTGTCGAAGGTGAGGTCGACTTCGCCCGTGAGCAGCGCCAGCTGTGCCGGGTTGCCGCCGGCGTAGGGGATGTGGACCATGAACACCCCCGCCTGCGACTTGAACATCTCGCCCGCCAGGTGGCCGGCGCTGCCGTTGCCGCCCGAGCCGTAGTTGAGCTTGCCGGGATTGGCCTTCGCGTAGGCCACGAGGTCGGCCACGCTCGCGATCTTCAGGCGCGCGGCGGTCTGCGGGTTCATCACCAGCACGTTGGGCACCTGCGCCACGCCGGTGAGCGGCGTGAAGTCACGCAGCGCGTCGTAGGGCATGCGGGTGTAGAGCCAGGGGTTGATGGCGTGCGTGGCCACGGCGCCCATCACGATCGTGTGGCCGTCGGGCGCCGACTTGGCGACGAGGTCGGCGCCGAGGTTGCCACCGGCGCCGGGCTTGTTCTCGACGATCACGGTGCCGAGGCTGTCTTTCACCTTGTCGGCCAGGGCGCGGGCCACGATGTCGAGCGGGCCGCCAGGCGGGTAGGGCACCACGAGGCGGATCGGCTTGGCGTTTTGCGCCAGGGCGGGCGTGGCAGCCACCGCCAGCGCGGCGAGCGTGAAACGACGGCGGGAGATGTCACTCAGCATGTTTGTCGGCCTCGGAGGTGAAGCTGTCGGCAAAGAACTCATCGAGGGGAAGGTTGCAGTGCGCGACGAAATCGCGCTGCGCCGAGTCGACCATCACCGGCGCACCGCAGGCATACACCTGGTGGCCCGAGAGGTCGGGCAGGTCGGCCATCACCGCCTGGTGCACGAAGCCCGTGCGGCCCGTCCACTCGTCTTCGGGCTTGGCGTCAGACAGCACCGGCACGTAGCGCAGGTGGGGCATGGTGCGGGCCGCTTCCGCGCACCAGGCGTGCATGTAGAGGTCGGCGAGGCTGCGGCAACCCCAGTAAAGCGTGGTGGGCCGCGCGATGCCCTTTGCTTGCATGTGCTCGATGATCGCTTTCACCGGCGCGAAGCCGGTGCCGCTGGCGAGCAGCACGATGGGCTTGTCGCTGTCTTCGCGCAGGAAGAAGCTGCCGAACGGGCCCTCGAGGCGCAGGATTTCCTTTTCCTTCATCGCCCCGAACACGTGGTCGGTGAAAAGGCCGCCGGGCATGTGGCGGATGTGCAGCTCGATGCCCGGCTTGTCGCGCTGTGCGCTCGGCGCATTGGCCATGCTGTAGCTGCGGCGGGCGCCGTCTTTCAGGATGAACTCGATGTACTGGCCAGCGCGGTATTGCAGCGTGTCATTGGCCGGCAGCTGCAGCTGGATCACGGCGACGTCGGGCGCGGGCCTGGTGATGGTGGTGACGCGGCAGGGCATCTTGCGCACCGGGAATTCACCGGCGCCCGCGACCGTGCGCGCTTCGAGCACGATGTCGGTCTGCGGTGCGGCGCGGCAGGTGAGGGTGTAGCCCGCCTCTTCTTCAGCCGGCGTGAGCGCCTTGACCTGATGGGTGCCGTGGATCACGCGGCCCTCGAGGAGCTTGCACTTGCAGGAGCCGCAGGCGCCGTCCTTGCAGCCATAGGGCAAGCCCACGCCCTGGCGGATGGCCGCCAGCAGGATGGGCTCGTCGCGGTCGACCGAGAAGCTCACGCCGCTCGGCTGAACCGTCACTTTGAACGTCATGGGATAACCTCTTCTGACCCGTCAGCGAACGACCTTCGATTTTGCCCGCTCCCCCATGACCCTTTCCCGCACCTTCAGACGGCCGACCTTGCTCATCGTGGGTTGCGGCGACATGGGGCAGCGGGTGCTGCGCCTGCTGGCGGGGCGCTACCGGCTGCTGGTGCTCACCTCGAGCGCTGCGCGTGTGCCAGCGCTGAGGGCGGCCGGTGCGGTGCCGCTCGTCGGCAACCTGGATGACCCGGCGAGCCTGCAGCGGCTCGCCGGCCTGGCGGATGCGGTGCTGCACCTCGCACCGCCTCCGGGCCAGGGCACGGCCGACACCCGCACCGCTGCGCTGCTGCAGGCGCTCGCGCGCCAGGGCCGCGTGCGGCGCATCGTCTACGCCAGCACCACTGGCGTGTATGGCGATGCGCAGGGTGCTCGCTTCGACGAGGTGCGCGCGGTGGCACCGGCGACCGACCGCGCACGGCGGCGTGTCGACGCCGAGGCGCGGGTGCGGTGGTACGGCCGGGCGTTCGGCGCGCGCGTGTCGGTGCTGCGCATCCCCGGCATCTATGCGGGCGACCGCGAAGGCGGCCATCCGCGCGAGCGCCTGGCGCGCGGCACGCCGGTGCTGGTGGCGGCCGACGACGTCTACACCAACCACATCCACGCCGACGACCTGGCGCGTGCCTGCGTGGCCGCGCTGCACCGCGGCCTGCCGCAGCGCGTGGTGCATGCGAGCGACGACACCGAGCTGAAGATGGGCGACTACTTCGATCTCGCGGCAGAGCTGTGCGGCCTGCCACGGCCACCTCGCATCACGCGGGTGGAAGCGGCCGAGCGCATGTCGGCCGTGCAGCTGTCGTTCTGGAGCGAATCACGTCGGCTCGACAACACGCGCCTCAAGCGCGAGTTGCGCCTGAAGCTGCGCTACCCCACGGTGCGCGAAGGCCTGGTGGCTTAGCGCCGCGGCTTGCCGAACGGCGGAAGCCCGCGCCAGTAGCGGATGGTGAGCCAACCGCCCAGCATGCCGCCGATGTGTGCGAGCGAGCCCAGGTCGCCCGTCCAGCTCATCAGGAGGGCGATCACGCCGAAGACGATCACGAAGACCTTCATCTTCATTGGGATCGGCGGGAAGAGCGGCATCACCGTGCGATCGGGGAAGTACATCGCCGCGGCGACCAGCAGCGCATAGAGGCCACCCGATGCCCCCACGAGGCGGCTCATGCCGGCGCCGGGCAGGGCGGTGGCGATGAGGAACAGCAGGCCGCCGAAGATCGCGCCGATCGCGAGAAAGGCCATGTAGCGCTTGCGGCCCCACAGCATCTCGAGTTCGGAGCCGAACATCCACAGGCCGAGCATGTTGAAGAAGAGATGCAGCACGCTGCCGTGCAGCAGGCCGTAGCTCAACACCTGCCACGGCATGAAGAAGCCACTGCCGAGCGGAAACAGGGCGAACCAGCGGTCGATCAGAGGGGTGAAGATCTGCAGGCAGTAGATCGCCGTGCAGGCCAGCATCAGGAACTGGGTGATCGGTGGAATCGGGGGCATGCGGGGCGCTGAGGACGGAAAGGCGCAAGCGTAACCGGTTTGACCACTGGCCCGGAAAACCCCCGAAGGGCCAATCCGCGTGTGGCAAAATCGCGCGCTCTGCTGCACCGGCCTCGGTGGCGAAATCGGTAGACGCGCGGGACTCAAAATCCCGTTCCGCAAGGAGTGTCGGTTCGATTCCGACCCGAGGCACCACCCCCCCCTTCTGCCCGTTCTCACCCGCACCCTCCGCAGGCCCCTCAGAGCCATTGCCAATAGCGGGGCTTGGCGCCGCTGCCACAATGCGCCGCAGGAGAGACCCCCGTGCACTACAAGACGATAGAAGACGTGATCGGCCGCACGCCGCTGGTTCGGCTGGTGCGTGTACCAGGCGCCGAGAACGACCGCCGAGGCAACGTGATCCTCGGCAAGCTCGAAGGCAACAACCCCGCCGGCTCGGTGAAAGACCGGCCCGCCATCAGCATGATCCGGCGCGCGGAAGAGCGCGGCGACATCAAGCCCGGCGACACGCTGATCGAGGCCACCTCGGGCAACACCGGCATCGCACTCGCAATGGCGGCCGCCATCCGCGGCTACCGCATGGTGCTCATCATGCCGGAGGACTTGTCCATCGAACGCGCGCAGACGATGAAGGCCTTCGGCGCCGAACTCGTGCTCACCCCGCGCAGCGGCGGTATGGAATACGCCCGCGACCTCGCCGACCAGATGGTGCGCGACGGCAAGGGCCGCGTGCTCGACCAGTTCGCCAACGCCGACAACCCGCGCGCCCACTACGAAACCACCGGCCCCGAGATCTGGGACGACACCGAAGGCCGCATCACGCATTTCGTGAGCGCGATGGGCACCACTGGCACCATCACCGGCACCTCCCGCTACCTGAAGGAAAAGAATCCCGCGGTGCGCATCATCGGCGCGCAGCCGTCCGAAGGCTCGCGCATCCCCGGCATCCGCAAGTGGCCCGAGGCCTACATGCCCAAGATCTACGACCCGACCCACATCGACGAGGTGGTCAACGTGTCGCAAGAGGCCTCCGAAGACATGGCCCGCCGCCTGGCGCGGGAAGAGGGCATCTTCGGCGGCATCTCGGCCGCGGGCGCTTGCTGGGTGGCGCTGGAGATCGCCAAGAAGGTCGAGAACGCCACCATCGTCTTCGTCGTCTGCGACCGCGGTGATCGGTATCTCTCCACCGGAGTCTTCCCCGCATGAAGCACCAGTTCAACTTCTGCCCCAACTGCGCCACCGAGCTGCAGCAACTCGTCGCCGAAGAAGACGGCGGCCCCAAGGTGCGCACACGCTGCCCGGCCTGCCACTGGACGCACTGGAACAACCCGACGCCGGTGCTCGCCGCGGTGATCGAGATGCCCGACCGCGACGGGCATCTGCTGCTCGCGCGCAATGCCGCATGGCCCGGCCGCTTCTTCGGCCTCATCACCGGCTTCATGGAAGCGGGCGAGACGCCTGAAGGCGGCATCGCGCGCGAAGTGCTGGAAGAAACCTCGCTGAATGTCGAGGCGGTGAAGCTGATCGGCGTCTACGACTTCCAGCGCATGAACCAGGTCATCATCGCCTACCACGTGGTGGCGCATGGCGAGATCAAGCTGTCCCCCGAGCTCGCCGAGTACAAGATCGTGTCGCCGCAGGAGGTGAAGTGCTGGCCCGCCGGCACCGGCCAGGCACTCGCCGAATGGCTCACCTCGCGCGGCATCACGCCGCAGTGGCTCGATATCCCGCCGCGCCGTTCGTCCGAAGGTTGAACGAGATGGACTTCCACAAGGAACTCGACACCCGCGGGCTCAATTGCCCGCTGCCCATCCTCAAGGCCAAGAAGGCGCTCGCCGACATGCACAGCGGCGAGATCCTGAAGGTGGTGGCGACCGACCCGGGGTCGATGCGCGACTTCCAGGCGTTTGCGCGGCAGACGGGGAATGAACTCGTCGAGCAGTCAGCGGCGAACGACGAGTTCGTGCACTTTCTTCGCCGACGCTAGATCTCGACCGAGCGCAGGTACTCGCGGAAGCCCGGCCCGAGGACCGGGTGCTTCAGCGCCAGCTCCACGTTGGCCTGCAGGAAGCCTTCCTTGCTGCCGCAGTCGTAGCGCTTGCCTTCGTAGCGATACGCAAACACCTTCTCGCGGCGCAGCAGCCCGGCGATGCCATCGGTGAGCTGGATCTCGCCGCCCACGCCACGCGGCTGGTTGGCGATCTCGTGGAAGACGCCCGGCGTGAGGATGTAGCGGCCGGCCACGCCCAGGCGTGAGGGTGCCACTTCCGGCGCCGGCTTCTCGACGATTCGGCTCACGTCCATCAGGTGATCGTTGACCGGCGTGCCGGCCACGATGCCGTAGCGCCGCGTGTGCTCGGCAGGCACTTCCTGCACGGCGAGGATGGACACGCGCCATTCGTTGAACTGCTCGACCATCTGCTTGAGCACCGGCTTCTCGCCCACCATCAGGTCGTCGGCCAGCAGCACGGCGAAGGGGTCGCGGCCGATCAGGCGCTGGCCGCACAGCACGGCGTGGCCAAGGCCCAGGGCCTGCGCCTGGCGCACGTAGATGCATTCCATGTCGTCGGGCTTGACCGAGCGCACCACGTCGAGCAGCTCTTGCTTGTTGGCCTGCTCGAGCGCGACTTCCAGCTCGAAGGTCATGTCGAAGTGGTCTTCGATCGGGCGCTTGTGGCGGCCGGTCACGAAGATCATCTCGCGCACACCGGCCGCGTAGGCTTCCTCGACGGCGTACTGGATGAGTGGCTTGTCGACCACCGGCAGCATCTCTTTGGGTTGTGCTTTTGTCGCGGGCAGGAAGCGGGTGCCGAGTCCTGCCACGGGGAAGATCGCTTTGGTGACTAACATCTGCTTACAATCGTGGTTCTGAGGAAAGGTCTCCGGGAGATTCTGTCACGCGCTCTGTGACGGTCGGGACCCCGGGAATGCATGGACATACTCATCGTCGAGCCCCTCGAAAACGAGGTGATGCAGTGGCTGGCAGAGCGCCATTCCGTGCGTTATGCCCCTGAACTGGCGCGTGATGCGCGTGAATTCCGGCAGGCGCTCTACAACGTGCGGGCGCTGATCCTTCCGTCGTTCGTCGCGCTGGACGGGGCCGCGCTCCACTACGCGCCGGTGCTGCGTGCCATCGGCCGCGTGAGCGGCGGCGCTGAAAACGTCGACCTTGAGGCCTGCTCGCGTGCTGGTGTGGAAGTGGTGCGCAGTGCCACCGCCACCGCGCAGGCCGAGGCCGAGTTCATGATCGGCGCGATGCTCTCGCTGCTGCGCCGCGTGCCCGTCGAAGGCTCCGACGGCATGCTGGTCGGCCGCGAGCTGGGGGCGTGCACCGTGGGGCTCATCGGCATGCCGCCGGCTGCCAAGGCGATGGCGCAGATGCTCTCGGGCTTCGGCTCGCGCATGGTGGGCTACGACCCGTCGCTGCATGCGAGCGACGGTGTTTTCGAGCGCTGGCGCGTGGCGCCGCTCGGCCTGCGCGAGCTGCTGGAAACGAGCGACGCGGTGTGCGTGCAGCTCAACTACTTCAGCCGCTACCAGGGCCTGCTGGGCGAGCGCTTCCTGCCCTACTGCAAGCCCAACCAGGTGATGGTGAGCATCTCGCACTCGGGCGTGTTCAACGAACGGGCGCTGGCCGACGTGCTCATCAGCGGCCGCCTCTCCGCGTGCTGGCTCGACAGCCTGGAGCCCGGTGCCCTCGACGAAGGCCGCCCGTTGAAGGGCATGGACACGCTGCAGGTCACGCCACGCGTGGCGAGCACCACGCGCGAGTCGCGCCTGCGCAGCGCATGGGCGGTGGCCCGCCGCATCGACGAGCTGCTGCAGGCCACGCCGCCGGCGCCGCGTGAGTTCAGGCCGTCGATCCCAGGCGAGCCAACTGATCTCGCAGCCGCTCAAGAGCCGCGCTGAAATCGGCGATGCGTTGCTTGACTTCGGCGACGACCTCGGCCGGGGCACGCGCCACGAAGCTCTCGCTGGCGAGCTTGCCCTGTTCCTTCGCCAGATCAGCTTCTTTGCGCTTGATCTCCTTCTGAAGCCGCTCGGTTTCAGCCGCCACGTCGATCTCGACGTGCAGCGCGAGGCGCGCTTCGCCCGCCACCACCACCGGCGACTGGCGCGTGGCGTCGTTGAACGCAGCCTCGTCGTCGAACACCTTCACTTCCGACAGCTTGCCAAGTGTCTTCAACACCGCGGCGGCTTCGTTCAGGAAGGCGTTGTCGCCCGTCGCATAGAGCGGTACACGGTCGCTGGGTGACAGCCCCATCTCGCCACGCAGCGCACGGCAGGCGCTGACCAGGCCCTTGAGCTTGCCCATCCACGCATCGGCCTTGGGATCGATGCGGTCGAGTTGCGCCGTCGGATAGCTGGCCGTGGCAATCGTCTCGGCGTTCTTGCGCCCGGCGATCGGTGCCACCGTCTCCCACAGCTCGGCGGTGAGGAAGGGCGTGATCGGGTGCAGCAGTCGCAGCACGGCCTCAAGCGTGCGGATCAGCGTGCGGCGCGTGGCGCGCTGCTGCGCTTCCGTGCCGTTCTGGATCTGCACCTTGGCGATCTCGATGTACCAGTCGCAGTATTCGTCCCACACGAACTGGTAGAGCGTGTTGGCCACGTTGTCGAGGCGGTACTCGGCGAAGCCCTGCGCCACGGCGGCTTCCACACGCTGCAGCTCGCTCGCGATCCAGCGGTCGGCCTGGCTGAAGTGCATGTAGCCGTGGAAGGCGCCGCCCGGCTCGCACTCGGCCTTGGTGTGCTCCTTCAGGCCGCAGTCGTGGCCCTCGGTGTTCATCAGCACGAACTTGGTCGCGTTCCAGAGCTTGTTGCAGAAGTTGCGGTAGCCCTCGCAGCGCTTGGTGTCGAAGTTGATGCTGCGGCCGAGGGTCGCGAGCGCCGCAAAGGTGAAGCGCAGCGCGTCGGCGCCGTAGCCGGGAATGCCGTCGGGGAATTCCTTCTCGGTGGCCTTGCGCACCTTGGGCGCAGTCTCGGGCTTGCGCAGGCCTTGCGTGCGCTTGTCTAGCAGCGGCGCGAGCTCGATGCCGTCGATCAGATCGACCGGGTCGAGCACGTTGCCCTCGCTCTTGCTCATCTTCTTGCCGTGCGCATCGAGCACCAGGCCGTGGATGTACACGTGCTTGAACGGCACTTTGCCCGTGAAGTGCTTGGTCATCATGATCATCCGGGCGACCCAGAAAAAGATGATGTCGTAGCCGGTCACGAGCACCGACGACGGCAGGAAAAGGTCCTGCTCGATCGTCTTCTCTGGCCATCCCAAAGTGGAGAAGGGGACGAGCGCCGACGAGTACCAGGTGTCGAGCACGTCTTCGTCACGGCGCAGCGGGCCGGTGTAGCCGGCGGCCTTGGCCTTCGCCTGTGCTTCCTCTTCGCTGCGGGCCACGAAGAGCTGGCCGCCGTCGCCGTACCAGGCGGGAATCTGGTGGCCCCACCAGAGCTGGCGCGAGATGCACCAGTCCTGGATGTTCTTCATCCACTGGTTGTAGGTGTTGACCCAGTTCTCGGGCACGAACTTCACGTCGCCCGTTTCCACCGCTTCGATGGCTTCCTGCGCGATGCTCTTGCCGTTGGCACCAGCCTTGGTCATCGCCACGAACCACTGGTCGGTGAGCATCGGCTCGATGATCTGGCCGGTGCGGGCGCAGCGCGGCACCATCAGCTTGTGCTTCTTCACCTCGACCAAGAGGCCCTCGGCTTCGAGTTGCTCGACGATCTTTTTACGCGCGACGAAACGATCCAGCCCGCGATACGCCTCGGGCGCTTCGTCGTTCACCTTCGCGTCGAGCGTGAAGATGGTGAGCATCGGAAGCCGGTGGCGCAGGCCCACCTGGTAGTCGTTGGTGTCGTGCGCCGGGGTCACCTTCACGACGCCGGTGCCGAATTCCTTGTCGACGTAGTCGTCGGCGATCACCGGCACCAGGCGGCCGGTGATGGGCAGCTTCACTTGCTTGCCGATGAGGTGGGTGTAGCGCGTGTCTTCCGGGTGCACCATCACGGCGGTGTCGCCGAGCATGGTCTCGGGGCGGGTGGTGGCGACCACGAGTGAGTCAGACGAACCGTCGATCGGATAGCGGATGTGCCACAGCGAGCCATCCTCTTCCTCGCTCTCCACCTCCAGGTCAGACACCGCTGACTTGAGGATCGGGTCCCAGCTCACCAGCCGCTTGCCGCGGTAGATGAGGCCCTCTTCGTACAGCTTCACGAAGGTGTCGGTCACGACGGTCGAGAGCTTCTCGTCCATCGTGAAGTACTCGTGCTGCCACGACACCGAGTCGCCCATGCGGCGCATCTGGTTGGTGATGGTCGAGCCCGAGACTTCCTTCCACTCCCACACCTTGGCCACGAAGTTCTTGCGGCCGAGGTCGTGCCGGCTCAGCTTCTGCTGCTCGAGCTGCCGCTCCACCACGATCTGCGTGGCGATGCCCGCGTGGTCGGTGCCCGGCACCCACAGCGTGTTGTGGCCCTTCATGCGGTGGTAGCGCGTCAACGAGTCCATGATGGTCTGGTTGAACGCATGGCCCATGTGCAGCGTGCCGGTCACGTTGGGCGGCGGCAGCTGGATGCAGAACGATGCCTTGGCCGGGTCGAGCGTGGGCGTGTAGGCGCCGCTTTGTTCCCACAAGGGGCCCCATTTGGCTTCGATGGCGGTGGGTTCGAAGGACTTGGCGAGTTCGGTCATGGTGAGGCGAAGCGGACCGTGCGGGCCGGCGGAATGACTGCGGAGAGGGGCGTGAATTGTAGGCGGCGCCCCTCACACGGCAGCCTTCGCGGGGGGCGCTCAGCCTCGCTCGAACACTTGAGCGGCAATCCGTGCGTGGACGCGGTCCTGATCCGCCGCCGGCACGGTGCTGGCGGTGAGGAAGACCGCCACCACGATCGGCCGGCCTGCGGGCGTCCAGTACACGCCCACGTCGTTGGTGCTGCCTCTGCCGCTGGTGCCGGTCTTGTCGGCCAGTTGCCAGCCGGCGGGCAGGTTGGCACGCAGTCGGGTGCCGCTCGTCACCGTGGCCAGGCCCCAGGCCTTGAGCTGCTCGCGCGATCGGGGGGACAAGCCGTCGCCCAGGACCAGACGCTGCATCAGCGTGGCCATGGCCCGCGGGCTGGTGGTGTCTCCCGGGTCGCCGCGGCGGGCGTTGTTCACGTCCGGCTCGTTTCGGGCCAGCAGCGTGGTGCCGTCACCCCGACTGCGCACGAAGCGGTTGAATGCCGCGGGCCCACCCAGGGCTCGCAGCAGCACGTTGGCCGCGGCGTTGTCGCTGTGCGCCACGGTCGCTGCGCACAGGTCGCCGATCCGCATGCCGGCGCCCACGTGCCGTTCGCTGATGGGGGAATGGGGCAGCAGCTCGTCGCGCGAGTAGGGCAGCACCCGGTCGAGTGACTCGCGGCCGGCGTCTACTTCCGCGAGCACGGCGGCGGCCAGCGGCCATTTGAAGGTGCTGCACATCGGGAAACGCTCGTCGCCGCGCCAGCTGAACTGCTGGCCACGCTGTGGGTCGATGAGCGTCACGCCCAGCAGGCCGCCCGCCTGCTTCTCGAGCGCTTGCCAGCGCCGCTCGAGCGGGCCATCTGCGTGAGGATCTGCGTGAGGGCTGGCCGCACCCGGCCGGGCGGTCGCGCAGGAGGCGCTGCTCAACGCGGCGGCGAGCAGCGCGGTAAAGGTTCTTCGATCCATGGTGCTTTTCATCGTCTGGCGGTGTGGTGGGGAAGGCCCGCACGATAGTCAGGCGCCGCGGGGGCGACAAACGGTGATTTGCAGGGCCAGACCCCAGAAAATCTGGGGCCTCCGCGCGACAGAATCGTTCCATGCACCTTCCCCTCAACGCGATGCGGGCCTTCGAGGCCTCGGCCCGCCACCTGAGCTTCACGCGCGCGGCCATCGAGCTCAACGTCAGCCAGGCGGCCGTGAGCCAGCAGGTCAAGAACCTCGAGGAGCGCCTGGGCGCTGCGCTGTTTCGTCGTGTGCCGCGCGGCCTGGCCCTCACCGACGAAGGGCTCGCGCTGCTGCCGACCGTGGCCGACGCGTTCGATCGCCTGAGCCGCGGGCTGCAGCGCTTTCACAAGGGCCGCGCGACGGAGGCGCTGACGGTCGGCTGTGTGTCGAGCCTCCTGGTGCGCTGGCTGATGCCGCGGCTACCCGAGTTCGAGCGGGAGCACCCGTGGGTCGACCTGCGGGTCTTCGGCAACAACAACCGTGTCGACCTGGCCGGCGAGGGGTTGGATTTCGCGCTCCGCTTCGGCCAGGGCGCGTGGCATGGCGTGCACGCGGTGCCGCTGTTTGGCGCGCCCTTGTCGCCCTTGTGCACCCCGGCGCTGGCCGCGCGCCTGCACGAGCCGCAGCATCTGTTGCGGGAGACGCTGCTGCGCTCGTATCGCGTCGACGAGTGGCCGGCGTGGTTCGCGCAGTGCGGGCTGCAGGCGCCCCTGCTGCGTGGGCCTGTGCTCGACAGCTCGCTGGCCTTGACTGACGCGGCCCTGCAAGGGGCGGGCGTTGCCTTGCTGCCGCTCGCCCTGTTCGAGCGCGAGCTGCAACAGGGCAGTTTGGTGCAGCCCTTCGAGGCCTCGATCCTCACCGGCCGCTACTGGCTCACACGCCTGCAGTCGCGCCAGGAGGGCGCGGCCATGCAGGCGTTCGCCGAATGGCTTCAGCAGCAATGCTCTCAGGACTCGGCCTAGCGCGCGGTGTGCGCGAGGTGTGACGTGCATGCCGTGGCGCGCGTGCGGCCCGCGCTCCGCTATGCTCGCGTCGCATCCACGAGGAGGAGCCTGCGCCGATGTCGAAAACCGCGAAAGTCCTGCTGACCCTTGTCTTGCTCGCAGGGTTCAGCGCCGCGCTGTACTTTGCGCTGCGCGGGCAGAAGGCGGCGGAGGCCGAGATCGCCCTCGGGCCGGTGACCGAACTGAAAGGCGTGATCGCGCTCGACGTCGAACCCTTCTTCAAGGACGAGCGCGTCAAGAAGATCCTGGCCGACAACCGCCTGCCGGTGAGCGTGGTGCGCGTGGGCAGCCGCGAGATGGCGGGCAAGGTCGTGGCCGGTCAGATGCCCGACTTCCTCTTCCCCTCGGGCGTGGTGGCCGCCAACCAGATCAGCGACGCCGCCCGCAAGGCGGGTGTGAACGTGGCGCAGTCGTCGCCCTTCCACACGCCGATGGTGATCGCGAGCTGGGCGCCCATTGCGAAGATCCTCGTCGCCAACGACATGGCCAAACCGCTCGGCGAGCGCATCTACGGTGTCGACATGGCCAAGCTCACCCAGGCCATGCTCGCCAAGAAACGCTGGAAGGACCTGAAGGACGCGAGCGCCTACGACGTGACGCGCAGCGTGCTCGTCTCCACCACCGACGTGCGCCGCAGCAACTCGGCCGCCAACTACCTCGCGCTCACGAGCTACGCGGTGCACGGCGACGTGGTGACCGACCGCGCCACCGCAATCCCGCTCGCGACAAAGCTCGCCGAGCTTTTCAAGCGCCAGGGTTATCAAGAAAACTACGTCAACGGCAACTTCGACGACTACGTGGCCATCGGCATCGGCAAGACGCCGCTCGCCTTCATCTACGAGAACCAGCTCGTCGCCTACGCGCTCGACAAGAAGGGCGTCGGGCCCGAGATGGTGCTGCTCTACCCGCAGCCCACCATCGTCAACAAGGTGGTGTTCATGGCGGTGAGCGAGAAGGCCAAGGCGCTGGCCGACCTCCTGGCGAAGAACGTCGACCTGCAGCGCATCGCGGTGAGCTACGGCTTCCGCGTGGCCGACACCGGCCTCTTCATGGAAGCGGTGAAGCCGACCGGCCTCGCGGTGGAAGAACGCATCACGCAGGTGATCGACCCACCGGCGTTTGAATTGATGGCCGAGATGATCGATGCCGTGGCCAAGGAGATGTCGCAATGAAAAGAATGCTGGGAGGGATGTTGTTGCTCGCGGTGCTGTTGACCGCCTGCGGCAAGAAGGATGCAGCGGATGCCCCGAAGGCGGCCGACAGCAGCAAGCCCGTCTTCACCGTGCTCGCCACCACCGACCTGAAGGACGCGCAGCCGCTCGAAGAGATGGTCGAGAAAGCGACCGGCGTGCGCCTGCGTTTTGCCTGGGGCGGCACGATGGAAAGCACCGAGGCCGTGCTGAGCGGCAGCACGCCCGCCCACGCCGCGTGGTTCGCGAACGCGAAATACCTGCTGAGCGATCCGCAGGGCCAGGCGCGCGTGAAGCTGCAAGAGAAGATCATGCTGTCGCCGATTGCGGTCGGCGTGAACCAGACGGCTGCCAAACAGCTCGGCTGGGACGACCCCGCCACCGCGGCCAAGGTCGGCTGGCGCGAGATCACGCAGGCCGCCTCGCAAGGCAAGCTGCGCTACGCCTTGTCGAACCCCGCCACGTCCAACCAGGGCTTCATGGCGCTGATGGGCGTGGTGGCCGCCGCCAGCCAGAAGTCCGAAGCACTCACCGCCGCCGACGTCAACCGCGGCGCCATCGCCGGCTTCCTCAAGGGCTACAAGCTGCCGGGCGACAACTCCACCTACCTCACCGAGAAGTTTCTCGAACAGCAGGGCAACGGCCCCACGCAGCTCAACGCCTTCATCAACTACGAGAGCTGGCTGCTCTCGCTCAACAACGGCGGCAAGCTGCGCGAGAAGCTGGTGCTCGTGTACCCGCACGAGGGCGTGGCGACGGCCGACTACCCCTTCATGCTGCTGAAGGACGAGCGACGTGACGACTACCTCAAGGTCGTCGCCTACCTCAAGGGCGCCGACGCGCAGAAGTGGCTCGCCCGCCAGACGCTGCGCCGCCCGATCAACGCCGAGGTCGCCGCCACCGTGGCCGACGTGCTGCCCAAGGAAGGCATGCGCATCGAGCTGCCGTTCTCGCCCGACCGCGCGCTGGCCGATGGCCTGATCGACGCCTACCTCAACGAATTCCGCCGGCCGATTGCCAGCACCTTCGTGCTCGACACCAGCGGCAGCATGGACGGCCAGGGCCGCCGCGCGCAGCTGATCCAGGCGCTGCATTACGTGGCCGGTGCCGACAGCTCGCTCACCGGCCGCCTGGCCAAACTCACCAACCGTGAGAAGGTGTGGATGCTGCCGTTTTCCGACCAGCCCTGGCGCATGACCTACTTCGAGATCCCCGCCGGCCGCCCACAGGCCAAGGGCGTGCAGGTGCAGGAGGATTCGGAGGCCAAGCAGGCCATGCTCGCCGACGTGCGCGCCTACGCCGACGGCCTGCGCATGACGGGCGGCACCGCGCTCTACGACAGCTTGCTCACCGCGCTCAAGCACATGGTGGAGCAGAAGCAGAAGAACCCGAACTACCAGTACTCGGTGGTCGCGTTCACCGATGGCGAGAACACCAAGGGTCGCAGCCTCGAGCAGTTCCAGCAGGCGTATGCGGCACTGCCGGAAGACGTGCGCGGCATTCCGGTCTTCATGGTGCTCTTCGGCGAGGCGAAAGAGGCCGACCTGAAGGCGCTGGTGCAGACGACGGGCGGCAAGGTGTTCGATGCGCGCAAGACGCCGCTGTACGCGGTGTTCAAGGACATTCGGGCGTATCAATGATGTGTCGGAGCCGTAGCATTCCTCCGTTCGGGCTGACCCTTCGTCAGGGCTCAGGACAGGACCTGTCGAAGCCAGCGTGCGCCACGGCCCTTCGACAAGCTCAGGGCGAACGGTTTCGGAGGTGAGCCGAATGGTCGACAAGCTCGCCCGCGTCCTCCTCAGCCCCGCCAACTGGTGCGGCCTCGGCCTCGCCACCGTGGTGTTGGTGCTGAAGGCGCTCAACCTGATCGGCCTCGCCGGCCTGCCGCTCGCGGTCGGCGGTTACGTGGCCGGCTTCATCATCGGCGGCTTGTGGCTGGGGTTCCCAAAACTCTCGGGCCCGATGTGGGAAGACGCGCTCGAATTCAGCGACGAGGGTGACGCGAGAGAAGCGATGACCCGCGCGCTGGCCGGTGTGCGCGGCCTCGTCGAATACAACCCCGAGAACCGCCTGCCCGCGAGCCTGCAAGCCAAGGCGCTCGACCTGTGCAAATCGCTTCAATCGCTGCTCTCGCAGTGGGAGCGCAGCCAGGGCGTGCTGTCGATGCAGGAAGGCTTCCACGCCCGCCACATCGCCATCTCGTACCTGCCCGATGCGCTGAAGGCGTATCTGTCAATTCCGCCGCAGTACGCCGCCAGCCGCGTGCTGCACGATGGCAAGACCGCGCAAGACATCTTCCGCGACACCCTTCAAGAGCTGGAGAC
Source organism: Rhizobacter sp. (assembly GCA_019635355.1). Taxonomy (NCBI): domain Bacteria; kingdom Pseudomonadati; phylum Pseudomonadota; class Betaproteobacteria; order Burkholderiales; family Sphaerotilaceae; genus Rhizobacter; species Rhizobacter sp. Next base: position 2,118,800 of record JAHBZQ010000001.1, on the reverse strand, counting down.
GAAGGTGAAGCAACTGGCCGACGACCTCGCGAGCCAAGACGCGCAGGCGTTCCTCGTCCACTCGCGTTTCCTGCATGACAAGTTCGGCAAGCCTTCGCTTGCCGCCCCCGAGATCCAACCCGCAGCGGAGCCCAAGAATGAACAACGGCCCTGAAGACACCCCCACCGTCGCCTACGGCGGCGTGCCCAACTTCCAGCTCACCCCGCCCGAGGTCATCACGCCGGTGCCGGCCGAGGCGACGCGTACCGCCGTGCCGCTCAAGCCCGAGGTGGCGAAAGCCGTCGACGACCAGGTGATGCGCTTCATCGACGCGCTGATGACCGAAGACGTCCACAGCGCCGAGTTCAAGCACAAGCTCGACAGCGCCTTCGCGCTCGGCCGCGATGAGATCTCGAACGCGGCCGGCCTGATGCAGGGCCGCTTCCTGCAGCGAAACTTCATCGGCGCGGAAGAGACGGCGGCCTACAAGGCCATCGGCGAGATCCGCGGCCACCTCGACAAGCTCAACCCCGGCAACGAAGGCGACCTGCTGGCACCCAACAAGCTGCTGGGCATCATCCCCTTCGGCAACAAGCTCAAGGCCTACTTCCGCAAGTTCGAGAGCGCAGGCAGCCAGCTGCAAAAGTCGATGAGCCAGCTCTACGCCGCGCGCGACGACGTGCAGAAGGACATCGTCGACATCGAAGCCACCCGCACCAAGCTGTGGGACGCGATGCAGAAGCTCGCCGCCGCCGCGCAGTTCGCCACCTCGCTGGATGCGCGCCTGGCGGAGAAGGTGCAATCGCTCAAGGCCACCGACCCGCAGCGCGCCAACGCGCTCGAGCAGGAAGTGCTCTTCTACGCCCGCCAGAACCTCGCCGACATCCTCACCCAGCAGGCGGTGTGCGTGAACGGCTACCTCGCGCTCGACGTGCTCAAGAAGACTGGCCGCGAAATGATGAACGGCTGCAGCCGCGTGGCCACCACCGGCATGAGCGCGCTGGCGGTTGCGCAGACGGTGGCCCGTGCCACCGGCAACCAGGTGCAGGTGATGGAGATGCTGCAAGGCGTGAACACCACCATCGGCAACCTCATCACCGAGACCGGCCGCCAGCTCAACAGCCACGTCGACAAGACGGCCGAGTTCGCCAGCAACCCCATGCTCGGCATCGACAAGATCAAGGAGATGTTCGACCAGACCTACAAGGCGATGGACGCGATGGACTCGTTCCGCTCCAAGGCGATCACGGTCATGGGCCAGAACAACACCATCATGGCCGAGCAGCTGCAGAAGAGCCAGCAGTACATCGACCGTGTGCGCCAGCAGCAGGCCCGCGAAGCCGGCCAGGCGCAGATCCAGGGGCCGGTGTCGCTCTGATCGCGGCCGGGCTCAGCGCCTGAGCTGGCCCACGAGGCCGGCCAGTGCGAGCGTCGTGCGGTCTTCCTGCCACGGGCCGACGATCTGCACGCCGATGGGCAGGCCTTCCTTCGAGCGGCCGGCCGGCGCCACGGTGGCGGGCAGGCCCGAGACGGTGGCCACGCCGGGCCAGGCGAGCTGGTCGCCGTAGGGCGTGGGCTCGCCATCCACCTTCAACTGCCGCCCCGGCCACGGCCCATCGTCGAACTGCTCGAAGGCCGGCGTGCCGAACACCGGCATCAGCACCGCATCGAACTCACGGAAGAGCGCCGCCCACTGGTTGCGCAGGCGCTGGCGTGTGTCGAGCAGGCCCAGCCACTGGTTGGCGCTGAGCTGCGGCTGGCGCTCGGGCATGGCGCGGTTGATCTCCGTCGTCAGCATCGGGATGTAGAGCTTGTGCGCCGCTTCGAGGTCGGGCAGCAGCGGGCTGCTGCGCGCGACGCTGGCGCCCGCACGCTCGAAGTCGGCGGCGAGTGTGGCCAGCATCTGGCGTGTGTCGCTGTCGGTGGCGCAGCGCGGATGCGTGTCGACCACCAGCAGGCGGGTGCCCTTGGGCGAGGTGACGCGCGGCTTCGGTGGCTCGAAGCGCAGGCCGGGGTCGAGCGGGTCGGCCACGGCGAGAAGGTCGAAGGCGAGGGTGAGGTCGTCGATGTTGCGCGCGAGCGGGCCGATCACCGCCAGGCCCGAGCCGGCCCCGTCGGCACGCGGCGGCTTGTGCCCGCGCGGCGGCAGCAGGCCGAAGCTCGGCTTGTGGCCGTAGAGCCCGCAGAAATGCGCCGGCACGCGAATCGAGCCGCCGATGTCGGAGCCCAGCTCCAGCGGCACCATGTACGAGGCCAGCGCCGCGGCCGAGCCGCCTGACGACCCGCCTGGCGAGCGCTTGAGGTCGAGCGGGTTGTTCGTGCGGCCGTAGAGCGGGTGCACCGTCTGCCAGTCGCCCAGCGCCACCGGCACGTTGGTCTTGCCGAGGATGATGGCGCCGGCCTCCTTCATGCGCGTGACGGCCAGCGCATCGGCATCGGGCCGGTAGTCGGCGAACTCTGCGAAGCCCCAGGTGGTGGGCAGGCCCGCCACGTCATACGACTCCTTCACCGTCATCGGCACGCCGAGCAGCGGCCGGCGCTCACCGCGCGCGAGCGCGGCATCGGCGGCGTGGGCGGCCTCGCGGGCGCGGTCGAAGTCGCGCACGACGATGGCGTTGATCTCGGTGTCGCGCTGCTCGATGCGAGCGATGTGCGCGTCGCACAACTCCAACGCGCCGATCTGGCGCTCGGCCAGCAAGCGGGCCAGCTCGATCGCGCCGGCCTGTTCAGGGATCGAAGACGACATGGGCGGGTGTTCCTGGTGAAGAGAGGGAAGCCTCTTTCACCATAGCACCGCCGCCCATTCCCTCACATCAGCAGATGCTCGCCCGCGTTGTCGCCGCCGAGGATCACGTAGTTGACCTTGCGGATGTCGGCGAGCTTGGTGCCGCCGGCATAGCTGATGGAGCTCTGTACGTCTTCACGCATCTCGCGCAGCGTGTCGGCGAGCCGGCCCTTTACCGGCTCGAGGATGCGCTTGCCTTCCACGTGCTTGTATTCGCCCTTGTTGAAGTCACTGGCCGAGCCGTAGTACTCCTTGAAGAGCTTGCCGTCGACTTCCACCGTGCGGCCGGGCGATTCTTCATGGCCCGCGAAGAGCGAGCCGATCATCACCATCGCCGCACCGAAGCGCACGCTCTTGGCGATGTCGCCGTGGTCGCGAATGCCACCGTCGGCAATGATGGGCTTCGTCGCCACACGCGCACACCACTTGAGCGCGCTCAGCTGCCAGCCGCCGGTGCCGAAGCCGGTCTTGAGCTTGGTGATGCACACCTTGCCGGGGCCGATGCCGACCTTGGTCGCATCCGCCCCCCAGTTCTCGAGGTCGATCACCGCTTCGGGCGTGCCCACGTTGCCGGCGATCACGAAGGTCTGCGGCAGCTTCTGCTTGATGTGCTCGATCATGCGACGCACGGTCTCGGCGTGGCCGTGCGCGATGTCGATGGTGATGTAGTCGGCGCCCACGCCTTCCGCGGCGAGGCGGTCGATGGTGGTGTAGTCCTCGGCCTTCACGCCGGCGCTGATCGAGACGAACAAGCCCTTGTCGCGCATCTGCTTCGCGTAGGCCACGTTGTCGAGGTCGAAGCGGTGCATCACGTAGAAGTAGCCGTTGGCGGCGAGCCATTCGGAGATGGGCTCGTCGACCACCGTCTTCATGTTGGCCGGCACCACCGGCAGCAGGAACTTGCGACCGCCGAACTCGACCGAGCTGTCGCACTCGGAACGGCTCTCCACGCGGCATTTGCGTGGCAGCAAGAGGATGTTGTCGTAGTCGAAGATTTCCATGGATCAAGGCTCCTGTGCGTCAAAACGAGCGGCGCGTTGAGGCAGTGCGCGGCCCAATGGCTGCGAGCGCTTGACTGGTGAACCCGGTTGTCCGCGAAGGCCGCCAGCGGGGACGGTGCAGACGAAAAAAACCGGGCGCCAAATTTGGGCCCGGTGACGCATTCTACGCAGGCACCTCGCGCATCAGGTGGTCAAAAACCACGGTTCAGGAGAGGTCGGTGGGCATAACTGGCAGGCGCATGGGCTGCTTGCCGCTGGCGGCCACCAGCGCGTTGTAGACGGCACCGGCGCCCGCCACGATGGCTGCCTCTCCCGCCCCGCTGGGCGGTTTGTCGCTCGCCACGAGGTCGATGTCGAGCATGGGCATGTCGGTGATGCGCGGCAGCGGGTAGTCGGCGAACGCGGTCTGCGCGGCGCGGGCCTCGGGTGCGGTGAGCTGATCGAAAAGCACGAGGCTCAGGCTCCACACGAGGTTGCCTTCCACCTGCGCGCGCACGCTGCGCGCATCGACGATCGCACCGCAGTCGTGGCTGCACCAGAGCTTCGTCACGCGAATGCGATCGGCCGTGATGGCGACCTCGGCCACGGCGGCGACCACGCTCAGGCCTTTGTAGACGCCGCAGGCGACCCCGCGGCCCACACGCGCCCCCGGTGCGGCGGCGCGAGGGGCCTCGCGTGCGGCGCGCTCGGCCACTCGCTTGAGCACGGCCGACAGGCGGCTGGGTTCGACGAGGTGCTCCCCCGCAGGTGCGTGCGCCAGATGCCGCAGCCGAAACGCCACCGGGTCCTGCTGGCTGGCGCGGGCGGCGGCGTCCATCGCCGCTTCGATCGCCAGCACGTTGGGCCCGGCGCCGAGGCCGCGCCAGGGGCCGGTGGCGAGCGGCACCCGCGTGAGCTGCATCGAGCGCCGCTGGCGTGCGAATGCATACGGCGCGTGCTGGCCACGCGCGGTGCCGGCGTCGCCCACGAAATCGGTGAAGGTCTGCATCCACGGCGGCATGCCAGCGGAGGTGAAGATCACGTGCGAGCTGGAGAGGGCGTGCCACCAGTCGGAGATGAGCCCATCGCTGCCCACGCGCAGCTTCACCCGGTGCGACGACGGCGGGCGATGGAAGGCGCCGGTGAACTCGTCTTCACGCATCCATTGCAGCTTGACCGGGGCCTTCATGGCCCGCGCCACGTAGGCCGCTTCGCGCTCGATCAACGCCACGGTGCGGCCACCGAAGCCGCCACCGAGGCGGTGGTTGTGCACCGTGATGCGATCCAGCGGCAGGCCGTGGTCGCGGGCCATCACGTCGCGCATGAAGAACGGGTCTTGCGTGGCGCACCAGAGGTCGAGCGTGGGCTTGCCGTCGGAGTCGGTGCTGAACTGCGCCACCGCGCAGCGCGGTTCGATGGCGGCATGGGCGGCCATCGGCACGTCGAGCCGAAGGTCCACCGTCCACGGCCCGTCTTGCACCGCGCAGCTGTCTTTCGTGAAGCGGCCTTTGGCGAGCACGCCGTCGATGTCGACCATGCGCTCGGGGTCGGGGGTATGCGCGGGTTTCGTCCAGCGCACGTCGGCGGCGCGGCGCATCGCGAAGAGTGCGGCAGGGTGGCGTGCCACCAGCACGGGGCCGTCGACCTCGGGCAGCGTGAGCTGGGCCACGAAGCCGGGCACGGCTTGCACGGCCTCGCGGTTCCAGCCGTCCAGCGCCACACCGAGTTCGGGCCGCCACGGCGGGTGCAACACGGTCGCGTGCAGCAGGCCGGGCAGGCGCACATCGGCCGCGAAGACGGGGGCGCCGGTCACGAGCGCGTGGTGCTGGGGTGGTGCGACGGGTGGCAAGGCCGTGCGTTGTCGCAATGAGGTGATCGCGCGAAGCGGCGGCGCGACGCCTCGGGCTTTCATCTCGTCGCGCAAGCGGGCGCAGGCGGTGGCCAGCGGCACCAGCAGCTCGCGCACCGAATCGCTGCCCACGGTGCCCTTCACACGCCTGATGTCACCGGTGCCGGGGATGCGCACTTCGATCGTGTCCTCGGCCACGCCCAGCTCGAGCGCCGCGATGCGGCGCAGGCCACCGAGCACGTTTTGCCCCATCTCCACGCGCGGGCACCACAGCAAGAAGCGGCCCTCGGGCGTGCGGTGGATCCAGCCGAGGGCGTCGTCGAGCGTGGGGGCCGGGCGCTTGGGGATGGGCGGGATGAGCGAGCAGCCACCGAGGCCGAAGGCGACCGTGATGCCGCCGGTGGCCAGCAGCGCGCGGCGCGACAGCGTGGCGCTCATCGTGCACCTCGCTCACGGGCAATCTGCGCGGCGCGGTGGATGCCGGCGCGGATGCGGTCGTAAGTGCCGCACCGGCAAAGGTGGCCGGCCATCGCGGCGCCGATCTGTTCGTCGCTGGGGTTGGGCGTGCTGGCCAGCAAGGCCGCCGCGCCCATGATCTGGCCGCTCTGGCAGTAGCCGCACTGCGCCACCGCCAGCTCCAGCCAGGCCTGCTGCACCGGGTGCAAGGTGTCGCCGCGCGCCAGGCCTTCGATGGTGGTGAGGTCGCGCCCGGCGGCGGCGCTGCACGGGGTGATGCACGAGCGCACCGCCTGGCCGTCGAGGTGCACGGTGCAGGCGCCGCACACGCCCTCGCCGCAGCCGTAGCGGGTGCCGGTGAGGCCCTTGTCTTCGCGCAGCCACCACAGCAGGGGCTGCGCGGCCTGCTCGTCGCCGAGCGTGAGGGGTTGTCGATTGAGCGTCAGTTCCATGGCGATGACCTTAAGCAGGCGCTCGGGGTTTGTCGTTATCCCGGGTTAAGCGCGCGCTGCGATACCGTGCGCGCATGCACACGCTTGCCGCCCAGCCGTTACTCGAACACCTCGCTGGTGGGCCCCTGCCCGAATGGGCCACTTTCGCCGCCGAGGTGCAGCCTCGCACGCTCGCCGCCGGCGAAGCGCTTTTCGAGAGCGACGTGCCCTGGCCCTGGCTGTGCATCGTGCAACGCGGCCTCGTCAAGCTCGCCTACCTGCGCGAAGACGGCAGCGAGCGCATCAAGTCCTTCATCCACGAGGGCGGCTTCTTCGCGAGCCTGGCAGCCCTCGCGCCGGGTGGGCGCACGAGCTTCACCGCGGTGGCGCTGGAGCCCTGCGTGGTGGAGCCGCTGAGCTACCCGCGCATCCTCGCGCTCGGCGAGCGGCACCTGGCGTGGCAGAAGGCGCTGCGCGCCGGCATCGAGCACTATGGCGTGCGCAAGGAAAAGCGTGAACGCGAACTGCTGATGCTGAGCCCCGAGCAGCGCTACCGGCTCTTCCTGCACGAGTCGCCCTCCCTCGTGAAGCGCGTCGCGCAGCAGGACATTGCGCTGTACCTCGGCATCACGCCGGTGGCGCTGTCGCGCATCCGCGGCCGCATGGCGCGCGGCGCTCAGACCGGGGCGTAGAGCGCGGCGAGGTCGATGCTGGAGCGGTGCCCCACGTCGGCGGCATGCGCATCGAGCCAGCGCGCAGCACGCGCGCGGCCGAGGTCGCGCAGGTTTTCCAGGAAGGGCAGGTGTGCGATCAGCCGGGTTTCACCGGCCAGTTCGCCCAGCTCGTCGTGCGCGTCGATCAGGTGCAGGTGCAGGCGGCGCAGCCGTCGCTCCAGCCTGCCGAGGAAAGGCCAGCGCGATTGGCGCGCTTCGGCACAGGCCTCGGCCAGCGTGCGGGCCTCGCGCAGGAAGGTGGCGTTGAAGGCGAACTCCAGCGCGCGCGCCTGGATCTCGTCGGCGCTCACCGGCGTGCGGCTGTAGTGCAGCGGGGTGAGCGACACGATCAGCAGTTCGTCGATGGCGCTGCGCACCAGCGGGAAGAGCGCGGGGTTGGCGCTGTAGCCGCCGTCCCAATACGGCTCGCCTTCGATCATCACCGCGTGGTGCAGCGTGGGCAGGCAGGCCGAGGCGAGGGCGGCGTCGACGCTCAGCTCGTGCGCCTCGAAGAGCCGCAGCCGCCCGGTGTTGGCATGCGTGGCGGCGATGTGCAAGGCCATCGGGCTGGCCGCGCGCAAGCCTTCGAAATCGATCTGCTCCTGCAGCACCTCGCGCAGCGGGTTGGTGCCGAGCGGGTTGAACTGGTACGGCGAGAGCAGGCGCGTCCAGTGCATGAGCGCGCGGCCGGCGGCGTTGAGGCCGGGCCGGGCGGCGTCGCCCGAGGTCAGCAGGTCGAAGGGCACGCGGGTGCCGATGGCCGTCCAGAAGCGGCTGAGCGCATCGCGTGCGCCCTCGGGGCCGCCGCGCCGCCAGCCGTCGGCCAACGCGATCGCATTCATGGCGCCGGCGCTGGTGCCGCTGATGGCGGTGATGTGGAAGTGCCCGGCTTCGAGCAGGCGGTCGAGCACGCCCCAGGTGAACGCGCCGTGTGCACCGCCGCCTTGCAGGGCAAGGCCGAGGGAAGGGGTTTTCAAACGATGGATCAAGGGCATCGAAGGGGTGATGGCAGGAAGCATGCCGGGGGTGTTTTCCTAGAATGTGTCGATGACAGCCTCCCTGCCTCTTTTTTCGCCCGATGCCCCCGACGAGGGCGCCGTCGGCGAGCCCGCAAGCCATGAACAACAGGGGCTGCTGCGCGGCTTGAATCCGGAGCAGCTGGCGGCCGTCACCCTGCCGGCCCGCTCGGCGCTGATCCTCGCCGGCGCGGGCTCGGGCAAGACGCGCGTGCTCACCACGCGCATCGCCTGGCTGATCCAGACCGGGCAGCTCACGCCGGGCGGCGTGATGGCGGTGACCTTCACCAACAAGGCCGCGAAGGAAATGCTCACCCGCCTGGGCGCGATGCTCCCGGTGCCGGTGCGCGGCATGTGGGTCGGCACCTTCCACGGGCTGTGCAACCGTTTCCTGCGTGCGCACTGGAAGCTCGCGAACTTGCCGCAAGGTTTCCAGATCCTCGATTCGAGCGACCAGCTCTCGGCCGTCAAACGCATCATCAAAGCGATGAACCTCGACGACGAGCGCTTCGTGCCCAAGCAGGTGACGTGGTTCATCGCCGGCAGCAAGGAAGAAGGGCTGCGCCCCAAAGACGTGGACGTGCGCGACGAGCAGAGCCGCGTGATGGTGCAGGTCTACCAGGCCTATGAAGAGCAGTGCCAGCGCGAAGGTGTGGTCGACTTCGCCGAGCTGATGCTGCGCACCTACGAGCTGCTGCGCGACAACGCGGCGCTGCGCGAGCACTACCAGCGGCGCTTCCGCCACATCCTGGTCGACGAATTTCAAGACACCAACCGCCTGCAGTACGCCTGGCTCAAGATGTTCACCGGGCCGCAGACCGCGGTGATGGCCGTGGGCGACGACGACCAGAGCATCTACGCCTTCCGCGGCGCGCAGGTCGGCAACATGACGGCCTTCGAGCGCGAGTTCGGCGTGGAGCAGGTGATCAAGCTGGAGCGCAACTACCGCTCCTACGGCAACATCCTCGACGCGGCCAACGAGTTGATCTCGCACAACACCAACCGCCTCGGCAAGAACCTCAGCACCGAGGCTGGCCCCGGCGAGCCGGTGCGTGTGTTCGAGGCGACGAGCGATTTCTCGGAAGCGCAGTGGTTCGTGGACGAAGCACGCCAACTGCACCGCGACGGCATGGCGCGCAGCGACATCGCGCTGCTCTACAGAAGTAATGCGCAGAGCCGGGTGATCGAAAGCGCGCTCTTCAACGCCGGCATGCCCTACAAGGTGTATGGTGGCCTGCGCTTCTTCGAGCGGGCCGAAGTCAAACATGCACTCTCGTACCTGCGCCTGATCGAGAACGCGAACGACGACACGAGTTTTTTGCGCGTGGTGAACTTCCCGACGCGCGGCATTGGCTCGCGCACCCTCGAGCTGCTGCAAGACGCGGCCCGTGCGAGCGGGCGCAGCCTGTCGCAGAGCGTGACGGCGGTGCCGGGCAAGGGCGGCAGCAACCTGCAGGCCTTCGTGGCGCTCATCGATGCCATGCGCGAGGCCACCAAGGGCCTCAACCTGCGCCAGATCATCGAGCACGTGCTGCACGAGAGCGGCCTGCTCGAGTTCTACAAGACCGACAAGGAAGGCCAGGACCGCATCGAGAACCTGGAGGAACTGGTCAACGCGGCCGAGGCCTTCGTCACGCAGGAAGGATTCGGCAAGGACGCGGTGGCGCTGCCCATCGACGAACACGCATCCGGGTCCGTTCGCCCTGAGCCTGTCGAAGGGCCTTGGGCCGACGCGGCAGGGGCTTCGACAAGCTCAGCCCGAACGGACGCACTGGATTTCGCCCGAGCTGCAGTGCCCGATGCCGAAACGGGCGAGATCATGTCGCCGCTCGCCGCCTTCCTCACGCATGCCTCGCTCGAAGCCGGCGACAACCAGGCGCAGGCCGGGCAAGACGCCATCCAATTGATGACGGTGCACTCGGCCAAGGGCCTGGAGTTCGATGCCGTCTTCATCACCGGCCTGGAAGAGGGCCTGTTCCCGCACGAGAACAGCGTGTCGGATGTGGATGGCTTGGAAGAAGAGCGCCGCCTGATGTACGTGGCGATCACGCGCGCACGCAAGCGCCTGTACCTGAGCTTCAGCCAGACGCGCATGCTGCACGGCCAGACGCGCTACAACATCAAGAGCCGCTTCTTCGACGAGCTGCCCGAAAGCGCGCTGCGCTGGATCACGCCGCGCAACCAGGGCTTCGGCTCGGGCTTTGCGCGCGAGTACCAGTCGGCCTGGGCGAAAGGCTCGGGCCTGGGCTCCATCGTCGGCGCGGGCAACGTGGCGCCACGCAACGCACCGGCCAGTGGCCCGGTCACCAAGAGTAGCCACGGCCTGCGCGTGGGCCAGAGCGTGTTCCACACCAAGTTCGGCGAGGGGGTGCTCGTCACGCTCGAAGGCACGGGCGACGATGCCCGTGCGCAGGTGAACTTCGGCCGCCACGGCATGAAGTGGCTGGCCTTGAGCGTGGCCAAGCTGACGCCGATCGAGTGAGGCCTCAGCGCACGCGCACGTGTGCGATGTGCCCCTCGGCTTTCGGCTCCAGGCCGTTCAGGCCCTCGGGGTCGTAGCGTTGCAGCTGCTCGATGCCATCCAGGTCTTCGAGCAGTTCGAAGCCGAGGTCGTGCAGGAGCATCGGCAGCCCCGCCGGGTCGAATCCGGACATGAAACGTTCGCCGACCGACGCGGCGCGCTCCTGCAGTTTGCGGAAGTCGGCCGGCGTGTCTTGGCCGGGGCGGAACATCGCTTCGTCGACATACGAGAAGACCAGCTCGCTGCCCGGCGCCGCGCACGACGCGATGGCCCGCAGCGTCGCGAGATTGGCCTCGCGCGGCAGGTAGACCGTGACCCCCAGCCATGACAGGAAGGCCGGGCGGCTGAAGTCGAAGGGCGAGCGCTTGAGCGCGGTGACCAGGCTCTCCGAGGCCAGCTCGGCCTCGACGTAGTGCGTTTGCGCTTCCGAGGCCGGCGCATGGCTGGCCAGCAGGCGCCGCTTCAGCGCCTGCGTGGCCGGGTGATCGATCTCGTAGATCGCGAGCGGGCCGGCCGTGGGGTCGTGTCGCTGGGCGTAGCTGTCGAAGCCTGCGCCGATGAGCACGTACTGGTCGATGCCGCGTGACATGGCGGCGTGCAGGGTGTCTTCGGTGTAGCGGCAGCGCAGGATCACATCCGCGAAGGCCGCGTTGGCGCGCAGCATGGCATCGGGCAAGGCCTCCCGGATCTGGGCGGGCATCACCCGGTGGCCCCAGTCGTCGTGGATCAGCGGGGCGGGCGCGCCGCGGGTGTGCAACGCACGCATCAGCGAGGTGGCCAGTGCGGTGGTGCTGGGGTCGTGTGGCTTCATGGCGGTGAGGGCAGAGCTGCGTGGGGGCGCAGTGTGGGCGTCGTCATGGAATCTGTACAGTGCATTGTTTTGTTGCCATACCTGCACAAGATGAAATCCATCGACCTCAACCTGCTGACCGCGCTCGATGCCCTGCTCACCACCGGCAGCGTGAGCGCCGCGGCCGAGCGCATGCACCTGAGCGCCCCGGCGATGAGCCATGCCCTGGCCCGCTTGCGCGAGGCTCTGGGCGACCCGCTGCTGGTGCGCGCCGGCCGCAAGCTGATGCCCACGCCGCGCGCGGTGGCGCTGCGTGAGCCGGTGCGCCGGCTGGTGGCCGAGGCGTCCGAGTTGATGCAGCCGGGGACTGAGGCGCGTGTTGCGCAGACGCCGCGCGAGTTCGTGATCCGTGCACCCGAAGGCGCCGGCATCGTCTACGGCGCGACGATGCTCGCGATGGTGCAGCAGCGGGTGCCACTGGCCAGCCTGCGCTTCGTGGCCGAGAGCGACAGCGATGCCATGGCCCTGCGCGAGGGCCGTGTCGACCTCGAGATCGGCGCCGCCCACGACCGTGGGCCCGAGGTGCTGAGCTCACCGCTCTATGAGCAGCAACTGGTCGGGGTGGCACGCAAAGGCCATGCGCTGCTGGCCGGGCGCGTGACGCTGAAGCGCTTTGCCGCCGAGGCGCATGTGGCCGTGGCCCGGCGGGAGCGCACGCTGACGCCGCTCGACCGCCTGCTCGGCGAGGCCGGTGTGGCGCGGCGGGTGCTGCTCACGGTGCCCAGCACCTACGGCGCGATGATGGCCGCCGGCATCTCCGATCTGGTGGCCAGCGTGCCCGACCGCATCGCCCACACCGTGGCGGCCGCGCTCGGCCTCGTGGTGTTCAAGTTGCCCGTGGTGGTGCCGCCCGAACAGGTGGTGCAGGCGTGGCACCCCCGCCTGGACGCCGACCCGGCCCACCGCTGGCTGCGCGAGTGTGTGGAGACCCTGCCGGCCCGCGTCCGGCATGGCCCGTTGCGGCAGCGCGCACACCGCGCGATGCTGGGGATCGACGAGCGCTGACACGCGTCAGCACAGCAGAGGGTCTTGGTGCCGACCCGGCGGGGGCTGCGTAGTAAACTGCGCCCCCCGTTTTCCCATGCCACCCAAGGCACCCGAGACACTTCGACAGGCTTTCATGCAGCACGGGTCTTCCCCCGCGGGCGTGGCCGGTTCGGAGCTCACCCGCCTCCTGGCCCGCCTGGCCGAGACGCCTCCCCCACACGCCGCACCGGCCTTTGCCGAGGGCCTGGGCCGCTGGCTGGGCTGGACTGGCGCCGTGGCGTTGTCCACCGCACTGAGCACCGACCTGGGCGGTGGTGACGCAGCCCCCGCATCTGGCGCCACCGGCCACGAGGAGGCGGACTTTCACCGCGTGCGTGCGGCCCTGGCAGCGTCCATCGCCAAGGGGCCCGACGACGATGCAGCGAGCCCGGCCGACTTCAGCCCCTACCGCCGCCACTGCCACGCGCAGCAGCAAGCGATGCACAACGCGATCGCCGCGTTGCGGCAGCGCTTGCGCGACGCGCTGTCGCGGCGCTCGCCCGCGTTCGCCAAGCTGGCCGCGATCGACGCCGTGATGGACCAAGCCCTGAGCGCGCAGGAGCGCACGCTGCTGGGCCTCGTGCCCCTGCGCCTTCAATCCCACTTCGATCGGATGGCCCGTGCCGCCCGAGACACTGACGACACCCGCTGGCCAGACGCCTTCCGGCAAGACATGGAACGCGTCCTCCTGGCTGAACTCTCGCACCGGCTGATGCCGGCGCAGGGCCTGCTGGACAGCCTGCACCCCGTACCGCCAACACCATGAATCGATTCCTCCCTCACACCGCTTTCCTGGCCGGCCTGGTCGCCGTGGCCTGGGTGGGCGCGGGTTACCTGCCGGGGCACCTGCTGGCGTTTTCGCTGGTGTTGCTGATCGGGCTCTTCTACCTGTTGGGGGCGCTCGAGCTGCATCGCTTCCAGCAAGCCACCGACAGCCTGGGCCGCGCCGTGCAAGCTGCAGCGTCGCAGGCACCGGCGTCGCTGCCCGAATGGCTGGCGACGCTCCACCCGAGCCTGCACGCGAGCGTGCGCCTGCGCATAGAAGGTGGCCGTGCCGCGCTACCGGGGCCGTCGCTCACGCCGTATCTCTCGGGCTTCCTCGTGCTGCTCGGCATGCTCGGCACCTTTCTCGGCATGGTGGTCACGCTGAAGGGGACCGGCCTCGCGCTCGAGCATGCGACCGACGTGGATGCGATTCGTGCTTCGCTGGCAGCCCCCGTGCAAGGTCTCGGCCTGGCGTTCGGCTGCTCGGTGGCGGGCGTTGCTGCGTCGGCCATGCTGGGCCTCATGTCGACGCTCGTGAAGCGCGAGCGTGTGCGCTGCGTGCAGCAGCTCGACGCGCAGATCGCCGGCCCGCTTCATGGTCACACGCGGGCGCACCAGGAAGCGCGGCAGCGCGACGAATCGCTGCGCCTGCTGCGTGCCCAGGCCGAGGTGATGCCGGCGGTGGTGGCACAACTGCAAGGCCTGGTGGCGCAGATGGCGAAGCAGGGCGAGGTCTTGCACGAGCGCCTGCTCGACAGCCAGGCGAAGTTCCAGCAAGACGCCCAGCGTGCCTACCAAGACCTGGCCGCCTCGGTGGATCAATCGCTGCGGACGAGCCTCGCCGACAGCGCCCGCGTGGCCAGTGCGGCCATCGAGCCGGCGGTGCAGGCCACCATGGCCGGGCTGGCGCGCGAAGCCGGCGTGCTGCGCGACGCCTTGGCCGAGCGCACCGATGCGCTGGTAGAGAAGGTGGCTTCGCGCCTCGACGACAGCACCACCCGTTGGGCTGCTGCCTGGGGCACGGCCCTGGCGCAGCAACGCGACGACCACGTCGCCCTGGTGGAGCACACCCGCAGCGGCTGGTCGGCCACCCAGCAAGCGTTCGAGCGCCATGCCGCCTCGCTGCTCGAGGCGGTGGGCGAGGCGCAGGCCGCGCAGGCCGAGCGCAGCGAGCAGGCGCTGGCCGCACGCCAGCAGCAGATCTGCTCGACGCTCCAATCCACCGCCCAGGCCATCACCGCTCAGGCCGAAGCACACGCACGCGCCACCCTCGACGAGATCAGCCGCCTCGTGCAATCGGCCGCCGAAGCGCCGCGTGCGGCCGCCGAGGTCATCGGCGAGCTGCGCGGCGCCCTCAGCGACAGCCTGGTGCGCGACAACGCCGCCTTGGAGGAGCGCAACCGACTGCTCGCCACCCTCTCGGGGCTGCTCGATGCGGTGAATCACGCGAGCACCGAGCAGCGTGCCGCGATCGATGCGCTGGTGTCGGGCACGACCGACGTGATCGACCGCGTGGGGGCGCGTTTCCATGAGACCGTGGCCGCCGAGTCGCGCACGCTGGAGCAGGTGGCGGCGCAGGTCACCGTCGGTGCGGCCGAGGTGGCGAGCCTGGGCGAAGGCTTCGGCACGGCGGTGGATCTCTTCAGCCGCTCCAGCGAGCGGCTGATGGCGCAGCTGGAACGGGTCGAAGGCGCGCTGGGCCAGAGCCTCGCGCGCAGCGACGAGCAGCTCGCCTACTACGTGGCGCAGGCGCGCGAGATCGTCGATCTCACACTCGGCTCGCACCAGAAGATCGTCGAAGACCTGCGGCGGGTGGGCCGTGCCGTGCAGGACACCACCGCCGAGGCCGACGCAGCATGACGGCGTCCGACGAAACCCACGAGAGCGATGACATCGAAGGTGGCTCGACGGCCACCGTCTGGGCCGTCTTCGGCGACCTCATGGCGGGCCTGTTGGGCGCCTTCGTGTTGATCCTCGTGTTCGTGATGGCGACGCAGCTTGACCTCGCCGAGCGCCTGAAGAGCGAAGTGGCGCAGCGCCAGGCCGAGCAGCAGCGCCGCGAGGCCCTGGAGCGCGCCTTGGCCATTCCGCTGGCGGCCGGCCGCGTGAGCCTGGCCGAGGGCCGCATCGCCATCAGTGGCAGCGTGCTGTTCGCCTTCAACTCCGACGAGCTGCAGCCCGAAGGCCGACAGCTGCTGCAAAGCCTGGCCGCCCCGCTGGCCACCTACCTCGCGGCGCGCGACGAGGTGCTGATGGTCAGTGGCTTCACCGACGACCGCCAGATGCGCGACACCTCGCGCGCGAAGTTCGCCGACAACTGGGAACTGTCGGCCCAGCGCGCGCTGACCGTGACACGCGCCTTGATCGAGGCCGGTGTGCCCTCGAAGTCGGTGTTCGCCGCGGCCTTCGGCTCGCAGCGGCCGGTGGCCTCGAACCAGGAGGCGGCCGGGCGTGCGCTGAACCGGCGGGTGGAGATTGCGCCGATGCCGGCACCGAAAGAGGCACCAATCGAAGCGAAGAACCTTGGAGCGAAGAAGTGAATTCCACCGACGGCGCCGCCGAGTTGCTCGCGCGCGTCGAATCGGCGCGTGCCCAGATGGCGCCGGTGCGGCACCGCGTGCTGGAGGCGATGGCCTGTCGTGCGGCGCAGCAGGAGGGCGAGGCCCGCCGGCAGTTGATGGCGCGCGTCGAGGCGTTGATGAGCGAGCCGCCGGTGCGGGCAGCGGGGGCGCAAATGCAAGCCCGGGGAGACGCGCAGGTGGGCCTGTCGCAGCTCGTCGCGATGCTCAACCGCCATGCGGCTGACGCGCCGACAAGGCCCGCACGCCTGGCCGCGCCACCGCCGCTCAAGTCGGTCGTCACCTTCCAGGGGACCTGGTCGAGGCTGCGCGTGGAGCAGCGGCTACACCAGGCCCTGGCCCAGGTGCCGGCGCAGGCGGGGCCCTTGCACTCGGCCCGCATCGTGAGCCGCGCGCTGCAGACCCTGCATGAGCTGTCGCCGGCCTACCTCGACGCGTTCATGACCCACGTCGATGCCCTGCAGTGGATGGAGCAGACCAGCGGCGGCGGCGATCTCACGCCGCGCGCTGCGAGATCGCGGGCGAAGTGAGCGTGTCAGCGCAGCAGCCGGCCGCCGCTGCCGATCACGGTGACTTCGACGAAGCGTGAGCCCACGCGGTTGTCGCCGCCGAAGTTGACCTTGAAGCCGCCGGTGTCGAAGTCGCGCATGTCGGCGAGGTTTTGCAGGATGCGCTCGCGGCTCGGGTCGGCGCGTGAGCGTTTCACCGCCTCGACCAGCACCTTGGCGGCGATGAAGCCTTCCATGCTGGCGTAGGAGACGGTCTTCGTCGGCTGGTACTGCTTCATCGCGGCGTGGAACTCACGCACCACCGGCACCGGCGAGGCCATGTTGTAGGGGAAGGGCATCACCTGCGAGATGCCAACGCCGCGGGCGAGTTCGTCGCCGGTGTTCTTCAGGAGCTCCTTGAAGTTCACCACCGAGATGCTGAAGAGGCGCGCGCGGTTGCCCGAGTCGCGCAGCTTCTTGATGAGCGCCGACGAGGCCTTGTTCACCGCGACCATGATCACCGCGTCGGGCTGGGCGTCGCCGATGGCCTTGGCGGCGGCGTCGATGTCGTCGGGCTTGGTGCGGTCGTAGTTGCCGGTGGCCACGGCCTTGAGCTTGAGCTTCTCCAGCGCGCGCTCGGCGCCGATCAGGCCGCCCTTGCCGAAGCCGTCGTTCTGGTAGAAGACCGCGAACTTGCGCAGGCCGAGCGTGTAGAGGTGCTCCACCATCTTGGCCGTCTCGTCGGGGTAGCTGGCGCGGATGTGGAAGAGGTTGGGATTCACCGGCACGCGCAGCTCCTCGGCGCCGGTGTAGGGCGCGAGCAGGGCGATCTTGTTGTCGGTGAGGATGTTGTTCTTGTTCAGCGCGGCGATGTTGGCCGTGCCCACATAGCCGAAGAGGGCCACGGGGTTGTCCTTTTCCAGGATCTCCTTCGTGGCGGCGACGGTCGCGTCGGGCTTGTAGGCGTCGTCCTTCTGCACCACGCGGATCTTGCGGCCGTAGACGCCGCCCTTGGCGTTGACGCTCGCGAAGTAGGCGGCGGCGCCAGCCGAGTATTCGTCGCCGGTGCCGGCGATCACGCCGGTGAGCGGCACCACCTGGCCGATGACCACCTCGTTGGCCGCGTGGGCCGCGAAACTGCCGAGGCTGAGCGCCGCTGCGGCGAGCGGAGCCACGAAAGAAGAAACGAACCGTTGAACCTTGCGCATTTGAAAGACTCCTCGGGCGCAGCACGCGCCGCCTTGGTGCGCCGGAGTCTAGGTCGGCTCGCGCGGCATTCGCACGCGGGCGCGCCCCGCGCAGCGTGATGCTCTGCACACGAAAGCCGGGTTTCAGCGCGGTTCGTCGCAGGCCAGCGACAGCCGTCGTTGGGTGCCCACCTTAGAGACGGGCGTGCAGTTTTCGTCAGACCTCGATCTCGTCGAGCTCGCGGTAGATGTCGCGCATCCACATCTTCAAGCGCTGCCGCTCCATCAGGCCCAGGCCGTTGGGGCCTTCGCTCTCCTGCGGCGTCTTGGCCTTCCAGAAGCTGCTGCTGGTGGCGTCGATCTTGTTGATGACGGTGTCGTGCAGCTTGCGCATCGTGACCACCTGCGCGCCGAGCGACATGGCGCGCGACTGCTCGCCCGATTGTTCGAGCACGCTGAAGTCGCTGCCGCGCACGTGGTTGCGCACCAGCACGTATTTGAGCGCTGGGCCGAAGCGGTCGAGCAGGCGCTTGAGCAGGTCGACCGAGTCCTTGCCGGTGTCCATCACATGCCAGTAGTGGATGCTCGAGCCCATCTCGTCGACGAGGTTCAGCACGCCGGAGTCGTCCATCCACTTCACCAGCGGCTCGTGCGTCTGCGCGGCCAGGTCGACGAGGATGCGGCGCTGCGGCTGGTCGACGGTGGCCTCGACGATCGAGTCGAGCGCTTCGTAGCGGTCCACCACCACGGGCGAGGCGTAGCCCGCGTAGAAGCGCATCAGCGCGCCGTGCGAGCGGTCGGTGTCGAAGCCGAGGAAGGGCAGCTGCTTGTCGATCATGTACTGCGCCAGCGTGCGGGCCAGCAGCGATTTGCCGACGCCGCCTTTTTCGCCACCGATGAAGTGGATGTTGCTCATCGAGTCGATCTCCTGTCGAAGCTGAAGGCCCTGGATGGGGGCGAGTATCTCCGCAATCCCTTCGGGTCACGAAGCTGTCACGCAAACGTCACGCACCCTTCATGGCCGCTTCCTAAGCTGCCGGCGCCCGCCACGAGCGGGGCCCTGCATCGCTCATCCATCCTGCGAGGACTCCTTGAACAAACCCTATGAAGGCCAACTGATGGCCACCCACGCCGACGACGCCGACCTGAACACGAGCGCCAACCCGAGCTTCATGACCGTGCTCGACGCACGCCTGAGCCGCCGCAGCCTGCTGCGCGGCGGCGTGGGCACCGCCGCCACGGCCGTGCTCGGCAGCTGGAGCCTGGCCGCCTGCGGTGGCGGCGACGACGACGCACCCGCTGCGCCGGCGGCCATCACCTCGCTCGGCTTCACCGCCGTGCCCAAGAGCCTGGCCGACACGGTGACCGTGCCCGCGGGCTACACCGCCAGCATCATCTACGCGCTGGGCGACCCGCTCACCGCCACCACGCCGGCCTACCGCAACGACGGCACCGACACCGACTTCGACAACCGCGCCGGCGACCACCACGATGGCATGGAGTACTTCGGCCTCTCGGCCGACGGCACCCGCCGCGATGTGAACGGCTCCGAGCGTGGCCTGCTCGCTGTCAACCACGAGGCCACCAGCAACCGCGACGTGCGCTCCTACTACCTGCACGCCAACGGCGGCACGCTGAACCCGCGCCCCCCGGCCGAGGCCGACAAGGAAGTGGCCGTGCACGGCATCTCGGTGGTCGAGGTGCG
Source organism: Rhizobacter sp. (assembly GCA_019635355.1). Classification (NCBI taxonomy): domain Bacteria; kingdom Pseudomonadati; phylum Pseudomonadota; class Betaproteobacteria; order Burkholderiales; family Sphaerotilaceae; genus Rhizobacter; species Rhizobacter sp. Next base: position 2,099,469 of record JAHBZQ010000001.1, on the reverse strand, counting down.
CAAGACCAACGGCCAGTGGGCCTACGCGCAGAACTCGGCCTACAACTTCCGCGTGACGCCGCTCACCCCGGTGCAGATCGCCGGCCCGGCGCGTGGCAACGCACTGGTCCGCACGACCTACTCCACCACCGGCACCGCCGCGCGCGGCACGATCAACAACTGCGGCACCGGCATCACGCCGTGGGGAAGCTTCCTCACCGGCGAGGAAAACTGGGCCGGCTACTTCACCCGCGCCGCCGGCGACGACGCCGCCCGCGCCGACAAGAGCGTGGTCTCGCTCAACCGCTACGGCCGTGCGCAAGGCGCCGCCAGCCGCCACGGCTGGGAAACGGCCGGCGCCGCCGACCGCTACGCCCGCTGGAACATCAGCAAGACCGGCACCAGCACCGACGGCACCGACGACTACCGCAACGAACTCAACACCTTCGGCTACATCGTCGAGATCGACCCCTACGACAAGACCGCCGCCATCAAGAAGCGCACCGCCCTCGGCCGCTTCGCGCACGAGAGCGCGTCCTTCGGCCTGCAGCGCGCCGGCCAGCCGCTCGCCGTCTACATGGGCGACGACTCGCGTGGTGAGTACATCTACAAGTTCGTCTCCACCGCGAACTGGGAGGCAGCCGACGCCAACAGCGCCAACCGCATCGCCACCGGCGACAAGTACCTCGACAGCGGCAAGCTCTACGTCGCCCGCTTCAACGCCGACGGCACCGGCACCTGGATCGAGCTCAACATCGCCAACGCGGCCATCGCCGGCTACGCCACCTACGCCTTTGCTGACCAGGCCGACGTGCTGGTGAATGCGCGCCTTGCGGCCGATGCCGTGGGTGCGACGAAGATGGACCGCCCCGAGTGGTGTGCCGTGCACCCGACCACCGGCGAGATCTACTACACGCTGACCAACAACAGCAACCGCCGTGTCGAACCCGCGAGCGGCTCGCAGTTTGCGGTGGATGCCGCCAACCCGCGTGCGTACACCGACACCAAGGGGGCTGCCACGCAATCGGGCAACGTCAACGGCCACATCATCCGCATGGCCGAGGCGGGCGGCAGCAGTGCCGCCACCACCTTCACCTGGGACGTGTACCTCTTCGGCGCGGAAGCCGGCAGCAACGCCACGCAGATCAACCTGTCGTCGCTCACCGCCGACCAGGACTTCTCCAGCCCCGACGGCCTGTGGTTCAGCAAGAACACCGGCATCTGCTGGATCCAGACCGACGATGGCGCCTACACCGACGTCACCAACTGCATGATGCTGGCTGGCGTGCCGGGCCGCGTGGGCGATGGCACGGTGGCCACGCTCAACTACACGCGTGCCGACACCACCACGCTCAGCATCCAGACGCGTGTGGGCCGTGCGCCGACCGCGACCACGCTGAAGCGATTCCTCGTCGGCCCGGTCGACTGCGAGCTGACCGGCTGCGCCGAAACGCCCGACGGCAAGACCTTGTTCGTCAACATCCAGCACCCGGGCGAAGACCTGGGCACGGTGGCCAACATCGCCAACCCGGCGCTGTACCCGAGCCACTGGCCTGGCAATGCGGGCTACGGTGCCGGCGGTGCCATGGCCCGCCCGCGCTCGGCCACGCTTGCGATCACCAAGAACGATGGAGGGCGCGTGGGGAACTGAGATCCCCGCCGAACGAACCAAGAGCATGAGAGCGTTTGGCCGCGGGTTTCCCGCGGCCTTTTTTATGGCGCGGTAGATTCGCTGCATGGCCGAACGCACCCCCACCGACGAACGCATCATGGTCTCCGAGGTCTTTGCTCGCAGCAGCACGCGCGAGACCCGCGCCGACCTGGGCCACGTGACCGAAGCGGCACGCCGATTGCCCGTCTACCGCCGCTGCCAGGTGCTGGTGGTGGGCGGTGGCCCGTCGGGCACCGCGGCGGCCGCGAGTGCGGCGCGGCAAGGCGCCGACGTGGTGCTGCTCGAGCGCTACAACCACCTCGGCGGGCTCTCGACCGGCGGCCTCGTGATCTGGATCGACCGCATGACCGACTGGGCCGGCACGCCCGTGATCCGCGGGTTTGCGGAAGAGGTGTTCGCGCGTTTGCCGGCCGATGCGGTGGCCGGGCCCCCGCGCGAGGAATGGGGCTCGGCCGAGGCCGCACGTGCCGCACATTGGGCGCCGCGCACGGCGGCGTTTCACGGCATCGTCACCTGGTCACCCACGCTCGACCCGGAGCGGCTCAAGAGCGTGTCGCAGGAGCTCTTGATCGAGCGAGGCGTGAAGCTCGTGTACCACGCGTGGGCGGCCGATCCGATCGTGGAAGACAAGCGCGTGCGTGGCGTGAGCTTCGAGAGCAAGGAAGGTCGCATGGCCGTGCTCGCCGACGTGGTGGTCGACGCCACCGGCGACGGCGACCTCTTCGCGCGCGCCGGTGCGGCGTTCGACAACGACATCGAGGCCGACGACATCCACCACTGCATGAACACCGCCTGGCTCTTCGGCGGTGTCGATATGCAGCGCTGGATCGCCTTCCGCACCGGCGAGCCCGAGCGCTACGCGGGCTTCATGCAGAGCGGGCGCGAGGCCTGTGGCCTCTTCGACAAACCCTTCGTGTCGTGGCGCGACGACATCGCGCTCTTCCTCGGCCCGCGGCAGTCGGGCTACTCGGCACTCGACGTCGACGACCTCACCGCGGTGGAGGTGCGCTCGCGGCGTGCGATGGAGCAGCACCTGCAGCACTACCGCGCGCACGCGCCGGGTTTCGAGAACGCTTATCTGTTGCAAGGCGCGCCGCAGATCGGCGTGCGGCACGCGCGGCGCCTCAAGGGCGTCGACAGTGTGCTGCGTGCGCGTTGGGCCGACGGCACGGCGCGGGCCGATGAGATCGGCCTCTCGCCCTCGGTGTCGCCCAAGTTCCCGAGCATTTCCATCCCCTATGGCGCGCTGGTGCCGCAGGCGCTCGACGGCCTGCTCGCGTGCGGCCGGCACGTGTCGTGCGACCCCGCCTCGCATGGCTTCATGCGCGAGATCCCGCAGTGCTGGGTCACCGGCCAGGCCGCGGGGGTGGCCGCGGCGCTGGCGGTGCAGCAGGGCGTGCCGCCGCGAGACGTGAGCGTGCCCGCCTTGCAGCAGGCACTTCTCGCGCAAGGGGTGCTGCTGCGCCCGCTCAGTGCGGCGCCAGCAGCGACTTGAAGCTGTCTTTCGACGCAGGCGTGAGGTCGGAGGTCTGCTCCGGCCCCGGGAACTGCCGCGCCCCCACGTCGGCCACGTAGCGCTTGGCCGCGGCTGCGATGTCCTGCGCCACGTTGAGGTAGCGGCGCGTGTGGCGCGGCTGGAAGTCGGTGTAGAGGCCGAACACATCGTGGAAGACCTGGATCTCGCCATCGCAGCGTGGCCCCGAGCCGATGCCGATGGTGGGGATGTTGAGGCGCTTCGAGACCTCTTCGGCCACGGTGGCCGGCACCAGCTCCAGCACCACCGCGAAGGCGCCGGCCTCCTGAAGCGCGAGCGCGTCTTCGAGCAGTGACACCGCGGCCGTGGGCTCCTTGGCCTGCACGCGTGCACCGCCGAGCGAGTGCACCGACTGCGGCGTGAAGCCCAGGTGCCCGCACACCGGGATGCCGCTCTTGACCATGCGCTTCACCAGCGGCGCGATCTCGGCGCCGCCTTCCACCTTCACCGCGCCCACGCGGCCTTCGGCCATCAGCCGGCCGGCGTTGCGCACGGCATCGTCGGCCGAGGCCTGGTAACTCATGAAGGGCATGTCGCCGATCACGAGCGCGCGCTGCGTGCCGCGCACCACCAGCCGCGCGTGGTAGATGATCTGGTCGAGCGTGACTGGCAGCGTGGTGTCTTCGCCTTGCACCACCATGCCCAGCGTGTCGCCCACCAGCAGCAGCGGCACGCCGGCGGCGTCGAGCATCTGGGCGCCGGTGTAGTCGTAGCAGGTGAGGGCGGCCACCCGTTCGCCACGGGCCTTCATCGCGACGATGTCGCGGGTGCTGAGTCGGATCGTCTTCATGTGTCGAGGGGGACGGAGTGGAGACGGGGCGCACCTTGCCACCCGGCGAGATGGCAGTCAACGCTAAGATTTGCCGCAATCTTCTTAGCTACTGCTAATGGCTCGCCATGACCCTCGAAGACCTGCGCATCCTCGTCGCCGCCTGCGAAGCGGGCAGCTTGAGCTCTCTCGCGCGCGACCTGAAGCGCACGCAGTCGGCGGTGAGCCAGCACATCGCGCGGCTCGAAGCCGAGCTGGGCGTGAAGCTCTTCGAGCGCCATGCGCGGGGTGTGGCGCCCACCGCGGCGGGCCGGGTGCTGAAAGACTTCGCGCTCGAAGGGCTCGATGCCATCGAGGTTGGCCTTCAGCGCATCCGCGCGCTGCAGCACGGTGAGTCGGCGAGCTTGAGCATCACGACGGGCGGCACCACGGTGCGGCATTTCATGATGGATGCGATCGTGAAATTCCGGAAGAAACACCCGGGCGTGAACCTGCGCTTCCTGCCCGCGGGCTCGACCAAACGCTGCTTCGAGATCCTGCGGCTCGCGCAGGCTGACCTCGGCTTCATCACCATCGGCGAGCCAGCGCGGGGGATCCGCGTGCGCACGGTGGCGCAGCAGCAGCTCTTCCTGCTGGCGGCGAACGACGATGCGTTCGCGGCCAAGCGCAGGCTGCGCGTGGCCGATCTCGCCGGCATCCGCTACCTGGGGCTGTCGGGCGGCACCACGCACCAGAGCGCCATCGAGCAGGCCGCGCAGGAGCGTGGTCTCGAGCTCAAGGCCGAGATCGTGTTCGACGATTTCGACACCGCGAAGGTCTTCGTCGAGCTGGGCCTGGGCCACGCCATCGTGCCGGCGGTGCATGCGCACAACTTCGCGAAGACAGGCACGGTGAAGGCGATCCCGATCGTCGACCTGCCGGCGGTGTCGATCGGCTGGGCCTTCCGCCACTGGCAGCACCTGTCGCCCGCGGCGCGCGACTTCGCGACGCTGATGGATCAGTCGCTGGGGCGCATGGCGAAGTCGGTCGACGGCTTCTCTCTGGCCTGATCTCTGGCCCGACTACGCCGGCAGCTTGAAGCCGCTGCGCCGCGCCGGCAGCGGCACGGGCTGGCCGTGCTCGATCCAGCGTTCGAGTTGCTGCGCCACTTCGTCGGTGCTCGGCATCTGCGCGATCTCGTGGGCCAGCCGCTCGGCGGTCTGGCGGAAGCGTGGCTCGCTCAGCAACTCCTGCACCGCGTGGCGGATGGCGTAGAGGTTCTGCTCGGCGCCGAGCAGCACCCGGCCGGCGTGGCTGTGGGCGAGCGCAGCGGTGCTGACGAACTGGTCGGCCATCTGCGGCAGCGCGAGCTGCGGCAGGCCGTGGGCCGCGGCCGCGTACACCGTGCCGGCGCCGCCGTGCGAGATGACGAGCTGGCAGTGCGGCAGCAGCTCGGCCTGCGGCACATGGTGCTGCGCGTGCACCGTGGCCGGCAGGGGCTGCAGCTGCGCGGGTTCGACGTCGGGGCCGGTGGCGACCACCACGCGCAGCGGCAAGCCCGAAAGCGCGGCCAGCACCGTGCGCAGCAGCTCGGGCCGGTTGAGCATGGTGCCCAGGGTGAGGTAGACGAGCGGCAACTCGCGCTGCGCGGCGAGTGCACGCGGCACCAGGCGCTCCAGCGCCACGGGTGCCGTGGCCGTCGTGTCGATCGGCTGCAGCGAATGCGCAGGCAGCTCGGCCGGCAGCGGCTCGGGTTGCAGGCTGGGCGGGCAGATGTCGAGGTAGAGGTGCCGGTACAGGCCGCCATCGGGCGGCGGCGGCGCGCCGGTGAGGCGCAGCCAGTGGCTCGTCAGATGGGCCACGGCCTCTTGCACCCGGTGCGCGGGCAGCGGCATGCCGACGCCCTGCGTGACGTGCGGCACACCGGCCGCCTGTGCGGCCAGCGGCACGGCAAGCGCGGCGTTTTCGCCGATCACGAGCTCGGGCTTGAAAGCGTTCAGCGCAGCCTGCAGCGGGGCCAGCATCCGCGTGGCGATCACCGCGCCGTAGAGCTTGGGGAAGATGCGGGAGGCGGCGTCGGTGCCGCGCGCGGCCGACAGCTCGGGCCAGCGGCCGAAGAGGCGAAACCGCGCCGACTGCCAGCCCGGCCCCACGTCGAAGCAGGGCACTGGCAGATGCGGCGGCACGAGAGCGTGGGTTTCGGCCGCCCCCGCCCAGGCCACGCCGTGGCCGCGTGCATGCAGGGCCTGCAGCAGCGGGAGCAGGGCCCGCACATGGCCTTCGCCGGGGGTGGCGCAGAAGAGAACGCGCATACGCTCACTCTAGGCGTCAGCACGTCGGGAGGGAATAGTCAGTTCTGAGCACGCCCGTGCAAGCGCGTGCCGGTTCTCACGGCGCAGGCGTTTTCAGCCGCGGCCGACGTAGGGCATCTTGGTGGCCATGATCGTCATGAACTGCACATTTGCTTCGAGAGGTAACGAAGCCATGTGCACCACCGCGTCGGCCACGAGCTGCACGTCCATGCGGGGCTCGACCATCATCTGCCCGTTGGGCTGCAGGATGCCGCGCGCCATGCGCTCGGTCATCTCGGTGGCGGCGTTGCCGATGTCGATCTGGCCGCAGGCGATGTCATACGCACGGCCGTCGAGCGAGGTCGATTTGGTGAGGCCGGTGATCGCGTGCTTGGTGGCGGTGTAGGGTGCGGTGAAGGGGCGCGGTGCGTGCGCCGAGATCGAGCCGTTGTTGATGATGCGGCCACCGCGCGGGTCTTGCGCCTTCATGATCTTGAAGGCCTCTTGCGTGCAGAGGAAGGCGCCTGTGAGGTTGACGTCGACCGTGTTCTTCCACTGCTCGTAGCTCAGGTCTTCGAGCGGCATGGGCGGGGTGCCGCTGCCGGCGTTGTTGAAGAGCACGTCGAGGCGGCCGAAGCGCGCGAAGGCCGCGGCGAACAAGGCCTTGACCGAGGCCGGGTCGGCCACGTTGGTGGGCACGGCGAGTGCGTCGCGGCCGAGGTCGCCTGCGTCCGCGATGGCCTTCTCCAGTAGCTCGGCACGCCGGCCCGCCAGCACCACGCCGTAGCCGGCGCGCAGCAGCGCCAGCGCCGAGGCCTTGCCGATGCCGGTGCCGGCGCCTGTGACGAGGGCGATCTTCTTCATGCGGTGGGCTCCTCTGCGGTGGGCGCGCCGAAGCAGTCGGCGTAGGTGAAGTACAGCGAGGCGTAGAACACGGCCATCATCACGAAGGCGATCGGCACCAGCAGGGCCATCGCCGTCTGCTGGCTGGCCACGCCGAGCAGGCCGACGAGCAGCGAGGCGGCCAGTGCCACCACCACGACGGCGGCCGCGTTGGTGAGGCTGTAGACGATGAAGGCGCCCTTGTTGCGCCACACCGCGACCACGCTCGAGAACAGCGATTGGCCGGCCGAGTGGCCGCCCCAGTGCACGAGCGCAGGTGCAAACCAGAACGGAATGCTCAGCAGCACGGTGGCAGCGGCCATCCACAGGAGGCCGCTTTGCAGGCGGGGGTCGAGCGTGGGAGGGGGTGCATTCGACCCGGGCGGCGGAGGTGTGGGCAGGGCCACGTCGTTGCCGACGATGAGCGCGAAGCCGCCGATCACCACCACCATCACGAGCGCGTAGATGGCGCCCAGCTGCCACAGCGTGCGCCGGCGGCGTGGGTCGCCGCGCAGCGGCTGCACGAAGGCCTGCAGGTTGGGTGGGGCACCTTGCAGCACCTGCTGCGTGGTGAGCATGAAGCCGAGGGTGACGAGCGGCAGCGCAGCCCACATGACGATGGTGCCGATCAGCGGAATGATCTGCACCACCACCGCGAGCAGCATCCACATGCCGATGAGGCTCAGGTAGAGCATGGGCCGCGAGGCGAAGGCGCGCAGGCCCTGCAGCACCCACTGGGCGCCGCGGCTGGCGGGAACGGTGTGGAGTTTCATCGCGCCACCCTCAGACGATGGCCGGATGCCACGGCTCGGCGACGCGATGGCTCAACACACGCTCGAAATGCGTGGGGTCGTGCGGCTTGAGCATGGAGGCGTCGCGCGGCAGGTGGAAGTCCCACAGGCGCGAGACCCAGAAGCGCAGCGCGGCGGCCCGCAGCAGCGCGGGCATCAGGCGGCGCTCGCTCGAGTTCAGCGGGCGCACCGCGTCGTAGGCGCCGACGAAGGCGAGGGCGCGCTCTTCCACGAGACGGCCGCTTTCCAGGTCGGTGCACCAGTCGTTGAGGCACACCGCCACGTCGAAGAGGAAGGTGTCGACCCCGGCGAAGTAGAAGTCGAAGAAGCCGGTGAGCTGGTGGCCGACGAACATCACGTTGTCGCGGAAGAGATCGGCGTGGATCGGGCCCTTGGGCAGCGCTTCATAAGCGGCCGACGCGGCCACCTGCTGCTGGTAGGCCAGCTCGCTTTCGATCAGCGTGCGCTGCTCGGGCGTGAGGTGCGGCACGACCACGGGAATGGTCTCGGCCCACCACGCCAGGCCGCGCAGATTGGGCTGGTGGCGCGGGTAGTCGGCGCCGGCCAGGTGCATGCGCGCGAGCATCGCGCCCACGCTTTCGCAGTGGCTGATGTCAGGGGCGAGCTGGTGGCTGCCCTCCAGGCGGTTGACCACGGCGGCCGGCTTGCCGCACAGCGTGTGCAGGATCTCGCCGGTCTCGTCGGCCTGCGGGTCGGGCACCGGCACGCCGTGTTGGGCGAGGTGCTTCATCAGGTGCAGGTAGAAGGGCAGCTGCTCGTGGCTCAGGCGCTCGAAGAGCGTGAGCACATAGCGGCCGGTGGTCGTGTCGGCGAAGTAGTTGGTGTTCTCGATGCCCGAGGCGATGCCTTTGAGGGCGGTGAGTTCGCCGATGCCCAGGCGGTGGATGAGCGCTGCTGCGGCGTCGTGGGGGACTTCGGTGAAGACGGCCATCGCTCGATCAGCCAGGAGTGCGTGAGGTCATGCCGGGATTGTAGGCAGCGGGTCCGCCGCGGCGCTTCCGGGCCGTCTCCATTGAACCCACAATCGGCGCCACGCCCGGCTCCGCCCGACTGGACACACGCCGCATGAAGCTTGACGCGCTCACCCTGTTCGCATCGATGTTCATCAACCTCACCCTCATCGTGGGTGCGTTGCTGCTCGGCGTAGGGTGGAAGACACGTTCGGGCATGCGGCTGTGGAACGTGGCGCTGGTGCTGCAGGCGGTGGCCTGGGCCGCGCTCGTGGCCGCCTACAGGGGCTGGCCGCGCGAGCTGGCCACGCTCGGCTCGGCCGCGATGGTCACCGGCTTCAGTTTCATGTACCTGGCGGCCAAGAACTACCTGCGCGAGCCTGCCTCGATGCCCTGGGTCGTGGGCGTGCCGATGGTGACGGCTGGGGTGCACTGGCTCGTGTTCCAGAACTTCGTGGTGCGCATTCTGGTCGTCAACGCCGCCATCGGCCTGCAGATGTTGTGGCTGGCGTGGCTGATGGTGCGCCCCCAGGCGCAGGGCAACTGGCGCTGGCGCTGGCTCGCGGGCCTGGCGCTGCTGGCCTCGGGTGCGCTGGTGGCGTGCCGCGCGGTGCTGGTCGTGGCGGCACCGGAGAGGTACCCGCGTTTCGAGTCGGCGCACTGGGTCAACATCGTCGGCCTCATCGTGAGCAATGCCTGCGTGATGGCGGGCACGCTGGCCTTCCTGCTCGCCCACCGAGACGAGGCCGAGCAGGAACTCAAGCGCCTGGCCACCACCGACGGCCTCACCGGCGTGCTCAACCGCCGGCACTGGATGGAACAGGCCTTGCCGCACGTCAACCTCGCGCGCCGCCATGGGCGAGGGCTGGTGGTGCTGATGCTCGACATCGACTTCTTCAAGCGCATCAACGACTCGCACGGCCACCAGACCGGCGACCGCGCGCTGGTGCTGTTCGCCGCGGCCGTGCGCCACGCCGTGCGCCAGCCCGACCTGGTGGGCCGCTACGGCGGCGAGGAGTTCTGCGTGCTGCTGCCCATGTCGGACCTGGCGGCGGCCGAAGCCGTGGACCAGCGGCTGCGCGCGGCGATCGTCCGCGACGTGAACCCTGCGCTCGGCTTCGACCTCACCTTCAGCGCGGGCGTGGCGGCGCTGGACGAGGGTGACGCGGGGCTCGATGAGATCATCGACCGTGCCGACCGTGCCGACCGGGCCCTCTACGCCGCCAAGCAGGGCGGCCGCAACCGCCTCGTGCGGGCCTGACCCGAGCTCGCGGAGCAAGCACATGTGGAATCGCATCCTCGACACCATCGCCACCGAGTTCTCCGATGCGGTGGATGCCGAACAGATCACCCGCATCGTCCTGCGCCTGCTGCTGGCCGCCGTGCTGGGCGGCATCCTCGGCTACGAGCGCGAGAGCCAGGGCAAGGCGGCCGGGATCCGCACCCACATGCTGGTGGCGATGGGCGCGGCGCTCTTCGTGCTGGTGCCGCAGCAAGGCGGCATGGAGGTGGCCGACATGAGCCGCGTGATCCAGGGCGTGGTCGCCGGCATCGGCTTTCTCGGCGCGGGCGCGATCATCAAGAACAAGAGCGAAGAGAACGTGCAGGGCCTCACCACCGCCGCGGGGGTGTGGATGACGGCGGCCATCGGCATCGCCTGCGGGCTGGGCCGCGAGATGACGGCGGTGCTGAGCACGCTGATGGCGCTGGTCGTGCTGGCCCTGGTGCCCAAGGTCGCCGGGCGCGACCCGAAGGGCTGACGCTCAGAAGAGCACGCGCGCGCCCAGCATGACGGCGCGCACGTCGCCTTTGCTGCCGCGGAACTCGGCCCGGCTCTGGTCGACGCTCAACTCGAGGCGGATGTTCTGCCACGGGGTGACGTAGAGCCCGAGGCCCACATAGGGCGCCACGGTGTTGTCGGTGGAGGAGCGCACCTGCGTCCTCAGCATGGCGAGGCCCAGGCGGGTGAAGAAGCCGAACGAGGAGCTGATCGGCGCATCGACGGCTGCGCCCGCGGTGATGCCGGTGACGACGTAGTCGATGGAGCCTGCGCCGTCGTAGCGGGTGGCCTCGCCAAAGTCGATGAGGCCGACTTCGGCGGAGATGCCTCCGGCGAACCGACGGCCGGCGAGGAAGCGGTACGCGTCTGCCTGGGTGTCGCAGGCGGATGCGCCGGCACATTCGACCGCGATCCGACCCTGCCCGCCGGCCACGCTGGCGTAGGTTTGGGCTGAGGCGCCCGACGACAGGGCGCAGGCGGCAACGGCCGCGAGGCCGACGAAGTGATTCTTCATGACTCCCTCTTCATGTTGGTGTACCCGCCCTCCGCGGGGCCGCCATTATTCATTGGCAGCGCGTATGCGGACGAAGCTCGCAAAGCGCGGCACGCCATCCGGATGCAGGCCCCGGTAGCGGTAGGTGACCTGGCTGCCGATGGCGGGGGGCGACACACGGTCGGCATCCCGCAGCCCGCTGCCGAGCTTGAAGCGCAGGCCTTGCGGGGTTTCCACGAGCAGCGCACCTACGAGGCCGTCGTACTTGCCGCGGCCCGGCACGTGGCCGACCACGGTGGCCTCGGCGTCGAGGTGGGGCTTGAGCTTGAGCAGGTCGTCGCTGCGCTCGCCGCGGTACGCAGATGCGCCACGGTGGAGCACCAGCCCTTCGCCGCCGCGGTGCACCGTGTCGTGTAGCAGCGCCTGCAGCGCGGCCTCGCTGGTGGCCTCGTGCTGTGCCACGGCCTGCAGCGTGGCGTGCGAGCGTGGCAGGGCGCGGCGAAGCTGGGCGATGCGCGTGTCGAACGAGCCCGTTTCAGCCGGCAGGTCGAAGACCATGTAGCGCAGCGTGCGCCAGGCCGTGTCGTCGGGCAAGTCGCGCGCGGCGGCCGAGGCGGCGCTCGTGAAGCGGCCATGGCCGGCCCACAGCTCGCCATCCATCGGCTGTGCAGGCCAGCCGTGGGTGAACCACGCCGGCGCGTGGATGCGGTGGCCGTGGCGCGTCCAGAGGGCTTGGCCGTCCCAGTAGGCGCGCACGCCGTCGTACTTCTCGCTGACCCACCAGCCCTGCAAGGACATGCCTGCGCGATAGACACCGGCCAGCATCAACGGGCGTGGGCCACCCGCGTGGGCGGCTTGCGGCATGAAGGGCGCGGCGCTGAGCGATATCAGCAGCGCGCGGCGGAGAGGATCGAATCGCAGCGGCATGGGGCAGGGCAGGAGTTGAAGCCCGCAAGGCTATGCACCGCGGCCCGGCCTGCCCAGCCCACCGTCGGGTGACGAGCCGCTGCATGGCCACACCCGCTTGGGTGGCATGGGGCCGAAATGGCAGCAGGGCTGCAGGGCCAGTCGCTTCCCCGACAATCCGCGCCATGAACCTGCCCCTGCTTCCCGACGACGGCCCGCTGCTGCTGGTCGATGGCTCCAGCTACCTCTACCGCGCCTATCACGCGCTGCCCGATCTGCGCGGGCCGGGCGGCGTGCCCACCGGAGCGATCCACGGCATGGTGGCGATGATGAAGAAGGCCGTGCAGGACGTGAAACCCTCGCACGCGGTGTGCGTGTTCGACGCGCCGGGCAAGACCTTCCGCGACGACTGGTACCCCGAGTACAAGGCCCATCGCTCGCCCATGCCCGAGCCGCTGGTGCAGCAGATCGAGCCCATCCATGAAGTGGTGAAGCTGCTCGGCTGGCCGGTGATGATGGTCGACGGCGTGGAGGCCGACGACGTGATCGGCACGCTCTCGTGCATCGCCGCCAAGGCGGGGCAGAGGGTCATCATCTCCACCGGCGACAAGGATCTGGCGCAACTCGTCAACGAGCACGTGACGCTCATGAACACCATGAGCAACGAGAAGCTCGACGTGGCCGGCGTGACCGAGAAGTTCGGCGTGCCGCCCGAGCGCATCGTCGACTACCTCACGCTGATGGGCGATGCGGTCGACAACGTGCCGGGCGTCGAGAAGGTTGGCCCGAAGACGGCCGCGAAGTGGATCGCCGAACACGGCTCGCTCGATGGCGTGATCGCCGCAGCCGACAAGGTGAAGGGCGTGGCCGGCGAGAACCTGCGCAAGGCGCTCGAGTGGTTGCCGATGGGCCGCAAGCTCGTGACGGTCAAGACCGATTGCGACTTCGCCGCGCACGTGCCCGGCTGGCCGGCGCTCGAATCGCTGGCGCTGCAGCCCGTCAACCGCGAGGCGCTGCTCGACTTCTACACCCGCTACGGCTTCAAGACCTGGAAGCGCGAGCTGGAAGAGGCACTCGGTGGCGGCAGCCCCGCGGCCGAGGCGCCCGCCGTGCTCGCCAACCCGACGCCGATGGTGGCCAAGCACGCCATCAGCCGCAGCTACACCACCGTGCTCACCCCGGAGGAGCTGGAGCTGTGGGCCGACAAGGTGGAGTCGGCGCCGCTCGCGGCCATCGACACCGAGACCGATTCGCTCGACCCGATGGCCGCGCAGATCGTCGGCATCTCGCTCAGCGTGAGCCCGGGCGAGGCGGCCTACATCCCGCTGCGCCACAGCTACGCTGGCGCGCCCGATCAGCTGCCCTTCGATGTGGTGCTCAAGCGCCTCAAGCCCTGGCTCGAGAACGCCGACGCGCCCAAGCTCGGCCAGAACATCAAGTACGACAGCCACGTGCTCGCCAACGCCGGCATCACCGTGCGCGGCTACGTGCACGACACCCTGCTGCAGAGCTACGTGCTCGAAGCCCACAAGCCGCACAGCCTCGACAGCCTCGCCCAGCGCCACCTCGGCCGCGCCGGCCTGAGTTATGAAGACGTGTGCGGCAAGGGTGCGCACCAGATCCCGTTCGCGCAGGTCGACATCGACCGTGCCGCCGAATACTCCTGTGAAGACAGCGAGATGACGCTGCAGGTGCACCAGACGCTGTGGCCGCAGGTCGAGGCCGACAAGGGGCTGCGCTTCATCTACGAAAAGATCGAGATGCCGGTCACGCACATCCTGCAGCGCATCGAGCGCAACGGCGTGCTGATCGACCCGGCGCGGCTCGCGCAGCAAAGCCAGCAGCTCGGCGAGCGCATGCTGCAGCTCGAACGCGAGGCGCACGAACTCGCCGGCCAGCCCTTCAACATGGGCAGCCCCAAGCAGATCGGCGAGATCCTGTTCAACAAGCTCGGCCTGCCGGTCATCAAGAAGACCGCCAGCGGCTCGCCCAGCACCGACGAAGAGGTGCTCGACAAACTCGCCGAGGACTACCCGCTGCCGGCCAAGCTGCTGGAGCACCGCTCGCTGTCGAAGCTCAAGGGCACCTACACCGACAAGCTGCCGTTGATGGTCAACCCCAAGACCGGCCGCGTGCACACCAACTACGCGCAGGCGGTGGCGGTGACGGGGCGCCTGTCCAGCAACGACCCCAACCTGCAGAACATCCCCATCCGCACCGCCGAAGGCCGGCGTGTGCGCGAGGCGTTCATCGCACCGCCCGGCAGTGTGATCGTCAGCGCCGATTACTCGCAGATCGAGCTGCGCATCATGGCCGACATCTCCGGCGACGAGAACCTGCTCAAGGCCTTCGCCGAAGGCATGGACGTGCACCGCGCCACCGCAGCGGAGGTGTTCGGCATCGAGCCCGCGGCCGTGACGAGCGAGCAGCGCCGCTATGCCAAGACCATCAACTTCGGCCTCATCTACGGCATGGGGGCGTTCGGCCTGGCGGCGAGCCTCGGCATCGAGCGCAGCGCGGCCACCCAGTACATCGAGCGCTACTTCGCGCGTTACCCCGGCGTGAAGCGCTACATGGACGACACCAAGGTCTCCGCACGCGAGAAGGGTTATGTCGAAACCCTCTTCGGCCGGCGCATCTACCTGCCCGAGATCAACGGCGGCAGCGGCCCGCGCAAGGCCGGTGCCGAGCGCCAGGCGATCAATGCCCCGATGCAGGGCACCGCGGCCGACCTCGTGAAGCTCGCGATGATCGCGGTGCAGGCCGCGCTCGACGAGCAGAAGAAGCTGACCTTGATGGTCATGCAGGTGCACGACGAGCTGGTGTTCGAAGTGCCCGAGGCCGAGCTCGACTGGGTGCGCACCGAGGTGCCGAAACTCATGGCCGGCGTGGCACAACTCAAGGTGCCCTTGCTGGCCGAAGTGGGCGTTGGTCCGAATTGGGACGAGGCCCACTGACACGGTCACAAGTGCGTTCCAGGCACACGCGTTCGATTCCACTTATCGGAACCACGGCCTAGGAGAACAACTCCCTGGGCCCTCCCTTACGGGAAACACCCCCCTGCCGTTGCGCAGAACTCCACACTAAATTGCGCACGCCTTCGCTCTGAAGGACGGAACGCGAAGGCTGTTGTTTTGCGTTGCGGAACAGCGATCCATTTGGGGGAGAGTTCGAATCGACGCGCGCACCACACCACCGCTCCTTGAGGTCAGCGACGTCACGGTTCGCTTCGGTGGCATCACGGCCTTGGACAAGGTCTCCTTCCAGGTCGAGGCCGGCAAGATCGTCGGCCTCATCGGGCCCAACGGCGCGGGCAAGACCACGCTGTTCAACTGCCTGTCCCGCCTCTACGAATTCAGCGAAGGCCGCATCGCCTTCGAAGGCCGCTCGCTGACGGAAGTGCAGCCGCACGGCATCGCCCAGCTGGGCATCGGCCGCACCTTCCAGAACCTCGCGCTCTTTCGCACGATGAGCGTGCGCCAGAACGTGATGCTCGGCGGGCACAGCCGCACGAGCACGGGTTATCTCTCCAATGCCTTCCGCCTGCCGAGCGTGCGCCGTGAAGAGCAGCGCCTGCGCGAGCATGTGGAGCAGGTGATCGAGCTGCTCGAACTCGGCCCCGTCGCCGAGACCGTGGTGGCCGACCTGCCTTTCGGCACTCAGAAGCGCGTGGAGTTCGGCCGTGCGCTCATCACGCAGCCCAAGCTGCTGCTGCTCGACGAGCCGGCCGGGGGCCTGAACCACGAAGAAGTGGGCGCGCTGATGGACCTGCTGCGCCGCATCCGCAGCGAACTCAAGCTGACCATCCTCTTGGTGGAGCACCACATGAACCTCGTGATGCGGGTCTCCGACCAGGTCGTCGCGCTCAACTTCGGCCGCAAGATCGCCGACGGCACGCCGGCCGAAGTGCAGGCGAATGCCGAGGTCATCAAGGCCTATCTTGGCGCGGAGGCCGCATGAGCGACATCCTGCTCCAAGTGCGTGGCCTGCGCGCGCAATACGGCCAGACCAAGGTGCTGCACGGCATGGACTTCGAAGTGAAGGCCGGCGGCATCACCACCATCCTCGGGGCCAACGGGGCCGGCAAGACCACCACGCTGCGCGCGGTGTGCGGCATGGTGCAGACCCAGGGTGAGATCACGCTCGCCGGCGAGCGCATCGACGGCAAGGCGACGGAAAACATCGTGCGCCTCGGCGTGGCCCACGTGCCCGACGGCCGCGGCACCTTCCTCAACTTCAGCGTGGAAGAGAACCTGCGCGTCGGCGCCTACACGCGCAAAGACAAGGCCGAGGTCGCCCTCGACTTCGAGCGCATGTACACCTACTTCCCGCGCTTGAAGGAGCGCCGCAAGCAGCAGGCCGGCACGCTCTCGGGTGGCGAGCAGCAGATGCTGGCGGTGTCGCGTGCGCTGATGCTGCGGCCTCGCCTCTTGCTGCTCGACGAACCCTCGTTCGGCCTCGCGCCGCTCGTGGTGCAGGAGCTTTTCGAGATCTTCAAGGCGATCAACCAGAGCGACAAGATCAGCATGCTGCTGGTCGAGCAGAACGCCTCGCTCGCCCTGCGCCTGGCCGACCACGCCTACCTGCTCGAGACCGGCAAGGTCGTGATCTCGGGCACCTCGGAATCCATCCGCAACGACGAGTCGGTGCGCCGCTCGTACCTCGGGTACTGAAACAACATGGACCTTCTGATCCATCAAGTGCTGTCGGGCCTGGCCACGGGCGGCATCTACGCCAGCATGGCGCTCGCGCTGGTCATGATCTACCAGGCCACGCACGAGATCAATTTCGCGCAGGGCGAGATGGCGATGTTTGCCACCTACCTGGCCTGGGCGCTGATGCAGGCGGGCCTGCCGTACTGGGCGACCTTCTTCCTCACCACCATCCTCGCGTTCGTGGCGGGTGTGGTGATCGAGCGGGTGGTGATCCGCCCGGTGGAAAACGCACCGGTGCTCGCGGTGGTGACGGTCTTCATCGGCCTGCTCGTCATCTTCAACAGCGTGGCCGGCTGGATCTTCGGCTACACGATCAAGCCCTTCGCGAGCCCCTTCCCCGAGCAGCCCTTCTTCGGCAACCGCTACATGTCCTCGCACGAGATCGGCTCGATGGGCATCACGCTCGTGCTGCTCGCGATGCTCTTCGTCTTCTTCCGCTACACGCCCCTCGGCCTGGCCATGCGCTCGGCGGCGCAGAACCCGGTGTCGGCGCGCCTCGTGGGGGTGCGGGTCGGCTGGATGCTCGCGCTCGGCTGGGGCCTGGCCGCGGCCATCGGGGCCGTCGCCGGGATGATGGTGGCGCCGGTGGTCTTCCTCGAGCCCAACATGATGGGCGGTGTGCTGCTGTATGCGTTTGCCGGCGCGCTGCTCGGCGGCATCGACAACCCGTGGGGCGCCGTGATCGGCGGCTTCATCGTCGGCGTGCTGGAAAACGTGGTTGGCGTGTACCTGGGCACCGAGCTCAAGCACACCGTGGCCCTGGTGCTGATCGTGGGGGTGCTGGTGCTCAAGCCTTCGGGCCTGTTCGGCAAGACCCATGTCTCGCGTGTCTGAGGTCCGAGGAGCACCCCCATGACCACCACCATTCAGAAGCCCGCGCTCAGCGGCAAGCAGCTCGCCGGCCTCGCGGTCCTCCTGGTCGCGGCGATCGCCGTGCCGATGTTCATTCCCGACTACCGC
Organism: Rhizobacter sp.; assembly: GCA_019635355.1. Taxonomy (NCBI): domain Bacteria; kingdom Pseudomonadati; phylum Pseudomonadota; class Betaproteobacteria; order Burkholderiales; family Sphaerotilaceae; genus Rhizobacter; species Rhizobacter sp. Next base: position 2,081,747 of record JAHBZQ010000001.1, on the reverse strand, counting down.
GTGTTCCAGCTCGCGCTCGCGCTGTGCTACGCCATCGCGATCCTCGGGCTCAACATGCTGATGGGCTTCAACGGCCAGATCTCGCTCGGCCACGGGGCCTTCTACGCCATCGGCGCCTACGTGGCCGCCGTGCTGATGGACAAGGCCGGCCTGCCGTATTGGGCGACCATCCCGCTCGCCGGGCTGGTGTGCCTGGTGGCGGGTTTCCTCTTCGGCCTGCCGGCGCTGCGCCTCGAGGGCCTGTACCTCGCGATTGCCACGCTGGCGCTCGGCATCGCCATGCCGCAGATCCTCAAGCACAAGGCGCTGGAGCACTGGACGGGGGGTTCGCAGGGCTTGGTCATCATGAAGCCCGATGCGCCGGAATGGACCGGCCTGTCGCAAGACAAGTGGCTGTACCTCTTCATCCTCGCGTGGACGGTGCTGCTCTTCTTCATCGGCTGGAACCTGCTGCGCGGGCGCATCGGCCGCGCGATGGTGGCGCTGCGCGACCAGCCGATCGCGGCGCGGGCGATGGGCGTGAACGCCGCGATGTACAAGTCGCTCACCTTCGGCGTGTCGGCCATGTACACCGGCATCGCGGGGGCGCTCGGCGCGATCGCGGTGCAGTTTGTGGCGCCCGACTCCTTCGGCATCTTCCTCTCGTTCAGCCTCTTCATCGGCGTGGTGATCGGTGGCCTGGCGTCGATCTCGGGCGCGATCTTCGGCGCGCTCTTCATCCAGTTCATCCCGAACGTGGCCGACCAGATCTCCAAGTCTGCGCCCTGGGCCATCTACGGCGTGTTCCTCATCGTCTTCATGTACGTGATGCCCACAGGGGTGGCCGGCCTGATCCGGATCCTGAGGGCTCGGTTTCTACGAGGGCGGGTAACTCAGTAGACCCTCATCGGGGCCCGATGCGTTGATGGGAAGCGTCTGGCCGCAGCCAATGTGTTTTCAGTCCGATCGAAAGGAAGCGACATGACATCCAGAACCTTGAACCTCGTGCTGGCGGCGTCCGCGTCGCTGGCCTTCAGCGTCGGCGCGATGGCCGCAGGCAAATACGGCCCCGGTGCCTCCGACACCGAGATCAAGATCGGGCAGACCATGCCCTACAGCGGCCCCGCCTCGGCCTACGGCACGATCGGCAAGCTGCACCAGGCCTACTTCAAGATGGTCAACGAGCAGGGTGGCATCAACGGCCGCAAGGTCAACCTGATCAGCCTGGACGACGGCTACAGCCCGCCCAAGACGGTCGAGCAGATCCGCAAGCTCGTCGAGCAGGAAGAAGTGCTCGCCACCTTCAACACGCTCGGCACTGCGCCGAACAGCGCGATCCACAAGTACATGAACGCGAAGAAGGTGCCGCACCTCTTCCTGTCGACCGGCGCCACCAAGTGGGCCGACCCGAAGAACTACCCGTGGACCATCGGCTGGAACATCGCCTACCAGTCCGAGGGCATGATCTACGCGAAGTGGCTCCTGAAGAACAAGCCCAACGCCAAGGTCGCGATCCTCTACCAGAACGACGACTACGGCAAAGACGTGCTCAAGGGCGTGAAAGACGGCCTGGGCGCCAAGGCCGCCACGATGGTGGTGAAGGAAGCGACGTATGAGGTCTCCGACCCGACCGTCGACTCGCAGATCCTCACGCTGCAGGCCTCGGGTGCCGACACCTTCATCAACATCACCACGCCGAAGTTCTCGGCCCAGGCGATCCGCAAGGCCTTCGACTCGGGCTGGAAGCCGCTGCACATCGTGAACAACGTGGGCGCGTCGGTGGGTTCGGTGCTGGTGCCGGCGGGTCTCGACAAGTCGAAGGACCTGATCACGCTGCAGTACTACAAGGACCCGAACGACCCGCAGTGGAAGGACGACCCGGCCATGCTCGAATGGCGCGCCTTCATGGGCCGTCACTACCGCGAGGGTGACCCGAAGGATGCGTCGAACATGTACGCCTACCTCACCGCGCAGACCCTGCACCAGGTGCTCAAGCAGTGCGGCAACGACCTCACCCGCGAAAACCTGATGAAGCAGGCCGCGAACCTGAAGAACTTCAAGCTGCCGCTGCTCTTGCCCGGCATGGCGATCAACACCTCGCCGACCGACTTCTTCCTGATGGAGCAAGGCCAGCTGGCCAAGTTCAACGGCACGCAGTGGGTGCTGTTCGGCGAGCTGATCGGCGCGAACGACTGACCGCCCATCCCGCCGCACGAGAGAGCCGCCCCCGGGCGGCTCTTTTCATTTGGCGGCGGTGGTGGGTGTCGCCGGCTCGGCCAGCATGAAGGCCGACACGTCGTCGAGCACCGTCGACATCCAGCGCAGCGACCAGGCCATCGATGCGACGAGCGTGATGTGGTCGACCCCGTCGTAGAGCTTGAGCTGCACCGGCGCACCGGCTGCCTTCAGGCGCTCGGCCATCTGCTCGGTGTTGCGCACCGGGTTCACGAGGTGGTCGCTGCGCGCGGCGCCGAGGAAGGCCCGCGGGGCGTCACGCTTCACGTAGTCGATGGGTTGCGAGCCGGGTGGGTAGTGGGGGTGGTGGAAAACCACCTGCGCCTGCGGGTTGCTGATCGGCAGGAACTCATAGGGCCCGGCCAGCCCGATCCAGCCGGCAAGCGACGAGGGAGACTGTCCCTGTGCCGCGAGCCAGCGCGCATCGAGCGCCACCATCGCGGCGTTGTACGCCCCGGCGCTGTGGCCCATCACGTACACCCGCTGCGGATTCCCGCCGAGCGCCGACGCTTCTCTGAGCGCATACCCGGTGGCGCGCGCGCTGTCGTCGAGGAAGTCGGGGTAGCGCACATCCGGGTAGAGGCGGTAGTCGGCGATCAGTGCCAGCACGCCGCGCGAGGCCAGTGCTTCGCCGGCAAAGGTGTACTCGGCGCGGCTGCCCCAGTGCCACGAGCCGCCATAGAAGAACACCACCACCGGCCAGCCGCCGGGCGGGGCCTTGCCGGCGGGTCGGTAGACGTCGAGCCTGTGCCGCGGGTCGGGCCCGTAGCTCACGCCCACGGTGGCCACGTAGGTGGACGAGGGCTTGAGGGCGTTCAAGCCCGACGAGCAGGCGCTCAAGGCCGGCAGGGTGAGCAGGGTGGCGAGGTGGCCAAGGTGGAGGCGTCGGTTCATGGAGACCCCTTACGCACTCGGGCTGACCCTGGATGCAGCCTCAGCCGAGGCGCTGGCGGTGCCGCGCAATCTGCGCGCGCACCTGCACGGGTGCCGTGCCGCCCAGCACCTGGCGGGCGTTGAGCGAGCCGGCGAGGCTCAGCACGCCGAACACGTCATCGGTGATGGTGGCGTTGAAGCCCTGCAGCGTGGCGAGCGGCAGCTCGGAGAGGTCCTTGCCTTGTGCGATGGCGGTCTTCACCGCGTGGGCCACCACCTCGTGCGCATCGCGGAAGGGCAGGCCCTTCTTCACCAGGTAGTCGGCGAGGTCGGTGGCGGTGGCGTAGCCGCGCAGCGCGGCGCGCTCCATCGCCTCTTTCTTCACCGTGATGCCGCCCACCATCTCGGCCATGATGCGCAGCGTGTCGCGCAGCGTGTCGACGGTGTCAAACAAGGGCTCCTTGTCTTCCTGGTTGTCCTTGTTGTAGGTGAGGGGCTGGCCCTTCATCAGCGTGATGAGGCCCATCAGGTGGCCCACCACGCGCCCGCTCTTGCCGCGCGCCAGCTCGGCCACGTCGGGGTTGCGCTTCTGCGGCATGATCGACGAGCCGGTGCAGTAGCGGTCGGCCAGGTCGATGAAGCTGAAGTTCTGGCTCATCCACAGCACGATCTCTTCCGCGAGGCGCGACACGTGCACCATCGCGATCGAGGCGAACGCGGTGAACTCGAGCGCGAAGTCGCGGTCGCTCACGGCGTCGAGGCTGTTCTGGCACACGCCGTCGAAGCCCAGGGTCTTGGCCACACGCTCGCGATCGAGCGGGTAGCTGGTGCCGGCGAGTGCCGCGGCACCGAGCGGCAGCTGGTTCACGCGGCGCCGAACATCGGCCAGCCGCTCGGCATCGCGCTTGAACATCTCCACATAGGCCAGCAGGTGGTGCGCGAAGCTCACCGGCTGCGCCACCTGCATGTGCGTGAAGCCGGGCAGGATGGTGTCGACGTTCTTCTCGGCCACGTCGACCAGCGACTTCTGCATGTCGGCGAGCAAGGGGGCGAGCGAGTCGATCTCGCTGCGCAGCCACAGGCGCACGTCGGTCGCCACCTGGTCGTTGCGCGAGCGGCCGGTGTGCAGGCGCTTGCCGGCGTCGCCCACGAGCGTGGTGAGGCGGGCTTCGATGTTGAGGTGCACGTCTTCGAGGTCGAGCTTCCACTCGAAGGTGCCGGCTTCGATCTCGCCCTTGATCTGCGCCATGCCACGCTGGATGTCGGCGAGGTCCTGCGCGCCGATCACGCCCTGCGCGGCCAGCATCTCGGCGTGGGCCAGCGAGCCTTCGATGTCGGCCTTCCACAGGCGCTTGTCGAAATCGACGCTCGCGGTATAGCGCTTGACCAGCTCGCTCATCGGCTCGGAAAAGAGCGCAGACCAGGCTTGGGATTTCTTGTCGAGTTGGTTGGAAGACATGGCGGGCGGGGGCGTGTAACGCTGTGTGTGTGCGGTTGCCGGGGGGCGTGTCTTGGCGACAATCGCAGGACTGCGCGGTGTTCGCGCTGGCTTCAAGATCAGAGCGGCCGATTCTATTCGGCCACCCCCGCCCGACATGCCCGAGCCCCAGCCCCCACACGCCGCGAACGCGCCGAGCCGCCCGGCCCGGGCCGGGGCCGAGGGCGCCGGGTCGCCCGACCCGTCCAGCACCTCCAGCAGCAGCCTCTTCGGGCCCACCGGCTTCGGCCCCTACGAGCCCGGCGCGAAGGGCCGGCACGGGGCCGTCTCGGCCTTCGACGTGTGCCACGTGGGCGTGGTGCTGCGCGCGCTGCTCTTTGTGCATTGCACGCTCGCGGTGGCGGTGAGCTTCGGGGCGAGCGATCTGGCGTCATGGCTCACGCTGCTGGCCGTGGCGGCCAGCATGGCGCTGCCGGCGCTGCTGCTGTGGCTGGTGCTGGCCTGCCTGCTCAAGCAGGGGCTGGCGCGGCTGCCGGCGGTCGGGCAATGGGTGGTGGCGGTGCTGCTGGGGGCTGGCAGCGGCGCCTTCGGCTGGGGCTTGCAGGCCGCGGGCGGCCTCGGCCCGGGCACCACTTGGTTGCCGCCTTCGCTGGCCGGGGCGCTGCTCGCCGCCGCGATGTTCTATTGGCTCACGCTGCGCGCGCGGGCCCGCCTGCCGGCCGACACCACGGCCCGGCTGGCCGAGCTGCAGTCGCGCATCCGGCCGCACTTCCTCTTCAACACCCTCAACACCGCCATCACGCTGGCCCGGCTCGACCCTGCCCGCACCGAGGGCCTGCTCGAAGACCTGGCCGAGCTCTTTCGCGTGGCGCTGAGCGACAGCGGCGCCTCGGTCACGCTGGCCGAAGAGGTGTCGCTCGCGCAGCGCTACCTTGCGATCGAGCAGGTGCGTTTCGGCGATCGCCTGCAGGTGAGCTGGGAGCTCGACGAAGACGCCGGCACCGCCCGCGTGCCGCCGCTGCTGCTGCAGCCGCTGGTCGAGAACGCGGTGCGCCACGGCGTGGAGCCGGCGCCCGATGGCGGCGTGGTGCGCATCCGCACGCGGGTCAAGCGTGCGCATGCGGTGGTCACCATCGTCAACACGCTGCCTCGGGAGCCTTCGAAGCCAGGCAACGGCATTGCCCTGCGCAACGTGCGCGAGCGCCTGCGCCTCATGCACGACGTGGCGGCGCAGTTCGAGACGCACATCGACAAAGACTTCTTCCGCGTGCAGATCGTCATCCCGCTATGAACACTGAACTCAAGGTCCTGGTGGTCGACGACGAAGAGCTGGCGCGCCTGCGCCTGCGCGGGCTGGTGCAGGATTGCCCTGCGCCCAAGGCCCAGGTGGTGGGCGAAGCGGCCAACGCGAGCCAGGCGCTCGTGTGGCTGGCCGACCGCCCCTGCGACCTGGTGCTGCTCGACATCCACATGCCCGGCCTCGACGGCACGCAGCTCGCCGCGCGCATCAAGCAGCTGCCGCACCCGCCGGCCATCGTTTTCGTGACGGCGCATGCCGAGCATGCGTTGCAGGCCTTCGACCTCGATGCGGTCGACTACCTCACCAAGCCGGTGCGCCGCGAGCGATTGCACGCCGCCTTGCAGCGCGTCGCGCAGCGCATGGGCCAGGCAGGCGGTGCCGCGCGTGCGCCGGCCGAAGCGGCCGACGAGCCGGTGATCGTCGTGAGCGAGCTCGGGCGCAAGGTGCGGGTGCCGGTCTCGGAGGTGCTCTACCTCAAGGCCGAGCTGAAGTACGTGACGCTGCGCACCGCCACGCACACCCACGTGCTCGACGACGCGCTCACCGACCTCGAGCAGCGCCTGGGCGACCGTTTCCTGCGCATCCACCGCAACGCGCTGGTGGCGCGCAAGGCGCTGCGCGCGCTGGAACGGCGCGTGCTTCCGGCCGAGGGCGAAGACGAGGCGGCCGAAGGCTGGGTGGTGCGGGTGGCGCCGGTCGATGAATGGTTGGTGGTATCGCGTCGCCAGGTGGCGGCGGTCAAGGAAGCGATTGCAGAGGGGGGCTTGTGAACAACAACGAAGACGCACAAGGCGATGAAGGCAGGTTGACGCGGCGCATGCGCTGGGTCGGTGCGGGCCTGGTGGTGCTGGTGTTGGGTGGGCTGGTGTGGCAGGCGGTGGAGGCGGGGCTCCAGCCCCCGCCGGAAGCCGAAGAGACCCCCGTGGAAGACCTGGCGAATGCCAACACGGTGCAGAGGCTGGCCACGCTCGACGAGGCCCAGCTCTCGCAGCAGGGCGTGTCGGCCATGACGGCCGCGCTCGTGGCACCGGCCGTGCCTGATCTCGCGGCCGACGAGATCGAGGTCTGCGGCCTGGGTCGCGTGAAGGCCGGTGCCGATGGCCGCCCGCGCGACATGGCACCCATCGTCGGTGCCGCGCGGCGTGTGCGCGACCAGGTGCTGCCCACGCTTCTGGCGAGCCAGGACGACAACCTGCGTGCCGCCGGCCTGCTGATGGTGGCGCTCGACGAGGGCACCGTGGCCGACGGCGTGCTCGACGGCGGCGCGGCGCGGGCCCGCGACGAGCTCGCCTCGCTGGCCGCGTTCAAGGGCACGCCCCAGGTCTACGCCTGGGCGATGCGGGCCTGCCAGCAGCAGCGCACCGAAGGCGTGTGCCGCATGCTGTCGGCCGAACAATGGGCGAGGCTGGAGCCGACCAACGCGATGGCCTGGCTGCAGGTGGCCGCCGATGCCTCGCTCCGCCGTGACGAGCCCGCCGTGGCCGAGGCGCTCTACCGCGTGTCGCACGCCACCCGGTCGGACGCACGCCACGGAGCGCTTGCCGGCACGGTGCTCGCGAAGCTGCCGCCTGAAGCCGACCTGATGTCGCGCGTGAGCCTGGCCGCCGAGCTGACGAAGCTGGAGGCGAGTGCCGAGCTGCCGCTGGTGGCGGCCAGCCAGCACTGCGGGGTGAAGGACATGCGAGACGCCAACCGCCAGCAGCTGTGTTCCGGCGTGGCCGAGGTGCTGGCCCGGCGTGGCGGCACCGCCGCCGAAGTGGCCCTGGGTGCCAGCATCGGCGAGCGCGCCGGCTGGCCGGCCGAGCGTGTCGCGGCGGCGGCCGAGGAGCGCGATGCGCTGGCGCAGCTGAACGCCGCGGCCCAGGCCGACGCGTGGAGCTGCAACGCCCTGGCGCTGACGCTCGGGCGCCTCCACGAAACCGCCCGCCTCGGCGAGATGGCCACGCTGCGTGCGGCGCTCAAGCGCTCGCCCGACGGTGCCGCGGTGCTGGCCAAGCGGTACCGTGATGCCGTCGCCACGCGCGTGGCGACGGCGGCAAGCGAGGCGGCTGCCGCGCTCCGCTGAACAGGCGGCGTGGCCTCAGGGGCGAGACGCGCCTATGGGGTCGGGGAGCGCGTAGCGGCGCAGGCCGTCGCTTCCCAGCACGAGCTGGCCTGCACGGTCGAAGCCGACGCAGCGCGCCCCTTCGACGCTGGCCGTGTGCAAGGGGTGTGCCTTGCCGCTGCGTGTGTCGACCGCCATGGCGGGCCCACCGGGGCCGATGCAGACGAGCCAGCGGCCGTCGGGTGAAAACGCCAGCTGGTCCATCGGCCCGGAAGGCCGCCATGCCGGCGGTTGACCGGCGCGATGCGTCAGGCTGGGCACCACTGCGCCGGGCCGGTCGAAGCGCTGGGGCGGCTCGGTCGTATCGGCGTTGCCCCACCAGAGCGCGTCGCTTTCCAGAACGGCCAGCCAGGTGTGGCCGACCGCTGCGTCGTGCGCGGCAGCAAGGGCCCAGACCTGCCCGACCGGCCAATCCAGCACGCGGCGCGACCCGGCAGGCGGGTACTCCCACACGCCGTGGCCGCTCGATGCGCTGGCGAACACCGATCGACCGGACGGCGCCAGGGTGGCGCAGGTCAGCCCTTGGGCAGACCCGGCCGGCACGCTGCTCGGCATGTGGGTGAGGCGTTGCAGCTCGCAGCTGCACCACGCATGCTGCTGGCCGCCATAGCCCACGATCGGCCCGCCCTCGGGGTGGACGATCAGCATGTGCATCGGCACGTGCAGATCGGTGTATTCCTGGGCGAGGTGCCCCTCGTTTGATGTCCAGCGTCGCAGCGCCTTGTGGGCGTGCGTGGTGACGAGGTGGTTGCCGTCGTCCGAAAACGCGGCGTCGAGCACTTGGCTGCCTGCGTCGGGCGCGGGCAGGTGCCACACCGGGGTCAGTGTGTCGCCTCGCCACATGGCAACGCCGCCGTCGTCCAGGAGCGCCGCCAGCCAGTGGCCGCCGACCGAGCGCAGCAGTCGTTTTGGCGAACTGGGCGATGCGCCGGGGAAGGATGTCAGGCGCACCGGTGCATCGGCCGTGTCGGGGCGCATGTCTGGTGTGGCGTGGGTCAACTCGGCGTTGGCCCAGCGCCGGTTCCAGCGCGCGTGCTGCCAACGGGTGCGGTGGGCATGCAGGCGTTCCGCGCTCACGTCGTCCAGCTCGGCCCGCTCGAAGCACGCCTCGTCGGCCACGGCGTCGTCGAGCACCACACGCCGCAGCCGCGCGCCGGTGAAGTCGGCGCCGGTGAGATCGGCCCGGCGGAGGTCCAGATCGGTGAGGGGCAGCTCGCGCAAGTGGGCGCCCCTCAGCGTGGCGCCGGCGAGTCGGGATTGCGACAGCGGCGCCAGCATGTCCTGCAGGCATGACCGATACCGGGCGTCGATGTCGCGGGTGCCGGCCGCTGCAGCGCTGGTGCGCGCCTGCCAACCCGCCAACGTGCGCGCAAGCTGGCAGCTCAAGCGCAGCAAGGCGCCCGTGACGGCGGGCGGCTGCTCGTCTTGCAAGGCGGTATGCAGTTCAGGCGGAAACGTGGTGTGGCCGGCGCGCTGCCAGGCCTCCACCGCGGCGTCTGCCACGCCGGTGCCGCGCCAGCCGGAGACGATCGCCGCGCCGATGAGTTCGAGGTCGCCCGCCATCAGGGCGTCGATCACCGCCTGGCCGCTCCAGAGCAGCCCGCTGGGCACCGCGACGTGGCGTCCGCTGCGCTGCATCTGGAGCGCAACGCGCAGTGACATGCGAAGAGGCGTCTGCTGTGCCGGCGAGGTCTGCGGCCACAGGTGCTCGACCAAGGCAGCGAACTGTTCGATTGGAACGGCATTGGCCTGCTCGTCGCCCTGCAGCCGCGCGAGATCCATCGCAGTGGCGACGAATGTCGCGGCCTCCAGGTCGAACGACGGCGGCAGGCAATGGGTCCACCAGGCCGTGAAGACCTCGATCGGCTGCAGTGCCTGGTCGCGTCGCTGGTTGAAGAGGGGGCTCAGGGCCGCCAGGCGTGCTGCCGTGGCCCGCCCGTCGAGGCCCGTCCATTGCCATGCGCGATGGCGCTCGGCGCAGGTGCCGAGGTCGATGCCGGCCGCAGTGCAGGCGTCGAACGCTGCCTGCCAGTCCAGCGGCACGAGGGTGGCGAACCATAGATCGGCCGCCATCGCCGCACTCGATTCGCGAAGGGTGAGCGCCGCCGCACGGACGTCGTCGTCATCATCGAAAAGTTCGTCGGCACAGAGCATGACCACATGCGGCTTGCCGCGTGCCCGATCGCCATCGTTCAGCTCGGCGGGCCAGCGCCACACGCCCGGGTGGTGGGCCGCGACGGCCTCGACGTGGTCGAGAAAGAGCACGCACCGGCCCTCGCTCACCGCCTGCAGCACGGGCGCTGGATCGTCGGGCAGCTGGCGGCGTGCAAGTTCCAGCTGCACCGCTTCATTCAATGTGGCAGGCGAGTGCCCCGCGTCGTGGTCGACCAGGCGCCCCAGGTCGATGTAGAGGGGGCGCGCTTGCTGCGGGTCGCGTCTGTGTGCCTCACAGAGCTGGCCGACATGCCGAAGGACCAGGGTCGACAGTCCCTCGCCCCACGAGGCCAGGATCAGCGCGATCGCACCTGACGTGCAGGTGCCGATCGCTTGCAGAAAGGCTGCTGCCCCCTGCGGTTCGTCGTAGTGGAGCGAGACACCGGCGATGGACTCTTCGCCGGTGCGCAGGGCCGTCGTTCGCAGCTCGCGTGCGTGCCCTGAAGGGGCGGACGTGTCAGCCGGCAGCTCGCGGCAGTCGTTCTCGCCCTGCGCCAGCAGGCGCTCCCACAGTCCATCTGACATCTTCATCTTCCTCCCCGCTTTTTTAGGTCGCGGGATGGTAGGAGCGCTGCGCTGGCCAGAAGCCGAGGTGAGGCTCCCCATGAAGAGGGAGGGGGACGCGGATGGAATGCTGAGCGTCGTGCCGGCACGGCCGACACGACGCGTGCGGAACGCTGAAAGGGTCAGCGCAGCATCGACACCAGGGATGCAGCCTCTGGCCCGAAGGCGTAGGCGTCCATGCCCAGGCAGCCGTAGGTCACGGCTTCGTGAAGGCGTTGCGGCACCGTGTCGCGACCGCCCGCGCCGGCGGCCACGTACCAGGGCAGCAGGTGCTCGTCGGTCGGGTGCATCTCCTTCGCGCTGGGTGCGTGCTCGCGGTAGGCGAAAAGGGCGTCCCAGTCACGTGCGGCGCTGCGCTCGTGCATCCAGCGGCGGAAGGCCGCGCTGTCGGCCACTTCCGGCGCATCGAGGGCCGGGCGTTGCGCGCCGAAGATGAGGCGCAGGTTGTGCGTGATGCTGCCGCTGCCCATCACCAGCACGCCCTGCTGGCGCAGCTCGGCCAGCGCTTCGCCGAGGGCGAACTGCCGGGCCGGTGGCATCGACGGCACCCACGCGAGCGGCAGCACCGGGATGTCGGCCTCGGGCCGCATGAAGCGCAGCATGGTCCAGATGCCGTGGTCGAGGCCGCCTTCGTCGACGCGGTGCACCGGCCAGCCGGCGTGGGCGAGCCGCTGCTGCACCTCGGTGGCGAGCGCGGGGGCGCCGGCCGCGTCGTAGCGCAGCTGGTAGAGCGCGTCAGGGAAGCCGCCGAAGTCGTGCACGGCGCGATGCTGCGCGCCGGCGAGCAGCACCGGCTCACGCGCGAGGCTGTGCGCCGAAACCGCGAGGATGGCCTTCGGCCGGCCGAAGGTCGACACGATGGCGTTGCCCAGCGACTGCAGGAACGGGCCCGTCGGGCCGGGCTCCAGCGCCAGCATGGGTGAGCCGTGCGAGAGGAAGAGGGCGGGGAACGTGCGGGTGTCCATGCGGGTCATTGAAGCACCCGCTCCCGGTGTCACCGTTCGGCCAATTTGCATGCAGTGTTCGACCGGAGTCCAGCACCCATCGGCCCGCATCGAGCTGCTGCATCGGGTAAGGTGCCCGCACTTCGTTGGAGATCCGCATGTCCGTGCAGTCCCGTGCTTCCCTGTGGCAACTCGCCTCGCGCCAGCTGGCGCGCGACTTCCGCGCCGGTGAGTTGCGTCTGCTGCTGGTGGCGGTGACGCTCGCCGTGGCGGCCTTGACGGCGGTGGGCTTCTTCGCCGACCGCCTGAACCACGGCCTCGCCCGCGACGCCCGCCAGCTGCTGGGCGGCGACGCCATCATCGCGAGCGACCAGCCGCTGCCGCCCGTCTTCACCCAGAAGGCGCGGGCCCTCGGCCTCAAGGTGGCGGCCACCGCGGCCTTCCCGAGCATGGGCCGCGCGCCCGACGAGAAGGGCGGCAACTCGCGCCTGGTGTCGGTCAAGAGCGTGAGCGACGCCTACCCGCTGCGCGGCGCGCTGCGGGTGGTGCAGACGACGGGTGGCGCCGAAGAAGCCGTGACGCACGGCCCGGCGCGCGGCACGGTGTGGGTCGACGCGCCGCTGCTCGACAGCCTGCTGCTGCAGATCGGCGACGACCTGCTGCTGGGCGACGCCACGCTCAAGATCGCGGCCGTCATCGTGGTCGAGCCCGACCGCGGCGCCGGCTTCATGAGCTTTGCGCCGCGGGTGATGCTGCACGAGGCCGACCTGCTGGCCACTGCGCTCGTGCAGCCGGCCAGCCGCGTCACCTACCGCATGGCCGTGGCGGCCACCGGCACCAACGATGCGCCGGTGCGCGAATACGTGCGCTGGGCCGACGAGCAGGTGAAAGGCCGCACGGTGCGCGGCGTGCGCGTCGAGTCGCTGGAGACGGGCCGCCCCGAGATGCGCCAGACACTCGACCGCGCCGAGAAATTCCTCAACCTCGTGGCGCTGCTCGCGGCGCTGCTGGCGGCCGTGGCCGTGGGCATTGCCGCGCGCGATTTCGCCGAGCGCCACCTCGACGACTGCGCCATGCTGCGTGTGCTCGGCCAGGCGCAGCGCACCATCGCGCTGCAATACCTGATCGAGTTCGCGCTCGTGGGCCTGGCCGCGAGCGTGGCCGGTGTGGCCATCGGGTTCGCGGTGCACTATGTCTTCGTGTGGCTGCTGTCGGGCCTGGTCTCGGCCACGCTGCCGCTGCCCACCGCCTGGCCTGCCATCTTCGGCGTGGGCGTGGGGTTCACCTTGCTGATGGGCTTCGGGCTGCCGCCGGTGCTGCAGCTCTCGCAGGTGCCGCCGCTGCGCGTGATCCGCCGCGACGTGGGTGCGCTGAAACCCGCCTCGCTCGCCGTGCTCGGCGCGGGCGCGGCGGGCTTCGTGGCCTTGTTGCTGGCGGTGTCGTCCGACCTGCAGCTGGGCTTGATCGCCGTGGGCGGCTTTGCGGGGGCCGTGGCGGTGTTCGCGCTGCTGTCGTGGCTCGCGGTGCAGGTGCTGCGCCGTGCGGTGCCCGAGTCGCGTGCGCCGCGCTGGCTGGTGCTGGCCACGCGGCAGATCGCGGCGCGGCCGGCATTCGCGGTGCTGCAGGTGTCGGCGCTCAGTGTGGGCCTGCTCGCGCTCGTGCTGCTGGTGCTCCTGCGCACCGACCTCATCTCCAGCTGGCGCCAGGCCACGCCGCCCGATGCACCCAACCGTTTCGTCATCAACATCCAGCCCGAGCAGGGTGACGACTTCCAGGCCAAGCTGCGCGCGGGTGGCGTCGCGAAGTTCGACTGGTACCCGATGATCCGTGGCCGGCTGGTGGCGATCAACGGCACCCCGGCCAAGCTCGACGACTACGACGACGAGCGCGCCAAGCGCTTGCTCGACCGCGAGTTCAACCTGAGCCACAGCGCGAGCGCGCCCACGCACAACACCGTGACGGCCGGCCGCTGGGTCAGCGAAGAGAAGGGCGGGCTGAGCGTCGAGCAGGGCCTGGCCGAGACGCTGCGCCTGAAGCTCGGCGACACGCTGCGCTTCGACGTGGCGGGCCAGATGGTCGAGGGCCGCATCACCAGCCTGCGCAAGGTCGACTGGGGGTCGATGCGGGCCAACTTCTTCGTGATGTTCCCGACCGACCGCATGGACGACGTGCCGGCGACCTACATCGCCGCCTTCCGCGCGCCCGCCACGGCCGGCTTCGACAACGCGCTGAGCCGCGACTTCCCCAACATCACCAACGTCGACGTGTCGGCCTCGATCGGGCAGATCCAGGCTGTGCTCGACCAGGTGGTGCGCGCGGTCGAGTTCCTCTTCACCTTCACGCTCGCGGCGGGGCTGGTGGTGCTGTTTGCCGCGGTCACCGCAACGCGCGAGGCGCGGGCGCGCGAGTTTGCGGTGATGCGGGCGCTCGGGGCGAGCGGCAAGCTGCTCGCGCAGGTGCAGCGGGCCGAGCTGCTCGGCGTGGGCGCGCTCGCGGGCGTGCTGGCGTCCATCGCGGCCATGGCCGTGGGCTGGGCATTGGCGAAGTACGCCTTCCAGTTCACCTGGAGTGCGTCGCCGTGGGTGCCGCTCGCGGGTGGGGCCGCCGGGGCCTTGCTGGCCCTCGGGGCAGGGTGGTGGGGCCTGCGCGAGGTGCTGCGCCGGCCGGTGGTCGAGACCTTGAGGCGCGCTGCGGCGGACTGATCCGCGCGCTTCAAGCGGCCTCGGCGAAGAGTTCGCTGCGCGCGGCCTTGGTGATGGCCGCGACGCCCGGGTGCGAGATGCGCCGCTCAATCGAGATCGCGTAGAACTCTTCCATCAGGTCGTCGGGAACGCCGAGCCGCGCCACCTCGAACTGGCGGGTGATCTCCTCGGCGAGCACGGCGGGTGCCGGGAAGACGCCGAGCGCCTCGCGCCCGAAGGCCTTCATCAGCGCGGTGTCATCGAACTCGCCCGCGATCGGCGAGGCGATGGCATGCCGGCGCAGCCACGCGTCGAGCCGCGGCCTGAGCGCGGAGTCGGCCGCGGGCATCAGCAGCGGCAGTTTCTCCAGCGACTGCGGGAACCGGGCGCGCAGCTGCCTGAGCGTCATGCCGTGTCGCTGCAGCAGCTTCTCGGACGCGAAGAAGGCCACCGCGCTGCGGCCGAGCAGGTGGGTGAACGCCTTGATGCCCAGGTTGCCCGGCAGCATCACGTCCGACACCACGAGGTCGACGCGGCGCAGCGCGAGATCCGCCATCAAGGCCGGAAGCTTGCCCTCGGGGCACTGCAGCCGCGGCGCCGGCTCGATGCGCAGGGCCGGCTCGAGCACGTGGTAGGCGATGGCCTTGGGCACGGAGTCGACGAAGCCGACCTTCAGCACCGGCGCGCGGGGCGCCTCGCGGCCGCCGCGCAAGGCGTCTTCCATCTCCTGGCCGAGCGTGAAGATCTCGTCGGCGTACTGCATCACCATGCGGCCAGCCTCGGTGGGCTCCACATTGCGGCCCGCCTTGCGCAGCAGGGGCCGGCCGAGGCGCTCTTCCAGCAGGTTGATCTGCCCGCTCAGCGTTTGCGGCGACAGGTGCAGCTCTTCGCTCGCGCGCAGCACGCCGCCCGCGCGCACGACGGTCCAGAAGTAGCGAAGGTGTTTGTAGTTCATCTGAATCCTCCGGTTTTCTCGAATGGTTGGCGAGAAATTTCGATTATTCAGGATGATCGCCGCTGCCTAAAGTGAGCGCCGTCGAATGGACTTTTCTTTGAAAGGACATGCCATGAAGATCGTCGTTCGCGGTGAAGCGCTGCCCCCGGGCCAGGCGCATGCGGTGGCCGCCGAGGTGCGCAACGTCTTCCGGGAGTTCGCTCACCGGGTGGCGGCCGTGCTCGTGGCGGTGTCGGCCCAGGCCGAGAAGCGCCACTGCGTGATCGAGGTGCACATGGCCGACGGCCATGTCGAATACGTGGAAGAGCGCCAGCGCCGCCTGGGCGCCGCCTTGCGGCGGGCCGTGCAGCGCGCGTGGAGGGCCGCCGCGCGGTGGCTTCGGCAACAGCTGCCCGTGCGGGGGAGGGTGTCGACGTGACCGAGTTCCTCCACGCGGACTTCCTGGGCCAGGCGGCGTGGCTGTGGCTGGCCTTTCTTGCGATCGTGGTGACGCTGCTCGCGCTCGATCTCGGCGTGCTGCACAAAGACGACCACGAGATCGGCGTGCGCGAAAGTCTCTGGCTCTCGGCCGGCTACATCGGCGTGGCTGGGCTCTTTGGCGTGTGGCTGTGGTGGCAGCTCGGCGCCGAGCGCGGGGTCGAATACTTCACCGGCTACATCATCGAGAAGTCGCTCTCGATGGACAACGTGTTCGTCATCGCGATGATCTTCACCTTCTTCGCGATCCCGCGGCAGTACCAGCACCGGGTGCTCTTCTGGGGCATCCTGGGTGTGATCGTGTTGCGCGCGCTGATGATCGGCCTGGGTGCGGCGCTCATCAGCGAGTTCGCGTGGGTGCTGTACGTCTTCGGTGCCTTCCTCGTGCTCACCGGCATCAAGATGCTCTGGATGGCGGACCACGAGCCCGACCTCGAGAAGAACCTGCTGCTCAAGTGGCTGCGCAAGCTGATGCGCGTGACGCCGCAGGTGCGGGGCAACGCCTTCTTCGTGCGCGAGCCCGACCCGGCCACCGGGAAGGCGGTGACGTGGGCCACGCCGCTCTTCCTGGCGCTGTGCATGGTGGAGTTCGCCGACCTGATCTTCGCGGTCGACTCGGTGCCGGCGATCCTCGCGATCACCGATGACACCTTCGTGGTCTACACCAGCAACATCTTCGCGATCCTCGGCCTGCGGGCGCTGTACTTCGCGCTGGCGGCCATGATCCACCGCTTCGCCTACCTCAAGTACGCGCTGGCCCTGGTGCTGATGTTCATCGGCAGCAAGATCTTCCTGGTCAACATCATCGGCAAGATCCCCGCGGCGGTGAGCCTCGGGGTGACGGCGACCCTCATCGCCGGTGGCGTGGCGGTCTCGCTGTGGAAGACGCGCGAGCGGGCCGGCGGGCCGGCCGCGACGGGGTCGGTGCTCAGACCTTGAACACCGACACCACGCCCGCCAGCCGATGCGCCTGCTCGCGCAGCGACTCGGCGGCGGCGGCCGACTCTTCCACCAGCGCGGCGTTCTGCTGCGTCATCTGGTCGAGCTGCGTCACCGCCACGTTGACCTGACCGATGCCGTCGCTCTGCTCCGAAGACGCGGTGCTGATCTCGCCGATGATGTCGGTCACGCGCTGCACCGAGTTCACGATCTCGGTCATCGTGGCGCCGGCATCGGCCACCAGGCGCGATCCCGCCTCGACCTTGTCGACCGAGCTGCCGATCAGGCCCTTGATCTCGCGCGCCGCTTCGGCACTGCGCTGCGCGAGCGAGCGCACCTCGCCGGCCACGACCGCGAAGCCACGGCCTTGTTCACCGGCACGCGCCGCTTCCACCGCGGCGTTCAACGCGAGGATGTTGGTCTGGAAGGCGATGCCGTCGATCACGCCGATGATGTCGGCGATCTTCTTCGAGCTGGCATTGATCTCGTCCATGGTCGACACGACCTGCGAGACGACGCTGCCGCCGCGCTGCGCCACTTCGGCGGCCGACGCCGCCAGTTGATTGGCCTGGCGCGCCGAGTCAGCGCTGTGCTTCACCGTGGCGGTGAGCTCTTCCATGGAACTGGCCGTTTGCTGTAGGTTGCTCGCGGCCTGCTCGGTGCGTGAGGAGAGGTCGCTGTTGCCCGAGGCGATCTCGGCCGAGGCGGTGGTGATGCTGTCGGTGGCGTGGCGCACCTGGCCGATCACGCCGCTCAGCGAGACCTGCATGGTGTTGAGTGCGCGCAGCAGGTCACCCATCTCGTCGCGGCGCGGCGAGTTCACGGTGTGCGAGAGGTCGTTGGCGGCGATGGCGGTCGCGGCGCGCACCGCCTCGTGCACCGGCAGCACCACCGAGCGGGTGATCACGAAGGCCATGCCGGCGCCCACCGCGAGGCTGGCCAGCGCGAGCGCAATCAGCACGCCCTTGGCCAGGGCCAGCTTGCCGCGCAGGGCGGCTTCTTCGGCGTCGGCACCGTCGCGCTCGGCCTTCTGCAGCGCGTCCATCGCCGCCAGGTAGGCGTCGGCGGCCGGCAGCAGCTTTTCCTTGAGCAGGGCTTCCACGGCGAACGGATCGGCCGCCTTCACGTGCGCCTGCATCTGCTTGCGCAGCTCGACGTAGGTGTCGCGCCGCGTGGCGATCTCTTGCACCAGCTGCCGCGACAGATCGCCGGTGAGGCGCTTGTCGAGCTTCTCCTTGAGGGCGGTGATCTCTTGCGTGGTCACCTTCATCAGCGGCTCGAAGTAGGCCTCGACGTCGGGCTGGCCGCTCGCCTTGGCGATGGCGATGGTGCGTGCGAGGTTGAGCTGCGTCTTGCTGCGCCACTCGGTGACGAGGCTGGCCCGCTGGCTGCTGGCCGCGAGGTCGTCCAACGCCTGCGCGGTGCGCTCCATCTGCACGTAGGCCACGCCGGTCATCACCAGCAGCAGGGCGAGCACGGCGCCGAACCCCAGCCCGAGGCGGGTGCGCATCTTCAGATTGTTCAGGCCGGTCATATTTGCTCTTGTGGGTCTGTGCGATCTGTGTGCGCGCCGTCAGGCGCGCGCCACCCGGAAGATGGACACCACCTCGGCCAGCTTGTGGGCCTGCTCGCGCAGCGATTCGGCCGCGGCGGCCGACTCTTCCACCAGCGCGGCGTTCTGCTGTGTCATCTGGTCGAGCTGGGTCACGGCCACGTTGATCTGGCCGATGCCGTCGGATTGCTCGCTGGAAGCGGCGGTGATCTCGCCGATGATGTCGGTCACGCGCTGCACCGAGCCCACGATCTCGTTCATCGTGGCGCCGGCATCGGCGACCAGGCGTGAGCCGGCTTCCACCTTGTCGACCGAGCTGCCGATCAGGCCCTTGATCTCGCGGGCGGCCTCGGCACTGCGCTGGGCCAGCGAGCGCACTTCACCCGCCACCACGGCGAAGCCGCGGCCCTGCTCGCCGGCACGGGCGGCTTCCACCGCGGCGTTCAGCGCGAGGATGTTGGTCTGGAAGGCGATGCCGTCGATCACGCCGATGATGTCGGCGATCTTCTTCGAGCTGGCGTTGATCTCGTCCATGGTCGAGACGACCTGCGAGACCACGCTGCCGCCGCGCTGCGCCACTTCGGCGGCCGACGAGGCGAGCTGGTTGGCCTGGCGGGCCGAGTCGGCGCTCTGGCGCACGGTGCCGGTGAGTTGCTCCATCGAGCTCGCGGCCTGCTGCAGGTTGCTCGCGGTCTGCTCGGTGCGGCTCGACAAGTCGGTGTTGCCTGTGGCGATCTCGGCCGAGGCGGTGCTGATGCTGTCGGTCGACGCGCGCACGTTGCCCACCACGCGGCCCAGCGATTCGTTCATGTGCTGCAGGGCGCGCATCAGCGAGCCGAACTCGTCGCGGCGGTTCGTCGAGATGTTCTGCGTGAGGTCGCCTTCGGCGATGGCACCGGCCACGCGGATGGATTCGTTCAGCGGGTGGCGGATGCTGCGCACGAGCGTGGCCGCCACGAGCATGCCGAGGGCGATCACCAGGCCGGCGCCGCCGAAGCCGGCGACGAGGATGCGCTGGCGGGCTTGCGCGGCATCGGCCACGGCCTGCGTGCCCTTCTCGCGCTGCAGTTCGACGAATGCGTCGATGGCGCCCAGGTAGCCGGCGGCGGTCTGTGCGTATTCGCCCTTCACATGGGCGGTCACGGCGGCGCGGTCGCCGGCGGTCACGAGCTCGGTGGCCTTCTTGCTGGCGGCCACGAGCAGCGCGCCCTTCTCGGCCACGGTCTTCATGGTGGCCTTGTCGGCCTCGGTGGTGGCGAGCTTGCCGATCTCGGCGCGCAGCGCGGTGATCTTCTTCGCGTCGTTGGCGAGGTTTTCCTTGAAGAGCTCGCCCACGGCCGGATCGCTGCTGATGGCGTTGGCCATGCCGCGGGTGACGGCGGTGTCGGTCATCCCTTTCCAGATGGCCGAGCGTTCGATCAGGTCGTGCGTCAGGGCGACCTGGCGGGCCGAGTCGGCCTGCACGCTCGCGGCGGCGTAGGCGGCCAGCAGGGCGATGGAGAACATGGCGGCGAGCAGCAGCAGGATGGCGCCCCAGAGCTTGCGGGAAACGGAAACGTTGTTGAGTGTCATGGTTCTTGTAGACGCGAGTGCGAAAAAACGTTCGTCAGAAACAGCTCGGGCGGTGAGATGCTCACCGCCCGAGGCGCAGAGAAGCCGTCAGCGCCTCAGTGCGATTCGTCCATCAGGCCCATGTCGGGGCTGGCCATCAGCGATTCGATGTCCATCATGATCAGCATGCGGTCGTTGACGCTGCTGATGCCGGTGATGAAGCTGGTGTCGACGGCCGAGGCCATCTCGGGTGCCGGCTTGATCGACTCGGCCGAGAGTTCGAGCACGTCGGAGACCGAGTCGACGACGGCGCCGACCACGCGGCCCTTGACGTTCAGCACGATCACCACGGTGAAGCTGTTGTACTCGGCGGTGTCGCAACCGAGCTTCAGGCGCAGGTCGACGATCGGCACGATCACGCCACGCAGGTTGACCACGCCCTTCACGAACTGCGGTGCGTTTGCGATGCGGGTGGGCACTTCATAGGAGCGGATCTCCTGCACCTTCAGGATGTCGATGCCGTATTCCTCGGCGCCGAGGCGGAAGGTCAGGTACTCGCTGCCCGACTGGGCCGCCAGTGCGGCGCGTGCCGCTTCGTGACGGGCGACGTGGGCTGCTTCGTGAATCATGTCCATGGGGTGTCCTCTTGAAATGGAAGCCGGGTGGAGGCTGCTCTGCTGACTATCGGCTTGCCGGGCTGAAACTGAAGGTTCGATGTGTGTGCAATGCGCCCGCCTTTTCAGGCGGTTCGCGGGTCAGAAGGTTTCCCAGTCGTCGTCGGGGGCGGCGCTGGCGGTCGCGGGGGCCGGGGCCGGCGCGGCCGGAGCCTTGGCGGGGGCGGTGGCCACCACCGGCGCGGGCTGGGGCTTGGAGGGCGGCTTGGGCAGCGGCACCGAGGCGATGACGGGAGCAACGGGTGTTGGGGCCGCCGGGGCAGCCGCGACGGGCGCCGGCTTGGCGACGGCGGCCGGTGCCGGCGTGGGCGTGGGCTTCGCAGCCGGCACGGGCTTGGGCACCGGCGCCGGGGCGGCGGGCGCCGGGGCCGACGCGCCTTCGAGCTTGAAGGAGCCGACCACCTGCGCCAGGCGGATCGCCTGATCCTTCAGCGCTTCGGCGGCGGCGGCCGACTCTTCCACCAGCGCGGCGTTCTGCTGCGTCATCTGGTCGAGCTGCAGCACCGCCTCGTTGACCTGGCCGATGCCCTGGCTCTGCTCGCTGGCGGCGGCGGTGATCTCGCCGATGATGTCGCTCACGCGCTGCACCGAGCCCACGATCTCGCCCATGGTGGCGCCGGCATCGGCGACCAGGCGGGAGCCGGTCTCCACCTTCTCGACGCTCGCGCCGATCAGGGTCTTGATCTCCTTGGCGGCCTGCGCCGAGCGGCCGGCCAGCGAGCGCACCTCGCTTGCCACCACCGCGAAGCCGC
Source organism: Rhizobacter sp. (assembly GCA_019635355.1). Taxonomy (NCBI): domain Bacteria; kingdom Pseudomonadati; phylum Pseudomonadota; class Betaproteobacteria; order Burkholderiales; family Sphaerotilaceae; genus Rhizobacter; species Rhizobacter sp. Next base: position 2,060,515 of record JAHBZQ010000001.1, on the reverse strand, counting down.
GGCCTTGTTCGCCGGCACGGGCGGCTTCCACCGCGGCGTTCAACGCGAGGATGTTGGTCTGGAAGGCGATGCCGTCGATCACGCCGATGATGTCGGCGATCTTCTTCGAACTGGTGTTGATCTCGTCCATGGTCGAGACGACCTGCGAGACGACGCTTCCGCCACGCTGCGCCACCGCCGCGGCCGAGGCGGCGAGCTGGTTGGCTTGGCGAGCCGAGTCGGCGCTCTGCTTCACCGTGCCGGTGAGCTGCTCCATGGAGCTTGCGGCCTTCTGGAGGTTGCTCGCCGTCTGCTCGGTGCGGACGGAGAGGTCCTGGTTGCCCGAGGCGATCTCGGTGCTGGCGTTCTGGATCTGGGCCGACGAGGCCATCACCGTCTGCAGCGAGCTGCTGAGCTGGTGCGTCATCGCGCCGAGCGAGCGCATCAGGTCGCCCACCTCGTCGCGGCGGTCGGTGCTGACGTTGGTGCACAGGTTGCCCTCGGCCACGGCGGTGGCCACGCCCACGGCGCGGCGCAGGTCGCGCACCACGCGGTGCTGCATCCACCAGGCGGCGCCCACGGCGCCCAGGCAGGCGAGGCTGGCCAGCAGGCCCAGCAGCACGCTGTTGCGCGTGGCGGCGGCGGCGGCCGCGTCCATCTCGGCGCTGCTCGACGATTCCATCTTCGCCACCAGCGCGCCCATCGCGGCCGTCATGGCGGCGAAGCTGGCATCGGCGTTCTGCATCGCGGCGATGCCGGTGTTGGGGTCGACGGTGGCGAGGTCGATGGCCGAGTCGGCCACCTTGCCGTACTTGTCGATCTGCTGCGACAGGGCGGCCACGTCGTCCTTGAGGCTGCCGTCGGTGTCGCCTTCGGCCACGGCGGCGAGCGTGCGCTTCATGCCGCCGAGCTGGTTGCCAAGCCCCGTGCGGAAGGCCTTCACCTTCGCATCGTCGAGCGAACTCATCAGCGCCACCGTCTTGTAGACGCTGGCGTGCGACTGGGCGAGCTGGTCCTGCACACTCGTCACGGTGCGGAAGTTCTCCATGTCGCTCTTGAACGACGCTTGGCTGTGGGCCGCCGAGCGGCTTTGCAGCACGGTGCTCACCGCACCCACCGACAGCACCACGGCCACCGTCAACAGCGGCGCGGCCAGCAGCTTCTTACCGAGATTCATGTGCAGTCCCGCAGCAGGCTTGCGCCGGTTTTATTTGTAGATGCCGCCGCAGACCACGGCGTCGTTGAGCTTCTCGCAGTACATGCTCTTGGGCTCGATCTTCTTGGTGACCGGGTTGGTGAACTTGTAGTCCTGCCAGAAGGTGCCCTTGGCTTGCGCCAGCTCCACACGTTCCTTGACGAAGGCCTTGCCGTCCACGTCTTTCAGGTCGATCAGGTTCTTGCCGATCATCTTTTCGTTGGCACCGTGCGCGTGCACCGTGCCGTCGAGGCCGTAGACCACGAGGTAGAGGTCGCGGTCGTTGAACTGGCCGGCCTTGTTGCTGATCTCGGCATAGCCCTTGTCCTTGCCGTTGGCCTTGATGAAGGCCACACCCTTCTTGACCATGGCCGTGGCTTCGGCCGCGGTGGCGTTACCTTCCTTGGCAAAGGCGAAGGGGGCGAAGGCGAGGGAGGACACGACGAGGACGGCGGTGAGGTGTGCGCGCATGGAAGCTCCTGGTGACGCTTGACGGCGGGAATGCCGAGATTCACCGGGAATATCGGCAGACCCACGGCTGCTTGTAGGCATTCTGTGGGGCGGGGGGTGCGTTCAATTCGTGCAAAAGCCGGCCCTCGGGGGCTCTTTTTCCCGGGCCCCTCAAAGACAACGGCCCGTGAGGTCGTCACGGGCCGTGGGCGTGAAGCGCGAAGGGCGCGTCAGAAGGTTTCCCAGTCGTCGTCGGCGGCGGCCTTGGCGGTGGCGGGCACCGGCGCGGGGGCGAGCGGGGCCGGGGCGACCGTGGGGGCCGGCGCTGCGGCCACGGGCTTGGGTGCGATGACGGGCTTCGGCTCGGCCTTCGCTTCCAGCGGCTTGGCCACGGGCTTGGGCTCGGCGGGTTTGGCGGCCACGACCGGCTTGGGGGCCACCGGCGCCGGCACCGTCGCCACGGCGCGCGCCCCGTCGTTCGCATTCAGCTTGAAGACGGCGACCGCGTCCACCAGCTTGCGGGCCTGGCCCTTCAGGCTCTCGGCGGCGGCGGCGCTTTCTTCCACCAGCGCGGCGTTCTGCTGCGTGGCCTGGTCCATCTGTGTGATGGCCTCACCGACCTGCGCCACGCCGGCCGACTGCTCGGTGCTGGCGGCGCTGATCTCGCCCATGATGTCGGTCACGCGCTTGATCGACGAGACCACTTCCTGCATCGTGGTGCCGGCCTGGTCGACGAGCGCGGTGCCTTGCTCCACACGCTCCACGCTGGTGGAGATGAGGCTCTTGATTTCCTTGGCCGCTTCGGCCGAGCGCTGGGCCAGCGAGCGCACTTCGCTCGCCACCACCGCGAAGCCACGGCCCTGCTCGCCGGCGCGGGCGGCTTCCACCGCGGCGTTGAGCGCGAGGATGTTGGTCTGGAAGGCGATGCCGTCGATCACGCCGATGATGTCGGCGATGCGGCGCGACGAATCGTTGATGCCCTTCATCGTCTCGACCACGCGGTCGACGACTTCTCCGCCCGAGACGGCCACGGTCGAGGCGCTCATCGCGAGCTGGTTGGCCTGGCGGGCGTTGTCGGCGTTCTGGCGCACGGTGCTGCCGAGTTCTTCCATCGAGGCGGCGGTCTCTTCCAGCGCACTCGCTTGCTGCTCGGTGCGGCTGGAGAGGTCGTGGTTGCCGGCCGAGATCTCGGCGCTGGCCGTGGCCACACCTTCGGCGCTCTGGCGCACGCCCGACACCGTCTTGCGCAGGTTCTCCTGCATCCTGTCCAGCGAGGCCAGCAAGCGGCCCATTTCGTCGTGGCGGTCCACCGTCACGCTGTGGGTGAGGTCGCCACTGGCGATGAGATCGGCCTGCTTGACCGCTGCCGTGGCGGCCTGCACAAGGCTGCGCGAGACGAGCCACCCAATGCCCAGCCCCAGCACGACCATGGCGCACAGGCCCGCGACCATGAGCACGCGTGCCCGCGCGTAGGCGGCTTCTGCCTCCTTGGCGGAGGCGTCGCTGCCCCGAGCATTCAGCTCGACCAGTTGCGTGAGCGAGGCGTTGGCCGCCGCAAAGCTCTTCGCGCCCTCGCCGTTCAGGATCACCTTGGCTTCGACGACCCTCAGTTCGCGCATCCGCTCGAGCAAGGTCGCGTTCATCCCGAGGTAGACCTTCAGCTCGGCTTCGGCCGCCTCGAAGATCGCCTTCTCGTCCGGAGAGCTCACGAGCTTGCTGTAGTCGGCCAGGTGCGCACTCAGCGTCTTCTGGATCTCGGCGATCTTGGCCTCGACGGCGGGCACCTTGCTCGCGTCCTCGAGCATGGTGAGCTGCATGCGCTGCACCCGGAGCTGGGCAAGATCGTCCTTGATGGCGTCTGCCGTGCGCACGCTGGGCAGCCAGTTGCTTGCCAGGTCGGCAGATGCCGTGTTGACCTGTCGCAGCTGCTCCATCGACAGCAGGCTTTGCACGAGGGCGATCGCGAGGACGAGGCCGAAGCCGCCCATCAGCTTGGTACGGATGCTGAGGTTCTTGAGGTTCATGAGGGCTTGGGTCCGGTGCGAAGTCAAAAGAAGTGGGGGCTCAGGCCGCCGTGTCGAGCTTGAAGGTGGCCACCACCTGGCTCAGGCTGCCCGCCTGGCGCTTCAGGCTTTCGGCAGCGGCGGCGCTTTGCTCCACGAGCGCGGCGTTCTGCTGCGTCATCTGATCGAGGTGGGTGACGGCGTTGCTCACCTGGCCGATGCCGCTCGTCTGCTCGGTGGTGGCCGAGCTGATCTCGCCGATCAGGTCGGAGACACGCTTCACCTGCGAGACGATGTCGTTCATCGTCGCGCCCGCTTCGCCCACGAGGCGCGAGCCGGCTTCGACGCGGTCGACGCTCGCGCCGATCAGCGCCTTGATCTCGCGAGCGGCTTCGGCGCTGCGCTGGGCCAGCGAGCGCACCTCGCCGGCCACGACCGCGAAGCCGCGGCCCTGTTCGCCGGCGCGGGCGGCTTCCACCGCGGCATTGAGCGCGAGGATGTTGGTCTGGAAGGCGATGCCGTCGATCACGCCGATGATGTCGGCGATCTTGCGCGAGCTGTCGGTGATCTCCTGCATGGTCGAGACCACCTGGCCCACGACCTCGCCGCCCTTGACGGCAGCCGAGCTGGCCGAGGTGGCGAGCTGGTTGGCCTGGCTGGCAGTGTCGGCGTTGTTGCGCACGGTGGCGTTCATCTCTTCCATCGAGGCAGCCGTCTGCTGCAGGTTGGAGGCCTGCTGCTCGGTGCGCTGCGAGAGGTCGGCGTTGCCGGTGGCGATCTGGGCCGAGCCGGTGGCGATGGAGTCGGAGGCGCTGCGCACCTGGCTCACCACCTTCGCGAGGTTGGCCTGCATCTCGTGCAGCGAGGCCATCACGCTGCCGGCCGGGGCGGCCTGTGCGGCGCGGGAAGAGGCGAGGTCGCCCACCGCCACGCGGCGGGCCACGTCACCGAGTTCGGCCGGCTCGGCGCCGAGCGCGCGGCGCAGGTTGCGGGTGATGAGCAGCGCCATGCCGATGGCCAGTGCCACGGCGATGCCGCAGGCCACCAGCAGCGAGTTGCGGTTGAAGGCGTAGTTGGCTTGCATCTCCGTGACTTCGCCTTCGCCGAGCTTGCGCAGGTAGTCGCTGTAGGCGCCGATGGTCTTCGACAGCTCGGCCAGCAGCGGGCGGCAGTCGTTGTTCATCATCGCGATGGCGTCGTCGCGCTTGCTGTCGAGCGCGAGTTGCACGATCTGCTCGGACACCTTGGCGTAGCGCGCCTCGATGGCTTCGATCTGCGCGACCTGCTTGCGCTCGTCTTCGGCCACGTTGGGGTCGGCCACCATGCCCTTGAGCTTCTGGATGCGCTTGCCCACGTTGGCATGCGCTTCGAGCACGGCCTTCTTCTCGGCCGCGTGGATGGCGGGGGTGGACGAGAGCACGAGGTTGCGCGAGGCGATGGTGCGCTCGAACATGGCGCGGCGCACCGAGGCGGCCACCGAGATGCGGGCGCCGGTGTCGCCCACGTAGCGGCCGAAGTTGTCGTTGGCCTTGCTCAGGGCGTGCAGCGCGAGGCCCGAGACGAGCAGCACGATGGCCACGAGCGCCCCGAAGGCAGCCATCAGGCGAGAGGAGATCGTCAACTTGCTGAGATTCATTGTGGGTTCCCTGTGGTGACGTTGATCTTCTTGGCTGGGGTCGGCGGAGCCGGCGGCATGACAGCCCGCGCGGCGCCGCAAGGGCTACGCTTCCAGGCGGAAGGTGCCCACCACCTTGCTGAGGTTGCCAGCCTGCTGCTGCAGGCTGTCGGCGGCGGCGGCGCTCTGTTCGACGAGCGCTGCGTTTTGCTGGGTCATCTGGTCGAGCTGGCTCACGGCGCTGTTGACCTGGCCGATGCCGTCGCTCTGCTCGCTGGCGGCGGCGGTGATCTCGCCGATGATGTCGGTCACGCGCTGCACCGAGCCCACGATCTCGGTCATGGTGGCGCCGGCGTCGGCGACCAGGCGCGAGCCGGCTTCCACCTTGTCGACGGAGCTGCCGATCAGGCCCTTGATCTCGCGTGCCGCTTCGGCGCTGCGCTGGGCCAGCGAGCGCACTTCGCTCGCCACCACCGCGAAGCCACGGCCTTGCTCGCCGGCGCGGGCGGCTTCCACCGCGGCATTCAGCGCGAGGATGTTGGTCTGGAAGGCGATGCCGTCGATCACGCCGATGATGTCGGCGATCTTCTTCGAGCTCGCGTTGATCTCGTTCATGGTCGAGACGACCTGCGAGACCACGCTGCCGCCACGCTGCGCCACTTCGGCCGCTGACGAGGCGAGCTGGTTGGCCTGGCGGGCCGAGTCGGCGCTTTGCTTCACCGTGCCGGTGAGCTGCTCCATGGAGCTGGCGGTCTGCTGCAGGTTGCTCGCGGCCTGCTCGGTGCGCGAGGAGAGGTCGCTGTTGCCCGAGGCGATCTCGGCCGAGGCGGTGCCGATGCTGTCGGTGGAGGTGCGCACCTGGCGGATGGTGTCGCGCAGCGATTGCTGCATGCCGGCCAGGGCCTGCAGCAGGCGGGCGGCTTCGTCCTTCCCGCGGGTGTCGACGTGGCGCTCGGCGAGGTCGCCGTGGGCGATGGCCTTGGCGAGCGCCTCGGCCTGGTCGAGCGGCTTGCAGATCGAGTGCATGTTGGCCAGCGTGAGCGGCAGGATGATCACGAGCAGCACGCCAATGGCGCCGAGCAGCACGAAGGTGACGGTGCGGCCCGAGGCCTGCAGCCGCTGCTGGCCGGCGGCGGCCGACGCGTTGATCTCCTGCGCGAGCGAATCGACCGTGGCCTGCGCCGCGGTGTAGTCGGCCTGGGCGCGGCTCACCACCACGAGGGCGGCGCGGCCGGTGTCGAAGGACTGGGCCTCGAGCTGCTTCACGATGGGCATGAAGCGGGTCTTGAAGGCGGTGAGCTGGGCCATGGCCTTCTTCGCGTGTTCGGCCTGCGCGGGGTCGGCAAGGCCTTCGGCCAGCGTCTCGCCCAGCGCTTCGACTTCCTCGAAGGTCTTCATCCAGGCGTCGCGTGCCTTGCCGAATTTCTCGGGCGACTCGTACTGGATCAGCATGTCTTTCTCATGCAGGCGCAGCTCGTTCATCGTGGTGCGCAGCGCGCCGATGCGCTGCAGCGACGCGAACTCCACGCTGAAGAACGACATGCTGACCGAGTTGCTGTAGGTCTGGCCGGCAAAGCCGACCGCACCCACGACCAAGAGCGAGGCGGCCACCACGAACACGGCGCCCAGCATGCGGGTGCGGATCGTGAAGCTTCGGATGAGGTGGTTGAGGTTCATCGAAGGTCCTTCTCGATGGCGGGCACAAAGAGGTGGCCGGGCGCGTGTGGCAGCCCGGCCGTCGGGGTCAGTGGCGGCTGCGGCGCACCAGGCTGCCGGTGTCGAGGATGAGGGCCACGCGGCCGTCGCCCATGATGGTGGCGCCCGAGACGTCGTTGACCTTGCGGTAGTTGGCTTCGAGGTTCTTCACCACCACCTGCTGCTGGCCGAGCAATTCGTCCACCAGCAGGGCGATGCGGCCGCCTTCGGCTTCCACCACCACCATGATCCCGCTCACGTGCTCGAAGTCGAAACGCGGCACGCTGAACACGTGCTCGAGTTCCAGCACCGGCATGTACTCGTCGCGCACGCTCACCACACGGCCACTGCCGCCGATGGTCTTGACCATGTCGGGCTGCACCTGGAACGATTCGACGACCGAGCTGAGCGGGAGGATGTAGACCTCTTCGCCCACACCCACCGACATGCCGTCCATGATGGCCAGCGTGAGGGGCAGGCGCACCGAGACGCGCATGCCGTAGCCTTCGGCCGAGTCGATCTCGACCGAGCCGCCCAGCGCGGTGATGTTCTTCTTGACCACGTCCATGCCCACACCGCGGCCCGACACGTCGGTCACGACTTCGGCGGTGCTGAAACCCGGGGCGAAGATGAGGCCCCAGACTTCCTGGTCGGTCATCGAATCCGGGGCGTGGATGCCACGCTCGCGGGCCTTCTTGAGCAGCTTCTCGCGCGACAGGCCGCGGCCGTCGTCGCGCACCTCGATCACGATGCTTCCGCCCTGGTGCGAGGCGCTGAGCGTGATGGTGCCGGTCTCGGGCTTGCCCTTGGCCAGGCGGTCGGCGGGCGACTCGATGCCGTGGTCGCAGGAGTTGCGCACGAGGTGGGTCAGCGGGTCGGTGATCTTTTCCACCAGGCCCTTGTCGAGTTCGGTGGCTTCGCCGAGCGTCACGAAGTCGACCTTCTTGCCAAGCTTGGCCGCCAGGTCGCGCAGCATGCGCGGGAAGCGGCTGAACACCACCGACATCGGAATCATGCGGATCGACATCACCGACTCTTGCAGGTCGCGGGTGTTGCGATCGAGGTCGGCGAGGCCGGCGGCCAGCTGCTGGTAGACGGCGGGGTCGAGGCCCTGCGTGTTCTGGGCCAGCATGGCCTGGGTGATGACGAGTTCGCCGACGAGGTTGATGAGCTGGTCGACCTTCTCGACCGACACGCGCAGCGTCGAGGCTTCGACGGCGGCAGCGGGCCTGTCGGACTTGACGACGGCCTTGGACGACGACGGGGCAGCCTTCGGAGCCGGTGCGGCGTCGCTCGTGCTGGTGGGGGTCGCGGCAGCGGGTGCGGCGGCATTCGGGGCACCGGGGGCGTCGTCGAAGAAGCCGTAGCCGACGTCGGCCTTCTCTTCTTCAGGCGCGCCGGGAGCGCCATTGTGGAAACCATAGCCCGGGCCGAGCGGCAGGATCTGCACCTGCTCGCGCGCCACGTGGAAGGTGAAGAGGTCCAGCAGGTCGGAGTCGCTGCTGGTGGTGCAGACCTTGAAGCGGCGCACGCCGTCGGCGGCCATGCCGTTGTCGAGCGGCTCGATGGTGCCGAGGTCGGTGATTTCCTTGAACAGGTCGAGGATGTTGTTGGCCTGCTCGGGCTTGTCCATCGGGCCCACGCGAAGCTCCAGCAGGCGGGCGCCGTCTTTCGCGGCAGCCGGTGCGGCTTCTGCGGCCGCCGGGGCGGGCGCGGCCACGGCGGCGGGCGCCGGCGCGGCCACGGGGGCGGCGACCATCGGCGTTTCGCCGGACGACATCGCGCGGATGTTGAACAGCAGCTCGGTGGTGTCGAGTTCCTCGCCTTCGCCGTTGTTCTGGTGGCGTGCGAGCTGGGCGCGCAGCGCGTCGCCCGACTGCAGCAGCACGTCGACCATCGCCGCGGTGGGCTCGAGTTCGTGGCGGCGCAGCTTGTCGAGCAGCGTCTCCATCTGGTGCGTCAGCTCGGCCACATCCTTGAAGCCGAAGGTGGCCGCGCCACCCTTGATCGAGTGCGCGCAGCGGAAGATGGCATTCATCTCCTCGTCGTCGGCGGCTTCGACGTCGAAGTCGAGCAGCAGCTTCTCCATGCGGTCGAGGTTCTCGCCCGCTTCTTCGAAGAAGACTTGATAAAACTGGCTCAGGTCGATGCCGGCGCTCAGGTTCGCGCCTTCTTGAGACATCTCACCCATGTCGTGCTCCTGGTGTCGTGTTGTGCGGTGCGGATGCGAGGTCGTTTACTTGACGACCTTCTTGATCACTTCGATCAGCTTGGCCGGATCGAAGGGCTTGACCAGCCAACCGGTGGCCCCGGCGGCGCGGCCCGCCTGCTTCATCTGGTCGCTCGACTCGGTGGTGAGGATCAGGATCGGCGTGGCCTTGAACTTCGGGTTGTCGCGAAGCTTCTTGGTCAGGCTGATGCCGTCCATGCGGGGCATGTTCTGGTCGGTCAGCACGAGGTCGAAGTCACGGGCGTTCGATTTCTCGAACGCGTCCTGGCCATCCACCGCCTCGACGACGTTGTAGCCGGCGCTCTTGAGCGTGAACGAGACCATCTGGCGCATGGAGGCGGAATCGTCGACCGCGAGGATTGATTGCATGGCTTTCTCCGGGGGAACTCGATGGATTTCGGTTGAATGGGGGGAGTCTTTAGCGGCTCAGAAGAGTTCGATGGACCCGACGTCCATCTCGGCCTGTGTCACGGGGTTGGGCCGCAGCGGCACTTCCTCTGCGGCGGCCATGCCGTCTTCGTCGTCGGCAAAGGCTTCGCGGGCCAGGCGGTCGACGCAGCTGCGCAGGCGCTTGTGCGTGTGGTTGATCAGCTGCGAGGCCATGTCCTGGAACTGCAGGGCCGTGACGGCGCCGCCCAGGTTCTGCATCACGTCGTCGAACACCGCTTCGCTTTCTTCCATCCCGTGGGGGTGGGAGCGCAGCGTGCGGATGTGCTCCGAGGCGCCGTGGAAGCGCTGCATCAGCGTGTCGCAGGCGTCGGCCAGCAGCGTTTGCAGCCGGTCGAGGTCGTTGCTCGCGGTCATCAGGTGGTCCTGCAGGTCGGCGGCCGCCTGCAAGGGCATGCCACCGCCCTGTTCGGGCCACGCCTGAGCGTCGTTCGCGTCTTCCATCAGCAGAGGTCTCCGCTCGAAATTCGGTAGGGGTGCGTGGCCCATGCCACGCACGAGGGGTATCTGGAAACATTTTTCGGCAGCTGGCCGGCAGACATAAGGGCGATCACGGCCCGGAAGGGGCGCCAATTCGGGACATCGCGCACGCTTTGCGACCATGTTGTGGCCTTGTTGGCATACTGGCCTCATGCCTCCCTTCGCCCCGCAAGAGAAGCGGCTGCGGCTGCTGCACCTGGAAGACTCCGAGCTGGACCACCAGCTCATGGTGGCCCACCTGCGCCGCGACGGTCTCGTGGCCGAAACGACCCGGGTCGACTCGGAAGCGGCTTTCCTGGCCGCCCTCGACGCCGAGCCGCCGTGGGACGTGGTCGTCTCCGACTACAACCTGCCGGGGTTCTCGGGCCTGGTGGCGCTCGACCTCATCAAGGCCAGCGGCAAGAACATCCCGTTCATCCTCGTCTCGGGCGAGATCGGCGAGGACACCGCGGTCGAGGCCATGCGCAACGGCGCCTCCGACTACCTGCTGAAAAACAACCTGACCCGCCTCGCCCCGGCACTTCTTCACGCCGTGGAGACCCACGAGCTGCAGCTGGCCCGACAGCGCGCCGACCGCGAGCTGGGCGAGTCGAAGCAGCGGGTGCACGAGCTGGCCCAGCACCTGCAGGTGAGCGTGGAGCAGGAGCGCGCCGCGATCGCGCGAGAAATCCACGACGACGTGGGGGGCTCGCTCACCGCGCTCAAGTTCGACCTGGCCTGGATCGCCCGCCACAGCGACTCACCCGAGGTGCTGGCGCGCGTCAACTCGGCGCTCGAGACTGTGAGCCATGCTATCGAGGCCAGCCAGCGGGTCATGCACAACCTTCGCCCGGCGATCCTGGAACAGGGCCTGGTCGCCGCCCTGCAGTGGATGGCCAGCCGCTTCGAGAAGCGCACCGGCATCACCTGCGAATTCCGCAGCCGCCACGAGCACCTGACGCTGCCGCCGGGCGTGCCGCTGGTGGCCTACCGCACCGCGCAGGAGGCGTTGACCAACGTGTCCAAGCATGCGCAGGCCTCGGCGGTGCACATCGACCTGTCGCTCGCGGGCGGGGTGCTCTCGCTCGAGGTGAGCGACAACGGCCGGGGCCTCAACCAGGACGACCTCGCCAAGGCACGCTCCTTCGGCATCCGCGGCCTACATGAGCGGGCGGGCACGGTGGGCGGCTGGGTCGACCTCTCCAGCGGGCCGGGCGGCACCACGCTCATCCTGTCGGTGCCGCTGGAGCCCGACACCGACAACATGGACCTCGAAATCACCGAGCCCGGCGAACTGAAAGACCCTTCCGGCCCCTACGATCCGACGGTGTGGGGCGCTCTATGATCGTTTCCCCATCTTCGTTGTTGTGTGAGTCAGCAGCCACCTCATGATCAAAGTCCTGCTCTGCGACGACCACGCGCTCATCCGGCGCGGCATCCGCGACACGCTCTCCGACGCGCCCGACATCCAGGTGATCGGCGAGGCCGGCGACTACGGCGAGCTGCGCACCCTGATGCGCACCGTTGGCGAGGCCGATGTGCTGGTGCTCGACATCAACCTGCCGGGGCGCAGTGGGCTCGACGTGCTGCATGTCCTCAAGGATGAGGGGACGACCATGCGGGTGCTGGTGGTGTCGATGTATCCGGAGGACCAGTACGCGATCCGCGCGCTGCGTGCGGGTGCCTATGGCTATGTGAACAAGGGTGGCGACCCGGCGGTCATCGTGCAGGCGGTTCGTACCGTCGGGCAAGGGCGGAAGTATGTGACGCCTGAGATTGCGCAGATGCTGGTGGAGTCGTTGACGACGCCGGGAGCTGAGGCGGCGCATGAGAAGTTGTCGGATCGGGAGTTGCAGACGCTGGTGATGATTGCTTCTGGGAAGCGTCTTTCCGACATTGCGGAGGAGCTCACGCTTTCGCCTAAGACGGTGTCTGTTTATCGGGCTCGGGTGTTGGAGAAGCTTGGGCTTTCTAATAATTCGGAGATGACGGTTTACGCGATTCGGAATGGGCTGGTGGGGGGGGAGTAGGTTTCTCCACTGCGTGGTGGCTTGCCGGGATTTCGCCCCGGCGGGCGACCTTCTTTTCTTTGCTTGCCCAAAGAAAAGAAGGCAAAAGAAAGGGCCCCCCGTTCGCCGGTCGGCCTAGGGCCGACTACTCTGCGCTGCTCGGTCTTTGTGGGTCGGGTCGAACTCACTACGCGGCCTGTGGCCGCTGCGTTCAGACAGGCGCCCCGAAGTCAGAGGACGAAGCGCGCTCACGCGCGCCCCACAAAGCCCTGCGCTGCTCGACGGCTCTCAAGGGCCCCGGGAAACCCTCGCCAGCTTCGCTGGCCTCGTACTCTCGGCTCGCTTCGCCTCGTGCTGGGTTGGGTTTGTGCCCCACCCCCCCCACCGTTCGGGCTGAGCCTGTCGAAGCCAGCGTGTGGCACAGGCCCTTCGACAAGCTCAGGGCGAACGGTGATATGAGGCCGAACAGGGGGAGGCGAGGCGATGCGAAGCGAGCCGTATCGCACCGCTTCCCGTGGGTGGCGTCGAGGAGCGCAGGGCTTGAGGGGCGCGCGCGCAAGCGCGCTTCGTGAACTGACTTCGCGCCGCCTGTCTGAACGCAGCGGCCAACGGCCGCGAAGTGAGTTCGGCGCGGCCCCTCAAGACCGAGCACCGCAGAGCAGTCCGGCCTGCGGCCGGACCGCCACCGTCGGGTCGCCTTTTCTTGGTTACTTCTTTTGGCGAAGCAAAAGAAGTAACTCGCCCGCCGGGGCGAGACCCGGCATGCCGCCACGCAGTGCCCCAAATGCAAAAGGGCGACCAAACGGCCGCCCTCACGCAAGAGAAGAGAAAAACTCAGAACCCGAGACTCGCCAGGAGATCGTCCACTTCACCCTGGTTCGTGACCACGTCGGTCCGCCCCTCAGGGTTCACCACCGGCCCATTCAGCGCCGCATTGGTGTGCTCAATCACCTTCTGCGCCTCAGGCGGCGCCGCCTGCACCAGCAGTTTCACCAGGCTGTCCTCCAGGTCGGCCGCCAACGACACCACCTTGGCCACCACCTGCCCCGTGAGGTCATGAAAGTCCTGCGCCATCATGATGTCGGTGAGGTGCTGGTCGATGCGCGCCGTGGCAGCCTCGACGTCGCCCACGAAGTTCATCACCGAGCCCGAGGCCACGGCCTTCACCGGGTCGGCCACGATCGCCGCGGCGATGCGGCGTGTCTCGGCGGCGATGGCGTTGTGTTCCACCTTCGCCTGGTCGACCGAGTTCAACACCTTGTTGGCGGCATTGCCGGTCTTCTCGGCGATGTAGTTCAAGCGGCTGCGTGCGTCGGGCAGGCCGTTGGCGGCGTTTTGCAGCTTGGGCATCACACCCAGCTGGTGCAGGGTGTCGTGCAGCTGGCGCGTGATCATGCCGAGTTGCTGGAACACCTCGGGCGAGGCGCCGCCTTGGGTCGGGGCCGCTGCCGGGGCCGGTGCCGACAGCACGGCGATGTCGTCCATCTTCATGGTTCCCCCCTCCTCAGGCCGCGGTGGCCAGTTTTTGCATGATCTTTTGAACCTTCTCCTCCAAGGTGGCCTTGGTGAAAGGTTTGACGATGTAGCCGGCGGCGCCATCCTGGGCGGCGCGCACGATGTCTTCCTTGCGGGCTTCGGCCGTGACCATCAGCACCGGGATGTGCTTCAGGCTTGCTTCGGCCTTGATGGCGGCCAACAGCTCGAAGCCGTTCATGTTGGGCATGTTGATGTCGCTGACGACGAAGTCGAACTTCGCGTTCTTCAGCAGGTTGAGGGCCGCCACGCCGTCTTCGGCTTCTTCGGCGTTGTTGTAGCCGAGCTCCTTCAGCAGGCCACGCACGATGCGGCGCATGGTGGAGAAGTCGTCGACGATCAGGAACTTCATGTCAGGGTTGCTCATGGCGGGACCTCGCAGTGCTACTGCCGCTGTTATCGGGCGTTCGGATTGGTTATTGAGGGGGCGACACCGGCTTCAGGTGCGACTTTGGGCACAGCTGGTGCCGTCGTCGGCGGTTCTTCGGCAGGGGGCGGCTTGTTGAAGAAGCGGTCTTCCGCGTCGCGGTTCATCACGATGATGCTGATGCGCCGGTTGCTCGGGGCGAGCGGATCGTCTTTCTCGAAGGGCACGCTGGAGGCCAGGCCCTGCACGCGCAGCACACGGTCGAGCGGCAGGCCGCCCGCGGTGAGCTCGCGGCGCGAGGCGTTGGCGCGGTCGGCCGAGAGCTCCCAGTTGCCATAGCCCATGCCGTTGCGGTCGGCGGCGAAGGGCTGGGCGTCGGTGTGGCCTTCGAGGGTGAGGCGGTTGGGCACTTCGGCGAGCACCGAGCCGATGTCTCGCAGCAGCTCGCGCATGTAGGGCTTCACCACGGCGCTGCCGCTGTCGAACATGGGGCGGCTCTGCTCGTCGATGATCTGGATGCGCAGGCCGTCGGCGGTCATGTCGAGCTTGACCTGGTTCTTCACGTTGCCGAAGCGCTCGGCCTCGCGCAGCATCTTCTCGATGTGCGCCTTCACCTGCTCGAGCTTGCCGGTCTCGCCGGCCCGCTGCTCGGCGCGCATGGCGGCGAGGTTGATGGTGCTGCGGGTGGTGTCGATGTCGCCGCGCTTGACCTGGCCGCCCGAGCGGGTGAGGTCGGTGCCGCCACCCTTGACCACGTGCGACGAATCGCCCGAGCCGCTGCCCCCGGAGAGCAGGGCCACCTTGAGCGGCGAGTTGAAATAGTCGGCAATGCCCTTCTTGTCGCCCTCGGTCGTGGAGCCGAGCAGCCACATGAGCAGGAAGAAGGCCATCATCGCCGTCACGAAGTCGGCATACGCGATCTTCCACGCGCCACCATGAGCAGCGTGGCCGCCCTTCTTGACGCGCTTGATGATGATCGGTTGGAGCTTTTTCGAATCGCCAGCCATGTTGTCTCAGCCCTTGCCCAGCTCCGTTCGCACTGAGCTTGTCGAAGTGCAGCGAAGGGCTTCGACAAGCTCAGCCCGAACGGAGGTCAGGCGTGCTTTCACTTCTTGCCCTTCACGTGGCCTTCGAGTTCGGCGAAGGTCGGGCGCTCTGTCGAGTACAAGACCTTGCGGCCGAACTCGACCGCGACCTGCGGGGCGTAGCCCTGCATGCTGGCAAGCAGCGTGGTCTTGATGCACTGGAGTTCCTTGGTGCCTTCGTCGTTCTTCTGCTCCATCAGGCCGGCGAGCGGCTCGGCGACGGCGTAGGCGAGAAGAATGCCGAGGAAGGTGCCCACGAGCGCGGAGCCGATCATGCCGCCCAGGATGGCGGGCGGCTGGCCCACCGAGCCCATGGTGTTCACCACGCCCAGCACCGCGGCCACGATGCCGAAGGCGGGCAGGGCGCCGGCGAGCCGGGCGATCGCCGCTGCGGGCGCGTGGGCCTCGTGGTGGTGGGTGTCGATCTCGCTGTCCATCAGGCTTTCGATCTCGTGGGCGTTCAGGTTGCCCGAGACCATCATGCGCAGGTAGTCGGTGACGAACTCGACCACGTGGTGGTCGCTGCCCACCGTCGCGTATTTCTTGAAGAGGGCCGAGGTGTGCGGCTCTTCCACGTCCTTCTCGATCGACATCAGGCCTTCCTTGCGGGCCTTCTGCAGGATGTCGTAGAGCAGCGCGAGCAGCTCCATGTAGCGCGCCTTGGTGTACTTGCTGCCCTTGAGCAGGGTGGGCAGGGCGGCCATCGTGGCCTTGAGCACCTTGGGCTGGTTGTTCACCACGAAGGCGCCGAGTGCGCCGCCCAGGATGGCCATCAGTTCCGTCGGCAAGGCGTGGATGATCACGGACATGTTGCCGCCGTGAATGATGTAGGCCCCGAAGATGCAACCCAGGGCGACGCCGTAGCCAATAAGAACAAACATGGTCGTTGGTGTTTCGTCGTCACACCCGCTGGCTCTGATTGGCTGGCGGGCTCAGGGCTTTATCGGCCTCGAAGGAACGCGTCTTGAGTGAGTGTGTGCAGTCAAAGTGGCAATTGATCGCCTCAACAGGCCGGCTTTTGCGGCCCAAACCGCCCGGCCGCCCAAAAAAAACGGACCTCGAGAGGTCCGTCGGAAAGCACTTTCTAGGTGCCAGGAGGAGACAAAGCAAAAACTTGGGTACGAGAGGCTTATCGGTTCGTACCGGGAAGACTTGAGGGCTTTCGCGGTGCCAGGTGCACTCAGTGCATCTGGATGCCACCCGAGGCCTTGCCCTTGCCGGCGCGCGCCGGGGGGTTGCACAGGCCACAGGTGTAGTGCTTGCTGATCTCGTGCGGGTGGGTCACGAAATGGCCACCGCACTTGTTGCACTTGGTGAGGGTCAGCATGCCGTTGTCGACGAACTTCACCAGGCGCCAGGCGCGGGTGACGGACAACAGGGCTTCGAGGTTCTGGGCCTGGGTCTGTTCCAGGTACAGCTGGTAGGCCTTGATCACGGTGTCGATCTCGTCCATCTCGGCGACCTTGTTCAGGTACTCGTGGATGTTCATGAAGAGCGACGCGTGGATGTTGGGCTGCCAGGTCATGAACCAGTCGGTCGAGAAGGGCAGCTGGCCCTTGCTCGGCGACTTGCCAGACACTTCTTTATAGAGACGCAGCAGACGTTCGTAAGACAGGTCGGTTTCGGATTCCAGCACTTGCAGGCGGGCGCCCAGGTTGATGAGGGTCACGGCCCGTTCGATCTGCTTGGCTTCGGTGAGGATGCTCTTGGTGCGCATGGAATCTTCTCCTGGTGTCTTATTGGTAGGTGTTCAGCTCAGGCCGCTTCTTGGTGGCGGCCGGCCATCAGGATGGACGCATGCAGGCGGCTGGTGGTGTCGTTCGACGCGGCCTTGCCGTGGTTGGTGAGCAGGCCCCAGACCATGTCGTCGTCCATGCGGAAGCGGCACAGCAGCGTGTTGCCAGACGCGACCTTCATCATCTGAGCCGGGGTCAGAAGCGCAATCATCGAAGCGCTCTCTTCGCTGATGCCCAGGCGGAAGAGGGCTTGTTCGCGGTCCGAGCGGATGAGGCTCTGGGCCAGCATCAGGTACGACAGGTTGGCTTCGCGGATTTCGGTCAGGATTTGGTCGGCGTTCATGCTGTTGTTCCTTGGGTCTGTCTGGTTGGTTGTCTGCTTGCGTTGCGATACGTCTCAACGTGGGATGGACTGTAAAGATCGGAATTGGGGGCCAACATCAGGCCGGTTCTGTGGCTTGAGTCCAGCTTCTTCTGTGGGGCTTGTCAGGCAACTTCCTACAAACGTAACCACATGCACGCCCTCTGTGACGCAGTGCACACGGGCGGGTGCTGGTTACCACTGATGCGGGGTGTAGGCGGCTGACATGGCGGCCTTCTTGTCAGCCGTTCGTGGCCGAGCGCACGCGCTCATGAGACTCGGGTTGCTCCACCCTCAAGAGCGGCCGCCGCCTGCCGAAAACATTCAGTGGCCTTCGGTGCCGTGAACAACGACTGAAACGCCACCTTCATTCGGCTTGACAAATTTCTAAAGTTCGGAAAAAGGCGGGCCGATAAGCAAACCAACGGGGACGGGAAACCAGAACCGGGGTCCGGAGTAAGCGGCCAAGTGTTTCGAGTCGAGCAACCTTAAGAAGCTCTTCGCGGGATCTGAGGATGACGCACGCCGGGCGCAGCAGGCAGAGGTTTGTAGCCCCTGCCAGTTCGAAGCGGAAGCAAGGCCATAACAGATTGAGGCCGAGCAACTGCGGAGGCAATGCCGGCGCTTGCCGGAAGTCACTTCAACCGTTATTGGAGATTTTCAAATGGCAATGACCATCAGCACCAACATCTTCTCGCTGAACGCTCAGCGCAACACCGCCGCCACGCAAAGCACGCTGGCCACGTCCATGCAGCGCCTGTCTTCTGGCCTGCGTGTGAACAGCGCCAAGGACGACGCCGCCGGCCTCGCCATCGCCGAGCGCATGAACTCGCAAGTGCGCGGCATGAACGTCGCCATGCGCAACGCCAACGACGGCATCTCGTTTGCGCAAACCGCTGAAGGCGCGCTCGCCAAGGTCGGCGACGCTCTGCAGCGTATGCGTGAACTGGCTGTGCAGTCGGCCAACGGCACCAACAACGCCGACGACCGCGACAACCTGCAGGCCGAATTCGCGCAGCTCAACTCCGAAGTCGACCGTATCGTGAGCGGCGCCAAGTTCAACGACACCGCGCTGCTCGACGGCTCGGTTGCCACCTTCACCTTCCAGGTGGGTGCCGGCACCGACACGACGGACACCATCGACGTGGACGCCGTGGACCTGAGCGCCACCGTCACCGCGGTCACCGCGCTGGACATCTCCGGTGCCGACGCCACGGGTGCCACCGCCGCGCTCGACGCGCTGGACACGGCCATCATCGACGTGACGACCGGCCGCGCCAACATGGGTGCCATCCAGAACCGCTTCGACTCGGTGATCGCCAACCTGCAGACGTCTGCCGAGAACCTCTCTGCAGCCCGTGGCCGCATCATGGACGCCGACTTCGCGGCCGAAACGATGAACCTGTCGCGTGCCCAGATCCTGCAGCAGGCCGGCACCGCGATGATCTCGCAGGCCAACCAGCTGCCGCAGCAAGTCCTGTCCCTGCTCCGCTAAGCAGGTCTTGATGCGCGAAGCCGGGGCGGCAACGCTGGCCCGCAGCAACGCCCCATCTCCGCTTCGGCGGGGTGGGGCGTGTCCTTTTGAGAAACGGCCGGTTTTCCGCCTTCTATTCGGCCATATGGTCCCGGCCGGCCCGTCAAACAATGCATTCCACAGGTCCTCGAAGGTGGCCTGGTACCACCGACCGTTAGGAGTGCAACATGCCCCAGACCATCAACACGAATCTGAACTCGCTGAATGCGCAGCGGAACCTGAGCATGTCTCAGGGCTCCTTGTCGATCGCCATGCAGCGCCTGTCGTCCGGCTTGCGCGTCAACAGCGCCAAGGACGACGCCGCCGGCCTCGCCATCGCTGAACGCATGAACGCCCAAGTGCGCGGCATGAACGTCGCCGCACGCAATGCCAACGACGGCATCTCGCTCGCGCAGACCGCTGAAGGCGCGCTCGGCAAGATCGGCGACGCCATGCAGCGCATGCGTGAGCTGTCCGTGCAGTCGGCCAACGGCACCAACAACTCGCAAGACCGCGACAACCTGCAGGCCGAGTTCCAGCAGCTGAACGACGAAGTGGCGCGCATCGTCTCGGGCACTCGCTTCAACGGCACCGTGCTCTTCGACGGCACCAGCACCACCTTCAACTTCCAGGTGGGCGCCGGCACCGACGCCACCGACACCCTGGCCATCAACACCGTCGACCTGACCGCCACCGTGGCCGCGATCGGCGCCCTGAACATCTCGGGCACCGACAACACCGGCGCCCTGGCGGCGATCACCGCCCTCGACACCGGCATCATGGACACCACCACGGCCCGCGCCACCTTCGGTGCGGCGCAGAACCGTTTCGACTCCGTGATCGCGAGCCTCACCGTCTTCGCCGAGAACCTCGCCGCCGCCCGCGGCCGGATCATGGACGCCGACTTCGCCGCTGAAACCGCTGCGCTCTCCCGTGCGCAGATCCTCCAGCAGGCCGGCAACGCGATGGTGGCCCAGGCCAACCAGCTGCCCCAGCAAGTTCTCACGCTGCTGCAACGGTAAAAAAATGCACTTCCGGGCTCAAGTTCCGGAAGTTCTCGCCGAAGACGGGATATCCGAGGAAGCTTGGATATTCCGTATTTGCGTTTGTGGGTCCTGACTTTTACGGCTCATGAGGCCAATCTTCAGGACCGGTTTGTAGGAGGTGTGAAATGGCTAGCGTCAGTTCGGCCGGTATCGGCAGCGGACTGGATGTCGAGTCGATCGTCACCAAGTTGATGTCGATCGAGCAGCGTCCCGTCACGCAACTCAAAACTCAGGCTTCGACCATCCAGACGAAGATCTCGGCCTACGGCCAGCTTCAGTCTGCGCTTTCCACGTTCCGCGACTCCTCCAACGCCCTCAGCCGCGCCACCACCTGGGGCGCCACCACCGCCAGCTCGTCGGACACCGGCGTGCGCGTCAGCACCTCCGAAGGAGCCCCGGTCGGCAACTACGCCATCGAAGTGACAACGCTCGCGGCCCCGCAGTCGGCCGTGACCGGCGCCTACGACTCCGCCGACGCCCTGGTCGGCCCCGGCACGCTGCGCGTGGAGATCGGCAGCTTCGGCCAGGCCGGCTTTGCGCCGCAACCCAACCTCGACGCCATCAACATCGACATCAGCGCCACCGACACCCTGACCACGGTGCGCAACAAGATCAACGCGGCCGGTGCCGGCGTCTCGGCCATCATCGTCAACGACGCGACCGGCGCGCGCATCATCATCAGCTCCACCAACCCGGGCAGCAGCAGCGTATTCCGCACGAGCGGCGATGGCGGTGCGGCGGCCTTCGCCTTCGAGCCCGGCCTCGACCCATCGCTCAACGCGATGACGCAGACCCAGGCCGCGGCCGATGCCCAACTCAAGATCAACGGCCTGGACGTCACCTCGCCCACCAACACCCTGACCGACGTGGTGCAGGGCCTGACCATCAACCTGCTGCAGCCCACCACCGGCGCCGCGCAGATCACGGTCGCGCAGGACAACGACGCGCTGAAGAAGTCGGTCGACACCTTCGTCGAGTCGTACAACGCGCTGGCCAAGATGCTGCGCACGCAGACCAAGTACGACGAAGCCACGCAGAAGGCGGGCTCCCTGCAGGGCGACAGCACGGCGGTCGGCCTGCAGCGCCAGCTGCGCAACGTGCTCACGAGCGAATCGCCCGCGAGTTCGGTCTACGAGACGATCAACGCGATCGGCATCACCCTGCAGGCCGACGGCACGCTCAAGGTCGACAGCACCAAGCTCACCGCCGCGCTCAACACCAACCCCGCCGAGGTGAAGAAGCTCTTCTCGGCCTACACGCCGCAGGTCAACGAGAACGACCCCGATGTCAACGGCATCGCGACCAGGCTGCGCATCTATGCCGACAAGGTGCTCGGCCTCGACGGCTCTCTCACCAGCAAGACCGAGGGCCTGAACACCAGCCTCAAGCTCAACCAGAAGCGGCAGGACGAACTCACCGACCGCCTGGCGCTCACCGAGGCACGGTTGCGGGCGCAGTACACCACGCTCGACACCAACATGGCCAAGATGTCGGCGCTCAACAGCTACATCACCAACCAGGTGGCGGCCTGGAACAAGAGTTCCTGAACTGAAGGCGGCCGGTCAGGGCGACAAGCGCTGAAAACCCGGCCAGTTCTGATGCGGTAGAAGGCTCAAGCAGGCCCAGGGTCGAACCGATAACTAGGCATCAGTTGTTCAACCAAGTTCAACGCCAGAGACGCCCAGACATCATGTTTGCATCCGCCTTCTCCGCCCCCAGCAAGCGCCAGCTCGGCGCCTACCAGCAAGTCCACGTGACCACCGGCGTCGACGGCGCTTCGCCACACCGCCTGGTGCAGATGCTCTTCGAGGGCCTGCTCGATTCGCTGGCGCGCGCCCGTGGCGCCATCGCCCACGGCAACGTGGTGCTCAAGGGTGAGGAGATCGGCCGCGCGGTGCGCATCATCGACGAAGGCCTCAAGGCCGGCCTCAACGTGCAAGAGGGCGGCCAGCTCGCCCGTGACCTGCACGACCTCTACGCCTACGTGACCCTGCGCCTCACCTACGCCAACCTGCACAACGACGAGGGCGCGATCGCCGAGTGCGTGAAGCTCATCGAGCCCATCGCCGCCGCCTGGGACGAGATCGCCCAGAAGGACGCTGCATGAAGCGCAGCAGCCTCCGCTCGGCCGCCATCGCCCGCCACAACCCGACCGACGCCATGAACTCCGCACTGCTCCAGTATTACGAAGCGATCGAACAGGCCAGCGCCGACATGCTGCTGGCCGCCCGCGCCGGCAACTGGGATGCGGTGGTCAAGCTCGAAGGCGCCTGCGCGCTGCTCATCTCGCAGCTCAAGCATGCCGCCACCAAGCAGCAGCTCGACACCGAAGAGGCGCAGCTCAAGTCGCGCATCATGCAGCGCATCCTGATCAACGACGCCGAGATCCGCCAGCTGGCCGAGCCCTGGCTGGAGGACCTCGACGGCATCCTCGCCGGCAAGCCCAAGTCGGTTCACTGACCGGAGACGACGAGCCCGTGGACTCCCTGCCCATGCAGCTCGACGCCCTGGCCGCCGCGCATGGCGGCCTGGCCGACTTCCGCATCGATTCGCCCGCCGAGATCCTCTCGGTGCTGAAGAGCCTGCAGGGCGGCAACGTGCTCGTCAACCTCAACGGCAGCGACGGCGCGGCCTACACCACCACCCTCTGGGCCGTCGACCCCGACCGCGGTATGTTGAGCTTCAGTGCCGACGAGCACAGCAGCCAGGTGCAGCAGCTCGTGGAAGCCGAGGAAGCGGTGGCCGTGGCCTACCTCGACAGCATCAAGCTCCAATTCGACGTGAGCGGGCTGCTGCTCGTGCACGGCGGCAAGACCTGCGCCTTGAGTTGCGCGCTGCCGCGGGTGCTCTACCGCTTCCAGCGGCGCGCTGGCTACCGCGTGCGCCCCATCCTGCGCAACACCCCGGTGGCCAAGGTGCGCCACCCGATGATCCCTGACATGGCCCTGAGCCTGCGGGTGCTCGACGTGAGCATCGGCGGCTGTGCGCTCTTCCTGCCCGACGACGTGCCGCCGCTGCAACCCGGTGTGGTGCTCAACGGCGTGCAGATCGAGCTCGGTCTCGACACCCGGCTCACCACCTCGCTGCGCCTGCAGCACGTGACCTCGCTCAACCAGGAGGCAAAGGGTGTGCGCCTGGGCTGCGAGATCGTCGACCCGAGTGCCGACACCCTGCGCTCGCTGCAGCGCTACATCAACCAGACCCAGCGGCGCGCACGCGCGCTCGGCGGCTGAGCTACTTCTTGGTCGCGGAGGCGGCGGGCTTCGCCGCAGGCGCCGACGCCGCGGGTTTGCTGGTCGCCATGTTGACCGGCCGGTCGGCGCGCTGCAGCTCGCTCCAGGTGGCGTCGCACTGGCGGCGCAGCTTCTCGTCGAGCGCGGGGCTCGGCTTGGCCATCGTCTTCATCGCCTTGCTGCGCTCATCGCGGTAGCGCGCGCTGCTGCGCTGTTTCGCCAGCTCGGCGCGCTGCTTCTCGTCGGGCTTGATCTTCCAGAGCGCGAGGTAGGCCTCGTCGCCGTGACCCTTCATGTGCGCAAAGCGCGCTTCGCACTTGGCGTAGCCGAGGTCGAACTGGGCCAGGGTCTTCACGCTCGGCCCTGCGTGGGCAGCAGCGGCGGCGAAGGCGAGCAGGGCAGGGGCGAAGAGGGTTTTCATGAGGCGCGACGGGAGACCGATCCGCGCCGGATTGTGGTGGCGATCGCGCCGCCCCGCTGAAACCGAGTGTGAGGCCGTTACTTCGGCGCCGAGGTGCTTGCGGCGCCCGAGGCTGGCAAGCCGATGCGCGCCGCGGTGCGCTCGACCGCGCTGCCCGCCTTGCGCGCGCCGTACTCGGCAGCGCTCGCGCCGCGCTTCACCCCGCTGGCGGCAACGCCCACCCCCTTCTCGATGCCTCGCTCGGCGGCGCTCGCGCCCCGCTTGACGGCCCCTTCCACCCGCTGGATCACGGTGGGCTCGGAGCCTTGGGCGACCGCGCCGCAGGCAAAGGAGGCCGTGAGGACGGCCGCGAGGAGGGCGCGCAGTGAGACTTGCATGGTCGGCTCCAGGGGGTCGTTGCAGGAGCTGTCGATGATAGCGAGCGCTTGTTTGCGCGAAGCCGCAAGGGCTTCGCGCAAACCCCTTCGTCAGAAGAAGAAACGCAGCGTGACCGCCGTCGAGGTGCCGGTATCCGTCTGCTTCGTGTCGACCCGGCGCGCGAGGAAGTCTTCGGCATGCCCCTTCACACGAGCGTAGTAGTAGCTCGCTTCGACCCCGACCGCGAGCTTCTTGTTCACCCAGTATTCGAAGCCGATGAGCGGCGCAAGCACCGGTCCGGCAGCCGATGTGTCTTGCGGAGTGCTACCCGGGTACTCATAGTGGCTTCGCATGCGGTGGTATCCGAGTCGGCCACCCGCGAGAAGCCGGGTGTTGTCGGCCACGGGCCACAAGCCGACGGCCCCGACACCCAGGGTGGTGTAGACGCTGCGGCTGTATTCCGTGGTGCTGTTGCTGCGGCGTTGGGTGCCGTTCGTGAAGTAGGGTTCGATCCGCAGGCTTGGCCCGACGTCAATCGGAACGAAGACCGTTCCCGAGTTCTGGTAGACCGCCACGCCGAGGCCCACCTCTGCCGCTTGTGCAGGCATCGCCCACGCCGCAGCCACCGTGCAGGCGCACAGCGCCATCTTCTGAATCATTGGATTCCTCCCTGTTGTTGACGGCCGGGAGTCTGCCAGAGGCGGAGGTGCGGACCTCACACCTGCATGTTCATGATTTCGGAGTAAGCCTGCACCAGCTTGTTGCGCACCTGCAGGGTGGCCTGGAAGCCGATCTGGGCCTTCTGCATCGCGACCATCGTCTCTTCGAGGCTGACGGTGGGGTTGCCCAGCTGCACCTGGCGCTGCATCTCGCTCGCCTGGTTCTGGCTGTCGCTCACCGAGCGCAGGGCTTGCGTGAGCTGCTGCTGGAAGCCGCCACCCGTGACGGACTTGGCACCGCGTGTGTTCAGCGGCTGGCCGTCCACGCCCAGACCCGCGCGGGCCACGGCCTGCTCGAAGTTGAAGGGCTTGAGGGTCACGTTCATGGCATTGAACTGTAGGCAGTTGTGTCCTCAACCATGTTCGGAAGTGGGGCGGCTTTGTCGGCCTGTTCAACCCATGCCCACCCCTCAAGTTCCCGAACAATCGTCGTCAGACGGGTGCATTTGCGCCCAGCGAGTACACCCAGAGCAACATGGACAACGCGGTCGCCATCGCCAACCCCAACGTTCTTCCTGCCAACGCCGGCTTCGGCGCCCGGCTGGCGGCCCTGCCCGTCAAGAGCCGCATCGGCCTAGGCCTGGGCGTGGCCGCGCTCATCGCCGTGCTGGCCGCGCTCACGCTGTGGAGCAGCCAGGGTGACTACAAGGTGCTCTACGCCAACCTGTCCGACAAGGACGGCGGCGCCATCATTGCCCAGCTCTCGCAGCTCAACGTGCCTTACCGCTACACCGAAGGTGGCGGCGCCATCCTCGTGCCGGCGTCGCAGGTGCACGACCTGCGCCTGAAGCTCGCCTCGGCCGGCCTGCCCAAGGGCTCGGTGGTCGGCTTCGAGCTGATGGACGGCGCGAAATTCGGTCAGACCCAGTTCCAGGAACGCCTCACCTTCCAGCGCGGCCTGGAAGGCGAACTCACCCGCTCCATCACCGCCATGCCTTCCGTGCAAAACGCACGCGTGCACCTGGCGCTGCCCAATCAGAATGGGTTCTTCCGGGAACAGCAGAAACCCAGCGCCTCCGTGATGCTCACGCTCTACCCCGGCCGCACGCTCGACCGCTCTCAGGTGGCCGGCATCGTGCACCTCGTGTCGAGCAGCGTGCCCGAGATGAACCCCAAGGCCGTGAGCGTGCTCGACCAGACCGGCGCGCTGCTGTCGGGCCCGCAGGAAGGCAACAACGGTGCCGGGCTCGACGCGCAGCAGCTGCAATACGTGAACCAGATCGAGGCCAGCTACACCAAGCGCATCCTCGACATCCTCGAGCCCGTGGTCGGCCGCGACAACCTGCGTGCACAGGTCACCGCCGAACTCGACTTCTCGCAGGTCGAAGCCACCTCCGAAGAATTCAAGCCCAACCAGGGCCCGAACGCCCAGGCCACCGTGCGCAGCATGCAAAGCAGCGAGCAGAGCGGCAGCCAGGCGGGCGGCGCGACCGGCATCCCCGGCGCCACCTCCAACCAGCCGCCCGTGGCCGCCACCGCCCCGGTGACCGGCGCCTCGCAAGCCCTTCAGGCCGCGCAGGCCGGCGGCCAGAGCAACAACAGCCGCAGCGCCGTCACCAACTACGAGGTCGACAAGACCGTGAAGGTGACGCGTAACGCCACCGGCACCGTGAAGCGCCTGAACGCCGCAGTGGTGGTCAACCACATCACCAAGACCGACGCCAAGGGCAAGACCACCACCACGCCGCTCACGGCGGGTGAGCTGGAGAACCTGAACAGCCTGGTGCGCGAGAGCATCGGCTTCAAGCAGGACCGTGGCGACTCGGTGAAGATCATCAACGCGCCCTTCAAGGTCGAAGCCGCCCCGAAGGACGACACCCCGATCTGGAAGCAGCCCGCCACCGTCGACCTGCTGCGCGCCGCCGTCGTGCCCGCCGCGCTGGCGCTCGTGGCCCTGGTCGTCATCTTCACGCTCATCCGCCCGGCCCTCAAGGCCGCGCTGCAACCGCCCGCCCCCGAGCCGCGCGAGGCGCTGGCCGTCGTCGACGACAAGGAAGCGCTGCCGGAAGAGCCCGAGATGCTGCGCATCGAGTCGCCCAAGGTCAGCGCCCACCTCGCGAGCGCGCGCACCTTCGCCAAGGAAAACCCGTCGGCCGTGGCCAACATCGTGCGCGGCTGGGTCAATGGCGACACCCTGAAGGCATAACGAAACAAGATCATGGACGCACAGGGCCTCGAAGACGCCGCGATTCTGCTGATGTCCCTCGGAGAGGAAGAAGCCTCCGAGGTCTTCAAGCACCTCACGCCCAAGGAAGTGCAAGGCCTGGGCGAGACCATCGCGCGCATGAAGAGCATTCCGCGCGAGAAGCTCGACGACGTGCTGACCAAGTTCGCCTCGGTGGCCTCGGAGCAGAGCATGCTCGTGACCGACACCGACGAGTACGTGAAGTCGGTGCTGCGCAAGGCGCTCGGTGAAGACAAGGCCAACCTGCTGATCGATCGCATCCTGCAAGGCGGTGACGTCTCGGGCATCGAAAGCCTGAAGTGGATGGACGCGCAAAGCGTGGCCGAACTCCTGCGCAACGAGCACCCGCAGATCGTGGCCGCCATCCTGGTGCACCTCGACTTCGACCAGGCGTCTGGGGTCTTGAAGTGTTTTACCGAACGCCAGCGCAACGAAGTGCTGGTGCGCGTGGCCACGCTCGACGGCATCCAGCCTTCGGCGCTGAAGGACCTCAACGAAGTGATGAGCAAGGTGCTGGCCGGCGGCGACAAGCTGCGCAAGGCCTCGCTGGGCGGCGTGAAGACGGCTGCCGAAATGATCAACCTGATGGGTGGCAGCGTCGAGACCGCGGTGCTCGATTACATCCGCGAAGCCGACAACGAGCTGGCCCAGAAGATCATGGACAACATGTTCACCTTCGACGACCTGGAGAAGGTCGACGACAAGGGCATCCAGCTGCTGCTGAAGGAAGTGCAGAGCGAATCGCTCGTGATCGCGCTCAAGGGCGCCACGCCCGAGATGCGCGAGAAGGTGTTCAAGAACATGTCGACGCGCGCCGCCGAGACGCTGCGCGAAGACCTCGAATCGCGCGGCCCGGTGCGTGTGAGCGAGGTCGAAGCCGAGCAGAAGGAAATGCTGAAGATCGTGAGACGCCTGGCCGACGAAGGCCAGATCGTGTTGGGCGGTGGCGGCGACGATGAGTTCCTCTAAAAACGGCAGCACGCCCAAGCCGGCGTCGCCCTACGCCCGCTTCATCCCGCGCGAGGAGCTGAACTCCTTCGCCGCGTGGAAGCCCGGTGCGCTCTCCGGCAACGAAGCCGCGCCGCAAGCCCCGGTGCAGCGCGCCGAGCCGCCGGCTCCGCCTGCGCCGCCGGCACCGTCTCCAGAAGAAACCCTGGCCGCGCACGTCAAGGCCGCCCGCACCGCCGGCTATCAAGACGGCTACCGCGACGGCCTGGTTGCGCTCGACGGCTTCAAGCAAAGCTACGCCGCACAGATCACCGCGCAGATGGGCGCCATCGCCGAGTCGTACAACCGCCAGCTCGACGCCTTGCAGCAGGACATGGCCCGTGCCCTGGCCGTCTCGGCCACGCACCTCGCGCGCCAGATCGTGCGCAGCGAGCTCACGCAGCGCCCTGAGCTCGTGGCCGCCGTGGCGCAGGAAGCGGTCGACACCCTCCTGCGCAGCGCCCAGCACATCACGCTGCGCGTGCACCCCGACGACCATGCCCTCGTGGCCCAGGGCGCCGCCGAGGTGATCGAAGCGCGCGGCGGGCGTGTGATCTCCGACAGCGACGTCACCCGTGGTGGCTGCGTGGTCGAGTCCGACATCGGCGTGATCGATGCGAGCGTGGAAACCCGCTGGCGGCGCGCTGCCGCCTCGCTCGGCTGTGACGAGCGCTGGAACGGCGGCCCGCCCGCCGACGATGACGCCGACGCCGGCGACGATCGGGGGGCCGCATGATCACCTCGCCCATCGAGACCCATGCCGTGGCGCAAGGCGAGAAGTGGCACCGCTACCTCGCCGACCTGCAGAACTTCGCCGCCGACCCCGTGCCGCTGGAAACGCAGGGCACTCTCGTGCGCGTGGCCGGTCTTGTGCTCGAAGCCGCGGGCATCCGCGTGCCGGTGGGCTCGGTGTGCCAGATCCACATGGACGACCACCACAACGTCCCGCCCGTGCTGGCCGAAGTGGTGGGCTTCTCGGGCGACCGTGCCTACCTCATGCCCACCAGCAGCGACGTGCAAGGCCTGGCCAGTGGCGCCCGCGTGGTGCCGCGCCCGTCGCCCATCGTGCCGCTGCAGCTCAACACCCCCAACCACCCCTGGCGCCGTGGCGAAGACCGCACGCAGCACCTGCCGGTGGGCGACGGCCTGCTCGGCCGCGTGATCGACTCGCACGGCCACCCGATCGACCGCAAGGGCCCGCTGCAACACGTGCACAAGGAGCCGCTGGTGCGCCGCTCCATCAACGCGATGGACCGCGACCCCATCCGCCAGCCGCTCGACACCGGCGTGCGCGCCATCAACAGCATGCTCACCGTGGGCCGCGGCCAGCGCATCGGCCTCTTCGCCGGCACCGGCGTGGGCAAATCGGTGCTGCTGGGCATGATGGCCCGCTACACCGCGGCCGACGTGATCGTGGTCGGGCTCATCGGCGAGCGCGGCCGTGAAGTGAAAGAGTTCATCGAAGACATCCTGGGCGAAGACGGCATCCGCCGCTCGGTGGTGGTGGCCGCACCCGCCGACGCGCCGCCGCTCACCCGCATGCAGGGCGCGAATTACGCCACCGCCATTGCCGAGCACTTCCGCGACCGCGGCCAGCATGTGCTGCTGCTGATGGATTCGCTCACCCGCTACGCGATGGCGCAGCGCGAGATTGCACTGGCCATCGGCGAGCCGCCGGCCACCAAGGGCTACCCGCCGAGCTGCTTTGCCAAGCTGCCGCAGCTCGTGGAGCGTAGCGGCAACGGCATCCACGGCGTGGGCTCGATCACCGCCTTCTACACCGTGCTCAGCGAAGGCGACGACCAGCAAGACCCGATCGCCGATGCGGCCCGAGGCATCCTCGACGGCCACATCGTGCTGAGCCGCGAGCTGGCCGAAGCCGGCCACTACCCGGCCATCGACATCGAGCGCTCGATCTCGCGCGTGATGAACAACGTGAGCGAAGGCGCGCACATCGATGCGGCCCGCCGCTTCCGCCAGCTGCACGCGAAATACAACAAGGCGCGCGACCTGATCCAGCTCGGCGCCTACAGCCCCGGAAATGACCCCGAGCTCGACACCGCGGTGCGCCTGCACCCGCAGATGGTGTCGCTGCTGCAGCAGGACATGCACCGGCCGGCATCCCTCACCCAGAGCCTGCGCGAGCTGCGCGAGCTCACCACCCACTGAATCACTGAGGCTGCACCATGAGCAACCCTTCGATCGATCCCCTGATGGCTTTGCTGGGCCAGGCCGAGCGCGAGCGCGACACCGCCGTGGCGCTGCTGCAGCAGGCGAGCGACAGCTTTGCCGCTGCGCAGAGCCAGGCCGACCAGCTGGTGGCCTACCGCGGAGAATACGAAGGGCGCTTCCGCGAGCAGTTCAGCAAGAACAGCTCGGTGAGCATCCTGCAGTGCTACCAGGGCTTCAGCAGCCGCCTCACGCAGGCCATCGAGCAGCAGCAGCAGATTGCCGCGCACGCCGAGCGCAAGGTCGAGCAGGCGCGCGAAGACCTGCGCGAGCAGGAGATGCGCGTGGCCTCGGTGCGCAAGCTGCTCGAGCGCCGCCTCACCGAGCAGCGCATCGCCGCGGACCGCCGCGACCAGAAGCAGACCGATGAATTCGCGGCGCGTGCCGCCTGGGCGCAGCTGCAGCAGCGCTCCATCGCCGCCTGAGCCCGCTGAGTCCGCTGACCCCGATCGAGCCCCGACCATGAACCCCGCCATCTCGTCTTTCGTTCCGCCCGTTGCACCGCAGATGCCGGCGCAGGCCGCGGCACCGGCCCCGTCGTCACAACCCGGCTTCTCGCAGATGCTGAGCCGGGCCCAGGCGCGCGAGGCCGAAGCGCCCACGCCCGATGCGGCACCTGAAGCCGACGCGACCAAGCCCGCCCAGGCCGGCGAGCGCAGCCACAAGGGCGAGAAGGCCGACAAGTCGGGCAAGGCCGAGAAGGGCCACAAGGCCGAGTCCGACAAACACGCCGACAAGGCCGCGAAGGCCGACGGTGAGGGCGACAGCGCCGACCGTGCCGAGAAGGTCGACACCGAATCCCCCGCCGCCGACCCTGCCCTGGCCGACTGGCTGGCCTCGCTGCAGCGGCCGGTGGCGCCGCCGGAGGCCGAGGCCGCCAAGGGCAAGGCCGCCGCAGGCGACGAGCTGGCCGACACGGCCGACGCGTCGAAAAAGGGCGGTGCACGTGGCGCGCTCGCCGCCACCGGCAAGGACGTGAAGGCCCAAGACGCCGCCCAGGAGGCGCGCGAGCTCAAGGCCAAACCCGAACCCACGACCCGCGACGCGGCGGAAAGCTCATCGTTCAAGGCTGCGCTGGCCCAGGTCGACGACAGCCGGCGCGAACTGAAGCCTGCACAGGAGCTGCACACGCCGCACCCGGCGGGCGTAGCGTCGACTCCCGCTACCTCGCGCACCGGCGAGACCGCTGCCCCGGTGGCGGTGCAGGTGCCCACGCAGGCCACCTCGCCCGAGTTCGCCCGGGACCTCGGCGTGCAGGTCAGCGTGCTCGCCAAGGACGGCATCCAGCAGGCCGAACTGCACCTCAACCCGGCCGAGATGGGGCCGATCTCGGTGCAGATCGCCATCGACGGCACGCAGGCGCAGGTCAATTTCGGCGCCGATTCGGCGGCCACGCGGCAGATCATCGAAAACGGCCTGCCCGAACTCGCCGCCTCGCTGCGCGAGGCCGGTTTCACGCTCTCCGGCGGCGGCGTGCACAGCCAGGCCCGTGGGCGTGAGCAAGGCGAGGGCGACGGCCGAGGTGAGCGCGGTGACGGCAACGCCCGTGCCGTCGGCGGAGTTGAGACGGATGTCACATCTCGCCGTGTGACGACGCGCGTTTCGGCTGGCGGCGTCGACCTCTACGCCTGATCCTGCCACCGTCATTCCCGCGAAAGCGGGAATGACGATCACATCGCTGAAGCCGGGCTTTCCGCCCGCTTATCGAGCCTTCGAAAACCGCCCCGGTTTTCATAATTTCCTTCAAGAAGAGCCCCGTGCGGGCTCTCCATTGAAGGAGTGTCCATGTCCAAAGCCGCTGCCGCCACGGCCGATGCCGTCGCCGGCGATGCCCCTGCCCCCAAGGGCAAGAAGAAGCTGATCATCATCCTCGCAGCCGTGCTGGTGCTGGTGCTCGGGGGTGGTGCCGCGGCCGTGGTCGTGATGAAGAAGAAGGCCGCCGCCGCTGCCGCCGCCGAGGAAGAAGACGGTGGCGAAGCCAGTGCGGCCGCCGCAGCCGAAGCCCGCCGCAAAGACGCGGCCAAACACCCGCCCGTGTTCGTGCCGCTCGAGCCCTTCGTCGTCAACCTGGCCGACAAGGAAAGCGACCGCTACGCCCAGATCGGCGTGACGCTGGAAGTCGAAGACGCCAAGTTCGCCGAAGAGATGAAGGCCTACATGCCGGCCATCCGCAACGGCATCCTGATGGTGCTGTCGCACAAGACCTCGGGGCAGCTGCTGTCGCGCGAGGGCAAGCTGGCCCTGGCGAAAGACATCATGCGCGAGGCCGGGCTGCCGCTGGGCATCGAGATCAAGGATGAACCCGTGGCGCGGGTCGAGTCCACCGACGACGAGGTGGAAGACGAAGACCAGCCGAAGAAAAAGAAGAAGAAGGCGAGCGCTTCCGCAAGCAGCCCGATCAAACGCGTCCACTTCTCGAACTTCATCGTTCAGTAAGAACATGAACCAGCAAATCCTGTCGCAAGACGAAGTCGATGCGCTGCTGCAGGGCATCACCGGCGAGAGCCAGAAGCTCGAGCAGGAAGAGGTCGCGCAAGGCGGCATCCGCGACTACGACATCGCGAGCCAGGAGCGGATCGTCCGTGGGCGCATGCCCACGATGGAGATCATCAACGAGCGCTTCGCGCGCAACATCCGCATCGGTCTCTTCAACTTCATCCGCCGCAGCCCCGAGATTTCCATCGGCGGCATCAAGGTGCAGAAGTACAGCGCCTTCCTGCGCGAGATCGTGGTGCCCACCAACTTCAACATCATGAGCGTGCGGCCGCTGCGCGGTTCGGGCCTCATCGTGTGCGACCCGACGCTGGTGTTCGCCGTGATCGACGCGCTCTTCGGCGGTGCCGGCAAGTTCCACACCCGCATCGAGGGCCGCGATTTCTCGCCCACCGAGCAGCGCATCATCACGCGCCTGGTGGAGGTGATCACCGCCGAATACAAGAAGGCGTGGAACGGCATCTACCCGCTGGAGCTCGACTACCAGCGCTCGGAGATGCAGCCCCAGTTCGCCAACATCGCCACGCCGAGCGAGATCGTGGTCGCCACGAGCTTCACGCTCGAGATCGGCGACACCACCGGCACCATCCACTTCTGCATTCCCTACGCCACGCTGGAGCCCATCCGCGACGTGCTGTATTCGACCATCCAGGGCGACAGCAACGAACCCGATCGCCGCTGGGTCAACCTGATGAAGCAGCAGATCCAGGCCGCCGAGGTCGAGGTCGTGGCGGAGCTCGCCAAGGCCGATGCCACGGTCGAGCAGCTGCTCGCCTTCAAGCCGGGTGATTTCATCGAGCTCGACCTCGAAGCCGGCATCCAGGGCAAGGTGGTGGGCGTGCCCATCTTCGACTGCCACTACGGCACGTCCAACGGCAAGTACGCCCTCAAGATCGATCGCATGTTGTCCAGCTCAAACCTGACCTGGCTTGGAGAGAACAATGTCAGCTGAAGAAAACACCGGCCAATCCGCCGAAGACGCGATGGCAGCCGAATGGGCTGCTGCGCTCGCCGAAGCCAAGCCCGAAGTCGCCGCCGAAGTGCAGGCCGAGCAGGCCGCGCCGGTCGCGTTCCAGAACTTCGGCCAGGCCAACCCGGCCGCGGCGGGCAACGACATCAACATGATCCTGGACATCCCGGTGCAGCTCACCGTGGAACTGGGTCGCACCCGCATCCCCATCAAGCACATCCTGCAGCTGGCGCAAGGCTCGGTGGTCGAGCTCGACGCACTGGCCGGCGAGCCGATGGACGTGCTGGTCAACGGCTACCTGATCGCCCAGGGCGAGGTGGTGGTGGTGAACGACAAGTTCGGTATCCGCCTCACCGACATCGTGACGCCGAGCGAGCGCATGCGCCGCCTGAGCAAGGGCGGCTGATGTCCACTGGTATCACCTCGATCCTGTGGTTCATTGCCATCGTGGCGATGATCCCGGCCGCGCTGTGGCTGCTCAAGCGCACGCCGATGGGTGGCGCGGGTGGACAGGGCGTGATGCGCAGCGTCGCCATGCTGCCGCTGTCTCCGAGCCAGCGCATCGTCACCGTCGAAGTGGGGCAAGGCGCCGACCGCCAGTGGCTCGTGCTCGGCGTGACCGCGCAGACCATCACCACGCTGCACACCATGCCGCCACAGGCCGATGCCGCACCAAGCGCCGGCCAGCCGGTGCCCCCTTTTGCACAGCTGCTTGCCAAGCTGCGCCGCGATCCCCAAGGACCCAGTGGTGGACACTGATCTCGCTTTTTTTTCGCCCCGCATGAAGCGCGTGGCCCGCATTGCCAGCCTGTCGTTGATTTCGGCAGTTCCTTGCATGGCTTTAGCCCAACAAGCGGGCGGCCCGAGCCTGCCGCTGGTGGTGGGCCAGGGCGCGGGCGGCACCAGCTACTCGGTGCCGATCCAGACGCTGCTCTTCTTCACCGCGTTGAGCTTCTTGCCGGCCGTGCTGCTCTTGATGACGGGCTTCACCCGCATCGTGATCGTGCTGAGCCTCTTGCGCCAGGCGCTCGGCACGCAGTCGGCGCCGCCCAACCAGGTGATCGTGGGCCTCTCCCTCTTCCTCACCTTCTTCGTGATGAGCCCGACGCTCGACAAGGTCTACACCCAGGCCTACCAGCCGTACAGCGAAAACAAGATCGCCTTCGACGAAGCGCTCAAGCGCGGCGAGGTGCCCATGCGCGAGTTCATGCTCAAGCAGACGCGTCAGTCCGACGTGGCCCTTTTCGCCAAGCTCGCGAAGGTCGACCCGAGCGTGAAGGCCGCCGACGTGCCCTTCAAGGTGCTGGTGCCTGCCTTCGTCACGAGCGAGCTGAAAAGCGCCTTCCAGATCGGCTTTCTCATCTTCATCCCCTTCCTCGTGATCGACATGATCGTGGCCAGCGTGCTGATGAGCCTGGGCATGATGATGCTGAGCCCGGTGCTGGTGGCGCTGCCCTTCAAGCTGATGCTCTTCGTACTGGCCGATGGCTGGAACCTGCTGCTGGGTTCGCTGGCGGCGAGCTTCGCGACCTGATGGTCCGTTCGGGCTGAGCCTGTCGAAGCCCTTTCCGATGCGTTCGCTGCCCTTCGACAGGCTCAGGGCGAACGGTGGTGGTTCAAGCATGGATTCCCAACAAGTCTTCACCGTCGGCCAACAAGGCCTCTACCTCCTGCTGATGGTGGCCGCTCCCGTGCTGCTGGTCATCCTCGGCGTAGGCCTGCTCGTGAGCATCTTCCAGGCGGCCACGCAGATCCACGAATCGACGCTGTCGTTCGTGCCGAAGCTCGTCGCCGCCGTGGCGGTGATGGCGATTGCCGGCCCGTGGATGATGACCACGCTGGTCGAGTTCATCCAGCGCACGATCACGTCGATTCCCGGCGCGGTCGGCTGACCTCGCGCCGTTCGCCCTGAGCCTGTCGAAGGGCCTGTAGCCGTGCTCACCTTCACCGAAGCCCAGGTCATGGAGTGGCTCACGCCGCTCCTGTGGCCGTTCCTGCGCACGCTGGCGCTGTTCACCACCATCCCGGTGCTGTCGCAGCGGCAGGTGCCGATGCGCATCCGCGTGGCGCTCGCATTTCTCATCACCGTCTGCGCGCAAGCCTCGCTCCCGGCGATGCCGGTGATCCAGCTGAACTCCGCGGTGGCGGTGCTCGTCGTGATCCAGCAGGTGCTGGTGGGCCTCACGCTCGGCTTCGCGGCGCGCATCGTCTTCGCCGCTATCGAGTTCGCCGGTGAACTCGTCGGCCTGCAGATGGGCCTCAACTACGCCGGCTTCTTCGACCCGTCGACCGGCGGGGCGGGTACGGCGGTGGGCCGATTCTTCGGCACCACGGTCGCCTGGCTCTTCATCGTGATCAACGGCCACCTGCTCATCATCATGGCGCTGGTGGGCAGCTTCAATGCCTTCCCGGTGTCGCCCGAGCCGTTTGCCTTCCTGCGCACCTTGCAGCCGCACACCTGGGGCGCTGAAGTCTTCCAGCTGGGCCTGTGGATCGCGCTGCCCATGGTGACGATGCTGCTCTTCGTCAACCTCGTGCTGGGCGTCATCTCGCGCGTGTCGCAGCAGATGAACATCTTTGCCATCGGCTTCCCCATCACCCTGGCCGTCGGCCTCTTCGGGGTGCTGCTCACGCTGCCGATGATGCAGGCGCCGTTCACGATGGTGCTGGAGCAGATGCTCTCCAAGTTCTTGTAGCGGGCACTGACATCGCGCGCCGCCGCAAGGCGCGAAGTGGGCCGGCCTTTGCCCTCTTATCCGGCTCAAGATTCCGCCGCGAATCGAAACAATGATGGGGACTACCACCCCCATCCATGGCCGCCTCCGACCAAGACCGCAACCTGCCAGCTTCGCAACGGAAGCTGGACAAAGCCCGCAAAGAGGGCCAGGTCGTGCGTTCGCGCGACCTGGGGCACTTCGCCGCCATCGCGGTGGGTGGCGCCGCTGTCGTCGCCGCGGCGCCGCAGATCACGCACTGGTCGGGCAAGCTGCTCCAGAACGGCCTGCGCTTCAACGCGGCGGCGGTGCAGTCGCCCGAATTCATGACCCAGCGCCTGGCCGATCTGGCCATGCAGATGCTGCTGATCGTGCTGCCGCTGGGCGCGCTGATGATGGTCGTGGCACTGGCCGCCAGCGTCTTCGCCGGCGGCTGGGTGTGGACCTTCAAGCCGCTCATGCCCAACTTCGGCAAGCTCAACCCGATCACCGGCATCCCGCGCATCTTCTCCAAGCAGCAGCTCATCGATGCGCTCAAGGCCTCGCTGCTGGCGCTCATCCTCGGCACCGTCGGCGCGCTCTACCTGCGCGCCAACATCGACACCTTCGGCGGTGCGCTCACCATGGCGCTGCCGGCCGCGCTCTCGCATGCCGGCACCGCCATCGTGGGCGGCATGCTGCTGCTCCTGCTGGCGCTGGCGCTCTTTGCGACGGTCGACGTGCCGCTGCAGAAGTTCCTGCATGCCCAGCGGCTCAAGATGAGCCACCAGGAAATGAAGCAGGAGCAGAAGGAAGTCGAGGGCAACGTCGAAGTCAAGGCCAAGGCGCGGGCCCGCATGCGCGAGATGAGCAACAAGCGCATGCTCGCCGCGATTCCCAACGCCGACCTGGTCGTGATGAACCCGACCCACTATGCGGTGGCCCTCAAGTACGACGACGCCAAGATGGGCGCGCCGAAGGTGGTGGCCAAGGGCGCCGACCTGATGGCCTTCAAGATCCGCGACACCGCCCGCGAATCGCAGGTGCCGGTGCTGCAGGCGCCGGTGCTCGCCCGAGCGCTCTATGCCCACGCCGAAGTCGACCGCGAGATCCCCGCGGCGCTCTTCTCCGCCGTGGCGCAGGTGCTGGCCTACGTGTACCAGCTGCGCGCCGCCATCGCCGGCCGCGTGGCGATGCCGGGCGCGCTGCCCGATCTCAACGTGCCGCCGGAGCTGGACCCGCACAACAAGCCGGGCTGGGTGCCTGACGAGGTGATGGAATGAATCCCGTGATGAAGCAGTTGCAAGCGTGGCTTGGGCCGCAGCATGCAGGCGCAATGAAGGCGCTGATGGCGCCGGTGTTCATCATCCTCGTGCTCGCGATGATGGTGCTGCCGTTGCCGGCGTTTGCGCTCGACATGATGTTCACGCTGAACATCGCGCTCGCGCTGATGGTGATGGTGGTGGCCGCCTACATGGTGCGCCCGCTCGATTTCTCGGCCTTCCCGACCGTCATCCTGTTGACGACGCTGATGCGCCTGTCGCTCAACATCGCCTCCACCCGCGTGGTGCTGATGGAAGGCCACACCGGCCCCGGCGCGGCCGGCAAGGTGATCGAATCCTTCGGGCACTTCCTGATCGGCGGCAACTTCGCGGTCGGCCTGATCGTGTTCGCCATCCTCGTGGTCATCAACTTCGTGGTGGTGACCAAGGGTGCGGAGCGCATTGCCGAAGTGGCGGCGCGCTTCACGCTCGATGCGATGCCCGGCAAGCAGATGGCGATCGACGCCGACCTGAACGCCGGCCTCATCGACGAGAAGGAAGCCAAGCGCCGCCGCGCCGAAGTGGGCGCGGAAGCCGAGTTCTTCGGCTCGATGGACGGTGCGTCGAAGTTCGTGCGCGGCGACGCGATGGCGGGCTTGCTCATCCTCTTCATCAACATCATCGGCGGCTTCATCATCGGCGTGGTGCAGCACAGCCTGTCGGCCGGCCAGGCCGCCAACAGCTACATCCTGCTCGCCATCGGCGACGCACTCGTCGCGCAAGTGCCCGCGCTGCTGATCTCGGTCGCAGCCGCGATGGTCGTCTCGCGCGTCGGCAAGGAGCAGGACGTCGGCACGCAGATCGGCAGCCAGGTCTTCAACTCGCCGCGCACGCTCGCCATCACCGCGGGTGTGATCGGCCTGCTGGGGCTGATCCCCGGCATGCCGCACCTGGTGTTCCTCTTGATCGCCTCGGCCCTCGGCTACGGCGCCTGGTGGATGCACCGTCGCAACCAGCGCGCCAAGCTCGCCCCGCCCACGCCGGCCGTGGCCGCCGAGCCCAACGCCGAAGCCACCTGGGACGACCTGCAACCCGTCGACACGCTCGGCCTCGAAGTGGGCTACCGCCTGATCGCACTCGTCGACAAGGCCAAGAACGGCGACCTGCTCCAGCGCATCAAGGGCGTGCGCCGCAAGTTCGCGCAAGACGTGGGCTTCCTGCCGCCGCCGGTGCACATCCGCGACAACCTGGAGTTGAAGCCCAGCATGTACCGCCTCACGCTGCGTGGCGCGGTGGTGGGCGAGGGCGAAGCCTTCCCCGGCATGCTGCTCGCCATCAACCCGGGCGGTGCGACGACGAATCTCATCGGCACCAAGACCACCGACCCCGCCTTTGGCCTGCCCGCAGTGTGGATCGAAGAGCGCCAGCGCGAAGCCGCGCAGATGAATGGCTTCACGGTGGTCGACTGCTCGACCGTGATCGCCACGCACCTGTCGCACCTGATGCAGATGCACGCCGCGCGCCTGCTCGGCCGCGTGGAGGTGCAGCAGCTGGTGGAGCACGTGACCAAGCTCGCGCCGCGCATGATCGAAGACGTGGTGCCCAAGATGGTGAGCATTCCCTCGTTGCAGAAGGTGCTGCAGCTGCTGCTCGAAGAAGGCGTGCACATCCGCGACATGCGCTCCATCGTGGAGTGCCTGGCCGAACATTCGTCGACGGTGAGCGACCCGGCCGAGCTGGCCCGCCGCATCCGCATCCACATCGCGCCCGCGATCGTGCAGCAGATCTACGGCCCGGTGCAGGAGCTGGAGGTCATCGCACTCGAACCCGAACTCGAGCGGCTGGTCACCCAGGCCCTCAACTCGCCGCACGGTGCGGCGCTCGACCCGGGCGTGGCCGACACGCTCGCGCGCAGCGCCGCGCAATCGGCCAAGCGCCAGGAAGACCTGGGCCACCCGGCCTGCCTCTTGGTGCCCGACATGATCCGCGCCCCGATGGCGCGCCTGCTCAAGCGAGCGGCGCCGCGCCTGCGGGTGCTGGGTCATTCCGAGATCCCCGAGACGCACTCGATCCGCATCGGTGCCGTGATCGGGGCACAAGCCTGACCCCTGCTCGAAAGCTAGACCCATGAACGACAGACCCAGCGCCGCGATGTTGATCGCCGCGGCATGCGCCCTCTTTTGCCTGGCGACCATCTTCAACCCGGCCGCCGCCGCCGAAGACAGCATCGCCACCGACCGGCCCGACTTCGTGGAGTCGAGCGACGTGGTCGGGAAGGGCCGCGTGCAGATCGAGACCGGCTTCGCCTCCGAGCGCAACCGCGCCGATGGCGTGCGCTCGCGCATGGCCGTGACGCCCACGCTGCTGCGCCTGGGCTTCAACGACACGCTGGAGTTCCGCGTCGAAAGCGATGGCATCACGCGCAGCAGCAGCACCGATGCGAGCGGCACGCAGCGCGAGCGCGGCACGTCCGACGCCGCGCTCGGCCTCAAGTGGCACATGCAGGATGGCGACGACGCCAGCGGCAAGCCAGGCGTCGCCTGGCTGCTGCATGTGGACCTCGACAGCGGCTCCGGCGCCTACCGCGGCCAGGGCTTGCGCCCTTCGCTGCGCGGCGTGGCCGAATGGGAGCTGCCGCACGGTCTTTCGTTCGGCGTGATGCCGGGTGTCGCAGTCGACAAGAACGACACCGGCAAGCGTTACGCCGCCGGCATCCTCGCCGTGACCTTGGGCAAGGAATGGTCGCCCACCTGGAAGACCTTCATCGAACTCGCGGGCCAGCAGCTCGCTTCGAAGAAGAACGGCGGCTCCGTCGTCACCTTCGATGCCGGCGTGACGCACCTCGTGACCGACGCGCTGCAGCTCGACTTCAGCATCGCCCGCGGCCTGACCGCCGACTCGCCCGACTTCCAGTGGGGCGTGGGCATCTCCATCCGATTCTGAAGGGCCGGGCCATGAACTTCTTCCATCTCGACATCCGCCGCAAGCTGCTGGCGATGGGCCTGCTCGGCCTGGCCTTCGTGCTGACCGTGGGCGCGACCGGCTTCGTCTCCACCGCACGGCTGGCCGCGTCGTCCGACCACCTCACCAACGTGGGATCGGCGCTGCGCTACCAGTTGCAGGCCGACATGGCGCACGACGCCCTGCGCGCCGACGTGCTGGCCGCGCTGCTGGCCGGCGAGAAGAAAGACGCCGAGGCGCAGAAGGCGGTGAAGGACGACCTCGCCGAACACGCGGGCCAGTTCCGCGAATCGCTCAAGACGCTGGAGACCCTGGCGCTCGACGCCGAGGCCCGCGCGGCCGTCGACAAGGTGCGCCCGGCGCTCATCGCGTATGTCGACAGCGCGACGGCGGTGGTGAACCTCGCCTTCACCGACCGTGCCGCCGCCGAGGCGCGCATGGGCGACTTCATGAAGTCATTCAAGAGCCTCGAAGACGAGATGGAGGCCGTGAGCGACAAGATCGAAGCCCAGGCCAAGCGCATGCAAGCCGAGAGCAACGCCACCTCGCGCGTGGCGCGCGCCACCATCGCGGTGGCGGTGCTGCTCTCGATGGCCGCGCTGGTGGTGGTGGGCTGGTGGGTGGCGCGCAGCATCGTCGCGCCGATCCGCCGCGCCGTGCAGATCGCCGAGACGGTGGCGGCCGGTGACCTCAACTCGCACATCGAGGCGGGCGGCCGCGACGAGACCGGCCAACTGCTCAACGCGCTGAAGCGCATGAACGACAGCCTGGTGAAGATCGTGGGCACCGTGCGCCAGAGCAGCGACAGCATCGCCACCGGCTCGTCGGAGATTTCCACCGGCAGCCTGAACCTGAGCCAGCGCACCGAAGAGCAGGCGAGCAACCTGCAGCAGACGGCCGCGTCGATGGAGCAGATCACCGCCACCGTGCGCCACAACGCCGACACCGCCCGCCAGGCGGCCGAGCTGGCCGAAGCGACTTCGCAGACGGCGGGGCAGGGTGGTGCCGCCGTCGACCAGGTGGTGAGCACGATGGCCGAAATCAGTGCGGCCAGCGAGAAGATCAACGAGATCACCGGCGTGATCGATGGCATTGCGTTCCAGACCAACATCCTCGCGCTCAACGCGGCGGTGGAGGCGGCGCGTGCTGGCGAGCAGGGGCGAGGGTTTGCGGTGGTGGCCGGCGAGGTGCGCACGCTCGCGCAGCGCTCGGCGGTGGCCGCCAAGGAGATCAAGTCGCTGATCCAGGCGAGCGTGGAGAAGGTGGAGGCGGGGTCACGTCAGGCCGGGGCGGCTGGCGAGACGATGGGGGCGATCGTGTCGCAGGTGCGGCATGTGTCGCAGCTCATCTCGGAGATCAGCTCGGCGACGCTTCAGCAGACCACCGGTATTGGACAGGTGAGCGATGCGGTGGCGCAGTTGGATCAGGTGACGCAGCAGAATGCGGCGTTGGTGGAGGAGTCTGCTGCTGCTGCGGAGAGTCTCAAGGTGCAGGCGCGGCAGTTGGTGGATGTGGTGGCGGTGTTTCGGGTTACTGCGTAGGCGGCTTGCCGGGATTTCGCCCCGGCGGGCGACCTACTTTCTTTTGCTTCGCCAAAAGAAAGTAGGCAAAGAAAAGGCGACCCCGTTCGCCGGTCCGCCTAGGGCGGACTGCTCTGCGCTGCTCGGTCTTTGTGGGTCGGGTCGAACTCACTACGCGGCCTTCGGCCGCTGCGTTCAGACAGGCGCCCCGAAGTCAGAGGACGAAGCGCGCTGACGCGCGCCCCACAAAGCCCTGCGCTGCTCGACGGCTCTCAAGGGCCCCGGGATACCCTCGCCAGCTTCGCTGGCCTCGTACTCTCGGCTCGCTTCGCCTCGTGCTGGGTTGGGTTTGTGCCCCACCCCCACCCCCCCACCGTTCGGGCTGAGCCTGTCGAAGCCAGCGTGTGGCACAGGCCCTTCGACAAGCTCAGGGCGAACGGTGATATGAGGGCGAACAGGGGGAGGGGAGGTGAGGCGATGCGAAGCGAGCCGTATCGCACCGCTTCCCGTGGGTGGCGTCGAGGAGCGCAGGGCTTGAGGGGCGCGCGCGTCAGCGCGCATCGTGAACTGACTTCGCGCCGCCTGTTTGAACGTAGCGCCGGCACGGCGCGAAGTGAGTTCGGCGCGGCCCCTCGAGACCGAGCACCGCAGAGCAGTCCGGCCTCCGGCCGGACCGCCACCGTCGGGTCGCCTTTCTTTGATTACTTTCTTTGGCGAAGCAAAGAAAGTAATTCGGCCGCCGGGCCGAGACCCGGCAAACAGCCACGCAGTGCAAAAGCCAGTGTCAGGCCCCCGCCAACTTCTTGAACGTGGCGAGCACCGCATCCCCCTTGAACGGCTTCACGATCCACCCCTTGATCCCCGCCGCCTTCCCCCGCTCCTTCATGATCGGCGAGTTCTCGGTGGTGAGCATGATGATGTTCACCGCAGCATTGTTCAGCTCGCCGCGGATCTTCTCGGCCATCGTGAGCCCGTCCATGTTGGGCATGTTCACGTCGCTCACCACGAGCTTGATGCCGGGGTCGCTCTTGAGCTTGGTCAGGCCGTCGCGGCCGTCGACCGCGGTTTCCACCGCGAGGCCGGCCTTCTTGAGGAAGTCGCTCACTTCCACGCGCACGGTGCTGGAATCGTCCACAACCAGGATCTGGGCCATTTGATTTACCTCTGTCAGTCGGAGAAAAGAAGAAAGATCAGAAAAGCTCGAGTTCGCCGGAGGCAAACATCGAGTCCACCGAAGGAATGTTTTCCTTGAACTTGTCGGGCGACCACGACAGGTTGAACGCGAACCACTGGTACACGGTGATCGGGTTCACCTCGGGGTCGCGGCGGTCGTGCAGGCGGTACTTCACGCACAGCAAGGGGTCGTCGGAGCCGAACGAGATGTAGCGGTGCCGGTGGTTCACGATGATGGGCACCTGCGTCAGCGAGCGGCTGTGGTCGGGCTCGTCGCTGATGAAGCGGTTCTTGAAGGCGCCCCACACCATGTTGGTGGCTTCGCCGAGCAGGCTGTTGATCTCGCGGAAGCTCGAGACCTCGTTGTGCGCCGTGCCGAAGGTCTCGCAGCGCACGAAGTCCATCAGCTCCTGCTCTTCGGTCTGCAGCATCATGTAGCCGCGGCACCAGTTGCTCTCGAGCGGGATCATGCTGAAGAGCTCGCCGAAGATGATGCGGTCCTTCACCAGGCAAGGCGCGTCGTGCTCGACGAGCACGTCCTTGAACTGCACTTCGATGGCCGTCTTGCTCACCTCGGTGATGCCGCGCACCAGCGCGCCGGGGTAGACGCGGTTGAAGAGCGACGACGCCACCGCCTCGCGCAGCACCTCGAGGTGGCGCATGGTGTAGGCCGCGCGGAAGTGCCGGCGGTCGGCCTCGGGCAGGTCGTCGAGCGTGGGCTCGGTGTCGCGGCGCAGGAAGATCGGCAGGTCGGGGCGCACCTGGTGGATCTCGCGGGCCATCGCGATGCCGCCACCGGGGCCGCGGGTGTGCTCCCACAGCAGGATGGCGCCGAGGTCGACGTTGGTGCGCAGCACCGACATGGCATTGCCCGCCGCCACTTTCACGGCCACGAGATCGTTCGCCTCGCAGAAGGCCTTGGTGACGGCGTGCTGGGCCGGGTCGCTGTCGAGCACGAGCACCTTGGAGACCAAGGACGACCCGGCGGCGACGACGGCGGCCGGTGTGGCAGGGTGATTCATGTCTAGAACATCTCCAGTTCGCCCGCTGTGTCGGTTTCCTCTTCCGCACGCGGTTCAAAGGGGAAGTCGAAGTCGACATCGGCGCACAGTGCGAGCGTGAAGTACATCACCACGCCGGGTGACAGCTCGCAGCGGAAGCGCCGGTGGTAACTCGGCTTCACGGCAGCGACATGCTCCACCGAGTTGCGCTTGAGCACACACGGGGTTGACATGCCGATGTGGGGAAAGAAAGGCACCAGGTCGCGGTTCAGCGCGCCGCAGAAGAGGTTGCCCCGCTCGTTCATCGTGTCGAGAAAGCGCTCGCCCTGCATCTCGTCGACGGGCGTGCCCGCGAGGCCCGCCACGTAGGCGCGGGTGGCGAGGTCGTGGTCGAACTGGAGGAGCAGCACCACGCGAAAGAGGTACGACGAGACGGAGAACATCACCACGTCGGGCGCCTTGGGGATGGCGCTGTCGTCGTCGGGCAGCACCTCGCAGGGGGTGCCGGCGGGGATGAGCGAGTTCTTCGTGGCCTGGGCAACGAAGTAGTCGAGGCCGCTGCGCGCCCGGTCGCTGACCGCCGCGACTTTCACGCGGCCTCCGCCATCACGGCCTGGCGCGTTTTTCCATTCAGGAGGCGCAGCTCGTTCAGGGCGCCCATGATCATCTTGCCGCCGGCCTGCAGGTCCTGGAAGGTGGCGCCGGTGATGAGGTCGTTCTTGTAGAGGTTGGAGCGGTAGTCTTTCGACAGCTTGTCGGCGCGGGTGGCGAGGTCGCGCACCTCGGCGGCGACGACGGCGAAACCGCGGCCCTGGTCGCCGGCACGGGCGGCCTCGATCGAGGCGTTGAGCGCGACGATGATCACCTGGTTCACGATCTGCGCGAATTCGTCGTTCTTCGAGTGCATCTCGCGGTTGTGCTGCAGCAGCTGGTTGAGCTCGTCGTTCCAGCGCTCGAAGGTTTCGATCAG
Organism: Rhizobacter sp.; assembly: GCA_019635355.1. Classification (NCBI taxonomy): domain Bacteria; kingdom Pseudomonadati; phylum Pseudomonadota; class Betaproteobacteria; order Burkholderiales; family Sphaerotilaceae; genus Rhizobacter; species Rhizobacter sp. The sequence goes on along the minus strand of JAHBZQ010000001.1, from coordinate 2,015,618 downwards.
GCCCAGCAGCTTGTCGATGGTGCCGCCCAGGCGGTCGGCGCCTTCGAGGGCATGGTTCTTCAGCGACTCGGCGCCGCTGCTCACGGTCTTGAGCAGCATCTGGTGGGTGCGGTGCTGTTCGTGGTGCTGGGCTTCGAGGGCGGCGCGTTCGGCGGCAGCCGAGCGGGCCTGCTCTTCGAGCTGGCGCTGCAGCTCGGCGACGGTGGCGGCACTGGCCTGCTCGACCGCCTGCACGGCGGTGGTACGGGCCAGTTCCACGGCTTCGGCGGTGCGCTTTCGGCCCCACCAGAAGGTGGCGCCGGCGCCGGCGATGAGGCCGAGGGCAAGGAGGGCGAGCGAGACAACGGTCATGACAGGCTCTATCGGCTGTTGGTTACGAATCTGAAGCGTGCGCTTGGCTGGGCCTTCAGCCGGGTGTGCTGTTCTTGGCGGCCTGCAGGCGGGCGCGCAGGGCGTCGAACGACATCGCGGCGTGCGCGGAGGCGGCGAACTTGTCGGGCAGGCTGATCACCGTCTCGAAGGCGCGGAAGTCGGCGCTCTCCTTGTCGTCGAGGAAGCGGATGGCGATCTCGCCGCCTTCCTTCTCCAGGAAGGCGCGCACCGCGTCCATGCCCACGCCACGGCCCGAGACCTCCGTGACCTTCTCTGCCGTCGAGAAGCCCGAGCGGAAGATGAGCTGCGCGATCTCTTCGGCACTGCTCTTGGCACCGCGGGTCAGCAGGTTCTGCGCCATCGCCTGCTGGCGGATCTTGCCGATGGCCAGGCCCCGGCCGTCGTCGCGCAGGTGGATGTGCAGCTTGCCGTCGTCCACGCCCAGGCGCAGGCGAATGTGGCCGGCCGCCGGTTTTCCCGCGGCCACACGGTCGGCGGCGGGCTCGAGCCCGTGGTCGACCGAGTTGCGCAGCAGGTGGGTGAAGAGGTTCTTGAGCAGCGCGCTCGCCTGCGTGCGGATGGCGATGCCGTGGTCGTCGATCGAGACCTCGGGCACTTCCTTGCCCAGCTCGCGGGCCAGCGAGGGCAGCGATTCGAGCGTGCCCGAGAGCACCTCGCCGAGCGGCTGGGTGCCGAGCATGTGCAGGCGTGCGCCCACCGCGTCGAGCGCGCTCGTCACCGAGGTGAGGCTCGTGCGGTCGGCGCCCATCAGTTGCTGCAGCACCTGCTGCACCAGCTCGCGCTCGACCATCAGGAATTTCTCGACCGAGGCCCTGCGGCCCGGGCCCTTGCGGCCGAGCACGGTGTCGTTCACATGCGCGTATTGCTCGATCAGCTCGCTCACCTGGGCCAGCTCGGCCAGCAGCACCGGCTGCTCCCAGACCGCCTCCGCATCCTTGCGCAGGTCGTCGTAGTGCTGCTCCGTCACGTGAACCTGATTGGTCAGCCCAAGGAACCCGTAGGTCCGCGCATTGCCCTTGATGGTGTGCATGTTGCGGAACAGCAGGTTGATCGCGTCGAGGTTCTTCTCGGCCGTCTTCTCGATCAGCGCCTTGTTCTCGGCGATGAAGCCGCGCGCGCTGTCGATGAACTCGTGGAACTTCTCCTGGCTCACCGCCAGGATCTCGCCGATCACCTGCAGCTCGCGCTTGCGGGCGTTGGCCTCGGCTTCCAGGCGCTTGAGCTCGGTCACGTCGCGCACGCAGAGCATGAGCTTGTCGACCGTGCCTTCGTCGTTGGCGATCGGCGACCAGCTCAGCGCCAGCGACTTCACCGTGCCGTCGGCCAGGGTCTTGTCGAACTCGGTCACCAAGAGGTGCGAGTTGAACTCGTAGTTCATCTCGTCTTCGCCGATCACCGAGGCGATCGCCGCATCCACCTGCGACAGCAGGTCGGCGCCGAGGCTCGTGTTCGTGAAGATCAGGTCCATCACCGAGACCCCGGCGATGTCCTTCGTTTCGAGGATCGTTTCCAGGTAGGCGGAGTACTCGGGGTGGATCGCACCACCGGCCACCACCGTCAGCACACCTTGCGGCATGTTCTGCAGCATGGCGTTGATGTCGTTGGTCTTCTGGCGCAGCTGCGCGGTGCGCTCGGCCACGCGCTTCTCAAGCGACGCGTAGAGCAATGCGTTGTCCAAAGACACCGACAGCTGGCCGGCGATCATGGCCACCGAGTCGAGCCGCTCGGCGCTGAAGGCCTTGCGGCGCTGCTCGTTCTCGAGCATCAGCATCGCGTTGAGCGCGCCCTGCTTGAGGATGGGCACCATCATCAGCGAGCACTGCGCGAACTTCTGCGCGTAGGGGTCGGCGGCGAAGCGGTCGTCGCTCGTCACGTCGTCGACCACCAGCACCTGGTTCAGGCGCTCGGCGTAGCGGAAGACCGAGAGCGGAATGGTCGCCTCGGCGCCGGCCTGGTCGACGGTGAGCGCGCCGCTGTCGCGGGCCAGCGTGTCGGCCAGCACCCAGGCGCCGCTGCCGTCGTCGGCCTTGATGACGAGCCGCACGCCGGTCGCGCCGGTGATGGCCGAGAGCACCTTGCCGACCGCTGTGGTGAGCTTGGCAAGGCTGGTTTCCGAGCTGAGCGCCTGCGAGGCGCGCAGCACCGCGATCATGTCGACGGCTTCGGTGTCGACCACCGTACTGTGCGGCGCGGCGCCGTCGGCATTGCGCTTTTGCAGCGCAGCGCGCAGGAAGGGGTGGGTGCGGCGCAGTTCCTTTACCTTCGCCACGGCGCCCCAGGCCTCATACGTTTCGCAGGCGTGCAGCATCAGCGGCAGGGCGCGCTGCTCCATGCCTTCGCTCAGGTGGAAGAGGGCGGCGCGCTCGTGGACCATGGCGCGGTGCCACGGTCGGCTGTGCTGCGTCGACTCGGCGGTGGCCGCTTCGAAGGCGATGCCGGCGGCCCACACCGAGTCGGCCATCCACGCACGCTCTGCTTCGAGCCAGCGTTGCAGGTGCAGGAAGTTTTCAGGCGCATCGGCCGCGCGCGCGCTCAGCCACTTCAGCAGCCCGTCGAACTCTTCCAGGAGTTTGGTGCGGCCTTCGGCACCGGCCGGCAGGGCGCGGGCCTGGTCGCACAGCGACACGCCGCGCAGCACACGCGCGGCCACCGAGATGTAGTAGCCCGGCATGCGCGGCAGCAGCGCCATCGCCTTGGCGCTGTGCTCGGCCAGCAGCGCACCCTGGCCGAAGAGCGCCGCGCCGATGGAGCGGGTGGCGTGGTACACGGCGGCGATGGCGCCGGTCGGGTCGATGGACTTCTCATGCTCGGTCTCGTCGAAGCCGTCGCCGTTCAGGCTGCCCGGGGCCGAGGTCTGCCCGCGCAGGCTCTTCACCAGTTGCAGGCGCGGGGTGTAGCGCTGCGAGAACTCCTTGTTCTTCGAGCGGCCGGCGAAGGCCATGCCTTCCTCGATCTCGGCGGCCACCGGGTCCAGCGTGGGCGCGCAGTCGAAGAGCATGTCGGCGGCGAGGTAGGTGTTGGTGACGAAGGATTCGTCGCCGATGGCGAAGAGGTCGCGGCGGGCGCGGCGCATGGTGGTGTCGACGGCCGTGTCGATGGGCTCGACCCAGTGCGCGACCGACATGCCGAACACCACGCGCACGAAGGAGGTGGCCGGCTCGTAGCCACGGGCTTCGCCCACCGCCAGCGCGTGGCGGCACACCTGGTAGGCGCCCTGGTAGTCCTGCGCCATGCTGAGCAGCACCATGCTCGTGCCGCCGAGCGACGACAGGATGCGCGGCGACGGGCCGTACTCGGCCCACACGCGGTGGCCTTGGAGCGAGATCCACGCCCACACCGCGAGGTCGGCCGCGTAGGCGGTGTTCGAGGTCTCGGGGATCATCTTCGTCCACGCCACGACGCGCGGGTCGCTGATCTCGGGCGCCTCGAAGTCCTTCTGCTTGTCGTCGCTGCGGTACCACATCGTCAGGCGCTTGATGCCTTCGCCGATGTCGGGGCGCACGTCGTCGGGCTTGGGCAGGCCGAGCTTGGCGAGCAGGTTGAGGCCAAGCGCCAGCCCGTTCTTGTTCTGCAGCCGGTTCATCTGGCCGTAGATCTGGATGCGGGTCGATTCGAGCAGCTCCACCGGGTCAGGGGCGGTGGCGATCAGCTCTTCGTAGACGGCGTCGGCGCCTTCCAGTCGGCCCTGCTCGAAGAGGGCGCGGTGGTGCTCGCGCTTGAGGTGGAACATCAGGCCCGCGTCAGTGGCGGTGGCGAACGGGGTGAGCGCGGCGATGGCGGCGGCGAGGTAACGCTCGGCCATCGGGCTCTTGTCGCTGCGCACACGCTCGGCGGCGTGCTCGAAGAGCCGGGCGACGTCGCGCGCCTCGACTTCACTGGCGTAGCGGGTTGTGCCGGCCGCGAGGTACTGCGCGGCCACGGTCGCATCAAGCGTGGGGCGGGCGTCGAGGTGCGCGGCCAGGCGGCGCGCCACGGTGAGGTGCAGCGACTGCAGCGCCTCGGCGGGCAGGCCGGCGAGCAGCGCGGCCTGCACCGCCTCGCTCGCCAGGCACAGCTTGGGCGGCTCGACGCCGTTGCCGAGCAACACGCCGTCGTCGAGCGCGGCGACCACCCGGGCCGCGAAGGCGGGCGGTGGCACGTCGGCCGCCCGGCCGAGCACGTCGCCGCTGCTCTCGGTGCCGAGGCACGCGAGCGTGCGCAGGAGCGCCAGCGTGTCGGCAGGCAGGGCATGCAGACGGCGCTTGAGTTCGGCGGCGCTCGCACCGCCCACGTGGCGGCGCAGGGCCTTCGCATCCCAGCGCCAGGAGCCGCGGGCCTGCTGCAGCAGGCCGTCGTGGCGCAGCGCGTTGAGCACGGCGAGCGTGTCGCCGGGGTTGTTGAGCGTGCGCTCGCCGATCACCGCGGCGAGGCGGGCGGCCTCGTCTTTCGGCAGGCGCAGCACCGCGCCCACGAACTCGGCGGCGGCCGTCTTGTTGAGGCCGTCGAGCTGCAGGCGCTCGGGCGAGCTGCGCAGCTTGCCGAAGCGCTGCAGCAGGCCATGCAGGGCATGGGCGTCGTCGAGCTCGGCTTCGTTGAACGCGCACACCACCATCAGGCCGGCGACGGGCTGCTGCGCCGAGACCACGGCATCGAGGATGCGGCCCGAGCCGCGCGGCGACCACTGCACGTCGTCGTACACCAGCACCAGCGGGCGCTCAGGCGCGGCCACGGCGCGCAGCAGGGCGAGGGCGGCGGCAATGCCGCGCGCTTCGGCGTCGGCCTCGTCGGCGATCTCGAGCGCCGGGTGTTCGCCCAGCAGCATCTGGAACTCGGGCAACTGCGTGAGCGCCACGCCGAGGTTGGCGCCGAGGGCCTCGAGGATGCGTGCCTTGTGCTGCGCCAGGCGCTCGGCCGGCTCGGCGAGCAGCTGGCGGCCGAGGGCCTGGAAGCCGTCGAACATGGCGCCGGGCGCGTCGCGGCGTGATGCATCGGAGGCGGTGAAGACCACCCAGCCGTGCGCGGCCGCCGCCAGCGGGCGCAGCTCGGCGAGCAGGGCCGTCTTGCCGCTGCCGGCCGGGCCGGAGACCATCACGCAGGCGCTGCCGCCACGGCCCACGCGGGCCACCGCGTTGCGCAGCGACTCGACCTGTGAATCGCGGCCGAGCAGCTTGGCCGGGGCCTTCAGGCGGGTGCCGAAGTCGAACTGGCCGAGGGTGAACGACTCAGACGGCGCTTCGACGATGCGCTCCAGGTCCTGCAGCAGGCCCTCGGCGCTCTGGTAGCGGCGGTCGGGTTCCTTTTCCAGCAGGCGCATCACGAGATCCGACACGATCTGCGGCACGGCCGGGTTCACCACGGCCGGCGCGTCGGGCACCACCACCAGGTGGGCATGCACCAGCTCCAGCAGGTCGGTGCTCTCGAAGGGCTTGCGACCGGCGAGCAGCTCGTAGAGCGTGATGCCGAGGGAGTAGAGGTCGGAGCGCTGGTCGGGCCGGTTGGCGGTGCGGCCGGTCTGCTCGGGCGACATATAGGAGAGCGTGCCGGCGATGCCGCCTTCGGTGTCGTCGGCGTCCTGCTCCTGGCCGATGTCACCGGCGATGTTGAAGTCGATCAGCGTGGGCGCGAGGGTCTGCGGGTGGATCAGCAGGTTGGCCGGGCCGATGTCGCGGTGGATCACGCCGGCCTTGTGCACCTCGGCCAGCGTGCGCGCCACGGCCGCGGCGTAGGCCAGCACCTGCGGCACGGCCAGGGTGTGCTCGCGCAGGTGGTCGGCCAGCGAGACGCCGCCGCTGTCTTCCATCACCAGCGTGTGTGCCTCGGCGCTCGGCGCGGCGATCTTCACCACCCCGGCCACGTGGGCCAATCGCTTGAGGATGCCGATCTCGTGCGCGAGCCGCTTGATGGCCTGGGTGCCGATCGCCTGCTTGACGACCACCAACTGGCCGTTGACGGTGCGGCGCGTGACCCGCGCGTGGGCGTTGCTGTAGAGGACCTGCTCGGGGTGCGTCATGTCGTGTCCTGTGGGGCGTGAGATTTGTCGCACGCAGCGCGGGAAGCGCGAGCGCACGGGCGTTCAGCCTCAGGAGCTATCGACGGATGTGACGGTTTGTTAAGTCAGGGATGCACCCGAGCCCCGCTGGAAACAGGGCTCGATCTGAGCAGTAGTGGGCAGGGCGGTGGTACTTCCGGCCACGGAAGGCTCGTTCACACCTTCTCAGCGTTGGTACACGCGCACGTAGTCGACTTCCATGCGCACGGGGAAGGCCGCATCGTCGGGCGTGCCGCCCAAGATGCCGCCGACCGCGACGTTGAGCAGCAGGTGCTGCGGGTGGTCGAAGGGCCAGCTGCCGTAGCCCGCCCCGGCGGGCTTGGCGTAGGTGAAGTAGGCGACGTCGTCGACGCCCCAGGTGATGGCCTCGGGTGTCCAGCGCACCTGGTAGCGGTGGAAGCTGTTGCAGGTGTCGGTGACGTGGGTGTGCGAGCCGCGGCCTTGCGGGCCGTTGTAGTCGCGCATGTGGGCGGTGCCGAGGATGCGCCCGGGCTGCCAGCCGGTCTGCTCCATGATGTCGATCTCGCCGTCGTCGGGCCAGGTGCCGCGATCGCCGAGCATCCAGATTGCCGGCCACGCCCCCATCGCACACGGCAGCTTGGCGCGCACCTCGAAGAAGCCGTAGGTCCACGAGGCGAGGCCGCGGGTCAAGAGCCGCGCGGAGGTGTAGTTCTGGCCGCCGAAGTCGGGCGCCGAGGCGAGCCGTTCGCGCCGTGCGGTGATGAAGAGCGAGCCGCCCTCCACCCGGGCGTTTTCCGCGCGCGCGGCCGCGTAGTACTGCAGCTCGTTGTTGTACCAGCCGTCGCGGTTGCGATGTGTGTCGTAGCCCCACTTGGTCGGGTCGGGCAGGCCGGGGGTGTCGAACTCGTCGCTCCACACGAGGCGGTAGCCCTCGGGCAGGCCCCCTGCGACTGGCGCGGGGGCGGGCGCGGCGGAGACCGAGCCCGACCCACCGCCGCAACCCGCCGCCGCGACGGCCGACAACCAGATGCCCGAGGCGAGCGCTGCTTTCATCTTGATCCTTTGCACGGTGCGATGTGGCTCAGTCGCTGACGCGCACCCAGTCGTAGTAGGCCGCGCCGCCGCCACCGTAGTAGGTGCCGACGAAGTTGACCGCACCGGCCGAGTTGTTGCCGACCCAGTGGTTCATCATGAGCCGCATCGGGGTGCTGATGCTCGTGTTGACGCGGCGGAACTCGCGCTCGGTGCCGTTGGCCTCGACGTGGAACCAGCGCACGTAGGTCGGGCGCCATTCGAAGCCGATGGTGCGCCAGCCAGTGGCCACCGAGAACTGCTGGTAGTTCTGCCGCCCGCCCGTCCACACGTTGGTGTGCAGCGTGCGGCCGCCGTGGATGAACTCGATGTCGACCTCGAAGTGGCTCGAGGTGCCGGCCGTGCCCGCATAGAGGAAGAACGAGGTGTTCGACCCGGCAATCGTGCTGGGCTGCAAGCGTGTCACGAACTTGCCGTAGCGGAACGACTGCCAGGTGCGCACCTCGGCGCATTTCACGTTGGAGCGGTTGCTGCTGTTGACGTTGGCCACGAGCGAGCCCCCGCTGCGCCACACCTCGCTGTAGGCGAAGGTGCAGCCGAAGATGTCGCCGTTGGCCCAGCTCGCGGTTTCCCACGCGCCACCGGCGCCGCCGCTGCCGTCGAAGCCCTCGAAGAAGTTGGCGGCAAAGGCCGGGGCGGTGGTGCTGGCTGCAACGACGAGCGCCACGGTGCGCAAAAGTTTGTTCATGGGTTTGTCTCCTGTCTGGGATGGAAGCCGGGGCTGTGTCGCTCCGTGCTGAGGTGCCCGCGTGGGCTCAGGGCTCGAGCGAGATCGAGCCGACGGCGAGGTCGTGGGCGCCGGCGATGGACGCCGCATTGACCACGTCGACCGCCAGCAGGCCCGCCTTCACCGTGTTGAGCGCGGTGCCGCTGCTGCAATGGCCGGGCAGCGGGAAGCGGGTGCTGTTGAGGTCGATCACCAGCTCGCTCAGCGTGGAGCTCACCACCGCTTCAGCGGTGGCGGTGCAGCCATCGGGCGAGACGGGCGTGGGCTGCAGCTTGATGAGCAGCAGCGCGTCGGTGCTGCTTCTCAGCTGGGTGCGCATGCGGCTGTAGCCGCTCGCATTGAACGCGGTGTTGTTGGGCGCGTAGAGGCGCAGGGCTGCGCCGGCATAGGCCTGGGCCGAGGCGAGCGTGGCGCCGAAGCTCACCGCGCTCGCAGCAAAGGCCGGCGTGCCGGCGGTCTGGGCCGCGCCGTTCTCGGCGTATTGGTAGGTTTCGATGCCGCCGGCCTGCGCGGTGGTGGTGGTGTCGGTGGGGGTGGCGAAGGCGGTGGCGGGCGTGGGCGCCGGGGCGGGGCCGGGGGCCGGTGCCGGAGTGGGCGCCGAAGCCGGTGCGTCGTCGTCGCCGCCGCCGCAGGCGGCCATCAGCGCGGCGCTGAAGAGCAAGGCCACTGCGCGCGATGCCCTGCGTGTCGAGATCATGTCCACGGTCGTCTCCTGTTGTTCGTGACGTGTCCATGGTGGGCTTCGACCGGCGATGCCGCCGGTGGCGGCTTGCGGCGGGGCTGACGGATCTTGCGATTCCGTCGCGCCCGACTCAGTAGCACATCATCAAGTCGTAGCGTGTGTTGCGCTCGCAGATGACCTGCCGCACGGCGCGTGGGGCGGGTGCTTCGGCCGGCGGTCGGCGGCGCACGGCTTCAGTGGCGCGGGCTGCTGCCGGCGACGAGGCCGGGCGCGCGGCCGAGGCGGGCGCCGGGGCAGGCGATGGGGCCGCCGCCACGACGGGCGCCGGGCCAGGCTCGGGCGCGGCCAGGAACTCCATGCGCCCGACCTGGAAGCGCACGGGCTCGTTCGACGGCTCGTTGGCCGTCACCTCCACCCGCGCCACGGCGGGGAGCGTCTGGCCGATGCTCGCGCCACGCTCGCCGCAGAAGGACTCAGGGCCGAAGGCCGAGAGCGGGATCACGTAGTCGGTGAGCTGCGGGCCCACGCGCTGCATCATCACCGGGTAGCAGCCGGCGTTCTGGACCTTGAGGTCGGTGCCCTTGAGGCGAATGCGCAGCACGCGCGGCGTGGCCGAGGCGAGGCGGATGCGCAGGTGCTCGTAGGCCGACAGGTCGACCGGCACGCCGCGCGCATCGCCGCCCACCTCGATGCCGAGCGTGGCCCACTGGCTTGCGTTGGCGGTGGAGAGGCGGCCTTCGACCTGCACCACCGCGTCGGTGACGCGCACCGCGGCGATCGACGCATCGCCGCTGCGCTCCGACATCGCCAGCTGCTGCACCGGCGCCCCCAGGTGGCTCTGCAGCGGCTCTTTGAAGTCGGCCCACAGCAGGGGCCCGTCGGTCGCGGCGTGGACGGTGTGCGCGAACGCGAGCGCACCGGCCCACAGCGTGACGGCAGCGAGGCCTCTCATGGTCAGAGCGGGCGCGGCTGCACCGGCATGCACAGCTCGCAGCGCACGAGCGGGATGCCGGGCACACCGGCGCGCGGCTCGTAGCGCTCGAAGAAGTGGCCTTCGCCCATGGTGAAGGGCGAGTGCGGCAGCCATTCGTCGAGCAGGCTGTGCCAGCCGAGGGTGATGTCGGAGGCGGGCCCGTCGAAGGGGAGCGTGGCGATCCACCGCTCGCCGACGCGGTGGCGCGGCAGGCGCACGCCCGGGTCGCGCCAGTCCGCAGGCAGCTCGACGCAGGCGTCCATGCGGCAGTTGTCCGGGCCGGCGATGGCGGGGTCGTCGAGGCCGATGAAGGCGAGCGGCTGGTCGCCCAGGCCCAGGCTGTGCACGACCGGAAGGAAGCGCTCCCAGAGCTCGTAGGCGGCGCGCCGGTAGTCGCCGCGTGCGCGCATGAAGAGGTACTCGGCGGGCTCTTGCCGGCGCACCTCGACCGCCGGTGGCGGCGCGGTGCCGCGATCGTGGACCGGCGTGTGCCAGTTGACCCAGCCGCCGCTGCGCCACACGCTGGGCGTCATGCCGAAGTGCTCGCGGAAGGCGCGTGCGAAGGCCTCGGGCGAGGCGAAGCCGCAGTTGAGCGCGATGAAGGTGATCTTCTCGTCGGGGCAGTGGCGCAGGCGGCCGGCGGCGCTCTCGAGCCGGCGGCGGCGCACGAAGGCCTTGAGCGTCTCGCCCGTCCACGAGAGGAAGAGGCGGTGGAAGTGGAAAGGGGAGATGGCCGCCAGCCGCGCGAGCGTCTCCAGTCGCAGGTCGTCGGCGAGGTGGCTGTCGACGTGGTCGAGCACGGCTTCGATGCGGTGCACGTGGTGGCCGGGCACCGGGGGCAGCGGCGCACAGGCGTTCGATGGCCGCGGGGCAAGTGGAAGTGGGGCTGATGCGAAAGCGGTCATCGTCATTCCTCCTGGGGCGAGAGCGGTTCGGTGGTGGGCTCTACGCCACCCTCCGTTCGCACTGAGCCTGTCGAAGTGCAGCGCAGGGCTTCGACAGGCTCAGCCCGAACGGAGGGGGTGGCGTGCTGGGCATGGTTTGCAACCACGTAGACCGGCTTCAGCGTGCGTTGACCACCCGCCCTTGCGGATCGAACACATGGCATTGGTCGGCGTCGGCCTGCAGCCAGACGGCATCGCCCGGCGACAGCGCCGCATGCGAGGCCGGCAGCTTGACGGTGGCGATGTCTTCGCGGCCGGCCAGCCGCGCGTAGGCGATGTCGCAGTCGCCCAGGTGCTCGACCTGGTCGACGGTGGCGCGCAGGCCGGCGTCGCGCGGGGCGAGGCGGAAGTGCTCCGGCCGCACGCCCAGCGTCACCTCGCGCGGGTTGCCGGTGAGCGAGGTGCCGGGCAGGTGCAGCGCGCCGGCGTCGCCGAGCGACAGGTGCACGCCGTCGTTCATCGCCGTGGCGGTGGCGGTGAGCAGGCTCATGCGCGGCGAGCCCAGGAAGCCCGCCACGAACTGCGTGGCCGGGTCTCGGTAGAGGTCCATCGGCCGGCCGACCTGCTCGATGCGCCCGCCGTTGAAGACGGCGATGCGGGTGCCCAGCGTCATCGCCTCGACCTGGTCGTGCGTCACGTAGACCATGGTCGTGCCCAGCTCGCGGTGCAAGCGCGCGAGCTCCATGCGCATCTGCACGCGCAGCGCGGCGTCGAGGTTCGACAGCGGCTCGTCGAAGAGGAACACCTTCGGATGGCGCACGATGGCGCGGCCGATCGCCACACGCTGGCGCTGGCCGCCCGAGAGTTCTTTCGGCTTGCGCTGCAGCAGCGGCACGATCTGCAGGATCTCGGCGGCGCGCTGCACCGCCTGTGCGCGCTCGGCCTTGGCCATCTGGGTGAACTTGAGCGCGAAGCCGATGTTCTCGGCCACCGTCATGTGCGGATAGAGCGCGTAGTTCTGGAACACCATCGCCACGCCGCGGTGCACGGGCGAGAGGTCCTGCGCTTCCTGGTCGCCCACGAGGATGCGGCCGGCGTCGATCTCTTCCAGCCCGGCGATGCAGCGCAAGAGGGTGGTCTTGCCGCAGCCCGAGGGGCCGACGAAGACCATGAATTCGCCGGAAGCGATCTCGAGGTCGATGCCGTGGAGGACGCGCGGGCCCGAGGCGTACTGCTTCTCGATGCCGATGAGGCTCATGGAGGTCATGGTGACGACTTCTTTTCTGTGGAGGTCAGCCCTTGACGGCGCCTGCGGTCAGGCCTTCGATCAAACGGCGGGAGTAGAGGATGAAGAGCACGAGCAGCGGCAGCACGGTGACCGCCGAGCCGGCGCTGATGGCGCCCCAGGGCGTCTGCCCGGTGCCCTGCAGCGAGCGCAGCACGAGCGGCGCGGTGAACATCTCCATGTCGCTCATCACCAGCAGCGCACCGACGAAGTTGTTGTACGAGCCGATGAAGGTCACGAGGCCCAGCGTGCCCATGGCCGGGCCGATGAGCGGCAGCACCACGCGCCAGTAGATGCCGAACTCGCCGCAGCCGTCCATGCGGGCGGCCTCCACCAGCTCGCGGGGCACGGCCGAGCCGATGTATTGGCGCATGAGGAAGATGCCGAAGGCCGAGCAGGCGCCGGGGATGATGAGCGCGCGCGTGCTGTTGAGCCAGCCCAGCTCCTTCATCATCAGCACGTAGGGGATCATGCCCACGAAGGCCGGCAGCAGCATGGTGGCCATCAGCGCGGCGAAGAGCTTGTCGCGCCCCGGGAACTCGTACATCGAGAAGCCGTAGCCGCCGAGCGAGCACAGGAAGAGGTTGAGCACGGTGGAGGCGCTCGCGATCCAAAGCGACAACCCCACGCTGCGCCAGAACATCGGGCGCTGTGCGACGAGCTCGTTCAGGTTGTCGAAGAGCGCATCGCCGAACCAGATGGGCGGCGGCACCGAGAGGATGTCGGTGTTGGTGTGCGTCGCGAAGACGAACATGAAGTAGAACGGCGCGAGCATGATCAGCGCGCCGACGAGCACCAGTGCATGCGGCAGCCACTGCGAAGGGTTGAGGCGCCCCGGCTTGCGGCGCTGCCGCGGAGCCGGTGCGGCGCTGGCCGCGGGGAGGGAAGAGGCGAGGGTGGACATCTTCAGTCCTTGCGTACGAGGTAGCGGTTGTTGAGCCAGGTGAGCGCGGCGATCACCATGAACATGAGCCAGGCCACCGCCGAGGCGGTGCCGAAGTCGCCATCGGTGAGGCCGACCTTGTACATCTGCATCGCGACCGTCTCGGCCACCTGGCCGACACCGCCGCTGCCACCGGTGAGCACGAAGGGCTCTTCGAAGAGCTGCAGGTTGCCAATGATGGTGAGCGTCACGGCGAAGAGCATCATGGGCCGCAGGAGCGGCAGCGTGATGTAGCGGAACTGCTGCCAGGTGCCCGCGCCGTCGACCGTCGCGGCTTCATAAAGATCCTTCGGGATGGTCTGCAGTGCCGACAGGTACAGCACCGTGTTCCAGCCCACGAAGCGCCACCACACGATGAAGGCGACGATGGGTCGGGTGTACTCGGGCCGGCCCCAGTCGATGTTCTGGGTGGGGAAGAGCCAGGCGAGCGGGTGCACGCCCATCACCTGCCACTGGCCGAGGCCGGTGAGCACCTGGTTGATGACGCCGAAGTCGCGCGAGAAGAGCGACGAGAAGACGAGCGTGATCGCCACCGTGTTGGTGATGTACGGCAGGAAGTACATCGAGATCACCGGGTTGCGCACCCGGCGGAACTGCGTGTGGATGAAGTACGCGAGCGGGATCGCCACCAGGTGCTGCGGCAGGCCCGCGGCGATGCCGAGCCAGAAGGTGTTGGCCATGGCGCGCCAGAAGTCGCGCGCATAGAGCTCGGCCCAGAAGCTCGTGCTGAAGACGCTGCCCCAGGGCAGGCCGTCGAGCTGCAGCACGAAGAGGTAGTTGCCCCATCCTTCCCACTTCATGCCACCCAGGCCCGCCGCGATCTCCCAACGGAAGAACGAGGCGTAGGCCGAGAACAGCAGCGGGAAGAGCCCGAAGCACAGGAACAGGATGAAGAACGGCGCGACGAAGACGTAGGGCATCCAGTGCCACGGCTTCAGGCGCCGCCTGCGGCGAGGCGCCGGCGGTGGCGCGACGACGGGGAGTACGGCGGACATGGGGAAGAGGCGTGGCCTGCTGAGTGGAAGAAGCCTCGCCACCTCAGCGGCGGATGCGGCGCTCGATGGCCTTGCGGGCGTCGGCCAGGGCGAGCTTCACGTCCTTGCCCTGTTCGAGCACCTTGTCGAACTCGGCGGTGATCACCTCGGCCGCCACCGGGTCGAGGCGGTCCACGTCGACCGCGGGGATCTTCTGGGCAGTGGCCTTCCACTGCTGGCGAGCGCGGGTGTTGCCGAGGAATTCGACCGGCTGGTCGACGAAGGGATCGTTGGTGGCTTCGATGAGCGCGGGGAAGGCGTCGAGCTCACGGAACGCGGCGATCTGCACCTCACGGTTGGTCGTCATGAACTTCACGAACTCCCAGGCGAGGGCCTTGTTCTTCGCGCCCTTGGGGATGGCGTAGTACGAGCCGCCCCACGAGGCGTTCACGCCGCCGGGGAGGCTGGCCGAGCGCCAGTTGCCGCGCGTGTCGGGCGCAATCCAGTTCTTCAGGTGGCCGGCGAGCCAGGCGCCCATCATCTCGGTGGCCACGGTGCCGCGGCGGAAGCCTTCGCTCCACTCGTTGCTCCAGGCGCCGACCTTGGCGTCGATGCCGGCGGCGCGGGCGCGCTTGGCGGTCTCGAAGGCCGTCACGAAGCGCGGCGACTCGACCAGCACCGCGCCCTTGTCGTCGAAGTAGATGCCTTCGCCGTCCTTCAGGCCCGAGCGCAGGATGATGTCCTTGATGGCCGCGGCGTGCGGGATCAGGTAGGTGCTGCTCTTGGCCTTGAGCTTCTGGCCGGCGTCGATGAACGAGTCCCACGACTTGGTGAGGTCGGCTTCGGTGATGCCGGCCTTGTCCATGATGTCCTTGCGATAGAAGAGGGCGCCCGGGCCGATGTCGGCCGGGATGGCCGCACGCAAGCCGCTGCGGCTCGTGCCCTGTGCGGCGGCGAACTTGAAGAAGCGGTCGGTGAGGGGGTTGGCGTTGTAGGGCGGCTTGGCCAGGTCTTCCAGGCCGCCGCCTTCGGCGAACTTGGCCACGAAGCCGATTTCCAGGCCCATCACGTCGGGCAGGTTGGCGCCGGTGGCGAGCGCGGTGGTCATCGCGTTGTGGTGGTCGCCGTAGCCGAGCGAGATGAGCTTCACCTCCACGTCGGGCCGCGCCTTCTTGAAGAGCGGAATGGCGGCCTGCACCGAACGGTCGAGGTCCTTGAACGACGAGACGGTGAGCACCGTCTGTGCATGCAAGGCCAGCGAGGCGAGGCCCAGGGTGGCCGCGAGGCCGAGTCGGGTGGCGAGTTTCATGTCTTCTCCGTGTCGTTGGCGAGACGCGCTGCCGGTTCATGCAAGCGCTTGCACGGCAGTGTAGAAGTCGGCTTCGAGGCGTGTCACTGCGGACGAACCCCGTGCGAAACCGCAAGATTTGGCAGGCGGGGGCGGCTTGCGGCGGGTAGGCGCCCCACCTCCGTTCGCGCTGAGCCTGTCGAAGGGTCAGCCCGAACGGAGCGTGGTCACGAGGCCCGTCGCGCCGTGGCCTTCTTGCGCGCTGCAGCAGGTGCTGCCTTGCCCTGCTTCATCGGCAGCGCGCGTGTGGACTCACGCACCACCAGCTCGAGCCGGGCCATCGGGCCGCGCGGAGGCTTGCGCCCGTCGATGAGGGCGACCACCGCGTTGGCCGCTTCGCGCCCCAGCTCGCGCAGCGGTTGCTTCACCGACGTGAGCGGCGGCACGCAATAGGCCGAGTGGGCGACGTCGTCGAAGCCGACCACCGACACGTCGTCGGGCACGCGCAGCTGGCGGCGGTGCAGCGCGAGCATCGCGCCGTAGGCCGAGTCATCGTTGGCGCAGAAGACGGCTGAGAAGGGCAGGCCGCGGTCGAGCAGCAGCGTCATTGCGCTCAGGCCGCCGGCCTCGACGTAGTTGCCAGGTGCCACGAGCCGCGGGTCGAACCCGATGCCGGCCGACTGCAGGGCGGCGCGGTAGGCGAGAAAGCGCTGGTCGGCGTCGTCGCGGCCCGATGGGCCGCCGATGTAGGCGATGCGGCGGTGGCCGAGCTCCAACAGGTGCTGCATGGCCTGCTGCGCGCCCAGGCCGTGGTCGAAGGCGAGCGAATGCACGAAGCGCGAATTCACCTGGCGGCCCACCACCACCATGGGCACGCTCTGCGCGTGGCGGTCGAGCGTGGCGTCGTCAATGCCGGGGTGGATGAGGATCAGCCCGTCCACGCGCCGCCCCTCCATCGACGCGAGGCGCTTGGCCTCGTCGTCACGCTCCCAGTGGGTGCTGGCGAAGATGGCGTCGTACTCGTGGCCGATCAGGCCGTCTTCCACGCCGCGCATGGCTTCGTTGAAGAAGGAGCTCACGATCTCCTGCGTGAGTACGCCGACCGTGAGCGTGCGGCCACGTGCCAGCCCGCGCGCCACCAGGTTGGGCCGGTAGTTCAGCCGCTGGATGCTCTGCTCGATGGCCGCAGCCTTCTCGCCGGCCACGAAGTGGGTGCCATTCAGGTGGCGCGACACGGTGCTGGTGGAGACACCCGCCAGGCGTGCCACTTCTTCAAGCGTGATCTTGGAGGCCATCGGTTGCGAGGTTTCAGTGAAGTTTCATGATAGCGCTTGCTTATGGGCCGATGGCCGGGTGTCTCGTCATGGGCACATCTCGCTTCCCCTGACACGCTTCGCAAGAACGGCACGGCGCTGTCATTGCAAGCGCTTGCACGGCTCGCTATCGTCACGGGCATGCAACCCGACCACTTCCGATTTCCACCCGGCTTCCTCTGGGGCGCTGCCACCTCGGCCTACCAGATCGAAGGCAGCGCCGATGCCGACGGCCGCACGCCCAGCATCTGGGACACCTTCGCCAAGACTGCCGGCCGCGTCGCCAACGGCGACACCGGCGATCGCGCCTGCGACTCCTACCGCCGTGTCGAGGAAGACGTGGCGCTGCTGCGCCAGCTCGGCGTGCAGGCGTACCGCTTCTCGATCTCGTGGTCGCGTGTGATGCCCGCGGGCCGCGGCCCGCTCAACCCCGCTGGCGTCGACTACTACCGGCGCCTGGTGCGCTTGCTGCGCGAGGCCGGCATCCAGCCGATGGCCACGCTCTACCACTGGGACCTGCCACAGGCCCTGCAGGACGAAGGCGGCTGGATGTCGCGCCGCTGCGCCACCGACTTCGCGCTCTACGCGCGCGCGATGTTCGAGGCGCTGGGCGACGAGGTGCCGGTCTGGTTCACCATCAACGAGCCGTGGTGTGCGTCGTTCCTTTCTTACGCCTATGGGGTGCACGCACCGGGCGAGCGCGACCTCGGGCGTGCCGTGACGGTGGCCCACCACCTGCTGCTCGCGCACGGGCTCGCGGTGAAGGAGTTCCGGCGCGGCGAGTTTGCCGGCCGCATCGGCCTCGCGCCCAACGTCGAGTGGCACGAGCCTTACACCCAGCACCCGGCCGATGTGGCGGCGTGCGAGCGGGGCCTGGCCTGGTTCAACCGCTGGTTCCTCGACCCGCTGTACCGCGGGCGTTACCCGGCCGAGATGCTCGCGGGCTACGCCGCGCTGGGCATTCACCCGCCGGTGGAAGACGGCGACATGGCCACCATCGCCCAGCCCACCGACCTGCTCGGCATCAACTACTACTCGGGCTGCTACACGCGCGAGGCGCCACCCGGCGAGCCGCCGCACGACGAGGTGGCGCGCCAGATCCACCAGCTGCGCCGGCTGGAGTCGGTCGACGTGCCCGGCTTCAAGAAGACCGACATCGACTGGAACATCTTCGCCGACGGCCTCTACAAGGTGCTCTCGTGGATCCGCGATGAATACGGCAACCCGCCCATCGTCATCACCGAGAACGGCGCCTGCGACAACACCGGCCCCGACGACCAGGGCGTGATCGACGATGCGACACGCATCGAATACTTCCGCCGCCACGTGATCGCGCTCGACCGCGCGGTGCGCGCCGGCAGCGACCTGCGCGGCTACATGGCCTGGTCGTTGATGGACAACTTCGAGTGGGCCTACGGTTACGGCATGCGCTTCGGCCTCGTGCACGTCGACTTCGACACCCTGGCGCGCACGCCGAAGGAGAGTTTCCATTGGTACCGCCGGCTGATCCAGGAAGGCGGGTGCGTGGCATGAAGGCACAGACCATGATGAAGAGCGTGTGGGTGTGGACCGTGGCGGTCGCGTTGCTGGGTGGATGTGCGGCGCCCACGCCGCAGGCGGCGAAGGTCGACGCACGCGTGACCGTGAACCCCGACCAGGCGGGCCTCGCCGTCAACCCGGCCGTGACCCGCGGCTACAACTTCGGCAACTGGATGTCGATGGTCGACCACGGCGAAGCGCTGGCGCTCACGCCGGCCGCGTCGTTGCGCTTTCCCGGCGGCAACATCGGCGACGAGCAGGACATGGACGCCGGCACGCTGGACGCGTTCCGCTCGCTGCTCACGCTGGTGAAGGGCTCGCCCGAACTCGTGATCCAGACGCGTGTGTTCGCCGGCCGTGTGGACCGCGTGCCGGCCACCCGCCCCGAAGACGCCGCCTCGGCGGTGCGCATGGCGCGCGAGCGTGGGCTCAAGGTGCGGCACTGGGAGATCGGCAACGAGCCCGATCTCTACGCCGTGACGCGCGGCGACAAGAGCTGGACGCCCGATCGCTACTGCGAGGTCTTCCGCGCGCAGGCCCAGGCGGTGAAGGCGGTCGACCCGCAGATCAAGGTGGTGGGGCCGGCCGTCTCGGGCATCCACGCGGCGCCGATGCGCTTCCTCGAGCGCTTCGTCGAGCTGTGCGGCGACGTGGTCGACGTGGTGTCGTATCACATCTACCCGACCGAAGGCGACGGCAGCGAAGAGGCGGCGCTCGCGAGCGTGGCGCAGGTCGATGCGACCCTCCGCTCGGTGCGCGCCACCCTGCGCGACCCGCGCCACAACCCGCTCGGCCACACCCGCGAGCTGCCCATCGCGGTGACCGAATACGGCCTGTCGTGGAAGACCGACCGGCCGCGTTTCCTGGCCGACATGCCCGCGGGCCTGTGGGCCGCCGAGACGGCGCTGCGACTGGCCCGCCAGGGTGTGGACATGGCGCACTACTTCGCCTACCAGGGCACCGGCTTCCACGGCCTGCTTGACAACGCCGGCGTGCCGCGCCCCACCTACTACGCCTTCCGCCTGCTCAATGGCCTGGAGGGGCGCTTCGTGCAGGCCGATTCGAGCGATGCGCGGCTCTGGTCGCACGCCGTGCGCGACGGCAACACGATGCAGGTGCTGCTGCTCAACACCCAGACCGCGCCGCTGCGCGTGGCGCTCGACGTCGCCGGCTGGCAGGTGCAGCAGGCGAAGTACTTCGATGCCGGCATCGTGGAAAACGAGGCCGACTTCGGCACCTTGCCCACCGGCCGTGAACTCACCCTGCCGGCGCGTTCGATGGCGGTGGTGAAGTTGCAGCGTGCGCCTTGATCACTGCGCACTAGATACATACAGAAGGAGACACACGACATGAGCACCCCAACCAAGCGCCTCGGCGCGCGGGGCGGCATCGCCTTGGCCGCGATCGCCCTCGTCACCGGCTGTGCGACCCTAGGCGACCCCGGCCCCGCCGCCAGCGCGACCCAGCCCACGCCGACCGACGCGACACCGGCCCCGCTGGTGTTCGCCGTGCCCGCGCCGGCCGGCGCGACGGCGCAGGGCGGCCTGCACGAGACCTTCGCCTATTCGGAAAAGGAAGGCGATGCCCGCGTCGACGATGTGAAGGTCATCGACGGCGTGGCCCGCGTCACCGGCACGGTGTGGCCGCAGAAGGGCAGCACCTGGGCCGGCATCGGATTCCTGGCCACGCCGGGGCCGGCCGGCAAGACGAGCGACCTCACCGCGCTGCGCCAGCTGCGGCTGCAACTCGCCTCGGCCACGGCCACCCAGCTGCGCCTGCGCGTGCTCGGCGACGACCCGGCCACGCGTGCGTCCGGCTGCTACCCGGTGACCACCGTGTCCGTGAGCGTAGCGCTGCGCGAAGTGGCGGTGCCGCTGTCGGCCTTCCGCCCCGAGGGCTATTGCGAGGCCCGCGGCAAATCGATCGCGAGCGTGCTGCCCGCCGTCGCCGCCATCGAGGTCAGCGACCCCACGCTGAGCGGCAGCGCAAGCCGCACGGTCGACTTCAGCGTCGGCCGCATCACGGTCGGGCCCTGAGGGGCCTTTCCGTTTCTCGCGCGCTGCTTCCAGCGCATTCCGGCCGCCCTGGCCGGAAAACTGTGCCGTAGTGCGCATCGTGTGATGCGCACCCGGCCGGTCGCCCGACCGGCCGTTGGCGAAGGGGGCATTCACCCCCGTTCCTCATGCCCCCGGTCTGACCGGAATTGGGCGGCTTCCGCCCCTTTCATTCCGCTCAAGTCCGAGAGGCGTCCCGGAACAATGGCTTGGCGAAAAACCAGGTCGCGCCGTGCACATGACTGTCCTTCAACGCTTCTCCCGACTGCCCTCCGGATCACCCCAAATGACCGGGTTTCGGTGCGCTGATCGCCAGACCGTCACGGCACACCCTCTTACACACTTGATGCACTGCCAGGCCTTCCTTTCGGGCCCGGCGACGCGGAGCAACCCATGAACGTCAAACGCTTTACTGCGCGCACCTCGCGCGACGCCCTGACCCTGGTGCGCCAGGCTTTCGGCGAAGACGCCGTGGTGTTGTCGACCAAGCCCTGCCCCGAAGGCGTGGAAGTGCTGGCCATGGCGCCCGAGAGCGTGCAGCAGATCGAGCGCCTGTCGGCCACCTCGGTGGCCGCGCGCACCGCCGCACCCCAGCAGCCGGCTCGCCCAGCCGCCAAGCCGACGCCCAAGGCCGCCCCGGCCCAGGCTGCCGCTCCGCGGCAACAAGCGCCTGTCATCAACGACGACGTGCAGGACGACGTGGCCCGCCTGTCGATGAGCACGCTTTCGTTCCAGGACTACGTGCGCGAGCGCATGCTCAAGCGCCGCCAGGCCGCGATGAATGCGCAGGGCCGTGGCCAGGAGCCCGGCTTCGAAGACTCGCGCCAGGACTTTGCGGATTCCCGCCAGGGCTTCATGGATTCGCGGCAAGACATCGAGCCCGACCTGCCGAGCGCGCTCGAGCAGCGCCTGGCCGCCCGCAGCAGCGTGCCGCAGCCGCCCAAGGCCGCCCCCAACCTCGCCATCGTGACGCCACCCGCCCAGCCGCGCAGCCAGATGCGCGAGCCGCCGGTGCTGCGTGAAGAAGTGCGCGCCGCGCAACAGCCGCAAGCCATGCCCCAGCCGGTGATGCAGCAGCCCGTGGCCGTGCCCTCGCTGGCCGACACGCAAAGCGCCGTCAACCTGGCCGCCGCGCGCCGCGAGCAGCAGGACATGATGAACGAGCTGCGCTCGATGAAGGGCCTGATCGAAGACCGCTTCGGCGCGCTCGCCTTCATGGAGAAGATGCAGCGCCACCCGGCGCAGGCCCAGCTGATCCAGAAGCTGCTCGATTGCGGCTTCTCGCCCGCGCTCACCCGCAAGCTCGTCGAGAGCCTGCCCACCGATGTGGCCGACGAGACCGCCTGGGCCGCCAACGTGCTGGAGCGCAACCTCATCACCGGCGAAGCCGAGCACGCGCTGGAAGACCAGGGCGGCGTGTTTGCCCTGATCGGCTCCACCGGCGTCGGCAAGACGACGAGTGCCGCCAAGATCGCCGCCGCCTTCGCTTCGAAGCATGGCGCCAACAACCTCGGCCTGATCACGCTCGACGCGTATCGTGTCGGTGCCCACGAACAGCTGCGCGCCTACGGCCGCATCCTCGGCGTGCCGGTGCACACCGCCCACGACCGCGCCTCGCTCGAAGACCTGCTGGAACTGCTGGCCTCCAAGAAGATGGTGCTGATCGACACCGCCGGCATGGCCCAGCGCGACACCCGCACCCGCGAGCTGCTGGAGATGCTGGCGCACCGCTCGATCCAGAAGCTGCTCGTCATCAACGCCGCCGCACAAGGCGAGACGATCGAAGACGTGATGATTTCGTACCACGCGGCCACCTGCCGCGGGCTGATCCTGTCGAAGATGGACGAAGCCGTGAAGCTCGCCCCCGCGCTCGACGCGCTGATCCGCCACAAGCTCAAGGTGGTGGGCGTGGCCAACGGCCAGCGTGTGCCCGAAGACTGGCACCGCCTGTCGGCCCATGCGCTCGTGCACCGCGCGCTGCGCGCCAACGTGAACCCCGCCTACCGCGTGGAAGCGGCCGACGTGAACCTGATCTTCACGGCGCGCCAGCAAGCGCAGCGCCCGCGTTCGTCTTCGCTGCACGCCTGACCTGACCGATTACCAGAGCGCCTCGACCTCACATGTACGACGCCTACGATTCTTCGTTCCCCACCGACCAGGCCGCCGGCCTGCGGCAGATGTTTGCGCATGCCCGCGTGCGCTTCGTGCCGGTGGTGGCCAACCCGCACGTCGCCTTCGGCGGCGTGATGCTCGAGCGGCTGTGCACCGCCTTCGCCGAGCACGGTGCGCATGTGATGGTGATCGACGCCTCTGATCGTGCCCCGGCCCCGAAAGAGCTCGCCCTGCTCGACCTCGCCGAATGCGTGGAGACGCTGTCGGCGCAAGTTTCCTACCTCGCCGCGCGCGGCCTGCCGGTGCGCTATGTGGATGCGACCGGCTCCACCGCGAGCTTCCTGCATGCCGTGGCCGACGCCGCGCCCCACGCCGACGTGGTGCTGGTGCACGCGACCGAAGCCGACCTGTGCCGCATGTTCGCCCGCAGCGAAGCCCGCCCGCTGCTGCTGGCCGACGACCGGCCCTCCGCCGTGACCCACGCCTACGCCGCGATGAAGCTGCTCAACCAGCGCGCCGGCCTGGTGGTGTTCGACCTGCTGCTGTGCGCCTCGCCCAGCTCGCCGCGCGCCGAGCGCATCGCGATCCAGCTGGCGACCTGTGCCGATGATTTCCTCGGGGCCGTGCTGCGCGACTGGCTGCAGATCGACCCCGCCTCAGATGCCCGCGAAGCGCCCACCAGCGCGCTGCGCCGCTGGGCCCGCGATGTGCTGATGCAGGCGCCCGGCGCCCACGTCGGCGCGCGTGGCCTGCATACCGCGTTGAACTCGCAAGAGAACGCGCAATACGTCCTGAATTGACCGCTCGGAGCCGAGAAACATGTACACCGCCAAAGGCCAACTCGACGTCAACTCGATGCTCAAGCAGTACAGCCCGCTGGTGCGCCGCCTGGCCCACCAGATGATCGCCAAGCTGCCGGCCAACGTCGAGCTCGACGACCTGATCCAGGTCGGCATGATCGGGCTCACCGACGCACTCAGCCGCTTCGACGCGGCGCAGGGCGTGCAGTTCGAAACCTTCGCCACCCAGCGCATCCGCGGCGCCATGCTCGACGAGCTGCGCGGCAACGACTACCTCTCGCGCGGCGTGCGCAAGCAGCAGCGCAGCATCGAGAGCGCGGTGCACAAGCTCGAGCAGAAGCTCGGCCGCGCGCCCGCCGAAAGTGAGATCGCCCGCGAGATGGGTGTCACGCTCACCGAATACCAGGAGCTGCTCGGCAAGGTGCGCGGCACCCAGCTCGTGTACCTGGAAGACATGTCGGGCGACGACGGCGACAACGACTACCTCGACCGCCACGTGGCCGACGAGAGCTTCAACCCGCTCGCCCAGCTGCAAGACCAGCGCATGCGCGAAGCCCTGGTCGAAGGCATCAAGAACCTGCCCGAGCGCGAGCAGTACGTGATGAGCATGTACTACGAGCACGACATGAACCTCAAGGAAATCGCGGCGGTGCTGAAGGTCACCGAATCGCGTGTGTGTCAGTTGCACAGCCAGTCGATCGCCCGGCTGCGCGTGAAGCTGCGCGAGTGGTGAGCGGGGTGTAGATGTTCCAGGTGTTCAGGTCGGCCCGCGCCGACAAGCCCGTGGCGCAAGCCGCCACCGAGCGCGCCACCGAGCCCGCCGTCGTCGACGCCCCGAGCGCCGCCGACCTGCGGGCTGCGGTGCATTCGATCAGCAGGCAGGCGTCGAACATGGGCCGCGAGGCGGCCGAAGTGCGCGGCCAGCTCGACGACACCACCAAGGGCGCCGAGCGCCAGGCCAAGGCCGTGGCGGCCCTGGCCGAGCAGGTGAGAAGCGTCACCCAGGCGCAGGAAGAGATCGGCGGCGTGGCCGCCGGCAGCCGCGATGCGATGGCGCGTGCGCGCCAGGCCGTGGAAGGCGTGGGCGAAGAGGTGGTCGGCATCGTCGACACCCTGCGCCAGGTGGCCGATGCGGTCGGCGAGATCACGCAGATCGCCTTGCAGACGCGGCTCGTGGCGTTCAACGCGTCGGTCGAGGCCAAGCGTGCCGGCGATGCGGGCCGCGGCTTCGGCGTGGTGGCCGACGCGGTGCGCGAGCTGGCGGGCAAGGTGGAAAGTTCTTCCAAGGCCATCATGAGCACGGTGGGCGAGCTCGACTCGCGCATCGACGCGCTCGCGCGCGAGATCCGCTCGCAGGCCAGTGCCAGCGCGGCCGAGCAGGGTGCCTTCCAGCGTGCGCTGGCCGATCTGGAGTCGGGCGTGGGCAGCATCACCACCGCCGCCCAGCACAGCCGCGAGGTGTGCACCGGGCTCAATGCACAGATGGCCGAGATCGAAGGCGAGATGCGCAAGACCGGCACTGCCTTGCAGGCCACGCTCGTGCGCAGCGAGTCTTTCCTCAAGGTGTCGGAGCACATGATCGAGGTCGTGGCCGAGTGCGGCATCGAGACCGAAGACACACCCTTCATCGCGCTGGCGAAAGAAGCCGCCGGCCAGATCTCGAAGCTGCTCGAAGATGCGTTGCGCACCGGCACCATCGGCGAGGCCGAGCTCTTCGACGAGCAGTACCAGCCCATCGCGGGCACCAACCCGCCGCAGCACACCACGCGCTTCATCGCGCTCGCCGACCGCCTGTTTCCGCAGGTGCAGGAGCGTGTGCTGCAGGCCGACAAGAAGATCGTCTTCTGCATCTCGGTCGACCGCAACGGCTACGTGGCCACGCACAACAAGGTCTACTGCAACCCGCAGCGCGGCGACCTCGTGTGGGACACCGCCAACAGCCGCTACCGCCGCATCTTCAACGACCGCACCGGCCTGGCGTCGGCGCGCAACCAGCGCCCGTTCCTGCTGCAGACGTATCGCCGCGACATGGGCGGTGGCAAGTTCGTGCTGCTGAAAGAGTGCGCCGCGCCGATCACGGTCAACGGCAAGCACTGGGGCGGCCTGCGCCTCGCGTTCAACTTCTAAATGTGGCCGCTGCCCGCACTGCTCGTCTGGGCGCTGTGCTGGGCCCTCTTCCTCGGCCTGCGCGCGCTCGACGCGCGTGACTGGGCCGCGCTGCTGCTCGCCACCGCCGCAGGCGCCGTGCTCAGCCTGCTGAGCGTGCGCCGCTGGCGGCGTGTCTTCATCGCCGTCGGCTTCCCGCTCTCGGTGCTGGCCTCCGGCATGGCCGGCGGCATTCCCGCCTGGGGTTGGCTGCTGCCGCTGCTCGCGCTCTTCGCGCTGTACCCCCTGCACACCTGGCGTGATGCGCCGATGT
The DNA here is from genome assembly GCA_019635355.1 of Rhizobacter sp. Lineage (NCBI taxonomy): Bacteria > Pseudomonadati > Pseudomonadota > Betaproteobacteria > Burkholderiales > Sphaerotilaceae > Rhizobacter > Rhizobacter sp. Next base: position 1,990,151 of record JAHBZQ010000001.1, on the reverse strand, counting down.
TCCCCACGCCCAGCGGCGCGCTGCAAGGCCTCTCGCGCACCGTGTGGCTCGACGGTGAGAGCCCGCGCGTGGTCGATGCCGGTTGCGGCATGGGCGATGCGCTGCGCGAGCTGCACACCCAGTTTCCGCAAGCGCGGCTCGAAGGCCTGGAGTGGAGCTGGGCCCTGCGCCTGGCCTGCGCCCTGCGCTGCAAGTGGCTGCACGTGCCCGCCCGCGTGAAGCGCGCCGACATCTGGAAAGCCGACTGGACGCCCTACGCGATGGTCTACCTCTTCCAGCGCCCAGAGAGCATGCCGCGCGCGGTGCGCAAGGCGATGCGCGAGCTGCGCTGCGGTGCGTGGATGGCAAGCCTCGAGTTCGAGGCCACCGACCTGCAGCCGACCGCGGTGCACGAGTGCGCCGATGGGCGCCGGCTGTGGCTCTACCAGGCGCCGTTCAAGGAACGCAAGGTCGCCGCCTGATCGACTCGTTGCATGCTGCGCGGTGGTCAGCGCGCGCTCGGTGACACTGCAGGTCGCAAGATTCTTCATGGCGCCAAGGAGATCCAGGTGGGCAGAGTCGGACAATGGTGTGCATTCATCTTGGTGGCGAACGCAGCATGACTTTCCCGGCCGGCTATATGACTTTTCTTCGACGCTTCGCCGCGTTCGCGCTTGCCTTCGTGGCCTTCACCGCAGCCGCCCAGACCGACGAATGGCTTCGACAGTTGATGAACTCAACGAAGGCGCGCGAGCAAGCGCGCTATGACGAGGCGCTTGCCAGCGCCAAGACGCTGTTGGACGACATCGGGGGTGAGAATGCGCCGCCAAGCGAACCGCTGGCGATCGTGCTGACGCACCTGGGCCGCATCCATGCCGATCAGAAGCGCTACGCTTCGGCACACCCGTATTTCGTGCGGGCATTGAATGTCGACGAGCATCGGTTCGGCAAGGAGAGCTGGGAGCTTCGGGATGCGTTGATGTACCTGGCGGGAAACCACGTGGCGCAATCGCAATTCGCGCCCGCGGAAGAAGCGTACTTGCGGCTGCTCGCCATCGGCGAACGGGAGTTCGGCAGGGCGCATGTCAACTTGACACTCCCGTTGCAAGCGCTGGCGCGCGCGTACCACGTGCAACGGCGAACCGACGACGCAGAGAAGATCCTCGAGCGCGTGATGGGCCTTTGGTCCACCCCGTCTGCCACGAGTTTCGGCGTGAGGTTCGATGGCAGTCCCTGGACGCTTCAGAGCCTCGGCGCGCTGCAGGCCGCGCGCGGGGAACTCAAGAAAGCTGTGAGCCTTCATCGGGAAGCGATGAAGCTCATAGAAGCCGAGTTGGTCGTGTCGGCCAAGAAGTGGGGCAGCCCCGGCAACGGCGTACTTGCGCGCGCTGCCGAATGCCAGGAGCGCCTTGCGCTGCTGCATCGTGCGCTCAAGCAGGATGCAGCTGTGGCGGCGGCCGAAACGCGGGCCGCGAAGCTCAAGGCGGAGATGAGTGGTGAGCCGTTCGGCACACCGGAGTCTTGGGCGCAAGGGGTGCTCCCCTTGCTTTGGATCTCGCCTTAGCTCAGCGAGCACCCGTCACCCAAACGCGACCAGCAAAAGCGTGGCGAGCACGTAGGGCATCAACGCGCTGCAGGCGCCGAAGGCGAGGTTCGAGACGAGGGTGCGCTCGGTGGCGGGCGCGGTGGTGTGCGGGGTGTTCAGAAGTGAGTTCATGGTCGTGCTTCGTTGGATCGTGAAAACATCGCGCGAACGCAGCGGCCTCGGCAGGTGGCCGATGGCAGCGGTGTTGCGGCGGGTGGCGACGCGAAGGCGTCTGGAGTCGAAACGACCCTAACGATCGGGAACGCTGAAGCACAGGCGCCGGGCGAAACGACGGCGCAGGATGTCGATGCGATCGAGCGGCAGCTCGGCACCGAGGAGATGACAGCGGGGAACGGAAGGCTGGAGTTGCCTTGCGTCTCGCCCGCCGTGAAGGGCGGGTGTCAACATGGGGTTTCTCCGTTCAAGAGATGCCCGCATCGCGCGGGTGCCAACACTCTAGCAAGGCAGGCGGAAGGCTGCTGGCGTGGGGTCTTCCGTTCTGGGCGAAGCTGGGGCAAAAGACCGGTTCAGGCCGAAGTCTTGAGCGGGAGAAAATCACGACCACTCATGACCGACGCTCACGACACCACCTTGCCACAGTGGCCCAACGCTTATCCGGCGAGCGGCGCCAGCGCCACCCTGAAACGCCTCAACGAGGATTTCATCGTGACCGAGCTGCCGCTGCAGCTGCCCTCCGGTGAGGGTGAACACCTCTGGCTGGACGTCGAGAAGAACGGTGCCAACACCGCCTTCGTCGCCCAACGCTTGGCCGAGGCCGCCGGCGTGCAGGAACGGGACGTGGGCTATGCCGGCCTCAAGGACCGCTACGCCATCACCCGCCAGTGGTTCAGCCTCTATCTGCCGAAGGGCGAGACGCCTGACCTGACCCAGCTTCAGCATCCTGAGTTCAAGGTGCTGAGCCAGAGCCGCCATGTGAAGAAGCTGCGCCCCGGTGACCTGCAGGGCAACCGATTCCGCATCGTGCTGCGTGAGGTGACCGGGAACCCTGGCGCCATGAAGGCGATCGAGGCCAATCTCCAGGCCATTGCGTCACAGGGCGTGCCCAACTACTTCGGCGCTCAGCGTTTCGGCTTCGACGGTGGCAACGTCGAACAGGGCCGGGCCATGCTGGCGCGCGAGATCCGCGTGCGCAACCCGAAGAAGAAGGGCCTCTACCTCTCGGCGGTGCGTTCCTTCGTCTTCAATGAAGTGCTGGCACTGCGCATTCAGCAGGGCCTGTGGGGCAAGACCCTGCCCGGCGACGTGCTGGACGATGCGGGCCGGCCCACCGGGCCGCTCTGGGGGCGGGGCCGCGTGTCCACCACCGACCAAGCGCAGGCCCTGGAAAACAGCGTGGCCGAACGTCACGCCACCTTGTGCGACGGCATGGAACACGCCGGCCTGGATCAAGAGCGCCGCGCCCTGGTGGCGAGCCCGGCGGACCTGACATGGGAATGGCCGCAGGCGGATCAACTGGTGCTCACGTTCTCGTTGCCCGCCGGGAACTACGCCACGTCGGTGCTGAATGAAATCCTCCGCACCACGGAGCCTGACCGGCACTCGGAACCCGAGTCGGCAAGCGTCGAATGACGAAGGGGCAAATTCGCGCTACCCCCGCCCATGCTTGCGCGCCCGCTCCTCCAGCCGCCCCTGCTCCGCCCGCAGCACGCGGCTGACACGGCGCAGCTCGCGGATCTGGGTTTCGACAACCTCGCGTTTGGCCGCCAGCAGCCTTGCGCCGGCCCGGCAGTCGAGGCCTTGCGAGCGCATGCCGTCGAGCACGCTGCGGATCTCGTCGAGTGAGAAGCCCAGCCCTTGCATGGCCCGCAGCAGCTTGAGCTGCTTGACGAGGGCGGGCGGGTAGTCGCGATAGTTGTTGGGGCCGCGCGGCACGGCGCCCAGCAGGCCCCGGCGCTCGTAGTAGCGGATCGCGTCGCGGCCGAGGCCGGTCTGGGCTTCGAGTTCCTTGATTTCCAAGATGGGGCTTGACTGTGGACCAGGGTCCACACTTTAGCCTTCGGCTCACTCTCACAGGAGCCGTGCATGTACCTTCTCGCCCAGGCCACCGTGGCCATCGCCTGCCCACCGCGTGTCGCATTCGACTACGCCGCGAATCTCGAGAACTTCCCGGCGTGGTTTCCGCGCGTGCTGCGTGTGACCACCCCCGACGGCTTGCCGTTCGACACTGTCGGAAAGCACTACCGCGAAGAGTTCGTGCAGCCGATGCGGGGGCGGGCCTTTGTTTCCATCCGGGTGGTGGAGGTCGAGCCCGGCAAGAGGATCGTGACGGAGGGCACGCTTGCGAGCGTGCTGCCGCGCATGGAGATCGTGTGTCGGCCAACGGCGCCCGGCGCGTGCGAGCTGAGCTGGCGGATGTACAGCCGGCGCACCACCGGCTGGCGGCGCTTCATCTTGCTGCCGCTGGCGCGGCGTCTGATGACGCGGCGCGCACGCCAGGGGTTGCAGGTGCTCAAGCAACACCTGGAAGATGCCCGCTAAACGCACGCGTGTTCAGCGAGGGAGGGCCGCTATGCTTGCGTCGTCGTACCTCCGGGGCTTTGACCATGCATCCCAGCGAACCCGATAGCGCCGTCTACCGGACCTTGCTCGAATCCACCCGTGCCATCCCGTGGAAGATCGATTGGGCGACCATGACCTTCGCCTACATCGGCCCGCAGATCGAGCCGCTGCTCGGCTGGGCACCGTCGAGCTGGGTGAGCGTGGAGGATTGGGCCTCGCGAATGCACCCCGACGACCGCGACCGTGTCGTCAACTTCTGCGTCTCGCAGTCGCAGGCCGGCGTGGACCACGAGGCCGACTACCGCGCGCTCACCGCCAGCGGCGACTACGTGTGGATTCGCGACGTGGTGCACGTGGTGCGCAAGGAGACGGGCGAGGTCGACTCGCTCATCGGCTTCATGTTCGACATCACCGAGCGCAAGAAGACCGAAGAGAAGCTCTTGAGCCTGCAGCGCGAGCTGGAGGCGCTGTCGTTCCTCGACAGCCTCACCGGCGTGGCCAACCGCCGCAAGTTCGACGCGGTGCTCGCCATCGAATGGGAAGAAGCCCGCCGCAACACGCAGCCGCTCTCGCTGATCATGTTCGACGTCGACTTCTTCAAGCGCTACAACGACCACCACGGCCACATCGAAGGCGACGAGTGCCTGCGGCGCATCGCGCAGGCGCTGTCGACGGCCGCCAACCGGCCACGCGATTTCCTGGCGCGCTACGGCGGCGAAGAGTTCGTGCTGGTGCTGCCCGCGAGCGACGAGGCCGCCGCCGCGGCTGTGGCGGAGCGTTGCCGGCAGGCGATCTTCAAGGCGCAGATCCCGCATGGCAACTCGCCGCTCGGCCAGCTGGTGACGGTGAGCATGGGCGTGGGCACGGTGATCCCCGCGGCCGGCCAGGAGTCGCCGCCCTTTGTCGACCTGGTGGACCGGCGGCTCTACCGCGCCAAGCAGGGCGGGCGCAACCAGATCGTCGCGGCCGCCTGAGGCCTCGGCCTCGCGCCCGTCAGGCGATCACTTCGACCTTGGCGCGCCGGGCCACGCGGGTCCAGGTGTCGATCTGCGAGCGGATCAGCGTGGTGAAGTCGTCGCCGAGCACCGGCGTCTTGCGCGGCAGTGTCTGCAGCTCCTCCAGGCGGGCCATCACGTCGGGCTTGGCGAGGATCTCGGGCATGAGCGACTTGAGGCGCTGCGCGATCGGCGCGGGCAGGTTCTTCGGCGCCGAGAGGCCCAGCCATTGCGAGCCGGTCATCGACGGGTAGCCGAGTTCGGCGAAGGTGGGAATGCTCGGCAGCGCCGGCAGGCGCGCCGGGGTCGAGACGGCGAGCGCGCGAAGCGAGCCGGCTTTGAGCTGCGCCACGTTGGTGGTGATGGGGTCGAAGAGGCCGTCGATCTGGCCGCTCAGCAGGTCTTGCATCGCAGGGGCGCTGCCCTGGTAGGGCACGTGGTCGTGCTCGGGCGCCTGCCCGTCGATCTTGAGCAGCTCGCCGAAGAGATGGTTGGCCGAGCCCACGCCCGAGGTGCCGTAGCGCACGGGCTTGGTCTTGGCCATCGTCACGTATTGCGCGAGGCTTTGCACCGGCGACTGGCCGCGCACCAGCAGCACCATCGGCGCCTCCACCAGCATGGCGAGGTGGGAGAAGTCGGCCACCGGGTCGAAGGGCATCACGTTTCGCGTGGCGGCGGCGTAGATGTGGACCGAAGCGTGGCTCACGAGCAGGGTGTAGCCATCGGCCGGCTGCTTGGCCACGTAGTCGGTGCCGATGAGGCCGCCGGCTCCCGGCCGGTTCTCGACGACCACCGTCTGCCCGAGGGCCTGCGAGAGGTGGGGCGCCATCAGCCGCGCCACCGTGTCGACCAGGCCGCCTGGCGGGAACTGCGCGATCAGGCGCACGGGGCCGCGGGCCGGCCATGCGCTTTGCGCACCGACCCAGGCCGGCGAGGACAGGGCCGCTGCACCGGCGGCAAGAACGAGGCGACGCTTCATGGAGAGGCTCCTGTTGAAAGGTGGGTTGTCAGGGCGTGGGGGTGCGAGACGCGGCCCAGCGCTTCAGGATGGCGACCGCTTCGCCGTCGAGCGCTTGCCGCGAGGGCATGCGCCGCTCGGCGATCGGCGCACCGGCTTCGCGGCGCAGGGCCTCGGTGTCGATCGGGGGGCGTGCGCTGGCGGGCAGGGCGTCGATCGCGTCGTGCGACTGTTCGAGCGAGGCGCCGTAGTACAGCGCCGAGATGCCCACGATGCCCATCGCGCACACGCACAGCGCGCAGGGCTCGCACGAGGTGTAGAGCTCGCAGCCGTCGAGCTGCAGGGTGCCCAGGCGCTGGCAGGCGTCGCGGATGGCCTCGACCTCGCCGTGTGCGGTCGGGTCCCACTTGGCGCGGGCGTGGTTGAACCCTTCGCCGACGATGCGGCCGTCTTTCACGATTACCGCGCCGAAGGGCTCGGTGCCCGGCTGGTCGAGGGCCTGGGCCGACAGCGCCAGGGCGCGTTGCATGAAGGCTTGGGTGTACATCGTGTGAGGCTCCGGCGTTGGTCCGCGTTCAAGCGGCCTGTGGCAGCAGCCAGGTCTGGCGCGGGTCCCAGCTGAGCGTCACGCGCTGGCCGGGGGCGAGGTTGAGCGACTCGATCTCGTGCTGCTGCTTCTGCACGCGGAATTCCTTGCCGTCGCCCATCTCGACGAAGACGGTCTGCGTGGAGCCGACGAACTCCAGGCCGAGCACCGTGCCGGCCACGCCCGCTTCGTCATGCGCATCACCAGGCTGCAGCGCCACGCGGTCGGCCGCGATCACGAAACTCGCGGGCGTGCCCATCGGCCAGCCTTGCGGCGCCTTGACGGGGAAGCGGCCGAGCGGCCCTTCGACGGTGATGAACTCGCCGTCGTGCGCCTTGGCTTCCCCGGTCACCAGGTTGTTGGTGCCGATGAAGTTGGCGACGAAGGCGTTGGCCGGCGCGCGGTACACGTCCTGCGGTTTGCCGGCCTGCTGGATGAGCCCATCGGCCATCACCACGATGCGGTCGGCCAGCGCGAAGGCTTCCGACTGGGCATGCGTCACGTAGACGAAGGTGATGCGCAGCTCGCGGTGCAGCCGCGCCAGCTCGGTCTGCATGCGCACGCGCAGGTGGGCATCGAGCGCGCTCAGCGGCTCGTCGAGCAGCAGGATGGAGGGCTCGGTGACGAGTGCGCGTGCGATCGCCACACGCTGGCGCTGGCCACCCGAGAGCTGCGACACCTGCCGGTCGGCCATGCCGGCCAGGCCCAGTCGATCCAGCCAGTCGAGTGCGCGCTTGCGGCGCACGTCGGGCCCCATCTTCTTCATACGCAGCGGGAAGGCCACGTTTTCTGCGACGGTGAGGAAGGGGAAGAGCGCGAGGCTCTGCCACACCATCGGCGTGTCGCGCTGGAAGGCAGGGATGCCGCGCATGCTCTTGCCGCCGATGAAGATCTCGCCCGAGCTGGGCTCGTCGAGCCCCGCGATCATGCGCAAGGTGGTCGACTTGCCGCAGCCCGACGGGCCCATGATGGCGATGAACTCGCCGGCGGCGATGTCGAGGTCGATGCCACGCACGGCGTGGTGGCCGGGGAACTTCTTCTCGACGGCTTTTAGCGAGACGAAAGCCGAGCTCATGCTGCCTCCACTTTCTTTGCCACCTTCACGCCCACGAAGCGCTGCGCCACCAGCACCAGCGTGAGGCTGATGACGAGCACCACCGTGCCGATGGCGTTGATCTTCGGGTTCACCTGGCCCTGCAGCAGGTTCAAGATGCGCACCGGCAGCGTCTCGTGCACGCCGCCCACGAACCAGGCGATCAGGAATTCGTCGAACGACACCGCGGCCGACAGGAAGAACGATGCGATGAGCGCCGGCTTGCAGAAGGGCACCACGATGCGCAGCAGCGCCGTGGCCGGCGAGGCGCCGAGGTTCCAGGCTGCCTGCTCCAGGTCTTTGCCCATCTCGCCGAGCCGCAGGCCGATGATGGCCATCGAGAACGAGGTGGCGATGGCCACGTGGCAGGCGGTGATCGTCTCGATGCGGCCGAAGAGACCGATGCGCGAGAGGAAGGCGAGCATCGCCATGCCGAGGATGGTGGCCGGCACGGCCGGTGGCAGGGCCACCAGCAGCGCGAAGCCCGTCTTGCCGCGGAAGCGGTAGCGGTGGTCGACATAGGCCGCCGCGAAGCCGAGCACGGTGGAGAGCACCGCGGTGCCGAGCCCCACCCACAGGCTGTTGACGAAGGCGTCGCGCACCATCTCGTCTTCGAAGATCGCGCGGTGCCATTCGAGGCTGAAGCCGCCCCAGGGAATGGCCGGGAAGCGGTTGGCGTCGAACGAGAAGACGACGATGACGAGCATCGGCGCCGCGATGAAGCTGAAGAGGGCGGCGACGAACGCGTACTGCAGCGTGCGTGAGAGAGCGGTCAGAGTCATGAATGGCCTTTTCCGGTGCCTCGTGTGCCCAGCCAGCGCCCGAGGCCGAACACCACGGCCAGCACGAGCAGCATCGCCACGCCGACCACCGACGCACGCGGCCACTGCGAGCCCGACTTCACCGTGTCCACCACCAGGATGGAAAGCGTGGGCGGCTTGCTGCCCGTCATGAAGAGCGGGCTGATGTAGTCGCCGAAGGCGAGCAGGAAAGTGGTGGTGGCCGCGAGCAGCAGGGCCGGGCGGATGGCGGGCAGCAGCACGTGCGCGATCACGCGGCTGCGACGGCAGCCCAGGTTCTCGGCGGCTTCGATCAGCGTGCGGTCGATGCCCGAGAGCGCGAAGACGAGGATCAGCACCGCAATCGGCAGCGTGAGCGTCAGCAGCCCGATCTGCAGCGAGAAGGCGCCGCCGAGCATGGGCAGCGGGTCGATGCCGAGGTGGCCGATCAGCGTGTTGATCAGCCCCTCGGGACTGAGCACGATCTGCCACGCGTAGATGCGCAGCATGTAGCTCGAGAAGATGGGCACGATGAGCGCAGCCACTGCCAGGTCGCGCAGCCGCGCCGGCAGGCGGAAGGCGATGGTGTAGGCCGCCGGGAAGGCGATCACGAGCGCGAGCACCGTGGTCACCGCCGAGAGCGTGAGCGTGTGCACCAGCGCCCGCTGGAACGGGCTCGACAGCAGCACTCGCTCCCAGTTGTCGAGCACGAACGCGGGCTCCAGCCGGAACGACTTCACCTGCCAGAAGGTGATGACGATCAGGAAGACGAGCGGCGCCGCGAAGAAGACCGCCTGCCACAGGAAGACCGGCAGGCCCAGCACCGCGGGCAGCACGCGCTGCGACCCAGCGGTGCGGGCGCGGTGCGGCACCGGCTCGGCCACGGGCTGGGACATGACGGCGCTCATGCGTATCCCATCACAGGCTCTTGAACTGGCTCCACAGGTCGTTCCAGTCTTCGATGGACTGCTGCTTGGGCAGCTGGCGCAGCTGGATCTTCTTGGCCTTGTACTCGTCCATCACGTTGGGGCCCTTGAGCTCCATGCGCAGCAGCTTGGCTTCTTGCGGCTTGGTGTCGTTGAGCAGCTTCCACGCCGGCATCGACGGGATGCTCTTGCGGTTGTCGACCTTGGTGGCCATCGCCACCTGCGCCCTTGGCGTGAGCGAGTACTGGATGAACTTGCGCGCGAGGTCGCGTTTGCTGGTGCCCTTCACGATGGAGAGCGACTCGGTGTACTGCAGGCCGCCTTCTTCCGGGATGATGGTGTCGACCGGCACGCCGCTCGTGCGCAGGCCGAGCGTGATCCACTCGCCGATGCCGGGGATCAGCTGCGCCCGGCCGTTGGTCATCGACGAGAAGATGTCGGCGATGGTGTAGAAGCCCGAGGCCTGCGGCTTCAGCGAGAACATCTTCTTCTTCAAGGCCTCGAACTTGGCCTTGTCGAGGTCGAAGGGCGGGCGGTTGCCGTTCGACAGGCTGATGCAGCCCATCGACGGCAGGTACCAGTCGAAGAAGCCGACCTTGCCCTTGGCCTTCTCGCTCCACATCACCGAGTACGACTGCACTTCCTTCGGCGTGAAGGCCTTGGTGTTGTACGACAGGCCCAGGTAGCCGAAGTCGAGCATCACGCCGTAGAGCTTGCCGTCGAACCAGTGCAGCGGGAATTTCTGGAACTCGGGCCAGAGGTCCTTCAGCGGGTAGTCGGCCGGGTCGAGCGGCTCGATGAAATCGGCCGCCTTCAGGAGGTGCATGTACTCGGCGTCGGCCAGCACCACGTCGAAGGTGCCGGGGGGCGACTGGTTCACCACCGCCATCATCTGGTCACCGCCCACGTATTCCTTGATGCGGATCTTCACGCCGTACTGCTTCTCGAACTCGCCCACGATGGACGGGTCGGCGTTGCCCGGCCACGAGAGGTAGTTCAGCACCTTCGGGTCGGCGGCATCGGCGCTGTTCCAGAGGGAGGCCGTGCCGAGCGTGCTGGCGGCGAGGCCGGCCTTCAGCACCGAGCGGCGGCTGAAGTCGGTGGCGGGAGGCATCACGATGGTGTTCTTGGCTTTCGGGTCGGCGGGCTTCGACATGGGCAGTCCTTGCAGTGGTGCATGCAACGGCATGCGGGTTTGAAAACGCATCAACCGTGCCAAGGCACGAGGTTGGTCACAGCCCCAAGGGGCCGCCGTAACGGTGCAGGTGGAAGGGCTCGCGGCACAGGCCGATGCAGAAGCTGCCCACCGCGCGCTCGAGGGCCTGTGCGAGGTGCTTGCCTTCGGTGTTGGCGGTGGCCACTTCGTCTCGTGCCACCTGGGCGTCGCGCGCCAGCTTCGCCATGTCGGCGTCGGCGTGCCGGCCGCCGCGCACCACGAGCTTGCCGCCGACCATCACGTCGCGCACGCCGGTGGCGTCTTCGGTCAGCACGACCTGGTTCACCGGGTCGTTCATCGGGATCCAGTTGATCGACTGCAGGTCGAGGAACACGATGTCGGCGAGGCAGCCCACCGCGAGGCGGCCGGTCTGGTCGAAGCCCGTGGCCCGTGCGCCGCCCTGGGTGGCCGCAGTGAAGACCTCGGGTGCGCTCAGCCACTGTTCGTAGTCGGGCGTGCGCACGTTCGACACCATCGAGGCATAGCGCATCGCCTCGTACATGTTCTGGTTGTCGGCGCACATGGCGCCGTCGGTGCCAAGTGCGAGGTTCACGCCGAGTTCCAGCATGCGGCGCGAGTCGGCGATGCCGGCGCCCAGGCGCATGTTGCTGCCGGCGTTGTGCGACACCGAGGCACCCGCGGCGGCCAGGCGGCGCATGTCGTCGTCGTCGAGCCACACACCGTGCGCCACGGTGAATCGCGGGCCCAGCATGCCGAGATCGTCGAAATGCGCGGTGAGCGACTTGCCCCAGCGTTTCATCGCGGCCACCGCCTGCACCTTCGACTCGGCCACGTGCGACTGCGTCATCGCGCCGTATTCGGCGGCGAGCTTCACGCAGCCGAGCGTGAGCTCGTCGGAGCAGTGCAGCGGGATCGTCGGCGCGATGCCGAGCTTCACCTGCGCCGGGTCGTGCGGCCAGTGCTTCAGCGCCTCTTCCATCGACTTCAGGATGAAGCCGGTGTCGCCACCGCTCGCATCGACCTGTGCCTTGTGTGAGGCCGGCAGTGCGTCGTAGAGGCCGGGGATCGCTTTGTAGAACGACACGTCCTGCAGCATCGGCGCTACCACGGCACGCATGCCGGCGTCCACATACGCCTGGCCGATGGCGTAGAGATCGTCGACCGTGGCGAGCGGGAAGCCGAAGGTGAGGTCGTAGGCGGTGGTGCAGCCCTTCTGCAGCATCTCGACCGCACCGATGTAGGTGTTGAGGTACTTGTGGCTGCGCGTCTGGTTGGCGGCCCACTCGCCCGAGCCGCTGAGCAGCAGCTCGAGCGTCCAGCGGTCGTGCGTGGCCTTGCTGAGGTTGGTGCTGCCGTGGGTGTGGCCGTTCACGAGGCCGGCGTGCATCAGCGTGCCGGTGGCGTCGAACACTTGCGCATCGGCCGGTGCGGCCATGCCGGGCGCACCGAGGCTGGTGATGACGCCGTCGGTGACCAGCAGGTCGGTGGGCGGTGCGCTGCGTGAGGCGGCATCGAGCAGGCGCCCGCCGCGGATGACGGTCGTCGCCATGGCGTCAGGTCAGGGAGCCGACCACACCCTCGACCAGGAAGTCCATGCGGTCGAGGAAGGGGTCGTAGTTGCCATAGGCCTTGTCGATGACGAGCTTGCCGGTGTTGCTCTTGATCGGCCCGGCGAAGATCGGCTTGCCGGTCTTCATGTCGGCGATGGCGGCGGTGGCCGCATTGCGGGCCTTCTCGGTGGCACCCGCACCGAAGGGCGTGCTGGCGACCATGTCCTTGTCATAGCCGCCGAAGAAGGTGTTGGGCAGCTTCTCGCCCTTGGCGATGGAGGCGGCAAAGGCCTTGTAGACCGTCTCCCACTTGTTCTCGGCGCCGGTGATGAAACCCTTGGGCGCGAGGTTGGCCTGCGAGGCGTTGTGGCCGAGCGTCTTCGCGCCCAGCTTCTCGGCGGCCTCGACGATGATCTTCGGGCTGTCGACATGGCAGGCGATCACGTCGCAGCCGCTCGCCACCAGCGAGTTGGTGGCTTCGGCCTCGCGCACGGGCATCGACCAGTCGCCGGTCATCACCAGTTGCACGGTGGCGTTGGGGTTGACCTTGCGCACGCCCATCGTGAAGGCGTTGATGTTGCGCAGCACGATGGGGATGGGCTTGGCGGCCACGTAGCCGATCTTGTTCGACTTGGTCGAGAGGCCGGCGGCGATGCCGTTGACGTAGTGCGCCTGGTCGAGGAAGCAGAAGTAGCCGCCGAGGTTCATCGGGTGCTTGTCAGCCGACCACAGCGAGGTGGGGTGGCGGAACTCCACCTTCGGGTTGCGCTTGGCCATGTCGATCATGAAGGGGTCGAAGTAGCCGAACGAGGTGCCGAAGACGAGCGAGGCACCGTCGGACTTCACCATCGCCTCGAGCGTCTTGCGCACCGCCACGGTCTCGGGCACGTTTTCTTCCTCGACCACCTTCACGCCGGGCACGGCGCGCAAGGCCTTGGCGGCCACGGCGTGCGCCTGGTTCCAGCCGTAGTCGTCTCGTGGGCCGACGTAGATCAGGCCGACGGTGACGGGCTTCTGCGCGAAGACGTGCGGCGCCGTCGCGGCGAGTGAAGCTCCGGCCGCGGTGGTGGACAGGAACCGGCGGCGGCTCCACGAAGTCGAGAACTCGGACATGGACAACTCCTTCGCCAAATGCGGGCTGCGCAAGCTGCGCGAGCCACATGAATGCAAAGGCCATGCCGCGTTCGCGGCGGTGGGTGCGAGGCCGTCGTCAGGCCTTGCGGCGCGAGGCGCGCACGGCGGGCTTGGCGCCCGGTGCGTAGCGGCCGAGGATCTGGCCGAGGTCGGCGTCGTCGGTCGCGGGGGTGCTGTTGAGCACACGCGCTTCGAGCTCGCCCAGGTGCGAGGCCATCAGCCGGCGCGCGGCGCGCTGGTCGCCCTTGCGGAAGGCGTCGATCAGTGCGCGGTGTTCGCTGATGCCGCACTCGGGCGAGTGCGGCCGACCATGCACCGCGAGGATCAGCGAGCAGCGCGACACCACCTCGTCGACGTAGCGCTCCAGCACCGGGTTGCCCACCAGCTGCGCCAGACGCACGTGGAACTCGCCCGCGAGGCGCGCACACGCCGGCGCCTGCTGCTCGCGTGCGGCCTGCTCTTCGAGCCGCACGTGCTCTTCCAGCGCCTGTGCCACGAAGGGCGACCAGCGCTCGATGACGAGCCGCACCACCTCTTGTTCGAGGCAGCGCCGCACCTCGAACACGCTGCGCGCTTCTTCCAGGCTGGGCCGCGCCACCGTGGCCGTGCGGTTGTGCTGTGCGTCGACCAGCCCCTCGGCTGCCAGCCGCGCCAGCGCCTCGCGGATCAGCGTGCGGCTCACCTGGAAGTGCGTGCCGAGCGCGTCTTCCGGCAGCTTGGTGCCGGGTTGGAGCGCGCGTTCGATGATGGCCTGCTTGAGCGCGGTGTAGGCGGTGTCAGCCTTGTTGGGTGTGGTCATATCTGTATACGAGATGGTTAATGGAAGTATACGTACCGGCGCCTGTCGGGAGAACGATCGTGCCACTCGTGCCTTCACCAAACAAGAGCGCTCCACCCCAGATTGGCGCATCTTTGCACCAGTCGGCAGCAGGTGTGTGAAGCGCTTGCGTATACGAAATGTCTTGCGTATCGTATACACAAAGCTTCACCCGAGAGATCCTTCATGACGGCCCGCACGGTCACGATGACCCTGAACCAGCAGCAGCTCGAGCTGCTGCTGCGCACGATCGACCAGGGCGCTGCGCCCGACCTGACGGCGCTGGCCAAACGGGCCTTGCGCGAGCACGGCCAGCCCGCAGCACCCAAGCCCGCGCCGGCCCCCTGGGTTGCGCCCAGGGGTGCGCGCGAGTTGCTGTCGGAGCTGGTGCTGGAGCCCGGCACCGGCAAGGCGCTCGAAGTGCTGAAGGGCCAGGTGATCCGCATCGAGCAGGTCGAGGGCAACCAGTGCGCCGACTTCAACTGCTTCAACCTGCACGACTACCGCGAGTTCATGCACACCGGGCGCACGCGCACGGTCCACGGCCTCAACCCGGGCCCGGGCGACCTGCTGTGGTCGGCGCCACCGCGCGAGCGCGCGATGATGCTGATCCTCGACGACACGGTGCGCTGCAACGACGTGATGTTCCCGCGCTGCAGCGCGTACCTGTACGAGTCGGCCTACGGCTTTGCCGCCCACACCAACTGCCACGACATCCAGGCCGAGGCGCAACGCGAATACGGCCTGACGCCGGATGACGTGCACGACTCCTTCAACCTCTTCATGCGCACCGAAGTGCACAGCGGCCGGGGTCACATCCACCGCCAGGATTCGAAGCCCGGCGACCATGTGGACCTGCTCGCGCTGATGGACGTGCTGGCCGTGCCCAACGTGTGCGGCGCCGACATCATGCGCACCAGCAACTTTGCGCTGAAACCGCTGAAGGTGTCGATCTTCCAGGCCACGCCGGCCGACCTGGCGCGGGTGCCGAACATCCCGAAGCTCAAAACGCAGCGCACGCCGGCCGACTTCCGCCAGCCGCTCATCAAGGCCGATCGCGAGCTCAAGCGCGACCCGGCGTACCGGCCGATGTTCACCAACGTGCCGCTGCGCTCGCAGGCCTGGGACATCGCACTCGATGCCGACGACTGCGACCGCCTGCACGCGACCGGCCTGCACACGATCTACGGCGACGGCCACGACGGCGACGTGCTGCGCGACGTGATCTTCAGCTGGTGGGAGTCTCGCTTCCTCGGTGCGGCCGGGGCTGGCGCACCGTCGATCTGAGTCTGCCGGTCAGAGGGCGTCGATCGGCTCGGCGCCGTGCGCGTTGCCGCCGCCTTCGGGCGCTGGCTGGTCGAGCGCAAAACGTTCGCGGGTGCCGGTGTAGAAGCTCGCGCCGAAGCGGCCGACCGGGAAGTACTCGGACAGCTTCACCCGCCAACGCTCGGTGTCGATCAACCCTTCACGCGCGTGCAGCCACAGCACGCGGCCGATGAAGATCTGCCGGCTCTCGGTTTCCAGCGTCTCCCACAGCTTGCACTCGAAGGCCACCGGCGCCTCGGCGATGCGCGGCGGCGCCACGCGGCGCGAGGGCTGTGTGGTGAGGCCGACCTGCTGCAACTCGCTCACGTTGCGCGGGTGGCGCTCGCCGCAGTGATGCATCTGCGCGGCGATGGCCTCGTCGGCGATGTGAACGACGAATTCGCCGGTGCGCGCAATATGTGCGGCGGTGTCCTTCAGCTCGCCGTCGTTCAGGCGGTTGATGCTCACCATCACGATCGGAGGCTCCTCGCCCAGCATGTTGAACATGCTGAACGGGGCGGCGTTGACGACGCCGTCTTCGCTGAGCGTGGTGATGAGCGCGATGGGCCGCGGCACGATCAGGCTGGCCATCAGCTTGTAGCGTTCGTAGGCGCCGATGGCGGAGAAATCGACTTCGGTGGTCATGGCATGGCTTTCGGGAACAAGTCGCTTATCTGGTCGGCGGCTTGGCAGATCGCGCCCGGCGTGGTGAACCACACGTCGCCGTCGTCGCGCGCGGCCACCAGGTGCTGCAGGGCTTTGCGCAGGTGCCGCAGCCGGTAGGGCTGGCCGACGAGGTAGGGGTGGAGTGCGATGCCCATCACCAGCGGTTGCGTCGTCGCCTGCTCGCGCATCTCATCGAAGTTGTCGACGATCATCTGCGCGAAGTCCTTCGCGTCGAGTTGGCGGCCCACGATCATCGGGATGTCGTTCAGCTCCTGCGGGTACGGAATCGACCACAGCGGCCCGTGCGCCGTGCGCAGGCGGGTGGGCTGGTCGTCGTGGCACCAATTGAGCGTGTAGCGGTAGCCATGCGCGGCCAGCAGGTCGGGCGTGTGCAGGCTCTCCGAGATCCACGGCGAGAGCCAGCCCGCCGGCGCGGTGCCCGACTTCTGCTGCATCTCGTCACGGCAACACGCGATGAGCGAAGACTCTTCTTCCAGCGCCATGCCACCTTGCCGCTCGCTGTTGGTGTGCCCGTGGGCCACCAGCTCATCGCCGCGCGCCACGCAGGCAGCGACCAGCTCCGGCGCGTGCTGGTACAGCGAGGTGTTGATGAGCGCCGCAGACGGCAGCGCCAGGCTGTCGAACAGGTCGAGGCAGCGCCACGCGCCGATGCGGTTGCCGTAGTCGCGCCAGCTGTGGTTCAGCACGTCGGGGTGCGGCAAGGGCAGGCCGATGCAGGCGCCCGGGCCGTCGGCGAAGGCGAAGTGCTCGATGTTCAGCGCCAGGTACACCGCCAGCCGGCTGCCGTTCGGCCAGCGGCCGGCGGGGCGCTGGCGGATGCCGCTGTAGGCGAAGCGCTCGTGCCCGGGCACGCGCCGGGGCTCCACAGCAGAGGGTGGGCTTTTCGTGTCGGTCATGGGAGCCGCCTTCCGCAAGGCCTGTGCCAAGCCGGCACTTCGACGGGCTCAGTGCGAACGGGTTCGTGGCGACGCGAGTCAGCCCTTGACCCGCAGCTCGCCCAAAAAGTCCTTCTTGCCGATGGCGAGGCCGCGGGCACGCAGCAGGTCGTAGGCGGTGACCGCGTGGAAGTAGAAGTTCGGCAGGGCGTAGGACATCAGGTAGCCCTCGGCCAGGAACTCGCGGTGCACGCCCTTGAACTCGAAGCGCACGTCTTTGCCGACGAGGCCGTCGACCTCGGCGGGCGTGAGCGCAGCCAGGCCAAGGCGCGCAGCATCGAGCTTTTCAAGCAGGCCCGCGAAGGTCTTGGGCGGGGCTTCGAGGCTGGGCGTCGCGAACCCTTCCCGCACCGCGTTGAGGGCGCCCCACGAATGCTCGGCGGCCGATTTGACCTGGTAGGTGAAGGGCAGCATGTCGGGCGCGAGGCGCGCCGCGATGATCTCGCGCTCGGCCACCCCGTGCTCGGCGCACCAGGCCTCGGCCTTGTGCACGAGCTGGGTCACGGAGCCGAGCACCTGCAGCATGGGTTGCACGGTGGCGGCGTGGAGCGAGAAGGTCATGGGGGACTCCGGTGGGGTGGGTTGAACCGAGCCCGGAGTCTGCCGGCCCGCGGTGTGCCTCGCAATCGTGGAGGCGACACCCCGGCGCCGGCCACGGCGGTCTCAGCCCAGCACCACCACGTGCCCGTCCTTCGGGTCGATGCGGCCGGCCACGAGGGCGTCGACCAGGTCTTGCCCGGCGCCGAAGCCCTTGTGTTCCTTCACGCCCATCCACGGCTTCTGCGCATCGCTCACGCGGCGGATGAACGCCAGCTGCGCTTCGTTGAACTTGCGCGTGACCTCGGCCGCGCCCCAGTCGGCGTTGCGCTTCTTGATCTGGTAGGGCGCGAAGTAGGGCTGCGGCTTCGGGCCCGGCACCTCGGGCGCGTTGCCCAGGTGGTCGTGCGACTGGGCCGAGCCGGCGTAGCAGCTGTAGGTGAGCGAAGCCCCGAAGTGCTCGTGCACGCGGCGGCGCAGCTCGTTGTCGCCCGAGAAGTCGACGTAGAGCGTGGGCAGGGTCTTGTCGAGCGTCTCCAGCGACTTGTAGTCGAGCGTGCGGTGGTAGCAGCCCAGGCCCTCGACGAAGCCGACGTTGCCGCCGGAGGTGAGGCCCACGAGGCTCAGGTTCTTCAGGTCCTGGAAGCAGAACACGGTGCCGTAGGCCGTCTTGCTCGATGCGCTGGAGACGACGATCTGCTTCGCGCCGAAGAAGCTGTTGTCTTCCAGGAAGTCGGCCAGCATGAACGAGGTGATGAAGAGCGGGCGCGTCAGCATCTGGTAGTTCTCGTCGGCCTTGCGGTAGGCGGCGTCGGTGGTCACGCGCTGGTACTGGTTGTAGGCCGAGGTCAGCTCCAGGCGGTGCGGCGTGCCGTCGTAGAAGCCGCGTTCGCTCACGCGCACCGGCTGCATGACCACGTGGCTCGCGATGGGCCAGAAGCCGTAGAAGCGCTCGCCGACGGCGAGGCCTTCGACGGTGGTCTCGACGATCTCGGCGAACCCCCAGGCGGGCATGTGGAACCAGGCGTCGTCACCCGTGGGGTAGAAGCTCCAGTAGCGCAGGTGCGGCACCTCGCCGAAGGCGGCGTAGGTGATGTTGTTGGAGGTCACGGCCAAGCGGTCGATCTTGAGCAGCGCTTCGCCGGGCTTGAGGGCAGGGATGGGCTTCTCGACCACGCGGGTGCGGCCGAGGTTCTTCTTGTCGCTTTGCAGCTGGGTGAGGGTGTGGGTCACGGTGGGTCTCCTGGCGTCTCGTATGGGATAGCCAAAACTGTAGGAGGGCCGGACACTGCGCGGGTTCGGAAACCCACCCTCATGAGCACAGCCCCCGCAGCCCCCAAGGCCAAGCCCCTGAAAAGGCCGACGCAGGCCCGCGCCAAGGTCACGGTGCAGGCCATCTTCGACGCCTTTGTTCGGATTTGGCAGCGCGACGGCTGGGCCCGGCTCACCACCCGCGCGGTGGCGCTGGAGGCGGGCATCGCGGTGGGCACGCTGTACGACTACTTCCCGAGCAAGGCCGCGCTGCACTCGGGCTATGTGCGCCACTGCATCGAGGCCTTGATCCACGCGGTCGACGCGCAAGCCGTGCAGCCGGCCGGGCTTGGCTGGCGCGAGCGCCTGCACGTGCTGGTGGAGCTGGCCTGTGGCGTGAGCGCCGAGCCGCCATCGTGGTTCCACCCCGACATGCTGGCCATCGAGCCGCAGGTGGCCGAGCCCAAGCACCAGCGGCGCGCACACGAGGAGCTGTGTGCGATGTGGCAGCGTGTGTTCGACGCCTGCACCGACCTGCCGCACCAGCCTTCGCCCGAGACGGTGCAGGCGCTGCACCTGGCGGTGTGGGGCGGGCGGCGCTATGCGATGCTCGTGCGGCTCGACGACGCGCAGATGCGCCGCTGGGCCGCCGAGATGGAGCGCCTGTGCCACCTCACGCTGCTGAACCCGGAGACACCGCCATGATCACCGTCTACCTGCGCTACGTCATCGACCCGTACAAGCTCAAGGAATTCGAGCACTACAGCAAGCTGTGGATGCCGCTGATCCAGAAGTTCGGCGGCACCTACCACGGCTGCTTCCTGCCGTCGGAAGGGGCCAACAACATCGCGCTGACGCTGTTCTCCTTCCCGTCGCTCGCCGAGTACGAGCAGTACCGCAAGAAGTCGTTCAAGGACCCCGACTGCCAGGTGGCCTTCCAGTACGCCAACGACACCCGCTGCATCGTGAGCTACGAGCGCAGCTTCATGCGCCCGGTGTTCAAGCCCTGAGACTCAGGTGCTGGCCTGCGACACGTCGAGCGACGGTGCCGCGGGCCGCGAGGGGGGCTGCGAGGCGGCGGGTCCGAAGCTCGCCAGCTGGAAGTACAGCGTGATGCCGAACCCGCGCCCGCCAAGGCCAGGGCCCACCTCGCACTCGGCATCGTGCAGGCTCGCGATGCGCGCCACCAGCGAGAGCCCGATGCCGCTGCCGCGCCCCGGTGTGCCGGGCACGCGGTAGAAACGGTCGAAGATGCGCTGGTGCTCGGCCTCGGGCACCCCCGGGCCGTCGTCGTGCACGCTGAGCACGATGCGGCGGCGGTCGGGCATTTCCTGCTCTCGGCAGCTCACCTCCACACGCGCGCCGGGGCCGGCGTAGCGCAGGGCGTTGTCGATCAGGTTGCGCAGCAGCACGCCCACGGTGTCGACGTCGAGGTGCGCGTGGCAGGGTTCGGCGCGCAGTTGCAGGCGCTGGTTGGAGGCCTGCGCGGTGAGGTCGAAGTCGCGCACCACCAGCGAGACGATCTCGTGCAAGGGCACGGGTGGGCGCCCACCCGGGTGCTCGATCGCATCGAGCCGGGCGAGGTCGAGCAGCTGCTCGGTGAGGCGCGCGGTGCGCTCGATGCCGCTGATGAGCGGTGCGAGCGAGGCGTGGCTCTCTTCCAGCGTGGTGGCCGACTTCACCAGTTGCGCCTGCGCCATCAGTGCGGCCAGCGGGGTGCGCAGCTCGTGCGCGGCGTCGGCCAGGAAGCGCCGCTCACCTTGCAGCGCGGCTTCGAGCCGAAGCAGCTGCGCGTTGAAGGCTTCGACCAGCGGCTTCACCTCGCTGGGCAGGTCGTGGACTTCGAGCGGCTTGAGGTCGAGCGGGTCGCGGGCTTCGATGGCTTCGCGTGCAGCCTGCACCGGGGCGACCGACCAGCAGATGATGGTCCACGTCACGCCGGCCAGCAGCGCCATCAGCAGGAGGATGGTGCCGATGCTGTAGCCGAGCCACAACTTGATGAGGCTCAGCAGCTGCGGCTGCGACTTGCCCACCTGCACCTGCAGCCGGCCGCTCGCGTCGTTGATGGTGTACACGCGCCACTCCACGCCCTTCACCTCCACGCCGTGGAAGGCTTCGGGCTGGTCGAAGCTGAGCGGCGCCCAGGGTTCGAGCGGTGAATTGGACGAGCGCAGCACCGAGCGGCCGTCGCGCGTCCACACCTGGAAGCTCAAGAGCTGCGGCTGCACGTGCACCTGCGAGGGCAGCTGGAACGCCGGTTCGCTGGAGCCGCCCGGGTGCAGTGCCGGCATCGACATCAGGATCTGCTGGCCCACGGCCTGCATCGACGCGTCCCAGCGGTTGTTTTGCTGGCTCGACATCAGCATCGCCTGCACCGCGAACCACGCGCCCCAGAAGCCCAGGCTCGCCACCATCAGGCCGATCAGCAGGCGCACGCGCATGGAGCTGGTCTTGAAGATCTTCATGGCGTGGAATTGAGTTTGTAGCCGTGGCCGTGCACGGTGACGATGAGGTCGTCGCCGAGCTTCTTGCGCAGCTGGTGCACGTAGACGGCGACGGTGTTGCTCTCGATCGAACTCTCGCCGCCGTAGACGGCTTCTTCGAGCTGCTGGCGGGTGACGATGCGGCCAAGGCGCTCCATCATCGCGAGCAGGGTGCGGTATTCGTGCAGGCTCAACGAGACCGGCTCGTCGTCGCGCGTCACGCTGCGGGTGGCCGGGTCGAGGCGGATGTTGCGCGCGGTGAGCACCGGTGCCACGCGGCCTTGCGCGCGGCGCAGCACGGCGCGCAGGCGGGCGGCGAGTTCGTCGGGCTGGAAGGGTTTGACGAGGTAGTCATCGGCCCCGGCGTCGAGGCCGGCGATGCGGTCGCTCAATTGATCGCGCGCCGTGAGGATGATCACCGGCGTGGTGTCGTAGCGCTCGCGCACGCCGCGCAGCACGGTGAGGCCGGAGCCGCCGGGCAGGTTGAGGTCGAGCAGCACGGCGGAATAGGCGTGGTCGGACAACGCGAGGCGCGCGGCCGGCGTGTCGGGCGCGTGGTCCACCTTGTAGCCGGCGCGGGTGAGCCCCGTGACCAGGGCCTCGGCCAGCATGGCGTCGTCTTCGACCAGGAGGAGTTGCATGGCGCAGAGAGATGAAGGCTTGTTGAAGCGAGACCGCAGTGTGCCTGGGGTGGCATTAACAACTTTTTAAACCGTGACGTCCAGCATGAGGGGTATCGACACGGGAGATCCACATGAACGCCACGAGCACCACCAGCGAGCTTGCCCCACAAGGGACGTATGCGCCGGTTCATTTCCGCGAATGTTTCATCGACGAGCTGGCCCGCGCCGCCTGGCGCGACCCGGTGCAGTACCGGCGCGAGATGCTGCCGGCTGGCTCTAAGCTGCGCTGCGTGCTCGACGAGGCGGCCAAGGTCTCGGGCTGGAGCCGCCCGCAGACGGCCGACATGGCGCACGGCGTGGCCCTCTCGGCCGCGCGCGGCGCGGTGGCGGCGCACGTGGCCGAGGTGCGGGTCGACGAGGCCGGCGAGTGCCACCTCGAGCGGGTGGTGATGGTGCTCGACGGCAGTCCCGAGGCCGCAGCCGAGCTGGCCCGCGAGGGCGTGGCGCCGGCCGTGGCCAACGCGCTGGCGGTGCTCAGGGCGCGCTTCTCCGACATGAGCGACGAGGTGCAGCCATGACGACCGCCGCACGCAAGGTGTTCTCGTTCGCCACCATGATGGTGCTGGCCCAGCGCCGGCACGAGGCGCGCATGGCTGGCACGGCACCGCAGCCCGACACCGCACAACGCGAGCGGGCGATGCGGCACACGCTTCAGAAGATGAACGGCACGAAGCGCTTGCTCGTGCGCATGTACCCGGCGTAAGCCTCACCGAAGTGCGCGAGGCACTCGGCCTCGTCGCGCAGCGCGGTGATGAAGAGCGCGATGCTGGCGACCGCCGTGAGGGCGGCCGTGATCGCGTTGACGTCCTTCAGGAACGCGCCCCAGGCCAGGTAGAGCAGGGCGGCGTACATCGGGTGGCGGATGTAGCGGAAGACGCCGCTCGTGACGAGCGACGAGGTCTTCTCGAATGCGAAGAGCTCCGCATCGGCACGCTGCTCGGTCGGGCGGCCGATGCGCTTGAGCATCTGCACCGCGTGGATGGCAAGCGAGATCGAGGCGATCAGCAGCGCCCATGAGACGAGCTGGCGCGGCGAGAACGGGTCGACCGTCCACATGGGGAAGTTCAGGATCAGCAGCGCCAGCATGCATTCCCAGGCGATGAAGCGCCAGAAGCCATGCGAGCGCGGGTTGCGCAGTGCGTGGCGCGACACGTAGGTGAAGAAGGCCGTGCCGGCCAGGAAGATCAACAGTTCGGTCATCGCCAGAAATGCAAAGCGGCCCTCGAAGGGCCGCAGTGTCGCACTGAGCGTGAGGCTCGATCAGGCTTGGATCGCACCGCCGCGCAACGCGCTGGCGCTTCCGGTGGCGGAATAGACCCCGGCCGAGCGATCGCGCGGCATCAGCACGTCCATCGCGCGGTCGAGCGCGGCGGTGGCACGGGCGAGCGACTCGCGCTGCGAGGCCACGAGGCCGCTCGCGAGCTTCAGGCGCTCGCGCAGCGGCGAGGGCACCGGGCCGCTGCGCGCGGCGCGGGCGAAGTGGTCGACCGCGCGGGCGAGCGCGCGGTGCAGCTCGGTGGCGTGGTGGTCGATGCCCACGCTGTCGTGGGCACGCAGCGATTCACCCAGCGCGGCCAGGTGCGTTTCCACCGCGGCCAGCGTGGTTTCGAGTTCGTCAGGGCCCGCTTGGTGGGCCGTCGTGTTCATGGTCGTGTTCACCGGATCGTGTGGACCGATTGCAGGCGCGCTCTTGTGGAGCGCGGGGGTCTCAGTGTTGGGCCTTGCCCAGCACTTCGTGTGCGTTGGCGATCAGCCGGTCGGCGATCTTCTCGGCGTTGATCTCGAATTTGCCGTCGCTGATGGCCTGCGCGATGCGGGCCACCTTGTCGGCGTCGAAATCGGCACTGGCGCCGCCTTCCAGCAGCGACGATGCGGTGTTCGACAGTTCGACCTTGGCGCTCGGATCGGTGGCCGCACCCTTGTGCGCGCCGGCCTCCGCGGCCTTGGTCTCGGCAGGCTGGTTGCGCACCGGGGCGACCGGGGCGGCCGAGCCGGGTTTGTCTGCGGGATTGCCGATCTTCATCTTGGACTCCTTGGGCCTGTCAAAGACCCAAACCTTTCAACATGGACGGTGTATCGGCCCGCCCGCCGCTGACTTTAGGTTTTTCTTTGCGATTCTGAGTGCCCGCTCGAATTTTCACAATGTGATCTCCAGCAGGCGGTCTGCGACGGGAAAACCAGACACCACCCGCCCGTTATCGGTGCGAACGCGTGCCGGTTGACCCTCCATTCCGGCGGTGATCGCTTCCCCGGCACCCGCCACCGCGAAATCGCTCCCGACCACGCGGATGCGCACCTTGTCGCCGGCCGTGAACCACTGGCGCGGCTTGAGGCTCGTCTGCCGCAGGCTCTGGCCCGGGGTGACGGACTTCGCCAGCGTGCGGCCCATCAGCTGGGCCGCATCGGTGATCGCGGGCTGAAACAGGTCTTCCGCCAGGTTGACCTCGGCTTGACGGAAATCTTCTGCGGCGAGCACATGCCCTGCCGGCAGCACGGCGGTTGAGACCAGCCCCGGGCCGTAGACGTTCACCGTGAGCGGCAGGTAGACGTTCCAGTTCGTGACGCCTTTCACGCAACGCAGGCCCACGCGCGTCTTGCCGAAGAGGCGCGCGCCTTGCGGCAGGTAGGGCTGCACCTCGTCGCAGGCGGCCAGGCGCAGACGAGGGTCGAGCCGGCCGGCCACGACCTCGTGGCGGCCGACGCCGGCCTTCTTCAGTTCGGAGAGGGCAAAACGCTGCCCCGCGGCCACCCAGGCGTCGGCCGCGATGGCGTTGGACGCCTGGGCGTGCGCCACCGCCCCGCCGGCGATCAGCCAGGCGAAGACGAAGAGGCGCAGCAGAGGCAAGAGGGTCTTGTCCACGCTGCCAATGTAGGGCGCGATGGGCCCGGGCGAGAGTCGGAATTGAAGGCCAAACGACGGTCTATTCCCGCTTATGTTTTGAAACACGCTGCCCACAATGCCTTCACATCGCCCACATGGGTTTGCGGGACAGCACCATGCTGAACAAACTGACGAGCACGCTCGATTTCCACGGCCAGGCGCTGACCCTGCGCTCGGAGCGCCAGCGCCTGATCGCCAGCAACATCGCCAATGCCGACACGCCCAACTACGTGGCGCGTGACCTCGACTTTGCCTCGGCGCTGAAGCAGGCCACCGGGGCGCAGCAGGGTGCGGCGCTCAAGGCCACGCAACCGGGCCACCTCGCGCTCGGCGGCACTGACGCCGCCGTGCAGGGCAACCTGGTGTACGCCACCCCCAGCCAGACCAACCTCGACCGCAACACGGTCGACATGGATCGCGAGCGCGCCAACTTCGCCGACAACTCGGTGCGCTACGAGGCCACGCTGCGGTTCATCAACGGCAACGTGCGCACGATGCTCGACGCCATCAAGGGTGGGCAATGAATCACAAGCTGACGACCTCCGTTCGCCCTGAGCCTGTCGAAGGGCAGGGCCGTGCTCCTTCGCAGCCCTTCGACAGGCTCAGGGCGAACGTTTGGCATTGCAAGGAGCTGACATGAGCATGTTCCAGATCTTCAACGTGAGCGGAAGCGCCGTTTCGGCGCAGTCGCAGCGCCTGAACGTCGTGGCCTCCAACCTCGCCAATGCCGACACCGTGGCCGGCCCCGATGGCCAGGCCTACAAGGCGCGTCAGGTCACCTTCCAGACCGAGCTGATGGGCCAGCCCGGCATGCCCGGCGCGGGTGCCGCGGCCGGCGTGAAGGTGAGCACCATCAGCGAAGACCAGACCCCCGGCCGCCGCGTGCACGACCCCAAGCACCCGCAGGCCGATGCCGAGGGCTACGTGACCTACAGCAACGTGAACGCGGTGGAGGAGATGGTCAACATGATCTCGGCCTCGCGCTCGTACCAGAACAACGTCGAAGTCATGAACACGGCCAAGACGCTGCTGCTCAAGACGCTGCAGATGGGCCAGTAAGCCCTGCGCTGAACAAGGAACCCGAACATGGCCGTCTCCAACGTCCAATCCGCCTACGACAAGCTCAACGCGAAGAGCGGCGTGCAGACCGCCAACGAAGCGGGCGCTGCCGATCGTTTCCTCAAGCTGCTGGTGGCGCAGATGCAGAACCAGGACCCGCTGTCCCCGATGGACAACGCGCAGGTCACGAGCCAGATGGCGCAGATCCAGTCGGTCACCGGCATCGAGAAGCTCAACAGCACGGTGCAGGGCCTGTCGGGCCAGTTCATGCAGATGCAGGCGCTGCAGGGCACGCAGTTGATCGGCCGCGACGTGATCGTGCCGGGCAACAAGCTCCTGATCGAGAACGGCCGCGCCGACGCCGGCTTCGAGCTCGGCGCCGCGGCCGACAGCGTGAAGGTCGAGGTGCTCGGCCCGGGCGGCCATGTGCTCGACACGCTGAACCTCGGCGCCCAATCGGCCGGCGCGCACGAGTTCACCTGGAACGCCGGCACCAACGCCACCGCCACCAACGTCACCTTCCGCGTGACGGCGATGAGCGGCAGCACCAAGCTCGACGCCACCCCGCTGATGCACGACACCGTGTCGGCCATCAACACCTCGGGCGACAGCCTCACCCTCGAACTGAAGAACTTCGGCAACGTGGCCTACAACCAGGTCAAGGCCTTCAACTAAGGAATCACCATGAGCTTCCAGCAAGGACTTTCCGGCCTGAACGCCGCGAGCAAGAACCTCGAGGTCATCGGCAACAACGTCGCCAACGCCAACACCTTCGGTGCCAAGGCTTCGCGTGCCGAGTTCGGCGACATGTACGCCTCGGCGCTGGCCGGCAGCGGCAACGCCATCGGCATCGGCGTGAACCTGCAGGCGGTCACGCAGCAGTTCAGCCAGGGCAACATCACCACCACCGCCAACGCGCTGGACCTGGCCATCAACGGCAGCGGCTTCTTCGAGGTGCGCTCCAACGGCCAGACGCAGTACACCCGCAACGGCCAGTTCCAGATCAACAAGGACGGCTTCATCGTCACCAACCAGGGCGCCCAGCTGCTCGGCTACCCGGCCGACGGCAACGGCGTCATCCAGCCCGGCGTGGCCGGCCCGCTGCAGCTGCCCACCGCCGGCATCGAGCCGCAGGCGACGACCGAGATCAACATGGAGTTCAACCTCGACTCGCGCGCCGGCACCACGCTGCCCGCCACGACGCCGATGATCAACTTCAGCGATGCGCAGACCTACAACAACGCCACCTCGCTGCAGGTCTTCGACCAGCGCGGCCAGGACGTGGCGCTGACCTACTACTTCCAGAAGGCCGGCACCGACACCTGGAACGTCTTCGTGACGGCCAACGGCACCTCGGTCTCGGTCGACGGCGCGGGCGACCCGGCACCCGTCACCACCATGACCTTCCCGACGAGCGGCGGTGCCCCCACCGCGCCCACCGGCCCGATCACGCTCGACATCCCGGCCTCGACCAACGCGGCCGGCGCGCAGACGCTCGCCATCCCCGGCATCCAGCTCGACCTGACGAGCGCCACGCAATACGGCGCCGGCTTCGGCGTCACCAACCTCACGCAGGATGGTTACGCGCCGGGCCAGCTGTCGGGCCTGTCGATCGAGTCCGACGGCATCGTGATGGCCACGTACTCCAACGGCCAGTCGAAGCCGGCCGGCCAGATCGAGATCTCGACCTTCCGCAACACGCAAGGCCTGCGCCCCCTGGGCGGCAACCTCTGGGCGCGCACCTACGAGTCGGGTGACCCGATCGTCGGCACGCCCGGCCAGGGCAACCTCGGCGTGCTGCAGGCCGGCGCACTGGAAGACTCCAACGTCGACCTCACCGCCGAGCTCGTGAACATGATCACCGCGCAGCGCGTGTACCAGGCGAATGCACAGTCCATCAAGACGACGGACCAGATCCTGCAGACGCTGGTGAACCTGCGCTGATCGAACTGAACGCTAACGGGAGCTCGTCATGGATCGGATGATTTACCTCTCCATGTCTGGTGCGAAGGCGATGATGCAGCGCCAGGACACGCTGGCGAACAACCTTGCCAACGTCTCCACGCCGGGCTTCCGCGCCGAGCTGCAGGCCTTCCGCGCCGTGCCGGTGCAAGGCAGCGGCGCGAGCACGCGGGTCTACACGCTGGAGACGACGCCCGGCTTCGACGCCACCCCCGGCGTCATCACCAACACCGGCCGCAACCTCGACGTGGCCGTCAAGGGCAACAGCTGGTTGAGCGTGCAGGCGCTCGACGGCACCGAGGCCTACACCCGCGGCGGCGCGCTCGACCTCACCTCGGAAGGCGCGCTCGTCACCCGCAGCGGCCTGCCCGTGATGGGCGACGGCGGCCCGATCCAGGTGCCGGCCAACAGCGAGATCAGCATCGCGCCCGACGGCACGATCAGCGCCAAGAACGGCGCCACCGGCAAGACCACCGCTGTGGGCAAGCTCAAGCTCGTGACGCCCACCGAAGACACACCGCTGGAGCGCGGGGCCGATGGCCTCTTCCGCGCGCCCGAGGGCGACTTGCCCGCCGATGCCACCGCCCGTGTGCAAGACGGCGCGCTCGAAGGCTCGAACGTGAGTGCCGTGGAAACGATGGTCTCGATGATCACCGCGGCGCGGCAGTTCGAGGCCCAGATGAAGATGTTGCAGACCGCTGAAGGCGACGAAAAGGCTGCAGCGCAATTGCTCTCGATGAGCTGATAGGAGTACCCAGCCATGATGCGTTCGCTCTGGATTTCGAAGACCGGCATGGAGGCCCAGCAGACCCAGCTGGACCACATCTCGCACAACCTCGCCAACAGCGCGACCAACGGCTACAAGAAGTCGCACGCGGTGTTCGAAGACCTGATGTACCAGAACCTGCGCCAGGCAGGGGCCAACAGCAGCGAGCAGACCACGCTGCCCACCGGCCTGCAGGTCGGCCTCGGCACCCGTGCCGTGGCCAGCAGCCGCAGCTTCAGCCAGGGCAACCTGCAGCAGAGCAGCAACCCGCTCGACGTGGCGGTGCGCGGCGCCGGCTTCTTCGAAGTGCAGATGCCCGACGGCACCACCGGCTACACCCGCGATGGCTCGTTCCAGGTCAACGCGCAGGGCCAGCTCGTCACCAACAACGGCTACCTGGTGCAGCCCGGCATCACCGTGCCGCAAAACGCGCTCTCCGTGTCGATCGCCGCCGACGGCACCGTGACCGCGAGCATCCCCAACCAGACGCAACCGCAGAACCTCGGCACGCTGCAGCTCGTGAACTTCGTGAACCCGGCCGGCCTCGAGCCCAAGGGCCAGAACCTCTACACCGAGACCGCGGCTTCGGGCACACCCACCGCCGGCACGCCGGGCCAGAACGGCCTGGGCGCGCTGCAGCAGGGCTTCGTCGAGACCTCGAACGTGAACGTCGTGGAAGAGCTGATCGGCATGATCCAGACGCAGCGCGCCTACGAGCTCAACTCCAAGGCCATCCAGACCTCCGACCAGATGCTGCAGCGCCTCGCTCAGCTGTGATCAACATGAGATTTGCGCTCATCGCCGTGGCCGCTTGCACAGTGCTCGCTGGCTGCGAAACCCCCTACCTGCTGCCGAAGGTCGAAGTAGCCGGCTCGGCCACCCGCCTGCGCCCGCAGCCGGTGCCCATGCCGCCGCCCAACAACGGCTCGATCTACCAGGCGGCGGCCTACCGCCCGCTCTTCGAAGACCACCGCGCACGCCTGGTGGGCGACACGCTCACCATCCAGATCGTGGAAAAAGTCGCGGCCAGCCAGAAGAGCACCAGCTCGATCGACAAGACCGGCTCCATCGGCGGTGGTGTCTCGGCCCTGCCCGGCGTGCACGCCAAGGCTTTTGCCCGTGCCGCCGTGGAAGGCAGCTCGACCAACACCTTCGAAGGCAAGGGCAGCACCGAGAACACCAACGATTTCTCGGGCGTGATCACGAGCACCGTGATCGATGTCATGCCCAACGGCCACCTCGTGGTGGCCGGTGAGAAGCAGATCGGCGTGAACCAGAACGTCGACGTGCTGCGCTTCTCGGGCCAGGTCGACCCGCGCTCCATCCAGCCGGGCAACAGCGTGCAATCGACGCAGATCGCCAACGTGCGCATCGAGCACCGGGGCCGCGGCGCGCAGGCCGACGTCAACGGAATAGGGTGGCTCGGGCGCTTCTTTTTGAACGTTATGCCGTTCTAAAGAATTTCAGAATCGGTGACAGGAGTTCCTGTCACCATGCAAACCACCCGCGAACAACTTCTTGAAGTCCTGATCAAGGCGCTGATCGGCCTGACGGTGATCATGGCCAGCGCGGCACTGTGGTGGCCCGCCACGGCCCACGCCACCCGCATCAAGGAAGTCGCGTCCATCCAGGGCGTGCGCAGCAACCAGCTGGTGGGCTACGGCCTCGTCGTCGGTCTCGACGGCACCGGCGACCAGACCACCTCCGCTCCCTTCACCGCACAAAGCCTCACCGCCATGCTGCAGCAGATGGGGGTGACGATCCCGCCCGGCACCAGCCTGCAGGTCAAGAACGTGGCCGCGGTGATGGTCACCGCGCAACTCCCCGCGTTCGCACAACCCGGCCAGACGCTCGACGTGGCCGTCTCCTCGCTCGGCAACGCCAAGTCGCTGCGCGGTGGCACGCTCATCATCACGCCGCTCAAGGGTGCCGACGGCCAGGTCTACGCGCTCGCGCAAGGCAACCTCATCGTCGGCGGTGCCGGCGCGTCGGCTGCGGGCTCCAAGGTGCAGATCAACCACCTGAGTGCCGGCCGCATCCCCGAAGGCGCGACGGTGGAGCGCTCGGTGCCCACCCCGCTCAACCAGGGCCGCACGCTGCAGCTCGACCTCAATGCCAGCGACTTCACCACTGCCCGCGAAGTGGCCCGCGCCATCAACGCGAAGATGGGCGACGGCACCGCCCAGGCGGTGAACGGCCGCGTGGTGCGGGTCAACATGCCCGAGTCGCAGGACATGCGCGTGGGCTTCCTCGCCGACATCGAAAACCTGCCGCTGGAGCTGGCCGCGCCCTCGGCCAAGGTCGTGATCAACGCGCGCACCGGCTCGGTGGTGATGAACCAGGCCGTGTCGCTCGGCGCCTGCGCGGTGGCGCACGGCAACCTGTCGGTGACCATCAACACCACGCCGGTGGTGAGCCAGCCGGCGCCGTTTTCCAAGGGCGAGACGGTGAAGGCCGAGAAGGCCGACATCACCATCAAGCAGGAGCCGGGAGCGTTGATCCAGATGCCCGCGAGCGCCAAGCTGGCCGACGTGGTGAAGGCGCTCTCCGCGCTGGGCGCCACGCCGCAGGACCTGCTCGCAATTCTTCAAGCGATGAAGACCGCTGGCGCCTTGCAGGCGGAGATCGAGGTGATCTGAAATGAAGCCCCCACGTTCACTTCGTTCACTGCCCCCCGAGGGGGCGCAGGCCTCCCTTGGGGCGGCCCGGCGGGAGTCCTGACATGGGCGTCAACAACAACCTCCAGATCGGCGACGCCCGCGGCATCGCCAACCTTCGCAATACCGCGAGCACCGACCCCAAGGCGGCGATCCGCGAAGCGGCCAAGCAGTTCGAAGGCATCTTCATGCAGCAGCTCATGAAGAGCATGCGCGATGCGCAGATGAGCTCGGGCATGCTCGACAACTCGGGCACCAAGCTCGGCACCGAGATGCTCGACCAGCAGTTCGCCACCCAGATGACGGGTGTGCGCGGCGGCCTGTCCGACATCATCGCCCGGCAGCTCGAGCGCCAGCTTGGCGAGCCGCTGGCCAACATCGCGGCCGATGCGGCCAAGGCCTCGGTCGAGCGCAGCAACGCCGGCAAGGAAGTTCCCGCCACCTCGGCCTCACTGCGGGGCCTGGAAGGCAAGGAGCGCCAGATGGGCTTCCTCAAGCTGCACGGCGACGCCGCCAAGGCGGCCGAAGCGGCCACCGGCATCCCGGCCAATTTCATGGTGGCGCAGGCCGCGCACGAGTCGGGCTGGGGCCGCCACGAGATCAAGCACCGCGATGGCTCCACCTCGTTCAACGTCTTCGGCATCAAGGCCGGCGCCAACTGGAAGGGCCCGGTCGCCGAGGTGACGACCACCGAATACGTCAACGGTCAGCCGCACAAGGTGAAGGCGAAATTCCGCGCCTACAGCAGCTACGAAGAGGCCTTCACCGACTACGCGAAGCTGATGAAGGACAACCCGCGCTACTCGAAGGTGGTGGCCAACAGTTCTTCGGCGCAAGGGTTTGCGCACGGCCTGCAGAAGGCCGGCTACGCCACCGACCCGGCGTATGCCGACAAGCTCACCCGCATGATCAACACCACGCTGCGCCTGCAGCGTGCGATGGCCTAACCAGGAGAGAGCGACATGGGCGCGTCAACCTTGATGGGCATCGGCACCCGCGCGATGGCGGCGAACTTCGCCGCGCTGCAGACCGTCGGCAACAACATCGCCAACGCCAACACCCAGGGCTACTCGCGGCAGGAAGTCCAGCTCGAGACGGCCAAGGGCCAGTACACCGGCGCCGGGTTCTTCGGCCAGGGTGTGAACGTGGCGACCGTGTCGCGCTCGTATGACCGCTTCCTCACCACGCAGGCCGCCACCACCAATTCGATCGCCGAGGCCGATGCCGCCCGGCTCGACCAGCTCACCCAGCTCGAAAACGTGATGCCCCTCGGCGAGGCCGGCCTCGGCCACGCCGCGCGCCAGATGCTCGACGCCTTCGTCGACGTGGCCAACAACCCGCAGGACGCCTCGGCCCGCCAGGTGGTCGTGACCCGCGCGCGCGAACTCGCGGCGCGCTTCCAGTCGGCCGGCGACCAGCTCAACACGCTGCAGACCGGCGTGTCGCAAGACCTCAAGTCGAACATCGACTCGGTCAACTCGCTCGCCAAGCGCGTGGCCGACCTCAACCGCCAGATCTCCGCGCTCAACGGCGCCGGCCACTCGCCCAACGACCTGCTCGACCAGCGCGACCAGCTCGTGAGCGAGATCAGCGGCTACATCAACGTGACCACCATCGAGGCCAACGATGGCTCGATGGGCCTCTTCATCGGTGGCGGCCAGTCGCTGGTGCTGGGCAGCAACACCAACACGCTCATCGCCGCGCCCGACCAGTTCGACCCGGCCAAGACGCAGCTCGCCCTGCAGGAAGGCGGTGTCTCGCGCCTGGTGCCCAACAATGCCATTGCCGGCGGGCGCATCGCCGGGCTGGTGCGCTTCCAGAACGAAGACCTCACCGCCGCGCGTAACCTGCTCGGCCAGATGGCGGTGGCGATCAGCGGCGCGGTCAACCAGCAGCAGGCGCTCGGCCTCGACGGCGGCCAGCCGGCGCGTGCCGGCGACCCGCTCTTCTCGGTGGGCGCACCGCGCACACTCGCGTCGACCGAAAACCTGGGCGACGCGACCTTCAGCCTCGCGGTGAGCGATTTCACCCACGTGCAGGCGAGCGACTACGAGCTGCGCTTCGACGGCACCAACTATTCGCTCACGCGCCTGTCCGACGGTTCGGCCGTGCAAGGCAGCCCCTTCGATGCGGCCACGCTCGCCGCGGGGGTGCAGGTCGAAGGCATGACGCTGCAGATGACGGCCGGCACCGCCTCGGCGGGTGACCGTTTCCTGCTGCAGGCCGTGGGCACCGCCGCACCGAACATGCGCTCGGTGATGACCGACCCGCGCGGCATCGCCGCCGCCTCGGCCGTGACCAGCAGCTTCTCGGTCAACAACACCGGCACTGCCCGCATGGCCTCGCTCGGCGTGGTCGACGCCGCCGCCTACGACGCCACGCAGTCGGTGCGCATCACCTTCAACAACGACACCGGCGACTACAACTACGACATGCTCGATGCGAGCAATGCCGTGGTCGCGAGCGGCACCGGCACCTGGACGGCCGGCAACCCCATCCTGCTCAACGGCTTCTCGCTTTCGCTGAGCGGCGTGCCGCGCTCGGGCGACGTGATCGACGTCGGCCCCACCACCTCACCCGGCGCCAACAACGGCAATGCCAACGCCTTCGTGGCGCTCGGCAGCTCCGCCTTCATTGGCGCGACGACGCTTTCCAACGGCACGCTGGTGCCGGGGCGCAACATCACCGATGCGTATGCGAGCGCGCTCTCCGACATCGGCGTGCGCGTGCAGAGCGCGCGCTCGTCGGTCAGCGTCTCCAGCGCGATGGCCCAGACCGCCGAAGCCGCACGCGCCAACAAGGCGGGCGTGAACCTCGACGAAGAGGCCGCGCGCCTGATCCAGTTCCAGCAGAGCTACCAGGCCGCCGCCAAGATGCTGCAGGTGGCCACGTCCGTCTTCGACACGCTGCTCGAGATGACGGGTGGCTGATCGATATCGACTTGACTGAGGCACCCCCACCATGCGCGTCAGCACCGCCAACTCCTTCGATGCATCCGTCGACTCGCTGATCAAGCGCCAGACGGCGCTGGCCACCGCGCAGGAGCAGCTCACCACCGGCAAGCGCGTCAACCGCGCGAGCGACGACCCGGCCGCGGCCGCCCGCGCCGAGCGCGCGCTGGCCGCAGAAGTGCACACCGACGCCGTGCAACGCGCGGTGAACGCCAGCCAGAACGCGATGCAGCTTTCGGAAAGCGCGCTCGGCGATGCCGGCGACCTGCTGCAGCAGATCCGCGAGGCGATGGTGGCGGCCGGCAACGGCAGCTACAGCGACCAGGAACGCCGCGCCCAGGCCGACAAGATCGCCGGCCTGCGCACCCAGCTGCTGGCCGTGGCCAACCGGCAGGACGGCTCGGGCTCCTACCTCTTTGGCGGCCAGTCGCCTGACCACGCACCGTTTCTCGACGGTGCCGGTGGCGTGACCTACCAGGGCACCTCGGGCCAGCTCGACGCCGCCTCCGGCGACCCGCTGCCGCTGAGCGTGGACGGCCGCGCCGCGTGGATGAGCGGCCGCACCGGCAACGGCGTCTTCACCACCGCCCCGGCCACCGCCAACACCGGCCAGGCCTGGGTCGACACCGGCCGTGTCACCGACCCGAGCCAGCTCACCGGCGACAGCTACAGCATCGTCTTCTCGGTGTCGGGCGGCGTGACCACCTATTCGGTGCTGCAGAACGGCGGCCCCACGGCCCTGGCGGGTGTGCCCTATGTGTCGGGCCGCGCCATCGAGATCGACGGCCTGTCGGCCACCGTGACCGGCGTGCCGGCCGACACCGACACCTTCGACCTGGCACCGGCCACCTCCGACCTCAACATCTTCGACCAGATCGATGCGGCCGTGGCCGCGCTCAACACGCCGCTGCGCACGCCGGCCCAGATCGCCCAGACCAACTCGACCTATCTCGCCGCCGTGGATTCGGCGATGGCGCAGATGCAATCGGTGCGCGCGCAGGTGGGCGAAACGCTTGGCCGCATCGACAGCGCCACCGGCCGGCTCGACGATCTGCGACTTGCTGCACAGACCGATCGCTCCAATGCCGAAGGGCTTGACATGGTGAGGGCGATTTCCGACTTCCAGAACAAGCAAACGGGCTACGATGCAGCGCTCAAGAGCTACTCGCTGGTGCAGAAGATGTCGCTCTTCAACTACATCACCTGATTCCACCCAAGCCAAGGGACGCGGCGCGTGAACGACTCCACCATCCTGGGCCAGGTGGCCCTCGGCTACTCCCCCTTCATCGACCGCAGCCGCGCCGTCTCGGCGACCCGGCTGACCATCGTGCCGCTGAAGCCCGATGCGACGCCCGACGTGGCGCAGCTGTTGCACGCCGTGGGCGGCGTGTGGCCCGCCGATGGCGGCAAGGCCACGCTCAACGTGGTGAGCGAGAGCCTGTTGCAAGACCTGCTGCGCGCCTCGCCTTCGCCCAACCTGATGGTCGAGGTTCCGGCCTTCATGGCCGTCGACCCCGCCAACATCGTCGCCCTGCAGAACCTGCACGCCGCTGGCACCACCTTGCTGATCAAGGGCCGCCCCTTGAGCGAGCTGCCGCGCGAGGTGCTGCCGTGCTTCACCTATTCGATCATCGACCTGGCCGACGACCGCCGCATCAACGAAGCCGGTGCCACGCCGCCGGTCGGCGTGATCCGCAACATTCCGCACGTGCAGTCGGGCGTGCGCACGCTCGCCGAGATGGAAGCGAGCTTCACGCGTGGCGCTGCCGCCGTGCTGGGCTGGCCGATCGACGACGCCATCGAGCAGGCGCAGGCCAAGGGTGGCAAGCAGCCGGCCACCGAGATGCAGGTGATCGTGGAGCTGATCCAGCGCGTCGACAAGCAGGAGCCGATCGAGAAGCTCGAAGGCACTTTGAAGCGCGATCCATCGCTTGCGTTCAAGCTGATGCGCTACATCAACTCGCCGGCCTTCGGGCTGCGGGTGGAGATCAGCTCGTTCCGCCACGCGATCATGATGCTGGGGTACCAGCGGCTGAAGCGCTGGCTGGCGCTCTTGCTCGCGACAGCTGGCAAGGACTCGAACATGAAGCCGGTGATGTTTGCGGCCGTGCGGCGTGGGCTCTTGATGGAAGAGCTGGTGCGCTCTTCCGGTGACGAAGAGATGCGCAATGAGATGTTCATCTGTGGCGTCTTCTCGCTTCTGGATCGGATGTTCAAGCAGCCGTTTGCTGAGCTCTTGAAGACGATTCCTGTGCCTGAGCGGGTGTACCAGGCGCTTGTCGATGGGTCGGGGCCCTATCAGCCGTACTTTGCGTTGGTGCAGGCGGTGGAGAACGAGTCGCTGTATGACTTTCGGTCGGCGGCGGAGACCTTGATGCTCAGTGTTTCTGAGATCAATCGGTGTGTGTTGTCGGCGTTGACGGCGGCTTCTCAAGTCGAGTAGTTCTGCACTGCGTGGCTGCTTGCCGGGAATTCGCCCCGGCGGGCGACCTTCTTTTCTTTGCTTGCCCAAAGAAAAGAAGGCAAAAGAAAGGGCACCCCGTTCGCCGGTCGGCCTAGGGCCGACTGCTCTGCGCTGCTCGGGCTTGGGGTGTCGGGCAGAACTCACTCCGCGAGCTTCGCTCGCTGCGTTCAGACAGCTGCCCGAAGTCAGTTCACGAAGCGTGCTTCGCACGCCACCCCAAGCCCTGCGCTGCTCGACGGCTCTCAAGGGCCCCCGGGATACCGCC
Organism: Rhizobacter sp.; assembly: GCA_019635355.1. Classification (NCBI taxonomy): domain Bacteria; kingdom Pseudomonadati; phylum Pseudomonadota; class Betaproteobacteria; order Burkholderiales; family Sphaerotilaceae; genus Rhizobacter; species Rhizobacter sp. The sequence goes on along the minus strand of JAHBZQ010000001.1, from coordinate 1,953,166 downwards.
GCCCGCTTCGCGGGCATCACACTCTCGGCTCGCTTCGCCTCGTGCTGGGTTTGTGCCCCCACGCCCACCCCCCACCGTTCGGGCTGAGCCTGTCGAAGCCAGCGCATGGCACGGGCCCTTCGACAAGCTCAGGGCGAACGGAAAAAGGAGGCGATGCGAAGCGAGCCGAGTCGCACCGCTTCCCGTGGGTGGCGTCGAGGAGCGCAGGGCTTGAGGGGCGCGCGCGTCAGCGCGCATCAACAACTGACTTCGCGCCGCCTGTCTGAACGTAGCGCCCTACGGGCGCGAAGTGAGTTCGGCGCGGCCCCTCGAGCCCGAGCACCACAGAGCAGTCCGGCCCCCGGGCCGGACCGCCACCGTCGGGTCGCCTTTCTTTGCCTACTTTCTTTGGCGAAGCAAAGAAAGTAGGTCGCCCGCCGGGGCGAGACCCGGCAAACCGCCACGCAGTGCATGCGTAAACTGCACCGCATGTTCGACCCCAAGGCCCTGCGTCACTTCCTGGACACCCTGTCCGACGCAGTCCTCGTCGTAGACCGCGGCGCCCGCATCTACCACGCCAACGCCGCCGCCCAGCGCTGGCTGCACATCAGCGCCGGCAGCCCCCTGCAATCCACGCAGGCGCAATTGGGCGCAGCACTTGTCCAGTCGACGCAACAGGTCTTGAGCAAGGGTGTGCCCCGGCTCCATGCGGCGGCACCAGCGTTCCCCGATCACATCACCCTGCCCGACGGCACCCCCTGCAGCGTGTCGCTCACCCCGCTCGAAAGCGAGCGCTGGGCCCTGCGGATCGCGCGCGAAACCCCGGCACGGGCCGACGGCGCACAGCAAGCGTCGCTTCCGCAGGAGCTGATGCGCCTCTTCTGGGAGTCGCCTTTCCCGGCCGCTGTGCAAGACGAGAACTTCCGCCTGTTGCAGGTGAACCAGGCCTACGCCGACTTCCTCGGCTACCGCCCCGAGCAGCTCGTCGGCCGCGACCCGGTCGAGCTGCAACCGCAGGAAGACCGCGAACTCAACCTCGCCTACCGCGCACAGGCCGACTTCTTTTCCGAGCCGGGCAAACCCGCCCAGCTCGTGGAGCGCCGCCTCCTGCACGCCGATGGGCGTGAGCGCTGGTGCCGCGCCACCTGGCGCCGCTGGGTCGACGACGAGCAGCGCGTGCGCTACCTCTCCATCCTGCAAGACAACACCGCGGAGCACGTGGCGCGCGAGCGTGCCGACCGCTCCGCGCGCGAGCTCGACGACTGGTTCGACCTCAGCCCCGTCGGCATGGTGCTCTTCGACGAGCAAGGCCTCCTGGTGCGCACGAACCCGGCCTTCGAGGCGCTGGCCGTGCACGTGCCGGTGCTGATGTCGGAGGCCGAGCCGGCCGTGCAGCGGCTGCTGTGCTGGGTCGATGGGCAGCCGCTCGCGTCGCTGCAGCCCGGGGCCAGCCCGGTCGAGGCGCAGGCCGTCCTCACGCAGCCCGACGGCAGCGTTCGCACCCTGCGCTCGGCGGTGCGCTGCTATCGCACGGCGAGCGGCCAGCTGCGCTTCATGGCGGTGGTGGAAGACCGCAGCGCCGAAGAGGAACGCGACCTCGCGCAGATGCAGATCGGCGCGCTGATGGACACGGCCGGCGTGGGCCTGGCCACCTTCCAGGAATCGGGTGGCTGGGTGCAGCACGGCAGCGCCTTGCCGCCTTCAGGTGGGGGCGACTCGGCTGCGGCGGCGGCGCTGCAGTCGATCCGCCGCGAGGTGGTGCTGCCGGAGTCGCTGTCCGAATACGAGCGGCTGCAGCAGGCGCTGCGTCACGGCGAGCGCACCGAGGTGCGCTATGCGATCCGCCACCCCGAGCTCGGGCTGCGCTGGTTGCAGACGCGGGTGGAGCCGGCGACGCTCGCCTCGGGCAAGCGCACCACCTCGGTCGTGACGCTCGACGTGACCGAGCAGCACCAATCGCACCAGCGCAGCGACACGCTGCTGCGCGAGATGACCACCATCCTCGAGAACACCACGGCCGGCATGGCCTACCTGCGCGGCGGCGTGCTGGTGCGTTGCAACAGCCGCTTCGAGGCGCTGCTCGGCGTGCGCGCCGGGCAGGTGGTGGGCTTCGGGCTGACCGAGCTCTTCGCGAGCCAGCCCGATGCGCCGCAGCTCGTGCACGAGATCGAGGCGGCACTGGCCGCCGGCAACGTCTACGACGCCGAGCTGTCGTTCCAGCTGCCGGGGCAACCCACGCAGTGGTGCGCGCTGACCGTGCGCCGCGCCGGCCCGGCGGGCGATGCGTCGGAGGCAATCGCGGTGCTGTCCGACATCACCCGGCTCAAGGCGCAGCAGATGGAGCTGGAGGCACTGGCGCGCGACCGCGAGCTGATGTTCAGCCTGTCGGAGGTGGGCATCGCCTTCATCCGCGGCGACCGGGTGCAGCGCGCCAACCAGGCGATGTGCCAGCTCATGGGGCTCGATGCGAGCACGATGAACGGCCTGCCGACCTCGGCGCTGTACCCCAACGAAGAGGAGTTCCTGCGGCTGCGTGCCGTCACGCGCGCGTCGATGGCCAAGACCGGCCGCTGGAAGGGCGAGCGCCAGTTGCGCCGGCACGACGGCAGCCTGGTGTGGGTGCAGGTCAGCACGCGCCAGATCAACGACGACGACCCCGACGAGGGCCTGATCGCGTCGTATGTCAACGTCGACGACCGTCACCGCGCGCAGCAGGCGGTGGCGCTGCAGGCCGAGCGCACACGCGCCATCCTCGACTCGGTGCTGGTGGGCATCGTCACCGTGGGGCCGGGCGGCATCGAGTGGATGAACCGCTCGGCGCGCCGCATGTTCGGCGGCGACCTGGCCGATTTCATCGGGCAGCCGATGAGCACGGTGGCGATGCCGGGCGACGAACACCCGTTCCGGCAGACGCAGTACCTGCACGAGCTGGTGGAAGGCCAGGCCGAAACCTTCGAGTGCAAGGTCAAGGCGCGCGACGGGCGTGAGTTCTGGGTGGTGGGCAATGCGGTGGTCACCGGGCGCGAGTCGACGGGCCGGCAGCTCACCTACGCCTTGCTCGACATCGAGCGCCGCCGCCAGGCCGAGGCGCGCACGGCCGAAGTTCAAGCCTCGCTGCAGCGGGTGATCGAAGCGGCGCCGCTGGCCATCTCGCTCTTCGACGCGCAGACGCTGCGCATCGTGCAGGTCAATCAGACCGCGGCGCAGAGCATCGGCCTCGCGCCCGACCAGCTCATCGGCCGCACGCCCGAAGAGCTGTTCGAACCGACGCTGGCCGAACGCTACCGCGCCGACATGACGCTTGCGCTGTCGACACGCGCGCTCACGCAGCGCGAGTACCGCCTCGAGACCGATGGCGAAGCGCGCATCTGGGATGCCCGCTACCTGCCGATGGCCTCGGCCGATGCGTCGGCCGACCAGCTGCTGCTCGTGGCCACCGACGTGACCGAACAGCGCGCCGCACAGGAGGCGAGGCTCGAAGCCGCCATCGCGCAGCGCGAGATGCTGGTGAAGGAAGTGCACCACCGCATCAAGAACAACCTGCAGGGTGTGGCCGGCCTCTTGCAGCAGATCGGCGCGCGCAAGCCCGAGATGGCCCCGGCCATCAGCGAGGTGGTGGGGCAGGTGCAGGCCATCGCGCAGGTCTACGGCCTGCAGGTGGGGGCCACCGGGCCGCTGCGGGTGAAGAGCGTGCTGGAGGCCATCACCGGCTCGGTGCAGCGCACCTTCGGCCGCACGATCCGCCTCACGGTCGACGGCCCGGCCCACCTGTGGGCGCTGCCCGAGGCCGAGAGCATCCCCATCGCGCTCACCATCAACGAGCTGCTCACCAACGCGGTGAAGCACAGCATGGCGATCGACGACCCCTCGGCCGTGCACTGCAGCCTGGGCTGCAGCGAGGCGCGGGTGCAGATCGGCATCGCGAACCGCGGGCAGCTGCCGGCGGGCTTCAACCTCGCGCGCTTTCCGGGCGGGGTGTCGGGCCTCGGCCTCGTGCGTGCGCTGCTGCCGCGGCGCAGTGCCACGCTCACGGTGGAGCAGCAGGGCGACGACGTGCTCGCGACCATCGTGCTCGTGCCGCCCGGCGTGACGCGCATCGAGCCCGTCTGAGCCAGCGCCCCGGGGCTGGCTTCAGCTGCTTACACCGTGTGCCCCGCGGCGCAGGGCTTTCAGCCACAATTCACGCCAGTCGTGTGGGGCTTGGTGTGACGGCAAAAAAAGGAAAGATTCTCGTGGTCGACGACGACCGGCTGGTGCTGGCGACGCTCACCCACGGCCTCGCGGAAGCCGGCTACGAGATCATCGACGCCGACAACGGCGACGACGCCATCCTCCTCGCACGCGAGCACCGGCCCGATCTTGCGCTGCTCGACATCCGCATGGAAGGCAAGAGCGGCTTCGACGTGGCCGCCTACCTGCGCGAGTACTGCCAGATCCCGTTCATGTTCCTCTCGGCCTTCTCGGACGAGCAGACCGTGGCGCAGGTGAAGGCGCTGGGTGCGGTGGCCTACCTCGTGAAGCCGCTCGACATCCACCAGATCGTGCCGGCCGTCGAAGCGGCATTCCACCAGCTGGCCAAGCGCTCGCCCGAGGGCAGCGCGGGTCACAAGCCGAATGCGGATGAAGCCTTGTCGCAGCCCATTGCCATCGCGGTGGGCGTGCTGATGCACCGCTATTCACTGTCACGCAGCGCGGCCCTCGAGCGCTTGCAGAAACTCGCCGCCAGCGAGTCACGGCCCCTGCAGGTGCAGGCTGAGCGCCTGCTCGATGCGGTGGAACTGCTGTCAAAGCCCGCCGAGGCCTGAGCCCTCGGGACGCGAAAGCGAAGCGAATCGCAGATCGAGCCACGCCCAAGGCCCGGGTTTCCCGGGCCAATGGGTGGCGCCCCTTGGGGGCAGGAGCGACAGCGACTGGGGGGCTAATTTCCCAGCCAGAAGACGAAGCGGGCGCCGCGGTCGACTTCGCCTTCGGCCCAGATGTCGCCGCCGTGGCGGCGCATGATGCGGCGCACCGAGGCCAAGCCCACGCCGGTGCCCTGGAAGTCGGTGGCGCTGTGCAGGCGCTGGAACACACCGAAGAGCCGGTCCGCAAAGCGCATGTCGAAGCCTGCGCCGTTGTCGCGCACCGCAAAGGCCGGCCGGCCTTCGTGCTCGGTGCGCTCGACCCAGATGCGCGGCTCGCGGCACTTGGCGGTGTACTTCCAGGCGTTGCCCAGCAGGTTCTCGAGCGCCACGCGCAGCAGCGTGGCGTCGCCCTGCACCTGCAGGCCGGGCTCGACCGTCACCACCACCTGCCGCTCGGGCGACTGGCGGCGCAGGTCGTCCGCGATGTAGCCGACGAGCTGCGACAGGTTGACCGGCTGACGCGTGAGGGGCCGTGTCGACAGCTGCGACAGCGCCAGCAACGCGTCGATCATGCTGTTCATGCGCGCGGCGGCGCCGAGCACACGGTCGAGGTGGTCGTTGCCGATGCGGTCGAGCAGGCGGCCGTAGTCTTCCTTGAGGATCTTGGTGAAACCCTCGACCACGCGGATGGGCGCGCGCAGGTCGTGCGAGACGGTGTAGCTGAAGGATTCCTGGTCCTGCAGGTCTTGCGCACTCGGCGCCGCCGGTGAAGCGGCGGCGTCTGCGGGCTGGCTCGCGGTGCCCACGTGGCCGGCGTACTGGCCGTCGGCGTCGAGCAGCGGCACGCCGCGCAGCACGAGGCCAGAGTGGCTCGCGAACGTGGCCGTCACGCTCTCGAAAGCAGCGTGCGACAGCAGGCGGGGGCGCAGGCTGCCGTCGTTCGACTGGAACACGTCCCACAGCAGCGGGCGGTCGTCGAGGGATGGCCAGTCGGCCGAGGTGGCCGAGGCCGGCGGGCGCAGTTGCGTCACGCGGTGCTGCCGGTCGGTGCGCCACTGCCAGAGGTCGATCGACTGCATGAGGGCGTGCTCGCGGGCGCGCGCGGCCTGCAACTCGCGCTCGAGCGCCCGCTGGCGTTGCTGCGCCTTGACCGACCAGCCCACGGCTGCCGCGGCGGCCACCAGGGCGAGCAAGGCCAACACGGCGAGCAGCACGGAGGTCATCGCAAAGATTGTAAGGACTGACCTAGCGGCGGGACTCGGTGTGAACACGAGTCCGGTGCGCGGTTCAAGTCGACTCGCGCCTTGCCGAAAACACGTCAATCCCTGAAAAGGCCTCGACGTCTCCCGTTCCCTCACCCATGCCCCCGCTGAATGCTCGTTGGTTGCTGCTGGGCCTGGCCGCGTTTGCCGCCGCGGTCTCGCTCGCCGAAGCGGCGGAGCTGGCGCGCTGGTTCGCGCTGTTTTCCGTGGCGTCGCTGGGTGCGGCCATGCTGCTGCCGCGTGTGCCGGTGGGGTCGGCCGACGGGTTTGCCGATTCGGTGATGCGCGACAGCAGCTTCGCGCCGACGACCACGCTGCCCGACATCGAGCCCGGCCGTGACTACTTCCACACTTTGGTGGAAAACATGCCGGCGAGCCTCTACGTCTTCAGCGTCGACGCCGAACGCCGTGTGCTCAACATCAACACCCACGCCGAGCGCGAGTTCGACGTGCGCCGAAGCGACGTGGTGGGCAAGACGCTCAAGGAAGCGCTCGGCCGCCGCGTGGCGGCGCTGGCCGAGCCGGCGATGGCCGAGGCGCTCACGCGCCAGGGTGCCGTCGAACATTCCTTCGTGCTGACCGACAAGCAGCACGGCGGCAGGCGGGTGGTGGGGGCACGCTACTTCGCGCTGCGCGACGCGCACGGCCAGCCCACGCTGCTCATCGCCCTGGCGCGTGACGTGACGCAGGCCCGCGAGGCCGAAACCGAGCTGCAGCGCGCACGCGACGCCGCCGAGCACGCGAGCCAGGCCAAGAGCCAGTTCCTGGCCAGCATGAGCCACGAGATCCGCACACCGATGAACGGCATCCTCGGCATGACCGAGCTGCTGCTGGGCACGAAGCTCTCTGACAAGCAGCGCCGCTTCGTGCAGTCGGTGTACCGCTCGGGCGAGTCGCTGCTGGAAATCATCAACGACATCCTCGACTTCTCGAAGATCGAGGCCGGCAAGCTGGAGCTGGCCGAGATCGACTTCTCGCTGCGCGGCGTGGTCGAAGACACGCTGGAGCTGCTGGCGCCGCGCGCCCACGAGAAGGGCCTGGAGCTGAGCTTCCGCGAGGAGCCCGGCCTGCCGCAGGGGGTGCGCGGCGACCCGCTGCGGCTGCGCCAGATCCTCACCAACCTGGTGGCCAACGCCATCAAGTTCACCGAGCACGGCGAGGTGGTGGTCACGCTCGCCATGGCGCCCGGCCAGCCGGTAGGCCGGCTCGTCTTCGGCGTGCACGACACCGGCATCGGCATCGAGGCCGAGGCCATCCCCAAGCTCTTCAGCTCCTTCACCCAGGGCAGCGTGGGCATGGCCCGGCGCTACGGCGGCACGGGGCTGGGCTTGTCGATCTCGCGCCAGCTGGTCGAGCTGATGGGTGGCCAGATCGAGGTGCGCAGCCAGCCGGGCGTGGGCTCGCATTTCACCTTCGTGCTGCCGTTGCCCGAGGTGCAGGCCGATCCGGCCACGCTGGGTCTGGACCTCGCCACGATGCCGCGCCTGCGCATCCTCGTGGTCGAAGACAACGAGACCAACCGCATCGTGCTCGACAACATGCTCACCGCCTGGGGCATGGAGGTGGTGCTGGCCGAAGACGGCCGCCACGGCCTCGACATCCTGCAGGGCAAGACCGGCGTCGACCCCCATTTCGACCTGGCGCTCGTGGACATGCAGATGCCCCGGCTCGACGGTATGGGCGTGGCCTTGGCGCTGCAGGCCTCGGGGCTTCACCCGCACATGAAGATGGTCATGCTCTCGTCGGTGTCTACCCCAGACGATGTGCGGGCTGCCCATCAGGCGGGTTTTCACCGATTCGTGCCCAAGCCCGTGCGCAAAGCCGAGCTCCGCCAGGCCATTCTGGGGATTTCTGCCTCGATTTCAGACGTCGACCGATTGACGCCGCGGTTGAACGCACACATCCTTGTCGTGGAAGACAATGTGGTGAACCAGGAAGTGATCGGGCAGATGCTGCGGTCACTCGGGTGCCGGGTGCAGCTCAGCTCCGGTGCGCTGGCCGGGCTGCGCGCAATGTGCGAAAAGCGGTTCGACCTGGTGCTGATGGACATCCAGATGCCGGGCATGGACGGCGTGGAGGCGCTCAACTGGTTCCGGCGCGGGACGGCCGGGCGATTCAATTTCCTCACATCAGCGGATACTCCGATCATTGCGGTCACGGCCAATGCCTTGGGGGGCGACGAAGAACGCTTCCTGGGCCTGGGCTTCGATGACTACCTGTCCAAACCCTTTCGCCAGAGCCAACTGCTTGCCATGCTGACTCGACACCTGCGCCCTGCGGCACCTGCTGGATCCAGCGACGGTGGCATGCCTGCTCCGTCAGCCCCGGCCAGCGCAGCGGCGAGCGACGGTGGCGTGCTCGACGCCGGCGCCCTGGAGCGCCTGCGCGAACTCGACCCGAGCGGTGAAAACCACCTCATGGAGCGTGTGGTGAGCGCCTTCGAAAGCTCGGTCGGCCGCCTGATGCCGCAACTCGAAGACGCACTCAACGGCAATGAGCTCGGGGGTATTCGGCACGTGGCCCACACGTTAAAGTCGTCTTCCGCCAGCATCGGAGCGATGAAGCTTTCCAGAATGTGCTCGGACCTCGAAACCAGAGCCCGCAACGAACAATCCGACGGCATGGCCGAGCGCATTGCGCAGCTGCAGGCGGAAGTCGAGGTCGTTCGCGTGGCGCTGAAAAGCGTGCTGGGTGCCTGACGCCTATGACGACCCTGCCCAGCTCCGCCCTGGCTGACGACGACATGCTCGTCCAGCCCAAGGTGCTGCTGGTCGACGACGACGAAGTCAACCTCCTGCTCACCGCCATCGCCCTGCGCGAGCGTGGCTTCTCCATCACCGAGGCCACGAGCGGTGAGCGCGCCATCCAGCTGCTGGCCGACTGGCTGCCCGACGTGGTGGTGCTCGACGCCCTGATGCCCGGGCTCGACGGCTTCCAGACCTGCGCCGAGCTGCGCAACCTGCCGGGCTTCGAATCGCTGCCGGTGCTGATGCTGACCGGCCTCGACGACGACGCCTCCATCACCCGCGCCTATGAAGCCGGCGCCACCGACTTCTTCGTCAAGTCCACCCAGTGGAGCCTCTTGGCGGGCCGCCTGCGCTATTTGCTGCGCTCCTCGCGCACCCGGCTCGAACTCGAGCGCAGCAAGGCCAAGCTGGCCCGCGCGCAAGACCTGGCCCGCATGGGCAGCTTCGACTGGCGCGTGGGGCAGGGCAGCCCGGTGTTCTCGATCGAAGGCCTGCGCGTCTTCGGCATGGGGCCCGGCGACCAGGTGAGCATGCGCGGCCTGCTGCGCATGATCCCGAGCGAAAACCGCGAAGGCTTCATGCTGGTGCTGCACGATGTCTTCCGCCACAGCTCGGTGCTCGCCACCGACCTGCCGGTGGTGCTGCCCGATGGGCGGCAGCAGCGCATCATCCACATCGAAGCCGAGCCCGAGTTCAACGAGCACGGCAACCTGTCGGGTTACACCGGCATCGTGCAAGACGTGACCGACCGGCGCATGGCCGAAGACAAGATCCGCCACCTGGCGAACTTCGATGCGCTCACCGGCCTGCCCAACCGCCGCCAGCTGATCTGGCGCGCCGAGCGCGCGCTCGAGCACGCCCGCCGCCTCAACCACCCCGTCGCGCTGTTGCTGATTGACCTTGACCGCTTCAAGGTCATCAACGACACGCTGGGCCACGGCGCGGGCGACGAGCTGCTGATGGAAGTCTCGCGCCGGCTGCGCTCGTGCGTGCGGCACTCCGACCAGGTGATGGAAACCTCGGTCGAGTCGATGGGCTCGCGCTCGCACCGTTCGCTCGAAGCCGTGGGCCGCCTGGGCGGCGATGAATTCGTGGCGCTCTTGCCCGAGGTGTCGGACGAGAGCGACGCCGAGCGCGTGGCCGACCGCATCCTCGACGTGATGCGCGAGCCGATCTTCGTGGGCGGGCAGGAGTGCTTCGTCACCGCCTCGGTGGGCATCGCGATGTTCCCGCGCGACGGCGCGACGGTCGCCGACCTGATGCGCAGTTCCGACGTCGCCATGTACTCGGTGAAGGCGCAAGGGCGCAATGCCGCGCTCTTGTACCGCCCGGCACTGGCCGGCAAGGGCCGCGAGAAGCTCGAGCTGGAAAGCGCGCTGCACAAGGCCATCGAGCGCAACGAGCTGGTGTTGCACTACCAACCGAAGGTGGATGTGCGCGGCGCCAAGATGGTGGGCGTGGAAGCGCTGATGCGCTGGCAGCGCGGCAGCATGCTGGTGCCGCCGGGCGACTTCATCCCGCTGGCCGAAGAAACCGGCCTCATCATTCCGCTCAGCGAATGGGCGATCCGCGAGGCAGCACGCCAGGCGCGGCTGTGGCAAGACAGCTTCGGCTTCGCCGACTCCATCGCGGTCAACCTGCCCAATCGCCTCTTCGAACGCACCGACCTGGTCGAGCACATCCACCAGGCCGTCACCAGCTACGGCGTGCCGCACCATGCGATCGAACTCGAGATCACCGAGACGGGCCTGATGAAGGACCTGCAGAACGTGATCCCGTCGCTGCACCGGCTCAACGAGATCGGCGTCGAGATCTCGATCGACGACTTCGGCACCGGCTACTCGTCGCTCGCCTATCTCACCACGCTGCCGATCAGCGAGTTGAAGATCGACCGCTCCTTCGTGCGCGACCTCGGCATGACGCCGCAAAGCTCGGCCGTCGTCACCGCCATCATCGCGCTCGCCCGCTCGCTCGGCCTGCGCGTGATCGCCGAAGGCGTGGAGAACATGCGCCAGATGGAAGTGCTGCACCGCCTCGGTTGCGTGGTGATGCAGGGCTTCCTCTTCAGCAAGGCCCAGCCACCCGATGTGCTGGAGCAGTGGCTCGAGCAGACCGTGTTGCCGCGCAAAGCGCCGTGGATCGTCAACGCCGACGAATCCAACGCGGCCGAGTCGCTGCGGGCGGCGATCGAGGCGCGTTCGCGCTTCGGCACGCCGCAGGGCGGCAACGTCTGAGCTTTCTCTTTCCCGTTTGATGGACATGACCAATTCGCCGCGCGCCGAGGCCGTGCCGGCCGCGCTCGCCAAAGCGGCGCTGCGCCGGCTGGTGATGGACAAGCAGGAGCCCACGCCCGAAAACTACGCGCGTGCCTACCACCAGGAAGCCGGCACCACGCCGCCTGCCGGGCCACCGGTTGCTGGCGCCGTGGGCGAGAAGCAGGAGTCGGCCGCGCAGGCCGATGCGCTCGCCAAGCTCATCGAGCGGGTGGTGCGCGGCGTGCAGCGCGGCGGTCGCCAATGGACCACCGCCCGCAAGAAAGACAGCCTGCAGCGTGTGCTCTCCAGCTCGCGTAGCGATGTGAACCGCCTGCAGCAGCGCCTCAACCAGCTGCTCAACGGCTGGGAGAGCGACACCATCGACGGTGCCGTCGACCCCGAAGCGGCGGCGATGGAGGTCGAACAGCCCTGGGCCGACCCGACGCAGCCTGCGCCGCTGATGGAGCTGCCGGGCGGGGCGCCGGCGCCGGCCACCGACAGCACGCCCGTCTGGCACGACGTGATGCAGGCCCTGAGTGGCACCTTGCAGCAGGCGCTGCCGGCGCCCCCCGCGCCGAGCGCCGAGCTGGCAGATGAACTCGCCGCCCTCGTGCGGCGCATCCGCGAGCGGGGCCCGACCGTCGGCCAGAGCGACGAACTCGACCAGCTCTGCAAGCGCGCCACCCGGGCGCTGGCCCACCGCCAGCACCTGATCGAACAGCTCGGCACACTCTGCGGCGAACTCACCGCGAGCCTCGTCGAGCTGGCCGAAGACCAGAGCTGGGCGCAAGGCCAGAGCGAGGCCATGCGCGACGAGATCGGCCAGGGCCTCACCTCGCGCAGCGTCAAGTCGGTGAGCGAGCTGCTGCACCACACGCGCGAACACCAGCGCCAGCTGCGCGTGGAGCGCGCCAAGGCGCAAGACCAGCTCAAGCAACTCATCACCCGCATGCTCGCCGAGCTGGGCGAACTCGGCTCGCAGACTGGCCGCTTCCACGAGAACATCGGCCGTTATGCCGACGTGATCGAGCAAGCCGATTCGCTGGAGAGCCTGGCGGGCGTGGTGCGCGAGATGGTGGAAGAAAGCCGCACCGTGCAGTCGCTCGTGAAGGTGGCGCAGGGCAAGCTGCAATACGAGCACGAGCGAGCCACCGGGCTCTCGGAGCGCGTGGTCGAGCTCGAGACCGAGCTGCGCCGCTTGTCGGAAGAAGTGTCGACCGACCAGCTCACCAAGATCGCCAACCGGCGAGGCCTCTTGCAGGCCTTCGATGCGGAGCGCGCACGCCAGGGGCGCGATGGTTCCACGCTGTCGATCGGCCTGCTCGACATTGACAACTTCAAGAAGCTCAACGACGAACTCGGCCACAACGCCGGCGACGTGGCGCTCAAGTCGCTCGCCGAGGTGGTGAGCAAGACCCTGCGGCCCACCGACATGGTGGCGCGCTACGGCGGCGAAGAGTTCGTGGTGCTCTTGCCCAACACGCCGGTGAACGAAGGCGAGCAGATCCTGACGCGCCTGCAGCGCTCGCTCTCGGGCGGGCTCTTCATGCACGAAGACAAGCGCATCTTCGTCACCTTCTCGGCCGGCGTGACGGCCTATCGGCCGGGCGAGCGCATCGAAGTGGCGCTGGAGCGCGCCGACGAGGCCTTGTACGAGGCCAAGCGCACCGGCAAGAACCGCACCTGCATCAACTAAGGCTTGCGCTGGCGGGGGCGATGGCCCTCGCGGCATGATCGTGTCATCCCGATGACCAGGAGACCGACATGCGTGCCGCTGCCTTGATTCCGCTTGCTGCCGGCCTTGCCCTGCTCGCAGGCTGCGCGACCAACCCGCTCGACGCGCAGTGGTCTGACCCGCAGCTCACCGCCAATGCGCCGTTGAAGGGCGCCCGCGTGCTCGTGGTTTGCGAAGCGCAAGACGAGGTGTTGCGCCGCATCTGCCAGGACAGCGTGGGCGTCGAGTTGACGAAGGTCGGCGTGTCGCCCGTGGCCGCGCCCGACGTCGGCGCCAGCACCTCGGCCCCCGGTGGGCCGGCGCCCTATGTGAGCGCGGCGCGGGCGGCCAACGCGAAGGCGGTGCTCGTGACCTCGATCGCACCGGGGCAGACGGTGGCCCGGCCTGGGTTCACGGTGGGCATCGGCGTGGGTGGCTTCGGCGGCGGCGTGGGGGGCGGGGTGGGGGTGTCGGCCCCGATGGGCGGCACGCGTATCGCCACGGCCTACGCCGCCAACGCCTCGCTCACCGACGTGGCCACGGGCCGCTTGATGTGGACCGCCCGGGCCAGCGAGCCGGCGTCGGAGGTCACGAGCGCCCAGGTGGCGAACCTGGCGAAGAAGGTGGTGGAGGGGGCGGGCCAGTCGAAGCTGTACTGAACGAACTGGCGGAAGAGGTGACCGCCAAGAATGTTATCCATCTTGGTCTTGGAAAGTCCAAGAAAGCCTCGGAAATATAGTCGTAGCAACGATTTCCGAGATTTCATGCGTCCAAAGAAATCCATGAGCTGGTCGCAGTTGTCCACGGTAAGATATGGATAGAGATTGTTGGACATTTGCTCGGATATGACGACCGCACGCCCAGCCACCACTAAACGCCCGTACAGCACAAGCAGGAACAGGCTCAAAGCCATCGAGGTCGGACGTATGACCGAGCCTGGCTTTCACCACGACGGCGGTGGTCTCTATTTACAGATATCCAAACGGTATGGGACTAAGTCTTGGGTCTTTCGCTATCGCCTTGGTGGCAAGTTGCGGGACATGGGATTGGGGTCCTTTAGTGACTTTTCGCTTGCGCAGGCTCGCGAGCGTGCGAGCGAAATGCGACGGCTCGTTGCGGACAAGATTGACCCCATAGATCAAAAGAAAGAGCGTCTACAGAAGTTGGTTTTGGAGCGCAAAAAGGCGGCGGTTAGCTTCGAGAAGTGTGCGGAGGACTATCACGCAAGAGAAGCTGGGCGTTGGAAGAATGCCAAGCATGCGGACCAGTGGATCAACACGCTGAGGGCTCACGCGTTCCCGGTAATCGGAAATCGGCAAGTTGACAGCATCACCAAGGCGGACGTCATGTCTGTGCTTGAGCCGATCTGGACTGAGAAGCCTGAAACTGCGAGCCGCGTTAGACAACGCATCCGCGCGGTTCTTGAGTGGGCAGCGGCAACGGAGCTTTGTCCGAGTTATTCGCCGGTTATGTGGTCCCAAATTGAGGTGTCACTTGGGACCAATCGTGCCAAAGCCACAAGAAAGCATCACGCGGCATGTCCCTACCAAGACGTCAGGGCTGTTCTTCGCGCGTTGTGGGACAGCGATAGCGGTGTGATCGTGAAGCTCGCATTTGAATTCACTGTTCTTACCGCTGCTCGTTCGGGTGAGGTTCGGGGAGCGCAGTGGTCAGAGATCAAATGGGAAGACCGGATTTGGGCGATCCCTGGGCCACGAATGAAGTCGGGCAAAGAGCATCGTGTTCCTCTTTCCGTTCGTGCGATTCAAATTCTTCGTGATGCCGAATCGTTGTGCGAAGGCAGGGATTTAATCTTCTGCCACCCCAAGACGATGAAGCCGTACAGCGACGCTGTCTTCACCAGCTTGCTTCACAAGGGACTCGGCCTGCCTTACACGATGCATGGCTTTCGGTCCTCGTTCCGTGACTGGGGGAGCGAGAAAACCATCCATGCCCGTGAGCTGCTGGAGGTTTCCCTGGCTCACCTTCCTGGCGACAGCACAGAGCTTGCGTATTGGCGAGGCGACGTACTTGAACGCCGACGCACTTTGATGGAGGAATGGGCTGCTTATGTGGGCATTCCAACGCAGGCCTCTGTGAAGGGTGCCCGAAGAGCCAAGACCGCACGCTAATGACAACGCCATCCTCGGTTACCCCGATGAAGTCGCGGCTGCCCTACCAAGCACTAGCGAAGCCGTGCACCCTTGCCATGTGCCGATCAAAGAGGAATATAGGCACCTTACGGCCAATTCCTGCCGCTCAAAGAAGGTGAAAACGGTAGCTGGATGCTCGCCAGCGATACGCTACGCGGCGGATGACTGCTCAACTGTCGCATGACGACTGAACACCTACGCCTCGGACCTCCTCGGGCTAGCTCGGGGTGTAACGCATCGTAAATCCGAGGAGAATCAGTGCATAGCAAGAATGCACCCGAGGGAGAGCGACGTGTACCTGGCCGGAATCAGGACAAAGGGACCCGCGTACTTTGAATGCGTATCGGGCCCAAGCGACGTGTCGCGGCTAACCGGGTCGCGCCAATCCCAGAACGATTGGCGCTGATACGAGCTGACGATGTCGAGATTCTTGGCGTGGAACGCTCTTCTGCTCTCGGAATTCTTTTCGCCTGCATCGGCACAGGAAGAGGTCTGGCTTCACACGACGCGAAATGAGCTTGATTCGTTCGGAATCCACCTTGGGGGTGCGGCTGGGCTGATTGATGCTGTTTCGGCCGGTGCACCATGGCTGCCGTCCAGGATCGAGACGTGCGCTGAAGCAGCCCTGAGGCTAGTTTCCCAGCGAAAGAACCGGCTGCTGGCGGCCAGCCAATATGTTGACCCCGGTACGTCGAACGTCGACTACGCAGACGTAAGGGCGCCAACCTACCTGCCGATCCTAGCCCTGTGGGTGCTTGCATCGTCCGAGGGGCAAGGCAAGGGCTTCTATGCTGCGGTGGAATCGCTGCTCGGGAAGGGCACGAGCTTCCCCAATACAGGCGTCGTGACCAGCGCGATGTCGTTCACCTGGCAGGATCTCGAGACGTGGTCGACGAAGGAATGCGGCGGTCGGTTTGGCATGTTCAAGCGACGGGTCCTTGGGGCACATTGCTATGTCGGGCTGCCACGATCCCAGTGCCTCATCGGCCGTACGGACGAACGCAACCTCAAGCGTCTCTTCGCCGAGTTGCACCTCCGCCCAGGCGAGCAGGTGACACCAAAGCTTTTGTCACGCTTGCTCTCAGACGGACGGGATGCCGAATTCCTGAGCAACGCCCTGCGCTCCGCCATGGCGGACAAGGACTACGAGGATCCCCTGCACACGCACCTCCAGCGGCTGCTGGATTCCTGGGATGGACTGAAGCCTCGCTACACACATGGTCCAGCCGCTAACGACCCGGCTACTCTCGGCGAGGCCGCCAGCACTAACGAAGGGGAACTCGTCACGCTGGTTCTGTCCGAGTCCGATGAAATCGAGAATGGCTGGGACGTGCGCTGGCGCATCCAAGCCCCGACCGACAACCTGACTTGCTTCATCCGGTTGCTTGGACAATCCGTGCCGGCCCGCTTTCATGCCGCCGAAGCGACATTCGTGACTGTCCATGCCGAGCCGCACAGGAAGTCATGTACCGATGCCCTTGTGCTCGCAGCGACCGATGCCGTCGAAGTCGTCGTTGCATTCGACGACGAGAACGGCGGCTCGATGGAAGAAGTGCGCCGGACACTCCACATTCCATGCGCTGCGCGACGCATCCTTTGCTGGAACACCCTTGACCCCCAGTACGGCGACTACCTGGTGGAGCGCGACATCCCGCTCTTCGGCCCGTTCTATGTCCTCTGCAGCCCTGGAGCCGAAGCGGCGACCCGAAGATGGCTGCAGGCGGAGCGAATCGCCTTTGACGGAGTGCCCTCCGGCGGCTTGCCTGATTCATGGTGGCTTGCTTGCATCCCCCAGGCAGAGCGGCTCAATGCATCTCAAAGGCAATATCTTGCGGATGTAGCCGATCCGGCCAATGTGCCGGCAGCTCGCATCCGGTTGGTCGGAGGTCGACCGCTCTTGCGCGGTGGGACACGGATCTTTGCCGCATACGACCTGCCGTTGGTCGACGTCGAAGCTCCAGATGACGCCCGTATCGAAGCGCCTGGATTAACCTTAGAGGAGGTACTGCCCGCGCAAGGCCACGAAGCAAAGGCGGCAACCAAGCGGTTCTTGATCAAACACCTTGCCGACCTCCGAGGCGCGTTCGACATCAAGGTACTGGCAGGCAACCTTTCGCTCGCGGAAGCACGCCTACGGATCGCGTACGGGGATGGCGAAGGTCGAGGCCAGACGAAGCCCTACTCCATGGGAAGCCTTGGACAATCTCGCACCGATGAGGAGGGGCTTAGGGGCACCACGATCGGCACGCACGTCGTTGACTCCTGCCAAGAAGTCACTTGCTATCCCGAGACTGGCTACTTCGACGACGATTTCGGCCAACCGATCGAAGACTTGGGAATTGCGAAGTTTCTAAACAGCTTAGGACGGCTTGGGACAATCGCGTACGCAGCGGCTAGGGACGAACTGCGGCGACACTGCGTCGACGCCGATCCAATGCCGCTGTTGATGGATCTTCGAGCAAGAGGTTGCCTGGAGATCCAAGCGGATGCCAAGGGGCATGTGGTCCGCGTGCACAGCGTCGTTCCATCGTTGTACGAGCTGCCGATTTCGTTGACTGGCTTCGCGGTGGCGGGTGTCGCGGGAACGCTGACGCTGCCGGAGTGGGCTAGGCTTCGCGCCTGCAGCGAACTCTTGGTCTCGACTGCGGGCCAAGGACGCGGTTTCTTGCCTGCAGTGCGTGTCGCCGCCGAGTCGCTCGACAAGATCCGCCACGCAAGCACGGCTATGGGCTTCCAGTTCAGTATGGCGCCAGCCACTTCGATAGCAAGCTGGTCAGGCTCTATTGAAGATGCGCGGCGAACTTTCGTACGAGATGGATGGGAGCACTTTGCCACGAAGCTATCCAACCTACATCGCATGAAATGGCACTCGGCGCAATTCGCGGCGGCACGCACCGAGCAGATGACGATCGACAGGGAAATCGGGGCACAGCTCTTTCGCTTCGACGACCCACAGGCCTGGCCACTTCAGCTCTACGCGCTTGGCATTCGCGATCAAGAAGGCAACAGTCGGTATTCGCACATCCATGATTCTCGGTGGGGGGTTTGGATCTCCGTGCTTGCCTTCGCTCGTCTGATGTATGACAGGTACGGAAGACGAGACGCATTGCCGTGGCCATTCCCATACGACCCAAAGACGCGTGACCTGTGGCTTCCAGCTCGCATGCGTCCTCCAGCGGCTCTCGAGAGAGCACTTTGCTTGTGTTCTGGTGGTAGCGCGGAAGTTCACTTCCTGACGACTGACGACGCGATCAGCGATCGATTGCCCATGCTGGGTCACGCTGGCCGAGCCATCGGATTCGTGAGCACGGTCTACGAGGGGTTCTTCCCTGCCCATTGGCTACGCTTTCGCGACGTTCCAGTCGAAGTTGCGTCCATCGTTGCCTCGCGCTTGGGCGGCTCACCCGACTCGATAGCCTCGACGACGGGCTCCAACCTTCAATCAATGACGACAGCATAGGGAGGATAAAAATGAGCCAGACGATTGGCAACGATCCAATAGGTTCCTGGGACGAACTCCAGGATCAGTTGAAGCGATACGTCAAGTCTGCCTTCGGCACGAACTCACCGTCGTTTGAGAAGGAGCGCGCCAACCTGCTGGACACGCCTGGGGTGTTCTTCCAAGATCCGTATCTGGAACTACTACCCCAATACAGCACCGCGAAGGACCTTGGTGCCCTCGACGCAGCTGACCTTCCCGGTCTATCCGAAGAAGCGAGGCGAGGCTTTATCGCGCTCGCTGGATCGGGACTCATGCCTCCCAGCGCGATCTTGTACGTGCACCAGCAGAACATGCTTCGCGCCGCGCTGGAGCGGAAACACTGCGTCGTGGTAACTGGAACGGGTTCGGGGAAGACCGAATCATTTCTTCTGCCGGTTATGGCGTCGATCGCCAAGGAAGCACTCCGACAACCGGCCGGTTGGAAGGCAGCCAAGCCGCCCGCAAAGTCCGCGATCCCTTGGACGCCATCCGCACCACCCACGTGGGACGTCTGCCGAGCCACAGCGCGCAATGAAGCCCGGCGCCCTGCCGTGCGTGCATTGCTCCTCTATCCGATGAATGCCCTGGTCGAAGACCAGATGTCACGACTGCGCAAGGCGCTTGATTCGGACGAGGCCCTAGCTGCGATGGACAAGCACTGGGGCTCGAACCGCATCCGGTTTGGCCGCTACAACGGGTCGACTCCTGTATCGGGGCACCCGTTCAAGTTCGACGCAGCCGGACAACGGCAACCCAACACCACTAAACGGTCGGAATTGAGCGCCGACATCAAGGACGCCATCAAGCAACATCAAGACCTCGCCACCGCGCTTGAGTCAGCTCGTGTTGCGCTTGATGAGGCAGAAGAGGCGAACTCTGCTGACTTGCCCCATCTTGAACGCAAGGTCGCGGATCTCGAAGAGCAGGTGCGCTTCGTCCCACGCATGACCTTGGACGCAGCGGAGATGTTCCATCGCTGGGAAATGCAGGCATCGCCCCCCGACATGCTGATCACCAACGTCAGCATGCTGTCGATCATGCTGATGCGGCACAGCGATCCTCAATTGCAGGGAGATCGCTCGGATTCCGACATCTTCGTCGCCACGCGCAAATGGCTCGAGGAGGATACGGACAACCACGTTTTCCAACTCGTCATTGACGAGCTGCACCTGTATCGCGGCGCCGCGGGCACCGAGGTCGGCTATCTCCTTAGGTTGCTCATGGACCGCCTTGGGCTGGAGCCACGGAGCCGCCAGCTTCAAATCCTCGCGTCCAGCGCATCATTGGATGCGAGCGCGGAGTCCACCTATGCGTTCTTGGGTGGCCTGTTCGGCTTCGATCAAGTGGATGCTCGCGCGCTCTTCCACATCGAGGCGGGGGTGAGCCTGCACAACCAGCCCGCGGTCTCGCCGGAGATGACGGCGGACTTCGCAATGCGATGCAGGGAGCTTGGGTCGGCACCTGGCAACGCCGCCCTTCTTGACTCGTTGGCTCGCGAATTCGCGACCTCTCCGCAATCGACTACCCCGGCTGAACGACTAGTGGCGGGCTTCTGGGAATCAGGGCCAAAGGGTAGGCACCGAGCTACCAGGCTTCCCGAACTGCTTGAGCGTCTCT
This sequence comes from Rhizobacter sp., assembly GCA_019635355.1. Lineage (NCBI taxonomy): Bacteria > Pseudomonadati > Pseudomonadota > Betaproteobacteria > Burkholderiales > Sphaerotilaceae > Rhizobacter > Rhizobacter sp. Next base: position 1,933,114 of record JAHBZQ010000001.1, on the reverse strand, counting down.
TCCCGCAGTTCCCACGGGAAGAACGAATCGCTGCCGCTCGTGGCTTGTTCGCGTCGGTTGCAACAGCATCAGCTCTCGCTCCAAAGGTCATCCAGCCATCGTTCCCGCTCCCGCGGATTCGGTTCCACTGGATGGTCAAGAACATCGACGGTCTTTGGGCTACCGTTGGAACCCAGGCCGAAGATAGTCGTCGGCGAACGGGTCGGCTTCTGGCCGAATCGGTCATGGCAGTGGACGGCATGCGCGCCCTGGAAGTCCTCTACTGCGAATGCTGCGGCACGCAGTTGCTGGCCGGATACAAGACCTACGCGCCTGCGCCGGGACAGGCTCAGCGCTATGAGCTGGCGCCAATGCCACCGGCCATTGACGGGCTTCCGGAAGCTGGGGCGTCGACACGAACCGACGCGCAGCCGTACTCGAGCCTCGGCGTCGTACACCTAGTTCCACAGGACTGGAACGGGACCGACGATCCGGACTTATATCGCTGGAAGCACCACGCAGAAGCTCGGGACGAGAAGACGCGTCGCCCTAAGGACGACGCGCCAGCGCGTTGGGTGGAAGCTTCGATCTACCCAGCCACGGGCATCGTGGAGATCGGCGACAGCCATCCCGATGGCTCGATCCCATGCCTCTGGTTCGAGCTAGACGCCCCTACTGAGAAGGCAATCACGCTCCCAGCAATGCCGCAGCGCTGTCCGTCGTGCCACATCGACTACTCCGAGCGCCTGGGTGGACGGTCTGCACCAATTCGCTCGTTCGCCACTGGTTTGAACCAGACCTCGCTGCTCTTGACGAAGCACATGATGGGGGTAATGCCAAGCGGGCCGGGTCGCAAGCTGGTCGCGTTTTCCGACAGCCGGCAGTCAGCTGCCACGTTGGCCAATGGCGTCGAAGCTGAGCAATGGAGGCATCTGCTGCGCATCGCCGTGCTCGAGCAGCTGAAGCAGCGTGCGACAGGCGGAATCGCTCCGCTGAAGAAGAAGCTACTCGCGGCGATTCAGGCGGGCGAGGCCGAGGCCGGAAAGCAGTTGTTGCGCGAGCAGCAGGCCGTCCTGGGCGCGGCCGATTTGCAGGAACTCAAGGCGTTCTGGGGCGAAGCCAACTCGGTACACAGCGATCCGGACTTTGCCACGGACGAAGCAAAGGCTCGTGTCTTGCGCGTCCGTCACTTCAGTCCGGGCTATGTGCGCCTTGACGATTTCCTTCACAACCCAAACCCGCAAAGGCTTGCGTTGCCTCCGATCTGGGAGTACCTCGCGAGTCTCGGAGTGAATCCTGCAGGGCCGGGAATCGACACGCGGCGAGTAGGCAACGACGACGATTGGACCTGCCTGCTCGAGTTTGGTAGAGGCAGCCAACCTCCACAGCTTGCAGCTACGAACTTCCCACGTGAAAAGGCCGACAGGCTTGAAGACTTTGGGCGCCTCCTGCGCAGGGAGGCATGGCGTGCACTATCCGGCAAGCTCCTCTACGATCTCGAGGCGCAAGGCGTGGGTTACCTCTGCTTGCCTCCGACAATCTCCCTGGAGGGGCGCGGCGGACTCGACGCGGCTACTTTCCGGGGCGTCTGTGAAGGAGTGATTCGGATCCTCTCCGAGGAAAGACGCACCGATCCCCATCAAGGGGATTCGCCAGTCACGAAGTGGACGGACCGGCAGCCCTCTGGTCACGCATTGGAAGGAACAGACAAGAAGCGAACGCTTCGCTACCTCGCCGCGTGCGCACGCGAACACTCCGTTGACGTTGATCAGCTCAGGGCCGCAATCCGCGATACCCTCGCCGCCGCAGGCCACGGCACGAGCGACGCTTGGGGCTACGTCAAGATGTCGGAGCTTTGGGCAAACGTAGTTACGCGCGAGGCCCGACCTTGGCTATGCACTAAGTGCGGCCAAATCCATTGGCAGCGCTCGGGCGGGATCTGCTCGCGGTGCAACGCCCGGCTTGATGACACGCCGAACGGGATCGTGTCCGCAGCCGAAATCGAGTCCGCACACTACTATGCGAGCTTGGCGGCTCGGAGGGATTCAGGGTTCCGCATCCACGCCGAGGAGCTGACCGGGCAAACCAATGACCAAGCCCAGCGCCAGCGGCATTTCCGGGACATCTTCTTCGATGGCGAGCACATGGACTATGTCGTGGACCGGCCCGTAGTCGCACAAGTCGATTCCATCGACCTGCTATCCGTTACGACGACCATGGAGGTTGGCGTTGACATCGGGGCGCTGCAGTCCGTCTTCCAAGCGAACATGCCGCCCGAACGGTTCAACTACCAGCAGCGTGCGGGCCGCGCCGGTCGGAAGGGGCAAGCATTTTCGGTTGTGTTGACCTATTGCCGCGGGCAGACCCACGACCGAATCCATTTCGACCATCCTGAAGAGATGACCGGTGGCGTGCCACCTCAGCCCACCGTTTCGGTGACCGACGAGCAACGGATCCTCGCAGAGCGCCTCGTCGCCAAGGAGACGTTGCGTCGAGCATTCCAGTCTGCTGGCTGCTCCTGGCGTAACTCCGGTACGCCGGTGGACACCCACGGTGAGATGGGCCTCGTCGCGGGCTACGAGGCCCGAAGGCTCGCTGTGGCCACCTGGTTCCAACAAGAGGGGAAGCAGGTCGATGCGATTGCCAGCGTCGTGGCCCGCGGCACAAGAATCGCACCTGCGTCTCTGGTTCAACAGGCGCTCACACTTCCGGCTCGCATCGACCAGATCGTGTCGAAGGAACCAGACCCAAACCGTGGCTTGGCGACTGCCCTTGCTGAAGCAGGGGTGCTTCCGATGTACGGCATGCCAACCGCCGTGCGGAATCTCTATTTCGCGCTGCCGTCGAAGCCTGCACACGGTCGCGAGGCGAGGTCGCTGGATAGGACGCTCGACCAAGCCATCACCGAGTTCGCGCCGGGATCGGAGCGCATCTGGGACAAACGCCAACTGGAGCCGAATGGTCTGGCCGGACCCATCCGCCATGCGCATCGGGACAAGTGGAAATCGGAGGGCAGGCCGATCGGCGACGCCACCTGGCAGACCTTTTGTCCCGAGTGCCGCAATCTGGACGTGCAGTTCGCTGATCCGACGACGTTCCGTCCCATCGACGATCTCCCAGGGTGGGAGCAATCCTGGGTCCGTAGTCCGCAGAAGCGGCAGTGCTCGCATTGCAAGCTCGCGAATGCAGATTTATTCCTAGCGGTTACTCCATCCGGATTCATCACCGACTTCGACATCGAGAAGCCAATCAAGCCGTCGGAAGCATCGCGAGGCGGCGGCCCTCGATCCTTCGTCGCATCGCCGAGTCTCGGCGCAGCACATCAGACGGTCGTAGGTCGGGCATCCATCGCACTGTCTCGCCAGGGAAAAGTCTATCGGGTGGCGCAAGCGCCTGGCGGCCAACCATTTGGCTTTAGCAAGGCGGCTCTCGCAAGGACTCCAAGGGGATTCCAAGAGCTTGAAGGGCAGTTGTGGAAGTCGGACAACGACTCACCGCAAATCCGGGCGAGCCTTTCTTCGCCAAAAACCACTGATATCTTGAGCGTGCGCCTGACCGATGGCGCGGGCCTGGAGTTCTTCGATTCGACGCGCTTTCTTGCTTCGCGAAAGGCGGCCTGGTATTCGGCCGCGACAATCCTTCAACGCGCCATTGCGCTCGAACTCGATGTCGACTCTCTCGATATCGAGATTGCATCGGTACACAAGCTAGCCGACGACGCAAACACTCGCGGAGCGGAGCTGTATCTGGCAGACGAACATCCGAACGGTGCCGGACTCGTGGACTGGGCGTCGAGCCATTGGGCAGACCTTCTCCAAGGCTGCGTTGAAGCCACCGGCCCACTCGCGACGTTGGGATGCATGATCAGGGAGGAGTGCAAGCGACGCTCGACGACCGACCAGGTTTGGCGTTCCCCCGATGTGCTGCTGCGCGGATTCCGAAACAGGCAGCTCCACGGTCTTATCGACTGGCGCCTCGGGATCGAATTGCTGCACGTGATGCGAGACCCATCGTTCGTGCCTGGTCGCGATTCGCTCGTCGACGCCTGGGACGTCGGAGAGGAGAGTTGGGATGTACATGCATCGCGACTCGCCCAGACATATTGCACCGCGTACGAACGCGGCAGCGCCTCCCACCTAAAAGGGAGCCTGGGAGTGCACGGCTGGATGGGTGGCGACGGTGGCTTGCCAGGCGACCGGACGTTGTTTGTCGTAAGCCACCCACTCTGGTCTCAGACGATCCTCGACGCGCACACGATCGGCCCAGCCATTCGCCAGCTCGCCATCTCAAACAACGCGTCACGTGTTCGGCTTGTCGATTCGTTCAACCTGTCGCACCGAATGGCTTGGGTACGCGGAAATCAGCAACTCTTTCCCGTCAGCGATCCGGGCGGCGCCGCGCAGACGCCAGCCGTCGCCGCTCCTGAGCAGTGGATGCAGGACGTCATCGCGCTTAGCGTCGGTGATTCAATCACGCAATCTACCTGGCGCTGGACTCGGGTGGCTGACAGCAATGGCTGGTCGTCCTCACCGGGCTTCTGGCTAGCCCTCGTCGCCGGCGAGCTATGTAAGGTGAATATCACGAACCCTCCAGGCGGAAGCTATCGCATCAAGAAGCTAGGGGCCACGGGCCATTTAGCACAGCAAGACCATCCGACCTTGACGCTGATTGCCCGTCGCTCTGACGTCTAGACCTGACATGCCAAAAATCCTCGGAACGAACAGTGCAGATCGTTGGGAGCGCGAGATTCGGAGCCAGCTCGCCGCGCAGCTTCCGCACGATTGGATCGTCGTGTGCAACATCGCGTGGGCACTGAAGAGCGATGGCGGCGTGGTCAAGGATGGCCAATGCGACTTCGTCGTCCTCGTGCCAGGGCTCGGCATGGCAATTCTCGAAGTGAAAGGATCGCGTTCGGTGCGCGTCGGGGAAGACGGCACGTGGTTTCGACGCGAGGAACACCTTCGCACCCGTGAGATCGTCCGAGAAGTTCCCATCGACGAGCCACCGCCGGAGCAGGCGTGCCGGAACATGCATTCACTCGCGCGCCTAGCGTGCGATCGGCTGCCCCGACAGGCCTTTCCCGGCGCATACGCGTTTCTCGTGGCGTATCCGAACGGTGTTGTGGAAGGGCCATCAACGCTCTACGACCCGAGCACGATCATTGCGAAGCCAGACATTCCCAAGCTCGCGAGGCGCATCAGGGAGGCACTCGAAGCTCGAATGCATGGTTCGTCGCGACAGGACTTCACCGCTGAGGTTGCAAGCAGGGTCGCCCATATATTCACGAACAGCACGTTCCGTGTCGCGGAGCGCGATACGCCCCTGGACGCGCGCGAAGACGGCGCGGCGATCGACGAGTTGACTCGCCAGCAGTTCGCTGCATTGCGAGGAGCTTTCGAGCTTCCTCGGGTAGCGATTGTCGGGCCTGCTGGTTCAGGGAAAACTTTGCTGGCGATGTGGAAGCTCGAGGCCTTGGTCGAGGAGGGCCGCCGTGCGCTGTACGTCTGTTTCAACAAGGCACTCGCCGAGTTCCTGCAGAGAACAAACCCGGGCCTGGCCGGTTCCATCACGTCCGTGGATCGCCTCTTCACCAAGATTGCCGACCACCCGAACGGCACCTTCGACGACCGCTTCTTCAAGGAGGAGCTACCGTCGCTCGTGCAAGACGTTGCTTCGGAGATGCCTCAGGCAGAGAAATATGAAGCCATCATCGTCGACGAGGGACAGGACTTCGGGGAGCTCCGCCTTCTCGCGCTACTAGAGCTTTTGGCTGATGGGGGACAGTGGCTGCTGTTCGCCGACTGGGGCCAGAACGTCTACCAAGCATCGAAGCAAGATCTCCTCGGCGCAGAGGTCACCTTCCGGCTGTATCACAACTGCCGCAACACGCAGCTCGTCAACTCCGCGACCAACGGATGTTGTAGCCTGAAGGTCGACTCAATGCCAGGCGCCCCGGTGGGTGCAACGCCGAAGGTACAGAAGACGACCCCAGCGCTCATGGCTGCAGCAGCCTGGGACGCTGTGCACGATCTAGCGCCCGAAGGGGGGGCTGTTGTCCTGTCTCCCTATCGGCTCGAAAAGAGCTGCATGAACCTCTCAAGAAAAGGCTACGGACTCGAGCTCACTGAAGACTTGGCGGACCTAGGGAAGCCCGGCCTCGTCGTGTTCTCGACTGTCAAGTCCTTCAAGGGACTCGAAGCTCGAAACGTGGTGCTCGTACACGCGGACATGCCGAATCGCATCGACGCATTTGCCGCAGAAGACCTCTACGTGGCGTGCACGCGCGCAACTGGCCGCTTCGCGATCGTCACGGCGTCGGACGAAGCTGCACGATGGTTTTCGGAGCGCATCAGGTGACGGCGTGCAAGGCAGGGAATTCGTGGCGCTCAGCCCTTCCGGAGTGCCCTCGCGGCCAGCGCAAGAAGCTCAGCCACCTTCTTGGCCGTGGCCTCTGCCTTCGCGGGAGCGGATAGCTCGCACTCCCAGACCACGATCACGGTCCAACCTAGCTCGCGAAGGCGTTTGCCGTTCCTAAGATCTCGCTCGACGTTGCGCTCGAACTTCGCCTCCCAGAACGGGGTGTTCGACTTTGGGGTCGTCGCGATCCGGCAATTGCCGTGGCGATGCCAGAAACAGCCATGCACGAACACTGCCGCTCTTCGGGACGGGAAGACGATGTCAGGTCGACCAGGAAGGTTCACGCTGTGCAGCCGATAGCGAAGGCCAAGACGGTGCAAGGCACGTCGTAGGGCAAGCTCAGGCGCCGTGTCGCGACCGCGGATGCGCGACATGCGCTCCGACCGCTGAACAGGGCTGAGAGTGTCGACCATCTCGACTATATTGCGCCGATTTCATTCCCCCTGCCCGCCGAGGCGCACGTATCCGACGAGCAGCTCTGCAACGCCTAGGCAGCAACAGCGGTTGGCCGATCTTCCAGAGCTTGCATAGCATCATGCCTGATGCTGTAGTCCACGAGCCAGCCCGCAAGAGTCCGCCCGATGGCCATGGCGAGCAAGGGCGGCACGGCGTTCCCCGCTTGTGTATAGCGAGGACACTCGCGCTTCCGGCGGTCACCGCCAGTTGTGTACTTGCCCTTGAAGGTGAACCAGTCAGGGAACGACTGGAGGCGCGCGTACTCCCTGACGGTCAGGATTCGAGGATCTCGGAAATGGAGGATGTCGTCAGGGAGTGTCGTGATGGTGGGCGCCGGCTCCGAGGCAGCCATCGGGTAGATCCGATGCTTCTTCAACTTGAACGAATCCCTATCCGAGTCGCTCATCCGCACTCCCTGGCGGCAGGTCTCGATGATCTCGCGGAACCGGTATCTGACTTCGTCGTTGTGCCGGGCGAGGCGCATGCTGTCCATCTCATCGGACGTGACGCCGGCGTGCATCAGGACTTGGTAGGCACTCCGAGCACGACGCCCGTCGTAGGAGAGTTGAAAGAAGCCGCGTGGGGACTCAGGGTCTTCGCACTCACGCAGATCCATCGAGCGCCCGTCCTTGCCTACGATCGACAAGTCTCCGATCGCGTCCTCAGCAGACACTGGTAGCTCGAGTCGCAACGAGCCTACGAAGCCAAGGCGATCGGCTTCGAGACGATCAAAAAACGCCTTCACCGGATATTGCATGTCCGGTCTCATGCGCTCTCTCAGTGCGCCCACGACGATCAAGCGGGTTCGCTTCTGTGGAACCCCGAAGGAACTGGCATCAAGAAAGCGCCCCTCGACGTCGTACCCCATCGAACCCAGCTCGTCCCTTAGCGCAGCAAAGTAGGAGCCTTCCCGGGCCAATGCGCTTGCACCGACGCGAAGGTTGCCGGTGCCATGAGGGACGGCCATGCCGGGCACATTCTCAAGCAGCACCGCGGTCGGCTTGACGAGTCGAACAACCTCCAAATAACGCTTAAAGAGTTGGTTGCGAGGATCGTCAGCGTTGCGCCGCCCAGCAAAGCTGAATCCTTGGCAAGGAGGTCCGCCAGCGATCAGCTCGAGTTCGATACCCCTCATCGCTTCCAGTCGACCGGAGTGAGCGGCCAGAAGGTCGTCTATTGGATGTGCTCGGCGTTCAAGCCACTCCGGCCAATCGAATCGACGGACGCCAGGTAGTTCCCGGTCGACAAGGTTTGCCTTGAAGGTTCGGAAAGCCATTGGATCGCGTTCCACCGCGAACAAGCCCTGCGCGCCGGACAGTGACAACCCCAGCGAAAGCCCCCCACAGCCCGAAAACAGATCAACGAATCGAATCACGTTCTTGTTTGAATCGTTGGTTCAAGCGGCCGCGAACTTCGATGGCCACGCCGGCCCTGAATGTACAGGAGCGAAGGCGCGCATGGATCGGCGAGTACCCACGGAGACGATGGGAGCGCCGTGCTTGAAAGGGATGGCCACGCTGAGCAGGACTAAAGCCCAAAGGTACAAGGCGTGGTGCGCGGGTACTCAGCCAATGTGCTACTCAGCTCGGGATGCTGGGCGATGCTGCTCTCGGGCTTGTTAGCGCCTGAGCGAACTGGCCTCCAGCATGACCGAATCTGGATTCGTTGCATCAACGGAGCGGCACGCTTGGCGTGCTCGTGGAGTCCCTGATGGAGATTCAGGCAGCGAAGCTAGCTTCACCGACGACAAAAGCACCCCTAGAAGTAGGAAGTGGCGGCGGGGCGACTAGGCTCTTCCGTCAGAGCGGGTGCCTCAGCCTGACGCCTTTCCGGTGAGCAAAGCCAGTCGCTTCAGCGCTTCTCGTTTCCCGAGCTGACGGACCGCTGCCAACGCCGGCAGAAACTTGGCCCGAGGGGCGGACTTCTCGTCTTCCCACTTGTAGACCGACAGACCAGACGCACCGACCAGAAGGCCGTAGTCCTTTGCAGAGAATCCCAGCTTCTCGCGGTGCGCCTTAAGCCTGCGTGCGCTGAACTTCGTTTCTTGCACCGCAGTTACGTCCTTTGTTGGACGAAGTGTTCGCGAGGCGGCGTTTGCTTTCGTGGCTTGCCGGAGGGCTCGCTCGACCTCTTTTAGCTGCCGCTTGAGCGCTGCGATTTCACCGCGATAGGAAGCCGAGGCTTTCTTTAGCGAGGCAATCTCGGCGCGAATCTCTTTGCGTGCGAGGCGAGTGATTTCGCTTTTGAGAAGCGTAGCGATGCTGGTCATCCGTTAAGTATCGCTTCTTCATCCCATCCTCTTGTGTGCAACCGTCATGCACCAGTTGCCTCACGGACGCGGGGATGTCTCATTTGCCCGGTTCGATCTTGTCGCCGAGCAACGCACCGACCACAACACCAACAATTGCACCAGGCGGGCCGGCGAGTGCAGCGCCGATCATGGCGCACCCGCCCGCGCCTAGGAACGTGTTCTCAGTCCTGATCCGCTTGCGGCTTTTCGCAGAAAGCGGTGCTCTCGTTAGCCCATTCTTCGCTCGAACTGATCGCGTGCTTCTTGCTCCCTTGCTCCTGTTGCACGGAATGCAGGCGGCATACAAATTATTCAGATGGTGAGTGCCGCCATTGGCTTGCGGATTCGAGTGCTCAACCTTCCAAGAACTCCGTGCGTCGAGCAGACCATAATTCTTAAAAGCCAGCCTTGCATGGCACAGATGACATCGACCAGCAGTGCGGTCATAGATTCTGTTGAGTGCGTCGGAATCGAACTTCATGGCGTCTGGGACGGGGCCCAACGTGTGTTTCGGTGCTTAGACAATGCCTCACTCGGTGGCTCACTGGGTGAGCTACCAGTGTAGTGACTACCCTTGATCGACTTGAAAGTCGGTTCCGGCGTGTCGGCAAGCACGCGGAACGCCTTGCATTCCTAGCCCCTCGCGCGGCGACATTGGCAAGCGATCGGACCCGTCTCGGGGCCTCTTTCATCAGTTTCCGCAGCCAGCCCGAAATTGGCATGACCAGCCGGTTAGCTACATCGTCGTTCGCCGCGTGGTAAGCCGGCTGGCTGCGAAACCGATGCCATTTCCAGCAGCTAATGCGCTCGGCTTGTGGAGTTTCCGCGAGCAGACGACGGCTTAGCCAGTCAGTTTCCGGCGCTCAACTGCTCAAAAAGTTGAAAAACCGTTATAATTCAATAGCTTGCGCGAATTCTCCGGTCGCGATCTTCACGATCAAAGCCGGCAGATTTTCGGATCGGATCGTTGCCAGTTGTTTGCACGAGGTAGCGATGACCACCGAGGTTGCAAGTAGGTGAGGCCGGTCGGGCTGTCTTCCAGACCATTCATTAGCTCCGTTCACCTGCGGTGATCGCTGCTTTACTTAAAGCCGCGTCTCGCCAGTTCTAGCAGTTCCCTCCCTCCGTTTCTGACTTAGGCCTAGCGCCGTGCATCGCTCCGAAGGTGTCGCAGGCGCGCTGCCGCATGGTGCGTTGCACTCTGACTCAGAACGGACATCAACACCATTAACAAAGGAGAGTCCTATGAGCCTGCCGAATCCGGCAGAGAGCGCCGCCGTGCTCACGAGTAATTCGCTTCACACCATCACGCGCAACCCGGGCCTGAAAGCCTCGACTGTCAAGGCTTACGAGAAAGACATGAAGCAGTACCGCGATGGCTTCGGAGGCAAGTTGCCTTGCGACGCCAAGGCACTGAACAGCTACATCTCTTGGCTCCGTTCGCGCGTTCGGCCGACCACCATCCATAGGCGGCTGATGGCGCTCCGGTACGAGCATCTGCGACTCGGGCACACCAGCCCGACCGATGCGCCGACCATGCGAACGGTGATGCGCCAGCTGCAGCTGGGCATGCTTCCGGCGAAGCAAGGCTCCACCGCGCTGCCCAAGAAACGCGAACCTCGTCAGGCTCGCCCAATCACGAGAGCGTTGCTGGCTCGCATGCTTGATGCGATGGGTGGCAATCTGTTGGATCGACGTGATCGCTGTCTGCTGCTGCTGGGCTTCACGGCGATGTTGTCGCGTTCGACGCTGGTGTCGCTTGATGTGGCTGATGTGCGCATTCAAGAGCATGAGATGAGCGTGCGTGTTAGAGATGAGCAACCTGAAGGGAAGACTCTCCGCATCATCATCGTCCCCAAGATTTCTGGCGATCTGTGCGCTGCGCGAGCCGCTAAGGAGTGGATCGAACACGCGGCGCTTGATCTGGAAGGTGGGCCACTCTTCAGACGGTTCGATCGAGGTGGCAACCCAACGACCGAGCGGCTAGACGCAGCCTGGGTGTCGGTGGTTCTAAAGACACGGCTAAACGCCGTTGGCGTCGAGTCGAAGAACTTCAGCGGTCAGAGCTTGCGGCGCGGCCGTCTCGCCGAACTGAAGGGGGGTGCGGCGTGAGCGATTCGATCGAGGATCAGTTTCCTATGCCTCTGTTCTCGACTGGCCAAGTGGTCGCCACGCCGGGAGCGCTGACCTTCCTTCGCAGCGTCGGTGTCGAGCCGATCGACCTGATCACCCGTCATGTGTTTGGTGATTGGGCCGACCTGCCGCCAGAGGATCAAGTGCAGAACTGCTTGGCGGTCGCCCGAGGCGGCCGCGTCTTCACGAGCTTCTCAGTAGGACACACGAATGATCTCAAGAAAGTCTGGGTTATCACTGAGGCAGATCGTCGGTCCACCTGTTTGCTGCTTCCACAGGACTACTGACATGGAAAGTAATTCATCTACCGAAGGAACGACTGTGAGCGGCCAGAACTGGCTTTTCTCTTGCCCGCTCTTTTCGACCGGCTACGTCATCGTCACTCACAGAGCCAGAGCCTTTCTCCATCGCGAAGGCGTTGATCCCACCGACTTGCTTGTTCGGCACACGCATGGAGATTGGTTCGACCTTTGTTTCGAGGAGCAGGCGAGGAATATCCGAGCGGTTGCTAGAGGGGGCCGTGTGTTCACGAGCTTCTCCTTTGGGACACGGCCCAACATTGAGAAGGTGTTTGTGATCACGGAATACGACCGCAGTTCGTCAACCATCGTGCTTGGAGCCGAATACCTATGGGCCGCATTGAACTGAGGCTGCACGAGGGCTTGATGAACCCCAACGCTTCGACATGGCGCCTGATCCGGCGGTCGCCGCATCTGCGCCAAGGATCTTTAGATGGAGCTTGCGGGGCGTATTGCGTCGCGATGGCGACCATCGTTCTGGGCGTGGCAACAAGGGCTCGGATCAAGTGTTTGCCGACTGCCACGCCTGACCTCGAACTGTTCGGTGACTTCTGGACGAAGGCGCTGGAGGGCTACTTCACCGGCACTGACAAACAAGAGATGTTGAGCCTTCTGTCAACGCTCAGCGGGTTTATCAAGTACCGAATTGACCTGGGATCGACAGAGCGCTTGCTTCGGCGGGTGGCGGAGAAGCTGAATCGCAATCGGGTGGCTATCGTCGGCGTGGATGGCACAGGGAGCGGGCATTGGGTCTTGGCGGTTGGGGTCGAAACGTTGGTGTCCAAAGGAAGCAAAACGGTGACCGGAATTCTGTGCCTCGATCCGAGCGAACCGACGCCCCCGCTGGCTCAATGGAACGCACGCATTGAACTCAACCCGCCGGCCGCGGGGACGGGCAAGTTGGGGTACCGAATGGCCGATGGCAGGTTGCGATCCGTGAAGTGCAAAGAGGCGTACATCCTTGACGCACGCAAGACTGCAGCGGGGAAGGCGGGCCGAATGTTGGGGTTGCTGCCGTGACGCCAAGCGGAGAGGACCATCGTCTATATGCGCGTGTGCCTGGTGACCAGATCGGGCCATACGAGGTAAAGAGGCTTCTTGGTCATGGATGTGAGGGCCATGTCTACTTGGTCACCGACATCCGCGACCGAAGTTTCAAGACGCTCAAACTCCTCCGAGGCCGGAACATGGCTCGTGAGGTTGAGCACATCACATCCCACTATCACCGTCTGCGTGCTGTTCCATCGGTGAAGCGGTTCATTGAGTGGGGTATCCTCAAACGCCAAGCGGGTGTGGGGGACCGGCCCTGGCTTGCTTTCGACTATGTCGATGGCGCCACCTTGTACGAGCTGGTCAACAGTGGGCGTATCGCCTGGTCGCTTTGCGTGCTGATACGAGTCGCGCGAGCGCTGCAACCACTTCATCGCCGACGCATCGCCATCGGTGACTTTGACCGTGGGCGCAATGTGCTGGTCGAGAGGGTCACGGGCCGGATCGTCTTCTGCGACCTGGACGCCGGCGAAATCGGCGAACCGCCCCTTGCCTTGGACGAAGACAGTGGAGAACTCGCTCGACTAGCGCTTCGGCTGCGGCGGCCTGGCACCGACCTTCACAAAAGCGCCGCCCGAGCCATCAGCCAAGCTGGCACGCTGTCCCAGGCGATTCGGCAACTTCAGATGCTCAGTGCGGATGGCAGCTGCACGCGCTCCAAGCAGTGCACAAGCCGCTCATCGGCAAGAGCGGCACGCCGGCAAGCGTAGTAACTCCGCCTTCAACCAGCGGCTCGATGGTCGCGGAAACGCTTTGCGAGGTGCCGTCTATCGGCACGAGGCGTCAATCGCCAACCTGCGCTCGAAGGTCGGCAAGAAGCTGAGTCCGCCGGGCGGCGGGCAGCCGACCCCATAGGAGCAGCATTTCAGCGGTCTTGTCATCGGATGCGTAAAGGTATTCGACTGGCACCCGAAGCGCCTTGGCGAGATTCCGGGCGATGTCGTGATGAGGCCAATGCTTGCCAGTTTCATATTGGCTCATCCTTGCGCTGGCCGAGAACTCGTCGATGCCGGCTGCGTGGGCAAGTGCCTCCTGCGTCAGTCCGGCACGGTCGCGCGCTTCCCGCAAGCGACGCCCGAAGACGTTCGAGGCGGTGGTCACGTTGTTCCCTTGGGCGTCATGTCGCCTAAGAGAATCTGAGAAACAAACCCGCGTTGCTCTAAGATTTACTTAGTAGAGCGTGATGGCTGTGCTGAGAGACCTAAGCATTCCTTAGTTTTGTGCATCGGAAGGGCATCTACATGAGGCGACTTTTGATCGTTCTCTTGCTGTTGGCGGTTGGGGGCTGCGCAATATACGGAGGCGCTGGGTCGATTACCTGGTTGGACGGATGGCGCCCAGGGAGCGACGCACTTTGGCAGGCCGCAGCAGCGGGATGGCTCGTTGCCGTTCTTGCCGGCGTCGTTGCTGGATGGCGGAAGGGAATCACCGTCTTCAGAAACTACGACGATCTGGCGCTGGTCTTCTTTGCCGGTGCATCGTTGCTGGGCGCGTTCTACGTCATCGTATTGAGCACGGGTGATGGGTGGGTCCGGCCGGCGGTGCTGGGTTTGCTCTTGCTGACAGCTGGGGTGTGCTCGATCATCATTGCGATACGCACCTGGATCGACAACCGCAATCCGCTCTGGTTTGCGGTGGCGCTGGTCACCAAGGTGTCGTTGGGGGCGATCTTCCTCATTCACCTCGCCTCACTCATCGTTCCCGAAGGCAAGACGAACGCGCAGCGCGCGAAGCGGCGCGCCAGCGCTTTGGGATGGCTGATCCTGATTACGCCGGTGATCGTGAGACTCGTCCGCGATCACGAAGGAATCTGGACGCCACGCACGGTTTTCAACCAATACCAGCGCGGGCGTCTTCGCCTGTAGCACCTCATACCAAGTCCAAGAAGAGGAAAACGCATGAAGAACTATCAGAGCTTGATCGAGAGGGCCATGAAGGAGCCGGCGTTTGATCGGTTCATGAACCTTCCTCTGCCAATTCGCACGCCGGTCGCCTGGGGAATGACCTCTGCGGAGCCCATCGCGGCCATCGAGAACAGCTTGGAGTTCGCGCTGAAGCGAACTGGGCACGGTTGGTTTGCTCGAAGGCGCCTGCGAACGCAAGTGATGGCGGACGTGAAGGCCATGCTCGAACCGGACATGGTGGACGCCACCTTCGCAGGCTTTGCGTATTGCTTACTGGCCTTGGTCGCAGAAATCGCCGCGTCACTCCCTATAGGCGAGAGGGAAGAGGTTCTTCCGAGGCTGGTCGCTAATGTGCGGGCAAAGACTGGTGCGCGCGCTGCGATGTTCGATCTGTCGGACGTGCAAGCGCTGCTCAGCGAGGGCGACCCCGCGCTGGCGCATGACGAACGGTCAGTGCTGGAGCGAGCGGAAGCGGTGGGCCTGATGTACGCCGGCCAGTCGTTGCGAAACGTCGCGATAGGTATCGCCAGTTCGCTCAAAGACGAAAACGGCGACATGAACACTCGCAGGCAGCGCATCTGCCGAGCGCTCGCGGACGGTGCGGGTCTGCGATACAGCGACGACGGAGGGTCCGGATGCCCCAACTGTGGCAGCGAGTCCTTCGAGGTGGTCCAGCGCGATGAGCTCCGTAGCGTCAGCAGACCCAAGGAATTCAAGGAATCAACAACTCGGGGAACGAGAACCAAGGTGATGAAGGTCGGCTTCGACCGAACACGCGAGGAACGACGCTGCGCAGACTGCTGCTTTGAGTGGAAGTTTGTTGTTGACTCTGAGCAGTAGCGATTGAGAGGTACGCGCCTATGGCGCCACGAATCGAATGAGGGAACAACATGGAGAGGGATATGACAAATTTCTTTGGAACTGTTGGACGCTACGGGATGGTGGTAGCAGTAAGCATGCTCGCAACTGCTTGCGCGGAAAAAGGGCCAACTTGTTCAGACAAGTTGGTGCTTGACACGGTCAAGAGCTTTTATCAGGACTCTGTCGAAGAATCACTTTCTCTCGTCCCTGAGAAGCAGCACCACCTCCGTGAGATCGAGACCGCAGTAAAAATCCAGTTCGATGCAGTGCGGACGGTTGCTAAGAACGCAGAGCTCGGAAGGCAAGAGTGCGAGGTGCAAATGTCCGCAGCGGTGCCACCCTCAGTAGCGGAACTCGCAGTCAGTCCAAATGCGAGGGTCTTCTTCAATGCGGCGTACAACCTACTGCAACGCATGAAGGTCAAGGATGGACGGGTCGAGACGACGGTGTACTACGAAGTTCAACCTTCGGACGACAAAAGTCATACCTTCGTGAAGGCGCGAGGTGCTCAGGAGTTTGGGCAACTGGTAGCTCACTTGTCTGTGCTTGGGGCGCTCAAACAAGCGGCGCCTAAAGCTGACACGCCAAACGCTTCCGGTTCGGACAGCACACAGGCAAAGACGGAGGTTCCTGCAACCGAGACGCTTCCGCAGTGCGTCATGCCCGCGGGTGAGATAAAGGGTGACCGGTTTGTCGTCCACGGTTCTGGCACCCGTGTCTTTCAATCCCCGGACCATGAGCAGGTGATGACAACCATCACACAACCTCTCGCAGTGTGGGCTGTTGAAAGAAGGAGCGGCTGGCTAAAGCTCACCGGTGCGTCAGATAGTGAACCGTATGCCCCCGGGCAAGCAATCGGTTGGGTCCGTGAATCAGACGTAATGTACGTGGCGTTCCGGGAGTGCAACTGAATCTATAGAACGTATCGCGTAGGGGCTCGCTCAAAGATGTTGCAGCTTTTGAGGTGCTGCCCAAGGCAGCAATTCTGATGGCTCTTTGTGCGACGGGGTGCTTAGCCAATGTCATGGGCCGCTGACGTTGTAGCGTGGAGCCAAACCCGCTGCCTGCAATTGCAAATTCGCGAGGTATTGGGCTTTCTGAAGGGCCAGCGCGAGGCGCGGCCTTGTGGCGTCTGTCGCTTTGTCGAGAGCAGCTTGTGCGTCTAGGACGACACCGACCGCGTCAAAGGCAGCTGCGATGGCCTTCTGGTGTTCAGCATCCTTTTGAGCTTGAGTTTCGGGTGTGAGCGCTTTGGCCAAATCGTCTTTCTGGGCTTTGAGTGTGCTCGAAAGAGTCTTGCCAAACAGTGTTCCATCGCTGCTGCTTGTAAATGTGACGGCGGCAGTAAAAGGTCCTGCCTCCAGGTCATTGCTTCCTTTCGACGGTTCACCTGGAGGCTTGGGCATTGCCGACCAACCGCTTGCGAGTCCCTTCGTCGCTGCCCCATATATCAAAGTCGGCGTGCCCTCTAGGTCCTTTAGAAGGATCAGATGGGACCCTATGGTCTTGGTTGCATCAAGTCCCTTGAGATCAATGCCTACCGTCAGCTGAGTTGGCTTCCGAAACAGCCCTTCAGCTTCGGGCGGTCGACGAGAAAAGAGCACTACCGGCTGCAGTACCAAAAGGTTGTCAATCTCGCGGCCTGCAAGCCTTACCTCCCCATACAGATAGGGTTGCTCGCTGAGCCCAAGCGCCGACCAACGAGCTGTGATTCCCTTCCAAGGAACCTCAGCTCCCACTGGTGCCGGTCCATAGACGGCGAGATTCGTCACTGGTGTGGCCCTTTGTCGGCCATACCAGAACCGAATGCAAGTACCGCTGGGTAGCCATGCTTTGCCTTTGCCGCTCCAGCGGTACAGAAAGCCCGGGGCCGCACCTGTTCGGACGGTCGTTGAGGACTCTGTCGCTTTGTCTAGGAGTGTGGAGCCGAGTCCCACCACCGCGCTTACTGCGAATTTCCCAGCCCAAGCTGCCAAGGCTGCGCTTTCGGCGCGAAACGTCGATTCATCGCAGTCGTCATCGACGACAGAGCGGAAGATGAGACTTTCATCGCGAGGCGCTTCTGCTGCCGTAGAACTTCCCGCCACTGAGAGAAGCGCAAACAGTAGGTACAAGGGTCGCATTGAGTTCCTCATTCAAGTCTGGCCACGTCCTCGGCGCGTACAACTACGCCGTAGTTGAGTATGGTGTCTGCGGCCGCATCACCTGGGCAGAACGTCTCTTCGCGCTTTCCACTGGTGTGTATGCCTATGAACATCAGCTCTTGTCTGCCGCCCAGAGAGCGCTCGACAAACATGGGTGCGCCGCTGGCGCCCGGAGTGGTGGAGCAGGCGTGGGTCATGCAACCCGCAAGCTGAGGCTGGATGATTTGACAGAAGCCCGCGACCTGCTGACGGATTCCGGAGTCCCTAGCTTTCTGCTCAAGCCATGTAGGTTCGTGGAAGGCGGGCAGAAAGACCTTCTCGCCAAACAACGGCTTTGCCAGAGGGATGGATGTGAGTTTGCTGCCGCTGATGGCGCTGGTCAGTTCGATGAAGACATAGTCAAGTTGCTCCACCTCGCGCGGAAGAATGGGCATCAGCTTCAACGAAGGATGGACTCGAAACTCAAACGGCTTTCCTGCAGTGGCAGTGGGAATCTGCACACCCTGAATCGAGTTTGTTATCGGTGCTGACACTGGCCCAAATTCAACGGCCAAGGAACTCATGTCTGACGCGTGTGGAAACACGGTCACTTGAGTCAGTGAAAGTTGATCTACCCGAAACAAGCAGTGCCGGGCAGTGATTCCACGCTTTGGCGTGAGCATGAAAACAGTACACAGCGTCCTGCCGCCCAAAACAAGCCTGCCAACTCGATCCGCAACGCGTTTGTCCGGCGGCCCTAGGCATGCAGACAGAAACGAGATCTCCTGATCATGATCCCTCTTGCTTACCGGCTCTTTGAATCCGGAAATGCGGCCGCTGGCTCGAAGGTTTACCAGAGCATCATTGCAGGC
This sequence comes from Rhizobacter sp., assembly GCA_019635355.1. Taxonomy (NCBI): domain Bacteria; kingdom Pseudomonadati; phylum Pseudomonadota; class Betaproteobacteria; order Burkholderiales; family Sphaerotilaceae; genus Rhizobacter; species Rhizobacter sp. Next base: position 1,914,730 of record JAHBZQ010000001.1, on the reverse strand, counting down.
AGCGGCTTCCATTGGCGCGCCCCACATCGCACGCAAGCGCCCGCTAGAGTCCATCGCTTGGCTGCTCCCACCGACCTTCTGCACCTCAGTTCGAGCAATGCCACGCACTGCGCCTGAATTGCCGACATCCCCTTGGCCGCGATGTTCATTCGCGCCTCTGTCCCTAGGCACTGGCTTGGGGCGAGACGGAGCGTTGCCTGGTGTCGAGACCGTAGGCTTTGGAACGGAGGCCGGTGTATCCGGCGCGGAGGCAAATCCGAGGGGAGCCGAGGCACCTAGTCCTGTCGTCGATGATGGGGTTTCGGGCCGCGGGGTGATTCGCGTGGGCAACTCGGGTCTCTGCGGTGGAGGCGCAGGCGACAAACTCGGCCCTGTTGGAGATGTCGCAGGCGCTGGACCGAAACCGCCCCCGCCTCCAGGAGTTGCGCCTATTGACCCTCCCCCTGAACCTGAGGACGATCCGCCACCAAAACCACCTGCTCGTTGCGCCGGGGACGCTGCCGGGAATAAAAGAGCGGTCGTGGCGAATAGTGCTGCCAGATATCTCAATGGATCACACATCACCCATGCCCTCCCAGGAACGGACCAGCACACTTTATTTCTTAGGAAGGCTCCTTGCGTCATTCAAATTAGGGATCAGGCCGGGAGTGGGTAACTTGTGAGAACAAACTACGTTCTGATTGACTACGAGAACGTGCAGCCGGAGACCTTGGCTGGTCTTGACGCAGAGCACTTCAAAGTTCTGCTCTTTGTTGGCCCAAACCAATCGAAGATTCCGTTTGAGCTGGCCACGGCGATGCAGCGGCTTGGGGAGCGGGCTGAGTACATCAAGATTTCAAGCAGCGCGAAGGATGCACTCGATCTGCACATCGCGTTCTACATAGGTGAGCTTGCGACTAAAGAGCCAGCGGCCTATTTCCACATCATTTCTCGGGACACCGGCTTTGATCCACTCATTCAGCACCTAAAGACCCGGAGGATCAGTGCACTCAAGTCGAAAGGTTTGGAAGACATTCCTTTGTTGAAGGCGACGAACGCGAGTTCTACAACAGAGAAGGTCGAGGTAGTAGTTGCGAATCTCAGGCAACGCGGCGCTTCCAAACCTCGTGGACTAAAGACGCTGACGAGCACGGTAGCGTCTCTGTTCCAAAAGAAGCTCACAGAAGCAGAGATTGCAGAGTTGCTTCAGGCTCTTCAGAAGCAAGGACTCATCACTGTCAGCGGAAACAAGGTCTCGTACTCTTTGCCCGACCAGCGCATGTCTCGAAAACTGATGGCTTAGCAAGAGGCAGACGCGGGCGAGGCTTTCGCGGGGAGGATGCGCGTTCTTGGAATTTGGTGCATCGAGAGGCGGTGCTGACGCTACGCTAGATATCCGATACGGAGGCTAGTAAGGCGATAGAACAGTTCGATCAACTGCACAAGTTCGGTGTGCTCTTGTTCTGTGCCCCAGGGCTCGAAAAGATTTCCGTGAGCCACTCGATTTCTCACGTTCTTCCAGGCCGCAATCTGATCCTGGGAGATCAAGCCCCGAGCGGATCGGTCGGCTAGGTATCTGGCGGGAGAGGCCTGCGCCATCCCAGCCACAGCCCCATTTAATCGGCTACGCACCGCAGGAGGTGACAGCTCGGCGATCAGCTTCCGAGTAGATTCCAGCTCGCCAGCGGCAAATTCTGCCGGGGTATCTTTGAAGCCTGGGTCGAGCTTGATAACCCCCTCAATAGCGCTTGCAACGCAGAGTGCGATCACCCAATGTGATCCAGCCGTGCGGGCCTGAATGACCTCATCATGCAATCGTGTCAGGCTGTTGGCCTCGAACTCCGGGCTCCCCCGCTTGTTGCGGTGACGGGCGACGTAAGTGAGGTAGTGCTCGTAGAACGACCAGAACTCGGCAGGTGACTGATTTTTCAGTTGGATGGCGCAGCCGCCCAGCGTCTTTCCCAGTGCTGGGGTTGTCCGTAGTGATACGAATGCTTTGCCATCGCGGCAATTGCGCGCCACTAATCTCGGGAAGATCAGTCGTCCCCGTAGAGCCCGAAGTGGTTCAGAAAGCCAATTTTCCAGGTACGGATGCGTAAGCTCGTCGCTGGTCGTGGCGCGAATCCACAGCTCCTGCGTCCAGGGCTGTGACATCACTTCGATGTGGCTTCCCAGAATTTCCATCTGATGCCGACCGCCCTGCGTGCGCGAACCGATTTCAGCTTCTCCGAGATGGGCCGTTGTCCTCATAACCTCCGTGAACGGCACATTGGGAGGGGGCGCGTAGGCGAGTTCAACTCCATCGGAAGGAGAGAGTTGCTGGACATCTGTGTTGAGGCTCCCCGCTTCGCCAAAGAGCTGCCAGTGAGATCCCTGAATCTCTCCATGCTGGGGCAACACCCAGCCGGCATTCCATTCCGTTCCTGCGTAGTCAATTCCGCGCAGTCGCATTGCGGATTCGCGAGCGAATGGTTGCTCAGCGACACGACGAATGGCTTCGAGCGCGTCCCCCGCCTTTCGCGGGACAGCATCAAGCTCAAAGGAAATGCTCCCTGACGTTTCAACGATAAATCGCCCCGATCCCTCAAAGATTGGTGGCTGATGTTCATACCAACCGTCAAGAAACATCCGCGGGCATCGAATCACCTGACTGCCTGCTTCAAGCAGCCATTTGAAAGGGGTTAGCGTCTTGGGCACAGTGTGGAGCTACGAAACTCGTTCAACACCGGCTGAGCTCACCTTGGGAGTTCGCTTCTTGGACAGGTGATAGGCGTGATCGCGCTCGATCAGCCGAACGAGATCATCAACCAGATAGTGCTCCTTGCCGGTCAAGACACGATCGAACACAGCCTCTGGGTAGAAGTCGGTCAGCAGGACCACTTCATCAACAGTTGGCGCGGTGACGCCGCCAATCCTCGATGCTTCGTGAGACAGCACGACACAGCGAAGCACCCGTTTGACCGGCGTGCGCTCTGCCAGATAGCGTTGCAGGCGATCTGCTGGCGCGTTCAGCTGTGCGCTGGGGCTGCGCCCGCGGCGGTCAGCCAGCGAGATGGCGGTCTCCACCAAGTTGCCGTACTTGTCGTATTTGTCTTTGCGCCAATGGTCACGGTCACAGTAGACCTTGCCATTGATGTATTTGATTTCGATGGCCATCACCCCTGGTGGGCCGACAAGGAGAAGGTCAACTTCTCCGCCCGGGTTCCAGTACCCGGAAAGTGCCACCCATTCATCAGGCAGTCGGCTGGCAAGAAACCGGAGGACGCGTTGCTCGCCTTCACCGCCAATCTCCCAAAGCAATTCTTCTCTCGAAGCTTGTTCCTTGATGGGGGAGCTTGGCGAAGCCGACAGTACGTGGTTCAGGCGAGGGAGAAGACTGCCAAACCAGGCGAGGTAGCGCTTTGCCGTCCAGGCATCTGAGGAGATCGTTGCCAGCTCTAGCGCTCGATCCTTACGCTCTTTGAGCTTCGTTCTGTAGACGTCCAGCGCAGCCTCGTATCGCTCCTGTCGTTTATCGGCCGCTGCATCGGCTTGCTCGCGGGTGTGATTCGACAGGGCAACGTGGCGCATCAGCATTCACCTCGACGGCTCGACATGGAGGGCGAGTCTAACCCCTGGTTTGGTGGGTAGACGACTGTCGTCCTATCTGGAAACTTGCGGGCAATAAAAGAGGGGTGGCACGCGGTGAGCAAAGTCCAACATTCGCTCGCACACGAGGTTCTTTCTCTCATTGGAGCAGTACCAGGCGAGCGGCGACAGTTCACCTATCGGTCGCTTTCAGAGGAGTTGGGAAGGGCGGCGGAGAACGACAGTCGGGCTATGGCGCAGGTCTGCGATCTTCTGGACGCTGCTGCTGCTATAGCGGATGTACCGCTTTATGCCCTCTTGCGGGTTCGCAATGCCAAAGGAAACATCAACGCAATGGCGTGGCGTAAGAATGTCCCCAATTGGGTTCGCCCTGCAGTCATCCGCCGTTCGGAATCGCATGAGTTCTCGGCCAGTGATATTGCCGCCATAGCGAGAGGTCTAGAGTCGTTGCGTGGTTTGGGCAATCGGGCAGCTTGGAAGCATGTCACCAAATCTCTCGGTAGCGATGAGCTGTATCGGCGTATCGCGCAAGCGAGGCTCGCCTCAAATCACCGCAGCGCGATAGATGATCTGGGCTCTGACACTCCGGAGCGAAGGACAACAACAACGAGTACGTTTCAACGGGATGAGGCTGTCCGCAGGCGTGTTCTCGAAATCGCCCAGGGGTGCTGCGAGTATTGCCGGAAGCCGGGATTCCTGAAGGCCGATGGCACGCGCTATGTGGAAACACATCACATCATTGCCCTCGCATCAGATGGGGCAGACAAGGTGAGCAATGTCGTTGCGCTTTGCGCGAATCATCATCGGGAAGCACATTTCGGCGCCGAGAGAGAGGCGTTTGAGGTTCACCTCGTAGCAATCGCAAGAGACGAGCGTCGTGCGGATTCGCTGAGTTGGGGTGGCGGGAAGCGGGCTACTAGCTTCACATAGGGGCGGTACTAAATGCATTGGGCGCCGCCCTTGGCGCGCGAATGAATTAAAGACTTTGGATGGAGGGCCGAATGGCAACAGCAAAGAAGGTCGCTGCAAAGAAAGCGGTTGCGAAGAAGGTGGTTGCGAAAAAGGTAGTCGCCAAGAAGGTGGTTCGGAAGCCAGCAGCAAAGAAAGCTGCGGCGAAGAAGACTCCTGCCAAGCCGACGCTTGATGGGTATGGAGCTGGGCGTCCTCCGAAGCCTAAGAAGTAGCCAGTGGGAAAGGTCTACAAGCCTCGGCCGGTGCCTAAGGAGGCGCGTCGGTTCGCAACTGCGGGCGACGCGACCAAAGAGTTGACCGAGGCCGTCAATAGTTGGACCGCAGGCTTCTCCAAGCATGCGGGGCAAATGGTGTTTGCTGTGATGGCAGCAAACTGGGCGCTCCACGGCACAGGAATCCTCAGGAGCGAACGGGCGACAACGTCAATGGCGTTGTGCATCGTCTATCTTTCTGCGCAGTTAGTGCTGATGGGATTCAATGTATATGTGCTGGATTCGCGTCACAGGTACGCGGCCAAGAATAGGTCTGACTGGCTGAAGGAATTTGAAGAGCGAGCTGGATCGGGTGACTCTTGGCCTTACACCAAAGGACTTGAACGATCAGGGCGCATTCAGCGCTTCCTCAACCTCGCGCTTCCATTGCTGGCTGGTCTCCTATTGCTCTTCAGCACACTTCCCACTGAGACGCGCAAGCAAAACCCATCCGCCGGTGTTTTAGATGCCCGTTCATGCTGCGGGCAGGTTGAGGACGATGTGAAGAGCATTCGACAATCAGTCGATCAACTGCTCTCGCGAGAAAGAAGCCGGTCACCGGTTGCAGCGGATAGTTTCCCTCCGACCATCCAAGGAGTTACGGATGTGAGGGTGCCGAGCCGCCTATTGATAGGCGTTGGCCTAGTGCTGCTAGTGTATGGAGGGATCGCTCTGTGGCGATTGAAATCGGTGCAAGCTCAAGCCGTTGCAGCCGTGTTAGCGACCGTCGGCGCGATCAGCATTTCGGGTGGCGGACTCACGTTGTTCAAGGACGTCCGCTTCGATAGCGTTGTCTCCTTCAAGTCGGATCACCTAATAGATGTCATCCAGCAGCAAGTTACAAGTCTTGGCGCTTCAGGGCCAGAAAGAATTGCATCTATAGCGGGATTCAAACTCGGTGCCGCCAACATTGTCGAAACACCTAACGGACTTGCTCAAGTGCAAGGGCTACAGCAGGCGCAACTCGCTGCAACGCGCTGGCTCACCATGAGGCGGGCAGGCAAGGATGGTGTGCTTCTAGTTGTCGGGTCAACGGACCGGTTGCCGTTAAGAGGTTCCATAAGCCAACAATATGACGCAAATGTTGGTCTGGCACGCGCCCGCGGCGAGGCTGTGAAGAACGCCGTGGTTGAAGCCTGCAAGAAGCTGGAGCCGACCTGCGACCTGAAGGATGAGCAGGTGATTGTGTTGGTCTCTGGGCCCGTACAGACGCCAGACGTTGCTGACCTTGCCGATATGCGTACTGGGTACCCGCAAGATAGAAGAGTTGACGTTTGGGCGTTGTGGACCAAGAAGTCAGAGTCCGCTGTTAAGCGATAGGCTGTCCGGTTGCGGAATTCCGATGCGCTGACCCACGGCAAGTGGGGTGACGGAGTAACCTTGGCCCCACTTGCCGTCGCGTCATGTCAGGTTGAGAAGACCAGCTTTTCGTACCTTCCGCGGTGCCCCGTGCCGAATGGGAAAGGCTGGTTCGTCCTGCAGCGCATCAAGGGTGCGGCGGTACTTGCGGGGCAGGGTACTGTCGGCGCGTAGATCAACGCCGAACTTGTCCTTCAGCGCCTTCCTCACACGACGTTGTGCGCGCTCGCCTAACCCAGAGATCACGTCCACCCCCGCCGTGGCGAGAAGCCCTCTCAGAAGGTCTTTGGTGAGCTTTTGAGCGCCCTTTGCGGCGAGGTGAGGGTAGGGCTTCCGAATGTCATCCAGCAGGCCGCGCAAGTGCTTCTCGAACAGCTCCTTCACCTTCTTCTCGTCAACGTCCCGCACCTCATTCCAGCCCAGGCGCTTCAGCTCCTTGCCGAACTGACGCAGTTCAATGCGAACGTACTTACGAGCGATGTCCTTGATGCGCGGGTCTACCTTCTTCCATGTGTCCGCGTACTTGGTGCGGAGGTGCTGGGCCTTGTCGTAGAACATCAAGGACCAGTTCGATGAGTGGGAGTGATAGACCACGGTCTCCTTTGGGAAGACCATGCGGTTGCGCTTTGACCCAGCGAGCCCCACGTCCAGCGCCTGCAACACGATCGGAACACCCCCCAGGTGGTTGACGCGCAGGAACCCGACCACATCGAGACGTTCTAGCGTGACGCGGCCCTCGTCAATGGCTTGTTGCTGCTCGGGAGTGGGAACGATGCCGAGCTGTTTCAGCACCTGATCCACCACGCGCTTCACGAGCTGCCTCAGGTTCATCGAGCCGACCACCGAGTGACCGTTGATCTTGGTGTTAAAGGACCCCTCAATGACGAGTTGCTGCTCCTTCTTCACTGACCTGACGCGAATGCTCGGATCAGTAGGGCCCCAGGGCTTGATGCGTTTGGGTCGAACTCTTGTGCCATCGGGCCGTAGCTCTACTTTGTCAAATGGTTCATGGGGAATATCTAAGCGAATGCGAATGTCGTCGTACATATAAATTAGTGAAAAAGAGACCCCTCAACCAGCCCCTGAAGGCGGTCAAAAAGATGTCGGTGGATCGCGTGTTACAGCACTCGCGGAGCAGCTTGCGCCACGGAGTGCGCTTGTGGCCGATGTCGGAATGTCAGTTCGGACATTCCGACATCGGTGTGGGATTCATGCCCTACTCGTCGAACAAGATGTCACGCCGGATTGCGTAGAACTTCATCCGCGACCCTTTGACCTCCTTTGGCTGCCCCGGCATGCGCTGCAGCCACTGGCGCCCTTTGCCGTGCGTTGCAAGCAGCCCAGTTGCCTGCAACGTGGAGAGCACTTCCTCAAGATCGAGTCCGTCGCAAATCTCATCTCGCAGTACATCCAAATGCACGAGGTACAACGGCCCTTCCTTGCGGTGGACAAGGACATAGCCAGGCCGTCCCTTGCGGGTCGAGGTATCCCACTCGGCTAGAGGTACGAAGTCGGAGACGGCATGTTGTTGGAACCATCCCCGGACCTTGAGCAGTGCCTTGCTCTTCTGGCTGTCAGCACCTTCTCTCCAATACATCAGCCATAGCCCGAAAACGTGGCTGATTGCCTGCATCACGTCCGATCCTGAAACCGGCAGGATGCCGAAGCGAACAGCCAGCTTCCCTGCCAATGCCGCGGTCACGAATCCCTCTAGAACTCGCCCCTCAAGAGGCGACAGGGGTTTGCAGTTCGTCCGCTGGATGATTTGCGCCTGATAGCGCTGTGCCTTGGCCGGTGCGCGCTGAACAATGAGTTCCTGTTCTTCAATCAGTGCTCGTACAAACGCAGGGCCGGCATGCCCGTAGTTGGCCCGAAGAACCGCGCGCAGGTGATTCGACAGGTCGCCACCGTCTTCAAAGCCAGGAGGCAGGATCGAAAATATGCCGTGCTGCTCTTTGACGGGGATCGTGACCAACCGAGCTTCTAGCCCGTCGCGCATTGACTCCCCAGTTGAACGACCGCGCTCGGCTTTGGTTATCTCCCCTGTCGCAAATATCCCGCAGCGAATAGTCGCCGATGCGCGAACGTTCCCGTTGCTATCAGCGCGCGCTTTCCCTTCTCCGCCACTCAAGCGATAGATGGTGGCCCCCAAGTGTCCTTGCTCGGCCGTGCCTAGTTCGTCGAGCACGAGCATGGTGTCGCAGTGCTGAGCTGCGAGCCCTTCGATACCGTTCCCGGTACCTGCCCAACGACGCAGCTCCTCGGGTGACTTGTACGTCGACTGGATGAGCCTGCCGGCAGATGTCTTTCCAAGGCTAGAACGCCCAACAAACAAGATCGACAAACTTGGTAGATCGAGCACTGCGGAGCAGGCGGAGACGAAGGAAATAGCGGCTCCGAAGATGACGAGAGGGTTCCCAGCCAGAATCGGTTTGATTCCTTCTTTCCATTCTTCAAACGTGCCCCCGACCTTGTAGATTGTTTGCGATGGAGCAAGCCCTTCTATCGGCACTCGTTTGGGGGCCATCACTGCACCACCGATGGCAGCAATAGAGAGAGTGCGTCCGTCGTGCTCAACACGGTGAATGCCCTCGCGATGGAACAGGCGCAACCGCTTCAAACGACTCAGCGTGTGGATGTAGGTTCTGATGGCCTGAAGATGGGCCGCCTCGATTGGAGGATCAATACCGATCGCTGCCAAATGTGAGGCTAGGCGCTTAGGCTCTTGGAGCGATTCGAGCGGAACGTGGCGGATGCGTCGCTTGCCGTCAGGGCCCATTGCAGAGATGGCCGCGCCATCGGCGTTTCCATCTTCGTTGACTACAGCCCCGTCTACGTCAAACGGCGCCACGATCACCTGCTCCTGGCCCTTTATCGTTGCTATGAGCCCCTTCTTGCTCGGCCGGATGCCCCGCTCTTTAAGTTTATTGAGCGCATCGCGGCGGCGCTGCTTCCACTCCTTACTCATCGCGCGCCTCCTTGCTGGAGTTGAGCGAAGCGACGAGTTCGCGAATGGACTCAACAGACCATGCTGTGACCCGGGGCGAAAGTTTCACGCCCTTGGGGTATCGCCCCGCCTGAATACCTGCCCACCACGCAGATGCGCTGACAGGCACGAGATGCAAAACCGTGGGTAGTCGGACGAAGCCCGTCGGGGGGAGGTCAGCAGTAGCGTTTTGGGGGCGTGAAGTGCGCTTCTGGTCAATTGCGCGAGAGCGAGGCGTGCGAGTCAACCTGGATGCGGAGAGAGCCATGAGGGCCTCCTTGGTGTTTCGGGACCCTCATTAAATTGACAGGGAGCACAGCGTTTTCGGGCGAAAGCTCATCGAAATTCGCCCGAAGGTGCCCTCCCAAATATCAACAGACAGGGCGCCGAGAACAGCGCATCGTGGGAAGGGAGGCAGCACCTAAGCAAAGGATGTAAGTGCCGTTGATGAAGGAGTTGCACGCGCGAGAACTCGCAGTGGCTCTTCAGATGGGCTGATCCGAACACACTGCTACGCAAGCGGTCGGTAGGTGCTTAGCGCTTCTTCCACCGGTCTGGAAGGCTAAGACTTGATAGGATGCAGCATGCACAACGTGCATTGGGAGACTAGGCGCTGCTTGACGCGGCAGCGACGCCGTTCAGACTAAAACGGCTCCTTCTTTCGACTGGAGGCCTTCAAAGTCAGAAGGTGCTTGTGTGCCGCAACGAGCCGCTTGCCGAAGTTGTCGGTGCAAGAGTTCACGTTGACGAAATTGGACGCGTACGTAGGTACATAGGGTTTGCCGTAGTAGCCTCCGTTGCGACGGTGATAGACCTCACGTGTTTCGTCAAAACATTTCGCCACACGACACCGAATAGACATTGAATCCGAGGTATCGCTCTCCCGAAACTCGACATCGCCAAGGTTCAGGCTGAGCCTGGTTCGAGTCTTGTCGGATTCAATGGCTTCAAGGTGCAGCCGGACACCGTCACTACTCGAAGCCACGATCTGATTTGAATAGTGCGACAACTCGCAGTTGCGAATACCTCTCACGATGAAATCTACCGTCTCCTCGGCGTCCTGCGAGGCCGCGCACAAGGGTTGCGAGAGAACCATGGCAAGTAGGAGTCGAATCAGCATGTAGATATTCCGGTCAGGAGGGTGTTCGGCCTCTTGAAAGTATCTTGTCCCTGTCTCCGACAGCGAGACGCTAGCAATTTGTCAGGGCAGCCGCTAGCGGATCGTCCATTTCACACTGCACTCCCACTTCAAGTAGGCAGCCTCATCATTTTTGGAGCAGTCACAGTCGCCGACACTTGTCTTGGCGTTGGGTCCACCAGCTTGTACGCGGGCGTTTTCCGAGAAGAGTGCGGCTTTATCTGTTGCCGCCTTGCAGGCCTCGGCTTTCGAACTACCCTTTCCAACTTCGGCGCCAGCTTTTGCGGATTGGGCGGCGACGGGCAATGAGATGGCAACAAAGGCAAAAACTAGTAGCAATCTCATGAGCAAGTCCTGTTTCGCGTGAAGTTCAATGTATTGGAAACAGGGGATGGGCGCCAGTTCTCGACATGTTGCTTAGGCCCCATGTTTCAGGGGTTAGGCAGAGCGCGCTTTAACTGCCCAGCAACCCACTAGCTAGGAGCCGACACGCCTCCCTTCGCTTGCTCGACGACTTGTCAACTGTCTACCCGCGTTGACGCAGCGGTTCGTGCGGTGTCGTGTGCCACCTTAGTCAATCAGACGCCACGCGGCTAACAGGTCTCCACCCACCCATTGAGTGCTGCTGCACCTCTGCGTTACGCAGATGTGCTCCTATTCAGCCTTCTTGAGCTTCCCGAAGTAGACCTTCAGGTACTCGCAATCAGCGAGTGTTGTCGCCCTGTCTAGCAATGCCCCCCCTTGGTCGCTAAGTTTCTTGTTTGAGATAAAGCGGTTGCTGATTGGGCCGTAAGGGTCTTCTAACAGCGTCTCCGCTGCCTTTCGGAGATTGAGTTTGGGTGCCGACTCTTTGAGGTCAAGGATACGAATGCTCGCCAAGAGCCATGCGCGATCGAAGCGCTGCACTGTCATATGCTTCCCTTTCGCGTGGGGCGGTTTGGCTTCACGAAGATGTCTTGCAAACGACTCCAGCCGGCGACGGGCTTGCTCTAGTTGAAAGTCGATTGAGGTCTTCATAGCAAGGCGCGTAGGTGCAAGCTGAAATTTGATGAAGACTTCGGAGGGAGACAGCGTCGCGCGGACTTGAACCAAGTCCATGCTCCTTTCGTTGTTCTCGACAAAATCGGCTCGGCGTGGAATTGAATGGATGCCGGCAGCGAATTTTGGCTTCTTTCCAGCTGCGTATTCCTGTCGATAGTGCTTGAACTCAGTGATATGAAAGTCTTGGGCTATCGTGCGCTGGTCATCCCATCTCTCGTCGCATGCGTCTTGGAACTTGTCGTTCCGGCGCAAGAACTCCCAGGCCCAGCGTCGTTGGCTCCAGGTCTCCCATTCCAGGTACTCGGCAGAATTCTGACCGGATGGTCGATTCCAGCTGGCGCGTTCCGCAGCGTGATTGAATGAACTGTCGTCGGCAGAGTCATCAGATGCATCGCTTCCGTCGGTTTGCTCTTCACTCTGACGCTTGATGACGCGGCGGCGTGCTTGCCGGGCCGTCGCTTCTGCACTGTTTGATGGAGCGTCGACTTGTGGCCGGCGCGGACGTTTGGCGTGAGCAGACATGCGCAAGTAGCGATTTGCCAAGAATGCATTGATTCTGGCTCGCTCTACCGAAGCAGCACGCCGAGTGTTGTGAACGTCGTTTGCTTCTACACGCTAGCGGAAACTCGACTGAAATCCATTCGCTCAGTCCACCAACGTCCAGTCGCATGCTACTGGATCGACATACTGGAAGTGGATTGAGATATGGATAGCAAACCGACTGGCGCAGAACGCCGCAGATTTGCTTGGGTCGTGGCGGAAGCGGTGAGATTCGAACTCACGGATGGGTTCCCCCATCGCTGGTTTTCAAGACCAGTGCCTTAAACCGCTCGGCCACGCTTCCTGAAAGAAGAGCGCGATTGTAGTCAGCCCGGCTTCTGCGCCTGGTCGCACTCGACCTGGATCACCTCGCGCGTGTCGCCGTCCAGCCGCACGGCGGTCAGCCGGCCGCCCCAGACGCACCCCGTGTCGAGCGCCAGCAGGTCGGGCCGGTTCACGAGCCCGAGGGTCGACCAGTGGCCGAAGGCGATGGGCACGCCTGCTGTCTGCCGGCTCGGCGCGTCGAACCACGGGTACAGGCCGGGTGGGGCGTCGGCCGACCCGTCCTTGGTGTCGAAGTCGAGCGTGCCGTCGGCTTCGACGAAGCGGATGCGTGTGAGCGTGTTGACGGCGAAGCGCAGGCGGTCGTCGCCTTGCAGTGCGTCGTCCCAGCGGGCGGGGCGGTTGCCGTACATCACCTGCAGGAAATCATGCAGGTCTTGCGAGCGCAGGCAGGTCTCGACCTCGCCCGCCAACTGCAGCGTGGTCGTGAGGTTCCACTGCGGCACGACCCCGGCGTGCACCATCAGCCAGCCACGGGCGTGCACCGCCATGCGCTGCTGGCGCAACCAGGCGACGAGAGTGTCGCGGTCGGGGGCGGCCAGCAGCTCGTTGAGCGTGTCCTGGCGGCTGGTGCGCCGCACGCCGTGCGCCACCGCGAGGAAATGCAGGTCGTGGTTGCCCAGCAGGCAGGTCGCCGAGCCGGCCAGGTCCTGGAGGCGACGCAGCGTCTGCAGCGAGGCCGGCCCGCGGTTGACGAGGTCGCCCAGCACGTAGGCATGGTCGCGGGAGGGGTTGAAGCCGACTTCGGCGAGCAGCCGGTCGAATGCGTCGCAGCAGCCCTGCAGGTCGCCGATCAGGTAGTCCATGCTGGCATTTTCACCGGGGAGAAGAACGACTCTGCTACGCTTTGCCGCTTGTTCAACAGCCGCGTTCCGGGTGAGGCCCGGTGCATGGACATCGCGCTACTCGTCTTCCTGATCCTGCTCAACGGATTGTTTGCCATGTCGGAAATGGCGCTCACGGCCAGCCGGCGGGCGCGGCTCCAGGTGATGGTGGAGACCGGCGACAAGGGCGCCCAGGTCGCGATGGACCTGCACGAGAACCCGACGAAGTTCCTGTCGACGGTGCAGATCGGCATCACCTCCATCGGGGTGCTGAACGGCATCGTGGGCGAGGGAGCGTTCTCCGAGCCGCTGGGCCGCTGGCTGACCGAAAGCTTCCATGTGAGCCCGCGTGCGGCAGGCCTGTCGGCCACGGCGCTGGTGGTGGTGATCATCACCTTCCTCACCATCATCTTCGGCGAGCTCGTGCCCAAGCGTCTGGGGCAGATGTACCCCGAGGCGGTGGCGCGGCTGGTGGCCTACCCGATGGAGTGGCTCTCGCTGATCGCGCGGCCTTTCGTGAAGGTGCTCTCGTGGTGCACCGAGGCCACGTTGCGCCTCCTGGGCATCCGGGGTGGGCCGACGCGCTCCGTCACCGAAGAAGAAATCGCCGCCCAGCTCGAAGAAGGCCTGGACGCCGGCGTGATCGAAGCCCAGGAGCACCAGATGGTGCGCAATGTGTTCCGCCTCGACGACCGCACCGTCGGCTCGATGATGATCCCGCGCACCGACATCGCCTGGCTCGACGCCACCGCCTCGGCCGACGAGGTGCGCCGCGCCATCGAGACGCAGGAGCATTCGCGCTACCCGGTGTGCCGCGGCGGCCTGACCGACGTGCTGGGCGTGGTGTCGGCGCAGACGCTTCTCCAGCAGCAGCTGCTGGGCCAGCCGCTCACGCTGACCGACAAGCTGCAGCCGCCCGTCTTCGTGCCCGAGACGCTGACCGGCATGGAGCTCCTGGAGCAGTTCCGCGTGTCGAGCGCGCAGCTCGTCTTCGTGGTCGACGAATACGGCGAGGTGCAGGGTGTGATCACCGTGCGTGATGTGCTGGAGGCGATCACCGGCGAGTTCACCACCCCCGCGGCCGACGACGCCTGGGCGGTGAAGCGTCACGACGGCAGTTGGCTCTTCGATGGCCTCATCCCCGTGCCTGAGCTGAAAGACCGGCTCGACCTGAAGGAGCTGCCGGAAGAAGACCGCGGCCGCTACAACACCCTGGCCGGCATGGTGATGCTGCTGCTGGGTCGCCTGCCGCAGACCGCCGATGCGGTGGAATGGGAAGGCTGGCGCTTTGAGGTGGTCGACCTCGACGGCAAGCGCGTCGACAAGGTGCTGGCCACCGCGTTGCAGGCCAGCGACGTCTCGGCTTGAAGCTGGCGGCCGACGCTTGCAGCATTGCCTGGCATGAAGAACCCGCAGACGACTTACGCCGCACCGCCGCTCGATGAGCTGCTGCGCCAGGCCGAAGCCGCGGCCGGGCGCGACGAGCATGCCCGCGGCATCGAGCTGGCGCTGCGCGCCGAGGCGCTGGCGCGTGAGGCGCACGACAAGGCCAGCCTCACGCGGGCGCTGCGCCTGCTGGTGATGTTCAACAGCCGCGAGGGCCTGGCCGAGCAGGCCATCGCCGCCGGCCAGGCGGTGCTGCCCATGCTGCGCGAGGCTGGCGACGACGCCGCGCGGGCCGACGTGCTGTGCGACATGGCGATGGCCTTCCTCGACCTCGGCCTCAACCAGGAAGCGCTCGACCATGTGAGCGAAAGCGTGGAGGCGGCGCGTGCCTGCGGCGACGCCCGGCTGCTGTGCCTCGCCTACAACCGCATCGGCCTGGCCAAGGGGCACCTGGGCCGCTTCGAGGAGGCGGAGCGCTTTCTGGCCGAGTCGCTCGCGATGGCGCGCGAGATGGGCAGCGAGGAAGAAACCTACCGCGCGCTCACCAACCTCGGCGTGGTGGCCTCCGATGCGTTCGACGCCTGCGAGTCGCGCTCGGACGTGGCCGGTGCTCGAGAGGCCATCGACCGGGCCAAGCGCCACGGCGAAGAGGCGCTGATCCTTGCGCGGAGCTCGGGCAACGCCTATCGCGAGGCGCTCACGCTGTCGAACCTCGGCCGCTACCTCGGGGTGAGCGGCCAGGACAAGGCGGCCTTCGTGCTGCTCGACCGCGCCCGCGCGCTCGCGCTGGAACACGGCCACCGCTCGCTGGGCCTGGCCTGCGAGGGCAACCGCGCCGAGCTGCTGGTGCGCCTGGGGCGGCACGACGACGCCATCACCATCCTCAACGAAGCGCTGGGCGGCGCGCAGGAGCTGTACGCCAACTCGATGGTGCAGGACATGCACCGCCACCTCTACCTCGCGCACAAGGCGCGGGGCGATTTCGCCGAAGCGCTGGCGCACCATGAGCGCTACCACGCGCTCACCCGCGAGCAGCTCGAGCAGCGCAATGACGCGCAGTCGCGCCTGATGATGAACCGCCTCGAGCTCGACCAGGCGCGCTTCGGCGCCGAGCGCTCGCGCATGGAGGCCGAGCTGCAGCGCGTGCGCGCCGAGCAGATGGCGGCCGAAGCCGAGCGCTTGCAGGCGCAGGCCCGCGAGCTGCGCCGCTACGTGCTGGCCGACCCGCTCACCGGCCTGGGCAACCGGCGCCAGGTCGAGCGCGAGCTGCCCCGCCTCTTGCAGCACAGCGCCCGCACCGGCGAGCCCATCGCCGCGGCAGTGCTCGACCTCGACCACTTCAAGCGCGTGAATGACGAGCACGGCCACGCCGTGGGCGACGCGGTGCTCACCGCCACGGCCGATCTGTTCCGGGCCCGGGTGCGCGGTGGCGACCTCATCGCCCGCATGGGCGGCGAGGAGTTCCTCATCGTCTTCGCCCATGCCTCCCCCGCGTGGGCGCGCGAGGCCTGCGAGCGGCTGCGCCAGGCGGTGCAGGACCACGACTGGGCCGCGGTGTCGCCTGGGCTTGCGGTCACCGTCAGCATCGGCCTGTGCGTGCGCGGGGCGCCGGTCGAGCCGGCCCAGCTCATCGAGCAGGCCGATGCGGCCCTGTACGACGCCAAGAAAGCCGGCCGCAACCGGGTCGTGGTGGCCGACTCCTACGACCCTGGCGCACCGCAGCAGCGGCTTCTTTGAACGACGCGCACGCGGGCGGCGTGAATTGAGCCGCATCCGGGGTGCTACTCGGTGTCAAGCCGGGGCCGGTTGGGACGAAAAATCAGGTTCAGCTTGCCTGGAGCCCCACATGTCTGCCCACACCGCCGCCGAAATGAACGCCATCACCTTCCGCGAAGGGCTGCTCGCGCCCGAGCCCATGCCGCGTTTCGTCGCCTTGCATGCGCTGGAAGAGGAGATCGAGCACTCGCACGGCAGCGATGCCGCCCTGGCCAGCGCGGCGGCCCGCTTCGTGGAGCGCGGCATCCCGTACTACAACGTGCAGGATCCGCACTACCAGGCGTGGGTCAGCAAGGCCGTGTCGTACTGGGAAAAGCTGCACGGCGCTGCCCGCGCCAGCTGAGACTCGGCACCTCAGCGCCGTGAGGTCACGGCGCTGCGCAGCGGCAGCGTCACCAGCACGCCCGCCGCGATGCCGACGCTGTCGGCCAGAAGATCTTCCCACTCGCAGCTGCGCCCCGGCACGAAGGCCTGCACCACCTCGATGGCTGCGCCAAACGCGAGCAGTCCCAGAATGACGAGCCACACGCCGCGCCAGGGCCGCGGGAACGCCAGGCATGCGGCGAAGGTCAGCACGAGGAACGCCAGCGAGTGATTTGCCTTGTCCCACCACGCGCCGGCCAGTGGCGGCGGGGTCGGGGTGAACGCGAGATAGCACACCACGGCGACCAGCAGCGCAAGCAGCAACTGCCAGACCCGGTTCGCCTGGATGACGCGGGCCAAGAGGTGGAGGCGGTGGGGAGCGAGAGAACTCATGGGCCAGAGACCAAAAAGCCAACGGCCGCTGGCGCGGGCGTTGGCTCAAGGAAAGAGATGGTGCCGGTGAAGAGAGTCGAACTCCCGACCTTCGCATTACGAATGCGCTGCTCTACCAACTGAGCTACACCGGCGTGAAGCGCGCGATTATAGCGGGCTCTCGTGCCATCATCGGGTCCGTGTGCGCACAAGAGGGCCGCTGCATGGAGCCGAGCGACAAACATCACGCCTATTGGAGAGCCAACCTGCGGGTCACCGGCCTGCTGGTGTTCGTGTGGTTCTTCGTGACCTTCGTGATCGGCTGGTTTGCGCGCGACCTCGACTTCAATTTCTTCGGCTGGCCCTTCAGCTTCTGGGTGGCGGCGCAAGGCGCGCTCGTCGTCTATGTGCTGATCATCGGCTTCTACGCCTGGTACATGGGCCGGCTCGACCGCCGGCATGGCGTGGCCGACGACGAGTGAGCCGGCAGTCCGTCAGGCGTAGGTGACCCAGCTCTGGTGCTCGGCGCTGTCGAGGTGCGGCAGCGTGTTGTAGGTCACCAGCGAATGCCGCTTCGGCGTGAACGTGAGTTCGCTGACCGAGCTGTTGCGGATGCGCAGGTTGATCTCGATCATCGAATTCAGCGGCGCGCCCAGCGTGTGGGCGACGATGGTCGAGATCGGGCCGCCGCTCGAGACCACGAGCACGTTCTTCCCATAGTGCGTGGCCCGCACGTGGTCGAGCGCACTGGTGATGCCGGTGACGAAATCGGCGTGGCTCATCATGCCTTCGGGCTTCGTCTTGCCCTCGATCCACGCCGCCAGGCCTTCGCGCAGCAGGCGGAAGTGCTCGCGCACCAGTTCAGGGGTGGTCGGTCGTTCCAGTGGCTCGGGGTGGATGGCCTGCACCACCGCCTTGCTGTCGTATTCGTTGAGACCGGGCCATGAGAGCGGCTCGATCTTTGTCTGCAGGCCTTCGGCAATGCAGGCCAGCGACTGCTTCTGGCGCTCCAGCGTTCCCACCAGCGCCGCATCGAAGCGAACGCCCTTGTGCCGGAAGTACTCTCCCAGCCGCACGCACTGGCGCATGCCGAGCTCGCTCAGCTGGTCGTAGTTGTCGGCGCCGAACGAGGCCTGGCCGTGGCGAACGAGGTAGACGGTGCCCATGTTCAGGCGCTCGCGCCTTCGTTGTGATACGTCGTGATGCGCTCGACCTCGTTCTTCGAGCCCAGCACCACGCTCACGCGCTCGTGCAGCTTGCCCGGCTCGATGTCGAGGATGCGCTGCTTGCAGTTCGTGGCCGCACCGCCCGCCTGCTCGACGAGGAAGCCCATCGGGTTCGCCTCGTACATCAGGCGCAGCTTGCCGGGCTTCTCGGGCTCGCGCTGGTCCCACGGGTACATGAAGACGCCGCCGCGGGTCAGGATGCGGTGCACGTCGGCCACCATGCTGGCGATCCAGCGCATGTTGAAGTCCTTGCCGCGCGGGCCCGTCTTGCCGGCCAGGCATTCGTCGATGTAGCGCTTCATGGGCGGCGCCCAGTGGCGCATGTTGCTCATGTTGATCGCGAATTCCTTGGTGTCTTCCGGGATCTTCACGTCTTCGGCGGTCAGCACCCACGAGCCTTGCTCGCGGTCGAGCGTGAACATCGCCACGCCATCGCCCACGGTGAGCACGAGCGTGGTCTGCGGCCCGTAGACGCAGTAGCCGGCGGCGACCTGCTGCTTGCCGGCCTGCAGGAAGTCCTTCTCGCTCACGCCTTCATGGTCGCCGGGCTTCTTGAGCACCGAGAAGATGGTGCCGATGCTCACGTTGACGTCGATGTTCGACGAGCCATCGAGCGGATCGAACAGCAGCAGGTATTCGCCTTGCGGGTAGCGGTTGGGCACCACGTAGATGCCTTCCATCTCTTCGCTGGCCATCGCGGCGAGCGCGCCGCCCCATTCGTTGGCCTCGATCAGCACCTCGTTGGCGATGATGTCGAGCTTTTTCTGCACCTCGCCCTGCACGTTCTCGCTCGTGGCCGAGCCGAGCACGTCGCCGAGCGCGCCCTTGTTGACGCTGATGCTGATGCGCTTGCAGGCGCGGGCCACGACCTCGAGCAGCAGGCGCAGCTCACCGGGGATGTGGCCGTGCTGGCGCTGCTGCTCGACGAGGTATTGCGTGAGGCTGACTCGCTTCTGGCTCATGGTGTCGGGGTTTCCTGTGTCGTGTCTTGTTGCAGGGCGCGATTGACGATCTCGGCGACGTCGCTCGACAGATCCGGTTTGGCGGCCACGCGGCGCAGCGCTTCGGCGGCGGCCGAGCGGTAGGGCTCGGCCAGCTGCGTCCAGCGGTCCATCACTCGGGCCAGCCGCGCGGCGAGTTGCGGGTTGATGCTGTCGAGTTCCAGGATGCGCTCGGCCCAGAACACATAGCCCGCCGCATCGGCGCGGTGGAAAGCCGCGGGGTTGTTCATGCACAGCGCGGCGATCAGGCTGCGGGCGCGATTCGGATTCTTGAGCGAGAAATCGGGGTGCTTGAGCAGGATCTTGGCGCGCTCGAACACACGACCGTCCTTCTCGGGCGCGGTGGCTTGCAGTGCGAACCACTTGTCGATGACGAGGGCCTCGTCCTTGAACATGGTGTGGAAGCGCTGCAGCGCCAATTCGGCCAGCTCGGAATGCGCATGCACCAGGGCCACGAGGGCGCCCAGCCGGTCGGTCATGTTGCCGGCGTCCTTGAAGCGCTCATAGGCGCGGCCAGGCCAGACCGCGTCGTGGCGGGCGACGGCGTCGCGGCACAACATCGCGAGCGCCAGGTTGGCAAGCGCGCGGCGGCCCGAGGAGACCGGGTCGGGCGAGTAGCCGCCCTTGACCTGGTGCGCGTCATACGCCCATTCCCAATCGGCGCGCAGGGCCTGTGCCAGCTGCAACAGCATGCTTTCGCGCACGGCGTGGATGCGCTGCGGGTCGACGGTCGTCAGCTGCTCGGCCACGTAGCCTTCGCTCGGCAGCGTGAGTGTGAGGTCCTTGAACGCCGCGTCCAGCTCGGGGTGGCGCAGCACCGAGCGCATGGCCTCGATGAACGCCTCGTCGAGCTGGGCCGGGCCCGTGCTGTTCACGCCCGCGAGCAGGCGGTTGAGCGCCAAGCGCTGGCCGGCTTCCCAGCGGTTGAAGGCGTCGGTGTCGTGTTGCAGCAGGGTCAGCAGGTCGGCGTCGGCCAGATGGTCGTTGAGCACCACCGGCGCCGAGAAGCCGCGCAGCAGCGAAGGCACCGGCTCCTGGTCGACGTTGACGAAGGTGAAGAAGCTGCGCGCTTCATTGAGCACCAGCACGCGCTCGGTGCCGACGGGCGAGACTTCGCCTTCCAGTTGCAGCGGCAGGGCGGTGCCATCGCGGCCCACCAGGCCCATGGCGAGCGGGATCACGTAGGCCTGCTTCACCGGCTGGCCCGGCGAGGGCAGGGCGGTCTGCTCGATGCCGAGCGTGTAGGTGCGGGTCGGCGCGTCGTAGCGGCCCCGTGCGGTGACCCGCGGCGTGCCTGCCTGGCTGTACCAGCGCTTGAACTGCGGCAGCAGCGTGGCGAGCGGGCTGTCCGGGTTGGCATCGGCGATGGCCTGGGCGAAGTCGTCGCAGGTCACGGCCTGGCCGTCATGGCGCTCGAAGTATTTCGTGATGCCCTTGGCGAACCCTTCCCGGCCCACCAGGGTCTGCATCATGCGCACCACCTCCGAGCCCTTCTCGTAGACGGTGGCGGTGTAGAAATTGTTGATCTCGACGTAGCTGTCGGGCCGCACCGGGTGGGCCATGCTGCCGGCGTCTTCGGGGAACTGCACCTGGCGCAGCGTGCGCACGTCTTCGATGCGCTTCACGGCACGAGCGGTGGGCGTGCCGGCCATGTCCATGCTGAACTCCTGGTCGCGGAAGACCGTGAGGCCTTCCTTCAGGCTCAGCTGGAACCAGTCTCGGCAGGTGATGCGGTTGCCCGTCCAGTTGTGGAAGTACTCGTGGCCGACCACGCTCTCGATGCCGGCGTAGTCGGCGTCGGTGGCGGTCGCCGGGTTGGCCAGAACGTACTTCGTGTTGAAGATGTTCAGGCCCTTGTTCTCCATCGCGCCCATGTTGAAGTCGCCCACGGCGACGATCATGAAGCGCTCGAGATCCAGCGGCAGGCCGAAGCGGGCTTCGTCCCACACCACCGACGCGATCAGCGAGTTCATCGCGTGCTCGGTCTTCTCGAGGTCGCCGCGGCGCACGTGCACCTGCAGCAGGTGCTCCTTGCCCGAGCGCGTGCGGATCAGCTGCTCACGCGTGACGAGGTCGGCGGCCACCAGCGCAAAGAGATAGCTCGGCTTCGGGAACGGGTCGTGCCACTTCGCGTAGTGCCGCGGGCCGTACACGCCGGCCATCATCTCGCCTTGCTCGACGAGGTTGCCGTTCGACAGCAGCACCGGGTACTGCTTCTTCGCGGCGCGCAGCGTCACCGTGTAGACCGCCATCACGTCGGGCCGGTCGAGGAAGTAGGTGATGCGGCGGAAGCCTTCGGCCTCGCACTGCGTGAAGAAACCGCCGCCCGAGGTGTAGAGGCCCGACAGCTGCGTGTTCTTCTCCGGGCAGCAGGTGTTGCGGATCTCCAGCGTGAACGGCGTGTCGGGCAGCGAGTCGATCACCAGCATGCCGTCTTCATGGCGGAAAGACACCGACTCGTTGTTGACGAGCACCCGCGTGAGCGTGATGTCTTCGCCATGCAGGCGCAACGGCTGCGGCGGCAGGGCCGTGTTGCGCTCGACCTGCATGCGGTTGATGACGAGCGTCTTCACCGGGTCGAGGTCGAAGGTCAGGTCGACCGTGCGGATCCAGTATGCCGGCGGTGCGTAGTCTTCTCGGCGGATCAGGGGGGCGGTGCCTTCACGCATTCAATGGTCTCCTTGGCGCTCCGTTCGCCCTGAGCTTGTCGAAGGGTTTCGACAGGGCTCAGCCCGAACGGAGTGGGGTTCGGTGTCTCGTCAAACGCCCTGTTTCAGGCTCGCTTCGATGAAGGCGTCGAGGTCGCCATCCAGCACCTTCTGGGTGTTGGAGATCTCGACGTTGGTGCGCAGGTCCTTGATGCGGCTCTGGTCGAGCACATACGAGCGGATCTGGTGGCCCCAACCCACGTCGGTCTTGCCGTCTTCGAGCTTCTGCTGCTCTTCCATGCGCTTGCGCATCTCGTGGTCGTACAGGCGCGAGCGCAGGCGCTTCCACGCCACGTCGCGGTTGCTGTGCTGGCTGCGGCCGTCCTGGCACTGCACCACGATGCCGGTCGGGATGTGCGTGAGGCGCACCGCCGAGTCGGTCTTGTTGATGTGCTGGCCGCCGGCGCCGCTCGCGCGGAAGGTGTCGGTGCGCACGTCAGACGGGTTGATCTCGATCTCGATCGAATCGTCGACCTCGGGGTAGACGAAGAGCGACGCGAAGCTCGTGTGCCGGCCACCGGCCGAGTCGAACGGGCTCTTGCGCACCAGGCGGTGCACGCCGGTCTCGGTGCGCAGCAGGCCGAAGGCGTAGTCACCTTCCACCTTGATGGTTGCGCTCTTGATGCCGGCGATGTCGCCCGGCGTCTCGTCTTCCATCGTGGTCTTGAAGCCCTTGCGCTCGCAGTACTTGAGGTACTGGCGCAGCAGCATGCTGGCCCAATCGCAGGCCTCGGTGCCACCGGCGCCGGCCTGGATGTCGATGAAGCAGTTGCTCGGGTCGGCAGGGTTGTTGAACATCCGGCGGAATTCGAGCTGCTTGACGGTCTCTTCGAGCTTGGCCGTCTCGGCTTCGATGGCCTGGAGCGAGCCTTCGTCGCCCTCTTCCTTGGCCATGTCGTACAGCTCGGAGTTGTCGGCCAGGTTGGTGGTCAGGTGGTTGATCGTCTCGACCACCGTCTCCAGCGTGCGCTTCTCGCGCCCCAGCTCCTGCGCGCGCTTGGGGTCGTCCCAGACCTTGGGGTTCTCCAGCGCGGCGTTGACTTCGTTCAGCCGCAGTGCTTTGCGGTCGTAGTCAAAGATACCCCCGAAGGTCGACCGTGCGTTTGCTCAGGTCGGCCAGGGAGTTGCCAATGGCATTGATGTGTTCGACGTCCATGTTGCGAGCCTTGTTTTCTGAAGCCCGCAATTGTGTCACGCCAGGGAAAGCTCACCCCGCCAGGAAGGCCTCCAGGTGGCGGGCCAATGCCTCGGGTTGGTCGTGGTGGAGCATGTGGCCGGCGGGCGAGAGCACGGCCTTGGTGACGGGCGAAGGCACGACTTTCAGGCGCTCGTGGAACTCGTCCTTCGTGTAGCGGCCGTTCCACCACTTGCCGGCGTCCGTCTGATCGCCTTCCACCCACAAGAGCGGCGCGCTGATCTGCGCCCAGCAGGCCATGACCTCGTCGCGCTGATACAGCAGCGGGTTGCTGCGCTTGTGCGCCGGGTCGCCGAGGATCTGCCACTGGCCGTTCCCATCCTGCTTCGACCAGTGGCCGGCCAGCCAGTGGGCGCGGTCGGCGGGCAGCAGCGGGTTGGTCTTCTGCAGGCGAGCCGCCACCGCCGCCTGGCTGGCATAGGGGCGGATCTCGACCGGCTGCTTCAGCTCGTCGAGCCACATCGCATAGCGCTTGGGCGCCATCTTGGGCACGGTGGCTGGCATGCCGAAGCCTTCGAGGTTGACCAGCCGGCGGATGCGCGCCGGCCGCACGCCGCCGTAGAGCATCACCACGTTGCCGCCCATGCTGTGCCCCACGAGGTCGATCTGCTCCAGCCCGGGGAAAGGCTTGAGCACCGCGTCGACGATGCCGTCCAGGTCGCCCAGGTAGTCGGCGAACCAGTAGCTGTCTTCGTTCGGCGTTTCGGTGAGGCCGAAGCCGCGCCAGTCGGCGGCGACCACGTAGCGGTCGTCCGAGAGGGCATCGACCACGAACTGGAACGAGGCGCCCACGTCCATCCAACCGTGCATCATCACCAGCGGCGGGCGCTCGGGGCTCACGGTCTTGGGGTCGCCCCAGTGGCGCAGGTGGTACTTCAGGCCCCGGATGGGGAGGAACTCGCTGCGGCTCGCACGCCGCGCCACATAGGCGGTATCGGTCATGCGAACCATCTTAGGCCGCAGCCCTGGGCGGCGCTGTCGAAGCCGTGACAGACACGCCGGCCGAGGCTTTCAGGATTTTTCAGCTCAGCTTCAAGACGCCCATGCGGGCTGCGGCAGACAGTGCGGGCATCTCACCCAAGCCCAGAGGACGCGATGTTCAACACCCAGTACGAGCGCCCGGCCGTGGTGCTGCTGTCGGCCCTGTGGGGCCTGGCGGCGGTGCTGGCGATCGCGGCCTTCACCGTCTCGGCCTTTGCCGCCACCCGCGCCTCGCCTGTGGGGCCAACGCTGCACGCTGTGCGCCTGACACACGCCGAAAGTGTGGAAAGCGTCACAGGACCCTCTATGCTTAGCGAGCCGCGGCACGCCATCAGCAAACACAAGCTCGACTGACTGCGGCAGGGAGGCTCCTTGTTGCCGCAACACGCGACCCGGGGTTTGAACATCGGTGTGACGGGGCATCGCTTGAACCGCATTTCGCAACACCAGCTCGACCGGCTCACGCCGCAGGTGCAGCCGCTGCTCGCACACGTGGCGCAGAAGGCACGCGCTTCGGGGGCTGCCTCGTTGATGCTGGTGTGCGGCCTCGCCGAAGGGGCCGATCGGCACGTGGCGCGCTTGGCGCTCGATGAAGGGTTCGCGCTGCACGCGGTGTTGCCGTTCGATCGCGACCTGTATGCTCGGGACTTCCCGGCGGCGGCGTCGCGTCGCGAGTTCGATGCCTTGCTGCGCAGCGCCGAGCGCGTCACCGAGTTGCCCGGCCGCCCGGGGTTCAACGCGCAGGCGTATCACCGTGCGGCGCAGGCCCTGCTCGACCGCTCCGACCTGCTGATCGCGCTGTGGGACGGCCGCCCCGCCCAGGGCCCGGGCGGCACGGCCGATGTGGTGAACGGGGCTTGCAAGCGCCGCATGCCCGTCGTCCACGTGTCGACGCGAGAGCACGCCGCGCCCACGCTGATCTGGCAACGCCAAGGCCGCCCCGCGCGCGGGCGCAATGCGTATGAGGGCGCGCCGTCTCGCCGCTGCGGGCCGGTGCAGGTGGCCGCGGCCGTGTCTCACGTGATGAGGGCGGCGTGAACCTCAAGCTCGTGTCTCCCTCTGAGCCGGCATCGCCTGGCGCTGCTGAGCCGACGGCGGAGTACCGCTACTGGGCCTTCCTGAGCTACAGCCACCACGACAAGGCGATCGCGAAGCGGCTGCAGAAGCAGCTCGAGACCTACCGCGTGCCCAAGCGCCTGGTCGGGCGCGAAACCTCACACGGCGCCGTGCCACCGCGCGTGTCGCCGGTGTTTCGCGACCGCGATGAGCTGCACGCCGGCAGCGACCTCAAGGCGAGCGTCCACGAGGCCCTGTCACGCAGCCGTTGGTTGATCGTCGTCTGCACACCCGATGCCGCGCGCTCGCCATGGGTCAACCGCGAGATCATCGAGTTCAAGAAGCTGCACGGCGAGCGGCGTGTGCTCGCGCTGATCGCGCGCGGGGAGCCGTTTGCGAGCGACATGGCCGGGCGCGAGGCGGAGGAATGTTTTCCGCCGGCGCTGCGGCGCGCTTTAACGGCCGACGGCAAGGCCGAAGGCGAGTCGCTGGAACCGATTGCGGCGGACATGCGCAAGGAGGGCGATGGTCTGCATCGGGCGACGCTCAAGCTGCTCGCCGGAATGCTGGGCGTGCCGTTCGATGATCTGGTGCGGCGCGACGTGCAGCGGCGTGTGCGGTGGCTGACAGCGCTTGCGTCGGCGTCGGCCGTCGGTGTGGTGGTGTTTGCATTTCTGGCGATCGTCGCGCTACAGGCTCGGAACGAAGCGCAGTACCAACGTCAGCAGGCAGAAGGTCTCATCGAGTTCATGCTCGGCGATCTGCGCAAGAAGCTCGAGCCGGTTGGCCGGCTGGAAGTGCTGGACTCCGTGGGCGAAAAGGCATTGGGGTACTACGCCGGCCAGAACGCCGAGAGCCTGGATGCGACGGCGCTCGGGCATCGGTCTCGAGCAATGCACCTCATTGGCGAGATTCGCGACCTGCGCGGGCAACCATCCGAGGCACAGAAGGCCTTCGAGCAGGCCGCACAGACCACGGCGAAGTTGCTCGAGCAGGCGCCTTCCGATTCGAGTCGCTTGTTCGACCATGCGCAGAGCGTGTTCTGGGTGGGCTATGCAGCGTGGAAGCAAGGAGACGGCCAGACCGCACAGCGCGAGTTCCAGGAGTATCTGACGCTTGCACAGCGGCTTTCGTCCAAGGATCCCGCGAACCTCGACTGGCGTTCGGAGGTCGCATTTGCTCATGCGAACCAGGGCACGGTCCAGCTCGGCATGGGGCAGGCTCGCTTGGCGTTGCGTTCCCTTCAGGCTGCTGATGCGTTGCTGAGCGAACTCATGCAACAGCGCCCTGAATTGCGATTCGAGCTGGCGCACAACCACGGGTGGCAGGCGGACGCGTTTTCTCTCCTGGGCGAGCACGAACTGGCTTTGAAGCAACAGCAGAAAAAGCTGGCGCTCTTTCGCGGCGCGCCCGACGCAGACAGCAACCGGTCGGTAGAGCGCGGAATCGCAAGCGCGCTCAACGGAATCGGGCTCAGCGAGTTGTCTCTTGGGCGATTGGATGCCGCGGAGTCGACTGCGAGAGCGAGCCTGCAACTGTCGGAGCAGCTCGCAGAACAAGACGCAAAGAACCTGTTTTGGCAGGGTGATGCCTGCGCTGCTCGGCTATTGCTTGCCGAAAGCGTGTGGGCGCAGCGGCGGGACGATGAGGTTCGCCGTCAGCTCGCCGCGGCTTCTGCGTGTGCAGAGAAGCTTGCGAAGGCTGGCGCCGCGGGGCTTTTTCAGGCCACCGTCGCTCGCTCTCGCGCCTTGGTCTTGCGCGCCAATGTCTCGACAGACCGCGGATCAGATGCGAAGGTCATGTCTGAGGCTGAAGGTTTTCTGAACCAGTCGAGCATCCTGCTTGGGCAGAACATTCCCGACAGGGAACGGCTGGCGGTGGAGTTGGCACGGGTCGCGCTTGTATTGGGGTCGCTCCAGTCAGCCGCAGCGAATGCCGATGCCGCGCGCGAAACCTGGCGCAGAGCCGACACACTTCTGGCGCCGTATGCCAATGGTGCCAACGCCGCGGCGCTGACGGCCCTAGCGCACGCGCGGCTTTACCTTGGCGATCGCACCAGTGCCATCGCCCTCAGCGCTCGTGTTCAGCGGACTTCCTATCGGCACCCCGACTATGCCGACCTTGTCAAGCAGCTACAGGCCGGCCGGGGCGGGCGTGGCACATCGAAACCTTCAGGAGCGAGATCATGAGTAAACAAGAACAAGCCGTCGTCGTGCACGTGGTGGCGTATCGAAAGGCGGCGGGCTTGCACATCCAGGCCGCTGTGACACCTGAACTTCTGGACCTGACGGCCTACTCTGGCCCTGTCACGATTCAGTGGAAGCTCGACACCCGGGGTTTCCGCTTTCCGACGGACGGCACGGCGATCGTGTTCACCTCTCCGGGCGCCAAGAAATCGTTCGGTCCTGTTTCAGTGTCGAAGGACGGCCGCGTCGCTTCTGCGAAGAACAAGAACGCCGATGGCCTCGCGTTTGCGTACAACGTGAGCGTGGTGGAAGAAGAGACTGGTCTTACCGCCGTTCTCGATCCCATCATCCAGAACCGCAACTTCTGACGTGTGACGCAGTCAGTGGGCCGCGTGCTGGCTCCGGCCCTCCCGCTGGGCCAGCGCGTCGGCTTCGCCTACCAGGACCTCCGCGGCCGAGGCGTCCCCCAAGGCGCTCATGGCCTCGGCCAAGCCCCGCAAGGCGGCCGCAAGAGACGCCGGCATCCTCTTGCCCCGCAAAGCAGCGACAAGCTCTCGCCCCAACCGGGCAGCCACTTCGTGGTCGCCCATCAGCGCATTGATGCTGGCCAGGTGCGAAAGAGCCCGTAGCCTGCCGCGTTCATCACCGGCCGCTGTGCGCAAGGCCAACTCCGCTTCCCGTGCGGTGCGGCTATCGGCAAGGCGTCCTTCGGCGCGTGCGACATCGGCGCGCGCACGCTGCCCCCACGCGCGTTCACGAGGGGGCCAGTCCGGCTGTTCCAAGGCAAGCGCTTCATCCAGCGCCGCTTTGGCGCGCACATCCGGCCCGTTCCACATGCCTGCCAGGCCGGTGAGTTCGGCATAGAGGCCATGGGTATCGCCCAGCTCTCGATAGAGCTGATGCGCCTTTTCAGCGGCAGCCCGCGATCGGTCGGGCGCCGATTGGGTCCATGCCCATTGGGCGGCCCGCCACCACTGCGCCGCGAGCGGCTTTGAAACGCCGGCGTTCACCGACGGTTCGCTCAGCCCGTGCCATCGCTGCGCCTCTGCATAGAGCGACAGGTGATGCCACAACGGGGCCGCCGATCCGACGAGCGCGACAAGTGTCTCGTGGTGTCCGTGCGCGTGGGACCAGTTCAGCGCCGCGCGGAGGTTGTCCAGCTCGGGCTCGTATCGGGCGAGCCATTCGACATCGGGCATCCGCAACCAGTCCGAGGGAGCCGCTTCGAACAGGCGGCGCAGCGCAAGCGCATGCCGGTCCTGCAGGTCTGACGAATGCGGCTGCGAAAGCGCATAGGCGCGTGCAGTCTCGCTCAGGTGGTACCGAGGCCGATCTCCGCCTTTCACACCCAGCAGCGAATGGTCGGCCAGCGCTGCGAAGGAGTCGATCAACGCCCATTCGTCAACCGTGTCTTGTTCGGCGAGCACTTCTCGTGCGAGATCCAGCGTGAACCCACCCGCAAACACACCAAGCTGCATGAACAGCTTGCGTTCGTCATCAGGCAGGAGTGCAAGGCTCCATTCGAGCGCCGCTCGCAAGGTTTGTTGTCGCGTCGGCGCAGAGCGGCTGCCACCGGCAAGCAGCTTGAATGGGTCGTCGAGACGCTTGGCGACACCGCGGGCGCCCAGCAGAGGCACCCGCGCGGCGGCCAGTTCGAGCGCGAGAGGCACGCCGTCGAGGCGGCGGCAGATTTCGATTACCTCGCTCACGTTTTCGTCGGTCAGCGTGAAGCGTCGGTCGGCGGCGCGAGCGCGTTCGGTGAACAGGGCCACCGCGCCATACGCTGCGGCCTCGTGGGCACTTGCATGAGCCTCGGGCACCGCCAGAGATTCCAGGCGCAGCACATGTTCGCCGTGCAAGCGCAAAGCGCTCTGGCTGGTGACGAGCACATGCACGCCCGGCGCGTCCGCCAGCACGGCGCTGACGACCGGTGCGAGCGCCTCGGCCACATGCTCGGCGTTGTCGATGACCAGCAGCAGCTGAAGCGGCTTCAGTGCTGTCACGAGCGAGGCCAGTGCGTCGCGGTCTGGTGAGAGTTGCAGGTCGAGCGCTTGGGCCACGGTGCCAGGGATGAGCCTTCCATCGGTGAGCGATGCCAGCTCGACCCACACGCAGCCGTCGGCGCGCCAGGTTGCCCTCTCTTGCTCGGCCCGGCGGGCAAGGGTGGTCTTGCCGATGCCACCTGGGCCGGCCACCGTGACGAGCGCGTGCCGGTCGATCAGGTCGAGCAGCGCGCTGAGATCAACGTCACGGCCCAGCAAGCCGGACGGGCGGCCGGGAAAAGGGGGGCGACGGGAAGTGGCGGCCGTTGCAAGGGGCGCATCCCCTTCCAACGTCCACCGATACCCCCGCCCGGGCACCGTCGCAATCGCCTTTGGCCCAAGCACCTTCCGCAGCGTCGACACCTGCACCTGCAGGTTGTTTTCCTCGACGACGAGCCCCGGCCACACCAAGTCGAGCAGCTCATTCTTAGACACCACCCGGTCGCGATGCTCGATGAGTGCGAGCAGCAGATCGAACGCGCGTGCGCCCACGGCGGCGGGCTGGCCGTCGACGAGCAGCTCGCGCTGGGCGGGCCGCACCTCGATGCGGTCGAAACGGTGGATGTCGGAAGGCTGGTGTGCCACGGGGGTCTCCTGCCTGGAATTTAAGCGATCAACCCCCGATTCAGGACGCTTCAGATCCTTCAAGGACAGGAGGCGGGGCGCCGCCCAACACTGGACACTCCATCACCGCTTTCACAGGGGACTCGCATGAACACCACCACCTTGCAGCAGGGATCGATGGCCGCCGCGGTGGCCGAAGGCCTCCACGGGGTGTCGCGCTGGTGGAGACGCTCGCATCGCGAATCGGTGCCCGCGCCCTCGCTGGTGGGGGCCTTGCAGTGCCGTGAGGTCGAGTTTGCGTCGCGCGACGGGCGGGCGCGCATCGGCGCCACGCTCCTGCACGCCGGGCCCGAGGCCTGCTCGGCGGTGGTGCTGGTCGTCGGCCAGGTCGGCTGCTGGGGCAGCGATGCCCGCGTCGAAGGGCGCAGCCTGCATGTGCGCACGCTCGCGCAGGCGCTGCGTTCGCGTGGCATCACGGTGCTCGTCACACGCCTGCGCGGGCATGGCGAATCGGAGCGGCACGACGTGCTCGGCGCCGTCGACTACCTCCTGGCACAGGGCCATGCGCCGGGGCACATCGGGGTCATCGGTGCCTCGCTCGGCGCTTGCGCCGCGCTGATGGCCGCGGCCGAAGAGCCCGCCATCGCCGCCGTGGTGGCCGACAGCCCGCGGCGAGACCTGCGCGGCGAAGCGCGCTACCCGGCCGAGGTGCTGATGCCCGTCGCCCGCTGGCTCGGGCGGCTGCTCTCAGGCGTGGACCTCGGCCGCCGGCCGTGGCTGGGCGATCTGGCCTCGCTGCGCAACCGTGCCGTCATGGTGGTGCACGGCCGGGGCGACCGCCAGGTGCCGGCCACCGTGGCCCAGGCGGTGGCCGAGGCCTGCGCCGCGCGGCTGTGGCTCACCGCCAGCGCTTCGCACGCCGGCACGCTGCACGAGGCGCTGCCGCTCTACATCACCCGGGTGGTCGACTTCTTCTGCCAGCACCTGCCGGTGCAGCCGCGCGAGCCCTTGCTGTTGCCGGCGCAACCCCTCGAAGCAACGGCCTGATCAGGCCCATATGCGATGTGGGGGCGTGCGCGGGCTGACAGAATCGGCAGCATGCCGTCTCACCCTGCTTCTGAACCCACCGGCTCTCACAACGCGGTGCTGCGCGCCGCCGAGCTGCGCGATGTGCAACCCATCGTGGGCCTGATCCGCGAACTGGCCGAATTCGAAAAACTCACCCACCTGCTGCAGGTCACGCCTGAAAAGCTGCGCCCACACCTCTTCGGCGAGAAGCCGGTGGCCGAGGCGATGGTGGCCGACCTCGGCGGCGAGGTGGTGGCCTTCGCGCTCTACTTCACCAACTTCTCGACCTTCCTCGCGCAGCCCGGGCTCTACCTCGAAGACCTCTACGTGCAGCCTGCACACCGCGGCAAGGGCATCGGCGAAGCGCTGCTCACGCGGCTGGGCAAGCTGGCCGCCGAGCGCAACTACGGCCGCTTCGAGTGGAGCGTGCTCGACTGGAACGAAAACGCCATCCGCTTCTACGAGCGCATGGGGGCCACGGTGATGCCCGACTGGCGGGTGTGCCGCATCGCGGGCGACGCGCTCGCCGCCTTCGCCGCGCCCCGTTCGGCCTGACCCTTCGACATCCTCAGGACAGGACTTGTCGAAGGGTTTTCGTCTCGTTGAGGCCTGGCTTCGACAGGCTCAGCCCGAACGGAGCTGAGCCTCACGTTCCCGCAGCACCTTGCGCTGCACCTTGCCGGTGGTCGTCATCGGCAAGGCGTCGATGAATTCGATCTCCTTCGGGTACTCGTAGGGCGCGAGCTTGCCGCGCACGTGCTGCTGCAGCGCCTCGACCAACCCGGCCGACGCCGCGTGGCCCGGTGCGAGCACCACGAAGGCTTTCACCACCGCCCCGCGCTCGGCATCGGGCTTGGGCACCACCGCCGCGTTGGCCACGGCGGGGTGTTTGACCAGGCAGTTCTCGATCTCGCTCGGCCCGATGCGGTAGCCCGCGGCTTTGAACACGTCGTCGCTGCGGCCCTGGTACCAAAGGTGGCCGTCTTCATCCATCACCGCCGTGTCGCCGGTGCGGCACCATGAGTCGGCGGGGTCGCCGGTGAACTTGGCGCGGGTGGCCTCGTCGTTGCGCCAGTAGCCGAGGAAGAAGATCGGGTCGGGCTGGCCGTGCACGTCGCGCCGGTGGATGGCCACGTCGCCCGGCGTGCCGCGCGGGCACTCGCGGCCTTCGTCGTCGATCACCGCGATGCGGTGGCCGGGGTAGGGGCGGCCCATGCTGCCGGGCTTGGCGGGCCAGGCGCTGTGCGGGGCGCCGGTGGTGTCGACGAACCAGCCGCAGTTGCCCACCACGTAGTTC
Source organism: Rhizobacter sp. (assembly GCA_019635355.1). NCBI lineage: Bacteria > Pseudomonadati > Pseudomonadota > Betaproteobacteria > Burkholderiales > Sphaerotilaceae > Rhizobacter > Rhizobacter sp. The sequence continues at coordinate 1,882,489 of JAHBZQ010000001.1, read as the reverse complement.
ATCTCGGTCTGGCCGAACATCTCGTTGACGGTGATGCCGAGCTGCTGCTCGCAGTAGCCGAACACCGCATCGCCGACCGCTTCGCCCGCGCTCATGATCGCGCGCAGCCTGAGCGTGTAGCGCTCGCGCGGCGCGGGCACCGCTTTCATCATCGCCTTCAGCGCCGTGGGGAAGAGGAAGGTGTTGGTCACGCCGTAGCGCGCCATCAGCTCGAAGGCCTTCTCGGGCGAGAAGCGGCCCTGGTAGGCCACGATGGGGTGGCCGAAGTAGAGCGTGGGCAAGAGGGCGTCCATCAGCCCACCGGTCCAGGCCCAGTCGGCGGGTGACCAGAACACGTCGCCACGCTGAGGAAACCAGTTCTGGCTGCAGACGAAGCCCGGCAGGTTGCCGATGAGCGCGCGGTGCGGAATGAGCGCACCCTTGGGCGGCCCGGTGGTGCCGCTGGTGTAGATGAGCACGGCCGCGTCGTCGGCCTTCGTCACCACCGGCTGGAAGTGCGCGGGCTCGCGGGCGAGCAGGGTCGTCCAGTCGGCGTCGCCCTGGCCTTGCGCGGCGCCCACCGCCACCACGTGTTGCAACTGCGGGCATTCGCCGCGTGCCGCGAGCAGGTTGGCGATGGCGCTTTCGTCGACGATCGCGAGCTTGGCTTCGCTGTGCTGCAAGCGATAGGCCAGCGCCTCGGGCCCGAAGAGCATCGACAGCGGCATGGCCACCGCGCCCAGCTGGTAGATGGCGATGTGCGCCACGGCCGTCTCCACGCGCTGCGGCATCACGATGGCCACCCGGTCGCCGGCTTCCACGCCCAGCCGCTGCAGCGCGTGGCTCAGGCGGTGGGCCTGGGCCTGCAGGCTGCCGTAGGTGCAGCTGAGCGTCTGCCCGTTCTCGTGCTCGTAGAGGATGGCGGTGGCCTCGGGGGTCTCGCGGGCCCAGCGGCCGCAGCACACGTCGGCGATGTTGAAGTGCGGCGGCACCTTCCAGCGGAAGCCAGCGTGCAGGCGGTCGTAAGCCGAGGCCAGGGTCATGCGGAGTCCTTCATCGGTGACGGGCCAGCATAGAGCGTGAGGTCTGGCACGAAAGCGCACGCGGGCTCAGGGATTTCCCCGGGGAGATGCTGCACTGTACCCGTCGAAAACAAAGAAATGCCGTACTCGCCTCTGTCCGCCGTCAAGAACCGCATCTGCCTGGGTGGGCCGGTGCCGTTCAACATCCGTGGGCAGGACCATCGCCTGCTGCTCGCCCGCGGGCAGGTCATCCGCGACGAAGAGCAGCTCGAGGCGCTGTTCGAGCGCGAGGCGCTGGTCGACACCGACGAGCTGAAGAGCGTGCGCACCGAGGTGCTCGAAGCGCCCGTCGAGACGCTTCCCGGCCTGTGGAGCGGCTGCATCGACCGGGTGGGCCGCACGCTGAAGACGCCCTCGCTGCCCGAGTTCGCGAAGGCGCTCGAAGAGGCGGCCGAGCCGGTGCTGGCGCTCGTCGAGCGCGACCCCGATCTCGCCATCTTCCAGGTGGTGCGGCAAGAGGCCGCGGGCAAGAACCCCTACGGTGTGTCGCACTCGGTGCACACCGCCATCGCGAGCTACCTGGTGGCGCAACGCCTGGGCTGGGACAAGGCCGCCGTCGAGCGTGTCTTCAAGGCTGCGCTGACCATGAACCTCTCGATGCTCGAGCTGCAGGGGCGCCTGGCCACGCAGGTCACGCCGCCCACGGCCGCGCAGCGCGAGCTCATCCACGACCACCCGACGCGCAGTGCCGAGATGCTCGAAGCCTCGGGTGTCGTCGACGCCGACTGGCTCGCCGCCGTGCGCAACCACCATGAAATCGCCGGCGGCCACGGCTACCCCCGTGCCTGCCAGGACGTCGACGACATGGCCTCGCTGCTGCGCCGCGTCGACATGTACACCGCCAAGCTCAGCCCGCGCATCACGCGCAAGGCGATGCCAGCCAACCAGGCCGGGCGTGACCTCTTCATCAAGGATTCGCAACACCCGATGGCCGCGGCGGTGATCAAGGAATTCGGCGTCTACCCACCGGGCTGCTTCGTGCAGCTGGAGTGCGGCGAGGTGGGCGTGGTCATCAAGCGGGGGGCCAATGCCAACACGCCGGTCGTCGCGGCGCTCACGGGGCGCAATGGCGATGCCTTGATGGAGCCGGCCCGCCGCCTCACCGACCACCGCGGCTTCGCCGTCGTGAGCGTGGTGCCCGAGAGCGCGCTGCGCGTGCGGGTGTCGCCTGAGAAGCTGGTGGTGCTGGCCACACGTTGAACGCAGGCGCTGGCCTGCAGGAACGACCTGATTGCGGCACACTGCCGGGCTCCACCGGCAGCACCTCTCTCTCATGCAGCGCATTCCCCTCGGTCGCAGCGACCTGCTCGTCACCCCCATCTGCCTCGGCACCATGACCTTCGGCCAGCAGGTCGATGAAGCCCTCGCGCATTCCCTGCTCGACCAGGCCATCGGCCGCGGCATCAACTTCATCGACACCGCCGAGATGTACGCCGTGCCCGCGCGGCGCGAGACCTACGGCGCCACCGAACGCATCATCGGCACCTGGCTCGCCTCGCGGCCCGGCATGCGCGAGAAGATCGTGCTCGCCACCAAGGTGGCCGGCCCGGCGCGCGGCATGGACTGGATCCGCAACGGCTCGCCCGACCTGAGCCCCGCCGACATCGCCCAGGCCTGCGACGACAGCCTGAAGCGCCTGCAAACCGAGGTGATCGATCTCTACCAGATCCACTGGCCGAACCGCAACACGCCGATGTTCGGCAGCCTCTACTTCGACCCGAAGCACGACAAGCCGCAGACCTCCATCCACGACCAGCTCGAAGCGTTGGGCAAACTCGTGAAGGCCGGCAAGGTGCGGTACATCGGCCTGTCGAACGAAACGCCCTGGGGCGTGGCCGAGTTTGTGCGGCTGGCCGAGCAGCACAACCTGCCGCGCGTGGTGACGGTGCAGAACCCGTATGCGCTCACCAGCCGCGCGCTCGACAACGGGCTCGACGAGACGCTCTACCGCTATGGCGTTGCGCTGCTCGCCTACTCGCCGCTCGCCTTTGGCGCGCTCACCGGCAAGTACGACGCCTCCGGCTTCACCGGGCCTGCCGAGAAGGGGCGCCTCGCGGCGTTCGAATCGTCACGCAAGCAGCGCTGGGGCCGGCCCGAGGCACTGGAGGCGGCGCGCCTCTACAACGCGCTCGCGAAAGCGCATGGCCTCACGCCCACGCAGCTCGCACTGGCCTTCTGCTACCGCTCGCGCCGCGTGGCGAGCACCATCATTGGCGTGACCAATTCGCAGCAACTGGTGGAAGACCTCGACGCCTGGGACGTGCAGCTCTCGCCGGAGCTGCTCGCTGAGATCGACGCCATCCGCTGGAAGCACCGCGATCCGGCGCAATAAGAGACAAGACACGGCCTTCGCCAGCGGGACAATCCGCCCATCATGGCCAAGAAAGACCACGTCTCCGAAACCCCCGCCACCCAGCTGCTCAAGCAGCACAAGGTGGCCTACACCGAGCACGTCTACGACTACGTGGACCACGGCGGCACGTCCGAGTCGTCGAAGCAGCTCGGCGTCGACGAGCACCATGTCGTGAAGACGCTGGTGATGGAAGATGAACACGCCAAGCCGCTCATCGTGCTGATGCACGGCGACCGCCAGGTGAGCACCAAGAACCTCGCGCGCCAGATCGGCACCAAGAAGGTCTCGCCCTGCAAGCCCGAGGTGGCGCAGCGCCACAGCGGCTACATGGTGGGCGGCACCTCGCCCTTCGGCACCAAGAAGGCGATGCCGATCTATGTGGAAAGCACGGTGCTCGAGTTGCCGCGCATCTACATCAACGGCGGGCGGCGCGGCTACCTTGTCGGCCTTTCGCCACAGGTGTTGACCGAGGTGCTGAACGCGAAGCCGGTGCAGTGCGCGGGTGCAGAATAGCCGCTGGAATCTCGCCCAAACCTCAGCACTACCTCAGCACCACAACAGCTCGCCCGATGGAGACCCTGTATTCCGCTGCCGCGGTGGTCGCGGCCTATTTGATCGGCTCGCTCTCGTTCGCCGTGATCGTCAGCAAATTGATGGGTCTGTCGGACCCGCGCAGCTACGGCTCGGGCAACCCCGGCGCCACCAACGTGCTGCGCTCGGGCAACAAGGCCGCGGCAATCCTCACGCTGGTCTTCGACGTGTTGAAAGGCTATGTGCCGGTGCTGCTGGTGTTGATCTACGGCCCCCGGTTCGGGCTCGGTGCGGGCACGGTCGCGATGGTGGGCCTGGCGGCCTTTCTCGGGCACCTGTGGCCGGTGTTCTTCAAGTTCAAAGGCGGCAAGGGCGTGGCCACCGCCGCGGGCGTGCTGCTCGCCTTCAACCCCTGGCTGGGCGCGGCCACGCTGCTCACCTTCGTCATCATCGTGGCCTTCTTCCGCTACGTGTCGCTGGGCTCCATCGTGGCGGCGGTGTTCGCGCCCTTCTACCAGCTGCTGATCTGGGACGCGGGCGTGATCGCCGGCGCCATCACCGTGATGAGCCTGCTGCTTGTGTGGCGCCACAGCGCCAACATCCAGAAGCTGCTCGCCGGCAAGGAAAGCAAGCTCGGGCAGAAGGCTGCCGGCGCCACCCCACATGCGAAGGGACACAAGACATGACCCATGCCGTCAGACGTTTTCACGTGGGCGACCGTCTCTCCGAGATGGCCATCCACAACGGCACCGTCTACCTCGCAGGCCAGGTGCCCGACGACGCCACGCAAGACATCAAGGGCCAGACGCGCCAGGTGCTCGCGATGGTCGACAAGCTGCTCGCCGAGGCGCGCACCGACAGCGCCCACATCCTGATGGCACAGATCTTCCTCGCCGACATGGCCGACTTCTCCGGCATGAACGAGGTGTGGGACGACTGGGTGGCCCCCGGCGATGCGCCGCCACGCGCCACCGTGCAGGCGAAGCTCGCCAAGCCCGAGTGGAAGATCGAGATCGTGGTGACGGCGGCGCTCAAGGTTTAGCCCCTCCCTCCCGTTCGCCCTGAGCCTGTCGAAGGGCAGCGCAGTGCTCCATCACGGCCCTTCGACAAGCTCAGGGCGAACGGGGGGCGGCGCCGACCGCGAACGGGAGGACGCCTACGCCGCAAGCCCCAGCTTCGCCGGGTCACCGCGCCCCAGGCGCACCAGCACCGGCTCGTCGCCGGTCAAGTCGACCACGGTGGTCGGCTCCATCGGGCAGGCGCCCGCATCCACCACGATCTCGACCTGGCCACGAAAGCGCTCGCGGATTTCTTCCGGGTCGTTCAGCGGCTCGGTCTCGCCGGGCGGGATGAGTGTGGTCGACAGCAGCGGCTGGCCGAAGACGTCGAGCAGCTGCTGCAGCATCGTGTGCTCGGGCACACGCAGGCCGATGGTGCGGCGCGAAGGGTGCGACACGCGGCGCGGCACTTCCTTCGTGGCTTCCAGCAGGAAGGTGTAGGGCCCGGGCGTGGCGTGCTTGAGCAGGCGGTACTGCTTGTTGTCGACACGTGCGTAGCTCGCGAGCTCCGAGAGGTCGCGGCACAGCAGCGTGAGGTGGTGCTTGTCGTCGACCTCGCGAATGCGACGCAGCTTCTCGGCGGCCGACTTGTCGTCGAGGTGGCACACGAGGGCGTAGCTCGAATCGGTGGGCACGGCGGCGATGCCACCGCCATGCAGCACGTCGGCGGCCTGCTTCAACAGGCGCGCCTGCGGGTTGTCGGGGTGGATGTCGAGGACGCGGGGCATGGTGGTCAGTGGTGCACGGCCACCCGAAGCCACTGAGCGCCCCCTCGGGGGGCAGGAGCGAAGCGACGTGGGGGCGTGTTCATGTCAGTCGGGCGTGAGCGCCGAATCGGCCGGCGCGATGCGCTGTGCGGCGGCGCTCTCGCGCAGGTTGAGCCACACCGAGGTGGCGCCGCACACGCCCACGACGGCGATGCCCACGAAGGCCCAGCCATCGGGCACGTGGTTGAACACGAGGTAGCCCGCCACGCTCGCGAAGCCCAGCTGCAGGAAGGTGAAGGGCATGAGCGTGGCCATCGGCGCCATGCCCACCGCAAGGATGAGGCACAGGTGCCCCACCGTGCCCGCCACGCCCACGAGCAGCAGCAAGCCCCACACCGAGGGCGGTGCGCTGCGCAGCGCGTCCCACGCGGCCGTGGACTCGAAGGCGAGGATCGCGCCCACCACGAGCGCGCCCACGAGCCCGGTGTAGAAGTGGGTGGTCAGCGGGTGTTCGAGGTTCGACAGCCGGCGTGTGAGCAGCTGGAAGCCGGCGTAGACGAGCGCCATCGTGAGCGGAATGAGCGCCACCCAGCCGAAGATGCCGGCCCCGGGCCGCACGACGATCAGCGCACCGGCAAAGCCGCCGGCCACCAGCGCCAGGCGCAGCGGCGACACCTTCTCGTGCAGGAAGAGTGCGGCCAGCACCGTCACCAGCACCGGCGAGAGCATGCCCACGGCGGTGAACTCGGCCACCGGCATGTTGCGGATGCCGATGAAGAGCAGCGCGCTCGTCGCCAGCAGCAGCGTGCCGCGCAAGAGTTGGAAGCGTGGGTGCGCGCTGCGAAAGAGGTTGCTGCCGCCGCGCAGCAGGCGCAGCGCCAGCCAGCCGCCCATCAGCAGCGCCTGCACGGCATAGCGCGCGAAGAGGCCCACGATGATCGGCAGCACCTGCCCGAGGTACTTGGCGGTGGTGTCGAGCGTGACGAACCACAAGCCCATCACCAGGATGAGGCCGATGCCGGCAAGCGGCCGGTGCCGCGCCGTGGGCAGGTGCGCGGCGACCGCGCTCACGGGCGGTGCACGCGCGAGGCGAGCGCGTCCCACACGGGGGTCAGGCGGGCCGGCAGCGCGGGCAGCGTGCCGAGGTCGATGTGGCTTTCGTCGGGGCTGTGGAAATCGGAGCCGCGCGAGGCCAGCAGGCCGTGCGCCAGCGCCAGGTCGGCGTAGATGCCGTACTCGGCCGGGGTGTGGCTGCCGGTCACGACTTCGAGCGCCTGGCCGCCGTGCTGCTTGAATTCATGGAAGAGCGCGTCTTCTTCCACCGGCGTGAGCTTGTAGCGGCCCGGGTGCGCGATGACGGCGATGCCACCCGCCTGCGTGATCCAGCGCACGGCGTCGGCGAGCGAGGCCCAGCGGTGCGGCACGAAGCCGGGCTTGTCTTCCACCAGAAAACGGCGGAACACCTCGCTGGTGTCGGCGCACACGCCGGTCTCGACGAGAAAACGCGCGAAGTGCGTGCGCGAGATCAGCTCCGGGTTGCCCACGTACTTCAGCGCGCCTTCGAAGGCATTGGCAATGCCGACCGCGGCCAGGCCCGCGGCCATCTCGCGCGCCCGCTCTTCGCGGCCACCGCGCGTGGCGCGCAGGCCTGCGGCGAGCGCCGCGTCGTCGGCATCGAAGCCGAGGCCGACGATGTGGACCGTGGTGTTGGCGAAGGTGATCGAGATCTCGGTGCCGGTGAGGTAGGCCATGCCGTTGGCATGGGCGGCGGCGCGGGCGCGCTGCTGGCCGGCGATTTCATCGTGGTCGGTCAGGGCCCACAGGTCGACCCCGTTGGCCGCGGCCCGTGCGGCGAGCGCCTCGGGCTCCAGCGTGCCGTCGGACACGATGGAATGGCAGTGCAGGTCGGCGTTGCGGATCACCTGCGAATTGTAGGGAGCCCCTCCCGGCGTCGTGCGGGGAGGGGCTTGGCAGTGCGTCTCAGCGGGCGATCAGCGGCTGATGCGGTACAGCCAGCCGTCGTCGGTGATGAAGTAGATCCAGCCGTCGGGGCCCTGACGCACGCAGCGCACGCGCTCGCCTTCCCAGATGCGCTCGCGGGCGGTGACGGTGTTGCCGCTGAGCGTGAGCCGCCAGAGCGCCATGCCGGCCTGCGCGCCCACCAGCAGGCTGCCCTGCCACGCCGGGAAGCCCGGGCCCGTGTAGAAGGCGATGGCGCTCGGCGCGATGGAGTTGTACGGCGGCGTGTTGCCGGGGCCGGGCCACCAGGTCACCGGCTCGGTGTAGGCGGGCGCATGGGTGCCGCCGCCGATCATGCAGTTGGCGTTGGTGTCGCCGTAGTTGCAGCCGTAGCTGCGCAGGGGCCAGCCGTAGTTCTGGCCGGCGCGCGCAATGTTGATCTCGTCGCCGCCCTGAGGCCCGTGTTCGCTGATCCACAGCTCGCCGGTCGTGGGGTGGATCGCCGCGCCCTGCGGGTTGCGGTGGCCGTAGCTCCAGATGCCGGGGCGTGCGCCCGCGCCCATGTTGGGGTTGTTGCCGGGGATGCTGCCATCGCGGTTGATGCGCACCACCTTGCCAAGCGTGGTGGTCAGGTCTTGCGCAAGGTTGGACGACTGCTTCTCACCGAGCGTGATGAAGAGCGTCTTGTCGCCACCGAAGGCGAGGCGCGAGCCGTAGTGCGCCGGGATGCCGGTCTTCGGCGCCTGGCGGAACAGTGGGTCGCGGGAAACGTCGAGCAGCTGGTTGTTGACCAGATCGAGCCGGCCGCGGTTGACCGCGGTGCCCAGGAAGGCGCCGTCGGGCTCGGAGTAGGAGAAGTAGACCCAGTCCGACCCCGGGGTGGTGGTGTAGTCGGGGTCGAGCGCGATGTCGAGCAGGCCGCCCTGGCTGTCGGTGTTGACCGCGGGGATGCCGGAGAAGCCGGTGCGAATCGTCCTGAAGTCGGCGCTCAGCACGGCGAGCTGGCCGGCCTTGAGCGTGACGAGCACCCGGCCGTCGGGCAGGAAGACGAAGCTCCAGGGTGCGGTCAGCCGCGCGGTGGTGTTGAGGCGGGTGGTCTGGGGCGGCCCGGGTGGTGGCGAGGGAGGCGGTGGAGGCGCCGGGGAGTCACCGCCGCCGCAGCTCACCAGCGGCACGCTGATTGCGGCGCACAGGGCGGTCAGCCTTGCAAGGCCGGCGCGGCGTTGCAGGTCGATGGCGCTCGCCGAGGTTTCCTGAGAGGGTGGGCGTTTCATGTTTGGATCCCGAACCGTTTTCCGAGGCACCAAACAGATTAGTCCGACGGGTGCCGCCTTGCCGGCAACCGAATGCAACCTTGTGACGCGAGTGGTAATCGGCGGCGGCATCCGCCAGTGGCAATCAGCGTGCCGCTTCCACGATCATCTGCAGCCGCTGCTGGCCGTTGTATTCGTCGATGCGCAGCTGGTAGGCGAGCGTCACGCGGTCGGGCAGCGGCTCGCTGTGGCCGAACCAGATCGCGTCGCGCAGCGCGCCCGCATGCCGCACGGCCAGTTTCAAATGCTTCTCGCCGACCAGGCGCTGCGAGACCACCTCCACCTCGTCGCTGAAGAGCGGCGCCTCGAAGGCCTGGCCCCACACCTGCGCGTCGAGCGAGCGCACGGTGTCGAGGTTGAAGTACTCGGCGGGCAGCGGCCCGTCGGTCATCAGCGTGCGCGAGAGCGTGGCGGCGTCGAGCCATTCGGTGGCCACGCGCTGGAAGGCGTCGACGAAGGTGGTGAAGTCTTCTTCGGCGAGCGTCGCCCCCGCGGCCATCGCATGCCCGCCGAACTTCTTCAGCACGCCGGGGTGGCGTTTGCTCACCAGGTCGAGCGCGTCGCGCAGGTGAAAGCCGTTGATCGATCGGCCCGAGCCCTTGAGCAGGCCGTCCTGCCCCATTGCGAAGACGAAGGTCGGGCGGTGCACGCGGTCTTTCAGGCGCGAGGCGACGATGCCGACCACGCCTTCATGGAAGTCGGGGTCGTAGATCGCGAGTGCAGGCGGTGCGTCGCCCGCTGGCATCAGCCGCGCCAGCATGGCTTCGGCCTGCTCGCGCATGCCGGCTTCGACGTCGCGGCGTTCGCGGTTGATGGTGTCGAGCAGTTGGGCGAGTTCGGTCGCGCGGGCGGGGTCGTCGGTGAGCAGGCATTCGATGCCGAGCGACATGTCGGACAGTCGGCCCGCCGCGTTGATGCGAGGGCCCAAGGCGAAGCCGAAGTCGAAGCCGGTGGCGCGCGAGGCGTCGCGCCCCGCCGCCTTGAAGAGCGCTGCCACGCCGGGCTGCATGCGGCCGGCGCGGATGCGCTTCAGGCCCTGGGCGACGAGCCGCCGGTTGTTCGCATCGAGCTTCACCACGTCGGCCACGGTGCCCAAGGCCACGAGGTCGAGCAGTGCGTCGAGTCGCGGCTGGGTTTCGGCGCTGAACACGCCGCGTGCGCGCAGCTCGCTGCGCAGCGCCAGCAGCACGTAGAACATCACGCCCACGCCCGCGAGGTTCTTGCTCGGGAAGCCGCAGTCGGGCTGGTTGGGGTTCACGATCACCGTGGCGGCGGGCAGCTGCACCGTGCCGTCCTGGTCTTTCGCGGGCAGGTGGTGATCGGTCACCACCACATCGAGCCCGACGCTGCGTGCGTGCGCCACGCCGGCGAGGCTCGCGATGCCGTTGTCGACCGTGAGCAGCACCTGGGGTTGCTTCTGCAGGGCCAGGTCGACGATGGCCGGCGTGAGGCCGTAGCCGTGCACCGCCCGATCGGGCACCACGTGGCACAGCGTGCCCGGCTCGGCGCCGAGCAGCGCCAGGCCGCGCAGGGCCACGGCGCAGGCGGTGGCGCCGTCGCAGTCGTAGTCGGCCACGACGCAGATGCGTTGCTTGCGGGCGATGGCGTCGGCGAGGAAGCTCGCCGCGGCCTGCGTGCCCAGCAGCTGGGTGGGCGCCACCAGGCCGGCCAGCGCGTCGTCGATCTCGTCGGGGCTGCGCACGCCGCGGGCGGCGTACAGGCGCGCGAGCAGCGGGTGCACGCCGGCCTGTTCGAGCGCCCACACAGTGCGCGGCGGCACTTCGCGCAACCGCAGGGTGGGCTCTCGGGTGACGGACATCACAGCGCCTCCAGGAAGGGCGCCACGGCCGGCGAGGGCGGCTTCAGGCGCGACCACAGCTTCAGCGGCTGCGGCTCGAAGCGCTGTGCCCGGCGCTCGCCGCAGAGCGTGAGCGTGACCGGCTGGCCATCGCGTGCGGCGGCCAGCGCTTGCTGCACGGCGCCCGCGTCGAGTGCACGCCAGGCCTCGGCCCACGCTGCCCAGTCGGACCCGAGGGCCGGGCCCCGCAGGCCGTCGGCCACCTGCGGCGGCTCGGCGGCTTCGGCCTGCGCACGGCCGCAGCCGCTGAGCCAGAACGAGTTGACCGGCAGGGCCCCCAGGCCCACGCGGTGGTCGTTCAGCGGGTGCTGGTAGAGCAGCATCTGCACCTCGTTCTGCAGGCGGCGGATCAGCTTGGCCTGCGGCGACGTGGGCAGCCACAGGTCGATGTTGCGGCCGACCACGCGGTCGAGGCTGGCGCTGGGCAGGGCGTCGAGCGAGTCGTGTGCCGCGTACCAGCGCATGGGGGCGCCCCAGGCCATCTCCCAGCCTTCGGTTTCGAACAAGGGCTTCACCGCTTCGAAGAGGGTGTGCGACTCCTGTGCGCTCAGGTGCAGGTTGGCCGGGTCGGGCAGGGTCACGTGGTCGGCGCCCACGTGCCAGTGCACCGGCGTGAGCTGGCCCCAGGCCTTGGTGCCCACGTCGACGCCGTCGCGTGCGGCCTGGCGGGCGGCCCAGGGGAAGCAGCCGTCGTCGGCGGTCCAACCGAGTGCCTTGGCGTGGACCAGTTCGTGGGGTGGGGAGAGGCTGTATTCGTCGCTGCCGAGGGTGTCGGTCGGGCGCAGGCGGCCGAGCAGCCGGCTCAGGTGAGGCAGCTTCAGGCTGCGCAGCGCCGCAAGGCCACGCTCCGAATGCGGCGCGGCGTAGGGGATCAACAAATGCATCCGCGGATTATCCGGCGCACGCCGTCACCCATTCTTCACGGCCCCGCCACGGCACGGTCATTCATCACGCGGACCATGTGGGTCCATGCAACGTGACGCAGCATTCCTTCAGGCATGGGCCCCTCGTGGCGCCGATCTCGCGGGTGGTGACGACTCGCGCGAACACGAGGACACCCCGCGCGAGCACAAGCGCCACTACCGCAGCGTGTGGATCTCCGACCTGCACCTGGGCACGCCTGGCTGCCAGGCCAAAGCGCTGCTCGACTTCCTGAAGCACGTGGAGTGCGAGACGCTCTTCCTCGTGGGCGACATCGTCGACGGCTGGCAACTCCGCCGCAGCTGGTACTGGCCGCAGGCGCACAACGACGTGGTGCAGAAACTGCTGCGCAAGGCGCGCAAGGGCACGCGGGTGATCTTCATCCCGGGCAACCACGACGAGTTCGCGCGCAAGTACGTCGGCCACAACTTCGGCGGCATCGACGTGGCCGAGGAGTGGGTGCACGAGACGGCCGATGGCCGGAAGCTCTGGGTCATGCACGGCGACTATTTCGATGGCGTGATCCAGTGCGCCAAGTGGCTCGCGCACGTGGGTGACTCGCTGTACGAGTTCACGCTCAAGCTCAATCGGTATCTCAACTCGCTGCGCGCGCGCATGGGGCTGCCGTACTGGAGCCTGTCGAAGTACCTGAAGCTCAAGGTCAAGCGCGCCGTCAACTTCATCGGCGACTTCGAGAACGCCGTGGCGCGCGAGGCGCGGCGGCGCGGCATGCAGGGCGTGGTGTGCGGGCACATCCACCACGCCGAGCTGCGCGAGATCGACGGCATCACCTACGCCAACGACGGTGACTGGGTCGAGAGCCTCACCGCGCTGGCCGAGCAGGCCGATGGCCGGCTGGAGATCGTCGATTGGGCCGAGCAGATGCGCCTGCGCCACCTGGCGCCTGTCGTCGTGGCCGAGGCCGTGGCATGAAGATCGCCCTCGTCACCGACGCCTGGCGGCCACAGGTCAATGGCGTGGTGACCACGCTGGTGGAGCTGGAGGAGGGCTTGTCGGCGATGGGGCACGAGGTGGTGCTGGTCGAGCCCTCGGGGTTCCGGCGGTTCCCCTGCCCAGGCTACCGCGAGATCGAGCTGGCCTGGCGGCCCGGCCGCAAGGTGGCGGCGATGCTCGATGAAGCCCAGGCCGACGCCATCCACATCGCCACCGAAGGGCCGCTCGGCTCGGCGGCGCGGGCGCATTGCCTGAAGCGCGGCTGGGCGTTCACGACCGCCTTCCACACCCGCTTCCCCGACATCCTCGCCAAGGCGCTGCACATTCCGGAGCGCTGGGGCTACGCCTGGTTCCGCCGCTTCCACGCGCCGTCGAGCGGGATCATGGTGCCCACCACCGGCATGCTCGACATCCTGCGCGGGCATGGTTTTGCGCCGCTCAAGCCCTGGTCGCACGGGGTCGACCTGAGCCTCTTCAAGCCCATCGACGGCGCCGACCTGGGCCTGCCGCGGCCAGTGTTTCTCTACGTGGGCCGGGTCAGCTACGAGAAGAACCTCGAAGCCTTCCTCAAGCTCGACCTGCCGGGCTCGAAGCTCGTCTACGGCGTGGGCCCGCTGGAAGAGACCCTGAAGCGCAAGTACCCCGAGGTCCACTGGCACGGCGTGGTGCCGCGGCCGGAGTTGGTCAAGATCTACAGCGCGGCCGATGCCTTCGTGTTCCCGAGCTGCTCAGAGACCTTCGGCCTCGTGATGCTGGAGGCGATGGCCTGCGGCACGCCGGTGGCCGCCTTCCCGGTGCCGGGCCCGCTCGACGTGGTGGCCCCCCAGCACGACGAACACGATGGCGGCGTGTTGCACGACGATCTGCGCGTGGCGGCGCTGGCTGCGCTGAAGATCCCGCGCGAGGCGGCCCGCCGGCGCGCCCTGCAGTTCGACTGGACGGCGGTGTGTCATCAATTCGTCAGCCACCTCGTGCCGAGCTGTCACACGAGCATCGAGGCTGTCACCAAATCGTCGCAAAACCTTCATAGACTGGCCTGATGACCCCGGTGCCCATAACAAGAACCCTGGCTCTGCTCAACCGCGAAAGCTCCATCCTCGCCTTCAACCGCCGGGTGCTGGCCCAGGCGCGGCGTGACGATGTGCCACTGCTGGAGCGGCTGCGCTACATCTGCATCGTCTCGTCCAACATGGACGAGTTCTTCGAGGTGCGCTTCGCCGACTACATCGAGGCTGCGCGACAGCCGGGGGCGGGGGTGTCCCACCGCGACCTCGAGGTGGTGGCGATGGATGCCCACCGCCTGATCGACGACCAGTACCGCTGCTTCAACGACGAGGTGATGCCGGCCCTCGAGCGCGAAGGCATCCGCATCCTCAACCACGGTGACCGCAACGAAGCGCAGCGCCGCTGGGTCGACAACTTCTTCCAGCGCCAGGTGCGCCCGTTGCTCGTGCCGGTGGGGCTCGACCCGTCGCACCCGTTTCCGCAGGTGGCCAACAAGTCGCTCAACTTCATCGTGCGCCTGGGCGGGCAAGACGCCTTCGGCCGCGAGAACAGCATCGCCATCGTCAAGGTGCCGCGCGTGCTGCCGCGGGTGATCCGCCTGCCCGATGAGATCGCCGGCGGCGGCCAGGGCTTCGTGCTGCTGACGAGCGTGATCCGCGCCCACCTGGCCGAGCTCTTCCCAGGCCGCGAGGTGGAGGCGTTTTCTCAGTTCCGCCTCACCCGCGATTCCGACCTCGCGGTGGACGAGGAAGACGTGGTCAACCTGCGCCAGGCCTTGCGCTCGGGGCTGACCACCCGGCACTTCGGCCAGGCCATCCGCCTGGAGGTGGTGAACACCTGCCCGCCCGAACTCTCGGCCTTCCTGCTCGCGCAGTTCGCCCTGCCCGAGGCGGCGCTCTACCAGGTGAACGGCCCGGTGAACCTGGTGCGCCTCAACGCGCTGATCGATGCCGCCGACGCGCCGCACCTGCGTTTCCCGCCGCACGAGGCCTCGTGGCCGCGCCGCCTGTCGCGCGACGAATCCATCTTCAAGCACCTGAGCGAAGTGGGCGACGTGCTGATGCACCACCCGTTCCAGTCGTTCGACCCGGTGGTGCAGTTCCTGCGCGAAGCCGTCGAAGACCCCGACGTGCTGGCCATCAAGCAGACCATCTACCGCACCGGCAGCGAGTCGCCGTTGATGGACCTGCTGATCGAAGCCGCGCGCCGCGGCAAGGAAGTGATGGCGGTGGTGGAGCTGAAGGCCCGCTTCGACGAAGAGGCCAACATCAACTGGGCCGAGCGGCTGGAAGCCGTGGGCGCGCAGGTGGTGTACGGCATCGTGGGCTTGAAGACGCACGCGAAGCTGCTGCTCGTGACGCGCCGCGAAGGCAACCGCCTGCGCCGCTACACGCACCTGTCGACCGGCAACTACAACCCCAAGACCGCGCGGCTCTACACCGACGTGGGCTACCTCACGGCCGACCCCGAGTTGACCTCGGATGCCGACGCCGTCTTCCAGCAGCTCGCAAGCCTCGGCAAGACGCGACCGATGAAGCAGCTGCTGCAGGCGCCGTTCACGCTGCACAAGCAGATGCTGCGGCTGGTGGAGCAGGTGGCGCAGGCCGCGCGTGACGGCAAGCCGGCGCGCATCGTCGCCAAGGTCAATGCGCTGACCGACGTGCCGCTGATCGACGCGCTCGTCGCCGCCGGGCAAGCCGGTGCCAGCATCGACCTCATCGTGCGCGGCGCCTGCATGCTGCCGCCCGGCATTCCGGGCCTGACCGACCGCATCCGGGTGCGCTCGGTGGTGGGCCGTCTGCTGGAGCATTCACGGGTGCTGTACTTCCGCTGGGGGCCGGGCGACGACGACGAGGCGCTTTACTTGTCGAGCGCCGACTGGATGAGCCGCAACATGTTCCGCCGCATCGAGGTGGCCTGGCCGGTGCGCGACGCCAAGCTGCGCCAGCGGGTGATCGACGAATGCCTGGTGCCGTATTTGCACGACAGCCAGGACGCCTGGGAGCTCCGCGCCGATGGCGAGTACGAACGTGTGGGCCTCGAGGGCCCGAGCGCGCAACGCGCCTTGATGGAACGTTACGCAGCGGGAGGCTGAGGATGGACCTGATCCTGTGGCGGCACGCCGAAGCCGTGCCCGAGCGCGAGGGGCTCGATGACCTCGATCGCCCGCTCACGCCCAAGGGCGAGCGCCAGGCGCAGCGCATGGCCGAGTGGCTGAACCACCGGCTCGCGCACTCCACGCGCATCCTCGTGAGCCCGGCGCTGCGCACCCAGCAGACCGCCAAGGCGCTCGACCGCAGCTTCAAGACGGTGAAGGCCATCGCGCCCGATGCCTCGGCCACGGCCGTGCTCTCGGCGGCACGCTGGCCCGAGTCGAGCGAGCCGGTGCTCATCGTCGGGCATCAACCGACGCTTGGCCACGTGGCCGCGCTGCTGCTGGGCGAAGTCGCCCAGAGCTGGGTCATCAAGAAGGGTGCGGTCTGGTGGCTGCGCAGCCGCGAGCGCGAGACCGGCAGCCAGGTGGTGCTGCAGGCGGTGCAGTCGCCCGACTGCCTGTGAGCCGCGATGTGAGCCGCTAAGAGGGCTCGAACATCACGAGCCGGCAATCGCCGGTGCCGGTGTTCTCGAGCACATGGCCGGGGATCGCCCCCTGTACCAGCGCGAACCCGGCCTTGGGCTGCGCATCGCGGGTCGTGCCGTCGGGGGCGTGCACGCGCAGGCTGCAGTCTGTGAGGTAGTAGACGGCGTTCGCCGGGTGCGAATGCAACACGTCCTTCTGCCCCGGCTTCCAGGTGACGGCGATCACCTTGTACTGCTCGTTCTGGGCGATGACCTTGTAGATGTCGGGTGACGCGTCGAACGAACGCGGCAGCTGCTGCGCGCTTGCGGGTGCGGCCACGGCGAGGCCGGTGCAGGCGGCGGCCAGCGTGGCCAGGAGCTTGATCGGGTGCGACATGGTTCAGCCTTCTCTGTGGTGGTGAACCACAGACTAGGGCGGCCAGGCGCCGAGGCTTTGCGCTAGCGCAAGGCGGCCAAGCTCACGCCTGGATCTGCAGGTGCAGCACGCCGCTGCGCCCCCACACCGCCGCTTCTTCCTGCAGCAGGAAGAGGGTGCGCGGGTGCGCACCCGCCCAGGCCGGCGGCACCGCGAGTTCGGCCTCGGTGCCGCGGCGCTTCAGGCTCAGGGCGCCGAGGTCGACCGCGGTGCGCGCATGGCACACGATGATCGCGAGGCGCAGGCACAGCGCCTGCCACGCGAAGCCGTCCTGCCCCAGCTGCGCTTCCACCTTGCGCAACCCGCCGCGTTGCGCGAGCACCAGCTCGGCGAGGCGGCGCTGCTGCGACTGCGAGAAACCCGCCGCGTCGACGTGGCCGAGCAGGTAGGCGCTGTGGCGGTGGTGGTCGTGGTGCGAGACCATCATGCCCATCTCGTGCAGCGCGGCGGCCCAGCCCAGCTCGCGGGCGAGGGCCGGGTCGGCGCTGGGGGCGACCGCGGCGTGCAGCGCGAGCGCCACCTCGGCCACGCGCCGGGCCTGCGGCACGTCGACCTCGAAGCGCAGCTGCAGCTCGGCCACCGAGGCGTCGCGCACGTCATGGCTCGGGCGGGTGCCGCCGGGGGTAGTGCCCAGCCGCTCGTCGAGGTCGTAGATCACGCCCTGGCGCAGGGCGCCTTTGGCGGGCTGCAGCTCGGCGATGTCGAAATGCGTGGCCAGCGTGTAGAGGATGGACAGGCCGCCGCCGATGACGGCGCGGCGGTCGTCCTTCATGCCGGGCAGGCTGAGCCGGTCGACGCGGCCGGCGCGCAGGCATTGCTCCATGCACCAGCGCAGGCCGTAGGGGGTGATCGTGCCGTCGGTGATGCCGTTGGCTTCGAGCAGCTGCGACACGGCGCCTGCGGTGCCCGAGGAGCCGAGGGCTTCTTTCCAGTGCCGCGAGGCGAAGGGCACGAGGGCTTCTTCCAGCTCGGCACCGGCCGCCACCTGGGCGGCGCGGAAGGCGCTTTCGGTGAAACGCCCGTCGCCGAAGTAGCGCATCGACAGGCTCACGCTGCCGACCTGGAACGACTCGGCCCGCAGGGGCATGCGGCCCTGGCCGAGGATCATCTCGGTGGAGCGCCCGCCGATGTCGATGACGAGGCGCCAGTCGTCCGACGGTTGCAGCCGGGCCACCCCGGCGAAGATGAGGCGGGCCTCTTCACGGCCCGAGATCACCTCGATCGGCTGGCCGAGCGCGGCACGGGCGCGCACGAGGAAGGCATCGCGGTTGCGGGCTTCGCGCAGCGTTTGCGTGGCCACGGCGCGGATGCGCTCGGACGGGATGCCCTCCAGTCGCCTGGCAAAGCGCTGCAGGCAGGCCAGGCCGCGCTGCATGGCGTCTTCGGTGAGCAGGCCGTTTTCGTCGAGCCCGGCGCCCAGGCGCACGGTCTCCTTCAGGTAGTCGATGCGCTTGTAGCGGCCGGGGCTCAGCTGGGCCAGCTCCAGGCGGAAGCTGTTGGAGCCCATGTCGATGGCCCCGAGCACGCCGGGTTGCGGCGGGAGCGAGTCAGTCATGCCCCCGATTGTGCGTGCTGCGGCGCGACAGAACGATGAGCGCGGCCTGTTGACGGCGGGTCGTGCGGCTCAGAACTCCCAATCCGTCGTATTGGCGTCGACGATCTCGGGCATCTCCGGCAGTTGCTCGCCACTCAAGCTCTTGACGAGCAGATCGGCAGCCTCTTGGCAGAGGGTCTGAAGCGTCTTGCGCAGCTCGTCCGTGTTCATCTTGTCGGCATCGGCAGCAGATCCGACAAAGCGCTGGGGGCCAAACACCAGCACCATGTCGGCCCAGGCGAGCTTGCCGCTCGGAAGGTTCCTGACCTGGCCGACGACCTGCACGAACGGGCGATACGACTTGCGGAACCCGAGTTGTTCGTTGCCTACGCGAGCGCCCATGCCGTACTTGACCCGGAAAGCGGCCACGTTGGTGAGCTTTTCGCCAGTCTTCGGGTCGACAACGTGTGGCGCCCACCCGGCGGTGGCGCGGACTTGCGCCTGGATCTGCTCCCTGGCAACGCCGTCTTCCACGAACTTGATGCCGACTTGCGGAAGTGCTCCTAGACGGTCCTTCAGCGCTTGGGAAAAGTATTGAGTGGTGTCGAAAGCGCCGAGGTTCTTCTCGAAATCGTTGACTTCGAGCCGCGGATTGGTCTGAGGGGGTTGTGCCCCGGGCGCGGTGGCAGCGATGGCGCCTCCCACGGCGCCGCCGACGATTTGCCCCGCAATGTGCTTTAGGAGGAAGCGCTCCTGGAAATAGCTTGTGGTGTACACCGTGCCCAGCGCTACGCAAGGCGCGCTATTGCAGACCTTGTTTTCTGGTTCGAATTTTTGCTTCAGGGGCCCCGCGCATCCAGCCAGCACGACGGTGGCCACGACGGCAACCAGCAGTCTCCAAATCTGAACCATGAGTTTTTGGTGTTAGTGAGTGAGGCGGCGAGCGTACCGCAAGCACGTCAGGCAACGTTGCGGTCAATGGCAGATGAGGCCGCAGGCTCGGGCGCCTCGCTGCGGGCGCGCAGGAAGTCGAGCACGTCGTCGTTGCGGATGGGCGGCGAGATCAGGTAGCCCTGTACCGCGCCGCAGTGGTGCTCGCGCAGCACCTCGACGGCGCGTTCGTCTTCCACACCTTCGGCGAGGGTCTCCATGCGCAGCGCGTTGGCCATCTCGATGGTGGCGCGCACGATGGCGCGGGCGTCGGGGCGGGTCACGATCTCGCGCACGAAGCTGCGGTCGATCTTGAGTTGATCGAAGGGGAAGCGGCGCAGGTAGGCGAGCGACGAATAGCCGGTGCCGAAGTCGTCGAGTGCGATGCGCACGCCCAGCTCGCGCAAGGCGTGCAGCTTGGCGAGGGTGATGTGGCTGTCGCCCATCAGCACCGACTCGGTGATCTCGATCTCGAGTCGCTCGGGCCGCAGGCCGCTCGTGGCCAGGGCGTGCGCCACGTCGGCGCGCAGGTCGCGGGCCATCACCTGCAGCGGCGAGAGGTTGACCGCCACGCGTACCCGCTCGGGCCAGGCGCGGGCCTCCTTGCAAGCCTGGTGCAGCACCCATTTGCCGATGTCGTGGATCATCCCGGCCTCTTCGGCCACGGGAATGAACTCCTGCGGCGGCACCTCGCCGAGCTCGGGGTGCGTCCAGCGCACGAGCGCCTCGAAGGCGCTCACGCGGTTGTCGTCGAGGCGGACCTGCGGCTGGAAGACGAGGTGCAGTTGCTGGCCGGGGATGGCCTGGCGCAGGGCGCGCTCGAGCCCCAGGCGCTTGACGACGCGCGCTTCCATGCTCTCGGTGTAGAAGCTGAATTGGCCACGCCCGGCGGCCTTGGCGGCGTAGAGCGCGAGGTCGGCGTGCTTGAGCAGCACGTCGGCCTCGAGCCCGTCGCGCGGGGCGATGGCAATGCCCAGGCTCGCGCCGAGCGGCACCGTCACGCCGCCGATCTCGCAGGGCTTGCTCAGGGCGTAGAGCACGCGGCCGGCGACGAGCGCCACCTCGTCGGGCGAGTTGATCTCGCGCACGATGAGGCCGAACTCGTCGCCCCCCAGGCGCGCCACGATGTCGCCGGTGCGGCGCGAGGCTTCGAGGCGCTGGCCGACCACGCGCAGCAGCATGTCGCCCATGTCGTGGCCGAGCGCGTCGTTGACGGTCTTGAAGCCGTCGAGGTCGAGGCACAGCACGGCGCATTGCTCGCCGCTCTGGCGCACGCTCTCGAGCGCGTTGTCGAGCTCGATGCGGAAACGGTGGCGGTTGCTGAGGTTGGTGACGGCATCGAAGTGGGCGAGCTGCCACACGTGCTGCTGCGCCTCGCGTGCGGCGGTGACGTTGGCGACCACGCCGCGCCAGCCGCCGCCGTCCACCGGCTTGGCGGTGAGCGACCACCACACCGTGCGCTGCGCGAGCCACACCGGCAGCTCGATGTGGCCGAAGGGCGTGCCGTCTTCCAGGTGCTGGGCGAGCTTCTTGAGCGCCGCGGCGCCTTCGCTGGCCGTCGCGATGGGCAGGCGGCGCTGGCGGCGCGCCAGCACGTCGACCAGCAGCCGGCCTTCGAGCGCGCTCTGCGCTCGGCTGAGAAGCCGCGCCATGCGGCGCGAGACGCGCACCAGGCGGCCTTCGGCGTCGACTTCCCACAGCACGTCGGCCGCGTTCTGCTCGAAATCGCGCAACAGCAGGCCGATGGTCTCGCGGTGCTCTTCGGCGCGCAGCTCGGCCACCATGCGGGCCTTGAACATGCGCGACCACGACAGCACGCCGTAGAGCATCACCAGCAGGTAGGCCAGCAGCAGCACGGCGAGCGTGCCGGCCGCATCGGAGCGCAGCTGGCTCAGCGCGATGGCCGCACCGGCCGCCACGAGCAGAGGGAAGGCGGTGCCGGCCCGGCGGACGGGCGCAAGCGCCGTGGCCCCGGCGCAGACGATGCCCACGGTGATGGCCGTCAGCACGAGGAACTGCTCCGGCGATGCCACCACCGTGAGGAAGGGCAGCGGCAGGGCCCAGAGCAGCCCGAGCAGGACGGCATGCAGCGTGACGCGGTTGGTGGTGCGGCGCGAGGCCTGTGCGCGTGGCATCGAGCCGCGCGCACGCCACCAGGCGCGGGTGCCCCAGCCCACGGCCAGCAGCACCAGCGCAAGCCAGGTGAGCAGCGCCCACGAGGGCGTCGCCTCGCGGAAGGTCCAGCCCAGCGTGACGGCGCCCACCACGTTCGACACCACCACCACCGGCGTGAGCGTGAGCACCGCCTGCACCTGCATCGCGCGCAGGCGGCCGCGCAAGTCTTTGGCCGGCGAGCCGGCCAGTTCCGACGGCTCGGCCTCGGTCGGAGGCACGCTGTCGACGACGGAGACCAGGGTTTCTCGCACGGTGGGACGGGCAGGGCAAAGCAGCGAATGGGCGAGGATTGCCGCTGCCGCGGGCCCGCGCAAGGGCGCGGGTGCACGAGCCACAGCCGCCGCGCGAAAAGTGCCGCTTTTCGAGGTGGGGCGAGGCGCCCCCGCAGGCGCGGGGTGTGGCCCTCGCTGTGCACTGTTTCACACCGCTTCCTAGAATCGCGCGCTCCTTCCACCCCCTTTCGGAGACCCGCATGCTCAGCAAGGACCTGGACAGCCTCACCCCCAGCCGCGAGTTCAACCGCCGCGGCTTCATGCAGACGGCCGTGGGCAGCGGCTTTGCCGCCGCCGTGCTGCCGGTGACCGCACAGACGATCAAGACCGACACCGCCGGCCTGACCGCGGGCGAGGTGACGATCCCGGTGGGCGACTTCAAGATGCCCGCCTACCGCGCCGCGCCCGCCGGCAAGACGGGGTTGCCGGTGATCCTCGTGATCTCCGAGATCTTCGGCGTGCACGAGCACATTGCCGACGTGGCGCGCCGCTTCGCCAAGCTCGGGTATCTCGCCATCGCGCCCGAGCTCTTCGTGCGCCAGGGCGATGCGAAGTCGTACACCGAGATCGCCAGGCTGATGAGCGAGGTGATCGCCAAGACGCCTGACGAGCAGGTGATGCGCGACCTCGACGCCACCGTGGCCTGGGCCCAGGGCCACGGTGGTGACGCCGGCAAGCTGGGCATCACCGGCTTCTGCTGGGGCGGCCGCATCACCTGGCTCTACACCGCGCACAACCCGGCGGTGAAGGCGGGTGTGGCCTGGTATGGCCGGCTGGTGGGCAACAGCACGCCGCTCACGCCGGCGCACCCGGTCGATGTGGCCACCAAGCTGCAGGGCCCGGTGCTGGGCCTCTATGGTGGCGCCGACACCGGCATCCCGGTTGACACGGTTGATAAGATGAAAACCGCCTTGAGCACCGGCAGCGCAGCGGCCAAGAAGTCGGAATTCGTGGTCTACCCCGACACGCCGCATGCCTTCCACGCCGACTACCGGCCGAGCTACCGCAAGGAAGCGGCCGAAGACGGATGGAAGCGCGCGGTGGCGTGGTTCAGGGCGAACGGCGTGGCCTGAAACCTGCGTCAGTCGAAAGCGAGCCGCGCACCCCGCGCGGCTTTTTTGCGCGGGCCGAGGTTTCTCGCGGCTTTTTTTGTGATCCGATGACGCTCCTTTACATCCTCGCGGCCACGCTTGCCGGCGGCCTGCTCTCGGTGCTGATCGCCGCCAGCCTCACGGTGGGCGTGCTCAGCCGCGTGGTGCACCACCTGGTGAGCCTGTCGGCCGGCGTGTTGCTCGCCACCGCGCTGCTCAACGT
Source organism: Rhizobacter sp. (assembly GCA_019635355.1). NCBI lineage: Bacteria > Pseudomonadati > Pseudomonadota > Betaproteobacteria > Burkholderiales > Sphaerotilaceae > Rhizobacter > Rhizobacter sp. Next base: position 1,859,549 of record JAHBZQ010000001.1, on the reverse strand, counting down.
GCTGCCCGAAGCCTTCGAGAGCAAGGCGAGCCCGCAGGCACTCTTTGCCACGCTGCTGGCCGGGCTGATCTTCTTCTTCCTGCTGGAAAAGGCCGAGCTCTACCGCCATAGCCACCACCACGAGGGCGACGGCCACCACCACCATCACCACTTCGACCAGCAGCAGGCAGGCCGCGGTGGCTGGAGCGTGCTGCTCGGCGACAGCATCCACAACTTCTGCGACGGCGTGATCATCGCGGCCGCCTTCCTGACCGACACGCAGGTGGGCATCGTGACGGCGCTGGCGATCATCGCCCACGAGATCCCGCAGGAGGTGGGCGACTACATCGTGCTGCTCAATGCCGGCCTGTCGCGCTCGAAGGCGCTGCTCTACAACGCGATGTCAGGCCTGTCCGCCGTGGCGGGTGGCGTGCTCGGCTACTTCGTCGTCGGCCCGTGGGTCGACCTCTTCCCCTACCTGCTGGTGGTGGCGTCGAGCAGCTTCATCTACGTGGCGGTGGCTGATCTCATTCCCCAACTTCAGCACCGCCTGTCGATGCGCGACACCATCGCCCAGCTCGTCTGGTTGGCGGTGGGCATGGTGACGATTGCCCTGGTGGTGCAAGCAATCCACGGGCACGCGCATTGATCTGAGCGGACGATCCAGCAACGCCCCGGGGAACCGGCTTTGCCGGGCCCCTGGGGTGGCGCCCCTTGGGGGCAGGAGCAAAGCGACTGGGGGGCCTCTACCTCACCACCAGCACGGGGATGTTGGTGTGCGTGAGCACCTTCTGCGTCTCGCTGCCGAGCAGCAACGCCGTCACGCCGCGACGGCCGTGCGAGGCCATCACGATCAGGTCGCACTCGTGGCGCTTGGCGTGGTCGATGATGGCTTCCCAGGGGTGCAGGGCTTCGACGGTCTGCGCGTCGCACTGCAGGCCGCTCAGCTCGGCGGTGTCTCTCACCTCCTTGACCCGGGCGGCGGCGATGCGCTCCTGCGCGTCGAAAAACTCCTGCGGCGGCGTGGGCTGCATCTCGGAGATCGCGCTGTAGGGGAAGGGCTCCTTCACGCTCAGCGTGTAGAGCTTCGCATTCACGGACTTGGCCAGTGCCACGGCGGAGGCCAGGGCCTTCTTGGTGATGTCCGAGCCGTCGGTGGGAACCAGGATGCGCTTGAACATGATCAGCTCCTGTGGCGAACGGAAGCGTTCAGCGTGAACTTATCGCCGTCGCAGGGGCTGGTCAACCATGCTGCGCACCGAGCCGACGTAGGTCAACGCCTACGGGGCCGCGCCTTGCACCATGGGGCGCGACGGGTCGCTGCACCATTCGCTCCACGAGCCCGCGTACAGGCGTGAACGGCCGAAGCCGGCCACTTCCATCGCCAGCAGGTTGTGGCACGCGGTGACGCCGGAGCCGCAGCTGTGCACGACCTGGCGCTCGTCGGTGAGGAGGGCGTCGAATTCGCGCTTGAGCTCGTCGGCCGGCTTGAAGCGGCCGTCGGGCTGGAGGTTGTCCTTGAAGAAGCGGTTCACGGCCCCGGGGATGTGGCCGGCCACGGCGTCCAGCGGCTCCACGTCGCCGCGGTAACGCTCCGGCGCACGGGCGTCGAGGATGAGCACCTCGCGCAGGCGCTGCTGCAGCTGGGCAGCGTCGATGCGCGGCATGGCGGGCGGCAGGTCGGGGTAGGACGCGGCCGGAGGCATGGCGGGCGTTTCGGTGCTCAATGCGCCGCCTGTGGCTTGCCAGGCGGGCAGGCCGCCGTCGAGCACCGCCACTTCGTCGTGGCCCAGCCAGCGAAGCACCCACCAGGCGCGCACGGCGAACATGCTGCCCTGGCGGTCGTAGGCGACGACCGGGGTGGTGGGTGTGATGCCCAGGCTGCCGATCCACGCGGCGTAGGCCGTTCGATCGCGCAGTGGGTGGCGGCCGTTGCGGCCCGTCTTGGGCGCCGACAGGTCGCGGTCGAGGTGGGCGTAGCGGGCGCCGGGCAGGTGGCCTTCGGCGTAGGCACGCTCGCCGGCGGCGGTGTCGGCGAGGTCGAAGCTGCAGTCGAGCAGCACGGTCTCGGGGCGGCGGGCGAGCAGGTCGCGCAGGTCGGCGGCGCTGATCAGCGGGTGCATGTGAAGCTCAGCTTTCTGTCGGGGTGGTGGTGTCCTTGAAGGCGGTGCGGCTGCGCAGCAGCGTGGCGCCCAGGCCCGAGGCGACGATGAAGCACATGCCGAGCACCGCCATCCAGGTGATCTTGTCGTGGAAGAGCAAGGCGCCGTAGATGAACGAGAAGGCGATGCCGAGGTATTGCAGGCTCGCGTTGACGAGCGGGCGGCCCACGCCATAGGCCCGCGTCATCATCATCTGCGCCACGGTGGCGAGCACGCCCACGGCGAGCAGCAGCACCGGGCCTTGCCAGGTGGTGTGCCAGGTGAGACCGCCGCTTGCGAGCGCAGTGCCCAGGCCCAGCAGCATGCCGCCGAGGGAGAAGTAGAAGACGATGCGGTACACCGGCTCGCCTGCGCGGCCGAGCGCCGTCACCTGCAGGTAGGCGGTGGCCGCGAGCACGCCCGACATCAGGCCGATGAGGCCGTGCCAGAGCTGGTTCTGCTCGATGGTGGGGCGCAAGATGAGCGCCACGCCGATGAAGCCCAGCAACACGGTCGCGACCAGCCGGCCGTCGACCCGCGAGGTGCCGAGCATCACCGCGCCACCGATGAGGAAGAGCGCCATCCACACCGACGACATGTAGTTGAGCGTCATCGCGGTGGCGAGCGGCAGGTTGCCGATGGCGTAGAACCACAGGCCGAGCGCGAAGACGCCGCTCACGCTGCGCCAGAAGTGCATTGCCGGCACGGTGGTGCGCAGCGTGCCGTTCTGGCGTTTCGCCACGATGGCGAGCACCACCGCGCCCACCATGCCGCGATAGAAGACGATTTCCGCCGTGCCGTAGAGCTCGGACGCGAGCTTCACGCACACGCTCATGGTGGCGAAGAGGAAGGACGCCAGCACCATCAGCGCCGGCGCGGAGAGTCCTCGCATCAAGCTTTGAAGTTCATCGTGCGGCGGTACCAGGCATGGAACTCTTCCATCCCGTCTTCCATTGGCGACTGGTAAGGCCCGGCTTCGTTGTCACCACGCTCCCAAAGCGCCTTGCGGCCCGCGTCCATGCGAAGGGCGATCTCGTCGTCCTCGACGCAGGTTTCCATGTACGCGGCCTGCTGAGCCTCGACGAACTCGCGCTCGAAGGCGGTGATCTCCTCGGGGTAGAAGAACTCGACCACGTTGAGCGTCTTCTGCGGGCCCTTGGGGTAGAGCGTCGACACCACCAGCACGTGCGGGTACCACTCGACCATGATGTTCGGGTAGTAGGTGAGCCAGATCGCGCCCTGCTTCGGCGGCTGGCCGTCGCGGAACTTGAGCACCGCCTCGTGCCACTTGAGGTAGGTGGCCGAGCCGGCTTTGGCGAAGCCTTTGTTGACGCCCACCGTCTGCACCGAGTGGTGGCGGCCGAACTCCCAGGCCAGGTCGTCGCAGGTCACGAACTGCGAGAGGCCGGGGTGGAACGGGCCGACGTGGTAGTCCTCGAGGTAGACCTCGATGAAGGTCTTCCAGTTGTAGTCGCACTCGTGCATGTGCACCTTGTCGAGCACGTAGCCGCTGAAGTCGAGGTCGGCGCGGGGGCCGAGTTGCGACAGCTCGGCGGCGATGTCGCGGCCGTTGTCCTCGAAGACCATGCCGTTCCACGTCCGCGTCTTGTAGCGGTTGAGGTGCAGGCAAGGGTCTTGCTGGAAGTGCGGGGCGCCGATGAGCTGGCCCTTGAGGTCGTAGGTCCAGCGGTGCAACGGGCAGACGATGTTGGCCCCGGTGTGCCCACGGCCTTTCATCATCACGGCCTGGCGGTGGCGGCAGACGTTGGAGATCAGCTCCACGCCCTGTGCAGTGCGCACCAGCGCACGGCCTTCGCCCTCCTGCGGCAGGGCGTAGTGGTCGCCGACCTCCGGCACGGCGAGTTCGTGCCCGAGGTAGCGCGGGCCATGCTGGAAGATCAGCTCCAGCTCGCGGCGATGCAGGTCGTCGTCGAAATAGGCGGAGACAGGGAGCTGGAGGCGAGGGTGCTCCAGGTGAGAGGGTCCCAGAGCGGGGAGAGCAAGGCTCAGGTCAGACATGATCCCGAGGTTTCCTTTTGACCGATGGTGAACGTGCCACCCAGGGCCGCAAGCCTTCGGGTGGGGCTCATCGCTGCGCACGGCGCGGACGGGTTCGGTACTTGCCAGACCCGGTCATTCAGCGAAGGACGAGGATTGTAGCCAGCGGTGTCGATGGCCCTTTCGGGGGTACGTGGTTGACTCGCATCACCTCTGGGGCTAGGCGTTTGGCCGGGGCATTGCGGAGGTGCCGGCTGACTACAATCCCGGCTTTGCGCACCAAGATGGCCAAGACCCCTCCCACCCCGCCTGCCAGCCCGGCGCCTGCGAACTACGAAGATGCCCTGGCCGAGCTGGAAGCCCTGGTGGCGGCCATGGAAGGCGGGCAGCTCCCGCTCGACACGCTGCTGCAGAACTACCGGCGCGGTGCCGACCTGCTCAACTACTGTCGCGAGCGGCTCGACGCGGTCGAGCAGCAGGTGAAAGTGCTCGAAGAGGGCCAACTCAAGCCGTGGAAGAACGAATGATGCCGGTCGATTTCGAGTCGTGGTGCCGCGCCCAGCTGGACACGGTCGAATCGGCGTTGTCGGCTTGGGTGCCGCTGCAGGCGCCGGCCGGCCTGGGCCAGGCCATGCGCTACGGCGTGCTCGATGGTGGCAAGCGGCTGCGCCCCTTGCTGGTGCTGGCGGCAGCCGAGGCGGTGAATGGCAGCGAAGGCGAAGCGGCCCTGCGTGCCGCCTGCGCGGTGGAGCTGATCCACGCCTACTCGCTGATCCACGACGACATGCCCTGCATGGACAACGACGTGCTGCGCCGTGGCAAGCCCACGGTGCACGTGCAGTTCGGCGAAGCCCAGGCCATGCTGGCCGGTGACGCGATGCAGGCGCTGGCCTTCGAGGTGCTGACGCCCGAGCAGGGCGTGCCGCCCGTGCTGCAGGCGCGCCTGTGTGCCTTGCTGGCGCGCTCGGCTGGCCACGCCGGCATGGCGGGCGGCCAGGCCATCGACCTCGCGAGCATCGGCATCACCCTCGACGAACAGTCGCTGCGCGACATGCACCACCGCAAGACCGGTGCCCTGCTGCAAGGCAGTGTGCTGATGGGCGCAGCCTGTGGCCAGGTCACCCCTGCGGCGTGGCAGGCCCTTTCCGACTATGGCGATGCCATCGGCCTGGCCTTCCAGGTGGTGGACGACATCCTCGACGTGACCCAGGCGTCTGAAACCCTGGGCAAGACCGCTGGCAAAGACCAGCATGCGAACAAACCCACCTACGTGTCGGTGCTGGGCCTCGATGCGGCCCGGCAGCACGCCCGCGAGCTGCGCGAGAAGGCGCTCGCGGCGCTGGCGCGCAGCCACCTGCCCGACGTGCAGCGGCTGACCGACCTCGCCAACAAAGTGGTGGACAGGGACTGCTGAGATGACCACAACCAACCACGCACTGCTCAACACGATCCAGAGCCCGGCCGACCTGCGCAAGCTGTCGCGTGTCGAGCTGAAGCAACTGGCGGTCGAGCTGCGCGACTTCGTGCTGCAAAGCGTGTCGCAGACCGGCGGACACCTGTCGTCGAACCTCGGCACGGTCGAACTCACCATCGCCCTGCACCACGTCTTCAACACCCCGCACGACCGCATCGTGTGGGACGTGGGCCATCAGACCTACCCGCACAAGATCCTCACCGGCCGCCGCGAGCGCATGTCGACGCTGCGCCAGTACGGCGGGCTGTCGGGCTTCCCGCGCCGCGACGAGAGCGAGTACGACACCTTCGGCACCGCGCATTCGTCGACCTCGATCTCGGCCGCACTCGGCATGGCGGTGGCCGCCAAGATGCGCGGTGAAGACCGCCGCTCGGTCGCCGTGATCGGCGATGGCGCGATGACCGCCGGCATGGCCTTCGAGGCGCTCAACAACGCGGGCGTCGCCGGCGCCAACATGCTCGTGGTGCTGAACGACAACGACATGTCGATCTCGCCGCCGGTGGGCGCGCTCAACCGCTACCTCGCGCGACTGATGAGCGGCAAGTTCTACGCGGCCGCCCGCGACACGGCCAAGACCGTGCTCAAGAACGCGCCGCCGCTCTTCGAGTTGGCTCGTCGCTTCGAGGAGCATGCGAAGGGCATGGTCGTGCCCGGCACGATCTTCGAAGAGTTCGGCTTCACCTATTTCGGCCCGATCGATGGCCACGACCTCGACTCGCTGATCCCCACGCTCGAAAACCTGCGCGACATGAAGGGGCCGCTGTTCCTCCACGTCGTGACCAAGAAGGGCATGGGCTACAAGCTCGCCGAGGCCGACCCGGTGGCCTACCACGGCCCGAGCAAGTTCAACCCCGCCGAGGGCCTGAAGAAGCCGGCCACGCCGCCCAAGCCCACCTTCACGCAGGTGTTCGGCCAGTGGCTGTGCGACATGGCCGCGGCCGACGAGCGGCTGGTGGGCATCACCCCCGCCATGCGCGAAGGCTCGGGCATGGTCGAGTTCGAGCAGCGTTTTCCCAAGCGGTATCACGACGTGGGCATCGCCGAGCAGCACGCCGTGACCTTCGCCGCGGGCCTGGCCTGCGAGGGCATGAAGCCGGTGGTGGCCATCTACTCCACCTTCCTGCAGCGCGCCTACGACCAGCTCATCCACGACGTGGCCCTGCAAAACCTGCCCGTCGTCTTCGCGCTCGACCGCGCCGGCCTGGTGGGGGCCGATGGCGCCACGCATGCGGGTGCCTACGACATCTCGTACCTGCGCTGCATTCCCAACATGAGCGTGCTGACGCCGTCCGACGAAAACGAGACGCGCCAGCTGCTCACCAGCGCCTTCAAGCAGGACCACCCCACCGCCGTGCGCTACCCGCGCGGCTCGGGCGCCGGCGTGGCCGTGCAGCCGACCCTCGACACCCTGCCCTGGGGCCAGGGTGAAGTGCGCCGCCGCGGCGAGCGCATCGCGATCCTCGCCTTCGGCACGCTGCTTCACCCGGCACTGGCGGCGGCGGAGAACCTCAACGCCACGGTCGCGAACATGCGTTTCGTGAAGCCGCTCGATGTCGCTCTCGTGGCGGAGCTTGCGCGCAGCCACGACGCCATCGTCACCGTGGAAGAAGGCTGCCTGATGGGCGGCGCCGGCACTGCCGTGCAAGAGGCCTTGCAGGCCGCGCGCATCGAAGTGCCCGTGCTGAGCCTGGGCCTGCCCGATGAGTTCATCGAGCATGGTGACCCGGCCAAGCTGCTCAGCTTGTGTGGCCTCGACGCCGCAGGCATCGAGCAATCGATCCTGAAGCGCTTCGGCGCACGGCCTGCGTTGCTGGCCGTGAACCGCTAGGTCGTTCGGCCCCCCAGTCGCTCACGCTCCTGCCCCCAAGGGGCGCCACCCTGCGGCCCGGCAAAGCCGGTTCCGCGGGCGTTGCTTGATCAAGACCCTCCGCCGGTGTTCTTGTATTCGCGCAACCGGTTGCCCGACGCGCTGAAAGCGCGCCCCGAGGTCGAGGTGCCCCATGGGGCCTGCAGCTTGATGTGGCTGTCGAGCGTGCTCTCGCGGATCACCGCCTGGCCGTTCGGCGAGCTGCCGGCGATGTAGGCGCCGGTGCTCACGCCTTCGTCCCAGCTGCGGCCGAGCGAGATCACGTTGCTGCCGGTGCTGCTGTCCTTCGTGAAGTGGCTGCCCGAGAACAGGAAGCCGTAGGCATTGCCCGCCGCGGTGGCCGGTGCGATGTGGTTGCCGTTGTTGCCCCAGCGAGTCGACAGGTACTTGATCGTGCAGCTCTCGAACACGGCGGTCCCGCGGCCGAAGATGAAGTCGACGTCGCCCTGCACGTAGCTCGACTTGAAATACGAACGTGCGATGGTGCTGTAGCCAGGTGTCGAGAGGAAGAGCGTGTCCTGGTTGCCGAGCACGCGCACGTTGTCGAACACGAGCTTGTCGCCGGTCGTCATCAGCGCGACGGCCTGCACGTTGCTGCTCGACGAGCCTTCGTTGAAGTCGTTGGCAAAGGTGAGGTTCTTCGCGTGGAAGTCGCGTGCCGCCACCGTGAAGGTGGCGCTGCCGATGGTGCCGTAGCTGGTGGAGCCGGTCTGCGGGTTGCACGGGTTGGCCGCGGTGCTCGACGACTTCGACTTGCCCGCGTAGTTGTTGTAGACCAGCACGGTCTTCGACGCGTCGGTGTTGGTGCTGTAGAGCGTGATCGGCGGCTTGCTCGACGGCACGCAGGTCACGCCGCGGTAGGTGCCGGGCTTGATGGCGATGTAGACCCGCGCCGTGCCGCTGGCGGCGTTGATGGCGGCCTGCACGGTGCTGTGGGTGCCGGTGCCGTCGGCGGCCACGGTGTAGCGTGCGCTGAAGGTGCTCACGTCGCCGGCGCCGCTCGGGTTCCAGTTGTCGGTGCTGGGCGAGCCGATGGCGCCGCTGCGCGCCAGGTACTTGGCCTTGGTGTAGTTGGGCGCTTGCGCGTCCGACAGTTGCGGGCGCTGGGCCGAAACGGTGGCGGCGGCCGCGGCCAGCGGCATGAGCAGCAGCGCGAGCCACGAAATGCGGGACGGGTGCATGAAGGTCTCCTGGGTCTTGTTGGAATCGAATGATTATTGGACGGTCGTGCAAATCATCCGGCCGGGCATTCCCCAGGGGCTCGCAGCAAGTCGTGCCAAGCGTGCGGGCCCAGGCTGTGCAGGGCCCTCGGGTAGCATCCGCGCACCATGAATTGGCCCTATGAATTGCAAATCGGCTGGCGCTACACACGCGCCGGCCGTGCCGGTCGCCGCAACGGCTTCATCTCCTTCATCTCCGGCGTGTCGATGCTCGGCATCGCGCTCGGCGTGGCGGCGCTGATCATCGTGTTGTCGGTGATGAACGGTTTCCAGAAGGAGGTGCGCGACCGCATGCTGTCGGTGGTGGCGCACGTCGAGGTGCTCGAAGGGCAGGGCGCCGGCCTGCCCGATTGGCGCGCCACCGCCGCCAAGGCGCGCGAGAACCCACAAGTGGTCGGCGCGGCCCCGTTCGTGGCGGCGCAGGCGCTGATCGCGCGCGGCGACGAGATGCGAGGCGCCGTGGTGCGCGGCATCTCGCCCGACGAAGAGGCCACCGTCACCGACCTGGCCGCGCAGTTGAAGGACACCACGCTCGCCCGCCTCGTGCCCGGCCAGTGGGGCATCGTGCTCGGCAGCGAGCTCGCCCGCCAGCTCGGCGTGCGTGCCGGCGACAACGTCACCATCCTCGCGCCCGGCGGGCAGGTCACGCCGGCCGGCGTGGTGCCGCGCCTGAAGCAGATGACGGTCGTCGGCACCTTCGACTCCGGCCACTACGAATACGACAGCACGCTCGCGCTCATTCACCTCGACGATGCGCAGCGCCTCTTCCGCGTCGAGGGGCCGACCGGCGTGCAGCTGCGCCTGAAGAACCTGCACGAAGCGCCCACCGTGGCCTACGAGCTGAGCGCCGCGATGGGCTCGCAGTATTACGTGCGCGACTGGACGCGCACCAACCGCAACTGGTTCGCCGCGGTGCAGCTGGAAAAGCGCCTGATGTTCATCATCCTCACGCTGATCGTCGCGGTGGCGGCCTTCAACCTCGTGTCCACCCTCGTGATGACGGTGACCGACAAACGCGCCGACATCGCCATCCTGCGCACGCTCGGCGCCAGCCCCCGTTCCATCATGGGCGTGTTCATGGTGCAAGGCGCCGCCTCGGGCGTGATCGGCACGCTCGCCGGCGTGGCGGGCGGGCTGCTGATCGCCTTCAACGTGGGCACCATCGTGCCCTTCATCGAGCGCCTGCTGCACACGAGCTTCCTGCCTGGCAGCGTGTACCTCATCAGCCAGATGCCCAGCGAGCCGCAGTCGGCCGACATCGTGCCCATCACCTTGATCTCTCTTGTGCTCGCTTTCGTGGCCACGCTCTACCCGAGCTGGCGTGCCAGCCGCGTGCAACCGGCGGAGGCGCTGCGCTATGAGTGAATCCGTGATCGAGGCCCGCGGCCTGCACAAGCGTTTCACCGAAGGCGGGCTCGACGTGGCCGTGCTGCAAGGGGTCGACCTCACCGTGCAGCGCGGCGAGACGCTCGCGATCGTCGGTGCCTCCGGCTCCGGCAAGAGCACGCTGCTGCACCTGCTGGGCGGGCTGGAGCTGCCGACGCAGGGCCAAGTGAAGCTGGCCGGGCGCGACTTCGCCAGCATGAGCGCCCGCGAGCAAGGCGTGTGGCGCAACCAGCACCTCGGTTTCGTCTACCAGTTCCACCACCTGCTGCCCGAATTCACCGCGCTCGACAACGTGGCGATGCCGCTGCGCATCCGCCGCATGGCCAAGGCCGAGGCGCGCGAGCAGGCGCGTGCGGTGCTGGCCCAGGTGGGCCTGGCCGAGCGGGTCGACCACCGGCCCTCGCAGCTCTCGGGGGGCGAGCGGCAGCGGGTGGCGATCGCCCGCGCGCTGGCCGGCCACCCGGCCTGCCTGCTGGCCGACGAGCCCACCGGCAACCTCGACCGGCGTACCGCCGATGCGGTGTTCGAGCTGATGCTCGGCCTCACGCGCGACCGCGGCATGGCGCTCGTGATGGTCTCCCACGACGAAGCCCTGGCGGCGCGCTGCAGCCGCGTGCTGCACCTCACGCTCGGCCGGCTGGCAGACTGATCCGGTGCGCGGTGGGGGCGCGCGCGACAAGCCGGCCCGCCCTCGCTAGACTGGCCCCGGCGATTCTTCGCCGCCCCAGTGGACCCCCATCGTGCCGCCCCTCCGCCCGCGTCCGGTTCGTGCGCTGACCCGCCGGCTCGTGTTCGCGGCCATCGTGCCGGGGTGGGTGCTGGCGCTGGTGATGGTGTGGTCGGCCTACCAGCGCGAGCGTGACAACCGCCTCGACGCCATGCTGCAGACCGCCCGCGCGATGGTCTACCAGGCCGACCGCGAGCTGGGCACGAGCATCGCCGTGCTGCAGACGCTCGCCACCTCGACCCGCATCGACGAGGGCGACGATCGCCGCTTCCACGAGCGCGCGAGCGAAGCGCTCCGCAACAGCGGTGGCGACAACATCGTGCTCTTCGACACCACGCTGCAGGGGCGCGTCAGCGTCGCGCACCCGTTCGGCACCCCCTTGCCCAAGGTCCGGCACGACCGTTTCCCGACGGTGTTGACGAGCTTGCAGCCGGCCGTGTCGGATCTCTTCATCGGCGAGGTGTCGCGCCAGCCGCAGGTCGCGGTGGCGGTGCCGGTCGTGCGCGAAGGCCGTGCCATCGCCCGCCTGGAGATGGTCTTCAAGCCGGCGCGCTTCCAGCAGATCATCGAGCGGCAGGGCTTCGACCCGGGCTGGACGGCGGGCATCCTCGACCTCACCGGCCACATCGTCGCCCGCAACCGCGATGCGGCCCGGCACATCGGCCAGCCGGTGGCGCCGGTCGTACAGGAGCAGCTCAGGCGGCACAACGAAGGCATCTTCCAGGGCCACACGAGCGACGGCATCGACACCATCGCGTGCTTCACGCGGTCGAGCACCTATGGCTGGTCGGTGGTGATCGGGATGCCGGTGAAGGTCCTGCACGCGGAGTTGGCGCGCCGGCTCGGGCTCGTGTTCGGCGCGGGCCTGCTGTTGCTCCTGCTCGGCTGGTGGCTCGCGAGTTTCATGGCACGCCGCATCGCCGAGCCGGTGCAGGCGCTGGTGGGCCCGGCGCTGGCGATCGGCCGTGGCGAGCCCGCGATGCCCGCGGCCAGCGAGTTGGCCGAGGCCAACGACGTGGCGCATGCGCTGGCGCAGGCGCAGGCCTTGCTGCAGCAGCGCGAAGACGCCCGCCTGCAGGCCGAGGCCGCGCGTGTCGAGAGCGAATCGCTGCTGCGCCTGGCGCTCGATGCCAGCGAGATCGGCGACTGGGACATGGACCTGCGCACCGGCGAGATCAAGCACTCCGCCCGCCACGACCGCTCGTTCGGCCACGCCGAGCCGCTCGAGCGCTGGACGCTCGACGACTTCTGGCGCCAGGTGCACCACGACGACCACGCCCGCGTGATGGCGCACATGGACGAGACCTTGCGCACCCGCGCGCCCCGCTGGCGCCAGGAGTTCCGCGTCATCTGGCCCGACGGCAGCGTGCACTGGCTCGCCACGAGCGGCATGCTGGTGGTGGAAAACGGTGAGCCTGCGCGACTGCTCGGCATGGTGATCGACATCACCGACCGCGTTGAAGCCGAAGGCCTGCGCGTGCAGCGCGTGCAGCTCGAAGCCGAGAACCGCCAGGTGGTGGAGGCGAGCCGCGTCAAGAGCGAGTTCCTCGCCAACATGTCGCACGAGTTGCGCACGCCACTCAACGCGGTGATCGGCTTTGCCGACATCCTGCGCTCGCCGCTGCTGCCGGCCGATTCGCCCAAGCGCGACGAGTACCTCGGCCACATCGCCAACGGCGGGCGCCACCTGCTCGAACTCATCAACGACGTGCTCGACCTCGCCAAGGTCGAGGCCGGCAAGCTCGAACTCACCCCGCTGCCGCTCGGCCTGCCCGGCCTCGTGGCCGAGGTGACGGGCATGCTGCAGGCCGAGGCCGACCGCAAGCGCATCACCGTCGAGGTGCAGCTCGACCCGTCGCTCCACGACCTGGTGCTCGACCCGGCGCGGCTCAAGCAGGTGCTCTACAACTTCCTCTCCAATGCGATCAAGTTCACCGGCTCCGGTGGGCGGGTGCAGCTGCGGGCGGTGGCCGAAGACGCGGCGTGGTGGCGCCTCGAGGTCGAAGACAACGGCGTGGGCATCGCCGCGGCCGACCAGGCTCGGCTCTTCATGCCCTTCCAGCAGGTGCACAGCGGCCTGGCCAAGACCCACGGCGGCACCGGCCTGGGCTTGGCGCTCACACGCCGGCTGGCCGAGCTGCAGGGCGGCAGCGTGGGCCTGCGCAGCGAGCTGGGCGTGGGTAGCGTGTTCCACGTGCGCCTGCCGCGCCGTGCCGTGGCTGGAGCGACCCCATGACCCCGCCGCTGGTGCTGATCGTCGACGACAACCCGGTCAACCTGGAGCTGGCCTCGATGGTGCTGCGCAGTGCCGGCCTGCAGGTGTGCACGGCGGACGGCGCCGAGGCCGCCCTGCGGACGCTCGCCCACACGCGGCCCGACCTCGTGCTGCTCGACATCCAGATGCCGCACGTCGACGGCCTCGCGCTCCTCGGCCAGCTGCGCGCCGACCCGGCGACGGCCGATCTCGTGGTCGTGGCGTTCACCGCTTATGCGATGAAGGGCGACCGCGAGCGCCTGCTCGCCGCCGGCTGCGACGGCTACATCAGCAAGCCCATCGACGTGGCGAGCTTCGCCGAGCAGGTGCGAGCGCTGCTGCGGTGACCGTCAAGCCACCCGGCCGAACCACCACACCGACAGCGCGGCCGAGACGAGCACCATCAGGGCCGCCGCGGCGGCGAAGAACGCGGTGATCTCGGTCTCCTTCTTCTCGACCACCAGCCGCGAGCTGAGCGACTGGTAGACCTTCTTCAGGTCGTCGGCGGTACCGGCATAGAAGTATTCGGCGCGGGTGAGGTTGGACACGCCCTTGAGCGTCTCCTCATCGAGCCGCACGCGCATCGACCAGCCTTCGAAGCCGATGGTCTCGCCTTCCTTGGTGCCGATGCCCACCGAGTAGACCTTCACGCCACGGTCGGCGGCCATCTTGGCGGCGTCCATCGGGTCGGGGCCGGTGGTGCGCTGGCCGTCGGTCAAGAGCACGATGGCCGCCGACGAGAACGAGCCCGGTGCCACCGGCGTGAACTCCTTCGGTGGCTTGTCGCCGGGGCCGACCGGCATGTTGCGCGCGCCGGTGATCTGCGAGAGATCGATGCCCGCCTCGGGGAAGATGGTGGCGAGCGAGAGCACGATGCCGCTGCCGATGGCGGTGCCGCGCTGCAGCTGGAAGCGGTCGATCGCGGCTTCGATGTCTTCGCGGTTGAGCGTGGGCGGCTGCACCACGGCGGCGGTGCCGGCGAACGACACCACGCCCACCCGCACGCTGCGGGGCAGGTCTTTCAGGAAGGCCTTGGCGGCGTCTTGTGCGGCCACGAGCCGGTTGGGTTGCACGTCGGTGGCGCGCATGCTGCCCGACACGTCCATCGCGAGGATGATGGTCTCCTGCTGCAGCGGCAGCGTCACCACCGCGCGCGGGCGGCTCGCGGCGACGAAGAGCGTGGCCAGCGCCAGCAGCATCAACACCGGCGGCACGTGGCGTCGCCAGCCGGGGCCCTTGCCGGCCACCTGCTTCACGAGCGCGAGGTTGGCGAACTTGAGCGTCACCTTCTTGCGGCGGTGGAGCAGCCACCAGTAGAGCAGCACCAGCAGCGGCAGTGCCGCCAGAGACCAGAGGAATTCAGGCCACACGAAGCTCATCTCGCCCTCCGGTGGTGTTGCCTTTCAGATGGGCCGGCAGGCCAGCCCCCGAGTTGAGCCGCATGCGCTGCTTGCGCAGCTCGACAAAGCGCAGGAGCGTGGCCAGCAGGTCTTCGTCGGTGGCCAGCTCCAGCGTGTCGACGCCCGCGCGGGCCAGCGATTCGCGCAGGGCGCTTTCCTGCTGCTCGGCCCCTTTTTCGTAGCGCGCGCGAAAGCCGGGGTCCTGGGTGTCGACCATGAACTGCTCGCCCGTTTCGGCGTCTTGCAGCGTGACCATGCCGAGGTCGGGCAGGGCCATCTCGAGCGGGTCGTAGAGGCGCACCGCCAGCACCTCGTGGCGCAGGCTCAGTTGCGCGAGTGCCTGGTCCCAGCCCGGGGCACTTAGGAAGTCGGAGACGACGAACACCGTCGAGCGTCGGGGCATCAGCGGGGCGGCGCGTTGCAGCAAGTCCCTCAGCTGCGTGGTGGTCTTGGCTGGCTTGGCCCGGTGCTGCTGCATGCGTTGCAGCAGGTGCAGCACATGGGTGCGGGTGCCGCGTGCCGGCAGCACTTCGTCGAGCGTGTGGCCGTACAGCATGGCGCCGACGCGGTTGCCGTGCCGCGTGAAGAGCCGCGCGAGCGTGGCCACGAACTCGGCCGACACGCTGCGCTTCGTGCGCGCCGAGCCGAAGTCGACGCTGCCCGACAGGTCGAGCAGGAACCACGCGGTCAGCTCGCGGTCTTCGGTGAACTCGCGCACGTAGGGTTGCTGCAGCCGCGCGGTCACGTTCCAGTCGATGTGGCGCACGTCGTCGTGGTGCTGGTACTCGCGCAGGTCGGCGAGGTCGAGCCCCGCGCCGCGGAAGAGCGTGCGGTAGTCGCCCTGCAGCACGCCATCGAGACGGCGGATCACCGTCCACTCGAGGCGCCGCAGGATGGCGTCAGGCGTTGCTGTCTGCGGGGCGTCCATGCATGGGCTTGTCGGGTTTGGGCAGCTTGGCGGTGATGCGCTGGATGAGCTGTTCGGCGCTCATGCCGTCGGCGAGCGCTTCGTAGCTCAGCACCAGGCGATGGCGCAGCACGTCGCCCACGAGGTCGGCCACGTCTTCGGGCAGCGCGTAGCTGCGGCCGCGCAGCATGGCCAGCGCGCGGGCGCCTTCGATGAGGCCGATGGTGGCGCGGGGGCTGGCGCCGAAGCTGATGTACTTGGCGAGGTCTTGCAGGCCGTGCCGTGCCGGCGTGCGCGTGGCGCCCACGATCTTCACCGCGTATTGCGTGAGCGAGGGGTCGACGTAGACCTTGCGGCACTCGTGCTGCAACTCGGCGAGCTGGCCGGTGCTCGCAATCGGGTTGATGCTGACCGGGTCGCCCGTCACCCGCTCGACGATCACGAACTCTTCTTCCTCGGTCGGGTAGTCGACCACCACCTTCATCATGAAACGGTCGACCTGCGCCTCGGGCAGCGGGTAGGTGCCTTCGGTCTCGATCGGGTTCTGCGTGGCCATCACGAGGAAGGGCGAGGGCACCTTGTGCGTCTCGCCGGCGATGGTGACCTGGCGCTCCTGCATCACTTCGAGCAGCGCGCTCTGCACCTTGGCGGGCGCGCGGTTGATCTCGTCGGCCAGCAGCAGGTTGGCGAACACCGGGCCGAGCGAGGTGGCGAACTCGCCCGTCTTCTGGTTGTAGATGCGCGTGCCCACCAGGTCGGCAGGCACCAGGTCGGGCGTGAACTGGATGCGCTTGAAGCTGCCGCGCAGCGCGGTGGCGAGCGTCTTGACCGTGAGCGTCTTGGCCAGGCCGGGCACGCCTTCCACCAGCAGGTGGCCTTGCGCGAGCATGGCCACCATCACGCGTTCGAGGAAGCGGTCTTGCCCCACGACGACGCGCTTCACCTCATAGAGGATCTGCTCCATCAGCGTCGCGGTCTTGGCGTGTTCGGTCATGAAGACTCCTCAGAAAGGTGGCATCCCGGCAGCCGCGGCCGCGTTTTCGATGGGCACGGCAAACCCGATGCCGATGAAGGTGCGCTGCTCCGACGGGTTGAGGATGGCGGTGACGATGCCCACCACGCTGCCGTCCATCGTGACCAGCGGGCCACCCGAGTTGCCGGGGTTGGCGGCGGCGTCGAACTGGATCAGGTTGGTCAGCTTGCGCTGGCCCTGCGGCGAGCGGAACTCGCGCCGCAGGCCCGACACCACGCCACCCGACACCGAGGGCCCGATGCCGAAGGGGAAGCCCACCGCGATCACCTCGTCGCCCGGTTGCAGGTCGGCGGTGGAGCGCATGGTGGCCGCCACCAGATCGTCGGGGATGCTGCGGGCGCGCAGCACGGCGAGGTCGTGCTCGGGCTGCACGCCGATGAGCGAGGCGTCGGACTCGCTGCCGTCGGCGAAGGTCACCTTCAGCCGCCGGGAGCCGGCCACCACGTGCAGGTTGGTGAGGATGGTGCCGTTGTCGATGATCACCACGCCGGTACCGATGGCGTGGTTGGGCACGGGCGGGCCGTTCTCGGTCTTCTTCTTGGCGCTCTTGCCGGGCGCAGTGGTGGCTGCGGGCGCGTCGTCAGGGCCGTCGTCGCCTTCCACCCGTACCACCGAAGGGGCGATGGCGGCGTGGGCCTTGGCATAGGCCGAGGGCAGGGGCTCTTTTTCGAGCGACCGGCGCACCGAGGCGTCGATGTCTTTCTGGGTGAGGGCCGGGCTGCCGGGGGCGAAGGCCCGCTGGCCGAAGGCGCCCAGCACCACCAGCAACACGCCCACCGTGGCCCAGGCCAGGCGCTCGCGCCATGCCGATCGCTTGGTGGGCGCCGCGGGTGCGGCGGCGGCGCGTGCTTCGGGTGCCGACGGCGCCGCAGCGGCGGTCGCGGGCGGCGACGGTTGTCGCGGCGAGCGGCTGTAGAGCGGAGCCTTTCTCATGCCTGCCACCTCCGGGTGTTCACGGGAGACTGCTGGATTCCAAACACCGTCACCTCACGCAGACCGTAGCGGCGACATGCACACCGTATCACGCCGCGGGCGTCTGTGCATGCTCAGGGCATCATCTCGAGATGCACTGGATCGATACGCACTGTCACCTCGACGCCCCCGAGTTCGATGCCGACCGCGACGGCGTCGTCGCGCGTGCCCGTGCGGCCGGCGTGGCGCTGCAGGTGCTGCCGGCGGTGGCGGTGTCGAACTTCGAGACGGTGCGCCAGTTGGCGCATCGGCACGGCCTGGCCTATGCGCTCGGCATCCACCCCTTGTGCGTGAACGATGCCGCGGAATCCGACCTCGCCGCGCTGCATGACGCACTGCAACGGCACCGCGACGACCCGCGCCTGGTGGCCGTCGGCGAGATCGGGCTCGACCATTTCGTGCCCGGGCTCGACCAGGTGAAAGCCCGGCATTTCTACGTCGAGCAACTCAAGCTCGCCCACGACGCGGGCCTGCCGGTGCTGCTGCACGTGCGCCGCTCGGCCGACGCCCTGCTCAAGCAGCTGCGCCGCATTCCGGTGCGCGGCATCGCCCACGCGTTCAACGGCAGCGCGCAGCAGGCGCAGGTCTTCATCGACCTCGGCTTCAAGCTCGGCTTCGGCGGTGCGATGACCTTCGACCGCGCGCTGCAGATCCGCCGCCTCGCCGAGACCTTGCCGGCCGAGAGCCTGGTGCTCGAGACCGATGCGCCCGACATTCCCCCGCATTGGCTCTACCGCACCGCAGCCGAGCGTGCGGCCGGCGAAAGCTCGCGCAACGAGCCCGCGCAGCTGCCGCGCATCGCGCAGACCCTGGCCGGCCTTCGAGGCTGGACGCCCGCCCAGGTGGCCGACATCACCTGGCGCAACGCACACGCCGCGCTGCCCCGGCTGGCCGCTCTGGCAGACTGACGGGCCCATGCCCCTCGCCCCGACTGCCGACGCCGACCTGCTGCGCGGCCTGCCCCCCGTCATCGACCAACGCACGCGACTGCTCGTGCTGGGCAGCTTCCCGAGCGTCGCCTCTTTGACGGCCGGCCAGTACTACGCCCACCCCCGCAACCACTTCTGGCCCTTGCTCTCCGCCCTGTGGGGGCTCGACCTGCGGGCGCTGGCCTACCCGAAGCGCCTGCAGGAAGCGCTGCAGCGCGGCCTCGGCCTCTGGGACGTCTACGCCCACTGCCGCCGCGAGGGCAGCCTCGACAGCGCGATCCGCGACGCCGAGTTCAACGACCTCGCAGCGTTGAAGGCGCGCGCGCCAGCGCTTCAGGCCGTCGCCCACAACGGCGGTGAGTCGGCCCGCGCGATGCGCTTCACCGCCGCGCTCGGCGTGCGCGTGTGGCGCCTGCCTTCCACCAGCCCCGCCAACGCCTCGTGGAGCTTCGA
The DNA here is from genome assembly GCA_019635355.1 of Rhizobacter sp. Lineage (NCBI taxonomy): Bacteria > Pseudomonadati > Pseudomonadota > Betaproteobacteria > Burkholderiales > Sphaerotilaceae > Rhizobacter > Rhizobacter sp. The sequence continues at coordinate 1,840,809 of JAHBZQ010000001.1, read as the reverse complement.
GCGCAAGCTGGCCGCATGGCGCGAGGCGTTCGAAGCCGATGGCATCGCATGAACATGAAGAAGAACACCAAAGCGCAACCCGACATGGCCCCGGCCACGATCTCCGAATTCGAAGGCGTGCGCTACCTGCACCTCGGCACGCCCTGGGTGCAGGGCGCGATGCGCGTGCGCAAGCCCCATGCGCTGGAGCTCGAATACGTCCAGCGCATGATGGTCTGGCTGCTGTTTCGCAACCCGGCCTACGTGAACAAGGCGCATGCGGTGCAGCTCGGCTTGGGGTCGGCTGCGATCACGCGTTTCTGCCACCGCAACCTGCGCATGAAGACGACTGCGGTCGAACTCAACCCGACCGTGATCACGGCCTGCCGCATGTGGTTCAACCTGCCGGCCGACGACAAGAAGCTCACCGTGCTCAACCAGGACGCGGCCGACTACGTGGCCGACCCGGCGCACATCGGCACCGCCGACGTGCTCAACGTCGACCTCTACGACCACGATGCCGCGAGCCCCGTGCTCGACGACCAGGCGTTCTACGACGCCTGCCACCGCCTGCTGGCCGACGAAGGCGTGATGACGGTCAACCTCTTCGGGCGCGATGCGAGCTTCGAGCGCAGCGCCGCGCGCATCGCGCAGGCCTTCGGCGCCGACCAGGTGCTCAGCCTGCGGCCCACGAAAGAGGGCAACACCGTCGTGGTGGGCCTCAAGGGCATGGCCCTGCCCGAGCGCGACGTGCTTGCCGCACGAGCGGAAACCATTGAAACTCGGACCGCATTGCCGGCCCGCAAGTGGCTGCGCATGATGCGCGCACTGCCTTCGACAGACGACCCGACATGAGCACTGCTCCCACCCAGACCGCCAAGCCCACCAAGCCCGTGAAACCCGTGTCGCACCCGGCGGGCCGGCTCGACTGGCGGCGCCTGCTGCGCTGGCTGCACGAAGACGGTGTCATCAGCTCGGCGATGCACGAGCAGACGGCGCAGCGCTTCGCCGCGGGCGACAGCGTGCAGCACCCGCTGGTGCGCCTGGCCAATGCGCAGCTGCTGCACGCCAAGAGCGGCAAGCCGCTCGACCTCGACCTGCTCACCGAGTGGCTGGCCGGCCACATCGGCATGCCCTATGTGCGCATCGACCCGCTGAAGGTCGACGTGGGCCGGGTGTCCGACGTGATGTCGATCACCTACGCCGAGCGGCGCCGCGCGCTGCCGCTGCAGTTTGGCTTGAACGAAGTGACGGTCGCGACCAGCGAGCCTTTCGACCTCGCCTGGGTGCCCGAGATCGAAGCGCACACCAAGAAGTCGCTCAAGCTGGTGGTGGCCAACCCCAGCGACATCGCCAAGTTCACGACCGAGTTCTACACGCTGCAGCGCTCGGTGCGCGCGGCCATCAAGACCGGCGAGACCTCGGCCGCGGCGAGCTTCGAGCAGCTCGTGGAGCTCGGCAAGACCAACAAGCAGCTCGACGCCAACGACCAGGGCGTGGTGCAGGTGGTCGACTGGCTGTGGCAATACGCCTTCGACCAGCGCGCGAGCGACATCCACCTCGAGCCGCGCCGCGAGCTCTCCGTGATCCGCTTCCGCATCGACGGGGTGATGCACACCGTCTACCAGCTGCCGCCGGGCGTGATGAACGCGATGGTCGCGCGCATCAAGCTGCTCGGCCGCATGGACGTGGTGGAAAAGCGCCGCCCGCTCGACGGCCGCATCAAGACGCGCAACCCGCAGGGCGACGAAGTGGAAATGCGTCTGTCGACCATTCCCACCGCCTTCGGCGAGAAGCTCGTGATGCGGATCTTCGACCCCGACACCACGGTGAAGAACCTCGATGCGCTCGGCTTCGGCACGCACGATGCGCAGCGCTGGGAGCAGCTCGTCTCTCGCCCGCACGGCATCATCCTCGTGACCGGCCCCACCGGCTCGGGCAAGACGACCACGCTCTACTCCACGCTGCGCCGCCTCGCCACCGACGAGGTCAACGTCTGCACCGTCGAAGACCCGATCGAAATGATCCAGCCCGCGCTCAACCAGACGCAGGTGCAGCCGGCGATCGACCTCAACTTCTCCGAAGGCCTGCGAGCGCTCATGCGGCAGGACCCGGACATCATCATGGTCGGCGAAATCCGCGACCTCGAGACCGCCGAGATGGCGATCCAGGCGGCGCTCACCGGCCACCTCGTCTTCAGCACGCTGCACACCAACGACTCGGCCTCGGCCATCACGCGCCTCACCGACCTGGGCGTGCCGCCCTACCTGATCGGCGCCACGGTGATCGGGGTGCTGGCGCAGCGGCTGGTGCGCACCTTGTGCGCGAGCTGCAAACAGCCCGACCCTCACACAACCCCCGAGGCCATCGACGAAGTCATCAAGCCCTGGCGCATCAACGGGCGTGTGTCGGCCTACAAGCCGGTGGGCTGCCTCGAGTGCCGCATGACGGGCTTCCGCGGCCGGGCTGGCCTCTACGAGCTGCTGAGCGTGAGCGAAGCGGCCGGCGCCTTTATCCACCCGACCCCCGACATCTCCAAGCTGCGCAAGCAGTCTTTGACCGAAGGCCTGCGGCCCCTGCGCCTGGCCGGTGCGATGAAGGTGGCCGAAGGCGTCACCACGCTCGAAGAAGTGCTCCGCTCCACGCCTGCGTGGGAGGCGTGAGCGGGGTGGCGTGAGGCGGGGCGTTCCATCCTGCGAGACGCCTCTCCGGTACGTGTAAACCACACACGGCCCGCAAGGTCTTGCTGCCTAGAATTCCGCGACTCATCTGTCGAGGAGCAAGCCCTTGAAAATCAAAAGCGAACGGGACTTCTGGTCCGGTCTCATGTTCCTCGTGGTCGGCATCGTGTTTGCCGTCGGGGCCACCAACTACAGCATGGGCACGTCGGCCCGTCCGGGGCCGGGTTACTTCCCGCTGCTGCTGAGCATCATCCTCGCCATCCTCGGCGCGATCGTGCTCTTCAAGAGCCTCACCATCGAGACCGAAGGCGGCGACCCCATCGGCAAGATCGCGTGGCGCCCACTGCTCATCACCGTCGGCTCGATCGTGCTCTTCGGCGTGCTGCTGCCGCGACTGGGCATGATCATCACAATCCCCATCCTCATCATCGCGGTGAGCTTCGCGGGCGACGAATTCAAGTGGCGCGGCGTGCTCATCGCCGCGGCCGTGTTGACCTTCTTCTCGTGGGTGATCTTCGTGTGGGGTCTGAAGCTCACGATTCCGATGTGGCCTTCGTTCCTCGGGTCTTGAGACTCCGTCAGACGCACTACTACAAATCGAGACGACCATGGAACTGATCAACAACCTGATGCTGGGTTTCGGCGTGGCCTTCACGCTGCAGAACCTGGCCTATGCCTTCTTCGGTTGCATCCTGGGCACGCTGATCGGCGTGCTGCCGGGCCTCGGCCCGGTGGCGACCATCGCGATGCTGCTGCCGTCGATCTACGCGCTCGACGCCACGCCCGCGCTCATCATGCTGGCCGGCATCTACTACGGCGCTCAGTACGGTGGCTCGACCACCGCCATCCTGATCAATGTGCCGGGCGAATCGTCGTCGGTCGTGACCGCGATCGACGGCTACCAGATGGCCCGCCAGGGCCGTGCCGGCTCTGCGTTGGCGGCGGCGGGCCTGGGCTCGTTCTTCGCCGGTTGCGTGGGCACGGTGATCATCGCGGCCTTTGCGCCCCCGCTCACCGAGCTGGCCTTCAAGTTCGGCCCGCAGGAATACTTCTCGCTGATGGTGCTGGGCCTCATCGGCGCGGTGGTGCTGGCCTCGGGCTCGCTGCTCAAGGCCATCTCGATGATCATCCTCGGCCTCACGATGGCGCAGATCAACACCGACGTGATCTCGGGCACCGCGCGCTACAGCTTCGACATCCCCGAGCTGACCGACGGCATCGGCTTCGTCGTGATCGCAATGGGTCTTTTCGGCTTCGGCGAAATCATCGCCAACCTCGGCCAGCCGGCCGAGCACCGCGAGGTGTTCACCAAGGAAGTGAAGGGCCTGTGGCCCACGCGTGAAGACTTCAAGCAGGCCTGGCCTTCGGTGCTGCGCGGCACGGCGCTCGGCTCGGTGCTGGGTGTGCTGCCGGGCGGTGGTGCGCTGCTCTCGTCGTTTGCCGCCTATACGCTCGAGAAGAAGATCGCCGGCGACACCGGCCGCTTCGGCAAGGGCGACATCCGCGGTGTGGCCGGCCCCGAGTCGGCCAACAACGCCGGCGCACAGACTTCCTTCATCCCGATGCTCACGCTGGGCATCCCGCCCAATGCGGTGATGGCGCTGATGGTGGGCGCGATGACGATCAAGGGCATCCAGCCCGGCCCGCAGGTGATGACCAGCAACCCGCAGCTCTTCTGGGGCCTGATCGCTTCCATGTGGATCGGCAACCTGATGCTGGTGGTGCTCAACCTGCCGCTGATCGGCATCTGGATCAAGCTGCTGACGGTGCCTTACCGCTTCCTGTTCCCCGCGATCACGCTCTTCTGCTGCATCGGGGTCTACACCCTCAACAACAACAACTTCGACGTCTACATGACGGCGATCTTCGCGGTGATCGGCTACCTCTTCTACAAGCTGAGCTGCGAGGGCGCACCGTTGCTGCTGGGCTTCATCCTCGGGCCGATGATGGAAGAGAACCTGCGGCGAGCGCTGCTGCTCTCGCGCGGCGACTGGAGCACCTTCGTCGTGCGCCCGCTGTCGGCCGGCTTGCTGATCGCCGCGGTGCTGCTGGTGGTGATCGTGATGCTGCCGTCGATCAAGAAGAAGCGCGAAGAGGCCTTCGTCGAAGACTGACCGGGTGCGGCCCGCGGCGTACCCGGCCGCGGTGCGGTCTGCCAGGTATCACGCCGCGGCAGAGCCGCACTTCTCGAGCACGGCCCGAAGCTGGCCGCTCAGCTCTTCCAGCGTGTTTTGCTTCTGCACGATGGCGACCACCCCGCGCAGCTCGGCTTCGATCTGCAGGTCGTCGCTGACGTAACCCGAGCTCAAGATCACCGGCAGGTCGGGGTGGATGCGCTGAGCCTGTGCCGCCAGGTCGAGGCCCGACAGCTCGGGCATGTTGTAGTCGGTCACCAGCACGTCGTAGGCCTGCGGATGGGCCCGCAGCGCTGCCAGGGCCGCCGTCGGGCTGCGGTACGAGCTCACGCGGTAGCCGTCGCGCTCGAGCAGGCGCACCACCATCAGCTCCATGAGTTCGTCGTCGTCGACGTACAGCACGTGCTGGCCGGCCCCGGTGGGCGCCCCCGCGGCGGCTTGCACCTGCTCGTCGTTGCCGACCTCTGCCGGTGGCAGGGCGGGAAAGTAGACGTGGAAGGTGCTGCCCGCGCCCGGGCGGCTGTCGACCGTGATGGCGCCGTGGTGCGCCCGCACGATGCCGTGCACGACCGACAGGCCGAGCCCCGTGCCTTCGCCTGCCGGCTTGGTGGTGTAGAAGGGTTCGAAGATGTGCTCGAGTGCGGCCGGCTCGATGCCCACGCCGTCGTCGGCGACGGCCAGGTGCAGGTAGTCGCCGGCCGGCAAGCCGCACCGGCTTGCGGCGGCCTGCGCGTCGAGCTGCAGTTCGTCGAGCGTCACGGTGATGGTGCCGTGGCGCGCGCCCATCGCCTGCCAGGCGTTGGTGCACAGGTTCATCACCACTTGCTCGACCTGCGTGCCGTCGGCCAGCACGTGCCGCGCGACGGGCGCGAGCCGCAGTTCGAGTGTCACGCCCGCGGGCAGGGTGGAGCGCAGCAGGCTCACGCACTCTTCCACCAGCGGTTGCAGCGGCTGGCGTTGCAGCTCCTGTGGCTGCCGCCGGCTGAAGGTGAGGATCTGCCGCACCAGCTCGCGTGCACGCCGGCCGGCTTTTTCGGCGTGGACCAGCGCCGCGTCAGCGCGGGCGGTCTCGCCGTGCTGCAGGTCTTTGCGAGCCATCGACAGGTTGCCCAGCAGCGAACCCAGCACGTTGTTGAAGTCGTGCGCAATGCCGCCGGCCAGGGTGCCGATGGCTTCCATCTTCTGTGTCTCGCGCAGGCGCAGCTCCAGCGCGCGGCGTGCATCGGCGGCCTCGCGCTGCTCGGTCACGTCGAAGGCGACGCCGTCCCAGAGCACGCGGCCGTCGTCGAGCCGGCGCGGGGCGGAGTAGAGGTGCACCCAGCGCCATTGGCCGTCGGCGCGGCGCAGCCGCACGGTGAGGTCGAAGACCCGCAGCTCGCGCGCCGAGCGGGCCTCGGCGGCGCTGACCTCGCGCCTGTCGTCGGGGTGGAGCTGGTTGTAGAGCAGGCTGCTGTCGCGCAGCACGTCTGCGGCGTGCAGCCCGTTCTGCTGCTCGACCGACTCGCTCACGTGGGTGAAGCACATGCGGCCATCGGGCTCGCGCACCACCTGGTAGACCACGCAGTTGGGCAGGTTGTTGCTGAGCGAGCGCAGCCGCAGCTCGCTCTCGCGGGCACGCTGCTCCGAGGTCTTCAGCCCGTCATACGGCGTGCGGATGCTGGCGTGGAAGGTGGCCATGTACAGCAGGGCGTAGCTCGCCACCTTGTAGACATGGCCGAAGACGTTCTGGAAGTCGCTGGGCGTGCGGTAGCGCGTGAACGCCAGCTCGCCCATGCCCATGAGAAAGCACGACAGGGCGAAAAGGTAGTAGCGCCCTTGGCCGGTGCGCGCTCCTCGGTGCCACATCGCCAGGCCCACCGCGAGGTTGCCCGCCATGAGCATGTATTCGTAGCCGGCCTTGAACGAGGTCACCCCCTGGCCCTGCACGAAGGTCGACGGAAACAGCTCGAGCCGGTAGCTGCCGATGGCCACGATCACCGCCGCCACGCCCGCGCCGACCGCCAGCGCCACCGTGCGCGGCACGGCCAGGCCCACGCCGAGGGCGATCAGCGCGAAGGTCGTCACCTCGGCCGTGCGACCCATCAGCCAGAAGAAGATGGCGCGCGGCGTGCTGCTGCGCGCCAGGAAGAGCGGCATGCCTTCGTAGGTGAGGGCATGCACCAAGTCGCACACGCCCACCACGAGGAAGCCGGCGAGCATCAGCTTGGCCTGCGCCACCTCGCGGGGCGAACCGAAGGCATGCCAGGAAATCACCACGATGAGCGTGGCGATGATGACGGCGAACAGCTCCAGCAGCAGGTGCACCGTCAGCATGCTGGTGTGGGGGTTGGTCCACACGTCGAAGGGTGGTGCGTACATGAGCACCAGCAAGCCCAGGGCCGCCGCTCCCGTCGCGACGAGGCAGCGCGCCTTGAGGCGCCCAAGGTCGGTGTTGTTGTTCATCGCCTGTCCGTCTCCCGCATCAGGCTCGCAGTGGCATCGTGCTGCCGGTATGCTGGTGCAGTTGAGCAGTCAACATCCCGGATGTCAAACGCCGCCGTCAACCCGACCGTGCGTTGACGACAGCACGCGACCGAGGCCCCACCATGACCCACCCCACCTTTGACTGGACCACCGGCTACCCCACCCAGCGCCTGCCCGTCTTCGGGCGCAACGTCGTCTCGACCTCGCACCCGGCCGCGGCGCAAGCCGGCCTGCGCATGCTGATGAACGGCGGCAACGCGGTCGACGCCGCCATCGCGGCGGCGGCGGCCATGACCATCGTCGAGCCGGTGAGCAACGGGCTCGGCTCCGATTCGTTCTGCATCCTCTGGGACGGGCAGCAGCTGCACGGCCTCAACGCCTCGGGCCGCGCCCCGCAGGCCTGGACGCGCGACTACTTCAAGGCCAAGTACGGCGACGACGCGAAGAGCCCGCCCCAGCGCGGCTGGGACAGCGTCACCGTGCCCGGGGCGGTGGCTTCGTGGGTGGCCTTGAGCGAGCGCTTCGGCAAGCTGCCCTTCGGCGAACTGCTCGAGCCTGCCATCGAGCTCGCCGAGCGCGGTTATGCGGTGCCGGTCGTGGTGCAGCAGAAGTGGGCCGCGGCCACGCCGCTGCTGGCCGAGCTGCCGGGCTTCGCGCAGAGCTTCATGCCGCGCGGCCGTGCGCCCGAGGTGGGCGAGTTGTTCCGCTTCCCCGGTGCGGCGAAGTCGCTGCGCCTCATCGCGCAGAGCAAGGGCGCGGCGTATTACGGCGGCGAGATCGCCGAAGCCGCGGCGCGCCATGCGCGCGAGCACGGCGGCTCGATCACCGTGGAAGACTTCGCCGGCTACAAGCCCGAGTGGGTCACGCCCATCGGCAAGACCTATGGCAGCCACACGCTGCACGAGATCCCGCCCAACGGGCAGGGCATCGCGGCGCTCATCGCGCTCGGCATCCTCTCGCACTTCGACCTCAGCTCGATGAAGGTCGACGGGGTGGACTCGCAGCACCTGCAGATCGAAGCGATGAAGCTCGCCTTCGCCGACGTCTACCGCTACGTGGCCGAACCGGCCAGCATGGAGGTCACGGCCGAGCAGCTGCTCGACGATGCGTACCTCGCTTCGCGCGCCAAGCTCATCGACATGAAGCGCGCACAGGATTTCGGCGCCGGCAATCCGGTGAAAGGCGGCACCATCTACCTCACCGCCGCCGACGAGCGCGGCATGATGGTCAGCTTCATCCAGAGCAACTTCCAGGGTTTCGGCTCGGGCGTGGTGGTGCCGGAGTACGGCCTGTCGATGCAGAACCGCGGCCATGCCTTCAGCCTCGATGCGAAGAGCCCCAACGTGGTGTCGCCGGGCAAGCGGCCCTTCCACACCATCATCCCCGCCTTCCTCACCAAAGACGGCCAGCCGGTGATGAGCTTCGGCGTGATGGGCGCCAACATGCAGCCGCAAGGCCACATGCAGACGCTCGTGCGCATGCTCGACTACCGCCAGCACCCCCAGGCCGCGTGTGACGCGCCGCGCTGGCGCTTCAACGCGGGCCTGGAGATCAACGTCGAGAGCGCGATGAACCCGGCCACGGTGCAAGGCCTCGCCGAGCGCGGGCACCAGATGGAGGTCATCAACGACTCCTACCAGGACTTCGGTGCCGGCCAGTTCATCTGGCGCCTGGGCGACCCCGCCGTCGAAGGCTATGTGGCCGCGAGCGACCCGCGGCGCGATGGGCAGGCGGTGGTGTACTGAGCATGTCCTCCGGTTCGCTTGCGGCCGGCATGCCGCAGAAGGCCCTGTGGCCGGGCTTCGTGTTCGCCGCGCTCGGCGCCATCGCGTTCTCGGGCAAGGCCATCATCGTGAAGCTGGCGTACCGCTACGGGGTGGATGCGGTCACGCTCATCATGTACCGCATGCTGTTCGCGCTGCCGATGTTCCTGCTGCTGTCGTGGTGGTCGGGGCGCGGCAAGGCCCCGCTCACGCGGCGCGACTGGCTGGCCGTCACCGGCCTCGGCTTCAGCGGCTACTACCTCGCGAGCTTTCTCGACTTCGCGGGCCTGCAGTACATCACCGCGAGCCTCGAGCGGCTCATCCTGTACCTCAACCCGACGCTGGTGCTCTTTCTCGGCGTGCTGCTCTTCAAGCAGAAGGTCACGCGGCGGCAGCTCGTCTCGCTCGCGGTGAGCTACTGCGGCGTGCTGCTCGTGTTCGGCCACGAGGTCACGCTCCTGGGCAGCAACGTGGCGCTGGGTGCTGCGCTCGTGTTCGGCAGCATGGTGAGTTATGCGCTCTACCTCGTCTACAGCGGCGAGGAGGTCAAGCGTCTCGGGGCACTGCGCCTCACCGGCCTGGCGACTTCGATCGCCTGCGTGCTGTGCATCGCGCAGTTCTTCATCCTTCGGCCGGTGAGTGCGATGGCGGTGGCGCCCGAGGTGATCTGGCTCAGCGTGCTCAACGCGGTGGCCTGCACCTTCTGCCCGGTGTTGCTGGTGATGCTGGCCATTGAGCGCATCGGCGCCTCGATGGCCACGCAGGTGGGCATGTTCGGGCCGCTGTCGACCATCCTGATGGGCGTCGTCATCCTCGGCGAGCCCTTCACGATGTGGATCGCGGCCGGCACGGTTTTGGTTCTCGCGGGCATCTGGTTGCTCGCCAAATGGAGATGAATCGGCCCCCCAGTCGCTTCGCTCCTGCCCCCGAGGGGCGCCACCCATCGGGTCGGCAAAGCCGGACCCTTGGGCGTGGCTTGATCTGCGCCTGGCTTCGCCGGCGATCGTGTTGTTCCGTTTGAGGAGATGAGTGATGGATCTTGGAATCGAAGGCAAGTGGGCGCTGGTGTGTGCGGCCAGCAAGGGGCTGGGCAAAGGCTGTGCGCAGGCGCTGGTGAAGGAGGGCGTGAACGTGGTCATCACCGCGCGTGGCGCCGAGGCGCTGGAGGCGACGGCCACCGAGTTGCGTGCGCTCAAGGGCGGCGAGGTGCGCACGGTCGCGGGCGACATCACCACGCCCGAAGGCCGCGCCGCCGCATTGGCCGCCTGCCCGCAGGTCGACATCCTCGTCAACAACGCCGGTGGCCCGCCGCCCGGCGATTTCCGCGAGTGGGACCGCGACGCCTGGATCAAGGCCCTCGATGCCAACATGCTCACGCCCATCGAGCTGATGAAGGCGGTGGTCGACCCGATGATGTCGCGCGGTTTCGGTCGCATCGTCAACATCACCTCGGCGGCGGTGAAGGCGCCGATCGACATCCTCGGTTTGTCGAACGGGGCGCGGTCCGGTCTCACCGGCTTCACGGCGGGTCTGGCACGCAAGACGGTGGCCAAGGGCGTGACGATCAATGGGCTGCTGCCGGGGCCCTTCGACACCGATCGTTTGCGCGTGACGATGGCAGGCGCTGCAAAGGCCGGTGGCGTGAGCATCGACGCGATCGCCGATCAGCGGCGCAAGCAGAACCCTTCTGGACGCTTCGGTACGCCGGAAGAGTTCGGCGCGATGTGTGCGTTCCTCTGCAGCGTGCATGGAGGCTTCATCACGGGGCAGAACATCTTGATGGACGGCGGTGCTTACCCCGGGACGTTCTAGCGGCCGATGCGCGAGGCGCACTGCACTTCGGAAGAGGTGTGTCTCAGCGCCGCGAATTCACCACGATCCCCGCCCCGATCAACACGAACGCCGCCACGTGATACCACCGCGGCGGCTCTCCCAGCCACAACGCCGACATCACCGCCGCAAACACCGGCGTGAGGTTGCTGAAGAACGCCGCAACAGCCGGCCCCACGGTCGAGACGCCTTCGCCCCAGAAGCGATAGGCGAGTAGCGAAGGCCCGATCGCCACATAGGCCAGCGCGAGCACCACCATCGGCGACCAGTGGATCTGCGCCGGGCTCACCACGGCTTCGACGCCCGCGGCGCCCGCGGCCCACATCGTGCCGAAGATCATCTGCACCACCAGCAGCTCGGCCCAGCCCCAGTCGGGCCGCGCCTCGCCGCGCATGTGGGCAGGCGGGCGTGCGAGCAGCCAGCTGTACCAGGCCCAGAGCGCGACGGCCACGAGCATCAGCAAGTCGCCGGGCAGCAGGTGCAGGTCGAGCAGCACCTTGAGGTCGCCACGTGAGATCACGAGCGCCACGCCAGCGAGAGAGAGCAGCGCGCCTGCGATCTGCTGGCGCGTGGGGTGTTCGCGGTAGAAGAGGATGCCGAAGAGCAGCATCCACAGCGGCATGCTCGAGAGGATGAGCGTGACGTTGATCGGCGTAGACGTTTGCAGCGCCAGGTACTGCAGCGAGTTGTAGGTGCCCACGCCGAGGATGCCGATGAGCGCGAGGTAGGGCCAGCGTTCGCGGATGTCCCGCGGCCGCCGCCACAGCCGGGTGGCAAACGGCAGCAGCAGCACGAGGGCAATCGCCCAGCGGATCGCGCTCAGCGCCATCGGCGGCACGGTGCCCACGAGCGCTCGGCCGACGACGGCGTTGCCGGCCCACAGCAGCGGCGGCAGGGTGAGGTAGAAGGCGATGCGGGGAGTGATGGGGTGCTGCGATGACATCCCGGGAGTGTCTCAGGGCTGCGCGTTCAAGGTGCGCCGAGCTTTCGGCCGTGGAAATGGCCCGGTTTGGCAGGGCAGTTCGACCTGTCGGTGCCGCGCATGACCCGCTACGCTTGCGGCTCTGCGCAGCGCCCCGGCTGAGCCCGACCCATGCCCACCTCCGATTCGCCCAGCCTCTCGCAAGTCTTCTACGTCAGCCGCTCGCTCGCCACGCCGACCGACGTCGACAGGATTCTTCGCTGCGCGCGCGAGCAAAACAGCCGGCGTGGCGTCACGGGTTCGTTGCTCTTCACCGGCGGCCACTTCGCGCAGGTGCTCGAGGGCACGCCAGAAGCGGTGGCCGAGACGATGGACGTGATCGGCGCCGACCCGCGCCACGAAGCGTTGAAGCGTCTCGTCGAAGGTGATCTGCCGCAGCGCCGCTTCGCAGCCTGGAGCATGGCATTCGCCGAAGCGCCAGGTGCCGACGATCTCATCGAGCAACTGCTCGCATCGCCTGAGGTACCGCCCGAGCGGGCGCAGCGCCTGTTGGCACGGATGTTCGAGGCCGAACGCCGCTAGCCCCGCACGAGCGGCGCACGAAACTCGTAGCCCACTCGCGCCACGGCGTGCACGGGCACGAACGCCTGGCCCGCCTGTTCGATCCGCTTTCGCAGGCGGTACAGCGTGGCATGCAGGGCGTTTTCCGTTCCGACGTGAGCAGCCTCGCGGCCCCACAGGCGCTCGACCAGCACCCGTCGCTCCACCTTGCCACCCCCGGCGTCGGCGAAGCAGCCCACGATCGCCAGGTCGCTCTCGCTCAGCGGAATCTGCGTGCCATCCGGCGCGAGCAACGCACCGCGCTCTTCCAGCAAGGTCCACGGGCGTGACGCACTCGCCGAGGTGGGCACCGCCTGCTGCAGCCGGCGACGCACCGCCGCCACGCCCGCCACCAGGTGGTCGGCAGGGGCGTCGGCTGGCAACACCATGTCGGCACCTGAGTCGAGCGCTTGCACCAGCTCGCCCCGCACGTCGTCGGCCAGGGCCACGATGCCGGCCGCGGTGCGCCGGCGCATGAGCCGGATCAGGTCGATGCCGCGCACGCCGCGCTGTGCCAGCGCGACCACATAGAAATCGAAGTCATAGGCGCCCGGCGACAGCAGGAAGTCGTCGCTGTCTTCGAAGCGCGTGACCGCATCCGCCAGCGCGCGGGGCACGCGGGTGGCTTGGCCGATCCAGGCCAGGGTGCTGCGAGGGGAGTGGGCGGAAGGGGCCAAAGGCTTCACGGAAGGAGCGCTTGCGAGCCCGCAGCATACGTCAGTTGTGATGATCTATTCCATCGATCAGGAGGATCAATCGCCAATCTCGGCTTTCCCGTGAGCGAGGTCACGATCCATCAGTTATGACGTATATGTAAATCAGTTCTGATCAGATATCGTCACCTCACTTTTTCTCCGAGAGATGACACCATGAACTCCAACCCCCTGACCGTGCGCGCCAAACTGGGCCTGGCGTTCGGTGGCCTGGCCACCTTTGTCCTGCTGATTTCCGGGTTGTCGTTGAAGGCCCTGGGCGACTCCAACGCCCGCTTCACGGGCTATGTCGAAGGCATCGATGCGCGGGCGCGGCTCGCCGCGCAGGTTCGCAGCGCCGTCGACCGGCGTGCCATTGCGGCCCGCAACCTGGTGCTGGTGACGAAGCCCGCCGATCTGGCCGAAGAAAAAGCCTCGGTCAGCCGGGCACACGACGACGTGCAGGCGAGCCTGGCCGAGCTGGCGCGCTTGGCCTCGGCCGGAAGCGACGCATCGGCCAAGGCGAGCGGCCTGATCGCCGAGATCGCGCGCCTGGAGCGGGCTTACGGCCCGGTGGCCCTGGCCATCGTGGACCTCGCGCTGGACCGGAAGACCGAGCAGGCCACCGCCAAGATGAACGACGAGTGCCGCCCGCTGCTGGCGGCGCTGATCAAGGCGACGGTCGACTACGACGACTACACGCAGGCGCAGGCCCGTCGCCTCACCCAGGAGGCCGCCGAGCAGTACTCGGCCCAGCGCACGATGCTCCTGCTGGGGTGCGTGATGGCCTTCGTGGCCGCGGCGGTCGCCGGCTTGCTCATCACCCGCAGCCTCACGCGTGCGCTCGGGGCCGAGCCGGCCGAGCTCGGCCTGGCCGCGCAGCGCGTGGCCAGCGGTGACCTGAGCCCCATCGCCCTGGCGGAGCGCGCCCCGCGCGGCAGTGTGCTGGCCTCGCTGGTCACCATGCAGGCAAGCCTCGCGCGCATCGTGGGCCAGGTGCGCAGCGCCTCCGATTCGATCGCCACCGGCTCCGCCGAGATCGCCGCCGGCAATGCCGACCTGAGCCAGCGCACCGAAGAGCAGGCGAGCAACCTGCAGCAGACCGCGGCCTCGATGGAGCAGCTCACCGGCACCGTCAAGCACAACGCCGAGACCGCCCGGCAGGCCAACCAGCTGGCCAGCCAGGCCTCGGCCGCCGCCACGCAAGGCGGCGCCGCGGTGGGGCAGGTCGTCGAGACCATGCACGACATCGCCAACGCGTCGAAGAAGATCGCCGACATCATCGGCGTGATCGATGGCATCGCCTTCCAGACCAACATCCTCGCGCTCAACGCGGCGGTGGAAGCGGCACGGGCCGGCGAGCAGGGCCGTGGCTTTGCGGTGGTGGCGAGCGAAGTGCGTGCCTTGGCGCAGCGGTCTGCCAGTGCCGCCAAGGAGATCAAGACCTTGATTGGCGCCAGCGTCGAGAAGGTCGAGGCGGGCTCACGCCAGGTCAACGATGCGGGCCAGTCGATGGGCGCCATCGTGGCCCAGATCCGGCATGTGAGCCAGTTCATCGAAGAGATCTCGCGTGCCACCCTCGAGCAGACGACGGGCATCGGCCAGGTGGGCGACGCCGTCAGCCAGCTCGACCAGGTGACGCAGCAGAACGCCGCCCTCGTGGAGCAAAGCGCCGCCGCCGCCGAGAGCCTGAGCCATCAGGCCGCGCGCATGGCCGAGGTGGTGGGCGTCTTCAAGCTCTGAGCCTGCGGGCTCAGCGCGGGCGGATCGGCGGCCAGTGAATGCTGTCGGTCTGCCCGCAATGTTCGAACAGGGGCTTGGCGAAGAGGTAGCCCTGCATGAGCTTCACGCCCATGTCTTGCAGGCAGAGGGACTCGTCGACGGTCTCGACGCCTTCGGCCAGCAGCCGGATGCCGAGCTCTTCGCAGATGCGCGCCACACCGCGCACGATGGCCCGGCGAGCCGGCCGTTGATCGATGCCGCGCACCAGGTCCATGTCGAGCTTGATGATGTCGGGCTGATAGTCGGCCAGCAGGTTGAGGCCGGCATAACCGGCGCCGAAGTCGTCGATGGCCGTCAGGAAACCGATGCGCTTGTACTCGCGAAGGATCTCGGCGAGCCACTTCCCGTCGCTCACGCGCTCGCCCTCGACCGTCTCGAAGATGATGCGCTCGAGCGGGAAGCCGTGCTGGCGTGCCGCCGCCAGCGTGGCGCGGATGCACAGCTCGGGCCGGTAGATCGCGTTGGGCATGAAGTTGATCGACAGATGCGTCTGCATGTTCAGCAGCGCAGCGGTCTTGATTGCCTTGGTGCGGCAGGCCTGGTCGAAGCGATAGCGGTTGGCCTCGTTGACTTGCGACAGCACGCTCGCGGCGCCCTCGCCGGCGGGGCCGCGCACCAGGGCTTCATGCGCAAAGATCTGCCGCGCCTCGATGTCGACGATGGGCTGGTAGGCGAAGCTGAACTGGAAGCCCAGACGCTCGCCGGTGCTGCAGTCGGCGCAGGCTCGGGGCTCCTCCTCCAGCGGCACGAAATCGGAGGCCAGTGCCTTCTGGATCGGGATCGTCGGGGAGGGGTTGCTGCCTGTGCTCATGTGTGTGCCGCGGGAACGCCCGGGCACCCCCGGCCCAAGGGCGAGGTGGCCCGCTCAGAACGTTTTCGGCACCGCGCCGGCAAACTTGAACGCGGCCCCACCGCGCCGCGGCCTCAGGGCTTGGGCAGGCTGCCCACGACACCCTGCACGAACCAGTTCATGCTCGAGAGCGCCGCGTCGTCCATCACACCGGCGGCTTGGCGCACGTCGCCGTGGTTGTCGATCAACTTGCCCGAGAAGGGGTGGAAGCGGCCCGCCACGATGTCGGCCTCGCGCTTCCTGACAAGCGCAGCCACGTCCGCCGGCACCGAGGGCGAGAAGGGCGCCAGCGCGATGAAGCCGTCTTTCATGCCGCCCCATACCGGCTTGGCCTGCCAGGTGCCCTTGCGCACGGCCTCGGCCACGCGCGTGTAGTACGCGCCCCACTGGTGGGTGATGGCGGTGAGCTGTGCGTCGGGGGCGTGGCGGCTCATGTCGCTCTGGTAGGCGATCACGCGCACGCCCTTGCTTGCGAAGTGCGCCTGGGCGGTCTGCGGCACGGCGGGCGAGCCGCTGTGGTTGGTCAGCACGTCGGCGCCCTGGTTGATGAGCGAAGTGGCGGCTTCGCGCTCGCGCGGCGGGTCGAACCAGGTGTTGAGCCACACCACCTTGACCTGCGCCTTGGGGTTGGCGGCACGCATGCCGAGTGCAAAGGCGTTGATGCCTTGCACCACCTCGGGCACCGGGAAGCCGGCCACGTAGCCGGCGATGCCGCTCTTGCTCGTCTTGCCGGCGAGCAGGCCGGCGAGGTAGCGGGCTTCGTAGAAACGGGCGTTGTAGGTGTTGAGGTTCTTCGCGGTCTTGAAGCCGCCGGCGTGTTCGAACACCACGTCGGGGTGGTCGGCGGCCACGCGCAGGGCGGGCTCGAGGTAGCCGAAGCTCGTGGCGAAGATGAGCTTGTGGCCCTGGGCCACGAGGTCGCGCATCACCCGCTCGGAGTCGGCGCCTTCGGCCACGGCCTCGACGGCGGTGGTGCTCACCTGTGGGCCGAGCGCCTTTTCCATCGCGAGGCGGCCGAGGTTGTGCTGGTAGGTCCAGCCGGCGTCGCCGATCGGGCTCACGTAGACGAAGCCGACCTTCAGGGGGCGGGTCGTCTGCGCGGTGGCGGGGAGCGAGGTGGTGGTGGCTGCAACGGCAGCGAGCATCGCGGCCATGAGGCCGCGGGCGAGGTTTTGAAGCATGGTGTTCCTCTACATGGCCCCGGGACTGAAAGCAGAACCGCCTGCGGGGGCACGCAGGCGGCTGGGAGGGCGAATTGTCGCAGACCCGTCCCGGGCTGCGCTCCGCGGGCCCGGTGTGACCGGGCCGTGTCAGGGATCAGAGGTGCGAGTCGGCGCCGAGCGACGTGCGGGCCACGGCGGCCAGAGGCCGCACCTTGGCTTCGGCTGCAGCGCGCGCGGCGGCGCGGCTCTTGGCCAGCTCGCCTTCCTGCTCGCGGGGCACGCGCGGCTGGATCTTGGCCGGCACGCCCACAGCGATGGAGTTCGACGGCACGTCGGTGATGACCACCGCGTTGGCGCCGATCAGCACGTTGTCGCCGATGGTGATGGCGCCCAGGATCTTCGCCCCGGCGCCGATGTCGACGTTGCTGCCGATCACCGGTGCCACGGGCTCTTCGGTGTGGCGCAGGCCCACGCACACGTCGTGGCGCAGGCGGCAGTTGTCACCGAACTTGGCATAACCGCTGACGATGATGCCGCCGAAGTGGTCGATGACGAAGTTGCGGCCGACCTCCACTTCACACGGCAGGTCGATGCCGGTGAGGATCTGCACGAACTTGTAGGCGATCTTGTAGAGCAGCGACAGCGGCTTGCGGATCACGGCCGGCTTGATGCCGTAGCGCCAGCGCCCGAAGCGGTAGACGAGCATGACCCAGAAACCCTGCTCCCACCAGCGGCCCCGGTAATTGCGCAGGTCTGCGCGGATGTGTTCGAACATGGTGGCGAAGGTTAGGGCCGCCCGATGACAGCCGTCTGTAGGACGGCGCCTCCTTCTTCACGGGGCGCCCTTTAGGAGAAAACCCCGGCGAGTTGCTGCCGCCAGGCCTGTTTGTCGACCGCTGGCGCAAAGCTGGCGTCGATGCTGTTGAGTGCGAGTTGGTAGGCCTCCCGCGCCCCGAGCGCGGGGAGTGACTCGAAAGTCTCGAGAAAGTTCTGGTTGATGTAACCGCCGAAATACGCCGGGTCGTCGGAGTTGACCGTCACGCACAGCCCGGCGTCGAGCAGGGTCGCGAGGTTGTGCTGGTCGAGCGTCTTGAACACACACAGTTTCACATTCGACAGCGGGCACACGGTCAAGGGCACCCGCTCGGCCGCGAGGCGCTGCACGAGCTTCGGGTCTTCCACACATCGCACACCGTGGTCGATGCGCTCGACCTGGAGCACGTCGAGCGCGTTCCAGATGTACTCGGCCGGGCCCTCCTCGCCCGCGTGCGCGACGAGGCGCAGGCCCAGCTCGCGGCACTTGGCATAGACGCGGGCGAACTTCTCGGGCGGGTTGCCCCGCTCGCCGCTGTCGAGGCCGACGCCCACGAAATGCGAGCGCCAGGGCAGGGCGTCTTCCAGCGTCGCGAAGGCGGCCTCTTCGCTCAGGTGGCGCAGGAAGCACATGATGAGGAGCGAGCTCATGCCGAGCTCGCGCCTGGCCGTCTCGCAGGCGCGGGTGAGGCCCTTGATGACGGTCTCGAAGCTCACGCCACGCTCGGTGTGCGTCTGCGGGTCGAAGAAAAGTTCGGCGTGCACGACGTTATCGGCCTTGGCGCGGCGGAAGTAGGCCATCGCCATGTCGAAGAAGTCTTCTTCCTTCAAGAGCACGCTGGCGCCCGCGTAGTAGATGTCGAGGAAGCTCTGCAGGTCGGTGAAGGCATAGGCCTCGCGCAGCGCCTCGACGCTCGGGTAGGCGAGCTTCACGCCGTTGCGCTGCGCAAGCTGGAAGATCAGCTCGGGTTCGAGCGAGCCTTCGATGTGCAGGTGCAGCTCGGTCTTGGGCATGGTGCGCAGCAGCTCGGGCAGGCGCTCGCGCGGGATCTTGCGGAAGTCAGGTGTCGCGGTGGTCATCAGCACACTCCAAAGGTGATGCCGCGTTCGGTGAGAAAGCGGCGGTAGGCGGCGGAACTGCGGTCGGCAGCGCAATGCACCTCGCCGCCGTGCCCAGGGCCAAGAGACAGCGGCAGGCGCTTGGGGCTTTGCGATTCGAGCACGGGCTGGTCTTGCCGGAAGATGGTGTCTTGAAAGGCGCGCAGCTGCGCGTCGTCCGAATCGAAATCGGTCACCGCGAGGCGGAACCACACGCGGCTGCGCTCGGGGTCGACCGGGCAGACATAGAGGCCGATCACGTCTTGGTAACCGGCCTGGGCCTGCGGCAGCTTGGTGAGCTGAGCGCTGTAGGGGCCGGTCAGCTCGTAGCGGTATTCGACCTGGCTGCCTTGGGTCGACAGCCGATTGCTCTGCGGTTGCCAGGCGGTGCAGCCGTGGGCGATGAAGCCTTGCGGCGTGGTCTCGATGCGGTAGTCGGCGAGCGTGGCGTGGCCCCGGTCGCCGAGCCAGCCGTCGTGCACGAAGCCGAAGTGCGCGAGGTCGAGGAAGTTCTCGACGATGCGTGGCGCGCTGGCCTGCACGTCGTAGGGGCCGCAGAGCAGCTTGCGCAGGTGGGGCTCGGTCTCCGCGGCGAAGGCGGGCGGTGCGGCGTCGCCGGCTTGCAGGCGCAGCCAGACGAGGCCGTGCCGCTCCTGGATCTCGTGCGTGCACACCGCGTGCGTGGCCGGGGGCGTGAACGCCGGCAGCGCGGGAATGTGGCGGCACTGGCCGGTGGCGTCGAACTGCCAGCCGTGGTACGGGCACTCCAGCCGCGAGCCCGCCTCGCCGTGCAGCACCCGCCCGAGTGAGAGCCGCGTGCCGCGGTGCGGGCACTGGTCGGGGAAGGCGTGGGCCGTGCCGCTCGCGTCGCGCCAGAGCGCGAAGTCCTGCGAGAGCAGGCGCACGGGCAGCGGCAGGTCGGCCACGAGCGCAACGCTTGCGGCCACCGGGTGCCAGAGGGTCGATTCGATCATCTTGAGCAAAGAAGGCCGCACGTGGCGGCCTTCGTCATGGCGTGGGCCGTGCGCTTACTTCGCGCCCGGCACCTTGCCTTCGACGCCCTTCACGTAGAAGTTGACGCCGCTCAGGAACTTGTCGTCGGCGGTCTCGTCTTTCTTGACCACTTCCTTGCCGTCCTGGCCGAGGATGGGGCCCTTCCAGATCGCGAAGCTGCCGTCTTTCAGGCCGGCCTTCACCGTCTCGACCTTGGTCTTGATCTCGGCGGGCACCTTGTCGGAGATCGACACGATGTCGATCGCGCCTTCCTTCACACCCCACCACACCGCGCCGGTCGTCCAGGTGCCTTCGAGCGCATCCTTGGTGGCCTTGATGTAGTACGGGGCCCAGTTGATGATCGACGAGGCCAGGTGCGCTTCAGGCGAGTACGACGACATGTCGCTGTCCCAGCCGAAGGCGTACTTGCCGGCCTTGCCGGCGGTCTTGAGCACGGCGGACGAGTCGGTGTTCTGGAACAGCACGTCGGCGCCGCCATTGAGCAGCGACTGCGCGGCTTCGGTTTCCTTCGGCGGGTCGAACCACTTGTTGACCCAGACCACCTTGGTCTTGATCTTCGGGTTCACCGACTGTGCACCGAGCGTGAAGCTGTTGATGTTGCGGATCACCTCGGGGATGGGCACCGAGCCCACCACGCCCAGCGTGTTGGTCTTGGTCATCGCGCCCGCGATGATGCCGGCCATGTAGGCGCCTTCGTAGGTGCGGCTGTCGTAGGTCCGCATGTTCTCGGCGGTCTTGAAGCCGGTGGCGTGCTCGAACTTCACGTCCTTCGCTTCCGGGGCGACCTTGAGCATGGAGTCCATGTAGCCGAAGGTGGTGCCGAAGATGAGCTTGTTGCCCTGGCCGATCATGTCGCGGAAGACCCGCTCGGCGTCGGCGGCTTCGGGCACGTTTTCGACGAAGCTCGTCTGCACGCGGTCGCCGAATTCCTTCTCGATGGCCTTGCGGCCGTTGTCGTGCGCGAAGGTCCAGCCGCCGTCGCCCACCGGGCCGATGTAGGCGAAGGCGATCTTCAGCGGGGCCGGCTTGGCCGGGGCCGAGGCGGCCACCGGCGCCGAGGCCGCCGGCGGTGCCGCTTCTTCCTTCTTGCCGCAGCCCACCAGCGCAGCGGCCGCTGCGAGGGTGCTCCACCCTGCGATCTTCAGCAGGGAACGTTTAGAGGATGAGGTCATGTCTTCTTCTCCAGATGAAGGAACTGCGCTTGTGGCGCAGGCAAACAGGGTGCGAGAACAGCACCTCGGATTATCAACTCCCAGGAAAGAACGGCTTGCCCAGCGAGGCCGGCATGTTCACGCGGATCCAGGTGGCGTTGCGCGAGATCAGCACCAGCACGACGATGGTGGCCAGGTAGGGCAGCATGGTCAGCAACTGGCTCGAGATCTGCACGCCTTCGCCTTGCAGGTGGAACTGCAGCATGGTCACGCCGCCGAACAGGTAGGCACCGAGCAATACCCGTGCCGGGCGCCAGGTGGCGAAGGTGGTGAGCGCGAGCGCGATCCAGCCCTTGCCGGCCACCATGCCTTCCACCCACAGCGGCGTGTAGACGGTGGAGATGTAGGCGCCCGAGATGCCGCACAGCGCGCCGCCCACCATCACCGCGAGCAGGCGGATGCGCCGCACCGGGTAGCCCAGCGCATGCGCCGACTCGGGCGACTCGCCCACCGCCCGCAGCACGAGCCCCGCGCGTGAGCGGTAGAGAAACCAGGCGAGGGCGATCGTGAGCGCGATGGCGACGTACACCATCGCATGCTGGCGGAAGAGGGCCGGCCCGATGAACGGGATGTCGCCGAGCACCGGGATGTGCAGCGGCGGCCGCTCGGGCAGCCGCTCCTGCGTGTAGCGGATGCCGATGAACGCCGAGAAGCCGGTGCCGAAGAGGCTGAGCGCGAGGCCGGTGGCGTATTGGTTGGTGTTGAGCCAGATCACCAGCACGCCGAAGACGGCGGCCAGCAGCGCGCCCGCGAGCGCGCCGGCCGCCAGGCCCACCCACGGGCTGCCGGTGTGCACCGCCGCGGCGAAGCCCGCGATGGCGGCCACGAGCATCATGCCCTCGGCCCCGAGGTTGACGATGCCCGAGCGCTCGTTGATGAGCAGGCCGAGTGCGGCGAAGGCGATCACGGTGCCCGCGTTGAGCGTGGCGGCGATGAGCAGGGCGAAGGCGTCCATCAGGCGGCTCGCGGGGTGGCGTGGCGCGAGACCCAGCGCACGCGGTAGTGGATGAGCGTGTCACACGCCAGCAGCGTGAAGAGCAGCAGGCCCTGGAACACGCCGGTGAGCGACTTGGGCAGCCCCAGGCGCGACTGCGCCAGCTCGCCGCCGATGTAGAACATGCTCATGAGGATGGCCGAGAACACGATGCCCACTGGGTGCAGCCGCCCGACGAAGGCGACGATGATCGCCGCGAAGCCGTAGCCCGCCGGCACGTGCGGCGTGAGCTGACCGAGCGGCCCGGCCGCCTCCAACGCACCGGCCAGGCCCGCCATGCCGCCCGAGAGCAGCAACGCCGTCCACAGCGCCTTGCGCGACGAGAAGCCGGCGTAACGTGCCGCAGCCGGTGCGAGCCCGCCCACCTGCAGCTGGTAGCCCGCGTAGCTGCGGAAGAGGAAGAGCCAGAAGAGCCCCACGCAGGCCAGCGCAATGAGCAGGCCGATGTTCACGCGAAAGCCAGTGGCCAGCCTGGGGATCTGCGTGACGGCGAGGAAGTTGATGGTCTGCGGGAAGTTGTAGCCGTTCGGGTCTTTCCAGGGCCCGTAGACGAGGTAGCTCAGCACCATGTCGGCCACATAGACCAGCATCAGGCTCACGAGGATCTCGCTCGCATTCGCCTTGTCGCGCAGGAAGGCGACGATGCCCGCCCACAGCATGCCGCCCAGCACCCCGGCCAGCAGGATGGCCACGACGATGAGGCGGCTCGTGTCCTTGCCGGCCATCATGGCCACGCCGCTCGCGAAGATGGCGCCGAGGATGAACTGGCCTTCGGCACCGATGTTCCACACGTTGGAGCGGAAGCACACCGCGAGGCCGAGCGCGATCAGCAGCAGCGGTGTGGCTTTCATCGCGAGTTCGGTCAGCGCATAGACGCTCTTCACCGGCTCCACGAAGAAGGCCTGCAGGCCGCGCAGCGGGTCCTTGCCCAGCAGGGCGAAGAGCACGACGCCGATGAGCACCGTGATGGCGAGCGCCAGGAGCGGCGACAGCACCGACATCCACCGGCTCGGCTCGGGCCGGGTCTCAAGCTTCAGCATGGGTGCTCTCTTGGCTGGGTTCTTGGGTCCAGAGCCCCGACATCCAGGCGCCGATCTGGGGAATGGTGGCATCGCGCGTGGCGATGGAGGGTGACATGCGGCCTTGGGCGATCACGAGCAGCCGGTCGCTGATCTCGAAGAGCTCGTCGAGCTCCTCGCTCACCACCAGCAGCGCGCAGCCCGCGTCGCGCAGCGCGAGCAGCTCGCCGCGGATCTGCGCGGCGGCGCCCACGTCCACGCCCCAGGTGGGTTGCGAGACGATGAGCAGCTTCGGCTTCGCGTCGATCTCGCGGCCGACGAGGAACTTCTGCAGGTTGCCGCCCGAGAGGCTCTTGGCCGCCGCATCGGGCCCGCCGGCCTTGACGTTGAAGCGCTCGATGAGCGATTGCGCCAGCGCCCGCACCTGACCCGTGCGCAGCCAGCCGCCCCGGCCCACCGCTTCGGTGCGGGTGAGCAGTGTGTTCTGCGCGAGCGAGAGCGTGGGCACAGCGCCGCGGCCGAGGCGCTCTTCCGGCACGAAGTGCAGGCCCGCCGCGCGGCGCACCTGCGGCGGCTTGTGCGCGATGGGCTGGCCGAAAAGCTGGATGCTCGCGGCGGCGGCGCGGGTGTCTTCGCCCGAGAGCGCGGCCATCAGCTCCTGCTGACCGTTGCCCGAGACCCCGGCGATGCCGACGATCTCACCGGCGCGCACTTCGAAGCCAATGCCCTGCAGGCTCATGCCGAATTGGTCGAGCTTGGGCAGCGTGAGCTCGCGCACCGCCAGCACCACCTCGCCGGGCGTGCGCGGCTCGTGCTTGAGCTGGGGCGGCTCGGCGCCGATCATGAGGCGCGAGAGGCTGGCGTTGGTCTCCTGCGTCGGGTCGACCTCGCCGGTGACACGGCCGGCGCGCAGCACCGTGCAGTGGTGGCACAGCGCGCGGATCTCGTCGAGCTTGTGGCTGATGTAGAGGATGCTGCAGCCTTCGCTCGCGAGCTTGCGCAGCGTGACGAAGAGCGTCTCGACTGCCTGCGGCGTGAGCACCGAGGTGGGCTCGTCGAGGATCAGGAGCTTCGGATTCGTCATCAACGCGCGCACGATCTCGACGCGCTGGCGTTCGCCGACCGAGAGCGTGTGCACCGGGCGCAGCGGCTCCACGTCGAGGCCGTAGTCCTTCGAGACCTTCGTGATGCGTTCGATGACCTCGGCGAGCGAGAGCGACTTGTCGAGACCCAGCCACACGTTCTCGGCCGCGGTGAGCGTGTCGAAGAGGCTGAAGTGCTGGAACACCATGCTGATGCCGAGCGCCCGCGCCTCGGCGGGCGAGCGCACCTGCACCGGCTCGCCGTTCCAGCGGATCTCGCCTTCATCCGGCCGCACGGCGCCGTAGATCATCTTCATCAGCGTGGACTTGCCCGCGCCGTTTTCGCCCAGCACGGCGTGGATCTCGCCCGGCTTCACGCGCAGGCTCACCTGGTCGTTGGCCTTGACGGCGGGGTAGGTCTTGCTGAGCTTTGAGAGTTCGAGTCGGAGCATGGGTCAGCTCAGCAGGTCGTAGAGCGTGCGGGCGACCACCTTGGTGGCCCGGCGCAGGTCTTCGAGCACCAGGTGCTCGTCGGCGCGCTTGGCATTGGACTCCAGCACGGTACGCGGCCCCGCGCCGTAGATGACAGCGGGGATGCCCTGGGCGCAGTAGAGGCGCACGTCGGTGTAGAGCGGCGTGCCCATCGCCGGGATGGCTTCGCCGAACACCGCCTGCGCGTTCTTCTGCAGCGCCTCGACCAGCGGCTTGTTGCCGGGCAGTGGCTTCAACGACTGCGCGAGCAGCAGGCGCTTGATGTCGACCGTGATGCCGGGGTAGCACGCGGCGGCCTCGGCGATCACCTGGCGGATGCTGGCTTCGACCGCGACCGGGTCTTCCTCGGGGATCATGCGGCGGTCGAGCTTCAGCACCACCTTGCCCGGCACGACGTTGGTGTTGGTGCCGCCTTCGATGCGGCCCACGTTGAGGTAGGGGTGGGTGATGCCCTTCACCTTCGACGTCGTTTGCTTGTAGAGCGCGTTCTGCGCGTAGAGCGCGTTGAGGATCGCCACCGCGCCTTGCAAGGCATCGACGCCGGTCGTGGGAATCGCCGCGTGCGCCATCTTGCCGTGCACCGTGACTTCCATCTGCAGGCAGCCGTTGTGCGCGGTGACGACCTCGTAGCTGAAGCCGGCGGCGATGAGGTAGTCGGGCTTCGTGAGGCCATGCTTCAGCAGCCAACCCGGGCCGAGCTCGCCGCCGAATTCTTCGTCATAGGTGAAGTGCAGCTCCACGCCGCCCTGGAGCGGCGCGCCCAGCGATTCGAGGGCGCGCACGGCGAAGGTGAAGGTGGCGAAGTCGCTCTTGCTCACCGCCGACGCGCGGCCGTAAAGCTTGCCGTCTTCGACCTCGCCGCCATACGGGTCGTGCACCCAGCCTTCGCCGGGCGGCACCACGTCGCCGTGGGCGTTGAGGGCGATGGTTTTGCCCTCGCCATAGGCGCGGCGCACGATCAGGTTGGTGATCGACTGCAGGCCATAGGCCCGCACCTCGTCTTCCGGCACGGGGTGGCGCTCGGCCTCCATGTCGAAGGCCAGCAGCAGCTCGGCGGTGCGCTCGGCGTGCGGGGCGTTGTTGCCCGGTGGCGTGTCGGTGGGCACCTGCACCAGCGCTTGCAGGAAGCGCACCTCTTCGTTGAAGTGCTCGTCGACCCAGGCGTCGAGGTCGTGGTGGCGGTTGTTCATGGACGTTCCTCCGCCAGATCGTTCAGCAGGGTCTGGAAGGCTTCGACGCAGAGCTGCGCATCGTCGCTCGTGATCGTCTCCAGCGGGTTGTGGCTGATGCCGGAGTTGCCGCCGCGCAGGAAGAGCATGGCCTGCGGCATCACTTCGTGCAGCTTCATCGCATCGTGGCCGGCGCCGCTGGGCATGCGGTGCACCGGCAGACCGAGCGACTCGACGGCGCGTTCCCAACGCCGCTGCCAATCGGGGGCGCTGGGCGCGGCCGGGGCGCGCAGCGTCTCTTCGAGCGTGCAGTGCAGGCTGCGGCGCTCGGTGATGGCGCGGATCTCGGCCAGCACGTCATGCACCATCGCGTCGCGCACCTCGTCGGTGGTGGCGCGGATGTCGAGGCTGAACTTGCAGCGACCGGGCACCACGTTGATCGAGCCGGCGGGCACTTCCAGCATGCCGACCGTGCCCACCAGGTGCGGCACCTGGGCGGCGCGCTTTTCCACGTAGAGCAGCAGCTCGGCCACGGCGGCGGCGGCATCGCGGCGCCGGTCCATCGGCGTGGTGCCGGCGTGGCTCGCGGTGCCGACCATCTCGCCCAGCATGCGCACGCTGCCGTTGATGGACGTCACCACGCCGAGCGGCAGGTCCATCTCGTTGAGGACTGGGCCCTGCTCGATGTGCACCTCGACGAACCCGAGGTAGCGCGAGGGGTGGCGCTGCATCCACGCGATGCGCTTGGGGTCGAGGCCGGCCGTGGCCATCGCGTCACGCATCGCGATGCCGTCGGCGTCATGCTGGTCGAGCCAGCTCGGGTCGAAGCGGCCGATGACGGCGCCCGAGCCGAGGAAGGTGGCCCGGTAGCGCTGGCCCTCTTCTTCGGCGAAGGCGATCAGCTCGATGTCGAAGGGCAGACGCCGACGCTGTCGGTGCAGCTCGCGCACGCACACCATCGGCACGAAGATGCCCAGCCGCCCGTCGTATTTGCCGCCGTTGCGCACGGTGTCGAAGTGGCTGCCGGTGAGCAGGCGCGGGGCTTCCTCCTGCGTGCCGTGGTACACGCCGACCACGTTGCCCACGGCGTCGATCTCGACTTCGTCGAAGCCGCAGTCGCGCATCCAGTAGGCGAGTTGCTTCTGGCAGGCGATGTGGGCGGGCGTGAGGTAGGTGACGGTGAGCGCGTCGTCCACGTCGCTGTGCTGCGCCAGCAGCTCGGCGCAGTCCCACACCTGGTGGCCGAGCGTGGGCTCGAAGCCGAACTTGTCGTTGAGCCGCAGCTCGGCGATGCGGTGGATGTTGCGCAGGCACTCGGCGCGCTCGAAGTCGGCGTGGCCTTCGAGCCGGCGCGCGAAGGTGGTGATGATCTGCTGCCGCGTGAGCCCGGTGCCGCGCGGGCCGCGCACGGCGAGGATGAAGGGCCAGCCGAACTTGGCGCGGTATTCCGCATTGAGCCGCTGCAGGGCGGCCAGCTCTTCGGGCGAGCAGGCTTTCAAGCCTGCGGTGTGCTGCTCGTGGCTCGACTCGGCGGTGAGCTGGCCTTGTTCGGCGAGCTTGCCGGCCAGTTCGGGGTGGGCCTGGATGAGCGCGAGCTGCTGTGACGGATCGGCTTCACGCACCATCTGCGCCAGGGCGACCTTCAAGGCGGCGAGTGTCTTGAACGGACGTTGCGCCAGCGCCTGCTTGGCGATCCACGGCGAATGCTCGTAGACGCCGGCGAGCATCTGCAGCGCCTCGTCGTGCGAGGCGTTGTTGAGCTGATCCAGGGTGAGGCTCATGTCGGCGCCGGGTGATGCTGTTTCCAGTGCCGTGCGATGTCGATGCGCCGGCACACCCAGACCTTGTCGTGCGCGAGCACGTGGTCGAGGAAGCGTTGCAGCGAGCCGATGCGCCCCGGCTTGCCGAGCAGGCGGCAGTGCATGCCGATGCTCATCATCTTGGGCGCGGTGTCGCCCTCTGCGTACAGCGCATCGAAGCTGTCGCGCAGGTAGGTGAAGAAATGGTCGCCGGTGTTGAAGCCCTGCGTCTGCACGAAGCGCATGTCGTTGCAGTCGAGCGAGTAGGGCACCACGAGGCGCTGCTCGGTGTTGCCGTCGCTCTTGGTCACGGGCATCCAGAACGGCAGGTCGTCGCCGTAGTAGTCGCTGTCGTACTCATAGCCGCCGTGCTCGGCGACGAGCCGGCGAGTGTTGGGGCTGTCGCGGCCGGTGTACCAGCCCAGGGGCCAGGCACCTCCGGTCATGTCTTTCAGGACATGCGTGCCGAGCTCGATGTGGCGGCGCTCGGTGGCCTCGGGCAGGTTTTGATAGTGGATCCAGCGCAGGCCGTGGTTGGCGATCTCGTAGCCGTTGTCCATGAAGCACGAGAGCAACTCGGGGTAGCGCTGCATCGCCATGCCGACCGCGAAGATGGTCATGGGCAACTTGCGCTTCTCGAATTCGCGCAGGATGCGCCACACACCCACGCGCGAGCCGTATTCGTACATCGACTCGATGGTCATGTGCCGGCTCTCGTAGGCCTGCGCCGTGATGAGCTCGGAGAGGAAGGTCTCGGAGGTCGGGTCGCCATGCAGCGGGTTGTTCTCGCCGCCCTCTTCGTAGTTGAGGACGAACTGCACGGCGATCCTCGCGCCGTTGGGCCATTGGGCGTGTGGCGGGTTGCGGCCGTAGCCCTTCAGGTCTCTCGGGTAGGTCTTGTCGCTGGTCATGAGGGGTCTCCGGCATGCAGCACCGACGGCAAGTCTGGCACCCGGGGGTTCAGGCGCAGGTTGCGCTCGACATTGTGCAGATGGCTTTGCATGAGCTTGACGGCGGCGCGGGCATCGCGCGCGGCAAGCGCATCGACGATGGCCACGTGTTCTGCGAAGGAATGTTCGGCCGAATGGGCGGACTGGTACATCAAGGAGATCAACGAACTGCGTGACACCAGCTCTCGCAAGATGTCGGCCAGCGCCTCGTTGCCGAGCATGTGGGCGAGCACCACGTGGAAGTCGGCCAGGAGCCGGGTGCGGCCGGGCACGTCGGTGCGTTGCACGGCGGCTTCTTCTTCGCGCAGGTGCTGGCGCAGTTGTGCGATCTGCGGCTCGCTCAACTCGGCGGCGGCGCGCTTGATCATCGCGGCCTCGAGCATGTGCCGCACCTCGAACACCTGGCGCGCTTCTTCCTCGCTCGGCTGGGCCACGCGCGCGCCGCGTGCCTGGGTGAGCGTGACCAGCTTGTCGCGGCTCAACTGGTGCAAGGCCTGCCGCACGATGGTGCGCGAGACCTTGAAGATGTCGGCGATCTTCTGCTCGGCGAGCTTGGTGCCCGGCATGAGGCGCCGCTCGACGATGGCGGCGGTGATGGCCTCGGCGATGCGGCGGGTGGTGTCTTGCAGCTCGGCCTCGGCCACGGCGGGCCTGGGCTTGCTGCCCGACGCGGCCTGCTTCTTGCCTGCAACCCTTTTGCCTCGGGCCACCGGGCGGATGGCAGTCAGGTTGGCAGGGGCGCGAGGCATGTGCGGGTGGTGTTGTGGCTAGGCGGCGTGCTGCAAACTGTATACACTTTTCCGCGTCTTGCAACCTGCAATCCAACCCGAGGCCGAGATGGGCAAGCTCACCACCCACGTGCTCGACACCATGAACGGCTGCCCCGCGGCGGGCATGCTGGTGGCGCTCTACCGCATGGACGGTGGGCAGCCCACGCTGCTCAAGCAGCTGGCGCTCAACCACGACGGGCGCGCCGATGCACCGCTGCTCGACGACACGAGCTTCAAGACCGGCACCTACCGCCTCGTCTTCGAGGTGGCCGCCTATTTCCGCGGCCGTGGGGTGAGCCTGCCCGAGCCACCCTTCGTCGACGCGGTGCCCATCGACTTCGGCCTCGCCAACCCGCTGCAGCACTACCACGTGCCGCTGCTCGCGAGCCCCTGGGCCTACTCGACGTACAGGGGTAGCTGAGGCGTGGACTACTCGCACCTGCTCGACTGGCTCAACCTGCTGCTGCGCTGGGCGCACGTCATCACCGGCGTGGCGTGGATCGGCGCCTCGTTCTACTTCGTCGCCCTCGACAACAGCCTCACGCCCCCCGCCGACGCAAAGGATCGCGAGAAAGGCATCGGCGGCGAACTCTGGGCCGTGCACGGCGGCGGCTTCTACCACCAGCAGAAGTACCCGGTGTCGCCCGCGGTGCTGCCCGAGCGGCTGCACTGGTCGATGTGGGAGAGCTATTCCACCTGGCTCACCGGCTTTGCGCTCTTCGCGGTGCTCTATCTCTTCAACGCCAGCACTTTCCTGATCGACAAGAACGTGTTCGACTGGTCGCCGGCCGCGGCCATCACCACCGCGCTCGGTTTCTTCGTCGCCTTCTGGGTCATCTACGACGGCATCTGCCGCCTGTTCGGCCAGGGCCCACACGGCGACCTGATCGTGGGCGTGCTGGTGTTCGGCTTCATCGTGTTCGCGTCATGGCTCTCGTGCCACCTCTTCGCCGGGCGCGCGGCCTTCCTGCTGGTGGGCGCGATGATCGCCACCACCATGAGCGGCAACGTGGCGATGGTGATCATCCCCGGCCAGCGCAAGGTGGTGGTTGCCTTGCGCGCGGGCCAGCCGGTCGACCCGGTCTACGGCAAGCGTGGCAAGCAGCGCAGCGTGCACAACACCTACTTCACGCTGCCGGTGATCATCGCGATGTTGAGCAACCACTACGGCTTTCTCTACAGCGGGCCCAACAACTGGGTGACGCTGGTGGTGATGATGCTGGCCGGCGCGCTGATCCGCCAATCCTTCGTGCTGCGGCACAAGGCGCATGCGACTGGGCAGCCGGTGCCCTGGTGGTATGCGATGGTGGGCGTGGTGCTGCTGGCCGGCGTGTTCACCGCGACGATGCCGAAGGCCGAGAAGGTGGCGGAAGGGGCGCCGCCGGTGTCCTTCGCGCAGGTGCAGAAGGTGGTGACCGAGCGCTGCGTGATGTGTCACAGCGAGCAAGTCGTGAACAAGGCCATCCAGCTGCACACGCCGGAGCTGATCGTGCGCAATGCGCAGGCGGTCTACCAGCAGTCGGTGGTGCTGAAGCTCATGCCGCTGGGGAACGCCACGCAGATGACCGATGCGGAGCGGGCGCTGATCAAGCGCTGGTACGAAGCTGGCGCAAAGCCCTAGACGACCACCGGCTCCGGCTCCAGCCGGATGCCGAAGCGCCCGTACACGCTCTCCTGGATCGCCCGGGCGAGCGTCATCACCTCCGAGCCGATGGCGCCGCCGCGGTTGACGAGCACCAATGCCTGCTTCTCGTAGACACCCGCGCGGCCCACCGTTTTGCCCTTCCAGCCGCAGGCGTCGATCATCCAGCCGGCGGCGAGCTTCATGGTGCCGTCGGGCATGGGGTAGTGCACGATCTCCGGGTCGCGGCCGATGATGTCGCGGCACTGCTCGGGCGTGACCACCGGGTTCTTGAAGAAGCTGCCGGCGTTGCCCACCACGGCCGGGTCGGGCAGCTTGGCGCGGCGGATGGCGATGATCCAGTCGTAGACCTGCTGCGGCGTCGGGCGGCCGATGCCCGTCTCGTTCATCTTGCGCTCGATCTCGAGGTAGCCGAGCACTGGCTGCCAGGGCTTGGGCAGGCGGAAACGCACGCGGGTGATGAGCACGCGGCCGGCGAGCGAATGCTTGAATTCGCTGTCGCGGTAGCCGAACTTGCACATCTCGGGCCCGAGTGTCACGGTGCGGCCGGTGAGCAGGTCCACGCCTTCGAGCGAGTCGAAGCGGTCTTTCAGCTCGATGCCGTAGGCGCCGATGTTTTGCACCGGCGAGGCGCCCACTGTGCCGGGGATGAGCGCCAGGTTTTCGAGCCCGGGGCAGCCCTGGGCGAGCGTCCAGGTGACGAAGTCATGCCAGTTCTCGCCCGCACCGGCTTCGACGATCCAGGCGTTGGCGCGCTCTTCGACGATGCGCCGGCCCATCACCTCGACCTTGAGCACCACCTGCGGCATGTCGCGCGTGAGGATGATGTTGCTGCCGCCGCCGAGGATGAATTTCGGCGCGGTGCCGAGCTCGGCATGGTCGACCACGCGGCGCACGTCGGCGTCGCCCGTGACGCGCACCAGCGTTTGCGCCACGGCCGGCAGGCCGAAGCTGTTGTACGGTTTCAGGCTCACGCCTGTCTCGATTTGCATGGCAGAATTTTCGCCGATCCAGCCTTGAAAAGACCCTGATATGCCGAGCTTCGACGCCGTTTTGGAACCCAACCTCGTGGAGGTGCGCAATGCGGTCGATCAAACGGCCAAGGAAATCGGCACCCGTTTCGATTTCAAGGGCTCGTCGGCCAAGGTCGAACTGAAGGAAGAAGAGCTCACGGTCTACGCCGACAGCGACTTCCAGATCAACCAGGTGCTCGACATCCTGCTGGCCAAGATGACCAAGCGCGGCGTCGACATCCGCTTCCTCGACCGCAGCGCCAAGATCGAGAAGATCGGTGGCGACAAGGTGAAACAGAAGATCACGGTCAAGAGCGGCATCGATTCCGACACGGCAAAAAAGATCCAGACCACCATCAAACAAAGCAAGATGAAGGTGCAGGCTGCGATCCAGGGCGACACCGTCCGGGTGACCGGCGGCAAGCGCGATGACCTCCAGGCCGCCATCGCGCTCATCCGCAAGGAGATCGCCGATGCGCCGTTGTCGTTCAACAATTTCCGTGACTGAGATGCTGCGCACCGGCGTGGCGCTTGTGTGCCTGGCCGCTGCGGGGCTCGCCTCGGCCCAGACCGTCTCCATGAGCGGCCGCCTCGGCGACAAGGCCCTGCTGATGATCGACGGCAGCCCGCGCACGGTGGCCGTCGGCGCCACGGTGCAGGGGGTGAAGCTGGTGTCGATCACGCCCGATGGGGCGATGGTCGAACTCGGCGGCAAGCGTCACACCGTGCCGATGGGCGGCACGCCCGTGAGCCTGGGGGCCGGAGGCGGCAGCGACGGTGGCACGCGCATCGTGCTCTCGGCCGGGCCAGGTGGCCATTTCGTCACGGGCGGTGCGATCAACGGGCGGGCGGTCGAGTTCATGGTCGACACCGGCGCCACCACCATCGCCATGAGCGCGGCCGATGCAGAGCGCATCGGTCTCAAGTACCGCGACGGCCAGCGCGGCATGGCGAGCACCGCCGGTGGCATGGTGCCGATCTACCGCGTCAACCTGACCTCGGTGCGGGTGGGCGAGGTCACGGTCTACGGCGTGGAGGCCAACGTCGTGCAGGCGCAGATGCCCTTCGTGCTGCTGGGCAACAGCTTTCTCAACCGCTTCCAGATGACGCGCGTCAACGACATGCTGACGCTGGAAAAGCGCTGAGGCCGATCGGGCGTCAGCCCAGGCGCACCCACACCGGCGCGTGGTCGCTGGCCTTTTCCTTGCCGCGGGTGGCTTTGTCGACGTTCGCGTCCTGCAGGCGTTTCGCCAGATCAGGTGACAGCAGCAGGTGGTCGATGCGGAAGCCCGCGTTGCGCTGCCAGCGCTGGCGCATGTAGTCCCAGAAGGTGTAGACCTCTTCATCGGGGCGCACCTGGCGGATGGCGTCGGTCCAGCCCTGGGCCAGCATCTTGAAATACGCGGCGCGGCTTTCGGGCTGGGTGAGCGCGTCTTTGGTCCACGAGGCGGGCGAGTAGATGTCTTTCTTCTCGTCGGTCGGGATCACGTTGTAGTCGCCGCAGAGCACGGTCGGCTTGCCCTCGGCGAGCAGCGTGGCCGAGTGGTCGATCAGGCGGTCGAACCACTTCAGCTTGTAGTCGAACTTCGGGCCGGGCTGCGGGTTGCCGTTGGGCAGGTAGAGGCAGCCGATCACGATGCCATTGACCTCGGCCTCGATGTAGCGGCTGTGGCTGTCGTCGGGGTCGCCGGGCAGGCCGCGGCGGCGCTCCACCGGCTTCACACCCTTGGCCAGGATGGCCACGCCGTTGAACGATTTCTGCCCGTGCCAGATGGCCTCGTAGCCTGCTTCGCGCAGGGCCTCGGCCGGGAACTTCTCGTCGGGCGTCTTCAGCTCCTGCAGGCAGGCCACGTCGGGCGAGGTCTCGGCCAGCCATTCCAGCAGCCGGGGCTGGCGCGCGTTCATGCCGTTGATGTTGAAGGTGGCGATCTTCATGGGCGACGACGGTGTTCAGGGTGTGAAAGAGGGCGCATTGTGGCCTCTTGAAGCAGCCCTGCTCGCCACCATGTCGGAGTCATGAATGCTGTCACCCGCACCCTCCCCGAGAGTTTCCGCGTTCTGCTGACCCTGGCCCAGCTGCTGGAGCGCATGGAACGCAAGCTCGTCCCGATGGCCGCCGACCAGTACCGCTCGGTGGTCGACCACCTGTCCAAAGAGCTGGCCGAGGTGCCGCCCGGCGACGACCTCGACTTCATGCTGAAGGCCTTTCCCGCCACGGCCGAGCTGTACGAGAACCTGCAGTACGCGCACGCCGGCCTGTGCCGCTCGTCGCTCGACGCCTCGCTGGCCGCCGAGCTGAAGGCGAAAGACGCGCTGAAGCGCCTGGCTGCGGCCTGAGCTGTAGTACAAACCCGCCAACGCTGGCGGGCAGGTGACGTCTCCGCCGGCGACAGGAGACAACCCATGACCACCACCCGCCGCCGCCTGCTGCACACGCTGGCCGCCCTCGTGCCCACCACGCTGATCGCAGCCTGCGCCATGTCGCCCGCCGCCCCCGAGCCGCTTCCGCCCATCGTCTTCGTGCACGGCAACGGCGACACCGCCGCGCTGTGGCACACCACGCTGTGGCGCTTCGAGTCGAACGGCTGGCCGCGCGAGCGGCTGCATGCGGTCGACTTCCCCTACCCGCAGGCGCGCGACCGCGACGACAAGCCGCAGCCCGCCCGCAGCTCCACCGCCGAGCAGATGCAGCAACTGTCGGCCGAGGTCGACAAGGTGCTTGCCGCCACCGGCGCCCGCAAGGTCGTGCTCGTGGGCAACTCGCGCGGCGGTTATGCCATCCGCAACTACATCGCCAACGGCGGCGGTGCGGCCAAGGTGTCGCACGTGGTGCTCGGTGGCACGCCCAACCATGGCGTGCAGGCCAACCCGGCCGCGAACCCGAGCAACGAGTTCAACGGCGCCGGCCCCTTCCTCACCGCGCTCAATGCGCCCAAGCCGCCGCGCGGCGACGAGGTCACGGCCGGCGTGCAGTGGATGACGCTGCGCTCCGACCGCAACGACAAATACGCCCAGCCCGACGGTGCCTGGCTCGGCATGCCGGGCAAGCCGACGCAGGTCACCTTCGAGGGCCCCGCGCTGCGTGGCGCGCAGAACGTGGTGCTGCCCGGTGTGGACCACCGCGAGACCTCGTTCAGCCCGCAGGCCTTTGCCGAGACCTACCGCTTCATCACCGGGCGCGCACCGGCCGTGACCACCATCGCCCCCGAGGCGAAGGTGGTGCTGGGCGGCAAGGTCTCCGGCTACGGGGTCGACAACCAGCAAGGTCGCGAGCCGAGCAACCTGCCGCTGGCGGGCGCCACGGTCGAGGTGCATGCCACCGACCCCGCCACCGGTGCGCGAGTGGGCGCGCCGCTGCTGCGCCAGACCGTGGGCGCCGACGGCCGCTACGGCCCCGTGGTGACGGACGCGAAGACGCCACTGGAGTTCGTCGTCAGCGCCCCGGGGTATGCGATGACGCACGTCTACCGGGCGCCGTTCGCCCGCTCGTCGGAGATCGTCCACCTGAGGGCAGAGCGGCCACCCGCGCCCGATGCGAATGCCCTCTCGATCGTCACGCTCACCCGCCCACGTGGCTACTTTGGCCTGCCGCGCGACCGCATCAGCCTCGACGGGCAGAGCCCGCCCGCAGGCATTCCCACCGGCGTGCCGGGCCTGTCGACCGCGAAGGCTGTGGTGACCGATGTAGCCGGCCGCACGGTGGTCGGCGAGTTCAATGGCGAGCGCATCGCAGGCCGGGCCTGGCCGCTCGCCGAGAACCACGTGGTGCTGTTGGAGTTGCACTGACCTTGAAACTCGCGCAGATCCTCTTCAGCCAGGGTTTCGGGGCCCGGCGTGAATGTGAAGGGCTCGTCGCCACCGGCCATGTGCGCATCGGCGGCGAGGTGCACGACGACCCGTTCGAAGACCTGAAGCCCGAGGGCCTCGTCTTCAGCGTGCGCGGCGAAGCCTGGGCGTACCACGAGAAGGCGCTGCTGATGATGCACAAGCCGGCCGGCGTGGAGTGCTCGCAGAAGCCCAAGCACCACATGAGCGTCTACAGCCTGTTGCCCGCGCCCTTGCGAAAGCGAGACGTGCAGAGCATCGGCCGGCTCGACGAAGACACGACCGGCCTGCTGCTCTTCACCGACGACGGCGCGCTCATCCACCGCTTCACCTCGCCCAAGAAGCACGTGCCCAAGGTCTACGAGGTGACTTGCAAGCACCCCGTCACGACCGAGCAGGTGCAGCGGCTGCTCGACGGCGTGAAGCTCGTCGACGACCCGGCCACGGTGGCGGCGGCGGCCTGCGAGGCCACCGGCGAGACCACGCTGCGCCTCACGCTGACCGAAGGCAAGTACCACCAGGTCAAGCGCATGCTGGCCGCGGTGGGCAACCGGGTCGAGGGCCTGCACCGCAGTGCCTTCGGCAAGCTCGTGCTGCCAGCCGACCTGGCCCCCGGCCAGTGGCGCTGGCTGCCCGGCCCCGACGTGATCTGATGCGTGTCAGATTGCCTTGCGCAGGCGACAGCGCCGCGGCCCGCGCCGCCCGATAATCCCGGCCCATGCAAGTTTTTCGAGGCATCCACCACCCCGAGATCGCCCCGGCCTGTGCGCTGACCATCGGGAATTTCGACGGCGTCCACCGCGGCCACCAGGCCATGCTCGCGCTGCTGCGCTCCGAGGCCCAGCACCGCGGCCTGCCGTCGTGCGTGATGACCTTCGAACCGCACCCGCGCGACTACTTCGCGCATCTGGCCGGCAAGCCCGAGCTGGCGCCCACGCGCATCGCCACGCTGCGCGACAAGCTCTCCGAGCTCGAGCGCTGCGGCGTCGACCAGGTCGTCGTGCTGCGCTTCGACAAGGCGCTGGCCTCGCAGCCCGCGCAGTCCTTCATCGACGACATGCTGGTGAAGGGCCTCGGTGCCCGCTATGTGCTCGTCGGCGACGACTTCCGCTTCGGCGCCAAGCGTGCCGGCGATTACGCGATGCTCGATGCGGCCGGCGGCACGCACGGCTTCGACGTCGCCCGCATGAACAGCTACGAGGTGCACGGCCTGCGGGTCTCCAGCTCCGCAGTGCGCGAAGCCCTCGCCGCTGGCGACATGGCCAAGACGGCCGAACTGCTGGGCCGCCCTTACTGCATCAGCGGCCATGTGGTGCATGGCAAGAAGCTCGGGCGCGACCTTGGCCAAAGCGCCCCCGGGCGCGCCGACGGATTCCGCACGCTCAACGTGCGCTTTCGCCACCCCAAGCCGGCCGCCATGGGCATCTTCGCGGTGCTGGTGCATGGCCTGGGCGAGGAGCCTGTGGCGGGTGTGGCGAGCCTGGGCGTGCGCCCCACGGTCGACGACAGCGGCCGTGTGCTGCTCGAGACGCATTGCTTCGACTGGCCGCAGCACCTGGGCCTCGAGGGGGGCTACGGTAAGATCGTCCGGGTGGAACTGCTGCACAAAATCCGTGATGAAGCGCGCTACGACGGGCTCGACGCCTTGACGGCCGCCATTCAGCAGGACGCGCGCGACGCGCAGGATTTCCTCGCCGCCCACGCGGCCCAACGTCGCCAGACCACGCGCGACCGAATTTAAAGCTCGCCCTGCACACCACCTCCCGCTCGCCCTGAGCCTGTCGAAGGGCCTGCTCGCACTCCGCCAATGCCCTTCGACAGGCTCAGGGCGAACGGATCATTCCGCGATCCATGACCGACAAGACCTCCACCACCGACTACCGGGCCACCCTCAACCTGCCCGACACGCCGTTCCCCATGCGCGGCGACTTGCCCAAGCGTGAGCCGGGCTGGGTCAAGGAATGGGAGCAGCAGGGCATCTACAAGCGCCTGCGCGAAGCGCGCCACGGCGCGCCGAAGTTCATCCTGCACGACGGCCCGCCCTATGCGAACGGCCAGCTGCACATGGGCCACGCGGTCAACAAGATCCTGAAGGACATGATCACCAAGGCGCGCCAGCTCAAAGGCTTCGACGCGCTCTACGTGCCCGGCTGGGATTGCCACGGCCTGCCGATCGAGAACCAGATCGAGAAGACCTTCGGCCGCGGCCTGCCGCGCGACGAGGTGCAGGCCAAGAGCCGCGCGTATGCCACCGAGCAGATCGCGCAGCAGATGGTCGACTTCAAGCGCCTGGGCGTGCTGGGTGACTGGGAGCACCCGTACCGCACCATGGACTTCGGCAACGAGGCCGGCGAGGTGCGTGCGCTCAAGCGTGTGATGGAGCGTGGCTTCGTATACCGCGGCCTGAAGCCCGTCTACTGGTGCTTCGACTGCGGCTCGTCCTTGGCCGAGTTCGAGATCGAGTACGCCGACAAGACCTCGCACACGGTCGACGTGGGCTTCAAGTCGGCCGAGCCTGAAAAGCTGGCCGCCGCCTTCGGCCTGCCGAAGCTGGAGAAGGACGCGTTCATCGTCATCTGGACCACCACCGCGTGGACCATCCCCGCCAACCAGGCGCTCAACCTCAACCCCGAGCTGGAATACGCGCTGGTCGACACCGAGCGGGGCCTGCTCGTGCTCGCCTCGGCGCTGGTCGAGAAGTGCCTGGCGCGCTTCGGCCTCGAAGGCACGGTGGTCGCCACCACGCTCGGCAAGAACCTCGCGGGCCTCAACTTCCACCACCCGCTCGCGCATGTCGACAAGGGCTACGACCGCCTGAGCCCGGTCTACCTGGCCGACTACGCCACGGCCGAAGACGGCACCGGCATCGTGCACTCCGCGCCTGCGTATGGCATCGAAGACTTCAACTCCTGCCGCGCGCATGGCCTCGCGCTCGACGACATCCTGAACCCGGTGCAGGGCAACGGCACGTATGACGCGAGCCTGCCACTCTTCGGCGGCCAGAACATCTGGAAGGCCGCGGCGGCCGTGACCGAGGCGCTGCGTGACAACGGCCGCCTCTTCAACACCGCCAAGCTTGTGCACAGCTACCCGCACTGCTGGCGCCACAAGACGCCGGTGATCTACCGCGCTGCGGCGCAGTGGTTCGTGCGGATGGATGAAGGCGAGGGTGTCTTCACGAAAGACAAGGCCCCGAAGACCCTGCGCCAGACCGCGCTCGAAGCGATCGACCAGACCGGCTTCTACCCCGAGAACGGCCGTGCCCGCCTGCGCGACATGATCGCCAACCGGCCCGACTGGTGCATCAGCCGCCAGCGCAGCTGGGGCGTGCCGCTGCCCTTCTTCCTGCACAAGGATTCGGGCGAGCTGCACCCCAACACGATGGAGTTCATCGACCGCGCCGCAGCGCTGATCGAGAAGGGCGGCATCGAAGCCTGGTCCAAGCTCGACCCGGCCGAGTGGCTGGGTGCCGAGGCCGCGAACTACACCAAGAGCGCCGACATCCTCGATGTGTGGTTCGACTCCGGCTCCACCTTCTTCCACGTGCTGCGCGGCAGCCACGAGGGCGGCCGCCACGAGACCGGCCCCGAGGCCGACCTCTACCTCGAAGGCCACGACCAGCACCGCGGCTGGTTCCATTCGTCGCTCTTGATCGCCTGCGCGCTCGAAGGGCGTGCACCGTACCGCGGCCTGCTGACCCACGGCTTCACCGTCGACAGCCAGGGCCGCAAGATGAGCAAGAGCCTCAAGAACGGCATCGAGCCGCAAGAGGTGAGCAGCAAGCTCGGCGCCGAGATCATCCGCCTGTGGGTGGCGGCGAGCGACTACTCGGGTGACATCGCCGGCGACGACAAGATCCTCGCGCGCGTGGTCGATGCCTATCGCCGCATCCGCAACACGTTGCGCTTCCTGCTCGCCAACACGAGCGACTTCGATCCGAAGAAGGATGCGGTGCCGCTCGCCGAGATGCTGGAGATCGACCGCTACGCGCTGGCGCGTGCAGCGGCTTTCCAGCAAGAGGTGCTGGCACACTACGAGGTCTACGAGTTCCACCCGGTGGTGGCCAAGCTGCAGGTCTATTGCAGCGAAGACCTGGGCGCCTTCTACCTCGACGTGTTGAAGGACCGCCTCTACACCACCGCGCCGAAGTCGCTCGCGCGCCGCAGCGCGCAGACGGCGCTGTGGCACATCACCCACGCGATGCTGCGCTGGATGGCGCCGTTCCTGAGCTTCACGGCCGAAGAGGCGTGGAAGGTGTTTGCGCCGGGCGCGTCGCCCTCGATCTTCACCGAGGTGTACAGCGATGTGTCGGCCTGGGCCGACGAGGCGCTGGTGGCGAAGTGGAACCGCATCCACGAAGTGCGCGATCTCGCCAACAAGGAGATCGAAGCCGTGCGCACCGAGGGCAAGGTGGGTTCGTCGCTGCAGGCCACGCTCGACATCACCGCGGCGGCCGACGACCACGCGCTGCTGGCCTCGCTCGGCGACGACCTGAAGTTCGTGACCATCACCTCGGTGGCACGCCTGCTCGAAGGCGCAGGCCTGTCGGTGAAGGTGACACCCTCGACCGCCACCAAGTGCGAGCGCTGCTGGCACTACCGCGACGACGTGGGCCACGACGCCGCACACCCCACGATCTGCGGCCGCTGCACCAGCAACCTCTACGGCGCGGGCGAACCCCGCAAGGTGGCCTGACGATGGCAAACCAGAAGGCCAACCTGCTGCCGTGGCTTGCGATCGCGGTCGTGGTGATCGTGCTCGACCAGATCACCAAGACGCTGATCCTGCAGCACTACCAGTACGGCGACAGCACGACCATCACCTCGTTCTTCAACATCGTGCGGGCGCACAACACCGGCGCGGCGTTTTCGTTCCTGGCGGGGGCGGGCGGCTGGCAGCGCTGGTTCTTCATCGGCCTGGGCTTCGCGGCGGCCGTCTTCATCATCTGGATGCTGCGCTCGCACGGCGGGCAGAAGATGTTTGCCTGGGCGCTGTCGCTGATCTTGGGCGGCGCCGTCGGCAACGTGGTCGACCGCATGCTGCACGGCTACGTGGTCGACTTCATCCAGGTGCACTGGGGCGCGACGTACTACTTCCCGTCGTTCAACGTGGCCGACAGCGCCATCACGGCGGGCGCAGCCTTGCTGATCCTCGACGAACTGCTGCGCGTGAGGCGCGGCCGTTGAGGTCGGCGCATCTCCGTTCGGGCTGAGCTTGTCGAAGCCTGTCCTGAGCGAGTCGAAGGGCCCTTCGACAAGCTCAGGGCGAACGGGAGGGGATCGGCCGAGCGGGTGAGGATCGGGCGAACGGGTACGGCTCAGCCGAAGTGGCAGATGTAGTGCAAGGTCTGCGTCACTTCGATGTCGAAGTGCGACTTGCCCGGCACGTTGAACGACTGGCCTGCCGAGTACGGCAGCCAGTTGTCGCTGCCGGCGTACTTCACGCGGCACACGCCTTCCACCAGTTCCATCACTTCCGGCTCGCCGGTGTTGAAGCGCAGCGACGAGGGCAGGATCACGCCCACGCTTTTCTTGGTGCCGTCGGGCAGCGTGATGCTGTGCGAGACGCACTTGCCGTCGAAGTAGACGTTGGCGCGGGTGGCGATGGTGGCGTTGATCTTGTCGGTCATGGTCGAAGGCCTTGCGGAAAGGGCGCAATTCTAGGGCGCCGCTCCCCGGGGTCACCTCACGGCGCCGGCGCGATGCGCGTCACGCCCGAGCGGGTCAGCACGTAGAGCGCGCCGTCCTGGCCCACCAGCATGTCGACCGGGTTGCCGTTGAGGGTGGCGAAGGCATAGGCGGCGTTGCCGTTCGCCGGGTCGAGGCGGCCCACGGTGTTGGCCACGTAGTCGCTGAAGAAGTAGTTGCGTCGGTACGCGGCCGGGAAACTGCCGCCCGCGGCAGGGTAGAAGCTTCCACCTGCGATGGACTGGCCGAGGAAGAAGCCGCCCGTGCCCGAGCCGGGAGGGCTCGCGGCATCGTGCCGGTAGGCGAAGAGCGGTGCCGTCACGCCGGCCGCGTTGGTCGGGCCTTCGGTGGCGGGCCAGCCGTAGTCGGCCCCCGGCGCGCCGAGGTTGATCTCTTCCCAGGCGCCCGCGCCCACGTCGTTGATGAAGATGCGGCCGGTGCCCGGCTCCACCGCGAAGGTGAAGGGGTTGCGCAGGCCGCTCGCCCAGATGGCGCGGGCCGCGCCACGCTGGGTGTCGAAGTACGGGTTGTCGTTGGGGATGCTGCCGTCGGGGTTGATGCGCAGCAGCTTGCCGAAGGGTGTCGACAGGTCGGGCGAATGGCTCGAATCGGCGTTGTCGCCCACGCCGATGTAGAGCTTGCCGTCGGCGCCGAAGTGGATGGCGCCGCCATTGTGGTTGGTGGCATTCGACAGCTCGGGCAGATCGAGCAGGCGGTCTTCCGAGCCGAGCAACAGGTCGTTGTACGGAAAGCGCGCCACGCGGTTTCTGCGGCCGTCCGGGCGCGTGTAGTGCACATAGAGGTAGTTGGGCGACGGGAAGCCGGGCGGCAGCGCGATGCCGATGAGCCCACGCTCGCCGCTCGAGTCGACCGCCAGGTTGATGATCGGCAGCAGCTGGAACTGGCCCTGTGCGTTGGCAATGCGGATGCGTCCGCCCTGCTCGGCGATGAAGAAGCGGCCGTCGGCGGCCTGCGCGAAGGCGGTGGCGTTGTCGAGCCCGCCGATCCAGTTGTCCTGCCGGGTGAAGCCCTGCGGCACGCTGGCGCTGCTTGCGACCTGCACCGTGGCGCTGCTCCAGGGCGAGACGTTGCCGGCCGCATCGCGCGCCCGGGCGCGCACGATGTGCTGGCCGGGCGGGTAGGCCGAGGCGTCCCACGAGGCGCTGTAGGGCGCGAGCGTGTCGTCGACGCCGAGCGCCACGCCGTCGACCTGGAACTCGACCGCGGCCACGCCGACGTTGTCGACGGCGGTGGCGCTCACCGTGACGGTGCCGCTTACCGAGGCGGCAAGGTGGGCGGGGCTCGTGAGGGTGACGGTGGGAGGCGCGCCGTCCGGCCCGGTGTTGTCGATCACCGTCACGGTGACGGTGGCGCTGGTCGAGCTGTCTCCCGCGTTGTCGGTGGCGCGGGCAGTGAGCGCGTGGGCACCTGCGGTGGTGGGCGTCCAGGCCCATTCGAAGGGTGCGCTCGTGTCTTCGCCAAGCAACGTGCTGCCGTCGAAGAACTGCACGCGCGCCACCGACCCGTCGGCGTCGGCCGCCGCCGCCGACAGGGCGACCGGCGTGCCCACCACGCCGCTGCCCGCCGCGGCAAGGCTCACCGTGGGCGGCGTGTTGTTGGCCGGGCCGTCGTCGGTGAAGGTGGCGGTGTAGGTGGTGTTGGCGGTGGGCGTGCCAATGGTGTGCGTGGCGCCGCCGCCGTCGCTCCAGCCGGCGAAGGTGTAGCGGCGGCCGTTGGCCACCTGCGTGGCCGCGCCGAGGTCGCGCTCCACGCCTTGCACGCCGGTCACGGTGTGCGGTGCGGTGACGGGCTGGCCGTCGAGGGTGAGCTGCAGGCCGGGCGGCTGCGTGGCGAGCGTGATTTCCGCGGTCTGCGGGCGCACGTCGCGCGTGACTTCCGTGGCGCGGCCGCCGCTGTCGACGGCGCGCACGTGCACGCGGTAGAAGACGTTGGCCGACACCTCGGTGCGGGTGGGGGTGGCGAACGTACCGCCCCCTCCATTCGTCACGGGCTGCGCGGGGTGGCTGTGGGTGTCGTGGTGCAGGTCGACCCACCAGGTGAGGCGGTTGGCGGC
Organism: Rhizobacter sp.; assembly: GCA_019635355.1. Lineage (NCBI taxonomy): Bacteria > Pseudomonadati > Pseudomonadota > Betaproteobacteria > Burkholderiales > Sphaerotilaceae > Rhizobacter > Rhizobacter sp. The sequence goes on along the minus strand of JAHBZQ010000001.1, from coordinate 1,797,297 downwards.
GAGGGCGCCGTCTTCGCGATCGGTGGCCGTGGCGGCAATGGCGATGTCGTCGCCGGCGCGGTAGGTGGCATCGGCCGCCGGGCTGGCGAGGGTGATGACGGGCGCCTGGTTGCCGCTGGGTGGGGTGACGGGGTCGTCGCCGCCGCCGCAGGCGATCAGCACGGAAGCGGCAACACTGCAGGCGAAGGCGGAGCGCGCGGTGCGCAGGAAGATCGAGCCGGTGTTCATTGGAATGCTCCTCGACGGGCGGCCGCCTTCTCGTGGCGGCGCGGCAGTCAAGGGCAACCCTCATGCCGCGCTAGGGTTTGTCCGTAGGCGCCGCGACCCTTCTGCACTGCCATGCTTCGGGCCATACCGTTTGCTCGAAACCTCTTTTTCTTCGTCTCAAGGAGTCCCCGTGTCTGAAGCAGCACCCCGCCCCCACGAACGCATCTGGCCGCGCCGCCTGCCGCGTGAGTTGGTCGTCCCGGCCACCTCGCTGTGGTTCAACCTCTTCGTGACCGCGCAGCGCTTTCCCGAGAAGGCGGCAACCATCTTCTTCGGCAAGCCGATGAGCTACCAGCAGCTGCACGACGACGCCGACCACCTGGCCGGCTGGCTGCAGAGCGTGGGCGTGAAGGCCGGTGACCGCGTGCTGCTGTACATGCAGAACTGCCCGCAGTTCCTCGCGGCCTTCTTCGGCATCCTGCGCGCCAACGCGGTGGTCGTGCCCGTCAACCCGATGAACAAGGCCGACGAACTCGGCCACTACATCACCGACCCCGAGGCCAAGGTCGCGATCTGCGGTGCCGACCTGGCGGCGATCGTCGAGACGGCCAACGCCGCGCTGCCGGCCGACAAGCGGCTGGCGCAAGTGCTCGTGACGCGCTACTCGGATGCGATGTTCGCGCCCGGCGCCATCGACCCGGCCGATGCACCGGTCGCGCCGGTGGAGGCGTGGTTGCGCAGCGAGCCGGTGCTGCCGGCGGCGGGCCAGGGCAGTGCCACCTACCTGATGTGGAACGACATGCTCGCGCGCCAGCTGAAGCCCGGGCCCCATACCGCCAAGCCCGACGACCTGGCCGTGCTGCCCTACACCTCGGGCACGACGGGCAACCCCAAGGGCTGCATGCACACCCACCGCACCGTGATGCACAACAGCTGCGGCATCCAGTGGGCGCATGGCGGGCCCGAGGCGGTGGCACTCGGCGTCGTGCCGATGTTCCACATTACCGGCATGGTCGGCATGTCGGCTGGCGTTTTTGCCGGCTCGACGGTCGTCATGGTGCCGCGCTGGGACCGCGAACTCGTCGGCCGCCTGATCTCGCGCTACAAGGTCACCCACTGGACCTGCATCCCGACGATGGTCATCGACCTCTTCGGCAGCCCCAACTACAAGAGCTTCGATCTTTCGAGCCTCAAGTTCATGAACGGCGGCGGGGCCTCGATGCCCGCGGCCATCGCCGACCGGCTGGAGAAAGAATTCGGCATCGTCTTCGCCGAAGGTTATGGCCTCACCGAGACCTCGGCCGCCACGCACGGCAACCCGCCCGAGCGCGCCAAGCCGCAGTGCCTGGGCATCCCGATCTTCGGCGTCGACTCGCGCGTGGTCGACCCGACCACGCTCCAGGAGCTGCCGCCCGGCGAGGTGGGCGAGATCATCAGCCACGGCCCGCAGGTGTTCAAAGGCTACTGGCGCCAGCCCGACGCGACCGCCGCCGTCTTCGTCGAGTTCGAAGGCAAGCAGTTCTTCCGCACCGGCGACCTCGGCCGCATGGACGAAGAAGGCTACTTCTTCATCACCGACCGCCTGAAACGCATGATCAACGCCAGTGGCTTCAAGGTCTGGCCGGCGGAAGTGGAGATGCTGCTCTACAAGCACCCTGCGGTGCAGGAGGCCTGCATCATCAGCGCGAAGGACGCCTACCGTGGCGAGACCGTCAAGGCCGTGGTCGTGCTGCGCGCCGAGGCCAAGGGCAAGACCACGCCGGAAGACATCATGGCCTGGTCGCGTGACCACATGGCGGCCTACAAGGTGCCGAAGATCGTGGAGTTCGTCGACAGCCTGCCCAAGTCGGGCTCGGGCAAGGTCATGTGGCGCTTGTTGCAGGACCAGGAAGCCAAGTAGGCAGAAAGCGGAATGAAAAAGGGCCGGCATTCGCCGGCCCTTTTCTTTCTAGCTCCCTACCTCTTATTGGGCCGATCAGACGCCCGGCGTCCACACCGAGCAGCGGTGCGAGGTGCTGAACGCGGTGTCGCTGAGCAAGGTCGTCACGCCGGCCGGATTGAACTGCTGGATCTGGTCCGTTGCCCCGAAGGCCGGCCAGGCGGTCGGCGTGGCCGCCGAGTTGGGGTTGCCGGTGGCGGCGAAGCGCGACCAGGCCGAGACCAGGTTGGCGGCGGTGGCTTCTTGTGCGGCGGTGCGGGTGAAGGCCCCGGTGTCGAAGATGAAATTCAGCTCGGTCGTGTGGGCGGCGCCCAAGGGGAAGCTCCGGCCGGGGATGAACGCCGGTGCCGTGTCGTCGGCGAACTCATAGACGTACACGCTCGCGTTGGCCTCCTGGAGCTTGGAGGACCAGCGCGAGTTGCACGCAAAGAGCAGGTCGGTGCCCAGTGCGCCCAGAGCCACGCTGTGGTTGTTGCCATAGAGCGCCGGCAGGTAGGCCGTGGTCGCCATGGTGTTGACGAAGCCTGCCGGGAACGGCGCCGCCGCGAGGTACGGGAAGGTGCCTGCGATCGCCGCTTCGTAGTTGCCAGCGTTTAGCGCTGCGCCGAGGTAAGGCTTGGCCATGGTGGGCGCCGTCACCTCGTCGAGCGCGACGAAGAGTCGCCATTCGTCGCGCGTCGCGCCCTGGATCAGCGGCACGCGGTTATACGTGCCGGCCGACAGGCGTGCCAGCACCGAGCCGGGCAGCACAGCACCGTCCACGCTCGGGATCGGGCCGGACGGCCAGGCGGCGGACTGCGACGCGAGCAACGATGCCACCGGAATGCTGCGCAGGCAGGCGGCGGTGTTGTTCGGCGCGGCGCAGTTGTTGGCGTTGCCGATGGCCGTGCCCACGGCTTCCGACTGCGCGAGCGTCGCTTGCGCGCCCACGGCCAGCGCGTAGGCGCCGCTCTGGATGATGGCCTTGTGGAAGAGGCCGGTCGAACCGGGCGAGGCGAGGTGCGCATGCACGCTGAAGCCGCCGGCCGACTCGCCGAAGATGGTGACGTTGTTGCGGTTGCCGCCGAAGTTCGCGATGTTGTCGCGCACCCAGCGCAGGGCCGCCTGCTGGTCCATCAGGCCGTAGTTGCCGGAAGCGTTGGAAGCGCCCGGCTCGGCCGACAGGGCCGGGTGGGCCATGAAGCCCAGCGCGCCGAGGCGGTAGTTGAGGGTGACGACCACGTTGCCCTGGGCCACCAGGCGCTCGGGGTTGTAGCCGTTCGACAGGCCCAGGTAGAAGGCGCCGCCGTGGATCCACACCATCACGGGGTAGTTGCCCGGCGCCTTGGGGGCGTAGACGTTCAGGTAGAGGCAGTCTTCGCTGGTCGAGGCGGCGCCGAAGGCGGTGCCGGGCTGGGCGCAGTGCGGGCCGAAGCTCTTCGCCTCGCGCACGCCACTCCAGTTGGCCGCGGCGGCCGGGGCCGCCCAGCGGCGCGCGCCGACGGGCGGTGCAGCGTAGGGGATGCCCTTGTAGCTGAGGGTGTTGCCGCTGATCGAGCCACGGACGACGCCGTTGGCGGTGTTCGCTTCGACCTCGTCAGACCCGCCGCCGCAGGCGACCAGGCCGGTCGCCATCGCCAGGCCGGCAAGGGCGGTGGTCCAGAAAGATGTGTTCTTCAAGAGACTGCTCCAAGTTGTTGCACGTGTGTGCAGTTTTTAAGTGTGCCCGCGCCTGTCCCTCCTCACGAGTCGGAAAAGCGATGGGCGGATTTAGCAAGTCGGTACAAGTAGGGCGGGCGGCAGTCGTGGTGGACACGCGTGCTGACCGGCGCTCGCCTTCATGGCAGCAGGGCCATAAAAAGACGGTCGTGCAGAACTAGTGTGAGCGAGCGCGGAAAGCCTTGCCTTGGGAGAAACCAGCGATTGCGCCCGAGGCCCCCCAAACGGGCGAGCCGCTCCTCAGAACGACGAGCCGGGCTGGCTCAGGAACGCGGTCTCTTCCGGGGTGGAAGGGCGCCCGAGGATCGCGTTGCGGTGGGGGAAGCGGCCGAAGCGCACCACGATGGCGTGATGGCGCTCGGCGTAGTCGAGCCAGCCGGTGCCGGCCTCGGGGGCGTCGTGGGCGAGGGTGCCGAAGAGCTGCACCGAGGTGTCTTGTGCCGCCAGGTCTTCGGCGTGCTCGAAGGGCAGGTAGACGAACACCCGCTGCACTGGCGCAAGCGCGGCGTCCTGCCCGCGCTCGACCATCGCCCGCGCGGCAGCCAGCGCCAGCGGGTCGCCGGCAAAGGCCTTGGGGGTGTTGCGGAAGACGTTGCGGGGGAACTGGTCGAGCACGATGACGCGGGCGAGCGCCGTGGCCGGCTCGGCGACCCAGGCCGACAGGCCGTCTTGCAGCGCGTTCTCGATCAGCGGTGCGAAGCGGCGCTCGATCTCGCGGTCGAACGCATCGCTCTTGCGAAACCACTCCGGCCGGTCGGCGTAGGGCGGGCCGTCGCCGAACCAGAACTGCAGCACCTCGGCGGCTTTCGCGTCCATCGTCAGCGCCCCAGTTGCTGCCAGAGGTAGCTGTATTCCAGCGCCTGCAGGTGCGCACGCTGCTCGTTGTCGGCCGCGCCACCGTGGCCGCCTTCGATGTTCTCGTAGTAGAGGATGTCGTGGCCCTGGGCCAGCATGCGCGCGGCCATCTTGCGCGCATGGCCGGGGTGCACGCGGTCGTCGCGGGTCGAGGTGGTGAAGAGCACACGCGGGTACCTCACGTCGGGCTTCACGTTCTGGTAGGGGCTGTAGGCCGAGATGTAGGCCCACTCGTCGGGCCGGTCGGGGTTGCCGTACTCGGCCATCCACGAGGCGCCGGCCAGCAGCGTGTGGTAGCGGCGCATGTCGAGCAGCGGCACCTGGCACACCACGGCATTGAAGAGATCGGGCCGCTGCGTGACGGTGGCGCCCACCAGCAGGCCGCCGTTGCTGCCGCCCATGATGCCGAGGTGCTTCGGCGACGTGATCTTGTGCTTGACCAGGTCTTCGGCCACGGCGATGAAGTCGTCGTAGCTGCGCTGCTTGTTCGCCTTGACCGCGGCCTGGTGCCAGGCCGGGCCGTACTCGCCACCCCCGCGGATGTTGGCCACCACCAGCACGCCGCCACGCCGGTACCACGCGCGGCCGAAGCCGCCTGAATACCAAGGCTTGAGCGAGATCTCGAAGCCGCCGTAGCCGTAGAGCAGCGTCGCGTTCTCGCCATCGGGCTTGGCGTCTTTCGGCCAGACGACGAAGTAGGGCACACGGGTGCCGTCTTTCGAGGTGGCGAAGCGCTGCTCGGCGCGCATGCCGGTGCTGTCGAAGAGCGCGCCACGCGATTTCAAGAGTTCGCGTTTGTCGTCGGCCGTGCTGCCGAGGTAGAGCGAATCGGGCGTGAGGAAGTCGGTGTAGCTCAGCCAATAGGCCTCGGCGAGCGGGTCGTCCTTGATCAGCGGGTCGTGCAGCGCGCTCACACCCAGCGAGCCGGGGTAGGGCGCGTTGACCTCGCGACGGGTGAAGTTGTCGCCGTGCTTCTGCCACTGCTCGAGCTTGCCGGCCACGTTGTCGATGATGTTGAGCAGCACGTGGCTCTTTGTGGCGGTGTAGCCCGAGAGCGAGCGTGTGGCGGTCGGCGTGAAGAGCGCGGCGAGCTTGCGCTGGCCTTGCAGGTAGTCCGAGGCGTTGGTGTGCAGCAGCGAGCCGGCGGGGAAGCGCTGGCCGCCGACCGTCATGTCGCTGCGCAGGCTCAGCAGCAGCGTGTCGCGCATGAAGGCGGGGCTCGCGTCGCTCGGGATGTCGAGCGGCACCAGCTTGTCGCCCTGCAGGAGGAAGACCTTGCTGTTGTAGAAGTCGAGCGAGCGGTAGAACACGGTGCGCTCGAAGCCTGGCGTCGGGTCGACGCTCACATGCACCGCGACGTCTTGCGCCTCGCCCTCGAACACGGTCGTCGCCTCGCCCAATGGCGTGCCACGCTTCCAGCGTTTGATGACGCGCGGGTAGCCCGAATCGGTCATCGAGCCGGGGCCGAAATTGGTGGCGACGTAGATCGTGTTCTCGTCGATCCAGTCGACGTCGCCCTTCGACTCGGGCAGCGTGAAGCCGTCTTTCACGAACTCGCGCCGGGCCGTGTCGAACTCGCGCACGACCTTCGCATCGGCGCCGCCGCGCGAGAGCGAGATCAGGCAGTGGCGGTAGCTCGGGCCGAGGCAGGTGGCACCACCCCAGACCCAGTTCTCGCCCTCGGCCTGGCCCAGGGCGTCGAGGTCGAGCACGGTTTCCCACTTCGGCTCGGCGCGGCGATAGTCGGCGAGCGTGGTACGGCGCCAGAGGCCGCGCTTGTTGTTCTCGTCCTGCCAGAAGTTGTAGAGCCAGTCGCCGCGGCGTGTGACGCTCGGGATGCGGTCTTTGGCGTTCAGCACTTCGAGCAGTTGCGAGCGGGTCTCGTCGAAGCCGGGTTGCGCCATCAGCACCTTCTGCGACACCGCGTTGCGCTCGCGCACCCAGTCGAGTGCCTTGTCGCCCTGCACATCTTCCAGCCAGAGGTAAGGGTCGGTGCTGTCAGGCAAGGCTGGGGTTTGCGGCATGGCGGAGAGGCTCGAAAGGAAAAGAAGTGGCGCGACGGCGAAGCGGGCGAGGCGATTCATACGCGCAGGTCGTGCGTCTCGGGGTGCTTCTCCATGTAGGCCCGCATGTAAGGGCACTGCGGGTCGATCTTGAGCCGCTGCTCGCGCGCGTGCGCCATCGCGAAGCGGGCCAGCGCCCCGGCGATGCCACGGCCTTCGAGGGCCTTGGGCACCAGCGTGTGCGTGAGGCGCATCACCGAGGGGCCCGGCATCGTGTATTCGGCGATCGCGAGCTGGCCGTCGACGGCGACTTCGAAGCGGTGCTGGGCAGGGTTGTGCGAGACGGTGTAGGCGGTGTCGGTCATGGTGGACCGATTATTGGCGCTTCCTCAGCCGTACAGCTTCTGCGGGGTGATCTCGATGCTCTGCGTGCCGTCGCCCACCCACACGGTGCCGTCTTGCACGGTGACCTGCAGCTGCATCGTGCGCTGCGCGAGGGTGGCGAGCTGCTGGCTCTGCTCGGCCGGCACCTGCCACACCGTCACGTTGCTCGCGCGGGTGATCTTGGTGGCGATGCCGTTCCACCAGATCGGCGTGCTGCTCGTGTAGCTGTAGACGGCGACGCGCTCGGCGCGCGGGGCCGACTTCATCACGCGCTTGTCGTCGGGCTGGCCGAGGTCGATCCACTGCACGATCTGGCCGGTGAGGTCTTTCTGCCAGAGGCTGGGCTCGTCGGTGTCCCACAGGTCTTTCGCGAATTCGAGGGCGCCGTGGTGGTCGTCGGCCGGCACGTTGAGCGCGAAGGCCAGCAGGCGGATCATCATGCGCTCGTCGGTTTCCGACGGGTGGCGCGCGATGGTCACGTTGTGGTCGCCGTAGATGTTGCGATCCATGTCGGCGAGCTGGATCTGCGCCTTGTAGATCGTTGCCTTGAGGGCCATGCGTGTGTCACCAGGGAAAGGAGGCGGGGATTAGACCACCGCCGGCGCGGCGAGAATGGCGGCCCCTGAACGCGCCCACGCCCGAGCGGAGACCTGCACCATGAGCCTGAAGAAATTCGACCTCGCCAAGAACCTCGGCCTCAAAGTGGCCGGCCGCATGAAGGCTGCCGGCGTGCCCGACCGCTTCGCCCAGGGCGCCGCCGAGGCGCTCGACAAGCGCGAGCGCCGCGCCCGCGATGCGGCGCTGGGCCTCGTGCCCTTTGCCTGCAAGCTGCCGAGCGATCTGGTGAAGCGCCTCAACGAGCGCGGCAGCGCGCACGAAGGTGGCGTCAACGGCCTGCTGGCCGAGCTGCTGGCGCAGGCGCTCGATGGCGGCGAGAAGCCGGCTGCGAAGAAGGCGCCGGCCAAGAAGGCCGCGGCGAAGAAGGCCGCACCGAAAGACGACGCTCAGCCGTAGACCGCGGCCACCTGGTAGCCGAGCGCGGCGAGCTCGCCGCCCGGTGCCCAGAGCTTCGTGATCTGGTTGACGTAGCCCCCGCCGGAGGCGAGCACGTCGGTGTCCACGCGCCACCAGCCATCGGCCGCGGGGGCTTGTGCGAGCGGGCGCAGCTCGAGTTCCCACGACACCGAGCTGGCCGGCGTGGGCTGCGTGAAGTTGCTGATCACCGGCGTGGGCGGCACGTCGGCCAGCAGCACTGTCAGCAGCTCGAGGTCGATGGGTGTGGGCTCGCCCTTCAGGCGCAAGTGGATCTTGCTCACCTCGCTGTGCTGGCCCGAGAAGGGCGCCATGCCTTCGACGAAGCGCATGTCCATGTGCTGCGTGAAGTGCGGGGCGCCGCCGCGCAGTACGCGCTCGGGTGTCTCTTCCGGCGAGCGCGCCACCGGCGGCCGCTCGGGCGACTTCACCGGCACGATGGTCTCGCGGTCGATGCCGAAGACACCGAGCAGCAGCGCCGACACCTGCCCCTGCTGCTTCACGAGCGCCTGCACCTGGCGGATGTTCTTGCCTTCGCGCAGCAGCGTCACGGTGACGTGCATCTCGCCCAGCCCCACTGGGCCGATGAAGCTCGTCTGCAAGGCGCGCAGCTTGACGGCCGCGGGCCAGGCGCTGCCGGCCACGTCGCGCATCGCCTGCACGGCCAGCGTGGAGATGAGGCCACCGAAGGAAGTGCGGCCTTGCAGCCAGTCGCCGGGGATGTCGAAGCGCACGTCATGTTCGTCGCGGCGGCGGCCGGCCAGGATGGTGGACAGGGGGGTGAGACTGCTCATGGAAGGTGGCGTGTGAAGTCGCGAACGATCATAGGAGTGCAGGCTGATTCGCGCTGGCGCAGGCGCGACAGCCGCTGACAAGGACATCACGCAACGCCCGCATCGCCGTGGAGGCAGCTCCCTAGAATCAACCGCACCTTCTGCCATGCGAGACGCGCGATGACCTTCAACCCGCTGGTGCAACCCTGGACCACGCCGCACGCACTGCCGCCGTTTGCCGAGGTCCGCGCCGAACATTTCAAGCCGGCCTTCGACGTGGCGCTCGCCGAGCAACGCGCCGAGGTCGAGGCAATCGCGTCCAATCCTGCAGCGCCCACGTTCGACAACACCATCGCCGCGCTCGACCGCAGCGGCCGGCTGCTGGCGCGCGTGGGGGAACTCTTCCACAACCTCGGGGCGAGCGAGACCTCGCCCGCCTTGCAGGCGGTGGAGCGCGAGATGGCCGTGCCGCTGGCGGCCCACGGCAGCGCGATCTACATGAATGCGCCGCTCTTCAAACGCGTGGATGCGCTGCATGCACAGCGCGAGACGCTTGGCCTCAACGCCGAGCAGCGGCGGCTCGTCGAGCGCATCCACCTCGACTTCGTGCGGGCCGGCGCCCAACTGGGCCCCGACGCGCAGAAGCGCTACGCCGAGGTCGTGCAGCGGCTCGCCGAGTTGCACACCCGCTTCGGGCAGAACGTGCTGGCCGACGAAGCGTCGTTCCGCCTCGTGTTGCGCGACGAGCGCGACCTCGCCGGCCTGCCCGGCTTCGTGCGCGCCGCCGCCCGCCAGTCCGCCGCCGAGCGGGGCGTCTTCGATGACAAGGGAGGCAACGCGCACGTGATCACGCTCTCGCGTTCGCACATCGTGCCCTTCCTCACCTTCAGCCAGCGGCGCGACCTTCGCGAAGCGGCCTGGCGCGCCTGGGTGAGCCGCGGCGAGCACGAGGGCCCACACGACAACCGGCCGCTGGCGCGCGAGATCCTCACGCTGCGCCACGAGCAGGCGCGCCTGCACGGCTACGCCTGCTATGCCGACTACGTGCTCGCCGACACGATGGCCGGCACCCGCTCGGCGGTGAACGATCTGCTCGACCAGGTGTGGGCCCCCGCCGCCGAGCGTGCGGCCGAAGAGCAGCGCGACCTGGTGGCACTCGCGGCCTCACTCGGCGAGCCCACGCAGGTGGAAGCGTGGGACTGGCGCTACCTCGCCGAGAAGCTGCGCCAGCAGCGCTACGACGTCGACGAAGCCGCGGTGAAGCCCTACTTCCCGCTCGAGCGCATGGTCGAGGCCGCCTTCGACTGCGCGAGCCGCCTCTTCGGCCTGCGCTTCGTGCCACGCCCCGACCTGCGCGCCTACCACCCCGACGTGAAGGTGTACGAGGTGCTGCAGGGCGACGACCTCATCGGTATCTTTCTGCACGACAACTTCGCCCGGCCCACCAAGCGCAGCGGGGCGTGGATGTCGGTGTACCGCCAGCAATCGCGAGGTGCCGACGGCAAACGCGTGATCCCGATCGTGGCCAACAACAACAACTTCGCGAAGGGTGCGCCGGGCGAGCCCACGCTCCTGAGCGTCGACGACGCGCGCACGCTCTTCCACGAGTTCGGCCACGGGCTGCATGGGCTGCTGTCGAACGTGGGCTACGAGCGCCTCTCGGGCACCAACGTGCTGCGCGATTTCGTGGAGCTGCCCTCCCAGCTCTTCGAGCACTGGCTGGGCGAACGCGAGGTGCTCAAGCGCCACGCGCGGCACCACGCGACCGGCGAGCCGATTCCCGATGAGCTGGTGGCCCGCATCGAGGCGGCCAACAAGTTCAACCAGGGCTACGAGACGCTGCGCTACCTCGCGTCGGCCAAGGTCGACATGGCGGTGCATTCACGCACCGAGGCCGAGGGCCCCGACGTGGTGGCCTTCGAGCGCACCGAGGTCGGGCGCCTCGGGCTGCCCGCGGCGGTGGGCATGAACCACCGCCTGCCGCACTTCCTGCACCTCTTCGCCGGCGCCGGCTACGCGGCGGGCTACTACGTCTACCTCTGGGCCGAGGTGCTCGACGCCGACGGCTACGACGCCTTCACCGAAGCCGGCAACCCCTTCGATGCGGCGGTGGCGCAGCGCCTGCGCGAGTGCATCTATTCGAGCGGCAACAGCCGCGAGCCGCGCGAGGCCTACCGTGCCTTCCGCGGGCGCGATCCTCAAGTACAGCCCATGCTGCGCGAGCGTGGGCTGCTCGAAGGTCTGCTGGAAGACGTGCGACCCGCGTGACTCAGCGCAGGGGTTGCGCCGAGCCCATGCGCTCGCGGCCTTGCGCGTCGAGCACCGCCACGCTGCCGTAGTCACCGCGTGGCACCGAGAGGATCACGCAAGGTTGCGTGACCATCGCGGCATACATGCGGCCCGGCTCGGGCGTGGCCCACACCGTCTCGATGACCAGGCGGCGGGCCACGCCTTCGACACGGGCGCCGGTCACGCCCATGCGGTGCCCGGGGTTGGGTTGCTGGCCCATCGACAGGCGCAGCACCAGCGAGCGGTCGAAGTCGACGGCGGGCACCGCCTGCGCATCGCCGACCGTGCGCGCGGCGATGGTCTGCCGCAAGACGGCTGCGTCGACGATGCGGTCCACCAGCGGTGCATCGGCGCCGCAATGCGTGCCCACATGCAGCACCTGGTGCGGCAGCGGCGTGGGGCTGGCCGGCGCCTGCGCCTGGCAAGCGCCGAGCAGCATGCTGGCGCCCAGCAGGGCGAAGGCGGGGAGGCGGTGGTGCAGCGTCTGTCGGCTCATAGGGCGGGGGCTTTCATGCGGGGAAGACCCGTGGTGGAGGCGTTTCGCGCCAGAGGGTTCCAGCTGCCCTGGCCACCCGCGCCGATGGAGGTCACGAAGCCGGCCGCGAAATCGAGCCCGCTGCGGTTGCCGCCGATCGTCACGCGCACCGGGTCGTCGAGCGTCAGGTAGGCGCCGCAGGCTTCGCCCACGTCGCAGATGCGGTCGTCGTTGTTGGGGTCGCTGCCGGCCAGCACGTAGTAGGTGCCGGCCGCCACGTTGGTGAACTGGAAGTTGTAGACGCCGTTGGTGGCACGCACGCGCACCTGCGCCACGCCGGCCAGGGTGTCGGGGTTCACCAGCTGGATGTACAGCTCGCCGAGGTTGGGGCTCGGGCCCGCGCCACCGCCGGCCGTGACTTGCAGCACCACCGGCACGCTCACCGTGTTGGCGGTCGACACGAACTGGATGCTTGCGTTGTAGGCGCCGGGCGTGAGCGCACCGCGGTTCACCCTCACGGTGTAGGTGCCCAGGCCATTGGCGGCGGCGGGTGGCGTGACCGTGAGCCAGGGGCTGGCGGGCGTGACGTTGACCGCGGTCACGCTCAGCGCCTGCGTGCCGTTGTTGCTGAGCGCGAGGGTCTGCGTGGTGATGCCGGGCGCGAAATTGAGCGTGCCGGGCGTGGCCACCAGCAGCGCGGGCGTGGGGTCGGTGCCGTTCTGCGCGGCCTGCACCGCCTTGAGCGCGTCGATGAGGCCGTGGCCGAACTGGTCGTCGCGCCCTGCGGGGCCGAGTTCGGTGGTCAGGCGCCCTGCCACGAGCAGGCGGTCGATGTCGTCGGGCGTGAGGGCCGGGTTCACCGACTTCATCAACGCGAGCACGCCCGCCACGTGCGGCGCCGCCATCGAGGTGCCCGAGAGCAGGCCGTAGCTGTAGGCGATGGTGCCCGAGCGGTCGTCGCCGATGGTGCTGGCGACGGCGTCTTCGTAGCCGTCGCCGTTCACGTCGCCGCTGTCGCCGCCGGGGGCGGCCACGTCGACGCGCGAGCCGTAGTTGGAGTAGCTCGCGAGCGTCTTGCGGATGCTCACCGCACTCACCGAGATCACGCCGTCATACGAAGCCGGGTACGACAGCTGCGAGGTGCTCTCGTTGCCGGCCGCCGCCACGATGATCACGCCGGCTGCGCGGGCTTGCGTGTAGACATCCTGCGCGGCCTGCGTCGGGGCGCCGCCGCCGAGGCTCAGGTTGATGATGTCGGCACGGCGGGCGGGCAGCAGGCCCGAACTGTTGGGCAGACGGGCGGCGTAGAGCACGGCCTGCAGGATGTCGAACGAAGTGCCGCCGTTCACGCCCAGGGCCCGCAGCGGCATGATGCGCGCGTTCCAGGCCACGCCCGCCACGCCACGCGTGGTGTTGCTCGACGCAGCCACGGTGCCCGCCACGTGCGTGCCGTGGAAGGAGCTCGAGCCGCCCGGCGTGGTGTTGTCGCCCGGGTCGTCGGGGTCGTTGTCGGGGCCGTTGCCGTCGTTGGCACGCACGGGGTCGGTGATGAAGTCGTAGCCGGGCACGAGCTGGCCGGCGAGGTCGGGGTGGCCGGTGAGCACGCCGGTGTCGATCACCGCCACGATCACCGAGTTGCTGCCGGTGGTGATGTCCCACGCGGCGGGCAGGTTGATGAGCGGGTAGTGCCACTGCAGCCGGTAGTACTGGTCGGCCGGCGCGGCGTAGGCGCGCTGGATGTAGTTGGGCTCGGCGGAGAGCACCGCGGGGTCGGCGCGCAGCTGCTTGATGGCCTGCAGCGTGGCGGCTTTCAGCTCGGTGTGCGAGAGCGCGGCGTTGCGGTTCGTGTCGTGATCTGTAGCCAGCGCCGACACGCGCCCACCGCTGCGCGATTGCAGGAGCTGGCTGCGCGGGCTGTCGAGTTTGGCGAGCCACGCACCTTCGGTGGGGCCGGCCACCTTCGAGAGGGCGTGCACCGAGAGCGGGCTGGCGGCGCTGCGCGTGCCGGCGCGCTCGACCTGCGCAGGCTGGCGCCAGCGCACGATCACCTCGCCGGGCACGAAATCGTCGCTGCGCCGCAGCGTGGCTTCGCCCCTGCCTTGCACCGCCGCCTGGCCGACGGCGAGCACGTAGTTGCTGGCGCCCTGGTAGGCGTAGGCCTCGACGTAGTAGCGCCCGGTGGCCGGGAGGGTCAAGGACTCGAAGCGGCCGGTGTCTTCCGAGACGTCGACCTCGTTGAAGTTCTCGTCGTAGAGATAGAGGTCGACATCGCCCGCCTGCGGGTCGCCGACGACGAGCGAGACCGTCTGCCCGGCCACGGCATCGATGCGGAAGAAGTCGCTGCGGTCACCGGCAGCGCGCGAGCGGCCGCTCGCGCCCTGGCCCGCCACGTTGACGTAGCCCGCGAGGCTCACCGGGTTGGGCAGGGCCTGTGCGGTGGCGAAGCCGTCGTTGGGCGCGTAGGGGGCGTTCTGGTCGTTGACGTCGCTGTCGACGAGCGTGTTGTCGGCCACGCGGATCTGGCCGGAGACCTGGAAGGTGCCGGCCGGTGGCGGGGGCGGCGAGCCTCCGCCGCCGTCGCCTCCGCCACCGCATGCGACGACGAGGGTGGCCGCGAAAGCGGCAGCGGCAAGACGCGCAACGCGCGATGACAACAACATGAACAACCTCCTGAGCTTTTATGGGGATCGCAGCGATCTGTGTCGCTGCGGGCCGCATGCTCACCCAGGTCGGTGGCTCACGCAGGTGTCATTGGTCATGACCGCGCGGCGAGGCGGGGAAACGCGCGTCCAGCGCGGCGAGGAAGTTCGCGAAGTCGATGGGTTTCGTCCAGTAGTCGGCAAAGCCGGCGTGGCGCGCACGGGCGATGTCGTCGGGCATGGCATTGGCGGAGAGTGCGATGCACGGAATCGTGGAGGTGCCGGCCTGCTGGCGCAAATGGCGCAGCACGTCGAAGCCGTCGATGTCGGGCAGCTGGATGTCGATGAGGATCAGGTCGGGCCGAAGCTGCGCGGCCCGCGCCACGCCCGCCATGCCGGTGGGCGCCGACGCGAGCGTGAGGCCCGGCCGCATGCGGATCAGCTCTTCGACCAGCAGCACGTTGACCGGGTTGTCTTCGATGTAGAGCAGGCTGCCGCGGCGTGTGAGCGGGGAGGGCGGGGTGGCGGGCACACCGGGTGTCGCAGGCGGCGCGGAGGGCTGCGCCGTGCCGGCGTCGGGGGCGCGGGGCAGGCGCACCGTGAAGGTCGAGCCCACCCCCGCCTGGCTCTCGACGCGCACTTCGCCCTGCATGCGCCGGGCCAGGGCCTTCACCACCGCAAGGCCGATGCCGGTGCCTTCGATGCCCTCGCGCTCGCGCCCGAGCCGGTTGAAGGGCTCGAAGAGGTGCGCGAGTTGCTCGGGCGTCATGCCCAGGCCGGTGTCGTGCACGAGCAGCTGCACGTGCTCGCCTTCGATCGCGCTCGTGACCGTCACGCGGCCTCGCGGCCGGTTGTACTTGATCGCATTGCTCAGCAGGTTGATGAGCATCTGCCGCAGCCGCGTGCGGTCGCCGATCACCGTGCCCTCGAGTTCGCCGGTGTGCAGCGTGACGCCGTGGTTGCGCGACAGCGTCTCCACCAGCGGCAGCGCCTCGCGCAGCACCTCGTGCAGGCGCACCGGCTGCAGGTCGAGGCGCAGCTGCTCGCTCTCGAGGCTGGAGAGGTCGAGCACGTCGTCGATGAGTGCCAGCAGGTGCTCGCCGGCCGACTGGATGTGCGCGACCTTGCCGCGCGCCTGCGAGGTGAGCCCCTCCTTGCCGATCAGCAGCAGCTGCGCGAAGCCCAGCACCGCGTTGAGCGGCGTGCGCAGCTCGTGGCTCATGCGCGAGAGGAACTCCGACTTGGCCTGGCTCTCTCGCAGCGCCAGCTCGTGCGCGCGCTGGCGCTCCTCGGCGTTCTTGCTCTCGGTCACGTCCCAGTTGACGCCGATGCGCTTGGTGCTGCGGCCGCTTGGGTCGGGGGCCGGCGTGGAGCGCGAGGCCAGCCAGCGCACGCTGCCGTCGGGCCGGATCACGCGGAACTCGTAGGAGGTGGGCCCGGTGTTGCGCGCGGCCTCGCGCAGGGCGGTCTTCACGAGCTCGACGTCGTCGGGGTGGGTCATGGCGATCCGCTGCTCGGCGTTGAGCGCCGAGGGTTGGGGTTCCATGCCGCGCAGGCGGAACATGGCCTCGTCCCACATCGCCTCGCCGGTCTCGACGTTCCATTCCCAGGTGCCCATGCCGACGCTGCGTGCCGCGAGCGCCACGCGTTCGTTGACGCTGCGCAGCGCCATCTCGGCCAGCACCCGCTCGGTCACGTCGAGCGTGACGCCAAAGACCATCGGCACACCGGCGCGGCGCTCGCGGCGCACGCGGTGCACCAGCCAGCGCACCTCGCCGTCGGGCCGCACGATGCGGCCTTCGTGCTCGACCGAGCTGGCGTTGGGCGAGGTGGCCGTGCGGGCCGCGCGCAGCGCGTCGCGGTCGTCGGGGTGCACGATCTCGTTGAGCCACTCCTCGCGTGTGGGCCCGCCCAGGTGCTGGGGGCGGCCGGTGATGCGGAACATCTGCTCGTTCCAGTTCGCGCGCGGGTTGTCGGGCGTGCGGCTCCACACGCCCACGCCGGCGGCGCTCACGGCCGTCTGCAGCAGGTCGGCGCGTTCGCTGGCCTCGCGCAGCTGCTCGACCTGGCTGCTGATGTCGAGCCCCACGCCGATGAACTCGACCGGCTCGCCCTTGTCGTTGCGGCGCACCGCGCGGCGGGTGAGGATGTGGGCCCAGGTGCCGTCGGTGCGGCGGTAGCGGGCCTGCACGTCGACGGGTTCGTCGCTGCGCAGCGACTGCTCGGCCGAGGCGACGATGCCCGGCAGGTCGTCGGGGTGGATCAGCGCGCGCAGCTCGGCGCGCGAGATGCCCTCGGGCCGCGGCTCGAAGCCGAGGATGCGAAAGCCGCGGTCGTTGTAGAAGAAGCGGTCGGAGGCGAGGTCGTGCCGCCACACGGAGATGTTGGCCGCCTCCACCGCGAGCTTGAGGTGGGTGTTGGTCTTGTCGTAGGCATCGGCCAGGCGGTAGACCTCGGTGTCGTCGACGAGCAGGCCGATCGCACGGTCGGGCTCGCCGGTGGGCGAGGTCTTCACCTCCCAGTGCGAATGCACGCGGCGCACGGTGCCGTCGGGCAGCACGATGCGGTAGTGGTGCTCGTAGCGGCCTGCGGCACGGGTGGAGGCGAGGTAGCTCTCCGGCAGGCGGTCATCGGGGTGGATGCGCTGCGCGGCTTCGTCGAACGACGGTGTGCCGTCGCCTTCGGGCAGGCCGAAGAGGCGGAACATGTGCCGGTCCCAGCGGCCGGTGCCGCCGGGGATGTCGCGCTCCCACACGGCCAGGCGGCCGACCTCCTGGGTCATGTCGAGCAGCTCGGCCTGGTGGCGGGCCTGATCGGTGAGGCGTTGCAGCTCGGTGGTGTCGACGAGGCGCAGCAGCCAGGTGGCGGGTGGCAGCGATTCGTCGGCGCCCAGGCGGCGCAGGGTGAGCCTTCCGTGGCGCGACTCGCCGGACGGGGCTTGCCAGCTGAGGGGCCGCTCTTGCTCGTGGGTAGGCCCGCCGAGCAGTTGGGGCCAGTCCGGGCCCGTGACACGCACAAAGGCAGCGTTAGCCCAGACGACGCCGCCTCGGTCGTCGAGCAGGGCCAGCGCGTCGCCGGAGGCGTCCAGCACCGCGGCCCACCCCGGGGCGGGGCTGGGCGACGTCGGCGAGGCCGGGGGTGGAGCCATGAGAGGGCAGTCTAGTCGTCTGCCCGCATCGCGTGGGGCGCGTTTTCGAGGGAGGCCCGCCCAGGGCGGGCCAGTCGTTCACTCGGTCGCGACCTGCAGCACCAGCTTGCCGAAGTTCTCGCCGCTGAAGAGCTTGAGCAGCGTGGCCGGGAAGGCGTCGACGCCGCCCGTCACCACGTCTTCCTTGCTCTTCATCTTGCCGGTCTTCAGATAGCCGGCCATCTCGGCAATGGCCACCGGGTAGCGGTCGACGTAATCGAAGACGACCATGCCTTCCATGCGCGCCCGGTTGACCAGCAGCGACATGTAGTTCGCAGGGCCCTTCACCGCGTCGGTGTTGTTGTACTGGCTGATCGCGCCGCAGATCACGATGCGCGCGCCGCGGGTGATGCGGGTGAGCACGGTGTCGAGGATCTCGCCGCCGACGTTGTCGAAGTAGATGTCGACACCTTTCGGGCAGGCGTCGCGCAGCTGTTCTTTCAGCTTGCCGGCCTTGTAGTCGATGCAGGCGTCGAAGCCGAGCTCCTTGACCACCCACTCGCACTTGGCCGGGCCACCGGCGATGCCCACCACCCGCAGGCCGCGGATCTTGGCGAGCTGGCCCACCGTCTGGCCCACGGCGCCGGCCGCGCCCGAGACGACGAGCGTCTCGCCGGCCTTGGGCAGGCCCACGTCGATCAGGCCGAAGTAGGCCGTCATGCCGGGCATGCCGAGCACGTTGAGCCATTGCGTGGGGGTGCCCACGCGCAGGTCGACCTTCACCAGGCCGGCGCGCTTGAACTCGCTTTCGGGGATGTTGGCGTACTCCTGCACGCCGAGGCTCGCGTACACGTGGTCGCCGACGGCATAGGCCGGGTTCTTCGAGGCGACGACCACGCCCACGCCACCGGCCCGCATCACCTCGCCGATGCCCACGGGGGGGATGTAGCTCTTGCCTTCGTTCATCCAGCCGCGCATGGCGGGGTCGAGCGAGAGCACCAGGGTCTTGATCAGCACGCCCCCTTCGGAGGGCTCGGCCACCGGCTCGGAGGTGTGGCTCCAGTCGCTCGGCTTGGTGTTGCCCACCGGGCGGGCGGCGAGGCGGACCTGGTGGTTGGTGAGGGCGGTGAGGGCGGGCATGGCGGTCTCCGGTTGGATGAGAGGCGCCATGCTAGTGCGCTGCCGGGGGGATGTTGTCGCGTAGATGTCAGCGCCAGGGGCAAGGAACGGGCATAAAAAAACGCGGCCTGGGCCGCGTTTTCAGATGGCTTGGCGCGCGAGGCGCCGAGCGATCAAGCCAGCACGCGAATGTTCGCGGCTTGCAGGCCCTTCTGGCCTTGCTTGACTTCAAATTCGACGCGCTGGTTTTCCAGCAGGGTCTTGAAGCCGTTGCCCTGGATGTCACGGAAGTGCGCGAAGAGGTCGGCGCCGCCTGCATCTTGAGCGATGAAGCCGTAGCCCTTGCTTTCGTTGAACCACTTCACGGTTCCGGTTTGAGTCGTCATGGACGATTCCTATCTTTCTTTGAACAAGTTATTCATGCGCAGCAACATGCTCCGCACGCAGAGACACTCAAGAAACGTACTCGGGGGGTTCTGACGGAACCGGACTGGAACCAGGCCGGCATTCGAAAAAATCACTCGCAACCACTGTCTTGCGTATACCTGTAGGCTGAATATACCTCAGGCATTGCGACACTTTTTCATGAAGCTCTCTGTTCTTGACCAATCCGTCTCATTGAGCGGCAGCAGCGAAGACGCCGCCATCCGCGACACGCTCGCGCTGGCCGAGCACGTGGAGGCGCTGGGCTACCACCGCTTCTGGCTGAGCGAGCACCACAGCCTGCCCACCATCGTGGGCAGTGCCCCCGAGATCCTGATGGCGGCGATTGCCGCGCGCACCAGCCGCATCCGCATCGGCAGTGCGGGGGTGATGCTGCCGCACTACTCGGCGCTCAAGGTGAGCGAGCAGTTCCGCGTGCTGGAGGCGCTGGCACCGGGGCGCATCGACCTCGGTGTGGGCCGCGCGCCCGGTGGCGACATGCGCACCGCCCAGGCGCTCAACCCGCACACCTACGGCACGGCGGAGCACTTTCCCGAGCAGATCCGCGAGCTGCAGGTGTGGACGACCGGGCAACCGCACCGCGGCGTCGTCGCCCACCCGCGCGGCCCGCATGCGCCCGAGGTGTGGGTGCTGGGCAGTTCCGACTACGGCGCGCAGCTCGCCGCGCACATGGGGCTGCCGTATGCCTACGCGTATTTCTTTGTCGACGGGCAGGGCGTGGAACAGGCGCTCGACCTCTATCGTCGGCTCTACCAACCGAGCGAGCGTCACCCGCAGCCGCAGCCCACGATCTGCGTGTGGGCATTGGTGGCCGACACCGAAGAAGAAGCCGTGCACCACGCGCTCAGCCGCGAGCGCTGGCGCGTCGACCGCGGGCGCGGGGTGCTGGGCCCGCTGCAATCGCCCGAGGCGGTGGCCGCACGCGGCTTCACCGTCGACGAGCTGGAGCGGGTGGTCGAGCCGATGCGCCAGCGGGCCTTCGTCGGCACGGCGGCGCAGGTGAAGCGCAAGCTGGAGGCGCTGGCGGCCGAGCTGTCGCTCGATGAGATCGTCATCAACACCTGGGCGCATGACCCGGCGGTGCGCCGCAAGTCGTACAGCCTGTTGGCACAGGCCTTCGGTTTGGCGGACACTCGCCGATAGACCGAGACCAAGACACAGGGAAGGACTGATGCGACAGATCGAATTCGAGCTGCACGGCGACTACATCACGCTCGATGCGCTGCTCAAGGTCACCGGCCTCGCGCACAGCGGCGGGGCCGGCAAGGCAATGGTGGCCGACGGCAAAGTGCAGGTGGACGGTCAGCAAGAGTTGCGCAAGACCTGCAAGATCCGCGCGGGGCAGGAAGTGAGCGTGATGGGTGCGCGGGTGCGGGTGCACGCGCCCACCATGCCGGCGCCGCTCGACGGCATCGAGCGGCCCCACGAACCGAAGCCCGACCGCCGCGGCTGAAGCCGGCGGTAGCGGGCCCGGTCGTTCAATGCATCAGAAGCGGTAGGTCGCGCCGACGCTCACCATGTCGGACTTCGGGCCACCCAGCACGTCGAACTTGTAGCGCTCGTATTCGGCGCGCACGCCGAGGTTCTGCGTCACGTTGTACTGCAGGCCCAGGCCACCCTTCCACGAGGTGCCGTCGCGGCTGTCGCCACCGCCGGCATTCACGCGGCCCTGGAAGAGACCGGCGCGGGCCAGGCCCACCCACTGCGGCGTGAACGGCACCTTCAGCACGCCGTCGACGAAGCCGCCGTCGGCGTCGAGGCCACCGAAGTCGCCGAAGTTGACGTAGCCGAGTTCGAGCGCGATGTTGGGCGTGAAGTCATAGCCGACGAAGGCCTTGGCGCCGACCTTGTTCTTGTCGGTCACGTCGAAATCGCCGCCTTTCCACTTCGACTGGCCCACGTTGCCGCCGATGTAGAGGCCCGAATTTGCCACTTGTGCCTGGGCTGCCGAAACCGCGCAGACGCCCGCAATGCATGCCGCCAGAAGTTGTTTGTTCAAGTTCATTTGAGGTTTCCTTTCGCGTAGTCGTTCAACACGATGAACCGTGGTCATCGGTGGCTGAATGTTGGGCGAGAGGGCCACAAACGCAGATCGGACGAGCGTGCGCGCGGGCGTCGGCCTCTACAGGGTTTGCCTGTAGGAGATGCCCCACGCGAGGGAAGGGGCGTCAGCGGCGGGGCGGGCGGCTGGCGCGGGCCTGCTCGCGCAGCATGAAGAGGTAGAGGCTCTCCACCTTCTCGCGGGCCCACGGTGTCTTGCGCAGGAAGCGCAGGCTCGACGAGATGCTGGGGTCGCTCGTGAAGCAGCGGATGTTGATCTGCTCGCCGAGCCCCGGCCAGCCGAAATGCGCGACCAGCGCATTCAGCATCTGCTCGAGCGTGATGCCGTGCAGCGGGTTGCGAGGTTGTGCGGGTGTCGTCATCGACGCGGGCCTCCGGCCAGGCGCAGCAGGGTCTTGTCGACGCGTTCGAGCGCGGCCATGAAGGCGGCGTCGTCGCGGCCGAAGGTGAAGTCGGCGAACTCGAAGCCGGGGCCGACCGTGGCGCCCACGTAGGCGTAGGCGCCGAGTGGCCCCGCCGCCTGCCACCAGCCCGCGGGCACCACGTGCCGCGGTGTGGTGGTGGCACTGGCGGGCGCGAGCGTCACCTGCTCGATGCGGTCGAGCGTGGGCGGCACGCACCAGAGCTTGAGCGGGTCGCCCTCGAGCAAATGCCACGCTTCGTCGGACGCCACGCGGTGCCACGCGCTGAACTCGCCGGCCTGCAGCAGGAAGTCGATGCTCGTGAGGGCGCTGCGCCGCGGGCGGCCGTCATCGGGGCTCACGCCCTGTGGCGAACGGAAGAACTCGCGGTAGTGCCCGCCTTCGGGGTGCGGCTGCAGCCGCAGCTGCTCGATCAGCGCCTGGGCTCTCATCACGTTCAGGCGACGTAGAGCAGCACGGCGCAGTAGTGCGACGCCGTGCCCCCGAGCACGAAGAGGTGCCACACGCCATGCGCGTGTTTCCAGCGCTCGTCGTTGGCGTAGAAGACGATGCCGATGGTGTAGAGCAGGCCGCCCGCCACCAGCCAGGCGAGGCCCGGGTTGGGCAGCTCGCGCACGAGGGGTACCACCGCCACGAGGGCCATCCAGCCCATCGCCACGTAGAGCGGCACCGACGGCACACGCTCGCGGCCGATCCACAGCTCCTTCACGATGCCGATGATCGCCAGCCCCCACACCGTGCCAAACAAGGCCCAGCCCCAGGGGCCTCGCAGCGTGACGAGCGTGAAGGGCGTGTAGGTGCCGGCGATCAGCACGTAGATCGCGCAGTGGTCGAACTTGACCAGCACCCGCTTCGCCGCGCCACGCACGCTGTGGTACAGCGTGGACGCACCATAGAGCAGCACCATGCTCGCCGCAAAGATGGAAAAGCTCACCACCTGCCACACGTCGCCGCGCAGGGCGGCCTGCACGATGAGCCAGGCCGAGCCGCCCACGGCGAGCAGGAGGCCGGCGAGGTGGCTGTAGCTGTTGAATCGTTCTCCGTGGTACATGAGGAATGAAACTCCGAAATCAGGCGGTGGCTTTGAAGGGGCTGCGCTCGGGCGGCTCGTCGTGGCTCGCGGTGCGCGTGAGCGCACTCACGATCCAGTTGAGGGCCGACACGCGGTGACGCACGGCGCATGCCAGCGGCTCGGGCTTGCAGCCCATCTTGGCCTTGGGTTCGAGAGCGGTGCGGCCGAGCGAGAGCCGGCGTGCACCGAAGGAGATGGCGTCTTCGACCGTGGACTGCAAGAGCGCCAGGTAGATCGGTGCATCGGCATTCGCCGCGCGGTCGTAGCCGATGTAATAGCCGAGCGCGGTCTCGCCGTCGTTGACGCTGGTCACGAAGCCCAGCCATTTCCCGTCGCGCTCGGCCACGCGGCACACAAAACGCTCGCCCAGCGCCTGTGCCATCGCGACGAGGTAGCCGGGCGTCAATGACGCGAGGCGCAGGCCTTGCGCCTGGTGCACCTGCTTGTAGAGGTCGTGCAACTCGTCTTGTCGCGCGAGCATCTCGTCGAGGGTGGCAAGCCGCAGCGTGATGCCGGCTGCGGCGCAGTCCTTCACCAGCTTCTTCGCGCTGCTACGGTAGCTGGAGGTGAGGCTCGCAAGGTAGTCGTCGTACTGCTTCCAGCCGGGTTGCAGCGTGAGCACCATGTCGGGCTCGGTCTCGACGCTGCGGTAGCCGAGCAGCCGCAGCGATTCGCGTGTGGGCTCGCGGTCGGCCATGAAGTCTTTCACCATCACCACGTCCGACTCACCCAGCAGCTTGTCGGCGCGGCGCAGGCGGTACATCGCCTCGCCCACGCCATGCCAGAGCTGCGCTTCATCGACATCGGCCGCAAACGCCACCGAGCGGGCACCCCACACGAGCAGGTTGCCGCAGACGAGCAGGTGCTCCTGCAGGCCGGCGAGCGGTTTGTCCACCAGACGCTTGCTGCTGGGCTTGCGCAGGCTGTCGCCACTCACGCTGACGCGCTGGAACAGCATCGCCGCCACCGGCCGGCCGTCGTCGAGCGCGAGCACGTAGCGCGGCTGCACGTTGGCAGGCGCATGCGCTTCCAGCACGCGCAGGTAGTCGCGCGAGAGGAAGACGGTCTGCGAAGCCAGCGCATCCCAATGCAGCGGGTTGAGCGCATCGATGCGGTCGGCCAGCGCGAAGTGCAGGCCCGAGACCTGGCGGCGCGCCGCATGGCGCTTCTTCAGCGTGGCGGGGCTCGCGACGGTGGGCTTGAGCTTCTTGAGCGTGCTGCCGGTGCGCTTGAGCGAATCGATCGCACCTTTGAGCTGCTTCAAGGAAGGCTTCAACGACGGCTTGGGAGGGGTCGGCATGGCCCGCAATCTAACCCAAGGCTGGCATCATTCCGCCCATGACGCAGATGCTCCCGCCCCCCTACGTTCCGGTCAGCGAACTCACGCCCCTGCTGCGCCGTTTGGGCCATGTGGCCGTGAGCCCTTCGGGCCTGTGCGAGCTGGCGGGTGTCGCGCTCGCCGATCTTCAGGCGCTCGCGCCGAGCTGGAACGACCTGCCGCCCGATGCCTACCTGCGCGACGGGGGCCGCTACCGGCGGCGCCGCCATTCCTGCTTCGTGCTCGACGGCGATCTCGTCACGCAGGCGCCGCATCGTGCGCACTGGCAGCCGGTTGAATACAACGCGCTGCACGGGGGGCTGGAGCGCTGGTTCGAGCCGATGGACCCGGCGGTCGTCGCCCGCGAGGCCTGGCCGCGCCTGCTGCGCAGCCTGGGTGCGGTGTGTTCGTCGGTCAAGGGCACGCGGCCGTGGTTCGTGGAGGCGCACCAGTTCCGCATCGACACCACCGACGGCATCGGCCGTCCCACGCCCGAAGGCGCGCACCGCGATGGTGTCGACTTCGTCGCGGTGATCCTCGTCGGCCGCGCCGGCATCAAGGGTGGTGAGACGCGTGTGTTCGAAGCGCAGGGGGCGAGTGGCATCCGCTTCACGATGAGCGAGCCGTGGACGCTCTTGCTGCTCGACGACGAGCGGGTGATCCACGAGAGCACGCCGATCCAGCCGCTCGACGTTGGTGGCCACCGCGACACGCTGGTGCTGACCTTCCGCGCCGGGGGCTTCCAGGGGCCGGCTTGAGATAATCCACGCCCTGCTGTCGTCTCGAAAGTTCGTCGTGTCTCGATTGTTGTCTGCGCTGTTGCGTCTGGTGCTCGTGGCCGTGGGCCTGGTCTTCGGCCTGCTGGCCGTGGTGTTCGGCCTGGTGCTCGCGTTCTGGCTCATCGTGTGGAGCTTGCTGCGCGGGCGCAAGCCGCAGGTGAAGCGCTTCCGCATGAACCCGTCGAACCCATTCGGCGGCGGCATGGGCGGCCGTCGTGCGCCGGCGGGTGACGTGGTCGACATCGAAGCGCGCGAAGTGCCCGACACGCCGCCGCCACAATTGAATCGCGACCGCGGTTGACGCAGCTTCCGCCCGCGTGCCAGACTGCGCGCCCCATCCACCCACTCGAAGGAGAGAACCATGACACACGCTGACATTGCCCTCCTGTGGGTCGCCGCCACGCACGCTGCTGCCTGAGCCGCGCTGGCAGTTCTCTGATCCCGTCCGAGATCTGAGCTGTCGCCGCAGCGCCCGCACGCTGCTGCCGACGACCCTTCCATCCACCGTTGCCGCACATGGCCTTGGCGCCGTGTGCCGGCGTTCGCATTCCTGACGATGGAAGACAGATCTCATCATGATCGACTTCACTGTCGAGCCGCTGCGCTCGATCGGTTTGACTCCGGCGATGGCCCAGGCGGCCTTCGCCTTTTCCTCCCACTCTGAAGAGCCGCAGCGCCTCGTGCGTGTGACCGAGGTGCACCGCGAGACGCTCGTGGTGCACGACGGCGAACACGAGGCCCGCGTGCGCGCCTTGCCGCGCCTGGTGCGTGACCTGGCGGAGGCCGGCACCGCACTCGCGGTGGGCGACTGGGCGCTGCTCGCACCCGACGCGCACGGCGAGCCCTGGGTGCACGAGCGCCTCGCGCCGCTCACGCACATCGCCCGCCGCGACGCCGATGGCCGCCGCCATCCGGTCGTGAGCAACGTCGACACTGCGCTGCTCGTGATGGGCCTCGACGACGACTACAACCCGCGGCGGCTCGAGCGTTTCCTGACCCTCGTGCAGACCCAGGGCGTGACACCCGTGGTGGTGCTGACCAAGGCCGACGTGGTGCCGCCCGAGCGGGTGCAACAGGGCCTGGCCGAGTTGCGGGAGCGCCTGCCGCGGGGCCTGGAGATGTTGGCGCTCGACGGGCGAGACCCGGCGAACGCGCGATCCCTTGCGCCCTGGCTCGGCAGGGGCCAGACGCTGGTGCTGCTCGGCTCGTCGGGCGCCGGCAAGTCGACGCTGACCAATGCGCTCCTGGGCACGGCGGTGCAAGACACGGGGGCCGTGCGCGAGCACGACAGCCGCGGCAAGCACACCACCACCTCGCGCTCGCTGCACCGCCTGCCGGGTGGAGCCTGCGTGATCGACACCCCGGGTGTGCGCACGCTGCGGCCCGATGTCGACGAAGCCTCGCTCGATGCGGTGTTCGGCGACATCGCCGCGCTCGCGCCGCACTGTCGCTTCCGCGATTGCCAGCATGGTGCCGAGCCCGGCTGTGCGGTGCGCGACGGCGTGTCGCCCGATCGCCTGCGCAACTACCAGAAGCTGCAACGCGAGCTGCGGCGCGACACGCTCACCGCACTCGAGCGGCAGGCGCAGTTGTCGCAATGGAAGACGCTGATGCGCGCCGGCCGCGAGCGCTCGAAGAGCAAGCGCGGAGAGCGTTAGGCGGGCTGGGTGCGCTTGGCCGTTTTGTGCAGGTACATGCGCGCATCCGCGTGCATGAGCAGCTGCGAGCCCGAGTTGATCTCGGAGCCGAAGGCGATGCCGTAGCTGATGCCGGCGTCGGGGTAGCCCGCCTCGTGCAGCTTGCGCTCGACGAGCACCAGGGTGTGGCGCACCAGGTCTTCCTGGTGGCGCTCGCCCAGCACGGCGAATTCGTCGCCGCCGAGGCGGAACACGCCCATGCCGTCTTCCTTCACCACGCTCAGGGCCTGGGCGAATTCGCGCAGCAGGCTGTCGCCATGCGCGTGGCCACGCTCGTCGTTGATGCGCTTCAGTCCATCGAGGTCGATCATCACCAGCATCACCCGCTGCGAAGCCGTGGGGTCGCCGGGCACGTGGGTCATGTTGGTGAGCGCGCGGTCGAAGGCGTGGCGGTTGCCGATGCCGGTGAGCGAGTCGGTGCTGGCCTGGGTGAGCGCGTCGTTGAGCTGCGCCATGTAGGCGTCTTTCTCGCGGCCGAGCAGGCGGATCTTGTCGGCCAGCGCGAAGGCGAGCAGCACGGCGTCGGTGGTGGCGCCGAGCAGGGTGAAGAGCTCGATGTTGCGCATCACGCTCGGCACCAGGCCGAAGTTCGCCGGCAGGATGAGGATGGCCGGCAGCAGCAGTGCGAAGAAGGCGGCGAGGAAGTAGCGCGCCGGCAGGAAGCCCTGGCCGAGGCGGATCATCCCGGAGATGAGCGCGGTGACGAGCGAGACCGAGATGACGGCGGTGGCCAGCAGGTGGGCATAGGCCACCGAGATGAAGCACACCGGCGTGAGCGCGAGCGCCACCAGGATGTTGCCGCGCGCGAACCACGCGAGCCGCGGCGCGTGCTCCTTGAGGCGCAGGAACTCCAGGAAGAAGAGGCTGTTGAACACCGACGACAGGAAGAACATGACGTAGTGCCACGACAGGCCACGCCAGCCCACCCAGTCGGACAGCACGTGCAGCGTCATCGCCCACGACAGGGTGGCGACCAGCAGGTACAGCGCGTAGTACAGCAGCGCCTTGTCGCGCACGCCGAGGAAGACGAAGAGGTTGTACAGCGCCAGCACCAGCATCGCGCCCAGCGCGCACAGCGTGAGCACGTTCTCGGCGACCACCGTCTTCTGGTAGCTGGCCTGGCTTGCGATGTAGATGCTCGGGTAGCGCGCGAAATAGCGGCTCTCGATGCGCAGCAGCACTTGTGCTACCGCGCCTGGCGGCAGCTCGATGTTGCCGCCGTAGTGCAGCATGTAGCTGCTGTTGGCGTTGTAGCCGGTGATGAACGATTGCACCGGCCGCCCTTCGGCATACACGCGCACTTCGATGCGCTCCATCAGCGTGCCGGTCGGGTCGACCACCCAGCGTGTCTGCAGCGTGTCGTTCTGGATGGTGGCGAAGAACCAGTAGGCGCCACCGAAGAGGCTCACCCGCTCGACCTGCTTGTGCTTGGCGAGCCAGGCGGCGAGCTGGCTCGCGTCGGCGGGTGGGGCTTCGTCTTGCGCGGCGTAGAGCTGGCCGCGTGTGGAGATCTCGGATTCGGCGTCGGCGTTGAGCGAGATCGGCGCGGGTTGCGCGTGGACCGGGGTGCCACAGAGCCATGTCGCCAGCATGGCGCAGGCGATGAGCAGGCCGCGCAGCGCACGGCCCAGAGGGCTTGACGACAACCCTGGCATTGAGGCGACCCCTCCGTTCCTTTGGGTGGCCTGGAATGTAACAAAAGCACAGCCATCTGCGCGCCGGAGCGGGCCACTCCGTGCGCAAGTCGACGGTTTTTCAGGGCGCGTTTGTCACATCTGTTGTCACATGTCTTTTTCGCCCACGATCACCTTCGGGTAACCGCTGATGGCGCGCGAGGTCTGCATGCCGGCCATCACCGCGGCTTCGACGCAGCCCGCGTTGATGCCGGTGCGGATCCAGTCGCCGGTGACGTAGAAGTTCGAGAAGCCGGTGTTGTCGGTGAGCAGCCGGTGCTTCGTGCTGTTGACCACCGAGAGCACGTAGCGCTCCGACGGGTCGACGTTGGCGCGCCAGTACTGGCTGTCGAAGCGCTTCTCGCCCACGCCGCCGTTCATGTCGACGAGCGTCGACCAGTCGAAGCCCTGCGGCGTCGCGACCGCTGGCCACAGGTTGTAGATCTGGTGCTTGAGCTGGTCGATCGCGCCGAGCTTCACATCGGCGGCCATGCGTGCGGGGTAGGCGTGGTCGCTGAACGGCGGGTACGCCTTCACCGGCAGCACGCTGCAGAAGTACGACACGTTCTTCGGCTGGTAGGGCTTGGGCCAGTCTTCGCGCGGCAGCGTCTGGTCCATCGGGCCCCAGGTGTCGAAGGGCTCGGTGAAGGCGGTGAGCACGGGCGACTCGTCGTCGCGGCCGTAGTACGCCCAGCCGAGCTGGTGCATGTCCTTGTTGAGCCACACCTGGTAGGCCTGGGTGGCGGCCGTCTTCACGTTGGCGCAGGCCGATTGCATGGTGAGGCTGCCCGCCACCATCTGCGGGCAGATGAGCTGCAGGCTGTCTTGCGCGATGCCGAACACGATCTCGTCGAAGTCGACGCCGCGCTGCAGCGTGACGGTGGGCAGCGGCTTGTGGAAGGTCTGCTGGTAGAGCTCGGGCCAGTTGCTCCAGTTCGACTCGAGGTTGACCTTGCCTTGCTGCAGCAGCGCGGCCTGCGCCTTGTCGAGCAGCTCGTACTTCGGCGTGCTGGGCCAGCAGGCCAGGCCTTTGACCGGCACCAGCGGGTCGTAGTCACCCCCCGGCACGTCGACCTGCTTCGTGATGCGGATCTGCCCGGCAAGGTTGGTGCCGGGCTCGGGCACGATCTCTTCGACCTTGTGGAAGAACTTGAACTTCACGCCGCGCTTCTTGAGCACTTCGTAGAAGGGCGTGAACACCGTGTCGCCCATGCCGGCCTGCATCTTCCACATGATGCCGCCCTGGTAGGCGCAGGTCATGCGGAAGATGCCGCGCAGCATGGTGCCGGCTTCGATGTTGGGCCGGTCGTAGTCACCGTCTTCATACGCGAAGACGAGGTCGTAGAGGCCGCGGATGGGGGCCGAGTCGACGCTGATCTTCTCGTTGGCGCCGTGCTTGATGAACCAGTCGCGCAGGTCGATGTCGTTGATGACGTCGAAGCCGTGCACGAACACGCCGTCTTCCAGCATGCCGATCAGCGAGGCGAGTGCGAGGTCGATGCAGATGTAGAGGTGGCGCAGGTCGTCGGCAGCGTTCGAGTCTTCGGCGTCGGCGCGGTAGCGCTCCTGCAGCGCGGCGCGCACGCCCTTGAGCGTGGCTGCTTGCAAGGCGTGGTCGTGAGCGTCTTGCCCGTCGAGGCCGGGCAGGCCCTGCACGAAGGCCCAGGCGGCCTCGAACACGCTGTGCACGTCGGAGGCGATGGTCTCGACCTTGCGCTCGATGCGCTCGGCGATGGCTTCGAGCCAGCCGCCTGCGGTCTCGGCCACCGCCACGGTGGTGGTGGCGGTGGTCGTCACCTTCACCGCGCCGTGCTTCGCGTCGAGCTCGGCGAGCCACATCTTCACCCACTCGTACATGGTGAGGGCGATGTCCCACAGCGTCACGTCTTCATCGCTGTGGCCGGGCACGCCGGGCATGATCGGCGTGTCGATCAGCCACTGGCGCCAGCGGTCGTCGATCAGCTCGCTAAGGCAGAACGAGTGCTGCGGCTTGAAGGCGTCTTGCCAGGTGGCGAGCGGTGCGCCGGGCGGGCGGTCGAGCAGGGCGTAGGCCTTCTGGATGGTGCGGAAGGCGTTCTGGTAGAAGCCGAACCAGATGTGCAGCCCGTGCTCCTCGATGCGCTGGCCGATCTGCGCGTTGCGCCCACTCGCGCCCTTGCCGCCGAGGCGCCAGCCCATCTGGTAGACGGTGATGTCGTACTGGTTCTGCCAGCCGGGCTGGTCGGTCAGGTAGAAGGCGGCCGTCATCGCCGACACGCCGCCCCCGAGGATGGCGATCTTCTTCGGCGCCACCACCGAGTTGTCGTGGATCACCTCGCCCGGCGTCACCTCGAAGTCGAAGCTGATGTGGAAGGGCAGGATGCCGGGCTGTGCGCCAATCTGCAGCCCGAGCGACTCGTGCAGCGGGAAGCTCGCGAACTCGTGCAGCGTGACCTCGTAGTCGTCGTCGTAGACCTCGACCGCATGCACCGCGTTGACCTTGGCCGGCGCCGAGACGATGGCCTGGTAGACGGCCTTGATGCCCGAGGCATCGGGAAACTGCTTCAGGAAGATCTGCTCGCAGCCCGGGCTGCGCAGCATGCCGGCGATCTGCGCCCAGGCCTCCTTGTCCATCTCGAGCATGGCCGGCAGGTTGGCCGCGAAGAGCTCGATGCCTTCTTCGATCAGCTCGAGCAGCCCGCCGAGCTTGCGCACGCCGTGGCGGTGGGTGGTGGCGTCGACCTCGATCAGCGGATGCAAGCTGAGCCGGGAGTCGGGCGAGAAGGGCTGGAAGCCCTCGGCCGAGAGCGACAGGTGCCGCGCCGGCTGGCCCGGCTCGGGCATCTCGTATTGGCACTGGTACTTGGGGTAGCCGAAGAGCTCGCGCCCGTTGATGAGCGCCATGCAGCTGTCGACGAAGATGTGGCACGGGTACGAGAAGATGCGGCTGATCTTGTCGCTGCCCTTGTCGATCTGGCCCACCATCACCCAGGTGATGATGTCGACCTCTTCGCCCCAGCCTTTCACTTCGTCGCTGGGCCAGGTGGAGTAGGCCTTGTGCACCTTGGTGAAGGTGAGCATCACGAAGGGCGAGAACACCTGGAAGCGCATCTCGCCGCCGGCCACGGCGGTGAGCGTCGAGTCGACGGTGGCTTGCAGCTTGGCGAGATCGCCCTTGACGAAGAACCCATACATCTCCGAGTTCTTCAACTGAAGCGGCGGGTGCATCAGCACCGAGCCGGCCGGGTAGAGAAAGTTGGGGCGATTGGCGTTCGATGCCGTCATGGGGACCCTCCTCCGTGCCGAGATGAGCGCGGAGTATCTGCCCGGTATCGTTGGTGAACGTTTGTGAAAACCCGGTGCTTTACCGGGCAGTTCGCGCGATCGGCTCAGGCGCGTTCGGTGAGGCGCTCACGCCGCGCGAGGTCGGGGAAGAGCTTGAACCAAAGCCCTGCGATGAAGAGGGTGCCCGCCCCGCCCAGCAGCACCGAGCCCACCGGCCCGAGCAGGGCGGCCGTCGCACCCGACTCGAATTCGCCCAGCTGGTTGGATGCACCGATGAAGATCGAGTTGACCGCCGCCACCCGCCCGCGCATCGCATCGGGCGTCTCCAGCTGCACGAGCGACTGGCGGATCACCACGCTCACCATGTCGGCTGCGCCGCTCACCCACAGCGCGATGAGCGAGAGCACGAACGAGGTCGACACGGCGAACACCATCGTCGCCACGCCATACACCGCCACCGCCGCAAACATCGCATGCCCCACGCGGCGCGAGATCGGCCAGCGCGTGAGCACGAGCGACATGCACAGGGCACCCGCAGCCGGCGCCCCGCGCAGGAGGCCCAGGCCCCAGGGGCCGACGTGCAGCACGTCTTTCGCGAACATCGGCAGCAGCGCGGTGGCGCCACCCAGCAGCACGGCGAAGAGGTCGAGCGAGATCGCGCCCAGCACCACCGGCCGCTGCCAGATGAACTGGAAGCCCGCGAGCACCGTGCGCAGCGACACCGGCTCCTTCGGTGGCGGCGCGTGCGGGTGGCCGATGCGCAGGAAGAGCACGCCCGCCGCGACGAAGCATGCGGCGCAGGTGGCGTAGACCACGTCGGCCCCCGCCACGTAGATGAAGCCGCCGAGCGCCGGCCCGCCGATGATGGCCGCCTGCATGCCGGCCGAGCTGAAGGCCAGGGCCCGCGGCAGCACGCTCGCCGGCACGAGCGACGGCACCAGCGCCTGCTGCGCCGGCATCTGGAAGGCCTTGGCCGTGCCGATGGCGACCGAGAGCGCGAGCAGCAGCCCGCGGCTCGCCCAGTGGCCGTGCGTGGCCAGCATCAGCACCAGGGCCACCACCGTCTGCGTGGCCATCGCGATCGCGAGGATGCGGCTGCGGTCGTGCCGGTCGGCCACGTGGCCGGCCACCAGCGTGAGCAGCAGCGCGGGCAGGAACTGCAGCAGACCGACGAGGCCGAGGTCCCAGGCGCTGCCGGTCAGGTCGTACATCTGCCAGCCCACCGCGACCATCAGCATCTGGTTGCCGGTGGTGCCGGTGAGCCGCGCGTACCAGAAGCGCATGAAGGCCGGCAGGGTGCGCAGGGGCGTGGCGTCGGAAGCGATCGGGGGCGTGGACGTGGACATCAGAAGGGCAGGGGGCTTTCGAACGACAGGGCCTCGCCGCTCACTGGGTGGGCGAAGGCGAGGGTGTGGGCGTGCAGCAGCAGGCGGGGTGACCGCGCGGCCACGTCGGGCGGGGCATAGAGCGTGTCGCCCACGATGGGGTGGCCGAGCGCCAGCAGGTGCACACGCAGCTGGTGCGAGCGGCCGGTGAGCGGCATGAGCGCCACGCGGGTGAGGCCCGGCTGGCGCTCGATCACGCGGTAGCGGGTGAGCGAGGGTTTGCCGAGCGCGTGGTCGACCTTCTGCAGCGGCCGGTTGGGCCAGTCGGCGATCAGCGGCAGGTCGATCTCGCCCGCGTCGTCGGCCATCTCGCCGGCCACCACGGCCACGTAGCGCTTGGCCACGCCGCGCTGCGCGAAGGCGGTGCCGAGGGCGCTCTGGGCGGCCTTGTGGCGCGCGAAGACGAGCAGGCCCGAGGTCGCCATGTCGAGCCGGTGCACCACCAGCGCATCGGGCCACTCGGCCTGCACCCGCGAGGCCATGCAGTCGTGCAGCTCGGCGGGCCGGCCGGGCACCGAGGGCAGGCCGGCGGGCTTGTCGACGACGACGAGGGCATCGTCCAGGAAGAGGGGGAGCAGGCTCACGCGCGGCGGTCAGGGCTTGGGCGGGTCGTGCCCGCCGGGGCCCGTATTGTCCGTGCGGCCTGGCTCAGGCGATGCGCGCGACGTGGGCGCTCGGGCTCGCCGGCACGTCGGCCATCACGCAGTCGCGCCCTTGGGTCTTGGCACGGTACATGGCCTGGTCGGCGCGCTCCACCGCCTGCTCGATGTTCTCGCCCGGCTGGATGCACACGAGGCCGGCCGAGAAGGTCACGCGCAGCTCCACCGTGCCGTGGCGGAAGTCGGTGCGCAGCAGCTGGTCGCGCACACGCAGCAGTGCCACGCGGGCGTCGTCGAGCGAGGTGTCGGGAAACACCACGATGAACTCTTCGCCGCCCCAGCGGCCGAGCAGGTCGCTCGTGCGCAGCGCCAATTGCGTGGCTTGTGCGAAGCGGCGCAGCACCTCGTCGCCGGCTTGGTGGCCGAGGTTGTCGTTGACGGCTTTGAAGTGGTCGATGTCGAGCAGGGCCACGCACAGCGAGCTGCCGCTGCGCTCGTGCTGGTTCTGCTCGATGCCCATCAGCTCGGTGATGTGGCGGCGGTTGTGCACCTGGGTGAGGTCGTCGCGGGTGGCGAGCTGGCGCACACGCTCCAGCGCGTGGGCGAGTTCGCGGCTCTGCGTGCGCAGGCCTTCGTTCATGCGCGCCACGATGGCGGCCAGCCGCGCGATCAGCACCACCACGAGCGAGGCGTAGAGGAAGGAGACGAGCTGCTCGCCCGGTGGGTAGCGCTCCGGTTGCAGCAGGTGGCTCAGGAGCATCGTGCCCGCCAGGCCGCCGAGCGAGAGGGCCACGAGCTGCCACACCTGGCGCGGCGGCATCGCGAACATCGCGTAGACGATGTGGCTTGCCACCACGATGACGGTGGCCGGTGCGGCCGGCCCCGCGGTGGCGTAGCACAGCCACATGAAGACGATGCCCACGAGCAGCTGGATGCCGCCGAGCGAGCGGTCCCAGCGCGGGCCCCACTCGTGCCGCACGCCGAAGTAGAGGATCAGGTTGGCGATGCCGGTGGCCGCCGAGAGGGCCCAGCCCACGTGCGCCGGGGTGTAGCCGAGCGCCACCTGCACCCAGAGGATGCCGTTGTAGAGCAGGTAGGTGCTGACCGAGGTCAGCCAGATCGCCAGGCGGCCGCGCGCCCGGGGCTCGGTGGTGAGCACCCGGTCGGCAAGGCGGGCCAGCAAGGAACGGAACATGACGGGAGAGGGGTCGCTCGGCTGGTTTGTCGGCAGACGCCGGCTGCAACCTGAGCCTTCGCGCCCTGCGCACGCGCCAAAGCGTGCAAGGCGTCACGCTTCGCGCGCTCAGCGCGCGCGGGGCCTCAAGCGCATCTGCAGGCCCACCGGCGCCATCGAGAACGCCATCTTCTCCACCGGCTCGCCGCCGTCGGCGGTGCCGACCTCGTCGATCTCGAAGCTTGAGAGCAGCATGGCCGCGGCCATCTTGATCTCGAGCATGGCGAGGTAGCGCCCCGGGCACACGCGTGGCCCGGCGCCGAAGGGCATGGCCACGCGCTTGGGCGAGGTGGGGGTGAGGGCGGGGTCGGCGTGGTCGAGCCAGCGTGAGGGGTTGAACGCGAGCGGGTCGGGGAAGTGCTGCGGGCTCACCGTGTCGTGCCGCATCACGCACCAGACGAAGGTGTTGCGGGGCACCTGCACGTCGCCGAGCGTGGTGTCGTGCAGCGCTTCGAGCACGAGGAAGGGCGCCACCGGCTTGAGCCGCATCGTCTCCGAAGCACAGGCCTCGAGGTAGTCGAGCGAGGCCATCTGCTCGGGCGTGAACGCGGCCGGGTCGGGTGCCACACGCTGCACCTCGTCGACCGCCAGGCGCAGGGCCTCGGGGTTGCGCTTGAGCAGCCAGATCATCCAGGCGAGCGTGTTGGCGGTGGTGTCTTCGCCGGCCAGCAGCATGGTGACCACGTTGCCGGCCACGTGTTCGTCGGTGAGACCCCCACCGCCGTTGGCGGTGTTGTCATTCGCGCCTTCGTCGGCGGCGGCGATCATGCCTTCGAGCAGGTTGCTGGGCTGCGTGCGCAGCGCGGGGTTGGCCGCCATGCGCGCACGGGCCTGGGCGATGAAGCCGGCAATGGCCACGTTGATGGCGGCCACGCTGCGGTCGAGTTCGCGGTCGCGCGGCAGGCGCAGCCAGCGCCAGTACGGGATGCGCGCAAAGATGCGGCGAAAGAGCGCGGGAAAGATCTTGTCGAGGTGCTGCTGGATGACCTCTTCGTCCGACTCCAGCGTGTTGATGTCGCTGCCGAAGGCGAGGCCGGCCACGCCGTCGACGGTGTAGCGCATCAGGTCTTCCTGCAGCGGGATGGCGCGGCCAGCCTGCATCGCCTGCTGCCAGCGCCCCTGCAGCCGCAGCACCACGCGCTGCAGCGACGGGAAATACGCACGCACATGGCCCGGCGCGAAGCTCGCCATCACCATGCGGCGCTGGTCGCGCCAGGCCTGGCCTTCGGCGCCGAAGACGCCCGGCTTCAGGCCCATCTCGTTGCCGACGATCGAGGTGCGGATGGTGCGGCGGAAACCGTCGGGCCGGTCTTTCAGCGCATGCGCGATCACCTCGTGGTCGGTGATGACGAGTGCACGCATCTTGCCCAGGCGCACGCGGAAGAAGGGGCCGTAGGCGCGTGCCCAGCGTTCCACGTCCTGGTGGATGCGCGCGAGCGTGATCTGGTGGGCGTTGCCGAGCAGCGGCAGGCCGGGCGGCCCGGGCAGGTCGTCGATGCTGCGAAGGGCGGCCGACGAGGCGGGAGGCGAAGCGGTGGTGGTGTTCATCGGCAGGCCCTGGGCGCGAACGGTGTGGCGTGCATTCTGCACGCCGCCCCGCCCGCCCCTGGGCCTGCAGGGCCGGGCCTCAGCGGCGCCAGTCGCGATCGCGGTCGCGGTGGTAGTACGGTGGCGGGCCCGAATACCCCGGCTGCACGACGACGGCACGGTGGCGGTGCGGCACCGGCACCACGACGCACGCGCTCAGCACCTGGGACGCGAGCACCACGGTCAGCACGCCCAGCACGCGGCGCTTGGTCGACTTCTGCATGTCTTCACTCCTGGGCGCCAGACGAGGCCCCCACGAGCCGTTCAACGGCAGCCCGCACGGCGCTGTTGACGCCTTTACGTTGCTGCGAGGTAAAGCCCGCGTGTCGGCTCAGAGTTCGCCGCGGCGCTCCATCTCGATGCACTGTGGATGGTTGTTGAACTTCCAGCGCTTGCACTGCTGCTGCATGCAGTAGACGAGCGCGAAGTTCGAGCGGCTCCCGCAGGCGGCGCGCGGCGTGGCCGGCTCGGGTGGCAGGGCGGCGGTGGCTTTCGGAGCGGGCTTGCGTGTGGGCGGGGGCTCGGGCTTGGCGGTGGGCTCTTCTTCGGTGGCCTCGGCCTGCGACGCTTCGGCGGGCGGCACGCGCGGCGCGGCGGCCTTGGCCACACGCGCGGTCTTGGTGGAAGCGGGTTTGGCCGGCGCCGGTTTGGCCGCAGGCTCTGGCGCGGGCGCGACGACGGCAGACGCCGCCTGCGCCACCATGGCGGCAGACGCTGTGCTGCTCGCCGCCGGCGCCACGCCAGACGCCGCCACCTCGGGCCCCGCGGCGGTGGGCTCGGTAGGCAGCGGCACTGCCGCACTCGCACCTTCCGCCACGGGCCGGGGCACGTTGGCGATGATGGCGGGCGGCAGGTCGCTCACGGTGATGTTGGCAAACGAGGGCTGGCGCTGCAGCCACGTCCACCCCGCGGCGGCGAGGCCGATCACGGCGAGCGATGCCAGCCACACCGGCGTGCGGCTGCGCGTGGGGCGCGGCGGTGCGTCCATCGGCTCGGCAGCGAAGATCGGCTCGGGCACCACCGCCGGCGCGGGTGCCGGGCGGCGTGGCGGTGGTGGCGGTGCGGCCGGCTCCGGTGGCGCGGCGCGGTCGAGCAGCAGCGAGAACTCGGCCGCCCCGCGGGGCCGGTCGCGCGGGCGCACGGCGAGCGCTTTGTCGATGGCCGCGAGGAAAGTGGCGCTGTAGCCAAGCCCCGGGAACTGCTCGGCCCGTGCGGCCACCGTCTCGGCCAGCGGGCGTTGCGGGTCTTCCAGCGCACGCACCGTGGCGCGTGCGGGTGGCACCCCGGCGATGGCGAAGTGCAGCACGCCCGCGAGCGCGTAGATGTCGCTCCACGGGCCCTGCTGCAGGTTGACCGACTCGCTGTACTGCTCGATCGGCGCGTAGGCCGGGTTGAGCAGCGCGGTGAGCGGCATGGTCTTGTCGGTGGCGAGGCGGCTGGCCACGCCAAAGTCGAGCAGCACCGGGCGACCGTCGCCCAGCATGAGGATGTTGTCGGGCGAGATGTCGAGGTGCAGACAGTTGGCGTTGTGCAGCGTGCTCAGCGCGCTCAAGAGCGGCGCCAGCATCGAGCGCAGCCAGGCCTCGTCGGGCGGCGCCTTCATCTCGGCGAGCACCTTGGCGAGCGTGCGCCCGTCGTAGTAGGGCATCACCATGTAGGCGCTGCGGTTTTCCTCCCAGAAGGTGTGCACGCGCGCGAGCGACGGGTGGTCGAAGCGCGCCAGCATCTTGGCTTCGTTGAGGAAGGCCTTCATGCCTGCGCCGTAGGCGGCCGGGTCGGCGCCGGGCCGGATCCAGACTTGCCCGTCGTCGCAGCGCATCGCGAGTTCGGCCGGGAAATATTCCTTGATCGCGACCTGCCGCTGCAGCGACGAGTCGAGCGCCAGGTAAACGATGCCGAAGCCGCCACGGCCCAGCACCTCGAGGATCTGGTAGCCCCCGAGGCGTGTGCCGGCGGGCAGTGCGTCATGTGGGGTCACGGGGTCGAACTGTTGTGTCGTGGGTCCGAAGTCCATGGAAGGTTCTTGCTTTTCGGGCATCTGGTCCCCCTCAGGGCAAGCGATGTGCCGCCGACCGCGGTTATAGGCCGGCGCCCCCACGATCGAGGGCGTCACCTGTGCGACAGCAACACGGTGATACCTTATGACTCCCCCACACAACACACAAGGAAGAGACAAATGGGCGTTCAACTCGCCAAGCAATCCATCGACCTCGGCATCGTCACCACCAACGGCCCGGCGATGCTCGCCTTCTACCGCGACGTGCTCGGCTTCAAGTACCTGCGCGAGATGCCCAGCGCCGGTGGCGTGATGCACCAGATGCTGTGTGGCGACAGCATGATCAAGCTGGTGGTGCTGCCCCAGGTGCCGCTCACGGCGGCGCCAGGCGGCATCCAGGGCGCGGCCGGCTACCGCTACTGGACGATGACCGTCACCAACATCACCGAGATCGTGCAGGCCTGCGTCGACGCCGGTGCCAAGGTCGCGGTGAAGGAGCGCGAGCTGCGCCCGGGCGTGAAGATCGCCATCGTCGAGGACCCGGACGGCAACTGGGTCGAGTTCCTGGCCCTGGGCTGAAAAAGTCCTCAAGTCGCAAGGAGGGTGGCCGATAACGGGTCGAAGCACCATGAGCGCCATCTCCTCCATCGCGATCTCCGGCATGAGCGCCGCGACCACCCAGCTGGGTGTTGCGGCGCACAACGTCGCCAATGCGGTCACCCCGGCGTTCCGGCGCCAGCAGGTGCTGCAGCAGTCGCAGCCCGGGGGGGGCGTGGCCACCCAGATCACGCAGGCCACCGAGCCCGGCAGCAACCTCGCGGCTGACCTGTTGCAGCAGAAGGTCGCGCTCTACAGCTTCAAGGCCAACCTGCGCACGGTGCAGGTCGAGCACGAGATGCTCGGGTCGCTGATCGACCTCAAGGCCTGACCCAGCCTGATCTCTACCCGCTGAAGTGAGGGGCCCCCTTCGGGCCTCGCGTACCATGCGCGGCGCTGCAGCGACCCCGCTGCGGCTCAACCCCCTCATCTGCTGCCGCACACCCTCATGGCCTCCAGCCTGCTTGCCCTGCTCGACGACATCGCCACCGTTCTCGACGACGTGGCCGTTCTCACCAAGGTCGCCGCCAAGAAGACCACCGGCGTGCTGGGCGACGACCTGGCGCTCAACGCGCAGCAGGTGAGCGGCGTGAGCGCGGAGCGCGAGATCCCGGTGGTGTGGGCGGTGGCCAAGGGCTCGATGCTCAACAAGGCCATCCTGGTGCCGCTGGCGCTGGCCATCAGCGCGTTTGCGCCCTGGGCGGTGACGCCGCTGCTGATGCTCGGCGGTCTCTTCCTCTGCTTCGAAGGCGTGGAGAAGTTGGCCCACAAGTTCTTGCACAGCAAGGACGAAGACGACGCACACCACGCCGAGCTGGTGAAGGCACTGTCGGACCCGGCGGTCGACCTCGTGGCCATCGAGAAAGACAAGATCAAGGGCGCCATCCGCACCGACTTCATCCTCTCGGCCGAGATCATCGCGATCACGCTCGGTGCGGCGCAGGGCACGAGCCTGCTGGTGCAGTTCAGCGTGCTGGCCGGCATCGCGATCATCATGACCATCGGCGTCTACGGCCTGGTGGCCGGCATCGTGAAGCTCGACGACCTGGGCCTGTACCTCACCCGCAAGGCGAGCGCCGCCGCGCGCACCATCGGCGCGGGCATCCTGCGCGCCGCGCCCTACCTGATGAAGGGCCTGAGCATCGCCGGCACCGCGGCCATGTTCCTCGTGGGCGGCGGCATCCTCACGCACGGCGTGCCGGCGCTGCACCACGCCATCGACGACATCGCCAAGGGCGCGGGTGGCATCGGCGGCGTGCTGGTGTCGGCGCTGCTCGATGCGGTGGTGGGCATCATCGCGGGCGCGGTGACGCTCGTGGTCGTGAACCTCATCCAGAAGCTGCGCGGCAAGAAGGCGCACGCCTGAACGCGGCTCAGGGCCGGTTCAGCTTGGCCTCGGGGGGCTCGAGGTCGATCAGGTCGCCGTTGCGGGCGCGGGCCGGCGTGCTGCCGTCGGGCAGCGTGGGCAACACGGTTGTTTCGTCGAAGCCGATGCTCTGGCGCTGGCCGCCGTCGGCCCATTCGCTGTAGACCCAGTCGCCGTCATGCTGCACCAGGCCCTCGGGGGCGGTGGGCTCCTGCACCGGCACGCCTTGCAGCGCCTGGCGCATGAAGTTGATCCACACCGGCAAAGCCAGGCCCCCTCCCGATTCGCGTGAGCCCAGGCTGCGCGGCGTGTCGTGGCCCATCCACACCACCGTGACCAGCGTGGGCTGGTAGCCGGCGAACCAGGCGTCGACCGCATCGTTGGTGGTGCCGGTCTTGCCGTAGAGATCGGTGCGCTGCAGCTGCGCCTGCGCGCGCGCGGCGGTGCCGCTGCGCGTGACCTCCTGCAGCAGGCTGCCAGTGAGCCAGGCGTTGCGGGCGGGGATGGCGCGCTTGTCTTCGTCGAGTGTCGTGGCCGGGGCTTCGAAGAGTGTCTTGCCTTGCGCATCGGTGATTTTCTGAATCACCACCGGCTGCACCGGAAAGCCGCCATTGGCCAGCACCGAATAGGCGCCCGCGAGTTGCAGCGGCGTGGTCGCCCCCGAGCCGAGCGCGAGCGTGAGGTCGGCCGGATGTTTGCTCGCCTCGAAGCCGAAACGGCTCGCCCAGGTGCGCGCCACGTCGGGCCCGAGCAGCTGCACCAGGCGGATGGTGACGAGGTTCTTCGAGCGCGCGAGCGCTTCGCGCAGGGTGATGGGGCCGTCGTACTGATCGTCTGAATTCTTCGGGTCCCAGGCGGGGGCGGTGCTGTTGGGGTCGGCGGGCAGCGGTGCGTCGTTGACCTGCGTGTTGGGCATCACGCCGTGCTCCAGGGCCGCGGAATACAGGAAGGGCTTGAAGCTCGAACCCGGTTGCCGCCAGGCCTGC
This sequence comes from Rhizobacter sp., assembly GCA_019635355.1. NCBI lineage: Bacteria > Pseudomonadati > Pseudomonadota > Betaproteobacteria > Burkholderiales > Sphaerotilaceae > Rhizobacter > Rhizobacter sp. Next base: position 1,756,277 of record JAHBZQ010000001.1, on the reverse strand, counting down.
GTGGCATGGTTGAACTGCGCGCGGCCGAAGTCGAAGCCGCCGACCAGGGCGCGCACGTGACCCGTCTGCGGCGCCATCGCCACCAGCGCGCCTTGCACCTCGGGCCATTGCGCGATCGACCAGCGCTTGCCCACCTGCATCACGCGGATCACCGAGCCGCGGCGGATGCGCAGCTCGTCGTTCGCGCGTGGCGACAGGGCCGGCTGCGCCATGCGCAGGCCCTCGCCCTGCAGGCGTACCACCTCGCCACTGGCGAGCGTGGCCACCACCAGGCGCGGGCTGGCTTCGGTCACGAGCGCCACGCGCAGGTCGTCGTCGTCGCGGTGGTCCGAGAGTGCTTCCGCCACCGCCGGGTCGTCGGCAGCCACGCCATCGGGCAGGTCTTCCTCGTCTTCCGGGCCGCGGTAGGGCTGGCGGCGGTCGTAGTCGAGCACGCCGCGGCGCAGGGCCTGCCATGCGGCCTGCTGGTCGGCGGCGCGCAGCGTGGTGGTGACCTTCAGCCCCATCGAGTAGCTGGCCTCGCCGTACTGCGCATAGACCGTCTGGCGCACCATCTCGGCCACGTATTCGGCGCGCACCGCATAGTCTTCGCCGCCCTTGTGCACCTGCACCTTCTCGGCGAGGGCCTTGTCGTGCTGGGCCTGGGTGATCGCGCCGGTTTCCCGCATGCGCGCAAGCACCTGCACCTGGCGCTTTCTCGCACGCTCGAAGTTGGTGGCCGGGTTGGCGTAGCGCGGGTTCTGCGGCACGCCGGCGAGCATGGCGCTCTCGGCCACCGTGAGCTGCGTGAGCGGCTTGCCGAAGTACGACTGCGATGCCGCCTCGAAGCCATAGGCCCGCTGGCCCATGTAGATCTGGTTGAGATACAGCTCGAGGATCTGGTCTTTCGACAGGTGCTGCTCGATCTTCACCGCCAGCAGCGCCTCGCGCAGCTTGCGCGCATACGACTTCTTCTTCGACAGGTAGAAGGTGCGCGCCACCTGCTGCGTGATGGTCGAGCCGCCCTGGCTGCGCGAGGCGCGCCAGAGGTTCTTCACCGCCGCGCGCAGCGTGCCTTTCACGCTCACGCCGCCGTGGTCGCGAAAGCCGGCGTCTTCGATGGCGAGCACGGCGTCTTGCACCATGCGCGGCGTGTGGGCGATGGGCAGGTAGTAGCGGCGCTCGGTGCCGAACTCGCCGATCTCCACCCCGTCGTGGGTGAACACCCGCAGCGGCTGGCGCGGCTGGTAGTCGGTGAGCATGGTCAGCTCGGGCAACTGCTGGTAGAGCACCGTGAGCACCGCAGCGCCGAGCAGCGCGCAGCCGAGGGCTACGCCGCCGGCGATGAGCGCGATGCGCTTGAAGAGGGTCTTGCGGGCTGGTTTCATGACAGGTTCTTTTCAGTCGCAGGCCATTATCGAAAAGCCACTTCCGCTAACCTTGCGCCCTTCCTTTGAACGCAAGGGGCTTTTTTGTTCCGTTTCTTCGAGCGGCTGGTACATCCGTTCCCGGACGCACCGCCCACCACGCCACCCGGCTCCTTCTCGGCATTCCTCTGGGCCTGCACCCAGGGGCTGCGGCCTTACCTGCTCGGGATGATGCTGCTGTCGGCGACCATCGGCGCCTTCGAGGCGTGGCTCTTCGCGATGATGGGCGAGATCGTCGACTGGCTCGCGAAGGTCACGCCCTCCACGCTGTGGGCGCAGGAGGGCAGGTCGCTGCTCGCGCTCTCGGCGGTGCTCGCAGGCAGCATCGTGCTCGTCTGGTTCCAGACGGCCATCAAGCACCTGGCGCTGGGCGGCCAGTTCCCGATGCTGCTGCGCTGGAACTTCCATCGCCTGATGCTCAGCCAGAGCATGAGCTTCTACCAGGACGAGTTCGCCGGCCGCGTGGCCACGAAGGTGATGCAGACGGCGCTGGCCGTGCGCGACGCCTGGTTCATCGCCTGCGATCTGCTGGTCTTCGTGATCATCTACTTCGTGACGCTGATTGCCGTGATGGGCAGCTTCGCAATGTGGATGCTGCTGCCCATACTCGGCTGGCTGGGGCTGTATTCGCTGGCGCTGCTGTACTACGTGCCGCGCCTGGGCCGCATCGCGCAGGAGCAGGCCGATGCGCGCTCCCTGATGACTGGCCGCATCACCGACGCCTACACCAACATCGCCACCGTCAAGCTCTTCTCGCACGCCGGCCGCGAGGCGGGCTACGCACGCAGCGCGATGCAGGAGTTCCTCGACACGGTGAAGGTGCAGATGCGCCTGGTGGCCTCGTTCGAGACGGTGAACCACACGCTGTCGGTGCTGCTGATCCTGAGCACGGCGGGCGCCTCGCTCTGGCTGTGGACGCGTGGCGAGGTGGGCGTGGGTGCCGTCGCCGCGGCCACCGCGATGGCCCTGCGGCTCAACGGCATCTCGCACTGGATCATGTGGGAGATGGCCACGCTCTTCGAGCACGTGGGCACCGTGCAGGACGGCATGACCACGCTCTCGCGCCACCGCACGGTGGTCGACGCGCCGGGCGCCGTGCCGCTCAAGGTGACTCGCGGCGAGCTGCGTTTCGAGAAGGTCGGCTTCTCCTACGGCGGCGGGCCGCAGGCGCGCCAGGTGATCGATGGCCTCTCGCTGCACATCCGCCCCGGCGAGAAGATCGGCCTCGTGGGCCGCTCCGGGGCCGGCAAGTCGACCATCGTCAACCTGCTGCTGCGCTTCTACGACGTGGGCTCGGGCCGCATCCTCATCGACGGGCAGGACATCGCCACCGTCACGCAGGACAGCCTGCGTGCGCAGATCGGCATGGTCACGCAAGACACCTCGCTCTTGCACCGCTCGGTGCGCGACAACATCCTCTACGGCCGCCCTGACGCGGGTGACGACGCGATGCTGGCCGCCGCCAAGCGCGCCGAGGCGCACGAGTTCATCGAGACGCTGGCCGATGCAAAAGGCCGGCGCGGCTACGACGCCCACGTGGGCGAGCGCGGCGTGAAGCTCTCCGGCGGCCAGCGGCAGCGCATCGCCATCGCGCGGGTGATGCTGAAAGACGCGCCCATCCTGCTGCTCGACGAGGCCACGAGCGCGCTCGACTCCGAAGTCGAGACCGCCATCCAGGCGAGCCTCTACAAGCTGATGGAAGGCAAGACGGTGGTGGCGATCGCGCACCGCCTGTCGACCATCGCCGCGATGGACCGCCTCATCGTGCTCGACAAGGGCCGCGTGGTGGAAGAAGGCGACCACCGCAGCCTGCTTGCCCAGGGCGGCCTCTACGCGCGGCTGTGGGCACACCAGAGCGGCGGCTTCCTCGGCGAAGACGTGGACGACCGGGCCGACGACGAAGCGGCGCAGCCGGTGCCGGCGTAGCGGGGGGCGCTCGCCTTCAGCCGGCGAGCGTCAGCAGGTGCCGCGCGTCGGCGTCGCTCAGGGGCTTGACCACGTAACCCTGCACGCAGCCGTGGGCGGTGCAGCGCAGCCGGTCCGACGATTCCGGTGAGCTCGTCAGCATCACCACCGGCACCGCACGCTCGGGGTGTGCCTGCTGGCCTTCGTAGGCGCGCAGGAAGGCAAAGCCGTCCATCTCGGGCATGTTGATGTCGAGCAGTACCAGCGAGACCTGCGGCTGGCCCGGGTCGGCCAGGCGCGCCAGGGCGGCGGCGGCGGTCTCGTAGCAGCTCACCTGCTTCGCAATGCCGCGAGCGCGCAGTACCACCTCGGTGTAGACGAGGTCGGCATCGTTGTCGTCGACCACCATCACCAGATCGAGCATGCGTGCGCTCCTTGTCAGCGGGCCGGCAGGATGACCGTGACCTGCGTGCCCTCGCCCGGCGAGGACACGATCTCGATGCTGCCATCGAGCACCATCGCAATGCGCTTGCAGGTGGCGAGGCCGAGCCCAGTGCCTTCATACACCTGCCGGCGGTGCAGGCGGCGGAAAGGCTCGAAGAGCGTGGGGATGTCATCGGCCGCGATGCCGATGCCCTGGTCGGCCACGGTCACGAGCACCCGGTTGCCTTCGCGCCGGGCGCTCACCCGCACCTTCGGCGGCACGCCGGGCGGCGTGAACTTGAGTGCGTTGGACACCAGGTTCTGGAACAGCAGCACCAGCAGGCTGCGCCGGCCCTTCACCAGCGGCAGGGGCTCGCACACCACCTCGCCGCCGCTGGTGGTGATCTGGGCGTGCAGCAGGCTCTGCACTTCTTCCAGCACCTCGTCGAGCTGGTGGGTGTCGTCGGGTTCGATGGCCTCGGCCTCCAGGCGCACGAAGCGCAGCAGGTCGTCGAGCATGGTGCGCAGGCGGTCGGCGCCGCGGCGCACGAAGCCGAAATACCGGTCGACCGGGGGCGCGAGCGTGCTCGTCTCTTCGATCAGCCGCACGAACTGGGCGATGCTGTTGAGCGGCTCGCGCATGTCGTGCGAGGTCACCCGCACGAACTGCTCGAGCGATTCGTTGCTGCGCTGCAGCTGCTCCACCGTGTGGGCCAGCTCGTCGCGCGAGTGCACCAGTTCGTCCACGTCGTGGGCGGTGAACACCACCGCGTCGATCAGGCCCTGCTCGTTGTAGACCGGGTGGTAGCTGGCATCGAAGACACGCGTGGCCCGCCCCGGCAGGGTGTGGGCGGTGCGCACCTTCACCGGCTGGCCGTCGAGCGCGTGGTAGAGCTTGGGGCGGATCACGTCGTGGAAGAAGCTGTCGCCGTAGAGGGCCGAGACGGTGCGGCCGGTGGCGCCACCCGGCGGCAGCTGCCAGGCCTCTTCAAAGGCGCGGTTGGCCAGCAGGATGCGGCCGGTCTCGTCGAGCACGACCATGATGTCGTCGCTGATGGAGGTCATGGCCGCGAGGTTGCGCGCCTGGCGCTCCACCGTGCCTTCCATCTTCACGCGGGCGGTGAAGTCCTGCGAGAGCGAGTAGAAGCCGGCCACGCTGCCGTCGTCGCGCCGCTTGGGCACGAGCACCGTCTCGACGTGGCGCACGTTGCCGCGCAGTGACGGGATGTGCTCGAGGATGCGCACCGTCTCGCCGCGCCGCACGGCGGCATACGACACCTGGCGCCGTGCGTAGCGCTCGGGGTTCATCACCTCGCGGATGCGCCGGCCGACGAGGTCTTCGGCTGGGCGGCCGAACCAGCGCGCGAGTTCGGCATTGACGAACTGCATGCGCTCGTCTTCGTCGACGTAGGTGATGCCGGCGGGCACGCTGTCGGCGATCTCGCGCACGCGCTGTTCGCTCTGGCGCGCCTGCTCGAGCGCCTGGCGGGTCTCGGCTTCGAGGCGGCGGCGCTCGGTGATGTCGCGCGAGGCGCAGAAGATCAGCTCCTCGCCGTTGACGAGCGTGGTGGTGGTGCTCAGCTCGACGTCGATCTCGGCGCCATCGGCGCGCCGGTGGCGGGTCTTGAAGCGTTGGTCGCCCTGGGTCGTGCTGCACCACTGGAGGGCCACCTCGGGCAGGGCGGTTTCCCATTGGGTCACGTCCATGCCCACCATCTGCTCGCGCTCGTAGCCGAGCATGGCGGCGAAGGCATCGCTGAATTCGAGCAGGCGGCCCTTGCGGTCGACCACGTGGATGCCGTCGCTCGCGGTGCGCATGAAGGCCTTGTGGCGGTCGGCCTCGCGCTGGCGTTGCTCGCCCAGGCGCACCTCGCCGCGCCAGGCGTGCACCAGCAGCCACGACGAGATCGACACGGCCAGCAGCGTCATGCCCGCGAGGCCGAGCGTCGTCCACAGCACCTTGCGCCAGTCGCGCATCATCTCGTCGACCGACAGGCCCGCGACGACCACGAAGGGATAGGCGCCCACCGCCGCATAGGTGTTGCGGCGCTCGATGCCGTCGATGCTGCTGGGCGCCGTGTAGCTGCCGCCTTGCGGCTGGCTCGCCACCATGTCGCGCAGGGGCGCCGAGGCGAGCCGGCTGGCGGCCACGTCGAGCGGCACCGCGGGGTTGCGCGCCACCAGCTGCAGGCTGGCCGTGCGCAGGCTCAGCTCGCTCTGCTTGCCGAGCTGCACGCTGGAGAGCAGATCCTGGAAACGCTCGGTGGCGACGGTGGCGTAGACGACGCCGGCAAAACGGCCGTCGGGCCGGTCAATGCGCCGGGCGAAGACGACGACCCAGTTCGGGCTCACGCGGCTCACGACCGGCTCCGAGACGATCAGGTTCCAGTGGTTCGCCCGCGCCTTGCGGAAATACTCGCGGTCGCCCACGTACAGCGCTGGGGGTGGCTCGGTGCCGTCGCTGGACCGCACGTTGCCGTGTTCGTCGGTCACCCGCAAGGCCTCAAGGTGAGGCAGCAGGCTGCGGCTGCCTTGCATCAGCTTGCGCAGCTCCGCCGGGTCTCCGCCACCCGCGGGGCCGGTGTCGAGGCCGAGGATGGCGGCGCGCAGCAGCAGGTCGATCTGGTCGATCTCGCTTTCGAACGATTGGCGCAGCGTCTGTGTGATGTTGGCGGCGGTGGCGTTGGCGCGGTCGAGTTGCGCCTGCCGGCTGTTGACGAGCGAGGTGACCGTCAGCGTGGAGATCAGCACCACGGCGAGGACGTTGGCGCCAATGAAGCCGCGTACCAGCCACACGGGGGCCGGGGAGCCAGGGCCTGACGATCCGGGCGGCATGGCGCCGCGGGACAGTCGGCGCCAGAGGGCAGCCGGATTCATTGCTCTTGATCGTTGTGCGCGCCGGACAGCGCTGCCCCAGGAGTGTGCAACTCCGCGTGCGTGGCGGGCAAGGATCTACCCCCTTGCGGCCACACGCCTCCAGGCATTAATGCCGGGAATATTCGACGTTAGCTTTCGGCTCAGAAGAGGCCCGGCTGCGAGCCGATTTGTGCACGCTCGATCAACAAAATCCGCAGCTTGGTCGAGACGCCACCGCCTGCGGAGAAACCGCCCGACGCGCCCCGGGCCGCCAGCACCCGGTGGCAGGGCATGATCACCGCGTGCGGGTTCGCGCCGAGCGCCTGGCCCACGGCGCGCGAGAGCGATACATCGCCCAGCTCGGCGGCGACGTCGCCGTAGGTGCGTGTCTGGCCGGCGAGGATCTCGCGGGTGATGGCGTAGACACGGCGGTGGAAGTCGGGGATGCCCGTCTGGTCGAGCGGCACGTCGCGCAGGTCGACGCTCTGGCCTTCCAGCAGGGCCTGCACCCGCTCGATCACGTCTTGCACCCGGGCTGGCGGCGTGCCCTGCGGCAGCGGGCCACTGCGGCGGGCCATGCGCCGCAAGGTGGCCTCGTCGTCGGGCTCGGGCAGCTGGAAGGCGAGCAGGCCCCGCGGCCCCCAGGCGATGCCGCAGCGGCCGATGGCGGTGTCGAAGACGGTGCAGGCGGTGTCCATCAGGCGACTGTGCCAGCTTCGTAAACTCCGGGCCCATGACGATGCTCCTGCTCGCCCCGATGGAAGGGCTGCTCGACCACACCCTGCGCGACATCCTCACGCGGGTGGGCGGCATCGACCGCTGCGTTTCGGAGTTCATCCGCGTGACGGGCACGCTGCTGCCCGAGAAGGCGTTCTACCGCGTGGTGCCCGAGCTGCGCCACGGTGGGCGCACGCATGCCGGCGTGCCGGTGCGGGCGCAGCTGATGGGCTCCGACCCGGCCTGCCTGGCCGAGAACGCGGCGCGCCTGGCCTCGCTCGGCCCGGCCGGCATCGACATCAACTTCGGCTGCCCCGCCAAGGTGGTGAACCGCCACGGCGGCGGCGCGGCGCTGCTGCAAGACCCGTCGCACCTCAGCGGCATCATGGCCGCGGTGCGCCGCGCGGTGCCGGCGCCCGTGCCGGTGTCGGCCAAGATGCGGCTCGGCTTCCACGACGCCTCGCGCGCCCTCGAATGCGCGCTCGCCTTGCAGGACGGCGGCGCCGAAGAGCTGGTGGTGCATGCCCGCACCCGCGCCGACGGCTACCGCCCGCCCGCCCACTGGGACCGCATCCCCGAGATCCGCGAGGCGCTGCGCATCCCCGTGGTGGCCAACGGCGAGATCTGGACGGCCGCCGATGCGCAACGCTGCAAAGAGGTGTCGGGCTGCGAGCACCTGATGCTCGGGCGCGGCATGGTGAGCGACCCGGGGCTGGCCTGGGCCATCGCGTCGCCTGCGCGCAGGCCCGTCGGCTGGGCCGAGCTGCAGCCGCTGCTCAAGGCGTTCTGGGATCTGGTCTGCGCCCACGTGGTGCCGCGCCACCAGGCCGGCCGCCTGAAGCAGTGGCTCAACTACCTGCGGCGGCGTTTCCCGGAAGCCGAGGCCGCGTACATGGAGCTGCGGGTGGTGAACGACCCGCGCCGCATCGATGCCTGGCTGCAGGCGAGGGCGCCCGTGGTGGCGCCTGCATGCGAAGCCATGCCGGGATAGACCACAAACAGGGAGGGATCACGATGACGAACTGGAGAAAGCGGCTGCGTGCCGCGGTGGCGGTGCTCGGCCTGTGCGTTGCCGGTGGGGTGCTGGCCCAGCAACCCGCCTGGACCGAGGCCGAGCGGGCGCTGCTCGGCGCCGCCTGGCAGCACACCGCGGGCGCCAATGCGTTTGAGTACCGGCTGGTGGTGTTCGAGACCGAGCTGCAGGCGCGGCAGGCCCGGCTCGCCAAATGGGGCGAGGGCACGCGCTACAAGGCCTACGACCTGCGCGCCGACAGCCTGGTCGACGTCGACCCCGGCCTGCGGGTGGCGCTCGCGCAGCTCTACACGCCGCCGCGGCGCAGCCCGCCGGTGCGCTGGGTGCGCAAGTCGGGCGCCACGCATTGGGCGGTGCTGGAGCTCGTCAAGCGCGGCCCGGTGCAGGCGCCTCGCAACGCGGCCGAGTTCGACGAGCGGGCCAGGCGCTGGGTGGCCCAGGGCCACCTGCCCGCGCCGGCCGAGCTGGGCACGAACCCCGAGCACAAGGCCCGCGCCGCCTTCTGGTTTGCGCGCACGCCCGAGGCGGTGAAGGCCGTGCCGGCCGAGCTGGACCCCAACGTGTCGTTCGGCAGCGAGATGACGCCGCTCACGCAAAACGTGCTCGCCGGCCGTGTGTCGACCGCCGAGGCGCTGCTCGCGCGCGGCGCCGACCCCAACCGTTGCGCCTTCTGGGGCTGCCCGTTGCACGTGGCCTTCGCCATCGAAGACCCCGCCGTGAGCGCCCAGGCGATGCAGGTGCTGCTGGCAGCCGGTGCGAAGCCGGGGCAGAACGACCCTCGCTTCGAGGCCTCGCGCGACGTGCCGCTCAACGAGGCGATCCGCACGCGGCGGGCCGATGCGGTGACGAAGCTGCTCGATGCCGGTGCTTCGCCCGATGGTGCACCGGGCGTGGAGGTCACGCCCCTGGTGGCCGCCGTGATGGCGCAAGACCGGGCCCTGATGCAACTGTTGCTCGACCGTGGCGCGAGCCCGCTGCCGCACGACGACCGCGGGCGAGACCGGCTGAACCGGCACCTCACCATCGTCGGCATGGCGGTGGAGAAGGGCGACAAAGACCTCCTCGCCTGGACCGAACGGCTGATGATGGACGCCGCCTTGAAGGCGCCGCGCTACCGCTGGGACGCCCATTTCGAGCAAGACGGCCGGCGCATCCCCATCGTCGACGGCGCCGAGGTGGCGTTGAAGGCAGCACCCTTCAAGCTCGTGATGACACTGCCGCCACCGGCCCACCAATACGGCCTGTCGATCGCCGCCTCGTATTCGCCCAGCCTCGCCGACGAGGTGCGCCGGCCCGACCGTGGCAACGGCATCTTCATCTCCACCCGCAGCGGCGCCATGCACGAGCCGCCCCACGAGGATTCCTACGAGCTCTTCGTCTACGACACCCGGCCCGCCGATGCCAAGCCCGACGACACCTGGGGCGGCAACATGCACCTGAGCGTGAACGAGCATCGCCGCGACTTCCACGAGATCCGCGAAGCCCGGCACGAGCACGTGCGCGAGTTCCGCGCGGTGGCGCGGATCGAGGAGAAGAGCGACGCCGATGTGAAGAGCGTGCCGCTCACCGCGCTCAAGGGCCGGCGCATCACCTTCGCGATCGGCGGCTTCCTGCCGACCGAGGAATGGGTGGGCCGGCTGGTGGCGCCGAGGGTGGTGATGCTGGTGCTGCGCTGAGGGGCGCCGCCCTCAGCCGTGGGCCTGGGTGGCGGCGGCGAGCTGCTGGCGCAGCGCGTCGATCGGCAGGTAGCCTTGCGCCACCAGGTGCAGGTGGTCGCCATGCTCGGCGATCAGCGCCGGGAAGCCGCGGATGCCCCACTGCTGCGTGATCGCGAAGTCTTCCTTCGTGGCGTCTCGCATTTCTTCGGAGGCGAAGGCTCGGGCGAAATCGGCGCGGGCGATGCCGAGCGACTCGGCCACGTCGGCCAGCACCTCGGGCTGCACCACGTTCTTGCCTTCGGCGTAGAAGGCGTGCTGCACGGCCTTCAGGTAGCGCCACACGAGCTTCGGCCAGTGTTTGCGCACGGTGACCACGGCACGCGCGGCCGGCTCGGTGTCGTAGACGAAGCCCGGCTGGTGCAGGGCGGTGTGCGGGGCCTGCGCAAACGGCTGGCCGCTGGCCTCGGCCACGTGTTTCCAGTGGCCGGCGAGCTCGTTGGCGCGCTCGGGCGGCGTGGGCTCGGTGGTGAAGGGGCGCAGGCCGCCCATCACCAGGGCCAGTTGCAAGGGGGCGAATTCGCCGGGGGCGGCGAGCAGTTCGTCCAGGGGCTTGGAAAAACCGTAGCACCAGGAGCACATGGGGTCGACGACGTAGATGAGGTTCATGCGCCGATGCTAAGGCCGGCGCGCCCGCCTCATCGTCCGCAGGCCCGGATCTCCTTCACGGTGACCTGCAGTTGCGCCAGCGGGCACGCGGGTTTGGGCTCGATCTTGTAGGTGTCGCCCATGAAGCAGTCGGTGGCGATGCCGAGGAAGGTCTTGCCCACGCCGTCGATGTAGTTGGCGTGGCCCTCGCAGCGGGCGCGGTAGTGCAGGTCCACGCAGTCGACCTTCTCCGGCTTGATCTTGGGCAGCAGGCCGACCACGTAGTACTGGCCTTCGCCGCCGGGGCAGGTGCGCGCCTTGAGCTGGGTGCCGCGGGCGAGCGCGACCAGGTACTCGCGTTTGGCCTGTTCCTCGGCTTCCTGCTCGGCCTTCTTCGCGGCGTCGGCCTCGGCTTTCTTGCGGGCGCGTTCGGCGGCGGCGAGTTCGGCCTTCTCTTTGTCTTTCGCTTCCTTCTCGCGGGTTTCCTTGTCGCGGGCTTGCTTGTCTTTTTCGGCCTGCGCCGCCTTGGCCACCTTCTCCGTCTCTTGCTGCTGGGTGGCGGCGCGGTACTCGGCCACCGTCATCTTGGGCGGGGCCGTGCGGCCGGCCTGTTGCAGCATGGCGCTGAGTTCGGCGTCGCTCGCCTTGCCGATGCGCTTGGCCAGCACCGGGTCGGTCTTGGCGCGCTCGCGCAGCTCGCCCACCATCTTCTGGTTGGCGGCCGGGGCGCTCTGCTTGCTGGCGAGTGTGTCGCTGAGGGCGTTCACGGTGCCGGTGCCGCCGCCGCTGCTGCGCGAGGCGATCTTCGCCACGCCCACCACCGCGGCCACGCCGAGCGCGGTGGCGAAGAGCGTGTTCCAGCTCTCGCGCGACTCGCGCTCGCGGGCCAGCTTGGCGGCCTCTTCGGCGTTCACCCGTTCCAGGTCGCGGCGCAGGTCGTCCTGCAGCTTGGCGATGTAGTCGGGCCGCGCGCGGTGGAAGACGACCGGCAGGTACGACGGGTACTCGCCGGCGCGCACGTCGTGGCTGGTCCAGTCGCTGATGAAGAGGCCGCTCGTCACCTCGTCGGCGTCTTCGTCGATGCGGGTGCCCTGGAAGATGTAGTAGCCGCCCGTCACCGACCCCGAGCCGACGATGCCGGGCACGAAGTCGAACTCGCCTTCATAGGCCACGCCGCGCGCATCGGTGTAGCGGCCCTGGGCGTAGCGCGCCACGTGGGTGCGGTCGAAGGGGTTCCAGGTCTTGGCGAAGCTGCCGGTGTAGAGGCTGGGGTCGCGCAGCACGTCGTCCTTGCTGCCGCGCGACACCGTGCCTTTGACCGGGTAGCCTGCGGCATCGACGGTCAGCTCGAAGGTCTGCTCGGGAAAGGCGGCGTAGACCACGCTGTAGGTGCCCGCCGTGAAGTCGGACTTGACCCACGTGCCCGTGTAGGTGGCGAAGCCGAAGCGCACGCTGCCCTCGCCGTTGGCGCAGTTGCCGCTCGCGCAGGTGCCGCCGCGTTGACGGGCCGGCGCGGCGTGCAGCGGCGGCAGGGCGAGGCTCGCGCTCAGCAGCACGAGCGCGGCGCGGGTCAGTCCACGTCGCATGCGGCGCTCTTGATCTGCTCGCCGTCGTCGTAGCAGGTCTCGCTGGCGGGAATGCGCAGCGGGTCCGACGAATACGGTGACTTGATCTCGTAGGCGTAGCCGATCGAGCGGCCGTGCAAGACCTCGCCCTTGAAGTGCATCTCGTTGATCTTGGTCGGGCCGTTGTAGGTGACGAGTTTCCAGCGCTCGCCCTTGAGCGGCACGCTTTGCGTCACGCTCTGCGTGATCGACACGTAGGTGCCGAACATCGGCTTGGGCGCCTCGGTGCGCATGTAGCTGATGCCCACGTTGCGCGGCGGCATGTTGGTGTCGCCCAGCACGAAGCTGCCGAAGAGCGACTTGACGGTGATGCTGCTTGGTTTCGACGAGCGATGCTCGCCGTGGAAGGTGGCGGTGTAGACGAGCCCCACCGGCTTGCCGCCCTGCGCCACGAAGCGCTTGAGCACACGCTGCGGAATGCGGGTCTCGTTGTCGAGCACGGTCGACACCGAGGTGTACTCGGCGAGCAGCTCCACCTCGCCCTGCAGGGCGCCCTTCACGCATTCGCCCTTGAGCAGGTGGACGCGTGCGTCCTCCACCCCCGGCGGCTTGAGCGTGCCGCGCTTCATGCCGGCGGCGCGCTCCTGCTTGGCGTAGGCGGCCAGGATCTTGGGGTCGCGCGCGTCGGGAATGCCCGCGAGCTTGTCGCGCGCAGGCTGTGGCGGTACGCAGGGCCAGGGCAGGGCGCCCGCGGTGCTGGGCAGGTAGGCGCCGGGGTTGGCGAGCCAGCGCTGGTATTCGCCGTTCACCCGGCCGAGCATGGCGTTGTAGACCGGGTCGTCCAGGCGAGGCATGGGCGGCAGCACGTCGCTCTTGGACGGCGTGGCCACGGCCGCGGGCGGCGGCGCGGCCTGGCTGCCGGTGCCGCGGCTGCCGCAGCCGCTCAGCAGAAGGGCTGCGGACAGGGCCGCGGGCAGGGCTGCGGCCAGCGGGAGGCGATGGGGGTGTGCGTTCATCGGGCCATCGTGTCAGCGCGGCCTGGCACCCGGCATCGGTCGAATGGCCGAGGGCGCTCGCCCAGGTGTGGCGCAGTTCGCGCTTGGCCGGAGTGCACGGCTATGCTGCGGGCTCTGTCGACCCTGCTGCAGACCGCGCCATGAACCTTCACCACCGTGTTGCCCGCCGTGCCGCCCTCGGCCTCTTGTCCGCCTGCGCCCTGGCCGCGGCGTCGCCGATGGCCTCGGCGCAGGCCTGGCCTACGAAGCCGGTGCGCATCGTCGTGCCCTACGCCCCCGGTGGCACGAGCGATGCGGCCGCGCGCCTGCTGGCCGAGCGCCTGGGCCCGGTCCTCGGGCAGACGGTGGTGGTGGAAAACCGCGCCGGCGCGAGCGGCACCACCGGCATCGACGCGATGGCCAAGTCGACCGACGGGCACACCTTCGCCTTCGCCGCGATCAGCCCGCTCACGCTCAACCCGCATCTGCAGAAGGTGCCCTACGACCCGCTGAAGGATGTGGCCCCGGTAGCGGCAGTGATGTACTCGCCGATCTACTTCGTGGCGACCTCAGCTTTCACCGGCAAGACCTTCGCCGACGCGATCGCGCAGGCCAAGGCCAAGCCGGGTGCGCTCAACGTGGCGACCTCGGGCATGGGCAGCGTGGGCCACCTGATGCTCGAGCACATCGGCAAGAAGGCCGGCGTGAAGTTCAACCACATCCCCTACAAGGGCAGCGGCCAGGTCATCAACGATGCGGCGGGTGGGCAATTCGAGCTCTTCACCACCAACCCCAGCCCTGCGGTCAACGGGCTCATTGCGCAGGGCAAGCTGCGCGTGCTGGCCGTGGCGGCGGGGCACCGGCTGCCGGCGTTTCCCGATGCGCCGACCTTCACCGAACTGGGCCACCCGGATGCCAACCTGAGTTCGGTCTTCGGCCTCTTCGCGCCGGCGCGCACGCCGGTCGAGGTGCAGAAGCGCTTGAACACCGAAGTCAACAAGGTGTTGGCGGAGAAGGACGTTCAAGAGCGGCTGTCGAAGCTCGACAACATCGTGAGTCCGGCGAGCATCGAGCAGTTCAGTGCCCAGGTGCTGCGTGAACACGAGGCGAATGCACGCGTCATCAAAGACGCCGGGATCAAACTCGAATGAGCGTCGGCGTCTACCTCGCCGTCGTCCAGTTCTTCTTCGCGCTGTGCTGGACGGTCTACGTGGCCTACCTGCCGCAGCTGGCGGCGCAGGTGGGCATCCCCAAATCGGCGGTGATCTGGATCCTGATGCTGGACCAGCTCATCTTCGTGCTGAGCGACTACGCCTTCGGCGTGGCCAGCGACCGGGCGGCGAAGGTGGTGGGGCGGCTCGGGCGCATCGTGGTGGCGGTGACGTTGCTCTCGTGCGCCGCGTTCCTTGCGCTGCCGCTGGTGGCGCCGTCGGGCTCGGCCCCGCTCTTCCTGCTGCTGGTGGTGCTGTGGTCGATCACCTCCTCGGCGCTGCGCGCACCGCCGCTCACGCTCGTGGGCCGGCACGCGGCCCGGCCGCAGCTGCCGTGGCTCGTGGCCCTGTCGGTGTTCGGGCTGGGCGTGGCGAACGCGATCGCGCCTTACCTCACGCTGCAGCTGCGCGAGGTCGACCCGCGCGGCCCCTTCCTGCTCGCGAGCGTGGCCTTGGCGCTCGTGACCTGGGGCATCGTGGCGGCCGAGCGCCAGCTGGTGCGCGACGGAGCGGCCAAGCCTGCGTCGCCCGCGCCGGTGGAGTTGCCGGCCATCCCCGGCTTCCTGGCGGCAGCGGTGCTGGCGGCGGTGGCCTTCCAGGTGCACAGCTTCTTCAACAGCGCGCCGCTCTACCTGCGCTTTGCCGCGCCCGACCAGCTGGCCTGGCTGGCGCCGGTGTTCTGGGTCGGCTTCAACCTGGCGCTCCTGCCGGCCGGGGCGCTGGCCAAACGCGTGGGCGCGTGGCGGGTGATGGCGGCGGCAGCGCTGCTGGCGGGCGTCGCCACTTGGGCGGCCGGGCAGGCGCCGAGCCTGAACGCACTCATCGCGGCGCAAGCCCTGGCCGGCGCGGGCTGGGGCTTCCTGCTGATGAGCGCGTTCTCCACCGCCTTGGCGCTCGGCCACACCGGGCACGAAGGCCGGCTCGGCGGGGCGCTCTCGTCGGTGCTGGCGCTGGCGGCGCTGTCGCGCATGGCGGTGCTGGCCGGTGGCTGGCACAAGACACCCGAGGTACAGGCGCTCCTCGCCTGGGCGCCCGCGGCGGGCTGGGTGGCGGCGGGTGCCGTTCTGTGGTGGGCGACACGCCGCCGCCCTGCATGAGCTAGTCTCAGGGCTTCCCGCTTTCACGTTCCCACCAGGAGGAGGTGCCTTGAAGACCTTCCAGATCGAGCTTCAAAAAATCAAGTCGATGAGCAACAGCAACCAGACCGGGCTCATCGAAGCGCGTGTCGATGCGCTGGTCACGCCGAAGAATGCGCGTGGCGAAGAAGAAGCCACCACGACGCTGAGCTTCGACGAAGCCACGGCGCGGGTGTTGATGCTCCTGCTCAAGCAACAGCTGGCCGAGTTCGACGGCCGCAAGGCGAAGAGCCGGCGCTAGTCCGGCCCGATGAGAACCCCACGGAGACACCCATGAACACGCTGCTGCACGGGGTCACCGTGCTGGATTTCTCGGAGTACATCGCCGGCCCCTACTGCGGCTTCCTGCTGGCCGACCTGGGCGCGCGCGTCATCAAGATCGAGCCGCCCGACGGCGCCGAAGAGCGCCGCATGGGCGGCTCGATGCGGCGCTATGGCGGCAACACGCGCATGTCGCTCGCGATGAACCGCGGCAAGGAAAGCCTCTCCATCGACCTGCAGCAGCCCGAGGGCCGCGAGATCGTCTACAAGCTCGTGCAGGGCGCCGACGTGGTGCTGCAGAACTTCGTGCCCGGCGCGGCCGAGAAGCTGGGCATCGACTACGAGACGCTCGCGAAGATCAACAAGCGCATCGTCTTCCTGAGCAGCACGGCATTTGGTGAAGTCGGCCCGTACCGCAAGCGCAAGGGCTTCGACATCATTGCCCACGCGGCCTCGGGCGTGATGTCGCACTACGCCGACGAAGACGGCGCGCCGCGCGGGCCGGGCGGCATCGCCTACATCGACATCGGCACCGGCATGCTCAACGCCTTGGGCATCGTGAGCGCGCTGTACCACCGCAACGTGTCGGGCGAGGGGCAGAAGATCGAGACGTCCCTCTTCAGCACCGGCATGGCGCTGCAGGCGATGAGCCTGCTGCACATCGACGGGCTCGACGCCGAGCAGCACGCCCAGGAAAAACACATCCTCAAGACGGCCCTCGGCGAGGGCAAAAAGCACACGCAGATCATCGACGAGTTCGCCGAGATGCGATTGCGCAAGGACCTGCCGCAGACCACCCGGCCCATCGAGGTGCCCGACTGCCTGCACCGCCCGACCGACCGGCAGGTGTACCCGTACTACCGCGTCTACCCCACCGGCGACGGCTACCTCGGCATCGCCGCGCTCAACCGCAAGCTGCGCGACAAGTTCTGCGCCGCCATCGGCGTGGTCGACGACGACGTGGCGGTTGACACCGGCGACGTGAGCGATGAGGTCTACTTCCGCCAGAAGCAGATGATGAAGACCATCGAGGCGCGCCTGCGCGAGCACGGCAACGCGCACTGGATGGCGGTGCTCGAGGCGGCCGGCGTGCCCTGCGGCCCGGTCAACTACCGCGCCGACCTCTACACCGACCCGCAGGCCGAGGCGCTCGGCCTGATCTGGGAGCTGCACAACCGCGACCTCGGCGCCTACAAGGCCTCGGGCCACCCCATCCGCTTCAGCAAGACGCCGGTGCAGCCGGGGCGTGGGGCCCCGTCGCTCGGCGAGCACACCGACGCGGTGCTGGCGCAGGCCGGTTATGCGGCCGGCGAGGTCGAGCGGCTGAAGGCGAGCCGGATCGTCCGCTGACTCGTCCGCCGAGGGCTCTCCCGATGTGCGGCGGCCCCGTCTGCCCAGCCGGGCACCACGAGCGAGCGCTCGGGTGACAATGGCCGCCGAGCGACACCCCCATGCCCACCCTCAGCCCCGTCAAGACCGCCCTCGGACAGGATGAACTGCGCCACCGCACGCGCGGGCTGGGGCAGCGTTACCGCACGGTGCTGTTCCTGGTCGACGGGCGTCGCTCGCTGGGCGACGTGCTGGCGATGGCGCTCAAGGCCGGCGCGCAGACCACCCACTTCCAGGAACTCGTGGAGATGGGCCTGGTGGAGGTGCCCCAGGAGATGGCCGCGGCCGAGCCGGTGGAAACCGAGCCCGGCGCGCTCGACACGCCCCGGCTCACGAGCGTCGACCTCGACGTGTTCCCCGAGCCGGCGCTGACCCCGATGGCCGAGCTGCTGCCCGATGAGGAAGACAGCCGGTCCGCCCCGCTGTCGCCCACGCCGCCGCCCGCGGCGCCCGCGCAGGCCCTGCTCGAGCCGCCGCTGCCCCGGCGGGTGTTCGAAGACCGGCAGACGCAGGAGAACCGCGAGGTCGTGCTGGGCTCGGCCCAGGGCCTGCCGATGATCGACGTGGGCGGCATCGCCGCGCCGCCGGCCGAGGCGCCTGCCGCCCCCGCGGTGGCCGCCAGCCGCTACGTCGAGGCGCCGCCCGTGGTGTTGAACGAAGCGCCCCGCACGCCCGAGTGGGTACAGGGCGTGCGCGAGACCCCGTTCAAGACCGCCGACCATGCCCGCCCCGCGCCGCGCATGACCGACGAGGAGCGCCTGCAGTACGTGCGCGACCTGCTGCTCGACACCCTGCGCCGCGATTCGCTGCTGTTCGCCACCTTCTCGGTGGGCCGCGTGCGCGCCGCCACCACGCACAAGGAGCTGATCAAGCTGGTGTGGGAGATCGAGCGCGACCGTGCCCACCCCCGCCGCAACCGCGACCAGCTGCTCAACCTGCAGCGCGCGCGCGAGCTGCTGGGCATGGGCAACACCCTGGTGGCCGGTGACAGCCAGCCGGGTGCGCCCTCGTCGGAGTTCTGAGACTCAGCGCGTCGCCGGGCGCCCGCTCACGTCGGGCTCGGCGTCGGCTTCGAAGATCGCCCGGTACAGCCCGCCACCCACCAGCGCGCCGATGAGCGGCGCCACCCAGAAGAGCCACAGCTGCTGGATCGCCCAGCCGCCCACCAAGAGCGCCGGCCCGGTGCTGCGCGCTGGGTTCACCGAGGTGTTGGTGACCGGGATGCTGATGAGGTGGATGAGCACCAGCGCGAAGCCGATCGCCAGGCCCGCAAACCCCACCGGCGCGCGCTTGTGCGTGCTGCCGAGGATGACGAGCAGGAACATCGCCGTCATCACCACCTCGCACACGAAGCCCGCGACCATCGAGTATTTGCCCGGCGAGTGCTCGGCGTAGCCGTTGGAAGCCAGGCCCCCGGCCAGGTCGAAGCCCGGTGCGCCGCTGGCGATCACGAGCAGCACCCCGGCCCCGGCGATGCCCCCAGCCACCTGCGCCACCACGTAGGGCAGGATGCTGCCGCCCGGAAAGCGGCCCCCCGCCCACAGGCCCACCGTGACGGCGGGGTTGAAATGGCCGCCGGAGATGGGCCCGAACGCGTAGGCGCCGGTCACCACGGTCAGGCCGAAGGCGAGCGACACCCCCAGCAGGCCGATGCCCACCTGTGGAAAGGCCGCGGCCAGCACGGCACTGCCGCAGCCTCCCAGGACCAGCCAGAACGTGCCCACTGCTTCCGCCAAGAGCTTTGCAAGCATCGGAATCCTCCTCCAAGGGTTGATGACCCTCGCGATGCTAGGCATCCGTGATGACGGTCACAAGCACCACGTTTCAAAGGGCCCTCGGCGCTTGACGAAAAGCCCGTCATCGGCAGTCCAGGCGCTTCCCACGCAGATGAGGGGCCCGCGGGTGGTCGTAAGTCACATGAAACCTGTCGGATCAATTCCTACAGTTCTCTCAGCCAGTTTGGGACGGCACGCTGAGACACCCACCTAAGGACGTCGATGCGGTCAACGCCTAAGCTTTCGTCACGTTGATACCAACGGTAGAGCAGCAGGAGTTCGTTGCCATGAATACCGACTTCGGAAAACCCGCTTACGAGTTGCGCTTCCAGTCCCTCTTCCAGGAGGGCCGCGCGCTGACCTTCCCCTGTGACGCAGGTGGGCATGTGACCCTCGATTCGCTCAGCGAACGGGCCCGCCACAACTACCTGTATGCCCGAGCGGTGGTCGGCCGCGAGTTCGCCGCCCCGGCGGTGCAGCTGAGCGATCTCCACTGACGACGAAGGCGCCCGCGAGGCGCCTTTTTGTCGTCTTCACGTTCCGGTGCTGCAGGCGACTCCGCTGCAGCCTTCGATGAGTGTCTCGGGCAAGGCCTGCGGCACGAGCAGCGCCCCGGTCGCCGGGTCGTAGCCCACGCGGCGCAGGTGCAGCGCCAGCGCCGCATCCATGCTCTGCGCATGCTGCGGGAACCACTCCCCGAGTTCCTTCGTCAGCTTGCGCAGCAGCGCCGGGCCGTATTCGCCGGTGTCCACCAGGCGGGCGGCTTCACGCAGCGTGTCGAGCACCACCTTGTGCTGCGTCGTGTGGCAATTGCCCGACGCGAAGCGGGTGGCGGCCATCCAGCGGTCTTCCTGGCCGAAGTGGGCTTCGGTGTGCTCGATCAGGTCTTGCCAGCACTGCGGCAGGGCTGCGTCGCCGGCCTGTTCGGCCAGCGCCAGCAGCGTGACGAACTCGCGGTGGGTGTCGTCCATCGAGGGCAGGTCGAGGGCGAGGGCGTCGCTCCATTCAAGCGTGGGCATGGTCGTCGGCGTGTTGTCGTGGGAAGCGTGCAGGCTAGTGGCGTGAAGCGGCGCTGTCCTTGTCCCACCGCAAGCCGAGGCGACAATCGCCCGCATGCCCATCCAATGGTTCCCCGGTCACATGCACCTCACGCGCCAGGCGATTGCCGAGCGCATCAAGCAGATCGACGTGGTGATGGAGCTGCTCGACGCCCGGCTGCCCGGCTCGAGCGCCAACCCGCTGCTGGCCGAGCTCACCGGCCGCAAGCCGCGGCTCAAGATCCTCAACAAGCAGGACGTGGCCGACCCGCAGCGCACCGAGGCCTGGCTCGCCTGGTACAACGCCCAGCCCGAAACACGGGCACTGGCGCTCGATGCCTCGGAGACGGCGCCGGCGCAACGCCTCATCGACGCGGCCCGCTCGCTCGCCCCCAGCCGTCAGGGCATGGACAAACCCCTGCGCGTGCTGGTCTGCGGCATCCCCAACGTCGGCAAGTCGACGCTCATCAACACGCTGATGGGCAAGCGCGCCACCAAGACGGGCGATGAGGCCGGTGTCACCAAGGTCGAGCAGCGCCTGGCCCTCGCGAAAGACGTCTACCTCTTCGACACGCCTGGCATGCTGTGGCCGCGCATCATCGTGGAGCAGAGCGGCTACAACCTCGCGGCCAGCGGCGCGGTGGGGCGCAATGCGTATGACGAGCAGGAGGTGGCGCTGGAGCTGCTGGGCTACTTGCAGCGGCACTACGCCGACCGACTGGTCGAGCGCTACAAGCTCGACGCTGCGAGCGTGGCCCTGCCTGATGACGCCTTGCTCACCGAGATCGGCCGCAAGCGCGGCGCGCTGCAAGGCGGCGGACGTGTCGATTTGCAGAAGGCCGCCGAAGCGGTGATCAACGACTTCCGCTCCACGAGTCTCGGCCGCATCACGCTCGAAACGCCTGAGGAATACGAGGCCTGGCTCGCGGCGGGCCAAGCGGCCGACGCGGAGCGTGCCGAGCGCAAGGCGCAGCGCAGCAAGCAGCGACGGCCGGACGGGCGGTAAGGGGGTGGGGCTTCGACAGGCTCAGCCCGAACGGGGTGGGTCGCCCGGAGTCCGTTCGGGCTGAGCCTGTCGAAGCCCTGCGAGCGCCGCCCGGATGCCCGGATCGGCCAGCAGCGCCATCGTTGAACGTTTCAGCTCCGCCGCGTCGATCTGGTCGACCGGCGTGTGTTCGCAGATGCGCTCGATGGCCTCGAGTTGCGCCGTGAGGCGCGCATCGTCGACGTGCACCGAGGCGGTGTAAAGCAGCAGCATCAGCTCGTGCAGGCCGCGCATCACGTCGTAGGCCTTGAACATCTGCTGAGCCGTCTCGGCCGAGTCGCGCCAATCCTGCCCGGGAAAGAGCTGCTGAGAGACGCGCTGCCCCGCGCCGTGGCAGTCGAAGACGACGCAGCCGCGAAACCCCTTCGACTCCAGCTGCGCGTGGATGCCGCAGGTGAAGTCGCCGCAGAGGTGCGGGCAGGGCGTGTGCGCCGGCTTGTCGAAGCCGAAGCCCTGCACCGCGTCGAACGGCGTCACCACGCAGCACAGGCCGGTGCAGGCCGCGCAGTCGGCCTTCAGGTGGGCCGGCAGCACCGCACGCCGGCCGTACTCGCTCATTTGCTCCAGGTGTCCTTGAGCGTGGTGGCGCGGTTGAACACCGGTTTGGCCGCCGTGTGGTCATGCCGGTCGGCCACGAAGTAGCCGTGGCGCTCGAACTGGAACTTGTCGTCGGGCTTCGCCGTGGCGAGGCCGGGCTCCAGGTAGGCGGTGACGACCTTCTTGCTGTTGGGGTTCAACACCGACAGGAAGTCGCGGCCACCCGCGTCGGGCTGGGCTTCGGTGAAGAGGCGGTCATAGAGGCGCACTTCGGCTTCGATGCCGGTCGCCACGCTGACCCAGGTGATCACGCCCTTGACCTTCACCGCGTCGGCGCCGGGCGTGCCGCTCTTGGTGTCGGGCACGAGCCTGGCGAGCACGGCGGTGATCTCTCCCTGCGCGTTTTTCTCGCAGCCGGTGCACTCGATCACGTAGCCGTATTTCAGGCGCGCCTTGTTGCCGGGGTAGAGGCGGTGGTAGCCCTTGGATGGGACTTCCATGAAGTCTTCCCGCTCGATCCACACCTCGTTCGTCAACACGAACTGGCGCTGGCCGCGGTCGGGGTGTGCCGGGTGCACGGGCGCGTGGCACGGCTCCTGGTGCGAGGCGCTGCCGAAGATCTCGGCGAAGTTTTCGAGCTTGAGCTTCAACGGGTCGAGCACGGCGCAGGCACGTGGGGCTTTCGGGTCGAGGTCGTCGCGCAGCGCGATCTCGAGCGAGCTGTAGTCGATCCAGCCGCCGGCCTTGCTCACGCCGCTGCGCTCGGCCATGAGCTGCAGGCTCTCGGGCGTGTAGCCGCGGCGGCGCAGGCCCACGATGGTGGGCATGCGCGGGTCGTCCCAGCCGTTCACGTGGTGCTCGTCGACCAGCTGCTTGAGCTTGCGCTTGCTGGTGATGATGTAGGTGAGGTTGAGGCGGGCGAACTCGTACTGGTGCGGGCGCGGTTGTGCGAGCAAACCCAGCTCGCAGAGCTTGTCGAGCAGCCAGTCGTAGAAGGGGCGCTGGTCTTCGAACTCGAGCGTGCAGATGCTGTGGGTGATGTTCTCCAGCGCGTCTTCGATCGGGTGCGCGTAGGTGTACATCGGGTAGATGCACCAGGTGTCGCCGGTGTTGTGGTGCGTGGCGCGCTTGATGCGGTAGAGGGCCGGGTCGCGCAGGTTGATGTTGGGCGAGGCCATGTCGATCTTGGCGCGCAGCACGGCGGCGCCGTCGGCGAGCTTGCCGTCGCGCATTTCGCGGAAGCGCGCCAGGTTCTCGGGCGGCGTGCGGGTGCGGAAGGGGCTGTCGGTGCCGGGCGTGCCGAAGTCGCCGCGGTTGGCGCGCATCTGCTCGGCGGTCTGCTCGTCGACGTAGGCGAGTCCGGCGGTGATGAGCGCCTCGGCCGCGCGGTACATGAAATCGAAATAGTGGCTGGCGTAGAAGAGGTGGCTGGTGCCGTTCACGTTCCAGTCGAAGCCGAGCCACTTCACCGCGTCGAGGATGGAGTCGACGTACTCCTGCTCTTCCTTCTCGGGGTTGGTGTCGTCGAACCGCATGTGGCAGATGCCGGCGTAGTCGCGCGCGAGGCCGAAGTTGAGGCAGATGCTCTTGGCATGGCCGATGTGCAGGTAGCCATTGGGCTCGGGCGGGAAGCGGGTGCGAATCTTCGCGGGGTCGAGCGGGCCGGCGGCGTGGTGCTGCGCATCGCCCGGCGTGCCGGCGAAGTGCCGGTTGGCATAGGTGCCCTGGGCCAGGTCACGCTCGATGATCTGCCGCAGGAAGTTGCTGGGCTTGTGTTCG
Organism: Rhizobacter sp.; assembly: GCA_019635355.1. Taxonomy (NCBI): domain Bacteria; kingdom Pseudomonadati; phylum Pseudomonadota; class Betaproteobacteria; order Burkholderiales; family Sphaerotilaceae; genus Rhizobacter; species Rhizobacter sp. The sequence goes on along the minus strand of JAHBZQ010000001.1, from coordinate 1,732,904 downwards.
TCGGCGGAGGCAGGACGGTCGCGGGCAGGGTCGCTCATGCAGGGCGTTTCGAGGTGGTGTACAGAGGGGAAAAAGCGAAAACGATTGTAGTCGGCGCTCCCTTCTGAAGCCCTTGTCTGGTGCGGGCGTGAAGGTTTGCGCGATCGTGCAATTTATGTGGTGACAGGCCCCCGTGGCTGGAGGGGCGCCGGGCCTGTCGGTGCCGCGAGGGCTTCGAAACAATGGCCCGCATGACTTCTTCGACCCCGCTCGACACTTCGTCCTCGCACCCCCAGCGCCAACCGCAGGCGCAGGCCCTGAGTGCCGATGCGCACGCCTGGCTTGCCGGGCTGCCGCCGCGCTACCAGCCGCTCGCCACGGCACGCCGGCACCCGCACATCGTGAACCGGCTGTGCGAGCTGTGGGTGACGCCGGCTGCGCTACCGGCTTACATGAAGGAGCTGGTGCTGAGCAGCCGCCCGGCGCGGCGCGAAGGCTTCGCCTTCGAGGTGCTGACCGAACTGGCCGACCTGCAGGCACTCGTCGACGAGATGCAGCAGGCCAAGCGCTGATGCGGCGCCGCGCGCTTTACGTGCGTTAACACGCCTTTACCTTGACGATGTGAACGGGCGGTCGCCGCCATCCGTTGTGGGAGCAAGCCGGCCGCTTGGCGCCGGTCTCACAAGGAGAGAACACATGTTCAACCGCAAGTCCGCTTTCGCTGCCCTCGTTGCGCTGGGCGCCCTGGCTGCCGGCAGCAGCGCCCATGCGGGCAACGTGCAATGGTCTGTGGCCGTGAACCTGCCGGTGCCCGTGCCCGTGGTGGTGGGTGCGCCGGTCTATCACGCCCCGGCCCCGGTGTATTACCCGCCGGCCCCGGTGGTGGTCTACCGCCCGGCGCCGCCCCCGGCCGTGGTGTACCGCCCGGTGCCGGTGGTCGACTATCGCGGCTGGGATCACCGCCATCACCACCACCGTCATCACGGCCACCGCCACGATGACCACCGTGGTGGCTACGGCGACCGCGATCGCGACGACCGCGGCCCCCGCTGGGAGCCGGGCCCGCGCCAGCGCCACCACTGAACCGCTAAACCCCAAACGGGCCGCGTTGAGCGGCCCGTTTTTCATGGTTTGTCGATCGGCTTGTCGGGTTCGCCGCGCTCGCGGCGCATGCGCTCGATCTCCTGCCGCAACATGCGCTCGCGCAGGCCCTCGCCCTGCAGCGTGGCGAAGGTGAAGAGCCCGTGGATCGCGAGGCCAACGGCCCAGCCCCAGATGAAGAAGGGCTTGTGCCGGGCACCCACGAGGAAGGCGATGCCGAAGCCCAGGTGCACCATCACGAAGACCATCGCGTGCGTGTAGAAGCCGATCTTGCGGCGCACGCGGTGCAAGGCGCGTGCTTCGAGGCTGTCGCGGGGGAGGTCGGAGCGGCTCATGTCACAGCGCCTTGAAGAGGTGGGCGTACAGGCGGCTCACGGCCAGCTTGTCGGCGTGGTCGCGCAGACTCAGTGTGAGCCTGCCGCTCTCGTCGCGCACGGCGGTGGCCACCGCATCGGCGCGCACCACGGTGCCGCGGTGGATCTGCCAGAAGCGCTGCGGGTCGAGCTGCGGCAGCAGCTCGCGCAGCGAGAGGCGGATGAGGTGCTCATGCTCGGCGGTGACGACGCGCACGTATTTGTCAGCCGCTTCGAAATACAGCACCTCGTCGACCTTCACCATGTGGATGGTGCTGCCCACGCCCGCCTGGATCACGCTCAGGCGCGGGGCGGAGGGAGCGGCCGGCGCTTGCGCCAGCAGGCCGCGCAGCTGGGCGACGGCTGCGTCGAGCGCGTTGCTTTCCGCCGGGGCCTGGGCGCGCAGGCGCAAGGCGTCTTGCAGGCGCGAGCAGGTCTGCGCGAGCCGCTCGGCCGTGGCGGGCTTCAGCACGTAGTCGAAGGCGGCGCGCTCGAAGGCTTCGATCGCATATTCGTCATGCGCCGTCACGAAGACGAGCAGCGGGAAGGGGCTGTCGTCGGGCCAGTCTTCGGCCAGCGCGTGCGCGGCTTCGAGGCCGCTCAAGCCCGGCATGCGGATGTCGAGGAAGAGCACCTGCGGGCGCAGCGCGAGCGCTTGCTGCACGGCGGCGTCGCCGTTGCCGACGCTGGCGACGACCTGCAGCGCGGGCCATTGCCGGGCCAGCTCGGCCTTCAGGTGGGCGGCCAGCAGAGGCTCGTCTTCGGCGATGAGGGCGGTGGCGTTCATGGGAGGTTCAAGCGGTGCGGTTGAGGGGGATGCGCACGGTGGCGACCACGCCCCCGTCGGCATCGTCTGCCGGCGCCAGCACGAGGCTGGCATCGTCGCCATAGAGCGTGGCAAGGCGCTCGCGGGCCTGGCTCATGCCGAAGTGGGTGCCGTCGTTCGCCACGGAGGACAGGCCCACGCCGGTGTCGCGCACGGTGAGCACGAGGTCGGCGCCTTCGCGGGCCGCGCGCACGACCAGCCGGCCGCCGTCGACCTTGGGCTCCAGGCCGTGCTTGATGGCGTTTTCCACCAGCGGCTGCAGCAGCAGCGTGGGCACGGCGAGTTCGCTCAACGAGTCGGGCAGGGTGATCTCGGTGACGAGGCGCTCGCCCATGCGGATCTTCATCAGCGCGAGGTAGTCGTTGAGCCGCGCGAACTCGGCCCCGAGCGGGTGCAGCATGCCGCGCGAGGCGGTGAGCGTGGAGCGCATGAAGGCGACCAGGTGGTCGAGCATCTCCTGCGCGCGCGGCGGGTCGAGCGCGATCAGCACGCGCAGGTTGGCCAGCGTGTTGAAGAGCATGTGCGGCTCGAGCTGCGAGGAGAGCAACTGCAGCTGGGCCTGGCTCGCGTCGCGCTGGGCCGTGGCCGCAAGCTGCTCCAGCGACGCACCGCGGCCGCGCGCGTGGAAGAAGAAGGTGATGACGCCGCTCATCGTGAACGCGAGGAACAGGTAGCCGAGCGTCTGGCGGGGTTGGGCCAGCATCATGTTCCAGGTCGAGTAGCCGCTGAACGCATCGCCGATCGCCGTACCGATCGTGTAGCCGACGAGGATGCCGCCCACCAGCAGCACGTAGCGCCGCCAGCCCACCGGCCAGTTGCTGCGCGGGTCGCGCTTGAAGGCGTGGCGGGCGCATTCGATGGTGAGCCAGATCGACAGGCCGATGGCCTGCGCATAGACCATCTGGACCACCATGTTGTCGTTGCGCAGCGCGAGGCCCAGGCCGATCACGACGTTGAAGACGACGACGACCAGCCCGCGGGTCAGCACCGTTCCGAAGTGTTCAGCGTAGGGCTTGGGCGTGTCCATGGGCGGAGCAGTCTACTGGTGAGGCTCAGGCCAGCGCGAGGGCCGGGGCCGTCTTCGCGCTGCGCAGCACCCGCAGCGCGCGGCCGACGAAGAGGCTCGACAGCACCCCGTAGACGGCCGGCACGGCGAGGTCGAAGGTGGTGTTTTGCTTGAGCGCGGGGTCGAGCACCATCATCACCGAGGTGACGTAGCGCACGCCGAACACCGCCCAGATGGTGAGCAGCGGCCACAGGCTGCCGGCCACGGCGAAGCGGCCGTCACCCAGCGCCTTCACGCCGCGTGGGGCGATCAGCCAGTGCTGGGCGCCGAGCGAGAGAGCCAGGCCGGCGGCCCAGGCCAGCAGCACCGGCGCGTTGAAGCCGAAGGTGTTGGCCGCGCCCCAGACGGAAAAGAAGGTCCAGCCGAGCGAGATGCCCACGACCCGGCCGGCGCTCAGCGTCTGGTCGAAGGCCTGGCGCAGGCCCATCAGGCTGACGAACGCGAGCAGGCCCCAGACCCAGACCGGGGTGTGCACGATGACTTGGCCGACGAGTTGGAGGAAGTTCATGGTGGTCTCCTTGGGGCTGAGGCGGTGTTGCGATGGGGTGGACTGTGGCGGCGCCGCCCCGGCCGGGCGAGCCCGATGCGACGAAGCGGCGGCGGCGGGCGCGAAATGCAGCCGCCGGGCCGCGAGCGGCTGGCTATAGTCATCGCCCCGCCCGAGCCCAGGAGAACCGAATGCCCTTCGTTGCCGCCCGCCCCTGCCTTCGACGGGTCGCCCTCCTGGTGGCCACCGCCGGCCTGGCGGCCTGCACGACGCCTGCATCGCCGCCGCCCGCGGTGCCCGTCTTTGGGCCCATGCGGCCCCCGGCGCCTGCCGCGAGCCCGGCTCCCGTGCCGTCGGCGACCCCCGCCCCGGCGCCAATGCCGGCTGGGCTGGCCAACCGCTTCCCCGAGCCGCCGGTCAGCTACCGCACGCCGGCCTTCCAGCTGGGCCACTCGGCCTTCACCAGCGCGGCCGAGGCGCAGCGGCTGCTGCAGGGCCTGGCGCGCGACCACGCCGCGGTGGTGCGGGTGCTGAAGGTGGGCGAAGACGCGAATGGCGCGGCGCTCGAGGCGCTGCTCTTCAGCCGCTCGGCGCAGGCCACGCCCGAGTCGATCCGGGCGAGCGGCCGGGCCACGGTCGTGTTGCACGGCCCGCAGCGGGGCGACGCGCCCGCCGCCACCGAAGCCCTGCTCGTGGTGGCGCAGGAGCTGGCGCGGGGCCGCCTGCAGTCGGTGCTCGACAAGGTCAACGTGATCGTGTGGCCGCTGGTGCCGGCACCGGGCGCGGCGCTCGCCGGCGACCACCTGCTGCTCAAGACGCCGCAGGCCCAGGCCCTGGCGCGGCTCGTGCGCGAGTACCAGCCGGCGGTGGTGGCCGAGGTGTCGGAGTACCTGCCGTCGGCCGAGTTCTCGCTGCGCTTTGCCGCGGTGGAGCGGCACGATGCGATGCTGCAATACGCCGCCGCGGGCAACCTCGCACCGTTCGTCACCAAGGCGGCGGAAGAGTGGTTCCGCCAGCCAATGCTGGCGGCCTTGCAGCAGCAGGGCCTGGCCGCCGAGTGGCACTACGGCGTGGCGGTGGGCGCGGTGGAGCGGCGCCTGGCGATGGGCAGCCCGCTGCCCGACAACAGCCGCAACGTGCAGGGCCTGAAGAACGCGGTGAGCCTCAGCATCGAATCGCGTGGCGAGGCGGCGGGCGGCCGAGTGCATCTCAAGCGCCGCGTGCACACGCTGGTGACGGCGCTCGGCGCGGTGCTGCAAAGCGCCAGCGACCGCGGCGCCGACCTGCTGAAGATCCGCCAGTACGTCGACGCCGAGATCAGCGCCCAGGCCTGCAAGGGCACGGTCGTCGTCGAAGCCGGGCTGAGCCCGGGCGAACACACGTTGCAGATGCTTGATGTGGCCACCGGGGCGGAAAAATCGTCCACCGTCGCGTGGGACTCGGCCCTGGCGCTGCGCGAGCTGCAGGTGCGCCCGCGCCCTTGCGGCTACTGGCTGGAGGCCAGCGAGTCGGCCGCCGTGGCACGCCTGCGCCTGCTGGGCGTGCGGGTGGAGCAGGTGCTGTCGAAGGGTGTGGTGCAGGGCGACACCTTCGTCGAGACGGCGACGGCCCCGCGCGAGGTCAAGACGGTCTCGGCCTTGCTCGACCTCGCACCAGGCGGCTACTACGTGCCCCTGAGCCAGCCGCTCGCGCACGTGGCCGTGGCGGCGCTGGAGCCCGACACCGCCTTCAGCTACTGGGCCGGCGGCCTGGTGACCGGCTTGAACAAGGCCGCGCGTGTGATGGCCTTGCCCGGCGTCAAGACCGCAGTGATGCCTTGACAGCCACCGTGGCGCTGCGCCGCCTCAGCGGCGGCGCGAGCCGCTGCCGCCGAAGAGGCTGCCCAGCACGCCGCGGATGATCTCGCGGCCCACCGTCGAGCCGATGGTGCGGGCGGCCGACTTGCCGAGCGTCTGCACGATGCCGTCGTGCTGGCCTCCGCGCGGGCCGGTGCGGCCGAAGAGGATGTCGTTCAGGCCGCCGCTCAGCAGGCCGCCGTCTTCCTGGGGCTGGGCGCCCTTGCCCGGCTTGGCGGTCGTGGCCTGCCCGGGGCTGGCGGTGGGGGCCGCTTCGGCACCGGCCACCGCGCGGCCCTTGAGCTTCTCGTAGGCTGATTCGCGGTCGACCACCTTCTCGTACACGCCCGCCACCAGCGAGCCGGCGATCAGCGCCTTGCGCTGCTCGGGCGTGATGGGGCCGATCTGGCTGCCGGGCGGGATGACGAATACCCGCTCGGTGACGCTCGGGCGGCCCTTGGCGTCGAGGAAGCTCACCAGCGCTTCGCCCACCGCCAGCTCGGTGATGGCGGCCTCGATGTCGAGCCCCGGGTTGGCGCGCATGGTGCTGGCGGCCGACTTCACCGCCTTCTGGTCGCGCGGCGTGAAGGCGCGCAGCGCGTGCTGCACGCGGTTGCCGAGCTGGGCGAGCACGGTGTCGGGGATGTCGAGCGGGTTCTGGGTCACGAAATAGACGCCGACGCCCTTCGAGCGCACGAGCCGCACCACGAGCTCGATGCGCTCGACCAGCGCGGCCGGGGCGTCCTTGAACAGCAGGTGCGCTTCGTCGAAGAAGAAGACGAGCTTGGGCTTGTCGAGGTCGCCCACCTCGGGCAGCTGCTCGAAAAGCTCCGACAGCATCCACAGCAGGAAGGTGGCGTAGAGGCGCGGCGCGTTCATCAGTTTGTCGGCCGAGAGCACGTTGACGACGCCCTTGCCGTCGACTGTCTGCATGAAGTCGCCGATGTTGAGCATGGGCTCGCCGAAGAACTTGTCGCCGCCTTGTTCTTCGATCTGCAAGAGGCCGCGCTGGATGGCGCCCACGCTGGCGGCGCTCACGTTGCCGTATTCGGTGGTGAACTGCGAGGCGTTTTCGCCCACGTGCTGCAGCATCGCGCGCAGGTCTTTCAGGTCGAGCAGCAGGAGGCCGCTGTCATCGGCGATCTTGAAGACGAGGTTGAGCACGCCGGCCTGGGTCTCGTTCAAGGCGAGCATGCGGGCCAGCAGCAGCGGGCCCATGTCGCTCACGGTGGCACGCACCGGGTGGCCTTGTTCGCCGAACACGTCCCACAGCGTGGCGGGGCAGGCGAACGATTCGGGGAGGTCGAGGCCGCGTTCCTTCAGCACGGCGGCGAGCTTGTCGCCGATCTTGCCGGCCTGGGTGATGCCGGTGAGGTCGCCCTTGACGTCGGCCATGAAGACCGGCACGCCGATCTTGCTGAAATGCTCGGCGAGGTTTTGCAGGGTGATCGTCTTGCCCGTGCCGGTGGCGCCGGTGATGAGGCCGTGGCGGTTGGCCAGGGCCGGCAGGAGGAAGCACTCCGTCTTGTCGTGCTTGGCGATGAGGATGGGCTCGGCCATGAATTTGCTCCAGGGAAGGCAGGGTCGCACCGCTAAAATTGCAGTCTATCCCCCAGAACCACATTACCGGGCGGCTGCGCGCGACGCCAGCCCCCGCAGCAGGAGCCTTCATGGCCGGACATTCCAAATGGGCCAACATCCAGCATCGCAAAGGCCGCCAGGACGAAAAGCGCGGCAAGATCTGGACCCGCATCATTCGTGAAATCATGGTGGCGGCCCGCCAGGGCGGCGGCGACCCCAACATGAACCCACGCCTGCGGCTGGCCATCGACAAGGCCAAGGCCGCCAACATGCCGGCCGACACGATCAAGAAAAACGTCGACAAGGCCACCGGCAACCTCGAAGGCGTGCACTACGAGGAAGTCCGCTACGAGGGCTACGGCATCGGCGGTGCCGCCGTCATCGTCGACTGCATGACCGACAACCGCGTGCGCACCGTGGCCGAGGTGCGGCATGCCTTCAGCAAGTACGGCGGCAACCTCGGCACCGAAGGCTCGGTGGCTTTCCAGTTCAAGCACTGCGGGCAGCTGCTGTTTGCGCCCGGCACCAGCGAAGACAAGGTGATGGAAGTGGCCCTCGAAGCCGGCGCCGACGACGTGGTGACCCACGACGACGGCTCGCTTGAGGTGCTCAGCTCGCCGCACGACTTCGAAGCGGTGAAAAAGGCCCTGGAGGCCGCCGGCCTCAAGCCCGAGCTCGCCGAAGTGACGATGCGCGCCGAGAACACCATTGACCTCACCGGCGAAGACGCCCAGCGCATGCAGAAGCTGCTCGACGTGCTGGAAGACCTCGACGATGCGCAAGAGGTCTATCACAACGCGGTGATCCACGAATGAAGGTTCTCGTGATCGGCTCCGGCGGCCGTGAACACGCCATCGCGTGGAAGCTCGCGCAGTCACCCAAGCTGCAAACGGTCTACGTGGCCCCCGGCAACGGCGGCACCGCGCTCAGCCCGCATTTGAAGAACGTCGCCATCACCGACATCAAGGCGCTGGCCGACTTCGCGGTGAGCGAGAAGATCGCGCTCACGGTCGTCGGTCCCGAAGTGCCGCTGGCGGCCGGCGTGGTCGACGAATTCCGCTCGCGCGGGCTGCGCATCTTCGGCCCCACCAAGGCCGCGGCGCAGCTCGAAAGCTCGAAGGCCTTCTCGAAGGACTTCATGAAGCGGCACGGCATCCCCACCGCCGCCTACGAGACCTTCGCCGACATCAAAGCCGCCCACGCGTATGTCGACAAGATGGGCGCGCCCATCGTCGTGAAGGCCGACGGTCTGGCGGCGGGCAAGGGCGTGGTCGTGGCGGCCACGCTCGAAGAGGCACATCAAGCTGTCGACTGGATGTTGGCCGACAACAAACTCGGCGTGCAACACAACGAGGGCGGCGCCCGCGTCGTCATCGAGCAATTCCTGCAAGGCGAGGAAGCCAGCTTCATCGTGCTGTGCGATGGCAAGAACGTGCTGCCGCTCGCCACCAGCCAGGACCACAAGCGCCTGCAAGACAACGACGAAGGCCCCAACACCGGCGGCATGGGCACCTACTCGCCCGCGCCGGTGGTCACGCCCAACGTGCATGCGAAGGCCATGCACGAGATCATCCTGCCGACCATCGACGGCATGGCGAAAGACGGCATTCCCTTCACCGGCTTCCTCTACGCGGGCCTCATGATCGACGAGCACGGCGTGCCGCGCACGCTCGAGTTCAACACCCGCCTGGGCGACCCCGAGACGCAGCCGATCATGATGCGGCTCAAGAGCGATCTCTTCGACGTGCTGATGGCGGGCACCGACGGCACGCTCGACCAGGTCGAGCTGCAGTGGGACCGCCGCGCCGCACTCTGCGTGGTGATGGCCGCCGCCGGCTACCCGCTCGACCCGCGCAAGGGTGACGCGATCACGGGGCTGCCGGCCGAGACGCCCGATGCGATGGTGTTCCATGCCGGCACCACGCTGAAAGACGGCGCGCCCGTCACCTCGGGTGGCCGTGTGCTGGGCGTCACCGCGCTCGGCGACTCGGTCAAGATGGCGCAGCACCGGGCCTACGAGGTGCTGGGCGGCATTCGCTTCGACGGCGCGCAATTCCGGCGCGACATCGGCCACCGGGCCATCAAGCGCTGATGCTCATTCCAGAGCGGCCGGTGCAGCTTCGCGGCAGCGCGGTGGCTCTGGGCTTGATGCGCCTCCTGGGCTGGAAGCTCGTCTACCACGGCCTGCCGGCGCGGCAGGGTGTGATCGTCGTCTACCCGCATACCTCGAACTGGGATTTCCTCTTTGGCCTGCTGGCGAAGTGGTCCATCGGCATCCAGGTGTCGTTCTTCGGCAAGGACAGCCTGTTCAAGCTGCCGCTGATCGCCCATTGGATGCGCTGGCTGGGTGGCATCGCGGTCGACCGCCATGCGTCGCAGGGTGTCGTCGGCCAGATGGGCGAGGCGCTCAAGCAGGCGAAGGCGCAAGACCGCTTCATGTGGCTCGCCCTCGCCCCCGAAGGCACGCGCAGCTACCGCGACGCGTGGCGCTCGGGCTTCTACCATGTGACGCTCGCGGCCGGCGTGCCGCTGGGCCTGGCGGCGCTGGACTACGCACGGCGCGAAGTGCGGCTCGACACCTTTCTCAGGCTGAGCGGCGACGAGGCTGCCGACATGGCGCAGATCGCGTCGGTTCTCGGGCAGGCCACCGGCAAGCGGCCGGCGCTCGCCGCCCCCATTCGATTGAAGCCATGAACACACAAGACGTCCGCACCTACCTGCTCTCGCTGCAGGACCGCATCCTCGGCGCGATGGAAGCCGAGAGCGGCGACCGCTTCGTGAGCGACAGCTGGACCCGTCCCCCCGGCGAGCGGCTGCAGGGCGACGGCTTGTCGCGCCTCGTCGAGGGGGGCTCGCTGCTGGAGCGCGGCGGCTGCAATTTCTCGCACGTGAAGGGCCCGGCGATGCCGCCGTCGGCCACGGCCCACCGGCCCGAGCTGGCCGGCGCGCCTTTCGAGGCGATGGGGGTGTCGCTCGTCTTCCATCCACGCAACCCCTACGTGCCCACCGTGCACATGAACGTGCGCATGTTCGCTGCGCTGCCCGCCGGCCGTGAGCCGGTGGTGTGGTTCGGCGGCGGCATGGACCTCACGCCGTACTACGGCTTCGAGGAAGACGCGCGCCACTTCCACCGCGTGAACCGCGACGCGCTCGCGCCCTTCGGCGCCGACAAGTACCCGCGTTTCAAGCAGTGGTGCGACGAGTATTTCTTCCTCAAGCATCGCAACGAGCCGCGGGGCATCGGCGGTGTGTTCTTCGACGACTTCGCCGAGGGCGGCTTCGAGCAGAGCTTTGCGCTGATGCGCGCGGTGGGCGACGCGTTCACCGCGGCCTACATGCCCATCGTGCAGCGGCGCAAGGCGCTGGCCTACGGCGAGCGCGAGCGCGAGTTCCAGACCTATCGCCGTGGCCGCTACGTCGAGTTCAACCTCGTCTTCGACCGTGGCACCCTCTTCGGCCTGCAGTCGGGCGGGCGCACCGAGAGCATCCTGATGTCGATGCCGCCGGTGGTGACATGGCGCTACGACTGGTCGCCCGAGGCGGGCACGCCCGAGGCGAAGCTCTACAGCGATTTCCTGCGGCCCCGCGATTGGGCCTTTGAATGAAGCGAATCGGCCTCTTTGGGGGAACCTTCGACCCCGTGCACCTGGCGCATCTCGCGCTCGCACGTGAAGCGCTGGCTGCGCTGGCGCTCGATGAGCTGCGTTGGATCCCCGCCGGTCAACCGTGGCAGAAAGCGCGCCAGCTTGCCGCACCGCAGCACCGCGAGGCGATGGTGCGGCTGGCGATCGAGGGCGAGCCGCGTTTCACGCTCGACCGCTGCGAACTCAAGCGCCAAGGACCGAGTTTCACGCTCGACACCGTGCGCGAGCTTCAGGCCAAGGAGCCGGGGAACGAGTGGTTCCTCATCCTCGGCCAGGACCAGTACGCTGGCCTGCACACCTGGCGCGACTGGCGTGAGCTGCTTGGCCGCGTGACGCTGGCCATCGCCAACCGGCCGGGTGTTACGCCCGCGCCGCACCCGGACGTCCAGAAGGTGGAGCACCAGATGGTGCCGCTGCCGATGATGGACATTTCATCGACCGCGATCCGCGCCCGCGTGGCGCAGGGCGAAGGGGTCACCGATCTGGTGCCTCCCGCGGTCGCACGCTATATTGACCAGAACGACCTCTACCGAGGCACCCCCAGGAGCTGAATGGACATCCGTAAACTGCAACGCGCCATCGTCGATGGGCTGGAAGACGTGAAGGCCCAGGGCATTCAGGTCTTCGACACCGAGCACCTCTCTGCGCTTTTCGAGCGCGTGATCATTGCCTCGGGCACGTCGAACCGACAAACCAAGGCGTTGGCCGCAAGCGTGCGAGATGCCGTCAAGTCCAAGGGCTTCCCGGTGCCGCGGACCGAGGGCGAAGACAACGGCGAATGGATCATCGTTGACTGCGGCTCGGCCGTGGTGCACGTGATGCAGCCGGCCATCCGCGAGTACTACCACCTCGAAGAGATCTGGGGCGGCAAGCCGGTCAAGCTCAAGCTCGAGAGCGGGCCGGTGAAGCTCGTGAAGGCGTCGGACGAGGCGGCACCTGCGGCGAAGAAGGCTGCAGCCAAGAAGGCGGCACCGGCGAAGAAGTCGGCGCCGGCCAAGGCTCCGGCCGCCAAGAAGGTTGCGGGCAAGACGGCTGCCAAGAAAGCGCCGTCCAAGAAGCCCGTGACGGGCAAGGCGGCGGTCACACGCGTGGTGGGCGTCAAGAAGGCGACCCCGGCGGCGAAGAAGACCACCGCCAGCAAGCCCGCGGCCAAGAAGGTCGCAGCCAACAAGCCTGCCGCCAAGAAGGCTGCGCCGAAGAAGACGTCGTCGCGCGCGTGAAGCTCTTCCTGGTCGCCGTCGGCCAGCGCCAGCCCGCGTGGGCCGACACGGCCTACGAAGATTTCGCCAAGCGCTTCCCGCCGGAGATGCGGCTGGAGCTCAAGGCCGTGAAGGCCGAGACGCGTGGCAGCAAGACGGCCGCCCAGCTCATGGCGGCCGAGGCCACGCGACTCGAAGCGGCGCTGCCGAAAGGCGTGCGCCGCATCGTGCTCGACGAGCGGGGCGACCGCGTCACCACCGTGCAGCTTGCGGCCCGCATGGAAGGCTGGCAGCGCGACGGGCGCGACGCCGCCATCCTGATCGGCGGGCCCGACGGGCTCGACCCCGCGCTCAAGCAGACCGCCGATGAGACCTTGCGCCTGTCGGACCTCACCCTGCCGCATGCCTTCGTGCGCGTGCTCGTCGCCGAGGCGCTCTATCGGGCGTGGACGGTGATGGTCAACCATCCCTACCACCGCGAATGACGCATTCCTTCATCTACCTCGCGTCGCAGAGCCCGCGCCGTCGCCAGCTGCTGGAGCAGATCGGCGTGCAGCATGAGCTGCTGCTGCCGGGCCCCGAAGAAGATGCCGAAGCGCTCGAAGCCGAGCGACAAGGCGAGCTGCCGCGTGACTATGTGGAGCGCGTGACGCGCGCCAAGCTCGGCGCCGCGGTCAAACGATTGAAGGCGCGCGGCATGCCCGCGGCACCCGTGCTCTGCTCCGACACCACCGTGGCTCTGGGCCGGCGCATCCTCGGCAAGCCGGCCGACGCGGCCGATGCGGCGAACACGCTGTCCTTGCTGTCGGGCAAGACGCACCGTGTCATCACCGCCGTGGCGGTTGCCACAGGCCGTAGTTCGGCGCTGGCCGTCAACGTGTCGCATGTGCGCTTCGCCGAACTCACGTCCGCCCAGATCGATGCGTATGTCGCCAGCAAAGAGCCTTTCGGCAAGGCCGGCGCCTACGCAATCCAGAGCGCCGCGGCCGCGTGGATCGCCCATATCGACGGAAGCTACTCCGGTATCATGGGTTTGCCTCTGTACGAGACGGCACAACTGCTGAGACAAGCGCGCGTGCGGTTCTGAAGGACGCACGTCGTTCGACGACAAGAGACCCGTCCTCCATGCAAGACATCCTCATCAACTGGGCGCCCCAGGAGACCCGCGTCGCGGTCGTCGAAAACGGCGCGGTGCAAGACCTCTACGTCGAGCGCACGCTGGAGCGGGGCCTGGTCGGCAACATCTACGCCGGCCGCGTGGCGCGTGTGCTGCCGGGCATGCAGAGCGCCTTCATCGACATCGGCCTGGAGCGTGCCGCGTTCCTGCACGTGGCCGACGTGCACGTGAACGGCGGCAACGCCAACCGCAACGACGCCGCACCGCCCACGCCCATCGAGCGCCTCGTCTTCGAAGGCCAGACGCTGATGGTGCAGGTCATCAAGGACCCGATCGGCACCAAGGGCGCGCGCCTTTCCACGCAGATCAGCATCGCCGGCCGCATGCTCGTCTTCCTGCCGCAAGACGACCACATCGGCATCTCGCAGAAGATCGGCTCGCACGAACTGCGCGAGCAGCTGCGCACCCGCATGAACACGCTCGCCGGCAAGCCCGAAGACGGCAGCCCCTACAACGGTGGCGGTTTCATCCTGCGTACCAACGCCGAAGACGCGACCGACGAAGAGCTGGGTGACGACATCTCGTACCTGCGCAAGACCTGGGGTGCCATTCGCGAGAAGAGCTTCAAGTCACCCGCCGGCACGCTGCTGCACCAAGACCTGAGCCTCGTCGAGCGCGTGCTGCGCGACCTGGCGAACGACAGCACCCAGTCCATCCGCATCGACTCGCGCATGCAATACGACCAGCTCGTGGCCTTCGGCACCGAGTTCACGCCGGGCTCGGTCGACAAGCTCGTGCACTACAAGGGTGAGCGCCCGATCTTCGACCTGTACAACATCGATGAAGAGATCGAGCGTGCGCTGGCCCGCCGCGTCGACCTCAAATCGGGTGGCTACCTCATCATCGACCAGACCGAGGCGCTGACGACCATCGACGTCAACACCGGCGGCTACGTCGGCGCACGCAACTTCGACGACACGATCTTCAAGACCAACCTCGAAGCCACGCAAGCCATCGCCCGCCAGCTGCGCCTGCGCAACCTCGGCGGCATCATCATCATCGACTTCATCGACATGACGCGCGAAGAGCACCAGGCCCAGGTGCTCGGCGAGCTGCGCAAGCAGCTGGCACGCGACCGCACCAAGATCACGGTGAGCGGCTTCACGCAGCTCGGTCTGGTGGAGATGACGCGCAAGCGCACCCGCGAGTCACTCGCCCACATGCTGTGCGAGCCGTGCCCCACCTGCGCTGGCAAGGGCCAGGTGAAGACGCCACGCAGCGTGTGCTATGACATCCTGCGCGAGATCCTGCGCGAGGCGCGGCAGTTCAACCCGCGCGAGTTCCGCGTGGTGGCAGCGCCCGCGGTGGTGGAGATGCTGCTGGATGAGGAGAGCCAGCACCTCGCGGGTCTGTCCGACTTCATCGGCAAGCCCATCTCGCTCACGGCCGAGACGAGCGGGTCGCCCGAGGCGTATGACATCGTGCTGATGTAGGCGAGGGCGACGACGTGAAACTTGCCAGCGGCCCTTTCGGCCGCGTCATCGTCATCGTGACGCGCCAGATCGGCGACGTGCTGCTGACCACGCCTCTGATCCAGGCTGCGAAGGAACGTTGGCCGCAGGCGCAGATCGACGTGCTGGGGTTTGCCGGCACGCTCGGCATGCTGCGCGGCAACCCGTCGGTGCACGAGTTCATCGAGGTGCCGGCCGGTTCGGGCTGGCGGCAGGCCAAGGCGCTGTTGCCACGCATCTGGCGGCGCTATGACCTCGCGCTCGTGGCCGAAGCGAGCGACCGGGCCCACCTCTACGGCTGGGCCGCCGCGAAACTCAGAGGCAGCCTCGTGCCGCAGCGGCAGTCGATTGCGTGGTGGAAGAAGCTTTTGAGCCAGCACACCGTCACCATCGACGACGACCGCACGCCGACGGTGCTGGAGAAGCTGGCGCTGCTGTCGCCGTGGGGCCCTCTGCCCTCGGCGGTGAACGTGCTGCCGCCCGAGGCGCAAGACCTGCCTGCCAAGCTGCTGGCCCAGCTGCGCGACGCGCCGGTGGTGGTGCACGTGCCCTCGATGTGGCGCTACAAGCAGTGGCCGGTCAAATACTTTGCCGAGGTGATCGAGGCGCTGCTCGCACGCGGCGAGCAGGTCGTGCTGACGGGCACGGCCTCCGAGGTCGACCAGGCCCAGGTGGCCGCGGTGCGCCATCTTGGCAACCCCCCCGCGCTGATCGATGCGTCGGGCAAGCTCAACCTGAACCAGGTGACGGCCTTGTTGCGCCGGGCGGTGTTGTACGTCGGGCCTGACACGTCGATCACCCACCTCGCGGCCAGCACCGGCACGCCGGTCGTCACCATGTTCGGGCCGACCAACCCCGTGCGCTGGGGGCCGTGGCCGCAAGGGTTGGCGGCTGTGACGCCCTGGCAACGCGCCGAGCCACGGCAGTCGGCAGGCAAGGTCATCATGCTACAGGCCGCACAAGACTGCATCGCCTGCGGGCACGCCGGCTGCGAGGATCACCGCGACAGCCGCAGTGAATGCCTCGAGGCCTTGGCGCCGCAGCGGGTGATCGATGAGTGTTTCCGCCTGCTCGATGCCATGAAGAGAGCCTGAGATGAGCGCCACGCTCCAGCTGTACATCCTCTGCTACAACCGCTCCGAGCTGGCGCGGCAGGCCATCCAGTCGGCACTGGCACAGACGGACAAGCGCTTTCAGCTCGTCATCTCCGACAACTCGACGGATGGGAAGACGCAGTCGATGGTGGAGGCGGAGTTTCCGCAGGTCGACTACCGGCTGCGTGTTCCGCACCTGAAGGCGCTGGATCACTTCAACCTGTGCCTGGACGAGGCGATGGCCAGCCACGTCTGCCTCTTCCACGACGATGACCTGCTCTCACCTCGATATGTGGAGCAGGTGATCGCGACCATCGGCCGCCACCCCGAAGCCGCTGCCATCGGGGTCAATGCCTTGATCGCGGAGGAGGGGCGGCCGCAGCGGCTCTCGTTCAGCACGACCGGCGATGAGCACCGGGTGCGCAACGTCGGCCAGCTTGCAGCCCACTACTTCTCGCGCTACCAGATCGGCATCGCGCCGTTTCCGGGCTATGTGTACAGGCGGGCGAGCATCGAGGGGCTGCGCTTCGATCCGGCCGAGGGCAAGTATTCCGACGTGAGCTGGCTGCTGCGCGTCGTCGAACGCGGCAGCATGGTGTGGATCGTCGAGCCGCTGATGACCTATCGGCTGCACGCCACCAACGACAGTCGCCACGAGTCCATCGGCGATCGCCTGCGGCTTCTGGCTTATTTCAAGCGCCGTCAGGCCGTGGTCGGGCCGGCGCTGGTCGAGGACTTCCGCTTCTTCATCTATAAGAAGGCGCTCGAACTCGACCGCAACGAGCTGCTGCGTCTGCCCGCGGCGCGCCGCGAGACGATGAAAGGCTATCTGAAGCGCTACCGTTGCCGCCGTGTCGGCCGCCTCGACCAGCATCTGGCGCTCTTGCGCCAGACCCGGGTGCGCATCTCAAAGCGACTGGAGGGCGCGCGATGATGCTCGGCAGCGTGTGGGCCGATGGGCACTCGAACAACTCCTTCTTCCGCGAAGACGACCCGACGCATCGCTTCAACCCGACGCACACCAACCGTGTGCTGCGCGAAGCCTTTGCGCAGCGAGGCATCGAGCTCAATACCGCTGACGTCAACGTCGGGCGCCAGGTCGATTTCGAACTGCACTTCGAAGGTCGTGTCCTGCCCGCGAGCACGCTGCCGCGGTTCCTCGTTGCCCTTGAGAACCCGTTCATCAACCCGCTGAACGCAGACCCGGCGTACTTCGCGAACTTCCGCCGCGTCTTTGCCTGGGACCGCCGCTTTCTCGAACTGCCCAACGTGCTGGAGATCGCCTACGGCATCCACTTCATCGTGCCGCCATGGCCGGGCTTCGAGGAGCGCGACATCTTCAGCTGCCTCATCAACGCCAACAAGCGCTTCAGGCACCCGCTGCCAAACGACCTCTACGTCGAGCGGGTGGAGGTGATCCGCTGGCACGAGCAGCATGCGCCGCAGGACTTCCATCTCTACGGCCTGGGCTGGAACAAGCCGCGGCACGAGTCGGGGTGGGCCGGAAAGTTGCGGCGCCGTGCCCAGCGCCTGGCCACGCAGGCGTTCGGCTACCAGCCGTTCCCGTCGTGGAAGGGCGAGCTGCCCGACAAGTCTTCAGTGCTGCTGCGCTCGAAGTTCTCGTACTGCTACGAGAACGTGCACTCCCTGAGCGGCTACGTCACCGAGAAGATCTTCGACTCGATGATGAACGGCTGCGTGCCGGTCTATTGGGGTGCGGACGACGTGACCCGCCACGTGCCCAAGGAAAGCTTCATCGACCGACGGGACTTTCGCGACACGGCAGAGGTTCACGCCTACCTGCAGGCAATGTCGGCCAACGAGTTCGCCGATCGGCAGGCGGCCATCCGCGGGTTCCTCGACAAGGGTGCGGAGCGATTCAGCTCGCAGCGCTTTGCGCAGACGATTGCGGATGGGGTCTTGGCGTCGCTCGCATCCCCGACAATCCGCCCAGTTCAACCTGGATGACCGACATGTTCGAAGCTTTGAGAGGCAAGCTCCGGCAACGCCGTGGGCTCAAGAATGAGCAGGCCGAATGGACGCGGCGCCGTTTTGCGTCGCCAAGCCCCGCACACATCAAGCGCAGCGTGCTGCTGCGGCTCGGCTGGCCCGAGGCCGATGCCACGTGGGTGGAGACGGGCACATTCCTCGGTGAGACGGCGGAGATGCTTGCGGCTCATGCGAAGGCCGTCTACACCATCGAGCCGGAGGAGAAGCTTTACCGCCAGGCCGCCGAGCGACTGGCGGGAGAGCCCAGGATCCGGGTGATGCACGGGCTCTCGGAAGAGGTGCTGCCCAAGCTGCTGCCCACGCTGTCGGGAACCGTCAATTTCTGGCTCGACGGTCACTACTCGGGCGGCATCACGCACCAGGGCCCGGTCGACTGCCCCGTTCGCGACGAACTCCGCCACATCGAAGCCAACCTTTCGCGCTTCGGCAATGTCGCGGTGCTGATCGACGACATCCGCTGCTTCGATCCGACCATCGACACCTACGCCGACTACCCCGATCTGAACGAGCTCGTCGATTGGGCGCGCAAGAACGGCTTCAAGTGGAGCATCGAGCACGACATCTTCGCGGCCATCCGCCAGAAACCCTCTGCCTGAGGCCGGGCTCGTGAAGTTCCTCGATCGACTGAAGCTGAGCGCGAAGAAACCCGACGAGGACGGGCCGACCCTGGTCACCTTCACCGGCGGCATGGGCGCACAGATCCTCAGTGCGGCCATCTATTTCGACCTGATGGAGCGTGGCGTGCCGGTGGCCGCCGATCTGTCTTACTTCGACCGGCCCGAATTCGTGGCCGAAGCGGGCCAGGCCGGGGCCTGTTCGCACTGGGCTTGGCAGCTCGACCCGTTCGGCCTTGCGCGATGGGCCTTCTCCGGCGACGCGGCCGGTCTGCCCGGTCGAGCACGGATGATTCCTGACGGTGCGGAGAAGATGACGCTGGCGATGTCTGCCCTGGAGAAGCCCGCGATCCGCGCTCGCTTCCAGGTTCCGGCAGGCCTCCAGGACTTGCTCGATCCGGCGGACGCTCGGCCTTACATGTGCCTGCACGTGCGGCGCGGCGACTATTTGAACGTGGCCAGCCACCTGGTGTCGGATGCCGAGTTCGTGGGTTTGGCCCGGCGATTCGCTGGGCTGATCCAGCGGGTCGTGATCCTGTCCGATTCGGATGTACCGGCGGACTTCGTGTCGGCCCTCCAGCCGCATTTCGACCACGTCGAGGTTTGCGCAGGCATCGATGCCTTCGCCTCGCATCGGATCATGCGAGGGGCGAGGGTGCTGGTGTGTTCCAACAGCCAGTTCAGCCTCATCGCCGCATTGCTGAACCCTGAGGCCATGGTGCTCGTGCCTAGGCAGTGGTTCGACGGCAAGGACCGCGCCATTGAGGCGCCGATCCATGCACGCTGCGCGTTCCAGTTGCTGGGCGCGGACTCAGCGGCCTGAAAGCCAGGCCGCCGTGCGGCGAAGGGATTCGTCCAGCCCGATCGGCTCGGGCAGCGCCAGCTCACGACGGGCCTTGGCGATGTCCGGCACGTAGCGCGAAGGCGCGGCCCCTGCCAGCGCTTCCTGCATTACCTGCACGCGCGACGACGAGCCCGTCGCCGCGAGAACACAGTCGGCGAGCTGCCGGATGCTCACCGCGTCTGCGCCGCCCACGTTGTAGAGCCCGCCGCGGGCGCGGTCGTCGAGGAGGATGGTCCACAGCCAGGCCGCGAGGTCTGCGGTGTGCAGGTAGCTGCGCAGCGGCGTACCGTCTCCCTGGATGACGATGGGTCGACCCGCCAGGGCGTCGCGCAGGAAGTTGCCGATGGCGAAATGCTTGTCCAGCGGCAGGCCGGGGCCGACGAAGGCGAAGAGCCGGGCCACCCGCAGGTCCAGCCCGTGCTCCCGTGCATGGGCAAACGCCATCCACTCGGCGGCTTTCTTGCCCATCGTGTAGGCCGGTGTCGCTTGCGGTGTCTGCGCGCTGCCGGGATGGTCTTCGAGGAGCGCCGTGACGTCGGCGGGCTGCGGCCCGTAGACCGCCCCGGAGCTCACCAGGAGCAGGTTCTTCGCGCCACAGCGTCGGGCCAGCTCCAACACCCGGTGCGTGCCTTCCACGCAGGTGTCGAAGGTGTCGAGGTCGCTGGCCGACGTGGCCACGTCGGTGGCGGCGTGGAGGATGCGGTCGAACGCGCGGCCTTCGATGGACAGGGTGCGCACATCACCGGGCAGCAGCTCGACACACGGCCGGTCGGCCAGCGCCGGTGCCTCTGCGCGGAAAGCCGCCGGGTTGCGCGTGAGCACGGTCAGCCGGCAGCCGAGCTGGAAGTGCCGATCGGCTTCGATCAGCGTGGCCACCAGCCACTTGCCGACGAAGCCCGTGCCACCCGTCAGGAAGACGCGCTGGCCTTTCAGCTGCTGCCAGCGTTCGCCCACCACCGAACGCGCGTGGGCCAGGTCTTCAGCTGGCAACGGCGGCAAGGCGGCCGTCATGGTCAGCGCAGGCTGCGTGCGAAGGCCGACACCTTGTCGGTGACGCTCAGGGTGTCGAGCCCGTGCTCCTTCAGCAGGTAGTCGTAGGTGCCGCAGTGCTCGGAGAAACGATCGGGCACACCGACCCGCAGCACGCGCGTGGGGGCCAGCTCGGTCGAGATCTCGGCGACGAGGGCGCCCAGGCCGCCCATGGTCGAGTGCTCTTCCAGCACCACCACGCCGCGGTGGCGGGCGCAGATGTCGGCCACACGGGTGACGTCGATGGGTTTGATGGTGGGCACGCTCCACACCTCGGCCTCGGGGTGATGGGCCTTGGCCACGTCGAGCGCGGTGCGCACCATCGAGCCGGTGGCGATGAAGGCGAGGCCGTCGCCTCGGCCTGCGTGCGCCTTCAACAACTCGCCGGGTCGGGCCTGCACCGGGGCAGCGTGGACATCGCCGCGATCCGACTTGCCCATGCGCAGGTAGGCCGGGGCGGCGCTCTGGTAGGCCAGGTCCATGCACAGGGTGATCTCGAAGCGATCGGCCGGTGAGTAGACCGCCAGCTGCGGGATCACGCGCGCGCAGGCGATGTCTTCGGTGCTCTGGTGGCTGGTGCCGAGATGGCTGTAGACGAAGCCGGCGCCGTCGCCGGTGAAGATCACCGGCAGGTTGTCGTGCGCCACGTCGAGCTTGATCTGCTCGAGCACGCGCACCGGCACGAAGGCGCTCAAACCATAGACGATGGGGCGGAAGCCCGCACGCGCGAGGCCGGCGGCCATGCCGACCATGTTCTGCTCGGCAATGCCGGCGTTGATGTACTGGCCGGGGCAGTGCTTGCGGAAGGCGTCGAAGAGCGCGTAGCCGTGGTCGCCGGTGAGCAGCAGCACGTTCTTGTCGGCCTGGGCCAGGCGCACCAGCGCGTCGCTGAAGGCGGCTCTCATGCGCGGCCCTCCTTCAGCGTGACGGGTAGCGCTGCGAGTGCCTGCGCATAGGTCTCGTCGGTGAGGCGGGTGTAGTGCCAGATGTTGTTGTGCTCCATGAAGGGCACGCCCTTGCCCTTGACGGTCTTGGCGACGAGCGCCTTGGGCTTGGTGTTGGCGCTGGCCTTGAGTTGGTTGAGCCCCGCATCGATCGCGGCTTCATCGTGGCCATCGACCGTGATCGCCTCGAAGCCGAAGGATTCGAACTTGGCCTGGATGGAGCCGAGCTTCAGCACGTCTTCCGTCGTGCCCATCGCCTGGTAGCCGTTCTCGTCGACGATGACGGTGAAGTTGCGCAAGTCGTGGTGGGCGGCGAAGAGGGCGCCTTCCCAGATCGGGCCTTCGTTGAGTTCACCGTCGCCGACCAGCGCGTACACCTGCTGGTCGGTGCCGCGCAGCTTGGCGCCGAGGGCCAAGCCCACGCCCACCGAGAGGCCGTGGCCGAGCGAGCCGGAGGTGACTTCGAGGCCGGGCACGCGCGAGTCGGACAGACCCTTCAGGTGCGTGCCGTCGCCGAAGTAGGTCTGCACCGTCTGGTCATCGATCCAGCCCAGCTCGCGCATGCAGGCGTATTGCGCCATCACGCCGTGGCCTTTGCTTAGCACGAGGTAGTCGCGGCCTTCGGCTTTGGGGTCGTTGCCGGGGTAGCGCAGGTGCTGGCGGTAGAGCACCGCCAGCAGCTCGATGATCGAGAAGGCGCAGCCGATGTGCACCGTATTACCGGCGCGGGCCATCTCGAGCACCGTGCGGCGCAGCGTCGAAGGGTCGAAGCGTTGGGCGGCCATGAGGGTGTTCGTTAGAAGTTGAGGCCGAAGAACTCTTCGATCTTCTGCACGATGTAGTCGAGATGCTCGGTACCGAGCCCCGGATACACGCCGAGCCAGAAGGCCTGGTTCATCACGATGTCGGTGCGCTCCAGTGAGCCGCTCACGCGGAAGTTGCGGCCGATCATGTAGGGCTGTCGGGTCAAGTTGCCGGCGAAGAGCAGCCGGGTGCCGATCTTGTTCTGGTCGAGGTAGGCCAGCAGGTCGACGCGTTTCACACCCGACTCGGGCTTGAGCAGCGCGAGGAAGCCGAACCACGACGGGTCGGAATTCGGCGTGGCTTCGGGCAGCTCCAGGAACTCGCTGCACGAGGCGAGCTTTTCCTTCAGGTACTCGAAGTTGCGCTTGCGCGCGGCCACGAACTCGTCGACCCGGTCCATCTGCGCCAGCGCGCAGGCGGCCTGCATGTCGCTGATCTTCAGGTTGTAGCCGAGGTGCGAATACGTGTACTTGTGGTCGTAGCCGTCGGGCAGATCGCCCCCCAGCTCCTTGGGAGTCCAACAGAAGCGCTTGTTGCAGGTGTTGTCTTTGCCGGGCGGGCAGTAGCAGTCGCGGCCCCAGTCGCGGAAGGATTCGGCGATGAGTTTCAGCTCGGCGTTGTTGGTGAACACCGCGCCGCCTTCGCCCATGGTGATGTGGTGGGCGGGGTAGAAGCTGAGCGTGCCAATGTCGCCGAAGGTGCCGACGAGTTGGCCGTTGTAGGTCGCGCCTAGGGCGTCGCAGCAGTCTTCGACCAGCCACAGCTTGTGCTTCTTGCACAGTGCCGTCACCACCTCGAGGTTGAAGGGGTTGCCCAGCGAGTGGGCCAGCATGATGGCCTTGGTCTTGGGGCCGATGGCGGCTTCGATGAGGCTCGCATCGATGTTGTGCGTGGCAAGGTCGATGTCGACGAACACCGGCACCGCGCCGAATTGCAGGATCGGGTTGACGGTGGTGGGGAAGCCGGCCGCCACGCCGATCACTTCGTCGCCGGGCTTGATGGCGCGGTCGCCGAGGCGCGGCGAGGTGAGGGCCGAGAAGGCCACGAGGTTGGCCGAAGAGCCCGAGTTCACCGTGATGAGGTACTTCACGCCCAGGTACTTGGCCAGGCGGTCTTCAAACGCCGCGTTGAAGCGGCCGGTGGTGAGCCAGGCGTCGAGCGAGGCTTCGACCATCAGCTGCAGTTCCTTGGCGCCCAGCACCTTGCCCGACACGGGCACGGGCGACACGCCGGGCTGGAAGGGCTTGGCGGCGTAGGTCAGGTCGGCGTACTGCTGCACGAGCGCTGCGATCTGCTGGCGCAAGGCGGTGGTGGCGGGGTTCGTGGCGTCGGGGGCTGCAGCGAGCGGTGCTGCCGCCGGGACGATGGGGATGTTCATGCAAGTTCCTTGGGAGCCGACTGCGCGTATTGGTTGATCTGCTTCAGGCAGAGCGCGTGCATGTCGTCTCGGTTCAGCCAGGCACGGTGCCAGGCGGCGATGTGGTCGAGGGTGGTGTCCAGGCGCCAGCGGGGGCGCCAGCCGAGGCGTTGGCGGGCCTTGGAGATGTCGAGCTTGAGGTAGTGGGCTTCGTGCGGGTGTTCGCTCGCATCGACCTGCCACGTCGCGCCGTTGCCCCAGGCGTTCACCATGCGCTCGACGATCCACTGCACCGGCCGAGCGTCTTCATCGTTGGGGCCGAAGTTCCAGCCTTCGGCGTGCGCTGGGCCGTCTTGCCACAGCTTCTCGGCGAGCAGCAGGTAGCCCGACAGCGGCTCCAGCACGTGCTGCCAGGGGCGGATGGCGTGCGGGTTGCGGATGAGCACCGGCTCCTGGCGCTCGAAGCTGCGCAGGATGTCGGGCACGAGGCGATCGGCAGCCCAGTCGCCGCCGCCGATCACGTTGCCGGCGCGGCCCGAGCCGAGCGCAATGCCGGCTTGGCGCATGAAGGAGTCGCGGTAGGCCGACGTCACCAGTTCCGAGCAGCCCTTGCTGTTGCTGTAGGGGTCATGCCCGCCCATCGGCTCGCCTTCGCGGTAGCCCCAGACCCACTCCTTGTTGTCGTAGCACTTGTCGCTGGTGACGTTGACGATGCAGCGCACGCTGCCTGCCTGCCGCGCCGCTTCGAGCACGTGCACCGTGCCCATCACGTTGGTGGCGTAGGTCTCGACCGGGTCTTGATACGAGCGGCGCACCAGGGCCTGCGCGGCCATGTGGATGACGATCTCGGGCTTGAACTCGTTCATCGCGCGCTGCACGGCGGCGAGGTCGCGCACGTCGCCGGCGATGGACGTCATGCCGTCGGCGACCCGTGCGATGTTGAAAAGCGCGGGCTCGGTATCAGGTGCCAACGCATAGCCGCACACGTGCGCGCCAGCCGACTGCAGCCACAGCGAGAGCCAGCTGCCCTTGAAGCCGGTGTGGCCGGTGAGGAAGACGCGCTTGCCGCGCCAGAATTCCATGTCCATGCCGCTCAGGCCCACTTCTTCCATGGCGCCTTGCCGCTGGCCCACAGCTCTTCGAGCAGGTGCTTGTCGCGCAGGGTGTCCATCGGCTGCCAGAAGCCGTGGTGCTCGTAGGCCATCAACTGGCCCTCCTCGGCCAGGCGCATCAGCGGGCCCTGTTCCCAGACGGTGGCGTCGTCCTTCAGGTAACCCAGCACCGACGGGCTCAGCACGAAGAAGCCGCCATTGATCATGGCGCCGTCGCCCTTGGGCTTCTCCTTGAAGCTCATGACCTGGCCTTGCTGGATGTCGAGTGCGCCGAAGCGGCCCGGCGGGAAGGCGGCCGTCAGCGTGGCGGCCTTGCCGTGCGCCTTGTGGAAGGCGAGGGTGGCCGAGATGTCGAGGTCGGACACGCCGTCGCCATAGGTGAAGCAGAAGGCGTCTTCGTCTTGCACGTACTGCGCCACACGGCGCAGGCGGCCGCCGGTCATCGACTCGTCGCCGGTGTCGACGAGCGTCACCGTCCAGGGCTCGGCGCGCTCGCTGTGCACCTCCATGCGGTTGTGCTTCATGTCGAAGGTGACGTCGGACATGTGCAGGAAGTAGTTCGCGAAGTACTCCTTGATCACGTAGCCCTTGTAGCCGCAGCAGACCACGAAGTCGTGGATGCCGTGGTGCGAGTACATCTTCATGATGTGCCACAGGATGGGCTTGCCGCCGATCTCGACCATGGGCTTTGGCCGCACGGAGGTCTCTTCGCTGAGCCGGGTACCGAGGCCGCCGGCGAGGATCACGGCTTTCATGGGTGGGTCTTTCTCAAGGTGCGGGGGCCGAGGACACGAAGGCGTCGGAATGGAAGTGGTGCTCGGCCAGGCCCGCGGCGACGAGCGCATCGCGGGCGCTGTGGATCATGGCATCGTAGCCGCAGGCATAGACCCGGGTGTTGGGCCAGTCGTGGGGTGTCTGGAGCATCACCTCCTGCACGTGGCCACGGGCGCCTGGCCAGCCGCTGCCGGCGCGCGAGAGCACCGGCACGTAGCGCTGGCCGGCCTGGGGGGCGCCCGCATCCCAGTAGTGATCGGCTTCCACGCGGTTGCCCCAGTAGACGGTGAGCGATCGGGGCTTTTCATCCTGTTGGGCCAGCTGCTCTAGCAGTGCCTTGATCGGCGCGATGCCGGTGCCGGTGGCAAGGAACACGAGGTCGAGCCCGGCGATGTCGCGTAGGAAGAAGGTGCCGAGCGGGCCGTGCAGGCGCAGCAGGTCGTTGGCCTTGGCCTCATCGAACCAGTAGCGGCTCATCACGCCGCCCTCGACCTGGCGGATGTGCAGCTCCAGGTGCTCCTGCGGTGCGTTGGCAATGGAATAGGCGCGGCGCACGCCGCCCGGGCCGATCACGTCGATGTACTGGCCGGGCTGGAAGGCGAAGCGGCTGTTGGGTGGCAGTCGCAGCGTCACCTTCAGCACGTCGGGCGACACCTTCTCCAAGGTGTGTATGCGGCAGGGCAGGGTGCGCGGGTCGGCGAGCTGCACGTTGCCGAGGTCTTCGACCTCGAGTTCGACGTCCCTCGTGGCGGCGCGCACGCAGGTGAGCACGAAGCCCTGGGCCCGCTCTTCGGGGGTGAGGCCCAGTTCGTCGTGCAGGGCGGTGGTGCTGCCGCTCTTCACCTTGCCCTTGCATGAGCTGCAGCGGCCGGTGCGGCAGCTGTAGGCGAGCGTCACGTGGGCGCGCAGGGCGGCGTCGAGCAGGCTTTCGCCGTCGGCGACGTCGAACTGCTTACCGCTGGTGGTGCGAGCAATGGGCATGAAGGTGTCTGTGTGGAGATTCGTCATTCCCCCGAAGGCGGGAATCCAGGCATGAGGGGCACGTGGATTCCCGCTTTCGCGGGAATGACGGAAGGGTCGGCTATTTTCGCCTCAGCGGCGGAATTGCCTCAGCCAGCGCTTCACGCGCCGCACGGCACGCGAGCCGGCACTGCGGGCGCCGGCCTCGTCCATCTCGTACTGCCAGTTCGATTGGTAGACGGCGCCGATGAAGCGCTCCACCAGGTTGGCCTCGGTCTCGCCCAGGCCGCGCAGGGCGTTGAAATGCCAGTCGTGGTGGTAGACGCGGAAGAGCGGCTCGATGGGCGCGAGCGGGATGCTCCGGTAGGCCAGCAGCGACTCGCCATACCAGCGCAGCTCGGAGGGCATCTGCTCGATGGCGTCCCACAGCGTCTGGTTCTTCGGGGCCAGGCGCTGTTCGTACAGGTCGTTCCACACCTTGGCCGACCAGGGCACGGGCGTGGGGCCGAAGTCGTAGTCGGGGCCGGTGCGGCCGAAGATCGCCTTCAGCTGTGCGCTCTCGCGGCGGAAGTCTTCCTCGACCTTGCGGTAGCCGCGCGACGAGGCCAATTGGCGGTATTCCTTCGACTCGTGCACATGGCTGTAGGGGTGGCCTTCGGGCGCCAGGAAATCGGCGCGGCCGAAGGGGCGCAGGAACACCGTGTCGGCGTCGGTGCAGAGGTAGGCGTCGCAGCCGAGGAGTCGCCAGGCTTCCGACTTGACCACCTGCTGCGCCTTGCTGCCCGGCGTGGCCTGGTAGCGAGCCAGCAGGTCGTGCTCCACGGCCTTCGGGTGCGCGGCGACCACAGCCTCGTCGGTGACGAACTCGCAGGCACCAGCCGGGAGCGTGCTGCGGAACAGCGCCAAGTCGTCATTCGGCACGATCAGGACCACGGGCAGCTTGTCGCGGTTGTGCGGGGCGATGCTGGCCAGGAGCCGCTGCGCACGGCGCAGGTCACCGCGGTAGGTCTTGCAGACGATGGGAAAGTCGAGGGCCATGCAATGGGCGCGTACGCGGGCGGAGCCGCGATTGTGGCCTGAGGCCTCACCCCTAGAATCCCCGGCCAGTTTCGAAGAGCCCAGCCGATGTCCTACCTCCTGCCTTCACGCCTGACCGTGGTTGCCCAAGCCGGGGGTGTGCTGGAGCGCTTCTGGTCGGAATATGCCTCGGGCGCGCATGCGGTGAAGGAGCTGCCGGCGAGCCTGGTCTCGATCGCGGTGGGCATGTCGCCGGAAGCCGCCGTGCGCCAGGCCTTCGAGCAGGCCGAAGGTGTGGCCCTCGTCCTGACCGACATCGAAGACGCCCAGCGCCTGGCCGTGCAACTCAAGCTGCGCCGCCGCCAGCCCAGCATCGTGATGCGCTGGTGGGACCGCCCGGCGAACCTCAAGCCCACCTACCGCGACCGCCTGGTCTTCAACCGCTACACCGGCGTCAACTTCATGACGAGCCGGGCCGACCTCGAAGCCAACGTGCGCCCACCCAAAGGCGGCCTGGTGGTCGACAACCCGGTGCTGCTCGACCAGCCCGCAGCGCTCGGCGAAGACTCCTGGCACAAGACCATGCGCCACACGCTGCTGGCCCTCACGCAGCCCACGCGCACCGACATCTTCGGCATTGCCAAGCGCAACCACGGCGCCATCAAGCTCACGCTGGCCACGCACTTTTATTGCAACCAGGACAACATCGACACCGTGACGAGCTGGCTGCGTGACTTCACCACGCTGCCGGCCGAGGTGCTGGACCAGATCCAGTTCGTGATCGTCGACGACGGCTCGCCGCTGAAGTACGACATCCCCGATTTCGACCTGAACCTCACCTGGGTGCGCATCGACCAGGACATCCGCTGGAACCAGGCCGGCGCGCGCAACGCCGCGATGCTGCATGCACGCGCCGAAAACGTGGTGATCACCGACGTGGACCACGCCTTTCCCGAGCACACGGTGCGCTGGCTGCTCGACCACCCGATCAAGCGCCGCCGCTTTTACAAGTTCTGGCGCAAGATGCCCGACGGCTCGCTGATCAAGGGCCACCCCAACATCTTCTACCTGGCGCGTTCGCGCTTCTTCCAGCTCTTCGGCACCGATGAAGAGTTCGCCGGGGCCTATGGCGCTGAAGACTACCGCTTCGTCAAGAACTTCAAGAACCACGGCACGGTGCAGTCGCACCTGCCGAAAGACGTGTTCTGCATCGAGCGCCAGCTCGACCGCGAGAAGTCATACCACTCGCTGGTGCGCGACCTGAGCTTCAACACCGGCGTCGATACCCGCAAGCGCCTGGAGATCGACCACTTCGGCGCCAACTACGGCCACAGCCGCCACAACTACAACTTCACGCAGACGGTGCTGCTCGATCGCATGCGCACGCCCACGCGCATGCCGCCGCTGGATCGCGGCTGGCGCCAGCGCTGGTGGCTGCGGCAGTTCGCGAGCCTGCTCTGCTCGCGCTAGATCGTTAGAGCTTCGAGATCCCGGAGATCTTGGCCACCTCGACCACCGACAGGATCTCGTCGACCGCATCGGCGGTGCTGATGGGCGGCACGGTGACGGTGGAAAGCCGCCCAGCCTGCCAGCGCAGGATCAACTCACGCAAGGCGGCTGCGCCCGCCACGGTGTTGGTCGCTGGGGCGCACCAGCCTTCGTGTTCGCGCACGAGGCGATCCAGCTGCGGGTTGAGGTGGGTGTAGGCCAGCACTGGCCGGCGGGCCCAGAAGTAGTCGTAGAGCTTGGACGGGATGTACTGCTCGCACTCGTCGCCTTCGCCGTGCATCAGAAGCAAGGCGTCGACCTGCTGCATGCGCTGCACCACACGCTCTCGGCCGGAGAGCCCGGTGGCGGGGTCGTGCTCCAGGCGGCCCATCGGGATCACCACGTCGTCGAGCTTGTGCTGCTCGATCAGCTTCTGCGCTGGACCGTCGATCGCACCGCCGTAGACCTCCAGCCGCAGCAGCGGGCGCCATTCGGGCTCGTGGGCGAGCAGGTGGTTGAGCGCGCGGATGAAGGGTACGAGGCTGCGGCTGTCCGACAGCGAGCCGAAGTGGCCGAGCACGCACACCGGCCCGGGTGTGTAGGTGGCCGGCCGCAAGGGGGGCTCGGCTCCGGGCATCACCACGATGCCGCGTTCGCGCAGCACCGGGTGGCGCGCCTGCGCAGCGGCGAGCGCCCCTTCGGTGAACCACCAGGCCAGGTCGGCGTGCTGGCAGATGAGGCCCTCGAGCCGGGCCTGGAAACGCTCGTCGCGGTTGGCCGGCTCACGACCCGGGAAGACCATCGGGTCGTGCACTTCGACGATCCACTTCGCGCCGCACCAGCGCTTGAGCCACCAGCCGGCGAGGTGGGCTGAGTAAGCACCGCCGCTGGAGTACACGAGGTCGATGTCACCACGGCGCAGCATCCACGCGCCGCGCACGAAGGCGGGCAGTGCCCACGACCATTGGTTGCGCAGGCCGATCAGCAGCTTCTCGAGCACCATGAACGGTGCCAGCACGAGGCTGATCAGCAGCATCAGCACACGGTAGGCGATGCCCCGCCCCAGATGGCGCGCCAGCAGGTGGCGCAGGTCGAAGCGCAGCGCCGATGGCCCCCAGGGCAGCAGGCGATGGTGTTCGTAGCGCTTGTCCTGCTCGCCAGTGATGGCACTCAGGATCACCGGCTCGATGCCGGCCTGGACCAGATAGCGCAGCTTGTCGGTGACGGTGAGGCTGGCGGCCCGCCCGTCCATGTTGAACGCGTGCGAGAGGATCAGCCAGCGCTGGCGACGGGCCGTCACAGCTTGAACTGCAGCGCGTGAAGCCGCGCGAAGAGGCCGGCCTTCGCCAGCAGCTCCTGGTGTGTGCCCAGCTCGGCCAGGCGCCCCTGGTCGAGCACGGCGATGCGGTCGGCCTTCTCGATGGTCGACAGCCGGTGCGCCACCACGATCGTGGTGCGGCCTTCCATCAGCCGCTCGAGCGCCTGCTGTACCAGGTGCTCGCTTTCGCTGTCGAGCGCCGAGGTGGCTTCGTCGAGGATGAGCACCGGCGCGTCTTTGTAGATGGCGCGGGCGATGGCCAGGCGCTGGCGCTGGCCGCCGGAGAGCTGGTTGCCGTTGTGGCCGATGCGGGCGTCGAGCCCGTCGGGCTGCTCGTTGACGAAGTCGAGCAGGTTGGCGGCGGCCAGGGCGCTGCGCACGCGCTCGGCGTCGAACTCGGCGCCGAGCGCCACGTTGGCGCCCACGGTGTCGTTGAAGAGCACCACGTCCTGGCTGACAAGGGCGAACTGGCGGCGCAGGGCGGCGAGGTCCCACTCGCGCAGCGGCACGCCATCGAGGCGGATCTCGCCGTCGGTCGGGTCGAGGAAGCGCGGCAGCAGGTTCACGAGCGTCGACTTGCCCGCGCCCGAGGGGCCGACGAGCGCGAGCGTCTCGCCGGCAGCGATCTTGAGCGTGAGGCCATTCAGGGCCGTGGCTTCGTCGTTGTACTTGAGGGTGACGTTGACGAGGTTGAGCTCGCCGCGGGCGCGTGTGGCGGTGTGCGTGCCGCTGTTCTCGACGGGAATCTTGTGCATCAGGTCCAGCCCGCGCTGGATGGCCGCGAGGCCGCGCGTCACCGGCCCGGCCACTTCCGTCAGGTGGCGCAGCGGCGTGATGAGCATCAGCATCGCGGTGATGAAGGCCACGAAGCCACCCACCGTGGCGCCCTGCGTGTTGCTCTGCCAGAGCGCCACCACGATCACGGCTGAAAGGGCGCAGGCCGAGATCAGCTGCGTGACGGGCGTCACCGTCGACGAGGCCACCGTCGACTTGAGCGACAGCTGCCGCACCCGGGCACTGGCCTTGTCGAAGCGCTGCTGCTGGGCCGGCTTCGCGTCGTGCAGACGCACGATGCGCCAAGCCAGCGTGTTCTCTTCCATCACATAGGCCAGCTCGTCGGTCGCGCTCTGGCTGGCCAGGCTGATGCGGTGCATGCGCCGGCTGAAGTAGCGCACCGTCACCGCCACGGCAGGCAGCAGCACTGCGATGAAGAGCGTGAGCTGCCAGTTGATCCACACCAGGTAAATCAACAGTGCGATGGAGGTGAAGCTGTCCTTGATGAGCGTCTGTGCGGCGTTCACGAGGGCCTGCGTGCCGCTCTGCACTTCGTACACCACGGTGTTGATGAGGGTGCTGGCCGTTTGCTGGGTGAAGAGGGATGCGTGCGAGCGCAGCACGTGCTCGAACATGTCGCGCCGCATCTTCAGGGTGGCGTGGTTGCTGGCCCAGGAGAGCGCGTAGTTCACCAGGAAGCCGGCGATGCCGCGCGTGAGGAAGAGCCCGATGATCACCGCCGGCACCGACCACAGCGGAATGTTGCCTTGCTGCGTGAACCCGCTGTCGAGCAGCGGCTTCATCATCGCGGCCAGCCCTGGCTCGGTGGCGGCGCCGATCGCTGCGCCTATCGCCGCCAGCACGAAGGCCAGTTTGGTGCCCGCAAAGTAGGGCGCGACGCGCGCCAGGCGCTGCCGCAGGGTCTGGGTGGGTTGGGTCATAGGCAGCGCGGATTATCCAACGCGCCTGCTGCCTACAATCCCCGCCACCTCGCAGGAGCGCTTGCCCCACATGCCCGAGATCGCGCTGTCCGTCATCGTCATCACCAAGAACGAAAGCCGCAACATCGCCGCGTGCCTGAAGAGCGTGGCCTTCGCCGACGAGTGGATCGTCGTGGACTCGAGCAGCACCGACGGCACGGCCGACACCGCGCGCAGCCTCGGCGCGCAGGTCATCACCATGACCGACTGGCCCGGCTTCGGCCCGCAAAAGAACCGCGCGCTCGACGCCGCCCGGGGCCGCTGGGTGCTGAGCCTCGACGCCGACGAGCGCGTGAGCCCCGAGCTGGCCGAGCGCATCCGCGAAGTCGTGGCGAAGGACGGCCCGGCCGACGGCTACGAACTTTCACGCATCTCCCGCTTCTGCGGCCAGTGGATCCGCCATGGCGACTGGTACCCCGACCGCGTGCTGCGGGTCTTCCGGCGCGGCCGTGCGCGCTTCACCGACGACCTGGTGCACGAGCGTCTCGTCGTGCAAGGCCGGGTCGAACGCCTCAAGGGCGACCTCCTGCACGACACCATGCCCTCGCTCGACGACGCACTCGACAAGATGAACCGCTACAGCAGCGGCCGCGCGCTCGACAAGGTCCGGGCCGGCAAGCGTGGCAGCCTTTTTGCTGCAGTGACCCACGGGTGGTGGGCGTTCATGCGCTGCTACATCGTGAAGCGCGGCTTTCTCGATGGCCGCCTCGGCTTCGTGCTCGCGATTTACCAGGCGGAAGGTACTTATTACAGGTACCTGAAGATGGACCTGCTTGCACGCCAGGCCGGCAAATCCATTGAACCAATATGAATTACGAGGATCAGGACAATCCATGCCGATGAATCGACGACTGTTTGCAGCCTCTTCCGGCCTCCTGCTCGCGGCCCCCGCGCTGGCCCAGTTCCGGGTCGAGATCTCGGGTGTCGGCGCCACCCAGCTGCCCATCGCGATCGCGCGCTTTCGCGATGAAGATCGCACGACGCAGTCCGTGTCGGCGGTGATCAAGGCCGACCTCGAGCGCTCGGGCCTCTTCCGCAGCGTCAAGGCCGACCAGGTCATCGACGAATCCGCCAAGCCGAACCTCGGCGACTGGCGCGGCCAGTCGGCCGACCAATCGGCCGACGCGCTGTTGGCGGGTTCGGTGACCCGCCTGGCCGATGGCCGCTTCGACGTGCGCTACAAGCTGTGGGACGTGGTCAAGGGCAAGGAGCTCGTCTTTGCCAACGTCACCGCAGGGCCTGCCGAGCTGCGGCTGGCCGCGCACCGGGTCGCCGACGTGGTGTACGAGAAGCTCACCGGCGAGAAGGGCGTGTTCTCGACCTTCATCGCTTACGTCACGCGCTCGGGCAAGCGCTACGCGCTGCGCGTGGACCATGCCGACGGCGCGGGCGGCGAGGTCGCCCTGCAAAGCAGCGAGGCGATCATCTCGCCGGCCTGGTCGCCCGACGGCCAGGAGCTGGCCTACGTGACCTTCCAGGACGAGCGCAAGGCCGCCGTCTTCGCACAGAACATCGTCACCGGCGTGCGCCGCAAGCTCGCGAGCTTCCCGGGCTCGAACAGTGCGCCGAGCTGGGCGCCCGACGGCAAGTCCCTCGTGGTGACGCTCAGCCGTGACGGCGGCTCGCAGCTCTACATCATCGGTCGCAACGGCGAGAGCCCACGGCGTCTCACCAACAGCCAGGCGATCGACACCGAGGGCACGTTCACGCCCGACGGCAAGCAGATCTATTTCGTGAGCGACCGCAGTGGTGGCCCGCAGATCTACCGCATGCCGGCCTCGGGAGGCGCGGCCGAGCGTGTGAGCTTTACCGGCAGCTACAACATCAGCCCGGCCATCAGCCCCGATGGCCGCCACCTCGCCTATATTTCCCGCCAGAACGGCGCCTTCAAGCTTTATGTGGGCGAGATCGGCAAGCTCGGCAACGCGCAGGCGATCACCGAGACCTCCGACGACGAAAGCCCGAGCTTCGCCCCCAACAGCAAGCTCATCATCTATGCCACCCGGGCCAACGGCCGCGACACGCTGATGACCACCACCCTCGACGGCAAGATCAAGGGCGCCCTTGATGCCAACCGCTTCCCCGACGTGCGCGAGCCGGCGTGGGGCCCATTCGTTCGCTGAGTTTTTTCTTGCGCTCACCAAGCGCCTTACCAAGCCAGCCACACCGGCAGCTCATATCCCGACCATCAGGAGAACCATCATGAACATGTCCCGCCTCACTCTCATCGTCGCTGCGTCAGCCGTCTTTGCCGGCTGCGCGTCGAACGTGCCGCTGGACAACAAGGCCGCGCCGGTGGAGTCGCGCACGCCCGGCGCCACGGGGGCGAACAATGGTTCGTCGTCGGCCAGTGGCACCAACTCGGGCCGCGTCGCCAGCGTCGACCTGACGAAGAATGCACCGCCGGTTGCCGAAGTCGGCCGCGTCGTGTACTTCGACTACGACAGCTTCGTGATCAAGGACGAGTTCCGACCCGTCATCGAAGGCCAGGCCAAGATGCTCACGGCGAACAAGTCGAAGAAGCTCACCATCGAAGGCCACACCGACGAGCGCGGTGGCAGCGAGTACAACCTCGCACTCGGCCAGAAGCGTGCCGAGTCGGTGGCCAAGTCGCTGAAGCTGCTCGGCGTGACCGATGCGCAGATCGAAGCGGTGAGCTTCGGCAAGGAGCGCCCGGCCGACCAGGGCCACGACGAAGCGGCCTGGGCCAAGAACCGCCGCGCCGAGCTGTCCAGCCGCTAAGTGCCATGAATCGGCCCGTGACGATGCGAGCGTGGCCTGCTGCATGGGCCTTGCTGCTGGCGCTGGCCGCGCCGGTGGCCCATGCCGGCCTCTTCGACGACGACGAGGCGCGCAAGGCCATCCTCGACCTGCGCCAGCGCCAGGAGCAGGGCGACGCCAAGTTGCGCGCCGCGATGGCCGAGAACCAGGCCCAGCTGATGGAGCAGATCAGCCAGCTCCGGCGCAGCCTGCTCGATCTCAACAACCAGCTCGAGACCATGCGGGCCGAGATGGCGCGCATGCGCGGGCAAGACGAGCAGCTCCAGCGCGACGTCGCCGAGCTGCAGCGCATTCAGGGCGAGTTGCAGAAGGCGCAGAAGGATGTGCAGCAGGGCGTGGAAGACCGCATCCGCAAGCTGGAGCCGGTGAAGGTCTCGGTCGACGGCCGCGAATTCCTGGTCGACCCGGAAGAGCGACGCCAGTACGAAGACGCGATGGCGCTGCTGCGCAAGAGCGAGTTCGCGGCGGCTTCGAATGCGTTTGCCGCGTTCGCGAAGCGCTACCCGGCGAGCGGGTACACGCCGTCGCTGCTGTTCTGGCGTGGCAATGCGCAGTACGCGATGCGCGACTACCGCGAGGCGATCGTGAGCTTCCGCGCGCTGCTGTCGGCCACGCCCGATCACGTTCGGGCACCCGAGTCGCTGCTGGCCATCGCCAACTGCCAGATGGAGCTGAAGGACAACAAGGCCGCACGCCGCACCATCGACGAGCTGGTGAAGGCGTACCCCAAGTCCGAGGCCGCGCAGGCGGGCAAGGAGCGGCTGGCGTCGCTGCGCTGAGGCTCGCGCTCCTGGTGGACTTCTCTTGAACGCGCCGCTCGACCTGCTGGCTCCCGACCTGGAGCGCCGCTTCGGCGGCCTGCGGCGCCTGCATGGCGACGCCGGGTATCAGGCATTGCGATCGGCGCGGGTCGGCGTTGTCGGCCTCGGCGGCGTGGGCTCCTGGGCTGTCGAAGCGCTGGCGCGCAGCGGCGTGGCGCAGCTCACGCTCTTCGACATGGACCACGTTGCAGAGTCCAACATCAACCGCCAGGTACAGGCGCTCGGCGAAACGCTGGGCCAGCACAAAGGTGAGGCGCTGCGCGAGCGCATCGCCGACATCCACCCCGCTTGCGACGTGCAGGTGGTCGACGATTTCGTCACCGCGGCCAACTGGCCCTCGCTGCTGCCGCGCGAGATCGACGTGCTCATCGATGCGTGCGACCAGGTGCAGGCCAAGCTGGCGATGGCCGTGTGGGCGCGGGAAGGGCGGCACGACTTCGTGTGCGTCGGCGCGGCCGGTGGCAAGCAGAAACCGCAGGTGGTGGAGGTCGACGACATCTCGCGCGCGACGCACGACCCGTTGCTGGCCTCCATGCGCCAGCGTCTGCGCAAGCAGCACGGGGCGCCGCGCGATCGAGCAATGGGCGTGCGCTGCGTGTTCTCGCGCGAAGCGGTGTCGGCACCTGTCGATGCGGCGTGCGAGACCGGTGCGAGCAGTGTGGACGGCAGCCTCAATTGCCACGGGTATGGCTCGAGTGTTGTCGTGACCGCAACGTTTGGTTTGGTGGCGGCTTCAGAAGCGCTACAATGCGTGCTTCGCCGGTTGGCTTGAAGCAATCTCGCAAAGCCCGTTATACTCATGGGCTTGCCGGGTTGTTAGCTCAGTCGGTAGAGCAGCGGACTTTTAATCCGTTGGTCGCAGGTTCAAGTCCTGCACAACCCACCAGTTCCTCCGGGAACACAAGTTTCGAGCGGGCTCTTAGCTCAGTTGGTAGAGCAGCGGACTCTTAATCCGTTGGTCGTAGGTTCGAATCCTACAGGGCCCACCAAAATTCCCCCGCACGGGGTCAAGCACTTAGCACGCACCAGCGGCTAAGTGCTTTTTGCTTTCTGAGCCCGCCAATTTCAAAGCACCCGTTCCGCGATGGAGACGAAGAGAGGAATGCCCAGCAGGATGTTGAACGGGAACGTCAACCCGAGCGACATGCCGAAGTAAAGCGACGGGTTCGCTTCCGGAATCGCCTGTCGCACGACAGCAGGCACCGCGATGTACGAAGCGCTGGCCGCCAGGACCATCAGCAGCGCGCCATTGCCCGCTGACAAGCCAACCACTGCTGCGAGCCCGAGCGCGACGCCAGCGTGCACCAGCGGCCCGATGAGCGCGTAGCTCAGCAGCCAGGGCGAGCGTCCCTTCAGGGCGCTGAGGTTGCGTGCCGCAAGAAGGCCCATGTCGAGCAGGAAGAACGCGAGCATGCCCTTGAACAGGTCGCCGGAGAAGGGCTGCATGGACTTCTGCCCGGCCTCGCCCGTGACGAGGCCGATCACCATGGCGCCCAGCAGCAGAAGCTGCGCGCCGTCGGTGAACGACTCGTGAAGCACCTTGCGCAGGCCGACCTTGGGCGTGCCCTGCGCCGCGCCTTCCCGTTGGCGGGCCATGTTGGCCAGCACGACGGCCATCACGATGGCAGGAGACTCCATCAAGGCCATCGCCGCCGCCATGTGCCCGCCATAGGCGAGGTGGTGGGTCTCCAGGTACTGCACGGCCGTGATGAAGGTGACGGCGCTCACCGACCC
The DNA here is from genome assembly GCA_019635355.1 of Rhizobacter sp. Taxonomy (NCBI): domain Bacteria; kingdom Pseudomonadati; phylum Pseudomonadota; class Betaproteobacteria; order Burkholderiales; family Sphaerotilaceae; genus Rhizobacter; species Rhizobacter sp. Next base: position 1,695,750 of record JAHBZQ010000001.1, on the reverse strand, counting down.
GTAGGTCGCCGCCACCGCCGCGGCATCGAACCGCGACAGGCAGCGCTTCAAAACCAGGTAGCCCATCGCCGGCACGACAAGCGCCAGCACGACCGCGCACGCCAGGCTCACCGCGACCTCGGCATCCAGCCCGGACTTGGCGAGCGCAAAGCCCCCCTTCAAGCCGAGCGCCATCAGCAGGTACAGCGACAGGAAACGCGCAATTGCGGGCGGGATCTCCAGGTTGGATCGCACGGTGCCGGCGAGAAGCCCGAACACGAAGAAGAGGATGGCGGGGTCGAGGAAGCTTTGCATGGTGGGGCCGAATGCTCGGTGAACCCGTCTTCACCGACAAGTGATATGTTCGGATGCAAAACATCGGAAAACATGATGAAACAAGGAACGCCCCCCGGCCTTCGACAAGCTCCCCGCGCCAGCCTGGTGCAGCTTCGCAGCCTCGAGGCGGTGGTGCGGCTGGGCGGTGTGGTGCGTGCGGCGCAGTCGCTTCATCTGGCGCAGCCCACGGTCTCCACGCAGCTCAAGGAGCTGTCCGCGGCGCTCGGCCTCGTGCTCTTCGAGCCGCGCGGAAGGGGCCTTGTGCCCACGGCCATCGGCCAGCGCCTGGCCGAGGCGGTGCGTGCGATGGGCGCCATCTGGCAGGAATTCGAAGACGACGCCGCCGCCCTGCAAGGCCTGAAACGTGGGCGTCTGCGCATCGCGGCCGTGACGACCACCGAATACTTCCTGCCCGACCTGCTCGGCCCATTCGCGCGCGAGTACCCTGGCATCCAGATCGAACTCGCGGTGGAGAACCGCGCCGCCGTCGTGGCGCGGCTGGAGCGCGGAGATGACGAACTGGCCGCCATGATGCGCCCGCCGGAGCATCTGCCGCTTGCGCGCTGGCCCTTCCTGGAGAACCCGCTGGTGGTGATCGCGCCGAGCGACCACCCGCTCGCGCGACGCCGACGGCTGAAGCTGTCAGACCTCGTTGCAGAGCCCTTGCTCGCACGCGAGTCGGGTTCCGGTACCCGCGCCACGGCGGAGGAGGCGTTTGCGCACAGAGGCCTCGCGTGGGAGCCGCGCATGGCGCTCGGCAGCAACGAAGCCATCAAGCATGCGGTGCGCGCCGGCCTGGGCCTCGCGGTGCTGTCGCGCCACGCCTTGGCGTCCGATCCGAGGTCGGAGGGCCTCACGATCCTCCCGGTGGCCGGCTTTCCGCTGCGGGGCCGCTGGTACCTGGTGTGGCGACAAGACCGCGCGCTCTCTCCGCCGGCGAGGACGTTCGTCGACGATCTGCGCAATCGGCTGCGCGTTCGAGCGCGGCCGGATTGACACGGCCCGCTCGCTTATCGTGCGAACTCCTGCAGGAAGAACCGACGTGAAGCGCGACCCATCACCCCCGTTCAAGGGCAACAAACAATCCTTGCCCGGCAAACCTTGCCTGGCCTGTGGCCGCGCGATGACGTGGCGCAAGCGCTGGGCTCGCAGCTGGGACGAGGTGAAGTTCTGCTCCGACGCCTGCCGCAAGTCGCGTGGCCCCGGAGCGGGCGCATGAGTGGCCTGCGTGCGCTCGTCCTCGTGCTCGGTGACCAACTCGACCTCGACGCGGCCGCCTTCGATGGCTTCGACCCCGCGCAGGATGCGGTGTGGATGGCCGAGGTCGCCGAGGAGTCGACCCACGTCTGGTCGAGCAAGCAACGCATCGCGCTCTTCCTCTCCGCGATGCGGCACTTCGCCGACGCACTGCGGGCCACCGGCCGCACCCTTCATTACCGTCGGCTCGACGACACCGGCAACCTGGGCACGCTCGCGGCCGAGCTTCAGGCGTCACTCACCACGCTCGGCCCGCAGCGTGTGGTGATGACGGCCCCGGGCGACTGGCGGGTGTGGCAGTCCCTGAAGGCCGTGGTCGAGCGCGCCGGCCTCGCGCTCGAGATCCGTGAAGACCGCCACTTCTTCACCACCGTGCGTGAGTTCGCCGCCCACGCGAAGAAGCGCAAAGCCTTGCGGCTCGAGTACTTCTACCGTGAGCTGCGGCAGCGCCACGGAGTCCTGATGCAGGAGGGCCAGCCCGTCGGTGGGCGGTGGAACTTCGACGCTGACAACCGCGAGGCCTTCGGCCCCGAAGGCCCGGGCCCCGTGCCTGCGCGCGCGGCCTTCGCGCCCGACGCGACCACACGCGAGGTGCTCGCACTGGTCGAGACCCGCTTCGCGCAGCACCCCGGCACGCTCGCCAGCTTCGCGTGGCCGGTGACGCGTGCGCAAGCCTTGTCGGCCTTGCAGACCTTCATCGAGCAGCGGCTCCCGCTATTCGGTCGCTACGAGGACGCGATGTGGCCGGGCGAGCCGTGGCTCTACCACTCGCAGCTTTCGTCCTCGCTCAACCTCAAGCTGCTGACGGCGCGCGAAGTCGTGCACGCTGCCGAGGCGGCGTACCGGGCGGGCCACGTTCCACTCGAAAGTACCGAAGGTTTCGTCCGGCAGATCCTCGGGTGGCGTGAGTACGTGCGTGGCATCTACTGGACCCAGATGCCCGGCTACCTCGAACGCAATGCGCTCGAGGCCCTCCACGACCTGCCCGCGTGGTACTGGACGGGCGACACCGACATGGCCTGCTTGCGCGACGCCCTCACGCAGACCCTCGCGCAGGGCTACGCCCACCACATCCAGCGCCTGATGGTGATCGGCTTGTTCACGCTGCTGCTGGGGGTGCGGCCCCAGCAGGTGCATGCGTGGTACCTGTCGGTCTACGTGGATGCGGTCGAGTGGGTGGAGCTGCCCAACACGCTGGGCATGAGCCAGTACGGCGACGGTGGCCTGATGGCCAGCAAGCCCTACGTCGCCACCGGCAAGTACATCCAGCGCATGGGCAACAGCTGCGCGGGCTGTCGCTACGACCCGGCGCAGCGCGTCGGCGAGCGTGCCTGCCCCTACACCACGCTGTACTGGGACTTTCTCATGCGCCACGAGCAGCGGCTCGCCGGCAACCCACGCATGGCCATGCAGCTCAAGAACCTCGCGCGGCTGAGTGAAGCCGACCGTGCCTCGGTGCGGCAGCGGGCCGAGGCGATTCGCACTTGTGCGGTTTCCTAGCGCGGCCTGCATCTGCCGGCTTCGCAAAATCTGCGGAAGTTCGCGGCGATGCGGACCGTCGATCCTCACGCGCAGTGCGCCGCATCGCCCGCCCCTCTGACGCGGGGCGTTTCGCTTCTCAGCGCCGGCCCGCCCTCAGCAGCATCAGCGCCGCAAAGGCCAGGAGCCCGAGTGCCGTCGACAGCCACAGGCTCGCGGCGCCCCAATGGTCGAGCGCAAGGCCGAAGGCAAACGGTGCGAAGGCCTGTGCCACACGCCCCGGCAGCATCAGCCAGCCCTGCCGTGCGCCGTAGCCCTGCGGCCCGAAGAACACCAGCGGCAGCGTGCCCTTGGCAATGGTGAGGATGCCGTTGCCCGCGCCGTGCAGCACCGCAAACAGCGGCGCGAGTGCCGGCCCTGCGAAGAGCAGCACCACCGCGCCGATCGGGTGGGCGAGGTTGGCCAGCCGCGCCGACAGCAGCGGGTGCACCCGCCGCAGCACGCCGAACTCCAGCAGCCGCCCGGCCACCTGCGCGGGCCCCACCAGCGCGCCCACGGCGACGGCCACTGCGAGGCTCGCCCCCAGCGCCTGCATGAGCCGCGGCAGGTGCGCCGCCATCGCGGTGCTGGTGAACCACGCGACCGCGAACACGAACGACAGCACCGCGCTCACGAGCACTGGGTGCTGGGGCTCGACCTCCTCCTGCGCCACCGCGGTTGGCGCAGGGGCTGCCACGGCCGGGGTCACGGTCCCCACCTTGGGCAGGGCCGCGTTGAGCGGCAGGCCCAGCACCAGGTGCAGGGCCGCCCAGCCGAAACACGCACCGCGCCAGCCGTAGGTCGTTTCCATCCAGGCGGTGAGCGGCCAGCCCACCGTGCTCGCAAAACCGGCGAAGAGCGTGATGCCCGTGATCGCCCCGCGCGAGTCGTGCCCGTACAGGCGCACGAGCGTGGCGAAGGCGGCTTCGTAGAGCCCCGTGCCCATCGCGAGGCCGAGCACCACCCAGGCGGCAAAGAGCGTCCAGGGGCCCTGCGCCAGCCCCAGGGCCGCCAGGCCCGCGGCAAACACGAGGTTGGTGCCCATCAGCAGCAGCCGGCCGCCGTGGCGGTCGATGGTGCGCCCGGCCCAGGGCCCCACGAAGGCCGACACCACCAGCGCCAGCGAGAACGCGAGGAACACCGTCGGCACGCTCAGCCCCAGTTCGCGTGCGATGGGCGCGGCGAGCAGCGCGGCGATGTAGTACGACGAGGCCCAGGCGAGGGTCTGGGCGATGCCGAGCAGGGTGATGACGAACGGCTTCTTCATGGAGGGCCGGCCGAATATAGAGGAGCAGGGATGGCCGGCCTGTCACATGCGTCGCCTGCTGTGCCCCTCATTCCAAGCCCACCGCACGAAGGCTGCCATGAACCTGAGAGCGCTGAGCATTGCCACCTTCAACCTCTGCACCCTCAAGCCGCAGCGGGCCTGAGGGTCACACCCGCGGCGGGTCGGTCTCGCGCTCGTAGTGGCGGTGCTTCGCGAGCGCCGCGACGAAGCCGTCGACGTCGACCTCAGCGCCGTTTGCCGCTGCGTCCATCGGCTCGCCGAGCACGATGCCGGGGTCGGGCGTGCCGTCGGGCAGCTGCAGGTCGATGCCGGCCTTGGCGACGATGGCGCTCGCGTGGCCCAGCACCAGCATCGGCTTGCAGTGGCGGTACTGGTCTTTCACGAACTCGATCACCTGGCCCTGCTCGGCGAGCGCGAGCGCGGCCTGCTCGCCGTCGGGCAGCACGACCGCGTCCCAGGTGACCGAGGGCGCGGCTTCGAGCGACACCTCCACATGCAGCGGCTCCTGGCTCAGCGGCGTCACGACCCCCAGCCGCACGCCCACGAAGCGCGGCGCAGCGCCGCCCGCGGCGAGCGCGGTGTGCACCGCCCGCAGCCGCAGGTCTTCCACCCCATCGGCCACGAGCAGCGCGACACGGCGGCCCGTGATGCCAGCCTCGCCGGGGCGTGACAGCAGCGACAGCGCGGGCGACGCTTCCACCTCCGGCGTCACCTCGATCGGCAGCGCCTTCGGCTGCGGTGGCGGCACCGGCATGCCCAGCCCCTCGGCCACGCGTGTGGCGAGCTCGGTGTCGACGTTCGCCAGCACCGACAGCACCCGCTCGCGCACCGCGGGCGTCTGCACCCGCGTCAGCTCGAAGCGGTAGGCGCCGACGATGTGCGCCTGCTCCACCGCCGTCTGGCTCTTCCAGAAGAGCGTGGCCTGCGAGTAGTGGTCGGCGAACTTCTCGGGCTTGCCGCGCACCTTGTCTTCGGCCACGGGCTGCGGGAACGACACGAAGCCCGCCTTACCGGCCTGGAAGGGGCACCCGCCGCCGAGCGAGTTGGGCTCGTAGTTCACACGGCCGCGGTGGATGGCCTGGCGGTGCAGGCCGTCGCGCTGGTGGTTGTGCACCTGGGCGATGGGCGCGTTGATCGGGATCTCGTGGAAATTGGGCCCGCCGAGTCGCGTGAGCTGCGTGTCCACATACGAGTGGATGCGCCCCTGCAGCAGCGGGTCGTTGCTGAAGTCGATGCCGGGCACCACGTGCGCGGTGCAGAAGGCCACCTGCTCGGTCTCGGCGAAGAAGTTGTCGGGGTTGCGGTTGAGCACCATGCGGCCCACGGGGCGCAGCGGCACCAGCTCTTCGGGCACGAGCTTGGTGGGGTCGAGCACGTCGAAGCTGAAGCCTTCGGCCTGCACGTCGCTGAAGATCTGCACGCCGAGTTCCCACTCGGGGTAGTGGCCGGCCTCGATGGCTTCCCACAGGTCGCGGCGGTGGAAGTCGGGGTCGGCGCCGCCCAGCTTGGCGGCTTCGTCCCACACCAGCGAGTGCGTGCCGGCCACGGGCGTCCAATGGAACTTGCAGAAGACCGATTCACCCGCTGCGTTCACCAGCCGGAAGGTGTGCACGCCGAAACCCTGCATCGTGCGGTAGCTGCGCGGGATGGCGCGGTCGCTCATCAGCCACATCAGCATGTGGGCCGACTCGGGCATGAGCGAGACGAAGTCCCAGAAGGTGTCGTGCGCGCTCGAGGCCTGCGGCATCTGGTGGTGCGGCTCGGGCTTCACCGCGTGCACGAGGTCGGGGAACTTCATCGCGTCCTGGATGAAGAACACCGGCATGTTGTTGCCTACCAAGTCCCAGTTGCCCTGCTCGGTGTAGAACTTGACGGCGAAGCCGCGCACGTCGCGCGCGGTGTCGATGGAGCCGCGCTCGCCAGCCACGGTGGAGAAGCGCACGAAGACCGGGGTTCTTTTGCCGGTCTCGGCAAAAGGTGCGGCAGTCGTGTGCTCGGTGAGCGCCTCGGTGCACTCGAAGTAGCCATGCGCGGCCGAGCCGCGCGCATGCACCACCCGCTCGGGAATGCGCTCGTGGTCGAAGTGGGTGATCTTCTCGCGCAGGATGAAGTCTTCCAGCAGCGTGGGGCCGCGCAGGCCCGCTTTCAGCGAGTTCTGGTTGTCGCCGACGGGCACGCCCTGGTTGGTGGTGAGCGCCTGGCCGCCGCTGTCGACGCGCACGCGGTCGAGCGGGCCGTTGTTCGGGTTGACGCCGGGCTCGACGCTGCCGTCGCCCGTCTTCGGCGAGGCGGTGTCTTCGTTGACGGTGCTGCTGCGCACGATCTCGTCGGGTGCGGCCTGGCAGGGGCCGGCCTGCGGCGTGTGGCCGTTGGCGAGGCCGTGCTCGGCGGGCTTGAGCGGGTTGGCCGGCATCGCCTTCGCGAGGGCCTGTGTGCCGGCGTAGCGCGTCCCGAGCATCTGCTGGGCCGGGGTGTCGAGCGCCTGGGCGTCGTCTTCGGTGAAGCGGGCCGTCGACGGGCCCGAGAGGGTGCCGAGCACCGTGCCCACGGCCTCTCGCGGGTTGAAGGGGACGGGAGGGCTCGGGTCGGGCCGTGCTGCGGTGGGGGTGCCGGGCTTGCGCGGGCTTTTGGGTTTGGAGGTGGCCATGCGACCTTCTTGTGAGGGGAGTGGAGGTGCATGCAATCGGCAAGGCCCGTTCCTGTGACGGCCCCCGGGCGGTGATGACCGGCGCCGACGTTCTGGGCGGTAAACCCGCGGGCGACAGGCGCGGAACAGTGGTGTTTTTCACGCCCTGTTCGGCGCTTGCTCGGGGGGGCAGACCGATACCGTGGCTTCTGCAACAAACGGTGAGCGTCTGCGTTCAAGTCGGCGAGTGGGTGGCCGACATTGCCGATGCGGGCCGCGCGTCGGACTCTTGCGCTTCATTTGCGCACGCGCGTGCCAAAGCAGGGGGTTTCAGAACATCACAACAGCGGTGAAACCGGAGAGACAAACATGAGCCACATGCCAACGGAGTATGTGATCGACGATGGCGACCTGCTCGTCCTCGTGGGTGACCAGGCCAGCAACATCGTGTATGCCAACCCCGCCTACTGCAAGGCGAGCGGCTACGACTGGAGCGAGCTCAAGGGCACCAAGGCGGCGCTGATGATGCACCCCGCCAACCCGCCGCAGATCCTCAAGGACATGGGCGCCACGATGCGCCTGACCCGCCAGCCCTGGACGGGCATCATCAAGAACCGCCGCAAGACCGGCGAGCACTACTGGCTGCGCCTGAACCTCGCGCCCATCTTCCACGAGGGCAAGTTCATGGGCAGCCTGATGGTGCACAGCAAGCCTGGCCCGGGCGAGGTGGCCGCCATCGAGCCGCTCTACAAGCGCATGCTCGACGGCCAGCACAAAGACCTGAACCTGCGCCACGGCCGCGTCTACCGCAGCAACCTCATCGGCAAGCTCGGCCTGTGGGTGCGCGAGATGGGCCTGAAGGCACGCCTGTGGGGCGCCCTCGCAGCGCTCGACCTGGCGATCTTCGGCGCCCTGTGGGCCGATGGGGTGAACCCGGCGTCGTGGGCGTTCTGGGCCAGCCTCGGCGTGGTGATCGCCGCCACCGGCGCGGTGGGGGCCTATCTCTTCCATTCGATCGTGAAGCCGCTGCGCAGCACTGTGAGCCTGGCGAGCCGCATCGCCGCCGGAGACCTCACCGCGCAGGTCTCGAGCAACCGCAGCGACGAGATCGGCGCCGTGCTGCGCGCGCTCACGCAGATGAACATCAACCTGCGTGCCACCGTGAGCGACGTGCGCGAAGGCATCGGCCTCATGACGCGCGCCACCGCCGAGATCGCCTCGGGCACGCAAGACCTCTCGGCCCGCACCGAGAGCCAGGCGAGCAACCTGCAGGAGACCGCATCGTCGATGGAGGAGATGAACGCCACCGTGCGCAACAACTCCGACGTGGCCCGCCAGGCCAGCGACGTGGCGGCCGGCGCGAGCCGCGCGGCCGAGACGGGCGGCTCCGCAGTGGGCGAGGTGGTGGCCACGATGGACGGCATCTCGCGCTCCAGCAAGCAGATCGCCGACATCATCGGCGTGATCGACAGCATCGCCTTCCAGACCAACATCCTCGCGCTCAACGCCGCGGTGGAAGCGGCACGCGCGGGCGAGCAGGGCCGCGGCTTCGCCGTGGTGGCCAGCGAAGTGCGCAGCCTCGCGCAGCGCAGCGCGCAGTCGGCCAAGGAGATCCGCGCGCTCATCTCCGAGAGCGTCGACAAGATCGACACCGGCGCCAAGCTCGTCAACGCGGCCGGCAGCACCATCAACGACGTGGTGGCCCAGGTGCGCCGCGTGAACGAACTGGTGAACCACATCGCCGGTGCCTCGCACGAGCAGTCGTCGGGCATCGACCAGATCAACCAGGCCGTGACCACCCTCGACCACATGACGCAGCAGAACGCGGCGCTGGTGGAGCAGAGCACCGCGTCGGCCGAGCACCTGCGCGAGCAGGCGGCGCGCATGGCCGAGGCGATGAGTGTCTTCAAGCTCTCGGCGGCCGATGCGGCGTCGTTCAACAAGACGGCTGAAAAAGCGGTGATCTGAGCCTACGAAACACCCTGCGCCACGCGGGGGTGGCGTGCGCTTTCTACGATGGTGGGCCTGCGGCATGGATGCCGCAGCGAAAGGCTTGCCATGAAAACCCTCTTCGCCGCCGCCGGCCTCCTGGCCCTCGCGGCCTGCACCAGCTACGGGCCGCGGTCGATCGCTCCTGGCACGTCGGTGGACGCGGTGCGCCAGTCACTCGGGGTGCCCACCGGCGAATTCGCCCAGCCCGACGGAGGGCGCCGCCTCGAATACGCGCGCGGCCCCTACGGGCGCCACACCTACATGCTCGATTTCGACGCCGGGGGGAAGCTCCTGCGCTGGGAGCAGGTGCTGACCGAGGCGAAGTTCAACAGCATCCAGCCCGGCATGACCGGCGCCGAGGTGCAGGCGCTGATCGGCCACTCGTTCGACCAGCGCATGGTGGGCGTGGCCGAACGCCGCCAGACCGTCTGGGCCTACCGCTACGAGACGCCGTTCTGCCAGTACTTCCAGGTGGGCATCGATTCGCAGGGCAAGGTGATGGACACCTCGTATGGCCCCGATCCGCTGTGCGAGACGCGGGAGACGAGCGACGGGCTATAAACGGCCGATGGGCCCGACCATCCAACACATCCTCTGCGACGTCGACGGCATGGAACCGTTGCTCGGCTTTGCGGAGTGGGCGTGGGCCCGACATCACAACGTTCTCAGCTGGTACATCCGCCCGCTGTTTCTCATCCCGTTTTGCTACTTCGCTTACCGCCGAAACCTCGTTGCGGTCATCGCCACGCTCGTCGCCTTGCTGACGAGCATGTTCTGGTTTCCTGTGCCTGAGCACGTTCCGCCTGGCGTGCTGGCGGCACTTGCCGCGGAGCGGGCGTATCTGCTGAGCCCGTGGAGCATTCCCAAGGTCGCCGTCGCACTGCTGGTGCCTGGCATGCTCGCTGCGCTGGCACTGGCCTTCTGGCGCAGGTCGCTCGTTTGGGGCGCTGTGGTCGTCAATGCCATCGCCATTGCGAAGGTGTCATGGACGGGTGTGGTCTTCGAAGCGGAAGGCTTCCTCGAACATCTGGCGCCCGCCGTGGCGGGGCTGGTGGTCTGCAATGTGGCTCTGTTGGCGTGGCACATGCGTCTCCGGCGGAACGACCACAATCAGCCCCAACCTGAGCATCGAGTCCGACGATGAATGCGATCACCCTCTACGGCATCCCCAACTGCGACACCGTCAAGAAAGCCCGCGCCTGGCTCGCGGCGCGCGAGGTGGCGGTGACCTTCCACGACTTCAAGAAGCAAGGCGTGCCCGAAGCACGCCTTGCGCAGTGGCTCCCGGCGGTGGGCTGGGAGAAGCTCGTGAACCGGCAAGGCAAGACCTGGCGGAAGTTGCCGCCCGAGCAGCAGGCGGCGGTGACCGATGCCGCCTCGGCCCGCGCCTTGATGCTGCGCGAGCCGAGCGTCATCAAGCGGCCGGTGGTCGAATGGGCCGACGGCCAGGTGACGGTCGGGTTCTCCGACGCGCTCTTTTCCGAGCGGCTCGGTTGATCAGAAGATCAGCCAGAGCAGCAGGATCACGGGAATGGGCACGCCGAGGGCCCAGAGCAGGATCGATTTCATGGGGGTCTCCTGTTTGCCGTTGAGATGGCTGCAGGTTAGGCCGGTGTGCATGCGCCGCGTACCGGACGGCGCCTTCGAACCACACGGGAAGCGGTAGCGAGTCGCCGTCGGAGTGATCCGACGCGCATGGCGTTAGGCGCGCAGCTCGAAGCTCGCTTCCGCCACGGCTGCCCCGTTCACCAGCACCTCGATGCGGTGCGTGCCCGCGTAGTAGACGCGCGTGGTGATGGGCTTGAGCGAATGCTGCTTGCGAAACTCCCGCAGCTCGCCGGCGGCCAGCTCCACCACCCAGCCCTTGAACACCTTGGGCGTGGTGTCGCCGTTGGCCTTCACATGGTGCACGGCGTAGTCGATGGCCAGGCGTTGCGGCTTTCGTGCGGTGGAGCGCAGCGTCAACGCGAGCTGCAGGCTCTCGCCCACCCGGGCGCGGCGTGACGACAGCGCCAAGCTCGCCTCGCCCTTGAACCGGTCGCCCACGCCGAAGGCCTTCAGCACCCCGGCGTGACCCTTCTTCACCAGCGTGCGGCTCGCGTGCTTGAGCAGGGCCAGGCGCGCGGGCGTGGCCGAGGGCAGGTGCTCCTGCAGCCAGGCCTCGATGAGGTAGGGGTGGTCTTTCGCGATGTCGTTCAGGTGGTTGGCGACGCTGCGGCGCACGTAGGGGCTGGCGTCGTCCATCAGCCGGCGCAAGAGGGGCAGGGTGGGCGAGGGGTCGTTGACCAGCGGCTTGAGCACCATGCCCCAGGGCAGGCGCGGGCGGCTGCCTTCGCTGACCAGGCGGCGCACGTGGGGGCTGGTGTCGGTGCTCCAGCGCTGCAGCGTGTCGAACGAGAGCGCAGGCTCCGCCAGGATGAACGGGCGGATGGCCCACTCGGCGGTGAAGCGCTGCGTCATCGCATGCAGGGCCTGCAGGGCGCGTGGGGCGTCGTCTTTCCCGTGCCGCGCCACGTATTCGGTGAGCGGCCACACGGCCCAGCCGGCGAGGCCGTCATCGCGGGTGCCGGTGGGGCTGTCGAGCGTGGCGTCGTCGATCTCGTCCATCGACGCGAGCGCGCCTTCCATCACCGTGGCGGCGCTGTCGAAGTCGCGGGGGAGCGTCTTCTCGAGTGCGGCGCAGAGGTGCTGCGCGCGGGCTTTCATCTCCAGCGCTTCGAGCCCGCCCAAGGCGAGCGTGCGGAAGCGCTTGGCGTTGAAGGCCTCGCCACCGGCACGCTGCAGGTGGCTCGCCATGCTGGCGACCACCTGCGGGCCGAGCAGGTTCTTGAACGGCTCGGCCATCAGCGCACTGTCATGCCGCCGCGAGCAACTGCCGCAGCACGAAGGGCAGGATGCCGCCGTGCTTGTAGTAGTCGACCTCGATCGGCGTGTCGATGCGCAGGGTGACGCGCACGTCGCGCTTTCCACCGTCCTTGCTGCAGATCACGAGCGTGGCGTCTTGCTGCGGCTTGATTTCGGTGCCGAGCAGCACGTCGAAGGTCTCGTCGCCCTTGATGCCGAGGGTCTGCCAGGAGTCGTCGCCCTTGAACTGCAGCGGCAGCACACCCATGCCCACGAGGTTGGCGCGGTGGATGCGCTCGTAGCTGCGCGCCACCACGGCCTTGATGCCCAGCAGCGCCGTGCCCTTGGCCGCCCAGTCGCGCGAGGAGCCGGTGCCGTATTCCTCGCCCGCGAAGACGATGGTGGGCACGCCCGCCTCCATGTACTTCATGGCGGCGTCGTAGATGAACTTCTTGCTGCCGTCCATGTAGATCGTGAGGCCGCCTTCCTCGCGGCTGCCGTCGGGCAGCGGCGGGATCATCAGGTTCTTGATGCGCACGTTGGCGAAGGTGCCGCGCACCATCACGTCGTGGTGGCCGCGGCGCGAGCCGTAGGAGTTGAAGTCGGCCTTGGAGACGCCGTGCGCCTTCAGCCAGTGGCCCGCGGGCGATTGTTCCTTGATCGAGCCGGCCGGCGAGATGTGGTCGGTGGTGATCGAGTCGCCGAAGAGCGCCATCGCCCGCGCGCCCTTGATGCCCATGTTGGCCATGCCCGGGGTGAGGTGGAACTCGTCGAAGAAGGGCGGCCGGGCGATGTAGGTGCTGCGCGGCCAGGTATAGGTCTCGCCGCGCACGCCTTCGATGCGCTCCCAGAGCTTGCCGGGGTTGCTCTTCACTTGCGCGTAGTTCTCGCGGAAGGCCTTGCCGTCCATCGCGAGCTTCATCAGCGCGCCGATCTCGTCGCTCGTCGGCCAGATGTCACCGAGGTAGATGTCGCGGCCGTTGGTGCCTTGGCCCACCGGCTCGGTCATCAGGTCGCGCGTCACGTTGCCGGCGATGGCGTAGGCCACCACCAGCGGCGGCGAGGCGAGGAAGTTGGCCTTGAGGTTGGGGTGGATGCGCGCTTCGAAGTTGCGGTTGCCCGAGAGCACCGCGGCGCACACCAGGTCGTTCTTCTGGATCAGCTCGTTGAGTTCTGCCGTGAGGTCGCCCGCGTTGCCGATGCAGGTGGTGCAGCCGTAGCCGGCGAGCGTGAAGCCGAGCTTGTCCAGATACGGCGTGAGACCGGCCTTGTCGAGGTAGGTGGTGACGACGCGCGAGCCTGGGGCGAGCGAGGTCTTCACGTGCGGCTTCACGGTGAGGCCGGCTTCCACCGCCTTCTTCGCCAGCAGGCCGGCCGCCAGCAGCACGGCGGGGTTCGACGTGTTGGTGCAGGAGGTGATGGCGGCGATGAGCACGTCGCCGTTCTTGATGGGGATGCCGCTCTTGGTGGTGTAGGTCTGGTGCAGCTTCTCGGGCGGCTGGTTGAAGCCGTTGGCCGACACCGGCTTGGAGAAGAGCTCGGTGAACTCCTTCTTCAGGTTGCCGATCTCGATGCGGTCTTGCGGGCGCTTCGGGCCGGCGAGCGAGGGCGCCACGGTGCCGAGGTCGAGCGAGACTTCCTTCGAGTAGCGGATCTCGCCGCGCTTGGGGATGCCGAACATCTTCTGGGCCTTGAAGTAGGCCTCGAGCATCTCGATCTCGTCCTTCGTGCGGCCGGTGCCGCGCATGTAGTCGAGCGTGCGCGCGTCGACCGGGAAGAAGCCCATCGTCGCGCCATATTCGGGCGCCATGTTGGCAATCGTCGCGCGGTCGGGCAGCGTCAGGCTCTCGGTGCCTTCGCCATAGAACTCGACGAACTTGCCCACCACTTTCTCCTTGCGCAGGATCTCGGTGACGGTGAGCACGAGGTCGGTGGCCGTCACGCCCTCGCGCAGGCGGCCGGTGAGCTCGAAGCCCACCACGTCGGGCGTGAGGAAGTAGACCGGCTGGTCGAGCATGGCCGCTTCGGCCTCGATGCCGCCCACGCCCCAGCCCACCACGCCGATGCCGTTGATCATGGTCGTGTGGCTGTCGGTGCCCACGAGCGAATCGGGGTACACCACGCCGCCCTTCTCGAACACGCCGCGTGCCAGGTATTCGAGGTTCACCTGGTGCACGATGCCGAAGCCGGGCGGCACCACGCCGAAGGTCTCGAAGGCCTGCATGCCCCACTTCATGAACTCGTAGCGTTCCTTGTTGCGGTCGAACTCGAGCTTCATGTTGAGGTCGATCGCATCCTTCGTGCCGTAGTAATCGACCATCACCGAGTGGTCGACGACCAGATCGACCGGGCACAGCGGCTCGATGGTGCGCGGGTTCTTGCCCTTCTCCACGGCCACGTTGCGCATGGCCGCCAGGTCGGCCAGCAGCGGCACGCCGGTGAAGTCTTGCAGCACCACGCGCGCGACCACGAACGGGATCTCGTCGACGCGCTCGGCGTTGGGCGCCCAGTTCGCCACCCGCGCCACGTGGTCGGCGGTGACCTTCTTGCCGTCGCAATTGCGCAGCACCGACTCCAGCACGATGCGCATCGAGACGGGCAGCTTGGCGACGTTGGGGTAGGTCTTCGCCAGCTCGGGCAGCGAGAAGTAGCTCGCGCTGCGCCCGGAGGCGGTCTTCACGGTCTTGAGCGTGCTGGCAAAGGCGTGATCTGCTGGCTTCTTGGCGGTGGCCATGGCGATGCTCCTGTGGGTGAGGGAGGGGGTAGGCCGCTGATTGTGCCGCCGCTGTTTGACCTCGGGGGGGCAAGGCTACTGATCGGCGACGGTGGAAGTTATGTTTCTCATTGTGGACGTACCGGGTTGATGTGTATAGAATGAGATTCACTATGCCAGCCCGCGCTCCTACCCCTGATCTGGCGGCCGTCGCCCGTCTGGGCACGCTCGGGCTGGACATCCGCGCACGCCGCAAAGCGCTCGGTGTGAGCGCCCAGGCCGCGGCCGCGGCGGCCGGCATGTCGCGCGTGACCTGGCATCGCATCGAAGGCGGTGAGCCGTCGGTGACGATGGGCGCGTACCTCAATGCCTTGAGTGCACTGGGCCTGCAGATCCAGGTCGGCGAGGTGGCGGTGCCCGCCGCCAAGCCCGAGGCACCGCCCGTGCCGCAGCGCATCCGCCTGGCCGACTACCCCCAGCTCAAGCGCCTGGCCTGGCACGCACCGGGGCTCACCGAGCTGACGCCGGCCGAGGCATTGAGCCTCTACGAGCGGCATTGGCGCCACCTCGACCGCGAAGCGCTAGACGCAAAAGAGCGTGCGCTGCTGGAAGCGCTGACGCAGCAGGAAGCGAAGGGGCGCCTGCTTGTTTGAGCGCGCCCACCACCGCCGCATCGCGACCGTGCTGGAGTCGCTCGACGCGCCCTTGCTGCTGGCGCACCGTTGCCTCTTCGGTGGCGGCACGGCGGTGGCGCTGCGATTTGGCGAATACCGGGAGTCTGTGGACGTGGACTTCCTGGTGTCCGACGTGGCGGGCTACCGTGAGCTGCGCCAGCGCCTCACCGGCCCGAAGGGCTTGCAGGCCTTGCTGCGCGACGGCGCGTCGCTGCAGACGCTGCGCGAGGTACGCGCCGATCAATACGGGCTGCGAACGATGCTGCGGGTCGACGGTGCGGAGATCAAGTTCGAGATCGTGCTCGAAGGCCGCATCGAGCTCGACCCGCCGGGCCCCGACGATCTGGTGAGTGGCGTGGCCGCGTTGACCCGCCTCGACATGGCCACGACCAAGCTGCTGGCCAATTCCGACCGCTGGGCCGATGACCTGGTGTTCAGCCGCGACCTGATCGACCTCGCGATGATGCAGCCCAAGGGCAAGCTCCTAAAGCAGGCCCTCGCCAAAGCGCAAGCGGCCTATGGCGAGAGCGTGGAGCGTGACCTCGCCAAGGCGGTCGACCACCTGCTTGGCCGCGAAGGCCGCTTGGAGCGCTGCATGGCCGCGATGCAGGTCACGGTGCCCCGCGCGCTGCTGTGGCAGCGCATCAAGGCCTTGCGGCCTGCCGGTGCCGCTTGACCAGCCCGACCGAGCCCACCTGCGCGAGAGACCGTCAAGCGGCGAGGGCCGCTGGCGCCGGGCCGAGCGCGTCGGCCAGGCGCTGTGCATCGAGCAGCTGCACCAGCACCTTCTCGGTGGTGTCGCCGTTGGAGGCGCGGCAGTCGATCAGGCCCTTGAGGCTGGCCGCAAAGCCGCCGCTGCCGGCGGGCACGGCGTGCAGGTCGCGGTCGGCCACTTCGATCACGCTCAGCACGTCGTCCACCCGCAGGCCGAACACCGAGGCCGCGGTGCCCTGGCCGCGGCGCAGCAGCAGCACCACGCCATCGGTGGCCCGCGCGGCCTGCGTGACGCCGGTGAGGCGGCGTGCGCAGATCACCGGCACCGCGCGGCCGTCGCCGGCCGGGCCGCCGGCGAGCGGCAGCATGCCGATCACCTGCGAGCCCACGCCGGGCGAGCGCACCACCTGCTGGGTCGACACGACTTCGAGCACCGCGTCGCTGTCGAGCGCATAACGCGCGTTGCCCACCTGGAACACCGCCATCTCGCGCCTCGCGTCGCGCAGCGGCGCATGCGGCGTGCTCAGCTCGTAGTCGCTGAAGCGCAGGCCGCGCCGCTCGGTGGTGCCGATCTGCAGCCCCACCACGGCGCGCACCTGGTTGTCGTAGCCATCGCTCTTCTTGAACTCGCGGTAGCCGCCGGCCGATGAGCTGGCGCAGGCCCACATCACGCCGTCGATGTCGAGCAGCTCGCCGCTCTCATGGGTGTCGGCACGGCCCTGCGGGCGCACCTTGGCGGCCAGCTCGGGGTGCGTGGCGGCGAGCACGCGACCACTCGCGTCGACGAAGGCGGCGTGCCCGGCACGGGTGCCGAGGATGTCGCCCAGCATCGCCGAGAGTTCGCGCGCCGCGTTGAAGACGATCGCCACGCCGCCGGCGAACACACGCTCGTCGTGCTCGGCGCGCACGGCGGCGAGGTAGACGTAGGTGTCGCCGTTGTCGTGCAGCGTGGTCGGGCCGAACTCGCTCACCGCGTAGTGCTGCGAGCCCTGCAGTGCGCGCACACGCTGCAGCCAGGCCTCGGGCACGCCGCTGCCGACGATGCTGCCCCCGGCGCCGCTCTCCGCGCGCGAAGCGCCGCGGATCACGCCTTGCGCGTCGAAGGCGACGAGCCGGCTGTACACGGTGTAGAGCCCGTTGATGGTGTCGAGCACGCCGTTCACCGCGGCGCGGCTCTCGGCGCTGTCGGGCGAGGCCAGCTCGTGGCGCAGCACCGGCGAAAGTGCCCACCAGCGGCAGTCGTTGGCGCGCTCGTAGAGATTGCGGTCCATCAGGTCGGCCGCCAGCCGCGCCAGCTGCTGCGCCTGCCGGCAGGTGCGGCCGAACGAGGTGGCCGAGAGGTCGACGATGGCGTTTTCCAGCCGGCGGCGGGTGCGCAGGCCGGCCTGGCTCACCTGGCGCAGCACGGCCTTGAGCCGGCTGCGGCCGTCGTCGCTCTGGCCCGTCATGAGGCGGCCGTTCCAGATCACGCGGCGCAGCTCGCGGTTGATCGCGTCGGCATCGTGCTCCACGGCCGAGAGTTCGCCGGTGGCGAGCTGGGTGCCGGCCATCGAGGTGGCACTCTCGCCCGCGCCGTTGAACGCGGTCAGCAGCGAGACCATCGCCAGCGCCCGCCAGCGCGGCCCGGCGTAGCCCTGGTAGCCGTGGCCGGCGCAGCACACTGCAAGGTACTCGCGGCCAGCGAAGGTGGTGAGCGCGACCTGGCCCATCGGCAGCCGGGCGAAGCGCGCGCCGAGCGGCACGTGCGCCTCGTCGTTGGTGACGATCACGCGGTTGGCGTCGTCGAGCAGCACGATGGCGATCTGGCCCTGTGCGTCGCTCACGTCGGCAAAGATGCGCTCCATCTCGTCGGCAAAGCGAAAGCGCAGCACCAGCACGCCCACCGCATGGCCGCGGGCGTTGACGATGCGGTGCGCGTAGCGCAGGCAGGGCAGGGTAGGCTCGCTGCCGAGGTCGCTCAGGCCGAAGGCTTCGACATACGCGCCCGCGGCGAGCGCCTGCGCCGCGATGGGGTCGTGGCTCTTCGCGAGTGGGTGGCGGTCGTCGAGCCGCAGCAGCAGCGTGCCGTCGGGCGCGAGCAGGGCGATGTCGTCGTAGACGGTGTACTTGGCCTGGTACTCGCGCAAGCGCTCACGCAGGCGCTCGCGCTGCGTGGCCCGGGTGTCGGCATCGGCGGCGCAGAAGTCCACCACGGGGCCGTCGGTCGCGAGAAAGCCCACATCGGCGGTGCGCTCGTAGAGGTTGCGCACGAGGATGTCGATCGCGCATTGCGCGCGGGCGCCGAGGTCGTCGCCGAGCGCGGCGCTGTTTTCCTCGACCATGCGCTCCACCAGCCGGCTGCGCATCTCGTCGAAGCGCTCGCGCGTGTTCACGAGTGTGGGCATCAGCGAAGACACCTCGTCGGGGCAACTGATGGCCGCGCTGGTCTCGATCATCTGCCAGAGCACGCTCAGGTCGCACAGGTCGCGCTCGGCCACCAGGACGCGGCGCATGTGGGGAAGCAGTTGATCGGCGTGGGCCACGGTGGGGTCTGCGAGGGTTGTTGGTGCCGTCGACGAGTCTAGGCACGCACGGCTGGCCGCTTGCGGGAATTTGGCACGTGTTTGCGCGCTGTTTCTCGCCGATGCGTCCGGAATTGGCGCCGGATTCACCTGCATTCGCCTCGATCGCCGCGAGGGCCGCTGCCCACAATGGTGCGACCCCACTTTGCCCATCGTTCCCCATGAAAAAGTCGACCGCGAAGCCCCCGATGGTGGCGGCGAGCCCGGCAGACGTCGCCGTCGCCGAGCCGTCGGAATTCGACCGCGAGCTGGCGCTGGCACGCTCCGGCAGCATGGGGCTGGGCGAGCTGATGAACCGCAGCCAGCTGCTGGCGCAAGACGGCAAGGCCGATGCCGCCGCCGAGCTCTACGAAGCCTGGATCGCGCACACCGTCTCGCCGCTGCTGCACGTGGCCTGCTTCAACTGGGGCACGCTGCTCGGCAACCTCAACCGCATGCCCGAGGCCGAGCGCGCCTACCAGCGCGCGCTGGCCCTGAGCCCCGGCTTCCACCAGGCGCGGCTCAACCTCGGCCACCAGCTCGAACGCCAGGGTCGCCCCGCCGAAGCCCTGGCCGAATGGCAGAAGGTGGCCGACCAACCCGGCATCGAAGACGAGCTGCTGCTGCATGCCCTCAACAACATGGCGCGCCTGCTGGAGACGCTGCGCCGCTACGACGAAGCGCTGGCCTGCATGGTCAGGAGCCTCGAGCACAAGCCCACGCAGAACGACGTGATCCAGCACTACGTGCACCTGCGCCAGAAGATGTGCGCCTGGCCCGTCTACCAGCCGATGGGTGACGTCACCTTGAACCGCCTACTGATGGGCACCTCGGCGCTCGCCATGCTCGGCGAGAGCGACGACCCCGCGCTGCAGCTGTTGGCCGCGCAGCGTTTCGTGAACGAACGCCTGCCGCGCCAGCAGCCCGAGCCCTTCCACAAGAGTGGCCCCAAGCGCGAGGGCAAGATCCGCATCGGCTACCTGTCGGGCGACCTGCACATGCACGCCGTGGGGCTGCTGTCGGTCGAGCTGCTGGAGCTGCACGACCGCGAGCGCTTCGAGGTCTACGCCTTCTCATGGAGCCGCGACGACGGCTCGCCGCTGCGCGCCCGCATCCGCGCCGCGATCGACCACTACGTGCCCATCGGCGGGCTCGACGACGCCACCGCCGCGCGTGTGATCGCGCAGCACGGCATCGACGTGCTGGTTGACCTGCAGGGCCTCACCAGCGGCGCCCGCCCCGCCATCGTCGGCATGCGGCCCGCGCCCATCCAAGTGAGCTACCTGGGCCTGCCCGGCACCTGCGCGCTGCCCGGGGTCGACTGGATCCTCGCCGACCGTTTCGTGATGCCGCCCGAGCTGCTGCCGTACATGACGGAAAAGCCGATCTACGTGCCCAGCTGCTACCAGGTGAGCGACCGCAAGCGCGAGGTCGGCCCGACCCCGAAGCGTGCCGACTACGGCCTGCCCGAAGACGCCTTCGTCTTCTGCTCGTTCAACAACACCTTCAAGTTCACGCCGGCGCTCTTCAAGAGCTGGATGCGCATGCTGCAGCAGGTGCCGAAAAGCGTGCTGTGGCTGCTGGCCGACAACGAATGGGCGCTCGAGAACCTGCGCCGCGAGGCCGATGCCCACGGCATCGCGCGCGACCGGCTCATCCTCGCGCCGCGCGTGCAGCCGCCCGAGTACCTGGCCCGCTTCCAGCTGGCCGACCTGATGCTCGACACCTTCCCCTACAACGCCGGCACCACCGCCAGCGATGCACTCTGGATGGGCCTGCCCATCGTCACCTACTCGGGCCGCAGCTACATCTCGCGCATGGCCGGCAGCCTGCTCACCGCGGTGGGCCTGCCCGACCTCGTGACCTTCACCCTCGCCGACTACGAGAAGCTCGCCGTGCAACTGGGCAACAACCCGCTGCGCGTGGCGTCCTACAAGCGCTACCTGAACGAGCAGGGTCGCCAGTCGAAACTCTTCGACGTGCCGCAGCTGGTGCGTGACATCGAGGCTGAGTTCGAGCGGTTGGCGCTGGAGTACCGGGGGCGCTGACCTAGGCGCCGGCTCGGCGGGTGGCGTGCCCGAGGCCGCTTTCCCACTCGGGCGCCATCTTCTCCAGGAGCGCCGCCTCGATGCGCGCATCGCCGCGCGCCGCGTCGAGCGTCTCACGCATCGCCTGCGCCATGCGGTCGATCACCTGCTGCGGCTTGCGCACGCCACACACCTCACGCCCGAAGCGTAGCAAGGTCTCGGTGTCGGGATAGGCCCGGCTGCCATGCTTGCCCGCGCGCAGCTTGAGTGCGAGCGTGCGGTCGATCGCTTCGTCACCACCAGGGCGCTGGTAGGTGTAGATGGTCGTCGTGACCACATCGAAGAGCGGCGCGAGCCGTGCGTCGCCTGCGTGGGTGTACAGCAGGCCGAAATTCTTGAGGTGGGCGTCGCCGTTACGCACCATCACCGAAAGCACGAGTTGCTCGTAGAAGCGTGCGAGGTCGAGCGCAGGCTCCGTGCTGAAGATGCGCACGATCTCGGCCAGGGCCTCGTAGCTGCCTTCGTACTTGCGGTTCGAGAGCCGGTCGTACACCTGCCGCCCCATCAGTGCGGCGATGTCTTCGAAGCCCAGGCGGTGGCCTTGCGCATCCATGTCGAAGCGGTCGACCACGAGGATGCTGCCGTCGGCCGACAGGTCGACCTTCGAGACTTCGATGCCGGCGCGGCGTGCGGCCTCCATGCACAGGTATTCGTTGGCGGCGAGGCCGGGGTAGTCGGCGCCAGCCAGTTTCACGATGACGTCGGGGACGGGCACCATCGCGCGCGTGGGCAGCATCAGCTTGGGCTGCACGCCCGACACCCCCGCGCTCACCGACAGGTAGGCGTCGACCAGCTGGCCGAAGAGCCGTGGCCCGGCCGTCGATTGCAGCAGCGTCTGGCGATCGACTGGCGCCCGCGCGAGGGGCATCTCGCCGTCGAGCGAGAAGCCGACGCGGCCGATGCCGTTGCTGCCGGTGAGTGCGAGCAGATGCATCTTGGTGAGCGTCTGCTTGGGGTGCCGGTCGCGGATGGCCATGAAGAGAAAGCCTTCGGGCAGATTCATGTCCATCGACGGGAACAGGTCGCCATCCTGGTGGACCAACCTGTCGGGCAGCATGAGCAGGCTCACGGGCGGCTGGCCGGCATCGTCGCGTGCGTAGGTGAAGGTGTATTGCGATTCGCGCGTCAGCGTGCCCGCGGGCGCGGGGCCCACGGTGACGTGGAGCTGCTTCAGCTTGTCGGGCAGCATGGTGTCACTCGTTGTCATCGCGGAAGCGCTCGCGGGCTTCGTCGAGCGTCGGCAGGCGCGCCGGGACGAGCGCGAGCTGATGGCCCATGGCACGCAACAGGTCGAGCAGCGAACTCACCGACACGTCTTCGCCATGCTCCAGGCGGTAGAGGATGTCGCGGCTGCGGCCCGCGCGGCGTGCCACGGCGGTGGCGGTGAGCCCTTGCGATTCGCGCGCGCGTGAAACCGCCTCGGCCAGGTCAGGCAAGGTCCGGATGGGCGTGGATGTGTACGACATTCACGACATTTTGCATCTCATGCGCCAATATTGTCCAGATTAATGGGCGCATGACGCGCTGAGCACGGCGAAGCCGGAAGCGCGGAATAGTGCAGGAATCGCCTCGTTATTGAAGGCACCGGCAAGAGGGCAGCCGCTCACAATGAAACGGACTCACTCTGCCGTCATCGCCTGCGCATTGGCTTGCGCCGGCACCCCTTCATGAGCGCACGCCAGGAACCGTTCATCGCCGCACCCGCAGGCTCGTTGCATGCCGACGATGCCCTGGCGCAGGCGATCGTCTGGCTCTGCAAGCACCACGGGCGCGAGCGTTCGGCCGAGTCGCTGCTGGCCAACACGCCGGTGGAAGGCGCGCTCGGCCCCGACCAGGCGGTGCGCATCATGCGCGAGGCGGGCTTCAACGCCGGCCTGGTGCAAAAGCGCATTTCCGACATCCACGCGCTGCTGCTGCCGGCGGTGCTGCTGCTGAAGAACGGCGATTGCGCGATCGTCATCGCGCGCCACCCCGCCGAGAAGGGCGCCGACACCTACGACGTGGTGATGCCCGGCCCCGAGAGCCACGCCTGCAAGGCCACCGAGGCCGAGCTGTCGGGCGAATACACCGGCTTTGCCTTCGTGGCCTCGCCCAAGCCGCAAGCCACCTCGGGCGCCGCGCAGGAGCTGCTGCTGCTCGACCCCAACCGCCACTGGCTGTGGGGCACGCTGCGCCGCTTCATTCCTTACTACCGCTCCGCGCTGCTGGCCGCCGCGCTGAGCAACGTGCTGATGCTCGCGAGCGGCCTCGTCACCTCGGTCGTCTTCGACAAGGTGCTGCCGCACCAGGCCTTCATCACCCTCTGGGCGCTGGCCATCGGCGGCTTCATCGCGCTCGCGTTCGACCTCATCGCGCGCCAGCTGCGCAGCCACCTGATCGACCGGGCCGGCAAGAAGGCCGACCTCATCATCGGCTCGCTGCTCTTTCGGCAGACGCTGGGCGTGCGCATGGAGCACCGCCCCGAATCGGCCGGCTCCTATGCCCACCACCTCGCGCAGATCGAGACGGTGCGCGACTTCTTCGCCGGGGCCACGCTGTCGGCCTTGAGCGATTTGCCGTTCATCGTGATCTTCGTCGCCATGACCTTCGTGATCGGCGGCCCGCTCGGCTGGGTGCTGGTGGCGGCGATTCCGTTGATCCTCGGCACCGCGTGGATGATCCAGTCGTCGCTGCGCCGCTCGATGAGCGCCAACATGACGCACCAGGCCGACCTGCAGGGCCTGCTGGTCGAGGCGGTCGAAGGACTGGAAGACGTGAAGGTCGTGGGCGCGCAGGGCCGCTTCCTGCGCCGCTATGAAGAAGCCACCGCCGCCGCGGCCGACACCGCGCTGCGCGCACGCGCGCTCGGCGGGCTCACGAACAACATCTCGGCCATGTCGCAGCAGCTCATCACGCTCGTGATGCTGGTGGTGGGCGTGTACCTCATCGCCGATGGCCAGATCTCGAGCGGCGCGCTCATCGGCGCCATCATGTTCGCCGGCCGGGCGGTCGGCCCGCTCGGCAGCGTGGTGGGCCTCGCCACCCGCTACCAGGGCGCACGCGCCGCGATGGTGGCGCTCGACCGCATGATGCAGCTGCCCACCGAGCGTGTGCCCGGCGCCAACTACGTGGCCCGCCATGAGGTGACCGGCCGCATCGCGCTGCGCGACCTGAGCTTCGCCTACCCGCCCACCTCCGAAGGGGCCACCGCACCGAAGGTGCTGAAGGGCGTCACGCTCAAGTTCAACCCGGGCGAGCGCGTCGCCATCCTCGGACGCATCGGCAGTGGCAAGTCGACGGTGCTGCGCCTGCTCGCGGGCCTCTACCAGCCGACCGAAGGCCTGGTGGAAGTCGACGGCATCGACTTGCGCCAGATCGACCCGGCCGACTTTCGAGCGAAGGTCGGCTTCGTGTCGCAGGAGCCGCGCCTCTTCAAGGGCACGCTGCGCGAAAACGTGCTGATGGGTCGCGCCTCGGTCGACGCCACGCGGCTCGCCGAAGTGGCCCGCGTCACCGGCCTCGACCGGCTCATCGCCTCACATCCGCAAGGCTGGGAGCTGGAGGTCGGCGAGATGGGCTGCCTGCTCTCGGGCGGCCAGCGGCAGCTCGTTGCGCTCGCACGCTGCCTCGTCACGCAGCCGCAGATCCTCCTGATGGACGAGCCCACCAGCTCGATGGACGCGCAGAGCGAAACCCTCTTCCTGCGCCAGCTCAACGAAGCGCTGGGCACGCGCACCGTGGTGATGGTCACGCACCGCCCCGCCGTGCTCGACCTCGCCCAGCGCGTGATCGTGGTCGACGGCGGCAAGGTCGTGCTCGACGGGCCGAAGGCCCAGGTGCTGGCGGCACTCTCGGGTGCCAAGCCGGCCGCCACGGCCACGCCGGAATCCACCACCTCGCCCAACGTGCACCTGCACCCGTCCACCCAGCCGGTGCAGCGGCAGGCCTCGGTCTAGTCGACCACAGCAGACATGGCCTTCTGGAAACGCAAACCCAAGGAGCCCCAAGGCGCCGAGATGGCCTACGTGGCCGACGTGCGCGCCGCGATGGTGGTCGACGCCATGCCCGGCACCACCTGGGCGCTCTACCTGATGGCCGCCGTCGTCACCGCCGCCATCGTGTGGGCGACCTTCGCCAAGGTCGACGAGGTCACGCGCGCCGAAGGCCGCGTGGTGCCTGAAGGCCGAGAGCAGGTGATCGCCAGCCTCGAAGGCGGCATCCTGCGCGAGCTGCACGTTCGCGAAGGCACGCAAGTCTTCGAGGGGCAGGAGCTGGCGCAGCTCGACCCCACGCGCTTCGAGTCGCAGCAGAACGAAGGTGAGGCCAAGCGCGTGGCGCTCCTGGGCACCATCGCACGGCTCACGGCCGAAGCGAGCGGCCGGCCGCTCAAGTTTCCCGACGAAGTGCGCAAGGCCGATGGCGTGGTGGCCGGCGAGACCGACGCCTTCAACGCCCGCAAGCTCGCGCTCGACGAAGCCCTCAACACCAACGCGCGCAACGTGGCGCTGCTGATGAAGGAGCTGGGCGTCTCGGAAGCGATGGCCGCCAAGGGCCTCATGAGCGAGGTGGAGGTGATGCGCCTGCGCCGCCAGGTCAACGACCTGCAGCTCAACGCCCGCGAGCGCGTCAACAAATTCCGGCAAGACGCCAGCACCGACCTTGTGCGCGTGCAGACCGAACTCTCGCTGCTCGACGAGCAGATGGCCGGCCGCGCCGACGTGCTGCGCCGCACCGTGCTCACCTCGCCGGTGCGGGGCCTGGTGAAGAACATCCGCGTGAACACGATCGGCGGCGTGGTGTCGCCCGGCGCGCCCATCATGGAGATCGTGCCCATCGGCTCGCGCGTGCTGGTGGAGGCCCGCCTTAAACCGAAGGACGTGGGCTTTGTGCGCGTGGGCCAGAAGGCCGAGGTCAAGCTCGCCGCCTACGACTACACCACCTACGGCGGCCTCCACGGCAAGATCGAATACATCAGCCCCGATGCGCTGGGCGACGCCGACAAGGGCACGCCCGATTCCACCTACTACCGCGTGACGATGCGCACCGACCGCTCCACGCTGAAAGAGAAGAACGGCAAGCCGCTGCCCATCCTGCCGGGCATGACGGCGATGGTGGAGGTGCGCACCGGCGAGCGCTCGGTGCTGAGCTTCATCCTGCGGCCGATGATGAAGTCGCAAGAGGCCTTCAGAGAACGCTGATCCGGGGTGAATTGGGGGCCAAATCCCCCTGCTTTCCACCCATCGAGACGCGCCCATCCGCGGTGTACTGAGGGGAATGCTGCCCCGTAGTCCGCAGCCCCTCGTGGAGCCCGTCTTGATCAAACCCACCGCCCAACACCTGCTGCCGGCCTTTGCTGCCGTGCTGGCGCTCCTGGCCGTGACGCCCGCCGATGCCAACTGCATCGACGAAGGCTCCGCCGAGGCCCGCACCGATGCCAGCCCGCTCAACGAGCGTGTCGACCCCAACACCGCGCGCGACAACCTGCGCGCGATGGTCGAGCAGGCCATGCAGCGCAGCCAGGCCATCGGCGCGAGCCGCCTGCTGGCCGAAGCCGCCGCCATCGACGTGAGCGAAACCCGCGCCACCCGCTTTCCGCAGGTGAGCCTGGGCGGCAACGTGGGCACCGTGCGCACCGAAGTCGGTGGCGTGCAGGAAGAAAGCGGCAAGCAAGGCCGTGCCACGCTGAGCGTGAGCGTGCCCCTCTTCGACGGCGGCCGCATCTCCGACCTCACCGACTGGCGCAAGAGCCTCGCTGAAGCCGCCCGCCTGGGCGAAGTCAACACGCAGGAGCAGGTGGCGCTGCAGACGGTCTCGCTCGCCATCGAGCGCAGCCGCTACAACCTGCAGGCCCAGGTCTACCAGCAGTACGCCCGCAAGATGAGCTGCCTGGTCGAAGCGCTGCAGACCATCGTGCGCGCCGACCGTGGCCGCACCAGCGAGCTGGTGCAGGCGCAGAAGAACCAGAAGCAGGCCGAGCTGTCGTTCTCGCAGACCCAGGCCACCGTGCGCCAGATCGAGACACGCCTGCGCCGCTTCGTGGGCGACACGCTGCCGCCGACCCAAGGCATGTCGTCGCTGCTCTTGAGCGTGCCGTCGTTGCCCGACGTGCTGGCCCAGGCCGAAGCCTCAGCCGACATCGCCCAGCTCGGCGCCCAGGCCGAAGCCGCCAAGTACTACGCCGAATCGGTGAAGGCCCAGCGCTGGCCGCAGGTCAACGCCGTGGTGAGCGGCACCACCATCCGCGGCACCGGCTACGGCACGCAGTGGTCGGCCGGGGTCAACGTCAACATCCCGCTCATCAACCCGCCCGTGGGCTATGCGATCGACTCTTCGCAGAAGCGCGCCGAGGCGGCCCGCTTCCAACGCGAGGACGCCTTGCAGGCCCGGCGCTTCCGCATGACCGAGGTGCACGACCAGGCGCTGTCGGCCTTCGACCGCGCCCGCCAGGTGGTCGAGGTGCTGCGCGACAGCGACCGCGTGCGCAACTTCACGCTGCAGCAGTGGCAGCAGCTCGGCCGGCGCTCGCTCTTCGACGTGATGTCGTCGGAAGGCGAGCACTACAACCTGCGCGTGCAGTACGTCAACGCGCTCTACGACGGCCAGCAGTCCAACGCGCTGCTGTGGTCGCTGGGGCTGGGCGTGCGCGCCCAGCTCAAGTAAGCCGCTCTCCGAACCCGACACACGAGGACGAACCTTCATGGGCCTGATGACCGATGCCGAGCGCGACTCGCTCGCCGCCACCGCCTTGCGCGCCCGCCAAGACCGCTTCAGCGTGGTCGACGAGAGCGCGCGCGTGGGCCTCGGCACCACGCTCGGCCCGCATGTGTTCATCGATGCGCAAGCGGTGGTGGGCGAGGGCTGCACCATCGAAAGCGGCGCCCACCTGTGCCGCGGCACGGTGGTCGAAGACGGGGTGCACATCGGTGCCCATGCCGCCTTTGCAAGTTCCCCCGGAGCCCCCGGCAACGCGCAGCCTGCGGCCATCGTGAAGGCCGGCGCCTGGATCGGCGCCAACACCAGCATCCTCGCTGGCGTGACCATCGGCGCCAAGGCCATCGTGCGCCCCGGCGCTGTCGTCTCGCGCTCGGTGCCGCCAGGTGCGATCGTCGAAGGCAACCCGGCCAACATCATCGGCTACGTCGATGCCGCCCCCGGCCCCGGCACGGCGCCGCAGCACGGTGGCCCGCGCGGCGGCGCCCGCCTCGAAGAGACGGCCGTGAAGGGCGTCACGGTGCACCACTTCCCGGTGATCCCCGACCTGCGCGGCAGCCTCACGGTCGGCGAGTTCGACCGCCAGGTGCCGTTCACCCCTAAGCGCTATTTCATGGTGTTCGGCGTGCCCAGCCGCGAGATCCGCGGCGAGCATGCGCACCACCAGTGCCACCAGTTCCTGATCTGCGTGCGCGGCAGCTGCGCCGTGATGGCCGACGACGGCGAGCACAAAGTCGAAGTGCTGCTCGATTCGCCCGACCGCGGCATCTACCTTCCGCCCATGACCTGGGGCGTGCAGTACAAGTATTCGGCCGATGCGATGCTGCTGGTGTTTGCATCCGACTACTACGACAACGCGGACTACATCCGCGACTACGCCGACTTCATCCGCTTGGCACGCAGGTGATCGGCGTGGGCCTTCGATACCTCAGGCTGAGCGGTTGGTTGACTTCGTCGAAAACCGCAGGCCGCTCAGCCTGAGGTATCGAAGGCCCGCTCGGGCCGCGCAGGCGGAATTGACCCCCCTTTCCCCTCGCTTTCCGGGCATCAGCGCCCACTCACCTGCGGTGTACTGAGGGGCATGAGCAGCCCCTCGTCCCACGACAACGCGCCCTTCATCCACCGGCTGGCCGACTGCCAGAGCACGGCCATCGGCCCGGGCTCCAAGGTGTGGCAGTTCACGGTCGTGCTGCCCGGCGCGAAGATCGGCGCCAACTGCAACATCAACAGCCACTGCTTCATCGAGAACGACGTCGTCGTCGGCGACGACGTGACGGTGAAGTGCGGCAACTACCTCTGGGACGGCATCACCCTCGAAGACAAGGTCTTCGTCGGCCCCAACGTCACCTTCTCCAACGACCGCTACCCGCGCAGCAAGCAGTACCCCGAAGCCTTCGACCGCACGGTCGTGAAGAAGGGCGCTTCCATCGGCGCGGGCGCGGTGATCCTGCCCGGCATCACCATCGGCGAAGGCGCGATGGTGGGGGCGGGCGCCGTGGTCGTGAAAGACGTGCCGCCCCATTCGGTGGTGCGCGGCGACTACGCCCGCAACGTCTACCTTGCCAAGAACAGCTGAGCCACGCCATGACCCACCCGAGCGTTCCCTTCCTCGACCTCAAGGCGGTGCAGATGACGCAGCGCGACGAGCTGCGCGCCGCCTTCGACCGCGTGCTCGACTCCGGCTGGTACATCCTCGGCCAGGAGGTCGCGCAGTTCGAAGCCGAATACGCCGGCTGGTGCGGCGCGGCGCATTGCATCGGCGTGGCCAACGGCCTCGATGCGCTCACGCTCGCCCTGCGCGCGATGGGCGTGGAAGCCGGCGACGAGGTCATCGTGCCGTCGAACACCTACATCGCCACCTGGCTCGCGGTGAGCCACATCGGCGCCGTGCCGGTGCCGGTGGAGCCCGATGCGCTCACCTTCAACCTCGACCCCGCGCGCATCGAAGCGGCGATCACCCCGAAGACGAAGGTCATCCTGCCCGTGCACCTGTACGGCCAGGCGGCCGAGATGGGCGCCATCGTCGCCATCGCGCGCCAGCACGGCCTGCGTGTGCTCGAAGACGGCGCCCAGGCCCACGGCGCGAAAGTGCAAGGCCAGCGGGTGGGCGCGCATGGCGACGCAGTGGCCTGGAGCTTCTACCCCGGCAAGAACCTGGGTGCGTTGGGCGACGGCGGCGCCGTGACCACGAGCGACCCGCAGATTGCCGAGCGCCTGCGCGTGCTGCGCAACTACGGCTCGCGCGTGAAGTACCACAACGAAGTCATCGGCTACAACTCGCGGCTCGACGAGCTGCAGGCCGCGCTGCTGCGCGCCAAGCTTCCCGCGCTGCAAGCCCAGAACGAGCGCCGCGCCGAGATCGCGCAACGCTACCTGCAAGGCCTCGCCGGCATCGGCCTCGCACTGCCCTTCGTGCCCCCCGGCCACGAGCCGGTGTGGCACCTCTTCGTGGTGCGCCACCCGCAGCGTGACGCGCTGGCCCAGGGCCTGGCCGCACTCGGCGTGCACACCATGATCCATTACCCGGTGGCGCCGCACCTGCAGCCCGCCTACGCTTCCCTCGGCCTGAAGGCCGGCAGCCTGCCGATCTCGGAAGCCATGCACGCGCAGGTGCTGAGCCTGCCCATCGGCCCCACGCAGACCGATGCGCAGACCGAGCAGGTGATCGCCGCTGTGCGAGAGGTCGTCGGCCGCCTGCACAAGCTTGCTGCCTGAACCAGGCCTGGGACATGCAGATCACCACCCTCATCCCGGCCTACAAAGAGGCCTACCTGCCCGAGCTGCTGCAGTGCCTGCGCTCGCAGTCGCACAAGCCCGGCAAGATCATCTTCTCCGACGACAGCCCGGGCGGCATCTACCGCGCCACGCTCTTCAGCGACGAGCTGGCGCCACTGCGCGCGGGGCTCGACATCGAATGCGTGGAAGGCCCACGCAAGGGCGGCGGCTACGCCAACATGCTGCACCTCTTGAAGGTGTGGAACGCACGGACCGAACTCTTGCACCTGCTGCTCGACGACGACGTGATCTACCCCGAGTTCTACGAGCGCCACCTGATCGCGCACGCGTCGCTCAAGCTCAGCTGCTCGGTGAGCCGCCGCTGGTCGGCCGACGAACAGGGCCGCCCGCTCAAGAGCGACCTGCCGCTGCCCCCCGCCGTGGCACGCCACCCCAACCGCCTGCTCACGCTCGATGCCGGTGTGCTGTTTGCCACCACCGCCATCGACGGCAAGAACTGGCTGGGTGAGTTCTCCAACGCCGTCTTCCATGCCGACACGCTGCCGGCGCTGCTCAACCCGAGCTTCGGCACCGTGTCGTATGCGGGCCTGTGGGACCTGGGCGCCTTCATGGCCGCGAGCCTCGTCGGCCCGGTGGGCTACGTGCACGAGCACCTGGGCTTCTTCCGCACCGGGCCTGCGGGCAACTCGTCGAAGTTCTTCGGGCCCTACATGAAGAGTGCCTTCCTCGGCTACGTCGCGCTCGTGATGGGCGGCGCCGAGATCGGCCGCTACACGCCCGAGCAGGCGCGCGGCGCCTATGGCCGCCTGGGCCCGGTGCTCGCGCAGTACTACGGCAGCCAGGACGACATGAAGCCCTTCATCGCGCTGATGCCCGCGCTGGCCCAGGGCGATGCACTCGCCGAGGCCAGCTTCCGCGAGCTGTGGAAGGCCTTCCTGCGCACGCACGACTTCTGACGCGCATGAAAAAGCTCTTCGAACGCCTCTCGGCGCGGATGCACAAGCTGAGCCCGCCCGACCTCGAGGCCATGGTGCGCGGCTTCCTCATCCAGTATTTCTTCCACATCTCCGACCGCCAGCGCATCGAGGTGGTGGGCGAGGGCCGCAAGAGCATCAACCTGCTCACGCCCACACAGTTCAAGGGCCACGGCCGCATCGTGCTGTCGAACACGGCGGTCTTCGGCGTGCCGCGTTCGCCGGGCCACCACGGCTGCAGCTACATCGAGTCGCGCACGCCGAATTCGCTGATCCAGATCGGCGCCGGCACCGTGTTCAACAACCGCGCGTTCATCCTCTCCGAAGGTGCGAGCGTGACCTTCGGCGAGCGGGTGCTCGTGGGCCCCGAGCTGCACGTGGCCGACAGCAACTCGCACCAGCTCGACGTGCCCAATCGCGCCAAGCCCGACGACAGGCCGCGCCCGGTGGTGATCGGAGACGACGTCTTCATCGGCTCGCGCGTCACCATCCTCAAAGGCGTGCGCATCGGCAAGGGCTGCATCGTCTCGGCCGCTGCGGTGGTCACCTCCGATTTCGTGGCGCCCGACTACAGCGTGGTCGCCGGCAACCCGGCGCGCATCGTCGGGCGTGTGCCGGGTGCCCCTGAAGAAACATCGTCCCCCGCAACCCAGCAAGCAACTCAGGATCAGGCTGCATGAACCCGCATGACATTCCCGTCGTCGCCGTCTCGTACAACTCGCCCGAGCTGCTGCTGGGCTTGCTGAGCTCGTTCCGCAAGTTCTACCCGCGCAACCCCATCCACATCGTCGATGGCTCCGAGGCCGCGCACCTGCCCAAGATCCGCGAGGTGGTGGCCGGCTTCGAAGGCGTGCAGCTGCACGCGATGGAATACAACATCCACCACGGCCCCGGCATGGCCTGGGCCATCCAGAACCTGAACCTGTCGGGCCCGGTGCTTTTCATGGACACCGACGTGCTCGTGATCCGCGAAGGCTTCATCGAAGCGCTGATGGCCGAGCTACAACCCGGCGACTACGGCGCTGGCGGTGTGGCCTACGTCAACCGCGACGGCTTCGACATCGACTACGCCTACGGCGCGGTGGCCTACCTGCACCCGCCCTGCATGCTGTGCAACGTGGAGGTCATGCGCGAATGGCCCATGCCCATCAAGCACGGCGCGCCGATGGTGGCGCCCATGCTCGCACTGCACGACGCTGGCAAGTCCCATCTCCTGAAGAACCTGCCCTGGTGCGCGAATGACGTGCTCATGGGCACGAAGAAGGTCTACGTCGACCACATCGGCAAGGGCACCAGCACCGCCACCGGCAGCTACAACCTCGACGAGTGGATGGCCGAGATGGCTGAGAAGCGCAAGCGCGAAGCCGCCGACATGGCTGCCCGCGCCGGCTCGTACAACCCCGACCTGCTGAAACTCATGCCTGCCGGCGCCAAGGTGCTGGAAGTGGGCTGCAGCACCGGCGTGCTCGCGGCCGCGTATCAGGCGCAACACGGCAAGACCGACTACTGGGGCATCGAGTTCGACCCCAAGGCCGCGGAGGTGGCGCGCCGCCATTGCACGCAAGTGATGGCGCTCGATGTCGAGGGCATGAGCGACAAGGAGCTCGGCGAACTCGCCAGCCGCGACTGCTGGGTCTTCGGCGACGTGCTCGAGCACCTGCGCGACCCGTGGCGCCTGCTCGCGCGCATCCGCAAGGTGCTGCCGCCCGGCGGCTGCGTGGTGGCCAGCGTGCCCAACGCCCAGCACTGGAGCCTGCAGGCCAAGCTCGCGATCGGCGACTTCCGCTACACCGACGGCGGCCTGATGGACCGCACCCACCTGCGCTGGTTCACCCGCCAGACGCTGCTCGAGATGTTCATCAACGCCGGCTACAAGATGGAAGCCGGCGTGCCGCGCATCTTCAACGAGCCCGGCCGCGAGAAGGTGCTGCCGGTGATCCGCGCGATGGCGCAGGTGGCCGGGCAGAACCCGGAGCAGGCGGTGGCCGATGCGCTGCCGCTGCAGTACGTGGTGAGGTTCTCGCCGGCCTGACTCCAAGACGTTTCAGGCACGCTGCTTGCCGCTCGAATGTCCATGATGGCCAACCAGCATGGAGTCGATGCGATGAACGACAAGCAGCACATGACGCACCAGCCGATGAAGATGGGCTGGGGCCGGTTCTTCGCGATGATCGCAACGTCGACGATCGTGATGTTTCCGCTGATGTACCAGCTGGTCTACAGCGCGGAGCACGCGACCTTCAGCCTGACGCGGCTGGTGTCGTCACTCGTGATGGGCTGCGTGATGGCCATCATCATGCTGGCCTTCATGTGGAAGATGTACGCGGGCCCGGTGGCGAAGCTCGCCGTGCTGGGCGGGGCCATCGTCGTGGGTGTCGGCGTTCTCGCGATCAACCGCCAGCAGAGCCTGATCGGCGACGTCGACTTCATGCGGTCGATGATTCCGCACCACTCGATTGCCATCAACAACGCCCGCAGGGCCGACATCCGCGACCCTCGCGTGCGCAAGCTCGCCGACGGGATCATCAGCTCGCAGGTCAAGGAAATCGCCGAGATGAAGCTGCTGGTGGACGACATCGAGAAAAGCGGTACGCGTGGCGACACCACGCTCGCCCCGAGAACGGCCGAGGTGACGCCCGACATGCAGCCCGAGATCCAGGAAGCCGTGCGCTGAGCGCGGCGCTCAGTAAAACCACCGCAGCGGCGCCAGCACCGTTTGCGGGAAGAGCACCATCACGAACATCACCGCGAATTGCGCGGCCATGAACGGCAGCACGCCGCGGGTCACCTCGTCCATCTTCATGCGCCCCACGCCGGCCACCACGTTGAGGATGGTGCCCACCGGCGGCGTGACGAGGCCGATGGAGTTGTTGATGACGAAGAGCACGCCGAAGTAGACTGGGTCGATGCCGGCCGCCTTGATGAGCGGCATCAGCACCGGCGTCATGATGAGGATGGTGGGCGTCATGTCCATCGCCGTGCCCACGAGCATCACCAGCAGCATGATGGCGATCAGCAGCAGGGTCTGGTTGTCGAGCAGCGGGCGCAACAGGTCGACCATCTGCGCGGGCAGGTTGGCCACCGTGATGAGCCAGGCCGAAACCATCGCCGAAGCCACGAGGAACATCACCACCGCCGTGGTGCGCGCTGCCGTGACGAAGATGCGCACGAGCGCCTGCAGCTTGAGCTCGCGGTACACCACGGTCGAGACGAAGAGGGCGTAGACGGCCGCCACCACCGCCGCTTCGGTGGGCGTGAAGACGCCCATGCGCAAGCCCACGAGGATGAACACCGGCAGCAGCAGCGCCCACACCGCATCGCGTGCCGCAGCCCACACTTCTGCGCGCGACTTGCGCGCGGGCAGGGCCAGCATCTCCTTGCGGCCGACCCACCACCAGGTGAGCGCCAGGCCCACGCCGATCATCAGGCCCGGCACGATGCCCGCGATGAAGAGCTTGGTGATCGACACGTTGGCCGCCACGCCGAAGATCACGAAGCCGATGCTCGGCGGAATGATCGGCCCGATGACGCCCGAGGCGGCGATCAACCCGCCTGACACTTCTCGCTTGTGCCCGGCCTTGATCATCATCGGCAGCAGCAGCGCGGTGAGCGCCGCCGCGTCGGCCACCGCCGAGCCCGAGAGGGCCGACAGCAGGCAGGCCGCCAGGATCGTCACGTACCCGAGCCCGCCCTTCACATGGCCGACGAGCGCCAGCGCGAAGTTCACGATGCGCTGCGACAGCCCGCCCACGTTCATGATCTCGCCGGCCAGCATGAAGAAGGGCACCGCCAGCAGCGGGAAGCTGTCGGCGCCGTTGATGAAGTTCTGCGCCAGGATCTGCGCATCGAAGAGGCCCAGGTGCCACATCAGCGCCACCCCGCTGGCCAGCAGCGCGTAGGCGATGGGAATGCCCAGCGCCATCGCGCCCACGAGGCTGCCGAGGAAGATGAAGACGGTCATCGGCGTGGCTCGCTTGTCTGTGCCTCGCGGCGCACCAGCTCGGCTTTCAGCGCCTCCAGCTCGGCCTGCTCTTCCGATTCCTTGACCATCACGAGCTCGCTCTCGCGCAGCGTGCCGGTGAGCAGGCGCACGAGCTGCAAGAGCAGCAGGATGCCCGCGCACACCGAGAAGACCACGCCCGAGGCGTAGAAGATGGACATCGGCGTGCCCGTCACCGGCGCGGCCACGTCGTGGTTGAGCAGGGCCTGCTGCCAGCTGCCCTGGAGGAAAAGCCAGGTCACGTAGAGCATGAGCAGGTGGCCGATCACCATGCACGCCTTCTTGCCCGCCACCGGCAGGCGCGAGACCAGCATGTCGGTGCCCAGGTGGCCGCCTTCCTTCAGCGCCACCACCGCACCCATGAAGCACACCCACACGAAGAGCCAGCGCGCCACCTCTTCGCTCACCGCGATGCCCGAGTTGAAGACGTAGCGCAGCACCACGTTGCCGAACACCAGCACCACCATCACCGCGAGCGCCGCGGCGATGAGCAGGTCGATCGCGCGGCAGAAGCGCTCGATGGTGGCGTCGAGCAGGTTCACAGCCGCGCCCCGTGCAGCAGGCCACGCTCGGCCAGGTTGCCGATCAGGGCGCGCAGGCCGAAGCGCCAGGGCGGCGCGGCCTCGCAGTGCGTCACGCGGTTTTGCAGCGTGCCGAGCCAGTGGCTTTGGATGGTGACCACGTCGCCCAGCTTGTGGGTGAAGCCGCCACCGGGCTCGTCGCGGTCTTCGGTGGGCGCGAAGAGCGTGCCGAGGAAGAGCATGAAGCCGTCGGGGTACTGGTGGCAGGCGAGCGTCTGCGCCACCAGGTCGGCCGGGTCGCGGCTGATGCTCGCCATGGTGTTGATGCCGCGCAGCGTGAAGCCGTCGCTGCCCGTGACCTGCAGGTGCACCGTCTCGCGGCGCAGCGCGTCGAGGCCGAAAGTGCCGCCGAGGTGCTCGTCGAACAGGCGGATGAAGGGGCCGATGGCGCACGAGGCGTTGTTGTCTTTCGCCTTGCCGAGCAGGAGCGCGCTGCGGCCTTCGATGTCTCGCAGGTTCACGTCGTTGCCGAGCGCGGCGCCCACGATCGTGCCGCGGCTGTTCACCGCCAGCACGACTTCGGGCTCAGGGTTGTTCCAGGCCGAATCGGCGCGGATGCCGATGTCTTGCCCATGCCCCACGGCCGCCAGCACCGGCGCCTTGGTGAAGACCTCGGCATCGGGCCCGATGCCCACCTCGAGGTATTGCGACCACAGCTTCTGTTGCTGCAGCAGCGCCTTCAGCGCCTGCGCCTGCGGCGAGCCGGGCCGGACCTCCGACAGGCTCGTGCCGATCAGCGCCGTGACCTGCGTGCGCAGCCCCTGCGCGCGGCTCGCGTCGCCCGCGGCCTGCTCCTCGATCACGCGCTCGATCATGCTGGCGGCGAAGGTCACGCCCGCGGCCTTCACCACCTGCAGGTCGCAGGGCGCCAGCAGCCAGGGCACGCTCGTGTCACGGCCGTCGGCCCGGCTGTTGCCGAGCAGCGCGTCCACGGTGCAGAGGGACTCGCCGGCCGCCGCGCGCACGGCCCGTGCCGGGTCGTCGTTTTCGAGCAGCGTGCTCATGGTGGCGAAGTGCCGGCTGAGGTCGAACACGCCTTCGGGGCGCAGCACCACCACCGCCGGGCCGCCTGGTGTGCCGGTGCGCCACACACGGCCCACCAGCGTGCCGGCCAGGCCGTCTTGCGGCAGCACGGCCTTCGTTGTCTCGGTCATTCAAGGGTCCTCGGGCGAGCGCCATCAAGGTGGCGCGCCATCGTCGAGGCGGTGAAGCCGCCTCGGGGGTCAAGCGAACTATTTCTTGGCCGTGGCGCCACCGCGCACCTTGGCCAGCTCGCCCATCATCTCGGCCGTCGTGTCGTCGCCAAATTCCTTGCTGAACTTGGCCAGCACCGGCTGCAGCTTGCTGCGCATCCTGGCGTGCTCGGCCGCAGGCAGCTCGGTGATCTGCATGCCGGCTTTCTTGAGGTCGGCGAGGGCCGTGTCAGAGAAGGCGCGGATGGTCTTGCGCTCATACGCCGTGGCCTCGCGCGCGGCGTCTTGCACGATTTTCTGTTCCTCGGCCGAGAGGCCGTCCCAGGTCTTCTTCGACATCAGCAGCACCCAGGCGCTGTACATGTGGCGCGACAGCACCATGTGCTTCTGCACCTCGTAGAACTTGCTCGCGAGGATGGTGGCGGCCGGGTTCTCCTGCCCGTCGACCGCGGCCTGCTCCATCGCGGTGTAGAGCTCGGTGAAGGGCATCGGCGTGGCGTTGGTGCCCAGCGCGTTGAAGGTGTCGAGGAAGAGCGGGCTCTGGATGACACGCAGCTTCAGGCCGTTCAGGTCGTCGGCGCGTTGGATCGGGCGGCGCGAGTTGGTCACGTGGCGAAAGCCGTTCTCCCAGAAGCCCAGGCCGATCAAGCCTTTCTCGGGCAGCGTGGCCAGGAGCTTCTGGCCGAAGGGGCCGTCGAGCACTGCGTCGGCTTCCTTCTCGTTGTTGAAAGTCATGGGCAGGTTGATCACGCCGAAGGGCTTGACCAGCGAGACGAGCGTCGAGCTGTCGGGGATGGTCATCTCCAGCGTGCCGCCGCGCAGCGCCGAGGTCATGCTGATGTCATTGCCCAGCGAGCCGCTGGGGTAGACGCGCGCCGTGAGCTTGCCGCCGCTCTTGGCAGCCAGCTGCTCGGCAAAGAACTTCAGCGACTTCACCTGCGGGTGGTCATCGCTGAGGCCGGTGCCGATCTTGAAAGCGTGCTCCTTGACCTGCGCGGCCACAGGGCCGGCCAGGGCGGCCAGCAGGGCCGCGGCCAGGGCGAGTGATCTGATTTGCATGATGTCTCCGTCTTGGTGAAGTGCGGGGCGCGGCCACCGCACCCCACGCGCCTGCCCTCTGAGGGGCGGGTCGATCGAGCCGAAGGCTAGGTGAGCCCCCGGGGCCGGTCCACTGACTTTTTCGCTAGCATCCATTCCAAATGGTGATGAGTCCGGACACGCCTTCTGGCAAACCCTTGGCGCTCGCGCAGGTGGCGCGGCTGCGGTTTCGTCATCTGCAGTTCCTCGACATCCTGGGCAAGACGCGCAACCTGCGCCTCACCGCCGAGCAGATGCACATCACGCAGCCGGCCGCCACCAAGGTGCTGATGGACATCGAAGAGATGCTCGAAGCGCGCCTCTTCGACCGCCTGCCGCGCGGCATGCGGCCCAACGAGCTGGGGCTCTTCACGCTGCGCTACGCCCACTCGGCGCTCGACGGCCACCGCAAGTTCGTCGACGAGTTCAGCACCTTGAAGCAGGGCGGCCACGGCCACCTGTCCATCGGTGCCATCTCGGGCTCCGCGGCGCACCTGCTCATTGCCGCGGTGGCCGAGCTTCAGCGGCTGCGGCCGCTACTGGTGGTGAAGGTGCTCGAGCAGAGCAGCGACCAGCTCATCGTGTGGCTGGCCGAACGCAAGATCGACGTGATGATCGGCCGCTTCACCGACGACGCGCAGCGCGGCCAGTTC
Source organism: Rhizobacter sp. (assembly GCA_019635355.1). Lineage (NCBI taxonomy): Bacteria > Pseudomonadati > Pseudomonadota > Betaproteobacteria > Burkholderiales > Sphaerotilaceae > Rhizobacter > Rhizobacter sp. Next base: position 1,657,278 of record JAHBZQ010000001.1, on the reverse strand, counting down.
CACTACGAGAAGCTGTCAGGCGAAGGCCTGCAGATCACCGCCGGCATGCACCACCCGCTGCGCGGCGCCAGTGCCCCCGGGCTGCTGGAGCTTTCACACTGGCCGTGGATTCTTTATCCCACCTCGACCGCGCTGCGCAAGGTGTCCGACGACATCTTCGCGAGCACCGGCCTCTCGCTCACCTCGGGCATCGTCGAGACGCCGTCGTTCCTCTTCGCGCTGGAGCTTCTGCAGAGCACCAACATGCTCTCGCTGCAGCCCGCCGCGCTGGTCGACAAATATGTGCGGCGCGGGCTGCTCACGCGCATTGCGGCTGAGTTGCCGGATCGGATGCCGGACTTCGGGCTGATCACGCTGCAGGGCGAGGCGCCGAGTACGGCGGTGCAGGCGTTTGTGGAGGTGATTCGGGGGTTGGCGGCGGAGGGGGAAGGGGCGCCATGAACAAAGCGCGGCTTGCTGCTGATGCAGGAACTCTTTCTCAAGCTCTTCGGGGATTCGATCCTCACTTCGTGGCTGTGGATGTGAGATCGCGCTGGAACCTTTCTCTGTCAACACCCCTGAGCCCGTGGCCCGTCAATGTGTAAGACGCGGTGCTCACGCCGGGACCCAACGGAGCACTCGGTGAACGCTCCCATTGATAGTCGAACGTGGTTCGCATGAACCCATATGGCAAACGATCAGGATTCGCTGCCGGGAACGAAAAGTACGCCTTGATGGCCTCTTCGTTTCCGTTTCGTGGGTTCACCCGCTGCCAGGCCGAACGGTTGGAACCGAAGACGACATAAAACCCGAACAAGCGGTCTGCATCGAGCTTGAGCCATCGTTCAGGGGACTGTCTTGCGCCGGGCGATCGGCCGAAGCTCTGGCCAGACTCAAAGACCGGGGTCGCCCGTGCGGGCGCCAGGGCTGCAGCGGCGTAGCCCGCATCTCCGGGAAGAAGCCCGTTGACTCTGCCCAGCGCGTCGTCGACGGCGTAGAGGCCCACCTCACTGTCCAGCGTCGCCGGAATGGTTCCATCAGGTTCATGCGCGGCCAGCGAAAACCGCATGCGAGTCTTGGCCCCCGCTCGCCCGGGAACCCGGGCAGCGAAGTCATACGCAAACCGGTCACTCATGAGGAACATGTCGCCGCGTTTGTCTACCAGCGCAGAGAAGGTCTCGGACGTGAAGATCTGCTGGATGTCCCGCAAGCCCGATATCGGAAACGGTGGATCGTGCTCCTGCCGCGATGGCTGTCCCGAGAGGTCCCGGGGCGCGGGCGGACGCCTGTGCTCCCGTGCCCCGAGCTGCTCGCCGTTGTTCATGCCCCAGCCCCACACGGTGCCGTCGCGCTTCAAGGCAATCGTGTGGCGACCCGCTGCAGCGATATCGACGACCTGCTCCACACCGGGCACTCGTACAGGCAGGTCGACAAACGTGCCGACCTTGTAGATCGGGTGGTGACCCAAGGGCTCGGCCGAGAACCGGAGAGGAATGCCAAGCAGCCCGCCCGATGACTCACCCCACGCCCACACTGCACCGTTCTTGTCGAGCGCCACACTGTGGTTTTTGCCCGCCGCGATTTTCACGATGTCCGGCAATCCAGGGACACGTGACGGCTCTGGATTGAAGAAGTCGCGCTGACGAGGCAACTGGCTCGACATCTCCCAGGTGCCCCCGTGCAGGCGCTGGTTGAGATCATGAAGCGCGGTGTTGTTTGCCCCCCATTGCCACACCGTACCGTCACGCTTCAACGCCACGGCATGACGCATGCCGGCTGCAATTGCCGTCACGCCCGTCAGGCCCGCCACCGGCCGCGTCAGCGGCAAGGTCTGGTTGTTCACGTTTTCGTCGGGGGTGCCCAACTGGCCGAAGTCATTTCCACCGTACCCCCAAACCGACCCATCGCGGCGCAGCACCAGCCGGAAGTTGCTGCCGCTGGCGAGGGCCACGCCGTCGTCGATCTGGACGCTGTCGGGTTGTTCTTCGGTCCAACGCCCAGGGCGGGCCGTGCCGGTTCTCGCATCGAAATGCTGATTGCGGGTCAAGCGCCCGTCGGACCAAAGGATGTCTTGCTGGCTCAACGCGCGGGGTGACGACACCAGCGCGACGGCCGTGGCCTGCAGCGCGGGCCCTTCCCGATCGGCGTTGAGGCCCATGTGCAGGCCAAGCGCTTCCTTGAAAGACAACAGCCGGCCGTTCTCGAGCAGAAACGAGTGACCGAACAGGCCTCGCACGGTGGGCAGATAGGCGTATGGGACGATGGTGTGCCCGCCCAAGAACTCTTTGCTCGGGTGCTGGGCCAACCGAGCCCGTTCATCTTCACCGGCCTTGAGCCCACCCTCGGTCACCTCTCGGTTGAACGCTGCCAGCCCGTCTTCGCACACCAGGCCGAGCCAGCATTCTTCCCAGACGCGCCATGAGCCCACCACCAGCCCTGTGACGATGGCCGCGGCGATCCACGGCCACCACTTCATTCGTCCCGCAGTCCATTTCATGGAGCACCTTTATCCGAGCGGAGTGAATCCGAGGCGAGGGACGGTTGGTGAAGGCACGAGAATCCGCCGCCATGCAGAAGATTGCGACCGAAAGCGCCGGCGTCGCGCACGACCAGCAGCTTCCGACCAGCCAATATGTCGAGCACCTTATCCCGGCCTCGGCGATGGAAGCCGTCGAAGCGCTGTGGAGCTGTCATGTCTACCTGGATGGGCGGCAGGCCGTGGTGCCGGACGGCCGGATGGACCTGTTCGCTTCCTGGAACGTCGACGACCAAGGCCGCCTGTCTTCTCCAGCCATCCGCATGTGCGGCCCCAGCGCCCGTCTTCACTTCGTCGACGGCAGCGCGAAGACCGTGTGGATGGGGCTCCGGTTCCAGCTGGGGTGGGGAGGATGTGCGCTCGGCGTGTCGGCGAAAGAACTCGTGGATCGCATCGACCCCGCCCCGACATTGCCGCCTGAGCTCGATGCCGGCGTGAGTGGGGTACTGGCCTCGGCAAGCTTCGAAGAGGCGTTGGCCCGCTGGGGCGAGGTGGCGTTGGCCGCTGCGCGCCTGGCGCGGCGGCGGGTCCACTCGATGCCGGAGTGGGGTGCGATGCACGCCGTACTGTCTGCGGCAAGGGCCGGGGCCGAGCCTCTCGACCATCAGGTTCCCGAACGCACGATGCGACGTCACGTGCTGAAGCACGTCGGGCTTCCGCTGAGAACGGTGCAGGCGTTGTGCCGCTTCCAGCGGGCGCTGCGCCTGCTCAAGGGCCCAGTGCCCATGTCGCTTGCCGCCATCGCTCATGAGGCAGGCTACGCCGACCAGGCTCACATGACGCGTGACTTCAAGCGCTTCGGCGGCTTCTTGCCCACCCGCCCGCTGGATGCCCCGGCCACCTGGCGCCACTGAGTCGAAGCCGATCAACGTTCATGTCCCGCGGCGAGCCGCATCACCGAGGTGTTGTAGCCCGTGCCGTCCTGGGCCACGGTGGTACTGCAGATCACAGCTCCCCGGGCATTGCGAACGTCGATGGTGGCGCCGGTGCGCGCCCCGCGCGAAATGGCAACTGGTCGACGGAATTGAAGCGAACCCATGGTCTGCGTGTTGACGTCGCCGGAAACGCACGCAGCCTACGAAGGAGATCGGTCGCCGTCTTGAACAACTCGGCCACCGTCCGCTCGTCGCCTCAGCGTTCCAACTGCGCATAAACCTCGCGCGCCAGCGCCTGCAGATTCGCCCGGTCGACATTGGCGCTGAGCGCGTAGCCAAACCGGTCCTCGGTCCAGTAGAACGTCTCTTCGCCGCCAACTCGCACGGAGCGGAAGGAGGCCGGGCCGGGCGACGGCCCCGTGGCGAAGACGGCGACGTACAAGGTCACGCGGGCACCCTGGTCGTTCTCGTACATGAACTGCGCGCGGGGCGCACCCTCACCCGGCAACAGTCGGCCACCGAGCAGGTGGTAGCCGTGGCTGGCCAGGGACGGCGCCTTCAAGGGCGCGCCGAGGCGGCGGCTGAGCCACTGCACGAGATGCGCCTCGTCGGAGGCCGCCACCTCGACCGGGTGCCGCTTCTCCGGGACGAAGACCGTGTGGGCGAGCGCTGCATCGCGCACGAAAGGCGGTGCCGGGGCCACCGCCAGCGCCGGCTCGGCTGACTCGCGCTGGCCCCAGTACCGGCCGCCCGTCACGCCGGCTGCGAGCAGCAGCACCACCGCGGCCACCTGTTGCCAACCCATGCGCCGCCTCGCGCGCGCGCCGGCATCGAGCACGACGCGGGTGAGAGCGGCGGGCGTCTCGTCGAGATCGACCGTGCGCGCCATCTGCCGCAGCTGCAGGCGCTGCGCCTGCCACTGCAGCACGCGCGCCGCGTCTTCGGGGTGGGCCTGCAGCCACGCGAGCACGGCCGGCAGGCGTGCGGCGTCGAGCTGGCCGTCGACGAAGGCGTGCAGTTCGGCGTCGCCGACGAGTTCGGGGGTGTCGTTCATCGCTTGACCAGTTGCAGGGGCACGGGCCGCGCCGCGGGCGTGCGTTCCGTCATGAGCTCGCGCAGGCGATCGCGCGCGCGGTGCAGCCGCGACATGACGGTCCCGACCGGCACGCCGAGGATGCCCGCCGCTTCGGCGTAGCTGTACTCCTCGACGGTCACGAGCAGCAGCACCTCGCGCATCGCCGGCGGCAGCTCGGCCAGCGCGCGCTGCAGGTCCATGCGCTCGGCCGCGTGGGTCATCGGCTCGTGCGCGGGTTCGGGCGCGTCTTCGAGGGCCGCATGGCCGTCGTCGTGACGCCAGTCGCGCACCTGGTTCACGTGCAGGTTGTGCATGAGCGACAGCAGCCAGCTGCGCAGCAGCGAGCCGGGCTGCCACAGCGCCCACTTGAGGCAGGCGCGTTCGAGCGTGTCCTGCACGAGGTCGTCGGCCCGCGTGGCGTCGCCCGTCAGCAGCCGGGCATACCGGCGCAGCGCCGGGATGTGGCCGAGGAGCTGTTCGACGCCCACGCGCGGTGCGCAGCGCTCAGGGGCGCGCGAGTCGCCACACGTTGTTGAAACCGTCGCCCGTGCGATCGCCCGGCTTCTGGTCCTTGATCCAGTAGTACACGGGCTTGCCCTTGTAGGCCCACTGCTTGCCGCCGTCGTCGCGGGTCACGATGGTCCAGTCGCCGCTGGCGGTGGCGCCGGCCGGGGCCATCAGCGGCGGCCAGTTGGTGGCGCAGGGGCCGTTGCACACGCTCCTGCCGGGCGTCGTGTCGCGGTCGAAGGTGTAGAGCGTCATGCCGTTGGCGCCGACGAACACACCGTCGGCCACCTTGGCCGGGGCGTCGCCGCGCATCGAGGCGCAGCCGGTGGCCAGCAGGCCGGCCAGGACGAGGGTGGGCCATGAGAAGGTGCGGAACATGGTCGTGTCTCCGAAGTTGAGGGGCACTGCAGTAAACACCGAAGGGGCGTCGAATATTCCATCGCAGGCTTGGCCCCGCAGCCTCTGCGCCCTTCAGCGCCCGAACGCCAGCAAGAGCGCCCCCATTCCCACGCCCAGGGTCGCCACGATGCCCCATTGCGCCGCGCGCACCAGCACCGCCTTGCGCTCCACCGCCTGCGCGATGTTGGCGAGCGAGGCCTTCCAGTGCTTCATGCGCGCGGCGTGGTAGCCGAGCAGTTTTTCCTTCGACACCTCGTCGGCCGGCAGGTGCAGCAGGTCGTCCACCTCCTGGATCTGGTCGTGCGCCGCAAAGGGCACGCTCACCGGCGTGACGCGTGAGGCGTAGAAGCCGAGCGCCATGCAGACGAGCGTCATGCAGATGGTGAGCACCCCGAGCGCGACCACCGGCCCCGACGACGAGCCCACCAGCTGGCCCAGGCGGCCCGAGTTGGTGAGGGTCACGATGGCGGCCAGGATCACGCCGGCCATCGTCACCACCGCCTGTGCCTTGGTGTCGAGCGCGGTAAAGGTCTTGCCGTAGTCGTCGTACTGCCTGGACGCGTTGTCGCAGGCGGCCACGCTGGCGGTGATGAGGATGTCTAGGCGCTTCTCTTCCGGGGTGCTCATCGGCGCGCTCCTCGCTTGGTGGCCGCCTTCTTTTTCGTGGCGGGCTGGCGATGGTCGCCCGCGCGCGTGCCGGCCGGCTTGGTCTGCTCGCTGTCGGGCTGGTGCTGCCAGCAGTAGTTGGTGGGGAACTGCGCGTCACGCACGCACCGTGTGCCCGATGTGATGGTCCGAATGCACCGGCTGGCCATGTGCGCTGCCTCCTCGATCTGTCGTGGTTTGAGTGGCGGCGAATCTACCGGGCGGGTGTGCGGGGTGCAAGCGCGTGCGGCAGGATCAGCGCGCGTTCAGGGTCGAGTTGCGCCCGTGCTCGATCGGAGGCCAAGGGGCTCGTCCCACTCTCAATGGGGCGTTTGACCCACGTCAGCCGGTGAGGGGCCCGGCCGTGCAACCCTTGAGTGAATCAGGCCAAACCCATTCCGCAGACATGAGCTCGCTCTCCACCCCGCTGTCGCTGCTGCGCGACCCACCGCGCTTCCTCTTCTTCACCGGCAAGGGCGGCGTCGGCAAGACCTCGCTGGCCTGCGCCTGTGCACTCGCGCTCGCCGATGCCGGCCGACGCGTGCTGCTGGTCAGCACCGACCCGGCGTCGAACCTCGACGAGATGCTGGGCGCATCACTCTCCGACCGGCCCACGCCCATTCCCGGTGTGGCCCGTCTCGATGCGCTCAACATCGACCCCGAGGCCGCCGCGCAGGCCTACCGCGCGCGCGTCATTGGCCAGATGCCGGGCGACAGCAGCGAGGCCGAGCGCGACACCGTGCGCGAGCAGCTCTCGGGGGCCTGCACCACCGAGATCGCCGCCTTCGACGAGTTCATCGGCCTGCTCGCCGGCGATGCCGAAGGCTACGACCACGTGATCTTCGACACCGCGCCCACCGGCCACACGCTGCGCCTGCTGAGCCTGCCCAAGGCGTGGACGGGCTTCCTCGAAGGCAACGACCGTGGCGCTTCGTGCCTGGGCCCGCACTCGGGGCTCAAGATGCAGGAGCAGCGCTTCCAGGCCGGCCTGCGCGCGCTGGCCGACCCGCAGCACACCGCCATCGTGCTCGTCACGCGGCCCGATGCCGCGGCCTTGCGCGAGGCCGCGCGCACGCATGGCGAGCTGCTTGAGCTCGGGCTCGTGAACCAGCGGGTGGTGGTCAACGCGGTCTTCCGCGCCTCGGGGGCCGATGACGCGGTGGCCAACGCGCTGCAGGCGATCGGCGAGCAGGCGCTGGCGGCGATGCCGGCAAGCCTCGCGGCCCTGCCGCAAGACCATGTGCCGCTGCGCGCGTTCGACATGGTGGGCCTGCCCGCCTTGCGTGCCTTGCTCGACCCGGTCGCCCGGCCACCGCAGCCGGCCCGCCGCGACACGGCCTTGCCGGCCGAAGCGCAGCCGCTGCGCGCGCTGGCCGACGAGCTGGCGCGCCAGAGCCGCGGGCTGGTGATGGTGATGGGCAAGGGCGGCGTCGGCAAGACCACCATCGCCGCAGCGCTGGCGGTGGCGCTGGCCGCGCGCGGCAAGACCGTGCACCTGTCGACCACCGACCCCGCCGCGCACCTGGCCAGCACGCTGGAAGGCCACGTGCCGGGCCTGCAGGTCGACCGCATCGACCCGGTGGCCGAGACGCAGCGCTACGTCGACAAGATCATGGCCAGCCGCGGGCGAGACCTCGACGAAGCCGAGCGCGCGCTGCTGCTGGAAGACCTGCGCTCGCCTTGCACCGAGGAGGTGGCGGTGTTCCATGCGTTCTCGCGCATCGTGAGCGAGGCGCGCAGCGCCTTCGTCGTGCTCGACACGGCACCCACCGGCCACACGTTGCTGTTGATGGACGCCACCGGCGCCTACCACCGCCAGATGACGCGCGAGTTCGAGACCACGGCCGAGGTGCGCATCGTCACGCCGCTGATGCGCCTGCAAGACCCCGACTACACGCGCATCGTGCTCGTCACGCTGCCGGAGGTGACGCCCGTCTCCGAAGCCGCGGGCCTGCAAGACGACCTTCGCCGTGCCGCCATCGAGCCGTTTGCGTGGGTGGTGAACCGCAGCCTCGCCGCCACCGGCACGCACGACCCCGTGCTCGCCGCGCGGCTCGCGGGCGAAGCGGCGCAGCTGGCGCGCGTGACGGGTGGCCTCGCCCAGCGCACGTATGTCGTGCCCTGGGTGGCGCGGCCGCCGGTGGGCGTGGCCGCGCTGCGCGAACTCACGGGCAACTCCTAGCGCGACGGCTCCGGCTCGAATTCCACTCCCGAGGACCCGGGGATCGCGTGTGGTCGGTTGGGCATCTCCATAAGATGGTCCGGCCCCCTCGCCCTGGCCGGAGTCCCCGCTGAAGTACCACACCCACACGCCCGCACCGCCACTGGACGGCCTGGTCGCTCACCTGTGGTCGCTGGAAGACGCGCCGGCCCACGCACGGGAGCGCATCGTGCCCGCTGGCACCTTCGAGCTGGTGGTCAACCTCCATGAGAACCGGATCCGGGTCTTCGGCGCCGACGGCCAGGCTCGGCACTATGCGGGGATGCTCGTGTCGGGTGCGTTCAGCCAGAGCTTTGTGGTCGACACCCGCGAGCACGCCTGCATGGTCGGCGTGCATTTCAAGCCGGGCGGTGCGCGCGCTTTCCTGGGCGCGCGGGCCGACGAGCTTGCCGATCAACACATGGACCTCGCGGCCATCTGGTCGCCCGTGGCCGCCGACCGGCTGCACGACGCACTCGCGAGCGCGCCTTGCGCCGCCAAGCGCTTCGCCATCCTGGAGCGCACGCTGCGCCAGCACCTCGTCGCGTCGCTGGCGCGTCGTCCGTTCACGATCGCGCTGCTGTCGAACCCGGGCGCGCCGATCGCAGCACTCGCACAGGCCTGTGGCCGCAGCCACCGCAGCTTCATCGACAGCTTCAGTGCCGAGGTGGGCATGACGCCCAAGCTGTTCCAGCGCGTCCAGCGCTTTCAACGGGCCTTCGCTCTTGCCGCCGGGCCGCAGGCGCCGGGCTGGGCGCAGCTCTCGCTCGACTGCGGCTATGCCGACCAGTCGCACCTCATCCGCGACTTCGTGGCGTTCGCCGGCATGACGCCGGGCGACTATGCGCGCGCCCGCGGCGCGGCCGTGAAGAGCGATCACATCGCGCTCGCCTAGGGCAGGGTAAGGCAGGGCAAGCCAGGTCAAATTCGTCCAAGACACCGGGTGACGCCGATCCCACACTGGCTGCATCGCAGTCTCGACGGATAGGAGATCGACATGACCGCTTCTGCACCCCATCGCGCGGCAGTGCGCTACCAGACCCGGGCGATGGAGCCCGCCATCGCGTTCTACACCGGGCCGCTCGGGTTCACGCTCGACAAGCGCAACGGCCCCTTCACCCAGCTCTCACGCGGCAGCCTGGTGCTGATCCTGAGTGGCGAGGGCACCTCCGGCGCACGCGACATGCCCGACGGCACGAAGCAAGCCCCGGGTGGCTGGAACCGCATCGTGCTGTGGGTCGACGACCTGAAGGCCGACATCGAGCGGCTGAAGGTGGCCGGTGTGCGCTTTCGAAACGAGATCGAGGTCGGGCCGGGCGGCTCGCAGATCCTGGTCGTGGACCCGGATGGCAACCTCGTCGAGCTGCACCAGGCGCAAGGCACCTAGCGGTTCTGCTGGAAGCATGCGCTCAGCGCTGCCCGAACGGCCCCGGCTTCTTTCGCCGGGCGACGGTGTTGCGAAAGCCTGCCGGGTCGAACCCGCGCCGCTGCGCCAGCAACTCTTCGCCATCGATGCGCTCGGCCAGGCTCTCGATGTCTCGCTCACTCACGCCGGCCGTCGCGAAATGCTCGCGCCAGGTGTCGACCACGGCAATCACCTCCGCCACCTCCGCGGCGGCTTGCGCCGGCAGCAACCCGAAAGCGTCGCACTGCGACATCGCGTTGGCCAGCGTCGAATCGCGCCCCTGTGCGCCGCAGATGAACTCCTGGTACCCCTGGCCTGAGTTCGTGGGCAGCACGTCATAAGCCGGCGCGAGCCGCAGGCGGCCGTTGTCGAAGGGGTTCACGACGAGCAGCGAATGGTTCTTCTCGTGGTCGTCGGTGTTGTCGATGAGGATGTTGAACACCATGCGCCGAAACAGCTCGCGCGCATCACGGGCGTTGGCGTTGTCTTGCGTCACGCCCACGCGGCGCAGGATGCGTGCGAGCGCTGGGTAGCCCAGCTCGGGCTCGCTGCCCGCCGCCGTGGCCGCGCGGATGGCGGTGCCGGCCGAGAGGCTGTGGATGCGCCGACCCTGCGCGCGGTCGAAGCGGCGTATCGCGATCGCGTTCACTCCGACAAGCGCGATCGGCCGCGTTTCGGCCACGGTGATGCCGGCGCGGGCGGCGAGCGTCATCGTGGCGTGCTCGACGAGCGGCGCATCGAGGGGCTCGTGGTTGAAGAACTTGACGACCCACTGCTCGCCGCCGATCTCGATCAGTGCCTTGGGCTTGGCCCCACCGAGCGGGCTGCCGCCGCCCGCGATGATGCGGGCCTCGGTTGCGCTTAGCGGCTCGGACGCTTCGATCTTGGCCACCACCTCGCTCAGCGCCTGGGCGTCTTCGAGACGCGGCAGCGGGCCGCCTGTGCGCGGCGCGTAGGTGTCGGGCGAGGTCGAGACGCCGAGCGCGCCGAAGCGGTCGTCCCCCGCGTAGTAGAGGTACTCCATGAGCGACAGGCGCCTGGGCTTGTCGACGAAGCGGATCACCTTTTCGCCCCATCGGTCGGGCCGCGCGTCGTCGACGGCGCCCACCGCACGCTGCGCATCGCCGGCCAGACGGCCGGGCGGCAGGAACTCGGTGTCGACGAGCGGCAGGTCTTCGCTGAGCGCAAAGCCTTGCGCCAGCCACTGCGGCCCGTAGCGCAGCGACACGCCTTTGCCCGCCGAGACGAGCTTGAGTTCGCCGACGTAGCGGGGCGTCTCGGGTTCGCCCAGGTACCAGAGGTGGAGTGTGTCGAAGCGCATGGTGTCAGCGCTTCACGCGTGCGGCGCGGGCTTCGGCCGAGGCCTGGGCGCGGGCCCGGCCCAGCTCGATGGCTTCGCGCACGTCCATCTCGATGGCGCCGCGGTCGTGTTCGGGCGCGGCGAGCTGGGCGAGTTCGCCATCGCGCTGGATGAGCCACAGCGCGGTCGCCACGATGCCGATCCCCACCGAGGGGTCGCCGGCTTCGAGCCGCTGGAGCGTGGGCACCGTGATGCCCAGCCGTTGCGCCCACGAGCGCAGCGACTCCTTGCGGCGCAGGCGGGCCACGGCCAGGTCGGCGCCCAGCTTCTCGATGGCGGCGGCGGTGGAGGGCGGCAACTGCAGCAGTGCCCGGGTGGTCTTTGGCATATAAATAGATTATGCCAATAAAGCCACTTTTGTAAATATCTATAGATACAAAAGCGTGGCTCCCGCTGCCCGGCGCTAGCGGTACTGCTGGAAGCTCGGCGCGATCTCGTCGTGCAGGATGCGCTCGTGCATCTGCAGCACCAGCGGGTGGAAGAGGTTGCCGAGCATCTCGGTCCAGCCGATCGGGTACTGCGAGCGCTCGCCGCCTTCGAACATCACGCCGGTCTGGTCTTGCGGGTGGCGCGCGGGGTGCTGGCGCAGCGTGTCGAGCTTGGCGTCGAGCAGTGCGTGCGTGGCGTCGAGCCACGCGGTGGTGAAGGGCGAGTGCTTGCGGAAGATGAAGGCGCACAGGCCGATCAGCTTCTGGTAGTTGGCACGCAGCTCGTCGCCGAGCGGCGGGGGCACGGGGGCCACGCCGCGCGGGCTGATCTCGGTGTAGCCGAGGCCGTCGTGCCCGGGGTGGGCCTGCAGCCGCTCGAAGAAGCCGCGCCAGGGGCGCAGCGTCTGCTTGATGTCGGTATAGCCGCCGCCGTAGTGGTGCATGAAATACGTGCGCAGGTAGTCGGCGCGGTGCGTGGCACTCAGGAATTCATACGCGGGGTGGAAGGGCTGGTCGGGGTGCTGCCAGTCCATCAGGTTGCCGGGCGTCACGCAGACCACCGGCACGCCGATGCGCATGGTCACCGAGAGCAGCGCCATCGCACGCTGCGGCGAGAGGGCGTTGGTGCCGGCCCAGCTGCAGAAGACGATCTGGTCGTGCAGGCCGTCGAGCTCTCGCAGGTACTCGTCGCGGCTGTTCATGTCAGAACCATTCCAGCGGCAGCGCGAGGCCGGCCGATTTCAGCAGCTCCTGCCGCTGCGCCTTCAGCTCGGGCGTGGGGGCGGGCCAGCGTTTGTAGACGTGCAGGAAGTCGAGCACCACGCTCGTGTCGTTGGCCGCTTCGCTGTTGCCGCGGCGCGTGCCGGGGTTCACGTAGTCCTTGTGGACGACGGCCTCGCCGCCGGCGTAGTGCACCGGCAGGTGGCGGGCGCACACGGCGAGCAGGAAGTCCCAGTCTTCCTGCGACTTGAGGTGCGGGTCGACCTCGCAGCCTTCCAGCGCCAGGCGGTGGAAGACGAGCGCGTTGTTGGGGATGAAGTTCTTGGCGTAGAGCGACGTCACCGCCTGCGTGCCGAGCGCGATGCGGGCGCGGCCTTGCGGCACCACCGGGGCCTGGCTGCGGTCTTCGGTGAGGATGTCGAAATCGGAGAAGAGCACGCGCACGCCCTGGGCGGCGTGCTCCCGGATCTGGGCGAGCGCCGTGGCCAGGTGGCCGGGGCCGTAGGTGTCGTCGTCGTCGAGGAAGGTGACCCATTCGCCGCGGGCGAGCTGCAGCGCGAGGTTGCGGCTGCGGGCGGGGCCGGGGGCACCGCTGCGTTTCACGAACACATCCTGCGGGCGCAGCTGGCGGGCGCACACGGCGGCGGTCTCGGCATCGAGCGCATCGGCGACCACCACGGTCTCGAAGTCCTGGAAGCTCTGCTCGCGCAGCGAGCGCAGCGCGCGGTCGAGCAGCGCGGCGCGCAGGTGCGTGGTGACGATGACGGTGAAGACGGGGGTGGGCGTGGACATGCGCAGCGGCGGGCCTCGAAGCACGGGCGTGGACGTGGTTCGATGCTAGGTGCGGTGCGGCCTTGCCCATCGGCCGAACAGGTGGGGCAAGTGGCGCTTGTTGCGGTGATCTGCGGCGTGCGGGGCGGGGCTTCGACAGGCTCAGCCTGAACGGAGCGGGGCGGTTCAGCGGAGCGGGGCGGCTCAGATCAGCGGGTTCGACGAGCCGTCGACCAGGCCCGGATACGACAGCGGCGCCGCCGACACCGTGCCGGTGCTGGCGGTGCGCAGCTCGCCGCCTTGCAGCAGGTTGTCGGCCGGGGCGGAGAGCAGGTCGCCGAGTTGCAGGTCGGCGCCCTTGTCCTTGGCCAGCCACACGTCGGCCATGGCGTGCTGGGTGCCGTCGCCGGTGGTGTAGCTCGACACCAGGCCGAGCAGGTTGCCGTTGTCGACGGTGGTGCCGGCCACGGCGTCGAGGTTGAGCGAGACGATGCCGAGCTCGGCCAGGCCGTGCAGCTCGCCGGCGTCGGCGTGGCCGTCCTGGTTGGCATCGACCCAGACCTTCAGCTCGCCGAAGCGGGCATCGGCGGCGGTGAGCCGGCCGTCGTGGTTGCTGTCTTCGAAGCGCATGGCGTCGAAGCCGTTACCGGCGCGCCGGCCGTCGGCGCCACGGGTGCCGGTGCCGAAGAGTTCGCTGCCGTCGTTGATCTGGCCGTCGTGGTTGCGGTCCATCACCAGCAGGCCGTCGGTGGCCGAGGCCCAGCCCACCTTGTGCGCGGTGCCGGTGGCGTTGAGGTCGAAGTGCACGCCATCGGCAGCGGCCGTGGTGCGCACGCCGTTGCCGTCGAGGTCGAGCACGATGGGGGTGGCGGCGAAGAGGGCGTCGAGTTGCGCGTTCGACATCGCGTTGATGTCTTCGGCCTCGAAGGCGCCGATCTGGTCGCTCGTCATCGCGGCGATGTCGGCCGTCTCCAGGCCCACGATCTGCGTGGTGGTCATCGCGATGATCTGCGCCGGCGTGAGGGCGGCCACCGCCTGGCTGCTGAGGGCGGCGATCTGCTGGCTGCCGAGCGTGGCCATGTGCTCGGGCGCGAAGGCCACCACCTGGTCGGGCAGCAGCGCGTGGATGGCGGCGGTGGTGAGCGCGCGCAGGTCTTGCGTTTCCAGGCCGTAGATCTGCGTCTGCGTGAGGCCGAGCACCTGGGTGCTCGTGAGCGCGGCGAACTGCTGGGTGCCGAAGCCGTTGAGGTCGGTGTTGGAGAGCGCGCCGATCTGGTCGCTGTTGAACGAGGCGATCTGCAGCGTGGTGAGCGCGGCGAAGTGCTGCGACTCCAGCGCGTCGATCTGCGCCGGCGAGAAGGCGCGCAGCGCGCTGGTGGAGAGCGCCCGCACGTCGGCCGTCTCCAGGCTGGCCACCTGCTCGAGCGTGAGCGCGGCGATCTGCTGCGTGCCCAGGCGGCTGAACTGCAGGGTGCTCAGGGCGTTGAGGTCTTGTGTCTCCAGGGTGGCGATCTGCCACGGCGTGAGCGCGTTGACCTGTGCCGAGGTGAGCGACACGATCTGCTGCGTGGAGAGTGCCCCCAGGCTTTCCGGTGCGAGGCTTGCCACCTGACTGGTCGTGAGCGAGACGATCTGGCCGGTGCTCAGCGCGGCGATGTGGTCGCTCTGCAGCCAGGCAAGCTGGTCGGGCGAGATGGCGCGCAGCGCGGTGGTGGTGAGCGCCCTCAGGTCCTGCGTCTCCAGGTTCATGAGCTGGTCGCCGGTGAGGCCCGCGACCTGCGCGCTGGTGAGCGAGGCGAACTGCTGGGTGCCGAAGCCGTTGAGGTCGGGGCTGGAGAGCGCGCCGATCTGGTCGGAGGTGAACGAGGCGATCTGCTGCGTGGTGAGCGCGGCGAAATGCTGCGAGCCGAGCGCGTCGATCTGTTCGGGCGAGAAGGCGCGCAGCGCGCTCGTGGTGAGCGCGGCCACGTCGGCCGTCTCCAGGCTGGCCACCTGGTCGAGCGTGAACGAGGCGATCTGCTGGGTGCCGAGCGCGCGGAACTGCGCGGTGTTCAGCGCGTTGAGGTCCTGCGTTTCCAGCGTGGCGATCTGCCAGGCGGTCAGCGCATTGAGCTGCGTGGTGGTGAGCGAGCCGATCTGCAGGGTCGACAGCGCGGCCAGCGCCTCGGGCGCGAGGTTTTCCACCTGGCTGGTGGTGAGCGAGGCGATCTGGGCGGTGCTGAGCGCCTGCAGCAGGTCGCTCGTGAGGGCGGCGAGCTGCTCGGGCGCCAGCGCGCGCAGCGCGGTGGTGGTGAGCGCGCGCAGGTCTTGCGTCTCCAGGTTCAGGAGCTGGTCGCCGGTGAGGCCGGTGACCTGGGCGCTCGTGAGCGAGGCGAACTGCTGCGTGCCGAAGCCGTTGAGGTCGCTCACCGAGAGGGCGCCGATCTGGCTGGCGCTGAACGAGGCGATCTGCGTGGTGGTGAGCGCGCCGAAGTGCTGCGAGCCCAGCGCGTCGAGCTGCTCGGGCGAGAGCGCCTGCAGCGCGGTGGTGCTGAGCGCGGCCACGTCGGCCGTTTCCAGGTTGGCCACCTGGTCGAGCGTGAGGGCGGCGATCTGCTGCGTGCCGAGCGCGCGGAACTGCAGCGTGCTCAGGGCGTTCAGGTCTTGGGTTTCGAGCGCGGCCACCTGCCCCGGCGTGAGCGCGGCGAGCTGGGTGCTGGTGAGCGAGACGATCTGCTGAGTGGAGAGTGCGCCCAGCGTCTCGGGCGGCAGGCCGGCGATCTGCGCGGTGGTGAGCTGCGCGATCTGCGAGGTGGCGAGCGCGGCGAGGTGGTCGCTCGTGAAGGCGGCGAGCTGGTCGGGCGAGAGCGCGCGCAGGGCGGCTGAGCTCAAGGCGCGCAGGTCGGCCGTTTCCAGCAACGAGATCTGCTCCACGCGCAGCGCGGCGGCCTGGGCGCTCGTGAGGGCGGCGAAGTGGGCCGTCTGCAGCGCGTTGAGGTCGTCGTTGGTGAGGTAGGAGACCTGCTCGGTGGTGAGCGCGACCACCTGGGCGGTGCCGAGCGAGGCGTAGTGCTGCGAGCCCAGCGCCTCGAGCTGCCACACGCTGAGCGACTGCAGCGCGGCGCTGCCGAGGGCCCGCAGGTCGGCCGTCTCCAGCTGGGCCATCTGGTCGAGCGAGAGGGCGCTGATCTGGGTGGTGCTGAGCGCGGCGAACTGCGCGCTGCCCAGGGCGTTGAGGTCTTGCGTCTCCATCAGCGCCAGCTGCAGCGGCGTGAGGCCGGCAGCCTGGGCGGTGGTGAGTGCGGCAATCTGCGCCGTGCCGAAGGAGTTGAGCTGCTCGGGCGCGAGGCCGGCCACCTGGGCGGTGGTGAGCGCGGCCACCTGCGCGGTGCCGAGCGCGGCGAGGTGGTCGGAGTTGAGCACCGAGAGCTGGTCGGTCGAGAGCGCGCGCAGGGCGAGGCTGCCGAGCGCGGCGACGTCGGCGGTTTCGAGCCCGGCGACCTGCTCGAAGGTGAGCGCCGAGGCCTGGGCGGTACCGAAGGCGGCGAAGTGCTCGGTGCCCATCGCGTTGAGGTCTTCGCCCGACAGCGCGGCGATCTGGTCGGTGCGCAGCGCATTCGTCTGGGCGGTGGACAGGCTCGCGAAGTGCTGCGAGCCGAGCGCGTCGAGCTGCTCGGGCGAGAAGGCGCGCAGGGCGGCGCTGCTGAGGGCGCGCAGGTCGGCCGTCTCCAGCGCGGCCACCTGCTCCAGCGTGAACGACGAGGCCTGCGCAGTGCTGAAGGCGGCGAACTGCTCGGTGCCCAGCGCGTTGAGCACGTCGGTGCTCATGGCGGCGATCTGCGCGCCGCTGAACGAGGCCACCTGTGCGGTGGAGAACGCCGCGAAGTGCTGGCTGCCGAGCGCTGCGAACTGCTCGGGTGTCATCGACTGCAGCGCGGCGGGGCTCAGGGCGCGCAGGTCGGCGGTTTCGAGCTGCGACACCTGGTCGGTGGTGAGCGCGGCGATCTGGTGCGTGCCGAGCGCCTGGAACTGCGCGCTGCCGAAGGCGTTGAGGTCTTGCGTTTCCAGCGCGGCGATCTGCTCCGGCGTGAGCGCGGCCACCTGCGCGGTGCTGAGCTGCGGCATCTGCGCGGTGGTGAAGGCGGCCAGGTCTTCGGTCGAGAGGCTCGCGATCTGAGCGGTGCTGAGCGCTCCGATCTGCGTGCTGGTGAGCGCGGGGAAGTGGTCGGAGCCGAGCGCGCCCAGCTGGTCGGACGACCAGGCGCGCAGGCCGGCGGTGCCGATGGCGCGCAGGTCGGCCGTCTCCAGCATCGAGATCTGCTCGGTGGTGAGGGCGGCGATCTGCGCCGAGGTGAAGGCCGCGAAGTGCTGCGGCAGGAAGGAGTTGAGGTCGCGCGTCGACATCGCCGCGATCTGCTCGGGCGTGAACGCGAGCCCGGCCGAGAGCGAGACCCGCTGCAGCGCGGTGAGTGCGGCCATCTGCTCGGCCGTGAGCGCGCTCAGCACGGCGGTGGGCAGCGCGTTGAGGTCTTCGGTCGAGATGGTGGGGATCTGGTCGGTGGTGAGCGCGACGATCTGGGTGCTCGTGATCGCGGCGAACTGCGTGGTGGTCAGCGCGTCCAGATCAGCCGTGTCGAGGTGGGCGAGCTGGCTGGTGGTCAACGCCCGCACCTGGTCGGTGGTGAGCGCGACGATCTGGCCGCTCGTGAGCGCGTTGAGGTGCGCCGAGTCGATGCCCTGCAGCGTGGCGGTGCCGATGGCGCGCAGGTCGATGGTCTCGATGGCAGCGATCTGGTCGCTGTTGAAACCATTGATCTGCGTGGCCGACAGGCCGGCGAACTGCGCGGTGGTGAGGAAGCGCACGTCGGCCGTCTCGAGCCCCGCGAGCTGCTGCGGGGTGAGGGCGTTGAGCTGGTCGCTCGTGAACGAGGCGATGTGCGCGGTGGTGAGCGCGGCCATCTGGTCGGAGCTGAGCGTTTGCAGCATGTCGCTCGACAGCGCCCGCAGGTCGAGCGTCTCCAGCACGGCGATCTGGTGCGAGCCGAGCGCGGCCACCTGGTCGACGGTGAGCGAGGCGACCTGCGCGGTGGTGAGCGCCACCACGTCTTGCGTGGCGAGCTCGGCGATCTGCGTGGTGGTGAGCGCGCGCACCTGGCCCGTGGTGATCTGGGCGATCTGCGCGGTGCTGAAGGCCGCCATCTGGTCGGAGTTGAGCCCCGCCAGCGCGTCGACCGAGATGGCGCGCAGGTCGGCCGATTCGAGCGTGGCGAGCTGGTCGGTGCGCAGCGCCGCGACCTGGGCCAGGTTGAGGGCTGCGAACTGGGCGGTCCCCAGCGCCCGCAGGTCCTGCGTTTCGAGGGCGGCAATCCTGTCGAGCGTGAGCGAGGCCACCTGGGCCGGGGTGAGGGCGGCGAACTGCGCGGTCGTGAAGGCGTTGAGCTCGTCGGTCTCGAGCACGCGCAGCTGCTGCGTGGTGAGCTGCGACACCTGGCCCGTGGTGAGCGCGGCCAGTTGCGCGGTCGACAGCATGCCGATGGCGGCGGTGGTCATCGCCGGGATCACGTCGGTCGAGATGCCCACCAGGCGCGAGGTGGCGAGCAGCGCGATCTGGTCGGTGGTGAAGGCGTTGATCTGCGCGCTCGACATGCCGCGCAGGTCGGCCGACTCCAGCGCGCGGAAGTCCTGCGTTTCGAGCGCCGCGATCTGCGTCGGCGTCATCGCGGTCGACTGCGTGACGGTGAAGAGCGCGAACTGGGAGGCGGTGAGGGCGTTGAGCTGGTCGGTGCTCATCGCCGCGATCTGCGACGGCGTGAGCGCACGCACCTGCTCATCGGTCAGGGCGTATGCCGACCCGCCGTTGTTGCCGTTGTTCCCGCCGTTGTCGCCATTGCCGTTGCCACCACCGTTGTTCGGGGTGGCAAAGGAGTTGTCGGACGAGAACCAGCCGCCGAAACGGATCTTCAGCTTGCTCAGCAGCGCCGTCCCGGTCAACCACTTGAAGAACTTCATGTCAGGGCCTTCGCGCCATTTTCACGACATGACCCCTCGGTTGATCGGGGGAAACGGGCGTCATCCACGGCCCATCTGTGGCCGTGGCGACCGATGGGCCGCAGCAACCGCCCCGGGGGAGGAGGTTGCTGCGCCACGGTCGTTGCGTCAGATCAGCGGGGCGCTCGGGTCGGCGTCCGGCAGCAGGCGGTTGTCGACGGCGCCGGTCGAAGCTGCAGGTGCCGCGGCGGCCGGTGCGGCAGCCGTGCTGCCCGGCAGCACCTCGCTCGGCGCGCTGGCGAGCAGCTCGTCAAGCTTCGGTGCGTCCTTCGAGAACCACACGTCGGCCATGTCGTGCGTGCTGCCGTCGGCCTTGCTGTAGCTGGAGGTGATGCCCAGCAGGTTGCCGTTGTCGACAGCGGTGCCCGTCACGCCGTGCAGGTCGAGCGACACGATGCCGAAGTCGGCCAGGCCGTGCAGCTCGCCGGCGTCGGTCTTGCCGTCGGAGTTGGCGTCGACCCAGACACGCAGCTTGTCGAAGTTGGCGTCGCTCGCGTTGAGCACGCCGTCTCCGTTGCTGTCTTCCAGCTTCATCGCCTCGTAACCGTTGCCGGCGCGGGTGCCGTCGGCGCGCTTGGTGGCCACGCCGAAGAGCTCGGTGCCGTCGTTGATCTGGCCGTCGCCGTTGCGGTCCATCGCGAGCAGGCCGTCGGTGGCAGAAGCCCAGCCCACGCGGTTGGCCGTGTTGCCCGTGCCGTTCAGGTCGAAGTGGACACCGTTGGCCGCGGCCAGGGTGCTCACGCCGTTGCCGTCGAGGTCGAGCACGATCGGCGAGGCTGCGAAGAACGCGTCGAGCTGCGCCGCCGACATCTGGCCGATGTCATCGGTGGCGAAGGCCGCGACTTGCGTCATGTCCATCGCTGCGATGTCCTGCGTCTGCAGGCCGGCGACCTGGTCGGTGGTCAGGGCCACGATCTGGTCGGTCGTGAGCGCCGTGATCTGCGCCGTGGTGAAGGCGGAGATCTGGGCGTTGGTCAGCGCGGCGAAGGCGTCGGTGCTGATCGCGGCGATCTGGTCGCTGTCGAGTGCCTGGATGCCTGCCGTGGTGAGCGAACGGATGTCGTTCGTCTCCAGGGCGTTCATCTGCTCGGTGGTCAGCGCATGGATCTGGGCCGTGCTGAGCACCATGAACTGCGAGGTGCTCAGTGCGTTCAGGTCGTCGGTGTCGAGGCCGGCGATCTGCTGCGTGGTCAGCTGGTTGACCATGCCGCCGAGCTGCTGCATCTGCGTGGAGGTCAGCGAGCCGAGCTGCTCATCGGTCAGCGAGCGCAGCGAGGCCACCGTCAGGGCGCGGATGTCCTGCGTGTCGAGCGACGGGATCTGGTCGGACGTCAGGCCGGCGACCTGGTCGGTGGTGAGCGCGGCGTAGTGCGCCGTGGTCATGGCCGACAGGTCTTCGGTCGTCATCGTGCCGATCTGCGCCGAGCTCAGGGCGTGCACCTGGGCCGTCGTCATCGCGGCGAACTGGTCGCTGGTGAAGGCGTTCAGGTCGTCGCTGTTGAGCGTGCCGATCTGCTGCGTGGCGAGCGTGGCCACCTGCTGCGTCGTCAGGGCCCCGATCTGGTCGGAGTTGAGCGCCGCGAGCTGGTCGCTGCCCAGGGCTCGCAGGCCGGCCGAGGAGATCGCACGCAGGTCGTTGGTTTCGAGCGCGGCGACCTGTTCGGTCGTGAGGGCATGCACCTGGTCGGAGTTCATCGCCGCGAACTGGCCGGAGCCGAGCGCGTTGAGCTTGTCCGTGGTCAGCGCGTTGAGCTGCTGCGTGGTGAGCGCACCGACCTGGGCGGTGGTGAGCGCACCCAGCTGGTCGCTCGTCAGGGCGTTGAGCTGGTCAGACTTGAACGACTGGATCGACGCGGTGCCGATGGCGCGCAGGTCGTTGGTCTCCAACGCGACCATGTGGTCGGTGTTGAAGGCCCCGAGCTGGTCGCTCGTCAGACGGCCGACCTGGGCGGTCGTCAGCGCGGCAACGTCGGCCGTCTCCAGGGTGGAAACCTGGGCGGTCGTCAGCGCGGCGACCTGGGCCGTGCTCAGGCGCGAGATCTGGTCGGTGTTGAACGCGTTCAGGTCATCGCTGTTGAGCGAGCGGAGCTGGTCGGTCGTGAGCGACATCACCTGCGTGCTGGTGAGCGCGCCGATGTGGTCGGAGTTGAGCGCGGCGAGCTGGTCGCTGTTGAGCGCACGGACCGCCGCACTGCTCAGGGCGCGCAGGTCGTTCGTCTCCAGGGCGCCGAGCTGATCGCTGTTGAGGCCGGCGACTTGCGCGCTGGAGAGCGTCGCGAAGTGCTGGGTACCCAGGGCGGTCATGTCCTCGGTGGTCATGGTGCCGAGCTGCTGCGAGGTCAGGGCGGCCGACTGGGCCGTCGTGAGCGCGCCGACCTGGTCGCTGCTGAGGGCGGCCAGCTGGTCGCTGTTCAGGCCGCGGATCGTGTTGCTCGAGATCGCACGCAGGTCGTTGGTCTCGAGGGCACCGATGTGGTCGCTGTTGAAGGCGCCGATCTGGGCGCTCGACAGGTTGGCCACTTGGGCCGTGGTCAGCGCCACGACGTCAGCGGTCTGCATCGTGGAGATCTGGGCCGTGGACAGGGCACCGATCTGAGCCGTGGTCAGGCGCGGGATCTGGTCGCTGGTCAGCGCATTCAGGTCATCGCTGTTGAGGCTCTGGACCTGCTGCGTCGTGAGCGACACCACCTGGGCGCTGGTGAGTGCACCGATGTGGTCGGAGTTGAGCGCGGCGAGCTGGTCGCTGTTGAGGGCACGCAGGGCGGCGCTGCTCAGGGCACGCAGGTCGTTCGTCTCCAGGGCACCGAGCTGGTCGCTGTTGAGGCCGGCGACTTGCACGCTGGACAGCGTGGCGAAGTGCTGGGTGCCCAGGGCGTTCATGTCTTCGGTGGTCATGGAGCCGAGCTGCTGCGAGGTCAGCGCGGCGCTTTGCGCGGTGGTCAGGGCGCCGATCTGGTCGCTGTTCAGGGCAGCCAGCTGGTCGCTGTTGAGGCCACGGATCGTGTTGGTGGAGATAGCACGCAGGTCGTTGGTCTCGATCGCACCGATGTGGTCGCTGTTGAAGGCACCGATCTGGGCGCTCGACAGGTTGGCCACTTGGGCGGTGGTGAGCGCCACGACGTCAGCGGTCTCCATCGTGGAGATCTGCGCCGTCGACAGCGCACCGATCTGCGTGGTGGTCAGGCGCGGGATCTGGTCGCTCGTGAGCGCGTTCAGGTCGTCGCTGTTCAAGCTGCGGATCTGCTGCGTGGTCAGCGAGACGACTTGCGCCGAGGTCAAGGCGCCGATGTGATCGGACGTCAGGGCCGCGAGCTGGTCGCTGTTCAGGGCGCGGATCGCACCGCTGCTCAGGGCGCGCAGGTCATTGGTCTGCAGGGCGCCGAGCTGGTCGCTGTTGAGGCCGGCGACTTGCACGCTGGAGAGCGTGGCGAAGTGCTGGGTACCCAGAGCGTTCAGGTCCTCGGTGGTCATCGTGCCGAGTTGCGCCGAGGTCAGGGCAGACGTCTGGGCGGTGGTCAGGGCACCGATCTGGTCGCTGTTGAGGGCGGCCAGCTGGTCGCTGTTGAGGCCACGGATGGTGTTGGTCGAGATCGCGCGCAGGTCGTTGGTCTCGATGGCACCGATGTGGTCGCTGTTGAAGGCGCCGATCTGGGCGCTCGTCAGGTTGGCGACCTGGGCGGTGGTCAGGGCCACCACGTCGGCCGTCTCCATGGTGGAGATCTGGGCGGTGGACAGGGCGCCGATCTGCGTGGTCGTCAGGCGCGGGATCTGGTCGCTGGTGAGCGCATTCAGGTCATCGCTGTTGAGGCTCTGGACTTGCTGCGTGGTGAGCGAGACGACCTGGGCCGAGGTCAAGGCGCCGATGTGGTCGGACGTCAGGGCCGCGAGCTGGTCACTGTTCAGGGCGCGGATTGCACCGCTGCTCAGGGCGCGCAGGTCGTTGGTCTGCAGGGCGCCGAGCTGGTCGCTGTTGAGGCCGGCGACTTGCACGCTGGAGAGCGTGGCGAAGTGCTGGGTGCCCAGAGCGTTCAGGTCCTCGGTGGTCATCGTGCCGATCTGCTGCGAGGTCAGGGCAGCCGATTGGGCGGTGGTCAGGGCACCGATCTGGTCGCTGTTCAGCGCGCCGAGCTGGTCGCTGTTCAGGCCGCGGATCGTGTTGGTCGAGATGGCGCGCAGGTCGTTGGTCTCGATGGCACCGATGTGGTCGCTGTTGAAGGCGCCGATCTGGGCGCTCGTCAGGTTGGCGACTTGCGCGGTGCTCAGGGCCACCACGTCGGCGGTCTCCATCGTGGAGATCTGGGTGGTGGACAGCGCGCCGATCTGCGTGGTCGTCAGGCGCGGGATCTGGTCGCTGGTCAGCGCATTCAGGTCGTCGCTGTTGAGGCTGCGGATCTGCTGCGTGGTGAGCGACACGACCTGGGCGCTGGTGAGTGCGCCGATGTGGTCGGAGGTGAGCGCGGCGAGCTGGTCGCTGCCGAGCGCACGGATCGCGGCGCTGCTCAGGGCGCGCAGGTCATTGGTCTGCAGGCCGCCGAGCTGGTCGCTGGTCAGGCCGGCGACTTGCACGCTCGTGAGCGTGGCGAAGTGCTGGGTGCCCAGGGCGTTCAGGTCTTCGGTCGCGAGCCAGCCGAGCTGCTGCGAGTTGAGGGCGGAGGTCTGCGCGGTGGTCAGCGCACCCATCTGGTCGGTGTTGAGGGCGATCAGCTGGTCGCTGGTCAGGCCCTGCATCGACAGGGTGGCGATCGCACGCAGGTCGTTGGTCTCGATGGCGCCGATGTGGTCGGTGTTGAACGCACCGACTTGTGCGCTGGCCAGGCGGTTGACCTGGGCGGTGCTCAGGGCCACGACGTCGGCGGTCTCCATGGTGGAGATCTGGGCCGTGGTCAGGGCGCTGATCTGGGCCGTGGTCAGGCGCGGGATCTGGTCGCTGGTGAGCGCGTTCAGGTCATCGCTGTTGAGGCTCTGGACCTGCTGCGTGGTGAGCGAGACGATCTGCGCCGAGGTCAGCGCGCCGATGTGGTCGGACGTGAGCGCGGCGAGCTGGTCGCTGTTGAGGGCGCGCACGGCGTTGCTGCCGAGGGCGCGCAGGTCGTTCGTCTCCAGGGCGCCGAGCTGATCGCTGTTGAGACCGGCCACCTGGGCGCTCGAAAGCGTCGCGAAGTGCTGGGTGCCCAGGGCGTTCAGGTCGTTGGTGGCCAGGCCGGCGATCTGCTGCGAGGTCAGGGCGGCGGCTTGGGCCGTCGTCAGCGCACCCATCTGGTCGCTGTTGAGGGCGCCAAGCTGGTCGCTGTTGAGGCCGCGGATCGTGTTGGTCGAGATGGCCCGCAGGTCGTTGGTCTCGATGGCACCGATGTGGTCGCTGTTGAAGGCGCCGATCTGGTCGCTCGTCAGGTTGGCGACTTGGGCGGTGGTGAGCGCCACGACGTCAGCGGTCTCCATCGTGGAGATCTGCGTCGTCGACAGCGCACCGATCTGCGTGGTGGTCAGGCGCGGGATCTGGTCGCTCGTGAGCGCGTTCAGGTCGTCGCTGTTCAAGCTGCGGATCTGCTGCGTGGTCAGCGAGACGACTTGCGCCGAGGTGAGCGCACCGACGTGGTCGGAGGTCAGGGCGGCGAGCTGGTCGCTGTTCAGGGCGCGGATCGCACCGCTGCTCAGGGCGCGCAGGTCATTGGTCTGCAGGGCGCCGAGCTGGTCGCTGTTGAGGCCGGCGACTTGCACGCTGGACAGCGTGGCGAAGTGCTGGGTGCCAAGGGCGTTCAGGTCCTCGGTGGTCATCGTGCCGAGTTGCGCCGAGGTCAGGGCAGACGTCTGGGCGGTGGTCAGGGCACCGATCTGGTCGCTGTTGAGGGCGGCCAGCTGGTCGCTGTTGAGGCCACGGATCGTGTTGGTCGAGATCGCCCGCAGGTCGTTGGTCTCGATGGCACCGATGTGGTCGCTGTTGAAGGCGCCGATCTGGGCGCTCGTCAGGTTGGCGACCTGGGCGGTGGTCAGGGCCACCACGTCGGCGGTCTCCATGGTGGAGATCTGGGCGGTGGACAGGGCGCCGATCTGCGTGGTGGTCAGACGCGGGATCTGGTCGCTGGTCAGCGCATTCAGGTCATCGCTGTTCAGGCCGCGGATCTGGTCGGTGGTCAGAGAGACCACCTGCGCCGAGGTGAGCGCGCCGATGTGGTCGGAGGTGAGTGCGGCGAGCTGGTCGCTGTTGAGCGCGCGCACGGCACTGCTGGTCAATGCGCGCAGGTCGTTGGTTTCCAGGGCGCCGAGCTGGTCGCTGTTGAGGCCGGCGACTTGCACGCTGGACAGCGTGGCGAAGTGCTGGGTGCCCAGCGCGTTCAGGTCGTTGGTGGCCAGGCCGGCGATCTGCTGCGAGGTCAGGGCAGACGTCTGGGCCGTGGTGAGGGCGCCCATCTGGTCGCTGTTGAGGGCGCCGAGCTGGTCGCTGTTGAGGCCGCGGATGGTCGCGGTCGAGATCGCGCGCAGGTCATTGGTCTCGATGGCGCCGATGTGGTCGCTGTTGAAAGCACCGATCTGGTCGCTGCTCAGGCGGGCGACCTGGGCGGTGGTGAGGGCGACAACGTCAGCCGTCTCCATCGTGGAGATCTGGCTGGTCGACAGGGCGCCGATCTGCGTGGTCGTCAGGCGCGGGATCTGGTCGCTGGTCAGCGCATTCAGGTCGTCGCTGTTGAGGCTCTGGACCTGCTGCGTGGTGAGCGAGACGACCTGGGCCGAGGTCAAGGCGCCGATGTGGTCGGAGGTCAGGGCCGCGAGCTGGTCACTGTTCAGGGCGCGAATCGCACCGCTGCTCAGGGCACGCAGGTCGTTGGTCTGCAGGGCGCCGAGCTGGTCGCTGTTGAGGCCGGCGACTTGCACGCTCGTGAGCGTGGCGAAGTGCTGGGTGCCGAGGGCGTTCAAGTCCTCGGTGGTCATCGTGCCGAGTTGCGCCGAGGTCAGGGCAGACGTCTGTGCGGTGGTCAGGGCACCGATCTGGTCGCTGTTGAGGGCGGCCAGCTGGTCGCTGTTGAGGCCACGGATCGTGTTGGTCGAGATCGCGCGCAGGTCGTTGGTCTCGATGGCGCCGATGTGGTCGCTGTTGAAGGCGCCGATCTGGGCGCTCGTGAGGTTGGCGACCTGGGCGGTGGTCAGGGCCACCACGTCGGCGGTCTCCATCGTGGAGATCTGGGCGGTGGACAGGGCACCGATCTGCGTGGTCGTCAGGCGCGGGATCTGGTCGCTGGTGAGCGCATTCAGGTCGTCGCTGTTGAGGCTCTGGACTTGCTGCGTGGAGAGCGAGACGACCTGGGCCGAGGTGAGGGCGCCGATGTGGTCGGACGTCAGGGCCGCGAGCTGGTCGCTGTTGAGCGCGCGCAGGGCGGCGCTGCTCAGGGCGCGCAGGTCATTGGTCTGCAGGCCGCCGAGCTGGTCGCTGGTCAGGCCGGCGACCTGGGCGCTGGACAGGCCGGCGAAGTGATGGGTGCCGAGGGCGTTCAGGTCCTCGGTCGTCATCGAGCCGATCTGGGCCGAGGTGAGCGCGGCGGTCTGGGCGGTGGTGAGCGCGCCGATCTGGTCGCTGTTGAGGGCGGCGAGTTGGTCGCTGTTCAGGCCGCGGATGGTCGCGGTCGAGATGGCCCGCAGGTCGTTGGTCTCGATGGCGCCGATGTGGTCGCTGTTGAAGGCGCCGATCTGGTCGCTCGTCAGGTTGGCGACTTGCGCGGTGCTCAGGGCCACCACGTCGGCCGTCTGCATCGTGGAGATCTGGGCGGTGGACAGGGCGCCGATCTGCGTGGTCGTCAGGCGCGGGATCTGGTCGCTGGTCAGCGCGTTCAGGTCATCGCTGTTGAGGCTGCGGATCTGGTCGGTGGTGAGCGACACCACTTGCGCCGAGGTGAGGGCGCCGATGTGATCGGAATTCAGGGCGGCCAGCTGGTCGCTGTTGAGCGCGCGGATGCCGGCGGTCGTGAGGGCGCGCAGGTCGTTGGTTTCGAGTGCACCGAGCTGATCGCTGTTGAGCGAGGCGACCTGCTGCGTCGACAGGGTCGCAAAGTGCTGCGTGCCCAGGGCGTTCAGGTCTTCGGTCGTCATCGTCGAGACCTGGGTGCTCGTCAGGTTGGCCACCTGGGTGGTGGTCAGGGCCTGCACCTGGTCGCTGCCGAGCGCGTTGAGCTGGTCGCTGTCGAGTGCACGCATCACCTGCGTGGTCAGCGCGCGCAGGTCCTGCGTCTGGAACGCCATCATGTGGCTGCTGTTCAGGCCGGGCACACCCGCGGTGGAGATCGCTGCAACCTGCGCCGTCGTCAGCGCCGCAATCTGGTCGCTGTTGAACGCCGCCCAGTCTTCTGTCGTCAGCCCGGCGATGGTCCTGCTGGACAGGCCGGAGATCTGCGCGGTGCTGAGGGCTGAAATGATGGTGGCCATGTGGATTCCTTGTTCGGTTGTCCGGTCTTCGACTTGGAGCGGGGCGGTTGGGCCTGCTGTTGTCCTGTTAGGGCGGGATTGCGGTCACGTCTCTTGGAAGATCAGAGACCGGGGCATTCAGGTGAATGCAATGCCCTCGGAACCTCGTTCCCTTCCCGTTCCGTCGGAATATCGGTGGCCTGGGACTTGGACTTAAGGTGGATTTGCGGCACTTCGGCCGCGTTGTTCCCCATGCACGGCCGTGCTCTCATCGCTGGCTGCGACATTCATCACGAATTCGCGCGGCGATGAAAAAAGGGCCTCGCCGCTGCCGGCGAGGCCCTCGTTTTGTGGCGCTCTGTCTATATAGAGACGGCGGTCAGCCGTGGCGGGCCGCGAATTCCTTCATGTAGTCGGCCAGCGCCTGCACGCCCTCAAGGGGCATCGCGTTGTAGATCGAGGCGCGGATGCCGCCCACCGAGCTGTGGCCCTTCAGCTGCACCATGCCACGCTCCTTGGCACCTTGCAGGAAGGCCGTGGTCAGCTCTTCGGTGGGCAGGGTGAAGGGCACGTTCATCAGCGAACGGTCGCTGCGGGCCACGGGGCTCGTGTAGAAGGGTGTGGCGTCGAGCAGGTCGTACAGCAGCGCGGCCTTCTTGCGGTTGTGCGCTTCCATCGCGGCGAGGCCGCCTTGTTTCTTGAGCCACTGGTACACCAGCCCCGCGATGTAGATCGCGTAGGTGGGCGGCGTGTTGAGCATGGAGTCGTTGTCGGCCTGCTGCTTGAAGTCAAAGGCATTGGGCGTGATGGGCAGCGCCCGGCCGAGCAGGTCGTCGCGCACGAGCACGAGCGTCATGCCCGAGGGGCCCATGTTCTTCTGCGCGCCGGCGAAGATGAGGCCGTAGCGGCTCACGTCGATGGGGCGCGAGAGGATGTCGGACGACATGTCGGCCACGAGCGGCACGGCGCCGGTGTCGGGCACCCAGTGGTATTGCACGCCACCGATGGTCTCGTTGCTGCAGATGTGCACGTAGGCGGCGTCGGGGTCGAGCTTCCAGGTCTCGCGCGGCGGGATGCAGGTGTAGTGCTGCGGCTCGCTGGTGGCCACCTCGTTCGCCTTCGCGTACTTCTTCGCTTCCTTCAGCGACTTGCTCGCCCAGGAGCCGGTGTTGACGACGTCGATGCTTTTCTTGTCGCCCAGGAGGTTCATCGGGATGATGCCGTTCATGCCGACGCCACCGCCTTGCATGAAGAGGATCTTGTAGTTGGTCGGCAGATTGAGCAGCTCGGCGAGGTCGGCCTTGGCCTGCGCGAGGATCGACATGAACTCCTTGCCGCGGTGGCTCATCTCCATCACCGACATGCCGCTGCCGTGCCAGTCGAGCATCTCTTCGGCGGCCTGGCGCAGCACGGGTTCGGGGAGGACGGCGGGGCCGGCGCTGAAGTTGTAGGCGCGAGTCATGTCTTCTTTGTCGAGATTGCCTTCGGGGGTGGGAAGCTTAGCCGATGGGGTGGGGGTGCCTTATATACAGATGAGGGGGCTTTGATCGATGACAGACATGACAGAGCGGCACATCGGGCCTGGGGTGAGGGGCTCCGTTCATGTCCCTCCTCGATGAACGCTCCCGCGTTCATCGATTCCTTCCTTCACTTCACTACGCCCCTCACCCCAGGCCCGATGTGCTAGACGCAGTGCCCCGTCGTGCAGGCCAAGCTCGGTGGTGCTGGCGTGATGGGGTGGGGTGTCGCACGGAGCGAAGTAAAGGAGGAGCCTGTGATCACGGGAGTGATCACAGGCGGGGGGACATGAGCGGAGTGCGATACCCCACCCCAGCACGCTCGCGCGGAACCCAGCCCCTGTTAGATTCCAAGCCCATGAGCGACATGAGCTTCTTCTGGCACGACTACGAAACCTTCGGCCGTGTGCCGCGCCGCGACCGGCCTTCACAGTTTGCGGGCGTGCGCACCGACGCCGACCTCAACGAGATCGGCGAGCCGGTGATGGTCTATTGCAAGCCCACGCCCGACTACCTGCCTGACCCCGAGTCGTGCCTACTCACCGGCATCCTGCCGCAGGTGTGCCTGGCCGAAGGCCTGCCCGAGCATGCGTTTGCCGAGCTGATCGAGAAGCAGCTGGCGGCGCCCGGCACCATCGGCGTGGGCTACAACTCGATCCGCTTCGACGACGAAGTGACGCGCCACCTCTTCTGGCGCAACCTCATCGACCCCTATGCCCGCGAGTGGCAGAACGACTGCGGGCGCTGGGACCTGCTCGACGTGGTGCGCATCACCTGGGCGCTGCGGCCCGAAGGCATCGAGTGGCCGAAGCACGAGGATGGCCGGCCGTCGTTCAAGCTCGAGCACCTCACCAAGGCCAATGGTTTGCTGCACGAGGCGGCGCACGATGCGCTGTCCGACGTGCGCGCCACGATTGCGGTCGCCAAGCTCATCAAGACCCGCCAGCCCAAGCTGTGGGACTTCTGCCTGCGCCTGCGCCGCAAGGATGAAGTCATCCGCGAGATGGGCGTGGGCAAACCCTTCCTGCACATCTCGGGCATGTACGGCGTGGAGCGCGGTTGCATGGCGCTGGTGTGGCCGCTCGCGCCGCACCCGACCAACAAGAACGAAGTCATCGTGTGGGACCTGGCCTCCGACCCCAGCGAGCTCTTCGAGCTGGATGTCGAGACCATGCGCCAGCGCATGTTCAGCCGCAATGACGACCTGCCCGACGGCGTGACACGCCTGCCGATCAAGACCCTCCACATCAACAAGTCGCCCATCGTGGTGGGCAACCTCAAGACGCTGAGCGATGCCGTGGCAGCGAAGTGGGGCGTCGACATCGCGCTCGGCCTGCGCCACGCCGAGCTGTGCGCGCAGAAGGGCCAGCTGCTCGCCGGCATGTGGCCGGCGGTGTTTGAGCGGCCCGCACCGGAAGGCAAGCCCGATGTCGACGAAGACCTCTACGGCGGCTTCGTGGGCAACGACGACCGCCGCACGCTGCAGCGCCTGCGTGGGCTCGCACCCGAGCAGCTGGCCGAGAAGCGACCGGCGTTTGCCGACAAGCGGCTCGACGAGCTCCTCTTCCGCTACCGCGCGCGCAACTTCCCGCACACCCTGAACGAGGCCGAGCACGCGCAGTGGCTGGAGCATTGCGCCCACAAGCTGCACGACGGCGCAGGCGGAGCGCTCACGCTCGAAGCCTTCTTCGAGCGCATCGACCAGCTCGAGCCCGAGGCCGACGAGCGCGGGCAGGAGATCCTGGGCGCGCTGGTGGACTACGCGACCGAGATCGCACCCGAGCGCGGTTGACCTGACGGAGGTTTTCTCATGCGGCGACACCTCTCCCTGACCCTTGGCCTCGCGCTGGCGCTCACGCTCGCCGGCTGCGGCAGCGTGCAAAACGTGCCCATCCGCGACCGCGAGTCGCCCGCCGGCAGCGTGCGCGCCACCTTCCACGGCAAGACGGACGGGCGGCCTGCGGGGCCGGGCATCGAGGTGGGCTACGAGCACTACACCGCGAAAGACGCGCAGACGCTCGCCGTGGGCGAATCGGTCGTGCTCGACAACGCGAGCTTCGTCGGCCCCCAGACCTTGCAGCACAAGGCGCAGATGCGATACGGCTACGTGGCCTACAACCACCGGCTGCGCTTTGGCGAGCATTTCGAACTGGAGCCTTTTGTTGGTGTGGCGCGGGTGCATTTCAAGCTGCGCACCACGCCCGGCAGCGGCAACACGGTCACGAGCTTGAGCGACCGGCGCACCGGCGCCATCGGCGGCGTGACGCCACGCTGGCGCTTCAACGACTGGCTGGCGGTGGAAGGGCGGCTGAGCTACCTCAATGCGTCGGCCTGGGCTTCGGGGGCGACCTATGAAGCGGCGGTCGTCTTCAGCCCGGCGCCGCAGGTGGCTTTGCGGCTCGGGTATTCCGACCGGCGGCATGAGATCGAGCCGGTGTTGTCGGGGGCGGTGTCGGAGGTGACCGTGCGCGCCCGCGGGCCGATGGCCACGCTGCAGTTTGACTTCTAAGCGAAGGGCCCTCGCCGCAGCTTTGTACCGAACGGCTCAGTTGAGCCCGACCTCGGGTATTCCATATCTGCACGTGCGTGCATAAATCTCAACATCCGCGTCCATCCCGCTGAATCCACGGCGTGGACGCTTGTTGAGGAGACACCATGCACAAGACCCGACCCCTGCGGCCGCTGCTGAGCGCGCTCGCGCTGGCAGCCCTGTCGTCCACCACCTTCGCCGGCAGCGCCGACCCGGCGTCTGCCCCGCCCGAGCTGCCGACCGACCGGCTGATCGTCAAGTACCGCAGCGAGGCGAGCAGCACCGTGCTGGCCCGCGCAAAAGACGCCGCCACCCGCCGTGGCCACCGCCTGGAGCTGCTGCGCCGCGGTGGCCTGGGCACGCACGTGATGCGCCTCGACCGCCGCCTGCCGCTGGCCGACGTGCGCCAGCTGGCCCGCGAGATCGCCGACACCGATGCCAACGTCGAATACGCCGAGCCCGACCGCATCCTGCAAGCGATGGCCACGCCCAACGACACGCAGTACGGCCAGCAGTGGCACTACTACGAAGCGCGCGGTGGCATCAACCTGCCCGCCGCGTGGGACCTCACCAACGGCAGCGGCGTGACCGTCGCCGTCATCGACACCGGTTACCGCCCGCACGCCGACCTGGCCGCCAACATCGTCGGCGGCTACGACATGATCAAGGACACCGGCGGCAGCAACGACGGCAACGCGCGCGACACCGATGCGCGCGACCCCGGCGACTACGCCACCTACGGCCAGTGCGGTCTTTTCTCGCCCTCGCACAACAGCAGCTGGCACGGCACGCACGTGGCCGGCACCATCGCGGCCGTCACCAACAACGGCAGCGGCGTCTCGGGCGTGGCCTACGGCGCGAAGGTGCTGCCGGTGCGCGTGCTCGGTGCCTGCGGCGGCTACACCTCCGACATCGCCGACGGCATCATCTGGGCTTCGGGCGGCAGCGTCTCGGGCGCACCGAGCAACCCCAACCCGGCGCGCGTGATCAACATGTCGCTCGGCGGCAGCGGCTCGTGCGACAGCACTTCGCAGAACGCCATCAACTCCGCCCGCAGCCGCGGCACGGTGGTGGTGGTGGCAGCGGGCAACAGCAATGCAAACGCCTCGGGCTTCTCGCCCGCCAGCTGCGCCGGTGTGATCACGGTGGCCGCGACCAACCGCAACGGCGGCCGGGCCTCGTATTCCAACTACGGCTCGATCGTGTCGGTGGCAGCGCCAGGCGGCGACACCGCCTCGGGCTCGGCCAACGGCATCCTCTCGACGCTCAACAGCGGCACGCGCGGCCCGGGCAGCGACAACTACGCGTACTACCAGGGCACCTCGATGGCCTCGCCGCACGTGGCGGGCGTGGCGGCGCTGGTGCTGTCGCGCAACCCCTCGCTCACGCCGGACCAGGTGGCTTCGATCCTCAAGAGCACCGCGCGGGCGTTCCCGGCCACCTGCTCGCAGTGCGGCACCGGCATCGTCGACGCCTACGCGGCCGTGCTCGCGGCGGGTGGCGGCACCACGCCGCCGCCGACCAACACGGTGGCCGAGGTGGAGTCGAACAACACCACTGGCACGGCGCAGCTGGTGCGCGAGGGCTACACCGTCACCGGCTCGATCTCCAGCAGCAGCGACACCGACTACTACCGGGTGAACATCAACCCGGGCAGCACGCTCGGCGCACGCCTCACGCCGGTGAGCACCGCCAACTACGACGTCTACATCTACAGCAGCGCCGGCACGCAGCTCGCGAGCAGCACGCTCGGCACCGGCCAGGTCGACAGCACCTCGGTGCGCAACAACGGCACGACCGTGGCGACCTACTACGTGCGCGTGCGCTACGTGAGCGGCACCACCGGCTCGGGCGGCACGTATTCGCTGGCGATCGACTGAGGCCAGCCCTCCCGGGCAAACGCCCACAAAAAAGCCCGCGGTGTGAGCCGCGGGCTTTTTGTTGGCCGAACGCTTTCGATCAGGCCGTCGTCACCGACTTCGCCGTCTCGACGTACTCGTCGATCTGGTTGAAGTTGAGGTAGCGGTACACGCTGGCCTTGTCGGCGTCGATGATGCCCATCTCCTTCAGGTACTCGGCCGGCGTCGGCAGCTTGCCCAGGCGCGAGGCGATGGCGGCCAGCTCGGCCGAGCCGAGGAACACGTTGGTGTTCTTGCCCAGGCGGTTCGGGAAGTTGCGGGTCGAGGTGGAGATGACCGTCGCACCTTCACGCACTTGCGCCTGGTTGCCCATGCACAGCGAGCAGCCCGGCATCTCGGTGCGCGCACCGGCGGTGCCGAAGGCGGCGTAGTGGCCTTCCTTGATCAGCTCGTCCTGGTCCATCTTGGTCGGCGGGGCGACCCACAGCTTGACCGGGATGTCGCGCTGGCCGCCGAGCAGCTTGGCGGCGGCACGGAAGTGGCCGATGTTGGTCATGCACGAGCCGATGAAGGCTTCGTCGATCTTGGTGCCTTGCACTTCCGAGAGGAACTTGGCGTCGTCCGGGTCGTTCGGGCAGCAGACGATCGGCTCCTTGATGTCGGCCAGGTCGATCTCGATGACGGCGGCGTACTCGGCGTCCTTGTCGGCTTCGAGCAGCTGCGGGTTGGCCAGCCAGGCTTCGACCTTCTCGATGCGGCGCTGCAGGGTGCGGGCGTCGGCATAACCGTTGGCGATCATGTTCTTCATCAGAACGATGTTCGACTGCAGGTACTCGGCGACCGGCTCCTTGTTGAGCTTGATCGTGCAGCCGGCGGCCGAGCGTTCGGCGGAGGCGTCGGAGAGTTCGAACGCTTGTTCGACCTTCAGGTCGGGCAGGCCTTCGATCTCGAGCACGCGGCCGGAGAAGATGTTCTTCTTGCCGGCCTTGGCGACCGTCAGCAGGCCTTGCTTGATGGCGTAGAGCGGGATGGCATGCACGAGGTCACGCAGGGTGACGCCCGGCTGGAGCTGGCCCTTGAAGCGCACCAGCACCGATTCGGGCATGTCCAGCGGCATCACGCCGGTGGCGGCGGCGAAGGCCACGAGGCCCGAGCCGGCGGGGAACGAGATGCCGATCGGGAAGCGGGTGTGCGAGTCGCCGCCGGTGCCCACGGTGTCGGGCAGCAGCAGGCGGTTGAGCCAGCTGTGGATCACGCCGTCACCCGGGCGCAGGGCCACGCCGCCGCGGTTGCTGATGAAGGCGGGCAGCTCGCGGTGCATCTTCACGTCGACCGGCTTCGGGTAGGCCGCGGTGTGGCAGAACGACTGCATGACCATGTCGGCGCTGAAGCCGAGGCAGGCGAGGTCCTTCAGCTCGTCGCGGGTCATCGGGCCGGTGGTGTCTTGGGAGCCGACGGTGGTCATCTTGGGCTCGCAGTAGGTGCCCGGGCGGATGCCCTGACCTTCCGGCAGGCCGCAGGCGCGGCCGACCATCTTCTGCGCGAGCGTGAAGCCCTTGGTGCTGGCGGCGGGGGCGGTGGGCAGGCGGAAGACGGTCGAGGCGGGCAGGCCCAGGAACTCGCGCGCATTGGCGGTGAGCGAGCGGCCGATGATGAGGTTGATGCGGCCGCCGGCGCGCACTTCGTCGAGCAGCACGTCGCTCTTGAGCGAGAACGTGGCGACGGTCTGGCCGTTCTTCTCGAGCTTGCCGTCGTAGGGGTAGACGTCGATCACGTCGCCCATCTCGAGCTTGGACACGTCGACTTCGATCGGCAGCGCGCCGGAGTCTTCCTGGGTGTTGAAGAAGATCGGGGCAATCTTGCCGCCGAGCGTCACGCCGCCGAAGCGCTTGTTCGGCACGAACGGGATGTCTTCACCCGTGGCCCAGATCACCGAGTTGGTGGCCGACTTGCGCGAAGAGCCGGTGCCCACCACGTCGCCCACGTAGGCCACGAGGTTGCCCTTCTTCTTCAGGTCTTCGATGAACTGCATCGGGCCGCGCTTGCCGTCTTCCTCGGGCTTGAAGGCGGCATCAGGCCGCGTGTTCTTCAGCATCGCGAGGTAGTGCAGGGGGATGTCCGGGCGGCTCCAGGCATCGGGGGCCGGCGACAGGTCGTCGGTGTTGGTCTCGCCCGGCACCTTGAAGACGGTGACGGTGATCTTCTTGGCCACTTCGGGGCGCGAGGTGAACCACTCGGCGTTGGCCCACGACTGGATGACTTCCTTGGCCTTGGCGTTGCCGGCCTTGGCCTTGGTGGCGACGTCGTTGAAGAAGTCGAACATCAGGAGCGTCTTCTTCAGTGCGTCGGCGGCGACGGACGCGACGTCAGCGTGGTCGAGCAGGTCGACCAGCGGCTGCACGTTGTAGCCGCCGACCATGGTGCCGAGCAGCTCGGTGGCCTTGGCCTTGGAGATGAGGCCGACCGTCACGTCGCCGTGGGCCACGGCGGAGAGGAAGGAGGCCTTGACCTTGGCCGCGTCGTCCACGCCCGGGGGCACGCGGTGGGTCAGCAGGTCCAGCAGGAACTCGCCTTCGCCAGCGGGCGGTGCCTTCAAGAGCTCGATCAGCTCGGCCGTCTGCTGGGCCGTGAGGGGCAGCGGAGGGATTCCGAGCGCGGCTCGGTCAGCAACGTGTTGGCGATAGGCTTGAAGCATGGAGTTCTCCGGGTGGTGCAAAGCGAGGGGAAAGGGAAGCAAGATTCCTGCGCGCAGGCGCGCCGAGGCGCCGCGCCGCAGGAACGGCATGCAGGGTGATGACCGGCTCGCGTTGCACTCGGAGAACGCCTTTACTTCGCAGCCGCTTCGGCGGCGGCGCGTTGCTTCTCGTGCACGCAGCTGTCGACGAGTCGACGGCCAGCCTTGGTGTCCATCAGCATGGACTTGTTGGCGATCTGCAGCAGCAGGGTGCGGCCCTTGACGTCTTCCAGGCGCAGCGCGCCGGTGGACGAGACGCTGGGCTTCATCGTCCAGGTGTCCTTCTTGA
Source organism: Rhizobacter sp. (assembly GCA_019635355.1). NCBI lineage: Bacteria > Pseudomonadati > Pseudomonadota > Betaproteobacteria > Burkholderiales > Sphaerotilaceae > Rhizobacter > Rhizobacter sp. The sequence goes on along the minus strand of JAHBZQ010000001.1, from coordinate 1,621,031 downwards.
ACTTGACGTCGACGTAACCCGGATTCTTCGGGTTCATCGAGACGTCGATGGTCTGCTTCTGGTCGCAGTCATAGTTGCCGAAGTGGGTGCGCTCGGCGGCGTCGAGCTGGGCCTGGTCGGCCTGGGGCAGCGGCTTCTCGGCCGCGGCAGGCTTCTTCGCTGCGGGCTTGGCGGCCTGCGCCAGGGCGGCGCTGCCAACGAAGGCGAGAGACACGGCAACGGCAAGTGCGACGCGAGAGGTCATGGATTCACTCCTGGTGTTGAGGAAGCACGGATTGTGAAGGGCCGCTCACATCGGCTTTCCAGGGCGGAATCCCTGATTGAAACAATTTGCAGTGCTGACGTCGGGTGCGCTGCTCGCGCCCGGTGCGCGGTGCTTTGCAGCGGTGCGGCCACGGCACCAAACGCCGGCCGGGCGGGCGTGCGTGAAGTCACGAACGCCGCGCCGATCGTCTTCACCCGCGCGCGGCACGGCGTGCTAGTGCGTGGTGCGAGGGGAGCCAGGAGGCTGAAACATTTGTTCGCCAAGCTGCCGGGCGCGGGTGTGGAGGAGTTCACGCCTCGGCTCCCGGGGTGTCAGCAAAAAACGCCTCTTCCACTTGCGCGGGCAGGGCCTGGCCGGTCTGGCGGGCACGCTCGAGCACGTGCCAGAAGTAGCGGAAGCTCGCGCGGTCGTGCAGTGTGTCGCGGTGGCTGATCGGCGCCCAGTCGGCGGCTTGTGCGGCCATCAGGATCTCGATGGCCTGGTCGGTCTCGGCCACGGTAGGCGCGAAGCTCTCGACGATGGGGCGGATCTGATCGGGGTGGATGCTCCACATGCGCAAGTAGCCGAGCTGGCGTGCAGCTTTCTGGGCGGCGGCGCGCAGCAGGTCGAGCTTCCTGAACTCGGTCACGACGCAGTGCGAGGGTGTCTTGCCCGCGGCGTGGCAGGCGGCCGAGATCTCGAGCTTGGCGCGCAGCACCAGCGGGTGCTCGAACTGGCCCTGGGCACTCATGCCCGCCTGCGGAATGGCACCCCGGTGGGCCGAGACGAAATCCATCAGTCCGAACGACAACGACTCGATGCGCGGGTGCGCGGCGATGCGCTGCACCTCGCGCAGCGCGCCATGCGTCTCGATCAGCACGTGCACCGGCAGCACGCGCTTGTGGCCGTGTTCGAGCATCGCCTGGTCGATGGCGCGCACGGCGGCCTGGGCTTCATCGAAGTCGGCCACCTTCGGGACCATCAGGTAGGCGAGGCGGCCGCCGGCACGCTTCACGAGCGTGGCCACGTCGGCATCGAAGCTCGGGTGGTCGACCGGGTGCACACGGGCGCCGACGCGGCCGTGCAGGTTGAGCGACGAGGTGGCCATCTCGGCCACCAGGTGGGCGTGTTCGGCTTCACCGCCGACGGGCGCGCCATCTTCACAGTCGAGCGTGACGTCGAAGACGGGCCCCAGCTCGGCCTGCAGCTGCAGGCTCTTGCGCATGCGCACCTCGACCCCGCAGTAGTGGTCGCAGACAGGCAGGCTCGGCACGCTTTCGCGTGCATCGAAGAGGGCTTGTCTGGGGTGGAGCGGCATGGCGTTCGGGTCAGCGTGGAGGCGAAAAAAAGGCCAGCAGCTTGATGCACCGGCCTTTTTGTCTTGCCCCTCGGGAGATCAGAGCAGGTGCTTGACGCCGTCTTGCTCGCCCTGCAGCTCGGCCAGGGTCTTGTTGATGCACTCTTGCGAGAAGGCGTCGATGCTCAGGCCTTCGACGATCTTGTATTCGCCGTTGGCGCAGGTGACGGGGTAGCCGAACATCACGTCCTTCGGAATGCCGTATTCGCCGTTCGACGGGACGCCCATCGTGACCCACTTGCCGTTGGTGCCCAGGGCCCAGTCGCGCATGTGGTCGATGGCGGCGTTGGCAGCCGAAGCGGCCGACGACAGGCCGCGCGCTTCGATGATGGCGGCGCCGCGCTTGCCGACGGTGGGCAGGAACACGTCCTTGTTCCAGGCCTGGTCGTTGATCATGTCCTTGACCAACTGGCCGTCGATGGTGGCGAAGCGGTAGTCGGCGTACATGGTGGGCGAGTGGTTGCCCCACACGGCCAGCTTCTCGATCGACGACACCGGCTTGCCGGTCTTGGCGGCCAGCTGGCTGGCGGCGCGGTTGTGGTCCAGGCGCAGCATGGCGGTGAAGTTCTTCGCCGGCAGGTCGGGCGCGCTCTTCATCGCGATGTAGGCGTTGGTATTGGCGGGGTTGCCGACCACGAGCACCTTCACGTTGCGGCTGGCGACCTTGTTCAGGGCCTTGCCCTGGGCCGTGAAGATGGCGCCGTTGATGGCCAGCAGCTCGGCGCGTTCCATGCCGGGGCCGCGGGGGCGCGAGCCGACCAGCAGGGCGTAGTCGGTGTCCTTGAAGGCGGTCTCGGGCGAGCTGTGTGCTTCCATGCCCACGAGCAGCGGGAACGCGCAGTCGTCGAGTTCCATCATCACGCCCTTGAGTGCCTTCTGGGCCTTCTCGTCGGGGATCTCCAGCAGCTGAAGGATGACCGGCTGGTCCTTGCCCAGCATCTCGCCCGAGGCGATACGGAACAGCAGGGCGTAGCCGATCTGGCCAGCAGCGCCGGTGACGGCAACACGAACGGGTTTCTTGCTCATGGAAGGCTCCGGAAGGTTCAGGGGAATGGTGGAATTCGGGCCGCGGCGGGCGCTTTTCTGGTGAGCCGGGGAGTGTAGGCGAGTCTAGGTGGCAACCCTGGGTGTGTCAATGCTCTTATGTCTTATATAAGACATCTTTCAAATGGGCGTGGACGCAAACCGGGCGGCTGTGTTGCAATTCCGGACATGGCCACGTCGACGTCCGTCCCTGTTGCTGTCCGCCCCGCGGAAGGCGAGGCCGACGGCCCGGCGTTCAGCCCGCTGTACCAGCAGATCAAGTCGCTCCTCACGCGCAGCCTGCAGAGCGGCGAGTGGAAGCCGGGCGAGGCCATCCCGAGCGAGATGGAGCTGGCGGCCCGCTTCAAGGTGAGCCAGGGCACGGTGCGCAAGGCCATCGACGCCTTGGCCGACGAAAACCTGGTGGTGCGCCGTCAGGGCAAGGGCACCTTCGTGGCGACCCACGCCGAAGAGAAGATCCAGTACCGGTTCCTGCGCCTGATGCCTGACGATGGGCAGCCCGGCGGTGCGCAACGACGCTTCATCGACTGCCGCCGCATGCGTGCCCCGGCCGACGTGGCCCGCGCGCTGGAGTTGAAGGCGGGTGACATGGCCGTGCAGGTGCGCCGGGTGCTGCACTTTCACGGCGCGCCGGTGGTGCTGGACGACATCTGGCTCAATGGCACCCTCTTCAAGGGCCTCACGGCCGAGCGTTTGAGCGAATACCAGGGGCCGATGTATGGCCTCTTCGAAACGGAATTCGGTGTGCGCATGATCCGCGCCGAAGAGCAGTTGCGTGCCGTGGCCGCCGATGCCGGCGCGGCGGAGCTGTTGCAAGTCCCGCTGGGCGCACCCTTGCTCAGCGTGGAGCGGCTGTCGCGCACCTATGGCGACAAGCCGGTGGAGTTGCGCCGTGGCCTGTACAACACCCAGGCGCATTACTACCGCAATGAACTGAGCTGAGGCCGACGGCAGGGCGATCCACAACGCAGAAATCGTGCCGCTTGGGTGAAACCCTGCTGCGTTGCAATAAACTCCGAAAGTTTCTACAGGATTACAGGTTGGGTATGGCAGAGACCACAGCGAAGCAAAGACCCGGTGCCAACATGCGCCTCATCGAAGCCACGCAGTACCGGCTTCCCCCGGCGGCCGTCGTGTCGATCCTCCATCGCCTGAGCGGCATCCTGATGTTCGTGCTGTTGCCGTTCATCATCTGGCTGCTCGACAAGAGCCTCACCTCGGAGGTGAGCTACAGCGCGTTCACGAGCGCTTTCGTGAGCGGCCTGTGGATCTTCCCGGCCATCCTCGTCAAGCTCGTCGTGCTGGCCCTGATCTGGGCCTACCTGCACCACTTCATTGCCGGCCTGCGCCACCTGTGGATGGACGCCACCCACTCGGTCTCGAAGGAATTCGGCCGCAGCTCGGCGCTCGTGACGCTGGGCCTGAGCATCCTGCTCACGCTGGCCCTCGGTTTCAAGCTCTTTTTCTGATCAACAACATGACGACTCCGAACTACGGTTCCAAGCGCACGGTGGTCGGTGCGCACTATGGCCTGCGCGACTGGCTCGCGCAGCGTGTCACCGCGGTGCTGATGGCGCTCTTCACGCTGGTGCTGATCGTCCAGGTGCTGCTGCCTGGCCGCATGGGCTACGACAAATGGGCGGGCATCTTCTCCACCCAGTGGATGAAATTCCTGACCTTCGTGACCATCGTCGCGCTGGCCTACCACGTGTGGGTGGGCATCCGTGACGTGCTGATGGACTACGTGAAGCCCGTGGGCGTGAAGCTCGTGCTGCAAGTGGCCACGCTCGTGTGGCTGGTGGGCTGTGCCGGCTGGGCCATCCAAGTGCTGTGGAGACTGTGAACGTGAGCGCAACCAAGATTGCAAAGAGAAAGTTCGACGTCGTGATCGTCGGAGCCGGCGGCTCCGGCATGCGGGCGTCGCTGCAGCTGGCCCAGGCCGGCCTGAACGTGGCCGTGCTGTCCAAGGTCTTCCCGACCCGCTCGCACACCGTCGCAGCCCAAGGTGGCATCGGCGCCTCGCTCGGCAACATGAGCGAAGACAACTGGCACTACCACTTCTTCGACACGGTGAAGGGCTCCGACTGGCTCGGCGACCAGGACGCCATCGAGTTCATGTGCCGTGAGGCGCCGAAGGTCGTGTACGAGCTCGAGCACTTCGGCATGCCGTTCGACCGCAACCCCGACGGCACGATCTACCAGCGCCCGTTCGGCGGCCATACCGCCAACTATGGCGAGAAGCCGGTGCAGCGCGCCTGCGCCGCCGCCGACCGCACCGGCCACGCGATGCTGCACACGCTGTACCAGCAGAACGTCAAGGCCCGCACGCACTTCTTCGTCGAGTGGATGGCGCTCGACCTGATCCGCGACGCCGAGGGCGACGTGGTCGGCGTGACCGCGCTGGAAATGGAAACCGGCGACCTGCACATCCTCGAAGCCAAGACCGTGCTGCTCGCCACAGGCGGGGCAGGGCGCATCTTCGCGGCCAGCACCAACGCCTTCATCAACACCGGTGACGGCCTGGGCATGGCGGCACGTGCCGGCATCCCGCTGGAAGACATGGAGTTCTGGCAGTTCCACCCGACCGGCGTGGCCGGCGCGGGCGTGCTGCTGACCGAAGGCTGCCGCGGCGAAGGCGCGATCCTGCGCAACAGCAACGGCGAGCGCTTCATGGAGCGTTACGCCCCGACGCTGAAGGACCTGGCGCCTCGCGACTTCGTCTCGCGCTGCATGGACCAGGAAATCAAGGAAGGCCGTGGCTGTGGTCCCAACAAGGACTACGTGGTGCTCGACATGACCCACCTGGGCGCCGAGACCATCATGAAGCGCCTGCCGTCGGTGTTCGAGATTGGCCACAACTTCGCCAACGTCGACATCACCAAGGAGCCGATCCCGGTGGTGCCGACCATCCATTACCAGATGGGCGGCATCCCGACCAACATCCACGGCCAGGTGGTCGTGCCGAAGGACGGCAACCCGAATGCGGTGGTGAACGGCCTCTATGCGGTCGGCGAATGCTCCTGCGTGAGCGTGCACGGCGCCAACCGCCTGGGCACCAACTCGCTGCTCGACCTGCTGGTGTTCGGCCGCGCCGCCGGTAACCACATCGTCGAGAGCGGCCTCAAGGCCAAGGCCCACAAGCCGCTGCCGGCCGATGCGGCCGACTACACGCTGTCGAGACTGTCCAAGTACGAGAAGAGCACCAGCGGTGAATACGCACAAGACGTGGCCAACGACATCCGCTCGGCCATGCAGCAGCACGCCGGGGTGTTCCGCACGCAGTCGTCGATGGACGAAGGCGTGGTGAAGATCAAGGCCATCGCCGAGCGCGTGAAGGGCATCCACCTGGCGGACAAGTCCAAGGTGTTCAACACCGCCCGCATCGAGGCGCTGGAAGTCGAAAACCTGATCGAGGCGGCGCTCGCCACCATGATCTCGGCGGCGGCCCGCAAGGAAAGCCGCGGCGCCCACACGGTGAACGACTACGGTGACTCCATCGAATTCCCGAACGGCCGCAACGACAAGGTGTGGATGAAGCACACCCTCTGGTATTCGGACGGCAACCGCCTCGACTACAAGCCGGTGAACCTGAAGCCGCTCACCGCCGAATCGATCCCGCCCAAGGTCCGCTCGTTCTGAGCCCGCCGTAGGAACAGACATGACGAAGAGAACTTTCCAGATCTACCGCTACGACCCCGACACCGACGCGAAGCCGCGCATGCAGACGATCGAGGTCGAACTCGACGGCTCCGAGCGCATGCTGCTCGACGCGCTGATGAAGCTGAAGGCGGTCGACCCGTCCTTGAGCTTCCGCCGCTCGTGCCGCGAAGGCGTGTGCGGCTCGGACGCCATGAACATCAACGGCAAGAACGGCCTGGCCTGCCTGACGAACATGCGCACGCTGCCGGATGTCGTCGTCCTGAAGCCGCTGCCCGGCCTGCCGGTCATCCGCGACCTGATCGTGGACATGACGCAGTTCTTCACCCAGTACAACTCGATCAAGCCGTACCTGGTGAACGACACCATGCCGCCCGAGAAGGAGCGCCTGCAGTCGCCCGAAGAGCGCGAAGAGCTCAATGGCCTGTATGAGTGCATCCTGTGCGCGAGTTGCTCGACGAGCTGCCCGAGCTTCTGGTGGAACCCTGACAAGTTCGTCGGCCCGGCCGGTCTCCTGCAGGCCTACCGTTTCATCGCCGACAGCCGCGACCAGGCCACTGGCGAGCGCCTCGACAACCTCGAGGACCCCTACCGCCTGTTCCGCTGCCACACCATCATGAACTGCGTCGACGTCTGCCCGAAGGGCCTGAACCCGACGAAGGCCATCGGCAAGATCAAGGAATTGATGGTCCGCCGGACTGTCTAAGCAGGTCGCCACGACATGCAGACCCTGATCGACGAACGGGCCCTCTCCAAGCTGCGCTGGCGCTGCCGCCGCGGCTTGCTGGAGAACGACCTCTTCGTCGAGCGCTTCTTCAAGCGCCAGGGAACGGCCATCACCGAAGGGCAGGCCCAAGGCTTGCTCGCGCTGATGGACCTGTCGGACAACGACTTGCTGGACCTGCTGCTGGCCCGCAAGGAGCCCGAAGGCGAGTTGCAGCGAGATGAAGTATTCGAAGTGCTCAGGCTGATGCGCACCGGTCACCACTGAGCCGTGTGATTTCCAAGACTCTCAAGAAGGAATGCCCATGACCCCCTCCGACGTGAAAGCCACCCTGTCGTTCTCGGACGGCAGCCCCGCCATGGACCTGCCCGTCTACAAGGGCACCGTGGGCCCGGATGTGATCGACATCCGCAAGCTTTACGCCCAGACCGGCAAGTTCACCTACGACCCGGGCTTCCTGTCGACGGCTTCCTGCCAGTCGAACATCACCTACATCGACGGCGACAAGGGCGAACTGCTGTACCGCGGCTACCCCATCGAGCAGCTGGCCACCAACTGCGACTACCTCGAAACCTGCTACCTGCTGCTGAAGGGCGAGCTGCCCAACGCCGGCCAGAAAGACGACTTCGTGAAGACGGTCACCCGCCACACGATGGTCAACGAGCAGATGCAGTTTTTCCTGCGCGGCTTCCGCCGCGACGCGCACCCGATGGCCGTGATGACGGGCCTGGTGGGCGCGCTGTCGGCCTTCTATCACGACAGCACCGACATCAATAACCCGCAGCACCGCGAGATCGCGGCGATCCGCCTGATCGCCAAGATGCCGACGCTCGTGGCCATGGCCTACAAGTACGGCATCGGCCAGCCCTACATCTACCCGCGCAACGACCTCTCCTACGCCGGCAACTTCATGCGCATGATGTTCGCCACCCCGTGCGAAGAGTACGAGCCGAACGACGTGCTGGTGCGCGCGATGGACCGCATCTTCATCCTGCACGCCGACCACGAGCAGAACGCCTCCACCTCGACCGTGCGCCTGTGCGGCTCGTCGGGCACCAACCCGTTCGCCGCCATCGCTGCCGGCGTGGCCTGCCTCTGGGGCCCGGCCCACGGTGGCGCCAACGAAGCGGCGCTCAACATGCTGGAAGACGTCCAGAAGATGGGCGGCGTCGAGAAGATCGGCGAGTTCATCAAGCAGGTGAAGGACAAGAACTCCAACGTCAAGCTGATGGGCTTCGGCCACCGCGTCTACAAGAACTACGACCCGCGCGCCAAGCTGATGCGCGAGACCTGCCACGAAGTGCTGGGCGCTCTGGGCCTGCAGAATGACCCGCTGTTCAAGCTGGCCATGGCGCTCGAAAAGATCGCGCTGGAAGACGAATACTTCGTCGCCCGCAAGCTCTACCCGAACGTCGATTTCTACTCGGGCATCGTGCAGCGCGCGATTGGCATCCCGGTGAGCCTCTTCACCGCGATCTTCGCGCTCGCCCGCACGGTCGGCTGGATCGCCCAGCTCAACGAGATGATCTCGGACCCCGAGTACAAGATCGGTCGCCCGCGCCAGCTATTCGCCGGTGCGACCGCGCGCGACGTCAAACCCATTGCACAACGCGCCTAACGCCGGAAAAGCGCTTTCTTTGCACGCGAACCCCGGCCTCAGAGCCGGGGTTTTTGCTTCTGGACGCCTAAAATCTCACTCTTTTCCGCCCGACAACGGCCCGAACGCCAACCAAGGTAGCCATGGGACGCACGCTGTACGACAAGATCTGGGACGAACACGTCGTCCACACCGAGGAAGACGGCACCGCCGTCCTCTACATCGACCGCCACCTCGTCCATGAAGTGACGAGCCCGCAGGCGTTCGAGGGCCTGGACCTGGCGAACCGCAAGGTCTGGCGCATCTCGGCCAACCTGGCGGTCAGCGACCACAACGTGCCGACCACCGACCGTTCGCACGGCATCGCCGACCCGATCTCTCGCCTGCAGGTCGACACGCTCGACAAGAACTGCGACCGCGTCGGCATCACGCAGTTCAAGATGAACGACAAGCGCCAGGGCATCGTGCACGTGATCGGCCCGGAGCAGGGCGCCACGCTGCCCGGCATGACGGTCGTCTGCGGCGACTCGCACACCTCCACCCATGGCGCTTTCGGCGCACTGGCGCATGGCATCGGCACCAGCGAGGTCGAGCATGTGCTGGCCACGCAGACGCTGCTGGCGCGCAAGGCCAAGAACCTGCTGATCAAGGTCGATGGTTCCTTGCCCAAGGGCTGTGGCGCGAAGGACATCGTGCTCGCCATCATCGGCAAGATCGGCACAGCCGGTGGCACCGGCTACACCATCGAGTTCGCCGGCTCGGCGATCCGTGCGCTGAGCATGGAGGGCCGCATGACGGTGTGCAACATGGCGATCGAGGCGGGCGCACGCGCCGGCCTGATCGCGGTCGACGACACGACCATCAACTACGCGCAGGGCCGCCCGTTCTCGCCGACCGGCGTGGTGCTGGAGCAGGCCATCGCCTACTGGCGCACGCTGCATTCCGATGCCGATGCGCAGTTCGACCGTGTGGTCGAGCTTGACGCCAGCGAGATCCGCCCGCAGGTCACCTGGGGCACCTCGCCCGAGATGGTGCTGTCCATCGAAGATCGCGTGCCCGATCCGGACCGCGAGAAGGATGCGAACAAGCGCGGCGCGATGGAACGTGCGCTGACCTACATGGCGCTCGAGCCCAACAAGCCCATCAGTGACATCCGCATCGACAAGGTCTTCATCGGCTCGTGCACCAACTCGCGCATCGAAGACATGCGCGAGGCGGCTGCCGTGGTGAAGCGCCTGGGCAAGCGCATTGCGTCGAACGTGAAGCTGGCGCTGGTGGTGCCGGGCTCCGGGCTCGTGAAGGAGCAGGCAGAGAAGGAAGGCTTGGACAAGGTCTTCACCTCGGCTGGTTTCGAATGGCGCGAGCCGGGATGCTCGATGTGCCTGGCGATGAACGCCGACCGGCTGGAGCCGGGCGAGCGTTGTGCGTCCACCTCCAACCGCAACTTCGAAGGGCGCCAGGGGGCAGGGGGGCGCACCCACCTCGTGAGCCCGGCGATGGCCGCAGCCGCCGCCATCGAAGGCCACTTCGTCGACGTGCGTCGCATCGCCTGAGGAAGAAGACATGCAAGCCTTCAAGCTCCACAAGGGTCTGGTCGCGCCGCTCGACCGCGAAAACGTCGACACCGACGCGATCATTCCGAAGCAGTTCCTGAAGTCGATCAAGAAGTCGGGCTTCGGCCCGAACCTGTTTGACGAATGGCGTTACCTCGACCACGGCGAGCCGGGACAAGACCCGTCCACGCGCAAGCCCAACCCCGACTTCGTGCTCAACCAGCCGCGCTACAAGGGCGCCTCGATCCTGTTGACGCGCCAGAACTTCGGTTGTGGCTCGTCGCGCGAGCACGCGCCGTGGGCGCTCGACCAGTACGGCTTCCGCGCCATCCTCGCGCCGAGCTACGCCGACATCTTCTTCAACAACAGCTTCAAGAATGGCCTGCTGCCGATCGTCTTGCCCGAGTCGGCGATCAACCAGCTCTTCGACGAGGTGAACGCCTTCGTCGGCTACCAGCTGACGATCGACCTGGAGCGCCAGGTCGTGGCCAAGCCCGATGGGGCTGAAATCCCGTTCGAGATCGCGTCGTTCCGCAAGTACTGCCTCATCAACGGCTTCGACGACATCGGCCTCACGCTGCGCCATGCCGACAAGATCAAGGCCTACGAGGCCGAGCGCCTGCTGACCAAGCCTTGGCTCGCCAAGACCATCTGAACACGACGACACCATGAAGATCGCGATCCTGCCCGGCGACGGCATCGGTACCGAAATCGTGGCCGAGGCCCTGAAGGCGCTCGCCTGCCTCGACCTGAAGTTCGAGATGGAAGAGGCCAAGGTCGGCGGTGCCGCCTACGAGGCGCACGGCCACCCGCTGCCCGAGCACACGCTGAAGCTCGCCAAGGAAGCCGACGCGGTGTTGTTCGGTGCCGTGGGCGACTGGAAGTACGACAAGCTCGACCGCCCGCTGCGCCCCGAGCAGGCCATCCTGGGCCTGCGCAAGAACCTCGAGCTCTTCGCCAACTTCCGCCCGGCGATCTGCTACGAAGAGCTGACGCACGCGTCGTCGCTCAAGCCCGAGATCGTCGCGGGCCTCGACATCCTCATCATCCGCGAACTGACCGGCGACATCTATTTCGGACAGCCGCGCGGCCGTCGCCAATCGCCCGATGGCGCGTTCAAGGGTGCCGACGAAGCCTTCGACACCATGCGCTACTCGCGCCCGGAGATCGAGCGCATCGCGCACGTCGCTTTCCAGGCCGCACGCAAGCGCAACAAGAAGGTGCTGAGCGTCGACAAGGCCAACGTGCTGGAGACCTTCCAGTTCTGGCGCGACGTGGTGACCGAGGTGCACGCCCAGTACCCCGACGTGGAGCTGGAGCACATGTACGTCGACAACGCGGCGATGCAGCTCGTGAAGCAGCCGAAGCGGCTCGACGTGATCGTCACCGGCAACATGTTCGGCGACATCCTGAGTGACGAGGCCGCGATGCTGACGGGTTCGATCGGCATGCTGCCGTCGGCCTCGCTCAACGCGAAGAACCAGGGCCTCTACGAGCCGAGCCACGGCTCCGCGCCTGACATTGCGGGGAAGGGCATCGCCAACCCGCTCGCCACGATCTTGTCGGCCGCGATGATGCTGCGCTTCAGCCTGAACCAGGAGAAGGCGGCCCAGCGCATCGAGGCTGCCGTCAAGGCGGTGCTGGCGAAAGGCCTGCGCACCGCCGATATTTACAGCGCCGGGACCACGAAGGTCGGCACAAAGGAGATGGGCGACGCTGTGGTCGCCCAGCTGAAAGCGCAAGGCTGACCCTTCACTTTCAGATCAACACTTTCACAGACGATAGGAATCAAGATGGCTACGAGATTGGTCGGCCTGGTGGGCTGGCGAGGCATGGTGGGTTCGGTCCTGATGGACCGCATGCAGGCAGAGAACGACTTTGCACTGATCGAGCCGGTGTTCTTCAGCACCAGCAACGTCGGCGGCAAGGCGCCCGCACAAGCGAAGAACGAGACCACGCTGCAAGACGGCTTCAACATCGACGCGCTCAAGCGCTGCGAGATCATCATCACCGCCCAGGGCGGTGACTACACCACCGAGGTCTACCCGAAGCTGCGTGCGGCCGGCTGGAACGGCCACTGGATCGATGCGGCGTCGACGCTGCGCATGAAGGATGACGCGGTCATCATCCTCGACCCGGTCAACATGCCGGTGATCAAGAACGCGCTCGCCAAGGGCGGCAAGAACTGGATCGGCGGCAACTGCACCGTGAGCTGCATGCTGATGGGCGTGGGCGCGCTGTACAAGGCCGGCCTCGTCGAGTGGATGAGCACGCAGACCTATCAAGCGGCGTCGGGTGGCGGTGCGCAACACATGCGCGAGCTGCTCACGCAATACGGCACGCTCAACGCCGAAGTGAAGGCCTTGCTCGACGATCCGAAGAGCGCCATCCTCGAGATCGACCGCAAGGTCATCGCCAAGCAGCGCAGCCTCACCGAGGCGGAGACGGCCAACTTCGGCGTGCCGCTGGGCGGTAGCCTGATCCCCTGGATCGACAAGGACCTGGGCAATGGCATGTCCAAGGAAGAGTGGAAGGGCATGGCCGAGACCAACAAGATCATGGGCATGGGCGACGGCTTCGGCACGCCCGCCGTGCCGGTCGACGGTTTCTGCGTGCGCGTGGGCGCGATGCGCTGCCACAGCCAGGCGCTGACCTTCAAGCTCAAGAAGGACGTGCCGTTGGCTGACGTCGAAGCGATGATTCGCAACGACAACGCCTGGGTGAAGTTCGTGCCGAACACCAAGGAAGACACCCTGCGTGACCTCACGCCGGTGGCGGTGACCGGGACGATGACCATCCCGGTCGGCCGGGTGCGCAAGCTGGCGATGGGGCCGGAGTACCTCGGCGCCTTCACCATCGGCGACCAGCTCCTGTGGGGCGCGGCCGAGCCGCTGCGCCGCATGCTGCGCATCCTGCTCGACGCGTGACAGATGGATGCAGGCCCTCGTCCCGCGTTGCGGAACCGCCACAAGGGCCTGCTCCTGAACCCTTTGATCGGCTTTGCCGACGAATGTCAGGCAAAGCATGAGCTTGTCTTTGTATCTCGTTGATGTTATTGTGATTTCTACCTTTATCGGTTGAAAGCGCCCTCAAAGCCCGTGGCTCGCGTCAACAACAACTCCGAAAGCAGTGGGGCTCGCTCGGTTCCACCCCCTTCCTACTGGGAGACGCCTTGAAAAGAAACTCGCTGTACACAGGGCGATTCGCTCTGACCGGAGCGGCCTTCGCCGCGATGTGCCTCATTGCCTCGAACGCGCAAGCGCTCGGCCTGGGGCGCCTGAACGTGCAGTCGGCGTTGGGCGAAACCCTGAAGGCCGAGATCGAGGTGACGAGCCTCACGCCCGAGGAAGCGTCGAACTTCAACGTTCGTGTGGCGCCGCCCGAGTCGTACCGCGCTGCAGGCGTCGACTACAACTCGGTGTTGCCGGGTACGCAAGTCGTGCTCGAGCGGCGTCCCGATGGGCGCTCGATGCTCAAGCTGTCGAGCGACCGGGCCGTGCAAGAGCCCTTCGTGGACGTGATCCTCGAGATCACCTGGTCCACCGGCCGCCTGGTGCGCGAATACACGCTGCTGCTGGACCCGCCGTCGACCCGCGTTGCCGCAGCGCCGGTGCCCCCGGCCGCTCCGACGACGGCCCCCATCATCACGCCGGCTCCGGCGGCGCCTGCTGCTGCGCCTGCGCCGTCGTCCGAGCCGGTGCGCCGCACCTCACCGACGCCGCGTGCCACGGCGCCGGCTCCGTCGTCCGAGCCCGCTGAGCCCCGCAAACCCGCTGTCACGCGCGCCCCATCCGTGGCTCCGGCGGGTGACGCCATGGGGGCGGACGAATACAAGGTGAAGCCGGGCGACACACTGTCGCGCATTGCCGGGCGCACCCAACGGCCCGGCGTCTCGCTCGACCAGATGCTGGCTTCGCTGTACCAGGCCAACCCCGACGCGTTCGTCAACAGCAACATGAACCGCCTGAAGTCGGGCGTGGTGCTGAGCGTGCCGTCGGCCGACAGTGCCAAGGCCATCACGCCGGCTGAAGCTCGCCAGATGATCCAGGCGCAGAGCGCCGATTTCGGCACCTACCGCCAGCGCCTGGCCTCGGCGGCGCCTGCCGCGCCGGCCGACGCACCGTCGCGTCAAGCGGGCGGCAAGGTGCAGTCGTCGGTTGAAGACCGCAAGGCATCGGCCGCGCCCACGCCGGACAAGCTCACGCTGAGCAAGGGCACGGCGGGCAAGGCGTCGGGCCCGGAAGATCGCCTCTCGAAGGAGCGCGAGAAGAAGGATGCCAACGCCCGCGTGGCCGAGCTGTCGAAGAACGTCGAGGAACTGAAGAAGCTGTCGAGCGCTTCGGCTGCAGCGGGCGGCAAGGCCCCTGCGCCGGCTGTCACGGCGCAAGCACCAGCGGTGAAGCCGCCGGTGGCCCTGCCAACCCCTCCGGTTGCGCCTGCCAAGCCGGTTGCGCCGCCGCCTCCTCCCCCGCCACCACCACCGCCTCCCCCGCCGCCGCCTCCTCCTCCGCCGCCGCCGCCGCCGCCTCCTCCTCCGGTCGCACCGCCGCCGCCCGCGCCGGCTCCTGCTCCCGCGGTGGTCGCTGCGCCAGCCTCTGCGCCGGAAGTTGCGGCGTCCGCACCGGCTGTGATGGCCGCGGCGTCCGCCGCCAGCGTGGCGGCAGCCAGCGCGCCGATGGTGGCTGCGTCTCGCCCCGCGCCGCGCCCCCCAGTGGCGGCCCCGGCTGCCGAGCCTCAGGGGCTGTTCGCCTCGCTGCTCGAAGACAACCCGCTGGTGCTGGCCGCCGGTGCGGCGCTGATCGCGCTGCTGGCAGGCTTTGGCATCTACCGCTTCACCAAGCGCGCGAAGAAGGACAGCGGCGAGACCTCGTTCCTCGAGAGCCGTCTGCAGCCTGATTCGTTCTTCGGTGCCAGCGGCGGCCAGCGCATCGACACCCGCGATGCGGGCGGTGCATCGTCGTCGATGAGCTACTCGCTGAGCCAGCTCGACGCCATCGGTGACGTGGACCCGGTCGCCGAAGCCGACGTCTACCTCGCCTATGGCCGCGACCTGCAAGCCGAGGAAATCCTGAAGGAGGCGATGCGCGCGAGCCCCGAGCGTCTGGCCATCCGCACCAAGCTGCTGGAGGTCTATGCCAAGCGCCGCGACACCAAGGGCTTCGAGCTCCTGGCCACGCAGCTCTACGGTTTGACCGGCGGCCAAGGTGAAGACTGGGCAAAGGCCCAGGAAATCGGCCTGCAGATCGACCCCGAGAATCCGCTCTACCAGCCGGGTGGCAAACCCGCCGCGGTGGAAGGTGAAGGCCGTCCGTCGGCCGAGCTGCTGGGTGCGAGCACGATGCCGCAGTCGGTGCTGCCATCGCCGTCGGAGTTCGGTGCCAGCGGCAATTCGGGCAGCGGGTTCGACACCACGGGTGGTGGCGGGCTCGACCTCGATCTCGACCTCGACCTGGGTGGCGCCGCCGAGGCAGCTCCCGCGCCGGCCGCGCGCCTCGATGAACGCACGCAGCCTGTGCAGGTGCCTCCCCCGCCACCGCCAGTGGCCGCGCCGGCCTTCGACGCCATGAGCTTCAACCTGCCGCCGGTGCCGGCGCCACCTCCGGCTGCTCCGGCTTCGCAATCGATGGACTTCGATCTCGGCAACATCTCGCTCGACCTGGGTGACGACAGCACCGTCGCCCAGCCCAAGGCCACGCAGCCGGCGGGCGACGATTTCGGCACCATCGACCTCGGCGAACCCGCCGACGATGGCGCCGACCCGATCGCTCGCAAGCTCGAGCTGGCCGAGGAGTTCCGCCAGATCGGCGACATGGAAGGCGCACGCGACCTGCTGCAGGAAGTGGTGGCCAAGTCCAGCGGCGCGACGAAGAACCGCGCGCAGGCCATGCTCAACGAGCTGGGTTGACCGCATCGGGGGTGCGCGCTGCCGATCGGCGGCGCGCCGACGTGACATGAGACTGGCCCTGGGGGTTGCATATCGGGGCCAGGCCTACGCCGGCTGGCAGAGCCAGCCCGGTGGCAACACGGTGCAGGACCATCTGGAATCGGCGCTGTCGCAGTTCGCGGCGGCGCCGATTCGCACTTTGTGCGCGGGCCGCACCGACGCAGGCGTCCACGGCCTCAACCAGGTCGTGCACCTGGATGCGCCGGTCGAGCGCGAGCAGTTCTCGTGGGTCCGCGGCACCAACCGCTACCTGCCGCCCGACATTGCGGTGCAGTGGTGTCGCGAGGTCCGCGATGACTTTCACGCCCGCAACAGTGCCCGCGGCCGGCGCTATGCCTACGTGCTGCTTGAATCGCCCGTGAGACCCGCCATCGAGCAGGGCGCCGCTGGCTGGGTGTTCCGGCCGCTGCAGGCCGAGCCCATGCGTGAAGCCGCGCAGGTGCTGGTCGGTGAACACGACTTCAGCAGCTTCCGCTCCGCCGAATGCCAGGCCGCGTCGCCGGTGAAGGAGTTGCGCGCGATCGGCATCACGCGCCACGGCGCCTACTGGCGCTTCGACTTCGACGGCTCCGCCTTCCTGCACCACATGGTGCGCAACATCATGGGCTGCCTCGTGGCCATCGGGTCCAGCCAGCGCCCAGCCGGCTGGATGCGCGAGGTGCTGGCCGCGCGCTCTCGTGATGCTGCCGCGCCCACCTTTGCCGCGGCAGGTCTGTACTTCGTCGGCCCGTACTACGATTCAGACTTGGACCTCCCGGCCCACACGCCGGCGATCGACTGGCTGCCGCATGGATGAGCCACGCATGAGCACTCGCACCCGAATCAAGATCTGCGGCCTGACCCGCGAAGCCGACCTCGACGCCGCTGTCGAGGCGGGTGCCGACGCGGTCGGCTTCGTGCTGTATGCCAAGAGCCCGCGTCACGTGACCCTCGACCGTGCGGCGACGCTGGCCTCGCGCTTGCCGCCCTTCGTGACGCCGGTCGTGCTGCTCGTCAACGCCTCGCCGGCCGAGATCGAAGCAGCAGCGGCTGCCATTCCCAACTTGATGCTGCAGTTCCACGGCGACGAAACGCCGGGCCAATGCCGTGAAGCCGGCAGGCCCTTCCTGCGCGCTGCGCGCATGGCGCCAGGCTTCGATTTGTTAGACTTCGCAGCTCTTTACCCCCACGCCCAGGGCCTGTTGCTCGACGCTCACGTCGAAGGCTATGGCGGCAGCGGAAAGGTTTTCGATTGGTCTCAAATTCCACCCGACGTGCCCCGTCCAGTCGTTTTGTCTGGTGGGTTGCATGCCGGAAATGTGACCCAAGGGATTCTTCAGGTACGGCCCTCGGCCGTTGACGTCAGTTCCGGCGTCGAGGCTGCCAAAGGCATCAAGGATGCCGCAGCCATGCGCCGGTTTTGCGAGGCCGTCCGCGACGCGGATGCGCGCATCGCAGACTCAGCCACCTGAAAGCGAGAGACACCATGTTGAAGTACGACCAGCCCGATGCCCGCGGGCATTTCGGGCCCTATGGCGGCACCTTCGTCGCCGAAACCCTGATCCACGCGCTCGACGAACTCAACGCCGCCTATGAAGCGGCGCGCAAGGACCCGGCGTTCATCGCCGAGTTCCAGTACGAGCTCAAGCACTTCGTCGGCCGCCCGAGCCCGATCTACCACGCTGCCCGCCTGAGCCGCGAACTTGGCGGCGCGCAGATCTACCTGAAGCGCGAAGACCTGAACCACACCGGCGCGCACAAGGTCAACAACACCATCGGCCAGGCCCTGCTCGCCCGGCGCATGGGCAAACCGCGTGTCATTGCCGAGACCGGCGCCGGCCAGCACGGCGTGGCCACGGCCACCATCTGCGCACGCTACGGCATGGAGTGCGTCGTCTACATGGGCAGCGAAGACGTGAAGCGCCAGTCGCCCAACGTGTACCGCATGCACCTGCTCGGCGCCCGCGTGGTGCCGGTGGAAAGCGGCTCCAAGACCTTGAAAGACGCGCTGAACGAGGCGATGCGCGATTGGGTCACCAACATCGAAAACACCTTCTACATCATCGGCACCGTGGCCGGCCCGCACCCGTATCCGGCGATGGTGCGCGACTTCCAGCGTGTGATCGGTGATGAGTGCCTGCTGCAGATGCCCGAGATGGCCGGCCGACAGCCCGACGCGGTGATCGCCGCCGTGGGTGGTGGCTCCAACGCGATGGGCATCTTCTACCCCTACATCCCGCACGAGGAGACCCGCCTGATCGGCGTCGAAGCCGCAGGGCAGGGGCTCGAGTCGGGCAAGCACTCGGCCAGCCTTTCCAAGGGCTCGCCCGGCGTGCTGCACGGCAACCGCACCTACCTGCTGCAAGACGACAACGGCCAGATCACCGAGACGCACTCCATCTCGGCCGGCCTCGACTACCCCGGTGTCGGCCCCGAGCATGCGTACCTGAAGGACATCGGCCGCGCCGAATACGTCGGCATCACCGACGAAGAGGCGCTCAAGGCCTTCCACCGCCTGTGCCGCACCGAAGGCATCATCCCGGCGCTCGAGTCGTCGCACGCCGTGGCACAGGCCATCAAGATGGCGCCGACGATGAGGCCCGACCAGCACCTGCTCGTGAACCTCTCCGGCCGTGGCGACAAGGACATCGGCACCGTGGCCGACCTCTCCGGCGCCGAATACTTCGACCGCCCCTCGCAGGCCGGCCGCACGGTGAAGGGGGCCCAGCCATGAGCCGCATCCAGACCGTGTTCAAGGCGCTCAAGGCGCAAGGCCGCAAGGCGCTCATCCCCTACGTGATGGCCGGTGACCCGTACCCCGATGCCACCGTCGAGTTGCTGCTTGCGATGGCGAAGGCCGGGGCTGATGTCATCGAGTTCGGCGTGCCGTTCTCGGACCCCATGGCCGACGGCCCGGTGATCCAGGCCGCCGGCGAGCGCGCCCTGGCCAAGGGCATCGGCTTGCCGCAGGTGCTGGAGTTCGTGCGCCAGTTCCGCCGCAGCAACGACACCACGCCCATCGTGCTGATGGGGTACGCGAACCCGATCGAGCGCTACAACCAGCGCCTGGGCGAGGGCGCATTCGTGCGCGACGTCAAGGCAGCGGGTGTCGATGGCGTGCTGGTGGTGGACTACCCGCCCGAGGAATGCGAAGCCTTCGCCGCGCAGATGCGTGCAGCCGAGCTGGACCCGATCTTTCTGCTCGCCCCTACCTCCACCGAGGAGCGCATCAAGGACGTCGCCCGCATCGCCACCGGCTTCGTCTACTACGTGTCGCTCAAAGGTGTGACGGGTTCCGGTGCGATCGATACCCGATCGGTCGCCGAAGCATTGCCCCGCATCCGCGCCCATGTGAAGGTGCCGGTCGGCGTCGGTTTCGGCATACGAGATGCCGAGACGGCCAAGGCCGTGGGCGCGGTGTCGGATGCGGTCGTGATCGGTGCCCGCATCGTGAGCCTGCTGGAAACGCAAACGCGCGACAATGTCGCTTCTGCCGGCGCGGCGTTCATCGCCGAGATCCGCACGGCCCTCGATTCCCTGAAAGGAGTTCCCGCATGAGTTGGCTTGAAAAACTGCTGCCTCCCAAGATCCAGCAGACCGACCCGGCCGAGCGGCGCACCGTCCCCGAAGGCTTGTGGATCAAGTGCCCCTCGTGCGAGACGGTGCTCTACAAGAACGACCTCGAGCAGAACCTCAACGTCTGCCCCAAGTGCGCCCACCACCACCGCATCGGTGCGCGGGCACGCTTGAATACCTTCCTCGACGGCGAAGGCCGCTACGAGATCGGCCAGGAAGTGGTGCCTGTCGACGCGCTCAAGTTCAAGGACAGCAAGCGCTACCCCGAGCGCCTCAAGCAGGCGATGGAAACGACCGGCGAGACCGATGCGCTGGTGGTGATGGGCGGCGCGCTGCACACCATCCCGGTGGTGGCGGCCTGCTTCGAGTTCGACTTCATGGGCGGCTCGATGGGCTCGGTGGTCGGCGAGCGCTTCGTGCGCGGCGTCGAGATGGCCGTCGAGCAGAAGGTGCCCTTCATCAGCTTCACCGCCACCGGCGGTGCGCGCATGCAGGAAGGTCTCTTGAGCCTGATGCAGATGGCCAAGACCAACGCGGCCCTCACGCACCTCGCGAAGAGCAAGCTGCCCTACATCAGCGTCCTGACCGATCCGACGATGGGTGGCGTGTCGGCCAGCTTCGCGTTCATGGGCGACATGGTGATCGCCGAGCCGAAGGCGCTGATCGGCTTCGCCGGCCCGCGCGTGATCGCCGACACCGTGCGCGAGAAGTTGCCGGAAGGTTTCCAGCGCGCGGAGTTCCTGATGCAGACGGGCGCGATCGACGCGATCGTCGACCGCCGCGAACTGCGCAGCGTGATCGCCAAGTCGATCTCGATGCTGCAGCGTCAGAGTGCCGACGCGGTGGCCTGACCGTCGCGTTGTGCCAAGACAAGGGCGGCCTCGGCCGCCCTTGTGCATTCCAAACCTTTTTCCATCCCATGACCCTGCCCACCACGCTGGCCGAATGGCTCGACCACTGCGAGCGACTGCACCCGAAGAACATCGACATGGGCCTCGCACGCAGCGAGGAGATGAAGCGCCGCCTGAACCTCGAGTTCAAGGTACCGGTCATCACCGTGGCGGGCACCAACGGCAAGGGCTCGACCTGCACCATGCTCGAGTCGATCGGCCTGCACGCGGGCTACAAGGTCGGTCTCTACATCAAGCCGCACTTCGTGCATTTCGAGGAGCGTTGCCGCGTCAACGGCGCGATGGTGTCGGCGGCCGATCTGCTGCCGCACTTCGAAGCGGTGGAGAAGGCACGCGGCGACATGCCGCTGACCTATTTCGAGTTCACCAGCCTCGCGATCTTCCGGCTGCTCTCGATGGCCGAGCTCGACATGGTGATCCTGGAAGTCGGCCTCGGTGGCCGGCTCGACACGGTGAACGTGATCGACACCGATTGCGCCGTCATCACGAGCATCGCGCTCGACCACATGGAATACCTCGGCCCCGACCGCGAGGCCATCGGCCGCGAGAAGGCCGCGATCATGCGGCCGGGCAAACCGGCGATCTTCAGCGACCCGGTGCCGCCGGCCAGCGTGGGCGAGTACGCCAAGAGCATCGGGGCCGACCTTTGGCAGATCGGTGTCGACTTCAACTTCGCGGGTGACAAGCAGCAATGGGGCTGGGCCGGGCGCGGGCGGCGTTACGCGGGGCTGGCGTATCCGTCGCTGCGTGGCGCCAACCAGCTGCTCAACGCCTCGGGCGCCATCGCCGCATTCGAGGCCTTGCGCGATCGTTTGCCGATCAACGCACAGGCCATCCGCAGCGGGCTGGCCACGCTCGAGTTGCCGGGTCGCTTCCAGATCGTGCCGGGTCAGCCCACGCTGGTGCTCGACGTCGCCCACAACCCGCATGCGGTGGGAGCGCTCTTCGAAAACCTCGACCAGATGGGCTTCTTCCCGCGCACCCATGCGGTGTTCGGCGTGATGGCCGACAAGGACATGGCGGCCATCCTCACCCGCATGGCACCGCTCGTCGACCACTGGTACTTCTGCGACCTGCCCATTCCACGCGCGGCACCGGCGCAGCAGCTCGCCGACCTGCACCGCGCGCTGGCGCTGAAGGGGCCGGGGCCGGTCACGACGTCCATGCATTCCAACCCGTCGGAGGCCCTGCGTGCAGCGGTCGCCGCAGCAGACCCCGCTGATAGAATCGTCGCCTTCGGCTCGTTCTACACCGTGGGCGGCGTGCTCAAAGATGGCCTGCCCCGGTTGTCTGCCAAGCACCTCAGCTGATCTGCATCCGTCAGGCCCTCAAAGCCTGCGAAGCTCGACCGACATCGAGCCACTTCGAACCAGCACTGCATGGGTCTGCTGTCATTTCTGAAGCGCAAGTCTGGTGAGCCCGCCGCGAGGCC
Organism: Rhizobacter sp.; assembly: GCA_019635355.1. Classification (NCBI taxonomy): domain Bacteria; kingdom Pseudomonadati; phylum Pseudomonadota; class Betaproteobacteria; order Burkholderiales; family Sphaerotilaceae; genus Rhizobacter; species Rhizobacter sp. The sequence goes on along the minus strand of JAHBZQ010000001.1, from coordinate 1,599,013 downwards.
GGTCGGGCTGCCCGAGTCGACCGATTCGGTGCAACAAGCGCGCACGCGGGCGCGGCAGCGGCTCGTCGGGGCAGTGGTCCTCGTGGCCGCGGGCGTGATCGGTTTTCCCTTGCTGTTCGAGACGCAGCCACGGCCTCTGCCGGGCGACACGCCGATCGAGATCGCCCGGAGCGGCAGCGGCTCCTCCGTTACGGCGCCTGCTCGCACCACGCCCGCTCCGCGTTCGACGGCGGCGATGCCGCCCCCTGCTGTCGTCATCACCGAGACGCCCGCCGAAGCAGGCCGCGAAGTGGCTGCGGCCTCTGCCGTGCCGGCGGAGCCTGCGCCCAAACCCGAACCGAAGCCCGAGCCGAAGCCTGCTGAGCCCAAGCCCGCTCCCGAGCCCAAGCCAGCCCCCAAGCCGGAGGCCAAGCCTGCGGAAGGCGCTCGCGCACAGGCGCTGCTCGAAGGCAAACCCGCCGCGCCCAAACCCACCGCTGCGGCAGACGGACGCTTCATCGTGCAGGTCGGCGCTTTCTCCGAGGTCACGGCCGCGCGCGAAGCGCGCCAGAAGGTCGAGAAGCTCGGCCTCAAGACCTACACCCAGGTGGTCGAGACCTCCAGCGGCAAGCGCATTCGTGTGCGTGTCGGGCCGTTCGCCACACGCGACGAAGCGGAGAAGGCGTCCACCAAGATCAAGTCGGCCGGGCTCGGCTCGGCGGTCTACACCCTCTGAACCCGCAGGCCATGCAATGGGTGGACCTCGCCATGCTGGGCGTCCTGCTGCTCTCGGTGATCGTGGGCTTGGTGCGGGGCTTCGTGTTCGAGGTGCTGTCGCTCGCCGGCTGGTTGGTGGCGTATCTGGTGGCGCGCTGGTTCGCGGTCGACGTGGCGGGGCACATTCCCATCGGCAACCCGGGTTCGGCCACCAACCATGCGGTGGGCTTCGTGCTGCTGTTCATTGCGGCGCTGCTGCTGTGGGCCATCGCATCGCGCTTGCTGCGCTTCCTGATCCACGCCTCGCCCCTGAGCATTCCCGACCGTGCGCTGGGCGCCGGCTTCGGCCTCTTGCGCGGCCTGGTGCTGCTCATGGCAGCGGCAACCGTGATCACGGTCACGCCGCTGGCGAAAACACCTGCCTGGCAAGCCTCGCGCGGTGCACAGTGGCTGCATTCGGCACTGGACGGCTTGCGTCCACTGCTTCCGTCCCAACTTTCGAACCACTTGCCGGCCTCGCTGGGCAAGTCACGTTGATTCCCAAGGATTTCTGATCATGTGCGGCATCGTCGGTGTCATCTCCAAGAGCCCGGTCAACCAGTTGATCTATGACGCGCTGCTGCTGCTGCAGCACCGCGGGCAGGATGCCGCGGGCATCGTCACGATGCAGGGCACCAAGTGCTTCATGCACAAGGCGCGCGGCATGGTGCGCGACGTGTTCCGCACCCGCAACATGCGGGCGCTGCCGGGCCCGGTGGGCCTGGGCCAGGTGCGCTACCCGACGGCCGGCAACGCCTACAGCGAAGAGGAAGCGCAGCCCTTCTACGTCAACGCGCCCTTCGGCATCGTGCTCGTGCACAACGGCAACCTCACCAACGCGCTGGCGCTGAAGGAAGAGCTCTTCGCCATCGACCGCCGCCACATCAACACCACCAGCGACACCGAAGTGCTGATCAACGTGCTGGCTCATGAGCTCGAGCAGGCCGCGCGCGATCTGCCGCTCACCCCCGAGGAGATCTTCAAGGCGGTGGGCGCGGTTCACAAGCGCATCAAGGGTTCTTATGCGGTGGTGGCCTTGATCGCGGGGCACGGCCTGCTGGCCTTCCGTGACCCGTATGGCATTCGCCCCCTGGTGTTTGGCGAGAGCGTGACGCCCGAGGGCCGCGAGGTGATGGTCGCAAGCGAATCGGTCGCCATCGAAGGCACCGGCCACACCGTGACCCGCGATGTCGCGCCGGGCGAAGCCATCTTCATCGACCTCGAAGGCCAGGTGCACGCCAAGCAGTGTGCCGACACGCCCACGCTCAACCCGTGCATGTTCGAGTTCGTCTACCTGGCGCGGCCCGATTCGGTGATGGATGGCATCTCGGTCTACCAGGCTCGCCTCAACATGGGCGAGACGCTCGCGCAGCGGGTGATCTCCACCATCCGCCCGAACGAGATCGACGTGGTGATTCCAATTCCTGAATCGAGTCGCCCCTCGGCCATGCAGCTCGCGCAGAAGCTCGGCAAGCCCTACCGCGAAGGCTTCGTGAAGAACCGCTACGTGGGTCGCACCTTCATCATGCCGGGGCAGGGCATGCGCAAGAAGTCGGTGCGCCAGAAGCTCAACACCATCGCGATGGAATTCAAGGGCCGCAACGTGCTGCTGGTCGACGACTCCATCGTGCGCGGCACCACCTCGAAGGAGATCGTGCAGATGGCGCGCGATGCGGGTGCGCGCAAGGTCTACATGGCCTCAGCCGCACCGCCGGTGCGCTTCCCCAACGTCTACGGCATCGACATGCCGACGAAGGAAGAGCTGATCGCCCACAACCGCAGCATCGAAGAGATTCGCGAGTTCATCGGCGCCGATGCGCTGATCTACCAGGACGTGGATGCGATGAAGAAGGTCGTGGGCGCGCTCAACGGCAAGCTGAGCGGCTTCGAGGCTTCCTGCTTCGATGGCCACTACGTGACGGGTGACGTTTCCAGCGCCGACTTCGATGCGATGGCCTCGCAACGCTCCTCGCAGCCGGAAGAAGAAGAGGGCAACGACCGCACACGGCTGGCCCTGCAAAGCGCCAATGAGCGCTCCTGAAGAATGACCCAGAAGATCCGCACCCGCATCGCCCCGTCGCCCACCGGCTTTCTGCACCTCGGCACGGCCCGCACCGCGCTCTACTCATGGGGCTACGCCCGCCATCACGGCGGTGAGTTCGTCCTGCGCATCGAAGACACCGATGTCGCCCGCTCGACACAAGACTCGGTCGAGCAGATCCTTGCCTCGATGAAGTGGCTGGGTCTCGAGTACGACGAAGGCCCCATCTACCAGATGCAGCGGCTCGGCCGCTATCGGGAGGTCGTCGACCAGCTGATCGCGAACGGCCGCGCCTATCGCTGCTACACCACGCCCGCCGAGCTTGATGCGATGCGCGAAGCGCAGAAGGCGCGTGGCGAGAAGACCCACTACGACGGCCGCTGGCGCCCCGAGCCCGGCAAGGTGCTGCCCACGCCACCGGCCGGTGTGCAGCCCGTGATCCGCTTCGCCAACCCGAAGGATGGCGCCGTCACCTGGGACGACCTCTGCAAAGGCCCGATCACCATCTCGAACCACGAGATCGACGACCTCATCATCATGCGCGCCGATGGCGTGCCCACCTACAACTTCGCGGTGGTGGTCGACGACTGGGACATGCAGATCAGCCACGTGTTCCGCGGCGACGAGCACGTCAACAACACGCCCTGGCAGATCAACATCTTCCACGCGCTGGGCGCGCCGCTGCCTCGGTTCGGCCACGTGCCGGTGATCCTTGGCGACGACGGCCAGAAGCTGTCGAAGCGCCGCGGCGCGGTGAGCGTGACCGCCTACGAAGAAGCCGGCTTCCTGCCCGAAGGCATGCTCAATTACCTCGCGCGGCTCGGTTGGAGCCACGGCGACGAGGAGCTCTTCACGCGCGAGCAATTCATCTCATGGTTCGACGGCTCACACCTGTCGAAGAGCCCCGCGCAATGGGATGCGGCCAAGTTGGCCTGGGTCAATGCGCACTACATCAAGACCATCGACGAGCAACGTCTGTCTTCGCTCGTGGTCGACCAGCTCAAGCGCCGCGGCATCGAATCGTCGGTCGCATCGGTCGCTCGAACCGTCCCGCTCTTCAAGGACCGCTGCAGCACCACTGTCGAACTCGCCGACTGGGTCGCGATGTACTTCGCCCATGTGTCGCCGACCGCGGAAGACCTCGCTGCCCATGTCACCGATGTGGTGAAGCCGGCGCTGCCCACCCTGCGAGCCAAGCTCGAAGCGGCCGAGTGGGCCAAGCCTGCCATCGCCGCTGCCATCAAGGAAACGCTCACCGCCCACGGCCTCAAGATGCCGCAACTCGCACACGCGGTGCGTGTGATCGTGTGCGGGCGCGCGCAGACGCCGTCGCTCGACGCTGTGCTGGAACTGTTCCCGAAAGACACTGTTCTTTCGCGTTTGCAGGGCGCTTGAATTTCTGTCTATAATCGTGGTCTCGCTTGAACAGTGTGACTCGTTGAAGTTAGCGAAAACAACGGGGGTATAGCTCAGCTGGGAGAGCGCTTGCATGGCATGCAAGAGGTCAGCGGTTCGATCCCGCTTACCTCCACCAACAAAACGGTGGCGCACGGTTCAAGAGAATCTCGAAAGAGATTGCGAAGGTTTAAGTCCCCTTCGTCTAGAGGCCTAGGACACCACCCTTTCACGGTGATTACAGGGGTTCGAATCCCCTAGGGGACGCCAAGTTTGATGGCGCTTGTGCAGAGATGTGAACCACATCAAAGCAGAAGCCATCTGGAGTGGTAGTTCAGTTGGTTAGAATACCGGCCTGTCACGCCGGGGGTCGCGGGTTCGAGCCCCGTCCACTCCGCCAACGAAATCAACGGGTTAGCGCGAAAGTGCTAACCCGTTTTTCTTTGCGCAGTCGGCCTGCGCCTCATGGTTGCGTCGTGCCGTCATTCACACGCTAAGGGCGCGCAGCAACTGCCTGCCATCGCTGCGGCAACGCCTTCACGCTCCACCGACAGGTCTTCGAGGATCGTGCAGTCGATGGCCGGCCCGCCCGCGCAGGCCGACTCGCAATTGCAGACGAAGGCGCTGAGGCTCGCTTCCAGGGCCTTCAGCTCGGCGAGGCGGCTGCGAAGCTGCGTGAGGTGCAGCGCGGCGATGTCGCGCACCTCGTTGCAGGGGCGCTCAGGCTGGTCGACGAGGCCCACCAGTTCACGCACCTGGTCGATCGAAAAGCCGAAGTCCCGGCAGCGGCGGATGAACGTGAGGCGACGGATCGTCCGCTCGTCGTAGTGCCGCTGGCCCGCGTCGGTGCGGTGCGCCGGGGGCAGCAGGCCGATCTCTTCGTAGTAGCGGATGGTCGGCACGGTGCAGCCGGTCTGGCGGGCGACGAGGCCGATGGAGAGTCTTGCGTTCATCGCGCCATCCTAATCATCCGCATGGGCCGGGCGGGCAGGCGCACGCTTTGCGGCCCGGCTGCTCGTCAGCCGGCAGCGCACAGGCCGGCGCGTCGAACCGTGCCTGGCGTCGCCGCCAGACGACGATGCCGGCGCCCACCGCCGCCAGGCCGAGCAGGCCGATCGCCAGCGGCAGCAACTCGTCGGCGCAGGCCAGGAGGGCCGACCCCAACGCGGTGAGGGAGGCAGAGCCGGCTGCGAGCGCGGCGCCACCTCCGAGCAGCGGCACCGCACAGCAGGCGGCACAGGCGGCGCCTACCCCGAGCGCGGCTTTCCATGGTTTCATATCGTGTTTCCGAAGCGGGGGCACAACGCCCACCTCGGCACGGTAGGACCTCAAGCCACTTGAGGGTCAAGCGTTGATCTGAATCAGCCTCAACCACGTCGCTCGACTGACACTGCGCACATGAGACTCACATTCCTTGGCGGCACCGGCACCGTGACCGGCTCGAAGTACCTGCTCGAACACGCAGGCCGCAAGCTGATGATCGATTGCGGCCTGTTCCAGGGCTTGAAGCAGCTTCGGCTTCGCAACTGGGAGGCGCCGCAGGTGGAGGCGTCGAAGGTCGACGCGGTCGTGCTCACGCATGCCCACCTCGACCACAGTGGCTTCCTGCCGCGCTTTTGCCAGAGTGGCTTCGCCGGCCCCGTGTACAGCAGCCAGGCCACGCGCGAGCTGTGCGGGCTCTTGCTGCCCGATTCCGGCCGCCTGCTGGAAGAAGAAGCCGAATACGCCAACCGGCACGGCTTCTCCAAGCACCACCCGGCCTTGCCGCTCTACACCGAAGAGCAGGCGCATCAGGCGCTGAAGGCCTTCCGCACGGTGGCGCTCGGCCAGCCCTTCGAGCCCATCCCCGGCGTGCAGGTGACGCTGCGCAAGGCCGGCCACCTGCTGGGTGCGGTGAGCGTGCATGTGGCCTGGGGCGGCCGCTCCATCCTCTTCTCGGGCGACCTCGGGCGCCAATCGGACATGCTGATGTTCCCGCCCGACGCGCCGATACGCTGCGACTGGCTGGTGATGGAGTCGACCTACGGCGACCGCAGCCATGTCGAGACCGACCCACTCGAACTGTTGGCCGACGTGATCAACCGCACGGCAGCGCGCGGCGGCGTGGTCGTGGTGCCGTCGTTCGCGGTGGGGCGCGCGCAGGCCATCATGTACGCGCTGCACCTGCTGCGCGAGCAGCGCCGCATTCCCGACATCCCGGTGTTCCTCAACAGCCCGATGGCCACCGACGCCACGCGCATCTACGAGGCGCACCATGCCGAACACCGGCTCACTGCCGAGCAGTGCGAAGCGTTGCGCCGCACGACCCGCATCGTCACCAGCATCGAAGAGTCGAAGCGCCTCAACACCCTGCACATGCCGGCGGTGATCATCTCGGCCAGCGGCATGGCCTCGGGCGGGCGTGTGCTGCACCACCTGAAGGCTTACGCGCCCGACCGCCGCAACAGCATCGTCTTTGCCGGCTACCAGGCCGCAGGCACGCGGGGCGCGGCGATGGTGGCGGGTGTCGAGACGGTGAAGATCCACGGCCAGCACGTGCCGGTGCGCGCCGAGGTGGCGTGCATCGACTCGATGTCGGCCCATGCCGACCGCAACGAGCTGCTCGACTGGGCCGCTGCCCTGCCGCGCGCGCCGCGGCATGTGTTCGTGACGCACGGCGAGCCGGTGGCCGCCGACGCCCTGCGCCAGGCGCTCGAAGAGCGCCAGGGCTGGGCGTGTTCGGTGCCCGAGTACCGCGACTGTGTCGACCTCGACGCAGAAGCCTGAGGCTCAGCGCGCGAGGTAGCCGCCGTCCACCGGGAAGTACGCCCCGGTGCAGAACGACGCCCGTTCGGAGTTGAGCCACACCACGAGCTCGGCCACCTCGCGTGGCTCGCCCAGCCGGCCGATGGGGTGTTGCGACACCAGTTGCGCAAGCGAGCCTGCATCGGCTTCCAGCGCCGAGATCATCGGGGTGTGGATGAACGCCGGGCCGACTGCGTTGATGCGCACGCCCTGGGCGCCGTACTCCTGCGCTGCCGCCTTGGTGAGGCCGAGCACGCCGTGCTTGGCCGCGGTGTAGGCCGGCGCGAAAGCGAAGCCCACCGCGCCGAGGATGGAGGCCATGTTCACGATGCTGCCGCGCGTCTTCAGCAGCTCGGGGATCTGGTACTTCATGCACAGGAAGACGCCGGTGAGGTTCACGCCGATCACGCGCTGCCACGCATCGAGCGGGTAGTCGGCGGTGGGGGCCAGGTCGCCGCCGATGCCGGCGTTGTTGCAGGCGGCGTCGAGCCGCCCGTAGGCCGCGATGCAGCGCGACACCAACTGCTCGCAGTCGGCCGCCTGGCTCCCATCGGCCTTCACGAAGAGGGCCTCGCCCGACTGGCGCCGCACCAGCGCCACGGTTTCTTCGCCACCCGCCGCGTCCATGTCGGAGACGACCACCTTGGCCCCTTCGCGCGCGTAGGCAAGCGCGATGGCACGGCCGATGCCCGAGGCGGCGCCGGTCACGAGGGCAACCTTGCCGGTCAAGAGCGGGGAGGGTGTGGGCGTGGAGAGTGTGGCGGTCATGGTCGGCTCCTCGAAGACATCACGATGAATCGATGATCCCGCAGGCCTTGCGCCGCGGTTTGATGCAGCACAAGCGGACCGGCAGACGTCAGACCGAACGCGCCTTCACGCGGGCGCCATCCTTCAGGCCTGCGGGGGGATAGACGATCACCGTGGTGCCGGGGTCCACGCCTTGCGGCACCCAGGCCATGCTGCCGTTGCGCGCGCCGACCTTCACCCGGACCAGGCGTGCGTGGCCCTCATCGAGGCGGAAGACGCCGAAGTCGGCCTCGCCCGGCCCGGCGTCGGGCAGCGGGAAGACGGCGCTGGCCGGCAGCTGCACGGCCTTGTCGAGTGCAAGCGTCACCACGCGCACGCTCACGCGATAACCGTCGCCGAGGCTGGCCCAGCGCGACGCGGGGCTCGTGATGTCGATCAGCACCTTCACGCGCTGCTCTTCCACGCCGAGCGCCGAGACCTTGGTGAAGCCCGCGGGCTCCACGCGCCGCACCGTGCCGTCGAGCGCGCCCGGGCCGCCCCAGCGCTCCACCAACACCGCCGCACCGGGCTGGATGCGCAAAGCGTCGGTCGTCAGCAGCTCGGCCACGATCTCCTGCTGCGAGGTGTCGCCCAGCTCGAGGAGCGGCGCACCGAGCGCCACCGCGCCCTCGCTCACCTGCGCCACGCGCAGCACGCGGCCGGCCACTGGCGCGCGCAGGTCGAAGGCGCGCGCGTTCTGCTGCGGGCCGCGCACCACGCGCAGCGCATTGCCGGCCTGCTCGACCTCGTGGTTGGCCACCAGCTGCTCCTGCGTGGCGGCGTCGAGTTCCTTCTGGGCGGCTTCGGCCGCGAGGCGGGTGACTTCGAGCTTGGTGAGCGAGACGAAACCCTGCGTGGCCAGCTGCTCGGTGCGCGCCGCTTCGCTGAGCGCCTGCTTCAAGCCGATGCGCGCGCCGTCGGCCCGCGCCCGCGCCCGCTGCACCTGCGCGAGCGCGATGCCCAGGCGCGCCTGCAGGTCGCGCTGCGTGCGGTCGTCGAGCATGGGCGAGAGCACCGGCACGATCTGCGCCACCACCTCACCCGCTTCCACGCGGTCGCCTTCGCGCAGGCGCATGCGCAGCAACTGCCCGGCGAGGGGTGCCGCCACCACATAGCGCTCGCGCACGCGCGTCTTGCCGTCTTCGTCGATGGTGGCCTTGAAGGCGGCCTGCGTGACCGTCGCCACCTCGACTTCGAGCGGCCTCGGCGCAAAGGCCCACACCACCAGCGCGAGCGCCACCGCAGTGCCGCCGATGGCCATGCCCCATGTCGAACGTTTCATCGTCATTCCCTCGTCTTCAAGGCCGACACCATGTCGAGCCGGTCGATGCGCCGGCGCACGACCCACGCACTCGCAATGCCCGCCACCACCACGCACAAGGCCGCCCACGCATAGGTGCGCGCACGGATCACCACCGGAAAGAAGAACTGGTCGGACTTCAGCATCTCGCCGACCGCATGCGTGAGCCCCCAGCCGAGCAGCATGCCCAGCGGCAGCGCCAGCGCGATCACGAGCGCGAGCTCGCCCAGCAGCAGCGCCGATACTTCGGCGCGCGTGAAGCCGAGCACGCGCAGGCTCGCCATCTCCCAGGCGCGCTCGGCGAGCGCGATGCGCGCGTTGTTGTAGACCACGCCCACCGCGATGATGCTGGCGAAGACAGTGAGGATGGTGCTCATGATGCGCACGTTGCGCGCGCTGATCTCCTGCATGTTGCGCAGCATCGTGGCCTTGCTCCAGGCCCCGGCGATGCGCGGCAGGCCCTTGCTGGCTTCGAGCACGGCCGACTCCGCCCCGCGGTCGATCGCCAGCACGAAGCCGGTCGACAGATCGCTCTCGCCGAGCACGCGGTTGAGCGAAGGCCGGTCCATGTAGGCGTTCAGTCCCATCATCTCGCGCACCGTGCCGGCCACCACGATGTCGAGCGTGCGGGTGCGGCCTTCGAGCACCTCCATGCGCACCGTGTCGCCCACGCGCAGGCCGAGCTTGTCGGCCAGCCGGTCGGTGAGCAGCAGGCCGCGCCCGTCGAGCAGGGCCTGCCGGCCATCCACGTCGATCACGCGGTAGAGGTCAGGCCGTGGGGCGTAGCCGCGGATCATGCTGCGCTCGCGCCGGTGGCCGTTCACGAACTCCACCTGCACGAAGCGCGAGCTCTCCACCGCCCTCACGCCGGGCAGGCGCGCCAGCTCCAGGCGCACCGCATCGTCGACCGGCTCGGGCACCCACACGCTCACGTCGCCGCGCAGGCCGAGGGTGAACTGCGTGTCGACCACCACCTCGATCGCATCGCGCAGGAAGTTGCCCATCACCACGATGGCCACGGCCGCCGCCACGCCGCCGATCGACAGCGCCGTGCGCAGCGGCCGGCGCTCCATGTTGCGCAGGATCATCCGCGGCCCCGGGCCCAGGGCGTGGATGCCCAGCCGTTCGAGCAGCGTGGCGCGGTAGTGGCCGGGCGCAGGTGGACGCATGGCCTCGGCCGGCGCGAGCCGCACGGTGGCGAGGATGGCGTTGAGCGTGCCCGTCACCGCCGTGGCCACGGTGATGCCCACGCTCACCACCAGCAGCCACGGTGCGATGTGGTGCTCGAAGCTCGGGAAGTGGAAGAACTCGGCATAGAGGCCGGTGAACATCGTGCCCAGGCGGTCGCCCACGGCAATGCCCAGCAGCAGCCCGATCGTCACGATCACCAGCACGAGTTTCAGGTAGTGCAGGGCGATGCTGCGGTCGGGGTAGCCGAGCGCCTTGAGCGCGGCGATCTGCTCGCGCTGTGTGGAGACCAGCCGCGACACCACCACGTTGAGCAGGAAGGCCGCCACCGCGAGGAAGATGACGGGCAGCACCGTGCCGAGCACGCGCTGCTCCTTGATCTCGTTGTCGAGCATGGCGTGCGAGGTCTGGTGCACCCGGCCGTGGGCCAGCTGCCCGCCGTAGGGGGCGATGTGCCGCGAGAGCCCGTCGATCACCGTCTGCTCCGAAGCGCCCGGGGCCAGCTTCACCGAGAGACGGTTGAAGGCGCCGCGCATGTCGTAGGCCGACGCGAGCACCTCCTTGTCGAGCCAGAAGATGCCGAAGCCGCGCATGTCGGGCATGCCCCAGAGGCCGGCGAAGATGAACTCGGGCGAGAGTGCCGTGCCCACCACCACGAGCGCGCGGCGCCGCCCGTTGATCTGCGCATACACGGTGGAGCCGGGTTGCAGCTGGCGGGCCTGCGCGAAGCCTTCCGACACCAGCACCTCGATGCTGCCCTGGCCCTCGCGTTGGCCGCCGCCTTGCGGCCAGCGCCCGCGGCTGAGCGTCACGCGGTTCATGCGCTGCGCGTGGCTCGCCTCCAGCCCGATGAGCTGGCCGATGATCGGGTCGACCAGGCCCGGGATCTCCACCCGCACCACCTGCTCGATGGTGGTCTGCACGTCAGCGATGCCCGGCACGTCTTCCCGGATCACGCCGGCCAGCGACAAAGGGGCGCGCTTCATGCCCGCGAACACGTCGGCAAAACGACCGTCGGCGTAGAAGCGGTCGCGCGCCAGCGCCAGCGAGTCCACGGCCGAGAGGCTGGTGAGAAAGCCGCCGATGCCGCTCGCCACCACCAGCGCGATGGTGAGCGCCTGGCTCCACATGAGGCGCAGGTCGCGCAGCAGCTTGCGGTCGAGGGCTTTCATCGCAACGTCACCACGAGAGCTCTGCGGGCGAGAGCTTCTTCTCGTTGACTTCCACCCGCTGCACGCGGCCGTCGCCGAGGTAGACCACGCGGTCGGCCATGCCGGCGATGGCGGCGTTGTGGGTGATCACGATGGTGGTGGTGCCCAGTTCGGCGTTGATGCGGGCGATGACCTCCAGCACCAGCTTGCCGGTCTGGTAGTCGAGCGCGCCGGTGGGCTCGTCGCACAGCAGCACCTCGGGCCGCTTCACGATGGCCCGGGCGATGGCCACGCGCTGCTGCTCGCCGCCCGAAAGCTGCGCGGGGAAGTGGTCGCGCCGCGGCGTGAGGCCGACACGGTCGATGGCGTCGTCGACCGTCATCGGGTTCTTCACGATGTCGGTCACGAGGGCAACGTTCTCGCGCACCGTGAGGCTCGGGATCAGGTTGTAGAACTGGAACACGAAGCCCACGTGCTCGCGGCGGTAGGTGGTGAGCGCGGCATCGTCGGCGCGGCTCAGGTCTTCGTCGCCAAACATCACCTGGCCGGTGCTCGGCACGTCGAGGCCGCCGAGGATGTTGAGCAGGGTCGACTTGCCGCTGCCCGAAGGCCCGAGCAGCACCACGAACTCTCCGCGAACGATGTCGAGGTCGACCTCGCGCAGCGCGTCCACCCGCGTCTCGCCGCTGCCGTAGGACTTGCCGAGCCCGCGCGTGCGGAAGACGCAGCCGGCCGGGGGCGGCGTGCGCATCGCGTTGGGCATGTAGGGGCTCCTGCAGGAATGTGACCCGGCGAGCCTAAAGTGATGCGCCCCAGCGCCGTTGACGCACGTCAACCGAGCGGCGTGAGGGCGCTCACACAGTCTCGCCATGACCCATACCGCAGCGCCCGACGCCACCGAAAACGCCACCCACGCCGCCGGCCTGAGCGACGACGAAGCACATGCGCGCCTGCTGCGCGACGGGCCCAACCGCCTGCCACCGCCCCGGCACCGCAGCGCGCTCGCCGTGGTGGCCTCGGTGGCCGCGCAGCCGATGGTGCTGCTGTTGCTGGCCTGCACGCTGCTCTACGGGCTGCTCGGGGAAGTCTTCGATGCGGTGGCGCTCGGTGTGTCGATCTGTGCCGTGATCGGCATCTCGGCCTTCCAGGATCTGCGCACCCAGCGGGTGCTGGAAGCGCTGCACGACCTGGCCAGCCCGCGCAGCAGCGTGTTGCGCGGCGGCGTGGTGCGCCGCATCTCCAGCCAGGAGATCGTGGTGGGCGACCGGCTGCTGGTGGAAGAGGGCGACCGCCTCGCCTGCGATGCGGTGCTGCGCCAGTCGCACGGTCTGCGGGTCGACGAATCGATGCTCACCGGCGAGTCGGTGCCGGTCGACAAGCACCCCGGCGACGCCGACGCCAGCCGGCTGAACGCCGGCACGCTGGTGGTGCAGGGCGACGGCGCGGCCGACGTCACCGCCACCGGGCCGCGCACCGCGCTCGGGCGCATCGGTGGGGCGATCGGTGCGGTGGCGCCGCGCCAGAGCCGTCTGCATGCCGAACTCAAGCGCCTGGTGCAGGCGGTGGCCATCGTCGCGCTCATCACCTGCGTGGTGGCCGCGATGCTCTTCGCCTGGCGCGACGGCTCCTGGTCGGCCGGCTTGCTGGTGGGCCTCACGCTCGCCATGTCCATCGTGCCGGAAGAGTTCGCGGTGGTGTGGACGGTGATGCTCGCGCTCGGCGCCTGGCGCCTCGCCCGGCAGCAGGTGCTGACGCGCCAGCCGCAGGCCATCGAGACTCTCGGCTCGACGACCGTGCTGTGCGTGGACAAGACCGGCACGCTCACCTGCAACCAGATGGAAGTCGTGGGCGCGATGTCGTTGACCGGCGTGGCCTGCGAGCGCCGGCCGGGCGATGTGCTGCCCGAGGCGCTGGCGCCGCTGCTGCGCGCCGCGGCGCTGGCGAGCGTGGCCGAAGGGCTGGAGCCGATGGACCGCGCCATCCTGCGCCTCGCGCCGCACGGCGCCGAAGACGCGCGCAAGGTCCTGCAGGCCCGCGAAGGCGTCGCACCCGGCCGGCCCTACGTGCGGCAGTGCTGGGACCTCGGCGACGCCGACGCGTTCCGGGTGGCGCTCAAGGGCGCACCCGAAGCGGTGTTCGAGCGCTGTGCCGAGGTGCCCGAGGCGCTGCTGCGCCAGGTGCATGCATGGTCGCAGCGCGGCATGCGCGTGATCGCCGTGGCCAGCGCCACCTGCCGCGATGCCGCTTCGCTGCCCGAGAAGGGCTACACCGTGCAAGGTGTGCTCGCCTTCCACGACCCGCTGCGCGAGGAGGTGCCCGCCGCGCTGCGCGTGTGCCGCGAGGCCGGCGTGCGGGTGGTGATGATCACCGGCGATTCCGCGGCCACGGCGCTCGCGATCGCGCGTGAGGCGGGCCTCGTGCCGCCACACGAGGGGCCGGCGGGCCCGCCCCTCGTGCTGACCGGCCGCGAGCTCGACCACACCAGCGAAGCGAAGCTCGAAGGGCTGGTGGCGCACGTGGCGGTGTACGCCCGCGTCACGCCGGTGCAGAAGCTGCGCATCGTGCAGGCCTTGCAGCGGCGCGGCGAGGTGGTCGCGATGACCGGCGACGGCGTGAACGACGGCCCGGCCCTGCGCGCCGCCGACGTGGGCGTGGCGATGGGCGGCCGTGGCACCGACGTCGCCCGCGAAGCCGCGGCGCTGGTGCTGCTCGACGACCGTTTCACCTCGCTCGTCGACGCGGTGCGGGCCGGGCGGCGCATCTTCGGCAACCTGCAGAAGGCGATCGCCTACCTGCTGGCGGTGCACGTGCCCATCGTCGGGCTCTCGCTGCTACCGCTCTTCGGCGGGCCCGTGCTGCTGCTGCCGCTTCATGTGGTGCTGTTCGAGCTGATCATCGACCCGGCCTGCTCGCTCGTCTTCGAAGCCGAGCCGGCGCCGAAGCAGTCGATGCAGGTGCCGCCGCGTGCGGCCGCAGCCGCGCTCGTGACTTGGCCGCTGGTCGCGCGGGCGCTGGCGGTCGGCGGGTTGGCCCTCGGCTTTGCGGCGGCGGTGCAATGGGCGGCGCAGCGGGCCGGCGCGAGCGACATGCAGCTGCGGCTGGCGGGGGTGGTGTCGGTGGTCGTCGGCAACCTGGCCATGCTGCAGTGGTTCAGGTCGGGCGGCGGTGTGTCGCACGCGGGCAACCGGGTCTTCCAGTGGCTGCTGCTCGGGGTGTGCGCCCTGGGGGCCGTCATCGGGCTGGTGCCGCCGGTGGCCGAAGCCTTCGGCCTGCCGGCGCTGCCCGCCGGGCCGGTGCTGCTGGCGCTCGCCGCCCCGGTGGCCTGGGCGACCTGGCGGCTGCTCGGGGCGCGTGGTGCGGCCGGCACGAGTCGCGCCGCTTCGTGAACGAAGCCCGGGAAGCCCGGGGTAGCGCGGGCATTCCACCTGATGCAACGGGGGCGACTTGGCTAGACTGCTCTTGTAACTTTCCACTTACAACGACTCCCGCGCATGGCGATCCGCCGCCCCTCGTCGCTGTCCCGGCCCATCAGCGCGTGGACGGCCTTGCTGGAGGCCAGCACCGAACTGCTGGCCTTGCTCGACCGGCATGGCGTCGTGGTGTGGGCCAACCCTGCCTTGCTGCGGTCGGTGGGTGCCCCCGAGGGCTTGCCGGCAGGGCAGACCCTCGCGCAGGCACTCCGCCTCGATGAACGGTCGGCCGCGCAGACGCTCGCCGACGCCTTGCGCGCCGGCCAGCCCACGCAGCTGAGCCCGCTCGCCTGGTGCGACGCCGATGGCGCGGTGCGCAGCGCCGACGCCACTCTGAGACCCTTGCGCGAAGAAGAAGCGCTCGCCGAGGCGAGCTGGCTCTGGGCCATGCGCGACACCACGGAGCTCACCCGCTCGCAGGCCGAGACCGCGCGCGTCACCGAGCGCCTGGTGCGTGCGCAGGAGTTCGGCCGCCTGGGCCTCTACGAGCGCGAGCTGCCGATGGGCAAGGGCCACTGGGACGCCAACATGTTCCGCCTGTGGAACTTCGACCCCGCCAACGGCGCGCCCGACTTCAAGACCTTCGTCTCGCGCATCCACCCCGACGACCGGCCGGGCATGGACTACCGCGACTCCGCCCGCACCCCCGGCAAGTACGCCAAGCGCTACCGCATCAGCTCGCCCAGCGGCCAGTGGCGGCACGTGCACGCGCAGTGGGAGGTGAAGGCCGGGCCCGATGGCGAGCCCAACATCATCATCGGCGCGATGGTCGACGACACCGAGGTCTACGAGCTCGCCGAGTCGTTCAACACCACGAGCGAGCAGCTCAAGCTGGCGGTCGACCTCGGCAACATCGCCATCTGGCGGCACGACCTGCGGCTCAACCGCATCTTCTACAACGACAAGGGCTTCGAGGTGCTCGGCATCGCGCCGCGCCCCGAGGGCGTGCCCATCGACGAGGTGCGCTCGCTCATCCACCCCGATGACGTCCCACGTGTGGTCGCGACCGCTGCCGAATCGCTCGACACCGACCGCCCGGTCGACATGGAGGCGCGCTACCGCCGCTCCGACGGCACCTACCGCTACGTGCTCACGCGCCGCGTGGTGCGGCGCAACGCCGACGGGCAGCCCATCGAATTCATGGGCGTGGCGCTTGACGTCACCGAGCAGGTGGCCAAGACCCGGCGTGCGCAGGAGCTGGCGCGCCGCCTCGAAGTGGCGGCCTCGGCGGCCGGGCTGGGCATCTGGAGCCGCGAGCCGGGCCGCGAGCGCGGCGAGTGGAACGAGCAGATGTTCCACATCATCGGCCGGCCGGTCTCGCAAGGCGTGCCGCGGCGCACCGAGTGGCTGAACGAAGTCGTGCACCCCGACGACCGCGAGCGCATGCGCACCGCGCACGCCGAGCTGCGCGCCACCGAAGACGTGACCGTCGAGCATGAATACCGCATCGTGCGGCCCGACGGCGAGGTGCGCTGGGTGGTGAGCCGGGCGCGGCACGAGAAGCGCGAGTCGGGCAGCGTGCAGTTCGGCATTGCGATCGACGTGACCGAGCGGCAGGAGAAGCTCGTGGCCCAGCGCGAGAGCCAGGCGAAATCGGAATTCCTCGCGCGCATGAGCCACGAGCTGCGCACGCCGCTCAATGCGGTGCTCGGCTTCGCGCAGCTGCTGCGGCTCGACCCCGCGCTGGCCCGCTCGGGCTCTTTGGCCAAGGTGCAGCACATCGTGTCGGCCGGCGAACACCTGCTCTCGCTCATCAACGACGTGCTCGACCTGTCGAGCCTCGAGAGCGGCGAAGTGAAGCTCGACCTGCGCCCCGTGCGACTGACCGACGTGCTGCAGGAGGCGAAGGCGCTCGTGGAGCCCGCGGCGCGCGATGCCGGCGTGAGCGTGGCGGTCGACGACACCGCCGCCGTCGTGCTCGCCGACCGCACCCGTGTGCGCCAGGTCGTGATCAACTTGCTGAGCAACGCCGTCAAGTACAACGTCTCGCGCGGGCGCGTGCAGGTGAGCGTGCGCGAGAGCGGGAACGACAGCGGCGGGGCCGTGCTGCTGACCGTGGCCGACAGCGGGCGCGGCATGACGCGCCAGCAGATGGCGCATCTCTTCGAGCCGTTCAACCGCCTCGGCGTCGAGCGCGAGGGCATCGAGGGTGCCGGCGTGGGGCTGTCGGTGGTGAAGGCGCTGGTCGAGCGCATGGGCGGCTCGGTGCAGGTGGAGAGCACGCCGGGCGTGGGCTCCCGCTTCGAGGTGCGGCTGCCGCGGCACACCGGCCCGGTGGCACCCGACGACGCTCTGCCGCCGCCTGCAGACGCGGTGCCCGCGCCCAGCGTGCCGCCCGCGCCGCGGCGCCAGCGCCAGGGCCGCCTGCTCTACATCGAAGACAACCCCGTCAACGCGCTGCTGGTCGAGGAGATGGTGCGCCGCCACGCGGGCCTGCAGATCGAGACGGTGGCCAGCGGCCTGCTCGGCGTGGCACGCGCGCAGGAGCTGCAGCCCGACCTGATCCTGGTCGACATGCAGCTGCCCGACGTCGATGGCTACGAGGTGCTGAGCCGCCTGCGCGCGCAGCCGTCGACCGCGGGCATCCGCTGCGTCGCGCTGTCGGCCAACGCCATGCCCGAAGACATCGCCCGCGCCGCCGCGGCCGGCTTCACCGACTACTGGACGAAGCCGATCCACATGCCCACCTTCCTCGCCGCGCTGGAGCGCCTGCTGCCGGGCTGAATGCACAGGGTGCAGGGTCAACCCTGATGTACTTGTGCGCCTTGCGAGGCGCGTGGTGCGACTCTTACCCTCGCGGTTCAGGAGTCCACATGAACCTCGCCCATCTGCTGCTGCGCAGTGCCCGCAGCGCCGGCCACCGACCCGCCGTCTACCTCGGCACCGAGCTTCTCTTCGACTACGCCACGCTCGCCACGCGTGCGGCCTCGCTCGGCCGCGCGCTCACCGAGCACCACGGCCTGCAGCCGGGCGACCGTGTCGGCCTCTTCATGAGCAACCACCCGGCGGTGCTCGAGATCTTCTTCGGCTGCTGGTGGGCGGGCCTCGCGGTCGTGCCGATCAACCCCAAGCTGCACCCGCGCGAGGTCGACTACATCCTCGCGCACAGCCAGGCGTCGGTCGTCTTCACCACGGGCGACATCGGCCCCGCACTGGCCGCGCTCGACGACCGCACGGCCGCGTGGCGCGAGCTGTTCTTCGTCGACGAGCCCGGCTACGCGCAGCTGCTGCAGGCCCCGCCGCTCGACGCGCCGGCCGAACGCCGCGGCGACGATCTTGCGTGGCTCTTCTACACCTCGGGCACCACCGGCCGGCCCAAGGGCGTGACGATCACGCACCGCAACCTGATGACGATGTCGCTGTGCTACTTCAGCGACGTCGACACGGTGCAGCCCGACGACGCGGCGCTCTATGCCGCGCCGATGTCGCACGGCGCCGGCCTGTACAGCCTGCCGCACGTGCTGGCCGGGGCGAAGCACGTGGTGCCCGCTTCGCGCGGCTTCGACGCGGCCGAGGTGCTCGTGCTCGGCCGACACTTCGGCAGCGTCTCGATGTTTGCCGCGCCCACGATGGTGAAGCGCCTGGTCGACCAGGCCGTGGCGCAGGGAGAAGACGGCACCGGCCTCAAGACCATCGTCTACGGCGGCGGCCCGATGTACGTGGAAGACCTGCAGCGCGCGCTGCGCGTGATGGGTCCGCGCTTCGTGCAGATCTACGGGCAGGGCGAAAGCCCGATGACGATCACCGCGCTCTCGCGCCGGCAGATCACCGACACCCAGCACCCCGACCACCTCGCACGCCTCGGCTCGGTGGGCGTGGCGATGGCCGCCGTCGAAGTGCGCGTGACCGATGCGCAAGGCCGCACGCTGCCCACCGGCGAGACCGGCGAAGTGGTGGTGCGTGGCGACTCGGTGATGGCCGGCTACTGGCGCGACGACGCGGCCACTGCCCACACGCTGCGCGATGGCTGGCTCTTCACCGGCGACATGGGCAGCCTCGACGAACACGGCTTCCTCACGCTGCGCGACCGCTCGAAGGACGTGATCATCAGCGGCGGCTCCAACATCTACCCGCGCGAGGTGGAAGAAGCGCTGCTGCGCCACCCCGGCGTGGCCGAGGTCTCGGTGGTGGGCCGGCCCGATGCCGACTGGGGCGAGATCGTCGTCGCCTTCGTCGTGCCCCGCTCCGGCGCCGAGCTCGAACCGCTGGCGCTCGACGAGGTGTGCCGCGAGCACATCGCGCGTTTCAAGCGCCCCAAGGAATACCACCTGCTCGACGCCTTGCCGAAGAACCACTACGGCAAGGTGCTCAAGACCGAACTGCGGGCGCGGCTGGCCGCGATGCCCGCACGCTGACCTGCTTCACCCCCACCCGTCGAGACCCCCATGAGCACACCTTCCCTGCACGGGCGCACCGCCCTCGTCACCGGCTCGATGCAAGGCATCGGCCTGGCCATCGCCACCCGCCTCGCGAAAGACGGCGTTCGCATCGTGCTGCACGACGTGGCCGAGCCGGCCAAGGCCCAGGCGGCCCTCGATGCCGTGCGCGACGCTGGCGCGCCCGCGGCGACCTACCTGCAGCGCGACCTGCGCCACGCCGCCGAGATCGACGCGCTGATGGCCGACGCCATCGCCTGGCAGGGCCGGCTCGACATCGTGGTCAACAACGCCGGCATCCAGTACACCGCGCCCATCGTCGACATGCCGCCGCAGAGCTGGGACGCGATCCTCGCGATCAACCTGTCGTCGGCCTTCCACACCATGCGCCTCGCCTTGCCCGGCATGGTGGCGCGTGGCTACGGCCGCATCGTCAACATCGCCTCGGTGCATGGCCTGGTGGCGTCGGCGCAGAAGGGCCCGTATGTGGCCGCGAAGTTCGGCCTCGTGGGCCTCACGCGGGTGGCGGCGCTCGAATGCGCGGCCGTCGGCTCGAGCGAGACGGGTGGCGTGACGGCCAACTGCATCGCCCCGGGCTGGACCGAGACCGCGCTGATCCAGCCGCAGATCATGGCGCGCGCGCAGGCGCATGGTGGAGACCGCGCCGCTGGCATCAAGGAGCTGCTGCAGGAGAAGCAGCCGAGCCACCGCATGTCGGCCCCGTCCGAGATCGGCGAGGTGGCCGCGATGCTGTGCCAGCCCTGGGCGCACAACATCAACGGCATTACGCTGCCGGTCGACGGCGGCTGGACGGCGCAGTAGCGCCCGCTACTTCAGCAGCTTGCCCTGGCTGCCGATCACCGTCACCTCGACGAAGCGCGAGCCCACGCGCTCCTTCGGCCCGTAGCTGATGCGCACGCCGCCGAGGTTGTGGTTGTTGATCGACTCCAGCGCGTTCATCACCTTGGCGCGCGTGGGCTTCGGCCCCGCGCGGCGCAGCGCTTCCACCAGCACCTTGGCGCCGAGGTATTCCTCGAAGTTGGTGTAGTTCACCTCCTCCTTCGGCGCGTACTTGCGCATCGCCTCGTGGAACTCACGCACCACCGGCATCGTCTGCTGGTAGGGGTAGGGCACCACCTGGCTGATGCCCAGGCCGCGCACGTTCTCGATGCCGCCGAGCTTCACGAGTTCGGCCGGGTCGACCACCGAGATGTTGAAGAGCTGCCCGCCGCCCCCCGCCGCGCGGTATTGCTTCGCGAAGGCCGCGGCGGGTTTGTTGACCGCCACCATGATCACCGCCTGCGGCGCCGCGCCGCGGATCACCTTCACGGCCGCGTCCACGTCGGTCGTGTTGCGCTCGTAGCCGGCCGAGGCCACGAGCTTGCGCCCGCGCCGCTGCAGCGCCGACTCCACGCCCGCGAGGCCCGCCGTGCCGAAGGCATCGTTCTGGTAGAGCACCGCCACGCGCGTGAGGCCCTGCGTGTTGAGCTGCTTGATCATGTGCTCGGTCTCGTCGGCATAGCCGGCGCGCACGTGGAAGATCCACGGGTTGAACGGTTTGCGCAGCAGCTCGCCGCCGGTGTAGGGCGCCACCAGCGCGATGCCGGCATCGGCCAGCACCTTGTCTTCGAGCAGCTTGCCGATGTTGGCGGTGCCGGCAAAGCCGAAGAGCGCGAGCACCTCGGGCTTGGCCACCAGCTCCTTGGTGAGGCGCAGGGTCTCGTCGACCTTGTAGCCGTCGTCCATCACGAGCGTGCGGATCTTTGCGCCGTGCACGCCACCGGCGTCGTTGACGGCATCGAAGTACACCTTGCCGCCGAGCACCATCTGGTGCCCGGTGCTCGCCAGCACGCCCGACAGCGGCGCCACCTGGCCGATGGTGATGGTCTCCTGTGCCGAAGCGAGCGTGGCCCCCATCAGCAGGACGACGCTCGCGATCCAGGTGCGGCGTGTGCGTGTCTTGAGCCCTGTGTGCATGCAATGCCCCTCGTTACCAAATGTGAGGCGATGCTAGGAGGCGCCTGCGCGCGCCACCACGGGGCCTTCGATGGCGGTGCGGCTACCTAGGGGTTGCTGCTGGCGATGAACTACCTAACGGGTCGTACTGATGTAGTCCTACGACTGCTCGCCGCCGGGGGCGACTTCTACATTGGGCCGCTCACCCACAACCCCGAGGAGACGACCCCATGAAATCAAAGCGCAAGCCCATCCTGCGTGTCGCAATGCTCACCTTGAGTGCTGCCGGCCTCAGCGCCTGCGGCGGCAACAACGACCCCGAGGTGAGCACGCTGCCCACCGGCATGACCACCGTGAGCGTCACCACCTACAGCGCCACCACGGTCGGCAGCGGCAGCACCGCGGCCACGCAGGACCTGCTCACCGGCGGCCTGGGCCGCACTGGCCTGGGCGCTGCCGCCGCACCCGCGTATGCCGACCCGGCCAACCCCACCGCCACCGAGCTGCGCCGCAATGCGCTCTATGCCAACTACCGCGGCCTCGTCGACTACACCGCCAACGGCGGCTACGGCCGCCTCTACGGGCCCAACATCGACCTCGCCGGCAACGACACGCTGGGCGAAGGCCTCATCCCCGGCCGCGAATACCTCGCCGTGCTCGACGACGGCACCGGCCGCAAGCAGGTGACGGTGGCGGTGCAGATCCCCACGAGCTTCGACCGCAACGCACCGTGCCTCGTGGCCGGCCCGTCCTCGGGCTCGCGCGGCGTCTATGGTGCGCTGGCCTCGGCCGCCGAGTGGGGCCTGAAGCGCAATTGCGCCGTCGTGCTCACCGATGCCGGCAAGGGCGTCGGCCTCTACGACCCGAGCGACGACACGGTGAACCGCATCGACGGCACGCGCGCCACGCGCAGCGCCGCCGGCGCGCTCTCGAACTTCGCCGCGGTGATCACCGACGCCGCCCGTGCTGCCTTCAATGCGGCCTTCCCCAACCGCCTGGCGATCAAGCAGGTGCACTCGCAGCTCAACCCCGAGAAGGACTGGGGCACCGACACGCTCACCGCCATCCGCTACGCGCTCTATGCGCTCAACCAGGAGTACGCCGACAACTCGCCGGTCGGCAACGGCAAGCTCGTGCGCTACACGCCGGGCAACACGCTGGTGATCGCCGGCTCGGTGTCGAACGGCGGTGCCGCGGTGCTGCGCGCCGCCGAGCAAGACACGGGCGGGCTGATCGACGGCGTGGTGGCCGGCGAGCCCAGCGCCCAGCCCGACACCACCACCGGCTACGGCGTGAGCTTCGCCGGTGCGCCGGTGCCGAGCTTCGGCCGCTCGCTGGCCGATTACTTCACCTTCGCCAACCTCTACCAGCCTTGTGCCGCGCTCGCGCCGGCCGCGCAGATGGCCGAGGCCTCGGTCTACAACTACATGACGCTCACCGGCATGAACGCGCGCGCCACCAACCGCTGCACCGCGCTCGCGGCCAAGGGCCTGGTGACGGGGGCCACCACCACGGACCAGGCCAACGATGCGCTCGCCCGCCTGCGCGCCTACGGCTGGACGGCCGACAACGACACCATGCACAACGCGCACTACGGCCTGGGCAACGCCGCGATCATCTCGGCCATGTACCCGACCGGCTACGGCCGCTTCGGTCTTGTCGATAACCTGTGCGGCGTGAGCTTCGCGCCCGTCAACGGCACGGGCGACGTGGTCGCGGTCAACGCCAACGTGAAGGCCGCCAGCTTCGCGCTTGCCAATGGCACGGCCAACGGCACGCCCGCAAGCGTGGTCTACAACGATTCGGAAGGTGGCGCCAAGTCATGGGCGTTCGCCGTCTCGCCGTCGACCCACATGGCCGACTTCGCCCTCGATGCCGCGCTGTGCCAGCGTGCGCTCGTGACGGGCACCGACCCGGTGACCGGCGCGGCCCTGAGCGGCGTGTCGACACCCACGCTCGCGCAAAGCCAGGCGGTGCGCGCCGGCATCGGCGAGGTGCTGTTCAACGGCAACCTGCGCGGCAAGCCCACGCTCATCATGTCGGGCCGCAGCGATGCGCTGCTGCCCGTCAACCACGCGGTGCGCGCCTACGTGGCCTACAACCGCGTGGTCGAAGGCAGTGCCAGCCAGCTGAGCTACGTGGAGGTCGAGCATGCGCAGCACTTCGACGCGTTCATCCCGTTCTCGGGCTTCGACACGCGCTTCGTGCCGCTGCACGTGTACTTCAACCAGGGCATGAACGCGATGTGGGCCAAGCTGCGCAGCAATACCGCGTTGCCCGCGAGCCAGGTGGTGCGCACCACGGTGCGTGGCGGCACGCCGGGCGCAGCACCGGCCCTGACCACGGCGAACGTGCCGCCGATGGCGGCCACGCCGGCTGCGGGTGACGCCATCACCTTCAGCGGCACCAGCATCGCCATTCCGAACTGATGGCGGTTTGATGGACGGGCGCTGGCCGGGCTACATCAACCCGGCCAGGCGCGACACCATCTCGGTGGCCGTGTTGACCTTGAGTTTTCTCAAGAGCCTCACGCGATGTGCATCGATCGTGCGCGGGCTCACCTCGAGCACGCGTGCGATCTGCTTGCTCGTCTTGCCTTCGATCAGCAGCTGCGCGATCTCGCGCTCACGGGAGGTGAGGGCGGTGGTGATGGGGCGGCGAGCGGAGATGTCTTCGAACATCCACACCGTGCAGCCGTATGGGTCGTCGCGGTCGAGCGTGCGGCCCGAGGCGTGGCACCAGAAGAGCCGGCCATCGCGGTGTTTCATGATGCGCTCATCGGCATATCGGCCGCAGTCGCGCAGCGCTTCGAAGCCACGCGCGCCGATGCCCATGAACTCGCTCTGCGAGGGGTAGAGCATGCACATCGACTGGCCCGTCAGATCGGCGGTCTCGTAGCCGAACATCGATGCCAGGGCTTCGTTGCAGCGCTGGATGACGCGGTTGTTGAGCACGCACAGTCCCACCGGGGCCATGTCGAAGGCCAGCACGAGGTTGACGTCGGGCGGGTGGTGGAGAGCGGGGTTCATGGCGAATGTCGGCGCGAGCATAGCGAGGCGCCGATGCACATCACATGCCACGAGTACTTAAGCAAAAAGCAGTAACGGCTTCTTCCCCAAAAACTGCACGGTCGAGCGCAAGTCTGGCCGGGTGAACCCTAGCGTAGTCGCTCGCCATTGCGGCGCGCAACGCCAGTCACGACACTGCCGCCTCTCGCAAAGGAGCAGCAGTGGATTGCATTCTTCACACCGAGCGCTTGACCAAAGAGTTCAAGGGCTTCGTGGCTGTCGACAAAGTGGACTTGCGTGTCCGCCGAGGAGACATCCACGCATTGATCGGCCCCAACGGCGCAGGCAAGACGACGTGTTTCAACCTGCTGACCAAATTCCTGACACCGACCTCGGGCCGCATCGTCTTCAACGGCGAAGAGATCACGCACGACACACCGGCGCGCATCGCCGAGCGCGGCGTGATCCGCTCGTTCCAGATCTCGGCGGTGTTTCCGCACATGACGGTGCTCGAGAACGTGCGCGTCGCACTGCAGAAGAAGCTCGCCACGTCTTTCCACTTCTGGAAGCCCGAGCGTTCGCTCGACGGCTTGAACGCGCGGGCGCTGGAGCTGCTGCGTGAAGTCGACCTCGCACCTTATGCCCACCTCACCACCGTCGAGCTGAGCTACGGCCGCAAGCGCGCACTCGAGATCGCCACCACGCTTGCGATGGAGCCCGAGCTGATGCTGCTCGACGAGCCCACGCAAGGCATGGGCAGCGAAGACGTCGACCGCATCCGCAAGCTCATCAAGCGGGTGTCGGCGGGCCGCACCATCCTGATGGTCGAACACAACATGAGCGTGGTGTCGAGCATCGCCGACACCATCACCGTGCTGGCGCGTGGGGCCACGCTGGCCGAAGGGCCGTATGCCGAGGTGTCGAAGAACCCGTCGGTGATCGAGGCCTACATGGGTAGCGCTCAGGTCGAATTGGCGGGGGCGCATTGATGTTGCATGCGTCGATCGGTGCCAGCCGAGGCTGCCGGGTGACCGGCTCCGCTCATGTCCCCCGGCCAGGCTGCGCCTGGCCTCCTCCTTTACTTCGCTACGCCGGTCACCCGACAGCCTCGGCGCGCACTGGCGGTGGCATGCCGAGTTCTTGGCGTGCCTCGGTCGTGCCTTGCTCGCTGCGGCAGGGCGCCGTGTGGAGCGAAGTAAAGGAGGAGAGGCGGGCGCAGCCCGACTCGGGGGACATGAGCGGAACACGGCGCCCTGTCGCAGCGAGCCCGCTCCGCTCCACAAACAGGACACATTGAACATGCCCACCCCATTCCTAGAAATCAGAAACCTCCAAGGCTGGTACGGCGAAAGCCACGTGCTGCATGGCGTGAATTTCCACGTCAACGAAGGCGAAGTCGTCACGCTCTTGGGCCGCAACGGCGCCGGCCGCACGAGCACCATGCGCGCCATCATGGGCTTGATCGGTGCTCGCAAGGGCAGCATCAAGGTGCAGGGCAAGGAGACGATCCATCTCCCCACGCACCGCATTGCCCGCCTGGGCCTCGGCTACTGCCCCGAAGAGCGCGGCATCTTGTCAAGCCTGAGCGCGGAAGAGAACCTGCTGCTGCCGCCTTCGCTGATGCCCGCCGGCATGAGCCTCGACGACATCTACGCGATGTTTCCCAACCTCAAGGAGCGCGCCAAGAGCCAGGGCACGCGCCTCTCGGGCGGCGAGCAGCAGATGCTCGCCGTCGCCCGCATCCTGCGCACCGGCGCCAAGCTGCTTCTGCTCGACGAGATCTCCGAAGGCCTCGCGCCGGTGATCGTGCAGAAGCTCGCCGAGATGGTGCAGATGCTGCGCTCGCGTGGCTACACCGTGCTGATGGTGGAGCAGAACTTCCGCTTCGCCGCCCCCCTGGCCGACCGCTTCCTCGTGATGGAGCACGGCCGCGTCATCCAAGAGTTCACCCAAGCCGAGTTGCCCATGCACCTGGATCAGTTGCACGAAACCCTCGGCGTCTAAACCGTTCACCCCAAGGAGACACGTTCTTGAAGCTCAACAAACTCAAAGCCCTCGCCGCCGCCTGCGGCCTCGCCTGCATCGCCCCGCTGGCACACGCCCAGATCTCGGGTGACGTGATCCGCATCGGCTTCATCACCGACATCTCGGGGCTGTACTCCGACATCGACGGCCCGGCCGGCGCCGAGATGATCCGCCAGGCCGTGGCCGACATGGGCGGTGCGATCAACGGCAAGAAGATCGAAGTGCTGGTGGCCGACCACCAGAACAAGGCCGACATCGCCAGCGCCAAGGCACGCGAGTGGTTCGACCAGCAAGGCCTCGACCTGCTGATTGGCGGCACCAACTCCGGCACCAGCCTCGCGATGGCCGGCGTGGCCGCCGAGAAGAAGAAGCCCTTCATCGCCGTGGGCGCGGCCGCGTCGGCGCTGACCAACGAGCGCTGCTCGCCCTACACCGTGCACTGGGCCTACGACACCGTGGCGCTCGCCAAGGGCACCGGCAACGCCGTCGTGAAGGCCGGTGGCAAGAGCTGGTATTTCCTGACCGCCGACTACGCCTTCGGCTCGGCCCTGCAGACCGACACCTCGGCCATCGTCAAGGCGGCCGGTGGCAACGTGATCGGCGCGGTGCGCCACCCGCTGTCGGCCAGCGACTTCTCGTCGTTCCTGCTGCAGGCGCAGACCAGCAAGGCGCAGATCCTGGGCCTCGCCAACGCGGGCGGCGACATGATCAACGCGGTGAAGGCCGCCAACGAGTTCGGCATCACCAAGACGATGAAGCTTGCGGGCCTGCTCATGTTCATCAACGACGTGCACTCGCTCGGCTTGAAGACGGCGCAAGGCATGTACCTCACCGACAGCTGGTACTGGAACCAGGACGCCGACACCCGCGCCTGGAGCCGCAAGTTCTTCGACAAGTTCAAGCGCATGCCCTCGTCGATCCAGGCCGCCGACTACTCTGCCGCGCTGCAGTACCTGAATGCGGTCAAGGCCACCGGCACCGACGACGCCGACAAGGTGCTCGCGCACATGAAGAAGACGCCGGTCAACGACGTGTTCGCCAAGGGCGGCCACATCCGCGACGACGGCCGCATGGTGCACGACATGTACCTGATGCAGGTGAAGACGCCGGCGCAGTCGAAGGAGCCGTGGGATTACTACAACGTGGTCGAGACCATCAAGGGCGAAGCCGCCTGGACGACCAAGGCCGAGTCGCGCTGCGCCCTCTGGAAATAACGCGCACAGCTCCGTTCGGGCTGAGCCTGTCGAAGCCCGCCCCGAGCGCGTCGAAGGGCCCTTCGACAAGCTCAGGTCGAACGGAGCAGTACGCCCCCCACCGTCATGACTGAAATCTTTGGTATCCCCATCCAGGCCTTCATGGGGCAACTCATGCTCGGCCTGGTGAACGGCTCGTTCTACGCCATGCTGAGCCTCGGCCTGGCGGTGATCTTCGGCCTCTTGGGCATCGTGAACTTCGCGCATGGCGCGCTGTACATGATCGGCGCCTACGTGGCCTGGTTCTCGCTCGAGACCTTCGGACTCAACTACTGGATGGCGCTGCTGCTCGCGCCGCTGGTGGTGGGTGCGCTCGGCCTCGTGATCGAGCGCACGCTGCTCAAGCACCTCTACAAGCTCGACCCGATCTACGGGCTCTTGCTCACCTTCGGCATCTCGCTGATCTTCGAAGGTGTGTTCCGCGAGCAGTACGGCGTGTCGGGCCAGTCGTACTCGGTGCCTGACGCGCTGCAAGGTGCCACCAACCTCGGCTTCATGGTGCTGCCCAACTACCGCGCCTGGGTGATCGTGGCCTCGCTCATCGTCTGCCTGGGCACCTGGGCCTTGATCGAGAAGACGAGCCTCGGCGCCAAGCTGCGCGCCGGCACCGAGAACCCGGCGCTGGTGCAGGCCTTCGGCATCAACGTGCCGATGATGGTGATGTTCACCTACGCGGGTGGTGCGGCGCTCGCCGCGCTGGCCGGCGTGCTGGCGGCGCCGGTGATCCAGATCACGCCGCTCATGGGCACCAACCTCATCATCGTCGTCTTCGCGGTGGTGGTGATCGGCGGCATGGGCTCCATCCTCGGCTCCATCCTCACCGGGCTCGCGCTCGGCCTGGTCGAGGGTCTGACGAAAGTGTTCTACCCCGAGGCGTCCAACATCGTCGTCTTCGTGATCATGGCCATCGTGCTGATGATTCGCCCCGCCGGCCTCTTCGGCAAGGAGAAGTAAGTTGTCTTCACTGTTCTCGACCCCGGCCCGCATCGCCGGCTGGGCGGCGCTCGCCCTCTTCATCGCCGCCCCCTTCATCGGCATCTACCCGGTGTTTGCGATGAAGGCGCTCTGCTACGCGCTCTTCGCGTGTGCCTTCAACCTGCTGCTCGGCTACACCGGCCTCCTGTCGTTCGGCCACGCCGCCTTCATGGGTGCGGCGGCCTACGGCACGGGCTGGCTGGTGCGCTCGGGTGGGCTCACACCTGAGCTGGGCTTGATCGCCGGCGTGCTGGTGGCCGCTGCGCTCGGCCTGGTGGTCGGGCTGATTGCCATCCGTCGCCAGGGCATCTACTTCGCGATGATCACGCTCGCGATGGCGCAGATGATCTTCTTCATCTGCCTGCAGGCGCCGTTCACCGGCGGTGAAGACGGGCTGCAGGGCGTGCCGCGCGGCAAGCTCTTCGGCCTCTTGCCGCTCGACAACGACCTTGCGATGTACTTCTTCGTGCTGGCCATCTTCGTGGCGGTGTACCTCTTCATCGTGCGCGTGGTGCACTCGCCCTACGGCCAGGTGCTGAAGGCGATCCGCGAGAACGAGCCGCGTGCCATCTCGCTCGGCTACAACGTCAACCGCTACAAGCTGCTCGCCTTTGTGCTGTCGACCGCCATCGCCGGCCTGGCCGGTGGGCTGAAGACACTGGTGCTGGGGTTCGCCACCTTGTCCGACGTGCACTGGTCGCTCTCGGGCGAGGTGATCCTGATGACGCTGCTCGGCGGCCTCGGCACCTTCGCCGGCCCGGTGGTGGGTGCCTTCACCATCATCGGCCTGCAGAACTGCCTCGCCGACCGCGTGGGCTCGTGGGTCACGGTGATCATCGGCGCCATCTTCGTGGTCTGCGTGCTGGCCTTCCGCCGTGGCTTCGTGGGCGAGTTCATCGCGCGCCGCAAGAAGCCGGCTGCGGCCGAGCCGGCGGCGGCGGCGCCCGCGCAGGTGAAAGCGCACGCATGAAGCTCCAGCTCTCCGTCGCCCGGCGCCTCGCGCTGGGCTTTGCCAGCCTGGTGCTGATGCTCGTGGGCGTGGCCACGCTCAACGGGCTGGAGATCCGCTCGATGGGCGCGCGCATGCAGCACATCGTCGAAGTCGATAGCGCGCGCAGCGACCTCGCGCAGGCGCTGCTCGCCCACATCGGCCAGATGTCGGTGCAGGCCCGCTCGATCGCCTTGCTCACCGACCTGCGCGAGATCGACAACGAGATGAAGGCGCTCAACGCCACCGTGGCCCGCTACCAGGAGACGGAGCGCACGCTGGCCGCGTCGCTCGACGCGTCCACAGCCTCCGACGAGGAGCGCCAGCTCGTCGGCGAGATCGGCGCCACCGCCAAGGTGGCCATTCCCTTGCTGCTGCGCGCTGCCCGGCAGGGGCAGGACGGCTCCAACATCGAAGCCACCACCACCCTCATGACGCAGGCCCGGCCGCAAGAAGTGCTGTGGCGCGGCAAGGCCGAGCAGCTGATGGCGGTGGAGCGGCAGTCGAGCGTGGCCTCGTATGCGAGCGCCGTGTCGGGCCAGCAGCGCGCCTTGTCGATCGCGGCGGTGGTGGTGGCCATCGCCGTGCTCGCGGGTGCGTTGCTGGGCTGGCGCATCACGCGCAGCGTGAAGCAGCCCATCGACCGCGCCATCCGCGTGGCCGAGCGCATCGCCGAGGGCGACTTGAGCTCGCAGGTGGATGTGGGCTCGCACGACGAGATCGGCCGCCTGCTGCTGGCCATCGCCGCCATGCAGGAGCGGCTGCGCACGCTGGTCGGCCAGATCCGCGAGTCGTCCGACAGCATCCACGTGGCGAGTGCCGAGGTCAGCACCGGCAACCTCGACCTGAGCCAGCGCACCGAGCGGGCCGCGTCGAGCCTTCAGCAGACGGCCTCGTCGATGGAAGACTTGACGAGCACCGTGCGCCACAGCGCCAGCGCCGCCGAGAAGGCCAACCAGCTCGCGCACCGCGCCTCGGCGGTGGCCACGCGCGGCGGCGAGGTGGTGTCGCAGATGGTGTCGACCATGCGCGAGATCGACGACAGCTCGCGCAAGATCAGCGACATCATCGGCGTGATCGACGGCATCGCCTTCCAGACCAACATCCTCGCGCTCAACGCGGGCGTGGAGGCGGCGCGCGCCGGTGACCAGGGCCGCGGCTTCGCGGTGGTGGCGAGCGAGGTGCGCAATCTCGCGCAGCGCAGCGCCGTGGCCGCGAAGGAGATCAAGGCCTTGATCGACACCAGCGTCGACAAGGTCGATGCCGGGTCGCGCCTGGTGAAGGCGGCGGGCGAGACGATGGTCGAGATCGTGACGAGCGTCGACGAGGTGGCCGCGATCGTCGGGGAGATCACCACCGCTGCCTCGGCGCAGAGCACAGGCATCAGCCAGGTGAGCAGCGCCGTCACGCAGCTCGACCAGGTCACCCAGCAGAACGCCGCGCTGGTGGAAGAAGCCTCTGCCGCCGCCGAGAGCCTGCGCGAGCAGGCGCAGAGCCTCACCAACGTGGTGTCGGCCTTCCGGCTGAAGTAGGGAAGGGGGCTGGCCGCTGCTCGAAAGCCGGACGCGCTGTCTTCGAACCGGACGTTGCTGCACTGCGGTGCCGTCCGGCGAGCAGGCAGGCGCGCCAAGGCCAGGCCCGAGGGCAGGGCGGTTTCCAGAGGTGAGCCCGCGTGAGCGGCGCGCCGGCCCAGGCTGGCACCAAGCTTGCGCTGCGCCAAGGGCGCTCAACGCGGCGCAACACCCACACGCCCATCAGAGGCAAAGGAGACAAGCTTGAAATTCACCCGCATCCTCTTCGTGGCGGCCGCCCTCGGCGTGGCCGCGTCATCGGCCAGCGCCGCCGTGGTGGCACTGCCGGCCTACAACGTCGACAAGAGCCAGATCACCGTGTCGGGCCTGTCGTCGGGCGGCTTCATGGCCAACCAGCTCGGCTACGCCTACTCGGCCACCTTCTCGGGCGTGGGCGTGTTCGCCGCCGGCCCCTACATGTGCGCCGGCCACAGCAACTACACCGCCTGCATGTACAACGCGACCATCAGCGCCAGCATGCTCAGCACCATGCAGGCCGACCTCAACAACTGGAGCGGCACGGCCATCGACAACAAGGCCAACGTCGCCAACCAGAAGGTCTACCTCTTCGTCGGCACCAGCGATTCGACCGTCGGCCCCAACCCGATGGATGCGCTGAAGACGCAGTACACCAACAACGGTGTGCCCGCCGCCAACCTCGAGTACGTGAAGCGCGCGAGCACCGCGCACGTCTTCCCGACCGACTTCGACTCGACCGGCAACAACGCCTGCGGCACCAGCGCCTCGCCCTACATCTCGAACTGCGGCTACGACGGCGCCAAGGCGCTCTTCACCAAGCTTTACGGCACGCTCAACGCGCGCAACAACGCGCCCGCCGCGGCCAACTACATCGAGTTCAACCAGTCGACCTACAGCAACAACAACCCCGGCATGGCCGCGAGCGGCTGGCTCTATGTGCCGTCAGCCTGCGCGAGCGGCACGCAATGCAGGCTGCACGTGGCGCTGCACGGCTGCCAGCAGAGCACTTCCAACATCACCGACAAGTTCGTGAAGAACACCGGCTACACCCGCTGGGCCGACACCAACAACATCATCGTGCTCTTCCCGCAGACCAAGGTCGACAGCACCAGCCGCCCCACCTCGGCCAGCGGCTCGCTGCCCAACCCCAACGCCTGCTGGGACTGGGTCGGCTGGTACGGCAGCAACTTCGCGCAGAAGGCGGGCACGCAGGCCGCCGCCATCAAGGCGATGGTCGACCGCGTGGCCTCCGGCTCCACGGGCGGAGGGGGCACGCTCCCCGCGCCCACCAGCGTGAGCACCTCCAACGCCACTACCAGCAGCATGACCGTCACCTGGAGCACCGTGAGCAACGCGGTGGGCTACAACGTCTACCGCAACGGCGCCAAGGTCAACGGCGCGGCCGTCACCACCACCAGCTACACCGACAGCGGCCTCGCCGCCGGCACCACCTACAGCTGGACGGTGCGCGCGCTCGACGCCAACGGCGCCGAAGGCGCGACCTCCGCGCCCGCGAGCGGCACCACCACCGGCACGCCGCCACCCACCGCCACCTGCACCACCGCGAGCAACTACGCGCACACCACCGCGGGCCGTGCCACGCAAAGCGGCGGCTACACCTATGCGAAGGGCTCGGGCCAGAACATGGGGCTGTGGAACGTGTTCGTGACGACCACGCTCAAGCAGACCGGCACCGACTACTACGTGATCGGCACCTGCCCCTGAGATGACACAACTGTCGCGGCTGCTGCCGCTGGACTCCCACAGCGTGCTGAAGCTGGCCGCGAAGTCGATGTTCGAGGTCTTCGAGCAGCTGGCGATGGGCATGCTGGTGGTCGACCGCGACCACCGCATCGTGTGGATCAGCGAAGGCTACAAGCGCTTCCTGCCCGCGCTCGGCATCCGCGACGCCGATGACTTCGTCGGCCGCTTCGTCGAAGAGGTGGTGCCCAACACGCTGATGGGCAGCGTGATCGACAGCGGCCGCGCCGTGCTGGTTGATTTGCTCACCAACCAGGCCGGCACCTTCCTCGTGAGCCGCCTGCCGTTGCACGACGACGCCGGCCAGGTGATCGGCGCCATCGGCATGGTGCTGCTCGACCACCCCGGCACCAACATGCAGCCGCTGATGACGAAGTTCACCCGGCTGCAACGCGAGCTCGACGACGCACGCCGGCAGCTCGCGGTGCAGCGCCGCTCGCGCTACACCATCGCCAGCTTCATCGGCACCAGCCCCGCGGCCGTGGGCCTGAAGAGCATGGCGCTGCGCGTGGCCGGCACCGAGAGCACCGTGCTGCTGCTGGGCGAGACGGGCACCGGCAAGGAGGTGCTGGCGCAGGGCATCCACGCGGCGTCGCCGCGCTCGGGCGGCCCCTTCATCGGCATCAACATCGCGGCCGTGCCCGAGAGCCTGCTCGAAGCCGAGTTCTTCGGCGTGGCGCCCGGCGCCTTCACCGGCGCCGGCACCAAGGCGCGCGACGGCAAGTTCAAGCTGGCCAGCGGCGGCACGCTCTTTCTCGACGAAGTGGGCGACATGCCGCTGCCCTTGCAGGCCAAGCTCCTGCGCGTGCTGCAGGAGCAGGAGGTCGAGCCGCTCGGCGCCAACGAGGTGGTGCGGGTCGACGTGCGCGTGATCGCCGCCACCAGCCGCGACCTGCCGGCGATGGTGGCCGCGGGCGAGTTCCGCGCCGACCTGTTCTACCGGCTCAATGTGCTGCCGATCCGGCTGCCGGCGCTGCGCGAGCGCTTGTCCGACCTCGGGCCTCTGGCCGAGGCGCTGCTGGCCGACATCGCCCGTTGCAGCGGCATGCCCCAGCGCACGCTGACCGCCGACGCCCTGGCACTCTTGGCCGCCCAGCGCTGGCCCGGCAACGTGCGCGAGCTGCGCAACGTGCTGGAGCAGGCGAGCGTGATGACCGACGACCTGCAGCTCACCCCCGCGCACCTGGCCGGCGTGCTGCCCGGCCGCAGCTCGGCCGCGAACGCGCCGCGTGCGGCGGTCGATGGGTTCGACCCCGCCGCCCTGGTGCCGCAGGGCTCCCAGGCGATCCGCCCCTTGCCGGAGCTGATGGCCGACCTGGAGCGCCACGCCATCGGCGCTGCGCTGCGCGCGACGGCGGGCAACCGTGTGGCCGCGGCGAAGCTGCTGCGCATCTCGCGCGCCACGCTCTACGAGAAGCTGGTGCTCTACCCCGAGCTGCGCACGGCGGGCGCCCTGCCGCGCTGACACCCGTGCCGGGGCCGGCCGATCTGGCATGCTGCCCACCGTCTTCCGACGGGATGCCCACGATGCCGATGCACGCGCTTCAAGACCTGCCTTTCACTTCGGTGGTGCCCGGCCGCCCGGGTGCCTTGCCCGACGTGGCGACCCTCAAGCGGCAGATCGCGCTGGCGGCGCTGGCCCATTGCGAGCTCACCGAGCAGGCGCTCGGCGTCTACACGCCGCCGAAGGAGGTGCGCGAGGTGCAGCTCACCTACGCCGCCACCGACCAGATCCGCACGATGTGGCAGGGGCTTCGGCAGGCGGGCAGCACGGCGCCACCGACCATTCCCTTGAAGGTTTTTGTCACCGGCTTCGGGCAAGACTCGAACGGCGACACCTGGGCCGACATCGAGGTGCACCCCGGCCTGCCCGAGTGGGCCGGCCTCGCCTGAGCGCCCCGGGGTAACCGCGAGCGCTTCGGGGCCGGAGCCGGCGGGAATAATCGGCCGGATGAACACCTCCACCCCGGTGACCTGACCGATGGACGAGAGCCGCTACCGGCTGCTGGTCGACTCCGTCGCCGACTACGCCATCTACATGCTCGATGCCGAGGGCATCGTGTCGAGCTGGAACAGCGGCGCCCACCGCTTCAAGGGCTACACCGAGGCCGAGATCGTCGGCCAGCATTTCTCGCGCTTCTACGTCGACGAAGACCGCGAGGTCGGCCTGCCGCAGAAGGCCCTGGCCACGGCCCTGCGCGAAGGGCGCTTCGAGGGCGAAGGCTGGCGCGTGCGCAAGGACGGCACCCGCTTCTGGGCCCATGTGGTGATCGACCCCATCCGCGCGCCGGGCTCGGGCGAGCTGCTGGGCTTCGCCAAGATCACGCGCGACCAGAGCGAGCGCAAGGCGGCGGCCGAGTTGCTCAAGCGCAGCGAAGACCAGTTCAACCTGCTGGTGCAAAGCGTCACCGACTACGCGATCTACATGCTCGACTCGCAGGGCCGCGTGTCGAGCTGGAACCAGGGTGCGCAGCGCATCAAGGGCTATGCGCCCGAAGAGATCATCGGCGTGCACTTCTCGCGCTTCTACACCGCCGAAGACCGCGCCCGCGACCGGCCCAGCATCGCACTCGAGACGGCCGCGCGCGAAGGCCGCTTCGAGGGCGAGGGCTGGCGTGTGCGCAAGGATGGCACGCGCTTCTGGGCCAATGTGGTGGTCGACCGCATCCTCGACCCGAGCGGCCGGCTGCTCGGCTTCGCCAAGGTCACCCGAGACGTGACCGAGAAGCGCGAGGCCCAGCACCAGCTCGAGATCGCCCGCGAGGCCTTCTTCCAGTCGCAGAAGATGGACGCCATCGGCCAGCTCACCGGCGGCGTGGCGCACGACTTCAACAACCTGCTGATGGCGGTGCTGTCGAGCCTGGCCCTCATCCGCAAGCGCATTCCCGAAGACCCGAAGACGCAGGCCCTGCTCGACAACGCGGTGCGTGGCGCCAAGCGCGGCGCCGAGCTCACGCAGCGCATGCTGGCCTTCGCGCGCCGGCAGGAGCTCAAGCCGGGGGTGGTGCACGTGCCCGAGCTGGTGGAGGGCATGTCGGGGCTGCTGAAGTCTTCGCTCGGGCCCACGGTGAGCCTCGACACGCGCTACGAGGAGCCGCTGCCGCCGGTGCTCGTCGACGGCAACCAGCTCGAGCTGGCCCTGCTCAACCTTGCCGTCAATGCGCGCGACGCGATGCCGCAGGGTGGTGTGATCACCATCGCGGCGCGTGAGGAAGACGTGGTGGGTGAGCACCCGGCGCGGCTCGCCCCGGGGCGCTACGTCTGCATCTGCGTGCACGACGAAGGCGAGGGCATGGACGAGGCCACGCTCGCGCGGGCCACCGAGCCCTTCTACACGACCAAGGGCGTGGGCAAGGGCACGGGCCTGGGTCTCTCGATGGTGGAAGGCCTGGCCGCGCAGTCGGGTGGGCGGCTCACGCTCAAGAGCGCCAAGGGCGAGGGCACCACGGCGGAGCTGTGGCTGCCGGTGGCGAAGGCGCCCGCCGAGCCGGTGCCCACGCCCGTCGTGCCGAGGGAGGTGGCGCAGGTCGCGCCGCTCACCGTGCTGGCGGTCGACGACGACGCGCTGGTGCTGATGAACACCGTGGCCATGCTGCAGGAGCTGGGGCACACGGTGCGCGAAGCGCTGTCGGGCAAGGAGGCGGCGGCGATGCTCGCGCGCGATGCGTCGATCGCGTTGCTCATCACCGACCAGGCCATGCCGCAGATGACGGGCGTGCAGTTGATCGAGGCGGCGCACCGGGCGCGGCCGGGCCTGCCGGCCATCCTCGCCACGGGTTATGCGGAGCTGGCCACGGCCCTGCCACCGCGGGTGCCGCGCCTGGCCAAGCCCTTCGACCTGGAGGCCCTGGCGCAGGCCATTGCCTTCGCGCTGCAGCCGTCGGCCTGACCGTTACCAGGTGCCGCGCAAGGCCACCCGCAGCGTGCGCGGCGCTTCGCCTGCGACGTAGAGCGCCGAACGCTCCGGCGGGTTGGTGTTGGTGAGGTTGCTCACGCCGATGGTGAGGCGGAAACCCTGCTCCAGCTGGCGCGTGACGCTCGCCCCGAGGAAGACCAGCGGCGGTGCGTCGAGCGGCGGCTGGCCCACCGTCGCCGAGGCGATGGCCTGGCCGGCCGTGGCGTCGAGCTGGGCGCTGGCGCGCCATTGCGCCGTGGCCCATTCGATGCCGGTGCCGAGCGTGTGGCGCGGGCGCTTCTCGAGGCGCATGCCGTTGCCGTCGGTCGCGTCGAGGTACTGGTAGTTGGCGTCGAGCTTCCAGCCTGCGGCCGGGCGCAGCGAGCCCGAGAGTTCGGCGCCGCGCAGCGTGGCACGGTCGACGTTCTGGAAGCGGTAGACGGTGCGCGGCACCGTGACGCCGGTGGGCACCGGCACGATGAGGTTCTTCACCCGGTTGTCGAAGGCCATCAGCATCACGCCCGCATCGCGGCCGTCCCAGGCCACGCCAGCCTCGAAGCCGTTGCTGGCTTCGGCCTGCAGGTCGGGGTTCGACACGTAGGTGTAGGGGCCTTCGTCTTCCTGGTAGCCCGGGGTGATCTGCTTGAGCGTGGGCGGCTTGAAGCCGCGGCTGTAGCCGCCCTTCACGACCCACTGCGGCGCGGCGCGCCACACCGCGTAGAGGCGTGGGCTCCAGGCATTGCCGAAGCGCTGGTGCGCGTCGTAGCGCAGGCCGCCGGTGAGCGT
This sequence comes from Rhizobacter sp., assembly GCA_019635355.1. Taxonomy (NCBI): domain Bacteria; kingdom Pseudomonadati; phylum Pseudomonadota; class Betaproteobacteria; order Burkholderiales; family Sphaerotilaceae; genus Rhizobacter; species Rhizobacter sp. The sequence goes on along the minus strand of JAHBZQ010000001.1, from coordinate 1,561,590 downwards.
GAGCGCGTCCAGCGGCCGGGCTTCGTCCTGCAGGAAGACCGAGTGGTGCCACGCGCTCGCCTCGCCGCCGGGCAGGGCCTGGTTCTCCAGGCCCTCGTCGCGCCACTCCACGCCGCCGGTGAGCTGGTGGCCGGCCCAGGGTTGGCCGTCGAACTGGGCGTCGACCGCGCGGTCGCGCAAGGTGTTGGGGCGCAGCGCCGCCACGCCGTTGGTGCGGGTGTTGGCCATCGCGAGCCGGCTCTCGTAGAGGCGCAGGTCGCTGTGCCAGCGGGCATCGCCCGACCAGTCGGCGTTCCAGCCGAAGGCGGTGTGCTGGCGGTCGACCTCGGTGTCGGAGCCGTACACGCGGCGCAGGCCGCTGCGCTCCACCGCCTTGGCCCAGCGCAGCTCGCTGCCGAAGCGCTGCTGCACGTCGATCGTGTGGCCCGGCGCGGCGGCCCAGGCCAGGCGCCAGGCGGCTTCACGCTTGCGGCGGCCTTCGAGGTCGGAGATGCGCGGGTCGAGTGCCGAGGGCACGTCGTCGCGCCAGCTCTCGCCGACCGTGAGGGCGCCGTTCACGCCCTGCATCAGCGGCCCGGTGATGCGGGCGGTGGCGCGGTGGCCGTCGCTGCCGCGCCCGCCCTGGCCGCGCGAGCCTTCGAGCGAGACGCTGCCGCCGAGGGTGTTGGCCGGGGCACGGGTGAAGATCTGCACCACGCCGCCGAGCGCTTCGGCGCCGTAGAGCGCCGCCAGCGGCCCGCGCACGACCTCGATGCGCTCGATCTCGTCCATGGGCACCCAGTCGAGCTGGAAGTCGGTGTGGCCGATCACGCCATCGCTCGCGCTGATGCGCCGGCCGTCGACGAGGAAGAGCGTGTGCTTGGGGTCGAAGCCGCGCAGCGCGAGCGCCTTGCGGCCGGAGATCGTGCGCGTGAAGACGGTGACGCCGGTCTCGCCGCGCAGCGCTTCGAGCACGTTGTCGGCACCGCGTTGTTCGATGGTGGCACGGTCGACCACGGTGACGGCGGCGGGCGCGTCGGCCAGCGGCATGGCGTGGCGCGTGGCGCTGATGACGACGCGCTCCAGCTCGTAGGTGGGTTTGTCGGTTTGTGCCCAGGCGCTCAGCGTGACGGTGGTCAAGAGCGTGGTGGCGATGAGGGCAGGGCGAGCGGGGTGGGCTCGGCGGCGCATGGTGGCTCCAGAGGCTGGTTGGAAGGACATGGGTCACAGCATCGGCGTGGTGGCACCGCAATTCCTTGAGCTGGTTTGCTTTCTGAATGCAAAGGCGAGGGTGCATACCGTTCGCTTGACGGGGATCAAGCGGTGGGGCTCCGGCATGCGCCCCCGTGCCCGCCTTGACTTGCTTCAAGGAAACGACCCCCGCTTGGGCAGACGATGCGCTCGCCACTGGATTCGTCCGCAGACCCACTACCCCCTAGGAGGGACCATGAACCCGATCAAGACCGCGCTCCGGCTCACCACCCTGGCCGCGACGTTTGCACTGCTCGCTTCGCCGCTCGCGCAGGCGCAGGACAAGAAGGCCGTCACCCCTGGCGACGTGCAATACCACGCCGCACCTTCCGCGCTCACCGGCGTGCCGATGGTGGAAAGCCGCAACCCGAAGGCGCCGCCGATGACGCAGGCCGAGTTCGACCAGGCGCGCAACATCTACTTCGAGCGCTGCGCCGGCTGCCACGGCGTGCTGCGCAAGGGCGCCACCGGCAAGCCGCTCACGCCCGACATCACCATCGGCAAAGGCACCGACTACCTGAAGGTCTTCATCGCCTACGGATCGCCGGCCGGCATGCCCAACTGGCAGACCAGCGGCGAGATGGATGAGAAGACCGTCGACATGATGGCCCGCTACATCCAGCACGAGCCGCCCGTGCCGCCCGAGTTCGGCATGGCGCAGATGAAGCAGACCTGGAAGGTCATCGTGCCGCCCGAGAAGCGCCCGACGAAGAAGATGAACAACTTCAACATCGAGAACATCTTCTCGACCACGCTGCGCGACACCGGCGAGGTGGCGCTCATCGACGGCGACACCAAGAAGATCATCAACGTGGTGAAGACCGGCTACGCGGTGCACATCTCGCGCACCTCGGGCTCGGGCCGCTACGTGTTCGTGATCGGCCGCGACGCCAAGATCAACATGATCGACCTGTGGATGCCGGTGCCCGACAACGTGGCCGAAGTGCGCATCGGCCTCGAGGCCCGCTCGGTGGACACCAGCAAGTACAAGGGCAAGCTCGGCGACTTCAGCGACAAGCTCGCCATCGCTGGCGCCTACTGGCCGCCGCAGTACGTGATCATGAACGGCGACACGCTGGAGCCGATGAAGATCGTGAGCACGCGCGGCATGGTCGTCGGCACGCAGGAATACCACCCCGAGCCGCGCGTGGCCTCGATCGTGGCCTCGCACTTCAAGCCCGAGTTCCTGGTCAACGTGAAGGAGACCGGCAAGACGCTGATGGTCGACTACTCGAACATCGACGCGCTCAAGGTCACCGAGATCGGCTCGGCGCCCTTCCTGCACGACGGCGGCTGGGACTCGTCCAAGCGCTACTTCATGGTGGCCGCCAACAACAGCAACAAGATCTCGGTCATCGACGCCAAGGACGGCAAGCTGGCCGCCATCGTCGACGTGGGCAAGATCCCGCACCCGGGACGCGGCGCCAACTTCGTGCACCCGAAGTTCGGCCCCGTCTGGGCCACCGGCCACCTGGGCGACGAGACCATCTCGCTGATCGGCACCGACCCGGTCAAGCACAAGCAGTACGCCTTCAAGCAGGTCGACACCCTCAAGGGCCCGGGCGGCGGGGCGCTCTTCATCAAGAGCCACCCGAAGAGCCGGCACCTGTATTCCGATGCGCCGCTCAACCCGGACCCGGCGGTGTCGCAGTCGGTGGTGGTGTTCGACATCGACAATCTGGCCAAGGGATCGGTCACGCTGCCCATCGCCCAATGGGCCGACCTGAAGGACGACGGCGCCAAGCGCGTGGTGCAGCCCGAGTTCAACAAGGCGGGCGACGAGGTGTGGTTCTCGGTCTGGTCGGCCAAGAACAAGCAGAGCGCGCTGGTCGTCGTGGACGACAAGACGCTCAAGCTCAAGGCCGTGATCAAGGACCCGCGCCTGATCACCCCCACGGGCCACTTCAACATCCACAACACGCAGCACGACGTGTACTGAGCCGGAGGCCGCGATGAAGAACGTGATCTGTTCCGCCGCGGTCGCGGGTCTGGCCTTGTGGGCAGCGGCGCTGCCCGCCCAGGCCTCGCCCGAGGACGTCATCACCAAGGCCGGCTGCAACGCCTGCCACACGAAAGACAAGAAGCTCGTCGGGCCATCGTTCAAGGAGATCGCTGCCAAGTACAAGGGCCAGGCCGGTGCCTCCGCCGCGCTCGCGCCCAAGGTGCGGCAGGGCGGCAAGGGCGTGTTCGGGCCGATCCCGATGCCGCCCAATCCGCCTGAGAAGATCTCCGACGCCGACCTCAAGGTGGCGGTCGACTGGATCCTCCAGCAGTGACGACGTGAAGATCTTCAGGCGCCGTGTGCTGGCGCTGCTGCTGGCCGCGGGCGCCTTGCACGCTGCGCAGGAGGATGACTGCGCAGCACCCGAGGCCGCGCTGAGACTGTCCACCGACAGTGGGCGTTATGTCGTCGAGGCCCACGACGCGGCGCTCAGCATCTACGAAACCGGCGTGGGCTTGGTGCGGCGCCTCGAAGGCCGTAGCCTGGACGGGCGCCTGCAGGGCCCGGCGACGGCGCTCTTCGCGATGCCCCAGCGGCGCAGCATTGTGGCGGCCTGGCCGGCGCTCGGCGAAGTGTGGGAGTTGTCGCTCGACCCGCAGGCCCCGCCGGTGTACGACGGCCTCGTGCACGACTACCGCATGGGCGAAGCGATTGCCCGCCGTGGCTTCCTCTACCCGAGCCGTGCGCGCATCGGGCCACCGTTTCCCGACCTGCGCTTCGCCGACCCGCGCGTGCCGTGGCTGGCCGGCGTGGTGCCCGAGGGCGTGGCGATCGTGCACCTCGACGTGCGGCGCCAGATCGCGCCGCTGCCCTGCCGCGAGCCGCGGCTGGAGCGCGCCGAACTGCGCGGCGAAGGTGGCGCGATGCGCTGGTGGCTGCCGTGTGGCGACCGGTTGCTGGTGGTCGACCCCGTGCGCTGGCGCGTGGTCGAAGAGCGGGAGGCCCTCAGGCCGGATACGCCGCCAGGCGCTGCGGATCGAGGATGCGGATGTCGCGCTTGTCCACCTCGATGAGGCGGGCCTCTTCCAGCTCGCGCAGGACGCGCGAGAAATATTCCGGCGTGAGCGACAGGCGCGAGGCCACGGTCGCCTTGCTCACGGGCAGCGAGACGGTGACCACCTCGCCGGTCACGCAGTCTTCTGCGGCCTGGTCGCGCAGCAGGTAGCCGATCACGCGCTGCAGGCCGCTTTGCAGCGAATAGGCCTGCACGTCGTGCACCAGGCCGTGCAGCCGGCGCGACAGGCCGGCCAGCATGCGCATGGCGAAGCGCGGGTCGCCTTGCAGCTCGTCGACCACCACGTCGCGCTGCACGTCGAGCAGCACCGTCTCGGCCAGCGCCTGCGCGTTGACCATGCAGGGCTTGCCCAGGAACATCAGCGCCTCGGCGAAGCTGCCGCCGGGGCCAATGAGCTCGATGACCTTCTCATGCCCGTCGGGCGAGATCACGAAGAGCTTCACCTGCCCGCTCACCACCACCTGGAACGACAGGCAGGGGTCGCCCACGCGGAACACCATCTCGCCGCGCTCCACGCGGCGGATGTGGCAGCCAGCGGCCAGGCGCTCCAGCTCGGGCCGGCCGATGTCCGAAAACAAGGGCAGCATCGAAAGAAAGCGCGGGATGTCGAACGAACGGGGGCTCAGCACGAGGCCGATGGTGGCGGCCGACCCGGGGTGCCCGCTTGATGGGCGTCAAGAAACCGCAGGCGCGGTCAGCGCTGCAGCAGGCGCGAGACGCTGAAGCTTTCGAGCCAGCCGCCGAGCCGGCCGGCCATCGAGGGGCTGCGTGCCGGGGCGCCTGCCGGGGCGGGCGCTGCGGCGCGGGCCACGGGCGCCGTGCCAGCGGCGGGCACCGCGGCGGCCGGCAGCAGCGGCCCCTGGGCCGGCTGGAGGCTGGCCGCCCGGTGGCCGAGCGGTGCGGGCGACTGGCCGGTGGCCACCGGCCGGGTGAGCGGGGCGGTGGGCTTTGGGTGCAGCACCGGGCGCAGCCACTGGAGGATGGGCTGCCACTGGGCGAGGTCGGCTTCCACCTTGGAGGCGGGCAGGTCGAAGAGGGTCAGGCCCTGCTCGACGCAGCGCACATAGCCCTGCGTTTCACGCAGCACGCCGATGAACGGGATCTCGTGCTTGGCGGCCCAGTCGCGCAGGGTCTCGTCGGCCTTGGTGCGGGCGTCGAGCCGCATGCCCACCGCGGCCACCTTGCACTTGCCGCTGGCGATGCGCGGCAGGGTCATCAGCTCGGCGAAGCAGTCGGCGGCGGATTCGCGGTCGAAGACCGAGTTGCACACGGGCATCACGATCGCGTCGGCAAACATCGCCACGCGGGCGAGGTCGAAGCCGCGCAGGCCGCCCGGGGTGTCGAGGATCACGTGGCTCACGCCCGGAGGCGAGCGCAGCACGCTGCGGGCGTCGACCGTCCAGCCGACGATGGGGGCCTTGTTGGTGACGTTCTGCTTGCTGCGCAGCCGCAGCCAGGCCTGGGTGGACTGTTGCTTGTCCACGTCGCCGAGCATCACGGCAATGCCGTCGTGCGCCAGATGCGCGGCCAAATGGGTGGCCAGCGTGCTCTTGCCGCTTCCACCTTTTCGATTGACGACTGCAACGACGGGCATTGAAACCTGTGTCTGTAGGCTGTGCCATCCGCGCAAAGACGGTGGCGGGTCATTAAATCACCAAACCAGTGCGGCTCCCATAGGCGGCAGCCCTTGTAGATGCCAAGTGTTGCCGCCTTCGATACTCGCCTTCGATTCTGATATCGGCATGACGCAAGCAGTTCCTGACTCCCGATACGCCTGGATACGCCTGATGGCTTCCCTGGCGCTCATGACCATCGGCAGCGGTGGCATGTACCTCGTCGCGGTGGTGCTGCCCTCGGTGCAGGCCGAGTTTGGCGTGGCGCGGGCCGACGCCTCACTGCCCTACACGGCGCTCCTGATCGGCTTCGGCGTGGGCGGCATGCTGATGGGCCGGATCGCCGACCGCTACGGCGTGATGGTGCCGGTGCTGATCGGCAGTGCCGGCCTCGGGCTCGGGTACCTGGCCGCCGGGCTTGCGCCCAACGTGTGGGTCTTCGCGCTGGCGCACGGCGTGTTGCTGGGGCTGCTGGGCAGCTCGGCCACGTTTTCCCCGCTGGTGGCCGACACCTCGCTCTGGTTCGTGAAGCGGCGGGGCACGGCGGTGGCCATCTGCGCCAGCGGCAACTACCTGGCCGGGGCCATCTGGCCGCCGGTGGTGCAGCACTTCAACGAGGCGGTGGGCTGGCGCCACACCTATTTCGGCATCGGCGCCTTCTGCGTGCTCACCATGCCCTTCATCGCCCTGATGCTGCGCCCGCGGCCGCCCACGGCGCAGGTCTCCGCCGTGCCGGGCGGTGCGGTGGTCGCCAGCGACCGGCCCTTCGGCCTGTCCATGAACAAGGCGCAGCTGCTGCTGTGCGTGGCGGGCGTGTCGTGCTGCGTGGCGATGTCGATGCCGCAGGTGCACATCGTGGCCTACTGCGGCGACCTCGGCTACGGCGCGGCGCGCGGGGCGCAGATGCTGTCGCTGATGCTGGGGCTGGGCATCGTGAGCCGGCTCGTGTCGGGCTGGATCTGCGACCACATCGGCGGGCTGCGCACGCTGCTGCTGGGCTCCACGCTGCAGGGCGTGGCGCTGCTGCTCTTCCTGCCCTTCGACGGGCTGGTGCCGCTCTTCATCATCTCGGGGCTCTTCGGCCTCTTCCAGGGCGGCATCGTGCCGTCTTACGCCATCATCGTGCGTGAGCATTTCCCGCCGGCCGAGGCCGGCTCGCGCGTGGGCGCGGTGCTGATGTGCACGCTGCTGGGCATGGCGCTCGGCGGCTGGATGTCGGGCAAGGTGTACGACCTCACCGGCTCGTACCACGCCGCCTTCCTGAACGGCATCGCGTGGAACGCGCTCAACCTGAGCATCGCCTGGTGGCTCTTCAGCCGCGCGCGGAAGGCTACGCGGAAGGCGTGACGAACTGGTCGAGCCCCTTGGGCAGCTTCGCCCAGAGGGCCTCGCGCGTGGCTGGCGCCAGTTCGAGCTGGAAATGCTGCTGCAACGCCGCGTCGAACGCCTCCCGCGTCGCCAGGCGCGTGGTCGTGGGCGGCAGGCCCGGGCGGCGCTGCACCAGCCGGTCGTTGAAGAGGCCCACGCGCAGCTCGGGCGCCACCCGCTCCACGAGCAGGTTGTGGCAGAAGATCGACGTGGGGTGCGTGGCGGTGAACCAGTTCAGCGGCTCGTAGTCGGCGGCCGCGTGCGGCTCGAGCGTGAAGCGGTACATCGGCATCCAGCCGGCCGGCAGGCGGGTTTCGGCGGTGTAGACCTCACCATCCAGCGTGAAGCGCAGCAGCGCATGGGGTGTGCGCTGGGGCTCGTCGATGACGAGCGGCAGCGGCGTGTCCATCAGGTTGCCGCCGAAGCCGGCATCGGCGATGTAGGTGCGGGTGCCGCCGTCGACGGGCACCGTCACCTTCAGCAGCATGTGGCTGCGCGGGCGCAGCGGTGCGTCGGGCGGGCGCATCCACACCACGCGTGCGGCCAGCGCCTCGACCTCGAAGCCCAGCGCTTCCAGCGCGAGCTTGAGCAGCAGGTTCTGCTCGAAGCAGTAGCCGCCGCGGCCCCGGTGCAGGAGCTTCTCAGCCACCGCCGCGGGGTCGAGCGAGGGTGGCGTGCCCAGCAGCGGGTCGATGTTTTCGTAGGGGATGTGGGCCGGGTGGCGAGTGCACACCGCCGCGAGCAGCTCGATGCTCGGCTCGCGACTGCCGGTGTGGCCCACGCGCCGCAGATAGGCCTCGAGATCGATCATGTGCCGCAGTGTGGTGAGGGTGAGGCATTGTGCCGTTGCCCCCGTTGACGCAGCGCCTGGGCAGGTTCACGCTCCGCCCCAAGGGAAGGGAATGCCTGTGGACAAAGGCCTTGGAATTCGCGCACGGCTGGCGCTGCTGCTGGCATTGCTGCTCGCGCTGATGGCGCTGGCGGCGGGGTATGCGCTGGTCCAGCTGCGGGGGGTGACCCTGTCGGTGCAGAGCGTGTACGACGATCGTGTGCTGCCACTCTTCCAGCTGCGCAAGGTGTCCGACACCTACGCCGTCGACTTGCCCCGCCTTGCGCGCGACCTGCGAGACGGCGCCATCGGCACTGAGCAGGCCCTGGGCCAGCTCGACGCCGCGCGCCGCCATGCGCGCGAGGAGTGGTTGCGCTACAAGGCCACCTACCTGGTGGAGCGCGAGAAGCTGCTGGTGGCGCGCGCCGACCCGCTCTTCGAAGCGTCCGAGCAGCTGCTCGTGCGCTACGCCGTGGCGGTGGCCGACGGCACCCCGCGGCCGGCCGACACCGAGCTGCACGCGACCGTGCAGCCGCTGGCCAACGTGCTTGGCGAGCTGATCAAGCTGCAGGCCGACGAGACGCTGGCCGCCGCGCGGGCCAGTCACGGCAGCTACAACGCCGCGCGCTGGGCCTTCGTCGTGCTGCTGGGCCTGGCGGGCACGGCAGGCATGGGCCTCGCGTGGCTCGTGGCCATCGGCTACACCCGCGAGCTGCGCGAGCGCGAGCTGGCGGCGGAGCGGCTGTCGCTGTGCTACTCGGCGCTCTCGCGCACCAACCAGATGATCGTGCGGGTGCACGACGAAGCGCAGATGTTCAGCGAGATCTGCCGCATCTGCGTGGAGACGCGGCTGGCGCGTGTGGCCACGCTGATGCTGCCCGAGGGGCCCGACCGCTTCCGCATCGTCGCCTCGGCGGGCCCCGCCGACACGATGATGGCCGGCCTCGACCTGAAGCTCGACCCCCCCGGCCAGGAAGGGCCCGTCGCGCTCGCGCTGCGCCACGGGCAAGTGGCCATCTCCAACGACTTCCAGCACGACCCGCGGGTGGCGCGCTTCCGTGCGCGCGCGCTGGAGCAGGGCGTGTGCGCGATGGGGGCCTTCCCGGTGCGCCGCGCCGGCGCCGTGGTGGCCTGCCTCGGCCTCTACGTGGGTGAGGTCGGCTTCTTCGACGAGGCCCGCCTCGCGCTGCTCGAAGAGATGACGGGCGACCTGTCGTTTGCGCTCGACAACATCGACCGCGATGCTGCCCACGCCGCGGCCGAGCGCGAGGTGGAGGAAAGCTACGCACGGGTGCGGCAGATCTTCGACATGATCCCGGTGTCGATCACGCTCACCTCGCTGCGCAGCGGCCTGCTGGTGCTGGCCAACACGGCGGCCGGCGAGCGCTACGGCATGGCACCCGAGGCGATGGTCGGCCGCTCGACGACCGAGATGAACGTCGGCTTCGGCCGCCTCGAGCGCGAGCGTTTCTTCCGCCTGCTCGAGGCGCAGCACTCGGTGCGCAACTTCGAGACCAAGGTGCGCAACGTGCGCGGCGAGGTGCTGGACGTGCTCACCAACGCCGCGCGCATCGACTACATGGGCGAGCCCTGCGCGCTGGCGGTGAGCCTCGACATCACCGAGAGCCGCCGCCGCGAGCGCGCCGAGCAGGCGCAGCGAGATGCCGAAGCCCACAACCGAGCCAAGACCGAGTTCCTCTCGCGCATGAGCCACGAGCTGCGCACGCCACTCAACGCCGTGCTCGGGTTCTCGCAGCTGCTGCAGTCGAATGCCCAGGAGCCCCTCACGCCGCGCCAGCGCGAGCAGATCGAATCCATCCGCCAGGCCGGCTGGCACCTGCTGGCGCTGGTGAACGACGTGCTCGACGTCTCGCGCATCGAATCGGGCCACCTGCGGGTGGAGTTGCGCGCGGTCGACCTGCTGCAGTTGCTCGACGAGGTGGGCGAGCTCGTGCGCCCGCTGGCCGACCGAACCGGCATCCGGGTCGAGCGCCACGACGGCGACGGCCCGGCCTACGCGATGGCCGACCCGGTGCGCCTGCGCCAGGTGCTGGTCAACCTGATGAGCAACGCCATCAAGTACAACCGGCCCGGCGGCGTGGTGAGCGTGGCGGTGGAGCGCTCGGGCCCGCGTGTGGGCGTGTCCATCGCCGACACCGGCATCGGCATGACGCAGGAGCAGCTCGACGGCCTCTTCGAGCCCTTCAACCGCCTCGGGCGCGAGTACAGCGAGATCGAAGGCACCGGCATCGGCCTCGTGCTCACGCGCCAGCTGGTCATGCTGATGGACGGGGAGCTCGAAGTCGAAAGCGAGGAAGGCTGCGGCACCACGGTGCATGTGGCGCTGATGCGGGCCGACGCGGCGCCGCCCGCGATGCCGCAGCTTCCCCCCGGCGCTTCTGCGGCGGGGGCCGGCGACGACGAGCCCGAAGGCACCGTGCTCTACATCGAAGACAACCCGATCAACCTGCTGCTCGTGGAGCAGCTGCTGCTGCGCTGGCCGGGCGTGCGCCTGCTGCAGGCTGAGACGGGCGAGAAGGGCATCGAGCTCGCGCAGGCGCTGCAGCCCGACCTGGTGTTGCTCGACATGCGCCTGCCCGACATGAGCGGCCCCGAGGTGCTGGAAGAGCTGGGTGCGCATCACCGCACGCGCCACCTGCGGGTGGTGGCACTGTCGGCGAGCGCCATGCCGGAAGAGGTGGCCCTGGCGCGCGACAGCGGCGCGCACGACTACTGGACCAAGCCGCTCGACTTCGACCGTTTCACGGCCGACCTCAAGCGGCTGCTGGCGAAGTTGGCGGTCAGCTGAGCTTGAAGACGGCCACCGTCTGAGCGAGCGTCGCGGCCTGGTGCTTCAGGCTTTCGGCGGCGGCGGCGCTTTCTTCCACCAGCGCGGCGTTCTGCTGCGTGACCTGGTCGAGCTGGGCCACGGCATCGCCGATCTGGCCGATGCCGGCGCTCTGCTCGGTGCTCGCGCTGCTGATCTCGCCGATGAGGTCGGTCACGCGCTTCACCTGGTTCACGATGTCGTCCATCGTCTGGCCCGCTTCGGTGACCAGGCGGGCGCCGTTCTCCACCTTCTGGACGCTCTCGCCGATCAGGCTCTTGATCTCTTTCGCGGCCTGCGCGCTGCGCTGGGCCAGGGTGCGCACCTCGCCGGCCACCACCGCGAAGCCGCGGCCCTGCTCGCCGGCACGCGCCGCTTCCACGGCCGCGTTGAGCGCGAGGATGTTGGTCTGGAAGGCGATGCCGTCGATCACGCTGATGATGTCGGCGATCTTGCGCGAGCTGGCGGTGATGGCGTCCATCGTGGTGATGACCTGGCCCACCACCACGCCGCCCTGCGCGGCCACGGCCGAGCAGCTGCTGGCGAGCTGCGTGGCCTGGCGGGCGGTGTCGGCGCTTTGCTGCACGGTGGAGGTGATCTCCTCCATCGAGGCGGCCGTCTGCTGCAGGTTGCTCGCCTGCTCTTCGGTGCGCTGGCTCAGGTCGGCGTTGCCGGTGGCGATCTGGGCCGAGCCGGTGGCGATGGAGTCGGCGCTGTTGCGCATCTGGCCCACGACCGTCACCAGGCTCTCGTTCATGTGCTTGAGCGCGGCCAGCAGCTGCCCGGTCTCGTCTTGCGTCTTCACTTCGATGCGCGAGCCGAGGTTGCCCGAGGCCACCGTCTGCGCCACGCGCACCGCTTCGCCGATGCCTTGCGAGATGCGGCGGATCAACGTCCAGGCGAAGCCCGCGGCCAGCAGCACGGCGATGCCGCTCACGATGATGTTGCGCCAGAACACGCCTTCGTAGTCGGCCTGCGCCTGTTTGTATTCCTGCTCGGCCACCGTGAGCTGCACGTTGATGAGCTTGTTCAGGCTGTCGGACAGCGGGTCGACCGCGGGGTACATCTCCTTGGCCGTGAAGCTGCGCAGGCCTTCGAGGTCGTTCTTCGTGAGCAACTCTTCCACCCGTTTGGACGCGGCATCGGCCACCTTCATGGCCGGCTCGATGGTGGCGATCAGCTTCTTCTCCTCGTCGACGAGCTCGGTGGCGATGTAGGCCTTCCAGTTCTTCTCGATGCTCGCGCGGGCGCCGGCCAGGGCCTTCAGGCCGTCGGCCGGCTTCATGGCGCCGTCACGCGTCTTGTGGGCGGTGTCGACCATGCCGATGAAGTAGCCGTCGGCCACCTCGTTGAGCTGCTTGAGCGGCACCACGCGGTCGTTGTAGACACTGCCCAGCTGCTGGTTGCTTTCGCTCAGGCGGTAGATGGACGAGCCTGCCGAGATGAGCAGCAGCGCCAGCAACACGCTGACGAGTGCGATCAGCCGGGCCTTGATGCTGAGTTTGTTCATGGGTCTCTCCGTCGGTGATAACCGTTCATGCGTGCGGTGGCAGGCATGTCTCCAGCCCTCACTATCGGGGCCGGGTGGGGGCCGCTAAAGAGCGATATCGGACGGAGAAGGCGGCTATTTCATTTTGTTCAATTCAGTGCGCACCGGAAGGGTGCGTTCAGGCCGTTCCGGTGGCCCGTTTCGGCAGCTTGAGCACCCCGGTCACGAGGCTGGTGCCGAGCAGGATGACGGCGCAGCCGAGCGTCATCGTGAGGTCGACCTTCTCGCCGAGGAAGATGCCGCCCCACACGACCGCGAACACCGGGATCAGGAAGGTGACCGAGATCGCATTCGCCGGCCCCACGTGGGCGATGAGGCGGAAGAAGAGCAGGTACGCGAGTGCCGTGCACGCCACGGCCAGCACCAGCGCGTAGCCCCAGGCGCTGGTGCTGGGCATCTGCATGGGCCACCAGACGATGGCCGGCGCCAGCAGGAAGATCGATGCCCCGAGCTGGCTGCCGGTGGCCACGGCCAGGGGCGGCACGCCCGTCAGGTAGCGCTTGGTGAAGCTGGCCGAGAAGCCGTAGAGCACCGTGGCCACCAGGCAGGCCAGCACGGCCGGGACGACGGCGCTGGCCTCGACGGCGCCGGGCTTCAGGCCGGCGCGGTCCCACACCAGCCAGAGCACCCCGCCAAAGCCGATGGCGAGGCCGGCGACGCGGGCGCTGTCGAGCCGGTCTTTCAGCCACAGCCAGGCGAACACGGCGCCGAAGAGCGGCGTGGTCGCGTTGAACACCGCCGACAGCCCGGCGTTGATGGTGAGCGCTGCGTAGTTGAAGCACATGAAAGGCAGGGCTGAGTTGGTGAGGCCCACCACCAGCAGCGGCCGCCAGTGCTGGCGCAGGCCCGACAGCTGGCCGCGGTAGGCCAGCAGCGGCAGCAAGAGCAGCGAGGCCACGGCCACGCGCACGAAGGCGAGAGCCACCGGGCCGAACTCGCCGGCACCCAGGCGCATGAAGAGGAACGAGGCGCCCCAGAGCGCGGCGAGGGTGACGAGTTCGAGCAGGTCTGTTTTCTTCATCGGGTGCTTTCGTGGGCGAGCAGCGCGCGCTTGCGGTCGAGGCCGCCCGCGTAGCCGGTGAGTTGGCCGCCGCTGCCGAGCACGCGGTGGCAGGGCACGATCACGCTGACCGGGTTGCGGCCCACCGCCGCGCCCACGGCGCGCACGGCCTGCGGCAAGCCGATGCTTCGGGCGATGTCGGCGTAGCTTTTGGTGGCGCCGCACTCGATGTTGCGGAGGGCCTGCCACACGCTTTGCTGGAAGGGGCTGCCTTGCAGGTCGAGCGGCAGCTCGAAGCGGGTGCGGCGGCCGGCGAAGTAGTCGGTGACCTGCGTGGCGGCTTCGCGCAGCAGTGGGTCGTCGGGGCGCTCCGGGGCGTCGATCGGCGCGGGGTGCCACTTCTGCGATTCGAACCAGAGGCCGGCCAGGCCGCCTTCGGTGCGGGCGATGAGCACCTGGCCGAGCGGCGTGGTGTAGGTGGCCTGGGCGGTGATGCGGCGGAGGGTGGGCATGGTGTTCTCCAGTCAGGCGAGCGAGTTCCACAGGCGCAGCACGGCATACGAGCGCCAGGGGCGCCAGCGCTCGGCGATGGCGTCGGCCTCGCGTTGGGTGGTGGTGCCGAAGAGCGGCTTCATCGCGTTGAGCACGGCCACGTCGTTCGGCGGGAAGGCATCGGGCCAGCTGAGGGCGCGCATTGCGATGTAGTGCGCCGTCCAAGGGCCGATGCCGGGGAGCGTCTTGAGCATCTCGATCAGCGCGGCGGGCTCACGCCGCTCATGCAGGTGGCGCGAAGCCTCGGGCCAGGCCTGCGCGAGCGCGAGGATGGCCCCGGCGCGGGCGCGGATGATGCCGAGTTCGGCGATGCGCTCGACCGGCGCTGCCGCGATGGTCTCCGGTGACGGAAAGGTGTGCGTGACCTCGGGCCACGGCGTGGCGATGGGCTCGCCGAAACGGTCGGCGAAGCGGCGGGCGAGCGTGCGCGCCGCGGCCACCGTGACCTGCTGGCCGAGCACGGCGCGCACCACCATCTCGAAGCTGTCGACGCACCCCGGCAGGCGCAGGCCCGGGCCGCCGGGCAGGCCGGCGAGGGCGTCGTCGATGGTGTCGGGCGAGGCGTCGAGGTCGAGCCAGCGGCGCACGCCGGCCACCACGCGGGCGCTGTGCGGGGCGAGCGAGGGCGCGAACTGCAGTCGCACGTGGGCCGCGCGGGTCTCGGTCTCGGGCACGAACTCGGCCTGCAACCAGCCGGCACCCTGTGCAATCGCCCCGGCGCGCAGGCTGCGCCGCACGCACAGGCCGTCGACCTGCTCGACGCCGGGAATCGCCCGCAGCGAGAGGAAGCGCAGCATCGCCGCCGTGTCGTAGGGCGGGCGCAGGCCGAGGCTCACGCAGAGCGCCTGGTCGGCGGGCAGGTCGGCCGCTTCGTCGGCGTCTTGCCGCAGGCGGCTTGGGCTCATGCGGTAGCTGTCGGCAAACGCCGCGTTGAAGCGGCGCAGGCTGCGAAAGCCACTCGCGAGCGCCACCTGGGCGACGGGCAGTCGGGTGTCGGTCAACAGCTGCTTGGCGAGGAGCAGGCGGCGTGTCTGCAGGTATTGCAGCGGCGTCACGCCGTGCTCGGCGGCGAAGATGCGGCGCAGGTGGCGGTTGCTCACGCCGAGGTGCTCGGCCAGCGCGGCCATCGAGGGGGCATCGCGCGCGTCGTCGTCGGCGCCGAGCCGGCTGTCGAGCCACTGTGCGGCCTGGCGGGCGAGGGTGCGCGAGGCGTCCATCACCGTCCACGCGAGGCCCGGGCCCGGGGCCATCTCGGGGCGGCATTTCATGCAGGGGCGGAAGGCCTCGGCTTCGGCCTGGGCGGGGCTCGAGAAGAAGCGACAGTTTTCCTTGCGCGGCGTCCTCACGCGGCAGACCGGCCGGCAATAAATGCCGGTCGAGGTCACGCCCACGAACAGGCGGCCGTCGAAGCGGGCATCGCGGGCCTTGAAGACCTGGTAGGAGGCGTCGTGGTCGAGCGTCATGAAGTTCATTATGGGTGGCTGAATCGGCTCGACTGGCCGTTTCCGGACACATGCATTCCGCTGCCGAAACAGGCCCATGCGGGAGGTGGAACGCCCCGTGCTCCACGCCCCGAGGGCGTCATGTGGCGTCTATAGAATCCGCCAACTTCTTCCAGGAGCACTCTCGCATGCAAGTCACCGCCTCCAACTTCAAGGCCTATGACATCCGCGGCATCGTCGGCAAGACCATCGACGAACGCTTTGCGGAACACCTCGGCAAGGCTTTCGGGAGCGCGGCAGTGGCAGCAGGCGAGAAGGCCGTGGCCGTGGGCCGCGATGGCCGCCTCTCGGGCCCGGGCCTCGTGGCCGCCCTGATCCGCGGCCTCGCGTCCACCGGCCTCGACGTGGTCGACCTCGGCGCCGTGACCACGCCCATGCTCTATTACGTGGCCGCCACGCGCGGCCAGCATGGCTGCAACTCGGGCATCCAGGTGACCGGCAGCCACAACCCGAAGGACTACAACGGCTTCAAGATGGTGCTGGCCGGCCGCGCGATCTACGGCGACGAGATCCAGGCCCTGCGCACGCGCATCGAGACCGAAGACTATGTGGTGGGCCAGGGCCGCTCCGCGAAGATGGACATCCTCGCCGAGTACAGCCACCGCATCGCGAGCGACTGCAAGCTCAAGCGCAAGATGAAGATCGTGGTCGACAGCGGCAACGGCATTCCCGGCGCGTCGGCCCCCGGCATCCTGCGGGCGCTCGGCTGCGAGGTGACCGAGCTGTATTCCGAAGTCGATGGCGACTTCCCCAACCACCACCCCGACCCGAGCAAGCCCGAGAACCTGGCCGACCTCATCCACGCCGTGAAGACGAGCGATGCCGAGATCGGCCTCGCCTTCGACGGCGACGGTGACCGCCTGGGCGTGGTCACGAAAGACGGCAACATCATCTACCCCGACCGGCAGCTGATGCTCTTCGCCATCGACGTGCTCGAGCGCAACCCCGGCGCCACCATCATCTACGACGTGAAGTGCACGCAGCGCCTCGCGCCCGTGATCCGCGAGCACGGCGGCAAGCCGCTGATGTGGAAGACCGGCCACTCGCTCGTGAAGGCCAAGCTCAAGGAAACGAAGGCGCCGCTCGCCGGCGAGATGAGCGGGCACATCTTCTTCTCGGAGCGCTGGTACGGCTTCGACGATGCCACCTACACCGCGGCGCGCCTGCTGGAGATCCTGTCCAAGAGCAAAGACCCGAGCGCCGTGCTCGACGGGCTGCCCACGAGCTTCAACACGCCCGAGCTCAACGTGCCCTGCGCCGAAGGTGAGCCGAAGCAGGTGGTGGAGAAGCTCTTGAAGAACGCCGACTTCCCCGGCGCCGAGGTCGTGACCATCGACGGCCTGCGCGTGGACTACGACGACGGCTTTGGCCTCATCCGCTCGTCCAACACCACGCCGGTGCTGGTGTTGCGCTTCGAGGGCCACACGCAGGAGGCGCTGCACCGCATCGAAGACAAGATGATGGCGGCGCTCAAAGCGGCCAAGCCCGACGCGCAGGTCGCCGCGGCGGCGCACTGATGGAGCCCCCACGTCGCTGCGCTCCCGCCCCCCGAGGGGGCGGTCAGCCGCCTTGGGGCGGCCCGGCGGCGGCTGACTTCTTGCCCAGCCTGTGCGTGTCCTGATCGTCAAGCTGTCTTCGCTGGGTGACGTGGTGCACGCCATGCCGGTGGTGCACGACATCCGCAGCGTCTACAGCGGGGCGCGCATCGACTGGGTGGTCGAGCCCGCCTTCGCGCCGCTCGTGCGCCGGGTGCAGGGCATCGGCGAGGTGATCGAATGCGCCCAGCGCCGCTGGCGCAAGCGCTGGTGGACGAGCGCCGTGCGCGCCGAGTGGCGCGAGTTCAAGCGCAAGCTCACCGCCGAGCGCTACGACGCAGTGATCGACCTGCAAGGCCTCACCAAGTCGGCCGTGGTCGCGCGCATGGCGCAGGGGCCGAGCTTCGGCCTCGCCAACAAGACAGAAGGGTCGGGCTACGAGTGGCCGGTGCGCTGGCTGATCGACCAGACGATTGAGATCACACCGCGCATCCACGCGCTCGACCGCTCGCGCGAACTCGCCGCGCGGGCGCTCAACTACCAGGTGAGCGGCTCGCCGTACTTCGGCCTGCTGTCGCACGCCGAGCCGCTGGCGCAGCCGACGGTGGTGTTCGTGCACGGCACCTCGCGCGACGACAAGCTGTGGCCCGAGGCGTGCTGGGTCGAGCTGGGGCAGCGCATGGTCGCGTCAGGCTTTGCCGTGGCGCTGCCGCACGCGGGGCCGGTGGAGCTGGCGCGTGCCGAGCGCATCGCCCACGCGATCGGGCCCAAGGCCGGCGTGTGGCCGCAGATGTCGCTCGACGCGCTGGTCGACCGGCTCGGGGCGGCGCAGGGCGTGATCGGCGTCGACAGCGGCCTGAGCCACATCGCGGTCGCGCTCAACCTGCCGCATGTGCAGCTCTACAACTTCCCGACCGCGTGGCGCACCGGCCCGCTCGCGGCCCACGGCCACCATCACCAGGTGGCGCTGGAGCGCGACCCCACGCCCGAAGTCGACCTGGTGTGGGCAACGTGGCAAGTGGTGCGTCGCGCCAAGCGCGGCTGAGCATGTTCGCGCGGCATCTCTATTCCAACCTGCTGCGCCTGCTGAAGCCGGCCTACGTGCTGCGCCTGTGGTGGCGCGGCCGGGCCGAGCCGCTGTACCGGCATGCGATCGGCGAGCGGCTGGGCGACTACCAAGGCGCCGCGCAGGCCGGGGCGCTGTGGGTGCATGCGGTGTCGCTCGGCGAGACGCGCGCGGCGGCGGCGCTGGTCGAGGCGCTGCGCCTGCGCCACCCGCAGCTGCGCCTGCTGCTCACCCACAGCACGGCGACCGGCCGCGAGGCGGGCAAGGCCTTGCTGCGCGAGGGCGACGTGCAGGCCTGGCTGCCGTATGACACGCCCGGTGTGGTGCAGCGCTTCTTCGAGCAGTTCAAGCCGGTGGCCGGCGTGCTGATGGAAACCGAGATCTGGCCCAACCTGCTGCACGCGGCCCACGTGGCCGGCGTGCCGATGGTGCTGGCCAACGCGCGCCTGAGCGCCAAGAGCCACCGCCAGGGCCAGCGCCTGTCGTCGGTGATGTACCCGGCCGCGGCCACGCTGCGCATGGCACTCGCGCAGACGGAAGACGATGCTGCGCGGTTGCGCGATTCCGGCGTGGGCGAGGTGGTCGTCTGCGGCAACCTCAAGTTCGACATGGCGCCCGACCCGGCGCTCATCGCCCGCGGGCGCGCGTGGCGCACGCGGCTGGCGCGCCCGGTCGTCATGGCCGCGGCCACGCGCGAAGGCGAAGAGGCGATGCTGCTGGCCGCCTGGGCGGCGCTGCCGTCGGCGCAGCGCCCGTTGCTGCTCATCGTGCCGCGGCACCCGCAGCGTTTCGATGAAGTGGCCGGGCTCGTCAATGCGCAGGGCTTGTCGCTGGCTCGGCGCAGCGCCTGGCCGGCGGAGCCCACCGACGCCGCATGGTCGGCCGACGTGTGGCTGGGCGACAGCATGGGCGAGATGCCGCTGTACTACGGCATGAGCGACGTGGCGCTGCTTGGCGGCAGCTTCGCCCCGCTCGGCGGGCAGAACCTGATCGAGGCCGCCGCGTGTGGCTGCCCCGTGGTGATGGGCCCGCACACCTTCAATTTCGCCGAGGCGGCGACGCTGTCGCTGGCGGCGGGGGCGTCGCTGCGGGTGGCCGACATGGGCGAGGGCGTGGCGCGTGCGGTCGACCTGGCCGGCCACCCCGAGCGCGAGCAGGTGGCGCAGCGCGCTGTTGCCTTCGCGAGCCAGCACCGGGGTGCAGCCGGGCGCATGGCCGAACTGATCTCGACGCTGCTGGTGCACCCCTGAGTCATTCCCGCTTTCGCGGGAATGACGGGTTGGCTCTACTTCGCCAGCAGGCTGTTGACCGCCGACACGTCGGCGGGGGCCAGGATGCCGGCCGTCTGGCGCAGGCGCAACTGGTTCAGCAGCACGTCGTAGCGGGCCCGCGCCAGGTCGCGCTGGGTGCTGTAGAGCTGCGTCTGCGCGTTGAGCACGTCGAGGTTCACCCGCACGCCGACCTTGTAGCCGAGCTGGGTGGCGTCGAGGGCGACCTTGCTCGAGGTTTCGGCCGCTTCGAGCGCCTTCACACGGGCTTGCAGCGACTGCGTGCCGAAGAAGGCGGTGCGGGCGTTCTGCGTGGCCACGCGGCGGTTGGCTTCGAGGTTGTTGCGTGCCTGTTCTTCGAGCAGCAGCGTTTCCTTCACGCGGTTCTGCACCGCAAAGCCGGCGAAGAGAGGCAGGTTGAGCGTCAGCGCCACGGTCGACTGGCTGGTGCTGCCCGAGTAGTTGACGGTCGGCGCGATGCCCTGCTGCGACTGGCCATTGGTGCGGCCGCGCCCGGCGCTGCCGCTCAGGTCGAGCGTGGGCAGGTGACCGGCGCGGGCCTTGCTCGTTTCGAGTTGCGCCGACTCATAGCCGATCTGGAACTTGCGCACGAGCGGCGAAGCCTCGGCTTTCGAGACCCACTCGTTCACGTCGGCTGGTGACACCGGGGGCAGCGCGACCGGCACGGCCAGCGGCTTGGGCTGCACGCCGCTGCGGCCGACGAGCTGGTCGAGCGCGATGCGGCGGGTCAGGAGGTCGTTCTCGGCCGCGAGCTCTTGCGCGGTGGCGAGGTCGTAGCGGGCCTGTGCTTCACGCGTGTCGGTGATGGTGGCGGTGCCGACTTCGAAGTTGCGCTTGGCCGAGGCCAGCTGCTCCGAGATGGCCTTGGTGCTGGCCTGTGCCGTGGTGAGCGCGTCTTGCGCGGCCAGCACGTCGAAGTAGGCGGTGGCCACGCGGACGATCAGGTCCTGCTCGGCCAGCGCGAGGTCGGCTTTGGCACTGTCGACGCCGAGGTCGGCTTGGGAAATGGTGGCGTCGTTGGCGCGGTTGAAGAGCGTCTGCCGCGCGTTGAGCGTGGCGTTCGGGCCGCGGTTGCTGCTGTCGCTCACTGGCGTCTCGCTGGTGGTGCGCGCGTAGCTCACGGCTGCGCCGACGTTGGGCCGGCGCAGCGCGTGCGCCTGGTCCGCCTTGTACT
Source organism: Rhizobacter sp. (assembly GCA_019635355.1). NCBI lineage: Bacteria > Pseudomonadati > Pseudomonadota > Betaproteobacteria > Burkholderiales > Sphaerotilaceae > Rhizobacter > Rhizobacter sp. Next base: position 1,541,039 of record JAHBZQ010000001.1, on the reverse strand, counting down.
GCGCCGAGTCCGCCAGTGCACGGGCCGCGAGATATGTCGCGTCATAGCCGCGCGCGGTGTCATACAGCTCCTGGAGCGATTGCGCATTGGCGGTGGACAGGGCGCCAAGGGCGAGAGCAGCCGCGAGGGCCAGCCGGCGTGGCGTGAAGGCAGGGGACATGGAAAGGTCCTTGGGTTGTACTGCGTTCGAAAGAAGAATCAGAAATGGAAGCGCGACGGCTCGTCGAAGCCCTTGAGGCGCTGGGCCACGGTGTCGAAGAGGTTCACGCTCTTGAACTCGTTCTCGCCCACGCGGGTCACGAGCACCGCGTTCATCACCGGCTCCTGGCCGACGATGGCGGCGAGACGGCCGCCGACCTTGAGTTCGTTCAACAGGCCCTGCGGGATCGACGCCACCGAGCCCGAGAGCAGGATCACGTCGAACGGGCCGGCGGTGGGCAGGCGCTTGCTGCCGTCGCCTTCCATCACGCTCACGTTGGTGACCGAGGCGCGCTTGAGGTTCTCGGAGGCGAGCTTGGCAAGCGTCGGGTCGACCTCGAGCGTGACGACCTGGCGCGCCTTGTGCGCCAGCAGCGCGGCCATGTGGCCGGAGCCGGCACCGATCTCGAGCACACGCTCGTGCTTGCGCACCTCGAGCTCCTGCAGCAGGCGGGCTTCGATCTTGGGGGCCAACATGCACTGCCCGTTCGGCAGCGGCACCTCGGTGTCGAAGAACGCCATGCTGCGGTAGGCCGCAGGCACGAAGTCTTCGCGCTTGACCACGGCCAGCAGGGACAGGACGCTCGCGTCCAGCACATCCCAGGGGCGGATCTGCTGTTCGATCATGTTGAAGCGGGCTTGCTCGGTGTTCATGGCGTGTTCTCGGTAAGGCAAGTAAGGCAAAGGGGGTGAGCCAAAAATTCTATTTCCCGCCCGCGGGCTGCGGCGCAATGTCAGCAGCGGGGGTGGGCTGGCCGGCGAACTTGCGCTTGAGCCAGTTGGAGAGGTCGTCGAGGTAGCAGTAGATGACCGGCACCACGACGAGCGTCAGCAGCGACGAGGTGATCACCCCGCCGATCACGGCCTGGCCCATCGGCGCACGCTGCTCGGAACCTTCCGACAGGGCAAACGCCAGCGGCACCATGCCGAAGACCATGGCGAGCGTGGTCATGAGGATGGGCCGCAGCCGCACCTCGGCCGCGTGCAGCAGTGCGGCTTCGCGGCCCATCGGCGCGTCGCCGTGCTCGCCCTGGCGAGCGCGGATCGCGAAGTCGACCAGCAGGATGGCGTTCTTCGTCACCAGGCCCATCAACATCACGATGCCGATGATGCTGAACATGTTCAGCGTGGAGCCGAAGACGAGCAGCGTGAGCACCACGCCGATCAGCGTGAGCGGCAGCGACGCCATCAGCGCGATCGGCTGCAGGAAGCTCTTGAACTGGCTCGCGAGGATCATGTAGATGAACACGATGGCCAAGGCCAGCGCACCGATGGCGTACTGGAAGGACTCGTTCATGTTCTTCGTCGAGCCGCCGAAGCTGTAGCGGTAGCCGGGCGGCCAGGCCACGCTGTCGAGCACGCGCCGGATGTCGGCCGACACCTCGCCCGAGCTCCGGCCGTAGGCGTTGGCGTCGACGTTGATCTCGCGGTTAAGGTCGCGGCGGTTGATCTGGTTGAGGCCGGTCGAGGGCTTCACGTCGGCCACCTGCGACAGGCGCACGATGCGCGGCGAGCCATCGGCCGCGGCCGTCACGTTGATGGGCACGCGCAGCAGGTCGTTCACGTCGCTACGGGCTTCCGGCGTGACACGCACGTTGACGTCGTAGTTCTCGCCGTCGGGTGCGCGCCAGTTGCCGGCGGTGGTGCCGGCCACGAGCGTGCGCAGCGTGCCGGCCAGCGCGTTGACGTTGAGCCCGAGGTCGGCCGCGGCATCGCGCTTCACGTCGATCGACACGGTCGGCTTGTTGGGCTTGAGCGTGCTGTCGAGGTCGACAAGGCCGGGGATCTCGCGCAGCTTGGGCATGATGAGGTTCGACAGCCGCTCCAGCTCCGCGAGGTCGGGCCCCTGGATGGAGAACTGCAGGCTCTTGCCGCCGCCCAGGTCGGTCACGCCGATGTTGGTGACGGTGACGCCGGGGATACGCGCGAGGCGCTCGCGCAGCGGCGCGGTGAGCTGGTCGACGCTGCGGGTGCGGTCCTTGCGGTCCACGAGGCGCACGTACACCGAGCCGTAGATCTTGCCGGGCGCGCCCACGCCGTTGATGGTGGTCACGGTGTGGCGCACTTCGGGCATCTCGCGCAGCACGGCATCGATCTGGCGGGCGCGGGCTTCGGTGGTCTCAAGCGACGAGCCGACCGGCGTGTAGAAGTTGAGCTGCGTCTCCGAGAAGTCGGCCTTCGGGATGAACTCGGCGCCGAGGATGGGGATCACGAAGAAGCTCGCGACGAAGGTGGCCAGCGCCAGCAGCAGCGTCTTGAGCTTGTGCTTGAGCGACCAGCCGAGGATGTGCTGGTAGGCGTCGGACAGCCACTCGGTGAGCCGGTCGAAGAGGGCGGTGACGCGGCCGATGGTCTTGTCGTACAGCGTGACCGGCGGGCCGCGGCGGCCGTGCTCATGCGCCTGCGGGTCATGCCACACGCTCGAGAGCATGGGGTCGAGCGTGAAGCTCACGAACATCGAGATTAGCACCGCCGCGACGATGGTGATGCCGAACTGGTGGAAGAACTTGCCGACGATGCCGCCCATGAAGCCGATGGGCAGGAACACCGCCACGATCGACAGCGTGGTGGCGAGCACGGCGAGGCCGATCTCGTTGGTGCCGTCGAGCGCGGCCTGCATCGGTGTCTTGCCGAGCTGCACGTGGCGCACGATGTTCTCGCGCACCACGATCGCATCGTCGATCAACAGGCCCACGCACAGGCTCAGCGCCATCATCGTGATGCCGTTGATCGTGAAGCCGAAGGCATACATGAAGAGGAAGGTGCCGATGAGCGCGATCGGCAGCGTGAGCCCGGTGATGACGGTCGAGCGCCACGAGTTCAGGAACAGGAAGACGATGAGCACGGTGAGCGCTGCGCCCTCGATGAGGGTCTGTGTGACGTTGGCCACCGAGACGCGGATCGAGCGCGAGTTGTCGCGGTTGACCTCGACCTTCACGCCCGGTGGCACGAGGGCGGCCACGTCCTTGAGGGCGGCCTGCAGCCCGTCGACCACGGCGATGGTGTTCTCGCCCTGCGACTTCTGCACCGACAGCAGCACGGTGCGCTGGCCGTTGTAGAGCGCGAGGCTCTCGATCTCCTGCGGGCCGTCGACCACGTCGGCCACCTGCCAGAGCTTGATGGCGTTGCCGCCGCGGCGGGTCACCACGATCTCGCGGAAGTCTTCCGGGCGCTTGAGGCGCGCATTGATCTGCACCACCCGCTCCTGCTCGGCCGACTGCAGGGCGCCCATCGGCAGCTCCTGGTTCTCGCTCTTCACGGCGGCGAGCACCTGGTCGACGCTCACGCCCATCGCTTCGAGCGCGGCCGGGCGCAGGTAGAGGTTGACTTGGCGCTTGACGCCGCCCACCACCGTGACCGAGCCCACGCCGCGCACGTTTTCCAGGCGCTTTTGCAGCACCTGCGTCGCCCAGGTGGTGAGCTCCTGCGGCGACTTCTTGTTGTCGGGCGCCAGCACCGCCACGTTGAAGATCGGCGCACTCTGCGGGTCGAAGCGGAAGATGCGAGGCTCCTTCACCTCGTCGCGCAGGTTGGGGCGGATCAGCGCGATCTTCTCGCGCACGTCGTCGGCCGCCTTGCGGCCATCGACGTCGAGGTTGAACTCGACGATCACGACCGACGAGCCTTCATACGAGCGCGACGAGAGGGCGTTGATGCCGGCGATGGTGTTGACCGCCTCTTCGACCTTCTTGCTGATCTCGGCCTCGACGATCTCGGGCGAGGCGCCGGGGTAGTCCATCTGGACGACCACGGTCGGGAAGTCGACGTTGGGGAACTGGTCGACCGCGAGCCGCTGCACGCTGAAAAGGCCCAGCACCACGAAGGCCAGCATGACCATCGTGGCCATCACCGGGTTGCTGATGGAAACGCGCGTGAACCACATGGCGGCGGGCCCTCAGCGGGCGGCGGCTGCGGCCGCCGGCGACGCGATGGTGACGGGCGAGCCGTCGCGCAGCTGGCCCACGGTGCCGCGCAGCACCTGCGTGCCGGCGGCCAGGCCCTGGGTGATCTCGACCACGCTCTCGCGCACGCCGTTGATCACCGCCTCGCCGCGCGCACCCACCGTCACCGGCTTGTAGGCGATGCGGCCGTCGGTGACGGCCATCACATAGGGGCGCGCCTGGTCGACGCGCACCGTGCCCGCCGGCACCACGAGCGCGTTGCGCCGCTGCAGCTCGACCGTGCCGCGTGCGAAGAGGCCCTGGCGCAGGCCCGGGTGCGGCTTCACGCTCAGGTAGACCATCACCGCGCGGGTGCCGGCCTGGGTGCTGGGGTTGATGCGCGCCACGGTGGCCTCGACGGGCTCGCGGTAGCCGTCGATCTCGAGCCGGGCGACCTGGCCCACGCGCACGTCGACCACGTCTTCCGGCGTGACCGCGGCTTCGAGTTCGATGCGCGACAGGTCGACGACCTCGATCAGCCGGGTGTCGATCGACACCCGCTCGCCCACCTGCACCAGGCGCTGCGACACGTTGCCCGAGATCGGCGCCACGAGCTGCGCATCGGCGAGCGCCTTGCGGGCCAGGTCGACGGCCGCCTGCGCCGCGCCGTAGTTGGCGCGGGCGGAGGCTTCGTTCGAGATCGAAGTCTCCAGGCCCGTGGGCGAGATGAAACCCTGGGCGACGAGCGCGCGGTTGTTCTCGAGCGCACGCTTGGCGATGTCGAGCTGGGCGCGCGACGAGGCGGCCGTCTGCTCGGCCTGGCTCACGCGCAAGGCGAGTTCGGAGGTGTCGAGCTGGCCCAGCACCTGGCCGGCCTTGACCGCATCGCCCTCACGCACGGTAAGCGACTTCACCTCCGCGGCGACCTTGGCCTTGATGAAGGCACTGTTGACGGCCTTGAGACCGCCCGAGACGGCGAGCGTGCGCACGAGTTCCTGGTTGCCCGCGGCCACCAGGTCGGCCGGGGCGAGGTCATAGCTCTGCACCGCCTTGGCCGGCTGCGTGGCGGCCACGCGCGCCTGCCGTTTTGCGTTCAACCGGCTGGCCACCAGGCCCAGCACCAGCAGCAGCACGATCCCCCCGATCGCCCACTTCAACTTGCTCTTCGTCATGACAGGTCTTCCCTCAGGATGCTTTTGTTGTCGTCGTTGTGATGGTGGGCTTGGCCAGCAGCCCGTGGAGCATCAGCTCGATGTGGACCTCGATCACCCGGTCGGGGTCGAAGTCCATGCCTTCCATCGGGCAGGCGCCGAAGGAGTTCTTGTGCAGCGACATGAAGATCAGCGGCGCGATCAACGCGTGCATCGTTTCTTCATAGGGCAGGGCGCGGAACTCGCCGCGCTCGACGCCGCGGCGCAGTGTACGGATCAGCAGGTCGGACGAGGGCTGGATCACCTCGTCGCGGTAGAACTGCGCGATCTCGGGGAAGTTGCGCACCTCCGCCATCATGATCTTGTGGATGCCGCCGGCCGGCGAGCTGCCCACGCGCGTCCACCACATGCGCATCAGCATGGCCAGCAGCTCGGCGGTCGGGCCTTCGAAGTTGTCGACGATGCCGGCGCCTTCGGCGATCAGGTTGCCGTAGTTCTGCTGGATCACCGCCTTGAGCAGCTCTTCCTTGCTCGGGTAGTAGAGATAGAGCGTGCCCTTGGAGACCCCGGCGCGCACCGCGACCTCGTCGGAGCGCGTGGCGGCGAAGCCTTTCTCGACGAAGAGCGCGAGCGCGGCGTCGAGCAGTTCCTGGGGGCGCGCTTCCTTGCGCCGCTGGCGCGTGGGCGCGGCCGATGATGTTTTTGGCATGAGGGGGGTTGAGATACTGACCAACCAGTCATTAATGTATCTGCCTTAGACGCGGCGGGTCAACCGAAGCGGCTGTGAAGCTTTGCAAAGACTTGATGCGCCGCAAGGCCTGGTGCGGGGCCGGCCCGCGCCATCCAAGGGCAAAAGTGCGCCGCTATCATGCGGCGTCTTTTTTGAGGGGTCGCATTTGGACGTCGTACTGCTGCTCAAGGCAGCCATCATGGGCATCGTCGAAGGCCTGACGGAATTCCTGCCCATCTCCAGCACCGGCCACCTGATCCTTGCGGGCTCCCTGCTCGACTTCACCGGCGACACCGTCAAGGTGTTCGAGATCGCAATCCAGACCGGCGCCATGCTGTCGGTGATCTGGGAATACCGCGTGCGCCTCGGCCGCACGGTGGCCGGCATCACGCATGACCCGGTGGCGCAGCGTTTCGCGCGCAACGTGATCGTGGCCTTCATCCCGGCCGCGGTGTTCGGTCTGCTGCTGGGCAGCGTGATCAAGCAGCACCTCTTCAAGCCGGTGCCGGTGGCCATCGCCTTCATCGTGGGCGGCCTCATCATCCTCTGGGTGGAGCGGCGCCACAAACGGCTCTACGGCGAGAGCGACACCGAAGGCACGCGGCAGGCGCGGGTGGAGACCGTCGACGAGATGACGGCGATGGATGCGCTCAAGGTCGGCCTGCTGCAATGCCTGGCACTCATCCCCGGCACCAGCCGCTCGGGGGCGACGATCATCGGCTCCATCGTGCTCGGCTTCTCGCGCAAGGCGGCCACCGAGTTCAGCTTCTACCTCGGCATTCCCACCCTCATGGCGGCGGGCGCGTACTCGGTGTGGAAGCAGCGCGATCTGCTGCACTGGGGCGACCTGCCGATGTTCCTCGTGGGCACGGTGTTCGCGTTCATCAGCGCGCTGCTGTGCATCCGCTGGCTGATCCGCTACGTGTCGACGCATGACTTCACGGTCTTCGCGTGGTACCGGATCGTGTTCGGTCTGATCGTTCTGGGGACGGCCTACACGGGCCTGGTCAGCTGGACGGCCTGATCAGCGCTTCAGGAAGACCAAGTCCCATACGCCGTGGCCGAGCTTCAGGCCACGGTTCTCGAACTTGGTGAGCGGTCGGTACTCAGGCTTGGGCGCATAGCCCTCGGCCGTGTTGCGCAGGCCCGGCTCGGCCGACAGCACTTCCAGCATCTGCTCGGCATAGGGCTGCCAGTCGGTCGCGCAGTGCAGGTAGCCGCCCGGTGCGAGGCGCGTCACGAGCTTCGCGACGAACGGCGACTGGATCAGCCGGCGCTTGTTGTGCTTCTTCTTGTGCCAGGGGTCGGGGAAGAAGACGTGCACGCCGGCCAGCGAACCCGGGGCGATCATGTGTTCGAGCACTTCCACCGCATCGTGCTGGACGATGCGGACGTTGCCGAGCTGCTGTTCGTCGATGAGCTTGAGCAGGGCGCCCACGCCCGGCGTGTGCACCTCGATGCCGAGGAAGTCGGTGCCGGGCAGCGCCTGCGCGATCTGCGCGGTGGCCTGGCCCATGCCGAAGCCGATCTCCACCACGAGAGGCGCTTGCCGGCCGAAGGTGGCCGCCGCGTCGAGCAGCTGCGGCGCGTAGGGCAGCACGAAGCGAGGCCCGAGCGTTTCGAGGGCGCGGATCTGGCCCGTGCCCATGCGGCCGGCACGGACCACGAAGCTCTTGATGCCGCGCCGCGGGGGAGATGAAGGAGAAGAGGTGTCGTCGCTCATGGGGGCACGCATTGTGCCTCGGGCCCCCTCTCAAGCGACGACGGGGTGAAGGCTCAGAGGCCGCCTTCCCACAGCTTCAGGTCGGGAGCGTAGTTGCCTGCGCCGTAGGCCGAGCAGAAGGCGGTGTTGTTGCCGCGGTAGGTCGGGTCGAGTGCCACCACCGCTGGGCGGATGGCCTGCCAGAAGCGGCCGGGCTCTTCGCCCGACTGGCCGCCGGAGTCCTTCACCACGATCACCATGTCGAGGCCACGGTGCACGATGATGTACTGGCCACCGAGGCCCGCGGCGAAGAACACGCCCACGTCGTACTGCTGCGCCGGGCAGCCGGTGGTGCGCAGGCAGCTCGGGGCGTTCGACACCGGGCCGTGCGGGTAGGCGCGGTACTGCGGCTTGGGCGCGCAGCTGTCGGCCTCGTTCAGCCAGGTGAGGTAGCCGTAGCGGGTGTTGGCGTCCTCGAACGAGGTGTGGGCGAGGTTGTGCAGGTAGTTCACGTCGACCAGGCGCTGGCCGTTCCACACGCCGCCGTTGTTCATGAGCAGGCCTAGGCGCGCCATGTCGCGGATGGTCGTCTGCCAGCTGGTCGCGAAGTTCTTGCTGCTCGACGAGGTGCCCCAGGTGGAGTTCTCGAAGCCGAGCGGCTGCGCGAGGTAGCGCGTCCAGAAGGCCCCGATGTTGGAGCCGAGGCGCGAGCTGTCTTGGGCGACGACGGTGTTGATGACGTCGCTCAGGCGGTTGATGGCATCGCTGCCGACCGTGTCGTACTGGAACTCGCGGTTCGGGTAGTTGAGGTTGGGCGACGCGTCGCTCACCATGCCCAGCACGTGCGCGGTGGTCGAGGCCTGCTGGAAGCTGAAGCTGTCGAGCCAGTGGTCGATGCGCTGGAACTCGCCGAGCGGCCCGCGCTTGCGCGTGGTGGTGACGGGGATGTTCTTCGTCTGGTGGATCAGCGCGCCGATGGTGAGGGCGCCCATCGTCTTGGTGGTCGAGTAGACCTGGCTCACCGAATCGCGGCCGCTCGGGTAGTACTCGTGGCACAGCTTGCCGTAGCGCACGATGGCATACGACAGGCCGAGCGTGCGGTTGGCCGATTGCAGGGCGGCCGGGTCGAGCTTGCATTCGGCGGCGACGTTGGCGGCCGAGACGAGCGTCCACGGGCCGGTGCCGGGGTCGCGCAGGCCGCCGGTGGGCGGGGGCGGCGTGTCGGTGCGCGTGCCCTCGATGCGCGCGTGGGTGACGGTGTACGACTCGGTGGCGCTGTTGGCGTTCACGCGGAAGCGGATGTAGAGCGTGGCCTGGCCTGCGGCGGTGGTGGGCAGCGCGAAGGTCGCTGCGCCCGAGGCGCTGTTGCTCGACTCGAGCACGGTGTAGGTGCTGCCGTTGGTCGAGAACTCGACGATGCCGGCCTCGCCGGTGTCGAGCCCGGTGGAGCTGCGGCTGAACTGCAGCGTGAGGTTGCTGAAGCCGACGGTGCTGATGGGCGCCGAGCGAATGGCGCCATCGGCGCTCAGCAGCGAGGCCGTCATGCGTGCGCCGTAGCTGCCGGTGCTGACGCTGCCGGTCGAGGTGAAGCCGCCGAGGCCGGCACTGAAGGCCTGGTCGAGCAGCACGTCGGCCTGGGCGGCGGCGGCGCAGAGGCTGAAGCCGAGGCCGCAGAGCAACCGGGTCGTCCGGCTCAGGGGGAAGTTCATGGGGTCTCCTTTTGAAGCTTTTTGCTGAGGCGCGAATATGGACTGCCGTGCAAAAAGAACGAATATCGATTTCCCGGGGCTGCGTTCTCCGGTGGAAAACACTCGCTCGGCCCTGCGAGCCCGGTTGAAAGTGCGGGCTTGTATCGAGCAGGCGCGTTGGGTAAAGCCCGAGCGCCCGCTCACTCTTGGCGCCGCTGCCTAGAATCCGCGCCCATGCTGCTTCGACATTGGGTGCTTCTGACTTTCGTGGCGTCGGCGCTGTACGCGCACTTGCGCGGGCGCGAGCGCTTCGAGCTCAAGCGCGCGCTCGACTTCACCATCCTCTTGGCACCGATCAACGCGCTGATGTACCTCTTCTCGCGCGTGCGGGCCTCGGCCTACCTCGACACCCGCGACTTCCCCGAACTCGCACCGCTGGCCGCCCACTGGCAGACCATCCGCGACGAGGCCCTGCGCCTGCAGGACAGCGGGCAGATCCGTGCGGCCACCGGCTACAACGACATCGGCTTCAACTCGTTCTTCCGCACGGGGTGGAAGCGCTTCTACCTCACCTGGTACGGCAAGGACATGCCGTCGGCCCAGGCGCAGTGCCCGCAGACGGTGGCGCTGCTCAAGGGCATTCCCAGTATCAAGGCGGCGATGTTCGCGTCCTTGCCGCCGGGCGCACGCCTCACGCGCCACCGCGATCCGTATGCGGGCTCGCTGCGCTACCACCTGGGCCTGGCGACACCCAACGACCCGGGGTGCTACATCGAGGTCGATGGCCAGCGTTATCACTGGCGCGACGGCGAGGCGGTGATGTTCGACGAGACCTACATCCACCATGCCGAGAACACCACCGAGCACCAGCGCGTGGTGCTCTTCTGTGACGTGGAGCGGCCCCTGCGCTCGGTGGCGATGCGCTGGTTCAACCGCGTGTTCGCGAAGTACGTGATGGCCGCGGCGTCGAGCCAGAACGTCGAGACCGAAGCCGAGTCGGTGGGGGTCATCAACCGCTTCTTCCGCCATCTCTATGCGCTGCGCCTGAAGGCCAAGGCGCTGAAGGCCTCGAACCGCCAGCTCTACTACGTCGGCAAGTGGGCACTGATCGTGGCGCTGGTCTGGTTGCTGTTCTGGTGACGCTCGAACGCCCCGGCGACGCATATCGATGATCGATTTGCTTCGTTGGGCCCGGCGCGGTGCCTCTCTAGCATCGTGGCCATGATGAAGATCCTGCGCCGCCTCCTTCGTTACCTTGCCCTTGAACATGGTCGGCTGGGCCAGCTCTGGCTGCGCTTCGGCAAGCCGTCGAACCACGACAACGCGCTGTACCTCGGCCGCTGGGGCGGGCTGCATTCGGTGGGCCGCAACACGACCATCACCAAGGGCGCGGTGTTCACCGATCCTTCCTACGTGCGCATCGGCAACAACTGCGGCATCTCCGAGGCCACCTTCATCGGGCACGACGGGTCGATCCGGGTGCTGAACAACGCCTACGGCGTGCGGCTCGATGCGGTCGGCAAGATCGACGTGCGCGACAACTCGTTCATCGGCTACGGCGCGATCATCATGCCGGGCGTGACCATCGGGCCGAACTCGGTGGTGGGGGCGGGCGCGGTGGTCACGAAAGACGTGCCGCCCAACACCGTGGTGGGCGCGGGCCCCATGCGCACGCTCATGAGCACCGAAGAGCTGGTGCAGCGCAAGCTCAGCAAGGCCCGCAGCTACCCGTGGTACCCGCTCATCGAGCAGCGTGTGGGCGACTTCGACCCGAGGCTCGAGCCTGAGCTGCTGCGCCAGCGCGTGGCGAGCTTCTACGGCTCCGACGCGGCGCTCCCGGCGCGCTGACCGATCCGGCGCCTGTGGGCGCCCGCCTGCCACGCTAGAATCCGCGCCACATCGCGGGTGTAGTTCAATGGTAGAACGGCAGCTTCCCAAGCTTCATACGAGGGTTCGATTCCCTTCACCCGCTCCACTTTCCGTCTGGCAGGGCCGCGTTTGCGGCCCTTGTCGTTGGGGCCCCCAGTCGCTGGAGAGCCGGGCATGACCGAGAAGCTGCTTCGTATCGTGTGGGTGGACCGCCCGGAGGCGCCGGCGTTTGACCTGCCGGAGGCGAGTGTCTGGGGCCCGTTCACCGAGACCGCCGTGCAGGACCTCGGCGCTCAATCGTCACGCGACGCGATCGCCAATGCCGAGGCCGCACTGCTGTGCCTGCCCTCCGGGGCGAAGGCCGCGCCGATCCCCTGGGCGGCGCTGTCGGCCGTGTGCGCCGATGCGGCGGTGCTGGTCCTGGCCGACACGATGGACGGCGCCACGCAGCAGCGGCTGCTCAACACCGGCGCGGAAGACGTGGTGCTGCAGGCCGACGCGGCGTCGCTCGCGCAGCGTGTGCGCCTGGCCGTGCAACGCAAGCAGGTCGAGCTGGAAGCCCGCAAGGCCTACGCCACCGACCTCGGCACCGGGCTGCCGAACCGGCAGCAGCTGATCGAACACATGAGCCAGCTGCTGGCCTTGCGCGAGCGCGAGCCCAAGCCGGTGAGCGTGCTGGCCTTCCGCATCGAGGGCCTGCAGGGCGTGGAGAGCGGGCATGGCGTGGAGTCGGCCAACGTCGTGCGCCGCAAGATCGCGGTGCGCCTGCGTGCCGGTGTGCGCGCGAGCGACGTGGTGGCGTCTCTCGGCGGCGACGTGTTCGCGGTGCTGTTGCCGTCCACCGAGTCGGCCACCGATGCCGAGTACGTGGTGCAGAAGCTGCTGCGCTCGCTGCGCGACCCGTTCAAGATCGCCGGGACCGAAGTGCCGATCACCGCGCACGTGGGCGTGGCGCAATACCCCGACGACGGCAAGCAGCCCGAGCCGCTGCTGCGGCATGCGTCCACCGGCGCGCTGCTCGGCGCCTACGGCATGCAGGACTCTGCTAACGATTGATGTCGCCGAGGCAGAGGTACTTGATCTCGACGTAGTCGTCGATGCCGTGGTGAGAGCCTTCTCTCCCAAGACCTGACTGCTTCACGCCACCGAACGGCACTTCGGCGGTCGAGATCAGGCCGGTGTTGATGCCCACCATGCCGTACTCCAGCGCTTCGCCCACCCGGAAGATGCGGCCCACGTCGCGGCTGTAGAAGTAGCTGGCCAGGCCGAACTCGGTGTTGTTGGCTGCCGCAATCGCCTCGGCCTCGGTCTTGAAGCGGAACACGGGCGCCACCGGGCCGAAGGTTTCTTCGCGGGCGCAGAGCATGTCGCTCGTCGCATCGGCGATCACGGTGGGCTCGAAGAAGCGGTCGCCGACCTTCTTGCCGCCGGTCAGGATCTTGCCGCCCTTGGCGGTGGCGTCGGCCACGTGCTTCTCCACTTTCGCCACGGCCGCGTCATCGATCAGCGGGCCTTGGGTCACGCCGGGCTCGAAGCCGTTGCCGACCTTGATGCTCTTGGCCTTCTCGGTGAGCTTGGCGATGAAGGCGTCGTACACGCCGTCCTGCACGTAGAGGCGGTTGGCGCACACGCAGGTCTGGCCTGCGTTGCGGTACTTGCTCGCGAGCGCACCCTCGGCAGCGCTGTCGAGGTCGGCGTCGTCGAACACGATGAAGGGCGCGTTGCCGCCGAGTTCGAGCGACAGCTTCTTGATCGTCGGCGCGCATTGCGCCGCCAGGATGCGGCCCACCTCGGTGGAGCCGGTGAACGACAGGTGGCGCACGATGTCGTTCGCGCAAAGTTCCTTGCCGACCTCGATGGAGTTGCGGCCATCGGCGGTGATGACGTTGAGCACGCCGGCCGGCATGCCGGCGCGTTGCGCGAGTTCGGCCACGGCGAGCGCCGACAGCGGCGTCTGCTCGGCCGGCTTGATCACCACCGGGCAGCCCGCCGCCAGCGCCGGGGCGACCTTGCGGGTGATCATCGCAATCGGAAAGTTCCACGGCGTGATGGCCGCGCACACGCCCATGCTCTGCTTGATGACGAGGTAGCGCTTGTTGTTGTCGGTGGTGGGCACGGTTTCGCCGTAGACCCTTCGGGCCTCTTCCGCGAACCATTCGATGAAGCTCGCGCCGTAGCCCACTTCGCCCTTGGCCTCGGCGAGCGGCTTGCCCTGCTCGGCGGTCATGATGCGGGCCAGGTCGTCGGCGTGCTGGTGCAGCAGGTGGAACCACTTCATCATGACCGCGGCCCGCTCCTTCGCGGTCTTGCTGCGCCAGAGCGGCCAGGCCGCGTTGGCCGCGTCGAGGGCCTCGCGGGTCTCGACCGCCCCGAGGTTGGCCACGTCCACCAGCTTCTGGCCGGTGGCCGGGTCGACCACCTCGAAGCGCGCGCTGCCGCCGACCCATTCGCCGTTGACGAGGGCATTGCTCTTGAGAAGGCTCTGGTCGGCGAGCTGGGCGAGGGGGGATGCTTTCATGTCCATGTTCGGTCTCCGGCGAGGGGCCTGGGCATGATAAGTCGCACGTTCCGGCATCTCCCCGTGCGGGGCTTCGACAGAGGGGCGACACCTATAATCGCGACCCCCGGCAAACCCCTTCAGACCCCTGCATTTGCCTGGTTCCTCCCCCGAGAAAGCGATTGGCATGAAAGCCTCTGAAATCCGTTCGCAGTTCCTGAAGTTCTTCGAGTCCAAGGGCCACACGATCGTGGGTTCCAGCCCCGTGGTCCCGGGCGACGACCCGACGCTGCTGTTCACCAACGCCGGGATGAACCAGTTCAAGGACGTCTTCCTCGGCTTCGACAAGCGCCCCTACACCCGCGCCACCACGTCGCAGAAGTGCATCCGCGCCGGCGGCAAGCACAACGACCTCGACAACGTGGGCTACACCGCGCGCCACCACACGTTCTTCGAGATGCTGGGCAACTTCAGCTTCGGCGACTACTTCAAGCACGACGCCATCCAGTACGCTTGGGAACTGCTGACCAAGGTCTACAAGCTGCCCGCCGAGAAGCTGTGGGTCACCGTCTACGCCGAAGACGACGAGGCCTACGACATCTGGAACAAGGTGGTGGGCGTGCCCGCCGAGCGCATCGTGCGCATCGGCGACAACAAGGGCGCGCGCTACGCCTCCGACAACTTCTGGATGATGGGCGACACCGGCCCCTGCGGCCCGTGCACCGAGATCTTCTACGACCACGGCCCCGACGTGGCCGGCGGCCCCCCGGGCAGCCCCGATGAAGACGGCGACCGCTACATCGAGATCTGGAACAACGTCTTCATGCAGTTCAACCGCACCGAAGACGGCGTGATGCACAAGCTGCCCAAGCCGAGCGTCGACACCGGCATGGGCCTGGAGCGCATCACCGCGGTGCTGCAGCACGTGCACAGCAACTACGAGATCGACCTCTTCGTGGCGCTGCTGGCGGCCGCGCACAAGGCAGTGGAGGGCGCGGGTGGCAAGGACGTCGACCCGAACTCGCCGAGCCTGAAGGTCATCGCCGACCACATCCGCGCCTGCTCGTTCACCGTGGTCGACGGCGTGATCCCCGGCAACGCCGGGCGTGGCTACGTGCTGCGCCGCATCGCTCGCCGCGCCATCCGCCATGGCTACAAGCTCGGTGCGCGCAAGCCGTTCTTCTACTCGCTGGTGCCGGCGCTGGTCGAGCAGATGGGTGAGGCCTACCCCGAGCTGCGCCAGGGTGCTGCTCGTGCGACCGAAGTGCTGAAGCAGGAAGAGGAGCGCTTCTTCCAGACCATCGAGCGCGGCATGGAAATGCTTGAATCCGCCATATCCGTTACCTCTCTACTTGATCGAGGCAAGAGAGAACATGGCGGCCAAGTGTGGCCGGAGGGGATGAAAGAGTTGCTTCCTACGGCGGAAGGTGCGCATCCTGGGAATGTGGTTCTCAGGGGCGCCGCGGGCGAAACGTTGCTCGTCGTTCGTCGATTTGCGAAGGGCGACGATTGGGTAGCTCAGGTCTACTCCTTGATTGGTAATTTGGACGCTAGGCTCCGGACTGACTGGCAGCAGCGGTCGACCTTGAAGATTGATGTAAAGGTTGCGTTGCCCGTCACCCCAGAACCGCAGCACGTCAAATACATCCGCGATCTTGTTGAAAACTTGCTTTCGGCAACAAGGATCTCCTTTGAAGTTGCCACCGAACCGCTTGCTGCACCTGGCGCGATTCTCGATGGCGACATCGCGTTCAAGCTGCACGACACCTACGGTTTCCCGGTCGACCTGACGGGCGACGTCTGCCGCGAACGTGGCCTGAAGGTCGACGAAGCCCGCTTCAACGTGCTGCTGGAAGAGCAGAAGCAGCGTGCTCGCGAAGCCGGCAAGTTCAAGATGGCGCAGGGTCTGGAGTACAAGGGTGCCCCGACCACCTTCCACGGCTATGAAGAACTGGCCCATGAAGGCGCGAAAGTCACGGCGGTCTACGTGGACGGCAGCGCTGTCGAAGTGGCCCGCGCGGGCGACGATGTGGTGATCGTGCTCGACCACACGCCTTTCTATGCGGAGAGCGGCGGCCAGGTCGGCGATGCCGGCGAGTTCCGCAATGCCACCACGCGCGTGGTCATCGACGACACGCTGAAGATCCAGGCCGACGTGTTCGGCCACCATGGCCGCATTGCCGAAGGCGAGGTCAAGGTGGGCGACGCCTTCACCGTCAAGGTGGATGTCGAGCGCCGCGCCAAGACCGTGCGCAACCACAGCGCCACCCACCTGATGCACAAGGCCCTGCGTGAAGTGCTGGGTGGCCACGTGCAGCAGAAGGGCTCGCTGGTCAACGCCGACCGCACCCGTTTCGACTTCGCCCACACCGGCCCGCTCACCGAAGAGCAGATCGCCAAGGTGGAGGCCATCGTCAACGCCGAGATCCTGGCCAACGCCGGGGCCAAGGCCGAGGTGATGGCGCTCGACGATGCGCAGAAGAGCGGCGCGATGATGCTCTTCGGCGAAAAGTACGGCGACACCGTGCGCGTGCTGAGCATCGGCAGCAGCAAGGAGCTGTGCGGCGGCACGCACGTGGGCCGCACCGGCGACATCGGCCTCTTCAAGATCGTGGGCGAGGGTGGTGTGGCCGCGGGAATCCGCCGTGTCGAGGCGGTGACGGGCGACAACGCGCTCGCTTACCTGCGCAACCTCGAACACACGGTGAACGGCCTGGCCGGCTCGCTCAAGGTCTCGCCGCAAGACGTGCCATCGCGTGTGGCCAGCGTGCTCGATCAGGTGCGCGCGCTCGAGAAGGAAGTGGCGGCGCTGAAGGGCAAGCTCGCGTCGTCGCAAGGCGATGAACTGCTCGCCAAGGCCGTCGACGTGAAGGGCCTCAAGGTGTTGGCTGCCACGCTCGAAGGCGCTGACGCGAAGGCGCTGCGCGAGACGATGGACAAGCTCAAGGACAAACTGAAGAGCGCGGCCATCGTGCTGGCGGCTGTCGAAGGCGGCAAGGTGCAGATCGCTGCCGGCGTCACGCCCGACAGCATCGCCAAGGTCAAGGCCGGTGAACTCGTCAACTTCGTCGCTCAACAGGTGGGCGGCAAAGGCGGCGGTAAGCCTGATATGGCGATGGCCGGTGGCACCGACCCGAAGAATCTCGGGGCCGCGTTGGCGTCGGTGCAGGGCTGGGTGGCCGAACGCGTCTGACACTGCTGCTTGCAAGCTGATGAAAGCGCCCGCTCCATGAGCGGGCGTTTTCGTTTCATCATCGGGGCCAAAGGAGACTTGGCATGAGGCGTGTCCTGGGTGTGATGGTGTGGTGGGGTTGGGCGGGCATGGTGTGGGCGCAGCAGGCCCCGGAGACCTTGTCGGCCTGGGCCACGCCGCAGGGCGCGGCGCGCATCTTCGTGCAGGCCTGCGTGCAGACGAATGCGGAAGAGGGCGCTGCCGTCGACTGGGCGCTGAGCCAGGGCTTCGAGCCGGTCGACCCGATGCGCGGCAGCATGGACGGCCTGCTCGCCGGCCAACCCGGCAGCGTGCTTGCCGCACCCGGCACGCGAGGCCAGGTGCTGCTGGCCGCGGCCACGGGCCGCCAGTGCACCGTGTGGGCCGAACAGATGCCCGGGCCGCCGGTGCGCACCGCGATGCAAGAGGCGCTCGGGGTGCTGGCGAGCCGCGGCGCGAAGGTGCAGCTCGGTGTCGACCGCAACTTCGAGCGTGCCGGCGCCTGGCGCAACCAGCTGCAGTGGCGTTATCGCGCGGTCGGGGCCTCCGGCGATCTCGGCATCGGGGCCATCACCACCCTGGGCGATGCGCCCGGCACGCAGGGGCTCAACGTGGCGCCGCTGCCGACCACGCCGGCGTTCGCTCCCGACGGAATGCCCGTGCGGTAGCCGCCCGCCATAATCTCGCCCACATGAGCACACCCCTCGATTTGCAAGGCCGGCACATCGTTCTCGGCCTGAGTGGCGGCATCGCCTGCTACAAGAGCGCCGAGCTGGCCCGCGCGCTCATCAAGGCCGGCGCCACCGTGCAGGTCGTGATGAGCGAAGCCGCCGAGCAGTTCATCACCGCGGTCACGATGCAGGCGCTGACGAATCGCCACGTGTACACCAGCCAGTGGGACACGCGCGAGCCCAATGCGATGGCGCACATCAACCTCACGCGCAACGCCGATGCGGTGCTCATCGCGCCGGCCAGTGCCGACCTGATGGCCAAGCTCGTGCAGGGCCGCGCTGACGAGCTGCTGAGCCTCCTGTGCCTGGCCCGCCCCATCGAGCGCTGCCCCTTGCTGCTGGCCCCGGCGATGAACCGCGAGATGTGGGCGCACCCGGCGACCCAGCGCAACGCGGCGCAGCTCAAGGCCGATGGCGCCACCATCCTCGGCCCCGGCAACGGCGACCAGGCCTGTGGCGAGATCGGTGACGGCCGCATGCTCGAGCCCGATGAACTGGTGGCCGAGTTGGCGGCCTTCTTCGTGCCCAAGGTGCTGCGCGGCCAGCGCGTGCTGATCACCGCGGGGCCGACCTTCGAGCCCATCGACCCGGTGCGCGGCATCACCAATCTGTCGAGCGGCAAGATGGGCTTCGCGATCGCGCGCGCGGCGCAGGAAGCGGGCGCCGAGGTCACGCTGGTCGCCGGCCCGGTGCACCTGCCCACGCCGCGCGGTGTGCAGCGCATCGACGTGCAGACCGCGCAGCAGATGCACGACGCCGTGCTGCCGCAGGCGCCTCAGCACTCGGTGTTCATCGCCACCGCCGCCGTGGCCGACTGGCGGCCCGCCAGCCACTCCGACCAGAAGATCAAGAAGACCGGCGACAAGGCCACGCCCACCTTCGAGCTGACCGAGAACCCCGACATCCTGGCCGCCGTGGCCAAGTTGCCGAAGCGTCCCTACTGCGTGGGATTCGCGGCCGAGAGCCACGACCTGCTCAAGCACGCCCGCGAGAAGCTCACGCGCAAGAACGTGCCTCTCATCGTCGGCAACCTCGGCCCGGCCACCTTCGGCCGTGACGACAACCAGCTCGTCCTCGTCGACGCGCAAGGCCACCGCGAGCTGCCGCGCGCCGACAAGCTTTCTCTCGCCCGTGCGCTGGTCAACGAAATCTCCCAGCGCCTTTCCTCCAAGTCCGCATGACCACGATCGATTTGAAAGTGCTCGACGCCCGCATGGCCGAGCAACTGCCCGCCTACGCCACGCCCGGAAGCGCCGGCCTCGACCTGCGAGCCTGCCTCGATGCGCCGCTTGTGCTCGAGCCGGGCCAGACGCAGCTCATCCCCACGGGCCTGGCCATCCACGTGGCCGACCCGGGCCTCGCGGCCATCATCCTTCCGCGCTCGGGCCTCGGCCACAAGCACGGCATCGTGCTCGGCAACCTGGTCGGCCTGATCGATTCCGACTACCAGGGCCAGCTGATGGTGAGCTGCTGGAACCGCGGGCAGGCCGCGTTCACCATCCAGCCGATGGAGCGCATCGCGCAGCTGGTGGTGGTGCCGGTGGTGCAGGCGAAATTCAACGTGGTCGACGAGTTCGGCGCGTCGGACCGCGGGGCCGGTGGGTTTGGCTCCACCGGCAAGCACTGACGCTCAGTGAAGGTCTGATCCGCCCGGCGCGGTGTGCAGGATGCTGATGCCGGGCTCGCTCACGCTGCCGGCTTCGATCTCGTCTTCGGTGGCTTCGCGCACGTCGCGCACGGTCACGTCGAGGCGCAGCGCAATGCCGGCCAGCGGGTGGTTGCCGTCGAGCACCACGTGCTCGGGGTAGACCTCGGTGACGGTGTAGATCGCATCGGCCTGCAGGCCTTCGGTCGTCGCGTTTTCGGGCGGGCCTTCGAACTGCATGCCCGGCTGGACCTTGTCGTCGAACACCGACATCGGCTCAAAGAACACCAGCTCGGGGTTGTAGTCGCCGAAGGCATGCTCGGGCTCGAGGTGCAGCTTGGTCTGGAAGCCGGCTTCCTGCCCGTCGAGCGCTTCCTCGACCTTGGCCAGCAGGTCATCGCCCCCGAAAAAGAACTCGACCGGCGCGGTGAGTTCGTCGATCAACTGGCCTTGGGCATCTTCGAGTCGCCACGTGAGGCTGACGACGCAGGGGGCGGAAATGAGCATCGGGCAATGATCGCACAATGACCCCATGACGATCACCGAACCGATGACACTGCTGGGCGGTCTGTCGCCCGCGCAATTCATGCGCCGCCATTGGCAAAAGCGGCCTTTGCTGATCCGCCAGGCGGTGCCGGGCCTCACCTCGTTCGTGAGCCGGGCCGAGCTGTTCGAGCTGGCCGGACAGGAGGGCGTGGAGTCGCGCGTGATCGCCCACACGGGCAAGGCCTGGACGCTCCGGCACGGGCCGTTTGCGCGCCGCTCGCTGCCGCCCGTCTCCCGGCCGGCCTGGACCCTGCTCGTGCAGGGGCTCGACACCCACCTCGATGCGGCGCACGAGGTTCTCTCGCGCTTTCGTTTCGTGCCCGACGCGCGGCTCGACGACCTGATGGTGTCGTGGGCGAGTGATGGGGGCGGTGTCGGGCCGCACGTCGATTCCTACGACGTCTTCCTGCTGCAGATCCACGGTCGGCGCCGCTGGCGCATCGCCCCGCCGGGCGATGCGACGCTGGTGGAGGGTGTGCCGCTCAAGATCCTCAAGCACTTCGCCCCGCAGGACGACTGGGTGCTCGAACCCGGCGACATGCTGTACCTGCCTCCCGGCTGGGGCCACGATGGAGTGGCCGTCGGCGAGTGCATGACGGCCTCGATCGGCTTCCGGGCGGCGGGCCGCGCCGAGCTGCGCGACGAAGTGCTGCAACGCATGCTGGATGCCAGCGAGCGCCCCGACCCCGATCCCCTGTACCGCGACCCGAAGCAGCCGGCGACGCAGCAGCCGGCGCTCATCCCCGGTGCGCTGCGCGATTTCGCCGCGCGCGAGATCGCACGTTGGCTGGCCGAACCGCAAGCCCTGGCCTGTGCGCTCGGTGAAGTGCTGAGCGAGCCCAAGCCTTCGGTGTGGTTCGACACGGGTGAGCCGCTGGCCGCAGGGCAGGGCGTGCAGCTGGATCGCCGCACCCGGATGATGTATGACGATCGTCATGTCTTCATCAACGGCGAAGCGTTTCGCGCCGCGGGGCGTGACGCCACCCTCATGCGCCGCCTCGCCGACGAGCGCACCTTGCCGGCCGCCCGGATTGCAGCGCTCAGCGATGACGCCCGAGAATTGCTCGACCAGTGGGCGCAGGCCGGCTGGCTGCACCCGCTCCCCGACTGAAAGGCCCGCCATGGACGACCTGCCGACATCTCGCATCATCACCTCGCGCTCGGAGTTCCACGATGCTTTGAAAGAGGCTTTTGCCTTCGTGGCCGACAAGGGCTGCCGCGAGGTGTTCATCGCCGATCCGACCTTCGCCGATTGGCCTCTGAGCGAACGTGCGGTGATCGACAACCTGTCGCGCTGGGCCTTCACGCACCGCAAGCTCACGGTGCTGGCCGAGAGCTTCGATGAATTTCCGCGGCGTCACCCGCGCTGGGTGGAGTGGCGGCGGCAGTGGTCACACGTGGTCGAGTGCCGCGCAGTCGACGAAGCCGATGTCGGCCAGTTGAGCGGCCTCTTCCTCGCGCCGGGCCTCATGACGCTGCGCGTGCTTGACGCCGAGCACTACCGTGCAAGCCTCTCCTTCGACCCCACCGACGGCACCCGCATCCGCGACGCGCTTGATGCGCTTTTGCAACGATCTGAAGAGGCCTTTCCTGTCACCACTTTGGGGCTCTAGGGAGTTCCCTAACAGCGGATATACTCATGGGCTGGCGCGGAAATGCTCGAGCGTTTCTCGCCTGATACGTTGGGGATCTGCCAGGACGGAGGGTTCCCACAATTACCGGTAATTGTTTGAACCTTTCACTGAGGACAAGTATGAAAAAGTCGCTTCTGATGGCTTCTCTGGTTGCTGCTGTTGCTCTGGCCGCTTGCGGCAAGAAGGAAGAGCCCGCTGCTGCTCCGGCCGCTCCGGCTGCTGCCCCGGCCGCTCCGGCCCCGGCCGCTTCTGACGCTGCTTCGGCTCCTGCTGCCGCTCCGGCCGCTGCTGCTTCGGACGCTGCCTCTGCTGCTGCCCCCGCTGCCAGCAAGTAATCGGTTCTCCGATTCTGAGAAAGCCGCCTTCGGGCGGCT
Organism: Rhizobacter sp.; assembly: GCA_019635355.1. NCBI lineage: Bacteria > Pseudomonadati > Pseudomonadota > Betaproteobacteria > Burkholderiales > Sphaerotilaceae > Rhizobacter > Rhizobacter sp. The sequence goes on along the minus strand of JAHBZQ010000001.1, from coordinate 1,519,182 downwards.
TTTTTCATGGCCGCTCGCCGTCAGAGCGCGAGCCAGTCGACTCCTCGGGCGGGGTCGGCCACGACGATGTCTGCAGGTGCGCCACCGACCACCGCCGCCAGGGCGGCCTGCGCCAGGTCGGGCCGGTTGTTGCGCTCGCTGAGGTGTGCGGCCACGAGGTGCTTGAGTCCGGCATGCAGGCAGCTGGCGAGGATCTCCGCCGAGGTGTCGTTGGCCAGGTGGCCGAGTCGCCCGCCGATGCGGGCTTTCAGTGACGCAGGGTAGGCCGAGTTCGCGAGCAGGGTGCGGTCGTGGTTGCACTCCAGCAGCAGGGCCTCGCAGCGCTGCAGCTGCGCCAGCAGGTGGGGCGTGGCACAGCCGGCGTCGGTCAGCACACCCAGGCTCACTGCACCGTCGCTCGCACGCAGCTGCAACGGCTCGTGCGCATCGTGCGGCACCGTGTAGGGGGTCAACTCCACATCGCCGAGCCGGATGGGGCTCAAGTCGCGCGCGAAGTGCAGCAAGCCGTCCGGCAGCTCGGGCTGGCCGATGGCGCGCCAGGTGCCGCGGCTTGTCCACACCGGCACCTGGTGCTTGCGGGCGAGGTGGAACGCGCAACCGACGTGGTCGCCATGCTCGTGGGTCACGAAGACGGCATCGATGTCGTCGGCGGTGAGGCCGCGCACGGCCAGGCGGCGCTCGAGTTCGCGCAAGGAAAAGCCGCAATCGACCAGCACCCGCGTGGTCGTGATGCCGGCACTGGCCTCGATCAGCGTGGCGTTGCCCGAGCTGCCGCTGCCGAGGCTGCAGAAGCGCATCATCCCGGCACGCCCTCGACTGCCCCGGAGCGGGTTACTTCAGGTCGTCGACCAGCAGCTTGACGATGCGTTGGCCGGCGTCGCCGTTTTCCGGCTGGCCCTTGGCGTCGTACACCGACACGGTGCTGACCTCGCCTTCGGCCTTCACGTTGACGCGGTAGCGGATGGGGCCGGTCAGCTTCGCATCGGTGAAGAGCTTTGCGAAGAAGCCGGGCTCTTCCTTGCCGGCCTGGGCCGGGTCGACGTAACGCACGAAGTAGAGGCCTTGCGCGCGGTCGCGGTCTTCCACCGTGAAGCCGCTGCGGTCGAGTGCGAGGCCGACACGACGCCATGCGCGGTCGAAGCTTTCGTCGAGCTGCAGGGTCGCTGCGGGGCGGCCGCTGAGGGTGCGGGCGCGGGCCGCGGTGCTGGCCGCGGAGGTCGCGGCGGCCTGTGCCATCGCGGCCTTGGCCGCTTCACCCTTGGCACCGAGCTTGATCATCAGGCGCGAGAGCATCTCGCCCTCGAGCGTCGGGTCGCTGGGGCGGGGCTTCCAGGTGGTCTGGTCTTTCAGCTGGTTGGCGTAGACCTCTTCCATGCCGCGGTGCGAGATGTAGATGTCGGTGCCACGCTCGCTGCGCTCGACGCGGGTGCGGTACTTGTCGCGCTCGCCGGTGTCGTAGAGCGAGTCGAACACCTTGCCGATGGTCTTGCGGATGATGTCGTCGGACAGCTTCGCGCGGTTCTCGGCCCACACGGTTTCCATCACGCCGACCTCGGGCTGGTCGACGGTGAGCGCGAGGCCACGCTCCTTCCAGAATTCCTGCAGCAGCGGCCAGAGCTGGTCGGTCGGGATGTTGGTGCTGAGGAAGCGCAGGTTGCCCTGGCGCTCCAGGCGCACGTCGCCCAGCGCGGTGGGCGCCACCTGGTTGGTGACCGGCGCCGAAGCCGCCACGCCGGGCTGCTGGAGCTGGGCGGCGCTGATGACGCCGGCGGTGGGGGCGTAGCGCGGATCGACGGCGAGCTGGGTCAGGTCGGGCGGCACTTCGAGTGGCGTGGCCTTGGTCTTGGCCGTGCGGTAGTCGACCTTGTCACCGGAGACTGCGCTGTCGAGCGAGGAGCAGGCGGTCAGGGTGCACAGCAGGGCCGTGGCGGTGGCCAGCGAACCGATGGGGACACGAATGGGAACACGAATCACGTTGAACATCTCCGTAGGGAGCGGGCCGGGCCGTGTGGGCCGTGGAGCCGTGGGTGACAGGGGAATGAATGCCGCGCCTGGGTCACAGGCGGCGGCCTCGGCTCACAACAGACCCGCTTCGCGCAGTGCTTGTTCCACGGCGGACTGGCCGGCCGGGCTCAAAGGCAGGATGGGCAGGCGCACGGTGGCCCCGCAGCGGCCCAGGCGCGACAGAGCCCACTTGGTAGGCGTCGGGCTGGATTCGACGAACAGGTTCTTGTGCAGGCCCAGCAGCTTCAGGTGGATGGCCGTGGCCTCGCGCACCTGGCCAGCCAGCGCCGCCTTGCACAGCTCGTGCATCGCACGCGGCGCCACGTTCGCGGTGACGCTCACGTTGCCGTGGCCGCCGAGCAGCATCAGCGCGATGGCGGTCGGGTCGTCGCCCGAGTAGATCGAGAAACCCTTGGGTGCCTGCTTGATCAGCTGGCAGGCGCGCTCGATGTTGCCGGTGGCTTCCTTGATGCCGATGACGCCGGGCACCTGCGCCAGGCGCAGCGTGGTCTCGGGCAGCATGTCGGCCACGGTGCGGCCGGGCACGTTGTACAGCACCATCGGCACGTCGACCGCTTCGGCGATCGCCTTGAAGTGCGCGTAGATGCCGTCTTGCGAGGGCTTGTTGTAGTAGGGCACGACCGACAGCGTGCAATCGGCGCCCACCTCTTTCGCAAAGCGCGAGAGCTCGATCGCCTCGCGCGTGGAGTTGCCGCCAGTGCCGGCCATGATGGGCACGCGGCCCTTGGCGTGCTGGACGGCGACGCGAATGATTTCGCAGTGCTCTTCGACCGACACCGTGGGCGACTCGCCGGTGGTGCCGACCACGCCAATGCAATCGGTGCCTTCGGCGATGTGCCAGTCGATCAGGCTGCGCAGCGCGTCATAGTCGACGCTGCCGTCTTCCTGCATGGGCGTGACGAGCGCCACGATGCTGCCAACGATGGGTTTCATGGGGATTCCTCGGAATCCGGGGATTTTAGCTGCCCGACGTCACCGGCCCAGGCGTCAGCAGATGGCGTGGATGAGGGTCACCTGCGCTCGCCGGCCGCAGGGCCGTGATGCGCTGCACGAAGCGCTCGGGGGTATCGAGAAAGCCGTCTTCATAGGCAACGACGCGCAGGCCGTTTGCGGCCCGCAGCAACTCCCCCGGCTCGAGCAGGAAATCGGGCCGCGACGGCTTGCCGACCGTCTGGTTGCCGTCGGCGAAGGTCTCGTAGAGCAGCACGCCGCCTTCGGCCACGCAGTCGACGATGGTGGGCAGCAAGGCGCGCCAGAGGTAGTTGGTGACGACGACGGCATCGAAGCGACGGCCGTCGAACGGCCACGGCCCACCTTCGATGTCGGCGACGACCACGTCGGCCAAGGAACGCAGGGGTTCGACGGCGGCGGCATCGCGGTCCACCGCGGTGACGCGGCAGCCGCGCTGAGCGAACCAGTGCACGTGCCGCCCCGAGCCACAGGCCACGTCGAGCACCGTGGCGCCGGCCGGCACCAGGTGCGACCAGCGCTGCACCCAGGGTGAAGCCGCGAGCGTCATTGCGGGCGGGCGTGCTGGTTCAGCGCCTTGAGCGCGAGCGAGTCCACGAGGCCCGGCACCAACAGCTTCAACCAGCGGCCGAGCTTGCCCTTGGCCGTCATCACCACCTCGCGCTGGCGCGATTCGGTGCCGTCGACGATGAGCCTGGCGCAGGTCTCGACGCTCATCGCGCCGCGCTCGTCGAGCCCGCTCTTGCCCGCGGCTTGGCCGTCGGCGTTGAAACCGCGGTAGCGGATCTCGGTGGCCACGACGCCCGGGTAGGCGAGGGTGACGCTCACGCCGGCCGTGCTGAGCTCGGTGCGCAGTGCCTCAAAGAAGCCGGTCATCGCGAACTTGGTCGAGCAATACGCCGTGCGGCCCGGCACGCCGACCAAGCCGGCCAAGCTGGAGACGGCTACGATGCGCCCCTTCGCCGCCACGAGGTGCGGCAGCGCTGCGTGCGTGCACCACACGCTGCCCCAGTGGTTGATGCGCATCAGCGTCTCGTACCACGCGAGGTCGGTCACCTCACTGAGGAGCGCCTGCGCCGACATGCCGGCGTTGTTGACGAGCGTGTCGAGCCGGCCGAAGGTGTTGAGCGTGGCGGTGACGAGCGCTTCGCAGTCGGCCTGCACGCTCACGTCGCACCGCTGCACCAGCACCTGAGCGCCGTGCTGTCGGCATTGCGCCGCGACCTCGTTCAGCTTGTCGACGTTACGGGCGGCGAGCACGAGCGCCTGCTGCGCTCCGCCACGCTGTGCCCACTGTCGCGCCATCTCCGCGCCGATGCCCTCGGAGGCACCGGTGATCACGATCACGTTCATACGGGTTTCAGAAGCAGTTCCAGAGCTGGTTGGCGAGTGTGAATGCCAAGTCTGGCCGCAGGTAGGCGGCAAACACCGACAGCAGCACGGCCGTTGCGGCGGCCCAGGCCAGGAAGCGGCGGCCGCGCGTCATGGCTCAGGCCGCGGCGGGCCGGCGCACGATGGCCGCCTCGCGCACCGGCAGGTTGACGATCGCCGCGAAGATGCCCAACGCCACCGCGATCCACCACACCACGTCGTAGCTGCCCGTCGCGTCGTAGAGCTTGCCGCCCAGCCACACGCCGAGGAAGGAGCCGACCTGGTGGCTCAGGAAGACGAAGCCGCCCAGCATCGACATGTACTGCACGCCGAAGATCTGCGCGATCACCGCGTTGGTGGGCGGCACGGTCGAGAGCCACAGGAAGCCCATGACGGAGGCGAAGATGTACACGCTCCACGGCGTGAGCGGCACGCTCAGGAAGATCACGATGGCCACCGAGCGCAGCGCATAGATCGACGACAGGATGTACTTCTTCTGCATGCGCTGCCCGAGCGAGCCCGCGGCGTAGGTACCGAAGACGTTGAAGAGGCCGATCAGCGCGAGCGCCGTCGTGGCGACGTTCGGCGTCAGCCCGTGGTCTTTCAAATAGCTCGGCATGTGCACGCCGATGAACACCACCTGGAAGCCGCACACGAAATAGCCCGCCATCAGCAGCTGGAAGCTCGGGTACGAAAACGCCTCGCGCAGCGCATGGCCGATGCTCTGCTGGTGCACGCCGGCCTGCGGCGTGGCCTTGGGCTCCTTCAGGCCGAAGGCGAGCGGCGTGATCGCGAGTGCCAGGCAGCCGAGCAGGAAGAGGGCGTTTTGCCAGCCGAAGCTGCCGATGAGCCAGTTCTCCACCGGCACCATCAGGAACTGGCCGAACGAGCCGGCCGCGGCCGCCACGCCCATCGCCCAGCTGCGCTTCTCGGGCGCCACGTTGCGCCCGATCACGCCGTAGACCACGGCATAGGTGGTGCCCGATTGCGCCATGCCGAGGATCAGGCCGGCGCTCCCGGTGAAGGCCAGGCCCGAGGTCGACACCGCCATCAGCACCAGGCCCGCCGAGTAGAGCAAGCTCCCTACGATCAGCACGCGGAACGCGCCGAAGCGGTCGGCCAGCATGCCGGCGAACGGCCCGGCTAGGCCCCAGGCGAGGTTCTGGATGGCGAGCGCGAACGCGAACGTCTCGCGTGACCAGCCTCGGTCCATCGTGATCGGCTGCAGCCACAGCCCGAAGCCGTGGCGGATGCCCATCGACAGCGTGACGATCATGGCGCCGCACAGCAGCACCTGTTTCATGGAGAGAGAAGCGGGCGGCGGGGCGGCTACGGAGGTCATCCGGGCACTGTAGCCATTTCGATCCGTCTGCGCTGGCGACACTCCTAGAATCCGCCGCCTATGGCCACCAAACCCAGCGACAACTACGGCGAAGCGTCGATCCGCGTGCTCAAGGGCCTCGAGCCCGTGAAGCAGCGGCCGGGCATGTACACCCGCACCGACAACCCGCTGCACATCATCCAAGAGGTCATCGACAACGCGGCCGACGAAGCCCTCGCCGGCTACGGCAAGCGCATCGACGTCACGCTGCACATCGACACCTCGGTCAGCGTGCAGGACGACGGCCGCGGCATCCCCTTCGGCAAGCACCCTGAAGAAAAGGTGCCGGTGGTCGAGATCGTGTTCACCCGGCTGCACGCGGGCGGCAAGTTCGACAAGGGCTCGGGCGGCGCCTACAGCTTCTCGGGCGGCCTGCACGGCGTGGGCGTGAGCGTGACCAACGCGCTGGCCAAGCGCCTCGAAGTGCATGTGTGTCGCGAAGGCCAGGTGGCCAGCATCGTGTTCTCGGGTGGCGACGTGATCGAGCCGCTCAAGCTGCGCAAGGCGACCAACGCCGACCGCAAGTCGGGCACCACGGTGCGGACCTGGCCCGATGCCAAGTATTTCGACAGCACCGATTTCCCCAAGGCCGAGCTGGTGCACCTCTTGCGCAGCAAGGCCGTGCTGATGCCCGGCGTGACGGTCACGCTCACCATCGAGAAGACCGGCGAGGTGCTCACCTGGACGTACAAGGGCGGCCTGCGCGACTACCTCATGCAGACGCTGCCGGCCGACCCGGTGATCCCGCTCTTCGAGGGCGAGCATTACGCCGACAAGGGCGAGACCGAGAACTTCGCCGAAGGCGAGGGCGCTGCCTGGTGCGTGGCCTTCACCGAAGACGGCGCGCCGATGCGCGAGAGCTACGTCAACCTGATTCCCACGGTGAACGGCGGCACGCACGAGTCGGGCTTGAAGGACGGCCTCTTCGGCGCGGTGAAGGGCTTCATCGAGCTGCACTCGCTGCTGCCCAAGGGCGTGAAGCTGATGCCCGAAGACGTGTTCTCGCGCGCCAGCTTCGTGCTGAGTGCCAAGGTGCTCGACCCGCAGTTCCAGGGCCAGATCAAGGAGCGGCTCAACAGCCGTGACGCGCTGCGCCTCGTGTCGACCTATGTGAAGCCGGCGATGGAACTCTGGCTCAACCAGCACGTCGACCTCGGCAAGAAGCTCGCCGAACTCGTCATCAAGCAGGCGCAGACGCGCCAGCGCGCGAGCCAGAAGGTCGAGAAGCGCAAGGGCTCCGGCGTGGCGGTGTTGCCGGGCAAGCTGACCGATTGCGAGAACCGCGACCTCACGCTGAACGAGCTCTTCCTGGTGGAGGGCGACTCGGCCGGTGGCAGCGCCAAGATGGGCCGCAACAAGGAAACGCAAGCCGTGCTGCCGCTGCGCGGCAAGGTGCTCAATGCGTGGGAAGTGGAGCGTGACCGCCTCTTCGCCAACAACGAGATCCACGACATCTCGGTCGCCATCGGCGTCGACCCGCACGGCCCGAACGACGAGGTCGACCTTTCGGGCCTGCGCTACGGCAAGGTCTGCATCTTGTCGGACGCCGACGTCGACGGCTCGCACATCCAGGTGCTGCTGCTCACGCTCTTCTTCCGCCACTTCCCGAAGCTCATCGAGAAAGGCCATGTGTACGTGGCCAAGCCGCCGCTCTTTCGCGTAGACGCACCGGCCCGCGGCAAGAAACCGGCGGCCAAGATCTACGCGCTCGACGAAGGCGAGCTCACCGCCACCCTCGACAAGCTGCGCAAGGAAGGCGCCCGCGAGAACAGCTGGACCATCGGCCGCTTCAAGGGCCTGGGCGAAATGAACGCCGAGCAGCTGTGGGACACCACGCTCAACCCTGACACCCGCCGCCTGCTGCAGGTGAACTACGGCGCGCTCGACTTCGGCGCCACCACCGATTCGCTGACCAAGCTCATGGGCAAGGGCGAAGCCGCGGCGCGCCGCGAGCTGATGGAGCTGCACGGCGATGACGTCGAAGTCGACGTCTGACGCCCGGCCGACGAGATTCCAAAAAACAAAGGGAGGGCATGTCATGAACAAGGATGTGATCAAGCCACTGCTGGGCACGGGCCTGCAGTACGTGGGCGAGGTGCTGAAGTGCGGCGCCGCAGGTGTCTTCTTGAGCGGTGCGGTGTTGCTCGGGCTCGTGATGGCGCTGCCCGCGGGCTCGGGCCTGAAGATGCTGGCGACCCTGGGCTGCCTGCTTGCGCTCGTGCTTTATGTGGTGGCCGGGCACCAGCGTGGCGTGATGAGCGTGCTGAGCAAGCTCACCCAATCGCATGGTGGCTTGCTGTTCGACCAGACCCTGGGCCGTTTCATCCAGGTCACCGAAAGCAAGCGCCCCGGCACGGTGGCCGGGCTGCTGGGCACGCCGGGCCGGCTGGCCGAGGCGTTTCGCCAGTTCCTCGGCAATGAGGATTCGATGATCCCGCGCCCGCTGCGCCGGCTGGGCGCACGCTACGTCGACAAGCTCGACCGCAGCCTCGCCGAGAGCGGCCCCACCGATGCGGTGGTGGGTGGCCAGCTGCGCGAAGAAGCGCTGCGCTCGTGGGCCGTGCAGCGCATGAGCGAGCAGGTGGCGCCGGGCTGGACGCTCTTTTCCATCGTCGCCGTCGCGCAGCTCGTCTTCGCCGTCGGGCTGTGGTGGTGGGCCACGCGGGCCTGATCCGATGAACCGGGCCTGGTGCTTCGCCGCGATGGTCAGCCTGCCGCTGGCCTGCCAGGCGGAGCTCTGGGGTTTTGTCGATGGCAACGGCGTGGCTCATGTGTCGCCGGTGCAGGTCGACTCGCGCTACCACCTCGTGCTGGGCAACACCGCCAGCGGCGAGCGTGTACCCGGCAAGACCGACGGGGCCGGTGGCCTGCTCACCTGGCTGGACTTCGCGCCCGAGGTGAAGTCGCTGCAGGCCCTCTTGCGTGACGCCTCGAAGACGCACGGTGTCGACATCGAGTTGCTGAAGGCCATCATCGCCGTCGAGTCTGGCTTCAAGCCCAACGCCGTTTCGCCACGCGGCGCGGTGGGGCTGATGCAGATCATGCCGGTGGGCAACACGCCCGCGGCGCGTGCCGAAGAGGCGCAGCGCCTGCTCGACCCGAAGCACAACATCCAGACCGGCGCCCGCTTGCTGTCGAAGCTGATGCACCGCTTTGGCCGCATCGACGTGGCGCTCGCCGCCTGGAACTCCGGCGTCGGCACGGTGATGAAACACGGCGGCGGCATGCCGCCGATCCCCGAGACCCAGGCGCATGTGCACCTGGTGCTCGAACTCTATTGGGCGCTGCTGCAGAACAAGATGCCGCGCGGCGCCCGCGAACTGCAGATGCACGGGCCGCTGACGTCAGCCTCGGCCCCGAATTGAGACGACATGAGCCTGGACGAAACAACGCAGAACCCCGACGCGATCACGCTGGCCCACTACGCCGAGCGCGCGTACCTCGAATACGCGCTGAGCGTGGTGAAGGGCCGCGCGCTGCCTGACGTGTGCGACGGCCAGAAGCCCGTCCAGCGCCGCATCCTCTTCGCGATGGAGCGCATGGGCCTGGGCTTCACCGGCACCGCGGGCGCGCGCCCGGTGAAGAGCGCCCGTGTGGTGGGCGACGTGCTCGGCAAGTACCACCCGCACGGCGACCAGGCAGCGTATGACGCGATGGTGCGCATGGCACAGGACTTCTCGCAGCGCTACCCGCTGGTCGACGGCCAAGGCAACTTCGGCTCGCGCGACGGCGACGGCGCGGCGGCCATGCGCTACACCGAAGCGCGCCTCGCGCCGATCTCGCGTCTGCTGCTCGATGAGCTGGACGAAGGCACGGTCGACTTTGCGCCCAACTACGACGGCTCGGAACAGGAGCCGAAGCAGCTGCCGGCGCGTTTGCCCTTCGTGCTGCTGAATGGCGCGAGTGGCATCGCGGTGGGACTCGCGACCGAAGTGCCTTCGCACAACCTGCGCGAGGTGGCGGCGGCAGCCGTGGCGATGATCCGCAACGACAAGCTCACCGACGATGAGTTGCTCGCCATCGTCCCCGGCCCCGACTACGCCGCCGGCGGCCAGATCATCAGCGATGCGGCCGACATCCGTGCCGCCTACGCCACCGGCCGCGGCAGCCTCAAGGTGCGCGCGCGCTGGAAGATCGAAGACCTGGCGCGTGGCCAGTGGCAACTGGTCGTCACCGAGCTGCCACCGGGCACCAGCTCGCAGAAGGTGCTGGAAGAGATCGAGGAGCTGACCAACCCCAAGGTCAAGGCCGGCAAGAAGGCGCTGGCCGCGGAGCAGGTGCAGCTCAAGACGACCATCCTCTCGGTGCTCGACGCGGTGCGCGACGAAGCCAGCAAAGACGCCCCGGTGCGCCTCGTCTTCGAGCCGAAGACCTCGCGCATCAGCCAGGAAGACCTGATCCAGACCCTGCTCGCGCACACGAGCCTGGAGACCTCGGCCCCGATCAACCTCACGATGATCGGCGCCGATGGGCGGCCCACGCAGAAGAGCCTGCGCCAGATGCTCGCCGAGTGGGTGGCCTTCCGGGCCGAGACGGTGCAGCGGCGCTCGCAGTTCCGGCTCGACAAGGTGCTGGCGCGCATCCACATCCTCGAAGGGCGGCAGCTGGTGCTGCTCAACATCGACGAGGTGATCCGCATCATTCGCCATTCCGACGAGCCCAAGCCCGCGCTGATCGAGCGCTTCAAGCTGAGCGAGATCCAGGCCGAAGACATTCTTGAAATCCGCCTGCGCCAGCTCGCGCGGCTGGAGGCCATCAAGATCGAGCAGCAGTTGAAAGAGCTGCGCGAAGAGCAGGGCAAGCTGGAAGACATCCTCAACTCGCCGGCCACGCTCAAGCGCACGCTGATCAAGGAGATCGAGGGCGACGCCAAGCAATACGGCGACGACCGCCGCACGCTGATCCAGGCCGAGAAGAAGGCCGTGGCCGAGATCAAGGTGGTCGACGAGCCAGTCACGGTGGTGGTGAGCCTGAAGGGCTGGGTGCGGGCACTCAAGGGCCACGAGGTCGACGCCTCGGCGCTGGCCTTCAAGGCGGGCGATGGCCTGTACGGCGTGTTCCCCTGCCGCACGGTCGATTCGCTGCTGGTCTTCGGCAGCAACGGCCGTGTGTACTCCACCGCAGTGGCGCAGCTGCCCGGTGGCCGCGGCGATGGCCAGCCGATCACGACGCTCATCGAGCTCGAATCGGGCACGCAGCCGCTGCACTACTTCGCCGCGGCGCCTGACACGACGCTGTTGCTGTCGAACACCGGCGGCTTCGGCCTGCTCGCGCAAGTGGGCGACATGGTGAGCCGCCAGCGTGGCGGCAAGAGCTTCCTCACGCTCGAGGCCGACGACAAGGTGCTGCCGCCCGTGCCGCTGGTGGTGGGCCACTCGCAGGTGGCGTGCCTGTCGATGAGCGGCCGGCTGCTCGCCTTCCCCTTGCAGGAGCTCAAGCTGCAACCCAAGGGAGGCCGTGGCCTCACGCTGATGGATGTGGACGCGAAAGACCCGCTGGTCTCGGTGGCGAGCTGCGCCAACGGCGTGAAGGTGCTCGGCACCGGCCGCGGCGGCAAGGCCAAGGAAGAAGAACTCAAGGGCGCATCGCTCGCGGTCTACGCCGGCAAGCGCGCCCGCAAGGGCAAGACGCTCGACGCCGGGATGAAGCCGTATCGGGTACTGAGCCTGGGGTAAAAACGAGGCGATGCAAACCGCGGCCCAGCCTTCGCCCGAATCCCCCTGGGCCCCGCTGAGCCAGCCGGTGTTCCGCATGCTGTGGAGCGTGTGGCTCACGGCGAACGTCTGCATGTGGATGAACGACGTGGCGGCGGCGTGGATGATGACCTCGCTGACCACCTCGCCGATCATGGTGGCGCTGGTGCAGTCGGCGTCCACGCTGCCGGTGTTCTTCCTCGGCGTGCCGAGCGGTGCGCTGGCCGACATCCTCGACCGGCGCAAGTACTTCATCTTCACGCAGTTCTGGGTCGCGACCGTCGGGGTGCTGCTGTGCCTCGCCACCCTGAGCGGCCACATGGGCGCGCCGCTGCTCCTGCTGCTCACCTTCGCCAACGGCATCGGCTTCGCGATGCGCTGGCCGGTGTTCTCGGCGGTGATCCCGGAGTTGATCCCCAAGCATCAGCTGCCGTCGGCGCTGGCGCTCAACGGCCTGGCGATGAACGCCTCGCGCATCTTCGGGCCCATCCTCGCCGGGGCGCTGATCGCGAGCCTCGGCAGTGCGTGGGTGTTTGCCTTGAATGCCGTGCTGTCGGTGGTGTGCGGCTTCGTCATCATGCGTTGGAAGACGGCGCCGAAGGCGAGTGCGTTGCCGGCCGAGCGATTCTTCGGTGCCATCCGCGTGGGGCTCACCTACGTGCGGCAGTCGCAGGCCATGCATGCGGTGCTGTTCCGGGTGACGGCGTTCTTCCTGCAGGCGGTCGCCGTGACCTCGCTGCTGCCGCTGGTGGCCCGGCAGATGCCGGGTGGCGATGCCGGGACCTTCACGCTGCTGCTGGCCGCCATGGGCGCGGGTGCCGTGATCGCGGCGCTGATCATGGCGCGCATCCGCTCGGTGATGGATGGCGACCTGCTGGTGCGCAATGGCACGCTGATCCAGGCCGTGGCCATGCTCGTGGTGGCCTTCGCGCCCAATATCTATGTGGCGGCCCCGGCGATGATGGTCAACGGGATGACGGTCATCTCGGTGGCCAACTCACTGGCCGTCTCGGCTCAGCTCACCTTGCCCAACTGGGTGCGCGCGCGTGGCATGTCGGTCTACCAGATGGCGCTGATGGGCGGCGGTGGCATCGGTGCGGCGATCTGGGGCCAGGTGGCCACCTTCAGCAGCGTGCGCGCGAGCATCGGCATCGCGGCGATCGGTGGGGTGATCCTGATGCTGGCGGTCATCCGCTACAGCCCGCGTGGCCAGGCCGATTCGGAAGACCTCACGCCGTCCAGCGCGTGGAAGGCCCCCGACATGCCACCGGGTGTTCAAGGCCACGATGGCCCGGTGATGACCACCATCGAATACCTGATCGACCCGGCCCGGGCCGACGACTTCATGGCAGTGATGCGCGAGACGCGCAGCAGCCGCCTGCGCCAGGGGGCGCTCTCATGCGAGGTGTTCCGCGACGCCACCGTGCCCGGCCGCTATGTCGAGCACATGCTCGATGAATCGTGGATCGAGCACCTGCGCCGCTTCGACCGGGTGACCGCCTACGACGTGGCGCTGCGCGAGCGCCGTCTGTCGTTCCACATCGGCGCGGAGCCGCCGCGCCTCACGCGCAGCATCGCCGAGGCGATGGACTAGGGCCTGTTCACACTAAATGAGCACCCACGTGACTCAACAAAAGCCCGCCAACGAGGCGCAAAGCGCAGCTGTAGCACTTCCTACAGCGAGCATTTGCAACGCTGTGGGCGGGCTTTTGCTGAGATCACCCGAAGGGCCGGGGCCTGAAGGCGCGTGCGGCGGCGTTGCAGCGTCGTTGTGTGCCACGGGCACACGGCCTCCGCGGCGCCTTGCCGCCCACGCCTTCAGGCCTCGGCGTGGGTGCTCATTTAGTGTGAACAGGCCCTAATCAGCGCTTGCGTGCGGCGGCGCGCTTGCGTGGCGCCGGCTTGGCGGGTTCGGCCTCGACGGGTTTGGCCAGGGCCAGCGGCTCGGCGCCCGCCGTCGCGGCCTTCGTGTCTGCCGCGCCGCCGCTCCAGCCCGGCAAGGGCCAGCTGCTGACGACCGGGAAGGCCGACAGCATCATCGTCCACCACGAGTGCGTGGCGCTGAGCATGGCTTCCCAGCTGCGGGCCTGCAAGGCGATGGCCTGCTCGGGCGTCCACGGTGCACGCCAGAGCGACGGGTCGTCGATGGCGGGCGGGTCTCCCGGTGCTGGGGCCCAGAGCGAGTTCCAGTGCCACATCATGGTGCGTGCTCCTCGAGACAAGGGATGAGCACAGCTTACTGGGCGCTCGTGACAAGCGCCAGCATGACCTTGCGTGACGCTAACGCTTGCGGATGACGAGCACGCTCGCCACGGCCAACACCACGAAGACCGCCAGGCTCCAGAAGTCGTAGGAGATGCCCATCAGCGACACCGCTGCATCGGCGCAGCTCGCGCGGGCGAGGAAGACGTCGGGCCAGAGGCTGTCGAGCTTCATCGCGATGACGATGCGGTCGGCCACCGTCAGTGCGCACGAGCTCGACGATGCGGCCTGGAAGTGCTGCCACAGCGCCGCCGCGATGCCGCACAGCGAGAACGCCAGCGCCAGCACCCCGGCGATGCGCGTCGACACGAAGCCCACCATGCACACCAGCGCGATGGCCAGGAAGATCACCCGCTGCAAGATGCACCAGGGGCAAGGCTCCATGCCGTAGACGTGCTGCGACACGAGCGCCGCGCCGACGGCGGCCACGCTCAGCACGGCCATGACGAGCAGCAGCAGGCCGGGTCGTTGCAGCAGCGCTTTCATGTCGGCGCCTTCATTCGACTTCGGCGATCAGCTCGATCTCGACGCAGGCGCCGAGCGGGATCTGCGCCACACCGAAGGCAGCACGCGCGTGCACGCCGGCCGCGCCGAACACCTCACCCAGCAGCTCGCTGCAGCCGTTGGTGACGAGGTGGTGCTCGGTGTAGTCGGGCGCGCTGTTGACGAGGCTCACCACCTTGACGATGCGCTTGACCTTGTTGAGATCGCCCACCGCGGCGTGCAGCGTGCCCATCAGGTCGATGGCCACGGCGCGTGCGGCTTGCTTGCCGGTGGCGGTGTCCATGTCGCGGCCGAGCTGGCCGACCCAGGGCTTGCCGTCGCGTTTGGCGATGTGGCCTGAGAGGAAGACGAGCGAGCCGGTGCGCACGAAGGGCACGTAGGCGGCGACGGGCACGCCGACGGCGGGCAGCTCGATCCCGAGGGACTTCAGACGGTCGTAGACGGACATCGCGGTGCGCTCGTTCGTGGGGGTCGCAAATCCTACACTGCACCCATGGGAGGAAAACAAAGGGCCCGGCATGCCGCAGGCATGGGCTTGGCATGGCTTGCCGGCGTGGCCGTGCAGTTGCAAGAGCACGCGCTGATGCCGCTCCAGGCCTACCCGGCGCTGGTGCTCGGGGCGCTGCTGGCCGGCGTGATCGGCTGGCGCTGGCAGCGCTTGCGTCTCGTGTGGGTCGTGGCGGCGCTCGCGCTTGGATGGGGGGCGAGCGGCTGGCGCGCCACGCTGCGCCTGGCCGATGCCTTGCCGGCGGCGATCGAAGGGCAGGACGTGCAACTGGTCGGCGTGGTCGCGAGCCTGCCGCAGCGTTCGGCGGCGGGCCTGCGCTTCCGCTTCGACGTGGAGTCGGCCACGCAGCAGGGCCAGGCGGTGCAGGTGCCGACGAAGGTCTCGCTCGGCTGGTATGTCGGCTGGCACGAAGACGGCGGCCTGAGCGAGCCGCAGCTCTCGCTGCGTGCCGGCCAGCGCTGGCGCTTCGTGGCGCGCTTGCGGCAACCGCACGGCAACCTGAACCCGCACGGCTTCGACTACGAGCTGTACCTCTTCGAACAAGGCCTGCGCGCCACGGGCTACGTGCGGGCGAACGACCGCGCCGCGCCGCAGATGCTCGACGCGCACGCCGGCCGCTGGGTCGACCGCCTGCGCCAGCACGTGCGCGACGCCATCGATGCCCAGGTGAGCGACCCGCGCTCGGCCGGGGTGCTGGCGGCGCTGGCGGTGGGCGACCAGTCGGCCATCGAACGCGACGACTGGCAGCTCTTTCGCAACACCGGCGTGGCCCACCTGATGTCGATCAGCGGCCTGCACGTCACGATGTTCGCGTGGCTGGCGGGCCTGCTCGTGGCGGCCGTGTGGCGGCGCAGCGCTCGCGCGGTGCACCTGTGGCCCGCGCCCTGGGCCGGCCGCGTCGGTGGGCTGCTGGCGGCCACGGCCTATGCGGTGTTTGCCGGCTGGGGCGTGCCGGCGCAGCGCACCGTGTGGATGCTCGCCACCGTGACCTTGCTGCACCTGAGCGGGCGGCGCTGGCCGTGGGCGATGGTGCTGCTGGTGGCGGCGGTGGTGGTGAGCGCGCTCGACCCGTGGGCCTTGCTGCAGCCGGGGTTCTGGCTGTCGTTCGTGGCCGTGGGCCTGCTGATGGCCTCGGAGCCGGTGCAGCGTGCGGCCGAGCGGGCCCCGGCGCAGCGCGGGTGGCAGCGGCTGTGGGCGGCGGCGCGAGGCGGCGTGCGCACGCAGCTCGTGGCCACGCTCGGGCTTACGCCGCTCAGCCTGGTGTTCTTCCAGCAGGTGTCGCTCGTGGGCCTGCTGGCCAACCTCGTGGCCATCCCGCTCGTCACGCTCGTCATCACGCCGCTGGCACTGCTGGGCGTGGTGCTGGCGCCGCTGTGGCGGCTCGCGGCGCTCGTGCAGGAGGCCCTGAACCACGGCCTGGCCTGGCTGGGCGCGGTGCCCGGCGCCGTGTGGCTGGTGCCGGCGGCGCCCTGGTGGGCCCAGGCCGCGGGCCTGGCGGGCGCGGCGCTGCTCGTGCTGCCGTTGCCCTGGCGCATGCGGCTCTTCGCGGTGCCGCTGGTGATGCCCTTGCTGTTGCCCGTGCCCGAGCGGCCCGAGGCCGGCCGCTACGAGGTGTTGGCGGTTGACGTGGGGCAGGGCACCGCCGTGCTGGTGCGGACGGAGAAGCACCTGCTCGTCTACGACGCCGGCCCGCAGTATTCGCGCGAGAGCGATGCCGGCCAGCGGGTGCTGCTGCCGCTCCTGCATGCGCGCGGCGAGGCGCGCGTCGACCGCCTGGTGCTGAGCCACCGCGACCTCGACCACGTGGGTGGCGCGAGGCCGGTGCTCCAGACCCTGCCCGTTGACGAGTTGCTCAGCTCGCTCGAAGAGGCGCACCCGATCCGCGCGCTGGCCCCGAGGCCGGTGCGTTGCGTGGCCGGCCAGCGTTGGGTGTGGGACGGCGTGCAGTTCGACGTGCTGCACCCGCGCGCCGACGACTACGGGCGCCCGCTCAAGTCCAACGCCATGTCGTGCGTCGTCAAGGTGAGCGGGCCGCAGGGCACGCTGCTGTTGACGGGTGACATCGAGCGCCAGCAGGAAGCGGAGCTGCTCGCCACCAGCACCGAGGCGCTGCGCAGCGACGTGCTGCTGGTGCCGCACCACGGCAGCCGCACCTCGTCGACCGCGGCCTTCCTCGACGCGGTGGCGCCCAAGGTGGCGATCGTGCAGGCCGGCTACCGCAACCGCTTCGGCCACCCGGTCGACGAGGTGATCGGGCGGCTCAAGGCGCGCGGCGTGCGCATCGAGACGAGCGCCGCCTGCGGCGCCTGGCAGTGGAGCGGCGCCGCGAGCGTTTGCGAGCGCGATCGGGTGCGCCGCTACTGGCACCACCTCGCTCGAGGCGAGTAACCTCGGGGCGAACATCGGGCCGCATGCGCGCTGGGATGGGTGCGATTGGCCTGCTTTTTGCTACCCTGCCTTCGAGGAGAACAAGACCCATGCGACCCAGCTTCGACGAGATGCAGGCCACCAGCACCAGCGTGCGAGACCACTACCGGGTCTACGACCGCTGGCTGGCGCAGCAGCCCCGCGACGTGATGCGCTCGCGGCGTGAAGAGGCCGAGATGATCTTCCGCCGCGTGGGCATCACCTTCGCGGTCTACGGTGCGAAAGACGAAGACGGCTCGGGCACCGAGCGCCTGATCCCGTTCGACCTGATCCCGCGCGTGATCCCGGCGGCCGAGTGGACGGAAATGGAGAAGGGCCTCACCCAGCGCGTGACGGCCCTCAACCGCTTCATCCACGACGTGTACCACGAGCAGGAGATCATCCGCGCCGGCATCGTGCCCGCCGACCAGATCTTCAAGAACGCGCAGTTCCGCCCCGAGATGATGGGCGTCGACGTGCCGGGCGGCGTGTATTCGCACATCAGCGGCATCGACATCGTGCGTGCCGCCAACGCCGACGGCAGCGGCAGCTACTACGTGCTCGAAGACAACCTGCGTGTGCCCAGCGGCGTGAGCTACATGCTCGAGAACCGCAAGATGATGATGCGGCTCTTCCCCGAGCTCTTCAGCCAGCACCGGGTGGCGCCGGTCGCCCATTACCCCGACCTGCTGCTGGAAACGCTGCGCGGCGTGGCGCCCGCGGCCGTCAACGACCCGACGGTCGTCGTCCTCACCCCCGGCATGTACAACAGCGCGTACTTCGAGCACGCCTTCCTCGCGCAGCAGATGGGCGTGGAGCTGGTGGAGGGGCAGGATCTCTTCGTCAAGGACAACTTCGTCTACATGCGCACCACGCAGGGCCCGAAGCGCGTCGACGTGATCTATCGCCGTGTCGACGACGACTTCCTCGACCCGCTGGCCTTCCGCCCCGACTCCACGCTCGGCTGCGCGGGCCTCCTGAGCGTGTACCGCGCCGGCAACGTGACGCTGTCGAACGCCATCGGCACGGGCGTCGCCGACGACAAGTCGATCTACCCCTACGTGCCCAAGATGATCGAGTTCTACCTGGGCGAGAAGCCGATCCTCAACAACGTGCCCACGCACCTGTGCCGCGAGGAAGAAGACCTCAAGTATGTGCTCGACCACCTGCCCGAACTCGTGGTGAAGGAAGTGCACGGCGCCGGTGGCTACGGCATGCTGGTCGGCCCGGCCGCCACCAAGGCCGAGATCGCTGACTTCCGCAAGGCCCTCGAAGCCAACCCGGCCGGCTACATCGCGCAGCCGACGCTCAGCCTGTCGACCTGCCCCACGTTTGTGGAAAGCGGCATCGCGCCGCGCCACATCGATCTGCGCCCCTTCGTGCTCTCGGGCAAGGAGGTGCAGATGGTGCCGGGCGGGCTCACGCGGGTGGCGCTGAAGGAGGGCTCCCTCGTCGTCAACTCGTCGCAGGGTGGCGGTACCAAGGACACCTGGGTTCTGGAAGCTTGAGAGAAGGAGGCCTGAAATGCTGTCAAGAACCGCTGACCACCTCTTCTGGATGGCCCGCTACATGGAGCGCGCCGAAAACACCGCGCGCATGCTCGACGTCAACTACCAGACGTCGCTCCTGCCGCAGTCGGCCGACGCGGCCGAGAACGGCTGGCGTGGCCTGCTCAGCATCTCGGAGCTGACCCACGACTACAACACCCGCTACGGCGAGGTCGATGCGCGCAAGGTCATGGCCTACATGGTGGGGGACGAAAAAAACCCGTCGAGCATCTACAACTGCCTGCTCGCTGCCCGCGAAAACGCGCGCGCCGTGCGGGGCGCGCTCACCACCGAGGTGTGGGAGACGCAGAACCAGACCTGGATCGAGTTCCAGCGCATGCTGCGCAACACGGCCTTCGAGCGCGACCCGGGCGAAGCCTTCGAGTGGGTGAAGTTCCGCTCGCACCTCTCGCGCGGGGTGACGGTGGGCACCATGCTGCAAGACGAAGCCTTCCACTTCCTGCGCATCGGCAGCTTCCTCGAGCGCGCCGACAACACCGCCCGCATGCTCGACGTGAAGTTCCACGCGGTCGAGAGCGAGTTCTACGGCGCGGGCAATGGCAACGGCAGTGCGTCGCGCGACCAGGAATACGACTTCTATCACTGGTCGGCGATCCTGCGCTCCGTCTCCGGCTTCGAGGTCTACCGCAAGGCGTATCGCAACGTGATCCGGCCCGAGAAGGTGGCCGAGCTCCTGATCCTGCGTGCCGACATGCCGCGCTCGCTCGCCTGCTGCATGGACGAGGTCGTCGCCAACTTGAAGCGCGTGGCCAACGAGCAATCGCACGAGACGCTGCGCCGCGCGGGCCGCCTGCAGTCCGACCTGCGATTCGGCCGCATCGACGAGATCCTCGCGACCGGCCTGCATGCCTTCCTCAGCCAGTTCCTCGAACGTGTGGGCACGCTGGGGGTGGGCATCAGCCGTGACTTCCTCGTTCCGGTCGCGGCCTGACGGGAGACGTGCTGGATGAAACTGACCATCCAACACGTCACCCACTACGACTACAGCGCGCCGCTGCAGTACGCCTTGCAGTCGCTGTGCCTCACGCCGCAGGCGAGTGCGCACCAGACCGTGCACGAGTGGACCGTGACCGCCCCCGCCCCGCTGCACGCGCAGCGCGACGGCTACGGCAACCTCGCCCACACCTGGAGCCTGGCACGGCGCAGCTACGGCAGTGCGGTGCGCGCGTCGGGCACGGTCGAGACCCACGCCTCGCCCTGGCTGGAGGATGCGTTCACGCCGCCGCAGCTCTACCTGCGCCACACGCCGCTCACGCAGGCCGATGCGCCGCTGAAAGCGCTCGGCCGCGTGCACCTGGCCGACGGCGTGACCGAAGGCTCGGCGATGGCGCTCGCACAGGCGGTGCTCAAGCGCGTGCGCTACACGCCGGGGTCGACCGACGTGCAGACCACCGCGCTTCAGGCCTGGGAGCAGGGCGGTGGTGTGTGCCAGGACCACGCGCACGTCTACCTCGCCGCCTGCCGCGCCAACGGCGTGCCGGCGCGCTACGTCAGCGGCTATTTCTACGCACCCGACGCGCCGCATCTCGCCAGCCACGCCTGGGTCGATGTGTGTGTCGATGCTGAGGCGCGCCGCTGGCTGAGCGTCGACATCACCCACGGCTGCCTGATGGACGAGCGCCACGTGCGCCTGGCCGTCGGCCTCGACTACGCCGCCTGCTCGCCCATCCGCGGCGTGCGCGAAGGCGGCGGCGACGAGACCATGCGCGTGCGCATCGACATCCGCCGGGCCGATTCGCAAAGTTCCGTTCAGGCTGAGCCTGTCGAAGCCCCACCGCGTCGCGCGGCCCTTCGACAGGCTCAGGGCGAACGGTGAGCCTTCCATTTCCGTTTTCGGAGCCCTGAATGTCCATCCACGTCGCGCTCAACCACGTGACCCACTACCGGTACGACCGGCCGATCAACCTGGGGCCGCAGGTGATCCGCCTGCGCCCGGCGCCGCATTCGCGCACACGCATCCTCAGCTACTCGATGCGCGTCGAGCCGGCCACGCACTTCATCAACTGGCAGCAGGACCCGCAGAACAACTACCTCGCGCGCCTCGTCTTCCCCGACAAGACCACGAGCTTTCGCATCGAGATCGACCTCGTGGCCGAGATGTCGGTGCTCAACCCGTTCGACTTCTTCCTGGAGCCTTCGGCCGAGCACTTCCCGTTCACCTATGACGACTCGCTCGCGCACGAGCTGGCCCCTTACCGGCTGAAGGGCGAACTCACGCCGATGCTCGCGCACTACCTCGCGACCATCCCGCGCGAGAAGAAGCAGACCACCAACTTCCTCGTCGAGCTCAACCAGCGCCTGCAAGGCGACATCGGCTACCTCATCCGCATGGAGCCCGGCGTGCAGACGCCGGAAGAAACGCTCACCAAGAAGAGCGGTTCGTGCCGCGACTCGGGCTGGCTCTTGGTGCAGATCCTTCGCCACCTCGGCTTCGCCGCCCGCTTCGTCTCGGGCTATCTGATCCAGCTCAAGAGCGACGTGAAGTCGCTCGACGGCCCGAGCGGCACCGAGGTCGACTTCACCGACCTGCACGCCTGGTGCGAGGTCTACTTGCCGGGCGCCGGCTGGATCGGCCTCGACCCCACCTCGGGCCTGCTCGCGGGCGAAGGCCACATCCCGCTCGCGTGCTCGCCCGACCCGTCGTCGGCCGCGCCCGTGACCGGCGCGCTCGACGAATGCGAGACCGAGTTCGAGCACCACATGAAGGTCACCCGCGTGTGGGAAGCGCCGCGCGTGACGCTGCCCTACACCGACGCGCAGTGGGCCGACATCGAAGCGCTCGGCCACACCGTCGATGCCGACCTGCGCCGCCACGACGTGCGCCTCACGCAGGGCGGCGAGCCCACCTTCGTCTCGGTCGACGACCGCGACGGCGCCGAGTGGAACACCGAAGCCCTCGGCCCCACCAAGCGCGTGCTGGCCGCGGATCTCATGGACAAGCTGCGTGCCAAGTACGGCGACGGCGGCCTGCTGCACTACGGCCAGGGCAAGTGGTACCCGGGCGAGCAGCTGCCGCGCTGGTCGCTCAACCTTTTCTGGCGCAAGGACCGCGAGCCCATCTGGGCCAACCCCGAGCTTTTCGCGAGCGAGCACCACGACTACGGCATCACCGACGTCAAGGCGCAGCAGTTCCTGTCCGGTGTGGCCAAGCGGCTGGCCCTGGACCCGAAGTACGTCTTCCCGGCGTATGAAGACGTCTGGTACTACCTGTGGCGCGAGCGCAAGCTGCCCACCAACGTCGACCCCTTCGATGCGCGCCTCTCCGACGAGCTGGAGCGCGACCGCATCCGCAAGGTGTTCTCGCAAGGGCTCGACAAGGTGGTGGGCCACGTGCTCCCGGTGCTGCGCAATCCGACCGGCGCAACGCGCTGGCAGACGGGCCCCTGGTTCCTGCGCAGCGAGCGCTGCTACCTCGTGCCCGGCGATTCACCGCTCGGCTATCGGCTGCCGCTCGACTCGCAGCCCTGGGCGTCGTCAGCCGACTACCCGTGGGCGCACCAGCCCGACCAGACGCAGCCTTTTGCGCCATTGCCGCCGTACCGGCGTTTGCGCTATGCAATGGCCGATCAGGAGCCGGGCGCACCGGCTGCGTCGCAGGAGCTGCTGACCACGGGTTCGACGTTCGGTGAACGTTCGCGTGCTGCGCTGAATGGCAAGGCTGCCAGTGCCACCGCGACCACGGCCCAGGAGGCGCCCCGCGCGCCTTCACGCTTCGAGTCGGCCGGCTGGATCACCCGCACCGCCATGTGCGCCGAGCCGCGCAACGGGCGGCTCTACGTCTTCATGCCGCCCACCTCGGCGCTGGAAGACTATCTGGAGCTCGTCGCCGCCATCGAAGACACCGCCGCCGAGATGAAGCTGCCGGTGATCCTCGAAGGCTACGAGCCGCCGAAGGATCCGCGCCTGTCGACGCTGCGCGTCACACCCGACCCCGGTGTCATCGAAGTCAACATCCACCCCGCGCACAGCTGGGAAGAACTCGTCGACCAGACCACCCACCTCTACCAGGCCGCACACGAGACGCGCCTGTCGACCGAGAAGTTCATGGTCGACGGCCGCCACACCGGCACCGGCGGCGGCAACCATTTCGTGCTCGGCGGCGCCACGGTGGCCGACTCGCCCTTCCTGCGCCGGCCCGACCTGCTCGCGAGCATGGTCGCGTACTGGCACAACCACCCGGCGCTGTCGTACCTGTTCTCGGGCCTCTTCATCGGCCCCACCAGCCAGGCGCCGCGCGTGGACGAAGCGCGCAATGACTCGGTCTACGAGATCGAGATCGCGTTCGCCGAGCTGCAGCGCAAGACGGCCGAGGGGCCGGGCGCCTGCCCGCCGTGGCTGATCGACCGGCTCATGCGCAACCTCTTGATCGACGTGACGGGCAACACCCACCGCGCCGAGTTCTGCATCGACAAGCTCTACTCGCCCGACGGCCCCACCGGCCGGCTGGGCCTCTTGGAGATGCGCGCCTTCGAGATGCCGCCGCATGCGCGCATGAGCCTCACGCAGCAGCTCTTGATGCGCTCGCTGGTGAGCCGCTTCTGGCAGCAGCCGTATCAACCGCCACGCTTGAAGCGCTGGGGCACCGAGCTGCACGACCGCTTCATGCTGCCGCACTTCGTGTGGCAAGACCTGTGCGACGTGATCGAGGAGCTCAACGCCTTCGGCTACGCGATGAAGCCCGAGTGGTTCGCACCGCATTTCAACTTCCGCTTCCCGCGCCTGGGCGACTTCAACGCGATGGGCGTCGACGTGGAGCTGCGCCTCGCGCTCGAACCCTGGCACGTGATGGGCGAGGAGGGCGCACCGGGCGGCACGGTGCGCTTCGTCGACTCATCCGTGGAGCGTGTGCAGCTCAAGGTGACCGGCCTCGTGAGCGACCGCCATGTGCTCACCTGCAACGGCCGCGCCGTGCCGCTGCAGCCCACGGGCAAGGTGGGCGAGTTCGTGGCCGCGGTGCGCTACCGCGCCTGGGCGCCGCCCTCGGCCCTGCACCCGACCATCGGCGTGCACGCGCCGCTCACCTTCGACCTCGTCGACGGCTGGATGCGCCGCTCGCTCGGCGGCTGCCAGTACCACGTGGCCCACCCGGGCGGGCGCAACTACGCGACTGCGCCGGTCAATGCGTATGAAGCCGAAGCACGGCGCCTCGCGCGCTTCTTCCGCATCGGCCACACGCCGGGCGAGATGAGGCTGCCGAAGGACGAGCGCAACCCGAACTTCCCGTTCACGCTCGACCTGCGTCGCGCGACGGTCGACTAGCCTGCGGTACTGCGGCGCTGCACCGGCAGCGCCACCTGTCGATACCCCGGCCCGCCCCCCAAAGGCGGGCCTTTTTCATCGAAGCCCCACCTCCATAATCGGCCGCCAACAAGGCAGGGGGAGAGGCGATGAAGTTCATCTTCGGGGTGATCGGTGCGGTGCTCGGTTTGCTGATGGGCGAACTGATCGGCGGGCTGATCGGGCTGGGCGTCGGCATCGGGATCGCGGCGATGCTGAAGAAGAGCGATGCGTCGCCGTCGGCGAAGGGCGGCGACGTGAAGCAGCCAGTTGCTCCCAAGGCGGCCACGCCTGCCGCCGTGCCGATGGAAGCGCGCGTCGCGCGGCTGGAGCAGGAAGTCGCGTTGCTGCGGGCCGAGGTGAAGCGCTTGTCGAATGCGCCGCAGGCCGTGGCGCCGGCACCCGTGGTCGAGCCGGAGGCGGAGCCGATGGAATTCGACCTGCCGGATCTGGAGCCCGTGGCGCCTGCGCCGGCCCCGGTCCCCGCGCCGTTTGTGCTGCCGCCGGTCCCAGTGGCGGCTGCCGCGCCCATTGCCGAGGCGGCACCTGCGAAGGCTTCGGTTCCCGTGCCTGCGCCTGTCCCTGTGGCGGCTTCCACGCCGGGGCCGGCACCCGCGCCCGCACCGCGGCCCGCTCCGGCCCCGCGCCCTGCGCCGCAGCCCACGCTGCAAGAGCGCATGCCGTCGTGGCTGAGCAAGCTCGTCTTCGGCGGCAACACCATCGTCAAGGTTGGTGTGCTCATCCTCTTCCTCGGCCTCGCGTTCCTGCTGCGCTACGCGGCCGAGCGTGTCACCGTGCCGGTGGAGCTGCGTTATGCCGGCGTGGCGCTGCTGGGCGGCGTGCTGTTGGTGCTGGGCTGGCGCCTGCGCGAGCGCAAGGATGGCTACGGTCTGATCCTGCAAGGCGCGGGCATCGGCGTCTTCTACCTCACGACGCTCGCGGCCTTGAAGATCAGCCAGCTGCTGCCGCCCGAGCTGGCATTCGGCTTCCTCTTCGCCGTGACGCTGCTGAGCGCCGTGCTCGCGATGGCGCAGAACGCGCCCTGGCTCGCCTACGTGGCGGCGGCCGAAGGTTTCGCGGCGCCCGTGCTGGTGTCGACGGGCAGCGGCAATCACATCGCGCTCTTCAGCTACCTCGCCATCCTCGACGTCGGCATCTTCCTGATGGCGTGGTTTCGCGCGTGGCGGCCGCTCAACCTGATCGGTGCGGTGGGCACCTTCACGCTGGCCGGCGCCTGGGCGCACAAGCACTACACCGATGCGCTCTACCCGAGCGTGCAGGGCTTCCTGCTGTTCTTCTTCGTGCTCTTCACGCTGGTGGGCGTGCTCTTCGCCCGCCGCGCGCTGGCCCTCGGCAGCGAGCCCGACCCGCGTGACCCGCTCGGCCAACGTGCGGCGCAGACGCTGGCGCAAGTGGGCCGCGTCGACAGCACGCTCGCCTTCGGCGTGCCGCTCGCGAGCTTCGGCCTGCAGTACCTGCTGGTGCGCGGGTGGGAGTTCGGCCCCGCGTGGGCCGCGCTCGGCTTCTCGCTCTTCTACCTGCTGCTGGGCGGTGGGCTGCTGCGCGGAGGCAATGTGCGCTACGCGTTGCTCGGCGAGGCCTACGTGATCGTGAGCGTCATCTTCGGCACGCTGGCCGTTCCGCTCGCACTCGAAGGCGAGTGGACTGGGGCCACCTGGGCCGTGGAAGCGGCGGGCATGTACTGGCTCGGCGTGCGCCAGGCGCGCCGCTATGCGCGGGCCTTCGCCCTCGTGGTGCTCGCGGCGGCCACGGTGCGGCTGGTGAGCGCGCTCGGCTTCGACTTCACGCCCGGCACGCCGCTCTTCACCGGCTCGGTGCTGGGCGTGCTGCTGCTCGCGGCGAGTGCCGGCGTGATGTTCGTCTTGGGCCGCCGCGCCGGGGTCGATCGACAAGGCGACTGGGAAGCAGCCGGTGTGATCGGCCAGTTGTGGATCGGCCTGGGCGCGCTGGCGCTGTCGGCCTGGCTGCTGCTCGTGCCGCAATGGGCCTGTGTCGCCACTTCGGTGCTGGCCTTCGCCTGCGCCTGGGTGCAATCGCGCAAGCCGCTGCCGGCGCTGCAATGGGCCAGCGCCGTGCTGCATTCGGTGGCGCTGGCGGGTTTTGCCACCACGCTGCATGCGGTGCACGGCGAGGCCATGCTCAGCAACGGCTGGCAAGGCCTCGTCGCCGCGTGCGTGATCGGCGTGAGCCTGCTGGCCAGCACCTGGCTGCCCCTGAGCGCCGCCTTGCGCGAGGCCGAGGCCCGGCAGACCACGCCGCAGTGGTCGGTGGGCAGCAGCCTGGGCTTGCTGGCGGGCATTGCGGTGCTCGCGGGCAGCCTGCTCTTCGTGATGCCGGCCGACATCGCGGCGCGGGTGTGGCCGTGGCTCGGCGTGCTGGCGCTGTGGCTGGGCACGCGCCTGCACCACCCGGCGCTGGCCATCGCGTGGATGGCGCTGCAGCTGGCAGCGGCGGTGGCGTTCGGCGTCTATGGGCCGGAGCTGTGGGCGAGCCAGAGCGCGGCCCTCACGCTGTGGACGCCGCTCGGCCTTTCGCTCGCGGGTTTCATCTCGGGCGATGCCTTGCAGCGCTCGGCCCGGCAGCCGCGTGCTGCGGCGTGGCAGCGCGCCGTGGCGCTGCAATGGGGCGTGGTGGTGTGGGGCCTCGTCTGGTGGCTGGAGGCACTGCTGCCTGACATCTATCGCCACCTGCAGCAGACACAGAAGGCGTGGGTGCTCATGTGGCCGGCGGTGCTCGCCGGCTGGGTGCTGGTGACCTCGGTGCTGGTGACCGCCGTGGCGCGCTGGCGCGACTGGCGTGTGCTCGGCCAGGCGGCCTGGGCCACGGTGCCGGGCTGGGCGATCACCGCGGCGCTGGGGGTCGGCGTGATCGGCTTTGCGCCGCACGAGCACCTGGGTTGGCTGGTGTGGCCGCTGGCGCTGCTGTGGCATGGCGTGCTGCTGCGGGCGCTGGCACGCTGGCGGTCGAACGACGCACTGGCGCCGCTGCACGTCGGCGGCTTCTGGCTCTTCCTGTTGCTGGCGGCGCGCGAGGCGCAGTGGCTCACCGCGGGACTGGGCGACGCCGGTTCCGCCTGGCCGCTGCTGGGTTGGGTGCTGGTGCCGGCGATCGTGCTGTCGGCGATCACACGGCCGGCGGTGCTGCAGCGATGGCCGTTCGCGAGCTTCCGCGTGCCCTACCTCCTGGTGGCCTGCGTGCCAGTGGCCGTCTACCTGCTGCTGTGGCTGTGGGCGAGCAACACGCAGTCGGGCGAGGCGGCACCGCTGCCGTATGTGCCGCTGCTCAACCCGCTGGAGGTCGGGCACGGGCTGGTGCTGCTGGCGCTCTTCCTCTGGCACCGCGCCTTGCCGGCCGCAATGCAGGTGCCCCGGAAGGCGCTGCTCGCCGGCCTGGGTGCCACCGCCTTCGCGCTCTACACCGGCATGGTGCTGCGCACCTGCCACCACTGGGCCGGCGTGCCGTGGGAGAGCGGGGCGCTGATGGCGTCAACGCTCACGCAAGCGGCGCTGTCGGTGGCCTGGGCCATCGTGGGCGTGGCGTTGATGATGCTGGGCCACAAGCGCGTCGAGCGCATGGTGTGGGTCGTGGGTGCGGCGCTGCTGGGCGTGGTGGTGCTCAAGCTCTTCTTCGTGGAGCTGGCCGACAGCGGCGGCCTGTACCGCATCGTGTCGTTCATCGTCGTCGGGTTGCTGCTGCTGCTCGTGGGCTACTTCGCCCCGGTGCCGCCCAGCCGGAAGGAGGGCGCCCATGCGGCGTGAACTCATCGTGGCCTTGCTGGCCTGCGCACTGCCCGCCTCGGCCGGTGAAGCGCCGCTCACCCTGCAAGGCCAGGCCGCCTACTACGGCGTGACGCTGCCGCTGTCGGTGCTGGCGCAAACGCGCCAGGCCGACCTGGGCGACATCCGCGTGCTCAATGCGCGTGGCGAGCCGGTGCCGCATGCGTGGGTCGACGGCACGCCGCCCACCGCCGAAGAGCAGCTGCACGCGGTGCCGTTCTTCCAGGCGCCGGCGGCGGCCTCGGCCACCACCGCGTCGCAGCAGGGTGGCTGGATCGTCGACCTGCGCCAGGTGACGGGCGCGATGCTCGAGCTGCGGCTGAGCGTGGCGCCCGGCACGCATGGCGTTTATGGCTTTGCCGTCGAGGCGAGCGACGACCTGCAACGCTGGCGCATGCTCGAACGCGCCGCGCAGCTGCTCTCGCTGCAACACCAGGGCCAGCGCCTGGAGCACACGAGCTTCGATCTCGCCGGCGTGCACGCGCGCTACCTGCGCCTTCGCCCGCAGGCGGGCAGCCCCGTGCCACCGCTGAGCGGGGCGCAGGTGCGCAGCGTCACCTACGACCAGCCGGTGCCGCCGCTGCAATGGAGCGAGCCGATCGCTCCGACGCAATGCACCGCGCAGTACTGCGACTACGCCGTGCCGCGCCACCTGCCGCTGGAGCGGCTGGAGTGGCAACTGCCGGCTGCCAACACGCTGGCGCCGGTCGACCTGCTGGTGCAGTACGAGCAAGCAGAGTCGTCGCCGCCGCATCCGCGCCGCCACCGCTTGCGCGACCAGCTGCGCGGCATGCGCCACAAGGATGCGCCGGCCGCCGCTTCAGCGCCGACCTGGAGCCCACTGCTGCGCACCACCGCGTATTGGCTGCGCCTGCCGGAGGGTGAGCTGCGTTCGCCGGTGCTGCGGCTCGATGCCGGCGCGGTGACGCAACTGCGCGTGCAGCCGGTGGGTGGCATGGTGCAGCTCGGCGCGCAGCCGCCGACCGTTCGCATCGGCGCACAAGCGGCGCGCCTGGTGTTCCTCGCCCGCGAGCCCGCGCCGTACCGCCTGGCCTGGGGTGGCGAAGCGGCCCCGGCCACCTCGCTCGCCCAGCTGATGCCCACGCGCAAGGCCCACGATCCGCTGCCGGTCGACACGGCGACGGTGGTGATGGCGGCAGCGCCTGCACCCGCGCCGGCGCCCGCAGCCAGCGCCGCCTCGGTGGCGCCCCCGCCGACGCGCAAGCTGTGGCTGTGGGGTGTGCTGCTCGCGGCCCTGTCGGTGATGGGCCTGATGGCCTGGCAACTGCTGCGCCCGGCGAAGAAGGGTTGACGCTTCCTGGCATGGGGTGCGTGGCAGACTCGCCCCATGTCCATTGCCGTCCCTCGCGTGCTGGCCGTCATCCCGCCGATGACGCAGCTCAACACGCCGTATCCCTCCACCGCCTACCTCACCGGCTTTCTTCGTTCACGTGGTGTCGAGGCCGTGCAGGAAGACCTCGCCCTGGCGCTCGTGCTCAGGCTTCTCTCGGCTGACGGGCTGGTGCAGGTCCGCGCCGAGATCGAGGCCCTGCCGGCCTCGAAGCGCTCGCGGCAGGTCCGCGGCTTCATCGAGCAGTTCGACCGCTACCGCAGCACCATCGGCCCGACCATCGCCTTCCTGCAAGGCCGCGACCCGACGCTCGGCCACCGCATCGCGAGCCGCGGCTACCTGCCCGAAGGCACCCGCTTCGAGTCGCTCGACGTCTACGTCGATGACGAGGGCGGCGACCCGCTCGCCTGGGCCTTCGGCGCACTCGGCCTGCAAGACCGCGCGCGGCACATCGCCACGCTCTACCTCAACGACCTGGCCGACGTGCTGCGCGACGCGATCGACCCGCGTTTCGAGTTCGTGCGCTACGCCGAGTCGCTCGCGCAGAGCCAGCCGAGCTTCGACCCGCTGGCCGAGGCGCTGGCCCAGCCGCTCAACCTCGTCGACAGAACGCTGGTCGAGCTGACGCTCGCCGCCGTCGCCCGCCACCAGCCGAATGTGGTGCTGCTGTCGGTGCCGTTCCCCGGCTCGGTGTATGCGGCGTTCCGCATCGCGCAGGCGGTGAAGGCGCAGCACCCGGGCATCGTCACCGTGCTCGGCGGCGGCTTCGTCAACACCGAGCTGCGCGAGCTGAGCGAGCCGCGCGTGTTCGACCATTTCGACTACCTCACGCTCGACGCCGGCGAGCGGCCGCTGCTCGCGCTGCTGGAGCACCTGCAGGGCAAACGCTCGCAGCAGCGGCTGGTGCGCACCTTCCTGCGCGAAGAGGGCGCGGTGCGCTACGTCAACATGATGGAGCCCGACATCGCCTTCGCCGAAGTCGGCACGCCCACGTGGGATGGGTTGCCGCTGCAAAGCTACCTCTCGCTGCTCGACATGCTCAACCCGATGAACCGGCTGTGGAGCGACGGGCGCTGGAACAAGCTCACCGTCGCCCACGGCTGCTACTGGAAGAAGTGCAGCTTCTGTGACGTGAGCCTCGACTACATCTCGCGCTACGAGGGCGCGTCGGCCGCCACGCTCGTCGACCGCATCGAGGCCATCGTGAAGGAGACCGGCCAGACCGGCTTCCACTTCGTCGACGAGGCCGCGCCACCCAAGGCGCTCAAGGCGCTGTCGGCCGAGCTCATCGCACGCCAGATGTCCGTCTCGTGGTGGGGCAACATCCGCTTCGAAAAATCGTTCAGCCCCGAGCTGTGCCAGCAGATGGCCGACAGCGGCTGCATCGCCATCTCGGGCGGTCTGGAGGTGGCCTCCGACCGGCTGCTGAAGCTCATGAAGAAAGGCGTGTCGGTCGAGCAGGTGGCGCGCGTCACCAAGGCGTTCACCGACGCCGGCATCCTCGTGCATGCCTACCTGATGTATGGCTTCCCGACGCAGACGGTGCAAGACACGGTCGACGCGCTCGAATACGTGCGCCAGCTGTTCGAGCAGGGCTGCATCCAGTCGGGCTTCTTCCACCGCTTTGCGTGCACGGTGCATTCACCCGTCGGCCAGCACCCCGAGGAGTACGGCGTGACGCTGGTGCCGCTGCCGCCCGTGAGCTTCGCGAAGAACGACATCGGCTTCATCGACCCCACCGGCACCGACCACGATGCGCTCGGCGTGGGGCTCAAGAAAGCGCTCTACAACTTCATGCACGGCATCGGGCTCGACGAAGACGTGCGCCGCTGGTTCGACTTCCACGTGCCCAAGCCCAAGGTGCCGCGGCACTTCATCGCCCGGGCGCTGGCCACGGCCTAAGCCTTGCGTTTGGGCGCAGCCTCGATGCCGTGGGTGGCGAAGGCCATCGCGGCCTCGGCCGCGTAGCCGGCCGGCATCACCTTCGCGGCGGCGCTCGACAGCTGGAAGGCGCCTTCCATCAGCGCTAGCAGGCCCGCGGCGAGGGTAGGGGCCGAATCGGTGGCGCGGCGTTTGTCGGCGAGGCAGTCCGTCAGCAGCTGCGTGAGCAGCGCGAGTTCCTGCGCAACAGCCTGTTCGTAGAGCACGCGCACCTCCGGCTGTCGCACGGCCTCGGCGCCGATCATCACCCAGGCCGCCACCATGTCGGGCGCCGCCCCAGTGCCCAGGCCGAGCCGGGCGTGCACGTAGGCCTGCAGCCGCTCCATCGGCGAGGCCGAGTCCACCGATTGGCCCTCGAAGCGCGTGCGCGCGAACTCGACGATCGCCCCCACCAGCGAGACCAGGATCTCCTGCTTGCTCTTGAAGTGGTAGTGGATGAGCCCCGGCGTCAGCCCAGCTTCGCGCGCAATGGCCTGGATGGTGGCCTTCTCGTAGCCGTGGCGCGCCATCACCGGCAGCATGGCCGCCACGATCGCGGCGCGGCGGCTCTCGGTGTTGGTGGTGCTGGGGGTGCGAGGCATGGCGTGAACTATTTTTGGCTGATCGACCAAATTATCGTTGCAATCGATGGGTGAGGTGGCTACAGTCCGGATAAATTGGTTGCACAACCAATTATTGAGACCCAGGGGAGGTGCCTCATGGACAAGACCTATTCTTTCGAAAGCAGCGACTCATTGGCCCAGTTCTCGGCCTGGCTTTGGCACGTCTACCTGACGTTCTTCGGCATCCTGGCGGCCTTCGGCCTGAGCGGCTGGAGGGTTGGTGTGGCCTGCCTGATGCTGTGCGTCGTGCACGTGGCGGGGCTCAGGGCGTCGATCACGGTGAAGCCGGCCGAAGTCGTCATCGTGAAGAAGTGGCTGTTCATCCCCTACAAGGTCCACCGTGCGCAGGCGATCACCGACATCTGGTACGGCGGCGACTGGGGCCTGGAAGAAGGCGCCATCTGCCTGGTCGTCAAGCTGGGTGATGAAGAAGTGACCATCGGGACCAGCAGGAACATGAGCGATCTCTACGCCGACCTTTCGCCGCACATCACCTCGAAGCAGGCGATGGGAGCCGCCGCATGACGATGCTGTCGAGCTGGCAACACGCCTGGTCGCTGGCCGGCCTGGCTGAGCCACCGCGCAACACCTTCGAGTCGCTGTGCCGCGCCTATGCCGAGCCGCAGCGCCACTACCACACGCTGCAGCACCTGCGCGAGTGCCTCGCCCAGGCCGGTGAGATCGAGCGCCTGGCCGAGCACCCGGGCGAGGTGCTCATCGCGTTGTGGTTCCACGATGCCGTGTACGACACCCACGCCCGCGGCAACGAGGCCGCCAGCGCCGACTGGGCGCGCGACACCGTGGCCGCCGCGGGCAACCGCGAGGCGGCCGACCGGGTGCATGCGCTCGTGATGGCGACCGAGCACCACGCGGTGACCGCCACCTGCGACGCTCGCGTGATGGTCGACGTGGACCTGTCCATCCTCGGCGCCGAGCCGGCCCGCTTCGACGAATACGAGCGCCAGGTGCGCGACGAATACCGCCACGTGCCGGAGCTGCTCTTCCGCACCAAGCGGCGCTCGGTGTTGCGGGGCTTTCTCGCGCGGCCGCGCCTCTACAACACCGAGGCCTACGCCGACCGCCTCGAAGCACCGGCCCGTGCGAACCTGCGCCGCTCCATCGACCGGCTCTGAGCCGGCGCGCACGATTCCTCAATATCGAGTACGCGGACGCGGCGCAATCTGTCTCTAATGGGCGCTGCCGATCACAACGCAGAGGGTGCCGACATGGCCGAGACCACCGACGAATTCCGGCGCGAGCTGGTGAAGCTGGGTTTTCTTTCCTACAACGAGCAGGACACGCTCTTCAGCATCGCCAAGCGCTGCGCCAAGATCTCGGGCCTGCCGCTGGGCATCGCGATCGGCGCGGCCAGCGCGCAAGGCGGCACCGTCGTCGTGCCGGGCATCGGGACCATCTCGGCCGGGCTGGCCGGCTTCCTGGCGGGGCTGACCACCGGCACGGCCATGTGCACGGCGGCCAACCTGACCTACCGGAAAGAGATCCAGGGCCTTCTGGAATAGGGCCTCACGGCCCCGGGCTCACACGCAGCTGCGTGCGACCAGCTGGCCCTTGAGGTAGGCGCGCCGCACGGTGCCGGCCGCGATGGCCGCGGCCACGTCCTTCGAGTAGCGCTCGGCGCCGCTCAGCTTGCGCACCCATTTGCGATAGGGCACCACACCTTCTGCGGCGCTGCGCACGGTGCCGACGGCCTCGTTGGTGGCGAGCGTCACGCCGCGCTCGATGAGGCTCGGGTTGGTGGCGGTGGGCGGGGTGTCGAGGTCGGCGCCTAGCAGCTCATCGAGCGCCTTGATCTCGGCCGCGAGCGCGGTGCAGCTCGCGTCGAGCGGCGGGGCGTAGGGCCGCGCGGCCACGGCCACGAGCAGTGGCGGGATGGGCGCTTGCACGAGGTTGAGGTCGTTGAGCGGCGTGATGGCCGCGTCGGTCACCGGCTTGGTGTCGAGCTGGGCGCAGGCGCCGAGCAGGAGCGTGAAGCCAAGGGCCAGGGCGAGGGTGGGGTGTCGGGTGTTCATGCGGCGCAGGGTAGCAGCGCGGCGCGGGCGCGGCGAGCGTCGAAACCCGGAGGCCGCCGATCGGCTTGCAGGTCAGACGGCGAGCAGGGCCACCTGGTCGCGCCCCGCTGCCTTGGCGCCGTAGAGCTGCTCGTCGGCGTGGGCGTACAGCTCTTCGCGCGAGAGCGGCGAGCCCAGCGGCTGCCCCCACCAGGCCACGCCGAAGCTCGCGGTGACGATGCCCGTCGGGCTGCCCGGGTGCTTGATGTGCAGCTGGCGGATCGACTGGCGCAGGCGTTCGACGAACTGCTGCGCCGCCTCGGGCGTCTTGGCGGTGAAGAGCAGCCCGAATTCCTCGCCCCCCAGCCGGAACAGCAGGTCGCCCGAGCGGCGCAGCTCGGCGCGCACGGCGCCCGAGACGGCGCGCAGCACCTGGTCGCCCGCGCTGTGGCCGAGCAGGTCGTTGAAGCTCTTGAAGTGGTCGAGGTCGAACATGCAGAACGCGAGCGGCTCGTGGCGCGGCTGGTGCTCGAGCAGCTGCGCGCAGAAGTCGTTGAAGTGGCGGCGGTTGAAGGCGCCGGTCAGCTCGTCGGTGATCGAGAGTTCCTGCAGGCGGCGGTTGGCCGCGTCGAGCGCCTGGGTGCGCTCCTTCACCTGCGCCTCAAGCTTGCCGGCCAACGCCTGCTGGGCCTGCCGGGCGCGGCGCTCGGCGGCCACCTTCTCGATGCGCAGCGTGTTGAGCATGTCGGCCAGACCGAGTGCGAGCAGCAGCACCTCGAAGGTCGAGCCGATCTGGATGCCCCAGGTGGTGAACCAGTTGACGGGCGCCAGCGTCGCGATCTGCGCGATGTAGGCCGCGGCGCCCAGGCACAGCAGGGTGAAGGCGATCACGAAGAAGCGCGCCGCGCGGTGGCCCTTGAGCGCCAGCCGTGCGGCGATCACGAGCGTGAGGATGCCCAGCGGCAGCCCCGTCGCCCAGCCGACCATCACGCCGAGCGCGTAGTGGCCGGTGAGGGCCAGCAGCGCATCGCCCACGTTGAGCGCCACCAGCACCTGCACCGCGATGATCCACGGCCGGCCCAGGTGTTCGCGCAGGCGCAGGTACGAGATGGCGAAGAGGCCCACCGCGGCAAACACCGCCCCGGTGGCGACGGTGAGGAAGTCGTTGTTGAACGCCGGCGCATCGGGCCACAGGTGCTGCCAGGCGTAGCCGCGCGAGGTGAGGTTCCACAGCAGGAACCAGCCCACGTAGTGCGCGTAGTGGCCGAAGGCACGCTGCTTGGTCGCGATGAAGAGCAGCAGGTTGTAGAGGCCGAGCGCCAGCACCCCGCCGTGGAAGAGCATGAGGATCTTGTCTTCGCGGTCCATCGCCGCTTCGAAGCCGGCGCGGCTGTGCAGTGTGACCGGCAGCGCCTCGAAGAGGCCGTCGTGGGTGGACAGGCGCACCCACACCTCGACCGTCTCGCGCGGTGCCAGGTGCAGGGGCAGGGCGATGTTGCGGTGAGGCAGCGGCTGCTGCGCGAAGGGCAGGCGGTCGCCGCCGTGCACCGTCTCGACCCGGCTGCCGCCGAGGCGCAGCACATGCCACTGCGCATGGTCGTGGCGTGGCTGGCCGAGGTCGATCACGGCGTCGGCGGGCTGGTCGGCGGTGTTGGCGATCTTCCAGCGCACCCAGAAGGCCGAGGGGCTGTAGCCGAAGCCGAGCGCGTTGCCGCGGCCGTATTGCCAACCGCTGGCGGCGCGGGCGCCGGCGAGGTCGAGGCGGGCGCTCTTGTCTTCCAGCCACTCGGCCTGGGGCACGATGCCGAGCGCCGGGGCGTTGGGCTGCCAGGCCACGGGTTCGGCCGCCTGGGCCGAGGCGAGCGCCATGAGCCCCGCCAGGCCGACGGCGAAGTGCACGACGGCCCGACGCCAAACCCCAAGCCCAGGCACGCGTGCAGACATGACGGCATATCGACCTGCGCCCGCCCGCAGTTGAGCGCCCGCGCGTGCGCCGCGGGCAGGGCTGTGCGGTTCACCACGCGGGTATTGTTTTTGCACGACAGCCCCGGGTTACGGTGGCCCTGCCGCGCTGCACCAATCTAAGAGAATCGCCCATCCATGTTGAAGAGGCTGCTCTCCGCTTACTCCGCCCTCGAAGGCCGCTACGACGAGCTGCTGGCCTCCTCGGGTGACCCGCGTCCGCACTGGGACGCCTTCCTGCACGCCCTGGCCGAGCGAGAAGGCGCGGGCGTGAGCGACACGCTGGCGCTGATGGAGCGGCAGGTGCGCGAGAACGGCATCACTTACAACGTCTACGCCGACCCGAAGGGCGCCGATCGGCCGTGGGAAGTCGACCCGCTGCCGCTGCTGCTCTCGCCACGCGAGTGGGACGAGATCGAAGCCGGCATCGCGCAGCGCGCCGAGCTGCTCAACCGCGTGCTGGCCGACGTGTACGGCGAGCAGTCGCTGCTCAGGAGCGGTGCGATCCCGCCCTCGGTGGTGTTTGGGCATGGCGGTTACCTGCACCAGGTGCAGGGCATCCGCCCGCCGGGTGGCGTGCACCTCTTCCACTACGCCGCCGACCTCGCGCGCTCGCCCGATGGGCGCTGGTGGGTGGTGAGCGACCGCACGCAGGCGCCCTCGGGCGTGGGCTATGCGCTCGAAAACCGGCTGGTGGTGTCGCGCGTGTTCCCGCAGCTCTTTCGCGACCTGCACGTGCAGCACCTGGCCTCCTTCTTCTCGCACATGCGCGAGTCGCTGCTGCGCTGGGCACCGAAAGGCGACGGCCCGCCGCTGATCGCGCTGCTCACGCCGGGCCCGTACAACGAGACCTACTTCGAGCACGCGCTGCTCGCGCGCTACCTCGGCTTTGCGCTGGTGGAGGGCACCGACCTCACCGTGCGCGACGGCCGTGTGTGGATGAAGACGGTCGAAGGCCTCAAGCGCGTGCACGCCATCCTGCGCCGCCAGGACGACGACTACTGCGACCCGCTGGAGCTGCGCTCCGACTCCGCCCTCGGCGTGGCAGGTCTTACCGACTGCGCGCGCCGCGGCACGGTGCTCGTGGCGAATGCGCTCGGCTCAGGCGTGCTGGAGTCCGGCGCCTTGCTCGGCTACCTGCCCAAGCTCAGCGAGCAACTGCTCGGCGAAGCGCTGAAGCTGCCGTCGGTCGCCACCTGGTGGCTGGGCGAGCCGGCCGCGTTCGAAGACGCCTGGAAGCGGCTCGACCACATCCTCATCAAGCCGCTGGAGCGTTCGGCGAAAGAGCCGGCGGTGTTCGGCGCCGACCTCTCGGCCGACGAACGCACCGTGCTCAAGGCGCGCGTGGCCGCGCGGCCCCAGCGCTACGTGGCGCAGGAGTGGGTGCATGTATCGCAGGCGCCGGTGCTCGAGCGCGGGGCCGCGCAGCAGGGCGACCACCTGAGTGCCCGCACCGTGGGCCTGCGCGTGTTTGCCGTTGCCACCCCGCAGGGTTATCGCGTGATGCCGGGTGGGCTCACGCGCGTGGCGAGCGACCGCAACTCGCGCGTGATCGCGATGCAGCGCGGCGGCGGCTCGAAAGACACCTGGGTGTTGTCCGACGGGCCGGTGAATGCGGCGTTCTCGCTGCTCTCCAGCACGGTCACGCCGCAAGACCTCGTCACCTCGCGCGGCAACGTGCCCTCGCGCACCGCGGAAAACCTGTTCTGGTTCGGCCGCTACGGCGAGCGCTGCGACACCGCCGCGCGCCTCTTGCGCGTGGCGATCACGGCGGTGCTCGGGGCGACCGATGCCAACGCCGACGGTCGCTCCGACGGTTTGGTGCCGGTGCTCGCACTGGCGCAGCGCGCCGGCCTCATCGACGCCACCGACAACCCCGGCACCGAGCTGCTGCGCGCGGCCACGCACCCCGACGAGGGTTTGAGCCAGCGCCTCAGGCAGCTCTCGCGCGTGGCCTTCAACCTGCGCGACCGCATGTCGGCCGACAACTGGCGCACGCTGAACCGGCTGATCGGCGACCCGGTGTTCCAGCGCGGCAGCTCGTTGCCGCTTGCGCTTGCCTGGCTCGACCGGGCGGTGACGACGATGATGACCTTGTCGGGCTACGTGCTCGACGGCATGACACGCGGCACCGGCTGGCGCTTCCTGTCGATCGGGCGGCGCATCGAGCGCCTGTCAAACCTGTGCACAACGCTGCAGGTGGCCACGCACGAAGGCCGCGCCGACGGGCTCGACTGGCTGCTCGAGCTGGCCGACTCCACCGTCACCTACCGCTCGCGCTACCTCGTGGCACCCGAGTGGCTGCCGGTGCTCGACCTGCTGGTGCGCGACGACACCAACCCGCGCTCGGTGGCCTTCCAGGTGAAGGGGCTGGTGGAATACGTCGACAAGCTGGAGCGTGCGCACGGCCGCTTCGCGGGCGACGTGCTGGCGCCTGTGCAGGCCGCGCTGCAGGCGTTGCAGCCGGCTGATCTTCACCCCGAGAGCGAGGTGCTGGCGTCGGCGCTCGAGCAGATCCAGCGTGCGGCGCACACGGTGTCGGACGAGCTCACGCTGAAGTTCTTCTCGCATGCGGCGTCACGCAGCGTGCTGTCACTGGTGGCCTGAGGCATGACGACCGCGGAGCGATATACCGTGGAACACGAGACGCGCTACGTGTATGCGGCGCCGGTTTCGCAGTCCTGGCAACTCGCCCGCCTCACACCGCGCACGCTGCCCTGGCAGAAGCTGCTCGCCTGTGCCATTCAGATCGACCCACCGCCCGACGAGCGCCACGAAGCGCCCGACAGCTTCGGCAACAGCGTCACCCATTTCGGCCTGCACGGCGCGCACCGCATGCTGCGTGTGCGCATGCACTGCAGCGTGGAGGTGGGCGAACGGCCGGTGGCCGACGCCACACCGTTCGCCGCGTGGGAAAGCGTGCGTGACCAGGTGCGCGAGCAGCCGCAGCTCGACGGGCTGATCCCGGCGCGCATGGCCGAACCGACCTCGCTCGTGCCGCTGTCCGAAGGCGCGCGCATGTACGCGCTGGAGTCGCTCACGCCCGGTCGCGACTGGCTCGAGGCGGTGACCGACCTGATGCAGCGCATCCACGCCCACTTCGAGTTCGACCCCGGTGCCACCACGGTCAGCACCTCTGTCGATGAAGTGCTCTACCAGCGCCGCGGCGTGTGCCAGGACTTCGCGCACCTGATGCTCGCCTGCCTGCGCGGGCACGGCTTGCCGGCGCGCTACGTGTCGGGCTACCTGCTGACCAACCCGCCCGAGGGGCAGCCGCGCCTGATGGGCGTGGACGCGTCGCATGCCTGGGTGGCCGCCTATTCGCCGGCGACCGGCTGGGTGGAGTTCGACCCCACGAACAACCAGCTCGCCGACCGGCGCTACATCACGCTCGCGTGGGGCGCCGACTTCGCCGACGTGGTGCCGCTGCGCGGCGTGATCCTCGGTGGCGGCGCGCAGGAGATGGATGTCTCGGTGAGCGTCATCCCGGTTTGATCAGGCGCGAGCGGGCCGAGCGCCGGGCCGCTCCCAAGCCGGCCCGCATCCCCTTGGGGGATCGGTCGACGTACCCGGCGACCGAGGGGCCGTCATCTCCCCCTGAAAGCAGGCCCTCCAGCTACGGGATTCTTCTGAGGGGCGCGCTTCACTATCGTTGCAGCCATAGGTGGGATGTATTCGCGAACCCGGCTTGCGCACACTGCGGCCCAAGCAAAACAGAGGGAGCGAACATGACGACGGCGAGTGCTTGGATGAAGACGAGCGACGTGAGGTACGAGGTGCGGCGCACCGGGACTGGCGAATGGACCGGCGTCAGCTGGACCGATTCGAGCTGGGAACTGGCGCACGGCCTGGAAGTGGTGGAAGACCTGCCGCCCGATGTGTGGCCCCCCGAATTCCCGAGCGGCCAGGTGCCGCTTTCGCCGCCACCAAAAAATTGACCGGGCGCTGCCCGGTCAATTCATCGAACGCTGAAGCGGCTCAGCGGCGGAAGCTGCCGTCGTCGCCGATGTACGAGAGATCCACGTAGTCCAGGCCCGAGTGGTCGGTCGGGGTGTACGAGAGTTCGGTGCCGCCCACGCCGCCGCCGATGTCGACCCGGTTGAAGGACTCCAGTGCCTTCTTGAACGACGCGCGGGTGATGTTGTCCTTGTCTTTCGCGGCGCGGCGCAGTGCCGTCACCAGCACCTTCGACGCGGCATAGCCTTCGATCATCGCGGGCGTGAGCTGCTTGATGCCCTTGGCCTGCGCGAGGCGGGCGGCCTCGGCAATCATCGGCGAGGCAAGACGGCGCTCGGACGGGAAGACCTGGCTCACGATCACGCCCGAGGCGTGCTCACCCAGCGCATCGATGAAGCCCTTGGCGGCGTTGTTCGACAGCGTGGCCACGGTGACCTTCGAGCCGGCCTGGCGCAGCGCCTTCACCCCGGTGGCGACCGACGCCGCGGTGCTGATCATCAGGATGCCCAGCGGCTTGGTCTCCAGCGCCTTGGCGACGCACTTGGAGTAGTCGGGCTTGAACTTGTCGAGCGCTTCGTTGAAGGCGGTTTGCTTGCCGGCGGTCTTGAAGACGTTGAGCGCGCCCTGCAGGGCATCTTGCCCGAAGGGGTCGTCGACATAGCAGATGCCCACACGCTCGAGGCCACCCATGCCGAGATGGCGGGTCACGTGCTCGGCTTCACGCTGGTAGGTGGCGCGCACGTTGAACACATACGGGTGCACCGGCTTGTGCAGGGCGATGGCACCGGTGGACGGTGCGAGCAGCACGATCTTGGCTTCGGTGAGCAGCGGCAACATGGCCTGCGCATGGGGCGTGCCGCGGTTGAGGAAGAGCGCCACGACCTTCGGGTCGGCGATCAGCTGCTTGGCGTTTTCAACGGTGTTGGCGACCTGGTTCTTGTCGTCCAGCGTCACCACTTCGATCTGCTGGCCGCCGATGCCGCCTTCGGCGTTGACATGATCGATGTAGAGCATGGCGCCCTGGTTGATCTCCTTGACCGGCCCGGCCGCCGGCCCGGTCACCCCGGTCGTCTGGCCGATGCGGATCTGTGCCGAGGCCAGGGTGCTGGCAAGCAGACCCAAGGCCAACACGGCTGCGCGCAATGCGCTTGCTTTGAAATCCATCACTGAGGACCCCTAATCTTTCAAGTTTTGGTCGTGAGACCACCCAACGAAATTTTTGATATTGCAACTCAGTTTATCCGTCGCATTCCACGAAATAGCTTGTTTACAGCGTTGTTGTTCGTGAAAGTGTCCGGTAGTGCTATTTTTCCAGCGCGGGGGCATTCGGATAGAGAGTGCTTTCCGGGGGGGTGTCATCGCTGGGGGCGATGGGCTGGGCGGGCACGACCTCCTCTTCCGCTGCAGGCTTGCGGATCATCAGCACGCAGCCGATCGACCCGAGCAGGGCGAGGGCGCTCGCGAGGAACAGCGGGTGGTAGGAGTCGAGGTGAGGCGCCGCGGTGGCCATCAGGAAGCCACCGCCGGCCTGGGCGATCGAGAAGCTGAAGGTCGCCAGGCCCCAGGCGCGGCGGTGCAGCTGCGGGCCCACGGTCTCGAGTGCGTAGGCCGAGATCAGCGCCACGATGCCGGGCGTGAAGATGCCCATCAGGAGCGACGAGACGAAGAGCGCCGGCACGCTGCTGCTCCACCAGGGCATGGCGGCGGCCAGTGACTTCAAGGCGAAGCCCGCGATCAGGCAGCGCTTGAGGCCGAACTTGTCGGCCAGGGTGCCGGTGAGCAGCGGGCCGATGGCCGCGCCCACGCCGAACATCGACCACATGAAGCCGCCCATCGCAAGCGACCGGCCTTGCTCGCGCACGATGTAGTCGACCCAGAACATGGTGTGGGCCAGGTAGCCCATCGCGTTGAGCCCGTGGGCGGCGAGGATCAGCCAGACCGTCACGCGCGCGTCGGCCGGGATCTCTTCCTTCGCCACCGGCGTGCCGTCGGCCCCGCCCGTGGGCGGCACGCTCGCCTCGGGCGGCCACTGGCGCCATGCCGAGACGGTGAGCAGCAAACACACCGCGCCCATGCCGAGCCAGGCCCCTTCGACTCCACGGAAGGCGAGGGGCCAGACCGTGTCGCCCCAGATCACGCCCACGCCGACACCGGCGATCAGCACCGGCACCAAGAGGCCCGACAGCACCGCGCCGAGGCCGATGCCCGAGAACACGATGCCGCTCGCACGGCCGCGGATGGCGGGGTCGTGCTGCGGCAGCACCACCGGCGCCGGCAGCACCATCAGGATGGCGCCGCCGAAGCCCGCTGCCGTGCGCCACAGGTAGTACCAGGCCAGCGGCGCGTCGCGGAAGGCGCAGGCGAAGAAGCTGAGCGTGCAGACGAGCATCGACCATCGGAGGAGGGTCGCCACCGCGTAGCGGCGCCCGAGCCAGTCAGACACCCACGCGCCGAGCACGTAACCCACGAGCGTGGCCACGCTCAGCTGGGAGGCTTCACCCTTGGTGAACCAGCCTGCGTCGATCAGCGCGGGCATGAGGGCGATGAACGCGAACCGGCCGATGCCGTTGCCGATCAGCGTGGCGGACAGGCCGGCCAGGCTCAGGCGGTTCAACGCGGCTTGCAGCATCGCGGCAAGCCGATCAGGAACAGGAAAGCAGGCTCAGGGTCAGGACAACGCGCCATACAGGGAAGCAAAGGCGGAGGCGTACTCCGTCGTCGGGACAGGGGCCTCGATGGGCTCTTCGTGCGGCGCGGGTGCGTGGCCGGTGATCAGCGAGATCATCTTGCTGACCGCACGGCCGGCATCGACGATCGCGGTGGAATTGACGCCCGATCGCGGCACCACGAAGGTGTAGAACTTGACGCCCTCGGTGGGAATGCCGAGCGCCCAGGCGTTCTCGAGCGTCTGGCCGCTGGCCGTGACCCAGTTGAAGTCGCGCGAGACCTCGATGCCGCCGGGGTGGAAGCCGCCGTTGTGGAAGAGGCGCACGTAGCCGGCCTTCAACAGGCCGCGCAGCAGCGGAGAGGCGTCGTCGGCCGGGCTGTGCATCGGGATGCGCGCCTTCACCAGCACGTCGACCGCCACGCTCTTGTCGGGCCACAGGCTGGAGGCGAGACGCATGCGCTCGCCCGGCTTCGACGGCTTGCAGGCGGCACCCGGGCCGTAGCTCATCTCCAGCACGCCGGCTTCGACGAGCGCCAGCATCTCGGCGATGCGCGACGACGGCGGGCCCACCGCGATGCGGTTCATGATGGGGTTGAACTCCGACAGCAGCCAGCGGTGCGAGGCCTCGGTGAGGCCGCCGTGGTCGATGGCGGCGCGCAGGTTGTCGCGCAGGTCGCGCACCACGTCGCAGGCGGCCTTGAGCGGGCCTTGCACGTTGCCCTTGTAGGCCTCGCGCAGGTCTTGCCGCAGGTGGTCCATCAGCCACTCGTGGAAGTCTTCCGGGGTGGCGAGCGCGTCGTCGGTGATCGGGTTCACCAGCTTGTCCCAGGAGAAACGGTCGGCTTCGGGGACGTACTGGCAGATCAGCGCCTCGCGCCCGGCCACGTCTGCGCACAGGAACTGGTTGCAGAAGAGCATCGAGGTCACCGGGTCGCGGCGCTCGCGCAGGTAGGCCTCGTAATAGGCGAACTGCATGTCGGCCAGCAGCAGCGGGAAGACGTCGGTGACGAAGTCGAGCTTGCGGCCGGCACGCATCGCGCGCACCTTGTCGGCTTGCAGGAAGCGCGCCTTGTATTGCACCGACACACCCTTCTGGTTGATGGCGCGCGCAGTGAGCGGCAGGCCGGAGCGCGAGTACGTGACCAGCCGGGGCTCCTGGCCCGAAGGCAGGTAGCGCATGCGGCCGTCTTCGTCTTGGACGAATCGGCCACCGCGGCCGGTGGTGAGCGCGCCCAGCACGTCGAACATGGTCAGGCCCATGCCCTCGATGGCCACCGTCATGTCGGCCGTGATGGCCGCCGTGGTGGTTTTGATCGGGTATGGGTCGTCAATTACCAGCGTGGTTCCGGGTTGGTGCTTGTTGCCAGTTGCCGGTTTTCCAGCGGGTTTGGTATGCCCGGTGGTGAGAAACAGGTAGTTGACGCAGAAAGAGCCGCTCTTGGTGGAAAGCACCCAGGAATCTTCCGCCAAACGGTCGGTGCTCAGGATGGATTCCTGCACGAAGTTTATCTGGACATGCGAGGGCGCCAAGGCCGCCAGATAGTGATAAACCCAATACAGGTATCGGCCGAAGAGCGCACGAGAATAGTATTTGTCGGGTGAAACCGGCTGGCCTGACCAGCGGCCGAGCTTGCTGCTGCGCTGCTCCTCTAGCCACTGGTAGAAGGACGGGCCTTCCAGGATCGGGCCGGCACCCACGACCGAATGGTCTGAAAACTGGGTGATCTGGCCGGCCACGGTATTCACCAGCAGGTAATCTTCCTGCTCGGGATCGTGGCAACCCACGCCGGGTGGGTGCGGGTCGAAGATGAAGATTTCAATATTGGCCGATTTTCTGACCCGCTCGTTGGCGACTATGCGCTCAAGAACCGTCAGGCCACGCGGCCCCATCCCGATGATGCCAATACGCGCTGTTGTCATGGGTTCCTTCTCTCCGGGACCGGCAATTTAACTGAGCGCCGCGACAAATTGATGGCTATTGCTGGGTTGTATCGTTTCGACAACTCTCGTGCAGCCTTTCCAGGTCAGCTCCCGACTTCTGACTTGGCTTCGACGGGGTGCGCGACCCCCTTGAATAGGGGGTGGCGTTTGGATCATGCGGGTTTTCGCTAGGCGTCTGTGTTTCTTCTTGTAAGCGGCGGGCCGGTTGACCCAGATCAAAGCAGCGATGCGATGCGCGCCGGCGCTTCCAGCGGGAGCAGATGGCCGGTGGATGGAATTTCGATGGCCTCGTCGTCGGGGCGCAGGCGGCGCCACCGGGCGAAGGCCGCCGCGGGGAAGACGGCCGATTGCGCGCCGCGCAGCACCGTGATGGGCGGCAGGTTGCGCCGAGCCAGCAGTGGCCAGACGCTCGTCGGCCGCTCGTAGAGCGTGGCCTCCCATTCCGTGCGGAAGCTCGGGCGCCATTGCTGGCCGTCGTGTTGAAGGCCGTTTTGCAGCACCAGGCGAAGCGCCGCATCGTCGAG
This sequence comes from Rhizobacter sp., assembly GCA_019635355.1. Lineage (NCBI taxonomy): Bacteria > Pseudomonadati > Pseudomonadota > Betaproteobacteria > Burkholderiales > Sphaerotilaceae > Rhizobacter > Rhizobacter sp. The sequence goes on along the minus strand of JAHBZQ010000001.1, from coordinate 1,474,466 downwards.
CCGCGCATACCAGGGGCGTGCGCGGGCCTGTGCGAAGGCCTGCTCGAAGCTCGTCCAGGCGTCGGCGCGGCGGCGCGTGGCCTCGGCCATCGGGCTCTTGCGGCGAACGGCGGCCGGCGCGTGGCCCAGCACCGCCGCGAGCCACGCCGGAATGGTGGGAGGCTCGATCAGCACGAGCCGGCTGAAGCGGGTGGGCCGGGTGGCGGCGAGCATCAGGAGGGCCACCGCGCCGAGCGAGTGGCCCACGCCCACGGTGGGCGTGGCGTCGGCGTCGACGAGCGGGGCGAGGTCTTCGGCGATCTCGCCCCAGGGCCCTGATGGAGGCCGGCCGTGACGCAAGGGCAGCAGGGCCGGAGCTTCCACCTTGTATCGGTGCCTCAGCGGCGTGAGCAGCGGCTCATAGGCGCCCGGCGCGAAGCCGTTGGCGTGCGCGAAGAAGAGGCGGGGCGGGTGGCTCATGCGGCGCTCCTTGATGCAAGGAGGCTTCACTGTCGGCACTGCGGCGACTCAGTGCGATGGGCATGCGACCAGCCGCCGGCTGGCGGCGTGAACTGCCCGCGCCGGTGCGCGAAATGCGACGGCGACAGCGGCAGCGACGGCGATCAGCGGTCGATCTTGTGCTTGATGAGCCCGATCGCTTCGCCCAAGTCGATCACGGCCATGGCGTAGTAGCTCGACCAGTTGTAGCGCGTGACGGCGTAGAAGTTGGCCGTGCCCGCCACGTAGCTCGGCGGCGCGTCGCCGTTGAAGAGCTCCACCAGCGCGAGCAGGCCGGTGAACTCGCGGCCCGCGGCCGGCAGCCCGGCGCCTTTCTCGGCGAACTGCTGGGCAGTGAACGTGGGCTTGATGTCGGGTTCGAGCAGCGTGGCGCGCTGGGCTGGGTCGGCCGGCGGGGCCACGTCGAAGCGGGTTGGCATGCCGCGCTGCCAGCCGAATTCGGCGAGGTAGTGCGCGATGCTGCCGATGACGTCGGCGGGGCTGCCGTGCAGGTCGACATGCCCGTTGCCGTCGAAGTCGATGGCGTACTTGTTCCAGCTGCTGGGCATGAACTGGCCCATGCCCATCGCGCCGGCATAGCTGCCTTTCAAGTCGCGCGGGTCGACCTTCTCGGCCTGCGCCAGCACGAAGAGCTGCTCCAGCTCGTCGCGGAAGAAGGCGCTGCGGTCCTTGCGGCCGGTGGGGAAGTCGAACGACAGCGTGGCCAGCGCGTCGAGTACGCGGAAGTTGCCCATGTGCCGGCCGTAGAGCGTCTCGACCCCGACCACCCCCACGATGACCTCAGGCGGCACGCCATACATCTCTTCGGCACGCTGCAACCATTTTTCGTTTTCGCGCCAGAAGGCGAGGCCGGCGCGGATGCGCAGCGGCTCGACGAAGCGGGCCCGGTAGGCCGCCCAGTTCTTCGCCGTGGCGGTGGGCGGCGGCATGATGAACTTGGCGACGTTGGGCACATAGCGCGCCTCGGCCAGCATCGCCTTCACCCACGCCACGTCGAGGCCACGCTTGTCGGCGAGCGCTGCGGCGAAGCCCATCACGTCGTCACGCTGGCCGTAGGTGACGAGGTCGGCCTCGGCGTCTGACTTGACCTGCATGCGGGGCTTCTTCGCCTCGGCATCGGGCGCCCAGGTGCTGCCGATCAAGAGGGCGGCGAGGGCAGAAAAGGTGCAGCGCAGGAAGGTCGAGCCGGGCGTGAGCAACATGCCGCGGATTATCGCGGTGCGTGTTGTGCGCTCCGTCGCAGCGCGCGCACTTCTCCCCGCAGCGCACGCAGCCATTGCGCCGACGGACGCGGGAGCGGTGTATGGCCGTAGCGCTGCCGTTCGAGCATCAGCAGGCGGCTGGCCACCGCAGCCCCGAGTGGGCCGTAGCGCTCGTTCACCTGGGCTGCGAGGGCACGCGGTGGGTCGTGCGGCTGGGCTGGCAGGCCGAGCGCCTGCAGGCTGCGGCGCATCTGCTGGGCCTGGCGCGCCCACGGGTCCTGGCGGTGGCGATCCCACCAGGCCCAACCCGCCCCGAGCAGCGCGAGGCCGCTCAGGATGCCGATGAGCAGCAGGGCCACGTCCTGCCAGCTCGGCGAGTCGAAGCCGATGTTCTTCAGCAGGTCGAGCTGCTGGCCGCGCGAGTAGTTGAGCACCCACTGGTTCCAGCGGTTGTTGAGCATCTCCCAGCTCTTGCGCAGCTGCGCCATCAGCTCGGGGCTCACGTTGCCGATGGCGCCGGCCACGAGGCCGGGGGCCGGCACGAGGTTGCGGCTGCGCACGATGCGGTCGGGGGCGACGGCAGCCGTGGGGTCGGCGCGCACCCAGCCCTGGCCTTCGACCCAGTACTCGGCCCAGGCGTGGGCGTGGCTCTGGCGCACGATGTAGAAGCCGTCGACCGGCGCCGCATCGGCGCCCTGGAAGCCGGTGACGACACGCGCCGGCACGTCGAGCGCGCGCATCACCACCACGAAGGCGGCAGCGAAGTGTTCGCAGAAGCCCTCCTTGCGGTCGAGCCAGAACTCGTCGAGCGCGGCCCGCTCGTTGGTCTCGCCGTAGACGCCCGGCGCCAGCGTGTAGGTGAAGCCGGCGGTTGCGATGTGCTGCATCACCGCACGCGCGAGCGCAGGCGCATCGGCGTTCGCCATGCGTGGGTGGTCGCCGAGCTCGCGGGCCCAGGCGAGGGTGCGCGGGTTGTAGCCGGGCGGGAGCTGCACGTTCTCGCGCAGGCTGTGTTTGCGCTGGGTGGGGCCGTGTTCGAAGCGGGTGTGCGCCGTCGCCTTGAAGCGCACGCGGCTTTGCACCAGGCGGTCGGTGCCCCAGCTCAGGTTGTCGCGGCGGTTGCTGTTCAGGCCGTCGATGGGCTCCATCGTGGTGGTGGCTTCGAGCGTGGGCAGCAGGAAAAGGCGTGTGGGTTCGGCCGTCAGCTCGTATTCGATGGGGGCGCCCTTCGGGCGCAGGGGCTCGCGTGCCGGCCCGCTCGCGCCGAAGCCCGCCGTCCAGGTGCGGCCGTCGAAATTGCTGAGCACGGGCCCGCGGAAGTAGAGGGTCTCGGGGGCGGGGGCCGTGCCGACGAAGCGCACGCGCAGCGCGATGGAGTCGTCGAGCGCGATCTCGGCCACGCTGCCCATGCGCATCGTGTTCGACAGGCCCGTCTTCACGAGCCCGTCTTGTGGCACGCCCCACAGCGGCCCCATGCGCGGGAAGAGCAGGAAGAGCAGCACCATCACCGGCGCGCCGAGCGCGGCGGTGCGCAGCGCCAGGCGGCTGGCGTGCCGCAGGCTCGGCTGCCCCACCGGCATGTGCGCCAGCACCAGTGCCGTCAGCAGGCCCCACACCGACGCGAGCATTGCCACCGCCACCAGCAGCGATTGCGAGAAGAGGAAGTGCGTGAGCACGATGAAGAAGCCGAGGAAGAACACCACGAAGGCGTCTCGCCGTGCCCGCAGCTCCAGCGTCTTGAGCGCCATCAGCACCACGGCCAGTGTGACGCCCGGCTCCTTGCCGAAGATCGAGCGGAACGACCACAGCGTGAGGCCGGCCGCCAGCGCGAGCACGGCGACCAGCACCCAGCGGCTGGGCAGCGGGGCGTTGGTGAGGGCGAGGCGGGTGCGCCACAGCAGCACCACGGCCGTCAGCACGGAGCACCACAGCGGCAGGTGGCTCACGTGCGGTAGCACCGTCCACGCGATCACGCCCAGCAGGAAGAGTGTGTCGCGCGCCTCGCGCGGCAGGTGGCGCCAGCGTGCACCCAGGCCGAGGCGAGGAGAGGTCGTCACGTCCACAGCGCGAGGGCTTCCAGGCATTGCTTGCGCTGTGCTTCGCCTTGCGCAGGGGCGATCTCGACGCCGGGCAGCCGCAGGCCGTGGTCGGCGCCGGCCCGGTTGGCGGCGAGCACCCAGGTGGCGAGCCGCGACAGGCGGTCTTCGGGGGCGAGGCCGGTGCAGTGCGCCCAGTCGAGCCACAGCTGCTGCTGCACCGACGCGCTGGTGTCGCGGGTCACGAGCTCGCCGGTGGTTTCGAGCGTGCGTGCCGCTTTCTTCCACATCACCATCTTCAGCGGGTCGCCGCGGCGGTAGCTGCGCACGCCTTCGACCTCGCCGCCATCGCTGCTGCGCCGTGCGGCCGGGCCACCGGGCACCGCGTGCGCAGGGGGCAGCGGCGCGGCGGGTTGTTCGAGCTTCGGGTAGACCAGCACCTGCGCCGCCGGCCGCCAGACCGACCACGCGCGAAAGAGCCCCAGCGGGAAGCGTGTCTCGATCTGGATCGTGGGCACCGCATGGCGACCGCGCTGCGGCGGCACGAAACTCACCTGCGCGCTCGACTGGCCGCCTTCGGGCACGTCGGTCCACGCCACCGCCTTGCCAGGCGAAGACTCCAACCCGAGCCCGATGCCAAAGCGCGCGCGGCCGGCGCTGGTGAGCGTCACGTCCAGCAGCGCGGGGGTGCCGGCGAAGACGGCGGCCGGCGGGCGCAGGTGCAGCGTCAAGCCGCGCAGCGTGTTGTGCGTGATGTGCATCGACACCGCACCGCTGCCCGCCAGCAGGAAGGTCAGCACGTAGCCCAGGCTCAGCTGGTAGTTGATCGACGCCAGCAGCAGCACGATGAGCGTCACGCCGAACATCAGGCCGGCGCGCGTGGGCAGGATGTAGATGTTGCGCTGGGTCAGCAGCAGCGTGTCGGTGCGCGGCAGGCGGGCCTGCCACCAGGCGCGGAAGCGCTTGCGCACCGCCGCGGCGGGGTTGAGCCAGGGGGGCAGTCGAGACAACGACCCGGCAGACATGGCGGAACGCTCAGGCCAGCGGCACCGCCTCGATCATCGCTCGCACCTGCTCGCGCGCGCCGCGGCCGGCGCCGGCCACCGGCACCAGGCGGTGCGCGACGGTCTGCACGAGGATGGCTTGCACGTCATCAGGGGCGACGTAGTCGCGCTGGTCGAGCAGGGCGTGCGCCTTCGCGGCGCGCAGGATGGCGATGCCGGCGCGTGGGCTCAGCCCGTCGACGAACCAGGCGCCGCTGCGGGTGGCGGCGATCAGCGCCTGCAGGTAGTCGAGCAGCGCATCGCTCGCGTGCACTTTCAGCACCTCTTGCTGCGCGGCCATCAGCTCCTCGGGCGTCATCACGGCCTTGAGCTCGGCGATCGCCTCGCGGCGGTCGACGCCGGCGAGCAGCGCGCGTTCGCTCGCCTTGTCGGGGTAGCCGAGCGTGAGGCACATCAGGAAGCGGTCGAGCTGCGACTCGGGCAGCGGGTAGGTGCCGAGCTGGTCGGTCGGGTTTTGCGTGGCGATCACGAAGAAGGGGCGGGGCAGGGCGCGCGTTTCGCCTTCCACCGTCACCTGGTGTTCTTCCATTGCTTCGAGCAGCGCGCTCTGCGTCTTGGGGCCGGCGCGGTTGATCTCGTCGGCCAGCAGCACCTGCGCGAACACCGGGCCCGGGTGGAAGACGAAGGCTTCCTTGCTGCGCTCGTAGACGCTCACGCCGATGAGGTCGGCCGGCATCAGGTCGGCGGTGAACTGGGTGCGCGAAAAGCGCAGGCCGAGCGACACGGCCAGGGCGTGCGCCAGGGTCGTCTTGCCGACGCCGGGCACGTCTTCGATCAGGAGGTGGCCACCCGCCAGCAGGCAGGCCAGGCAGTCGCGCACCTGGGGGCGCTTGCCGACGATGATCGTGCTAATCTGGTCTGTCAGTTGGGTGAGTCGTGTCGCCAGGCTCGTGTTCATGCGGCGCACGATACCCGAAACGATCACGCTGCGAGACATGTCCACCGCCCTCTACACCCACGCCGATTGCCACGCCCACGACATGGGCCACGGCCACCCCGAGTGCCCGCAGCGGCTCGATGCGATCCATGACCACCTGATTGCCTGTGGACTCGACGTGGCACTGGAGCACCGCGATGCGCCCCTGGTCGACCTGCGCGACGTGGAGCTGGCGCACAGCGCGCACTATGTGTCGGAGCTGAAAGACCGGCTGGAGCAGCTGGCCCTGACCGGCGAGTCGCGGGCCTTCGACCCCGACACCGCCGCCAATGCCGGCACCTGGGCCGCGACCCAGCGCGCCGCCGGTGCGGCCGTGGCCGCCACTGATGCGGTGATCGACGGCGAGATCGACAACGCCTTCTGCGCCATCCGCCCGCCCGGCCACCACGCCACGCGTGACGAGACCATGGGTTTCTGCTTCTTCAACAACGTGGCCATCGCTGCCCGCCATGCGCTCGACGTGCGCGGCCTGAAGCGCGTGGCCATCGTCGACTTCGACGTGCACCACGGCAATGGCACCGAAGACATCGTGGCCGGCGACGACCGCATCCTGATGGTGAGCTTTTTCCAGCATCCGCTGTACCCCTACAGCGGCGGCGTGCCCAAGGGCGAGAACATGATCAACCTGCCCATCCCGCCCTACACGCGCGGCATGGAGATCCGCGAAATGATCGAGGCGATGTGGATGCCCCGGCTCGAAGCCTTCAAGCCGCAGATGGTCTTCATCTCGGCCGGCTTCGATGCGCACCGCGAAGACGATCTCGGCCAGCTCGGGTTGGTGGAGGCCGACTACGAGTGGATCACCCGCCGCGTGAAAGACGTGGCCGACCGCCATGCGCAGGGCCGCATCGTCTCGTGCCTCGAAGGCGGTTATGCGCTGAGTGCGCTGTCACGCAGCGTGGCGACGCACCTGCGGGTGCTGGCCGACCTGTAGGCAAGGCGACCGTTCGGGCTGAGCCTGTCGAAGCCCTTCTCATTGCCATCGGGCTTCGACAAGCTCAGCCCGAACGGTGCCCTCACAACAAGAACGATGAACGCCACCTACGATCTGCACGAGTTCCAGGACCTGCTGCGCAACCTCGCGACCCAGAGCGCGCTCACCGAGGCGGCGGTGCTGCTCGGCTGCCTCGGGGTGTCGTGGCTGCTGTGTGCGGCGTTGCGGCGCGTGCTGCACATCCAGGGCGCGGTGCTGTTCGGGCGCAGCGTGGTCGATGGGGTGCTGTTCCCGGTCTTCGCGCTGGTGCTGGCGCTGATCGCCAAGCAACTGCTGGTGGGTGTGGTGAAGGTGGCGGTGTTCAAGCTGGCCATTCCGATCCTCATCTCGCTGGTGCTCATCCGCCTCACGGTGCGCGTGTTGTCGGCGGCCTTCCCCAACAACCACTGGGTGCGCGTGATCGAGCGCACGGTCTCGTGGATTGCCTGGATCGCTGTCGTGCTGTGGGTTACTGGCGTGATGCCGGCGGTGCTGGAGCAGCTCGATGGTGTGCGCTGGAAGATCGGCGGCGCGCAGATCTCGCTGCGCAACCTGATCGAAGGCACGCTCACCGCGGGCGTGGTGATGGTGCTGGCGCTGTGGATCTCGGCCGCGGTCGAGCGCAAGATCATCCGCGGCACGGGCGACGACCTGTCCATGCGCAAGATGGCGGCCAACATCGTGCGCGCGGTGCTCCTTTTCGTCGGCCTCTTGTTCGCGATGTCGGCGGTGGGCATCGATCTCACCGCGCTGAGTGTGCTGGGCGGTGCGGTGGGTGTGGGCCTGGGCTTCGGCCTGCAGAAGATCGCGGCCAACTACGTGAGCGGGTTCGTGATCCTGGCCGAACGCTCGCTGCGCATCGGCGACATGGTGAAGGTCGACAACTTCGAGGGCCGCATCACCGATATCCGCACCCGCTACACCGTGATCCGCGCGCTCAACGGCCGCGAGGCCATCGTGCCGAACGAGATGCTGATCACGCAGCGTGTGGAGAACTCGTCGCTGGCCGACCCGCGGCTGTCGATTTCGAGCACCGTGCAGGTGGCCTACGGCACCGACGTGCGCGCCTTGCAGCCCAAGCTCGCGAGCGCCATCGCGGCGGTGCCGCGCGTGCTGGCCGACCCGGCGCCTTCGGTGCAGCTCTCGGCGTTTGCGGCCGATGGCATGGACCTGACGCTGCAGTTCTGGATCCGCGACCCCGAGAACGGGCAGGGCGCGGTGAAGTCGGAGGTCAACTTCGCCGTGCTGGCGGTGCTGGACGCGGAGGGGGTGGAGATCCCGTTCCCGCAGCGCGTGGTGCACACACGCGCGATCCCAGCGGAAGCCACCAACAAAAACGCCGGCGAGTAGCCGGCGTTTTTTTGATCAGGCCACGGCGACCGGGATCTTCCCGATCTTGGCCTGCCACTCCTTCGGCCCGGTGATGTGGGCCGAGGTGCCGCCGGCGTCGACCGCCACGGTGACCGGCATGTCCTTCACGTCGAACTCGTAGATGGCTTCCATGCCGAGGTCGGCAAAACCCACCACCTTGGCGGCCTTGATCGCCTTGGCCACGAGGTAGGCCGCGCCGCCCACCGCCATCAGGTAGGCGCTCTTGTGGTTCTTGATCGACTCGATGGCCACGGGGCCCCGCTCGGCCTTGCCGACCATCGCGATCAGGCCGGTCTTCGCCAGCATCATCTCGGTGAAGCCGTCCATCCGCGTCGCCGTCGTCGGGCCGGCCGGGCCGACCACTTCGTCACGCACCGGGTCGACCGGGCCCACGTAATAGATCACGCGGTTCGTGAAGTCCACCGGCAGCTTCTCGCCCTTGGCCAGCATGTCCTGGATGCGCTTGTGCGCGGCATCGCGGCCGGTGAGCATCTTGCCGTTGAGCAGCAGCGTGTCGCCGGGCTTCCAGCTCGCCACTTCGGCGGGCGTGAGCGTGTTGAGGTCGACACGCTTGCTCTTGTTGTAGTCAGGCGCCCAGTTCACGTCGGGCCAGAGGTCGAGGCTCGGCGCTTCGAGGTAGGCGGGGCCCGAGCCGTCGAGCACGAAGTGCGCGTGGCGCGTGGCGGCGCAGTTGGGGATCATCGCGACGGGCTTGCTCGCGGCGTGCGTCGGGTAGGTCTTGATCTTCACGTCGAGCACGGTGGTGAGGCCGCCCAGGCCCTGCGCGCCGATGCCGAGCGCGTTGACCTTCTCGTAGAGCTCGATGCGCAGCTCTTCGAGCTTGTTGCTCGGGCCGCGGTCGAGCAGCTCGTACATGTCGATGTCTTCCATCAACACTTCCTTGGCGAGCATCACGGCCTTCTCGGCGGTGCCGCCGACGCCGATGCCCAGCATGCCCGGCGGGCACCAGCCGGCGCCCATGGTCGGCACCGTCTTGAGCACCCAGTCGACCAGGCTGTCGTTGGGGTTCATCATCACCATCTTCGACTTGTTTTCGCTGCCGCCACCCTTGGCGGCCACGATCACGTCGACGGTGTTGCCGGGCACCACTTCCATGTGGATCACGGCGGGCGTGTTGTCTTTCGTGTTCTTGCGGGCGAAGAGCGGATCGTCGAGCACCGACGCGCGCAGCACGTTGTCGGGGTTCAGGTAGCCCTTGCGCACGCCGTCGTTCACCGCGTCGGCGATCGAGCCCTTGAAGCCTTCCCAGCGCACGTCCATGCCGATCTTCAGGAACACGTTGACGATGCCGGTGTCCTGGCAGATCGGGCGGCGGCCTTCGGCGCACATCTTCGAGTTGGTGAGGATCTGCGCAATGGCATCCTTGGCCGCGGGGCTCTGCTCGCGTTCGTATGCGCGTGCAAGGTGCTGGATATAGTCGGCCGGATGGTAGTAGCTGATGTACTGCAGGGCTGCAGCGACGCTCTCGACGAGGTCTGCGTGGCGGATGGTGGTCATGGGGAGGCTCGCGTGGCGGGAGGCGCAGATTTTATCGAAGGGGAACTGCGGTGATCACGGATGCGCTGAAGCGATTCTTCGCGGCTGAGTCGGCAAGCGGCATCGTGCTGGCCGTGGCCACCGTAGCGGCACTGCTGCTGAGCAACTCGCCCTGGGGCATCGACTACGAAGCCTTCCGCCAGCTCCCCGGCGAGGTGCGCATCGGCAACGACGCGCTGGTGCTCTCCAAGCCGCTGATCCTGTGGGTCAACGACCTGTGGATGGCGGTGTTCTTCCTGCTCGTCGGCCTGGAGATCAAGCGCGAGCTGGTGGTGGGCGAGCTCTCGACCTTCCGGCAGGCGCTGCTGCCGCTGGGGGCGGCGCTCGGCGGCATGGCTCTGCCGGCCGGTATCTACGCGGCGATCAACTGGCATGACCCGGTGGCGCTACGCGGCTGGGCCATCCCGGCGGCCACCGACATCGCCTTCGCGCTCGGCATCCTGCTGCTGCTGGGCTCGCGTGTGCCGGCCTCGCTGAAGGTCTTCCTCACGGCCGTGGCCATCATCGACGACCTGGGCGCGATCATCGTGATCGCCTTTTTCTACACCGCCAACCTGTCGTGGGTCATGTTGGCCTCGGCCGGTGTGGGTATCGCCGTGCTGTTCGCGCTCAACCGTTCGGGTGTGAAAAGCGTGCTGCCGTACCTGGCGGTCGGCGCCTTGATCTGGCTGTGCGTGCTCAAGTCGGGCGTGCATGCCACGCTGGCCGGGGTGGTGACGGCGTTTGCGATCCCCTTGCGCACGGACGACGAGACCCACTCCCCGCTCGAGTCGCTGGAGCATGCGCTGCACCCGTGGGTGGCGTTCGCCGTGCTCCCGATGTTCGCGTTTGCCAATGCCGGCGTGGTGCTGCAGGGCTTGTCGCTCGACACGCTGACGCAAAGCGTGCCGCTCGGCATTGCCGCCGGCCTGGTGCTGGGCAAGGCGATCGGCGTGTTCGGCGCGTCGTGGCTGCTCGCCGTCACCGGAGCGGCCGAGCTGCCCGATGGGGCCAACCGCTGGCAGTTCTTCGGCGTGTGCGTGCTCTGCGGCGTGGGCTTCACCATGAGCCTCTTCATCGGCGGGCTCGCCTTCGAAGGGCAGGGCCCCGCCTACGAGACGCAGGTCAAGCTGGGCGTGCTCGGCGGCTCACTGGTCGCCGGCGTGCTGGGCACCTACATCCTGATGCGCGCCGAGCGGCGTGGCCCGGCACGGCGCCGGCAGCAGCACCTGCGCGAGTCGAGCTTCCACCCGTCGAAGCTTCAGTGATCGCGGCCCGCGGGCGCTGAGAGGATGCGGTCGGTCCACGCGATCGCCAGCGCCGAGAACAGGAAGGCCACGTGGATGACCGTCTGCGCGATCAGCACCCGGTCGCTCAAGGCCCCGGCGTTGATGAAGGTCTTGAGCAGGTGGATCGACGAGATGCCGATGATGGCCGTGGCGAGTTTCACCTTCAGCACCGACGCGTTCACATGGCTCAGCCACTCGGGCTGGTCAGGGTGGCCTTCGAGGTCCATGCGCGAGACGAAGGTCTCGTAGCCACCCACGATCACCATGATCAGCAGGTTGGAGATCATCACCACGTCGATCAGGCCCAGCACCACCAGCATGATCGTGGTCTCGGTGAGCTTGCCGCCCGCGGCGGCATCACCGGTGATGCCCACCGAGGTGTAGATGGCCTGCAGCGCCGTCTTGTCGCCGATGGCGGCTTCGATCAGGTGCACGAGCTCGACCCAGAAGTGGAAGACGTAGACGCCCTGCGCGAGGATGAGGCCTAGGTACAGCGGCAGCTGCAGCCAGCGGCTGGCGAAGATCAGCTGCGGCAGGGTGCGCAGGCGGCGGGAGACTTGAGCTTGGGCGGGCTTCTGGGCGGCCATGGTGCTTGTTCTGGAGCGATTCAGGGATTGTCCGGTTGCCGGCGATTCTAGTTGTCACACCATGACAGGACGCCCGTGCGGCACGGGCCTTGCCCTGTCGAGTAAGCCCTTCGTAAGAGCGCCCCCCTATGGTGCTGCCTGCACACCATTCCAGGCCAGGAGACCGCCATGACCGACACCACCAAGCTTTATCCGCCACCCGCCGCCCTCGCCGAGAAGGCACACGTGTCGGGCATGGCCGCCTACGACAAGCTGTGCGCCGAGGCCGCATCCGACTACGAGGGCTACTGGTCGCGGCTGGCGCGTGAGTTCGTGAGCTGGAAGAAGCCGTTCACGCAGGCGCTCAACAGCAGCGAGGCGCCGTTCTTCAAGTGGTTCGAAGACGGCACGCTGAACGTCTCGTACAACTGCCTCGACAAGCAGGTCGAAGCGGGCCTTGGCGACAAGGTTGCGATCATCTTCGAGGCCGACGACGGCAAGGTCACGCGCGTGACCTACCGCGAGCTGCTCGCCAAGACCTGCCGCATGGCCAACGTGCTGAAGGCCGAGGGCGTTCAGCGCGGCGACCGGGTCGTCATCTACATGCCGATGTCGGTGGAGGGCGTGGTGGCCATGCAGGCCTGCGCCCGCATCGGCGCCACGCACTCGGTGGTGTTCGGCGGCTTCTCGGCGCAGAGCCTGCGCGACCGCATCGAAGACGCCGGCGCGGTGATGGTGATCACCGCCGACGAGCAGCAGCGAGGCGGCAAGTCGCTGCCGCTCAAGGCCATCGTCGATGAGGCCTTGGGCCTCGGCGGCTGCGACAGCATCAAGAGCGTGATCGTCTACCAGCGCACCGCCGGCAAGATCAACTGGACGGCGCGCGACAAGTGGATGCACGAGCTCACCGCCACGCAGGCCGAGACCTGCGAGCCCGAGTGGGTGGGGGCCGAGCACCCGCTCTTCCTGCTCTACACCTCGGGCTCGACCGGCAAGCCCAAAGGTGTGCAGCACAGCACCGGCGGCTACCTGCTGCACGCGGCGCTCACGACCAAGTGGACCTTCGACCTGAAGCCCGACGACGTCTTCTGGTGCACCGCCGACATCGGCTGGGTCACCGGCCACACCTACATCGCCTATGGGCCGCTCGCGCTCGGCGGCACCGAGATCGTGTTCGAGGGTGTGCCCACCTTCCCCGACGCCGGCCGCTTCTGGAAGATGATCCAGGACCACAAGGTCTCGATCTTCTACACCGCGCCCACCGCCATCCGCTCGCTCATCAAGGCAGCCGAGTCGAACGAGGCTGTGCATCCGAAGAAGTACAACCTGTCGAGCCTGCGCATCCTCGGCTCGGTGGGCGAGCCCATCAACCCGGCGGCGTGGGAGTGGTACCACCAGCACGTGGGCGGCGGCCACTGCCCCATCGTCGACACCTTCTGGCAGACCGAGACCGGCGGCCATGTGATCACGCCGCTGCCGGGCGCCACGCCGCTGGTGCCGGGCTCCTGCACGCTGCCCTTCCCGGGCATCCAGGCCGCAGTGGTCGATGAAACCGGCAAGGACGTGCCCAACGGCCAGGGCGGCATCCTCGTGATCAAGAAGCCGTGGCCGTCGATGATCCGCACCATCTGGGGCGATGCCGCGCGATTCAAGAAGAGCTACTACCCCGAAGACTTCAAGGGCCAGTACTACTTGGCCGGCGACGGTGCGATCCGCGACGAGAAGACCGGCTACTTCACCATCACCGGCCGCATCGACGACGTGCTCAACGTCTCGGGCCACCGCATGGGGACGATGGAGATCGAGTCTGCCCTCGTCTCTTGCACCGAGCTCGTGGCCGAAGCCGCGGTGGTGGGCCGCCCCGACGACACGACGGGCGAGGCCATCTGCGCCTTCGTGGTGCTCAAGCGCCCGCGCCCGACCGGCGACGAAGCCAAGGCGATCGCCAAGCAGCTGCGCGACTGGGTGGGCAAGGAGATCGGCCCGATCGCCAAGCCGAAGGACATCCGCTTCGGCGACAACCTGCCCAAGACGCGCAGCGGCAAGATCATGCGGCGCCTGCTGCGCTCGGTGGCCAAGGGCGAGGCGGTGACGCAGGACACGTCGACGCTCGAGAACCCGGCGATCCTCGAGCAGTTGGGCCAGGCCTACTGAGCGATCAGTTCCGCCGCGAGGCGAGCAGGTCGATGGCCTGCTCGCCTTCCAGTGGCACGATGCGGCGGGCGGTGAGGGCGAAGTCGGGCTGCCCGCCGCGCTCCACGCACAGCGCCACCGGATGCTCCGGCGTGGCCCAGAGGTGGCGCAGCGCCCAGCGCTCGGCCGGGTCCTGCAGCTCGGGCAGCGTCGCGAGTGACACCGAGCCGGGCTCGCGCAAGTCGAACGCGAACTTGTGCAGCGGGATCGACAGCCCCATGCCACGTGCCTTGATGTAGCTCTCTTTCAGCGTCCACAGCTCGAAGAAGCGGGTGGTGTGGTGCTCGGCCGGCAGGGCCCACAGGTGCTCGCATTCGCTGGGCGCGAAGAAGCGGTCGGCGACGTCGAGCAGCGCGCCACGGGTGATGTTTTCGGTGTCGACGCCCACGGCGCGCTGGCGCGTGACCGCCAGCACGACGAGATCGCTGGTGTGCGTGAGGTTGAACGACAGGCTCTGCGCCTCGGGCTCCGGGTTCAGGATCACCGGCTGCCCGTAGGAGGTGGCATCGAAGCGCCAGTCTTGCGGCGCGATCGGCGCATAGCGCGAGAGCACGCTGCGCACGAGCGCGCGTGTCACGCGGTAACGGGCGCGGTCTTGCTCGAAGTAGAAGCGGTCGCCGCGGGCGCGCTCCTCGGGCGTCATCAGCGCGCGGTAACGCTCGTGCAGCAGCTCGCGGCCCGCATCGGCGCAAAAGGCCAGCCAGAGGTGCACGTCGGATCGATCGAGCGCGAGGGTCATCGTGCGGTCAGGTCTCGTAGACGCACACCAGCTCCTTGCGGGCGATGTGTGTTTCGTGCGGGTAGGCGAAGGCGTTGTTGACGAAGAGCGTGCCATCGAGTTCCACCCGACGGTTCACGTGGCTGTGCCCGTAGACGTGCACCGCCGAGCCGAGCGCCTTCACTTGCTCGCCGAGCGCAGCGCTGCCGAGCACCGGGTAGATGAAGCGCTTGTCTTGCGGGATGCGCGCGGGCATCACGTCGATGCGCGGCAGGAAGTGCGAGTACGACACGATCACCTCGTCGGCCGACTGCCGCCGGTAGCGGTTCATCGCCATGAAGGCCTGTGCGGTGTGGTGCGACTCGAATCCCTCGGGCCAGCGGCAGGCGCGGAAGTCGACCCAGGCCATGCGCAGCTCCTCGCCGGGCTGGCCGAAGGAGCCGTCGTACCAGCCGAGCAGCGGCACGATGCTCAGGCGGCCCTTGTGGAACACCTCCATGCTGCCGCCCGCGGCCCGCACCAGCTCGCGGATGCGCTCGAACTTGCCGAAGGAGTCGAGGCCCGGGCCGTCGCGGCGCACCCAGAGGTCGTGGTTGCCGGGCACGAAGAGCACTTGGCGGAATCGCCGGGCGAGCGTCTCCAGGCAGTGCTGCAGACGCTCGACGTGGTCGGACACGTCGCCCGCGACGATCAGCACGTCGTTCTGGTAGTCGACGAGCGAGAGCTCCTGCACCCAACGCGCGTTGGGCTCGTAGTCGACGTGCAGATCGGAGATGGCAAAGACGCGCATGGGCAGCAGTGTGTCGCCAAATGAAAAAGGCCCCGGAGTGGGGCCTTGGAAGCGACCGCCGAAGCGGCGAAGGTCACTTCTTGAGGGACAGGATCCAGGTGACCAATTGCTTGGCTTCCGCGTCGCTCACTGCGGTGTTGGCCGGCATGGGCACGGGGCCCCAAACACCGGCGCCGCCCTTGACGACCTTTTGCGACAGCTTGTCGACGGCGTCCTTCTGGCCGGCGTACTTGGCGGCCACGTCCTGGTACGAGGGACCGACCACTTTCTTGTCGACTGCATGGCAGGCCATGCAGTTCTTCTTCTGCGCGAGATCGGCGTTGGCAAAAGCCGGGCCAGCGACGAGTGCCGAAGCGGCAAAAATCAGGGAAAGCAGTGACTTCATGGGTTCCTTTCGGGTGCCGAAGACAAACGGGTGAATTACATTTCCAGCACTGCCGGAATCAACGCATTCTACGGGCCACCAGTTGACAGCCCGGGCGTGACGGTCAGAGCCTGACGTGGGGTTTTCGCATGTATTTCGTCGTCCTCGGCGTGTTGTTGCTGGTGATGAAGGTGGCCGAATTCGGCCCCGTCGCCCTGTGGTCGTGGTGGGCGGTGCTGTGGCCTTTTGCCGCCGCGGTGGCCTGGTGGGCCTGGGCCGATGCCACCGGCTACACCAAGCGCCGCGAGATGGACAAGATGGACGAACGCGTGGCCAAGCGCCGGGTCGAAAACCTGGCCAAGCTCGGCATGGACCACCGTGGTCGTCGCGGCAAGGCCAAGAAATAAGGTCTTGGCGCCCCAATGCAAAGCGGCCCCTCAGGGCCGCTTTTTTCATGCGCGCGTGAGCGACATCACTCGAACTTGTCGAGCACCGCACCGGAGCTGGCGCTCGACGCGTTCTTCGCAAACTTGGCCAGCACGCCACGGGTGTAGCGCGGGGCAGGGCGCTTCCATGCCGCGCGGCGCTTGGCCAGCTCGGCATCGGGCACGTTGAGTTGCAGCACCAGCGTCTTCGCGTCGATGGTGATGGAGTCGCCTTCCTGCACCAGCGCGATGTTGCCGCCCTCGTAGGCCTCGGGGGCCACGTGGCCCACCACCATGCCCCAGGTGCCGCCCGAGAAGCGGCCGTCGGTGATGAGACCCACCGATTCGCCCAGGCCCTGGCCGATGAGGGCGCCGGTGGGGGCGAGCATCTCCGGCATGCCGGGGCCGCCCTTGGGGCCGAGGTAGCGCAGCACCATCACGTCGCCGGCCTTGATCTGATTGGCCATGATGGCGGCGAGCGCGGATTGTTCGTCGTCGAACACGCGCGCCGGGCCGGTGATGGCCGGGTTCTTGAGGCCGGTGATCTTGGCCACGGCGCCCTCAGGGCTCAGGTTGCCCTTGAGGATGGCGAGGTGGCCTTCGGCGTAGATCGGGTCCGACACCGGGCGGATGACTTTTTGCTCCTTCGACAGCTCGGGCACGTCGGCCAGGTTCTCGGCGACGGTCTTGCCGGTGATCGTCATGCAGTCGCCGTGCAGCAGGCCGGCCTTGAGCAGCTCCTTCATCACGGCAGGGATGCCACCCGCGTGGTGCAGGTCGATCGCGAGGTACTGGCCGCTCGGCTTCAGGTCGCACAGCACCGGCGTGCGGCGGCGCACGCGCTCGAAGTCGTCGATGGTCCAGTCGACACCGGCTGCATGGGCGATGGCGAGGAAGTGCAGCACCGCGTTGGTGGAGCCGCCGGTGGCCATGATCACGGCCACGGCGTTCTCGATCGCCTTCTTGGTGACGATGTCGCGCGGCTTGAGGTCGGCCTTCACCGCCTCGACCAGCACCTGCGAGGCGCGGCTCACCATCGCCACGATCTCTTCTTCCACGTTGGCCATGGTCGACGCGTAGGGCAGCGAAAGGCCCAGCGCCTCAAACGACGAGCTCATCGTGTTGGCGGTGTACATGCCGCCGCACGAGCCGCTGCCCGGGATGGCGCGGCGCTCGATCTGGCAGAAGTCTTCCTCGCTCATCTTGCCGGCGCTGAACTGGCCGACCGCTTCGAAGACGCTGACGATGTTCAGGTCCTGGCCCTTGTACTTGCCGGGCAGGATGGTGCCGCCGTAGATGTAGAGCGAGGGCACGTTGGCGCGCAGCATGCCCATCATGCCGCCGGGCATGTTCTTGTCGCAGCCGCCGATGACCATCACGCCGTCCATCCACTGGCCGCCCACGCAGGTCTCCACGCAGTCGGCGATGACCTCGCGCGAGACCAGCGAATACTTCATGCCCTCGGTGCCCATCGCCATGCCGTCGCTGATGGTCGGCGTGCCGAAGATCTGCGGGTTGGCGCCGGCCTGCTTGATGCCGATCACGGCCGCGTCGGCCAGGCGCTGCAGGCCCGAGTTGCACGGCGTGATGGTCGAGTGGCCGTTGGCGATGCCGATCATCGGCTTCTTGAAGTCGCCCTCCTGGTAGCCCAGGGCGTAGTACATGGAACGGTTGGGTGCGCGGGCCACGCCTTCGGTGATGTTCTTGGAACGACGGTTGGAGCTCATGTGACTTTCCTGGCGGTGTGCGGGGAGGCGCGCAGTATCCCGTCGGGGCTGGCTGGCGTCCAATATATATAAAATGCGTCGGTGATATGCCTCTCATATCGAGAGGGGTTCGGTCCTCGCTTCGCTTTCTTTCATGTCTCTGCAGCACGTCTACGTCACAGGAATTTCCCGCTACCTGCCGAACGGCCCCGTAGAAAACGATGCGATGGAGGACTACCTCGGCCTCATCGGCGGCAAGTCGTCGCGCACGAAGGCGATCGTCTTGCGCAACAACGGCATCACGCAGCGCTACTACGCGCTTGAAAAAGGTGGTCACCCGACGCACACCAATGCGCAGATGACGGCCGCAGCGGTGCAGTCGCTGTTCGACGACCGTTTCTCGCCCAAGGACCTGCAATTGCTCGCCTGCGGCACTGCCTCGCCCGACCAGCTCGTGCCGTCGCACGCGGCGATGGTGCACGGCCTGCTGCCGGTGCCCACCGCAGAGATCGCGTCGTTTGCCGGCTCGTGCGCAGCGAGCATGCAGGCGCTCAAGCTCGCCCAGATGTCGATTGCCACCGGCAACACCGCCAACGCGGTGTGCACGGGCAGCGAGATGCTGTCGCACTGGATGCTCGCGAAATTCTTCCAGCCCGAGATCGACCGCGAGCGGCAGCTGAATGCCAACCCGATGCTGTCGTTCGACAAGGAGTTCCTGCGCTGGATGTTGTCCGACGGCGCGGGCGCACTGCGCCTGGAAAACCAGCCGCATGGCGAGCGGCCGTTGAAGCTCGAATGGATCGACGTGCGCTCCTACGCCAACGAGGCCGAGACCTGCATGTACGTCGGCGCAGAGAAAGCGAAGGACGGCGAGCTGCGCGGCTGGAGCCGCTTCGAGCCCGAGGAGTGGCTCGCGCGCTCGATCTTCTCGGTCAAGCAGGACACGCGGCTGCTCGGCGAGCGGATGATCAAGCACGGCATCCAGTTCGCGCTGGACGTGGCCCGCAAGCACGACTTCGACGTGGCGACCATCGACCACTTCCTTCCGCACTTGTCGTCAGAGCTTTTCCGCCAGCCGATGTACCAGGGTCTGCGCGATGCGGGCCTGCACATCCCGCAGGAGAAGTGGTTCACCAACCTGGCGCAGGTGGGCAACGTGGCGACGGCTTCGTTCATCCTGATGCTCGAGGAGCTGGTGCGCACCCGCGAGCTGAAATCGGGCCAGCGCATCATGGTCTTCGTGCCCGAGAGCGCGCGCTTTTCGTATGCCGCGGCGTTGTTGACCGTGTGCTGAGCCAGGTCATGAGCGACAACAGCACCCAGATCGAGTTGCGCGTGTGGCGCCAGTTCCTGGTGCTGGCCGAGGTGCTGCACTTCGGCCGGGCCGCCAAGCAGCTCAACATCACCCAGCCGCCGCTCACGCTGGCCATCCAGCAGCTGGAAGCGCGCCTCGGCGTGCCGCTCTTCGAGCGCACGCGCCGGCAGGTGTCGCTCACGCCGGCGGGGCAGGCGCTGGTCGAGCCGGTGCGGCAGCTGCTGCAACAGGCCGCCGCCCTGTCGTCGATTGCACGCACGGTGGGGCAGGGCGCGGTCGGCCGCTTGCGGCTGGGCTTCGTCTCGACGGTCGGCTTCGGCCCGCTCCCCGGCTGGCTGCGCGGTTTTCGCGACATCGAGCCCGGCATCGAGGTGGTGCTGCGCGAAGCCACGACCGACGTGCAGCTGCGTGCCTTCGAGCTCGGCGAGGCCGATGCCGGCTTCGTGCTGCATGCGCCGGGCTTCGTGCCGGAAAGCGGCTCCGGGCAGAGCCTCTCGCGCCTGTCGGTGAGCATCGAGCCGATGGTGCTCGCGGTGCCCGAGTCGTCGCCGCTCACCACGGCGCGGCGGCTCACGCTCCCGCAGATCCTGGCGCAGCCGCTCATCATCTTTCCGCGCGAGATCGCGCCCTCGCTCTACGACGCGGTGCTGGCCTTCTATCACCGCCACAGCGCCTCGCTCGTGATCGCGCAGGAAGCGATCCAGATGCAGACCATCGTCAACCTCGTGTCCGCCGGCCTGGGCCTTGCCTGGGTGCCTCAGGCGGTGACCACCCTGCAGCGGCCCGGCGTGGTCTACCGGCGGCTGCCAGTGGCGCTGGGGGCGATGGCGCCGCGGGCCGAGACGAGCCTCATGTGGCCGTCGGATGCCGGCCCGGTGGTGACGCGCTTCGTCGAATACGTGCAGCGCACCCTCGAGGACGACGAGCACGAGGCTGTTCCAGCCTGACGCAGGCGCTCCGGCGCCTGCGGTATCGTTCGCGCTGCTTTCCGTTCCCGACCCGACAGGCCATGCTCACTCATCCGCAGTTCGACCCCGTCGCCCTCCAGATCGGCCCGGTGGCCATCCATTGGTACGGGCTGACCTACCTGGTCGCCTTCGGGCTCTTTCTCTGGCTCGCGTCGCTGCGGGTGAAGAAGCCGTGGTTCGCCGAGGTCGGCTGGACGCGGCGCGATGTGGAAGACCTGCTCTTCTACGGCGTGCTCGGCGTGGTGCTGGGTGGGCGCCTGGGCTTCGTGCTCTTCTACAACCTCGGCCACTACCTGCAGAACCCGCTGGAGATCTTCGCGGTGTGGAAGGGCGGCATGTCGTTCCACGGCGGCATGCTGGGCGTCGCAGTTGCGCTCGCCGTGTACTCGATGACGCGCAAGCGCCCCGTGCTGCAGACCTTCGACGTGATCGCGCCTTGCGTGCCCACCGGGCTCGCCTCGGGGCGCATCGGCAACTTCATCAATGGCGAGTTGTGGGGCCGCGTGGCCGACCCGAGCCTGCCCTGGGCGATGGTGTTTCCGCAGTCGGGCAGCGAGCAGCCGCGCCACCCGTCGCAGCTTTACCAGTTCGCGCTGGAAGGGCTGTTGCTCTTTGCTTTCCTCTGGTTCTATGGCCGCAAGCAGCGTGCGCCGGGCCAGGTGGCCGCGGCCTTCGTGTTCGGCTACGGCGTGTGCCGCTTTGTCGTCGAGTACTTCCGCCAGCCCGACAAGGGCCTGGAGAACCTGCCGCTCGGCCTCAGCATGGGCCAGTGGCTGTGCGTGCCGATGATCCTCGGCGGCGCGCTCTGGTGGTGGTGGGCCGGCCAACGCGCGCAGAAGGTGAACGCGGCATGAGACAGATCTTCTTCGACACCGAAACCACCGGCCTCAGCCCCGAGTCGGGCGACCGCATCATCGAAATCGGTTGCGTGGAAATGGTGAACCGGCGCTTGACCGGCAACAACAAGCACTTCTATCTCAACCCTGAGCGGCCCAACCACGAAGACGCGGTCAAGATCCACGGCCTCACCGACGAGTTCCTCGCTGACAAGCCGCTCTTCGCATCGATCGCCGACGAGCTGCTCGAGTACCTGGCCGGGGCCGAGGTCATCGCGCACAACGCGAGCTTCGACGTCGGCTTCTTCAACGAGGAGCTGAAGCGCCTCGGCCGGGGCAAGTTCACCGAGCACGTGGGCAGCGTGACCGACACGCTGGTGATGGCCCGCGAGATGTTCCCCGGCAAGTCGAACTCGCTCGACGCGCTCTGCAAGCGCCTGGAAGTCGACAACTCCAACCGCACGCTGCACGGCGCGCTGCTCGACGCAGGCCTGCTCGCCGAGGTCTACATCAACATGACCCGCGGGCAGGACTCGCTGGTGATCGATGCCACCGAAGCCGCTCAGGGCGACCTGGTGCTGGCGGCCATCGACTTCAGCCAGTTCGCACTGCCCGTGCTGGTGGCCAACGACGAAGAGGCCGCGGCGCACGACGCCATCCTTGCCGAGCTCGACAAGTCGTCGGGCGGCAAGACGGTGTGGCGCGCGCTTGTGGCATAATCTGCGGCTTCCCGTCGGATTGGGCGGTTAGCTCAGCGGTAGAGCACTGCCTTCACACGGCAGGGGTCGCAGGTTCGAACCCTGCACCGCCCACCAATCGATCGGATGAAACGAAAACGGCACCCTGGGGTGCCGTTTTGCTTTGGTGCCTCGCATTTGACGAGGCGGTGTTCAGCGCTTGGCTTGGCGGCTCTTGCGGGCGATGGCCAGCGCGCCGAGTGCGGACAGCATCAAGGCGTAGGTGCCGGGCTCGGGGACCGGAGTCGTGACAGCCGCAATGGCAGTTCCGGCGTCTCCGTCACGCACCGCCAGGACGTAGCCCGTCATCCACCCGGTCTCGTCTGTGCTGACCGTCGCGCCGGTCACGATGTTGCGCATTTCCTGCCACACCATGTCCGAGGTCCAGGTGAGGTAGTAGCCGTTCATGACGTTCGAGAACTGGCCGGTGGCTCCGGCCAGGAACGACAGTTCGCTTGGCAGCTGGCTGGCCTGGGGCGTCGCTCTGACGCACTCGATCGGGCACCAGGGGCTGGGCTGGAAGTCAGCCGGGATGACGCGCTCTGGCAGGCGCCAGTCGCTGACCGATCCCACTACCAGCGTGTCGACCCAGCTCAGCGCAGTACCCAGACGCACTTGCCCGCTGGGCAAAGTCGCTCCGCCGACGCCCCACGGGTCACGATCGGCGGGCCCGCCAAGCGTCGCGTAGAGGTTGGCATCGGCCAGCCAGGTGAGGTTGTGGACGCTGTCGTAGAAGGCATCGGC
The DNA here is from genome assembly GCA_019635355.1 of Rhizobacter sp. NCBI lineage: Bacteria > Pseudomonadati > Pseudomonadota > Betaproteobacteria > Burkholderiales > Sphaerotilaceae > Rhizobacter > Rhizobacter sp. The sequence continues at coordinate 1,452,198 of JAHBZQ010000001.1, read as the reverse complement.
AATGCCGTCATTGGTCAGGTCGCGCGCCTGGAGGGTTTGGGCCTGGGCGGTGCAGGCCAGCAGCGCGAGGGCTGCAGAAGCGACTTTTTTCACGTTTTCTCCCATGTGTGCGCGCAATGTAGAGCGAGGAGTGGCGGGGCTAACACCCCTGAGGCACGGGGTCGACACGCCCCGATGGCAAGAACTGAGCATGCTGTGGGCCGCTTCGGCGTGGCCCCCTCGCCACGCCGCTGTAGGCCATCGCCTACAGAAAGTTGGCGACCCCGCTGCTGGCAGGCCCGGCGCCGGCAAACGATGCTCCGCACGGCATTTACGAAGGAGCAGGCATGGCAGGCGAGTCGGGGCTGGGCGCGTTGGCGGGGCCGCGCGGCGTGGCCGCGCCTGTCGGCCATTCCGATGCGTTGTGGCAGGCGTGCTGGCGCCATGCGGGGCTTCTCGCCAGCGGCGACGAGCGGCGGCTGCACGACGACCAGGGCCGCTACTTTCCCGGGCTGAAGCTCAACTACACCGAGAACCTCCTGGCGGGCGACGGCCAGCCAGCCGATGCCATCGCCATCACCGCCTGCCTGGCCGATGGCAGCCTATACCGCCTGAGCCGGGCCGAGCTGCGCAGCCAGGTCATCGCCCTGGCCCACGCGCTGCGCCAGGGCGGCGTGGCCGAGGGCGACCGCGTGGTGCTCGTGCCGCGCAGCGATGCCCGCGCCGTGGTCGCCGTGCTGGCCGTGGCCGCCGTCGGCGCGAGCCTCGCGCTCGCATCGCCCGAGATGGGCCCGGCCCTCATGGTCGACAGGTTCAAGCCGCTGGCGCCACGGCTGCTGCTCGCGCATGCCGGGGCCATGCCGCACGACACCGGCCTGCCGCTGGCCGACCGTGTGGCGCAGGTGGTGCAGGCCTTGCCGTCGCTGGAGGCCGCCATCGTGCTCGACGACGCGTCGTCGCTGCTGCCACCGCTGGGCCTGCCGGTGATCGACCTGTCGCAGGCCCTGGCCGAAGGGCTCGACACGGCCGACCGGAGCGGCAACGCCTGGCCGCGTTTCCCGTTCCACCAGCCGCTCTTCATCACCCGCACGGCCGGCGCCGACGGGCGGCTGGAGGCGCTGGTGCACGGCGCGGGCGGCGTGCTGCTCGAGCACGTGAAGGAACACCGGCTGCACCTCGGCATCGACGGTCGCAGCCAGGTGTTCGCCCCGGCGTCGGTGGCGTCTGCCCTCTGGCTGTGGCAGCTGTCGACCCTGGCGAGCGGCGCCGGCATCGTGCTCTACGACGGCCCGGTGCGCGATGCCCGCACGCTGTGGCGCATCGCCCAGGACGGCCGCGCCACCGTGTTCGTGGCCCACGCCTCCTACCTGCGCCTGGGCGAGCACGCCGGCCTCGCGCCGGGGCGCGAGTTCGACCTGTCGGCGCTGCGCTCGCTGCTCTACACCGGCATGACGCTCGATAACGCGGCGGCCCGCTGGGTGCACGAGAAGGTCAAGCGGCTGCCCTTGCAGGCGCTGTGCATGAACCCCGACCTGCTCGGCTGCCTGCTGCTGCAAGGCGCCGCGCCATCGCTGGCCCACCCCGACAACCACAGCCTCGGCCTCGGCGTGCGCGTGGCCGAGCGGGGCAGCGGGCTGGAAGGCGAGCTGGTGTGTCAGGCGCATTTCCCGTCGCGGCCGTTGGGCTTCCTCGACGACCCGCAGGGCACGCGCTTCGCTGCCACCTACCTCCAGCGCACGCCCGGGGGCTGGTCGAGCGGTGAGCGGGTGGAATGGGCGGCCGACGGCTCGCTGCTGCAACGCGGCCGTGTCGATGGGCTGATGAATGTGCGCGGCGCACTGGTGGCACCAGCCGAGCTGCTGCCGCTGCTGCGCGAGTTCGCCGAGATCCGCGAATCGGCCGTGGTCGAGCAGCAGCAGGCCGGCCAGCTCGGCGAAGGCCGCGCCGTGCTGCTGCTCGCGCTGCGCGAAGGCGCGAGCCTCGACGGCCCCTTGATCGCCCGCATGCGCCGCCGCTTCGCCGAAGCCGCCTCGCCCGCGCACGTGCCCGACCTGGTGCTCGAAGTGCGCGAGCTGCCGCGCCTGGCCGACGGCAGCGTGTGCATCGCCGCCCTGCGCGACGTGGTCAACGACCGCCCGGTGGCCGACATGCGCCGCCTGCTCAACCCCGGCTCGCTGCGCGCCTTGCGTGGCGACCCCGCGCTGCGCCTGCCCACCATGCCCGCCGGCCCCTTGCCGCCGCCGCCGGCCCCCGGGTGGCGCTCGCGGCAGGACCACGAGGCCTACCTGCAGGCGCTGTGGGAAAAGATCTTCGGTTTCTCGCCCATCGGGCTCGACGACGACTTCTTCGAGATCGGCGGCCACTCGCTCCTGGCCGCGCGCATCTTCACCGACATCCAGCTCTCCACCGACCAGCGACTGGCCCCCAGCACGCTGCTCAAGGCGCCCACCATCCGCCAGCTCGCCGCGGTGATGGACCAGGCCGCGTGGGACCTCCCCGTGCCGCTGGTGCAGCTGCGCCCGGGCAGCGGCCGGCCCTTCTTCCTGGTGCACAGCCTGGCCGGCACCTTCCTCGAACTGTGGGCGGTGCTGCGCGCACTCGACACGCAGCGTGCCGTCTACGGCCTGCAGGCCCGCGCCGTGGGCGACGAGAACGCGCCCTACGTGAGCGTGCGCGAGATGGCGGCCGACTACATCGGCCACATGCGTCGCGTGCAACCCGAGGGGCCGTATGCGGTGGGCGGTTATTCCTTCGGCGGGCTGGTGGCCTACGAGATCGCGCAGCAGCTGAGCCGGGCCGGCGAACAGGTCGAGCTCGTCACGCTCATCGACACCCACGTGCACGGCCGCTACCTGCCGCTCGTGGAGTGGGCGCGCTACTGCACCGGCTGGCTTGGCGTGACCTTCCGCCGCCTGCGCTCGTTGCCGCTGCGCGGGCAGGTCGACTACCTGCACAAGAAGGCGAGGGTGCTGAGCGATCGGTGGCGCGTCGCCCTGGGCCTGACCCCGAAGCACCCTGAGCTCGTGGGCGACGTGCTGAAGGAGGCCAACCTGCCGCCGGCCTTGCGCCGCACGCGCGGCGCGATGCTCGTGGCGTTGCGCGAATACCGCCCCGAGCCGTATGCAGGCCGCGTCGTCTTCCTGCGCGCCTCGCAGCCCGGCCCGGGCGACCCGCTGCCGGTGTGGCGCAAGGTCGCGCAGCGCCTGGAGATCGACGTCACCCCCGGCGACCACGACGAGATGATCAGCGGGGCCAACGCCAAGGCGCTGGCCGTCGCGCTGGCACGTCATCTCTAGGTGCCTATCACAGGTGTGTGCAGCGGGCGGGCGCCTGCCGTCCTGTACCCTTGCGCCCGTTAAAAAGCAGAGCACCTTGGTGGAGACCCTATGTCCTGGATCCGGACCCTCGTTTTCCTGCTGTCGTGCGGGTGGGCATTCAGCGCCGCCGCACAAGGCATTGAACCGGCGCCCGACTGGCAGAGCGCAGACACGGCGCACTTCCGCATCAACTACCGCGCCGCATGGCGCCCGCAGGCCGAGCGCGTGGCGAAGATCGCCGAGCAGGTGTACCCGCGCATCACCAAGGCACTGGCCTGGGAGCCGCGTGGCCGCACCGAGATCCTGCTGATCGACCAGTACGACCTGGCCAACGGCTTCTCGACGCCGCTGCCCTACAACATCATCGGCGTCTACATGGCGCCGCCCGATTCGGGCGAGCTGCTCGACAACAGCGACTGGCTCGAGCTTCTCATCACCCACGAGTTCACCCACACCGTGCACCTCGACAAGGTGCGCGGCTTCCCCGGCGTGATGCAGGCCATCTTCGGCCGCCAGCCGTTCTTCTTTCCCAACATCTTCCAGCCCAACTGGATGGTCGAAGGCCTGGCCGTCTACACCGAGAGCGAGCCCGGCACCGGCCGTGGCCGCCTGCGCGGGCCGGTGTTCGAAGCCTGGCTGCGCGCCGAGGCGGGCCGCGGCTTCCTCTCGCTACGCGAGATCAACGCCAACGGGCGGGCGCTGCCGTTGTCGAAGTCGTACCTCTACGGCGCCTACTTCTTCGACTTCCTCGCGCGCCGCTACGGTGCCGATTCGATCTACAAGGTCGTGCACCACTACAGCGGCAACCCGCCGTTCTGGCCACGCCTGCACAACAGCCCGGTCGAGGCGACCGGCAAGCAGATGGACGTGCTCTGGGCCGAGTTCCTCGCCGACCTGCAGCAGCAGGTGAAGGAGCGTGCCGCGCCCATCCAGCAGAAGGCCGAGGCCGTGGGCGAGCGCCTGGCCGGGCCGATGTTCGGCGTGGGTGCGGTCGCCGCGCTGCCGGGCGGTGACACGCTCGCGGTGCTGGAAGACGGCCTCAACCACGCCAAGCTCGTGAAGATCGCCAAGGACGGTCAGCAGACCGTGCTGGCCGACGTGAACGGCAACGCCGAGCTGCACGTGAACGCCAAGGGCGAAGTGCTGATGAGCCAGCCCGACGTGTGCAACTGGCGCTACCTCGGTTACGACGTCTATCGCGTCGACGCCGATGGCGACGTGCGCCAGCTCACCCACTGCGCCCGCCTTCGCCGCGCGGTGCAGGCCGGCGGCGGCATCGTGGCGCTGCAGCAGGGGCAGGGCCTCACCCGGCTCGTGCAGCTCGATGCCAAGGGCCAGCAGCAGCGCGTGCTCTGGGAGCCCGCGCCCGAGGTCAACCTGGTCGACCTGGCCGCCTCGCCCGATGGGCAGCAGGTGACGGTTGTCAGCAAGCGCGCCGGGGCCTGGCGCGTGGACGCCTTCGACATGGGCCAGCCCGCGCCCACGCCGCGCCTGCTCTTCACGCACGACGCGCCGCTGCACGGCTTGGTGCATGGCCCGAAGGGCCTGGAGTTCATCGCCGTGCGCGATGGTGTCTTCAACGTGTACCGACAGGAAGGCGAGGCCTGGGTCAAGCTCAGCCACACGCACACCCGCGTCACCGCGCAAGGCGGCACGCAGGACGACGGCTCGCTCGCAATGGCGGTGATCGCCCCGGGCGGCTACGAGCTGCGCCGCATCGGCGCGGCCACGCCGCTCGACCGGGTGGCCGCCCAGGCGGCGGCGCCGGCCTCGGCCACGGCATCGTCACCAGCCTCGGCCGCCAGCGCACCGGCCATGCCGCCTGCCGCTTCGACGCTCGGGGAGGGCCGGTCGTACAGCGCGCTGCGCTCGATCTACCCGCGCGCCTGGTTCCCCGTGTCCTCCAGCGACCGCGGCCTCCTGAGCGTGGGTGCCACCGCCTTCGGTGCCGATGCGCTCGGCTGGCACCAGTACGCCGCGACCTTCGCCTACGAGGTGACGCAGAACGAGCCGGTGGGCTCGCTGCAATACCTCTTCCGCGACCAGCACCTCTTCTCGCTGCAACGCACTCTCACGCCGCGTGCGTGGGTCAACGGCGACGACACCGAGGACGTGCGTGCCTTCGACCGCAATACCAGCGCGCAGTGGCTGAGCGTGGTGCCGTGGCTGCGCCTCGACCGGCGTGTGCTCTTCGGCGTGGGCGCTGCGCTCGACCACGTCGAGCGGGTGCACCCCGAGTACGACAACTCGGCCGTCAACCGCACCGAGCGCCTGCTGGCCGGCCTCTTCGAGTACGACACCACCGGCAGCAGCTGGTGGTCGGAAGGCGACAACCGCGGCCAGAAGGCCACCCTGCTGTACGAGAGCTACCGCCCGTTTGCCCGTGAGGGCAAGAACGACTACGACGGCGACGTGGTGCGCCTCGACTGGCGCGGCTTCCTGCCGGTCGGCCGCAGCGTGATCGCGCTGCGCCACACCGAGGCCTGGGCCGACGGCTTCACCGAGCCCTTCCAGCTCGGCGGTGCCACCGACCCGCAGCTCCAGCTCGGCCTCGCGCTCAACAACCGCGACATCACGCTGCGCGGCTACCGCGGCAACGAGCGGGTGCTGCAAGGCCGCAAGGCGCGGGTCACGAGCTTCGAGTTCCGCACGCCCATCGCCGACGTCGACCAGCATTTCATGACGCCCGCGGTCGGCATCAACCGCGTCTCCGCGGCGGTCTTCTTCGACATCGGCGGTGCCTGGTACACCGGCCATCGCCCGCTGCACTACAGCCGCGGTGTGGGCGTCGAGGTGCTGGCCGACCTCAAGTTCCTCTACGCGCTCGGCCTTCAGGTGCGCATGGGCGTGGCGCAGGGGCTCGATGCGCCCAAGGGCACGCGCGGCTACTTCACGCTCGGCCGGGCGTTCTGACGGCCCCCGTGTTGGCGGGTCAGTGCATCTTGTCGCGCGGCGGCTTCTTGCTGAACGACTTGGGCTTGTAGACGTTGCCTTCCCAGTGGCCGTCGTCGCGGGCGCGGCGGATGGCCTCTTCGGCCAGGCGCTCGGCGCTCTTGCGCGAGCTGCGCCAGTGGTAGAGCTGCAGCCCGCCGTGCTTCAGGCGCAACCAGGCGATGCGCGCCCAGGCATCGAGCCGGGCCCGCCGCTGCGCACCGACCAGCAGCCGGATCATGAAGACCACGCAGAGCGTGGCCACGATGCCGGCGGAGACTTTCTCGATCATCGTCAGGAAGGGTGGTCGAGGCGGAGGTGCCGCCCCTCGTCGCCATCGTAGCGAGCGGAGCAAGACCTTGGCCGCAGAATCGGTTCGCGCCAGCCGACGCGAAGGCTCAGCGCGTCGATTTCTCCACGCGCCACTGCACGTCGAGGCTCAACGTTTCACCGGCCGACAGCACCTGCAGCCCGGGCCGTCCCGGCAGGTGGAAGGCATCGATCGGGTGGGTGACCGGCTCGAAGCAAAAGGCGTTGCCTTGCGGTGGCCGGTACATCAGGCAGAAACCGTCGTCGCGACCCCGCCGAAGCGTGGCGGGGTCGCGCATCGTGAGTCGCAGGCCGTGCTCGGGCCAGTCGATGTGGGCCTCGCCCGACCAGCCGGTGTAGCAGTTGTCGACGAAGCTGCCGTGCGCCGGGGCGCCGCGGTTGAAGTCCCAGTCGGCCGGGATCTCCGCGGTGTGCGCGGTGGGCAGCGGGTCGCTGCCGCACAGCCACACACCCTTCACCGAGGTGGTGATGCGCGTGCCGGGCGTGCGCGGGAAGTAGGGGTGCAGGCCCAGGCCGTAGGGCAACGGCTCGGCGCCGAGGTGGGTGATGTGGATGGACTGGTCCAGCCCGCCATCGACCAGCGTGAAGGTCTGCGTGGCGCGGTAGTGGTAGGGGTTGCCGTCGTGCCGGGTCGATTCGAGTTGCAGGCGCAGCGTGTTGACTGCGGGTTGGTCGGCCTGCCAGGCCTGCAGCCAGCCGTCGCCGTGGATGGGGTAGGGCTCGCCGGCGCGGTTGGGCGCCACCGGGTGAAAGTGGCCGGCCTGCTCGAAGCCGCCGCGGCTGATGCGGTTGGTCCACGGGAGCATGGCGAAATTGGCGAAGGTGTAGCGGTCGGGGCTCTCGCCGCTCCAGGGGCGCCAGAGGTCGTGCCAGGCGTCGCCGTGCCAGACCTGCCAGGCCGCGACGCCGCCGCCCAGGGCGGGCAGCAGGCCGAGGCGCTGGCCGACGTGTTCGAGCCAAACGATGTCAGCCTGCATAGAGGTTCGGGGCGCGGCCCGCGCAGTCGAGGTTGATGGAGAAGAGCGCGCCGGCCAGCGGCTGCGCGGCGAGTTGCGCCTCGCTCAACTCGAAGCGGGCGGTGGTGATGAAGAGCGTCTTCAGCTCGGGGCCGCCGAAGCAGCAGTTGCTGACGTGGCTGGTGGGCAGCGGGATGCGCGCGAGTTCTTTGGCCGTCACCGGGTCGTGGCAGGTGACGCAGGCGCCGCCCCAGTGGGCGATCCACAGGCGGCCGTCGGCATCGGTGGTCATGCCGTCGGGGTAGCCGTCATCGTCGGCGAACTTGAGGAAGAGGCGCTGGTTCGACAGCGTGCCGGTGGCGGGGTCGAGGTCGAAGGCATGGACCTTCTTCTTCGCCGTCTCGTTGAAGAAAAGCGTGCGGCCGTCGAGCGACCAGGTGGGGCCGTTGGTGACGGCGTAGTTCGCGTCGAAGGCGAGGGTGCAGCGGCGCTCGGCGTCGAAGCGGTAGAGCTTGCCGGTGGGTGCGGTGCAGGCGAAGTCCATCGTGCCGCCCCAGAAGTTGCCGTGCGCATCGCACTTGCCGTCGTTGAAGCGGTTGCCTTCGATGTGCGGCTCGGGGTCGTGCAGCGGCTCGAGCGTGCCGGTGTCGGGGTCGAAGAAGGCGAAGCCGCTGCGCAGCGTGACGAGCAGGCCCGGGTGGTGGGCGCGCTCGGCCACTGCCGAGATCTCTTCATCGAAATGCCAGCTGATGCGCGTGTCGTTCGCCGGCTCATAGCGGTGCAGCCGCCGGCCGAGGATGTCGACCCAATAGAGCGCCTGGCGCCGAGGCGACCAGAGGGTGCCTTCGCCGAGCGTGGCGTTGGCGGGCCAGAGGCAGCGCAGGTTAGAGGCGGGGCGCGGGGCGGTCATGGCGGCAGGCTCAGCAAGTGGAAACGGCGCGGATTGTGGAGGCTTCGGCCGTAACCGCTTTGTTCCTGAATGCAGTCGTCAGTGCGATTCGCGCGGCACCGCCGCACCGCTGCTGCCCACCAGGAAGTCGAGGTCGGCCCCCAGGTGTGCCTGCTGCACATGCTCGACGTAGAGCTTGTACCAGCCGCGTTTCGGCACCTCGGGTGCCTGCCAGTCGGCGCGACGCTTGGCCAGCTCTTCGTCCGACACCTCCAGGTGCAGGCGGCGATTCGCCACGTCGAGCTCGATCACGTCGCCGTTCTTCACGAGCGCGAGCGTGCCGCCGGCAGCCGCTTCGGGCGAGGTGTGCAGCACCACGGTGCCGTAGGCGGTGCCGCTCATGCGGCCGTCGCTGATGCGGACCATGTCGGTGATGCCTTTCTGCAGCACCTTGGGCGGCAACGGCATGTTGCCCACCTCGGCCATGCCGGGGTAGCCGCGCGGGCCGCAGTTCTTGAGCACCATCACGCAGTGCTCGTCGACGTCGAGCTCGGGGTCGTCGATGCGGGCGTGGAAGTCTTCGATGTTCTCGAACACCACCGCACGGCCGCGGTGCTTGAGCAGGTGGGCCGAGGCCGCGGAAGGCTTGATGACCGCGCCGTTGGGCGCGAGGTTGCCGCGCAGCACCGCGATGCCGGCGTCGGCCATGAAGGGCTCTTCGGGCGTCTTGATGACTTCGCGGTCGTAGCAGGCGGCGTTGGCGATGTTCTCGCCGAGCGTCTTGCCGTTGACCGTGGGGGCATCGAGGTGCAGGCGCGAGGCGATCTCACGCAGTACTGCCGGCAGGCCGCCTGCATAGAAGAAGTCTTCCATCAGGTACTTGCCCGAGGGCTGCAGGTTGAGGATGCAGGGCATCTCGGCACCGAGCTTGTCGAAGTCTTCCAGCGTGAGCGGGATGCCCATGCGCCCGGCGATGGCCAGCAGGTGCACCACGGCGTTGGTGGAGCCACCGATGGCCGCGTTGGTGCGGATCGCGTTCTCGAAGGCCTGGCGCGTGAGGATCTTCGACATGCGCAAGTCCTCTTTCACCATCTCGACGATGCGCCGGCCGGTGAGCTGCGCGAGGCGGTGGCGCCGCGTGTCGACGGCGGGAATCGCCGCGTTCTCGGGCAGCGACATGCCGAGCGCTTCCACCATGCTCGCCATCGTCGACGCCGTGCCCATCGTCATGCAGGTGCCGCTGGAGCGGTGCATGCACGACTCGGCGGCGGTGAACTCCTCCATCGTCATCTCGCCGGCCCGCACCATCTCGCTCATCTGCCACACGCCGGTGCCGGAGCCCACGTCGCGCCCGCGGAACTTGCCGTTGAGCATCGGCCCGCCCGAGAGGCCGATGGTCGGCAGGTCGCAGCTGGCCGCGCCCATCATCAACGACGGGGTGGTCTTGTCGCAGCCCATCAGCAGCACCACGCCGTCGATCGGGTTGCCGCGGATCGACTCTTCGACGTCCATGCTCGCGAGGTTGCGGAAGAGCATCGCCGTCGGCCGCATCTGCGTCTCGCCGAGCGACATCACCGGGAATTCCAGCGGGAAGCCGCCCGCCTCGTACACGCCACGCTTCACGAATTCCGCCAGGTCGCGGAAGTGGCCGTTGCAGGGGGTCAGCTCGCTCCAGGTGTTGCAGATGCCGATGACGGGGCGGCCATCGAGCAGGTCATGCGGGTAGCCCTGGTTCTTGAGCCAGCTGCGGTGCATGAAGCCATCGCGGTCCTGCTTGCCGAACCAGGCCTGGCTGCGACGCACGGGCGTGTCTCCCGGCTTGTCGTCGGGCTTCTTCTTCGAATCCATTCGTTGTCGTCCTCGGTGCTTTTATGGGGCTCGGGCGCGATGGCGCTTGACGCGGCGGATGCTAACAAGGCACATTGATAATAGAAAAATAAAGAAAAGAACTCATGACATATATAGATTGCAATACATCAGGAGATCGCATGCCTTCCCCCTCTCAACTCGCCACCTACCCCAGCCTGCAGGGCCGCAGCGTGTTCATCACCGGCGGCGGCAGCGGGATCGGCGCGGCGATGGTCGAGGCCTTCGTCGCGCAGGGTGCGCGCGTGGCGTTCGTCGACATCGACGAGGCGTCGAGTCGTGCGCTCGCGCAGAAGCTCGGCACCGATTCGCTCTGGTGGCGCCGCTGCGACGTGCGCGACATCCCGGCGCTGCAGGCGGCGATCGCCGATGCGGCGAAGGCGCTGGGCGACTTTGCCGTGCTCGTGAACAACGTGGCCAGCGACGACCGCCACACGCTGGAGGAGATCACCCCCGAGTACTACGACAACCGCATCGCCATCAACCAGCGCCCTGCCATGTTTGCCATCCAGTCGGTGGTGCCTGGCATGAAGCGGCTGGGCTTCGGCTCCATCGTCAACCTCGGCTCCATCGGCTGGCAGACGAAGAACAGCGACTACCCGTGCTACGCGGTGTCGAAGTCGTCGGTCGACGGGCTCACGCGCGGCTTCGCGTCGGGGCTGGGCAAGGATCGCATCCGCGTCAACACGGTGACGCCGGGCTGGGTGATGACCGAGCGGCAGGTCACGATGTGGCTCGACGCCGAGGGCGAGCAGGAGATCGCGCGCAACCAGTGCCTCCCCGACAAGCTGCTGCCGGAGCACATCGCGAGCATGGTGCTGTTCCTGGCGTCGGACGATGCGGCGATGTGTACTGCCCAGGAGTTCACCGTCGACGCGGGATGGACCTAATCCAAATCTTCGGCTGAGGGCTCGAAGCGCGTGCCGTACACGGTCACCGCCGTCGTCTTCAACGCCTTCAACATCACCTTCGCCGCGGGCGACAAGAGCTTGTCGGTGCGGGTGATGAGCCCGAACGAATCCATGTGGCAGGGCAGGTCGATCGGCAGGATCGACACGATGCCGTGCGAGGCGTAGTAGCGCGCCACATCGCTCGCCACCACCGCGATCATGTCGCTCTGCTGCAGCATCTTGGTGATGAAGAGCAGGGCGCTGGTCTCGACCATGTTGACCGGCGGCTCCAGGCTTTCTTCCTGGAACATCAACTCGAAGCGGTGGCGCAGCACGCTGCCGGTGGGCGGCAGGATCCAGCCCGCGCTCACCACGTCGCGCAGCCCGAGCTGCGACACGTTGAGCAGCGGGTGGCCGGGCCGTGTGATCGCTGACACGGGCTCCTCGGCGAGCACCTCGTAGCGCAGATCGGTCTTGTCGTGCTGGGCGAAGAGCCGGGCCACGATCATGTCGAGCTTGCCGTGCGAGAGCCGCTCCATGAGCACGTCGCTGGTCTCGATCTGCAGCGTGATGTTGAGGCTTGGGTGCTCCTGCTTCACCAGCGCCACCGCCGGGGGCAGCAGCACGAGCCCAGGCGACGTGATCGCGCCCACGCTCACCTGGCCGAAGCGGCCGGCCTTCAGGGCCGTCAGCTCGTCATGCGCCTGGTTCAGGCTGGCCAGCGCCACGCGCGCATGGCGAATCATGGTTTCCCCGTACCACGTCGGCCGCATGCCCCGGGGCAGGCGTTCGAAGAGCGGCACCTCCAGCACGTCTTCCAGATCCTTCAGCAACTTCGACGCGGCGGGCTGCGTCATGTTGAGGACCTGGGCTGCGCGGTGGATGTTGCCTTCCTCGGCCAGGGCCACCAGCAGGAGCAGCTGGCGCGTCTTGAGCCGGGCGCGGATGAACCAGTGCGTGTAGTTCGTCGTCATGAAGCAGGGTTCGGGTTTTCATTGATAAGAAATCGTATATCGGTTGCCGGCAAATATCTATTAGGAAGTTATCTGTCGGCTACGTACCATGCGGCACCTTTCGAAGCCCCAGCCCCATGAGACTCATCCAGTTCATCGACGACGACGGCGCTTGCAGCGTGGGCCGTGTCACCGCCGACGGCGTGCGCCGCGTCGGCGGATTCCGCAGCGCCTATGCGCTGGCCGATGCGGCGCTGTCGCGTGGCATGGGGCTCGAAGCGTTCGCCGAGACCCGTGATGCCCCGGGCGCCACACTGCCCTACACGCTGCTGCAACAAGAGCGCCGGCTGCTGCCGCCCGTGACCCACCCCGACCCCGCGCATTGCCTGGTGAGCGGCACCGGCCTCACGCACCTCGGCAGCGCCGCCGCGCGTGATGCGATGCACCACAAGCTCGCCGGTGGCGAAGAGACGCTGTCGGACTCGATGCGCATGTTCAAGTGGGGTCTCGACGGCGGCAAGCCGGCCGAAGGCGCAGGCGTGCAGCCCGAGTGGTTCTACAAGGGCAACGGCCACATCGTCGCCGCGCCCGGTGCGCCGCTCACCATGCCCGACTTCGCGCTCGACGGGGGCGAAGAGCCCGAGCTGGTCGGCCTCTATTTGATCGACAGCAGCGGCCAGCCGCGTCGCCTGGGTTTCGCGATCGGCAACGAGTTTTCCGACCATGTGACCGAGCGCCAGAACTACCTCTACCTCGCCCACTCTAAGCTGCGCGCCTGTGCCATTGGCCCCGAGTTGCGCACCGGCGCCTTGCCGTCGCACCTGGCGGGCACCAGCCGCATCCGCCGCGGCGGCGAGGTGGTGTGGGAGAAGCCCTTCCAGACCGGCGAGGCCAACATGAGCCACAGCATCGCCAACCTGGAGTACCACCACTTCAAGTACGAGGCGCACCGCCGCCCTGGCGACCTGCACCTGCACTTCTTCGGCACCGCCACGCTGAGCTTCGCCGACAACATCCGCGTGCAGCCCGGCGACCGTTTCGAGATCGAGCTGCCCGAGTTCGGCGCGCCGCTCGTCAACCCGCTCGCATTGGCCGAGCGTGGCTTCGCCTTCGGTGGCGTGAAAGACCTGTGAACGTCATGGCTCAGCCCACCTTCAAGAACTACATCAACGGGCGCTGGGAAAACGGCGTCACCACTGGCATCAGCGAAAACCCGTCGGACCTGTCCGACGTGGTGGGCGAATACAGCCGCGCCGACGCCAGCCAGACGCAGTCGGCCATCCGCGCCGCCGCTGACGCGCGCAGTGCGTGGGGCCAGAGCACGCCGCAGCGCCGCGCCGATGCGCTCGACCAGATCGGCAGCGAAATCATTGCGAGGAAAGACGAGCTCGGCGAACTGCTGGCCCGTGAAGAGGGCAAGACCTTGCCCGAGGCGATCGGCGAGACGGTACGAGCCGGCAACATCTTCAAGTTCTTCGCCGGCGAAGCGCTGCGCATCGGCGGCGAGAAAGTGGCCTCGGTGCGGCCCGGCGTCGATGTGGAAATGAGCCGCGAGCCGGTCGGCGTGGTCGGCATCATCGCGCCGTGGAACTTCCCGCTCGCGATTCCCGCGTGGAAGATCGCGCCCGCGCTCGCCTACGGCAACTCGGTCGTCTTCAAGCCCGCCGAGATCGTGACGGCCTGCGCCTGGTCGCTGGCCGAGATCATCAGCCGCGCCAATCTGCCGGCGGGGGTGTTCAACCTCGTGATGGGAAGTGGCCGCCAGGTCGGCCAGGCGCTGCTCGACAGCACGCTGGTCGACGCGGTGAGCTTCACCGGCTCGGTGGGCGTCGGCGAGCAGGTGCTGAAAGCCACCACCGCCCGCCGCGCGAAGGTGCAGCTCGAGATGGGCGGCAAGAACCCGCTCGTCGTGCTCAACGATGCCGACCTCGATCAGGCGGTCGAAGTGGCTGTGCAAGGCTCGTACTTCTCCACCGGCCAGCGCTGCACCGCGTCGAGCCGACTCATCGTCGAGGCCGGGGTGCACGATGCCTTCGTCAGCCGCCTGCGCGATCGTGTGAAGGCGTTGCGTGTGGGCCATGCCCTGAAGCGCGAGACCGAGATCGGCCCCGTGGTCAGCAGCGACCAGCTGGCGCAGAACCTGTCCTACGTCGAACTTGGCCGCACCGAAGGCGCCGAGCACATCTGGGGCGGCGACGTGATCGAGCGCGACACTCGCGGCCATTACATGAGCCCGGCGCTCTTCCTCGCGCAGCCGCAGCACCGCATCGCCCGCGAAGAGATCTTCGGCCCGGTGGCCGCCGTGCTGCGCGCCGACGACTACGAGCACGCGCTCGCGCTCGCCAACGACACACCCTTCGGCCTGTGTGCCGGCATCTGCACCACCTCGCTCAAGCGCGCCACGCATTTCAAGCGCCACGCTCAGGTCGGCATGGTGATGGTCAACCTGCCCACCGCGGGCGTCGACTACCACGTGCCCTTCGGCGGGCGCAAAGGTTCGAGCTACGGCCCGCGCGAGCAGGGCAAATACGCCGCCGAGTTCTACACGACCGTGAAGACGGCCTACACGTTCGCCTGAAAGGTCACCCAGCCTTTCACACAACAGAACACACAACAGAAGGTCTTCAACGAAAGACATTCATTTCGCAAAACGCCGCTTCGTTCCGCCAAACATTCCACCAAGACATCCCCACGAGGAGACAACATGAAACTGCAACGACGCACCCTGATCGCAGCCGCCACCGCCGCACCGTTGGCCGGCCTGCTGCCCACCGCTTTCGCCCAGAAGAAGATCGTGCTGGGCTTCAGCCAGATCGGGGCTGAAAGCGAATGGCGCACCGCCAACACCGAGTCGATCAAGTCGTCGGCCAAGGAGGCCGGCATCGAGCTCAAGTTCTCCGACGCGCAGCAGAAGCAGGAGAACCAGATCAAGGCCATCCGCAGCTTCATCGCGCAGAAGGTCGACGTGATCGCCTTCTCGCCGGTGGTCGAGTCGGGCTGGGGCACGGTGCTGCGCGAGGCCAAGGCCGCGAAGATCCCGGTGATCCTCTCCGACCGCGCCGTCGACGAGAAGGACGACAGCCTCTGGGTCAGCTTCATGGGCTCCGACTTCGTGGAAGAAGGCCGCAAGGCCGGCCGCTGGCTGGTGGAGAAGATGAAGGGCCAGACCGGCACCGTCAACATCGTCGAGCTGCAAGGCACCGTGGGCTCGGCGCCCGCGATCGACCGCAAGAAGGGCTTCGAGGAAATCATCAAGGCCGACCCGAAGTTCAAGATCATCCGCTCGCAGACCGGCGACTTCACCCGTGCCAAGGGCAAGGAAGTGATGGAAGCCTTCCTGAAGGCCGAGGGCAAGAAGATCAACGTGCTCTACGCGCACAACGACGACATGGCCATCGGCGCCATCCAGGCCATCGAAGAGGCCGGCCTGAAGCCCGCGAAGGACATCATCATCATCTCGATCGACGCGGTGAAGGGTGCCTTCGAAGCCATGATCGCCGGCAAGCTGAACGTGTCGGTCGAGTGCAGCCCGCTGCTCGGCCCGCAGCTGATGGCCGCGGTGAAGGACCTGGTGGCCGGCAAGCCGATCCCCAAGCGCATCGTCACCGAGGAAGGCGTCTTCCCGATGGAAGTGGCCGCCAAGGAATTCCCGAAGCGCAAGTACTGACGCGCTGAACCGCTGGCGGGCTGCACCCCGGGGTTGCCACACGCAACGCTCCGGGTGGCCCGCTGCATCCCCACAAGAAGGAGACAGACAGCATGCAGAAGATTCGACGCCTGATCGTCGCGGCGCTGGCCACCGGCCTCGTCGCGGTGATGCCCATTGCCCAGGCCCAGGAGAAGGGCCTCATCGGCATCTCGATGCCCACCAAGTCGTCGTCGCGCTGGATCAGCGATGGCCAGAGCATGGTCAAGTACTTCCAGGCCAAGGGCTACAAGACCGACCTGCAGTACGCGGATGACGACATCCCCAACCAGCTGGCCCAGGTGGAGAACATGATCACCAAGGGCTCGAAGGTCCTCGTGATCGCGGCCATCGACGGCACCACGCTGTCGGATGCGCTGCAGAAGGCTGCCGACAAGGGCGTGAAGGTCATCGCCTACGACCGCCTGATCCGCGGCTCGAAGAATGTCGACTACTACACCACCTTCGACAACTTCCAGGTCGGCGTGCTGCAGGCCAACTCGATCGTCGACAAGCTCGGCCTGAAGAGGGGCTTGGGCCCGTTCAACATCGAGCTCTTCGGCGGCTCGCCCGACGACAACAACGCCTTCTTCTTCTACAACGGCGCGATGTCGGTGCTCGACCCGTACATCAAGAGCGGCAAGCTCGTGGTGCGCAGCAAGCAGATGGGCATGGACAAGGTCGGCACCCTGCGCTGGGATGGCGCCGTGGCCCAGGCCCGCATGGACAACCTGCTCTCGGCCTACTACACCAACGCGCGGGTCGATGCGGTGCTGAGCCCGTATGACGGTCTCTCCATCGGCATCCTCTCGTCGCTGAAGGGTGTGGGCTACGGCACGCCGAAGCAGCCCTTCCCGGTGGTGAGCGGGCAGGATGCCGAGCTGCCTTCGGTGAAGTCGATGCTGGCGGGCGAGCAGTACTCCACCGTGTTCAAGGACACGCGTGAACTCGCCAAGGTGACGGTCGACATGGTCGATGCCGTGCTCGCCGGCAAGCAGCCGCAGATCAACGACACCAAGACCTACAACAACGGCGTGAAGGTCGTGCCCTCGTACCTGCTGAAGCCGGTGAGCGTGGATGCGTCCAACTGGAAGCCGGTGCTCGTGGGCAGCGGCTACTACACCGAGTCCCAGGTCAAGTAAGAGCGTTCAAGCGGCTTGAGCCTGCGTCTGACCCCGATTCGTCGCGCAGGCTCTTTTTTGATCTCCAAGCCATGAACATCCTCGAGATGCGCGGCATCACCAAGACGTTCCCGGGCGTCAACGCGCTCAGCAACGTCAACCTGGCGGTGCGCCAGGGGGAGATCCACGCCGTCGTCGGTGAAAACGGCGCCGGCAAGTCGACGCTGATGAAGGTGCTGAGCGGGGTGTACCCGTGCGACACCTGCAGCGGCGAGATCCACTTCCAGGGCGAGCTGCGCCGCTTCAAGAGCATTGCCGACAGCGAGAAGCTCGGCATCATCATCATCCACCAGGAGCTGGCGCTGGTGCCGCTGCTGTCCATTGCCGAGAACCTCTTCCTCGGCAACGAGCCTGCCCGCCACGGCGTGATCGACTGGGGCGAGGCGCATCGCCGCACGCGCGAGCTGCTGGCGAAGGTCGGCCTCCACGAATCGCCGTCCACACTCGTCACGCATTTGGGCGTGGGCAAGCAGCAGCTGATCGAGATCGCAAAGGCGCTCGCCAAGGAGGTGAAGCTCCTGATTCTCGACGAGCCCACCGCAAGCCTCAACGAGAGCGACAGCGAAGCGCTGCTCGAGCTGCTGTTGCAGCTGAAGGCACAGGGCATCTCGTCGATCCTCATCTCTCACAAGCTCAACGAGATCGCCAAGGTGGCCGACTCGATCACCGTGCTGCGCGACGGCAGCACCGTCGAGACGCTCGATTGCCGCGAGCAGCCGGCGAGCGAAGACCACATCATCCGACTGATGGTCGGCCGTGAGATGGCCGACCGCTACCCCAAGCGCACACCCAACCCGGGCGAGGTGGTGTTCGAGCTGCGCGACTGGCATGTGCACCACCCGCTGCACGCCAACCGCG
Source organism: Rhizobacter sp. (assembly GCA_019635355.1). Taxonomy (NCBI): domain Bacteria; kingdom Pseudomonadati; phylum Pseudomonadota; class Betaproteobacteria; order Burkholderiales; family Sphaerotilaceae; genus Rhizobacter; species Rhizobacter sp. Next base: position 1,434,363 of record JAHBZQ010000001.1, on the reverse strand, counting down.
AGGTGGTGAAAGGTGTGAACCTCACGGTGCGCCGTGGCGAGATCGTCGGCATTGCCGGCCTGATGGGCGCCGGCCGCACCGAGCTGGCCATGAGCCTCTTCGGCCGCGCCTACGGCCAGCGCATCAGCGGCGAGGTGCTGAAGAACGGCCGCCCCATCGACACCAGCACCATCGACCGCGCCATCGCCCAGGGCATCGCCTACGTCACCGAAGACCGCAAGGGCCTGGGCCTGGTGCTGCACGACGACATCCGCCGCAACATCACGCTCGCCAACCTGCGCGCGGTGTCGAAGCGCGGCGTGATCGACGGTGGCCGCGAGCATTCGGTGGCCGTCGACTACCGTCGCAAGCTCAACATCCGCAGCTCCGGGGTGCACCAGGCGGTGGTCGACCTCTCGGGCGGCAACCAGCAGAAGGTGGTGCTGAGCAAGTGGCTCTTCGCCGAGCCTGAACTCCTGATCCTCGACGAGCCCACCCGCGGCATCGACGTGGGCGCCAAGTTCGAGATCTACAGCCTGATGGCCCGCCTGGCCGAAGAAGGCAAGTGCATCCTGATGATCTCGTCGGAGATGCCCGAGTTGCTCGGCATGTGCGACCGCATCTACGTGATGAACGAAGGGCGCTTCGTGGCCGAGTTCACCGCGGCCGAAGCGTCTCAAGAAAAAATCATGCGCGCCATCGTCAAGGCAGGCAGCGCAGTTCACCAGACAGAAGAGATCGCTGCATGAGCAACCCGTCAACGTCGTCGCAGCGGGCCGAGCGCTGGGCCGCTCCCGAGCCGGCCCGCATCCCCTCGGGGGATCGGCCGACGTACCCGTCGGCCGAGGGGCGGTCATTCATCAAAGCCAACATGCGCGAGTACGGCATGTTGCTGTCGCTCGTGGTCATCATGGGCCTGTTCCAGGTGCTGACCGACGGCACGCTGCTGCGGCCCCTGAACCTCACCAACCTCGTCTTGCAGAACAGCTACATCGTCATCATGGCGCTGGGCATGCTGCTCGTGATCGTGGCCGGGCACATCGATCTTTCCGTCGGCTCGGTGTGCGGCTTCATCGGCGCGCTCGCGGCGGTGCTGATGGTGCAGATGGGCTGGCACCCGGTGCCCACCACCATCGCCTGCCTGGTCGCCGGTGGTCTGATCGGCGCGGCGCAGGGATGGTGCGTGGCCTACCGCCGCATCCCGTCGTTCATCGTCACGCTGGCCGGCATGCTCGTCTTCAAGGGGCTGTCGCTCGCGTTGCTCGGCGGCATGTCGGTCGGGCCGTTCCCGGTGGCCTTCCAGCGCCTGAGTTCCGGCTTCATTCCGGAAGTGTTCACCGATGAGGGCATGCGCCTCACCTCGCTCGTGATCGGCGTGATCGCCGCGGCGATCTGGTTTGCCGTGCAGATGCGCGCGCGCCGGCACCAGGCCAAGCACGGCATGGACGAAGAGCCTTATCCCTTCTTCCTCGGCAAGACGCTCGTCTTCGCAGCACTCATCGTGGCCTTCAGCTGGCTCATGGCTTCGTACAAGGGCCTGCCCAATGTGCTGATCGTGATGGTCGTGCTGATGCTGGCCTACGACTTCGTCACGCACCGCACCACGCTCGGCCGGCGCATCTATGCGCTCGGCGGCAACGAGAAGGCCACGCGCCTGTCAGGCATCAAGACCGAGCGGCTCACGCTCTTTGCCTTCGCCAACATGGGCGTGCTGGCCGCACTCGCCGGGCTCGTGTTCGCCGCCCGCCTCAACACCGCCACGCCCAAGGCCGGCCTCGGCTTCGAGCTCGACGTGATCGCGGCGTGCTTCATCGGCGGCGCCTCGGCCTCGGGGGGTGTGGGCAAGGTGATGGGGGCGGTGATCGGCGCCTTCATCATGGGCGTGATGAACAACGGCATGTCCATCATGGGCATCGGCATCGACTACCAGCAGGTCATCAAGGGGTTGGTGCTGTTGGCGGCGGTGTTCATCGACGTGTACAACAAGAACAAAGCCTGAAGCGCCTGTCACATGGTCTACCGAGAGCACCCCCACGACGATTGCCCGCAGCCGCTGCTGCGCTTGAGCGGCGTTTCCAAGCAGTTCTCCGGCGTGCGGGCGTTGCACGACGTCGGCCTGCGCCTCTTCCCCGGCGAAGTGCATGCGCTGATGGGGCAGAACGGCGCCGGCAAGTCCACCCTCATCAAGGTGCTGACGGGCGTGTTCCCGGCCGATGGCGGCGAGATGCTGCTCGGTGGACAGGCCATCGCCCCTGCGTCGCCGCAAGATGCGCAAGCCCTGGGCATCAGCACGGTCTACCAGGAGGTGAACCTCTGCCCGAACCTCTCGGTGGCCGAAAACATCTTCGCCGGCCGCTACCCGCGCCGTGGCGCGCTCGGCGCCTGGCGCATCGACTGGGCGGGCATGAACCGCGAGGCCGAGGAGTGGCTCGCCAAGCTCAACATCCGCATCGACGTGACGCGCCGGCTCGACAGCTATGCGGTGGCCGTGCAGCAGATGGTCGCCATCGCGCGGGCCTTGAGCGTGTCGGCCAAGGTGCTGATCCTCGACGAGCCCACCTCCAGCCTCGACGAAGACGAGGTGGCGCGCCTCTTCGACGTGCTGCGCCGCCTGCGCGGCGAGGGCATGGCCATCCTCTTCGTCACGCATTTCCTGGAGCAGGTCTACGCCATCTCCGACCGCATCACCGTGCTGCGCAATGGAGAACTCGTCGGCGAGTACCAGGCCGCGATGCTCGGGCCGACGGCGCTGATCACCGCGATGGTGGGGCGTGAGCTCGCGGCGAGCCAAGGCCAGGCGCAGGCGCGCACCGTGGCGGCCGATGCGACCCCGCTGCTCGAGTTGAAAGGCCTGGGCGAGCGCGGTCAGCTGCAGCCGGTGGACCTGCACGTGCATGCCGGCGAGGTCGTGGGCCTCGGCGGCCTGCTGGGATCCGGCCGCACCGAGCTCGCGCGCCTGCTCTTCGGCTTGTCGTCGGCCGACAGCGGCGAGCTGCGCGTGGACGGCCAGGCGGTGACGTTCAAGACCCCGGCCGATGCCGTGCGCCACGGCATCGGCCTGTGCCCCGAAGAGCGCAAGGCCGATGGCATCGTGGCCGATCTGTCGGTGCGGGAGAACATCGCGCTTGCGCTGCAGGCGCGGCATGGCATGGGCAAGTTCCTCTCGCGCGAGCAGCAGGCCGAGCTGGCCGAGCGCTACGTCAAGGCCCTGGGCATCAAGACGGCCAGCATCGACACCCCCATCGGCCTGCTCTCCGGTGGCAACCAGCAGAAGGCCATGCTCGCGCGCTGGCTGGCCACCGAGCCGCGCCTCCTGATCCTCGACGAGCCCACGCGCGGCATCGACGTTGCGGCCAAGCAGGAGATCATGGACAAGATCCTCGCGTTGGCCGACGACGGCATGGCCATCGTCTTCATCTCGTCGGAGATGAGCGAGGTGGTGCGTGTCTCGAACCGCATCGCGGTGCTGCGCGACCGCCGCAAGGTCGGCGAGCTGCCAGCCGGCAGCAGCGAGCAAGCCGTCTACCACCTGATCGCGGCCGAATCATGATGAGCCGACTCTTTCAACATCGCCTCGCGTGGCCGATCGTCACGCTCGTCCTGCTGCTGATCCTCAACGCAGCCTTCAACCCGAGCTTCCTGCACCTGGAGTGGCGTGATGGCCACCTCTACGGCAGCCTGATCGACATCCTCAACCGCGCGGCGCCGCTGATGCTGGTGGCGCTCGGCATGACGCTCGTGATCGCCACGCGGGGCATCGACATCTCGGTGGGTGCGACCGTCGCCATCACCGCGGCCATCGCCGCCTGGATGATCGGCGGTGCGCTCGTCGTGCAGAACGGCGTGGCCACGCACGTGAGCCGCTTCCCGATGCCGGTGGCGATTGCCGCGGCGCTCGGCGTGGCGCTCGTCTGTGGCCTGTGGAACGGCGTGCTGGTGGCGCGCGTGGGCATGCAGCCCATCGTCGCCACGCTGATCCTGATGGTGGCGGGGCGCGGCATTGCGCAGCTCATCACCGACGGCCAGATCATCACGATCTACTACGCGCCGTATTTCTTCATCGGCAGCGGCTACTTGCTGGGCATCCCGTTCTCGCTCTTCATCGTGGCGGCGGTGTTTGCCCTTCTGTGGTGGGTGGTCACGCGCACGGCGCTCGGCCTCTTCATCCAGGCGGTGGGCATCAACCCCGCGGCGGCCCGTGTGGCAGGCGTGCGCTCGCGGCTCATCACGCTCTCGACGTATGGCTTCTGCGGCCTCTGCGCCGGGGTGGCGGGGCTGCTCATCAGCTCGAACGTCAAGAGCGCCGATGGCAACAACGCCGGCCAGCTGATGGAGCTCGACGCCATCCTCGCAGTCACGCTCGGCGGCACCTCCCTCAACGGCGGGCGCTTCAGCCTAGCCGGCAGCGTGCTGGGCGCGCTCATCATCCAGACGCTCACCTATGCGATCTACTCGATGGGCGTGCCGCCCGAAGTCAATCTCGTCGTCAAGGCGGTGGTGGTGTTCATCGTGATGCTGCTGCAGTCGCCCGAGTTCCGGCAGACCGTGCGCGGGCTCGTCTTCCGCGCGCCGGTGGGAGCCCGCTCATGAGCGCGTCACCGATGGCCGCGGGCCTGGGCGCGACAGGGCAGGGCGCCATGCTGCGCCGCCCGAAATTCGACCCGAAGTACCTGCCTCTCACCGTCACCATCGCACTCTTCTTCGCGATGGCGACCGCGGGTTCGGTCACCTACACCGGCTTCTTCTCGCCGCAGGTGTTCCTGAACCTGCTGATCGACAACGCCTTCCTCTGCATCGTGGCGGTGGGCATGACCTTCGTGATCCTCTCGGGCGGCATCGACCTCTCGGTGGGCTCGGTGATCGCGCTGACGACGATGGTGTCGGCCTCGCTGGTCGAGAAGCACCAGTGGAGCCCCGCGGTGGTGCTGCCGCTGGTGCTGCTGATGGGCACGGCCTTCGGCGCCTTGCAGGGCTTCCTGATCGAGCGCTTCCGCCTGCAGCCCTTCATCGTGACGCTCGCCGGCATGTTCCTCGCGCGAGGTCTGTGCTACCTCATCAGCATCGACTCCATCAGCATCACCAACACCACCTACACCGCGCTATCGCAGTGGCGCCTGCCGGTGTGGGGCGACGCCTCGATCACCGTGAGCGCGCTGATCGCCATCGTGGTGGTGCTGGCGGCGATCTTCATCGCGCACTACACGCAGTTCGGCCGCACGGTGTATGCCGTCGGCGGCAGCGAGTATTCGGCCACGCTGATGGGCCTGCCGGTGCGTTCCACCATCGTGGGCGTCTACACCCTCAGCGGCTTCTGCTCGGCACTGGCCGGCGTGGTGTTCACCTTCTACATGCTCTCGGGCTACGGCCTGCACGCGGTGGGGCTGGAGCTCGATGCCATCGCCGCGGTGGTGATCGGCGGCACGCTGCTCACGGGCGGTGTGGGCTATGTCGCGGGCACGCTCTTCGGCGTGCTGATCCTCGGCATCATCCAGACGCTGATCATGTTCGATGGCACGCTCAGCTCGTGGTGGACGCGCATCGTGATCGGCGCGCTGCTCTTCGTCTTCTGCCTGCTGCAGCGGGTCTTCGAATCGAAGCGACAGCGATGAAGCACGGCGTGATCGGCATCGACTGGGGCACCACCCACCGCAGGGCGTATCTGCTGGGCGAGGGTGGCGCGCTGCTCGATGAGCGCAGCGATGACCAGGGCCTGCTCGCCGCGCGCGGACGTTTCGCCGACGCGTTCGACGCGATCGTGCAAGGCTGGCCGCGCGAGCTGCCGGTGGTGATGTCGGGCATGGTGGGTGCGGCCTCGGGCTGGCAGGAGGCGCCGTACCTCGAAGCCTCGACACCGCTCACCACGCTCTCACGCCACCTCGTGCCGCTGAAGGACGCGCCGCAGGGCCGGCGCATCGCCCTCGTGCCCGGCTACCGCTGGATCAGCTCGAACGGCGAGGTCGACGTGATGCGCGGCGAGGAGACCCAACTGCTCGGCGCGCTGGTGCTCGGCCAGTCGGATGGCTGGGTGGTGCTCCCGGGCACGCACAGCAAGTGGGTCCGTCTCGAGCAGGGCGCGATGCAGGGCTGGCGCACCTACATGACGGGTGAACTCTTCGCGCTGCTGGGCCAGCACGGCACGCTGGCCGGCCTCATCGGCCCCGACGATGTGCCGGCGGCGTTCGAGGCCGGCTTGCTCGCTGCCGGGCGCGGTGCGCTGTCGCACGCGATCTTCGGCTGCCGCGCCAAGGTGGTGACGGGCCGCATGCCGGCCGCGCATGCGCGTTCCTACCTCTCTGGCCTCTTGATCGGGGCCGAGTGGGGCGACACCCGACCGTCCCCGCGCACGGTGACCGTGGTGGCGGCCGGGGCACTGGCGTCGGCTTACGGAGAAGCCGCGCGCCACCACGGCAGCACGCCCGTGGTGCTCGAACCGCGGGCGGTCTACCTCGCCGCCTTGGCGACTCTGCAGGAGGGCATGGACAAGTGACGGAGCTGCAAACCTTCCGGCCGCCGCTGGTGGCCATCCTGCGCGGGCTCGCGCCCGAGCACGCGCGCGCCGCGGCGCTGGTGCTCTTCGAGGCGGGCTTTCGCATCGTCGAGGTGCCGCTCAACCGCCGTGGCGCCCTGTATTGCATCGAGGCCATCGCGGCCGCGGCACCGGCCGACGCGCTGGTGGGCGGCGGCACGGTCCTGTCGACACGCGAGGTCGACGAGGTGCACGCGGCCGGGGGCCGGCTGATGGTCGCGCCCAACTGCGATGCCGACGTGATGCGCCGCGCCGCCGAGCGCGGCATGGCGGTGGTGCCGGGCGTGGCCACGCCGACCGAGGCCTTCAACGCGCTGCGCTGGCGTGCCCATGCGCTCAAGATCTTCCCGGCCGAGATGGTGGGGCAGGCCGGGCTCAAGGCCTTCAAGTCGGTGCTGCCGGAGGGCACGCCGCTGTTGCCCGTGGGCGGTGTGACGCCCGAGAGCCTCGCCGGCTGGGTCAAGGCCGGCGCCACCGGCTTCGGCATCGGCGGCCAGCTGTTCCAGCCGGGCATGGCGCTCCACGAGTTGGGGCGCCGCGCGCGTGAGTTCATCGCCGCTTGGCATGCGGCCACCGCTATCCCCACGGCGACACCGGTGCCGTCGACCGCTCACGCAGAATAGGCCGGCCGGGAATGGCCCGGTCAACATGGGCCGGGTGAATGGAACAGGTCGATGCGGTGGTGGTGGGTGCAGGCGTGATCGGCCTGGCCGTCGGGCGGGCACTCGCGCAACGCGGCCTCGACACCATCGTGCTGGAAGCCGAAACCGCCATCGGCACCGGCGTCAGCTCGCGCAACAGCGAGGTCATCCACGCCGGGCTCTACTACCCCGCCGGCTCGCTGAAGGCGCGGCTGTGCGTGCAGGGCCGGCAGATGCTCTATGCGTATTGCGAGTCGCATGGTGTGGCGCACCAGCGCTGCGGCAAGCTGGTGGTGGCGACCGACGACAGCCAGGTCGCCGGGCTCGACGGATTGATGAAGAAGGCGGCTGCCAACGGCGTGCACGACCTGAAGCGCCTCACGCGCGCCGAGGCCTTGGCGATGGAGCCGCAGCTTCAGTGCGAAGGCGCCATCCTCTCGCCGTCGACCGGCATCGTCGACAGCCACGGCCTGATGCTCGCGCTGCAGGGCGACCTGCAATCGGCAGGGGGTGACGTGGCGTTGTCGTCGCCGGTCGAGCGCGTCCGGTGCCTCGAAGGCCACCACGTGCTGCACGTGGGCGGCGACGAGCCGATGGAGCTGGCCGCCCGCTACGTGGTCAACGCGGCCGGCCTCTGGGCGCCCAAGCTGGCGGCCGCGACCGAAGGTCTCGACAGGGCGCATGTGCCGTCCGCCCACTTCAGCCGAGGCTGTTATTTCTCGCTTGCCGGCCGTGCGCCGTTTTCCCGCCTCGTCTACCCGCTGCCGCAGGACGCCTGGCTCGGCGTGCACCTCACGCTCGACCTCGGCGGCCAAGCCCGCTTCGGCCCCGACGTGGAGTGGCTGCCCGATTCAGTGGCCGAACAAGGGCTCGACTACACCGTGAACCCGGCCCGCGCTTCAGGCTTCTACGCCGACGTGCGCCGCTACTGGCCGGGCCTGCCCGACGGCGCGCTGCAGCCGGCCTACGCCGGCATCCGCCCCAAGATCCACACACCTGACCAGCCCGCGCCCGACTGGTGCATCGAGGGTCCGTCGCACCACGGTGTGCCGGGTCTCGTGAACCTCTTTGGTGTGGAATCGCCCGGGCTCACCTCGTGTCTTGCGATTGCCGGTGAGGTGGTGGCCATGCTCGACGCCGGGTTCGCGGGGTAGCGCGCACACCCCTCAGCCTTCAACATTCCCCGAGCAATCAACATCGGCGGACGGGGAGGGGAAGCGAAATGGTTGAAGCTTGTGAGAACACGCGCCTGAAAAGTCGCGAGGCCAGGTGGTCGGCCCGCCTGAAGAAGGTTGCGCTCGCCGGGGTGCTCGGCCTGCTTTCTGCCTGCGGGGGTGGCGGTGGCGGCTCGGGCAGCCCACCCGCCCCTGCGGTGGCGCCAACCATCACCTTGCCGCCGGCCAGTGTGTCGGTCGCATTGGGCCAGACGGCCACGTTTTCGGTACAGGCCTCCGGCACGGCCCCGCTGGCCTTCCAGTGGCAACGCAACGGCGCCGCCATCTCGGGCGCCACCAGCGCCAGCTACACGACGCCACCGGCCGCAGCGCAGGACGACGGCACGGCCTATTCCGTGACGGTGAGCAACGTCGCTGGGAGCGCCAACAGTGCCCCGGTGCAGCTGAGCGTCATCGCAGCGCCCGTGGCTCCCGCCATCACGGCGTCGCCAGCCAACGTGTCGGTGGTGGAAGGTGGGAGCGCCTCGTTCAGCGTCACCGCAACCGGGAGCGGGCCGCTGCAATACCAGTGGCTGCGAAACGGTGTCGACATCCCCGGCGCCCAGGCCTCCACCTACATCCTGGGAGCCACCACGCTGGCCGATGACGGCGCCGCCTTCAGCGTGCGCGTGACCAACGTGGCCGGCACCGACACGAGCGGCACCGCCACGCTTGCCGTCTCCAGCAGTGGGGCGGCGCCCACGATCGTGGCGCAGCCTCAGCCCCTCACGCTGCCGGCCGGGGCTGTGGCCAGCTTCAGCGTCGCCGCCCGGGGCGGCCCGTTCACCTACCAGTGGCGGCGCAATGGCGTCGACATTCCCGGCGCCACCGGCAGCAGCCACACCACGGCTGCGGCGACGCCGGGCGACAACGGGGCCGAGTTCACGGTGTCTGTGCGCAATGGCGCCATCAGCACGACGAGTGCACCTGCGGCCCTGACGGTCATCGGCGCGGTGGCGTTTCCGTCGACCCGCATCACGATCGTGGTGCCAACTGCGCCTGGGAACTCATTCGATCTCGCGGCACGTGATCTCGCGCTGGCTCTGTCGGAAGATCAGGGCTGGACCGTGATCGTCGACAACCGACCGGGTGGCAACGGGACGACCGGCATGGCGCTGGTGCTCGGTGCCGCCGCCGACGGCCATACCCTCCTGTTCGGCAACAACTGGATGGCGACCGCCTCGACCTTCTATCGCCGGCTGGCCTACGACCCGATTGGCGACTTCGAGCACCTGGGTGGTGCCGGCCATGTCCCGATGGTCATGACGGGGGCGCTGGCATTGCCTTCCGGCACCTACCCAGCGTTGGCTTCGTGGATCGACTCGCGACCCGCGGGCAGCGTGCGCATCGGCCATGCCGGCCTCGGCTCGCGGTCTCACCTGTGCGCGTTACTGTTCGCGCATCTCGACGGGACGGTGCTCACCCAGGCCGCCTACGCCGGCCCGTCCCTGGCCTTGAGTGACCTGTTCAATGGCCAGATCGATCTGTATTGCGATGACGCGATGCAGGCGCATATCGAAGCGGGGCGTGTGCGTCCTTACGGAGTCTCGGCACTTGAGCGCAGCGCGTTGCCGGCGCTCGCCGGCATCCCGACGCTGGACGAAAGCGGATTGACGGGCTTCGACGCGACCGACTGGCACGGCTTGCATGCGCCACGCGGCACACCGGCTGCGGTCATCGCGAGGCTGAATGCCGCGCTTCGAACGGCGATGGTCAACCCCGGATACTTGTCCCGGCGTGCGAATGCGGGGGCGCGTGCGGCGATGGGGCCGTCGCTAACCCCCGCCGGCCACCGTGCCTTCATCCAGGCGGAAGCGGGCAAGTGGCGCCCGCTCATACAGGCTGCGGGGCAGTACCTCGACTGAGCGAAAGGCCAGGCTCGCTCAGCGATTGCCCGCCGGCAACGGCGGCAGCGTCTTGAGGTGCGCGTACATGGCCCGCACGTCGGTGTCGTTCATCTCCTTCAGCGCGATGAAGGGCATCACCTTGCTGACCTCGCTGCCGTCGGGCCGCTTGCCGGTCTTGAGCATCGCGGCGAAGGCCTCGGCGCTCGGGTAGTGCTTCATCGCACTGCCTTCCCCGGGCGTGAGGTTTGCGGCCGCCGGCCACTCGGGCGGGGCGCCTGGGATCTTGCCGCCCGAGAGCTTGGCGCCGTGGCAGCCGATGCACGAGTTGATGACGTAGGCACCGTGCTCGGCGCTGGCCGCCACGGGCACCGGGGCCGAAGGCGGCAGCGTGTGGTCGATGACCTCGGCCGCGTCGTGCACCACGCCAGCCGCGTACAGCGTCTTCACGAGCGGCGGCAGTTCCAGCACCGCGGCCGTGCCCGAGGCGGGCGGCATCTGCCGCAGGTAGGCCACCATCGCGCCGAGGTCGGCGTCGGTGAGGCGTGCGTAGTCTTCGCTGGGCATCACGATGGCCGGGCGGCCATCGGGCTTCACGCCGTGGCGCAGCGTGCGCACCCAGTCGGTCACGTCGTACTTCGCCACCACGTTGCCGGGGCCGGGCGTGATGTTGGGGGCACGCACGTGCATGCCCTTGCCGTCGTTGACCACGTCTTTGCCGGCGCCGTCGACGCCGTGGCATTCGGTGCAGCCGCGCGACATGTAGAGGTAGCGGCCACGTTCGATGCTGGCGGCGTCGGTGGGCAGCGTGAGGGCGGCGACGTTGACCGACACGATGCGGTTCATCTTGCGCTGGCCAAGCTGCGTGCCCACGACGAGCGTCGAGGCGCCGAGCGCGATGAGGCCCAGCACGGCGAGGCCGCCGCGTTTCACCCATTTGTTCATGTTCTTCTCCTGGAGGGCGGCTCAGCCGAGGTCGCGCGTGAGCTTCGACCAGTCGTGTGCAGACAGGTGCGGGCGCACCACGTTCAGCACCGCTTCGAACACCTCGGCCGGCGCACCGGCCTTCATGCCGCCGAGCAGGGCGGCGCGCTGCTGCGGGGTGATGCCTGGCACCATCCAGCGCATCGTGAGCATGGTGTCGGCGGGGCTGATGGTGGCGACCAGGCGGGCCTCCAGGTCCATCAGTTCCTCGTCGGTGTAGTGCTCCCACAGCGCGGCGGTGTTGGCCGTCTCCTCGATGTGCATGTGCTGCAGGTTCTCGGCGATGAAAAGCGCGAGGTGGCGGTACAGGCGCAGCGCAAGCACGTGGCGCTGGGCGTCGCTGGCGTCGTAGACGGCGCGAGTCTCCTTGTGCAGCGCGTCGATGCTTTGCAGATGCTCCACGTGGTCTTCGCTGGTGCGGCTCGCCCCGGCCGGCTGGCGGGCCCGGATGGCGGTGTGGATGAAGTCGTTCTCGTGGCGCACGTGCTTGGCGCAGAAGTCGAGCAGCGACTCGACCTGGCTCAGTGCGCCGGCGAGGTCTTCGGCATCGGTCACGTCGACGCGGCCGAGGCGGGAGAGGGTGTCGCCCATGAAGTTGCGCAGCGCCTTGTGGATGGGCTGGTAGATGTCGAATCGCTGCGCGGTGGCGGGGGTGGTGTCTTGCGTGGCGGCGTCGGCGTGGATGGCGGTCGTCATGGGTCTCTCCTGATGGGTTGAAGGGGTGCCGCAGGGTTCGCGGCATGGTTGTCAGTGTTCCGGGGCGGGGCGGGCCAGGCATCGCCTGAAGGAGCCATCGCATGGCCCGCGGCGGGCCACCCCGGATGAGGGGGTGAGGGGCTCAGCGGGCCACGGGCTCGGCCGTGAAGACGCTCAGCACCCGCAGCGGCAGCGCACTGTTGTTGGCGATCTGGAAGTCGCAGCCGGGCGGCACCACCAGCGTGCACGGCGCCTGGAAGCGCACCGGGCCGCCGTCGAGCAGCAACTTGCCCGAGCCCGAGAACGCGAGGCAGGCGAAGCTGCCGCCGTGGCGCTGCAGCGGCGTGTGGGCGCCGGGCGGCAGGGTGTGCACCCAGACCTGGAAGTCGTGCACGCCGCAAGGCGGGCCGATGGCGCAGAAGTGCTGCTCGCCCTCGCGGTCTTGGGCGAGGCGCTGCAGGTGTTGGTGGTGGAAGACGTGCATGCCGGGCAGTCTGCGCAGCCGGGTGGGCGGCGGCATCGCCCAGAAGAGCCATTGGTCACTCGCCGCGGCCGATGCTTTGGGCAGAATTGCGCGCATGCCTGCCTCCGCCGCCGTTCTGGCGCCGTCGTTCGCCCTTGCCAAGATCCAGCCGCCGCGGCCCCGGGCCGGGCTCGTGGCCCGCCCTCAGCTCGAAGAGGCGCTCGGCCGCGCGCTGATGGAGCAGCGGCTCACCCTGCTGGTGGCACCGGCCGGCTACGGCAAGACCTCGGCGCTCGGACGGCAGATCCGCCTGCTGCCCGAGGGGCCCGAAGGGCTCGCGCTGGCCTGGGTCTCGGTCGACGAGGACGACCAGCTGCCGCGCTTCCTGGCGTGCCTGGCGACCGCACTCGAACCTTATGACCTGCCGTGGCGCGTGTCACCCGAAGCGCTGGCCCTCCTGGCGCAGGCCGAACACGGCTTGCGCGACGTGGCCACCGAGCTGGCCAACGCACTCGCCGGCACCGAGGTCTGGCGCGGGCTCATCGTGCTCGACGACGCCCACCGGCTCAGCGACCCGCGCATCTTCGAGCTGCTGCAGGCGCTGGTCGAGCGGCTGCCGCCGCGCTGGGGCCTGGTGGTGGCGAGCCGGGTGGAGCCGGTGCTTTCACTCGCGCGGCTGCGTGCGCAAGGTGAGCTGGCCGAGTTCCGGCAGTTCGACCTGCGGTTCAACGAAGCCGAGGTCAGCGCCTTGCTCGACCTCAATGCCGGCAGCAGCGCCTGCACCAGCCCCCGAGAGCTGATGGAGCGCACCGACGGCTGGGCCGCAGGCCTTCGCCTCAGCCTGGCGGCTCGGCCGGGCACGGCGAGGGCGAGCGTTCCCACGCAACGCCACCTCTTCGACTACCTGGCCACCGAGGTGCTCGACGAGCTGCCCGCCGAGCTGCGCGACTTCCTGCTGCGTTGCTCGGTGCTGCCCGAGCTCACGGTGGCGCGCTGCGGCCATGTGGCCGAGACGCCGCATGCCGCGCGGCTGCTCGAAGACATCGAGCGCCGCGGCCTCTTCGCGAGCGTCATGGAGGCCGACGAGTTCACGCTGCGCCTGCACGATCTCTTCCGCGATTTCCTGGAAGACCGGCTCCAGCGCGACTTCCCCGACGAGCTGCCACGCCTTTTGCGCCGCGCGGCCGAGCACGAGCCCGACCTGTCGCGGGCGGTGGGCTACCTGGCACGCGCCGGTGCCTGGGATGAAGCGACAGCCGTGCTCGCCAAGCGTGCGCAGGAACAGCTGGGCGTTGGCGCCGGTGCGACGCTGGAGCAACTGCTGACGCTCTTCCCGGAAGAAGAACTCGCGCGCCGGCCCGACCTGCAGCTGGTGAAGGGCCTGGCCGCCTGGCCGCATTTCGACTGGTCGACGCTGCTCGTCGCGATGCAGCAGGCCGCCGAGGGCTTTGCCCGCATGGGCCGCCAGCGCGACGCGGTGCTCACGCGGGCCAACGTCTGCTCGGGGCTCTGGCACGCCGGCCGCCTGGCCGAGTCGACCCGTGAACTCACGGCGCTGCGCGCGATGCCGCTCGACGATGCGGCTCGCGCCTTCGTCTACTACAGCAGCGCGTGGGACGAATTCGTGGCCGCGCGCACCGAGCGGGTCGCGCCCATGTTTGCCGAGATGCTGGCCTCGCTGGAGCGTGTGCCGGTGCCGATGCTGTGGATGCAGTTCCCCGCGCACTGCGTGTTCGTCGGCCTACCGGGCATGCAACCGCTGCTCGATCGCTTTGCCCACAGCGCGATGCGCGTGTGCGGCGATGCGCCCACGCAGCTGCGCGCCGGCGTGGCCAACATCCGTGCCTGGCTGGCGCTCGGCGCGGCCCAGCTCGACGACGCCGGGCAATGGCTGCAGCGTTGCGAGGAAGACAGCCACTGGCTCGGCATGCCGCGCATCCTCGCCACCGAGCTGCGCCTAGCGCGCACGCTGTGGCTCGCGCTGCGCGGCGAGCGCGAGGCCTGCCACGCGGTGGGCCGCGAGATGGTCGACGACCTGCGCCTGCACAGCCCGCTGAGCCACCGGCAGGTGCACGAATCGGAGGTGCTCTTCGTGCACCTTCGCGCCTGCTGGATCCTGCGCGACGACGAGGCGCTGCGCCGTGTCGACGCCGAGCTGCAGCGCGCTGGCAATGCCTACGAATGGCCCGCCGCGCCGGCCAACCGTGCCTTCGGCCAGGCGCTGGTCGCGCTGGCCGATGGCCGTCTCGACGACGCACGCGTGCTGCTGCAGCCGCTGGCCGATGACGTGAACCGTTCGCTTTTCTACCCCGCCACGCAGGCGCGCTTGCTGCTGGCCGACGTGCACGTGCAACAGGGCCGGCTCGACCTCGCCGCGATCACGCTGCAAAACTGGTTCGACGAGGTGCGCGACCGGCGCGAGATCGGCGGGGCCTTGTTCGCCGGCCCGCAGGTGCTGGCGCGGCTGCAGTCGGCGCCCTGGGGCGCGCGCCTGCCGGCGGCCGACCAGGCGCTGCTTGCGCACTTGTCGTCGGTGCTGGGCCTGCAGGCGCCGGTGGTGGCGATGCCGAGCGCTCGGCCCGCGGGCACCGCGGGGCTGAGCGAGCGCGAAACCGAGGTGCTCGCGCGCATCGCCGCCGGCGACAGCAACAAGCTCATCGCCCGCGCCTTCGACCTGAGCCCGCACACCGTGAAGCGGCACGTGGCCAACATCCTCGGCAAGCTCGGCGTCGACACGCGCGGCCAGGCGGCGGCGCGCTGGCGCGAGTTGAACGACGCTTAAGACTTGTCGAGGTCGGCCTTGCGGATGCGCACGGCCACCTTCTTCTTCGGCGCTTCGGCGGGTACGGCTGGTGCAGCCGTGGCGCTGGCGATGAAGACGTCTTCTGCCGTCGGGGCGGCGTCGGCGGGGGCGACGCCGGCCGCCGGTGCATCCTTGATGACGCGGGTGAAGGGCGCGAGGATGTTCACCATCTGCGCATAGATCTTCGGGTTGCCGGCCACCACCTCGCGCTGATACATGAAGTCGGCCTCGCCGGTGAAGTTGCCGATCAGGCCACCGGCCTCGGTGATGATGAGCGAGGCGGCGGCGATGTCCCAGGGGTTGAGTCCGGTCTCGAAGAAGGCGTCGTAGTGGCCTGCGGCCACGTAGCAGAGGTCGAGCGCCGCAGCGCCCGGGCGGCGCACGCCGGCGCAGGAGGTCATCACCTCGGCAAACATCTTCAGGTAGCGCTGGAAGTTGTCACCCTTGCGGAAGGGAAAGCCGGTGCCGACCAGCGAGTCGGACAGGCGCGTGCGCTTCGAGACGCGCAGGCGCTTGTCGTTCAGGAAGGCGCCGCGGCCCTTCGAGGCATAGAAGAGGTCGTTGCGCGTCGGGTCGTAGACCACGGCCTGCTGGATCTGGTCGCGGAAGGCGAGGGCGATCGAGACCGCATAGAACGGCAGGCCGTGGATGAAGTTGGTGGTGCCGTCGAGCGGGTCGATGATCCAGACGTATTCGCTGCTCTTCGCGCCATGCGTGCGGCCCGACTCTTCGGCCAGGATGCCGTGGCCGGGGTAGGCGGCGAGCAGGGTCTCGATGATGGCTTCTTCACAGCGATGGTCCACCTCGGTCACGAAGTCGTTGGCTGACTTGGTGGTCACCTTCAGGATGTCGAGATCGAGCGAAGCGCGGTTGATGATGGTCCCCGCGGTACGGGCCGCCTTGATGGCGACGTTGAGCATGGGGTGAAGCGCTTGCGACATGGGGCGTCCTGCAAAGGAAAAGGAAAGAGGCGGATGGCGGTGTGGAAAGAGCGGGGTGCGCGGATCTCGCGAAGAGAGCGGCACGGATAATCGAATTTTAAGCGCGAGCCCATGAACGACACACGTTTCGTCCTCATCAACACCAGCCATCCGGGCAATGTGGGTGCGGCGGCACGGGCGATGAAGGTGATGGGCTTCAGCGATCTGGTGCTCGTGGCACCACGGTTTGCCGACGTGCTGGTGCAGGAAGAGACGGTCGCGATGGCCAGCGGCGCGGCCGACATCCTCGTGCGCGCCCGCGTGGTGGGCACGCTGACCGAAGCGCTCGACGGCGTGAGTTATGCCTGCGCCACCGCCATGACGCCGCGCGATTTCGGCCCGCCGACCCACGCACCGCGTGAACTCTTCACGACCTTGGCCAAGACCGACCACCGCGTGGCCTTCGTCTTCGGCTCCGAGCGTTATGGCATGGGCAACGACGACGTGTACCGCTGCCATGCCTGCCTGAGCATCCCCACGCACCCCGACTACGGCTCGCTCAACCTCGCGCAGGCGGTGCAGCTCATCGCCTACGACTGGCGGCAGGCGCTCGGTGGCTTCGAGGTCGCAGCCCGCACGCCGGCGGCGGCACCAGCCACCGCGAGCGATGTGCAGGGCCTGCTCGACCACTGGAAACAGGCGCTGACCGACGTCGGCTTCCTCGACCCGGCCGCGCCGAAGAAGCTGATGCCTCGCCTGAACCAGCTTTTCAACCGCGCCGAGCTGACGGCGGAAGAGATCCACATCCTGCGCGGCATCGCCCGCGCGATGCAGGGCGGCCGCAAGCCCTGACAACCCGAGCCGAGCAGGCTTGGAAGTCCGTCGCTAAACTGCCTCGCCATGTTCGAGCGCATTCGAGAAGACGTCCACTGCATCCTGGAGCGCGACCCGGCCGCGCATTCGGCCTTCACCGTGCTCACCTGTTACCCCGGCCTGCATGCGCTGGTGATGCACCGCTGGGCGAATGCGTGCTGGGTGCGCGGCTGGAAGTGGGGCGGGCGTTTCATCTCCCAGCTGGCGCGCTGGTTCACCGGCATCGAAATCCACCCCGCGGCGAAAGTCGGTCGGCGGGTCTTCATCGACCACGGCATGGGCGTGGTGGTGGGCGAGACAGCCGAGATCGGCGACGACTGCACCATCTACCAGGGCGTGACGCTCGGCGGCACCTCGCTCACGCGCGGTGCCAAGCGCCACCCGACGCTCGGCAAGGGTGTGATCGTGGGGGCCAATTCACAGGTGCTGGGTGGCTTCACGGTGCACGATGGTGCGCGTGTCGGCTCCAACGCGGTCGTGCTGAAAGAGGTGCCCCCCGGTGCCACAGCCGTGGGCAACCCGGCGCGCATCATCCACAAAGACGTCGACGCCAAGCGCGAGGAAGCCGCCGCCCGCATGGGCTTCTCGGCCTACGGCATCACCGAGAGCGACGACCCGATGTCGCAGGCGATGAAGGGCCTGATCGACAACGCCGCCGGCAATGCGCACCAGATCGCGCTGCTGTGGGCGGCCATCGAGAAGATCGCGCCGATGCAGAAGGGCGACTGCGTGCCGAGCGATGCGGCGACGAAGGAAGACTTCGACGCCGACCGGCTCAGTCAGCTCGTCAAGTAGCCTTCTCTTTGCCGAGCAGCGCCGCGAACTCGTCCGGCGCAACCGGCTTGCTGAAGTAGTAGCCCTGCATCTCGTCGCAGGCCTGCTCTCGCAGGAAGGTCTGCTGCTCGGCCGTCTCCACGCCTTCGGCGACCACCGTGAGCGACAGCGTCTTGCCCATCGCGATGATGGCGCTGGTGATGGCCTTGTCTTCGGAGTCGGTGGCGAGGTCGCGGATGAACGAGCGGTCGACCTTGAGCGTGTCGATCGGGAAGTTCTTCAGCTGGCCGAGTGATGAGTACCCGGTGCCAAAGTCGTCGATGGCCAGTCGCACGCCGAGCTGCTTGATGGCGGTGAGCAGCTTGATGGCGCGGTCGACGTTGTGGACGATCATGCCCTCGGTGATCTCGAGCTCGAGCAGGGCCGGGTTCATGCCGGTCTCCTGCAGGATGGCCGTCACGTCGTCGAGCAGGTGCTCGTCGGCGAACTGGCGCACCGAGAGGTTCACCGCCATGTTGATCGGCGGCAGGCCCTGCTTCTGCCAGGCCACGTTTTGCAGGCAGGCGGTCTTCATCACCCAGCGGCCGATGTGCACGATGAGGCCGGTCTCTTCGGCGACGGGGATGAAGGTGGCCGGCGACACCGTGCCCAGCTCCTCGTTGTGCCAGCGCAGCAGGGCTTCCACGCCGGTGATGCGCCCGCTCTTCAGGTCGACCTTGGCCTGGTAGGCGAGCGAGAACTCCTGGCGCTCGAGCGCGCGGCGCAGGTTGGCTTCGAGCGTGAGGCGCTCGCGGGTCTGAGTGCTGATCTCGCTCGAATAGAACTGGAAGTTGTTCTTGCCTTCTTCCTTGGCGTGGTACATCGCGCTGTCGGCGTTTTTCATCAGCGCCTGCTCGTCCTGGCCGTCGCCGGGGAAGAGCGAGATGCCGATGCTCGCGGTGACGCGGCATTCCTGGCCCATGAGTTCGATCGGCTTGATGGCCGCCGAGAGCAGCTTGCGCGCCACCGCAGCCGCGTGCTCGCGGTCGGGCACCTCCTGCACGAGCACCACGAACTCGTCGCCGCCCAGGCGTGCGAGCACATCGCTCGCGCGCAGGGCCTGCTTGAAACGGGCGGTGATCTCCTTCAGCAGCGTGTCGCCGGCCTCGTGGCCCAACGTGTCGTTGATGAACTTGAAGCGGTCGAGGTCGATGAACATGACCGCGAAGGTGCGCTTGTAGCGCTCGGCGGTCTTGAAGGCGGCGTTGAGCAGGCTGCTGAAGAGCAGGCGGTTGGGCAGGCCGGTCAGGCTGTCGTGCCGCGCCATGTGGTGGATGTGCTCTTCGGCCACTTTCTGCTCGGTGATCTCGCGCGAGATGCCGCGGTAGCCGATGAAGGCGCCCGAGGTGTCGAACATCGGCTCGCCACTCATGCTGATGTAGTAGGGCGACTTGTTTGGGGCCATGCGCTGCATGACGATGTCGCGGAAGGACTGGCGGTCGGCCAGCAGCGCGCGGAAGTCGTCCCACCCGCCGGGCAGGTGCGCCTGCATGGTGCTTTCCCAGATGGCGCGCCCGATGAGCGGGTTGCGGCTCTGGCGCAGGCCGGTCTCGCGGCTTTCGAGCCGGGTGAAGCGGGTCTCGGGGTCGGTCTCCCAGTACCAGTCGGACGACAGGTTGGTCATGGCGCGGAAACGCGCCTCGCTCTCGCGCAGCGCCTGGTCCATGCGGCGGCGCTCGGTCACATCGCGCAGGATGCCGCGAAAGCCCACTGGCTTGCCGTCTTCGTCTTTGACCAGCAGCACCGAGCCTTCGACCTGGATCACGCTGCCGTCGCGGTGCAGGTATTCCCACATCTGCGACTTCTTCGACACGCCGGTGCGGAAGACCTCGTTGAAGGCGTTGAACACGACCTGCGTCATCTCAGGCGTCTGGCGGCTGCGGTAGTCGCGCTCGGCCACGTGGTGGTGGTCGTAGCCCAGCATCCGGGCGTAGGCGCCGTTGAGGTAGATCGGGCGGCCCTTCAGGTCGACCTCGTAGTAGGCGTCGTCCAGGCTTTCGAGGATGTTGCGGAACTTGTCTTCGCTGCGGCGCAGGGCTGCCTCGGCATGCTGGCGCTCGGCTTCGCGCTCGAAGTTGTCGAGGGCGAAGACGATGTTGCGCGCCATGCGCTCGAGCAGTGCCACGATGCTGGCGCCGAAGGCCTCGACCTCGCGCGCGTAGAAGAGCATGACGCCATAGGCCTTGCCGCCGCGCACGATCGGGATGGCCGCGCCCGACGCCACGCCGGCCCGGCTGGCTTGTGCGTGCCAGGGCCCGGTGCGCGGGTCCTGCATGAACTGGTTGCTGATGGCGGGCTTGGTGCCCCGGTAGGCCTCGCCGACCAGGCCGCGGCCTTCGGCGGTGTTGGCGTCGACCGAGATGCGCGACTCGCGCAGCTGCGAGGCGGCGATGCCCGATGCGGCTTCGACGCGCAGCCAGGCGGTGTCGGCGTCCGGCGTGGTGACGGCCGCGGTGAGGAACTGATGCCCGTCGACCGCGGCATCGCACACCCGCTGGAACAGCTCGGTGGGCGTCTTGGCGTACAGCAGCGCCTCGTTGGTGGCGCTGAGCACGGAATACATGGCGACCATGTGCCGTTCGCCGCTGTCGCGGGCGGGCTGTGCGCTCATGCTGTCTCCTGTTGGTCTGTCGTCTCTGGGGTGGCCTGTGTTCAGGCTCTGGTTCCCTCAGCTGCGCGGCGGAGGCCGCTGCGCGGATTTGGGTCTGAAGGCTTTGCAGACGGCGTCGTCTGTCTCGATGTAGGGGCCGCCGATGAGGTCGATGCAATACGGCACCGCGGCAAAGATGCCGTGCACTGGAGGTGTGGCAAGCGGCAGTCCCTCCAGCGTCTCGGCGATCGACTTGGGCTGGCCAGGCAGGTTGACGATGAGTGCCTGGCCGCGGATCACCGCCACCTGGCGCGAGAGGATGGCGGTGGGCACGAAGCGCAGGCTGATCTGGCGCATCTGCTCGCCGAAGCCTGGCATCTCTTTGTGGGCCACGGCGAGGGTGGCTTCGGGCGTCACGTCGCGCGGCGAGGGGCCGGTGCCGCCGGTGGTGAGCACGAGGTCGCACTTCGCGCTGTCGACCAGCTCGATCAGCGTGGCGCTGATGGTGGCCTGCTCGTCGGGGATGAGCCGCGTCTCCCATTCGACCGGGTTGCGCAGTGCGCG
This sequence comes from Rhizobacter sp., assembly GCA_019635355.1. Taxonomy (NCBI): domain Bacteria; kingdom Pseudomonadati; phylum Pseudomonadota; class Betaproteobacteria; order Burkholderiales; family Sphaerotilaceae; genus Rhizobacter; species Rhizobacter sp. The sequence continues at coordinate 1,413,453 of JAHBZQ010000001.1, read as the reverse complement.
TGTCAGCCAATCCTTGAGCGCGGGGATGCCCTTGTCTTCATAGACGCCGGTGGAAGCACGGTCGCTGATCGAGACCAGCCCGATGCGGACCTTGTCGAACGACGCGGCTGCCTCACTCATGGCCGAGGGAATGTTCCTTGATGAACTGGAACAGCTCGCGATAGGCACGGCCGTTGCGCTGCTCGGGCGTGGCCGCGGCGTCCTTGCGGGCGGCGCGGATGAGGCTGCGCAGCTGCTGCAGGTCGGTGCCGGCATGCTCGGCCATCCAGCGGGTGAGGGCGTCGTCGCTGGCCAGCAGCTCCACACGCCAGCGTTCTGCTTCGTGCAGGGCCAGCGCATCCTTTGCGCGGCCGAGCTTCATGGCGGCCACCGCTTCGCGGATGGGCTCCACGTCGTTCTTGCGCATCAGCTTGCCGATGTACTGCATCTGGCGGCGCTTGCCCTCGAAGGACTTGGTGCGCTTGTACTCGGCCACCGCATCGCGCAGCGACTCGGAAATGGGCAGGTCGACGACGCGGTCATCGGGCAGGCCGACGAGCGCCTCGCCGAGGTCCTGCAGCTCGTGCATCTCTTTCTTGAGCTGGGTCTTGCTGGGACGGTCGAACTCGGGAGCGCCGTGGTCATCGGCATGTCCGTCGTCGGCAGAGGGGGAGCGCATGTGGGGCTGAACCATAGGTCGTGGGTATGATAGCCGCGGCCTTTTTGCAGGGCGCCTCGTGTGGGCCCTTTGCTGTGCACGTCACCGTGCATCCCGTCACCAAACGCCGCTGCGCATGAGCTCCTCGCTGACCAGACACCACGGGTTTTCGTATTCGCAGGACGACTTCCGCCAGCTCGTGGACGATGCGCTGGCCATCGCCAAATCGCTCGGCGCGAGCAACGCCGGTGTCGAGGTCTCCGAAGGCGCGGGCCTGTCGGTCTCGGTGCGCAAAGGCGAGATCGAGAACGTCGAGCGTAACCGCGACAAGTCCATGGGTGTCACGGTCTACGTGGGCCAGCGCCGGGGCAACGCGAGCACCTCCGACTTCTCGCGCACCGCGCTCGAGCAGACGGTGCGCGCCGCCTACGACATCGCCAAGTTCACCGCCGAAGACCCGGCCGCCGGCCTGCCCGATGAAGCCGACCTGGCGCTCGGCGAGGCCGCGAAGCTCGACCTCGACCTTTTCCATCCGTGGGACATCAACGCCGAACACGCCGCTGAACTCGCCCTGCGCTGCGAGGCCGCCGCGCTGGCCGTCGACAAGCGCATCACCAACTCCGAAGGGGCCGGCGTCTCGGCCCAGCAGTCGCACTTCTTCGCTGGCAACACGCACGGCTTCCGCGGCGGCTACGCCAGCTCGCGGCATTCGCTCTCGGTCGCGCCTATCGCCTCGGTGCCGGGCCCGAACGGCGAAGACATGCAGCGCGACGCCTGGTACAGCTCCATGCGCTCGCCCACCGAGCTCGCTGCGCCCGAAGCCGTGGGGCGTTATGCCTCCGAGCGCGCGCTGTCGCGCCTGAACGGCCGCAAGATCAAGACCTGCGAGGTGCCGGTGCTCTTCGAGTCGACGCTCGCCGCCGGCCTGCTCGGCGCCTACGTGCAGGCCACGAGCGGCGGGGCGCTGTACCGCAAGTCGTCGTTCCTGCTCGACAGCCTGGGCCAGCAGGTGCTGGCCGACCACATCGACATCCACGAAGACCCGCACATCCGCGGCGCGAAGGGCAGTGCGCCCTTCGACGACGAAGGCGTGGTCACCCGCGTGCGCGACGTGGTGACGGCCGGCGTGGTGCAGGGCTACTTCCTCTCCAGCTACTCGGCGCGCAAGCTCGGCATGCGCACCACCGGCCACGCCGGTGGCTCGCAGAACCTCACCTTCACCAGCCGCCTCACACAGGCCGGCGACGACCTCGATGCGATGCTGAAGAAGCTCGACCGCGGCCTCTTCGTGATCGAGCTGATGGGCCAGGGCGTGAACTACGTCACCGGCGACTACTCGCGCGGTGCCGCGGGCTTCTGGGTGGAGAAGGGCCGCATCGCATACCCGGTGCACGAGATCACCATCGCGGGCAACCTGCGCGACATGCTGAAGGGCATCGTGGCCGTCGGCGCCGACACGTACACGATGGGCACCAAGACCATCGGTTCGGTGCTCATCGACCGCATGAAGGTCGCCGGTTCCTGACGCGTTGCTGACGCGGCGCGGTCGTGTTGCTACGCGGTTTTGCGCACGGGTAAATCCGGGTCGGGGGCCTGGGGGCCGCTCCTAGAATTTGCCGCCATCGGCCCTGGGAGGGCCTACTAGGAGACTCTTCATGCAACGTCGTTCGTTCGTTCACGGCGCGGGATTGGCCGGCGTGTTGGCAGCGGGTGCAGCCCCGGCCATCGTTCATGCACAGGCCAGCCTGCGTTGGCGCCTGACCTCGAGCTTCCCCAAGTCGCTGGACACCATCTTCGGTGCCGCTGAAACCTTCGCGAAGAAGGTGCGCGAGATGACGGGCGGCAAGTTCGAGATCTCGGTGCATGCCGCTGGCGAGCTGATGCCTTCGCCCGCGCTGATCGACGGCGTGCAAAACGGCACCGTCGAGATGGGCCACACCGCGCCCTACTACTACTTCGGCAAGGACGAGACCTTCGCCCTCGGCTGCGCGATTCCCTTCGGCCTCAACTCGCGCCAGATGACCGCGTGGATGTACGAAGGCAACGGCTTGAAGCTGATGCGCGAGTTCTACGCGAAGTACAGCATGATCAGCTTCCCGATGGGTAACACCGGGGCGCAGATGGGCGGCTGGTTCCGCAAGGAGATCAAGACCGTCGCCGACATGAAGGGCTTGAAGTTCCGCGTCGGCGGCTTCGCCGGCAAGGTCTGCGAACGCCTCGGCTCGGTGCCGCAAAACATCCCTGGTGGCGAGATCTACCAGGCGCTCGAGAAGGGCACCATCGATGCAGCCGAATGGGTAGGCCCGTATGACGACCAGAAGCTCGGCTTCAACAAGGTCGCGCAGTTCTACCACTACCCCGGCTGGTGGGAAGGTGGCCCGCAGCTCGACCTGCTGGTCAACCAGAAGGCCTATGACGGCCTGTCCGCCGAATACAAGGCCATCATCGAAGCCGCTGCTGCGTTTGCGCACACCGAAATGCAGGCCAAGTACGACGTGAAGAACCCGGCCGCGCTGCGCCAGCTGGTGGCCAACAAGACCAAGCTCGTGTCCTTCCCGAAGCCGGTGATGGACGCGGCCTACAAGGCCTCGATGGACCTTTACAGCGAGATCTCCGCCAAGAACCCGAGCTGGAAGAAGATCTACACCGACTACTCGAACTACCGCAAGGAAGCGAACCTGTGGTTCCGCTTCACCGAGGCCCGCTTCGACAGCTACATGCAGAGCGCCAAGCTCTGAGGTCGCGCGACACTCGTGCAAGCCCCGCCACGGCGGGGCTTTTTTCTTGGGCCACCCCTTCCACACGTTCACGCCACCCGCTGCCATGACGCCCACCACCGTCCAACTCGTTGCCGCCGCGCTCTTTGCCGTGGCGCTGGTGCACACCTTCTCGACCAGCGTGTTCGCCCACCTGGCGCACCGCTATCCGCGGCACGAAGGCGTGTTCCACCTGCTGTCGGAAGTGGAGGTCGTGTTCGGCTTCTGGGCGCTGGTGTTGGCGCTCTTCCTCTTCGTGGCGCTCGGGCGTGACGGTGCCGTCGCCTACATCGACAGCCGCAATTTCACCGAGCCGCTCTTCGTCTTCGCGATCATGGTGGTGGCCGGCAGCAAGCCCATCCTGAAGCTGGCCGAGGTGCTGGTGAACGCGCTGGCGCGGGTGACGCCGCTGCCGCGGTCGATGGCGGTGTATTTCCTCGCGCTGTCGGTGCTGCCGCTGATGGGCTCGGCGCTCACCGAGCCGGCGGCCATGACGCTCGCTGCGCTGACCCTGCGCGACCGTGTGTTCAACGTCGAGCTGCCCGAGCGCGTGAAGTACGCGACGCTCGGTGTGCTCTTCGTCAACGTGTCGATCGGCGGCACCCTCACCTCGTTTGCGGCGCCGCCGGTGCTGATGGTGGCGGCCAAGTGGGGCTGGGACTCCTCGTTCATGCTGAGCCACTTCGGCTGGAAGGCGGCGCTGGCAGTGGTGATCAACGCCTCGGTCGTGACGCTGATCTTCGCCCGCCACCTGCTGCGCGCCACGCCCGAAGCGGCGGGCATCCGCGATCGCAGCGGCCCGCCGCCGACGGCGATGATCGTGAGCGGCCTGTTCCTGCTGGGCGTGGTGATGTTCGCCCACCACCCAGCCGTCTTCATGGGGCTGCTGCTCTTCTTCATCGGCTACGCGCGGGCCTACCCGCGGCACCACGATGCGCTCATCCTGCGCGAAGCGCTGCTGGTGGCGTTCTTCCTCGCAGGGCTTGTGGTGCTGGGCGGGCAGCAGCAGTGGTGGCTGCAGGAGCTGCTCACGCGCCTGAGCGCGCAGCAGGTCTACTACGCCGCCACCGCCCTCACGGCGGTGACCGACAACGCGGCGCTCACCTACCTGGGCTCGCTCGTCGACGGCTTGAGCGACGAGTTCAAGTACTCGCTGGTGGCCGGCGCCGTGACCGGCGGTGGCCTCACCGTGATTGCCAACGCGCCGAACCCGGCCGGTTATTCCATCTTGCGCGCGAGCTTCCGCGACGGTGCCATCAGCGCGGTGTGGCTCTTCGTCGCCGCGGCCGGCCCCACGCTGGTGGCGATTGCCGCGTTCCAGCTGTTGTGAGGCCGGGGCCAGCGGAGCGCTGCGCTCCGCTGGGGTGACGACGGCTACTTCTTCTTCTCGTCGTCCTTGATGGCGTCTTCGAGCGCCTTCATCGGGTCGTCGGACTCGGTGCTGCTGTCTGCCTGAGGCTCCGACGCGGCAGGGTCGGCTGCCTGGGCTTCCGACGCGCCGGGGTCGGCCGGCTCGGCGGAGAGGCCGGCTTCCTTGTCTTCCTGCATGCGCAGTTCCTGGAAGGCCTTGTCCGCGTCGATGGTCTCTTCCTTGGTCAGGCCGCTCGACACGAGCCCCGGGAACGCGATGATCAGGCCGACCATGATGATCTGGATCACCACGAAGGGCACCGCGCCCCAGTAGATCTGCCCGGTGGTCACCTTGGCCACGGGCTGGCCGGTGACCTTGTCGGTGTAGTCGTTGTGCGGCGCCACGCTGCGCAGGTAGAAGAGCGCGAAGCCGAACGGCGGGTGCATGAACGAGGTCTGCATGTTGACCGCCAGCAGCACGCCGAACCACACCAGGTCGATGCCCAGCTTGTCGGCCACGGGCGCGAGCAGCGGCACCACGATGAACGACAGCTCGAAGAAGTCGAGGAAGAACGCGAGCACGAAGATCAGGATGTTGACCACGATCAGGAAGCCGAGCTGGCCCCCCGGCAGGCTGGTCAACAGGTGCTCGACCCACTTCGGCCCGTCGACGCCCTGGAACGACAGGCTGAACACGGTGGAGCCCACCAGGATGAAGAGCACGAAGCACGAGAGCTTCATGGTCGAGTCCATCGCCTGGCGCAGGAGCTTCATGTCGATGCGCTTGCGAGCGAGCGCCATGATGAGCGCGCCGGTCGCTCCCATCGCGCCGCCTTCGGTCGGCGTGGCGATGCCGAGGAAGATGGTGCCGAGCACGAGGAAGATCAGCCCGAGCGGCGGGATGAGCACGAAGGTGACGCGCTCGGCCATGTTCGACAGGAGCTTCAGGCGTGCGACCTTGTTGATGACGGCGAGCAGGAAGGCCACGCCGACGCCCACGCACATCGAGACGACGATCATCTCGTCGGTTGGCGTGCCGGCCGGGCGGGTCTTGGCGAACGCGATGGCGCAGCCGGTCGACAGGATCGTCAGCACGAGCAGCGAGCGCAGGCCCGGCGAGCCGTCGGGCTCGCGGATGGTGCGGGCCTCGGGCGGCAGGGCGGGCACCCATTTCGGCCGCGTGATCGCGACGCCGATGACGTAGAGCAGGTACAGGCCCGTGAGCACGAAACCGGGGATGAAGGCGCCCTTGTAGAGGTCACCCACGCTCTTGCCGAGCTGGTCGGCCATCACGATGAGCACGAGCGAGGGTGGGATGATCTGCGCGAGCGTGCCCGAGGCGGCGATCACGCCACCGGCCACGCGCCGGTCATAGCCGTAGCGCAGCATGATGGGCAGCGAGATGAGGCCCATCGAGATCACCGACGCCGCCACCACGCCGGTGGTGGCGGCGAGCATGGCGCCCACGAGGATCACCGCGATGGCCAGGCCGCCACGGATGGGGCCGAAGAGCTGGCCCACCGTGTCGAGCAGGTCTTCGGCCATGCCCGATCGTTCGAGCACCAGCCCCATGAAGGTGAAGAACGGGATCGCCAGCAGCGTGTCGTTCTGCATGATCCCGAAGATGCGCAAGGGCAACGCCTGCATCAGCGAGGCCATGCCAGGGACACCCAGCTCGATGGCCACGAAGCCGAAGAAGAGTCCGCAGGCGGCGAGCGAAAACGCCACCGAATAGCCCATCAACAGGAAGACGATCAGGCTGGCGAACATGATCGGGGCCATGTTCGCGGTGATGAACTCGATCATTTTTCGCCTCCCTTGGCGAGGGCCTGCTCACGGGCGGCCACTTCCTTTTGCAGCAGGAACTCGGCGAGTTCTTCCTCGGCGCTCTTGGCCCCGGCCTTCAGCGTGGGGTCAGGGATCAGCCCCTTCAGGAACGCCACGCGCTTGATGAGCTCGGAGATCGCCTGGATGCCCAGCAGCAAGAGGCCCAGTGGCAAGAGCGCATAGACGGGCCAGCGGATCAGGCCGCCCGCGTTGGGCGACACCTCGCCGCTGTGATAGGCACTCAGCACCAGCGGCATCACCATCGCGAACACGACCACGACGAAAGGCAGCAGGAAGAACGCCAGGCCGACGATGTCGACCCAGATCTGCACGCGCTTCGAGAAGCGGCCCACGATCACGTCGATCTTCACGTGCTCCTGGCGCAGCAGTGTGTAGCCCGCCGCCAGCAGGAAGACCCCGGCGAAGAGGTACCACTGGATTTCGAGAAACGCATTGGAGCTGGTGTTGAACGCCTTGCGCACGATGGCGTTGGCGGCGCTGATGAGCACGGCGGCCAGCACGAGCCATGCGACCCAGCGGCCGATGAACTCGCTGAAGCGGTCGATCCACCTGGACAGTGACAGTAGGGGGGACACGGGAGTCTCCGGAGGTTTTGAGAGATCGGATGCGCAGGCGCCTCGTGGGCACACCGGCGGCAGGCTGGATCAGAACCGATTCGGCCCTGGTGCGCCACGGGTCTTTCCGCTAAGTGGTTTTACGTGCCCGGCGCGTGGTCACGGCAGTGCTCGACCGCGTACTTGATGAGTTCGGCCTGGCCCTCCAGCCCAAGCTTGCGCTTGATGTTCTGGCGGTGGGTTTCGACGGTGCGCACGCTCAGGCCCAGGGCTTCGGCGATCTGGCGGCTGGCGTGGCCGCGGGCCAGGCCGGCCAGGATCTCGCTCTCGCGCGGCGACAGCACCGGCCGCGGGGCCTGCGAACGCGACATGCGCCCGGAGATGGCGGCGCTGAGATACGTGCGGCCGGCGTTGATGGCGGCAATCGCGTCGAGGATCTCGTCCGACGGGGCGTCTTTCAGCACGTAGCCGCGGGCGCCGGCCTGCATGGCGCGGTTCACGTATTCGGGGTTGTCGTACATGCTGAGCATCAGCACGCGCAGGCGCGGGTGCTGCCGCAGCAACTGGGCGGTGAGGTCGATGCCGTTGGTGCCCTTCATGCCGACGTCCATCAGCACGAGTTCGGGGGCGTGGCGCTCGACCATGTCGAAGGCCTCGGCGGCATCGCCCGCTTCGCCGACCAGGGCGAGGGCGGGCTGGGCCGACAGGCGCAGCTTCAAGCCGTCTCGCACCAGCGGGTGGTCGTCGACGATGGCGATGCGGGTCGTGTTCATGCGGCCAGGCGCTCGGAGGGGGAAAGGCGCCGGAGTGAGGCCGCCGGCACATCGACCACGACTTCGGTGCGGCCCCGTTGCGAGCGCACCTGGAAGCGCCCACCAATCGATTCGACCCGTTCGCGCATGTTGCGCAAGCCGATGCCGCGGCGCGGGTCGAGCGCCACGGCTTGTGCGTCGAAGCCGATGCCGTCATCGGTGATGCGCAGGCGCACGCCCGTCGTGCCGAAGATGAGGCGCACCTGCACTTCGCCGGCCTGGGCATGCTTCTCGATGTTGGTCAGGGCCTCTTGCGTGACGCGGAAGAGCACGGTGCTCACCGCATCGGGCAGGGGCGATGCAGCACCGCCTACGCGCATGTCGAACGCCATCTCGCTGTGCTCGCTGAACTCGCGGCCCATCTGTTCGAGCGCAGCGGGCAGGCCCAGCACGTCGAGCTCGGCCGGGCGCAGGCGGTGCGAGATGTTGCGTACCTCGTGCAGGGCGTCGTTGAGGCGGGCCAGCGCCTTGGCCAGCGGGGCGTTGCGTTCGCCCCGGTCGAGCTGGGCCTGCGCCGATTCGAGCAGGAGCTTGATCGAGACGAGGGTCTGGCTGGTGCCGTCGTGCAGCTCGCGTGAGAGGTGGGCGCGTTCGTCTTCCTGCGACTTCACCACCTGGCGCGCGAGCAGGCGCAGCTTGTGGTCGGCTTCGCGCGATTCGCTGAGGTTGAAGGCGAGGCCGCAGGCGCCAAGCACCGCAATGCCGGCGAGTGCGATGCCGGCGATCCACCACATGGTGGTGCGCACGTTGTCGCTGACCTGCTGGTCGAGCTGCGCGAGTGTGGCGTGGATGTCGTCGAGGTACAGCCCGGTGCCGAGCATCCAGTTCCAGCGCGGCAGCGCGATCACGTAGCCGAGCTTGGGCGTGATCTGTTGCGATGACGGCTTCTGCCAGACGTATTGCACGTAGCCACCGCCTTCGCGCGCTTTCCCGATGAGCTGCTGGATGATGGGCTGGCCTTGCGCGTCGCGCATCTCCCACAGGTTGCGGCCCATGAGTTCGGGCTGGCGCGGGTGCATGAGGTTGCGCCCGTCGAGGTCGTAGAGGAAGAAGTAGCCGTCGGCGCCGTAGTCGAGCGCGGCGAGCAGGCGCATGGCTTCGGCGCGCGTGGCCGCGTCGTCGCGGCCGGACTGGTACAGCGGGGCGATCACGCTCTGCGCGAGGTCGACGTAGTGGCGAAGCTCCGCTTCCTTGTTCGCCATGTACGCCGACTCGACGAGTGCACGTTCGCGCTCGGAGAGGCTCTTCTCCTGCTGGCCCACCGCCCACGCGATGAGCGCGGCCGAGGCCAGCAGCGGGATCACCGCCAGCAGGAAGACCTTGAGCTTGAGGCGCATGGCGGGCGCCGTGGGGTCAGAGGCTGGCGGCGGCCTGGTAGAGCCTGCCCGAGCGGGCGCCCGAGCGGCAGAAGGCGAGCAGGGGCCTCGGCATCGTGCGCAGCAGCTCGGCGAAGCGCTCGATCTCTTCCGGCGACTGGTAGGCGCCGTTCACCGGCAGGAAGGCGTATTCGAGGCCAGCCGCGCGGGCGGCGGCTTCGATGGCGGCATTGGTCGGCTGGTCGGGGCCGCCTTCGAAATCGGGGCGGTTGTTGACCACGCTCTTGAAGCCGTTCTGCGCGGCCCACGCCATGGCCGACGGGTCGAGTTGCGGGGCGACGCACACATCGGGCGCCACGGGCATCACATGGGGAGTCGTCATGGCGGATACCTCAGCGGGCAAGTGCTTGTTTGACGGCGGCGGAGACGAGGCCCATGTCGGCCTTGCCGGCGAGTTGCGCCTTCACGGCGCCCATCACCTTGCCCATGTCGCCCGGTCCGCTGGCGCCGAGGCTCGCCACGATCTTCGCCACTTCAGCGGTGATCTCATCGGCGCTCATGCGCTGCGGCAGGTAGGTCTCCAGCACCTTCAGCTCGGCCGTTTCCTTGTCGACCAAGTCGGTGCGGCCGGCGGCGGCGAACTGGCTGATCGAATCCTTACGCTGCTTGATGAGCTTGTCGACGATGCCGATGATGGCCGCATCGTCGAGCGTCACGCGTTCGTCGACTTCCTTCTGCTTCATCGCCGCCATCAGGCCGCGGATGGTGAGCAGGCGATCGGCTTCCTTGGCCTTCATCGCGGTCTTCATGTCTTCGGTGATCTGGTCTTTGAGACTCATGGCATGTTTCTCCGGGCTAGAAACAACAAAGCCCGCAGTGTGCGGGCTTTGCCGAGGATCCGCGAGGGATCAGTACAGGCGCTTGGGCAGCTGCATGCTGCGGATGCGCTTGAAGTGGCGCTTCACCGCGGCCGCCTTCTTGCGCTTGCGCTCGGCGGTGGGCTTTTCGTAGAACTCGCGGGCGCGCAGGTCGGTCAGCAGGCCCAGCTTTTCAATCGTGCGCTTGAAGCGGCGCAGGGCCACGTCGAACGGTTCGTTTTCTTTGACGCGAATAGAAGTCATGGATTCAGAAGTTGTGCGCTCGGTGTTCGCTCGGGGTGCCAGGAAGGAGGTTCCGGAATCCAGCCTGGTGTGCTGGGCGAATCGACACGCGGGTTTTGCCAGCAAAGACGGCGATTATAGCCAGGGAATCCTGGCTGGCAAGCACAGGTTAGTGGCCGCTCGGAGAGGGCGCTGCCAAAGCTTGGGCGCAGGCGGCGGCGCTGGCCCAGGCCCACTGGAAGTTGTAACCGCCGAGCCAGCCGGTCACGTCGACCACCTCGCCGATGAAGAAGAGACCGGGCATCAGGCGGCTTTCGAGGGTCTGCGAGCTGAGTTCGCGGGTGTCGACGCCGCCGGCAGTGACTTCGGCCTTGCGGTAGCCCTCCGTGCCGGAGGGGGTGAGTTCCCAGGCTTGCAGGCTCTGGGCGAGGGTTTGCAGGTCGCGGTCTTTGAGGTCGGCCAGGGGACGGTCGGCGATGTCGGGGTAGCGGGCCAGCCAGCCTTCGGCCAGGCGCTGGGGCAGCAATCCGGCCAGCTCTGTCTGCAGCTTGCGCTTCGAGCCCGACTTGGCCTGCGTCAGGTGGTGGGCCAGGTCGTGCTGCGGCGCCAAGTCGAGCCGAATCGGCGTGCCGGGTTGCCAATAGCTCGAAATCTGCAACACGGCCGGGCCGCTCAGCCCGCGGTGGGTAAAGAGCAGGTCTTCGAGGAAGGCCATGCCGCCCTTGGCGGGCCAAGTGCGGATCTCGACCGGAAGCGACAGTCCCGACAGTGCTGAAAAAGGCGCCCAAGCTGTCGCATCAAAAGTGAGTGGCACCAGCGCCGGCCGGGTCTCGACGAGGCGGTGGCCGAACTGCTTCGCCAGCCGATAGCCGAAGTCACTGGCGCCGATCTTGGGGATCGAGAGGCCGCCGGTGGCCACGACGACCTTGTCGGCGCGAACGGTGCCTTGCGCCGTGTCGAGCTCGAACCCGCTGCCGGCCGCCCGCACCGCCTGCACCCCACACCCATGCCAGCGCGTCACGCGGCCTTGCTCGCATTCGCGCAGCAGCATGCCGATGATGTCTTCCGACGATTCGTCGCAAAAGAGCTGCCCCTTGTGCTTCTCGTGCCAGGGGATGCGGTGGCGCTGCACCAGCGCGATGAAATCCTGCGGCGTGTAGCGTGCGAGTGCCGAGCGACAGAAGTGCGGGTTGGCCGAGAGGAAATTCGCCGGCCCGGCGTCGCGGTTGGTGAAGTTGCAGCGCCCGCCGCCCGAGATGCGGATCTTCTCGGCCACCTTCTCGCTGTGGTCGATCAGCAAGACCTTGGCGCCCCTCTGGCCCGCCATGCCGGCACAGAACAAGCCCGCGGCACCCCCACCGATCACGACTGCATCGAATCTCCCCATCGCGCGATTATCCCGAGCGATTCCTAGAATCGCCGCCCCATGAGCCTTGTCGCGCCGATCCCCCAACAGAGCCTGATGCGTGCGACCCACGCAGTGCGGGCGCAATTCTTCATCGCAGGCGCCTTGTTCGCCACTTGGGGCGTGCACGTGCCGACGGTCAAGCAGCACTACGGGCTCGGCGAGCAGGCCCTGGCGATGGCGATGCTGGCCTCGGGTGTCGGCGCGGTGGCCACGTTGACGCAAGCGGGCCGCATCGTCGGCCTCGGGGGGGCGAGGCGTGTGGGCATCGCCGCCGGCGTCCTCTGTGCGGCGAGCCTCGTGGGCCTGCTGGCGAGCCAGAGCTACTGGGTGCTGGTGGCGCTGCTGATCGCCTTCGGCGTGGGCATGAGCCTCTTCGATGTGTCGATCAACACGGCGGCCAGCGAGATCGAAACGCTGCGCAAGCGCAGCCTGATGAGCGGCTTCCACGGCATGTTCAGCCTCGGCGGCATGGTGGGGGCGGGCTTTGGAAGCGTGCTGCTGTCACGCGGGGTGTCGCCCGACGCGCACCTGGTGTTGACCTCACTCGCCAGCGGAGTGCTGGTCGTGGTGGCTGGCCTGTCGATGCTCTCCACCGTGTCAGGCTCGTCGCAGCAGGGCCACGGCCTGGCCTGGCCGCGCGGGGTGCTGGGCCTGCTGGGCGTGCTGGCCGCACTGGGCCTGATCGCCGAGGGGGCGATGTACGACTGGAGCGTGCTCTACATGACGCAGGAGCTGCAAAGCGCGCCCGACGTCGCGGCGCTGGCCTATGCCAGTTTCAGCGGCGCGATGGCGGCGGCCCGGTTCGGCGGTGACTGGGTGCGCGACCGTGTGTCGCCCGCCATGCTCATGAGCTCCAGTGCTGCCCTGGCGGCGGTGTCGATGGCGGCCGTGCTGTTGATTGCCCACCCGGTCGCCACGCTGGTCGGCTTCGCGCTGGTGGGGCTCGGCTTCGCGAACGTGGTGCCGGTGCTCTTCGGCTCGGCTGCGAAGCTCGATGCCAACCCGGCGCACGGCATCGCGGTGGTGGCGTCGGTCGGCTACTTCGGGATGATGGCCGGGCCGCCCTTGATCGGCGTGATCGCCGAGCACTCGTCGCTGACGATCGGCCTGACCTCGGTTGCTGTGTTCGCCGCGATCCTCGGGATGGCGGCACCCAAGGCGCTCGGCTCGGTCAAGTGAAGAGGCTCAGCCTTTCCAGACAAACGGAAACTTGACCTGCTTCCAGAAGCCGTTGGGCACGTAGTCGCCGACCACACCGTACTGCGCGGGCCACTCACGGTCTGACTTCACCGCGGTGCCGAAGAGATAGTCCAGGAATGCGAAGTGCGCGGCGTAGTTCTTGTCGATCGCCTCGTCGTCCTGCGAGTGGTGCCAGTGGTGGAAATTCGGCGTGACGATGAGATAGCGCAGCGGCCCGAGCCGCACGCTCACGTTGGCGTGGTTGAACACCGCCTGGAAGCCCACCACGATGATGTACGCATCGATCACCTGCTTGCTGAAGCCGAGCACGTAGATCGGCGCCAGCACCAGCGTGCGGGTGATCAGCAGCTCGAGGATGTGCTGGCGCGAGCCGGCCAGCCAGTCCATGCTTTTGACGCTGTGGTGCACCGCATGCAGGCGCCACAGCAGCGGCACCTCGTGGTAGGCGCGGTGCGTCCAGTACTGCACGAGGTCGGCCACCAGGATGATGAGGAAGAGCGCCACCCAGAAGTTGAGCCCCGCCACCCAGCCGCGGATGCCGTCGTGCGCCGCCCAGCCGAAGAGCTTGTGCACCAGCAGGTTGGTGGCCAGCAGGATGAAGCCCACCACCATGTGGTTCACGATGAAGTGGTGCATGTCGGTCTGCCACTCGGCGCGGAAGACGGGCTGATCCTTGCGCAGCGCCCACATCTTCTCGATGAAGATGAAGATCAGCGTGGAGCCGAGCAGGTCGAGGATGAACCAGTCGAGGCCGATGTACGGTGTGTGGTCGGGGAAGTTGGGATCGACCTCGACCTTGTGGCCGCCGAGCAGCAGGGTGAGCGCCACCAGGCCGAAGGTCCACAGCGCCAGCCAGCGGTTGCGGCCGCGGATGAGGTTGAACAGCGACAGCCCGCCCGAGATCCCGATGGCCACCAGCATGATCGTGCGGATGACGTTGACGTCGTAGCTCTTGCGCAGCTCGGGCGTGGTCAGGTACTGAGGGAAGTGGAAGGCGAGCACGCCCAGGAAGCACAGCATGGCCAGCACCAGCGCGATCACGCCGGTCACCATGCCCTTGCCACGGCGCAGCTCGCCGTGGGATTCGGTGAGCTGGTTGAGCTTGTCGAGTTCGAGCATCGGTCCCCTCCGTCCGTCAAAACGCCGGGGATTATCGTGTCGGCGTGCGCGGTCAGGCTGCCCGGGTCGCCCCTCTTTCGAGGGGCAGGGCGGCCAGGCCCCGGAGCACGTCGCCGACCACGATGATGGCCGGGCTGCCCAGGCCTTCGCGCTCGATCAGGCCCGGCAGGTCGCCGAGCGTGCCGACGGCGTGGCGCTGGTGCGGCAGGCTCGCGTGCTGCACCACGGCAATCGGCGTCGAGTGGCCCAGGCCTTCGAGCAGCCCCTGCTGCAGGTGGCCCGCCTGCGCGACGCCCATGTAGATGACGAGCGTGAGGCCCTGCGCCGCCGCGGCGGCCAGCGTGGCCCAGTCGGGCGAGCGGCCGTGCTCCTTGGCGTGGCCGGTGACGAAGATGACGCCGTGCGCGTGGTCACGGTGGGTGAGCGGTACGTTGAGCGACGTGACGGCGGCCAGGCCCGAGGTGATGCCGTTGACCACGTTCACCTCGATGCCCAGCTCGCGCAGGTGCTCGACCTCCTCACCGCCACGGCCGAAGACAAACGGGTCGCCGCCCTTGAGGCGCACCACACGCTCGCCTTTGAGCGCCTCCGCTGCCATGAGCTTCTCGATGAAGGCCTGCGGCGTGCTCGCGCAGCCGCCTCGCTTGCCCACGCGCACGATGCGTGTGCTGCGGCGGGCGTAGCGCAGCACGCCGTCGCCCACCAGGTCGTCGACCAGCAGCACCGTCGCCGCGCGGATCGCCCGCACGGCCTTGACCGTCAGCAGCTCCGGGTCGCCGGGGCCGGCGCCGACCAAGGTGACCTGCGGGCGGTGTACTGCTGCGGGCGTCATGCCGATTTCTCCTGGGGATGGGCGTGGGCAAGGGCTTCGAGCGAAGCCTGCAGGCAGGCGACCTGCTGCATGAGGGGTGCCGGTGCCGGCTTCTCGCCGCTGATCACCGACTGGATGTACATCGCCGTGGTGGCCGCGTCGCAGGTGCGCGGCAGCACGGGCAGCTCGCGCAGCACGCCATCATGCGCAGCCACCGAAAGATCGGTGCGGGCCACGCCGTCGATGAACACATCGAGCTTCGGCAGGCGGCGCGGGTCGGCCACCGGCTCGCCTTCGGTGCCGCGCATCAGCATCGCGTTGGCGAGGGTGTGCTGCAGGAAGCCGGTCAACATCTGCCCGTACTCCGGGTGGGTGTAGTTGACGACGCGCATTGCGCTGCCGGCTGCACACGGGTCGAGCAGCTTGGCGACGGTGTGGCCCGAGTTGCGCAGGCCGATGGTCCAGCGGGCATCGAGCAAGCGCGCCAGCGGCGGGCACAACACATCGGTGCGGATGTAGACCGGCTCGTGCCGCGCCCACGCGGCGGCCACGTCGCCGGCGTCGCGCGCGATCGGCAGGCCCAGGTCATGAAAGATCTCGGCGGTGGTCACGCGGCCCGGGTCTTCGGGCATGCCGTGCACGAGCACCGGGATGTCTTCCTGCGCCAGCAGCAGCGCCAGCAGCGGCGTGAGGTTGGGCAGCTTGCGCGCGCCGTTGTACGAGGGCAGCACCACGGCCGGGCGGGTGGTCGCGATGGGCAGGCAGCGCTCGGTGGTGGCCTGCAGGAAGCCCGCGGTCTCGTCGATGGTCTCGCCCTTGATGCGCATGGCGAGGGCGAAGGCGCCGAGTTCGAGGTCGGTCACCTTCCCGTCGAGCACCTGGCTCATCAGGTCGTGTGCCTGCTCGTGCTTGAGCGACCGAGCGCCTTCCTTGCCGCGCCCGATCTCCTTGATGTAGTGGCTGATGCTCATGTGCTTGTCGTCCCTGGAACTGCGTTCGCAAGACCCGGGCCACTTTGGGCCTGGGGATTGCGGATTTTCAGGCGGCGCTGAGCTGCGCGCGCACGAGACGCTTCAATTCAGGGATGCAGGAGCCGCAATTCGTGCCGCATTTGAGCGAGTCCTGCAGCTGCGCGAGCTGTTGGTCCGGCGAGCCCTGGCAGCCTCGCAGCGTGCCCACGATCTCGGGCTCGGCCACGTTGAAGCAGGTGCAGACCTGGCGCCCACGTGCCTGCACGGCCACCGGCGCACGTGCACCGGGCACCAGCAGCAGCCGACCATAGGCCTGTGCGGGCAGCTCATCCTGTAGAAGCGGCTTCACCCAGCTTTCGGCGCTGGTGTCGCCGGCGAGCACGAAGCCTTCGAGACGCGTCTGGTCGCCCGCCTGGGCAAGCCGCATGGTCCGGCGCTGGCCACGGCGCTTGTCGGCGTAGTGCAGCACCTCGGCGCCGCCCAGCCCCAGCATGCCCTCGAGCTGGATCACGAGCTCATCGGGCGGTGCTTCGTATGCCGCGGCGCGGAAAAGCAGGCCGCCGCGATCGCGCCCAAACGGAACGCAGCTCGCATAGGCGAATGCGCCCATCAGCGACTTGAGCTGCTCGCGCGCAGCGATGACCTTGTCGTCGGCCAGCCAGGCCATGCCGAGCAGTCGCCAGGGCAGCTCGGCCTTGAGCACCTTCACTGCGGCGTGCTTGAACTCGGGCTGCTTGGACTTCGGGCAGAACGCGGGCGTGGTGAGCGCATTGACGCCGTGGAGGCGCGAGCCGGTGCTGCTGCTGCCGGAGACAAACTCCTCGCCCCAGTGCATGGCGATGAAGGCTTGTGTGCCGGCCACCTGATCGCTCGCGCGCACCGGCATCACAACGCTGCCGCGGCGCGAGGTCACGTGCACGAGATCGCCTTCGCTGACCCGCAAGCGGACGAGATCCTGTGCGTTCATCTCGACCACGGGCTCCGGCACGTGGCCGAACAGGCGGCCGATGGTGCCGGTGCGGCTCATGCCGTGCCATTGGTCGCGCAGGCGGCCGGTGTTGAGAGAGAAAGGAAAGCGTGCATCGCGCGGCTCGGCCACGGGCTCGTAGCCCACGTCGGCAAACTTCGCGCGGCCGTCGGCGGTCGGGAAGACGCCGTCTTCGTACAGCCTCTCCTGGCCTTGCGCCGCGCCTTCCCTGAAAGGCCACTGCGCTGGCGATTGTTCGAGCCGTGCGTAGCTGAGACCGGTGATGTCGAGGTCGCGGCCGCGCGTGCTCTCGCGGTGCTCGACCCACACCGACTCTGGCGTGTCGTAGGGGAAGACCGTCGGCTGTCCAGGGCGCAGCTCCCGCTCCAGGCGGCGAGCGAAATCGACTGCGATATCCCAGTCGTGCCGGGTCTCGCCGGGCTTGGGCACGGCGGGGCGCACGCGGCTGATGCGGCGCTCGCTGTTGGTCACCGTGCCGTCCTTCTCGCCCCAGGTGGTGGCCGGCAGCAGCAGGTCGGCATATCGGCAGGTGGCGGTGGTCGAGAAGGCTTCCTGCACGACCACGAACTCGGCGCGCTCCAGCGCGCGGTGCACGGTGGCCTGGTCGGGCATCGATTGCGCGGGGTTCGTGCAGGCGATCCACAGTGCCTTGATCTCTCCGTCCGCCGCGGCCTCGAACATTTCGACCGCCGTCTTGCCGGGCTTGGCCGGCACGTCGTCCACGCCCCAGAGCCGCGCCACCTCGGCACGGTGCTCGGCGTTGCCCATGTCGCGGTGCGCGCTCAGCAGGTTCGCAAGGCCACCCACTTCGCGCCCGCCCATCGCATTGGGCTGGCCGGTCAGCGAGAAGGGGCCGGCGCCCGGCTTGCCGATCTGGCCCGTGGCGAGATGCAGGTTGATGAGCGCGGCGTTCTTGTCGGTGCCGCGGCTGCTCTGGTTCAGGCCCTGGCAGTAGAGCGAGAGCGTGCGGCCCTTCGAGTCGGCGAACCAGCGCGCCGCCTGCAGGAGCGCGTCTTCGGTGATGCCGCAAAGCTTCGCGACCTCTTTGGGTGTGTAGTCGCGCACGCGGTTGCGCAGGGCCTCGAAGCCGTGGGTGTGGGCGTTGATGTAGGCGGTGTCGGTCAAGCCCTCCCACAGCATCACGTGCAGCATGCCGTGGTACAGGGCGACGTCGGTGCCCGGCAGGATGGGCAGGTACAGGTCGGCGAACTCGGCCGTCTCGGTACGGCGCGGGTCGGCCACGATCACCTTCATGGCCGGGTTGGCACGCTTCGCGTCTTCGATGCGGCGGAAGAGGATGGGGTGGGCGAACGCGGTGTTGGAGCCGGTGATGAAGAGCGTGCTCGCGTGATTCACATCGTCGTAGCAGGCCGGCGGCGCGTCGGCGCCCAGCGTGGCCTTGTAGCCGGCGACCGCGCTGCTCATGCACAGGCGCGAGTTGGTGTCGATGTTGTTGCTGCCGATGAGGCCCTTGGCCAACTTGTTGAAGACGTAGTAGTCCTCGGTCAGCAGCTGGCCCGAGATGTAGAAGCCCACGGCATCGGGCCCATGCTCGCGGATCGTCTGGGCGAAACGATCGACGGCGAGCGCGAGCGCTGCATCCCAGCTCACCCGCTGCGGCGCGCTTTGCCGCGAGAGCCGCTGCGCCGGGTGAAGCAGCCGGGCCTGCAGCGTGATGGGCCGGGTGGCCGTGTGATGCAGTGTCGACCCTTTCGTGCAGAGCCGGCCGAAGTTGGCCGGGTGTTCCGGGTCACCACGCACGCCAGTGATCTGCGCCCCGTCGCTTTCGACGATGACGCCGCAGCCCACGCCGCAGTAAGGGCAGGTTGTGCGCGTTTCGAGCATCGGGGCCGGTCCTCGCTCAGGCCGTGTGCGGCGTCTGCACCTCGATGATCTGGCCGCCACCGACCGCGCCGCGCGTGGCGCAAGGGCCGGCCACGGGCAAGGCGAGATCGGTGCCGACCGATGCCAGCTCGTCGGCGTCGAGGTAGATCGTGCCGGCGTCCACCTTCACCGCGAACTTCGGCACGCAGCCTTCGTCGGGCTCCTTGACGCGGCCGTCGTCGAGGCCGATGTTCATGTTGTGCAGCGGGCAGGCGACGCTGGTGCCGAAGACGATGCCCTGGCTGAGCGGGCCGCCTTTGTGCGGGCATCGGTCGAGGATGGCGAAGATCTGGTCGCCCTGGGCGCGAAACACGGCGACGGGGGCGCCCTTTGGGCGCGTCACGCGTCGCGAGCCCAGCGGGCTGATGTCGTCGACGCGGCAGATGAGGGTCCAGTTGGGCATGGGAATGTGGGGATGCAGTGGAAGGGGGATCAGACCGCCTGGACGGGCGTGAACTGGCGCGTGTCGACCTGCGCCTTGTCGAACTCGAACCACGGATCGGGCTCGCCGTCGAGCGCGTACTGCAACTGCGCCCACAGCGCCTTGCGGCCCTCATGGTCGTCGAGGATGCGCTTCTTCACGTAGTCGAGGCCAACGCGGTTCACGTAGTGGACGGTGCGTTCCAAGTACCAGCCCTCTTGGCGGTAGAGCTCGCAGAAGGCGCCGGTGTACTCGAGCACTTCCTCGGCCGTCTTGAGCTTCACGAGGAAGTGCGCCACCTCGGTCTTGATGCCGCCGTTGCCGGCGATGTACATCTCCCAGCCGGAGTCGACGCCGATGATGCCCACGTCCTTGATGCCCGACTCCGCACAGTTGCGCGGGCAGCCCGACACGGCGAACTTCACCTTGTGCGGGGCGTACATGCGCCACATCGCACGCTCGAGGTCCTTGCCCATCTGGGTGCTGTCTTGCGTGCCCATGCGGCACCACTCGCTGCCCACGCAGGTCTTCACCGTGCGCAACGCCTTGGCGTAGGCATGGCCCGAGGGCATGCCGATGTCTTTCCAGACGTTGACCAGGTCTTCCTTCTTCACGCCGAGCAGGTCGATGCGCTGGCCGCCGGTCACCTTGACGGTGGGGATCTTGTACTTGTCGACCGCATCGGCAATGCGGCGCAGCTCCGCGGCGGTGGTCTCGCCGCCCCACATGCGCGGCACGACGGAGTAGGTGCCGTCCTTCTGGATGTTGGCGTGGCTGCGCTCGTTGATGAAGCGCGACTGCGGGTCGTCCTTCGCTTCCTTCGGCCAGGTGCTGATGAGGTAGTAGTTGATCGCCGGGCGGCAGCTGGAGCAGCCATTGGGCGTGCGCCAGTTGAGGGCCTTGTAGGTCGCATCGATGGTGAGCAGCTTCTGCTCGCGGATCGCATCACGGGCTTCCTGGTGGCTTACGTCGGTGCAGCCACACATGGCTTTCTTCTTCGGCGTGGCGGAGTAGTCACCGCCGGCCGTGAACATCAGGATCTGCTCCACGAGCCCGGTGCACGAGCCGCAGGAGGCCGAAGCCTTGGTGTGCTTGCGCACCTCGTCGAGCGTGAAAAGGCCCTTCTCCTTGATGGCTTTGCAGATGGTGCCCTTGTTGACACCGTTGCAGCCGCAGACCTCGTCGCTGTCGGCCATCGCGGCCGCCTTGCTGTGGCCCTCGTGACCGGTGTCGCCGATGTTGGACTCGCCGAACATCAGCTTGTCACGGATGTCGGCGATCTTGCGACCTTCGCGGAGAAGCTTGAAATACCAGGAGCCATCGACCGTGTCGCCGTACATGCAGGCGCCGATCAGCTTGTCGTCCTTGATGACGAGCTTCTTGTAGACGCCGCCGTAGGGGTCGCTCATCACGATCTCTTCGCAGCCGTCGCCGCCCATGAAGTCGCCGGCCGAGAAGAGGTCGATGCCGGTGACCTTGAGCTTGGTGCTGGTCTGTGAGCCGGTGTAGCGGCCGATGCCGAACTCGGCGAGGTGCGTCGCGCACACCTTGCCCTGCTCGAAGAGCGGCGCCACCAGGCCGTAGGCAATGCCGCGGTGGGCGGCGCACTCGCCGATGGAGTAGATGCGCGGGTCGGTGATGGTCTGCATCGTGTCGTTGACGACGATGCCGCGGTTGCAGTGCAGGCCGATCTTCTCGGCGAGCTCGGTGTTGGGGCGGATGCCGGCGGCCATCACGACCAGGTCGGCCGGGACTTCGGTGCCGTCTTTGAATTGCACGGCCATCACGCGGCCGGCCTTGCCGCCGTCTTGATCGCCGATGAGCGCCTGCGTGCTGGCGCCGATCATGAACTTGAGGCCGCGGTCTTCCAGCGACTTCTGCAGCAGCTTGCCGGCGGTGTCGTCGAGCTGGCGCTCCATCAGCCACGGCATGATGTGGACGACGGTGACCTGCATGCCGCGCAGCATCAGGCCGTTGGCGGCTTCGAGGCCCAGGAGGCCGCCACCGATCACGACCGCGTGCTTGTACTTCTGCGCAGCCTCGATCATCGTGTTGGTGTCGGCGATGTCGCGGTAGGCGATCACGCCTTCGAGGTCCTTGCCGGGCACCGGCAGGATGAAGGGGTTGGAGCCGGTGGCGATCAGCAGGCGGTCATACGATTCTTCGGTGCCGTCGGCGGCCTTGACGATGCGGTTGCGGCGGTCGACGTCGACGACCTTCTTGCCCAGGTGCAGCTTGATGTTGTTCTCTTCGTACCAGCTCAGTGGGTTGAGCACGATCTCTTCGAGTGTCTGCTCGCCGGCGAGCACGGGAGACAACAGGATGCGGTTGTAGTTCGGGTGCGGCTCCGCACCGAACACCGTGATGTCATAGAGATCGGGCGCAATCTTCAACAGCTCTTCGAGGGTTCGCACCCCCGCCATGCCATTGCCGACCATCACCAACTTCATCTTCTTCATGCAGCGCATCCTCAGTCGCGGTTCTGTTGGCTGCATAGTTAGCAAGCACGGTGCCAGCGTGCACCACGCTCATGGCCGCAAACTGGTGCTGTGCGCACTCTTTGCGGGCAAGCGTCTTGCTTCGCAGGTGACGTAAATCACAGGCGCCCCACGTGGGTGCACCAACATGAGCTTCGACATCGATGTGGGCTACACGAGTGAGCGTGGCCCGAGGCAGGAGAACGAGGATTTCGCAGGTGCCTGCAGGCCGGCGCCTCACGAGGAGGAATTGGGCTTCATCGCCGCCATTGCCGACGGGGTCTCGATGGGCGGCGAGGGCCGCATGGCGGCGCAGACCAGCGTGCGCTCGGTGGTCGAAGACTATTTCGGTGCACCACCCACCTGGGACACCAGCGTGGTGCTCGACCGCATCATCAGTGCCCAGAACAGCTGGCTCGCGGCCCACAACCGCCGCCACAACAGCGCTGCGATGAGCACCCTCACTGCCCTCGCACTGCGCGGGCAGACCTGGACCGTGGCCCATGTTGGGGACACGCGTGCCTATCTGGTGCGTGATGGCGAGTGCCGCCGCCTCACGCAGGACCACAGCCTCGACCACCCCGATCTGAAGAGCCAGCTCACCCGCGCGATGGGGCAGGACGACGCCATCCGCGTCGATTACCTGCAAGGCGAGCTGCATCTCGGCGACATGTTCGTGCTCGTGTCCGACGGTGTGCACGGCAAGGTGCCGCAGTCGCAGATGCTCAAGCTCCTGGGGCAGGGCACGGCGCAAGAGGCCAGCGATGCCATTTCGCAAGCGGCGCTCGTTGCCGGCACGCAAGACAACGCCACGGTGCTCGTCGTGCGCGTGCTCGGCCTGGCCCGCTCGCGCCTCGAAGATGCCATCGTGCGCAGCCGGCAGCTGCCGGTGCCGCCGCGGCTCAAGGTGGGCGACGAGGTCGATGGCCACGTGGTGACGGCGCTCGTGGCCGACACCGGGGTGCACCTCCTGTACCAGGTGCGCCACCTGCAGACCAAGTCGCTACGGGCGCTCAAGACGCTGCACCCTTCACGCGCCAACGATCCGCAGGAGCGGGCGATGCTGGCGCACGAGGCCTGGCTCGGCACGCGCGTCAACGAGCGGGGCAGCACCGGCTTCGTCGCGCTGCACGAGGTGCAGGATGCGAGTGCGTTCTATCTTGTCTTCGACTGGCACACCGGCCAGACGCTCGAGCAGCACCTCGCCGCGGCACGCGAGACGGGCGGCCTGCCGGTGGCGGACGTGGTGGCCTGGGCGCTCGCGGCCACGCGGGCGATCGGCAAGCTGCACCGGCTGGGGGTGGTGCACCGGGACATCAAACCCGGCAACCTGCACCTGGGCGAGGACGGGCAGTTGCGTGTGCTCGACCTCGGCGTGGCCATCTCGGGCAACGAGCCCGAGGAGCAGCGCAGCCTGCATGCCGGCACGCCGAGCTACATGAACCCGGAGCTGTGGGACGACGAGCCCGTCGATGCGCAGACCGATCTCTTCGCGCTCGGCGCCACGCTCTACCAGCTGCTCACCGGCCACCTGCCGTTCGGCGACATCGAGCCCTACCAAAAGCTGCGCTACCGCCGCCCACCCAAGCCGCCGTCGCGCCTGCGGCCCGACGTGCCGATCTGGCTCGACCACATCGTGCTCAAGGCGGTGGCCTTCGAGAAGAAGCAGCGCTTCGAGACGGCCGAGGAGCTGGAGCTGGCCTTGCGGCGAGGGGCCTCGCGGCCCCTGTCGGCTCAATCGGCTGCACCACTGCTGGCACGCGACCCCGCGCTGATGTGGAAGGTCGCGTTCGCCGTCTCGGTGTTGTTCAACGCATTGCTGGTGTACTGGTTGCTCTTTCTGCCGCGCTAGGCGAGGCTGCCGCGCCCAGCGACGGCCGGGCACGGCCGCCTTTTTCGGCCCAGGTGCGCGTCCAGCGGATCTGCACCCGCCTGAGCATCACGAGCATGGCCAGCGCCAGCACCGCGAACGACACGAAGCCCCAGAGGTAGGTGCCGGCGAATTGCTTTGACTGGCCCATCGCGTTGGGCAGGAAGCCGCCACCCAGTGCGCCGACCTCCCCGATCATCGAACCTGCCACCGCGGTGGTGAGGGGCCAGCGCAGCGGCACCAACTGGAACAGCGCGCCGTTGCCCGCGCCGAGGGCGGCAAAGCACAGCATGAACAACAGCGTGGTGATGGCGACCGAGTTGCTCGCGAAGCCGCACAGCACCAGCGTGACCGCCACCAGGACCAGCACGCCGCTCAAGGTGTTGATGCCCCCGATGCGGTCGGAGATGTAGCCGCCGACCACCCGCACGGCGGAGCCCATCAGGGTGGCCAGCATCGTCAGCTGGCCGGCTTCGACCTTGGTGACTTTGAACTGGTCGTAGAAGTAGGTCGGCAGGAAGCTGGCGAGGCCGATGAAGCCACCGAAGGTCACGATGTAGATCAGGCTGAAGGCCCAGCCGTCTTTCTCGAACAGACAGGCGATGTGCTCGCGGAAGGTCTGGTGCTCGCGATCCGGCGGCTCCTTCGCGGCAAACCACATCACCGCCATCGGCAGCAGCATCGTGCAGGCGGCCAGCCCGTACACCGTGGACCAACCGAACTTGGTGGCCAGCGGCGGGGCGAACAGCACGGCCAGCACCGTGCCGGAGTTGCCGGCTCCCGCGATGCCCATGGCCAAGCCCTTGTACTTGGGCGGGAACCAGCCCGAGCCAAGCGACAGGGCCACCCCGAAGCTTGCCCCTGCGATGCCCAGCAGCACGCCCATCGCCAGCACGCTGTCGTAGCTGTTGACGAAGAAGTAGCCGAAGGCGAGGGCGAGCACGATCAGACTCATCTCGACCATGGCGGCATTCTTGCGGCCGATGTACTGAGCCAGCACACCGAGCGGAAAGCGCATCAGTGCGCCGGCCAGGATCGGCACCGACACCATGAAGCCCTTCTGGGCGGCGCTGAGCTGGAAGGATTCGCTGATGAACGGAGCCATGGCCCCGTTCAGCACCCAGATGGCGAAGCAGAAGTCGAAGTAGAGAAATGACGCGAACAGGGTCGGTGCATGACCTGACTTCAGGAAGCTCTTGAAACTAGACACGATGATCCTCGGAAGGCGGCGCCCTTGTTTTGGGCAAGTTTTGGAAACTGCACCCAACGAAGCGATTCCTGTGCCAGAGCGCGGTGCGTCGCAAGCCATACGAGGGCACGGCGATTGCCGAGGGGTGTGATGGGTGCGCGCTGCGCTGCTCCGAGTCCGTGCCATTGGCACGTCTTTTGTGCGGAATCTGCACGCCCCGCACTTGAGGTGGGCAGTCTGCATGCCAGAACACCACCGCTATGATCGATCAACCTAGGGGTTTTCAAGGCGCCGTGCCGGGTGCGCTAATCACCGGCAGGGCACTTCTGCCGCCGATGGCGGCCTGCGGGCACCGACGAGACAAGGAATGACCGACACCAACCAGCAGGCACTGTCTGCGCGCGCCGACCAGGCGCACGCCCTGACGGCTGCACTTGGCTTGGCCCCGCAAGCCTGGGGCGTGGTGGCCATGAGCCTGCTGGACCGTGCCGAGGCGATGTTCGCCATCAAGGAAGCCGCCACCGGCCGCTACGTGCACGCGAACCCGCGCATGCAGGCCCTCTTCGGCCGCAGTGCCGATGGCCTTGTCGACGAGGAATGGGTCGACCCGCAAGCCTGCGCCTCGCTGCGCACCGCCGATCAGTCGGCGATGGTGGTGACCGTGCCGCAGGTCAGCGAACATCGGCTGGAACTCGGCGGCGGGCGCCGGGAGTTCTCGGTCACGCGCCTGTCCTTGCCCTCGGCCGATGGCGGCGCTGCCAAGTACCTGTGCTGCATCTGGCAAGACCTCACGCCCCAGCGCCAGGCCGAGACCCAGCTCCAGTTGGCCCTGCGCCAGCTTGAAGAACAACAGCAAGCCAACGAGACCCTGCGCCGCGAGATGCAGGACCACGGCTTGCGCGACAGCGTCACCGGCCTCTACCAGCGGGGCCACTTCGACGACCAGCTGCGCCGCGAAGTCGACCTGTCGTCGCGCGAGCACCGCGAGTTCGCGCTCGTGTCGGTGTCGCTCGACCCGCTCGGCGAGGCCGCGCGTGCCTCGGGCAGTGAAGGGCGCAAGCGGGTGCTGGAAGCGCTCGGCCGCCTCTTGCGCAGCAACACCCGGGCGATGGACGCGTCGTGCCGCCTGAGCGAAGACCGCTTTGCCGTGCTGCTGTCAGGCGTGGGCCTCGCGACCGCGCACGCGCGCATGGAAGGCCTGCGCCGCCAGTGCGCCACTCAGCTGGTGATGCTGAATGGGCAAGACCTCGGTTTCACTGTCTCGATGGGCGTGGCGAGCTTCCCGCACACCGCGCACACGCAGGAAGACCTGCTGCAGGCCGCCGACACCGCGCTCTCGCAGGCGCAGCGCCGTGGTGGCAACCACGTGACGCTCGCGAGCATCCGCTTCGAAGCCTGATGCACTGAGCGGCGGGCCGAGCGCCGGGCCGCTCCCAAGCCGGCCCGCCATCCCCTCGGGGGATCGGCCTGTGTACTCACAGGCCGAGGGGCTGTCATCTCCTCAGCCGAGCCGCTTCAACACAGCTTTCCACTCGGCCGCCGTCACCGGCGTGATCGAGAGGCGGTTGCCCTTCTTCAGGATGATCATGTCCGCAAGCTCGGGCGCTTCCCGCAGCTCGGGCAGCGACAGCAGCCGCGTCTTGCGATCGAGCGTCACGTCGACCAGCATCCAGCGCGGTTCCTCGCGGGTGGACTTCTCGTCGTAGTAGTGGCTCTTCTTGTCGAACTGGGTGTCGTCGGGGTAGGGCGTGCTCGACACGGTGGCCAGGCCCACGATGCCCGGCTCCGGGCACGACGAGTGATAGAACAGCACGCCGTCGCCCACCTGCATCTGGTCGCGCATGTAGTTGCGCGCCTGGTAGTTGCGCACGCCGAACCAGGGCACGGTCTTGTTCTTGGCGGCGGCCAGATCGTCGATCGAACACTCACTCGGCTCACTCTTCATGAGCCAATATTGTTGTTTTGCCATGAGACGAGTCGGTGAGGAAGAAAAGGTGTCCGTCACGAACCGTGAGCCGCATTCCTGAACCCAGGCTGGTTCAGGTGGGCGAGGTCAGCGTGGCTTCGGGTTCATCTGACGCGAGACGATCACACCTGCCAGGCGATGTTCCAAGCCCTGGCGCTTACGCGCATCGGTTCAAGGAAATATAAGACTCACGCGAACGCAACGGACGGTGCGAAGTTTACGCGCCGCACCGCGGCGACACCACCGCTTCAGAGCAATTGACCGTCGGCGCCAAGGGCTTGGTCGAGGCGCTGGATGAGGGCGTCGATGTCCACGTTGGACGTGGGTGCGTCCGACGCGCCGCCCGCTGCCGGTGGCGGGGCTGCGGGGCGCTCGGCAAGTGCATACGCGAGGTTGAGTGCGGCCAGCACCGCGATGCGTTCGCGCGCCTTGACGCGGCCCGCATCGCGGATCGCGCTCATTTCGCGGTCGACGCTGCCCACGGCTTCCAGCAACGACACCTCGCCCCCTTCGGGGCAGCCGAGGATGTAGCTCTGGCCCATGATGGTCACTTCCATCTGCTTCATGGTGCTCATGCGCGCTCACCTTCGTTGCGGCCATCGTGGTGGTTGTCGCCGGCAGGTGCGTCGACCGGCAAGCGGTCGAGCAGGGCGTCGATGCGGCTGCGCGCGGCGTTCAGCCGCGAGCGCAGGTTGTCGCGCTCTTGCGTGAGTTGCGCGACCTGCTGTTCCAGCAACTCATTGGTGCGCTTGAGTTCCTCGTGCCGCAGCAGCAAGCGCTCGACGCGGTCTGCAAGGTCCTGGATCTTCGACATGGGGTGCCGGAAGGTTGCGTTGCGTCATTGTAGGGCGCCCACCTGCGCTGCTTACAATCCGCGTGTTGGTGCCCGTGCCGGTTTTCACATCGGCACAGTTAAACGGGAAGCAGAGGTCGCAACGCCCCACGGGCCGAGCACCCACCTGCGCTGCCCCCGCAACGGTAAGCGGACGAAGGCCACCCCTTCGCTCATGTGCAAACACCACTGGAGCCTCACGGCACTGGGAAGGTCGCATGGGATGTCCGCCAGCCCGGATACCGGCCAACGAGGCGGCCCGCTTTGATGTGGGCCATGAGGTGTGTGCTGGCGGGGAAGCCGGCGCGCACGTTGGTGTCCACGTGAGTCTTTTCCATGATGAGTTCCGCTCTGCCCGCTTCGGCACGGTCTGCCGCTGCGCGTCTTTCTTCGCCTGAACGTTTCGTGCCGGCGTTTGCCTTGTCGGCCCTTGCGACGGCGTGTTTCGCCGCCCATGCCCAGGCGCCCACCCTCCCGCCCGTCACCGTGACGGCCACCCGCTTCCCGGAAGACGCGAGCCGCCTGTCGTTCAGCGTCAGCGTGCTGACCGCCGAGCAGATCCGCGACAGCGGCGCCGTCACCGTCAACGACGCGCTGATGAAGCTCCTGGGCGTGCCGGGCCGGCAAGACTTCTACGGCGGCGGCGACTACCAGCTCGACCTCCGTGGCTTCGGCACCACCGCCGACGCGAACCAGGTGGTGATCGTCGACGGCGTGCGGTTCAGCGAAGCCGACATGAGCGGCACCCGCCTCGCCGGCATCCCGATCGACTCGGTGGAGAGCGTCGAGGTCGTTCGCGGCGGCACCGCCTCGGTGCTCTATGGCGAAGGCGGCACCGCGGGTGCGATCGTCGTCACCACCAAGGCCGCGAGCGGCAAGCCGCGTGTCGCCGGCGGCCAGGGGTACCTGGCGATGGGCAGCCACTCGCTGCTCGAAGCCCGCAGCTCGGCCACCGTCGTGAAGGATGGGTTTTCGCTCGATGCAGCGCTCAACGCCCGCAGCACCGATGGGCACCGCCGCAATTTCCATTCGTCGAGCGACGGCCGCAGCCTCGCGGCGCAGTGGCGCAACGACTGGCTGCGCATCGGTGCGCGCCATGCGCAGGATTCGCTGGAAACAGGCCTGCCCGGCGCCCTCGCCACGGCCGACTACGACGCCGACCCCACGCGGGCCCAGCCCGGCCACGAAAGCGATCGCGCCCACGTCGACAACCAACGCAACGGCCTCTTCGCAGCCACTACCCTCGGCCCGTTCCAGGTCTCGTTCGATGCGGGCCAGCGCAACAAGTCGCTGGAGAGCGTGACGAGCTTCACCTACGCCTACACCATCGAGGCCCGCAACCGCAGCCTGCGGGTGCACCACCACGCGCCCCTCGGTGACTTCGCCAACACGCTCATCGCCGGTGTCGACGACGACAGCTGGACGCGTGTCGTGCCAGGCGCCTTCGGCTCGACCGCCGAGCAGGACTCGCGCGGGGTGTATGTGAAGGACGATCTCGCCATGCCCTGGGGCACGGTGATTTCGCTCGGCCTGCGCCGGCAGAGCGCCACCAAGACCAGCACCGATGCGCCGACCGCCAGCATCGACCGCCGCTTCAACGCCTGGAACGTCGGTGTGGTGCAGACAGTGGGCCAGACGACCTCGCTCTATGGCAACGTGGGCCGTAGCTTCCGTTTCCCGAACGTCGACGAAATCGGCTTCACCGCCATCGGCGCCTCGCTGGCGCCGCAGACCTCGCGCGATGCCGAGCTGGGCATGCGCATGGGGTGGGGCACGGGCCGTGGCGACGTGCGCGCCTATCGCAGCGCCTTGCGCCAGGAGATCGGCTACAACCCCACGGCCCCTGGCCCGTTTGGCCCGGGCGCCAATGTGAACCTCGACCCGACGGTGCGCCAGGGCGTCGAACTCGAAGTCCGCCAGCAGCTCGCCACGGCCTGGTTCGTGTGGGCGAACGCCGCCGCGCGCGAGGCGAAGTTCACCGCCGGTGCCTACGACGGCCGCCGCATCGCGTTGACGCCTCGCCGCACCGCATCGGTCGGTGTCGACTGGAAGCTTGTCGACGGCCACAAGCTCGGCGCGCTCGTGAACACCGTGTCGTCACAATCGCCCAACTTCGAAAACGCCTGCACCATGCCCGCCTACACGATTGGCAGCTTGCGCTACGCCTTCAGCACCGAGAAGGTCGAGCTCGGGCTGGGCGTCAACAACGTGACCGATCGCAAGTACTACACGCAGGCCTACGGCTGCAGCGCGAGCGGCGTGCCCACCTCCATCTACCCGGAGGCCGGGCGCAACGTGGTGCTCTCGGTGCGGGTCGCGCTCTGACCACCGTGGCCGCGTCGGTCGAACTCATCCTCGGCGGCCAGCGCAGCGGCAAGTCGCGCTGTGCCGAAGCGCGCGCACGCGCCTGGCTCGCGCAGCCGGGTCATGAGGCGATGCTGCTGGCCACGGCGCAGGCGCACGATGCCGAGATGCGCGAGCGCATCGCCCGGCACCGTGCCGACCGTGCGGTGCGTGTGCCGGGGGTGTCGACCGAGGAAGTGCCGCATGCGCTGCCCGAAATGCTGCGCCGGCTCGGCGCGCCGCATCGGCTGCTGGTGGTGGATTGCCTGACGCTCTGGCTCACCAACCTGCTGATGCCGATGCACGGCGCGCCACTCGACGAGCCGGCCTGGGACGCGCAGCGACAGGTGCTGTGCGATGCGCTGGCCGCCACCTGCAGCCCGGTGGTGCTGGTGTCCAACGAGATCGGCCTCGGCGTGTCGCCGATGTCGCCAGAGGCGCGGCACTTCGTCGATGCGCTGGGGCATCTGCACCAGGCGGTGGCGCAACGCGCGAGCCGCGTCACGCTCATGGTGGCGGGGCTCGAGGTGAATGTGAAAGGCCCGGCATGAAGCGCTTGTTCATCGGCTGGCTGCTGCTGTGTCTGTGCAGCCCCGCGCTGGCGGCGTTCGCCTTGCGAGACGACCGTGGCGTGACGCACCGCTTCGAGCGCCCCCCGCAGCGCATCGTCACCTTGCTGCCCTCGTTGACGGAAACCGTATGCGCGCTGGGCGGCTGCGCGCGGCTGGTGGGGGTCGACCGTTTCTCCAACTCGCCGCCGCAGGTGCGCTCGCTGCCGAGACTCGGCGGGCTGGAAGACGCGCAGGTCGAGCGCATCGCGGCCCTCAAGCCCGAGGTGGTGCTGGCCGAGCCGTCCACCCGCGTGGTGGACCGCCTCGAAGCCTTGGGCCTGACGGTCGTGATCGTCGATGCGAAGACGCATGCCGACGTGCGGCGCGCGCTCGGCATGGTGGCCGTGCTGCTCGGCACGCCTCAGGAGGCCGAGCGTGCGTGGGCGAGCATCCAGCGCGCCCTTGACGAGGCCGCCACGCGCGTGCCGGCCAGCGTGCGGGGGCAGAAGGTGTACTTCGAGGTCGACGCCGCGCCCTACGCCGCCGGCGCCAGCTCCTTCATCGGCGAGACGCTGCAGCGGCTGCACATGGGCAACGTGATCGACCCGTCGCTCGGGGCCTTTCCGCGGCTCAACCCGGAGTTCATCGTGAAGGTGCAGCCCGACATCGTGATGGCCGCGCAGCGCAACCTCGACGAGATGCCGCGCCGCCCCGGCTGGGCCAGCCTGCCGGCCTTGCAGCAGCGGCGCAGCTGTGGCTTCGACCTCGAGCACTACGAGGTGCTGGTGCGCCCCGGCCCGCGCATGGGCGAGGCGGCGCTGCACCTGGCCGACTGCCTGGCCGGCCTCGCGCGAGGGGCGCGCTGATGTCGCAGGAAGAGCGCCGCTCCCGCCAGCGTCTCGCGCTTGCGCTGTGGGCGCTGAGCCTGCTCTTCGTGGCGGCGGGGCTTGCGGCCGGCAGCGAAGGCTGGTCGCCTGCGCAGACCTGGGCCTTGCTGCAAGGGCCCGACGGCGGGCTGCTGATCGGCCAGATTCGCGCCCCGCGCACGCTCGGCGCCTGGCTCACCGGGGCGCTGCTGGGCCTCGGCGGGGCGGTGGCACAAGGCCTCTTCCGCAACCCGCTGGCCGACCCCTACCTGCTCGGCTCGGCGTCGGGTGCGGTGCTCGGCGTGGTGGTCGTGCTGGCGGCGTCGATGCTGGCGGGGCAGGGGCTCAGCCTCGCCACGGCGGACCTGATCGCCCGCTTCGGCCTCGTCGGCGCGGCGTTCGTCGGGGCGCTGGTCGGAGTGCTGCTCACGCTGAGCCTCGCGCGGGGCGCGCAGCAGACGGCGCGCCTGTTGCTGGCCGGCGTGGTGGTGGGCGTGCTGCTCGGCGCGGTGAGCGATCTCGTCACCACCGCCGCACCCGATGCGCTGCGCGGCAAGCAGGCCTTCCTGCTGGGCTCCACCGGCTTCCTCGGCTGGAGCAGCTGCGTGGTGATGGGCGCCGGGCTCTTGGTCGCGCTGCCGCTCGGCTGGCGGCTGTCGCGTGCGCTCGATGCGTTGACACTCGGTGAAGACAGTGCGGCGAGCCTGGGCGTCTCGTTGCCCAGGGTGCGGTTCGCGATGGTGGTGGTGCTCGCCTTGGCCACCGGGCTCGCGGTGTCGCAGGCCGGCCTGATTGCCTTCGTGGGCCTGGTGTCGCCCCACCTGGTGCGCCGGTTTG
The DNA here is from genome assembly GCA_019635355.1 of Rhizobacter sp. NCBI lineage: Bacteria > Pseudomonadati > Pseudomonadota > Betaproteobacteria > Burkholderiales > Sphaerotilaceae > Rhizobacter > Rhizobacter sp. The sequence continues at coordinate 1,381,347 of JAHBZQ010000001.1, read as the reverse complement.
CCGCAGCGACGCATGGCTACCTGCTCGTTGCGAGCGCGGCCACGGGTGGCGTGTTGCTGCTGGCGGCCGATGTGCTCGCGCGCAGCCTCACGGCGCCCCAGGAGCAGCCGGTCGGCGTGCTGACGGCGGTGTTGGGCGGCGGTTACCTCATCTGGCTGCTGCACAAGCGGAGGGTGGCCGCATGAGCGGGCTCGAAGCCCGCGGCCTCACCGTGCGGCTGGGCAGCGCGACGGTGCTGCACGAGGTGACGCTCGCCGTGCCCCGCGGCTGGACGGCGATCGTCGGTCCCAACGGCGCCGGCAAGTCGACGCTCCTGCGCTGCCTCGCCGGCTTGCTCACGCCCGCCTCGGGCGAGGTGCGCCTCGACGAGCGCCCGCTCGCCCGCTATGTGCCGCGCGAGCGCGCCCAGCGCATCGCCTGGCTCGCGCAGCAGGGCGAGGCCACCGGCGAGCTGTGCGCGCGCGAGGTGGTGCAGCTCGGCCGGTTGCCGCAGCTCGGGCTCTTCGCCGAGCCGGGCCCGCGCGACCACGCGCTCGTGAAGCAGGCGATGGCCGACGCAGAGTGCGAAGCCTGGGCCGATCGCCGCCTGCATGAACTCTCGGGCGGCGAACGCCAACGGGTGCTGCTCGCGCGCGCGCTCGCGGTCGATGCGCCGTTCCTCCTGCTCGACGAGCCCACCACCCACCTCGACCCGCCGCACCAGGTGGCGCTGGTGCGCCTCTTCCAGCGGCTGGCGCGTGAGCGCACGGTGGTGAGCGTGCTGCACGACCTGTCGCTCGCGCTGCAGGCCGACCATTTGGTGGTGATGCAGGCCGGGCGGGTGAAGGCGGTGGGCGCCGCGGGCGACGAGCGCGTGCATGCCACGCTGCAGGAGGTGTTCGGCCACGCGCTGCGCATCACGCGGGTGGGCGAGCGTTTTGTTGCGATCCCCCACCTCGATTGATGCTCATCCGGCGCGCCGCTGACGCACAATCCCGCCGCACCGACCTCGACGATGCTGCCCGCCACCCCCTCTGCGCCGCTGTCTGCCGCTCTCGTCCTCGCCCTCGCGCTGATCCTCGCCTGGGCCCTTGACGCCATCTTTGGCGAACCCCGCAGCTCTCTGCACCCCGTCGCCTGGCTCGGCAAGCTGCTGTGGCCCCTGGGTTGCCGGCTGCGCGTGCTGCCGCAGTCTGCGGCGTTCTGGGGTGGGGCGCTGTCGTGGATCGTGCTGGCCGGCGGTGCCGCCGCGCTCGCGTGGTGGGTGCAGAAGCAGCTGCTCGGCGTGGCGTGGTGGTGGTCGATCCCGGTGCTGGCGCTGCTGCTCAAGCCGATGTTCGCCTGGCGCATGGTGCGCGATGAAGTCATTGCCTTCGAAGACAGCCTCACCCTCGGCCTGGAGCCGGCGCGCGAGCGCCTGTCGCAGCTCGTCAGCCGCGACCTGAGCGACTTCGACGAAGACACGCTGCGCGAGACCGCCATCGAGACACTCGCCGAGAACCTCAACGATTCGGTCGTCGCACCGCTCTTCTGGTTTGCCGTCTTCGGCCTGCCCGGCGCCGTGCTCTACCGCGTGGCCAACACCATGGATGCGATGTGGGGCTTCCGCGGTGTGTGGGAATGGGCGGGCAAGTGGTCGGCGCGCGCCGACGACGTTCTCTCGTGGCTGCCCGCGCGCCTCACCGCGCTCAGCCTCTACCCCGCGTGGCGTGCGGCCAGCTGGCGTTCGCTCAAGCGGCAGGCGGGGCGCACGCCGTCACCCAACGGCGGCTGGGCGATGGGCGCGATGGCGCTGCGCTTGGGCGTGCGGCTGGCCAAGCCGGGCGTCTACGTGCTCAACGAAACGGGTGCCGCGCCCTCGTCGCGCAACATGGTGCAGGCGCTGGGCTTCGCCACCATGGCCGCCTGGGCGGCGATGGTGCTCACCGTGCTGTCGTGGGTGGCGAGGGCGGTGTGAGCTCACGAGGCCGCGCCCGCGCGGTGTTGGTGCTCGGCACCACCAGCGGCGCCGGCAAGAGCTGGCTCGCCACGGCGCTGTGCCGCTGGTATGCGCGCCAGGGGCTGAAGGTGGCGCCGTTCAAGGCGCAAAACATGAGCAACAACGCGCGCGTCGTGCCGGGCCCGGGTGGTCGCCTGGGCGAGATCGGCAGCGCGCAGTACTTCCAGGCGCTGGCCGCGCGGCGTGTGCCCGAGGTGCGCATGAACCCGGTGCTGCTCAAGCCCGAGCACGACACGCGCAGCCAGGTGGTGGTGATGGGTGAGGTGCGGCCCGACTTGGCGGCCGTGCCCTGGCGCGAGCGCAGCGAGGCGCTCTGGCCGTTCGCACGCGAGGCGCTGCAGTCGCTCGCCGCCGAGAACGACCTGCTGGTGATCGAAGGCGCCGGCTCGCCGGCCGAGATCAACCTGCATGCGAGCGACTTCGTCAACATGCGCACCGCACGCGAGGCAAACGCCGCCTGCCTGCTCGTCACCGACATCGACCGCGGCGGCGCCTTCGCCCACCTCTACGGCACGCACCAGCTCTTGCCCGAGGCCGAGCGCCGCCTGCTGCGCGGCTTCGTGTTGAACCGCTTCCGTGGCGACGCGAGCCTGCTCGCGCCCGGCCCGCAGCAACTGCAAGACCTCACCGGCGTGCCGACCGTCGCCGTGCTGCCCCTGTGGCGCGGCCACGGCCTGCCCGAGGAAGACGGCGTGTTCGACGACACGCCCACCGGCCACGGCGGAGGCACGCGCATCGCCATCGTGGCCTACCCGCGCATCAGCAACCTCGACGAATTCCAGCCGCTGCGCCAACTGCCCGGCGTGCGGGTGAGCTGGGCGCGCAGCGTGGCCGATCTGGCGTCGCTCGGCGGGGGCGACTGGATCGTGCTGCCCGGCTCCAAGCACACGAGTGGTGACCTCGCGTGGCTGCGCTCGCAGGGGCTCGACGGCCCGATCCATGCGCACGCCGCACGCGGTGGCCGTGTGCTCGGCGTGTGCGGCGGCCTGCAGATGCTGGGCGAGTCGCTGCATGACGCGCATGGCGTCGACGGCAGCGCGGCCGGCCTGGGCTTGCTGCCGCTCGTGACGCGCTTCGAGCCGCACAAGCTGCTGTCCGCCACGCCGGTGCGTTTCCCGCCGCTGCAGGGGGCTTGGCAGGCCTTGTCGGGCGTGCAGGCCGAGGGCTATGAGATCCGCCACGGTCGCACCGAACCCGCTGCGGGCGCCAGCGCGCAAACGGCACTTTTCAACCCCCGAGGCGAGGCCATCGGCTGGCAACACCGCAACGTGCTCGGCCTGTACGCTCATGGCCTCTTCGAATCGGCCCCGGTGATGCAGGCGCTGTTCGGTGCCGGCGTGCAGCCGCTGTCGGCCGTATTCGACGGGCTTGCCGACTTCATCGACACCCATTTCGAACCCGGCGCCTTGAGGCGCCTGGCCGAGGCACCTTTCCCGCCATGAACCTGCCCGAGATCGCTGACCTCCACGACACCGCGCTGCGCCAGCGGCTGCAGCAGCGGCTGGATCGCAAGACCAAGCCGACGGGGTCGCTCGGGCGCATCGAGTCGCTGGCCTTGCAGGTCGGGTTGATCCAGTGCAGCGAGACCCCGCAGTGGCGATCGCCGCAACTTCTCGTGTTCGCTGGCGACCATGGCCTGGCCGCACGCGGCATCTCGGCCTACCCGAGCGACGTGACCTGGCAGATGGTCGAGAACTTCCTCGCGGGCGGCGCGGCGGTGAGCGTGCTCGCGCGCCAGCACGGGCTAGCGCTCAGCGTCGTTGACGCGGGCGTGAACCACAGCTTCGCACCGCGCCCCGGGCTGATCGACCGCAAGATCGGCTTCGGCACCGCCGACGCGCTGGTGGGCCCGGCGATGAGCGAGGGGCAGTGTGTGCAGGCCATCGAGGCCGGTCGGGAACTCGTGCGCTCGCTGCCGGGCAATGTGGTGCTGCTGGGCGAGATGGGCATCGGCAACACGTCGAGCGCGGCCCTGCTGCTGGCGCGCCTGGGTGGCGAAGACCTCGAGCGCTGCACGGGCCGGGGCACCGGGCTCGACGATGCCGGCCTCGCGCGCAAGCTCAACGTGCTGCGCGCAGTGCTCACACGTCACCGCGAGGCAAACACGCCCCTGGCCGTGCTGGCCGCGATGGGTGGCTTCGAGATCGCGATGCTCGCGGGCGCGGCGCTGCAGGCGGCGGCGGAGCGGCGCACGGTGGTGGTGGATGGCTTCATCGCCGGTGCTGGCGTGCTGGCGGCGGCGCGGCTCGTGCCGCGTGTGCTGGGCTACTGCGTGCTGGCGCACCGCTCGGCCGAGCCCGGGCATGCAGCACTCATCAAACACCTGGGGGCCGAACCGTTGCTCGATCTGGGGCTTCGGCTCGGTGAAGCCTCCGGTGCGGCGCTCGCGTGGCCGCTGCTCGTGAGCGCGCTCACCTTGCTCGAACAGATGGCGAGCTTCGAGTCGGCGGGTGTGTCCGACCGCCAGGAAAAGCGCGCTCCATGATTCGCCACGAGCTGCGGCTCATCGGGGTGGCGTTGCAGTTCCTGACGCGCGTGCCGGTGCGGGTGGGCTTCGACCCGCTGTGGCTGAACCAGAGCGCACGGCACTTCCCACTGGTCGGCGCCTTCGTCGGCGCAGTGGGCGCGCTGGTGCTGTGGGCGGCGAGCCTCGTCTTTCCGCCTGCCGTGGCGGTGGGGCTCTCGATGATCGCGACGGTGCTGCTCACCGGCGCCTTCCACGAAGACGGCCTGGCCGACACCTGCGATGCTCTCGGCGGCACGGTGAGCCGCGAGCGGGCGCTCGAGATCATGAAGGACTCGCGCATCGGCACCTATGGCGCGGTCGGCCTGCTGCTGGTGCTGGGCCTCAAGGCGGCCACGCTCGCGGCGCTGCCGGTGGCGTGGGCGGTGGCGGCGCTGCTGCTCGCGCACACCGTGTCGCGCACGGCCGCGGTGGCCTTGATCCGCTTCCTGCCCTATGCGGGGGATGTGTCGCTGGCGAAGGCCAAGCCGCTGGCGCAGCGCATCTCAGGCGGCGGCTTCGTCGTGGCACTCGGGTGGTCGCTGGTCGTCGGTGGTGCGGTGATCGTGTGGCAAGCCGCGTGGTGGCCGATGGTGGCCACGGCATGGGCCGTGGCCGTCGCCTCCGCTTGGGTCTGCGGGCGCTGGTTCATGCGCCGGCTGGGCGGCATCACCGGTGATGCGCTCGGCGCCACGCAGCAATTCACCGAACTCGCCGTGCTGCTGGGCTGGCTCGCATGGTGGCCCCGCTGATCGTCTGGCGCCACCCGCGGCCCGTGGGGGCGCAGGGGCGTTGCGTGGGGCGTGTCGACCTGCCGGTGGACCGGCGCAAGGCCAAGCGCCTCGCGCACCGCATCCGCCAGCGGGTGCGGCGTGAAGCGTGGTCACGGGTGGTCGTCACCTCACCGCTGAGGCGCAGCGCCGAGGTGGGGCGATGGCTCGCGCGCTGGGGCTTCGAGCACCGCATCGATGCGCGCCTGTGCGAACTCGATTTCGGGCGCTGGGACGGCCAGCATTGGGCCGAGATCGATGCTGCCGATATCGGCGCCTGGACCGAGGCCTTCGCCGACCACGCGCCGGGGGGCGGCGAATCGGTGCGCGAGCTGATGGCGCGCTGCCGCTCGTTCCTCGATGACCTCGGTGACATGCCGCTGTGCGTGGTGGGCCATGCCGGGTGGATCAACGCGGCCCGTTGGGTCGCAGCCGGAGCGTCGCACCCGCGCAGCGCGGCCGAGTGGCCTGCGGCCGTGCCCTACGCCGCGGCCGTGAGCTTCTTCAGCAGCTCGGGCGGCGCCGAGTCGCAATAGCGCAGCACCTGGCACTGCTCGCACAGCGGGCGCCGCGCCTGGCACACATAGCGGCCATGCAGGATCAGCCAGTGGTGCGCATGGTGCAGGTACTCGGCCGGCACGCGCTTGAGCAGCCCCATCTCCACTTCGAGCGGGTTCTTGCCCGGTGCGAGGCCGGTGCGGTTGCTGACACGGAAGATGTGCGTGTCGACCGCCATCGTCGGCTCGCCGAACACCACGTTGAGCACCACGTTGGCCGTCTTGCGGCCCACGCCAGGCAGCGCTTCGAGCGCCTCACGGTCGTGCGGCACCTGGCCGCCGTGCTGCTCAACGAGGATGCGGCTCGTCTCAACCAGGTTCTTCGCCTTGTTGCGGAAGAGGCCGATGGTCTTGATGTGTTCGCTGACCCCTTCGACGCCGAGCGCGACCATCTTGGCCGGCGTGTTGGCGGCGGCGAAGAGCCTGCGCGTGGCCTTGTTGACGCCGGCATCCGTGGCCTGCGCCGAGAGCAGCACGGCGGCCAGCAGCTCGAAGGCGTTGGTGTATTCCAGCTCGGTGACGGGGTGCGGGTTGGCGGCCTTGAGGGTGGCGAAAAAGGGCTCGATCGACGACGTCTTCATGGACGCCGATTGTCTCAGCGGGTGAGGTCGTCGGGCGGCGGGGCCTGGAGGAGAAGTTGCGCGACAGGCTTGGGTGGTTCACCCGGTTTGGGAGTCTTCTTGGGGTCGCATGCCAGCATGGCGCCCACGGCGGCTGCCAGCACGATCCACCACCCAGCCCGGTTCATGCGCCATGTGCCCGGTGATGGACTCAATAGCGCGATTGCAGCTCGCGGATCTGCTCGCGGGCCTCGCCCTGGCGGATGGCGAAGGTGCGTTGCGTCTTGCCCGTGGCGTGTTCGCGCACCTTTTCGCCCTGGTGTTCGTCTCCGAACAGGCGGCCCCAGCCTTTGCGAGCGTGACCCTTGGTCTTCAGCTGGCCACCGATGCGATCTCGATTCATGTCGGCTCCCGTGAGTGACGTGAGTTGCGGGCCCGAAGCTGAACCCGTGCGCACAGCGTAGGCGCCGCTCTGCGAGGCCCAAGTCAGCCCTCTGCAACGGGGGTTGTCGGAACTTGCCGCAACCGGGCGTAGGACGGCGCCGACAGGCGCCTGGGTTTCAGGGTGCGCCGTTGCGCCGCCGGGCGCGCGCCAGGGCGGCGGCGATGCGGCTTTCCTTGGTCACTGGGGCTTGCGAGTCCGGCGCTGGAGACGAGGTCGCCTGCAGCGCCTGGGCCCGCGCCGCGAGGCGGGCGCTGCGCTCGTCGGCGTCGCGCTGCAGCCGCAGGCGATGAAAGGCGTAGCGCGTCTTGGCCTCATCGGCCTGGGGGGCGCTCCAGGCCTGCCAGCCGGTCGCCTCGCCGCTGACGTTGACGAGCGAGATGCAGTCGACCGGGCACACCGGAATGCACAGCTCGCAGCCGGTGCACAGCGGGTCGATCACCGTGTGCATGCGCTTGGCGCCGCCCACGATCGCATCGACCGGGCAGGCCTTGAGGCACAGCGTGCAGCCGATGCACCAGGCTTCGTCGATCACCGCCAGCTGGCGCGGGCCTTCGAGGCCGTGCTTCGGGTCGAGGGGGAGGGCGGGGCGCCCGGTGAGCTGCGCCAGCCTTGCCACACCGTCAGCACCACCGGGCGGGCACTGGTTGATGCCGGCCTCGCCGTGCGCGATGGCCTCGGCGTAGGACCGGCAGTCGGGGTAGCCGCAGCGCGTGCACTGCGTTTGCGGCAGGGCGTCGTTGAGCGCGTCGGCGAGGGCGGCAGCGGTGGGAGGCGGTGCAGTCACCCGGCTGAGCTTACGCGGCTCGCTTGCGCGCCGGCGCGGCCTTGCGTGCAGCCTTGCGCGGGGCGGCGGCAGCCTTGCGCGGCGCCGAAGCCGGGGCCTGGTGCGACGCGATGAAGTCGCGCAGTTCCGGGTAGACCTTTTCGCGCCAGCGGCGGCCCGAGAAGATGCCGTAGTGGCCCGCGCCTTCCACGTCGTAGTGGAACTGGCGCGACTTCGGGATGCCAGTGCACAGCTCGTGCGCGGCCTTGGTCTGGCCGGCGCCGGAGATGTCGTCGAGCTCGCCTTCGATGGTGAGCAGGGCCGAGGTGGTGATGTCTTGCGGGCGCACGAGGTTGCCGCCCACGTCCCAAGTGCCGTTGACCAGCGCGAAGTCCTGGAAGATGGTCTTGATGGTGTCGAGGTAATACTCGGCCGGCATGTCGAGCACGGCGTTGTATTCGTCGTAGAAGGCGCGGTGGAACTCGGCGCTTTCATCCTCGCCGCGCATCAGGTCCATGAAGTAGTCGTAGTGCGACTTCAGGTGCCGGTCGGGGTTCATCGCGATGAAGCCGCTGTGCTGCAGGAAGCCCGGGTACACACGGCGGCCGTTGCCCGGGTAGTTGGTGGGCACGCGGTAGATCACGTTGTTCTCGAACCACTCGTAGCTCTTGTTCATCGCCAGGTTGTTGACCGCGGTCGGCGATTTGCGAGCGTCGATGGGGCCGCCCATCATGGTCATGGTGCGCGGCGTGAATTCGCCGGCACTGGCCATCAGCGAGATCGCAGCGAGCACCGGCACGGTCGGCTGGCACACCGAGATCACGTTCACCTCGGGGCCGATGTGGCGGATGAACTCCTGCACGTAGTAGATGTAGTCGTCGAGGTGGAAGGGGCCGGCCTCGGTGGGCACCATGCGGGCGTCGGTCCAGTCGGTGATGAACACCTTGTGGTCGATCAGCAGCATCTTTACCGTCTCGCGCAGCAGCGTGGAGTGGTGGCCGGAGAGCGGCGCGACCACGAGCACGGTGGGTTGCTCCTTCAGCTTGGCGAGCACGGCGGGGTTGTCGGTGAAGCGCTTGAAGCGCAGCAGGCGGCAGAAAGGCTTCTCGATGGCGACCTGCTCCTGCACTGCCACGTCGACACCCGCCACCTTGACGGAGGTGATGCCGAACTCGGGCTTCTCGTACTCCTTCGAGAGCCGGTGCATCAGGTCGAGGCCAGCCGAGACGCGGTGCGCCAGCGGCGTGTGCGTGAACGGAGACAGCGGGTGGCTGTACAGCTTGGCCGAGGCGCTGGCGAATTCCGAGAACGGGCTCAGCAGCGCGCGGTGGGTTTCATAGAGTTGATACAGCATCGGAGTTCCTCGTGAGCGTGGATCGCACGCCAGTGCACGCTTGTGCGTTGCAACATTCTAGGCAGCTGCCCTGAATCGTGCAGATGACAGCGGCGGGTGGAAACCCCGAAAAGGCACCAGAAGAGGGCCTAGTGTGTTTTTGTGCGTGCGTTTGCCGCACAAGGGGTGTCCCTGGCGGGACACCCGGGGGCGGATCAGCTCACCTTGGCGATGGCGCTGACCACGGCGTCGATGTTCTTCTTGTTGAGCGCGGCCACGCAGATGCGGCCGGAGTCGACGCCATAGATGCCGAACTCGCTGCGCAGGCGCTGCATCTGCTCCTTGCTGAGGCCGGAGTAGCTGAACATGCCCTTCTGCGAGGTGATGAAGCTCATGTCCTGCTTGATGCCCGCGGCCTTGAGCTTGTCGACCAGCAGCGTGCGCATCTCCTTGATGCGAACGCGCATGCCGGCGAGTTCTTCTTCCCACAGAGCGCGGAGGGCCGGGGTGTTGAGCACGGTGGCCACCACCTGTGCGCCGTGCGTCGGCGGGTTGGAGTAGTTGGTGCGGATCACGATCTTGAGCTGGCTCAGCACGCGGGCCGCTTCGTCCTTGCTCTCGCACACCACGCTGAGCGCGCCCACACGTTCGCCGTAGAGCGAGAAGCTCTTGGAGAACGAGGTGGAGACGAAGAAGTCGAGGCCGGCGGCCATGAACTGCTCGATGACGGCGCCGTCTTCCTGGATGCCTTCGCCGAAGCCTTGGTAGGCCATGTCGAGGAAGGGCACGAGCTTGGCGGCCTTGACGGCATCGACGACTTGGGCCCACTGGGCGGGGGTGATGTCGTAGCCAGTCGGGTTGTGGCAGCAGGCGTGCAGCACGACGACCGTGCCGGCGGGCGCCGCCTTCAGGCCGGCGAGCATGGCGTCGAAGTTCACGCCCTTCTTGGCCGCGTCGTAGTAGGGGTAGGTGTCGACCGTGAAGCCGGCATTGGTGAAGAGCGCGCGGTGGTTTTCCCAGCTGGGGTCGCTGATCAACACTTTGGCGTTGGGGTTCAGGCGCTTGAGGAAATCGGCGCCGATCTTCAGGCCGCCGGTGCCGCCGATGCCCTGCACGGTGGCGACACGGCCTTCCTTCACGGCGGCGCTGTCGGCGCCGAAGACGAGGCCTTGCACGGCCTTGTCATACGCGGCGATGCCGTCGATGGGCAGGTAGCCGCGCGCGGTCGGCGCTTCCATCATCTGCTTCTCGGCCTGGGCCACGCACTTGAGCAGGGGCAGCTTGCCGTTCTCGTCGAAGTACACGCCGACGCCGAGGTTCACCTTGTTCGGGTTGGTGTCGGCGTTGAACTGCTCGTTCAGGCCCAGGATGGGGTCGCGGGGGGCCATTTCAACGGCGGCAAACAACGAGGTCATGGGACAGTCCTTGTCAGTAGAGCGGGGGAATGATTTGGGCTAACCTGAACGATTGCCCTGCGTGCGCGGGGAAACCCGGAGATTTTATCTGCCATGGCCGAGATGTCAGAAGTGGTCGAGCAGCCCGCGGCGGGCGAGTTCGTGAGCTTTCCCGATTCACCGTTTCAGTTGTTCCAGCCGTACCCGCCGGCCGGGGATCAGCCCGCGGCGATCCAGCAGCTGGTGGAAGGCGTGCGAGACGGCCTGAGCTTCCAGACGCTGCTGGGGGTGACCGGCTCTGGCAAGACCTTCACCATGGCCAACGTGATCGCCCGGCTCGGCCGGCCGGCGATCGTGTTCGCGCCCAACAAGACGCTCGCCGCGCAGCTCTACAGTGAGTTCCGCGAGTTCTTCCCGAAGAACGCGGTCGAGTACTTCGTCAGCTACTACGACTACTACCAGCCCGAGGCCTACGTGCCTCAGCGCGATCTGTTCATCGAGAAGGACAGTTCAATCAACGAGCACATCGAGCAGATGCGCCTCTCCGCAACGAAGAGCCTGCTGGAGCGGCGTGACGTGGTGATCGTGGCCACGGTCTCGGCGATCTACGGCATCGGCAACCCGAACGACTACCACCGCATGGTGATGACGCTCAGGAAGGGCGACAAGATGGGCCAGCGCGACGTGATCGCGCAGCTCATCCGCATGCAGTACACACGCAACGAGCAGGATTTTTCGCGCGGCACGTTTCGCGTGCGCGGCGACACGATCGACGTGTTCCCGGCCGAGCACTCGGAGCTGGCGGTACGCATCGAGCTCTTCGACGACGAGGTGGAGACACTGCAGCTCTTCGACCCGCTCACCGGGCGTATCAAACAGAAGATCGTCCGCTTCACGGTCTACCCGTCGAGCCACTACGTGACGCCGCGCGACCGTGTGCTGGCCGCCATCGACACCATCAAGCAGGAGTTGCGCGAGCGGCTCGACGAACTCGTGAAGGCGGGCAAGCTCGTCGAAGCTCAGCGGCTCGAACAACGCACCCGGTTCGACCTGGAAATGCTGCAGGAGATCGGCCACTGCAAGGGCATCGAGAACTACACGCGGCACCTTTCGGGCTCGGCGCCCGGCGAGCCGCCGTCGACGCTGGTGGATTACCTGCCGAAAGACGCGCTGATGTTCCTCGACGAGTCCCACGTCCTGATCGGCCAGCTGGGCGGCATGTACAACGGCGACCGGGCGCGCAAGACGACGCTCGTCGAATACGGATTCCGCTTGCCGAGCGCCCTCGACAACCGGCCGCTGAAGTTCGAGGAGTTCGAGAAGAAGATGCGCCAGGTGATGTTTATCTCGGCGACGCCGGCCGACTTCGAAAAGAAGAACTCCGGGCAGGTGGTCGAGCAGCTGGTGCGCCCGACCGGGCTCATCGATCCGGTGGTGGAAGTACGCCCCGCCACCCACCAGGTCGACGACGTGCTGCAGGAGATCAACGAGCGGGTGAAAGTCAACGAGCGGGTGCTCATCACCACGCTCACCAAGCGCATGGCCGAGCAGCTCACCGACTACCTGAGCGACAACGGCGTGAAGGTGCGCTACCTGCACAGCGACATCGACACCGTGGAGCGTGTCGAGATCCTGCGCGACCTGCGACTGGGCACCTTCGACGTGCTGGTGGGCATCAACCTGCTGCGCGAGGGGCTGGACATCCCCGAGGTGTCGCTCGTGGCCATCCTCGATGCCGACAAGGAAGGCTTCCTGCGTTCGGAGCGCTCACTGATCCAGACCATCGGCCGCGCCGCCCGTAACCTGAACGGCAAGGCCATCCTCTATGCCGACAAGATCACCGACTCCATGAAGCTCGCGCTGACCGAGACCGAGCGGCGGCGCGCCAAGCAGATGGCGCACAACGAGGCCGAAGGCATCACGCCGCGCAGCATTCAAAAGCAGGTGCGCGACCTGATTGACGGCGTCTATAGCGAGAAAACCAAGGACGCGCAGAGGGTTTTGGAGGCTGCGGCGGTTGAAGCCTTGTCCGAGAAAGACCTCGCAAAACGCATCAAACAGCTGGAAAAACAGATGCTCGAACACGCTCGCAACCTCGAATTCGAGAAAGCCGCGCGGGTGCGGGATCAGCTTGCGACCTTAAGAGAGCAAGCATTTGGGGCTCCGGGGACCGACAATGTGTCACCCGAACCGGCCGGGTCGAAGTAAGTGTCAGGGTGGAAAAGCAGGCCAATGAGCCTGCTCACCGAGGGGGAACTTCCTTAGCCAATGCCGACCGAATCAGTGGGTTTCATATATACTTGAGTAAACCTGTCGGATTAATCCGCGGGTTAACCCGCCCCATGAGGGCGGTGCTTGCGAGCGTGAAGCCACCATTGATCGCTTTCATTGACTAATCGTGCTGTCACCGGCACCAGGAGGATTTCATGCGACTGACCACCAAAGGCCGTTTTGCCGTTACCGCCATGATCGATCTCGCCCTGCGCGAGAACACCGGCCCCGTTGCGCTGGCTGCCATCAGCGCTCGCCAGCAAATTTCTCTGTCTTACCTCGAGCAGCTGTTCGGCAAGCTTCGCCGCCATGAGCTCGTGGAAAGCACCCGTGGCCCTGGCGGCGGCTATTCACTCGGCCGCAAGTCCGACGAGATCACCGTGGCCGACATCATCGTCGCCGTCGACGAGCCGATTGACGCCACCGGCTGCGGCGGCAAGGAAAACTGCATGGGCGACGACGCCGGCCGCTGCATGACGCACGACCTGTGGTCCAGCCTCAACGCCAAGATGATCGAGTACCTCGATTCCATCTCGCTGCGCAAGCTCGTGGAAGAGCAACTCGCCAAGGGTGTGTCGATCGAAGAGCACCCCGTCAAGCGCGCCATCTCCACGCAGCCGGTCGTCAAGCCGATCAAGATCACCGCCCCCAATTCGGTCTTCGCGCTGGGCGGCGCCCTGAGCAAGTAAACCGTCTCTCTCGCCTTTCGTCATGGACATGACCCAGCATTTCCCGATCTACATGGACTACGGCGCCACCACGCCGTGTGACCAGCGCGTGGTGGACGCGATGATTCCGTGGTTGCGCGAACATTTCGGCAACCCGGCATCGCGCAGCCATGCGTGGGGTTGGGAAGCCGAGGCGGCGGTGGAGAAGGCCCGCGAACAGGTGGCGGCGCTGATTGGGGCCGACCCCCGCGAGATCATCTGGACCTCTGGGGCCACCGAGTCCAACAACCTGGCCTTGAAGGGTGCCGCGCAGTTCTACAAGACGCGCGGCAAGCACCTCATCACCGTCAAGACCGAGCACAAGGCCGTGCTCGACACCATGCGCGAACTGGAGCGCCAGGGCTTTGAGGTGACCTACCTCGACGTGCAGGAAGACGGCCTGCTCGACCTCGACAAGCTCAAGGACGCGATGCGCGCCGACACCATCCTCGTGTCGGTGATGTACGTGAACAACGAGATCGGCGTCATTCAAGACGTCGCCGCGATCGGCGCGATGTGCCGTGAGCGCGGGATCATCTTCCACGTCGACGCGGCGCAGGCCACTGGCAAGGTCGAGATCGACCTCGCCAAGCTGCCCATCGACCTGATGAGCCTGGCTTCGCACAAGACTTATGGCCCCAAGGGCATCGGCGCGCTTTACGTGCGCCGCAAACCCCGTGTGCGCATCGAAGCGCAGATGCACGGCGGTGGCCACGAGCGCGGCATGCGCTCAGGCACGCTGCCCACGCACCAGATCGTCGGCATGGGTGAAGCGTTTCGCATCGCCCGCGAAGAGATGGGTGTGGAGAGCGAGCGCATCCGCATGCTGCACGACCGGCTGATGAAGGGCCTGTCCGACATCGAGCAGACCTTCCTGAATGGCCACCCGACGCAGCGTGTGCCGCACAACCTGAACATGTCGTTCAACTTCGTCGAGGGCGAGTCTTTGATCATGGGCATCAAGGGCATCGCGGTGTCGTCGGGCTCCGCCTGCACCTCGGCGAGCCTGGAGCCGAGCTACGTGCTGCGTGCGCTCGGCCGCAGCGATGAGCTCGCGCACTCGTCGCTGCGCATGACCATCGGTCGCTTCACGACCGTCGACGAGATCGACTACGTGATCAACACGCTGAAGGACCGCGTGGCCAAGTTGCGCGAGCTGTCGCCGCTGTGGGAGATGCACAAGGACGGCATCGACCTGAGCACCATCCAATGGGCTGCTCACTGACCACCGGCGCACGAAGGATTCTGGAGTACTGACATGGCATACAGCGAAAAGGTCGTAGACCACTATGAGAACCCCCGCAACGTGGGTTCGTTCGAAAAGGGTGACGAGAGCGTGGGCACCGGCATGGTCGGCGCCCCGGCGTGCGGCGACGTGATGAAGCTGCAGATCAAGGTGAACCCGGCGACGGGCCTGATCGAAGACGCGAAGTTCAAGACCTATGGCTGCGGCTCGGCCATCGCGTCGAGTTCGCTCGTCACCGAGTGGGTCAAGGGCAAGTCGCTCGACGAGGCGCTGACCATCAAGAACACGCAGATCGCTGAAGAGCTGGCGCTTCCGCCGGTGAAGATCCACTGCTCGATCCTGGCCGAGGACGCGATCAAGGCTGCGGTCAACGACTACAAGGCGAAGAAGGCGCATTGATGATGGCGGTCACGCTGACGGAAGCAGCGGCACGCCATGTGACGCGCTATCTCACCAAACGGGGCAAGGGTGTCGGTGTGCGCCTGGGCGTCAAGACCACCGGCTGCTCGGGCTTGGCCTACAAGCTCGAATACGCCGATGACGTGGCGCCAGAAGACATCGTCTTCGAAGGCCACGGCGTGAAGGTGCTGATCGATCCCAAAAGCTTGCCTTACCTCGACGGCACCGAGCTCGACTTCGTGCGTGAGGGCCTCAACGAAGGCTTCAAGTTCCACAACCCGCGCGAGAAGGATCGTTGCGGGTGCGGTGAATCGTTCCGGGTCTGAGCCCGGCGGGTGTGCCACAGGCGCGGCGTTGTCGCGCCTTTGTTTTGTCTGGTTCTTTTGTCATCTGTGAAGCGAGCGTGCCGTGAAGCTGGACGACGATGATTTCGCCCTGTTCGGCCTGCCGCGGCGGCACCATCAGGAGCGCGCCACCCTCGATGCCCGTTGGCGCGAACTGCAGGCGCAGGTGCACCCCGACAAGTTCGCGGCCGAGGGCTCGGCGGCCAAGCGTGTGGCGATGCAATGGGCCGTGCGCGTGAACGAGGCTTACCAGCGCCTGAAAGACCCGATCAAGCGTGCCGCCTACCTGTGCGAGCTGCACGGCGTGCCGGTGCACAGCGAGAGCAACACGTCCATGCCCACGGGGTTTCTCATGCAGCAGATGGAATGGCGTGAAGCGCTCGAAGAGGCCACGTTGCTGAGCGACGTGGAGGCGCTGGCCGACAGCGTCAACACCCATCGCCGCGACGCGCTCGAACGGCTGGCGCGCACCTGCGACGAGCAAGGCGATTTCGAGGCGGCAGCCGAGCAGGTCAGAGCCCTCATGTTCGTCGAGCGCTTTGCCGACGACATCGATCAGCGCCTGGAAGCGCTGGGACAATAACGACATGGCTTTGCTTCAGATTTCAGAGCCGGGCGAAAGCCCGGACCCGCACCAGCGGCGCATCGCGGTAGGCATCGACCTCGGCACCACGCACTCGCTCGTGGCCGCCGTGCGCCACGGCGTGCCCGAGTGCCTGCCCGATGCGCAGGGCCGCGTGATCCTGCCGTCGGTGGTGCGCTACCTCGACAAGACGCGCCGCCAGATTGGCCATGATGCCCATGCCGAAGCGGCGGTCGACCCGGCGAACACCATCGTCTCGGTCAAGCGTTTCATGGGCCGCGGCCTCGCCGACATTGCCCAGCGCGAGAAGTTGCCGTATGACTTCGTCGATGCGCCGGGCATGGTGCAGCTGAACACGGTGGCCGGCGTGAAGTCGCCGGTCGAAGTGTCGGCCGAGATCCTCGCCACGCTGCGCCAGCGTGCGGAAGACAGCTTCGACGACGAGATCTTCGGGGCCGTGATCACGGTGCCCGCGTACTTCGACGACGCCCAGCGTCAGGCCACGAAAGATGCCGCGCAACTCGCCGGCCTCAACGTGCTGCGCCTCATCAACGAGCCCACCGCGGCCGCCATCGCCTACGGGCTCGAGAACGGCAGCGAGGGGCTGTACGCGGTGTACGACCTCGGCGGTGGCACCTTCGACGTCTCTCTGCTGCGCTTGAGCGCAGGTGTGTTCGAGGTGGTGGCGACCGGGGGCGATTCGGCACTCGGCGGCGACGACTTCGACCGCCTGCTCGCCGATTGGGCCCTGATGAAGAGCGGCCTGCGTGCGACGACGCCGCAAGACAAGCGCGCCGTGATGGTGGCGGCCCGTGCGGCGAAGGAGAAGCTCTCCAGCACCGACCACGCCACGCTCGCCTGTCCGCTGGCCGAAGGCGAGCTCTCGGTGCGCGTGACGCGCGATGAATTCCACCAGCTGGGCGCCGAGCTGGTCGGCCGCACCATCGCTGCCTTGCGCAAGGTGCTGCGCGACGCCAAGGCGGCCAAGGACGAGGTGCAGGGCGTCGTGATGGTCGGCGGCTCCACCCGCATGCCGCAGGTACAGGCGGCCGTCGCCGAGTTCTTTGGCAAGGCCCCGCTGACCAACCTCAATCCCGATGAAGTCGTGGCGCTGGGCGCCGCGGTCCAGGCGAATGCCCTGGCCGGCAACACAGGGGCCGACGAGCTGCTGCTGCTCGACGTGATCCCGCTCTCGCTCGGCCTCGAGACGATGGGTGGGCTGGTCGAACGCATCATCCCGCGCAACAGCACCATCCCCACCGCCCGGGCGCAAGACTTCACCACTTTCAAGGACGGCCAGACCGCGATGGCCATCCACGTGGTGCAGGGCGAGCGTGAACTCGTGAGCGATTGCCGCTCGCTCGCACGCTTCGAGCTGCGAGGCATCCCGCCGATGGTCGCGGGTGCAGCGCGCATCCGCGTGAGCTTCCAGGTCGACGCCGACGGCCTGCTGGCGGTGAGCGCGCGTGAAGAAGGGTCGGGGGTGCAGGCCTCGATCAACGTCAAGCCGAGCTATGGCCTGACCGACGACGAAGTGGCGCGCATGCTGACCGAAAGCTTCACCACCGCCGAGTCCGACATGAAGGCCCGCAGCCTGCGCGAATCGCGTGTCGAGGCCGAGCGCATGCTGCTGGCCACGGCGTCGGCGCTGCAAGCCGACGGCGACCTGCTCGACGCCACATCGCGCACCGAGATTGACGCGCTCATGCAGGCGCTCGACCAAACTCGCCAAGGCGACGACCACGCCGCCATCGACACCGCCGTGGAAGCGCTCGCCAAAGGCACCGAAGCCTTTGCGGCCGAGCGCATGAACCGCGGCATCCGCCAGGCCCTCGCCGGCCGCAAGGTGGAAGAAGTCTGACCATGCCAGTTATCAAAATCCTCCCCCACCCCGAGTACTGCCCCAAGGGCGCCAGCATCGAAGCGCCAACCGGCACCTCCATCTGCGAAGCCTTGCTCGACAACAACATCGAGATCGAGCACGCCTGCGACCTGAGCTGCGCCTGCACCACGTGCCATGTGATCGTGCGCGAGGGCTTCAACTCGCTGGGCGAGATGGACGAAGCGGAAGAAGACCTGCTCGACCGCGCCTGGGGCCTGGAGCCCAACTCACGCTTGTCCTGCCAGGCGATCCTGGCGCAGCAAGACGTGACGATCGAGATTCCGAAGTACTCGATCAACCACGCCAAAGAGAAGCACTGAGCCCAAAGAAAAGAACCCTCTGACCGCACGGGCCAGAGGGTGGGGGAAAGGGCTCTAGCCCTACTGAGGAGACAGAAGGCAGGCGATGAGCACCTGCAGTCTCTCAGCTCGCAAGTGCCGTGCCTGTCTTCAGCGCTTCACGCTGCTTCGGCCAGGTCGACGCACACGACGCCCGGGTAGCGGTTCCAGCGAAAGGTGATGACGTAGGGGTGCTTGCGCGTGCGGGTGCCGTCGGACGGCTTGCCGTGCACGACCTTGGGGACGGAAATCTCCAGGTCCTTGCCCAGTGAGCGCCGAGCATTGCCGGCCAGCGTGTTGGCGATCTCACCCACCGCATCGAGCAGGCTGGCCTGCGAGAGATCGGTCTCGCGCTGGATCAGCAGCAACTCCTTCAGCGCCGCCGCCGGGAGTGAGACCACCACCTGCCCGCGGTAGCGGCCAGAGAAGCTCACGATGCCGTTGAAGTCGTGCCCCGGCATCGCATCGACGCCCAGGTAGGCCGAGGTGATCTCCGGCTCGATGCGGCTCGTGACATCGAAATAGCGCCGCACCGAATCGACGAACAGGCGCAGGTCGGATTCTTTCAATGCGCTCATAGGTGATGCTCGAAAAGCCCCTTGAGGGCGAGTTGCAGGCCGTCATCGGTGAAGGGCTTGGGCAGGAAGCCGTGCGCTCCCAGCCGCAGGGCGCGGATCGCGGTCGACTTGTCGTCGAGCGCGCTGATCACGAGGATGCGCGTGCGTGGGTGCATGGCGAGCAACACCGGGATGCACTCGAGCCCGTCCATCTCAGGCATGGTGAGGTCCATGGTGACGACATCGGGCGGGGCGGTGCGTGCCGCGCGCAAGGCCTCTTCGCCGTTGCGGGCCAGGCCGAGCAGCGTCACGTCGCCCAGTGCACCGCTTTGCACGACGCGGGCGATGCGCGAGCGCACCATGTTCGAGTCGTCGACGACGAGCAGCTTCACGTCGCCAGCCTCACACGGAAGGTCGTACCTTCCTGGGATCGGCTCGAGACGAGCAGTCGCGCCCCCAGCCGGCGCACTTCATGGGCCACGATGTCGAGCCCCACCCCTCGGCCAGCGTGCTCACCCGCCGCCTCAGCGGTGCTGAACCCAGGTTTGAACACCTGCGCCACGATCTGTGACACGCTCATCTCGGCGAGCTGGGTTTCGTTGAACCAGCCGAGTGCGAGCAGGCGCTGCCGCACGCGCTCGGGGTTGAGGCCGCCGCCGTCGTCGCGCACCAGCAGGTGCACCTGGTCGTTTTCGTCTCGGGCCACCTCGACGTCGATGCGCGCCCGCACCGGCTTGCCTCGGGCCTCGCGCGTGGCGGCGTCTTCCACGCCGTGCACCACGGCGTTGCGCACCAGCTGCACCGCGATCTGCGTCAGCGCGTCGCGCACGCGGGTCGGCAGTTCGGTGATGGCATCGAGCTTGGCGTTGAGGCGGGCGGGCTTGTCGGTGTCTTGGCCAATGCGATCGACGAGCGCGCTGAGCTGCGCGCCGAGGGCATCGACCCCCGGCTGCGGCGCCACCGTAGGCAGGCGGTGCCGATCGCGCAGCACCGAGCGCTTCAGCGCCTGCAGGCGCGTCAGCAGCTCTTCCAGCGGCAGGGGCAAGGCGAGCAGGGCTTCGCCGCTCATCGTGGCCGCTTCGCGCAGTGGCTGCAGCTGTGACTCGAACTCGTGTGCCGTGCTCGCCAGCAGCTCCAGCGAGAGCATCGAGGCCTCGCCCTTGATGGCGTGGACGTGGCGGTAGATGCGGTCGACGGAGCGGCGCAGTTGCTTGCCGTCGGAGCTGGCGTCGACCTGGCGCAGCAGGTCGTTGACTTCGAGCAGGCTGGCCTCGGCGCGGTCGACGAAGGCGGCCAGCGCGGCGGGGTCGGCTTCGAAGGCCTGCACCAGGAGGTCGAACTCGCGCTGGGCCCGCTTCTGCTCGCCTTCGAGTTTGCGTTCGAGCTCGATGCGCGGCGTCACGTCTTGCACGGTCACGAGCAGGTGCTTGACGATCCTGTCTTCCACCACGCGGCTGAACTGCATCGAGAGGAAACGCTGCCGCTTCTGGCCGAGCGAATCGGTCTGCGTCAGCTCCACCTCGGTGAGCGGGTTGATGCTCTGCACCAGGTCTTCCTTCACGTGCGGCGTGAAGAGCAGCTCGATGTAGCCGCGGGCGTCTTCCAGCGTCTTGGGCGACACCAGCGGCGAGAGCAGCAGGATGAAGTTGTCGCCAGCCTGGGCGGAGCGGCCGAACATGGCGCTCACCGAGTGCGAGATCTGCGTACCGAGCGTCATCTGGGGGGTGAGCAGGAAGAGGCCTTCGCGCACGACGGAGAGGATCTCCTGCGTCTCGCCGCTCGCCTGCTCCACGGCCGCGTCGGACAGTCGCAGGCGCCGGATGAACTTGAAGAGAATGAAGAGGAAGTTCAGCAGCGCGAGCACGATGCCACCTGTTTGCACCATGCGCAGCACCGAGGCGCGTTGCGAGGCGGCAGCTTCCAGGTCGGTGGTCAGCTCGTTCATCATGCCCAGCAGCGCGAGGTTGTTGGCGCGGGCGTAGTCGGCCGCGGCCTTCACGTAGGCCGCGTGCGAGGCACTGCCCGACTCCCGCAGCAGGTCCATCTGGCGGCGCCAGGGCTCCCAGATGGCCACGGCGCGCGTCAGGATGTCGGCGCTCTTGGGGCCCGAGGCGGCGGGCAGGAACACCGGCCGGCCGTCGCCGCCGGTCACCTGCGCGCCGTTGCGAAAGCCCTGCAGCGTGTTGTCGAAGAGCCGGCTCGCGTTGTGCAATTCGTCGAGCAGGCTCGACGGAGCGGGGCCGCTGGCGGAGGCCAGCTCGCTCGCGTAAAGCGCCTTCGACATGCGCTGCGACAGCATGCGCTGCCGGCCGGCGAGGTTGATGGACACGGCGTCTTCGGCGATCTGGAACGACACGTAGAAGTTCAAGACCAGCACGGCCAGGTCGAAGAGCAGGAAGAAGGCGACCGCGATGATGATCTCGCGGTACTTGCCCAGGTTGAGCTGCACCTTGCGGCCGGTGCGTCGCAGCAGCGGTGGGGCGGATGGAAGGGCAGGGGAGATCGCAAGACCGGGCGCGCCGGGTGATGACATGGGTCCTCCTCAATCACGCGTCATGCGTGTGACGGTGTATTCGCAAGCAAGCCGCAGGCCTTCCCGCCTGCGGCGCTTGCCCCAACGACTCGCGGCTCAGGCGGCCGCTTTTTCCACGTGGCCGTGGCGTGTGTACAGGAAGTCGAGCACTTCCTTGCGGTAGTGCACGTAGCGCGTGTCTTCGGCCAGGTCCACGCGGTTGCGCGGGCGCGGCAGGTCGATCGAGAGGATCTCGCCGATGGTCGCGGCCGGGCCGTTGGTCATCATCACGATGCGGTCGGACAGCAGCACGGCTTCGTCCACATCGTGCGTCACCATCACCACGGTGCTCTTGGTGCGGGCCACGATCTTCAGCAGCTCGTCTTGCAGGTGGGCGCGGGTGAGGGCGTCGAGGGCGCCGAAGGGCTCGTCCATCAGCAGGACCTTGGGCTCCATCGCCAGCGCCCGGGCGATGCCCACACGCTGTTTCATGCCGCCCGAGATCTCGTGTGGCCGCTTGGTCACCGCATGCCCCATGTTGACGAGATCGAGTGCCGCGAGGGTGCGCTGCTTCAACTGGGCCTTGCTCTCCTTGCCGCCGAAGACGCGCTCTACCGCGAGGTGCACGTTTTCAAAGCAGGTGAGCCAGGGCAGCAGCGAGTGGTTCTGGAACACCACTGCCCGCTCGGGGCCGGGCGCGGCGATCTCTCGGTTGTCGCACAGCAGCGCGCCGCTCGACGGCAGCGTGAGGCCAGCGATCAGGTTGAGCAGCGTCGACTTGCCGCAGCCCGAGTGGCCGATGAGCGTGACGAACTCGCCCTGCGCCACGTCGAGGTTGATGTCGCGCAGCGCATGGAAGCGGCCCTTCTTGGTGTTGAACACCATCTCGGCCTGTTGCACTTGAATGAAGTTCTTCATGGTGTGGGGCTCCGGTCGAGGATCAGGTTTCGGCGTAGGTGAACTTCTTGGCGATCGAGATCAGCGCCCATTCGAGCAACAGGCCCACGATGCCGATCACGAAGATGGCGATCAGGATGTGCGTGACGTTGAGGTTGTTCCACTCGTCCCACACCCAGAAGCCGATGCCCACGCCGCCGGTCAGCATCTCGGCCGCCACGATCACGAGCCAGGCCGTGCCCACCGAGAGGCGCACGCCGGTCAGCATGTAGGGCAGCACCGCGGGGAAGAGGATCTGCGTGATCACCTTCCACTCCGAAAGGTTCAATACGCGCGCCACGTTCAAGTAGTCGCTCGGCACGCGCTGCACGCCCACGGCGGTGTTGATGATCATCGGCCAGATGGAGCAGATGAAGATCGTCCAGATGGCGGCCGGGTTGGCGGCCTTGAAGACGAGCAGGCCGATCGGCAGCCACGCCAGCGGCGACACGGGGCGCAGCAGGCTGATCAGCGGCGACACCATGTTCGACAGGAAGGCGAAGCGGCCGATCATGAAACCCATCGGAATGCCCACGAGTGCTGCCAGCCCGAAGCCCACCGCGACCCGCTGCAGCGAGAAGAGGATGTTCCAGCCGATGCCCTGGTCGTTCGGGCCCTTGCTGTAGAACGGGTCGCTGAAGACCTTGACCGCTTCATCGAAGGTGGCGCCTGGCGTCGGGAAGTTGCCGCCCTTCATCGTGAGCAGGTGCCAGATGCCCACGAGCAAGGCGATGCCGATGAGGGGCGGCAGCACCTTGAGCCAGAGGGCCGACCAGTCGCGCGGCACCTTGGGCACGGCCGGGGCCGCGGGCTCGGCCTTCACGGGCGCGGCAGCAGGGGCTGCCGATTTCGTGGAAGCCTCTTTCGAGGTACCGAGCGGGGAGTGGAAGACTGCACTGACCATGGGGTACTCCTTGGGTGGATGTCGTCGTCAAGCCTTGATGGCAAAACCGTCGGCGTATTTCTTCGGGTCCTTGCCGTCCCACACCACGCCGTCGATCAGCTTGCTGGTGCGCATCACGTCCTTGGGCACGTTGATCTTCATCGCCGAGGCGACCGACTTGTAGAGGTCGATCTGGTTGACCTGCTTCGCGACCGTCAGATAGTCGGGGTGCTCCTTGATCAGGCCCCAGCGCTTGTGCTGCGTGAGGAACCACATGCCGTCGCTGAGGTACGGGAAGTTGACCGCGCCGTCGTTGAAGAACTTCATGTGGTTGGGGTCGTCCCAGGTCTTGCCCATGCCGTTCTGATAGCGGCCCAGGATGCGCTGGTTGATCGCATCGACGCCCGTGTTGATGTACGACTTCTCGGCCACCGTCTCGGCCATCTTCATCTTGTTCTGCAGGCTGGCGTCGATCCAGCGGCTGGCTTCGAGCACGGCCATCATCACGGCGCGGCAGGTATTGGGGTGCTTCTTGACGAAGTCGGCGGTGGTGCCGAGCGTCTTTTCGGGATGGTCTTTCCAGATGTCCTGCGTGGTGTTGGCGGTGATGCCGATGCCGTCCATGATGGCCCGGTGGTTCCACGGCTCGCCGACGCAGAAGCCGTCCATGTTGCCCACCCGCATGTTGGCCACCATCTGGGGCGGCGGCACGGTGATGAGCTTGGCGCCGCTCAGGGGGTTGATGCCGGCGGCCGCGAGCCAGTAGTGCATCCACATCGCGTGGGTGCCGGTCGGGAAGGTGCCGGCGAAGGTGTATTCGCGCTTCTCCTTGGCCATCAGCTTGGCGAGCGAAGGCCCGTCGACCGCGCCTTTGTCGGCCAGCGCCTTCGACAGGCTGATCGCCTGGCCGTTGTTGTTGAGGCTCATCAGCACGGCCATGTCTTTCTTGGGGCCGGCGATGCCGAGGTGCACGCCGTAGACCAGGCCGTAGAGCACGTGGGCCATGTCGAGCTCGCCGTTGACGAGCTTGTCGCGCACGCCGGCCCACGAGGCCTCTTTCGTCGGGATGATCTTGACGCCGTATTTCTTGTCGAAGCCGAGCACGGAGGCCATCACGACCGAGGCGCAGTCGGTCAGCGGGATGAAGCCGATCTTGACTTCTTCCTTCTCGGGCTTGTCGGAGCCCGCGGCATAGACGGCGGTATTGAGTCCGGGAACAAGGCCCGTAGCGCTTGTGGCGGCAGCGGCTTTGATGAGGGTGCGGCGGCTCATGAGTGCCTTTCGATCGATGGTCATGGCGTGGTCTCGGTGCGTGAGTGAGTGAATGACGAAGCAACTAAAGCGGAAAAACAAAAAGGCGTCCGCACTTGCTGGGGGTTAGCCCAGCGCGTGGGGACGCCATCGTCCTGTCGGCAAGGCACCGTCATTGGTGCGTTGTCGATGTCTTCAGAAGATCGCCGTTGACCTTCTGCCCTTCAATTCGCAAGGGCCGTGCCAGGGCCGTTCGTGAGGTTTGTGGTGTTGCATTGCACCAAGGCGGTGTGCGAACGCCGGTGTCGCACCTCAGCCGAGCAGGTCGCTCACATCAATGAGGCGCTGCGCCACGTCGGCGAGCTTCAGGCGCTTCTCCATTGCGGTGCGTCGCAACCTCGCATACGCCTCTTCTTCGCTCAGGCCGTGGTGGCGGATGAGCAGTGCCTTGGCGCGGTCGATCAGTTTGCGGTCCGACAACTCGGTGCGTGCGTCGGCCAACTCGCGGCGAAGCCCTTCTTCGTGCTGGAAACGCGCCATGGCCACGTCGAGCACGGGCTTGACGCGTTCGGGCGCGAGGCCTGCCACCACATAGGCGGTCACGCCCGCCGCGATGGCCGCGCCGACGTGCGTGGTGTCGTCGTCGTTGGTGAAGAGCACGATCGGGCGGCGCTCCTCGCGCGTGGCCATCACCACGTGCTCCAGCGTGTCGCGCGCTTGGCTCTCGGCGTCGACGATGATCATGTCGGGCGCGATCTGCGCCAGGCGGTCGGGCAGGAAGACGTCGGCCGGCAGCACGGCCACGATGTTGTAGCCATGCTCCAGCAGGCCGATGCGCAGCGCGCGCGAACGTTCCGCCTCGGTGCCGGCTTCGGGGTCGGATGCATCGGGCGCGAGGTCAGGCGCCACGATCACGATGCGCAAGGTGGTCGACGGAATGGTGGGGCGCAGGGGCGCTTTCATGGTGCACGGGTGAGCAACATCCACGCCAGAAAGCAAAAAGCCCGCGTAGGGGGCGGGCTTCGTGATGGAGTTGGCAGCGCTCAGCGGTCGGTGGCCGAGGCGTTGAGCGCTTTGCGGATCCAGCCGCCCAGCGGGCGCAGCGAGCCGAAGACCGAGTCGTTGGCGAAGCCTTCGCGGTCGATGAGCAGGTCGCGCGCCTCCAGCATGTCAAGGAACTCGCGTACTTCCTGGCGCTTGAGGCCGCTGGCCGAGACCAGCTGGGCGAGCGTCATGTAGCGGTGCGACAGGTCGGTCAGCATGCGCCGGTAGGCAATGCGGTGGTACGGCGCGGGCAGCTCGGCCCAGGCCAGGAGACGGTATTCCTTCATGTGGATCCCCCAACGACTCTCATATTTGTTCCCCGGCGAACGCAGGTTTCGGGCCGGGACGCGCAGGGTAGAGCGCCACCCTGGTGCACGGGAAGTAGGTCTTGGGGCCTTCGGGCGGCGTTCACGGGAAAACACCGATGCGCAGCTGTAGGGATCCACAGGCTTTCGAGGACGAAGTGTTGCGCTCGGTACACTCTTTCGGATGAACGTACTGGGGGTCGAGTCGTCGTGCGACGAAACAGGTGTGGCCTTGGTCGATGCCGATACGCATGGCGTGCCGAGGCTGCTGGCCCAGGCGCTGCACAGCCAGATCGACATGCACCAGGCCTACGGCGGCGTGGTGCCAGAGCTGGCCTCGCGTGACCACATCCGGCGGGTGCTGCCGCTGACCGGGCATGTGCTGGCCGAGTCGGGCCAGCGCTTGCAAGACATCGACGTGGTGGCCTATACCCGCGGCCCGGGGCTCGCCGGTGCGCTGCTGGTGGGGGCGGGTGTGGCCTGTGCGCTGGCGGCGGCGCTGGGCAAGCCGGTGGTGGGGGTGCATCACCTGGAGGGGCATCTGCTGTCTCCGTTCCTGGCCGCCGACCCGCCCGAGTTCCCGTTCGTGGCCTTGCTGGTGTCGGGTGGGCACACGCAGCTGATGCGGGTCGATGACGTCGGCAGTTATGAATTGCTCGGCGAGACCATCGACGACGCGGCGGGTGAAGCCTTCGACAAGTCGGCCAAGATGCTGGGCCTCGGCTACCCCGGTGGGCCGGCGTTGGCGCGGTTGGCGGAATTCGGCAGCGCCGATGCCTTCGAGCTGCCGCGCCCGCTGCTGCACAGCGGCAACCTCGATTTCTCGTTTGCCGGCCTGAAGACCGCTGTGCGCACTCAGGTTCTCAAGCTCGGCTCCAACGTCTGCGAGCAGGACAAGGCCCATCTCGCGGCCTCGACCCAGCAGGCGATCGTCGACGTGCTGGTGAAGAAGTCGCTGGCGGCGCTGAAGCAGACCGGCCTGAAGCGCCTGGTGGTCGCTGGTGGGGTGGGGGCCAACGCGCGCTTGCGCGAGCAGCTCAACGCGGCCTGCACCAAGCGGGGCGTGAAGGTGCATTACCCGGAACTAGCGCTGTGCACCGACAACGGCGCCATGATCGCGCTCGCCGCGGCGATGCGCCTGCAGCGCGGGTTGGCGCAGCCGCGCGAGGAGTACGGCTTCGACGTGCAGCCACGCTGGGACTTGTCGTCGGTATGAGGCAAGCGATTGCCGGCCTGCCGGCCTCCAAGATCCGCGAAGTCGCCAACGCCGGCCTCGGCCGCAGCGACGTGCTGGCGTTCTGGTTCGGCGAGAGCGACGAGGTCACGCCCAGCCTGGCGCGCGATGCGGCGATTGCGTCCCTGCAGGCAGGCGAAACCTTCTATTCGCACAACCTCGGGCTGCCGGCGCTGCGCGAGGCCTTGAGCGCCTACACGAGCGGCCTGCACCGGCCGGTCGAAGTGGAGCGCATCGCGGTCACGTCTTCCGGTGTGAGCGCACTGATGATCGCGGCTCAACTGATCCTGGAGCCGGGTCACGACGTGGTGGCCGTGGTGCCGGTGTGGCCCAACGTGACGGCGCAGCCGGTGATCCTCGGCGCACAGGTGAAGCGGGTGTCGCTCAACGTGCGCGAGGGCGCCTGGGTGCTCGACCTGCAGGCGCTGCTGGAGGCCATCACCCCGAGCACGCGCGCGGTGATCCTGAACGCGCCCAACAACCCGACGGGCTGGACGCTGACGCCCGACGAGCAGCGGGCCATCCTTGAGCGCTGCCGCCAGACGGGCACCTGGATCGTGGCCGACGAGGTCTACGAGCGGCTCTATTTCGAGCCTGGCCACCGGGCGGCCCCCAGCTTCCTCGACATCGCCGACCCGACCGACCGGCTGATCGTCGCGCACAGCTTCTCCAAGAGCTTCCTCATGACCGGCTGGCGCCTGGGCTGGCTGGTGCTGCCAGCGGGGCTGTCGGGCGAAGTGGCGAAGCTGATCGAGTTCAACACCTCTTGCGCGCCGGTGTTCGTGCAGAAGGGTGGTTTGGCGGCCCTGTCGGAGGCGGGCGAGTCGGTGCCCGGGCTCGTCAGCCGGCTTCGGGCCTGCCGCGACACGCTGGTTCCGCGTCTGGCCGCGCTCCCGGGTGTCACCGTGGCCTTGCCCCGGGGCGGGATGTACGCCTTCTTCCGCGTCGACGGGGAGAACGACTCCCTGGCGTTCGCCAAGCGGCTGGTGGAGCGTCACGGCCTCGGGCTGGCGCCCGGCTCGGCGTTCGGCGACGAGGCCGAAGGTTGGCTGCGCTGGTGCTTCGCCGCCCGCGACTCGTCCCGGCTCATACAAGGGGTGGCCCGGCTGGCCGACGCCCTTCGGCTATAATCGACGGGCTTTGCGCCGCCGGTCCGCCGGTGGCTTGAGCACCTAGCACGGCGCGGGAAGGTTTCTCCCGCCACCGCAAGTCGCAACACCGGAAACCGCAGCGCCATCACAAGCAGGCGCCGGCGACCGGATTTTTCTGGAAACTGACATGTCTGTCGCTGATCTGAACAAGGCCGAAATCGTCAAGGCCAATGCCCGCAGTGCCGCCGATACCGGCTCCCCCGAAGTCCAAGTCGCGCTGCTGACCGCTCGCATCAACGAGCTGACCCCCCACTTCAAGACCCACCTGAAGGATCACCACGGTCGCCGCGGCCTCCTGAAGATGGTCAACACCCGCAAGAGCCTTTTGGCTTACCTCAAGAACAAGGACGCAGAGCGCTACACCGCTCTGATCCAGAAGCTCGGTCTGCGCAAGTAAGCCGAAGCGAAAAGTGAAGAGCCTGTCTGGACCTGCCAGCACAGGCTCTTTGCATTTGGAGACCGACAGCCACTGATGACGATGTGTCATTCCACCGGCGCTTCATCGAAGCCGAGCCCCGCTGGAATGGCATCGCGCCAGGTTGTTGTGCTCCGGGCAGAAGGCGCCGCCCGCAAGGCGCTGACAAGCAATAGGAGAGACACATGAGCATGTTCAACAAAGTCACCAAGACCTTCCAATGGGGCCAGCACACCGTGAAGCTGGAAACGGGCGAGATCGCCCGCCAGGCTTCAGGCGCAGTGCTGGTTGATGTGGAAGACACCGTGGTACTCGCCACCGTGGTGGGCGCCAAGAACGCCAAGCCGGGCCAGGACTTCTTCCCCCTGACCGTCGACTACCTCGAAAAGACCTACGCCGCCGGCAAGATCCCCGGCAGCTTCTTCAAGCGTGAAGGCCGCCCGAGCGAACTCGAGACGCTGACCTCGCGCCTGATCGACCGCCCGCTGCGCCCGCTGTTCCCGGACGGCTTCTACAACGAAGTGCAGGTCGTGATCCACGTCCTGTCGCTGAACCCCGAAGTTTCGGCCGACATCCCGTCGCTGATCGGCGCGAGCGCCGCGCTGGCGATCTCGGGCATCCCGTTCAACGGCCCGATCGGCGCCGCACGCGTGGGCTACATCAACGGCCAGTACGTGCTGAACCCCGGCAAGACCCAGCTCCTCGACTCGCAGATGGACCTGGTCGTCGCCGGCACGCAGGCCGCGGTGCTGATGGTCGAATCCGAAGCCCAGCAGCTGAGCGAAGAAGTGATGCTCGGCGGCGTGGTCTTCGGCCACGAACAAGGCAACATTGCCATCGCCGCGATCAACGAGCTGGTGCGTGACGCCGGCAAGCCCGCCTGGGACTGGCAGCCGCCCGCGAAGGATGAAGCCTTCATCGGCAAGGTCACCACGCTGGCCGAAGAGAAGCTGCGCGCCGCCTACCAGATCCGCTCCAAGCAGGCACGCACGCAAGCCACCCGCCAGGCCACGGCCGACGTGTTCGCCGCCCTGGACGCGGAAGGCGCCGCTTATGACAAGGTGAAGGTCGAGACGATCTTGTTCGAGATCGAAGCCCGCATCGTGCGCAGCCAGATCCTGTCGGGCGAGCCCCGCATCGACGGCCGCGACACCCGCACCGTGCGCCCGATCGAGATCCGCAATGGCGTACTGCCGCGCGTGCACGGTTCGGCGCTCTTCACCCGCGGTGAGACGCAGGCGCTGGTCGCCGCCACGCTCGGCACCGACCGCGACTCGCAGAAGATCGATGCGCTCGCAGGCGAGTTCAGCGAGCACTTCATGCTCCACTACAACATGCCCCCGTTCGCCACCGGCGAAACCGGCCGTGTGGGCTCGCCGAAGCGCCGCGAAATCGGCCACGGCCGCCTGGCCAAGCGCGCGCTCGTCGCCGTGCTGCCGGACCGTGTCGAGTTTCCGTACTCGATGCGCGTGGTGTCCGAAATCACCGAGTCGAACGGCTCTTCGTCGATGGCTTCGGTGTGCGGCGGCTGCCTCGCACTGATGGACGCTGGCGTGCCCCTCAAGGCGCACGTGGCCGGCATCGCCATGGGCCTGATCAAGGACGGCAACCGTTTCGCGGTGCTGACCGACATCCTGGGCGATGAAGATCACCTGGGCGACATGGACTTCAAGGTCGCCGGCACGACCGCTGGCGTGACCGCCCTGCAGATGGACATCAAGATCCAAGGCATCACCAAGGAAATCATGCAGGTCGCGCTGGCGCAAGCCAAGGAAGCCCGCCTGCACATCCTCGGCAAGATGACCGAAGCGATGGGCGAGGCCAAGGCCGAGGTGTCGCAGTTCGCGCCGCGCCTGTACACGATGAAGATCAACCCCGAGAAGATCCGTGACGTGATCGGCAAGGGCGGCGCCACCATCCGCGCCCTGACCGAAGAGACCGGCACCACGATCGACATCGGCGAAGACGGCACCATCACCATCGCTTCGGCCGACGCCGACAAGGCAGCCTACGCCAAGAAGCGCATCGAGGAGATCACCGCCGAGGTCGAAGTGGGCAAGGTCTACGAAGGCCCGGTCACCAAGATTCTCGAGTTCGGTGCGCTCGTGAACCTGCTCCCGGGCAAGGACGGCCTGCTGCACATCAGCCAGATCGCGCACCAGCGCGTCGAGAAGGTCACCGACTTCCTGAAGGAAGGCCAGATCGTCAAGGTCAAGGTGCTCGAGACCGACGAGAAGGGCCGCGTCAAGCTGTCGATGAAGGCGCTGATCGAGCGCGAGCCGCAGGCGTCTGCCACGCAGGAGTGATGCAGCCGGGCGGCGAGTTGCCGCCCAGCGAATCGTTGCGCCATGAAAGCCATCGAAATCTCGTCCTACGGCAAGCCGGACGTGCTGCGGCCGGCTGAGCGCCCCACGCCTTCCGCGGGTGCGGGCGAGGTGCTGATTCGCGTCAGCGCCTCGGGCGTCAACCGGCCCGACGTGCTCCAGCGCAAAGGGCACTACCCGGTGCCTCCCGGGGCGTCAGACCTGCCGGGGCTCGAGGTTGCGGGCGTCATCATCGATGGCGACCGTGAGGCCATGCGTGCGGCTGGGTTCAAACCGGGCGACCGGGTCTGCGCTCTGGTGGCGGGTGGCGGTTACGCCGAGCAGTGCGTCGCACCTGTCGGGCAGTGCCTGCCGGTTCCGGGTGCATTGAGCGATGTCGAAGCTGCGAGCTTGCCCGAGACCTTCTTCACCGTCTGGTCCAACGTGTTCGATCGTGGCGGCCTGCAAGCGGGCGAGACCTTCCTCGTGCAAGGTGGCACAAGTGGCATCGGTGTGACGGCCATTCAGCTCGCCAAGGCGGCGGGTGCGACGGCGATCGCGACGGCCGGGTCCGATGAAAAGTGCGACGCCTGCCGTTCGCTGGGCGCCGACCACGCGATCAACTACCGCAGCCAGGATTTCGCGGCGGAAGTGGCGCGCATCACCGACAAGCGCGGCGTCGATGTCGTGCTCGACATGGTGGCCGGTGAGTACGTGGCACGTGAGCTGAGCTGCCTTGCCGAGGATGGCCGGCTGGTGATCATCGCCGTGCAAGGCGGTGTGGATGCGCGCATCGATGCAGGTGTCGTGATGCGCAAGCGCCTCACCGTCACCGGCTCGACGCTGCGTCCGCGCCCGGTGGCGTTCAAGGCGGCGATAGCACAGGCGCTTCGCGCGAAGGTGTGGCCGTGGCTGGTGTCGGGTGCTGTCAAGCCGGTGATCTTCAAGACCTTCCCGGCCGAGCAGGCGGCTCAGGCCCACGCATTGATGGAATCGAACGAGCACATCGGCAAGATCGTGCTCACGTGGTGAACCTCTAGGAACTGAACTGATGCGTCGCAAACTGGTGGTTGGCAACTGGAAGATGAATGGCGGTCGCGTGGCCAACGCCGAGTTGCTGGCCGCATTGAAGGAAGCCGAGCCGTGGGATGCGGCGGTCGCGGTGTGCGTGCCGTTTCCTTATCTCGCCGACACGGCGCTGTCGTTGCAGGGCAGCCGCATGCAGTGGGGCGCGCAAGACTGCTCGTCTCATGAGTCGGGGGCTTACACCGGCGAGGTGTCGGCTGGCATGCTGGCCGAGTTCGGCTGCCACTTTGTGATCGTCGGGCACTCGGAGCGTCGTGCGCTGCATGGCGAGTCCGACCAGTTGGTGGCCGACAAGGCCAAGATCGCGCTGGCCCACAAGCTGACGCCGATTGTGTGCGTGGGCGAAACCCTCGCCGAGCGCGAAGCAGGGCAGACCGACGCGGTCGTCAAGCGCCAGCTGTCGGCGGTGATCCACACGCTTGGCCACTGCATCTCGCAGGTGGTCGTGGCCTATGAGCCGGTGTGGGCCATCGGCACGGGCAAGACGGCGACGCCCGAGCAGGCCCAGGCTGTGCACGCCGTGCTGCGTGCGCAGCTGCATGCGGCCACGGAGAAGTCGGGGGAAATGTTGATCCTCTATGGCGGCAGCGTGAAGGCCGACAACGCCAAGCAGCTGTTCGCGCAAGGCGACATCGACGGTGGCCTGATCGGCGGTGCGTCGCTGAAGGCTGCCGATTTCGCCGCCATCTGCAAAGCCGCCGCCTGAGCGCCGGCCTTCAAGAACAAAACCAGGAGCTCGTAGCAATGCAAGTGTTGATGAATGTCGTGTTGGTGGTGCAGATCCTCGCAGCGCTGACGATGATCGGATTGGTGCTGATCCAGCACGGCAAGGGTGCGGACATGGGCGCGTCCTTCGGCAGTGGTTCGTCGGGCAGCCTTTTCGGTGCCACGGGCAGCGCCAACTTTCTCTCGCGCTCGACGGCCGTCTGTGCCGCGGTCTTCTTCTGCTGCACGCTTGCCCTGACGTACTACTCCAGTGGTCGCTCGGCGTCGAGCACCGGCAACAGCGTGCTTGACCGCGCAGGTGCGGCGCCTGCCGCCGCCAGCGCAGTGGCGAGTGCGCCCGCAGGCTCGGTCATTCCCGGCGCTGCGCCTGCCGCATCGGCCCCTGCTCCCGTGGCGTCAGGCCCGGCGCAGATCCCGGTCGACAAGTGATGTGACGCGCCGGGCGTTTGCCCGGCGTCAAATCACGCTGTAGGTAAAACTGCAGCAGTGAGATTGCGTGGTGTTTGAGGTTAGAATTGCGGGCTGTCTGGTGAGCAACTCCTCATGCAATCCAGGCGCCGTTGCTGGAAGTTGAACGGCAGACCCGTTAGGCCGACGTGGTGAAATTGGTAGACACGCTATCTTGAGGGGGTAGTGGCGAAAGCTGTGCGAGTTCGAGTCTCGCCGTCGGCACCAGATCTATCGGCAAGGCACCTACCCGGCGCCTTGCCGGATTCAGCAGCCTGACGCCACCATGAACCTCGGCCCCTACCTTCCTGTGATCTTGTTCATCCTGGTAGGTGTGGCGGTCGGTGTGGCGCCCCAGGTGCTGGGTTTCCTCTTCGGGCCGCGTCGTCCTGACGCCGCCAAGAACTCCCCTTACGAATGCGGTTTCGAGGCGTTTGAAGACGCCCGGATGAAGTTCGACGTGCGCTACTACCTGGTGGCCATCCTCTTCATCCTCTTTGACCTGGAAATTGCTTTCCTCTTTCCCTGGGCCGTGTCGTTGCACGAAATTGGCGCTGCCGGCTTCTGGGCCATGATGTTGTTCCTCGGCATCCTCGTCGTGGGTTTCGCCTACGAGTGGAAAAAAGGCGCCCTGGACTGGGAATGATTGCGAGGTAGTACCGTGGGTATCGAAGGCGTTCTCAAGGAAGGCTTCATCACCACCAGCGTCGACGCTCTCGTCAACTGGTCGAAGACGGGCTCACTGTGGCCCATGACCTTTGGCTTGGCGTGCTGTGCCGTGGAGATGATGCACGCGGGCGCGGCCCGCTACGACATCGACCGCTTCGGCATGTTGTTCCGCCCCAGCCCGCGCCAGAGCGATCTGATGATCGTGGCCGGCAC
Organism: Rhizobacter sp.; assembly: GCA_019635355.1. Taxonomy (NCBI): domain Bacteria; kingdom Pseudomonadati; phylum Pseudomonadota; class Betaproteobacteria; order Burkholderiales; family Sphaerotilaceae; genus Rhizobacter; species Rhizobacter sp. The sequence continues at coordinate 1,347,542 of JAHBZQ010000001.1, read as the reverse complement.
GCTGTGCAACAAGATGGCGCCGGCGCTGCGCAAGGTGTACGACCAAATGGCCGAGCCGCGCTGGGTGCTCTCGATGGGTTCCTGTGCGAACGGCGGCGGCTACTACCACTACAGCTATTCCGTCGTGCGTGGCTGCGACCGCATCGTACCGGTCGACGTCTATGTGCCGGGTTGCCCGCCCACTGCGGAAGCGCTGCTCTACGGCATCCTGCAGCTGCAGACGAAGATCCGTCGCGAAAACACGATCGCCCGCTGAAGCAGCACATGAGCAGACTCGACACACTCCAGGCCGCGCTCGAAGGCGCGTTCGGCGACAAGATCAAATCCCTCGTTCGTGACCGTGGCGAGATCACGATCACTGTTTCTGCTGCCAACTACCTCGACGTCGCGACCCGGCTGCGCGACGACGGCACGCTGTACTTCGAGCAATTGGTTGACCTCTGTGGTGTCGACTACTCTTCGTACAAAGATGGGCCGCGCGATGGTCCCCGCTTCGCCGTCGTCTCGCACCTGCTGTCGGTACGCCACAACTGGCGTGTGCGTCTGAAGGTGTTCTGCCCCGATGATGACCTGCCATCGGTGGCCGCGCTCACGCCGGTCTGGAACTCGGCCAACTGGTTCGAGCGTGAGGCCTTCGACCTCTACGGCATCCTCTTCGAGGGCCACCTCGACCTGCGCCGCATCCTCACCGACTACGGCTTCATCGGCCACCCGTTCCGCAAGGACTTCCCGGTCAGCGGTCATGTCGAGATGCGCTACGACCCCGAGCAGAAGCGCGTGATCTACCAGCCGGTGACCATCGAGCCGCGCGAGATCACGCCGCGCATCATCCGCGAAGACAACTACGGCGGCCTTCACTGAGCGCAGCGATCAACACACCCCATGGCTGAGATCAAGAACTACACGCTGAACTTCGGTCCGCAGCATCCGGCCGCACACGGTGTGCTGCGTCTGGTGCTCGAACTCGACGGCGAAGTCATCCAGCGTGCCGACCCGCACATCGGCCTGCTGCACCGCGCGACCGAGAAGCTCGCCGAGACGCGCACCTACATCCAGTCGCTGCCCTACATGGACCGGCTGGATTACGTTTCGATGATGTGCAACGAGCACGCCTACTGCCTGGCCATCGAGAAGCTGCTGGGCATCGAGGTGCCCGAGCGCGCGCAGTACATCCGCGTGATGTTCTCCGAGATCACCCGCCTGCTGAACCACCTGATGTGGCTCGGCGCGCACGGCCTCGACTGCGGTGCGATGAACATGCTCATCTACTGCTTCCGCGAGCGTGAAGACCTGTTCGACATGTACGAGGCCGCCTCGGGCGCCCGCATGCACGCGGCCTACTTCCGCCCGGGCGGTGTCTACCGCGACCTGCCGGACTCGATGCCCCAGTACAAGGCCTCGAAGATCCGCAACGCACGTGCGCTCGCGCAGATGAACGAGAACCGCCAGGGCACGCTGCTCGACTTCATCGAGACTTTCGCGAACAACTTCCCGAAGCGTGTCGACGAATACGAGACCCTGCTCACCGACAACCGCATCTGGAAGCAGCGCACCGTCGGCATCGGTGTGGTGTCTCCCGAGCGTGCGTTGAACCTCGGCTTCACCGGCCCGATGCTGCGTGGCTCGGGCATCCAGTGGGACCTGCGCAAGAACCAGCCCTACGATGTCTATGACCGCATGGACTTCGACATCCCGCTGGGCAGCAATGGCGACACCTACGACCGCTACCTCGTGCGCGTGGAAGAGATGCGCCAGGCCAATCGCATCATCCAGCAGTGCGTGAAGTGGCTGAAGGCCAACCCCGGCCCGGTGATCACCGACAACCACAAGGTGGCGCCGCCGTCGCGCGTGGACATGAAGTCCAGCATGGAAGAGCTGATCCACCACTTCAAGCTCTTCACCGAAGGCTTCCACGTACCCGAGGGCGAGGTGTACTCCGCCGTCGAACACCCGAAGGGCGAGTTCGGCATCTACATCGTGAGCGACGGTGCCAACAAGCCCTATCGCTTGAAGATTCGTCCGCCCGGCTTCCCGCACCTCGCGGCGCTGGATGAGATGGCGCGCGGCCACATGATCGCCGACGCGGTCGCTGTGATCGGCACCATGGACATCGTGTTTGGAGAGATCGACCGGTGAGCGCCGCAACCGCAACCTTGAGCGAGGCCACGCGCGCTCGCTTCGACCGCGAGGTCGCCAAGTACCCCGCCGACCAGAAGCAGTCGGCGGTGATGGCCTGCCTCTCCATCCTCCAGCAGGAACAAGGCTACGTGTCGGCCGAGGGCGAACGCCTGATCGCCGACTACCTCGGCATGCCGCCCATCGCGGTGCACGAGGTGACGACCTTCTACAACATGTACAACCAGCAGCCGCTGGGCACCTTCAAGCTCAACGTCTGCACCAACCTGCCTTGCCAGTTGCGCAACGGGCAGGGCGCGCTCAACCACCTGTGCGAGAAGCTCGGTGTGGAAGAGGGTGGCACCACCGCCGACGGCATGTTCACCGTGCAGAAGAGCGAGTGCCTGGGCGCGTGTGCTGACGCGCCGGTGATGCTGGTCAACGACCGCCAGATGTGCAGCTTCATGGACGACCAGCGGCTCGACGCGCTGGTCGACACCCTGCGCGCCGGCGCCAAGAAGTGAGTTCGACCATGCAACCCCAGATCGACCTGTCGCAGTTCCAGGCCAAGGGCACCGAGACCTGCTTCCACGGCCGCCACATCGGCGCGCAGATCTATGACGGCCTTGACGGCAAGAACTGGTCGCTGAAGGACTACGAAGCGCGCGGCGGCTACCAGGCGCTGCGTCGCATCCTCGCCGGCGGCAACGGCCTCGAGCCCATGACACCTGAGCAGGTGATCGCGGAAGTGAAGACCTCCGGCCTGCGTGGCCGTGGCGGTGCGGGTTTCCCGACCGGCCTCAAGTGGAGCTTCATGCCCCGCATGTACCCGGGCGCGAAGTACCTGGTCTGCAATTCCGACGAGGGCGAGCCGGGCACCTGCAAGGACCGCGACATCCTCATGTTCAACCCGCACATCGTGATTGAGGGCATGGCCATTGCCGCCTTCGCGATGGGTATCGGCACTGGCTACAACTACATCCACGGCGAGATCTTCGAGGTGTACGAGCGCTTCGAGGCTGCACTCGAAGAAGCCCGCGCGGCCGGCTACCTCGGCAACAACATCTTCGGTTCGTCGTTCAGCTTCCAGCTGCACGCCGCGCACGGTTTCGGCGCCTACATCTGCGGTGAAGAAACCGCGTTGCTTGAGTCGCTCGAAGGCAAGAAGGGCCAGCCGCGCTTCAAGCCGCCGTTCCCGGCGAGCTATGGCCTCTACGGCAAGCCGACCACCATCAACAACACCGAGACCTTCGCGGCGGTGCCGTGGATCATCCGCAACGGTGGCCAGCAGTACCTCGAGATCGGGAAGCCCAACAACGGCGGCACCAAGATCTTCTCGGTGGTGGGCGACGTCAACCAGCCGGGCAACTTCGAAGTGCCGCTCGGCACGCCGTTCCCCAAGCTGCTCGAGCTGGCCGGCGGTGTGCGCAGCGGCCGCAAGCTCAAGGCGGTGATCCCCGGCGGCTCGTCGGCTCCGGTGCTGCCAGCGGCCATCATGAACGAGTGCACGATGGACTATGACTCCATCGCCAAGGCCGGTTCCATGCTCGGCTCGGGTGCCGTCATCGTGATGGACGACTCGCGCTGCATGGTCAAGAGCCTGCTGCGCCTCTCGTACTTCTACATGCACGAGAGCTGCGGCCAGTGCACGCCATGCCGAGAAGGCACGGGCTGGCTCTTCCGCATGGTCGAGCGCATCGCCAACGGCCAAGGCCGCATGGAAGACATCGACCTCTTGAACTCGGTGGCCGACAACATCCAGGGCCGCACCATCTGCGCGCTGGGCGATGCCGCCGCGATGCCGGTGCGCGCCATGATCAAGCACTTCCGCGATGAGTTCGTCCACCTCATCGAGCACAAGACCAGCGTGGTCCCGGCCTACGTCTGACGCGGGCCCCCAAGGCAACACGACATGATCGAAATCGAACTCGACGGGAAGAAGGTAGAGGTCGCCGAAGGCAGCATGGTGATGCATGCCGCTGACAAGGCCGGCACCTACATCCCGCACTTCTGCTATCACAAGAAGCTCTCCATCGCCGCCAACTGCCGCATGTGCCTGGTGGAAGTGGAGAAGGCTCCGAAGCCCATGCCCGCCTGCGCCACGCCGGTCACGCAGGGCATGATCGTGCGCACCAAGAGCGACAAGGCGATCAAGGCCCAGCAGGGCGTGATGGAGTTCCTGCTGATCAACCACCCGCTCGACTGCCCCATCTGCGACCAGGGCGGCGAGTGCCAGCTGCAAGACCTGGCGGTCGGTTACGGCGGCTCGTCGTCCCGCTACACCGAAGAGAAGCGCGTCGTCTTCCACAAGGAAGTCGGCCCGCTGCTCTCGATGGAAGAGATGAGCCGCTGCATCCACTGCACCCGCTGCGTGCGCTTCGGCCAGGAAGTGGCCGGCATCATGGAGCTGGGCATGGTGCACCGGGGTGAGCACTCCGAGATCACCACGATCACGGGTGACACCGTTGACTCCGAGCTGTCGGGCAACATGATCGACCTGTGCCCGGTCGGCGCGATCACCAGCAAGCCTTTCCGCTACAGCGCCCGCACCTGGGAGCTCTCGCGCCGCAAGAGCGTGAGCCCGCACGACGGCACCGGTGCCAACCTGATCGTGCAGGTGAAGAACCACAAGGTGCTGCGCGTCGTGCCGCTCGAGAACGAAGACGTCAACGAGTGCTGGCTGGCCGACCGTGATCGTTTCTCCTATGAAGCCGTCAACAGCGAAGAGCGCCTGACCGCCCCCATGCTCAAGCAGGGCGGCGAGTGGAAGACGGTCGACTGGACCACGGCGCTCGAATACGTGGCCAATGGCCTGAAGCAGATCAAGACGGATCACGGCGCCAAGGCCATCGGCGCGCTGGGCTCGGCCCACAGCACGACCGAAGAGCTGCACCTGCTGGCCAAGCTGGTGCGGGGGCTCGGCAGCGAGAACATCGACTACCGCCTGCGCCACGCTGACTTCTCGAATGTCGGTGGCGTGCGCTGGCTCGGCACCTCGATCGCTTCGCTCTCCACGCTGCAGAGCGCGCTTGTCGTGGGTTCGTTCCTGCGCAAAGACCACCCCCTCTTCGCCCAGCGCATTCGCCAGGCCGCACGCAAGGGCGCGAAGGTTTCGCGCCTCAACGCTGTCGCCGACGACTGGCTGATCCCGACCTCGAACGACCTCATCGTCGCTCCGAGCCTGTGGACGCAGGCGCTGGCCGAAGTGGCGAGCGCTGTCGCGGCCAGCAAGGGCGTCTCGGCGCCGGTGCAAACTGAAGCGACCGATGCGGCCAAGGCCATCGCGGGCGCGTTGCTGTCGGGTGAACGCAAGGCCGTGCTGCTCGGCAACGCGGCGGCGCAGCACCCGCAAGCCAGCCAGCTGCTGTCGCTCGCGCAATGGATCGGTGAGCAGACGGGTGCTTCGGTCGGCTACCTGACCGAAGCTGCCAACACCGTCGGCGCACAACTCGTCAACGCGCTGCCTGGCAACGGCGGCCTGAACGCTGGCCAGATGCTGTCGGAAGGCGGCCTCAAGGGCGTGCTGCTGCTCAACACCGAACCTGCCTACGACGCCGCGAACCCGGCCGCCGCACGCGACGCGCTGAACGGCGCCCAGATGGTGGTCGCGCTCACCTCGTTCAAGAACGCCGCCGTCGACAACGCCGACGTGCTGCTGCCCATCTCGCCCTTCACCGAGACCTCGGGCACCTTCGTCAACGCCGAAGGCCGTGTGCAGAGCTTCCACGGCGTGGTGCGCCCGCTCGGCGACACCCGCCCCGCGTGGAAGGTGCTGCGCGTGCTGGGCAACATGCTGGGCCTGAAGGGCTTCGAGTTCGAAACCTCGGAAGAGGTGCGGGCAGAAGCGCTGGGCGACCAAGCCACGATCGCGGGCCGGCTGAGCAACAAGGCCGCGGTGGCGACCTCGGCCGCCGCTGCGGCGTCGGCCGGCGTCGAGCGCATCGCCGACGTGCCGATCTACTGCACCGATTCGCTGGTGCGCCGCGCCACCTCGCTGCAACTCACGGCCGATGCGAAGCCGCCGGTGGCCGACATCCCGTCTGCCCTTTGGCTGCAACTGGGTCTGAGTGAAGGCGCTTCGGTGCGTGTCTCGCAAGGCAAGGCGCAAGCCGTGCTGCCCGCGCGCCTTGATGCCTCACTTGCGTCGACCGCCGTGCGCGTGCCGGCCGGCCACCCGTGCACCGCCTCGCTGGGCGCGATGTTCGGTGCCATCACCGTGGAGAAGGCTTGATCATGGTCGACCTGTTCAACCAGTTCACCCAAGCCTGGCCCAACACCTGGGCGGTGGCCTGGAGCCTGATCAAGATCATCGCGCTCGTCGCACCGCTGATGATCTGCGTCGCCTACCTGACGCTCTGGGAGCGCAAGGCCATCGGCTGGACACAGATCCGCCCCGGCCCCAACCGCGTGGGCCCGTGGGGCCTGCTGACCCCGATCGCCGATGCGGTGAAGCTGATCTTCAAGGAGATCATCCTTCCGACGGCGGCCAACAAGGGCCTCTTCCTGCTCGGCCCGATCATGACCATCATGCCGGCACTGGCCGCCTGGGCGGTCGTGCCCTTCGGTCCCGAGGTGGCGGTGTCGAACATCAACGCCGGCCTCTTGTTCCTGATGGCGATCACCTCGATGGAGGTCTATGGCGTCATCATCGCCGGCTGGGCTTCCAACTCGAAGTACGCCTTCCTCGGCGCGCTGCGCGCCTCGGCACAGATGGTCAGCTACGAAATCGCGATGGGCTTCGCGCTCGTCGTGGTGCTGATGGTGTCGGCCAGCCTCAACATGACCGACATCGTGCTCGGCCAGAACAAGGGCACGTTCGCGTCGATGGGGGTCAACTTCCTGTCGTGGAACTGGCTGCCGCTGCTGCCGATCTTCCTCGTCTACTTCATCTCGGGCCTGGCTGAAACCAACCGCCACCCGTTCGACGTGGTGGAAGGTGAGTCCGAGATCGTGGCCGGCCACATGATCGAGTACTCGGGCATGGCCTTCGCGATGTTCTTCCTGGCCGAGTACGCCAACATGATCCTGGTCTCGGCGCTGGCTGTGACCATGTTCCTCGGCGGCTGGCTCGCCCCGATCTCGTTCGCGGCCATCGGCATGCAGACGCCGGCGTGGATCGAAGCCACCTCCTGGTTCTGGGACTGGTTCTGGCTCTTCGGCAAGACCTTCGCGGTCGTGACCGTCTTCCTGTGGGTTCGCTCGACCTTCCCGCGCTATCGCTACGACCAGATCATGCGTCTGGGCTGGAAGATCTTCATCCCCGTCACGCTGGTCTGGCTGGTGGTCGTCGGCCTGTGGATCCAGTCGCCTTGGAACATCTGGAAGTAATCAGAGGGCAATGCCATGAGCGCTGTCGCATCCGTCAAGAACCTGTTTTCGAGCTTCCTGCTCGCCGAGCTCTTCAAGGGCATGGCCCTGACCGGCCGCCACTTCCTGTCGCGCACGATCACCGTGCAGTTCCCGGAAGAGAAGACCCCGCTGTCGCCGCGCTTCCGTGGCCTGCACGCGCTGCGCCGTTACGACAACGGCGAAGAGCGCTGCATCGCCTGCAAGCTGTGCGAAGCGGTGTGCCCGGCGCTGGCGATCACCATCGAGTCCGACGTGCGTGACGATGGTTCGCGCCGCACCACGCGCTACGACATCGACCTGACCAAGTGCATCTTCTGCGGCTTCTGCGAAGAGAGCTGCCCGGTCGACTCGATCGTCGAGACGCACATCTTCGAATACCACGGCGAGAAACGCGGTGACCTGTACTTCACCAAGGACATGCTGCTGGCCGTGGGCGACCGCTACGAAAAGGAAATCGCGGCCAACAAGGAGGCTGACGCGCGCTATCGCTGACCCTTCGATACCTCAGGGTAAGCGGTCGCAGTTTGCGCCGACATAAAACATGGATACATCCACCGCGCTCTTCTACGTTTTCTCAGCCGTGCTGCTGATCGCCGCGTTTCGCGTGATCACGGCCCGCAGCGCCGTGCACTCGGCGCTCTTCCTTGTGCTCGCCTTCTTCTCGGCCTCCTGCGTGTGGCTGCTGCTGCGCGCCGAGTTCCTGGCCATCTCGCTCGTGCTCGTCTACGTGGGTGCGGTGATGGTGCTGTTCCTCTTCGTGGTGATGATGTTGGACATCAACGTCGACGCGTTGCGGGTCGGCTTCTGGAAGCACTTCCCCGTTGCGGCCATCGTCGGCGTGGTGATCGTGCTGGAGATGGCGCTCGTGCTCATCCCGGGCTTCGACGTCGTCAATGCGCCGCCGGCCGATGCCAAGTCGATCGCGATGGGCAACACCAAGTTGCTCGGCATCGAGATATACACCAACTATCTCTACCCGCTGCAGATCGCGGCACTCGTGCTGCTCGTGGCCATCATCGCAGCGATCGCGCTCACGCTGCGCCAGCGCAAGGACAGCAAGGCGATCGACCCGTCGCAACAGGTCAAGGTGAAGAAGGCCGACCGCCTGCGCATCGTGAAGATGCAGCCGGTTGTCGAGCCGCCGCCTGCACCTCCCGCACCCCCGGCCGCGCCGGCTGGAGAGACCAAATGACAAGCCTCTTTGCCGGCCCCGTTGCACTCGGGCACTACCTCACGCTGGGCGCGATCCTCTTCGCGCTGTCGGTGATCGGGATCTTCCTGAACCGCAAGAACCTGATCGTGCTGCTGATGGCCATCGAGCTGATGCTGCTGGCGGTCAACCTCAACTTCGTGGCCTTCTCGCACTACCTGGGCGACATGGCGGGCCAGGTGTTCGTGTTCTTCATCCTCACCGTGGCCGCTGCCGAGTCGGCAATCGGCCTCGCGATCCTGGTGGTGCTGTTCCGCAACCGCTCGAACATCAACGTCGACGAACTCGACGCGCTGAAGGGCTGACGGCATGACGACCACCCTGAACCCGAACCTGCTGCTGGCAGTTCCCCTGGCACCGCTGGCCGGAGCCATCCTCGCGGGCTTCTTTGGCAAGCTCATCGGCCGCCGTGGTAGCCACGTCGCCACCATCCTCGGTGTGCTGGTGTCGTTCATCATCTCGGCCTTCGTGCTGAAAGATGTAATCGACGGTGCCCGCTTCAACGCCACTGTCTACGAGTGGATGGTGCTCGGCGGCCTGAAGATGGAAGTCGGTTTCCTGATCGACGGTCTGTCCGCCATGATGATGGTCGTCGTGACCTTCGTGTCGCTGATGGTGCACATCTACACCATCGGCTACATGGAAGAAGACCCGGGCTACCAGCGCTTCTTCTCGTACATCTCGCTCTTCACCTTCTCGATGTTGATGCTCGTGATGAGCAACAACTTCCTGCAGCTCTTCTTCGGCTGGGAAGCGGTTGGCCTGGTGTCGTACCTGCTGATCGGCTTCTGGTTCACCAAGCCGACGGCGATCTTCGCCAACATGAAGGCCTTCTTGGTGAACCGGGTCGGTGACTTCGGCTTCATCCTCGGCATCGGCCTGATCGTGGCCTATGCCGGCACGCTGAACTACAGCGAGACCTTCGCGAAGGCCGGCGAGCTCGCCAAGCTCACGTTCCCGGGCACGGAGTGGATGCTGATCACGGTCACCTGCATCTGCCTCTTCATCGGTGCGATGGGCAAGAGCGCGCAGTTCCCGCTGCACGTGTGGCTGCCCGATTCGATGGAAGGCCCGACGCCGATTTCGGCGCTGATCCACGCCGCGACGATGGTGACGGCCGGCATCTTCATGGTGGCGCGCATGTCGCCGCTCTTCGAGCTGTCGGACACCGCACTGAGCTTCATCCTCGTGATCGGTGCCATCACGGCGCTCTTCATGGGCTTCCTCGGCATCATCCAGAACGACATCAAGCGCGTCGTCGCGTACTCCACGCTCTCGCAGCTGGGTTACATGACGGTGGCACTGGGCGCCTCGGCCTACTCGGTCGCCGTCTTCCACCTGATGACGCACGCCTTCTTCAAGGCGCTGCTGTTCCTCGCCGCGGGCTCGGTGATCATCGGCATGCACCACGACCAGGACATCCGGAACATGGGCGGCCTGCGCAAGTACATGCCCATCACCTGGATCACCTCGCTGCTGGGCTCGCTGGCGCTGATCGGCACTCCGCTGTTCTCGGGCTTCTACTCGAAGGACAGCATCATCGAGGCGGTGCACGAGAGCCACCTGTGGGGCGCGCAGTTCGCCTACTTCGCGGTGGTGGCCGGCGTGTTCGTCACGGCCTTCTATTCCTTCCGGATGTATTTCCTCGTCTTCCACGGCAAGGAGCACTTCCACCACAAGCCGTTCCCCGGTGAGCACGACCACCACGACGACGAGCATGGCCACCATGAGCCGCACACGCCGCACGAGTCGCCCTGGGTGGTGTGGCTGCCACTGGCGCTGCTGGCCATCCCGTCGGTGGTCATCGGCTACCTGACGATCCAGCCGATGCTGTACGGCGAGTTCTTCAAGGATTCGATCTTTGTCGACCTCACCAAGCACCATGCGATGAAGGAGATGGCCGAGGCCTTCCATGGCGCGGGTGCGATGGCGCTGCACGGTCTGCAGACGGCGCCTTTCTGGCTGGCGCTCGCGGGCGTGGTCACGGCCTACGTCTTCTACATGGTCAAGCCCGAGATTCCGGCCGCGATCAAGGCGCGCACCGGCTTCATCAATCGCATCCTCGAAAACAAGTACTACTTCGACGCCTTCAACGAGAAGGTGCTGGCCGCGGGCGCACGCCTGCTCGGCACGGGCTTGTGGAAGGGCGGCGATGCCGGGCTGATCGACGGGGTGCTGATCAACGGCACGGCGCGCGGCGTGGGCGGCATCGCCTCGCTGGTGCGCGAGGTGCAGACCGGCCGCCTGTACTGGTATGCGCTGGTGATGATCCTCGGGGTGCTCGGTCTCATGACCTGGCAGTTGTGGCCCTACCTCAGCACAACGCTGGGGCGCTGATCGGGCACGGAGAACAAGAACATGGGTTTGATCAGTCTCGCCATCTGGCTGCCGATCGTCGCGGGCGTTTTGCTGCTTGCGCTCGGCCGCGACGAACACGCCAAGGCCGTGCGCTGGATGGCGCTCGTCGCCGCCATCGTCAGCTTCCTCGTCACCATCCCGTTGATCACGGGCTTCGACAACGGCACCGCGGCCATGCAGTTCCAGGAGAACTTCGCCTGGATCGAGCGCTTCCGCGTGCGCTACCACCTGGGCCTGGACGGCATCTCGGTGTGGTTCGTGCTGCTCACCGCCTTCATCACCATCATCGTAGTGATCGCCGCGTGGGAAGTAATCGATGAGCGAGTGAACCAGTACATGGGCGCGTTCCTGATCCTCTCGGGGATCATGATCGGGGTTTTCTCTGCGCTCGACGGCCTCTTGTTCTACGTGTTCTTCGAGGCCACGCTGATCCCGATGTACATCATCATCGGCGTGTGGGGCGGCCCGCGCCGGGTGTATGCGGCCTTCAAGTTCTTCCTCTATACGCTGGCCGGCTCGCTCTTGATGCTGATCGCGCTGATCTTCCTGTACTTCAAGTCGGGCAGCAGCTTCGAGATCCAGACCTGGCACAACGTGCCGCTCACCATGGGTGAGCAGACCTTGCTTTTCTTCGCCTTCTTCGCGGCCTTCGCGGTGAAGGTGCCAATGTGGCCGGTGCACACCTGGCTGCCCGACGCCCACGTCGAGGCGCCCACCGGCGGCTCGGTGGTGCTGGCCGCCATCATGCTGAAGCTCGGTGCCTATGGCTTCCTGCGCTTCTCGCTGCCGATCACGCCCGACGCCTCGCACAAGTGGACCTGGGTCATCGTGGCGCTGTCGCTGATCGCGGTGATCTACATCGGCCTCGTGGCGCTGGTGCAGCAGGACATGAAGAAGCTGGTGGCGTACTCGTCGATCGCCCACATGGGTTTCGTGACGCTGGGCTTTTTCATCTTCAGCGAGTTGGGCGTCTCGGGTGGCCTGATCCAGATGATCTCGCACGGCTTCGTGTCGGGGGCCATGTTCCTGTGCATCGGCGTGCTCTACGACCGTGTGCATTCGCGTGAGATCGCAAGCTACGGCGGCGTGGTCAATACCATGCCCAAGTTCACCGCCTTTGCGGTCTTCTTCGCCATGGCGAACTGCGGCTTGCCGGGTACCGGCGGGTTCGTCGGGGAGTGGATGGTGATCCTGGGCACCGTGAAGGCGAGCTTCTGGCTGGGTGCCTTGGCGGCGACGGCGCTGGTGTTCGGTGCGGCGTACAACCTCTGGATGGTCAAGCGGGTCTACTTCGGCCCGGTGGCCAACGACAACGTGCGCGCCCTGAAAGACATCAACGCCCGCGAATTCGCGATGCTGGCCGTGCTGGCCATCGCCACGCTCTGGATGGGCCTTTATCCGAAGCCTTTCACCGACACCATGCACGTGAGCGTGACCGAGCTGCTCAAGCACGTTGCTGTGTCCAAGCTGAACTGAGCCCGACAACATGAAAGACATGAACTGGTTGGCCGTCTATCCCGAGCTGGTGCTCCTGGTGATGGCCTGCGTGGTGGCGATGGTGGACCTGTGGGTCAAGCATCCGCGCCGCACGCCGACCTACCTGCTGACGCAAGCCACGCTGGCCGTGGTGGCCGTCATGCACTGGCTCTATTTCGACGGCGGCTTCACCATCTATGGCATGCAGCGCATGGTCGTCACCGACCCGCTGGGGCACCTGTTGGGTGTCTTCGCCGCCATCTCGGTGATGATCGCGCTCGCCTATGCCCGCCCGTATGCCGAGCACCGCGAGATCCTGAAGGGCGAGCTCTTCACGCTGAGCCTGTTCTCGCTCTTGGGCATCTCGATCATGCTCTCGGCGAACAACTTCCTCGTGGTGTACCTCGGCCTGGAGTTGATGTCGCTGTCGCTCTATGCGCTGACCGCGCTGCGCCGCGACCACACCGAGTCGACCGAAGCCGCGATGAAGTACTTCGTGCTGGGCGCGCTCGCCAGCGGCTTCCTGCTCTACGGCCTGTCGATGATGTACGGCGCCGCCGGCTCGCTCGACATCCCGAAGGTCTTCGAAGCCATCGCCACCGGCCAGATCAACAAGGCCGTGCTGGTGTTCGGCGTGGTGTTCATCGTGGCAGGCCTGGCCTTCAAGCTCGGTGCGGTGCCGTTCCACATGTGGATTCCCGACGTCTATCAAGGCGCGCCTACCGCGGTCACCTTGTTGATCGCCGGTGCTCCGAAGCTGGCTGCGTTCGCGATCACCTTCCGCCTGCTGGTCGAAGGCATGTCGGGCGTGGCGGCCGACTGGCAGCAGATGCTGATGTTCCTCGCCGTGGCGTCGCTAGTCGTCGGTAACCTCGCCGCCATCGCGCAGAGCAACTTGAAGCGCATGCTGGCCTACTCGACCATCGGTCAGATCGGTTTCATGCTGCTCGGCTTCACGCCGACGGTGGTGTCGAACAACACCTTCTCGGCGGCCAACGGCTACTCGTCGGCGCTCTTCTACCTGGTGAGCTACGTGCTGACCACGCTCGGCACCTTCGGCATCATCATGCTGCTGTCGCGCCGCGGCTTCGAAAGCGAAGAGATCGACGACTTCAAGGGCCTGGCCAAGCGCAGCCCCTGGTATGCCGCGGTGATGGCGATCTTCATGTTCTCGCTCGCCGGCATCCCGCCGACGGTGGGCTTCTACGCCAAGCTCGCCGTGCTGCAGGCGCTGGTCTCGACCAACGACCCGACCTTCATCACGCTGGCCATCGTGGCCGTCGTGCTGTCGCTCATCGGCGCGTTCTACTACCTGCGCCTCGTGAAGGTCATGTACTTCGACGAGCCGGCCGAGACGGCGCCCATCACCAGCACGGGCGACGTGCGGGTGCTGCTCTCGCTCAACGGTGCCGCCGTGCTGCTCTTCGGCTTGCTGCCGGGCGGGCTGATGATGGTCTGCGCCAACGCCGTGCTGCTCGCGCTCAAGACCTGAGCTCGCCATGAGCGACCGTCATCTGACCGAGGAGCGCATCAGCTCGCAGCAGGTCTACCGCGGTCACTTCCTCGACGTGCGTCGCGACGAGGTTCGCCTGCCCGACGGCAAGGTCGCGGCGCGCGAATACATCGTGCACCCCGGCGCGGTGATGATCGTGCCGCTGCTCGACGACGGGCGCCTGGTGGTCGAGCGGCAATACCGCTACCCCATGGGCCAGGTGATGCTCGAATTCCCGGCCGGCAAGCTCGATGCGGGCGAGCCGCCGCTGCGGTGTGCCATCCGCGAGTTGGCCGAGGAGACGGGCTACACCGCTCGGGAATGGGCGAGGGCGGGCATCCTGCACAACGCCATCGCCTACTCCAACGAAGGCATCGAAGTCTGGTTCGCCCGGGGCCTGCAGGCCGGCGAGCGGTCGCTCGATGCAGGGGAGTTTCTCGACGTCGGCATCGCGACCGTCGACGAGTTGGAGGCACAAGCTGTGCGCGGCGAGCTGACCGATGCCAAGACCTTGATCGGCCTCCTGTGGTTGCAGAATTGGCGCTCAGGCCGCTGGGCCTTGAGTTGGGGGCCTGCGGAGGCTGCATTCCCCCGCCCATAATGTGGGCATCATGAAGGTCCTGAACCTCCGCTGCGCCCACGACCACGCCTTCGAAGGCTGGTTCGCCTCCGAAGACGACTATCAATCCCAGAACGAGCGCGGGCTGATCGAATGCCCGATGTGCGGCGAAAAGGCCATCTCGAAGCTGCCGTCGGCGCCCCGCCTGAACGTCTCCGGCGCCCGCGAGCCGAGCGCGCCGGCCGCGGCTGACGCCTCAGGCGAGACGACCCAGGCGATGACGCTGCAGTCGATGTGGATGAAGGCCGTGCAGCACGTGATGGCGACGACGGTCGACGTCGGTGACAAGTTCGCCGAAGAGGCCCGCCGCATCCACTACGGCGAAACCGAAGAGCGAGCCATTCGCGGCAAGGCTTCGGCCGAAGACGCCCGGGCCCTGCAGGAAGAAGGCATCGAAGTCGTGGCCTTGCCGATCCCGGCTGCGGCCAAGGGCAAGCTTCAGTAGGCCGCTGCGGTGCAATCGGGCAGCGCGAGCTTGTCTTCCGCTGCTGCGGGCCGAGGGTTCTGCACGAGGCTGGCCGAGCGGCGGTAGACGAAGGCGGCATCCTTCAAGGCTGACACCACGGCCGTGCCCGAGCGGTCGAGCGTGAAGCACTCCCGCGGCCCGAGGATGATGTCGCGCGGGTCGCCGTCTTGCGTGACCCACAGTTCGCCGCTCTGGCACTCGATGCGCTCGCCGCGGCGGGCGCGCAGCTGGAAGGTCTGGCGCCGTTGCAGGCGGGTAACGGGAACGATGGCGACTTGCATGGTGAGCTCCTTCAGGTGGGGCCTGCATGCCTTGCCGTCATGTGATCGATCGGTGGATGCGGGCTTGTACTCAGTGTCGGCAGCCGACGGCTCCATGACAAACGATCGTTTGGCATCCATTGCATGCAGAATTGGAATGCGAGGTGATTCCCATGCGACGCTACCGACTGCCCCCGCTCGACCTCCTCGAAGCCTTCGAGGCTGCGGCCCGCCACCTGAGCTTCACGCGGGCGGCCGATGAACTGGCGCTGACCCAGTCCGCCGTCAGCCGGCAGATCGCGGCGCTTGAAGAAAGCCTCGGTGTGCCGCTCTTCCAGCGCATGCACCGTGCCTTGCGGCTCACGGAGGCGGGCGAGTTGTTCGCGCGTACCGCGACCGGTGTGCTGATGCAGTTGCAGGGGGCGACGGAGCAACTGCGCCACATTGAGCGCCAGAAGACGGTGGTCGTCACCACCACGCCGGGCTTTGCCGGCTTGTGGCTGATCCCGCGCCTGTCGTCGTTCACGGCCCGCCACCCCGGGGTGGATGTGCGCATCTCGGCCAGCTTCACCCTGGTGAAGCTCGAGCGCGAGGGTGTCGACATCGCCATCCGCTACTGCGCCAGTGCCGTCGCCGGCCCGCAGGCGGTGAAGCTCTTCGGCGAGGTGATGACGCCGGTGTGCAGCCCGGCCCTGCGGCGCACGCCGGGCAAGCCACTCAAGAAGCCCGAGGACCTGCGCCACCACACCTTGCTCTACACCGAGCAGTCGCACAGTGCGCCGCTGTATGACTGGTCGATGTGGCTGCGCGCGATGCAGCTCGACATCAAGCCCGCCGCTGCGCTGTACTTCTCCGACTATGACCAGATGGTGAGCGCCGCGCTGCGTGGGCAGGGCGTGGCGCTGGGCCGGCTGCCGTTGGTCGACCAGCTCGTGAAAGAGCGCAAGCTCGTCACCCCGTTCAGCCAGAGCGTGGCCTCACCGATGGGCTACCACCTGTTGCGTTCGGAGAGCTCGGTCGACAAACCCGAGGTCAGCGACTTCAGTGCCTGGCTGATGGAGGAAGCGGCGCGCTGATCGCCGCGCGGGTCACAACACCCGGCCCGGGTTCATCAGGCCCTGCGGATCGAGGGCGCGCTTGATGGCCCGCATCATCTGCAAGGCGACCGGCGACTTGCGGTGCGTGAGTTCCTCGCGCTTGAGCGCGCCCACCCCGTGCTCGGCCGAGATCGAGCCCCCATAGGCGGTCACCGCGTCGTAGACGATGGTGTTGACCGAAGGCTCGTGCAGCCGCAGGAATTCCGCCCCATCCACCCCCAGCGGCGCCTGCAGGTTGTAGTGCAGGTTGCCGTCGCCCAGGTGGCCGAAGTTGACCGATCGTGTGCCGGGGTGCGCCGCCTGCAGCGCGGCATCCGTCTTCGCCACGAACTCCGGGATGCTCGAGACCGGCAGCGAGATGTCGTGCTTGATGTTCGGCCCCTCCTCGGGCTGGGCGAGCGGGATCGACTCGCGCAGGTGCCACATGGCGCGCGATTGCTCGATGCTCTCGGCCACCGCGGCATCGGTGATCAGGCCCGCTTCCATCGCAGACTCGAGCAGCCCTTCGAAGAGGGCGCGTGCGTGCGCTTCGCTTTCGGTGTCCGACTGCTCCAGCAGCACCGTCCACTCCGCCTCGGGCAGGGGCTGGCGCAGCTGTGGGAAATGCTTGCGCACCAGCGACAGCGAGAAGCGGTTCATCACCTCGAAGCCGGTGAGCCCGGCGCCGAGCCGCGCCTGTGCCATCTGCAGCAGCGCCACCGCGTTTTGCAGCGAATCGAGCGAGGCCAGCGCCGTGGTGCGGGCCGCGGGCTGCGGGTAGAGCTTGAGCGTGGCCGCGGTGATGATGCCCAGCGTGCCTTCGCTGCCGATGAAAAGATCGCGCAGGTCGTAGCCCGTGTTGTCCTTGCGCAGGCCGACCAGGCCTTCCCACAGCTCGCCGTCGGCGTTCACCACTTCGAGGCCGAGGCACAGGTCTCGCGCATTGCCGTAGCGCAGCACCTGCGTACCGCCGGCGTTGGTGGCGAGGTTGCCGCCGATGGTGCAGCTGCCTTCGGCGGCGAGGCTCAGCGGGAACAGCAGCCCGCGCGCGGCGGCGGCCTGTTGCGCGGCCTGCAGGACGCAGCCGGCTTCGACCGTCATCGTGAGGTTGGCCTCGTCGATGGCGCGGACCTTGTTCATGCGCTGCAAGGTCAGCAGCACCTGCGTGCCGCTGCCGTCGGGCACCGAGCCGCCCACGAGGCCGGTGTTGCCGCCTTGCGGCACCAGGCCCGCACCGTGTCGTGCGCACAGCTTCACCACGGCCGCCACTTCGGTCGCATTGGCCGGCCGCACCACCGCGAGGGCCTTGCCACGGTAGCGGCGGCGCCAATCGAGCTCGTAGGCCGACAGGTCGCCGTCGACCATCACGTTGGCGGCGCCGACCACCGTGCGCAGGGCGTTGACGAGTGCAGTGCTCATGCCGTGGCCTCCTTCGCGCTGCGCAAGCGCCAGCGCACGTGCATCGCGCAAGCGGTGAAGAGCGCCAGGCACAGCAGCACCTCGGCGCCGGCCAGCCAGGCGCTGATGCCGCGGTCGCTGGTGGCGCGCACCACGCCTTCGGTGAAATAGAGCCACACCATCAGGCTCACCCAGCGGTAGGTGTACATGCGGTTGCGCCACAGCCCGGGGATCGGAATGAGCAAGGGCAGGGCCTTGATCGCGAGCGTGCCGCGGCCCACGGGCGCGAGCCACAGCTCCCAGGCGAGGCAGAGAACGAAGAGCGCGATCAGGCTGGCGAGCGCCAGCGCGCGGGTGCGTGCGACAAACGGCGGGATCGAAGCAGGCGCGGCGGCTTCGGCAGGCGCGGCAGAGGGAAGTGCAGAGGTCATCGCTGGCTATGATGCCGCAAATGAATGTCCCGACCGTCTTCAAGCAAAGCTTGCGAGCCCGTGCGAGCGAGTTGCTCGAGACGCTGCAGCACTGGCCTTGGCTCGACACCCTGCGCACGCTGCGCCAGCGTTTCCGCGAAGACCGCCTCGGGCTGACGGCCGGCAGCCTCACCTTCACCACGCTGATCTCGCTGGTGCCGCTGGTCACGGTGATGCTGGCGCTCTTCACCGCGTTCCCGATGTTCAGCCAGTTCCAGGTGTCGCTGCAGAAATACTTCCTGCAGGCACTGGTGCCCGACGCCATCGCACGCCCGGTGCTGGGTGCGCTGACGCAGTTCGCCAGCCAGGCAAACCGGCTCGGCACCTTCGGCCTCATCGTGCTCGTTCTCACCGCGCTCGCGCTCATGCTCACCATCGACCGCACGCTCAACGCCATCTGGCGTGTGCGCAAGTCGCGGCCCATGACGCAGCGCGTGCTGGTGTACTGGGCCGCCGTCACGCTGGGCCCGCTCGCATTGGGCGTCAGCCTGTCCATCACCTCGTACTTCATCTCGGCCAGCAAGGGTCTGGTGAGCGATGTGCCGGGCGTGGTGAGCGTGGTGCTCAACACCTTGCAGTTCGCCCTGCTGGCGGCCGGCATGGCGAGCCTCTTCCACTACGTGCCCAATACGCATGTGCAGTGGCGACATGCGCTGGCCGGCGGCATTTTCGTGGCGGTGGCGTTCGAGGTGGCCAAGCGCGGGCTGGCCTTCTACCTGGCGAGCGTGCCCACCTACCGCACGGTGTATGGCGCCTTTGCCACCGTGCCCATCCTGCTGATCTGGATCTACCTGGCGTGGGTGATCGTGCTGCTGGGCGCGGTGATCGCGGCCTATGCGCCGAGCCTGCAGATGCGGGTGGTGCGAAGGCCCTCGGTGCCCGGCTTCCGCTTCCTGCTCGCCGTGGGCATGTTGCAGGAGCTGCTGCTCGCGCGCCAGCTCAGCACGCATGGGCTGAGTGCGGCGCAACTCTCGGCCCGGCTGCGTACCGATCCGCTGCAGATCGAGCCTTTGCTCGACACGCTGGTGGCCATCGACTGGGTGGGCCGGCTCGACGAGGCCGGCAGTGCGCGCTACGTGCTGCTGTGCGACCCCGAGAGCACCCCGGCCCGGCCGCTGCTGGAGCAGGTGCTGCTCGACCCGGCGCCCGCAGTGCGGGCCTTCTGGGACCACGCGCGCTTTTCGGAGCTCAAGCTGAAGGACGTGCTCCAGGCATGAGACGGCCCGTCAAAGCGGGATGCGGCCGAGCCAGATGTCGCGGTACATCACCCAGTCGCCCATGAAGCTCCAGAGCGGGCGCTTGAACGAGGCTGGCTTGTTCTTCTCGAAGCCGAAGTGCCCGAGCCAGGCGAAGCCATAGCCGCACAGCAGGCCCAGCACGATGAACAGCGGCGCGGCGAGCGAGATCGCCGCCACCAGGCAGAGCAGGGCGAGGGTCGAACCCACGAAGTGCAGGCGCCGGCAGGTGCGGTTGCTGTGCTCGCTCAAGTAGAACGGGTAGAACTCATCGAAGCTCTTCATCGACTTCGGGTCCAGGGCGGCGGTGTTCATGGTGTACGGCTCAGGAATGAACTGATGCCATTCAACACCCCGTCGGGGGCTTCTCCCATCAGGGAATGTCCTGCGGGCAAGACCAGCCTGTCGGCCTTCAGCGCCAAGGCGAGCGCCTCGGCGGCCTTGGGCGGGGTCATCTGGTCGCTCGAGCCGAGGATGAGTCGCGTGGGGCATTGCACCGCGGCCGCCGCGTCCAGCCCGCGGGCATAGCCGTCACAGGCGAGAAAGTCCTGGTGGAACAGGTTACCGTGGCCTTGCGCCGCATAGGCCGCCTGCAGTCGCCGCATCAGCGCCCGGTTGCCACCGTGCAACCAGAAGCCGGGGGCGGGCGCTGAAGGCTTGGCCGCGAGGGTCGAATGCGAGAACGCGTTGACCATGTCGATGGCCTTCAGCGGCGTTTCCTCCGCGGTGGCGATGAGCGCGGGCGACACCTTCATCGGAAACGCCGTGCCCACCATCACCAGATGCGTGGCCCGCGCGCCGAGCTGGGCGGCGGCTTCGAGCGCGATCAGCGAGCCCATGCTGTGGCCCACGAGCGCGGCTCGCTCGACGCCGGCTGCCTGCAGCAGGGCCACGACCCATGCTGCCGCCGCTTCCACGCTGGCGGGCGCCGGCCCGTCGCTGCGGCCGTGGCCCGGCAGGTCGACCGCCAGCACGGCGTACCCGTGGTGCGCCAGCGAGCGCGACTGCAGGCCCCACATGCTGTGGTCGTGCATCGCGCCGTGGATGAAAACCACCACCGGCAGCGACGCGTCGAAGGGCTTGCCGCCCGTGTACGCATAGGCCTCGCGGCCTTGCACGGTGAGCTTCATGCGCCCGCCTTCTGCGCGGCCTTGAGCGCGCGCGAGAGGTCGTCGATCAGGTCGTCGGCGTCTTCCAGGCCGATCGACAGCCGGATCGTTCCCTGCGTGATGCCGGCCTGCGCGAGCGCCGCGTCGTCCATGCGGAAGTGCGTGGTCGAGGCGGGGTGGATGACGAGCGAGCGGCAGTCGCCCACGTTGGCGAGGTGCGAGAACACCTTCAGTGCCTCGATGAAGGCTTTGCCCTGCGCGCGGTTGCCCTTGAGGTCGAAGCTGAACACCGAGCCGCAGCCGCGCGGCAGCAGCTTCCTCGCGAGCAGGTGGTCGGGGTGCTCGGGCAGTTCGGAGTAGCCCACACGCGCCACCAGGGGGTGCGTGGCGAGAAACGCCACCACCTTGCGCGCATTCGCCACATGCCGCTCCATCCGCAGCGACAAGGTCTCGATGCCCTGCAGGATCAGCCACGCCGTGTGCGGGCTCATGCAGGAGCCGAAGTCGCGCAGGCCTTCGCGGCGCGCGCGCAGCAGGAAGGCGCCGACGGTGCTTTCCTCCGCGAACACCATGTTGTGAAAGCCCGCATACGGCGCTGCGAGTTCGGGGAAACGGCCGGAGGCCGACCAGTCGAAGCGACCGCTGTCCACCAGCACGCCGCCCACCACCGTGCCATGCCCGCTCAGGAATTTGGTGGCCGAGTGGTAGAGCAGGTCGGCACCAAAGTCGAAGGGTTTGATGAGGTAGGGCGAGGTGAGAGTCGAGTCCACAAGCAGCGGCAGGCCGCGTTCGTGCGCGATGTCGCTCACGCTCGGGATGTCGAGCACGTCGAGGCCAGGGTTGCCGAGCGTCTCGCCGAAGAGCAGCTTGGTGTTGGGCCGGATCGCGGCGCGCCATCCATCGAGGTCACCGGGCTTGACGAAGGTCGTCTCGATGCCGAAGCGCGCGAGCGTGTAGTGCAGCAGGTTGTGCGAGCCGCCGTAGAGCGCACTGCTCGACACGATGTGCGAGCCGGCGCCCGCGAGCGTCGCGATCGCAAGGTGCAGCGCGGCCTGGCCGCTCGCGGTGGCGATCGCGCCCGCGCCGCCTTCGAGCGCGGCCACACGCTCTTCGAACACCGCGGTGGTGGGGTTGGAGATGCGGCTGTAGACGTGCCCCGAGCGCTCCATGTTGAAGAGCGCGGCGGCGTGGTCGCTGCTCTCGAAGACGAAGCTCGTGCTCAGGTAGATGGGCAGCGCGCGTGCGCCGGTGGCCGGGTCGGGCGCTGCTCCGGCGTGCAGCGAGAGCGTGTCGAAACCGGGGTCGGAAGAGCCGGGCATGGGGTTCCCCTGGCAGAAATCGAGGGTGTTGCGCCCGGGCATTGTGGGCTATATTGGCCCGACACCTGCCACGGGAGAGACCCATGAAAGTTTCGGACATCCTGCGTGTCAAGGGCGGCACCCTGTACACGGTTTCGCCCGATCAGCCTCTCGGCGACGCGGCCAAGACCATGGCCGAATTCGACATCGGCTCGCTGGTCGTGATGGACCACGGCGACCTGGTGGGCATGCTCACCTTCCGCGAAGTGATCCTCGCCGTGGTCGGCAACGGTGGCACGGTCGGCAACAGTACCGTGCGTGGCGTGATGGACGACCACCCGCTCACCTGCACCCCCGAGACCGAGATCGACGAAGTGCGCCGCATGATGCTCGAGCGCCATGCGCGCTACATGCCGGTGGTGAGCCAGCGCACCCTGATGGGCGTGATCTCCTTCTACGACGTGGCCAAGGCGGTGGTCGACAGCCAGGACTTCGAGAACCGCATGCTCAAGGCCTACATCCGCGACTGGCCCGCGGCCGAAGACGCGCAGCCCCAGGCCCGGCTCTGAGCGCGTGCTCTGAGCGGCGGGCCCACGAGGGATAATCGCTGCCCATGAGCGGCAGCACCTTCGGCACACTTTTTCGCGTCACCAACTTCGGTGAATCCCACGGCCCGGCCATCGGCTGCGTGATCGACGGCTGCCCGCCGGGCATGGAACTGTCCGAAGCCGACATCCAGCCCGAGCTCGACCGCCGCCGCCCCGGCACCTCGCGCCACGTCACGCAGCGCAACGAGGCCGATGCGGTCGAGATCCTTTCAGGCGTGTTTGAGGGCAAGACCACCGGCACGCCCATCGCCCTGCTGATCCGCAACACCGACCAGCGCAGCAAGGACTACGGCAACATCCTGCAGACCTTCCGCCCGGGCCATGCCGACTACGCCTACTGGCACAAGTACGGCATCCGCGACCCGCGCGGCGGAGGCCGTTCCTCGGCGCGCCTCACGGCGCCGACCGTCGCGGCCGGCGCCGTGGCCCGCAAGTGGCTGCAGCAGAAATTCGGCACCACCTTCGTCGGCCACATGACGCAGCTGGGCGAGATCCCGGTGCCCTTCGAGTCGTTCGAGCACATCCCGAACAACCCCTTCTTCGCCGCCAACGCGAGCGACATCCCACGCCTCGAGGCCTACATGGACGAGCTGCGCAAGGCGGGCGACAGCTGCGGCGCCCGCATCGACGTGGCCGCGCGCAACGTGCCCGCGGGTCTGGGCGAGCCGCTCTACGATCGGCTCGATGCCGACATCGCCCACGCGATGATGGGCTTGAATGCGGTGAAGGGTGTCGAGATCGGTGCCGGCTTTGCCAGCATCGCGCAGCGTGGCACGGTGCATGGCGACGAGCTGTCGCCCGAGGGCTTCCGCAGCAACAACGCGGGCGGCGTGCTCGGCGGCATCTCGACAGGGCAGGACATCACCGTCTCCATCGCCATCAAGCCCACGAGCTCGATCCGCTCGCCGCGCCAGTCGATCGACCTGCAAGGCCAGCCGGCCACGGTCGAGACCTTCGGCCGCCACGACCCCTGCGTGGGCATCCGGGCCACGCCCATCGCCGAGGCGCTGCTGGCGCTGGTGCTGATGGACCACGCGCTGCGCCACCGCGCCCAGTGCGGCGATGTGCGCGTGGAGCCCGGCCCCATTCCCGGCTCGGTCGCTTGACCGCGATCAAGCGCGGATAAAGCCACGCTGCGGCGGGCTCGCCCGTACTCAAGTTCCGCACCGCTCCGGCCGAAACCCGATCTGAAACCGCCAAAAAGGGTGGGGACAGGGCGCCCGCGGCGCCACAACGAGGATCGGAATGAGTACCCAGTCGGACGCGCAGCACCACGCGGATGGATTCTTTCGGTACCACGGCGCCTGGGCGCCCGGCGTGCGCCTGTTCCGCCGCATGCAGTTCAGGGCCAAGGCGGCCATGGTCTCCGTCATGTTCCTCGTGCCCATCGCGGCCTTGGGCTGGAGCTTCTACAACGACAAGGCGGCGTCCATCGGCTTCTCGGCCAAGGAACGCCTGGGCATCGAATACATCCGTGAGCTGATGCCGGCGCTCAGGCTCGGCGTGCAACATCGCGCGGCGGTTGGCACGCCAGGCGCCGCTGAACTGGCCGGCAAGGTCGAGGCTCAGCTCAAACAGGTGGCCGCGGTCGAGCAGCGCCTGGGTGCGGAGCTCGGCACCGCGCCGCTCTATGCCAAGCTGGTCGACGCCCACAAGGCGGTGGCGGCCACTGCAGGCAAGAATGACGACGCTGCCTTCAACGCGCACACCCAGTTCGTGACGGCCCTGCTCGATGTGCTCGGCCAGGCCACCGACGGCTCCAACCTCATCCTCGACCCAGACCTCGACACCTACTACCTGATGGACCTGTCGACCACGCGGGTCCCGCAGCTGATCGAACTCGTGGCGCGCATGCAGGCCGCCGGTCTGCCGGCGCTCGACTCCGGCGCCACGCCGGCTGCGATGCGCGTGCTGGCCGACCGCATGCCCCTGGTCGAATTCCATGAAGACCAGACGAAGATCGGCCTGGCCAAGAGCACCGGCGCCACCGCCGAACTCACCGCCACGCTGAAGGCCGATGCGCCGATGAAGGATCTGCGCAGCTTCATCGAGCTGTCGCGTGCGTCGTTCTTCGGCGATGCGGTCAAGGGGGACAAGGCGGTGTTTGCGCAGGCCGCCGCCAAGGTGATCGATTCGCAAGTCGAGTTTTCGACCCGCCTGCTCGACGACCTCGACCGCCTCATCGCCAAGCGCGTGGCCGGCATGGCCCTGGTGCGCGACGTGACGACCGTGATCGTCGCCGTGGCGCTGGCGGCGGGCGTGTACCTCTTCTACAGCTTCTTCCTGGTGACGCAGGGCGGCTTGCGCGAGGTGCAGAAGCACCTCGAAGCCATGACGGCAGGCGACCTCACCACCCACCCTCAGCCGTGGGGGCGAGACGAGCAGGCACACCTGATGGTCACACTGGCGGAGATGCAGCACTCGCTGCGCACCATCGTGTCGCGCGTGCGGGGTTCGTCCGACCAGCTGGTGCAGGCGAGTGGCGAGATCGCGTCCGCCGCGATGGACCTGTCGTCTCGCACTGAGCAGACGGCCTCCAACCTGGAGGAGAGCGCGGCTTCGATGGAGCAGATCTCCTCGACCATCAAACACACCGCCGACAACGCGCACGAAGCGGCCAGCGTGGCCGTCAGCAACTCGGGCGTGGCGCAGCGCAGCGGCGAGGTGATCGGCCAGGTGGTGAGCACCATGCAGGAGATCCACGCCTCATCGAACAAAATCAGCGACATCATCGGTGTGATCGACGGCATCGCCTTCCAGACCAACATCCTCGCGCTCAACGCCGCGGTCGAGGCCGCCCGCGCCGGCGAGCAGGGGCGGGGCTTCGCGGTGGTGGCGAGCGAAGTGCGCAGCCTCGCGCAGCGCAGCGCGCAGGCCGCGAAGGAGATCAAGAGCCTCATCTCCGCCAGCGTGGAGCGTGTGGACACCGGCACGCGCGTGGTGCAGGGTGCCGGGGCCACGATGGATGAGCTGCTCGGCAGCGCACGCCGCATGAGCGACCTGCTGCACGAGATCTCGACGGCGGCCAAGGAAGAGAGCGCCGGCGTCACCCAGGTGGGTGCCGCCGTCCAGGAGCTCGACCGCATGACCCAGCAGAACGCCGCGCTCGTGGAGCAGACGGCTGCCGCGGCGTCGTCGCTGAAAGACCAGGCCACCGACCTCGCCGCCGAGGTGGCCAAGTTCCGCCTGCCCTGAGGCGGCGCTGCTGGATCAGCCGGCGAGCGCGAGGCGCTCGGTGGCAGGCTGCGGGGCGGCCTGTCCGGCCCCCAACCAGTGCCTGATCGCGGTGGCGGCTCGCTCGGCGCCGTTCACGCCGGCATACCAGCGCTGCACCCGTGCCGCGCCCTCGGCGAAGCCTGGCTCGTCGAGCAGGCGGCGAACCATTGCCGTCATCTTCGGCGTGTCGACATGCCGTGGCGCGATCGCCAGGCCTGCGCCGTGGCGCGCGGCGAGGTCGACATTGAGTTCCTGCTCCGGGTGCAGCGGGATGCCCAGCAGCGGCGTGCCACAGGTCATGGCGGTCTGCACCGTGCCCTGGCCGCCCATGCACACGGCGAGGTCGACATGCGGCATCACGAGGTGGTTGGGCAGCAGGCCGGCGACCACCACGTCGGCGTCGTCGCTTCCGCCGTAGTCGTGGATCGTCGCGCCCACGATCACCCGCGCCCCCGTGGCGCGCACGCGTTTGACCGCCTTGCGCAGCAGCTCGGGTGTCGCCGATGACAGCACCACCAGCACGGTGGGCCGTGAGCCATCGAGAAAGGGCGTGACGGCCGGTGGCACCGGAACGTCGAGGCGCGCAAACAGCGGCCCGGTGGTCACCAGCCGGGTGCCGGGCCGAAAGGCTTCGGGGCGCTGCGGCTGCCAGCGGGCCATGTCGTCGTCCGGCACGCCGAGCACCTCGGCCACGTCGGTCACGAGCGTCAGGTCACCGAGCATCAGCGCAGCCAGCGTGGGCACCGGCTCCACGCCGAGTTCGGCGGCCACCACGTTGAGAAAGCGTGTCGGGTCGCGCATGCGCATGGCGCCCTGGTTGGCGAGGAAGCGCTTGGCCGCACGCGGCAGCCACTCGGTGCCCGGGATCGGCATCGTCGTGGGCACCGGCGCCAGGCCCCGTTCGAACACCGGCGGCACGTAGGAGCCGCCGTGCGAGGTGATGAGCGGTATGCCTGCCAGCCGCGACGACAGGTAGGTGGTGAGCGTGAAGCCCGACACCACGGCGCGCGCGCCCACGCCGCGCAGGAACGCGGCCTCGGCCTGCACGCTCTCGCGCACTTCGTCGGGCGGCTGCATGCGCACGCCGGGCCGGCCGATCTGGATGAGGTTGCGCAGGAAGACCTCGCAGCGTGCCCGGTCGAAGTGCGGCGCCAGGGGCGTGACCTGCTCGCCAGCCCGGCTGAGCACCTCGGCATAAGGGCCGCCGTGCGTGGCCAGGCTCACCGCTTCGCCCTGCGCCCGCAGGGCCTGCGCGATGTGCAGCATGCGTGTCGTCTCGGAGAGGAAACCGCAGTGAGGCAGCAGTGCAATCATGTCAGTCCTCCATGTGGATCGATAATAGGTAATATATTGGATATGTCAACGGACAAGCAACGCCTGGACCAGTCACTCGAGGGGGTGCCCCCTGAGGTTGCCGAGCGTGTGCGGGCCTTCCGGCTGCTGCTCGTCGGTGGCGCGCGGTTGCGCAGGCTGCTCGAGCGTGAGCTCGCACCCAGCGGCATCACGGTGCAGCAGGGCTCGATGCTGTCGTGGATCGAGGCCCAGGCCGAGCCGCCCACGCTCAAGCTCGTGGCCGAGGGCCTGGGCATGACGCACCAGAACGTCAAGCAGATCGCGCTGGCGCTGGAGCGCAAGGGCTTCCTCGAGATCGCGGCAGACCCGGCCGACCGCCGCGCGCGCCGGCTGGTGCTCACCGAGCAGCATCGCCGTTTCTGGCGCGAGCGCAACGTCGATGACTTCGCGGCCGTGCAGTCGTGGCTGTCGGTGCTGAGCGATGCCGAGGTGAAGCAGCTCGTGCGGCTGATGCGCCGGCTGCACGAGCACCTGGGCACGGTGGGCGGCGCCGGCTGACCGGCGCTGCGGCAGGCGCTAACCTTGCGGCTCCGCTTCAACCATCGAGCACACCATGAAATACACGCGTCTCGGGTCGACCGGCCTGCAGGTGTCCCGCCTGTGCCTGGGCATGATGACCTACGGCACGCCGGAGTGGCGGCCCTGGGTGCTGGACGAAGCCGCCAGCCGACCGCTCGTGAGGAAGGCCGTCGAGCTCGGCATCAACTTCTTCGACACCGCCGACACCTACTCCGCCGGCGAGAGCGAGGTGCTGACGGGCAAGCTGCTCGGCGAGTTCTGCAAGCGCGACGAGATCGTCATCGCCACCAAGGTGTTCTTCCCCGTGTCGATGGAGACCAAGTTCGGCACCCACACCTCGGCCCAGCGTGTGCCGCTCAACACGCATGGCCTGAGCCGCAAGCGCATCTTCCACGCCATCGACGCGAGCCTGAAGCGCCTGAACACCGACTACGTCGACCTCTACCAGATCCACCGCTGGGACCCGCACACGCCCATCGAAGAGACGATGGAAGCGCTGCACGACGTGGTGAAGGCCGGCAAGGCGCGCTACATCGGTGCGAGCTCCATGTGGGCCTGGCAATTCGCCAAGGCGCAGCAGGTGGCGAAGGAAAACGGCTGGACGCGCTTCGTCAGCATGCAGAACCACTACAACCTCGCCTACCGCGAGGAAGAGCGCGAGATGCTGCCGCTCTGCCGTGACCAGGGCGTGGCCGTGATTCCGTGGAGCCCGCTGGCCAGAGGTTTCCTCGCCGGCAACCGTGCGCGAGACGACAAGACGAGCGGCGCCACGGAACGCGCGAAGACCGACGACCTGGCCCAGCACCTCTACTACCGCGACAGCGATTTCGCGACCGTCGACCGCCTGAAGGCCATGGCCACCCAGCGTGGCGTGAGTGCGGCGACGCTCGCCTACGCGTGGCTGCTGTACCAGCCCGGCGTCACGGGGCCCATCATCGGCGCGAGCAAGATGCCCCAGTTCGACGATGCGGCGGCCGCGGTGGAGCTGCACTTGTCGGCCGAGGATCTCAAGCAGCTCGGCCAGGGCTACGAGCCGCACCCGATCCTCGGGCACGCGTGATCAGGTGCTCTGTCGCTGCACCAGCTGGTAGCCCACGTCGACCGACGCCTGCGCCACCGGCTCGCGCCGCATCAGCGCGAGCAGCATGCGCGCCGCTTCTTCGCCGATCTCGGTGCGGGGCGTGTGCACGGTGGTGAGCGGCGGCAGCATCTGGTCGCTGCCGGCGAGGTCGTTGAAGCCGGCCACCGCCACGCGCTCGGGCACCTTCACGCCCAGGCGCAGTGCGGCCAGCAGGCCGCCCTGGGCGAGGTCGTCGTTGCAGAAGAACATGGCGTCGACGTCGGGGTGTGTCTTGAGCAACTGCTCGAAGAGCTGGCCACCGAGCGCCATCGATGAGCGCTCGGGGTTCAGCAGCTCGAGCTTCGGGTCGTAGAGCCCGGCCTCGCGCAGGCAGCGGCGGTAGCCCTCGGCGCGCTGCATCACGCGCGGGTCGAGCTGCGCGGCGACGAAGGCGATGCGCTTGCGGCCGCGTGCGAGCAGGTGGGCGGTGATGGCGTGGCCCGCGTCGGTTTGCGAGAAGCCCACGCTGTGCACGCCCGGCGCTTGCGTCGTCTCCATCACGTGCACGCAGGGCACGCCGCTTGCGGCGATCAGCTGGCGGCTCGCTTCGGTGCGGTCGAAGCCGGTGACGAGCAGGCCCGCCGGCCGGTGCGCCATGTAGCTGCGCAGGAGCTGCTCTTCTTCCTGCGGGTCGTAGTGCGTGACGCCGATGAGCGTCTGGAAGCCGGCGGGCAGCAGCGTGCGGTGCACCGCTTCGAGCAGGTCGACGAAGAGGGTGTTGGTGAGCAGCGGGATGAGCACGGCCACGTGCGAGCTGCGAGCCGAGGCGAGCGCGCGGGCGGCCGGATCGGGCACGTAGCCGAGCTGCTGCGCGGCGGCCTGCACGCGGGCCACGAGCTCGGCGGCCACGCTGCGCTCGCCGCGCAACGCGCGCGAGACGGTGATCGGGCTGACGCCGGCCGCAGCGGCCACGTCGCCCAGGGTCACACGGCCGGTGGCGCGGGGGCGGCGGGAAGAGGGCATGGGTGTTGTCAGGGATACGGGTTAGCCCGCATGGCGATGAATGCGGTGGGGTCTAGGATAGCGCTGTCCAACGCGTTGCAGCAAGGCCAAAGCCTCGTGGGTTTCCCTGAAGGAACCTGGTGGGAGCCGGATGGGGCTTGTTGCAACAACAGGAACGGGCGGCCGCATGCAGAGCCGTTTTTCGGCTTCAACGAGATAGCGCTATCCAATGTCTTCCGTCGTCTTCATGGGTGTGGCCGGTTGCGGCAAGTCGAGCGCGGGCCAGGCGGTGGCGCAGCGCATGGGCTGGACGCTGATCGAGGGTGACGACTACCACCTCGAGGCGAGCAAGGCCAAGATGCGCCAGGGCATCGCCCTCACCGACCACGACCGTGCCGAGTGGCTCGCCATCTTGGGTGGGCTGCTGGCCGACCATCAACGGCGCGGCCAGTCGGCGGCGCTCACCTGCTCGGCCCTCAAGCGCAGCTACCGCGACCTGCTGCGCAGCCGCGACGCCGGCCTGCGCTTCGTCTACCTGGAGATCGACAAGCCGCAGGCCCTGCAGCGCGTGGCGGCACGGGCGGGCGAGCATCTCTTTCCGCCGAGTCTCGTCGACAGCCAGTTCGCCACGCTGGAGCCACCGCACGGCGAGCCGGGCGTGCTGTGCATCGATGCGCTATTGCCGCGCGATGTGCTGGCCGACCGTGTGGCCGATTGGATCAGGAGCAACCCATGACCCGACACGACGCCCCGCGCAACGGTGCGCAACGCCTGGCCGAGATGGCGATGGCGCTCGCCCTGGCCGTGATGGCCCTGGCCGTCTTCATCAACGTGGTGCTGCGCTACGGCTTCGGCAGCGGCATCGCGGCCAGCGAAGAACTCTCGCGCCTGCTTTTCGTGTGGATGGTCTTCATCGGCGCGACCGCGGCCTACCCGCTGGGCGAGCACATGGCGTTCACGAGCCTGCTGCGGCCCCTGCAGGCCAGGCCGGTGGCGCTGAAGGTGCTGACACGCGTGATCCACGCGCTGGTGGTCGCCACCTGCGTGCTGGTGGGCTGGGGGGCCTGGCAGCAAGTGGTGGTGGGCATGGGCAGCAAGAGCGTGGTGCTCGGCTACCCGGCCGCGCTGTTGCCGCTGCCGGCGCTGCTGTGCTCGGCGGCCATCGGCGTGATGGCGCTCGTCGACCTGCTGCGCGGCAAACCGATCGACTTCGGCCACGAAGTCGACGTCGAGTGAGAGGCGAGAGGAACACGTCATGGACCAGGGCCTCGTCGCCGTCATCTTCATCGTCGCCATGCTGGGCTTCATGGGCATCGGCGTGCCGATGGCCTTTGCGCTCGTGCTCACCGGGGCCTCGATGGCCTGGGTGCTCGGCTTCTTCGACACCCAGCTCTTCGCGCAGAACCTCGTGGCCGGCATCGACAGCTTCCCGCTGCTCGCGGTGCCGTTCTTCATCCTCGCCGGCGAGCTGATGAACGCGGGCGGCATCAGCCGCCGCATCATCGACATGGCGCAGGCCTGGGTCGGCCACATCAAGGGCGGCCTGGGTTTCGTGACCATTGGCGCCGCCATCCTCATGGCCAGCATGAGCGGCTCGGCCCTGGCCGACACCGCAGCGCTCGCGACCATCCTGCTGCCGATGATGCGGGCCCACGGCTACCCGATGGCGACCAGCGCCGGCCTCATCGCCTCGGGCGGGATCATCGCGCCCATCATTCCGCCGTCGATGCCGTTCGTGATCTATGGCGTGACGACCAACACCTCGATCTCCTCGCTCTTCCTCTCGGGCATCGTGCCCGGGCTCATCATGGGCGTGGGGCTGGTGGTCGCCTGGAAGCTGCAGGTGCGTGGCATGACGCTGGTCGAGAACCCGCCCGTGCCGATGGGCGAGCGCGTGAAGATCACCGTCAAGGCGTTCTGGGCCTTGCTGATGCCGCTCATCATCATCGGCGGCATGAAGACGGGTGTCTTCACGCCCACCGAAGCGGCGGTGGTGGCGGCCTTCTACGCGATGGTCATCGCCTTCTTCGTGCACCGCGAGATGACGCTGCCGCAGTTCCACGGCGTGCTGGTGCGCGCGGCCAAGACGACGGCCATCGTGATGTTTCTCTGCGCCGGGGCGCAGGTCACGAGCTACATGGTGACGCTGGCCGACCTGCCGGCCACGCTCACCGCCTGGCTTGGGCCCCTGGTGGAGCACCCGCGCGTGCTGATGGCGGTGATGATGATCGTGCTGGTGCTGATCGGCACGGCGCTCGACCTCACGCCCACCATCCTCATCTTCGCGCCGGTCATGCTGCCGATCGCGGCCAAGGCCGGCATCGACCCGGTGTACTTCGGCCTGATGTTCGTGCTCAACGGCGCCATCGGCCTCATCACCCCGCCGGTGGGCACCGTGCTCAACGTGGTGGCCGGAGTGGGCCGGCTTCGGCTCGACCAGGTCATCAAAGGGGTGAACCCCTTCCTCGCCGTCTACCTCGCGATCCTCACCTTGTTCGTCGTGTTTCCCCAGATCGTCATCGCGCCCGTCAAGTGGATGCGGTGACCGCTTTCGCTCTCTCGCCATGCCCAACAGGAGACAAACCATGAGACTCTTCCGCCGCACCCTCATCGCCGCGCTGGCCGCCGCCTGCGTCGCCCCGGCCTTCGCCCAGGACATCAAACCCCGCCTCATCCGCTTCGGCTACGGCCTCAACGAGCAGTCGAACCAGGGCCGCGCCACCAAAGTCTTCATCGACGAGGTCGAGAAACTCTCGGGCGGCAAGATGAAGGTGCGCGCCTTCGGCGCCGCCAGCCTCGGCACCGACGTGCAGATGCAGCAGGCGCTGATCGGCGGCGCCCAGGAGATGATGGTCGGCTCGACCGCCACGCTCGTGGGCATCACGAAGGAGATGGCGCTGTGGGACACGCCCTTCCTCTTCAACAACGCCAAAGAGGCCGACGCCGTGCTCGACGGCCCGGTGGGCAACAAGGTCAAGGCCAAGCTCGAAGAGAAGGGTCTGGTCGGCCTCGTCTACTGGGAGAACGGCTTTCGCAACCTCACCAACAACAAGCGTGCGGTCGCCAAGCTGGAAGACCTCGACGGCATCAAGCTGCGCGTGATGCAGAACAACGTCTTCCTCGACAGCTTCAAGACGCTCGGCGCCAACGCCATCCCGCTGCCCTTCAGCGAGCTCTTCAGCGCGCTGGAGACCAAGGCGGTCGACGGCCAGGAGAACCCGTACAACACCATCCTCTCGAGCAAGTTCTACGAGGTGCAGAAGTACCTGACCGTCACCAACCACGTCTACAGCCCGTGGATCGTGACGGTGAGCAAGAAGTTCTGGGACCAACTCTCGCCCGCCGAGAAGAAGGTGCTGCAAGACGCCGCGGTGAAGAGCCGCGACTTCGAGCGCAAGGACACGCGCGACGAAGCCGCCAAGGCGCTCGCCGACTTGAAGGGCAAGGGCATGCAGATCAACGAGCTGCCGGCCTCGGAAGCGGCGCGCATGCGCGAGAAGCTGGGCGCGATCAACGCCTCGATCGCAGCGAACGTGGGTCAGGATCTCTGGAACGAAACCCAGGCCGAACTGGCCAAGCTGCGCAAGAAGTGATGTGAGTCACTGAGAGACGTGGATCACGTCTCTCACCACGGGGTAGATCTGTGAACGCCAGCGGCGGCCACTGAACACCCCGTAGTGCCCGACCCCGGCCTGCACGTAGTGCGTCCGCATGTACGGCCGCAGGTTGGTGCAGAGGTCTTGCGCGGCGAGCGTCTGCCCGGTGGCGCAGATGTCGTCGCGCTCGCCTTCCACCGTGAGCAGCGCGGTGCGGCGGATCTTCGACGGGTCGATCGTGCGTCCGCGGAACTTGAGCTGCCCTTGCGGCAGCGCGTACTCCTGGAACACCAGGCTCACCGTCTCCAGGTAGAACTCGGCCGGCAGGTCGGCCACCGCGAAATACTCTTCGTAGAACTTGCGGGTGTGCTCGGCCGCCTGGATCGTCTCTTCGTCGGGGTCGGGCTTCGCGAGGTTGGCGTAGTAGGTCTTGAAGGCTTCGATGTGCCGCTCCTTGTTCATCGACATGAACGCGGTGAGCTGCATGAAGCCCGGGTACACGCGCCGGCCGCCGCCCTTGAAGCGCCAGGGCACGCGGCTCACCAGGTGACTCTCGAACCACTCGATGCCCCTGGTCATCGCGAGCTTGTTCACTTCGGTCGGGCTGATGCGGCAGTCGATCGGGCCGGCCATCAGCGTGAGGCTCGCGGGCGTGGCGGGGTCGCCGTCTTCCGACATCAGCGCCACTGCGCTCAGCGCCGACACACACGGCTGGCAGATCGCCATCAGGTGCGCGCCGGGCCCGAGCACGCGCAGGAAGTCCATCAGGTGCTCGGTGTACTCGTCGAGGCCGAAGCGGCCGTGCATCAGCGGCACGTCGCGTGCGTTGTGCCAGTCGGTGATGTAGACGTCATGGTCCACCAGCATGGTCTCGACGGTGTCGCGCAGCAGCGTGGCGAAGTGGCCCGACATCGGCGCCACGATCAGCACCCGCGGCTGCACCGGCGCGCCGGCCGGCAGTGCCTTCTTGAAGTGCAGCAGCGTGCCGAAGGGCGTGACGTGGGTCGCTTCTTCCGTCACGCCGACGGGCTCGCCCTTGACGAGCACCTGGTCGATGTCGAAGGGCGGCCGATGGTGCGTGATCTCGCCGAGCTTGATGACTTCGAGCATCGCGGCGAACTTGCGGTGGGTGTCGACCGCATCCAGGCCCAGGCTCTTGTCGCGCAGCCAGGGCAGGGTGCTCCGGGCGAAGGTGCGCAGCGGCCACATCAAGTCGGCATGGGCTTGGTAGGCCTCGTACATGGGCGTCTCCTCTCGCGCTGTTCGATGTGCTCGTGCTTCTGCAACTTGCGCGCCAACGCACGAGCACCGCGTTGGGGTGCCGGTTTGGCACATGCCTTGCAGTTCATTGGCCAGCCAACAACCAGGGGAGACACGCCTCATGCCCACCGTTGCCGCCAAGCCCGCTCCGAAGAAGACCGCCGCCAAACCGGCCGGCCAAGCGGCCGGTAAGCCCGCACCCAAGGCAGCGAAGAAGGCCGCGGCCACGCTGAGCCTGTCGAGCAAGAACTATTCGTCGTGGTCGTTGCGCGGCTGGCTGCTCGCGAAATTCGCCGGGCTCGACTTCGAGGAGGTGATGGTCCCGCCCGACGATGCCGACGCGCGCAAGGAGCTGCTGCTGCTCGCCCCGTCGATCCGCGTGCCGTGCCTCACGCACGAGGGCGCCAAGGTGTGGAACACGCTCGCGATTGCGCAGTACCTCGACGAGATCAAGCCCGACGCCGGCCTGATGCCCAGCGACCGCATCGCCCGCGCGCATTGCCGCTCGGTGAGCGGCGAGATGAACTCGGGCTTTTCGAACCTGCGCTCGTCCTTGCCGATGAACCTCAAGGCCCGTCACCCGGGCTACAAGATCTGGGCCGGCGCCCAGCCCGACATCGACCGCATCGTCGAGATCTGGACCGAGTGCCTCGCCACCTACGGCGGCCCCTTTCTCTTCGGCCAGCAGCGCACGATGGCCGACGCGATGTACGCGCCGGTGTGCACCCGGTTCCTCACCTATGACGTGAAGCTGCCGAAGTCGTGCGCGCAGTACTGCCAGACCATCATGGCGATGCCGGAGATGAAGGAATGGGTGGCCGCCGCCAAGGCGGAGCCCGACGACATCGAAGAGCTCGACATGGATTTTTGAACCGGGCGGCGAGAGCCGCCTGGTTCACTTCCACGGCGTAAAGGGCGGCACCTCGCACGGCCCTTCGACGTCGACCGTCTTGAAGTCGGCCGGGCTCACGATCTCCAGGTACTCCATGTCGGGCGAGTAGTCGAAGAGGTAGTGCACGATGCCCGGCCGCTGGTGCACGCAGTCGCCGGCCGAGACGAGCGTTTCCTTGTCGCCGTACATGAAGCGGGCCCAGCCCTTGATCATGATGACGATCTGGAACTCCGCCTCATGGCGGTGCCAGCCGGTGCCCTTTTCGGGTGCCATGTTGGCCTTCACGAGGTGGGCGATGACCTTGCCGTGCGTGGCTTCGGCCACGCCGAGGTCGCGGTAGAGAAAGAAATCGCGAAGCCCCTCGCCCCGCCATTCGGTGTCGCCCGGTTTCACGTGTGAAAACTGGGTCTGTGTCACGTCCAACATCTCCGCTCTCCTGGTTTGCTGCGACGCGCCATCGGCATGCATGAAGCGTTCCGCCCCGACTTGGCGTGGATTTGGCGCAAAAAAGCCGGAAAAAAGGCACCGAAGGGCTGTTTCGCCTGGGAACGCTTTGCCGCCCGCGCTGTCGGAGAATGCGAACCATGAGTACCTGGGCACATTTCAAGGGCGCGCTGCGCCTCGCCGCCGGGGCGCTGGCCAGCCTGGTGCTGGCCACGGGCGCACTGGCCGCCGACGAGTTCCTCGACCCGGAGGTGGCATTCCGCCTCTCCGCCCGTGCGCTCGACGCCACGCACATCGAGGTGCGCTTCGACATCGCCCCCGGCTACTACCTCTACCGAGAGCGCATGAACGCCGACGCCCAGCCGGCCGGCGTGCAGGTCACCGAGGCGAAATTGCCGCCCGGCAAGGTCAAGTACGACGAGACCTTCCAGAAAGACGTGGAGACCTACCGCGACTCGGTCACCATGACGGTCGCGCTGGCGCAGATGCCGGCCACGCCGTTCAAGCTGGGCATCGGCCTGCAAGGCTGTGCCGACAAGGGCCTGTGCTACTCGCCGCAGAAGCGCGGCTTCAAGGTCGAGCCGGGGCAGGGCGCTGGCGGCGCACCGCGCTTCACCTACCTCAACGAAGCCCAGGCTGCGGCCTGGACGCCCGGCGGTGGCAACGCGAGCGTCGTGACCTCCGCGCTCACCGGCCTGGCGCCGGCTCAAACCTCCGTCGCCACCCAGCCCGAAGTGGCCGCCCCCGCCAGCGCCACCGCCGAACCCACCGAGCCGGTGGGCCGCGCGCTGCAATCGGGCAGCACCGCGCTCGTGGTCGGGCTCTTCCTGTTGCTGGGCCTGGGCCTGTCGTTCACGCCCTGCGTGCTGCCGATGCTGCCCATCCTCTCGTCGATCATCGTCGGCCAGGGCCAGCCGGTGTCGAAGGCGCGTGGCTTCTCGCTCGCGGTGGCGTATTCGCTCGGCATGGCCTTCGTCTACACGCTCTTCGGCGTGGCCTCGGCGCTGGCCGGCGAAGGGCTGGGCCAGGCGCTGCAAAACGTGTGGGTGCTGGGCGCCTTCGCCCTGCTGCTCGCGGTGCTGTCGCTCTCGATGTTCGGCTTCTACGAGTTGCAGATGCCGCTGGCGCTGCAGAACCGGCTCAACCATTTCTCGCAGCGCTTCAAGGGCGGCCAGCACCTGAGCGTGCTCGCCATGGGCGGCTTGTCGGCGCTGATCGTCGGCCCCTGCGTGGCCGCGCCGCTGGCCGGGGCGCTCGTCTACATCAGCCAGACGCGCGACGTGCTGCTGGGCGCCACCGCGCTCTTCTCGATGGCGGTGGGCATGAGCGTGCCGCTGCTGCTGGTGGGCCTCTCGGCCGGGGCGCTGCTGCCCAAGGCCGGCGCCTGGATGACCTATGTGAAGCTCGTCTTCGGCGTGATGCTGCTGGCGGTGGCGGTGTGGATGGTGGCCCCAGTGCTGCCCACCTGGGCCGGCATGCTGCTCACGGCGGGGGTGCTGGTGGTGGCGGCCGGTTGCCTGGGCGCTTTCACCGCGCTGCCGAAGCCGGCCACGGCCGTGCGCAAGATCGCCAAGGGCGCCGGCCTGCTGCTCGGGCTCTTTGCCGTCGCCCAGGTGGTCGGCGCGGCAACCGGCGGGCGTGAACTCACGCGCCCGCTGGCGCACCTGGGGCGCGGAGCGCAGCCGGCCGTGGCCGAGGTGCAGTTCCAGACCGTGCGCAGCCTGGCCGAGCTCGACGCCGCCGTGCGCGCGTCTACCAAGCCCGTGATGCTCGACTTCTATGCCGACTGGTGCGTGGCCTGCAAGGAGCTGGAGAAGTTCACCTTCACCGATGCCGCCGTGGCCAAGCGCATGGCCGGCATGACGCTGCTGCGCGCCGACGTCACCGCCAACAACGACGACGACCGGGCACTGCTCAAGCGCTACACGCTCTTCGGGCCGCCGGCGCTGATCTTCTTCGCGCCCGCCGGCAACGAGCTGCCGGGCTCGCGCGTGATCGGTTACCAGGACGCCCGCGAGTTCGGCGGCCACCTCGACCGCGTGCTCGCGTCGGCCAAGCCGCTCAGCGGCCCGCAGGTCGGCCTCAAGTGAGCGCGACGCCCGCCAGCCAACGCTTCGACCGGCTCGACGCGCTGCGTGCGGTCGCCATCCTGTGGATGGCGGTCTTCCATTTCTGCTTCGACCTCAATTACTTCAAGTTCATCCACGAGAACTTCTACCGCGACCCGTTCTGGACGGTGCAGCGTTCGGTGATCGTCACGCTCTTCGTCTTCGTCTCGGGCCTCGGCCAGGCCATCGCGTGGGAGCAGGGCCAGAGCTGGCCGCGCTTCTGGCGGCGCTGGGCGCAGGTGGCAGGCTGTGCGCTGCTGGTCACCGCCGGCTCGTACCTGATGTTCCCGCGCAGCTACATCAGCTTCGGCGTGCTGCACGGGTTTGCGGTGATGCTGATCCTGTGCCGCCTCACGGCGAACGCCGGCGTGTGGCTGTGGCCGATGGGCCTGGTGGCGGTGCTCTTGCCGCATTTCGTGCAGCACCCGTTCTTCGACACCCGGCTCACCAACTGGGTGGGTCTCGTGACGCACAAGCCGATCACCGAAGACTACGCGCCGGTGCTGCCCTGGCTCGGCGTGATGTGGTGGGGCCTGGCCTCGGGCCAGTGGGTGCTGAAGCACCGGCGCCAGTGGTTCTCGGGCGCGCTGCCGCAGCGGCTCTCGCCGCTGGCGGTGTTGGGCCGCTGGTCGCTCAGCTTCTACATGGTCCACCAGCCGGTGCTCATCGGCCTGCTGATGGCGGTGGTGGCGCTGGTTCGCTGATCGGCGTGTCGGCCTTGGGGTCGACCAGCGATTCGAGCGCCGCCCCCGGGTCTTCTTCCCCGGCGACGGATTCCTCGGCGAGGTCGACCGGCGTCGGGGCCGACGCAGGCCGATTGGGCGGCGTTGGCGAAGGTGGCATCGGTGTGTGGGCCATGCCCCGTTCGCAGCAAGCCGCGTTCCGTCAGTTGCGCTCGCAACGCCGCTCGTTGACCAGGCAGCGCGCGTAGTCCGGGTCGTTCTTCAGCAGGTACATCGCGCGGGCCGCGAAGGCGGTGTCGGCGAAGTCGCTGAAGAGGCCGTCGACCCCCAGCTCGTAGAAGGCCAGGTACTCATTGACCGGGTTGCCGGTGTAGTTGCTCGCCAGGCGCTTGGGCTCGTTGCGGAAGGTGTAGGGGTGCACCACCAGGCCGAGCTTGTGGGCATTGGCCACGATGTCGGTGGCCGGCAGCAGGCGGCGGTCGCGCTCGTCGACCAGGCCGTCGCCATTGGCATCGGCACACGCCCCGTTGCGAACGGTGATGCACGCGCTGCTGACGAGGTAGGTTTTCCACGGGCCGATGCCGTCGGCGTAGCTGCGCACCTCGGCCAGGCCTTGCGGCGTGAGCAGGTCGCGGAAGAGGCCCGGGCGGCCGGCCACCGTCCAGTCATACGGGCGGTCGTAGGGCGGGGTGAAGTCGAGCGAGCCGTCGGCGTTCACGTCGTTCGCATCCACCAGCTGCACCAGGCGCACGCTGGTGCGCGAGCGCAGGTACTTGAGGTTGGCCGTCTCGAAGCTCTGGATGAAGACCGGCGCGTTGCGGT
This sequence comes from Rhizobacter sp., assembly GCA_019635355.1. Classification (NCBI taxonomy): domain Bacteria; kingdom Pseudomonadati; phylum Pseudomonadota; class Betaproteobacteria; order Burkholderiales; family Sphaerotilaceae; genus Rhizobacter; species Rhizobacter sp. Next base: position 1,308,048 of record JAHBZQ010000001.1, on the reverse strand, counting down.
GGTTCCAGCCGGCGCGGGTGAGGGCGGCCAGCAGGCGGTCTTCCAGTGGCAGGCCGAGCTTCTGGTGGTAGGTGGGGTGCTTGGTCTCGGGGTAGATGCCGATCTGGCGGTCTTTCTCGCGCGACTTGCGCTTCACGAACTCGATGATCTCGGGCAGCGTGGGGATCTCGAACTTGCCGTTGAAGCTCGGGTCGCGGTCGCCGAACGACTGCACCGCGCGCAGCTGCTTGATCTCGGCGAGCGTGAAGTCGCTGGCGAAGAAGCCTTCCTCTTCGGCGCCGTCGACGATGGCGCGGCGCTTGCGGTTGGCGAACTGCGGCAGGCTGGCCACGTTGGTGGTGGCGATGAGGTTGGGCTCGTGGCGGGCGATCAGGTGGCCGTCTTTCGTGGCCACGAGGTCGGGCTCCACGTAGTCGGCGCCGAGCTCGATGCCGAGGGCATAGGCCTCGAGCGTGTGCTCGGGCAGGTAGCCGTTGGCGCCGCCGCGATGGCCGATGACCAGCGGGGCCGGGGTGGCGCGGTCTGCGTGCCTGCCATGCGGCTCGGCCGCGGCGGGCACCGCGCAGCCGGCACAGGCGGCCAGCACGGCCAGCGTCATCGGCAGTTTGTTCAGGGACAGCTCGTTCAGGATCCGCATCGCCAGTTCTCCTCGTGTTGTGGAAGCCGGCGCACGTTAGGGATGCGCGATGACACCGCCATGAAAGCGCGCATCGTAGGCAGGTGGCATTCGCCTGTGGTCGATGGGCCTGCTGGCGGCGTGGCCTGACACATGTGTCAGTTGTGGCGAGGTGTGAGCAAGGGTACGTTTCGCGCCGAGGAGACCGCATGAAACGAATCTCGATGCAGCGCGCCATGCTGTTCGGCATGCTGGTGGCCGCGGCTGCCGTGGCAGCCCTGGGCTACTTTGCGTGGGACTACGCCCGCCAGACGGTCGAGGCCGGCCGCTTCGTGAACCACACGCATGAGGTGAAAGCGGTCATCCGCGACCTCGAGTCGAGCCTGTACCGGGCCGAGGCCGGCCAGCGCGCCTATCTCGTGACACGGCTCACCCCCTACCGCAGCGAGCGCGACCTGGCGCTCGAGTCGCTCGAGAAAGGCCTGGTCGAACTCGCCCGCATCACGGCCGACAACCCCGACCAGGCCTCGCGCGTGGCCGACCTGCGGCGAGACGTCGGCACCCGCATGGCCGTCTACCGCGTGAGCGACGGGCTGCTGCAGAGCGGCAACCCCTACTCGGCGGAGCAGCGCATCGAGATCGGCTCGCAGGCGCTGTCGGACATCCGCCCGCACATCGATCGGCTGGTGGCCGAGGAAGACCGCCTGCTGGCCGAGCGCGAGTCCGTGCAGGCGGCGCGCACGCGCAGCACGGTGCTGCTCTTCGGCAGCTTCGTGGCCCTGCTGCTGGTGCTCTTGCCCACCACCTTCTGGCGCATGTCGCGCGACCTCAAGGCGCGTGCGGTGGCCGAGGTGCTGGTGGCCGAGGAGCGCGCCTTCGATGCGGTGCATGCCCGCGCGCTCATGCTCTACAACGCCGAGAACGACCGCCAGCGGGTGCTCGACGGCACCTTGTCGCTGCTGGGCGAGAACCCGCTCTTCCCGGTGGGGGCCTTCTATTGCTACGACGAATGGGCCGGCGGCCTGCGGCTCGACGCCTCGCGCGCCGCGCCGGCCGACATCAAGCGCATGGTGCGCCTCGACGAAGGGCCGCTCGGCACCGCCGCGCGCGAAGGGCGCAGCCTCTACCTCGAAGGGCTGGAGGGCGCGGGGGCGATGAACATCGAGACGGGCCTGGCCACCGTGCGCCCGGCCGCGGTGCTGATGTGCCCGGTGCAATACCAGTCGCGCCTGCTGGGCGTGCTGGTGCTTGGCGCCGGGCGCCCGCTCGGCGAGCGCGACCGCGAGTTCGTCGAGCGCCTGTCGGCCCAGCTCGCCGTGGCGCTCAACAACCTCAACCACCTCGAAGAGATGAGCCTGCTCACGGATCAGCTGCGCAGCCGCGGCGAAGACATCCAGCGCAAGAACGCCGAGCTGGAGCGGGCCAACCGCATGAAGAGCGAGTTCCTCGCCAACATGAGCCACGAGCTGCGCACGCCGCTCAACGCGATCATCGGTTTCTCCGAGATCATGAAAGACGGCCTCACCGGGCCGCTGGGCCCCGAGCAGCAGGAGTACGTGGAAGACATCCACGGCAGCGGCAAGCACCTGCTGTCCCTCATCAACGACATCCTCGACCTGTCGAAGGTCGAGTCGGGCCAGGTCATCCTCGAACTCGAAGATGCCGACCCGCAGCTGCTCGCGACCAGCACGATGTCGGTGCTGCGCGAGCGGGCCGCCACGGCACGCGTGCGGCTCAACGTGCAGTGCCCGCCCGGCATCGGCCACCTGTGCCTGGACATGCGCAAGGCCAAGCAGATCGTCTACAACCTCGTCTCCAATGCCCTCAAGTTCACGCCCGAGGGCGGCAGCGTGACGCTCGCCATGGAGCGTGTGCCGGCCGAGCGGGTGTTCGGCATCGAGCCCGAGCCGGGCACGCGCGTCTTCCCGCCCGCCGATGCGCGGTGGGAGCACTACCTCGAGCTGCGCGTCACCGATTCAGGCATCGGCATCGCGCCGGCCGACCTGCAGATGCTCTTCCAGGCCTTCGTGCAGATCGATTCGTCGCTCTCGCGCCAGTACGCCGGCACCGGCCTCGGCCTCACGATGGTGAGAAGGCTGGCCGAGCTGCACGGTGGCGGCCTCATGGTGCGCAGCGTGGAAGAGAAGGGCTCGACCTTCGCGGTGTGGCTGCCGTGGTGCGAAGTCGAGGCCAAGGCCGATATCGCCCAGACCCCCGCGATCGCCGAAGGCGCGCACGGCGACGCCCGCGTGCCCGCCATCGCCCAAGGCGAGGGCAAGCCGCTCGTGCTCGTGGTCGAAGACGACCCGCGTGCCGCCAACCTCATGCGCCTGCAGCTCGAATCCAACGGCTACCAGGTCGAGTTCGCCGGCTCCGCGGAAGACGGCCTGCGGCGCGCCACCGAACTCAACCCGACCGCCGTGGTGCTCGACATCATCCTGCCCGGCATGGATGGCTGGGACATGCTCGCCCGCCTCAAGGAGCAGCCCGAGACCAGCAACATCCCCGTCGTCATCGTCTCGATCACCGACGAGGTGCAGCGCGGCTTCGCGCTCGGCGCCGCGCAGGTGCTGGTGAAGCCGGTGACGCAGGGCGACCTGCTGGCCGCGCTCGCCGCGGCGGGGCTCGACGAGCCGCACTCAGGGGCGCGCGTGCTGGTGGTCGACGACGACCCGAAGGCGGTGTCGCTCGTCAGCAAGCACCTGCAGGTGGCCGGCTACACGCCGGTGGGCGCCTATGGCGGCCAGGAGGCGCTCGACATCGTGCGCGCCAAGGCGCCGGCGCTCATCGTGCTCGATTTGATGATGCCGCAGGTGACCGGCTTCGACGTGGTGCAGGGCCTGCGCAACAGCCCCGAGACCGCGGGCATCCCCGTGATCGTGCTCACCGCCAAGCTGCTCACCCGCGAAGACCGCGCCCTGCTCAGCGGCAAGGTGCAGCAGGTGATGGAGAAGACCCATTTCAACTCGATCGGCCTGCTGGCCGAAGTCAAGCGCGCGTTGGCCGGGCGGCAACACGCGACCTGGCATTGACAACCCCCTGCACAGGAACCGCATGCACGCCGACCCCGCGATCCTCATCGTCGACGACAACCCGGCCAACCGCCGCCTCTACCAGGCCACGCTCAGCGACCTGGGGGCGCAGCTGCACATGGCGAGTTCCGGCGAGGAAGCGCTCGAGAAGTGCGGCGACATCCCCTACGCGATGGTGCTGCTCGACGTGCACCTGTCGGGCATGGACGGCTTTCAGGTGGCGCAGGCCATCCGCGACAAATGCCCCGGCCTCGACGCGCCCATCGTCTTCGTCTCGGCGGTCTACGTGCACGAGCAGGACACCTACCGCGGCTACCGGCTCGGCGCGGTCGACTACATCCTCTCGCCCATCGTGCCGGAGATCCTGCGCGCCAAGGCAGCCATCTTCATCCGCATGCACCGCCTGCGCGCCGAGGCCGAGCTGCACGCGCACGCCATCGAAAAGGCGTACCGCGAGCTGCGCACGGTGCATGCCGAGATGGAAGGTTTCAGCTACTCCGTCTCGCACGACCTGCGCACGCCGCTCGGGCAGATCGCCGGCTTTGCCGACCTGATGCAGCTGGGCCACGCCGGCCCGCTCAACGAGAAGACGCTCGAATACGTGGGCTACATCCAGAGTGCGGCCCACCGCATGAACAGCCTCATCGACGACATGCTGCTGCTCGGCAACATGAGCCGCACCGAAATGCAGATCCAGCCGGTCGACCTGTCGCACCTGGCGCAGTCGCTGCTGACGGAGCTGGAGGCCCTGCGCCCGCGCGAGCATGCGTCGTGGCAGGTGCAGCAGGGCCTGCAGGCGCAGGGCGACCAGCGCCTGCTGCGAGTGGCCTTGTCGAACCTGCTCTCCAACGCCTGGAAATACAGCGCCGGTGTGCCGCGCCCCTTCATCGACTTCGGCTCGCGAGAGGGCGACGAGAAAGACGGCGGCCCCGTCTTCTACGTGCACGACAACGGCGCCGGCTTCGATGCGCACGCGGCCGGCGAGCGGCTCTTCCGGCCGTTCCAGCGTTTCCATTCCGATTCCAACTTCCAGGGCAACGGCGTGGGCCTGGCCATCGTGCAGCGCGTGATCGACAAGCACGGTGGCCGCCTGTGGGTCGAGTCGGCCCCAGGCCGCGGCGCGACCTTCTTCTTCACGCTCGGGCGTTTGTCGAGCCGGCCGGCCCCGCTGGTTTGAACAGGAGCACTGCATGGCCAACATCCTCGTCGTCGAAGACAACCCGCAGAACCTGAAGCTCGCCCAGCTGGTGCTGCACAAGGCCGGGCATGCGACGCTCGCGGCCGAAAGCGGCGAGATCGGCCTGCAGCTCGCGCACGACAAACAGCCCGACCTCGTGCTGATGGACGTGCAGATGCCCGGGCTCGACGGGCTGGAGGTCACGCGCCGGCTGAAGTCGAACCCCAGCACCTCGCACATCAAGGTGGTGGCGCTCACCGCGCTTGCGATGAAGGGCGATGCCGAGCGCATCCTCGCGGCCGGCTGCGATGCCTACCTCGCCAAGCCCTACCAGTACCAGCAGCTGATGGACGTGGTGAACAAGGCGTTGAACTGAGCCGCCGTGGCGGTGGCGCAGATACCATCGCCGCATGAGTGCCAAGACTTCGATTCTTTTCGGCTTCCACGCCGTCACCGTGCGGCTGAAGACCGCTGCCGATTCCATCACCGAGATCCACGTCGATGCGACGCGGCGCGACCAGCGCATGCGCCAGTTCATCGAGCGCGCCAAAGACGCCGGCGTGCGCCTGATCGAGAGCGACGACGACCGCCTGCAGAAACTCTGCGGCACGCACCGCCATCAGGGCGTGGTGGCACGCGTGAACGCGGTGGCGAAGAGCCACTCGCTCGACGACACGCTCGACGCGGTCGACGGCCCGCCGCTGCTGCTGGTGCTCGACGGCATCACCGACCCGCACAACCTCGGCGCCTGCCTGCGCGTGGCCGATGGGGCCGGCGCGCATGCGGTGATCGCGCCGAAAGACCACGCGGTGGGCATCAACGCGACCGTGGCCAAGGTGGCGAGCGGCGCCGCCGAGACGGTGCCGTACTTCATGGTGACCAACCTCGCCCGCACGCTGGGCGAGCTGAAGGAGCGCGACATCCGCATCATCGGCACGTCGGACGCGGCCGAGAAATCGCTCTACGACATCGACCTCAGCGGCCCGGTGGCGCTCGTGCTCGGGGCCGAAGGCGCCGGCATGCGCCAGCTCACCGGCAAGACCTGCGACGAGCTCGTGCGCCTGCCGATGAAAGGGGCGGTGGAAAGCCTCAACGTGTCGGTGGCCTCGGGGGTGTGCCTGTACGAAGCGCTGCGCCAGCGCGAGCATCGCGGATGAATGAGCCGGCGCCCCTGCGTGAAGCGCGTGCGTTGGTGCAAGGCGCCGGCACGTTGGCGGTGTTGACCGGCGCCGGCATGTCGGCCGAAAGCGGCATCGCCACCTTCCGCGACGCGCAGACCGGCCTGTGGGCGAAGTTCGACCCGGCACAGCTCGCGAGCCCCGAGGGCTTTCGCGCCAATCCGTCCCTGGTGTGGGACTGGTACGCCGAGCGCCGCCAGGGCGTGCAGCGTGCGCAGCCGAATGCCGGCCATGTGGCGCTCGCGCAGTACGAGAAAGCGCACCGCGGCCGCGTGACCGTCGTGACGCAGAACGTCGACGACCTGCACCAGCGCGCTGGCAGCACCGACGTGATACGCCTGCATGGCGACATCCTTCAGGACCATTGGCTCGACGCTTGTCCGAGAGATCCGGCGTGCGACACGGAGTGGGCATCTCCGACACGTCCGCCGCGTTGCGAGCAGTGCGGCAACCTCGTGCGTCCCGGTGTCGTGTGGTTCGGCGAGATGCTGCCGGCCGAGGCCCTGTCTCGTGCCGAGCTTCTGGCGCAGAGCTGCGACGTGATGCTCGTGATCGGCACCTCGGGTGCCGTCTACCCGGCCGCCGGCCTGGCCCACACCGCGCGCCGTGCCGGGGCCAAGGTCATCATCCTCAACCCCGAGCCCAGCGAGATCGACGACGATGCCCACCTGCTGCTGCGCGGCACGGCGGCGCGGATCTTGCCTGCGCTGCTGCAAACGGAATAAAGGGAAGCCCCATGCCCGTCATCGACGTCAAGCACCCCCTCGTCAAGCACAAGATCGGCCTGCTGCGCGAGGCCGACATCTCCACCAAGAAATTCCGCGAGCTGACACACGAGCTGGCGCGCCTGCTGGCCTATGAGGCCACGGCCGATTTCCCGCTCGAGAAGACCACCATCGAGTGCTGGAGCGGGCCGGTCGAAGTCGACCAGGTGAAGGGCCGCAAGGTCACGGTGGTGCCCATCCTGCGCGCCGGGTTGGGCATGGTCGATGGGGTGCTCGACATGATCCCCAGCGCCAAGATCAGCGTGGTGGGTCTCTCGCGCAACCACGAGACGCTGCAGCCCGAGCACTACTTCGAGAAGTTCGTCGGCCACCTCGACGAGCGCACCGCGCTCATCGTCGACCCGATGCTCGCCACCGCGGGCTCGATGATCGCCACCATCGACCTGCTGAAGCGACGAGGCTGCAGCGACGTGCGCGCCCTCGTGCTCGTGGCCGCACCCGAAGGCATCGCCGCCTTGCAGCAGGCGCACCCCGACGTGCGCTGCTGGACGGCCGCCATCGACAGCCATCTCAACGAGCTGGGCTACATCATTCCCGGCCTCGGAGACGCCGGCGACAAGATCTTCGGCACGAAATAGCAGGTGGCGAACCCCCTCACGAGGTGAGGGTTCAACGTGTTGTCACACATCGGCGTCATGCTCGCGGAACACATGCGGCAGTGCGTCATCAGACGACTGCGGGAAGCACCCGAGTGCTTTTACGTTTCTTCGCTTTGCAGTGCCTTGACCGACGGTTTGAAGCAGTCGTAACGTCGGTGCTCCGAGCGCAAAAGGAGCTTTCTGATGAAGAAACCGTTTCGCTTCTGGATGACCAGTGGTGTCGCGATCATGGTCGCGGCCGTCAGCGGTGGCAGAAGTTTTGCAAGCGACGACGAGCGGCTCACGCTCGCCAAGGTCAGCCGCTACGGAGTGTCGGAAACGGTTCAGCGCATCGAAGCCAGTGCGCAGCGCCACGGCATGCATGTGCTGGCCTGCCTGCCCCAGAAGCTCAACGAGGTGACGGGCGAATCGCGCTACATGCTCGTGTTCGAGTCGTCGCAGGGCGGCACGCCGGTGATGATGGAAAGCGAGGGCGCCAAGCCCAACCTCCTGCTCACCGTCTACCTCAAGCAGGCGCCGGCCGGCGGCACCGAAGTCTTCCTGCCGCGCGACGTGTTGCGCGATGTGCCCGAAGGCTTCTCCGACCAGTTGCAGAGCGACCTCGCCGGCCTGCCGGCGGTGGTCGACGAGGCGCTCTCGGCCTGAGGTCTCTCGTCTACTGGCCTTTACTGCGGCGAATAGTCGAAGTAGTCGAAGTCGGCGTGCAGGCCTGAGCCGCTCAGGTCCTGGCAGGCGAGGCCGATGTAGTTGCCGGTGAAGCCGAAGCTGCGCGGGAAGCCGTCGTCGAAACGCGTGGCGTGTTCGTCCGACAGGATGGCCGCGCGCAGCGTCTCGCCGAACGGCCGCCAGTCGCCTTCGGCCAGCGCATACGAGAAGCGCAGCGCCTCGCCCTCGAAACGCAGCTTCAGCCACACCCGCGGGGCGTCGCCGATGGCGATGGGCGCCGCGGCTTCGCGCAGCTTGCCGTGGTCGTTGACCGACAGGCGCAGCACACGCCCGTTGCGCTCTTCGTCGTGCGAGACGTGCAGGTAGGCGTGGTTCTGGGTGTTGTAGTACGCGACGAGGCCCGCCATCTGCTGGAACACCACCGGCTGGAACTCGACCACCGTCTCGGCTTCGCAGTCGAAATGCTGCTGGCGCCGCGCGACCAGGCTCTGGTCGAAGGTCGACATCAGCGAGCAGCGGCCCACGAGCCGCAGGTGGCCGGGGCGTGCCGCGAGCGACAGCCAGCTCGGGTCATGCGGCTCGCGCAGCGTGTTCCAGTGGCCCGAAAGGGCCGTGGACGCGAAGTCGTCGCGCACCGGCTCGCGCTCCACCGGCGCGGGTGGCAGCTTGGGCGCTGGCACTTCTGTGCGGGGTGCGTTGTCGCCATGCGCGAGGCGCGGCCAGCCATCGGCCGTCCACTCGACGCGCTGCAGCGCGGTCTCGCGGCCCAGGTTGCAGTGCAGGCCGTCGTAACTCTCGGGCGGCGTGGCCGGCGGGTGCTCGCGCCATTCGAGTGGCCGGCCGCACAGGTGGGCCATGTACCACTCGCCCTCGGGCGTGTCGACGAGGCTCGCATGGCCGGCGCGTTGCAGCCCGGCGGGTGACTTCTGCCACGCGGTGAGCATCGGGTGGTGCGGGCTCAGCTCGTAGGGGCCGTCGATGCTGCGCGAGCGCGCGATCGTCACCGCGTGCTCGTAGAAGGTGCCGCCCTCGGCGGTGAGCAGCACGTACCAGCCGTCGCGCTTGTAGAGGTGCGGGCCTTCCACCACGCCGAGCGAGGTGCCGGGGAAGATGTTCTTCACCGGGCCGGTGACGCAGCGCTTCTCGTGGTCGTATTCCTGCAGCAGGATGCCGTGGAAGGCGTTGTGCCCGGGGCGGTGGTCCCACTGCATGCTGAGCACCCAGCTGCGGCCGTCGTCGTCATGGAACATCGAGGCATCGAAGCCGCGGCTGTGCAGGTAGACCGGCTCCGACCACGGGCCGCTCGGGTGCGGCGCGGTCACCACGTAGTTCGGCGTGTCTTTGTAGCCGCCGAGCTTGCTGCGCACGTTGGTGAACACCATGTAGAACAGCCCGTCGCGGTAGCTGAGGCAGGGCGCCCAGATGCCGGCCGAGTCGGGGTTGCCGCGCATGTCGAGCTGGCTCTTGCGCGTCAGTGCGTAAGAGAGGTGCTGCCAGTGCACGAGATCGCGCGAGTGGTGGATGCGCACGCCGGGCCACCACTCGAAAGTGGAGGTGGCGAGGTAGAAATCGCGGCCCACGCGCAGGATGGCCGGGTCGGGGTGGAAGCCCGGCAGAATGGGGTTCTGGATGTTCATGGGATCTCGCAAATTTCCGTTCGCCCTGAGCTTGTCGAAGGGCAGCGCATGCCGCAGGGCCCTTCGAAGCTCAGGGCGAACGGGGAGGGGAGGGCCGTGGATCAGACGAAGCGGTTGAACCAGTTCTCCAGCGCTTCCTGCTTGCCGGAGCGAGGCGCAACGTCGGTGTTGCGGTCGAGCGTGCGCTGGGCCAGCGCGGCGAGGTCGAACTTGCCGGCGTGGATGTCGCGGCCCAACGGCCCGTCCCAGCCGGCGTAGCGCTCGGCCACGGCGCGGGCATGGCCGCCGTCCTGGATCATCTTCTCGGCGATCAGCAGCGCGCGTGCCGCCACGTCCATGCCGCCGATGTGGCCGATGAAGAGGTCTTCCGCGTCGATCGACTGGCGGCGCACCTTCGCATCGAAGTTGAGGCCACCCGTGGTGAAGCCACCGGCCTGCAGGATGTAGTACATCGCGAGCGCCGTCTCGGGGATGTTGTTGGGGAACTGGTCGGTGTCCCAGCCGCACTGCATGTCGCCGCGGTTCATGTCGAGCGAGCCGAAGATGCCGAGGGTGAGCGCCGTCACGATCTCGTGCTCGAAGCTGTGGCCGGCGAGCGTGGCGTGGTTGGCCTCGATGTTGACCTTGACCTCCTTCTCCAGGCCGTACTGCTTGAGGAAGCCGAACACGGTGGCCACGTCGAAGTCGTACTGGTGCTTGGTCGGCTCGCGCGGCTTGGGCTCGATGAGGATGGGGCCCTCGAGCCCGATCTTGTGCTTGTGGTCGACCGCCATCGAGAGGAAGCGACCCATCTGCGCCAGCTCGCGCTTCATGTCGGTGTTGATGAGGGTCTCGTAGCCTTCGCGGCCGCCCCACATCACGTAGTTCTCGCCGCCGAGCTTCTTCGTCGCGTCCATCGCCTCCTTCACCTGCAGCGCGGCCATCGCGAAGATTTCGGGGTCGGGGTTGGTCGCCGCGCCGCTCATGAAGCGGCGGTTGCTGAAGAGGTTGGCGGTGCCCCACAGCACCTTCATGCCGGTGCGTTGCTGGTGTTCGCCCAGCACGTCGACCATGCGGCGGAGGCGGTCGGTGCTCTCGCGCGGCGTGGCGCCTTCGGGGGCCACGTCGAAGTCGTGGAAGCAGTAGTAGGGCACGCCGAGCTTGCTGAAGAACTCGAAGGCCACCTCTGCCTTGGCGCGCGCGGCCTCCATCGGGTCGGCCATCTTGTGCCACGGGCGCTGGAAGCTGCCGTCGTAGCCGAAGACGTCGAAGCCGTTCCAGCAGAAGGTGTGCCAATAGCAGGCGGCGAAGCGCAGGTGGTCTTCCATGCGCTTGCCGAGCACGACACGGTCCTTGTCGTAGAAGCGGAAGGCGAGGGGGTTGGTGCTGTTCTCGCCCTCGTACTTGATGGGGGCGATGGTCTTCAGGTAGCTCATGGGTACTTCTCCAGGGAAAGGGTTCAGTTCGCGCGCTCAGTTGGAAGAGAAGAGCTCGCGGGTGGCGACATAGAGGCCGCGGAATCGTTGGTGGCGGGCGAAGAGCGCCGGGGCACGCGCGGAGTCGGGCAGGAAACGCTCGCGCAGCGCGGGGGGGCGGCACACCTCGGCCTCGTCGCCGCCATCGGCGAGCCAGGCCAGGCGTGCGGCGCCCAGCGCACCGCCGGCCTCGCCGCCGTCGAGCGTGCGGATCTCGACGCCGAGCACATCGGCGAGCAGTTGCGCCCACAAGGCGCTGCGTGCACCGCCGCCCACGAGCGCAAGCGGCCCCACGTCGGTGCCGGCCGCGCGCAGGGCGTCGAGCCCGTCGCGCAGCCCGAAGGCCACGCCTTCGAGCACGGCATGGCAAAGCGCCCGCGCATCGGTGTCGTGGTTCATGCCGAAGAACACGCCGCGTGCATTGGCATCGTTGTGCGGCGTGCGCTCGCCCGAGAGGTAGGGCAGGAAGATCGGTGCGGCCTGGCGCTCGGCCGCGGTCAAGGTTTCGGTGCGGGCGAGCAGCGCGGCTTCGCTTCCGGCGCCGGTGAGCTGCGTCACCCAATGCAGGCACGAGGCCGCCGAGAGCATCACCGCCATCTGGTGCCAGCGCCCCGGCAGCGCATGGCAGAAGGCATGCACGGCCGACGCCGGGTTGGGGCGGAAACGGTCGTTGACGACGAAGAGCACGCCGCTCGTGCCGAGCGAGAGGAAACCGTCGCCCGGCTTCACCGCGCCGATGCCGACCGCGCTCGCCGCGTTGTCGCCGCCGCCACCGGCGACGATCGTCGACGGCGGCAGGCCCCAGGCCCACGCGACCTCGGGCGACAGCCGTGCCGACACGGCGCTGCCCTCCACCAGCTCGGGCATGTGCGAACGGGTGAGGCCGGTGACCGCGAGCAGCTCCTCTGACCACGCGCGTTTGGCCACGTCGAGCCACAGCGTGCCGGCCGCATCCGACATCTCGCTGACGAAGGCGCCCGTCATGCGAAAGCGCAAGTAGTCCTTCGGCAGCAGAACCTTGGCCACCCGCTCGAAGACGCCTGGCTCATGCTCGCGCACCCATGCGAGCTTGGGCGCGGTGAAGCCCGGCATCGCGAGGTTGCCGGCGATCTGCGGCAGGGTGGGAAGGGCCCTTGTGAGGCCCTCGCACTGCTGCGCAGATCGCAGGTCGTTCCAGAGGATGGCAGGGCGCAGCACCTCGCCATGCGCATCGAGCAGCACGGCGCCGTGCATCTGGCCCGAAAGCCCGATGGCGCGCACGGCGCCCCACGCCTGCGGCGCCTGCTGGCGCAGCTGCACCACGGCGGCCTGCGTGGCGGCCCACCAGTCGGCCGGCGCCTGCTCGCTCCAGCCCGGGTGGGGCCGCGAGATGCCGAGCTTCACGCCGGCCTGCGCGACGATGCTGCCGCTCGTGGCGAGCAGCACGAGCTTGACCTCCGAGGTGCCGAGGTCGATGCCGAGGTACATGCTGGGGCTCCGTCAGTGCATCAGCGACGCACGCGCTTCTTGATCGCCGACTGCGCGTCAGCCAAGGCGGTCTTGATGTCCTTGTTCTGCTCGAGCACCTTGTCGAGTTCGGCGTTGACGATCTCGTTGGCGACGGGGTCGTACTTGTCGACCGCGATGGCCTGGATCTTGTCGGCCGAGACCTTCCAGAGCTGGCGTGCCTTCTGGCCGCCGAAGTACTCGATGGGCTCGTTGACGAACGGGTCGGACTGCGCCTCGACCAGCGCGGGGAAGGCATCGAGCTTGCGGAAAGCCTCGATCTGCATCTCCTTGTTGGTCGTCATGAACTTGATGAACTCCCAGGCCGCGGCCTTGTTCTGCGCCTTCTGCGGAATGGCGTAGAACGAGCCGCCCCACGAGGCGAAGGCGCCGTTGGGCAGCTGGGCCGAGCGCCACTGGCCCTTGGAGTCGGGGGCGAGCCAGTTGCTCAGGTGGCCGCCGAGCCACGCGCCCATCATTTGCGAGGCGACCTTGTCGCGCTTGAAGCCTTCGCCCCACTCGGGCGACCAGGCCTTGACCTTGGCGTCGATGCCGGCGTTGCGCGCGGCCTTGGCCAGCTCGAAGCCTTTCTGGAAGCGCGGCGTGTTGACGAGCGGCTGGCCCTTCTTGTCGAAATAGATGCCTTCGCCGGCCTTGAGCCCCGAGCGGATGTAGATGTCCTTGATGTCGACCGCATCGGCCATCAGGTAGGCGCCCGTCGCGGCCTTCACCTTCTTGCCGGCCTCGATGTACGACTCCCAGCTCTTGGTGAGGTCGGCCTCGGAGACGCCGGCCTTGTCGAGCATGTCCTTGCGATAGAAGAGGGCGCCGGGGCCGATGTCGGCCGGGATGGCCGCGAGCGTGCCCGAGCCGCTCATGGCCAGCGGCACGGTGAACTTGGCGAACTTCGGCGCCAGCGCCATGCCGTTGTAGGGCGGCTTGCCCAGGTCTTCCAGGCCCTTCGACTCGACGAGCCGGCCGATGTAGCTCAGCTCCACGCCCATCACGTCGGGCACGTTGCCGCCGGCGGCGAGCGCGGTGGTCATCGCGGTGTGGTGGTCGGCGAAGGCCAGGCTCACGAGCTTGATCTCCACGTTGGGGTTGACCTTCTTGTACAACGGGATCGCGGCCTTCACGGCCAGGTCGAAGCTTGGGAAGGACGCGACGGTCAGCGTCGTGGTCTGCGCCTGGGCGCCGAAGGCGCCAACGGCGGCAGCCGTGCCGATGACCAGGCGCTGAAGCGCGGCCCGCTTGGTCAGTGTGTGCATGGTTTGTCTCCTGTGTTCTGGATGAAGAAAAGGAAGGTGGTGGTGTTGGCGGAGAACAGGCGTTTTGAAATCTGCCGGTCAGGGGCTCTGTGGTGGAGAGCTGGTCCTGCCGGGCAGTGGTTTGCCGCCGATGATCATTCCGAGCACTTCGTCCTCGGTGACCTCGGCGGTCTTGTAGGTGCCCACGGTGCGGCCGTTCTTCATCACCGTGAGGCGATCGGAAAGGCCGAACACGTCGGGCATGTCGTGGGTGATCAGGAAGATGCCGACGCCCTGTGCCTTGAGCTTCTTCACGAGCTCGTGGACCATGCGCGTCTCCTCGGGGCCGAGCGCGGCGCAGGGCTCGTCCATGATGAGCACGCGGGCGTTGAAGTAGAGGGCACGCGAGATGGCCACCACCTGCCGCTGGCCGCCCGAGAGAGAGCGCACCGGCACGCGGATGTTCTTGAAGTTGGGGTTGAGGCGGTGGAAGACCTCGCGTGCGGCGACTTCCATCGCGTCGTCGTCGAGCGTGCGGAATCGTGTGAGCAGCTCGCGGCCGAGGAAGAGGTTGGCCACGCTGTCGAGGTTGTCGGCGAGTGCGAGCGTCTGGTAGATGGTCTCGATGCCGAGCGCTTGCGAATCCGCAGGCGTGTCGATCTTCGCGGGCTGGCCGTTGACGAGGATCTCGCCGCTGTCGATGGGGAAGGCACCCGCCAGCATCTTCATCAGCGTGGACTTGCCGGCGCCGTTGTGGCCGAGCACGGCCACCACTTCGCCGGGGTAGACGCTGAGGCTCACGCCTTCGACGGCACGCACGCCGAAGAAGGCCTTGTGCACGTCTTTGATTTCAACGAGCGGGGCGGTCATGGGCATGGGGGTGTTCATGTCAGACGCTCCCCGGTCCAACGGCGGTAGAGCACGTCGAACACCACCGCCACGATCAGCACCTGGCCGATGATGACCATGCGCTGGCCGATGCCGACGTCGAGCAGCAAGAGGCCGCTTTCGAGGAACTGGATGATGAGTGCGCCCAGCACCGAGCCGAGCACGGTGCCGCTGCCGCCCGACAGCGCCACGCCGCCGATCACCGCCGCGGCGATCACGTAGAGCTCCATGTTCGTGCCGAGCGAGTTGGTGCCGGCGTTGAGGCGGGCGACCGAGACGACCGAGGCGATCGTCACGAGCACCGCCAGCAGCAGGAAGAGCATCAGCATCACCCGCTTCACCGGAATGCCGACGAGCAGCGCCGCTTCCGGGTTGCCGCCGATGGCGTAGACGTAGCGGCCGAAGCGCGTGCGCCGCACGATGAAGGCCATGCCCATCACGACCACGCCCCAGATCACGACGGGGATGGGCACGCCTTGGGCGGCGTCCTTGCCGGGCAGTTGATAAGAGCAGGTGACGGCCACGAAGCCGAGCAGCATCGCCAACACGAGGCCGGTGAACGCGGCGTCGAACCACAGCGGGCGCACGGTGAAGCCGTGGCTGCGCTTGCTGCGGCGGCGAGCGGCGGTGTTGAAGATCACGAGTGCCGAGAGCGCCGCACCGAGCGCCCAGCTGAGCGCGGGGCCGAGCGAGCCGTCGAGGCCGCCGCCGAGCGCGAGGAAGGTGGGGTCGGTGATCGGCTGCGTCTTGCCGTCGGCAATCAGGAAGGCCGCACCGCGGAAGGACATCAGCCCGCCGAGCGTGACCACGAAGGAGGGCACGCCGAGGTAGGCGGTGAGCCAACCCTGGTAGAGGCCGACGACGAGCGCGAGCGCCAGGCCCGCGAGCGAGGCCGGCACCCAGTGCCAGCCCGAGGTGTATTGCAGGAAGGCGATGAGCACGCCCACGCAGCCCATGACGGAGCCGACCGAGAGGTCGATCTGGCGCGCCACGATGATGAGGGCGACGGCGGTCGCGACGATGCCCACTACGGCGGTCTGCTGCGCGATGTTGTAGAGGTTTTCCGGCGTGAGGAAGGTGCCGGTCAGCAGGTGGAAGACCACGGCCATCACCGCGAGCACGGTCGCCATGAGCGACAGCCGCAGGTCGAGGGCGCTGATCTGGAGAGGGAGGGACATGGTAGAGCCTAGGACCCTGGAGATGCCCCGCCACCCGTCTCCGTTCGCACTGAGCTTGTCGAAGTGCAGCGCGCGGCTTCGACAGGCTCAGCCCGAACGGGTGGGAGGGCTGGGGCCCGAACGGATGGGAGGGCTGCGGGGCGTCTTCCGAACAGGAAGTGCTGCTTACTTGCAGGCGGCCGGCGCAGTGGCCGCGGCCACGCCCTTGCACACCACGTCCTTGCTGACCCAGCCGGCCTTGATGACCACGTCGAGGTTGCTGGCGGTGATGGCCACCGGCGCCAGGAACTTCGAGGTCATCGGCACCTTCTTCTCGCCGTCGGACCAGACCACCGAGCCGTCGACCTTCTTGCCGGCGGCGAGCGTCACCGCGGCGGCAGCGGCTTCACGGCCGAGCACGCGGGCGTCTTTCCACACCGAGACGGTCTGCGTGCCGAGGGCCACGCGGTTGAGCGCGGCATGGTCGCCGTCCTGGCCCGACACGGGCACGCCCTTGATGCCGCGCGCCGAGAGCGCTGCCACCACGCCGCCGGCCGTGCCGTCGTTGGAGGCCACCACCGCGTCGACCTTGTTGTTGTTGCGGGTGAGGATCTGCTCCATGTTCTTCTGCGCAACCTCGGGCTTCCAGCCTTCGGTGTACTCCTCGCCGACGATCTTGATGTCGCCCTTCTTGATGGCGGCCGCGAGCACTTCACCCTGGCCGGCGCGCAGGAAGTCGGCGTTCGGGTCGGTGGGCGAGCCCTTGATCATCACGTAGTTGCCTTTCGGCTTGGCGGCGAACACGCCCTTGGCCTGCAGGCGGCCGACTTCCTTGTTGTCGAAGGTGATGTAGAAGACGCCGGGCTGCTCGATCAGGCGGTCGTAGGCGACGACCGGGATGTTGCGCTGCTTGGCCTTGGCGAGTGCCGGCACGATGGCGTCCTTGTCCATCGCGAGGATGATCAGCGCCTTCGCGCCCTTGGCGATCAGGCCGTCGACGTCGGCCAGCTGCTTCTCGGGCGAGCCGCCGGCATCGGCGCTCACGTAGCTCGCGCCGAGCTTGGCGAGCTGCTCCTTGATGGCGGCCTCGTCGGTCTTCCAGCGCTCTTCCTGGAAGTTGGACCAGCTCACGCCGACGACCGTCTGGGCGGCAGCGAGCGCTGAAAACGTTGTCAGAGCAGTGGCAAACAGTGCGTGGGTGAGTTTCATGATGTCTCCGTGCGTTGTGATTGCGCTCGAGGCGCGTTTGGGGGATCAGGTGACGGGTCTGGGCCCGTCGGGTTCAGTCTCGAAGCCGTGCCGTGACACCGATTCGAGAATCTCTGCAGACTCGTCCAGGCGTTGCAGCACCAGCGATGCCGCGCCGCGCGCCCAGGTCTCGTCGCCGCGGTGGTGCACCACCAGCAGCTCGCGCTGGCGGTGCGGGATGGCGAGCGACTCGTGCATCGCGCGCCGGAGCGAGTCGAGGAAGAGCTCGGTGCCCTCCTGCATGCCGTCGAGCATCACGAGCTGCGGCGCGAGCAGGTTGACCATGTTGCCCAGCCAGCGGCCGAGCAGCTCGCCTTGCTGTTCGAAGATCTGGCGTGCGCGACGGTTGCCGGCGCGGGCCTTGGCGGCGAGCTCCACATACGCGGTCTCGATCTCGCCCGAGCCCAGCTCGCCCGCGGGCAGCAGCCCGGCCTCCTGGCCCTGGCCCACCACCGCACTGTGCGCCACGTAGGCTTCGAGGCAGCCTTGCTTGCCGCAGCGGCAGGCGCGCCCATCGGGCACCACCTGGATGTGGCCGAACTCGGCGGCGAGGCCCGAGTGGCCGCGGAAGAGTTCTCCGTCGAGCACGAGACCGAGGCCGAGGCCGTGCTCCAGCGTGACCACCGCCACGTTGGACAGGCGCGCCGCCTGGCCGAACCATTGCTCGGCCAGCGCCAGCATGTTGGCGTCGTTCTCGATCATCACCGGCACGCCCAAAGCGTCGGTGAGCGGGGCGGCGAGGGGGGCGGCTTCCTCCTTGCGGCCCGGCTTGAGCAGCGGCGACCAGTGCACCTCGCCACGCAAGGAGTCGACCATGCCCGGCACCGCCACGCCCACGCCGGCCAGGCGCTGGCGCACCTGCGGGTCGGCGCCGGCCAGGCAGGCCTTGATCTCTTTGACCAGGCGCTGCACCAGCGCGGCCTGCGTCATCGGGGCGGAAATGGGCACCTTCAAGGTGTCGCGCACGCCACCGGCAAAGTCGACGAGGGCGAGGGTGATCTGGTGCATCGACACCTTCACGCCGACGACCCAGGCGAAATCGGGGTTCACCGCCAGCTCTCGCTCGCGGCGGCCACCGCCCAGCGAAGGGCGCGCGCCGACTTCCATCAGCGCACCGCTCTCCAACAGGCGGCGGGTGAGGGAAGAGACCGCCGGCTGGCTCAAGCCCGTGGCCTGGCCGATCTCGGCGCGCGACACGGGCGAACGCCCGAGACGCACGGTGTGCAGCACCTGGTAGAGGTGCAGCAGCGAGATCTGCTTGGACTGGAGACGGGTCATGGCCGCTGTTCAGACGTCGAAGCCCGGGTCAGGCTCGAAACATGGCGGCATTTTATTTCGGTGTTTTATTTCTCCATGGGGGCTTACCCTGAACGCAGTTTCTGCGCCGTTTCGTCAGCGAACAGGTTCGAGAAGCACCCAGTGCCCGGCGCGCAGCGCCACGCGGCCCCGGTGCACGAGGGCGGTCTCTCCGCTGTAAGCGTCGTGCACGGTGCTGCCGTCGGGGAAGACATCGCCGACGACGATGTGCTCGGCATCGCTCGCTTCCATCGCGACGACGACACGGTCGCCGCTGGCCGCATCGATGCGGCTGAAGGTGTAGGGCTTGTCGGCCAGCTTCTGGTGTGCGCCGCGAGCCAGCGCCACGTGCGCGCGGCGGAACTGGCCGAGCTTGCGCCAGTGCATGAGCAGGCTCGTGTCGACGTTGCCCCAGTTCATGTCGGAACGGGTGGCCTGCTGCGGGTCGCTGCTCGGGGCGGGGCCGGGCGGGCGGCGTGTCTCGTCGCCGTAGTAGATCTGCACCCCGCCCGGGGCGAGCATGAGCCAGGCGGCGCCATCGGCGAGGCGCTTGCGGTCGAAGAGCTCGGTGTCGTGCGAGGACAGGTAGCTGAGCGTGTTGTAGCCTGGCCGCCCGCTCAGCAGGCTGGCGTAGCTCGCGTAGAGCTTCTCGGGTTGCGGGTCGCGCAGGGCCACGTTCTGGAAGTCGAAGTTGATGAGGGCGTCGAAGCCGCTGTCGTGCAGCGGGTCGCGCTGCGGGCCCTTGCCCCAGTCTTCGCCCACCATCCAGAAGGGCTCGGCGTCGATCTTCTTGTCGGGATTGGCCTTCTTCCATTCGGCGAGCGCGGTCGTGGCGGCGGCTTTCAGCTCGGCCCACGCGGCCGGCTCGACGTGCTTGACGGTGTCGGCGCGGAAGCCATCAATGCCGTACTCGCGCACCCACTGCACGAGCCAGGCGACGAGGTAGCCGCGCACGGTGGTCTCGGGCAGGTCGCGGGCGCGGGTGTCGGGCTTGTCGCGCAGGAACTTCGGCAGCGTCACATGGGCCGTGCTCTCGGTGCGGAAGTCGGGCAGGAAGGCCAGCTGCTTGGTGAGTTCGTCTCGCCCACCGTCGAGGTAGCCCGGCAGGCCGGCGCGCACCCAGTCGCGGCCCCACCAGTCGCCGAAGGCGAAGTTGTTGTAGTCGATGAACGAGTGGTAGTTGGCCAGCGTCGCCTTCTCCGAGCCCGGCCACAGCACCTTGAGGCCGACTTCGCGCGCGGTCTGGAGGTCGAGGTAGCCCGGGTGGTTCATCACCACGTCGAAGAGGATGCGGATGCCTTGCGCATGCGCGGTGTCGACCAGCTCGCGCAGGTCGGCCGGCGTGCCCATCGCCTTGTCGAGCACGGTGTAGTCGAGCGCGTAGTAGCCGTGGTACGCGTAGTGCTTGAAGGCCTTGTTGCCGCCGATCACCCAGCCGTGGATCTGCTCGTAGGGCGCGGTGATCCAGATCGCGTTGACGCCGAGTTCGCGGAACCAGCCTTCCTTCAGCCTCGCGGTGAGGCCTTTCAGGTCGCCGCCGTGGAAGGTGCCCACGTCGTCTTCGGGCTTGGCCTCGCGTGTGCGGCCATAGGCGGTGTCGTTCGACGGGTCGCCGTTGAAGAAGCGGTCGGTGATGACGAAGTAGACGATGGGGTTGTCGGCGAAGCGGCCGGGGCTCGCCGCTGCCGCCGCAGCCAGCACGGCGAGCAGCAGGCCCAGCAGCCGCTTCATCCCTTGATGCCCCCGGCGGTGAGGCCCGAGATCATCCATCGTTGCGCCAGCACAAAGACGACCGTGATCGGCAGGCCCGAGAGGATGGCCGCCGCCGCGAAGTCGCCCCACAGGTACTTCTGCTCGTAGAGGAAGAGGTTGGAGCCGACCGCGAGCGTGAGCTTGGCCTGCTCGTTGAGCAGGATGGAGGCGACCGGGTACTCGATGATCGCGCCCACGAAGGCCAGCAGGAAGACGACCATCAGGATGGGCAGCGCCATGGGCAGCAGCACGATGCGGAAGGCCTGCCACGGCGTCGCACCGTCGACCTTCGCGGCCTCTTCGATCTCGGCCGGGATGGTGTCGAAGTAGCCCTTGATGGTCCACACGTGCAGCGCGATGCCGCCCGAGTAGGCGAGCAGCAGCGACCAGTGGCTGTCGATGCCGAAGGCGGGGAAGACGTTGCCGATGCGGTCGAAGATGGCGTAGATGGCCACGAGCGCCAGCACGCTCGGGAACATCTGCACCAGCATCAGCCCCGTGAGCGAGGCTTCCTTGCCGCGGAATTTCATGCGCGCGAAGGCGTAGGCCGCGGTGGTGGAGAGCAGCAGCGTGACGAGGCCGGTGAGTGCGGCCACCTTCACCGAATTCCACAGCCAGCGCAGCACCGGGAAGGTGGGCTGCACCAGGCTGCCATCGGGGGCGGTGTACGACATGCCCAGCGCGAGCGTCCAGTGTTCGAGGCTGATGCGGTCGGGGATCAAGCTGCCGGTCGCGAAGTTGCCGGGCCGGAACGAGATCGACAGGATCATCAGGAACGGGAAGATCGTGACGATCACGAGACCGATCAGGAAGGCATGCGCCAGCAGCACACGCCAGCGCTGCGATTTGGCGACGACGATGGCCATGTGCCGTGTTCCTTTCAGCGCGCCGGATCGCGCGCGATCCGCGTGAACTTGATCTGCACCATCGAGATCGCCGCGACCATCAGGAAGATGACGGTGGAGACCGCGGCAGCCAGGCCGAACTGCTGGCCCGAATCTTCGAAGGCGATGCGGTAGGTGTACGACACCAGGAGATCGGTGGTGCCGGCGGGCACGGTGGTGTCGAGGAAGTCGGGCCGCCCGCCGGTGAGCAGCGAGATCAGCACGAAGTTGTTGAAGTTGAACGCGAAGGCGGCGATGAGCAGCGGCGTGAGCGGCTTGATCACGAGCGGCGCGGTGATGCGGAAGAAGTTGGTCAGCGGCCCCGCGCCGGCCACCGCCGAGGCCTCGTACAGATCGGCGGGAATCGCGCGGATGAGCCCCATGCACACCAACATCATGTAGGGGTAGCCCAGCCACACGTTGACGATGAGCAGCATCGCCTTCGCAAGCGTCGGGTCGGAGAACCAGGTCGGGCGGATGCCGAAGAGCGCATCGAGGATCAGGTTGATCTCGCCGAAATTGTTGTTGAAGAGCCCGCGGAACACGAGGATGGAGATGAAACCCGGCACCGCATACGGCAGGAAGAGCAGCACGCGGTAGACGCCCTTGAAGCGCAGCGCATCCCAGTTCAGCAGCACGGCGAGCAGCATGCCCAGCGAGGCGGCGAAGAGCACGGTGAGCGCGGCGAAGGCGACCGTCCACACGAAGATGCGCAGGAAGGGCTCGCGGAAGGCGGGCTCGGTGAAGATCCGGCGGTAGTTGTCGAAGCCCACGCCGACCTGGAAGCCGGGTGTCACGCGCTCGCCGTTGGCCTTCTCGTAGAAGCCGGTGCTGTGGTTCGCCTTCAGCAGCTCGCCGGTGCGTTTGTTGACGAGCACGCCAGGTTCGCGCTGCTCGTAGACCTTCTCCAGGCCCGAGAACTGGCGCAGGCCGGTCATCATCACCTGGCGGCCGTCGGGCAGCGCGAAGGTCAGGGCCTTGAGCGCCGCTTGGCGCTGGATCACGTCGCGCAGGGGCAGCGGCTCGCCGAGCGGCAGCTTCACCTGTGGTGCCGGCTCGACCGCGAGCTTGAGCGGGGCGTTGTTCTTGAGTGCGAGCGGTCCCGAGACCCAGGCTCTCGCTTCGTCGTCGGGGTCGCTCAGGCGCACGCGGAACTCGGGGCCATCCGCATGCAGCGTGAACGCGAGCGGGTCACCCTCGGCGGGCGCCGTCTCGTCGAGGTGGTACTGCGTGGCCCGCTGGAAGCTCAGCAGGTTGGCCGAGCTGTAGTTGGTGAAGCCGATGCCGATGGTGTAGAGCATCGGGAACACCACGAACACCATCGCTGCCGCGATGCCCGGGAAGAGATAGCGCCACGCATAGAAGCGTGGCGTGGTGTAGAGCCAAGCCGCCAGCGCGGTGATGAAGAGAAGGGTGGCGGCCAGCAGCGTCTGGCCTGCTGCGTGGACCACCACCACGATGTAGAGCGCGGCCAGCAGGGCCGCGATCAGGATGAGCGGGCCGAACCAGCGCGGCGAGTTTTTCTTGTGTGTCGGCATGGCCCGCTACGTGACGGCTCAGGGTGCAGCGATGCGCTTGGCGGCGGCGTCCATGGCTTCCTTGGGCGATTGGCGGCCCTCGGTCATGTTCTGCAGCGCCGAGGCCATCGACGACCAGAAGCGGCCCATCTCCTTGTTGTTGGGCATCGGCGCGCCGTCTTGTGCGCTCGCCATCGTGGCCTGGATGTTGGGGTTGTTCTTGAGCTCGTTGAAGAAGGCCTTGTTGGCCGGCGTGCCGAGCGGCACGTCGTCGTTGATCTTCTTCAGGCCGTCGACGGTGAGCATGTGGTTCTCGAGGAACTCGACCGCCAGATCCTTGTTGGGCGTGGCCTTGGTGACCATCGCGCCGAGCACGCCGACGAAGGGCGCGGCCTTCTTGCCGGCGACGGTCGGGATCTTGGCGACGCCGAAGTTGACGTTGGCCTTCTTCAGGTTGTCCCACGACCAGGGGCCGTTGATCATCATCGCCACCTTGCCCTGCGCAAGGCCGGCTTCCATCTCGGCGTAATTGGCGCCCTTGGTCATCACGCCGTCCTTGATCATCTTCGACAGCAGCTCGGCGCCTTTCAGTGCGCCGGCGTTGTTGACGCCGGTGTCCTTGGCGTCGTAGGTGCCGTCGGCCTTCTGCTTGAACGGGTAGCCCCCGTTGGCGGCGAGCAGCGGCCAGGTGAAGTAGGTGTTGTTGTAGTCCCAGAGGATGGCCTTCTTGCCCGAGGCCGAGAGCTTCTTGTCGAGCGCGATCACCTCTTCGAAGCTCTTGGGCGGGGTGGGCACGAGCGCCTTGTTGTAGACGAGCGCCACGGCTTCCACCGACAGCGGGTAGCCCCAGGTCTTGCCACCGACCGTGAAGGCCTTCCAGGCCAGCGGGTCGATGTCGGCCTGCACCTTCTTGCTCGGCGTCACCGGCTGCAGCAGGCCGCCTTCGATCCACTCGCCGATGCGGTCGTGCGGCCAGATCCAGATGTCGGGGCCCTTGCCGGCGGCCGCGGCTGCCTGGAACTTGCTCGGTGCGTCTTCGGGGTACTCGACCGTGACCGGGATGCCGGTCTTCTTGGTGAACTCCTCGCCGATCTTGATGATGCCCTTGTAGCCCTTGTCGCCGTTGATCCAGACGAGCAGCTTGCCGGGCTCGGCGGCCTGCGCGAGCGGCGCGAAGGCGGCGCCGAGGGTGAGGGCGGCCGCGGCCGCGAGGAGGGTGCGTTTGGTCTGCATGCTGTGTGTCTCCTGGTTGTGATCTGCGGGATTCAATCCGTTCGGGCTGAGCCTGTCGAAGCCATGCGCTGCACTTCGACAGGCTCAGTGCGAACGGAGCGGGGGTCAGAGGTCATGGCAGGGTGCGTCCCTGCTCGTCGAAGATGAAGCAGCGCTCGCGTGGCAGGTGCAGCCACGCGGTGTCGCCGGTGTTGAGCGGGTTGTCGGGCGCGGTGCGCACGGTGAGGGGCTCGGGCGCGCCGGGCACCAGCAGGTGCAGGTAGGTGGTGTCGCCCAGGTGCTCGGCGAGCTGCACGGTGGCTTTCACCGCGCCATCGGCAGCGGTGCTGTTGGCGACGATGTGCTCGGGGCGGATGCCGAGCGTCACGGGCTTGCCGACGGCGGCGGTGCGTGCGGCGTCGCTGCTCGGCGACACGGGCACGACGCTGCCGTCCTTCAGCACCACGTGGTCCGCGTCTCCCAGCGTCACGTCGAGGAAGTTCATCTTGGGCGAGCCGATGAAGCCGGCGACGAACTTGTTGACCGGGCGGTGGTAGAGATCGAGCGGCGCGCCGACCTGTTCGATGCGCCCGGCGTTGACGACCACGATGCGGTCGGCGAGCGTCATCGCCTCCACCTGGTCGTGCGTCACGTAGACCATGGTGGTGCGCAGCTCGCGGTGCAGGCGCGAGAGCTCCACGCGCATCTGCACGCGCAGGGCGGCGTCGAGGTTGGAGAGAGGCTCGTCGAAGAGGAATACCCCGGGCTTGCGCACGATGGCGCGGCCGATGGCCACACGCTGGCGTTGGCCGCCGGAGAGCGCCTTGGGCTTGCGGTCGAGCAGGTGCTCGATCTGCAGCGTCTGCGCGGCGCGATGCACGGCGTCTTTCATTTCCTGCTTGCTGTAGCCGGCCAGGCGCAGGCCGAAGGCCATGTTCTCGGCCACGCTCATGTGCGGGTAGAGCGCGTAGCTCTGGAACACCATCGCGATGCCGCGCTCTGCGGGCGGCACCTCGTTGACCAGGCGTTCGCCGATGTACAGCTCGCCGGCGGTGATCTCCTCCAGGCCGGCGATGCAGCGCAGGAGCGTCGATTTGCCGCAGCCCGACGGGCCGACGAAGACGAGGAATTCGCCGTCGTTCACGTCGAGGTCGATGCCGTGCAGCATCTCGACCTCGCCGTAGGACTTGCGCAAACCGCTGAGCTTGAGGGTGGCCATGACGGGACCTTAGACGCTGCTGTGCTGCCCGTAGAAGAAACCATGCGCCGGCAGGGTGATGCGCTCGCCGTGGAGGGTGGCTTCCAGATGCTCGTCGACGCGCGTCAGGATCTGCCGCAGCCCCTTGGCCGGTGCCGCGATCTCGATGGCCGTGCGCCCGAGGTTGAACATGCACAACAGCTCCGGGCCGCCGTCGTCGGGCGAACGATAGAAGGCCAGCACCGGCTCAGGCACGTCGACGAAGCGGATGCCGCCGCGCAGCAACCGCGTCTGCGTCTTGCGCCAGGCCAGGAGCCTTCGCATGAAGTGCAGCGGCGAGGCCGGGTCGGTTTCGCTCGCATCGACCGCGCGCGCTGCGTGCTCGGCCGGCACGGGCAGCCAGGGCTCGACCTCGCGCCCACCGCTGAAGCCGGCATGCACCAGCTCGCGAGACCACGGCATCGGCGTGCGGCAGCCGTCGCGGCCCTTGAATTCGGGCCAGAAGGTGATGCCGTAAGGGTCCTGGATCTTCTCGTAGGGGATGTCGGCTTCGGTCAGCGCGAGCTCGTCGCCCTGCCACCAGCAGACGCTGCCGCGCAGCGAGGCGAGCATGGCGAGCGCCACCTTGGTGTAGTCGGCCGTCGCGCCAACGCCGCCCCAGCGGCTCAGGAAACGCGGCACGTCGTGGTTGCCGATGGACCAGCTCGTCCAGCCGTCGGCGATCTGCGCTTCGAGCTCTTCCACCTGGCGGCGGATGTAGCCCGCGCTGCTCTCGGTGGCCAGCAGGTTGAAGCTGTAGGCCATGTGCAGCTTGTCGCCGCCGCTGGTGTAGGCAGCCATGGTCTTGATCGAGTCGTCGTCGCCGATCTCGCCCACGCTCGCGGCGCCGTACTCGTCGAGCAGGGTGCGGATCTTCTGCAGGAAGCCGATGTTCTCGGGCTGCGTCTTGTCGTAGAGGTGGCGCTGGAAGCTGTAGGGGTTGGAGGCGGGCACCGAGAGCGTGTCGGCCTTCTGCGCCGGCGGGTTGTCGCGCAGCTTGAGGTCGTGGAAGTGGAAGATGCAGGCGTCGAAGCGGAAGCCGTCCACGCCACGGTCGAGCCAGAAGCGCAGGTCGTCGAGCAGTTGCGCCTGCACCTCGGGGTTGTGGAAGTTGAGGTCGGGCTGGCTCGCGAGGAAGTTGTGCAGGTAGTACTGGCGGCGGCGCGTGTCCCACTGCCAGGCCGAGCCGCCGAAGATGCTGAGCCAGTTGTTGGGCGGGGTGCCGTCGGCCTTGGGGTCGGCCCACACGTACCAGTCGGCGCGGGCGTTGTCGCGGCTCGCGCGGCTCTGCATGAACCAGGGGTGCTGGTCGGAGCTGTGCGAGAGCACCTGGTCGACGATCACTTTCAGTCCGAGCGCGTGAGCCCTCGCGACGAGGCTGTCGAAATCCTGCAGCGTGCCGAAGAGCGGGTCGACGTCGCGGTAGTCGCTGACGTCGTAGCCGAAGTCCTTCATCGGCGAGCGGAAGAAAGGCGACACCCAGATGGCGTCGACGCCCAGGCTCGCCACGTAGGGAAGGCGCTCGACCATGCCGGCGAAGTCGCCGACACCGTCGCCGTTCGCATCGGCAAAGCTGCGCGGGTAGAGCTGGTAGATGACGGCGCCGCGCCACCAATCACGGTCGTGGGACGCCGGGGCCAGCGCGGTCTGGGGCTCGCTCTTCATGGGTTGTGCGGGGACGATTTCTTGTGCTCTTGAACGATTCAGATGTAACGCAGTTACACCCAGCGAATGCCTCGACTTCAGGCTGAGCGCGACTTTAGTGAAGCTTCTGAATCGAGAAAGAGCGGGCTAACCCTAGGTCTCGGGATGTACCTGAGGTACGGGTTTTCAGGTGTCGCGCGGCACCAGCGTCAAGGGCAGCACGACCGACGGTTCGTCGTCGAGCACCACACGCACGGCGCTTTCGCCTTTTTCGACGCCGTCTTGCCGCACGGTGGTGAGGCCGGCCGCGGCGGCCGCGGGGATGTCGTCGAAGCCGACCACCGAGACCAGCTCCACCTTCGGCCAGGTGCGCATGGCGCCCATCGCGGCGAGTGCGATGCGGTCGCTCATCGCGACGACCGCGATGCGCTGGTGCTTGCTGAGGCGCGCACGCTCCTGCTCCACCGCGCGCAGCGCGGCGGCTTCGGGGTCGCCGTCGTCGACGATGTGCCAGACGATGCGCGAGGCGTCGAAGCCCGCGCGCCGTGCCGCCTGCGCGTAGCCGGCCACACGCTCGCAGGTGTTGAACGGGCTGCGCGGCGCACGCGCAGCCTGGGCGCGCTTCATCGGCTCTTCGGCCACGAAGAAACAGAGCACCAGCACCACGTCGGGCTGGGCCTTGAGCGCATGCGCCATCGCAAGCTCGGCGCCGCGCCGGTCGTCGAGGCACACCGAGGGCGCGCCGGGCACCATGGTGTCGACCACCACCAGCGGCAGTGGCGCAGCACGCACCATCGAGGCGAACTCCGGCGCCACCTCGGCATGGAAGATGAGCGCATCGGCGGTGGTCTTGAAGGCCACGTCGAGCGTGGGCTCGATCTGCCGCGAGAACATCGGGATGAGCTGCAGCGTGAGCCCGCGTTGCTGCAGCTGCCGCGCCACGCCGCGCATGAAGTCGAGCGTGAGCGGGTCGTTGAAGGCGTAGGGCAGGTCGTGGTGGAACACGAGCGCCACCTCGCGCAACTCCTTGCGGCGCAGCGCGCGGGCCTTCGGGTCGGGGCCGAAGTAGCCGAGTTCGCGTGCGGTGCTGAGGATGGTCTCGCGCAACTCCTTCGAGAGCTGCTCCGGCCGGTTGAAGGCGTTGGAGACCGTGGTGCGGCTGATGCCGAGGGTGGCG
Source organism: Rhizobacter sp. (assembly GCA_019635355.1). Lineage (NCBI taxonomy): Bacteria > Pseudomonadati > Pseudomonadota > Betaproteobacteria > Burkholderiales > Sphaerotilaceae > Rhizobacter > Rhizobacter sp. The sequence goes on along the minus strand of JAHBZQ010000001.1, from coordinate 1,280,160 downwards.
GCCACGTCGGCGAGCGTCAGGCGCACCCGGCCGCTGCGGGCTCCGGTGGGTGCGGAGGGGGTCTCGTCGGAAGCCATCGGGGTCTCGGAAAGTCGCGGGCACTATAGCCTCGCTGGCCGAGCAGGATGATTCGCGATACATGCCGGTTACGGCATCGCGCCCATTGCAATCGAGATTGGACGTGGGCGATGCGTCTGCCTATCCTGCGCGCCTCATCAGACAGCACGAACGCAGGAGACTCAGATGCAATACCGCCCCCTCGGCCGCACTGGCTGGAATGTGTCGACCGTGAGCTTCGGCGCCTGGGCCATCGGCGGCACCTGGGGCGCGGTGGACGACGAAGCGTCGATGAAGGCGCTGCACCGCGCGCTCGACCTCGGCATCAATTTCTTCGACACCGCCGACGTGTACGGCGACGGCCACAGCGAGCGTCTCATCGCGTGCCTGCGCCGCGAGCGCTCGGAGCCGTTCTACGTGGCGAGCAAGGCGGGCCGGCGTCTGTCGCCGCACATCGCCGATGGCTACAACAAGGCCAATCTCACCGCCTTCATCGAGCGAAGCCTGAAGAACCTGGAAGTCGAGGCCATCGACCTGCTGCAGCTGCACTGCCCGCCGGTGGAGGTGCTGTACCGGCCCGAGGTGTTCGACGCGCTCGACGGCCTGGTGAAGGCCGGCAAGCTGCGCCACTACGGCGTGAGCGTCGAGAAGGTGGAAGAGGCGCTGAAGGCGATCGAGTACCCCGGCGTGCAGTCCATCCAGATCATCTACAACATCTTCCGCCAGCGGCCCGCCGATCTCTTCTTCGGCGAGGCGCAGCGCCGCGGCGTGGGCATCCTCGCGCGGCTGCCGCTGTCGTCAGGGCTGCTCACCGGCAAGCTCACGCGCGAGTCGACGTTTGCGCAAGACGATCACCGCAACTTCAACCGGGAGGGTGCGGCCTTCGACAAGGGCGAGACCTTCTCCGGCCTCGACTTCGAATTGGGCCTGCAGGCGGTGGAAGCGCTGAAGCCTCTGGTGCCCGCCGGCCAGACGCTGGCGCAGTTCGCGCTGCGGTGGATCCAGATGCACCCGGCCGTGACCTGCAGCATTCCCGGCGGGCGCTCGCCGAAGCAGGTGGAAGACAACGCCGCGGCGGCCGACCTGCCGCCGATCACGCCCGAGACGATGGCCGCGGTGCAGCAGGTCTACGAGCGCTTCGCCAAGCCCTACGTGCACCAGCGCTGGTGAACGCGGCTCAGACCTTCCCGCCGAGCTTGATCGTCTGGCGCTGGGCCCACACGCTCAGCGAAATGGCGACCACCGTCCAGGCGAGCGCGATCCAGTGCAGGTTCTTGTAGAGGTCGTGGCCCGATTCGCCGAGCGCGTCGTGCGCAGCGACCACGATGCCGCCGCCCGCGGCACCCACCGCCTGGCCGAGGTAGATGGCCGATGAGTTGAGCGCCATCAGCGCAGTGGCGAGGTGCGGCGCCGCCAAGCCGAGCCGCGCCTGCTGCGCCGAGTTCGAGGCGAAGCCGCCCAGGCCCCACGGCAGGATGACGAGCGCCATCGTGATCACGCCGGTCGCGAGCGGCCAGATCAGCATGCTGAAGGCCGTGCCGATCATCGCGAGCGCCACGATGCGCGCCGCCCCCACGCGGTCGATGTAGCGCGAGAGCAGCAGGTTGCCGAGCAGGCCGAAGGCGCCGGTCCAGAAGAAGAGAAAGCTGGTCTCGGCCGCGTTGGCCCCGATCACCTGGCGGTAGTAGGGCGCCATGTAGGCGAAGAGCGTGAACTGCCCCGCACCCGAGAGGGCCGTGACGAGGATGATCGCCATCAGCACCGGGTGCGTGAACACCTCGCGCCACTCGGCCAGCCGCATGGTCGGCGGCTTGATGCCGTCGGGCATCACCACCCACACCCACCAGGCCGCGCCCGCCGAGAGCACGGTGACGAGCCCGAACGCATAGCGCCAGCCGAAGGCTTCACCGATGAAGCTGTGCACCGGCATGCCCACCACCGAGGCGACCGACCAACCGAGGAAGATGAAGATGATGGAGCGGCCGCGCTCCTCGGGCGGCGCCACGAAGCCGATGGCGGCGGCGGCCTGCGGCGTGTAGACGGCCGCGGCCACGACGCACAGCGCTCGCAGCGGCAGCAGCAGCGCGTAGTTGGGCGCGATGGCCGAGAGCCCGTGGCCGATGGCAAACCACACGAGCGCCAGCACCAGCAGGCGGCGCCGGTCCCAGTGGCCGAGCAGGGCGGCGAGCACCGGGGCGCCGAAGCACATCATCACCGCGGCGATCGAGATCAATTGCCCGCCGAGCGCCACGCTCACCCCGAGCGAGCGGATGAGGTCGTTGAGCGAGCCGGCCACCACCATCACGCCGCAGCCGATGGCGAAGTTGCCGGCCATCAGCGCCCAGCGGGCGCGGGTGACTTGCTGGTGCGGCGTGAGGGCCGCCGTGGCCGTCATCCGCGAAGAACCTTCAGTGCCGCGGGGTTCACGATGCCCGTCGGGTTGCCGTTCACGAAGTTGACGACGTGGTCGAAGGCGGCGCCGAAGTACATCTCGTAGCTGTCTTGCTCGACGTAGCCGATGTGCGGTGTGCAGATGGCGTTTTCCAACCTCAGCAGCGGGTGGCCTTGCAGGATGGGCTCGCTCTCGAACACGTCGACGGCCGCCATGCCGGGATGGCCGCGGTTGAGGGCCGAGACGAGTGCACCTTCTTCGATCAGCTCGGCGCGCGAGGTGTTGATGAGCAGCGCAGTCGGTTTCATGCGCGTCAGGTCGTCGAGCTTGACCATGCCGCGCGTCTCGTCGGACAGGCGCTTGTGCAGGCTCAGCACGTCGGCCTGCTCGAAGAAGGCTTCTCGCGACTCGGCGGCGGTGTGGCCGGCCGCCACGGCCTTCTCGCGGGAGGACTCGCTTCCCCACACGATCACCTTCATGCCGAAGGCGTGGCCGTAGCCGGCCACCAGTTCACCGATGCGGCCGTAGCCCCAGATGCCGAGTGTCTTGCCCTTGAGCACCATGCCGATGCCGAAGTTGGCCGGCATCGAGGCCGACTTCAGCCCCGACTGCTGCCAGGCGCCGTGCTTCAGGTTGCCGATGTACTGCGGCAGGCGTCGCATGGCGGCCATGATCAGCGCCCAGGTCAGCTCGGCCGGCGCCACCGGCGAGCCCGTGCCCTCGGCCACCGCGATGCCCAGGCGCGTGCAGGTGTCGACGTCGATGTGCGGGCCGACGCGCCCGGTCTGGGCGATCAGCTTGAGCTTGGGGAGTTTTTCCAGCAGCTGGCGCGGGAAGTGGGTGCGCTCGCGGATCAGCACCAGCACTTCGGCGTCGCGCAGGCGCACCGAGAGTTGGCCGATGCCCTTGACGGTGTTGGTGAAGACCTTGGCGTTGAGGTGTTCGAGGCGCGCGGCGCACTTGAGCTTGCGCACCGCGTCTTGGTAGTCGTCGAGGATGATGATGTTCATCAGGTGCGCTGTGAGGCCATCTCGGAAGGACCCGTCGATTGTGCCCCGTCCACAGTAGCATCCGGCCTCTCAAAAGTACCAAGACGACAACGGAGATTCCCCATGCCCATCACCATGCACTCGGCCAGCGTGCCCATGTTCGTTCGCATGCTCACCAACCTGAGCAAGTTCATCGAGAAGGCCGAGGCCCATGCGCAGGCGAAGAAGTTCGACCCGGCCGTCTATCTCGTGTCGCGCCTCGCCCCCGACATGCTGCCCTTCACCCGCCAGGTGCAGATCGCCTGCGACACGGCCAAGTTCTGCATCGCCCGCCTGGGTGGCGTGGAGGCACCCAAGCACGACGACAACGAGGCAAGCCTCGGCGACCTGAAGGCACGCATCGCCAAGACGATCGCGTTCGTTCAATCGGTGCCGGCCGAGCAGATCGCGGGTACTGAAGAGAAGGACATCAACGTGCCCCGCCGCGACGGCGTGCTCGTGATGAAAGGCGAGGCCTACCTCAAGCACTACGCCACGCCCAACTTCTACTTCCACGTGACCACCGCCTACGCCCTGCTGCGCCACAACGGTGTGGAGCTCGGCAAGAGCGATTTTCTGGCGGGCCTCTGATGCTCGAGGCGCTCGGGGTGCACGACCTGCCGCTGTTCATCGCGGCCGGGCTGCTGCTCAACATCACGCCGGGTGCCGACATGCTCTACGTGGCCGGCCATGCCGCGAGCGGCGGGCGCCGTGCGGGCCTGCTGGCGGCGCTGGGCATTGGCGCCGGCTGCCTCTTCCACGTGGCGCTCGCGACGGTCGGGTTGTCGGCCCTGCTGGCCAGCTCCGAGCTGGCCTTCAACCTCGTGAAGTGGGCCGGCGCCGGCTACTTGGTGTGGATGGGCCTCGGCATGCTGCGGGCGCGCCTGCGCGAGGCCCAGCAGCCGGTGGCGCTCGACGCGCGCCGCGTGTTCTGGCGCGGCGTGCTCACCAATGCGCTCAACCCCAAGGTGGCGCTCTTCTTCCTCGCCTTCCTGCCGCAGTTCATGACGCCGAATGCGCCGCACCAGGCACTGGGCTTCGGGCTGCTCGGCCTCGTCTTCACCGTCAACGGCACGCTCGTGACGCTCGCCTTTGCCTGGCTCGCCGGCACCGCGCGCGAGCGCTTCGCGCAGCAGGTGCAGGGCAGCCGCCTCGGGCTGTGGTGCCAGCGTGCCGCGGGGGCGATGTTCATCGGGCTGGGCCTGCGGCTCGCCGTCAGCAGCCGCTGAGACCGGCAATACGGCGCAGCGTTCGTCGTTTCGCAGGATGGCCTGCGCAGCGTGCATCCGGTTACGCTCTGTCCCGTTCGATGGAGACAGGACAACAACACATGAAATGGATACGTCGCGGCGCCTGGGCGCTGCTGTGGCTGGCGCTGATCGTGGCCGTGGCCTTGTGGATCTACAGCCGGCGCGTTCTGCCCACCACCCAGGGCACGATCACGCTGCAAAGCGGCCCGAAGAGCGAGCTGCGCATCGAGCGTGACGCCGACGGCATCCCGACCATCAAGGCCGCCTCGCGTGACGACGCCTTCTTCGGCCTCGGCTACGTGCACGCGCAAGACCGGCTCTGGCAGCTCGAGACGCACAAGCGCATCGCGAGCGGCCGCCTGTCCGAAGCCTTCGGCGAATCGGCGCTGGAGACCGACAAGTTCCTGCGCGCCCTGGGCGTGCGCCGCATGGCCGCCCAACAGTGGGAACAGGTCAGCGCCGAAGGCCGCGCCGCGCTCACCGCCTACGCCGCCGGCATCAACGCTTATGTGCAGAACGAGCTGAGCGCCCGCCCGCCCGAGTTCATGCTGACCGGCGTGCAGCCCGAGCCCTGGGTGCCCGAAGACAGCATGGGCTGGGCCACGATGATGGCCTGGGACCTGGGCGCCAACTGGTCGGGTGAATTGCTGCGGCTTCGCATGGCCCTGCAGATGCCGGTTGAGCGCATCCAGGAGCTGCTGCCGCCGTATCCCGGCGAGAAGCCGCTGCCGACCGCCGACTACGCCGCGCTCTACCGCAACCTGAAGCTCAACGCCAACCTCGGCCAGACGGCGCTCAGCGCGGCGCCCGAGTCGGGCATCGAAGGCGTGGGCTCCAACAACTGGGTGGTGCACGGCTCGCACACCGAGAGCGGCAAGCCGTTGCTCGCCAACGACCCGCACCTGAAGCTCACCGCCCCGGCGCTCTGGTACTTCGCCCGCATGGAAGCGCCCGGCTTCAAGGTGGCCGGCGCCACCATGCCGGGCCTGCCAATGGTGGTGCTGGGCCAGAACGAGCGCATCGCCTGGGGCTTCACCAACACCGGGCCCGACGTGCAAGACCTCTACCTCGAGCGCGTCAACCCCAACGATGCCAACGAGTACCAGACGCCCGAGGGCTGGGCCAAGTTCGCGAGCGTCACCGAAACCATCAAGGTGCGCGGCGGCAGCGAGGTGACGCTCACCGCACGCAGCACGCGGCACGGGCCGGTGATCTCCGACGTGGGCGGCGCCACCGAGGGCATCGTCTCGTCGTCGCGCCCCGCCTACGTGCTGGCCATGCGCTGGACGGCGCTCGACAAGGACAGCGGCACGCTCGACGCCGCGCTCGCCTTCAACAGCGCGCGTTCGGTGCCCGAGTTCATCGCCGCCGCCGGCAAGCACTTGGCACCGATGCAGAACATGGTGGTGGCCGACGTCGACGGCCACATCGGCATGGTGTCGGCCGGCCGCGTGCCGGTGCGCAAGCCGGAAAACGACCTCAAGGGCCTGGTGCCCGCGCCGGGCTGGGACGCCCGCTACGACTGGGCCGGCGTGCTCGAGCCGACGTGGACGCCCCGCGAGACCGACCCGCCGCGCGGCTGGATCGCCACCGCCAACCAGCGCATCCACGCGGCCGACTACCCGCACTTCCTGACCAGCGAATGGGCCGCGCCGTACCGGCAGCAGCGCATCGAGCAGCTGCTCGATGCCAAGCCCAAGCACAGCCTGGAGAGCCTGCAGGCGATGCAGGCCGATGTGCTGTCGCTCGGCACGCAGCGGCTGCTGCCCTTCCTGCGCAAGGCGCAGTCGCCGCACGCACTGGCAGGCGCTGCGCAGAAGGAGCTGGCCGCGTTCGACGGCACGATGGCCGCCGACAAGGCCGCGCCGCTCATCGCCTGGGCCTGGGCGCGGCAGCTCACCGTGGGCCTCTTCCGCGACGAGGTGGGCGCCACCCAGTTCGACAAGCTGATCGCCACCCGCAGCTTCCGCGAGGCGCTCGAAGGCGCGCTGGATCGCAACGACGCCTGGTGGTGCGACGACAAGGGCACCCCGGCGCAAGAGAGCTGCCAGGACCAGGTCAACGCCGCGTTCACCCGCGCCCTCGACGAGCTGCAAGCCCTGCAGGGGGCGGATGTGTCGAAGTGGCAGTGGGGCAAGGCGCACCAGGCGCGTTCGGAGCACCGGCCGTTCAGCCGGGTGAAGCTGCTCGCGAAGTATTTCGAGCTGCGCACGCCGGTGGGTGGCGACACCTACACGGTCAACGTATCGCGGGTGTCGCAGAAACCGGATGCGACCACGGGCGAGCTGTACCTCGATGAACACGGGCCGTCGTTTCGCGCGGTGTATGACCTGGCGGACCCGAGCAAGTCGCGCTTCATGCATTCGACGGGGCAGTCGGGGATCGTCTTTTCGCCGCTGTACAGGAGCTTCATGGACCGCTGGCGTGAGGTGCAGGGTGTGCCGGTGTGGGCGGCGGAGCCGGCGAAGCGGGTGCTGGTGTTGAAGCCTCGGGCTGCCTGAGTTCTCGCTTGCGTCGGTTGGCGCGGCGGGAAGGGCGCGGGGTGAACGGCTCCGTTCATGTCCCCCTTTGGTGACCCTCCCGGGTCACCAAATTCCTCCTAATACTTCACTCCGCCGTTCACCCCACGCCCTTCCCGCGAGACCCTGGGGGCATGCCTGCAGGGACGTGCACATGCGTGCCCGAGCGCAGTGGTGGGGTGCCGTGTGGAGTGAAGCAACTGTGTTCGGTGTCAAGTCAAGAAGAGGTCTTGAGAGGGATGTGTTTGTCGGGATTCCATGCGGAGCCGTCACGCAGCATTGCGTTGAGGATGACGAGAAGCTTGCGCATGCAGGCCACCAGCGCGACCTTCTTGGGCTTGCCTGCGGCCACCAAGCGCTGGTAGTGCGTGCTGATGACCGGGTTGCTTCGGCTCGCCGACAACGCCGCCATGTAGATCACCGAGCGCACCGCCGCACGACCACCCCAGATGTGGCGACTTCCCTTGCGCGGGCCCGAATCGTGCGCCATGGGGGCCGTCCCCACGAGCTTGGCGATGGCCCGCCGGTTCAACTTGCCCAACTCCGGCAAGGCCGCCAGCAGCGTCACGATGGTCACTGCACCCACGCCTTTGACACTGTCCAGCAGCTGCCTCTGGCTGTCGAAGTGGTCATCGATGTGCCGCTGGATTTCCTGGTCGATTTGCTCGATCTGCTTATCCAGCACACGCTTGACGGCCAGGACGCTGCTCTTGGCCTTCTTGTGCGCCGCCACCGCCAGGCGGTTGGCTTCTGCGGCACGCATGTCCACCAGCTGGCGCCGCCGCAGCATCAGCGAGTTGAGCGCCTCACGCTGCGGGTCCGACGGAGCGGTGATGTACTTGTGGCGCTCCTTGTGCCGTGCCAGCACGTCGGCCAGGTCACGCAGGCAGCGTGCGTCCACCCGATCGGTCTTGGCCAGTACACCCATCGACTTGGCAAAGTCGCGCGCTTGGCGCGGATTGATCCGTGCGACGGCTACGTCCGCTTCCTGCAGCGCACACACCAAGCCTCGCTCGTAGCCTCCCGTGGCTTCTATGACCACGAGGTCTACGCGCTCGGCCACGAGCCTGGCGATCAGCTCGTTCCACCCACCGGCGTCGTTGGCCACGCGCAGTTCAACTTCGCTCCAACAAGCATCCAGATGCTGTTTGGACACGTCGATGCCTGCGTTGGGCCGCTGCTCGCCGCTCGCTACCCTGACTTGCGGATGCATGTTCATGATTGGCAACTGTTCGGGCTACACGGTTGTGGGAAGAACGGGCCGGCGCGTTGGCCAATAGCTTCACTTCGAACTGCAAGCTCTCGTAAGGATCAGGTTTGGCGCGCCGACCGCGAACTTGGCTCTCCCTGCAGTCTCCTGCAAGGGGGTGAAAGAAAGATACAAGTATTAGGAGGAATTCCTTGAGCCGGGAGGCTCAAGGAAGGGGGACATGAACGCAACACGGTACCCCGCCGCTGCGCTCTCGCTCAAACCCTCAGCTCTATCCCACGCACCTACACCTGACCGAACAGCGCCTTGCGTTGCGCTGTGTAGTTCCACCAGGGCGCCGGTGCCGCACCGCCCATGAAATCGGTCGCCGCCATGAAGGTGTCGAGCACGCAGGGGTCTTGCCGGGTGCCCGTCACCGAACACAGCTTCTGGTAGAGCACGAAGGCGTCCTTGCCGCGCAGCTGTTGCGGCTGGTGGATGCCGATCAGCCGCAGGTCTTCTGCCAGCGAGGGGCCGATGTTGGGCAGCTGCTCCAGCCGCTCGCACTCATCTGCGCTGCGGGCCTTCGGTGATTTGATCGAGGCCATGATCCGCCTCACATCATCATGTTGTTGCGAATCAGGCCGACGGCGATGCCTTCGAGTTCGAAGTCGACGTCACCGAAGGGAATGACGATGGGCTTGAAGTCAGGGTTCTCGGGCAGCAGCTCGATGCTGGTGCGGGTGCGGCGGAAGCGCTTGACGGTCACGTCTTCGCCCAGGCGGGCCACGACGATCTGGCCGTTCTTCGCGTCTTTGGCTTTCTGCACGGCGAGCAGGTCACCGTCCATGATGCCGGCGTCTCGCATGCTCATGCCACGCACCTTGAGCAGGTAGTCGGGGCGGCGCGGGAACATGCTCGCTTCCATCAGGTAGGTCTGGTCGATGTGCTCCTGCGCGAGGATGGGGCTGCCGGCGGCCACGCGGCCCACCAGCGGCAGCGTGAGCTGCGAGAGGCTGGGCAGGGGCAGGCTGAACTGCTTGCCGCGGATCTCGTTCAGCGCGCGCAACGTGTCAGACTTCAGCCGGATGCCGCGCGAGGTGCCGCCCACGAGCTCGATGACGCCTTTGCGGGCCAGGGCTTGCAGGTGCTCTTCGGCGGCGTTGGCGGAACGGAAGCCCAGCTCGCTCGCGATCTCGGCGCGGGTGGGTGGGGCGCCGGTGCGCTCGATGGCGCTTTGCACGAGATCGAGGATCTGCTGTTGGCGTTCGGTGAGCTTGGGCGCTTCCATCGTGGGCCGTCCTGAGGTTTCATCCAGTGCCTGTATTTTCATCCAGCTCATCAAGAAATGCAAAACACTTCTCGGACGATCGTGGTGCTGGGCACCGGCGGGACCATCGCCGGCACCGCCGCCGATGCGGCTGACAACGTGGGCTACACCGCGGCGCAGCTCGGTGTCGAAGCGCTGGTGAAGGCCGTGCCGGCGCTGGCGGGCCTGCCACTCGAATGCGAGCAGGTGGCGCAGGCCGACAGCAAGGACATGGGCTTTGCCATCTGGCGCGCGCTCGCGCTGCGCACGGCCCATCACCTGGCGCGCGACGACGTGGCCGGCGTGGTCGTGACCCACGGCACCGACACGCTCGAAGAGACCGCCTATTTCCTGCAACGCGTGCTCGCGCCGAAGAAGCCGGTGGCGATGACGGCCGCCATGCGACCGGCCACCTCGCTGAATGCCGACGGCCCGCAGAACCTGCTCGACGCCGTGACCGTGGCCGGCACGTCAGGCGCGCAAGGCGTGGTCGTGGTGACCGCCGGGGCGGTGCACGCCGCCACCGACGTGCGCAAGGCCCACACCTACCGGCTCGACGCGTTCAGCTCGGGCGACGCCGGCTTGCTCGGTGTGGTGGAAGAGGGCCGTGTGACGGCGTGGCGCGCCTGGCCGCAGGGCGAAGCGCTCGGGCTGCAATGGCTGCCGGTGGAAGACGACGCCTGGCCGCAGGTGGAGATCGTGACCAGCCACGCCGGGGCGAGTGGTGCACTCGTGCGCGCGGCCTGCGAGATCGGCGTGCAGGGCCTGGTGGTCGCGGCCACCGGCAACGGCACGGTGCACACGGCGCTCGAAGCTGCGCTGCTCGAAGCCCAAGACCAGGGGGTGACGGTGTGGCGCAGCAGCCGCTGCGGCAACGGCCGGGTGATCGGACGGGCCGACGACGTGCTGCCGTCGGCCGGGGAACTCACGCCTGTGAAGGCGCGGGTGGAGCTGATCCTTCAGCTCCTGACGCCCTGCTAGATCACCGTCAGCGTCACGTCGATGTTGCCGCGGGTGGCGTTCGAATACGGGCACACCTTGTGGGCCGCGGCCACCAGCGCTTCGGCCTGGGCCTTCTCGAAGCCGGGGATCTTGATCGCCATGGCCACCTGGATGCCGAAGCCTCCGGTGATGGGGCCAATGCCCACGTCGGCCGTGATCGACACGTCATCCGGCAGCTTGATCTTCTGTGCGCCGGCCACGGCCTTCATCGCGCCGATGAAGCAGGCCGAGTAGCCGGCGGCGAAGAGCTGCTCGGGGTTGGTGCCTGGGCCACCCGCGCCGCCCAGCTCCTTCGGGGTGCTCAGGTTGACCTTGAGCGCGCCGTCGGACGATTCGGACGTGCCGGTGCGGCCGCCGGTCGAGGTGGCGTGGGCGGTGTAGAGAACTTTTTCGAGGGCCATGTGAAGCTCCGTTCAGGGGTGGTGGAAAGAAGGAAAGGTCAATGTGCCGCCGCGGCATCACCCGCGGTGCCATCGAGGAGATTGGCGCGCAGCTGTTGCAGCCGCTGCGTGAGGCTGTTGATGTCGTTGACGTCGCACTGCATCGCCTGGCTCAGCTGCAACGGCACGCTCTTGGCCTTCTGGCGCAGCGCGCGGCCTTCGGGCGTGAGCTTGACGACGACGCGGCGCTCGTCGGCCGAGTCGCGCTCGCGCTTCAGCCAGCCGGCGGATTCCATCCGCTTGAGCAGTGGGGTCAGCGTGCCGGAGTCAAGGAAGAGCCGCTCGCCCAACTCGCCAACGCCCAGGCCGTCGCGCTCCCAGAGCACCAGCAGCGCCAGGTACTGTGGGTAGGTGAGGCCCAGCGGCGCCAGCAGCGGCTTGTAGAGCTTGGTCATCGCCAGCGACGTGGAATACAGCGCGAAGCACAGCTGCTGGTCGAGTTGCAGCCAGTCGGCGCGGGCCTGTTGAGAGTCGTTGCGGAGGGATCGCATGGGGACGGATGATAAATGAATTGAGCAATTAAATTGTGCGCAATATAAATCCCGTGACCCGACGAGGGGCATTGGACGCACCTCAAGCGTGCGCGTTCAAGTCGGGCGCTGCCGCGTCGATAGAGCTGGGGTTGTCTCAAGGCCTCGCGCTCTCTCGTTCATGAAATCCTGGATTGGCCGGCTCAAGATCTGGCAGAAGTTTGCGGTGCTCGGTGGGTTGACCCTGGTGTTGCTGGTGCCACCCACGGCCTATGTGGTGGTCGGTGAGTTGAAGCACATCCACGCCCGGGAGCGGCAGCAGGCGGGCCTCGCGCCCGTGGCCGAGGTGCTGCGCCTGGTGCAGCTCACGCAGCAGCATCGGGGTCTCACCAACACCTTGCTCAGCGGCGACGCCAGCAAACAGACGCCGCGGCAGGCCAAGCAGCAGGAGGTCGACGCGGCCATCGCCAAGGTGCTCGACGCCGCCGGTGCCACGCCCAGCGCGCGCGTGAGCAGCCGCCGCGAGCGCATGCGTGCGCAATGGCAGGCGCTGTCGGCCGATGTGGCCGGCGGCCAGCTCGCGCTGCCGGCCAGCTTTGCGCGCCACAGCGCGTTGATCAAGGAAGAGCTGGCGCTCGTTGACGACTTGATGGACGCGAGCGGCCTGTCGCGCGACACCGTGGCCGCCACGCACCACCTGAGCCTGGCCGCTCTGCGCAGCCTGCCCCAGCTCAGCGAATACCTCGGCCAGGCCCGCGCCCGCGGGGCCGGCTACCTGGCCAAGGGCCAGCTCGACCCGACCGACCGGGTGACGCTGAATCAGCTCGTCGAAGCCGTGCAGGACCAGGCCGCGCGCGTGAACGCCGACCTCGACCACGCGACCGATGCGGACGCCGCCGCGCTCGGCCCGCTGGCCGAGCGTCGCCAGCAGGCCGCGGCCGGGGCCGACGAGGCGGTGAAGCTCATCCAGTCGCAGGTGCTGGAGGCGACCGCGCTCACCCTGGCGCCGGGCCAGTTCTTCAGTGCGATGACGGGTCACGTCGACGCGCAGTACGCACTTGGCGCGGCCACCTTCGAGGTGCTCAACGCCGAATTCGAGCGTGAGCTGGCCGCCACGCGGCGCCTGCTGTGGCTGCTGGCACCTGTCATCGTGCTGGGTGGGCTGGCGGCGGCGTGGCTCATCGTGACCATCGCCCGCACCACCTCGCGCTCGATGGCACAGGCGCTGGCCGCGTCGAACGCCTTGGCGAGTGGCGACCTGAGCTTCCGTGCACGTGCCGAGACGCAAGACGAGCTGGGCCAGATGCTGCGCGCACTGGGCGGCTCTGCCGGTGCGATTGCGGAGGTGGTCTCGCACATCAAGTCGTCGAGTGACTCCATCGCCACGGGCTCCGACCAGATCGCCGCCGGCAACATCGACCTGAGCCAGCGCACCGAAGAGCAGGCGGCCAACCTGCAGCGCACGGCCGCCTCGATGGTGCAGCTGGCGAGCACGGTGCGCAGCAACGCCGACAACGCGCAGCAGGCCTCGCAGCTCGCGAGCTCCGCCACCAGCGTGGCCGCGCGGGGCGGCGAGATGATGGGCCAGGTGGTCGCCACCATGAGCGACATCGCCCAGAGCTCCAAGAAGATCGCCGACATCATCGGCGTGATCGACGGCATCGCCTTCCAGACCAACATCCTCGCGCTCAACGCGGCGGTGGAAGCGGCGCGCGCCGGTGAGCAGGGGCGTGGCTTCGCGGTGGTGGCCGCCGAGGTGCGCTCGCTGGCCCAGCGCAGTGCTGGCGCGGCGCGCGAGATCAAGAGCCTGATCGGCGAAAGCGTGACACGCGTGGAGTCGGGCTCACAGCTGGTGAACGATGCCGGCGCGACGATGAGCGACATCGTCGCGCAGGTGCAGCGCGTGAGCGACCTCATCGGCGAGATCGGCCATGCGGCGCATGAGCAGCACGCGGGCATCGAGCAGGTCACCGGCGCGGTGGCCGAGCTCGACCAGGTGACGCAGCAGAACGCGGCGCTGGTGGAAGAGTCGGCCGCCGCGGCCGAAAGCCTCAAGCACCAGGCGAGCAAGCTCGCCGAGGCGGTGCGCGCGTTCAGGCTCTGATCAGGCGCCCGCCGAGAGCTCGTCGATCTGCGTGGTGAGTTCGAGCCAGCGGCCTTCGGCCTGCTCGGTCTCGTCGCCGATCTGCTTGAGCCGCTTGCCTTGCTCCACGCGCTGGGCCGGCGTGAGGTCGGGGCGGGCCGAGGCCGCCTCGATGTTGTCTTTCTCCTGGGTCAGCGCGGCGATGCGCTTTTCCAGCGTCTCCAACTCCTTGCGCAGCGGCTTGGTCTGCTCCGCGAGCTTCTGGCGGGCCTGGCCCGAGAGCTTGCGGTCTTCGCGCTTGGCCGGCTCGGGCGGCGGTGCTGCGGCCACCACGGCGGCCTGCTTCTCTTTCCTGACCTTGCCGCTGGCCGCATCCTTCGCGGCTCGGGCCATCTCGCGTGAGGTTTCGAGCAGCCACTTCTGGTAGTCGTCGAGGTCGCCGTCGAAGGGCTTCACGGTGCCTTCGGTGACGAGCCAGAACTCGTCGCATACCTCGCGCAGCAGCGCCCGGTCGTGGCTCACCAGCATCACCGTGCCTTCGAACTCGTTGAGCGCCATCGAGAGCGCCTCGCGGGTGGTGAGGTCGAGGTGGTTGGTCGGCTCGTCGAGCAGCAGCAGGTTGGGGCGCTGCCACACGAGCATCGCGAGCACGAGGCGGGCCTTCTCGCCGCCCGAGAGCGTGCCCACCGCCTGCTGGACCATGTCGCCGACGAAACGGAAGGAACCCAGGAAGTCGCGCAGCTCCTGCTCGCGCGCCTGCGGCCCCACGTCGCGCGCGAGGCGGATCATGTGCATCAGCGGGCCGTCGTCGAGCGAGAGCACGTCGAGCTCCTGCTGCGCGAAGTAGCCGATCGACAGCCCCTTGCCTTCGGTCACCTCGCCCGAGATGAGCGGGATCTCGTGCGCAATCGTCTTCACGAGCGTCGACTTGCCCTGGCCGTTGGCACCGAGGATGCCGATGCGCTGGCCGGCGAGCACCGAGCGGTTGATGTCCTTGACGATGGGCACGCCGTTGTAGCCGCAGCACATCATCGAGAACGCGAGCATCGGGTTGGGCAGCGAGACGGGCTCGCGGAACTCGAACTGGAAGTCGCTGCTGGTGAGCACCGGGCCCAGCTTTTCCATGCGGGCCAGCGCCTTGACCCGGCTTTGCGCCTGCTTGGCCTTGCTGGCCTTGGCCTTGAAGCGGTCGATGAACTTCTGCAGGTGCGCCATGCGCTCCTGCTGCTTGGCGTAGTTGGCCTGCGCCTGCAGCAGGCGCTCGGCGCGCATCTCTTCGAAGGCGGTGTAGTTGCCGGTGTAGCGGGTCAGGCGTGTTTCATCGAGGTGCAGCGTGACCTTGGTGATCGCATCGAGGAACTCGCGGTCGTGGCTGATCACGATCATCGTGCCTTCGAACTTCTGCAGCCAGGCTTCGAGCCAGACGAGGGCGTCGAGGTCGAGGTGGTTGGTGGGCTCGTCGAGCAGCATCAGGTCGGCGGGGCACATCAGCGCACGCGCGAGCTGCAGGCGCATGCGCCAGCCGCCCGAGAAGCTGTTGACCGGGTCGTCGAGCTGGTCGAGGCGGAAGCCCAGGCCCATCAGCAGGGCTTGGGCGCGCGGGCGGGCTTCGAAGCCGCCGGCTTCGGCGATCTCCTGGTGGGCGTCGGCCATCGCGTGGCCGTCGTCGGCGGCTTCGGCCGCAGCGAGTGCGGCGTTGGCTTCCATCAGGCGGGTGTCGCCTTCGAGCACGAAATCGGTGGCGCCTTGCTCGGTCTCGGGCATGTTCTGAGCCACTTCGCCCACACGCCAGCGCGGCGGGATGGAAACGTCGCCCGAATCGGACTGCAGCCGATGCGTCAGCAGGGAGAAGAGCGACGACTTGCCGGCTCCGTTGCGGCCGACGAGGCCGATCTTTTCACCCGGCTGCAGGGTGACGCTCGCGTCCTGCAGCACGATCTTCGTGCCGCGGCGCAGGGTGACGTTCTTGATGACTATCATGCTCAGACTTCAATCCAAATTCCTGCGAGACCCAACATGAGCCGCGGCCTCACCACCCAACTTCTCCATGCCGACCGCCTGGGCGGCGTGGAGCACGGTGCCACCCACAAACCTCTGCACACCTCGGCGGCCTATGGCTACGAGACCGCCGCCGAGCTCGCCTCGGTCTTCCAGGGCGAGCGCAGCGGCCATGTGTACGCCCGCCAGGGCAACCCCACCACGCAAGCCCTCGAAGCCAAGATCACGCTGCTGGAAGGCGGCGTGGGCACCGTGAGCTTCGCCACCGGCATGGGCGCCATCGGCTCGATGTTCATCGCCTTGCTCAAGCAGGGCGATCACGTCGTGGCCAGCCAGTTCCTCTTCGGCAACACGGCCAGCCTGTTCACGACGCTTGAAAACCTGGGCTGCTCGGTGACGCTGGTCGATGCGACCGACGCCCGCCTGGTGGCCCAGGCCATCACGCCCAAGACCCGTATTGTCTTCGTAGAAACGATTGCCAACCCGAGAACGCAGGTGGCCGACCTCGAAGGCATCGGCAAGCTGTGTGCGGAACGCTGCATTTTGTACGTGGTTGACAACACCATGACCACGCCGTACCTCTTCCGGCCCTCCGTGGTGAAGGCTGGCCTGGTGATGAATTCGCTGTCCAAGTCGATCAGCGGCCACGGCAACGTGCTGGGCGGCGCGATCACCGACACCGGGCTCTTCGACTGGTCGACCTTCCCCAACATCCAGGCGTCCTACAAGAAGGGCGCGCCCAAGAGCTGGGGCCTGCTGCAGATCCGCAAGAAGGGCCTGCGCGACTTCGGCGCCACGCTCGGCGCCGAGGCGGCGCACCGCATCTCGAACGGGGCCGAGACGCTCACCCTGCGCATGGACCGGGTCTGCGACAACACCCTGAAGCTCACCACCTGGCTGGAGCAGCACCCCAAGGTGGCGGCGGTGTACTACCCGGGCCTGAAGAGCCACGCCCAGCACGAGAACGCCAAGCGCTGGTTCAAGGCCTATGGCGGGCTGATGAGCTTCGAGCTGAAGCCGGGGCATGACACCTTCGCCATGCTCGATGCGCTGGAGCTGGTCATCAAGTCCAGCCACCTGGGCGACAACCGCACGCTGGCCATCCCCGTGGCACAGACCATCTTCTGGGAGATGGGCCTGGAGAAACGCCAGAAGATGGGCATCAGCGAATCGCTGGTGCGCATCTCGGTCGGCATCGAAGACTACGTCGACCTGCAGGCCGACTTCGAGCAGGCGCTGGCGAAGGTCTGAACGGAGCTCAGCGCTGCCAGCGTTGCAGCGCGTCTCGGGTCACGAGCAGCACCTCGTCGCTGCCCGCACTCGTCTCCAGCCACGCCACTTCGAGCTTGCGGAACGCGTGCTCGAAGTGGGGGCGCTCGTTGCCGATCTCCAGCACCAGCACGCCGATGTCGCTCATGCGCGAGGGGGCGTCTTTCAGGATGCGGCGCACCAGGTCCATGCCGTCGTCGCCACCGGCCAGCGCCAGCTGCGGCTCGTGCAGGTATTCCTTCGGCAGCTCTCGCATGCTCTGTGCGTTGACGTAGGGCGGGTTGCAGACGATCAGGTCGTAGGGGCCCTTCAGCTCGTTCAGCAGGTCCGACTTGATGAGCGTGATGCGCTTGCCGAGCTTGTGCTTGTCGACGTTGATCTTCGCAATCGCCAACGCGTCATCGGAGATGTCGGCGGCGTCGACCGTGACCTCAGGGTAGGCCATCGCCGCGATGACGGCCAGGCTGCCGTTGCCGGTGCACAGGTCGAGCACGCGCTGCGTGCGTTCGGAGAGCCACGCGTCGAGCGTGCCTTCGCCCTCGCCATCGGCCAACAGCTCGGCGATGAAGGAGCGCGGCACGATGGCGCGTTCGTCGATGTAGAAAGGCACGTTCTGCAGCCAGGCTTCCTTCGTGATGTAGGCGGCGGGGCGGCGCGTCTCGATGCGCTCGGTGATCACCGCGTCGATCTTCGCGAGTTCGGCGTCGGAGAGCTCGCGCTTGGCGTGCGGCTCCAGCTCGTCGATCGGCATGCCGAGCGCCCACAACACGAGCCACGCGGCCTCGTCGAACGCGTTGGTCGTGCCATGCCCAAACGAAACGCCCGCCGTTTTGAGGCGGGCGGCTTGCGCGGTGATGCAGTCGATGAGCTTCACAGCAGCAGTCCTTCCAGTGTCTTGCGGTAGATGTTCTTGAGCGGGTCGATGTCGGCCACGCGCACGTGTTCGTCGATCTTGTGGATGCTCTCGTTGAGCGGGCCGAATTCGACGACCTGCTCGCAGATCTTCGAGATGAAGCGGCCGTCGGAGGTGCCGCCCGTCGTCGAGAGTTCGGTCGTGACGCCCGTCTCGCTGCGGATCGCCGCATCGAGCGCGTCGACCAGTGCGCCACGCGGCGTGATGAAGGGCTCGCCGCTCAGCGACCAGGTGATCGCGTATTCGAGCTCGTGCCGGTCGAGCACCGACTGCACCCGGGCCTTGAGCGTTTCGGGCGTCTGCTCGGTCGAGAAGCGGAAGTTGAAGTCGATCACCAACTCGCCGGGGATCACGTTCGACGCACCGGTGCCGCCGTGGATGTTCGACATCTGCCAGCTCGTCGGCGGGAAGTATTCGTTGCCGCGGTCCCACTCGATGGCGGCCAGCTCGGCCAGCGCCGGGGCGGCGAGGTGGATCGGGTTCTTGGCGAGCTGCGGGTAGGCGATGTGGCCTTGCACGCCCTTGACGGTGAGCTTGCCCGAGAGCGAGCCGCGCCGGCCGTTCTTGATCATGTCGCCGAGCGTGTTGACCGAGGTGGGTTCGCCGACAATGCAGTAGTCGAGCTTCTCGCCGCGCGCCTTGAGCGCTTCGCAGACCTTGACGGTGCCGTCGACCGAGGGGCCTTCCTCGTCGCTCGTGATGAGCAGCGCGATGCCCCCGCAACGCTCGCCGTGCTGCGCGACGAATTCCTCGGCCGCCACCACGAAGGCGGCGATGGAGGTTTTCATGTCGGCCGCGCCACGGCCATAGAGCTTGCCCTCACGGTGGGTGGGCACGAAGGGGTCGCTCGTCCACTGCGTCAGCGGTCCGGTGGGCACCACGTCGGTGTGGCCGGCGAAGACGAGCAGCTTGCTGCCCGGCCGGCCCCGGCGCACGGCCCAGAGGTTGGTGACGCGGAAGGCATCCGGCCCGAAGGCGAGGGTCTCGCATTCGAAGCCGAGGGGCGCGAGGCGCTTGGCGATCAGGTCCTGGCAGCCACCATCGTCGGGGGTGACCGAGCGGCGGGCGATCAGCTGTTCGGTCAGTCCGAGCGTCGACGAAAAGGCAGCCGACATCGATCAGAAGCGCGTGGCCCGGAAGCCGCTGTTGCGGCCGTCGTCGCCGGGCACGTCGAGCGTGATCTCGGTGAAGGTCGGCTGGTCGTCGACTTCTTCCTTCTTGGGTTGCAGGCGCGACACCGGCTCGGTGTCGTTCTGCAGGCGCCACATCAGGTTGGTCGGCGAGTCAGCATAGGCCAGGCCTTCGTCGCGCGTGATCACGCCTTCGCCGATGAGGCGGGCGAGGTCGGCCTCGAAGGTCTGCGAGCCTTCGGCCATGGAGTTTTCCATCGCCTCTTTCACGCCGTTGAAGTCGCCTTGCTCGATGAGTTCGGACACGAGCTTGGTGTTGAGCATCACCTCCACCGCCGGGCGGCGGCCACCGGCCGAGGCGCGCACGAGGCGCTGCGACACGATCGCCTTCAAGCCCGAGGCCAGGTCCGACAGCAGCGCAGGGCGCGACTCCGGCGTGTAGAACGACAAGATCCGGCCGAGCGCGTGGTAGCTGTTGTTGGCGTGCAGCGTCGACACCACCAGGTGACCCGACAGCGAATACGAGATCGCCATCGTCATCGTCTCGCGGTCGCGGATTTCACCGATGTAGATGCAGTCGGGTGCCTGGCGCAGCGCGTTCTTCAGCGCGATCTGCAGCGACTGCGTGTCGCGGCCCACCTCGCGCTGGTTCACCATCGAGCGCTTGTTGTGGAAGATGAACTCGATCGGGTCCTCGATGGTGAGGATGTGGCCGGCCATCTGCTGGTTGCGCTGCTCGATCATCGAGGCGAGCGTGGTGCTCTTGCCGGTGCCGGTGGCGCCCACCAGCAGGATGAGCCCACGCTTTTCCAGGATCATCGTGTTGAGCACGGGCGGCAGGTTGAGGCTGCCCAGCGCCGGGATGTCGTGCGGAATGCAGCGGAAGACGGCCGCAATCGAGCCACGCTGGCGGAAGGCGCTCAGGCGGAAGCTGCCCACGCCGCTGATGCCGATGCCCACGTTGAGCTCGCCCGTGTCTTCCAGGTCTTCGAGCTGGCTCGGGGTGAGCAGCTCGGCCAGCAGCTGGCGCGGTTGGCTTGCGCTCAGAGGCTGGTCGGAGAGCTGGAGGATCTGCCCGTTGATCTTGATGAGGATGGGCGTGGCGGCCGACAGGTAGACGTCGGACGCACTCTTCTCGGCCATCAGCCGCAGCACGCGTTCCATGTTGCCGCCGGATGCGGCGGTGCTGCTCGTCGTGGTGTTCATCGGAGTCCTTTCAGGGGCTCGATCCATCAGGTTCAGAGAGCGAGGCGAGACTTCTTCGTTTTTATGGAAATCAGCTGCGCAGCAGTTCGTTGATGCTGGTCTTGGCGCGCGTTTCGGCGGTGACGCGCTTGACGATCACCGCGCAGTAGAGGCTGTGGCTGCCGTCGACCGCAGGCAGCGAGCCGCTCACGACCACCGAGCCCGAAGGAATGCGGCCGTAGGAAATCTCACCCGTCATGCGGTTGTAGATCTTGGTGCTCTGGCTGATGTACACGCCCATCGAGATCACCGAGTTCTCTTCGACGATAACGCCTTCGACCACTTCGGAGCGGGCGCCGATGAAGCAGTTGTCTTCGATGATGGTCGGGTTGGCCTGCAGCGGCTCCAGCACGCCGCCGATGCCCACGCCGCCCGAGAGGTGCACGTTCTTGCCGATCTGCGCGCACGAGCCCACGGTGGCCCAGGTGTCGACCATCGTGCCTTCATCCACGTAGGCGCCGATGTTGACGTAAGAAGGCATCAGCACCACGTTCTTCGCGACGTAGCTGCCATGGCGGGCCACGGCCGGCGGCACGATGCGCACGCCGGTCGCGCGCACTTCTTCTTCGCTGAGGCTCGAGAACTTGGTTTTCACCTTGTCGAAGAAGGCGAGGTCGCCTGCGTGCATCAGCGCGTTGTCGTTCAGGCGGAACGACAGCAGCACCGCCTTCTTGACCCACTGGTTCACCGTCCAGTCGCCCACGCCCTTGCGGTCGGCCACGCGGGTACGGCCGGCGTTCAGGTCGTCGACCACTTGCGTCACGGCATTGCGGATCTCGGGGCTCGCGTTTTGCGGGTTGAGGCTCGCACGGCCCTCCCAGGCGAGGTCGATGATGTTCTGGAGCTGTTGGGTCATGAGAGGTTTTGGGCTTAGAGGGACTTCACTGAGAAGCGACGTAAGAGCGGATGCGGTGCGCGGCTTCGAGGCATTCCTCGACCTCGGCCACCAGGGCCAGCCGCACCCGGCCTTTGCCTGGGTTCACACCGTCGACTTCACGGGCGAGCAGGCTGCCGGGCAGGACGGTCACATTGTATTGAGCCAGGAGCCCGAGGGCGAAGGCGACGTCGTCTCCACCCGGCACGCCCGCCCACAGGTAGAAGCTCGCGTCGGGCAGCTTCACGTCGAGCGCCTGCTCGAGCACGGGCATCACCTGCGCGAACTTGCGGCGGTACTTCTCACGGTTGTCGACCACATGCTGCTCGTCGTTCCAGCCGGCGATGCTCGCGTGCTGGATCATCTGGCTCATGGCGCTGCCGTGGTAGGTGCGGTAGAGCAGGAATTTCTTGATGATCTGCGCGTCGCCGGCCACGAAGCCCGAGCGCATGCCGGGCACGTTGGAGCGCTTCGAGAGGCTGGTGAGCGCGATCAGGTTCTTGAAATCCTGGCGGCCGAGCTGGGCGGCGGCTTCGAGGCCGCCGAGCGGTGGCTCTTCGCGGAAGTAGATCTCGGAGTAGCACTCGTCGGAGGCGATCACGAAGCCGTGGCGCTCGCTCAGCTCGAAGAGGCGCTTCCACTCGGCCAGCGGCATCACCGCGCCGGTCGGGTTGCCGGGCGAGCAGACGTAGATCAGCTGGGTCTTGGCCCACACGCTCTCGGGCACGGCGTCCCAGTCGGCGGCGAAGTTGCGCTTCGGGTCGCTCGCCACGTAGTGCGGCGTAGCGCCGGAGAGCAGGGCCGCGCCCTCGTAGATTTGATAGAAGGGATTGGGGCAGACGACGGTGGCGCCGGGCTTCGTCGGGTCGATCACCGTCTGGGCCAGGGCGAAAAGCGCTTCGCGTGAGCCGTTGACGGGCAGCACCTGCGTGCTGGCGTCCACCGTCACGCCATAGCGGCGGGCGAGCCAGCCGGCACACGACTCGCGCATGGCGCGGTCGCCCGCCGTCGCCGGGTAGGCCGCGAGGCCACCGAAGCCGGCCACCAGCGCATCGAGGATGAGCTGCGGCGTCGCGTGCTTGGGCTCGCCGATGCCGAGGCTGATCGGCTTGTAGGCGGGGTTGGGGGTGATGTCCTTGCTGAGAGCGCTCAGCCGTTCGAAGGGGTAGGGGTGCAGCTTGGCCAGCAGAGGGTTCATGCGCCCGATTATCGGGGAGCGCGTTTCCCGAAACCGTCGGAACCGGTGCGGATCGCCGGTGCCTTCCAGCCGGGAGGCCAGACCGGCTGGCCCTTTTCGCCAAGGCCGCTCTGAAGGTCGAGCTTGCGCATGAGCGTGGCCGCGTCGTAAGGCGCATGGACCTTCACGTCGTTGTCGAAGTAGGCGTAGATGTCTCGCTTGGCGCGTCGGGGCGCTGGTTTGGGCGAGGCGAGGCGAGCTTCGTCCACCTGGCCGCCCTTGCTCCAGGTGCGAATGCGGTCTGCCCACCGTTCGAGCGCGGCGTCGCTGTAGCCGCTGGCATACAGCTCCTTGTCGCCGTGCAGGCGCAGGTAGACGAAGTCGGCGGTCAAGTCTTCGAGCAGCGGCCACTTGCCCGCCGTGTCGGCCACGACGAGCGCGATGCGGTACTTGCGCAAGAGCGCGATGAACGCCGGGTCGGCGAAGCTCTCGTGGCGGATCTCCACCGCGTGGCGCATCGGCCGCTTGGCGTCGGGCTGAAGGCTGGTGCGGCCTTCGACGCGCTTGTCGTGCTTGGCGGCGATCTCGGCGGCTGCTTCGGTGTCACGAGGCAACTGTGCGAAAAAAGCCTCGAAGCGCTCGGCCATGAACGGCAGCATGGGCGGGAACTGCCAGAGGATCGGCCCGAGCTTCGGCCCCAGCTCGAAGAGCCCGTTGGCGAAGAAATTGGCGAGCGGCGTCTCCACCTCCTTCAGCCGCCGCATGTGCGTGATGTACTTCGGGCCCTTCACCGCGAAGACGAAGTCGTCGGGCGTGTCGGCGGCCCATTGCGCATAGAACTCGGGCCGCTGCAGCGAGTAGAAGGAGCCGTTGATCTCGATCGTGGGCAGCATGCGCGAGGCGTATTCCAGCTCGCGGCGCTGGGCCAGCTTTTCGGGGTAGAACACCCCGCGCCAGGGTTCGTAGCGCCAGCCGGAGATGCCGATGCGAATGTCGGGTTTGGCCATGCCGAAACCCTGGCAAAGGAGGTGCCGGATCGCGGTTTGCTACAACCTCGGCATGAGAACGCTCGTGTCGACCGTCCTGCTGGGGCTTTCAACCGCGGCCTGCACCACCGGCCCGCAGGCCGCGGCTCCGGTGCCGCAACCCGCCACGCCCGCGGCGCGCAGTTGCGGCATTCCCAACTTCCAAGCCAGTGTGCTGGGCCGGGTCAACGCGGCCCGTGCGCGCGGTGCGAGCTGCGGGAGCGCCGGCCGCTTCGGCCCTGCGCCACCGCTCGCCTGGAACGACGCGCTCGCCCGCGCCGCCGAGCGCCATTCGCGCGACATGGTGGCCGCCAACCTCTTCTCGCACACCGGGTCCGACAAGACCGAGCTGCGGCAGCGTGCCGACGCGGTGGGCTACAACTGGCGCACGCTGGCCGAGAACATCGCCGGTGGCCGCGGCTCGGTCGACGGCACCGTGCAGCAGTGGCTCGACAGCCCCGGCCACTGCGCCAACCTCATGAAACCCGACCTGGTGCACGTGGGCGTGGCCTGCGTGCTCGGCGGGCCGCGCAGCACCTACACGCACTACTGGACGATGGCGCTCGGCGCGCCCATGCGTTGACCGGTCAGAGCAGCCCGCGCTCTTCCACGTGCTTGGGCAGCTCGACGGCCGGCTGCGGCTTCCAGCCCTTCTGGCGGTGCTCGGCCACCACGTTGGTGTAGATGCCACCGCGCACGTACCACTTGGCGGTGATGCGCACGAAGCGCGGGTTCGACGCCTTCACGATGTCGTCGAGAATGGTGTTGGTCACCTTCTCGTGGAACGCGCCTTCGTTGCGGTAGCTCCAGAAATACATCTTCAGGCTCTTCAGCTCGATGCAGAGCTTGTCGGCAATCATGTCGATCGTGAAGTGCGCGAAGTCGGGCTGGCCGGTCAGCGGGCAGTGGCAGGTGAACTCGGGCACCTGGAACTGGATGACGTAGTCGCGCTGCGGCGCCGGGTTTTCGAAGACCTGCAGGTCCTTGCTCGGCGCGGTCGGCGGGTTGGCCGGCTTCTCGCGCTGGTTGAGTTTTGGCGAGGCAGGTTTCTGCTTCGGAGCGGCAACTTTGGCGGACATCTTGGCCATGGCGTGTCGAGAGGTTTCTACGGGGGGATCAGAGGGGGTGCGATGGTATCATCGCGCCTCGCTGGAAACCCGCCGGATGGCGTAATTTCCCAAGTAAATCAAGCACTTAGACGCGCTCGGCGCACGCCGAAGCCGCACCTGGCACAGCTCTCCCCATGCGTCTGAATTCCATCAAGCTTTCGGGCTTCAAGTCCTTCGCCGAGCCCACGAATTTCCAGCTCCCGGGCCAGCTCGTCGGCGTGGTCGGCCCCAACGGTTGCGGCAAGTCCAACATCATGGACGCGGTGCGCTGGGTGCTGGGTGAATCGAAGGCCAGCGAACTGCGCGGCGAGTCGATGCAAGACGTGATCTTCAGCGGCTCGGGCAATCGCAAGGGTGCGAGCCGCGCGAGCGTCGAGCTCGTGTTCAGCAACGAAGACGCCCGCGCTGGCGGCCAGTGGAACCAGTTCACCGAGATCGCGGTGAAACGCGTGCTCACGCGAGACGGCACCAGCAGCTACTTCATCAACAACCAGCCGGTGCGCCGCCGCGACGTGCAAGACGTCTTCCTCGGCACCGGCCTCGGCCCCCGCGCCTACGCCATCATCGGCCAGGGCACGATCAGCCGCATCATCGAATCGAAGCCTGAAGAGCTGCGCCTCTTCCTCGAAGAAGCCGCGGGTGTCTCCAAGTACAAGGAGCGCCGCCGCGAGACGGAAAACCGCCTCAAGGACACGCGCGAGAACCTCACCCGCGTCGAAGACATCCTGCGCGAGCTGAATGCCAACCTCGAGAAGCTCGAGAAGCAGGCCGAGGTGGCGAGCCAGTACCGCGCGCTGCAGGAGAGCGGCTCGCTCAAGCTGCATCAGCTGTGGTTCCTCAAGCACCGCGACGCCGCCATCGAGCAGGAGCGGGTGAAGAAGGAAGTGCTGGAAGCGACCAACGCGCTTGAAGCCCGCATGGCCGAGTTGCGCCACGGCGAAGCCGAGCTGGAGACGATTCGCCAGGCGCACTACGCGGCGAGCGACGAGCTGCACACCGCGCAGGGTTCGCTGGCCGAGGCCTCGCTCGAAGTCAGCCGGCTCGAAGAGCGCATCCGCTACGTGGTCGAAGGCCGCCAGCGCGTGGAGCAGCGCCTCGTCGAGCTGAAGACGCAAAACGAGCAGTGGGAAGAACGTCAGGCCGAAGCGCAGGCCGAGCTGGAGCAGATCGCCGAGCAGATCGCGGCCGCCGACGAGCAGAGCGAGATCCTCGCCGCCCAAGCCGAAGAACAAGCCGGCAACCTGCCGAATGCCGAAGACGCCGTGCGCGCCGCGCAAAGCCGCGCCAACGAGCAGCGCAGCTCGGTCACGAGCGTGCAGCAGCAGATCCAGGTGCTGGCCGCCGAGAGCCGCAACATCGACGACCAGCGCAAGCAACTCAACGCCCGCCGCGAGCGGCTCGATGGCGAGCGCCGCCAGCTGGCATCGCCCGACATGGCGCGGCTCGAAGAGCTGAAGCAGCAATCGGCCGTGGCCGAAGAGGCGCAAGCCGTGGCCGACGAGCGCCTGCACGAGCTGAGCGAGCAGGTGCCCGCGCTCGACGAAGACCGCCGCGCCAAGCAGGAGCAGGTCAACGCCGAGAGCGGCAAGCTGTCCGACCTGAGCGCGCGCCTCGAAGCGCTGCGGGCGCTGCAAGAGAAGGTGCAGACCGAAGGCAAGCTCAAGCCCTGGCTCGCCAAGCACGGCCTCGAAGGCTTGCAAGGCCTGTGGACCAAGATCCACATCGAATCGGGCTGGGAGACGGCGCTCGAATCGGCCCTGCGCGAGCGCATCAACGCGCTGGAAGTCGGCCGCATCGAGACGGCACGTGCGTTTGCCGCCGACGCGCCGCCGGCCAAGCTCGCGTTCTACACGCCGCCGCAAGCGGCGATTGCCAACACGCACCAGACGCTGCCGCGCCTGTCCGATCTGCTGCGCTTGGGCGATGCCGGCCTCAAGGCGCTGCTGAACGACTGGCTCGAAGGCGTCTACACCGCCGCCAACATCGACGAAGCTTTTGCGGCGCGCGACAAGCTGACACACGGCGAAGTGATCATGACCCGCGAGGGCCACGCGGTGAGCCAGTTCGCGGTCGCGTTCTACGCACCCGATTCCGAACAGGCCGGCATGCTGGCCCGTGCGCAGGAGATCGAGAACCTGGAGCGCCAGTCGAAGGCGCAGGCGTTGATCGCCGAAGAGTCGCGCAGCAGCCTGGTGCGCGCCGAAGCGGCGTACACCGATGCGTCTCAGCGCCTCGTCACCGCGCGCCGCGAAGCCGGCGAGACGCAGACGCGTGCGCACCAGCTGCAGGTGGAGCTGCTGCGCCTGTCTCAGCAAGCTGAAGCCACGAGCACTCGCCGTGGCCAGCTCGATGCCGAGTTGGCCGAAGTCGATGGCCAGCTCGAAGAGCTGAACGAGCGCCGCGCCACCGGCGAAGCCAAGTTCGAAGAGCTCGACATGCAGCTCGCCAACACCCAGGAGCGCCACGCCGAGCTGGAAGAAGCGGTGATTGCCGCGGAGCGGAAGCTCTCCGAGGCGCGAGAGCAGCTGCGCTCGCTGGAACGTCAGGCGCAGGAAGCGCAGTTCTCCTCACGCTCGCTGGCCGCGCGCCGCAGCGAGCTGCAACGCAGCATCGAGACCGCCACGCAGCAGGTCGCGTCGAACGAACAGTCGGCCGTGCAGCTGCAGGAAGAGCTGACCCGCCTCACCGACGCGTCGGCCCAGGCCGGCCTGGAGGCCGCGCTCGCCGTGAAGCTCGAGCGCGAAGCCGCGTTGGGCGCCAAGCGCAGCGAGTACGACGACCTGACCCTGCGCCTGCGCCGTGCCGACGAGCAGCGCCTGCAGCACGAGCAGAGCCTGCAGCCGATGCGCGACCGCATCACCAAGCTGCAGCTCGAAGAGCAGGCCGCGCAGCTCGGCGGCGCGCAGTACATGGAGCAGCTCACCGCCGCCGAAGTCGACCTCGAAGCGCTGGCGAAAAACGTCGCCGAGAACAACGTCAAGCTCTACGGCCTGCAAGGCGAAATCGACCGCATCAACCGCGAGATCAATGCGCTGGGCGCCGTGAACCTGGCGGCACTCGACGAACTCACCGCCTCGCGCGAGCGCAAGACCTTCCTCGATGCGCAGAACGCCGACCTGAACGAAGCCATCACCACACTCGAAAACGCCATCCACAAGATCGACCTCGAAACGCGCGACCTGCTGGGCAACACCTTCAATCAGGTCAACGCGCATTTCGGCCGCATGTTCCCCAGCCTCTTCGGCGGCGGGCAGGCCAAGCTCGTGATGACGGGCGACGAGATCCTCGATGCCGGCGTGCAGGTGATGGCCCAGCCCCCGGGCAAGAAGAACAGCACGATCCACCTGCTCTCGGGTGGCGAGAAGGCGCTGACCGCCATCGCGCTCGTGTTCGCGATCTTCCAGCTCAACCCTGCGCCCTTCTGCTTGCTCGACGAAGTGGACGCGCCGCTCGACGACGCCAACACCGAGCGCTACGCCAAGCTCGTGAAGGAGATGAGCAGCGGCACGCAGTTCCTCTTCATCAGCCACAACAAGATCGCGATGGAAATGGCCGAGCAGCTGATCGGCGTGACCATGCAGGAGCAGGGGGTCTCGCGCATCGTGGCGGTCGACATGGAGTCGGCCGTCAGCATGGCGGAAGCGGCCTGAGCCCATGAACAGCCTGACCATCGCGCTGGCCGGCCTCGGAGGTGTGGTGCTGGCCGGGGTGGTCGCGCATGGCGCGTGGCAGGCCCGCAAAGCCGGGCCGAAGCGCGCCGAACAGCCGGCGCCCGAGCCACGCGAGCGCCAGGCGCCGCGCGACCTCATCGAGCCGGTGTTGGGCGACCTGCCCGCCGAGCCTGTGCTGCAAGACGCCGCGCCTGTCCTGCTCGACGACGACAAACCCGTGTCGCCCCTGCCCATCGCAACGGTGCGGCGCGCGACGCCGCGCATCGATGCGCTGGTCGATGCGATTGCGACGCTCACGCTCGAATCTCCCGTGACTGGCGAACTCGTGCTGGCGCATCAGCCCACCACGCGCCGCGCCGGCAGCAAGCCTTTCCTGATCGAAGGCCTCAACACCGAGACCGGCGAGTGGGAAGCCCCGCTGCCCGGCCGCCACTACGGCGAGCTGCAGGCCGGTGTGCAGCTGGCCAACCGCACCGGCGCGTTGAACGAGATCGAGTATTCGGAATTCGTGCAGAAGATCCAGCCGATGGCCGACGCCATTGGCGCGATGGCCGACTTCCCCGACATGCTCGACGCTGCGGCGCGTGCCAAGGAGCTCGACGCCTTCGCCGGCCAGCACGACGCGCAGCTCGCCGTGCACCTGCAAGCCCGCTCGGTGGCCTGGAGCGTGGGCTACATCCAGCAGCACGCCGCCCGCCACGGCTTCGTGCCCGGCATGGTGCCCGGCCGCCTGGTGATGCCGTCGAAAGAGGAGGGCGCACCGCCCATCCTCACCCTGACCTTCGATGCGCAAGCCGCGTTGGCCGACGACCCCAACCAGGCCGCCGTGCGCGACGTGACGCTCAGCTTCGACGTGCCGCAGACCGAAGCGAAGGCCGAGCCTTTCATCGCCTGGCAGGCGAGCGCGCAGGCGCTGTCGCTGGGCATGGATGCCGCCATCGTCGACGACAACGGCCAGCCGTTGAGCCCTGCCGGTTTTGCGGCGATTGGCGCCGAGCTGGGCAAGTTGTACGAGGCGCTGGAGGCGCGCGACATTGCGGCGGGGTCGATGGTGGCGCGGCGGCTCTTCAGCTGACACGGTTCGCCAGCCGACGCAGGGCCTCGGCCTTGCCGCAAAATTCCGGCATGACGCCCGATGCCACCTCGAAACGCGCAGCCCAGCTGCGCGAGCAACTCCACCACCACGCCCACCGCTACTACGTGCTCGACGACCCGGAGATACCGGACGCCGAGTACGACAAGCTCTTTCAGGAGCTGCAGGGCATCGAGGCCGAGCACCCCGAGCTGCTGACGCCTGACTCGCCCACGCAGCGGGTGATCGGCCAAGTGCTCGATGGCCTGACGCCGGTGGTCCACACGGTGCCGATGCTGAGCATCCGCACCGAGACCGACACCGAATCGAGCGGCGCCGTTGCCTTCGACGCGCGAGTGCGCCGCGAGTTGAAGCTCACCGACGCGGACCCGCCGGTCGAGTACGCGGCCGAACTGAAGTTCGACGGGCTCGCGATCAACCTGCGGTACGAACACGGCGTGCTGGTGCAGGCCGCCACGCGCGGCGATGGCGAGAAGGGCGAAGACGTCACGCACAACATCCGCACCATCGGTCAGATCCCGCTGCGGCTGACGGGCGTGGAGGCGCCGGTGCTCGAGGTGCGCGGCGAGGTCTACATGAGCCGTGACCAGTTCGAGAAGCTCAACGAGCGGCAGCGCCAGTTGATCGCGCAAGGTGCGAAGAACGAGAAGACCTTCGTGAACCCGCGCAACGCGGCGGCGGGTGCTGTGCGCCAGCTCGACTCGGCCGCCGCAGCGAAGAAGCCGCTGAGCTTCTTCGCCTATGGCCTGGGCGACGTGCAGGGCTGGGAGGTGCCGCCCACGCACAGCGAGATGCTGGACGCGCTGCAGCGCTTCGGCTTGCCGGTGAGCGACGAGCGTGTGGTGGTGAAGGGTGCCGAGGGGCTCGTCGCCTTCCACCAGAAGATCCGCGAGAAGCGCGACAGCCTGCCGTTCGACATCGACGGCATCGTCTACAAGGTCAACTCGCGTGAGCTGCAGAAACAGCTCGGCTTCGTGTCGCGCGAGCCGCGCTGGGCGGTGGCGCACAAGTACCCCGCGCAGGAGCAGATGACGCTGCTGCGCGACATTGACATCCAGGTCGGCCGCACCGGCAAGCTCACGCCGGTGGCCAAGCTGGAGCCGGTGTTCGTGGGCGGCACGACGGTGAGCAACGCCACGCTGCACAACGAAGACGAGACCCGCCGGAAAGACGTGCGCATCGGCGACACGGTCATCGTGCGCCGCGCCGGTGACGTGATCCCCGAGGTGGTGGGCGTGGTGCTGGAGAAGCGCCCCGCCAACGTCGGCGAGCCTTTCGATCTCTACAAGCGACTCGGCGGCAAATGCCCCGTCTGCGGCAGCGACATCGCGCGTGAAGAGGGCGGCGCCGACTGGCGCTGCAGCGGCGGGCTCTTCTGCCCGGCGCAGCGCAAGCAGGCCGTCCTGCATTTCGCCGGCCGGCGCGCGATGGATGTGGAAGGCCTGGGTGACAAGCTGGTCGACCAGCTGATCGACTCGGGCCTGATCCGCACGCTGCCGGAGCTCTACACGCTGGGTCTGGCCAAGCTCATGGCGCTGGAGCGCATGGGCGAGAAGAGTGCGCAGAACCTGCTTGCGGGCCTGGAGAAGAGCAAGAAGACGACGCTCGCCCGTTTCCTTTACTCGCTGGGCATCCGGCAGGTGGGCGAGACGACCGCGAAGGATCTCGCCAAGCACTTCGGCAAGCTCGATCTGATCATGGACGCGACCGTCGAGCAGCTGCTCGAAGTGCCCGACGTCGGCCCGATCGTGGCCGAGAGCATCCACACCTTCTTCCGGCAGGACCACAACCGCGAGGTGGTGGAGCGCCTGAAGGCCGTCGGCGTGACCTGGGAAGAGAAGGAAGGCGCCGGCGACCTGAGCCCGAAGCCGCTGGCCGGCAAGGTGTTCGTGCTGACCGGCACGCTGCCCTCGCTCTCGCGCGACGAGGCCAAGGACATGATCGAGGCCAAGGGCGGCAAGGTCTCGGGCTCGGTGTCGAAGAAGACGACCTACGTCGTGGCCGGCGCCGAGGCCGGCAGCAAGCTCGACAAGGCCACTGAACTCGGCGTCGCCGTGATCGACGAAGCGGCCTTGCGCGAGCTGCTGGCCTCAGGCGGCTGAACGACGCCGCGGTGAGCTGGCGTGCGCGAGCACGGCCAGCACCGCCAGGCACCACACGATGAGCGCACCGCTCGGCAGGTCGAACAGCGACGACAGCACCAGCCCGAGCGCATAGCCGCCGAGGCCGATGGCATAGGCCAACGGCAGGCGCCGACGCTCGGGGTGCTGGCGCACGCCGAGGGCCGGCACGATCAGGCTGGCGAAGACGAGGTACACGCCCACCAGCTGCACCGAGACGGTGACGGCCAAAGCAAACAGCAGGTAGAAGCCGAGCCGTGGCAGCCGTTCGCGCCAGCCGAACCACAGCGCGAGGATGAGCGCGGTGATCGCGGCCGGCACCCACAGCTGCGCGAAGCCCACCCACAGGATCTGACCGGCGAGCAGGTCGCGCAGGTGCTCGCCGCCGTGCGGGTTCTTCGCCAGCAGCAGGATGCCGGCCGTGGCCGCCAGCACGAAGAGCACACCGATCTGCGCTTCCTGCACTTCGGGCCAGCGCTTTTCCGTCCAGGTGAGCAGCAGCGCGCCGGCCACCGCCGCGGTGGCGGCGGCCAGCTGCACCTGCCAGCCTCCGGGCGCCACGTCGAGCAGGCCGGCGACGATCACACCGAGTGCTGCGATCTGCGCGATGGCGAGGTCGATGAACACGATGCCGCGCTTGAGCACCTGCGCGCCGAGCGGCACGTGGGTGGCGAGCACCAGCAGGCCCGCCACGAACGGGGCGAGGAGGATGGCGAGGTCGAGGCTCATCGTGCCGCCGCGAGCAACAGCGACAGCGTGCTGTCGAAGAGGCCGAACAGGTCTTTCGCCTGTTCGTTCCCGCCCACGGTGAAGGGCAGCACCACGGCTGGGATGCGCGCCTGCTCAGAGAGCCACTGCGAGGCCCGCGGGTCCTGGTAGGCCGCGCGCAGCACGAGCTTCGCCGGTTGTTTGGCAAGCTGCGCCTTCAGCGCCCCCAGGTGGCCGGCGCTCGGCTCCAGCCCGGGTTTGGGCTCGAGCGTGCCGACTTCGCGCAGGCCCAGCCAGTGCGACAGGTAGCGCATGTTTTGGTGATGCACCACCACGGCGACCCCCTTGAGCGGCGTGGCCTGCTGCTCCCACCGGCGCTGGGCGTCGGCCCAGCGTGCGGCGAAGGCGGTGTGGCGCTCCTGGTAGACCCGTGCATTGACCGCATCGAGCTGCGCCAGGCGATCGGCGAGTGCCTTGGCCACGAGCGCGATGTTGCGCGGGTCGAGCTGGATGTGCGGGTTGCCGGCGGCGTGCACGTCGCCGTCGCTGCGGTCGAGCCGGGCCGGCACGTCGAGCGGGGTGACGAACTTGCCGGCTTCGAAGAAGCCCGCCGCACCGGGTGCGACCTTGGCATTGCCCGACTGCTGCAGCAGCACCGGCAGCCAGCCGGTTTCGAGCTCCATGCCCGTGCAGACGAGCAGGTCGGCGTTGCGCACCCGCGCAATCAGGCTCGGGCGTGCTTCGATGCGGTGCGGGTCTTGCAGGGCCGTCGTGGCCGACGAGACCTGCAGCTGATCGCCGCCGAGTTCGGTGGCGAGCGCCGCCCACTCCGGTTCGCAGGCGACGACTTTCAGCGCAGCGTGCGCCTGCAGGCCGAAGCCCACCAACACCACGCACAAGACGTGTCGAAGGTTCATGGCGTGGCCTCCTCAGAACGTGTGCGCACCGTGAGCGCCGAGGCTCATGATGTACTGCAGGAAGACCTGGCGATCGGTGCCGTCGCCCCGGCTGCGGTCGGCGGCGAACTGCAGGCGCACGCGGCTGAACTCCGTCGGCGAGTAGTCGAGCATCACCGTGCTGCGCTCGGGCTTGGCCTTGACGAGCGAGGGCAGGTCGGCCGCGGTGAGCGTGCCACTGTCGACGAGACCGATGCGTGCGTTGCCCGCATCGAGCCGGTCGTAGCGCAGCCCAGCGCGCCAGCGTGGCATGAACTGATAGACCGCCTGTGCATACCAGCCGCTCTGCGTGTTGCGGTAGCTGTCGCTCAAAGGGCCACCGGCTTGCGAGGTGGTGTCGAAGTCGAGCATGCCGCTTTCGCTGCGGCGGAAGTATTCGCCTTGCAGCTTGAAGCTGCGGCCGGTGGCGTTGCCTTGCGGGGCCCACTTGTAGACGGCGTCGAGCACCCAGGTCGTGCTGCGGCCGGTGAAGCTGTTGGTCACCGGCGTACCCAGGCTGTCGCTGTCTTCGAAGGTGCGTTGGCTGGCGCGGTGGCGCAGCCACGAGATGCCGGTGCGCCAGCTCGAGCTGGTGCCAATGTCGTCGCCCGTGTGTGCCATCAGGGCGAACACGCCCGCGCCGTTGCGCGAGGTGTCGCTGCCGGGGAACGTGCGGCCGGCGCCGACCTCGGCCGCGAGTTCGATGAAGCGGTCGGTCGGAGCCAGCCAGCGCAGCTGCAGGCCGTCGTTCTTCAGCGCGCCGCCGAAGAAGGCCTGGTAGGCGAGCGGTGCGTCGGTGAAGTCCCAGGTGTGGGCGTGCTGGCCGTTGAGGTAGCCGAACGACGAGAGGAAACGGCCGCCCTTGAGCGTGGCGCCGTTGAAGAGGCCGGTGCGCTCGAACCAGGCTTCTTCCACCTCCACTTCGTTCTCGGGCGTGACGGCGGCGGTGAAGCGGCCGTTGAAGGTGGGGTCGATCGCGGCACTGAGGGTGAGTTCCGATTCACCGAGCTGGAAGCTGCGGCCACCCGGGCCGATCTCGCCGCCGCTCGGGATGAAGCCCTGGAAGCGGTAGGTTTCGGGGTCGCGCGAGAGGTTGGCGTAGGTGCCGTTGAGGATGAGCGAGATCGCGGGGTTGAAGCTCGGCGCGGGGGGCGCGGCGGTCGAGGCGGTTTGCGAGAAGGCGGGCAGGGTCGCGGCCAGGCAGGCGCCTGCGACCGCGGTGCGGATTGCGAACATGGAAGAAGTCCTGTGTGACGGAAATGGAAATGCGCCGCTCGGTGTCGAGCGGCTTCGGTCAGGTCACAGGAAGACGGGTGGGGCGCGGGCTTGGAAGTGGGCGGGGGCACGCAGGGCGATCTGCGTGAGGGCCACCGACACCGGCGCCGCGGCCTGGGTGTCGAGGGCGGCCCAGGTGTGCTGCGCGGTGAGGGCCTGACCCAGGTGTGCGAAGAGCAGGCAGCTGTCGCAGGCCTTCTCGGGCGCTTGCTGGCGCTCGTCTGCGCTTTTCGCGGTGGCGACCGCGGGCGCCAGGTGAGACAGCGCGTGCACGAGCGACAGCTGCGGCGCCGCCACCACGGCCAGCGCCAGCCACCAGATTCGCCACGAACGCAGAAGGGATCTCACCGTACAGCCGGTTGCAAAGCCGGCGGGCGCCGGCAGGGGCCGAAAGCTAACACAGCCGCAGAATGCACGCAAAGCCGTGCAGGCCCACACACAGGGAAGGACGCCATGCAGCACACCCACTCAACCTCCCGGCGCCTCATGGCGCTGTCGATCCTCGTGGCCGGCGTGTCGGCCTGCGGTGGAGGCGAGACCTCCGCGGCCCCCAACCCCTGCACCAGCCTCGCCGGGCAGACCGTCGCGGGTGCCACCATCAGCCGCGCCACCACGGTGGCCGCGAGCGGCGGCATCGGCGAATACTGCCGCGTCGAAGGCTCGGTGCGGCCGGGCTTCAACTTCGAAGTCCACTTGCCCACGCAATGGAACAACAAGCTGGTGCAAAACGGCGGTGGCGGCTGGGACGGCGTACTGCAGCTCGTGCCGCAGGCCTCGATCTCGTCGTATGTGCGCGTGGCCTCGAATGGCGGCCACGTGGGCGACCCGCTCGATGCCTCGTGGGCGCTCAACAACGCACAGGCGAAGAACGACTTCGGCTACCTCGCGCCGCACACCACGCTCGGCGTGGCCAAGGAGCTGGTGCGCCGCCGCTACGGGCGCGACGCGCAGCGCCACTACTTCCAGGGCTGCTCCAACGGTGGCCGCGAGGCGCTGATCCAGGCGAGCCGCTATCCGGCCGACTACGACGGCATCCTCGCGGTCATGCCGGCGGTGAGCTTCACCGAGATGTTCCAGGCCTTCATCCGCAACGCCCAGGCCTACAGCGCACCGGGTGCGGCGATCAACGCGGCGAAGGCTCGCACCATCGCCAATGCGGTGGTCGCGCGCTGCGATGCCGCCGATGGCCTGCAAGACGGCCTCGTCGGCCAACCCTGGGCCTGCAACTTCGACCCCGGCGCGCTGCAGTGCACCGGCGCCGACAACGACAGCTGCCTCACCGCGCCGCAGGTCGCCGCAGCGCGCACGATCTATTCCGAATACCGCCTGCCCAACGGCACGCTCGTGTACCCCGGCTGGAGCCCGGGTGGCGAAGACATCGGCTGGCCGGGCTGGATCGGCAACCCGCCCGCACAGCCGCTCACCAACCAGTTCACCTTCGCCGACGGCATGGTGCGCTACTGGCTTGCCAACGACCCGGGCTACAACACGCTCGCGAACTTCTCGCCCGCCAACTTCCAGCCGCAGCTGGCCGCAGCGGCGGCCACGCTCGATGCGTCGCCCAACCTCAGCACCTTCTTCGCACAGGGCCGCAAGCTCGTGCTCGTGCACGGCACGCACGACTGGGCCATCAGCTACAAGGGCTCGGTGAAGTACTTCGTGGAAGCGGGCGTGATGTCGGGCGGCGACGCGGTGCGCGATGCCCACATGGAGCTCTTCCTGCTGCCCGGCGTGCAGCACTGCGGGGGCGGCGTGGGGCCCTTCTATGCCGACTACTTCGATGCCACGGTGCAGTGGGTGGAGGCGAATGCGCGGCCCTCGTCGCGCAACCTCGTCATCTTCGGCACCGATGCCAACGGGCAGATCAACCGCATGCGCCCGCTGTGCCGCTTCCCGACCTTCGCGCGCTACATCGGCGGCAACCCGGCCTTGGCCACGAGCTTCACCTGCTCGCTCTCCTGAACCAGAATGCCGGCATGGCCATTCGCGAAATCCTGAAGATGGGCGACCCGCGCTTGCTGCGCGTCGCCAAGCCCGTGCAGCGCTTCGACACCCCCGAGCTGCACGCGCTCATCGCCGACATGTTCGACACCATGCACGCCGCCAACGGGGCCGGGCTGGCCGCGCCGCAGATCGGCGTCGACCTGGCGCTCGTGATCTTCGGCTTCAAGAAGAACGACCGTTACCCCGACGCGCCACCCGTGCCCGAGACGGTGCTGCTCAACCCGCAGATCACGCCGGTGTCCGACGACGAGGAGGAGGGCTGGGAAGGCTGCCTCTCGGTGCCGGGCATGCGCGGCGTGGTGCCGCGTTTCGCGCGCATCCGCTACACCGGCTTCGGCCCAAAGGGCGAGCGCATCGACCGCGAGGCCGACGGGTTCCATGCCCGCGTGGTGCAGCACGAATGCGATCACCTCATCGGCAAGCTTTACCCGATGCGGGTGCGCGATTTCAGCCGTTTCGGCTTCACGAGCGTGCTCTTTCCCGAGCTGGACCCGGCCGAAGACGACTGACCCCCCGCTTCCGGCGTCTCGATTGCGAAGAAACGTTTCTGTGGTCAGCGCGGGGCACTTCCCCTGCGTTGAACCGGAACCGCGGCTGTTGACAGCGCTCGAATGCGAGACATGCCCATGAAAACGACTTCCTCCGCTCTTTCTCGCCACCGCCTGGCGTGGCCCCACTGGCTGGCCTTGTGGTTCGGCCTCGCCTTGCTGAGCCTGCTGGCGCTGCCCGTCCAGGCGGCCGAGGCCGACCCGCCGGGCCGCGCCGGGCGCATCGCCGAGGTCAGGGGCCAGGTGTGGATCTACGCCACCGACAGCAACGAGTGGATCAGCGCTGTGCGCAACCGGCCCGTCACCACCGGTGACCGGCTGTCGACCGAGGCCGATGGCCGGGCCGAGGTGCGCATCGGGTCGACCGTGCTGCACCTGAGTGCCAACACCGAGGTGGAGGTGCAGCGCCTGGACGACGACCGCGTCGACCTGTACCTGCTCAATGGCAGCGTCGCGGCGCACCTGCGCACCCGCGAGGCGGCCGACGAATTCGGCCTCGGCACCGATGAAGGCCGGTTCGTCACCGAGGGCCCGGGCCAGTACCGCTTCGACCGTGCCGACGGCACCAGCAGCGTGACCGCGTCGAACGGCCGCGCGCGCTACGAAGCCGACGGCACCGCGCTCACGGTGCAACAGGGCCAGCGCGTCGAATTCTGGAAGGAGCGCGGCGCGCCGCAGTACTCGATCACCGAGCCGCGGCGCGACGACTTCTCGAACTGGGTGGCCGCCGAAAACGCGCGCGACGAGCGCAGCGTGTCGGCACGCTACGTGTCGCCCGAGATGACCGGCGTGGAAGACCTCGACCGCTACGGCCGTTGGGAGCCGCAGACCGAATACGGCGCGGTCTGGATCCCGCGCACCGTGGTGGCCGGCTGGGCGCCGTACCGCATGGGCCACTGGGCATGGATCAGCCCCTGGGGCTGGACCTGGGTCGACGATGCACCCTGGGGCTTCGCGCCCTTCCACTACGGGCGCTGGGTCTGGTATCGCAACGCGTGGTGCTGGGCGCCGGGCCGCTACGTGCAGCGGCCGGTCTATGCGCCGGCACTCGTGGCCTGGGTGGGCCGACCGGGTGTGAGCGTGTCGGTGCGGGTGGGCAGTGCGCCCACGGTCGGCTGGTTCCCGCTCGGGCCGCGCGAGGTCTTCGTGCCAGGCTACCGCGTGAGCCCGCGTTACGTGCAGAACGTGAACGTCACGCACGTCACCAACATCACCAACGTGACGACGATCATCAACAACCCCGGCCAGGTGGTGGCCAACACCCGCTACGTGCACCGCGACATGCAGCGCGCCGTGACCGTGGTGCCCTCGCAGGTGGTGGAGCGCCGCCAGCCGGTGGCGCCGGCGTTCCGGCCCGTCAACGAACGCACTTGGCGCGAAATCCGCAATGAACGGCCGCGCGCCGATGCGCCCGTCGTGGCCCCTCCGCGGTTCGAGCCCGGCTCGCCACGGCAGGTGGTGGATCCGCGCGTGTCGCGCCCGGGAGCACCGAGGCCGGGCCCCGGGCGTGATGCCGACGCCGGTGGCCCACGTGCGCCGGCCGTGATCTCGGCGCCGCGTGCGCCCGAGCGAGATGTGCGTGTGCCCGAGCGCGATGCGCGGGGGCGGGACGGGGATCCTCGCGATGGCCGTGACGGGCGCGATGGCAGGGGAGGGCGTGACGGACGCGAGGCACCGATCGTGCGGCCGGCGCCGAACCCGCCGGCACAACCCGGCTTCGTCGGTCGCCCCGGCGTGGAAGCCCCGCCGCGCGTC
The DNA here is from genome assembly GCA_019635355.1 of Rhizobacter sp. NCBI lineage: Bacteria > Pseudomonadati > Pseudomonadota > Betaproteobacteria > Burkholderiales > Sphaerotilaceae > Rhizobacter > Rhizobacter sp. Next base: position 1,241,572 of record JAHBZQ010000001.1, on the reverse strand, counting down.
ACACCGCCAGCCCCGCAGCCTCAGCCGCCACAGATGCAACCCGCGCCGCAGCGCCCCCAGCAGCCTGGCTTCTCGGCGCCACCGCATCGCGACGTGGAGCGCGTGGCCCCGCCGCGTGACGATCGATCGCGTGACGACCGTTCGCCCCGCGAAGACCGCCGTCGCCCCGAGGCACCGCCGCCCCGCGTGCAGGCTCCGCAGCCTCAGCCGCAACCCCAGCCGCCGGTGCGGCAGGCGCCGCCTCCGCAGGTGACGCCCGCGCAGCCGCCTCAGGTGATGCGTCCGCAGGTGCAGCCGCCGCCGCGAGATGCGTTCATCCCTCGCGTGCGCGAAGAACCGCGCGAGCGCCCCGACCGGGGTGGTAACGGTGGCGAGCGGCCCGAGCGCGGCGAGCGGTCCAGGTGATGCTGCGAGTGCGGCTGAGGCCGGTGCCCGCGTCTCAGCGCAGCAGCGGCTTCAACCCGGCCCACACATTGGCGAGCATGGTCGGGTGAGCCTGCGCCTTCGGGTGGATGCGGTCGGCCTGGAAGAGCGCCTCGGCATTCGGCACGTCGGCCACACCTTTCAGCAGGAAGGGCACGAGGGCGGTGCCCTCCGACTTGGAGACCGAGCCGAAGAGCGCCGCGAAATCTTCGCTGTAGCGCCGGCCGTAGTTCGGGGGCACCTGCATGCCCACCAGCAGCACCTTCGCGCCCGTCGCCTTCGCGGCACGCGTCATCGCGAGCAGGTTGTCTTGCGTCATCTTGAGCGGCAGGCCACGCAGTGCGTCGTTGGCGCCGAGCTCGATCACCACGAGCGTGGGCCGATGCTGCTTGAGCAGGGCCAGCAGGCGCGAGCGCCCGCCCGAGGTGGTGTCTCCGCTGATGCTGGCGTTGACGACCGTGGCGCTTTGCTTGTCTTGCGCAAGCTGCTGCTCCAGCAGCGCGACCCAGCCCTTGCCGCGCTCGATGCCGTATTCAGCCGAGAGGCTGTCACCGACCACGAGGATGGTGTGGCGAGCTTCGGCCCTGGCCGGTAGCCCACCACCGGCGGCCACCAGGGCAAGCACGGTAAAGTGGGCCAGCAGCGTTCTGCGTGTCATCGAGCTCATCGTTCCATCCATGTCCGAATCCATCATTGCCGTCGAGCACGTCACCAAACAAGTGCAGGATGTGAGCGGCCCGCTGACGATACTGCACGACATCGACTTCACGCTCGCGGCGCGCCAATCGGCCGCCATCGTGGGCGCAAGCGGCTCGGGCAAGAGCACGCTGCTGTCGATCATTGCTGGCTTGGACACGCCGAGCACCGGCACGGTTCGCCTCGCGGGCACCGATTTGTTCGCACTCGATGAAGATGCCCGCGCGGCCGTGCGGGCGGCCAAGCTCGGTTTCGTCTTCCAGAGCTTCCAGCTGCTCGGCAACTTGACGGCGCTCGAAAACGTGATGCTTCCGCTCGAACTGCAGGGCCGGGTGGACGCGCGCCTGCAGGCGCAAGAGATGCTGCACCGGGTGGGCTTGGGCGAGCGGCTCACGCACTACCCGAAGGTGCTGTCGGGCGGCGAGCAGCAGCGTGTGGCGCTTGCACGCGCCTTCGTCGTGAAGCCGGCGGTGCTGCTGGCCGACGAACCCACCGGCAGCCTTGACTTCGCCACCGGCGAGAAGGTGATGGAGCTGATGTTCGAGCTGAACCGCGAAGCCGGCACCACGCTCGTGCTGGTCACGCACGACCGCAGCATCGCGGCGCGCTGCGACCGGCAGCTCAAGATCGAGGCTGGTCGCCTCGTCCCCAACTAGAAAGCGAAAAGCACTCCGAAGAGTGCTTTTGTGAAGGGCCGCGAAGCCGGCCCGCATCGAGCCACGCCCGCGGAGCCGGCTTTGCCGGGCCGCCAGGCGGCGCCCCTCGGGGGCAGGAGCGCAGCGACTGGGGGGCTCAGTTCTGTGACGAAAATTTGTAGTCGGTCTTGGCCTTGGCCTTGATGTCTTCGCGGTACTTCGCCAGCTTCTGCTGCGCGAGGCTCTGCTGGATGCGCGGCTTGACTTCGTCGAGGCTCGGGAAGCCGGCCTCGCGCGTGTCTTCGAGCTTGATGATGTGGTAGCCGTACTCCGTCTTCACCGGCGTCTCGGTCATCTCACCCTTCTTCAGCTTGGTGAGGGCCTGGCCGAACTCCGGCACGTAGGAGTTGGGGTTGGCCCAGTCGAGGTCGCCGCCGTTGGAGCCCGAGCCCTGGTCCTTCGAGTGGGCCTTTGCGAGCTCATCGAACTTGGCGCCGCCCTTGATCTGCTTGATCAGCGCCAAGGCCTCGGCTTCCTTCTCCACCAGGATGTGGCGTGCGTGGTACTCGGTGCCGCCTTGTTGAGCTTTGGCCTTTTCGTACTCGGCCTTGATCTCTTCGTCGGTGACCGGGTTCTTCTTGCTGTAGTCGTTGAAGAGCTCGCGGATCATGATGCTCTGGCGGGCCAGTTCCATCTGGGCCTTGTAGTCGGCCGTGCGGGCAAGGCCGAGCTTCTCGGCTTCCTGCATGAACATCTCGCGCAGCACGATCTCGTCCTTGACCTGCGCTTCGAGTTCGGGCGTCTTGGGCTGGCCGCCGCGCGTGGCCTGCTGCAGCAGCACTTCCACGCGTGAGCGGGGCACGGACTTGCCGTTGACGATGGCCACGTTGCCTGCGGCTTCGGCGCCTTCGCCCGTGGCCTTGCCGGTCTCGGCGCAGCCGTGCAGCAGGGGGATCGCGAGGGCCAGCAACGAGGCACGAGCGGTGATGGACAGCTTCTTCATGGCAGATTGCCTTTCAGCGAATGAATGGAGGCGGGTGAATGGAAAAGGGGAGGTGTTGTCGTCTGTCGCTGGTGCGAATCGGCGTCTCTGCGGCGCCTGTCGTTGTCAGCCTTCGCCGGGAGCCCGGGCGTCGATCGCCAGGGCGTGAATGCCGCGTGGGATCAAAAGGCGGAGGGCATCATATACGAGGCGATGCCGCTTCAGACGGGGCGTTCCGGCGAAGCGGCTGCTGACGATGTGCACACTGAAATGGCGGCCTTCGCGGGCACCGGCATGGCCCGCGTGCAGGTGGCTGTCGTCGGTGATGGAGAGCGCTTCGGGCTGCAGCTGCTCACGCAGTGCGGCCTCGATCTCCGAGGCGGTGACGTGCATGTCGTCTTGGCTCAGGGCTGCTTGTCGGCGGCCGGCGCCGATTCGGGCGCGTCTTTCAGGTAGCGGCTCAGGTAGATCACCTGGGCGACCGTGAAGGCGATCATCAGCCCGTAGACGCCGAAGACCTTGAAGGTGGCCCAGGTCGAGGTGCTGTAGCTGTAGGCGACGTAGAGGTTGAGCAGGCCCATCAGGCCGAAGAACGCGACCCAGGCGAAGTTGAGGCGTTGCCACACCGTGGGCGGCAGGTGCAGCTCGCCGCCGATCATCGACTGCAGCAGGTTCTTCTTGAAGATGGCCTGGCTCACCCACAAGGCGAGGCCCATCGCCCAGAAGGCCGCGCTCGGCTTCCACTTGATGAAGGTGGCGTTGTGGAACCAGACCGTCGCACCGCCCAGCACCACCACGAGCGCCAGCGTGATCCACAGCATGAGATCGATCTTCTTGCCACGCAGCTTGAGCACGGCCACCTGCACGAGCGTGGCGGCAATCACCACCAGCGTGGCCAGCAGCACCGGGGCTTCTTCGACGCCGACCACGCCCCCCGAGACCAGGAAGCTCAGGTGATTGCTGCAGAAGGCTGCGGCCCACTCCTTGTGCGCCTCGGCGAACTTGAAGGTGCCGAAGAACAGCAGCAGCGGGAGGAAATCGAGAAGGAGCTTCATCGGGGCGGCGGCGCGCGAGGCGCCGCGGGGGTCAGGTCGAAGGCTTGAAGTCTATCGCCGCCGAATTGATGCAGTAGCGGTCGCCGGTGGGGGCGGGGCCGTCTTCGAAGACGTGGCCGAGGTGCGAGCCACAGTTGTTGCAGCGGACTTCGACGCGCACCATGCCGTGGCTCTTGTCGACCACGCGCTCGATCACTTCGCTGTTGATCGGCTCCCAGTAGCTCGGCCAGCCGCAGCCGGCGTCGAACTTGGTGTCGGACTTGAAGAGCGGCGTGCCGCAGCCGATGCAGTTGTACTGGCCCTTCTGGAAGTGATCCCAGTACTTGCCGGTGAAGGCGCGCTCGGTGGCCGCGTGGCGCGCCACTTCGTATTGCATCGGGTCGAGCTGCGCCCGCCACTCTGCATCTGACTTTTCAACTTTGTACTTGCTCATGATGAACACGACACTTCGATAGTTTTCGCCCATTCGGGCGGGAAGTCGGCATAGGCCGAATGCTCGGGTTGTTCGTCGTAGGGACGCTCCAGAACTTTCAGCAGTTTGTGTGTCTCGCTGAAGTCGCCTTGCTCGGCCGCGCGGATCGCGACCTCGGCCAGGTGGTTGCGCAAGACGTATTTCGGATTCGCGCGGTTCATGCGCGCTGCGCGCTCGGCATCGACGCTGCCTTCGGCGCGCAGGCGCGCACTGTAGGCCTGCGCCCAGGCGTCGAAGGCGGGGCGGTCGAGGAACATGTCGCGCACCACATCGTTGCTCGCGCCTTCGGCCGAGTTGAACTGGGCGAGGCGGCGGAAGGTGATGCTGAAGTCGGTGCGGTCGGCGGCCATGCACTTGAGCAGGCCGTCGATCAGCGCCATGTCGCCGTCGTGCTCGGTCGCGAGGCCGAGCTTTGCGCGCATCTGCCGCGTGAGGGCCTGGGGGAAGGCTGTCTTGTAGGGCTCGAGCGCGGCAAGCGCGGCGTCGGCATCGTCGATCAGCGGCATCAGCCCTTGTGCGAGCGCGTGCAAGTTCCAGAAGCCCACGTTGGGTTGCCGCGCATAGGCATAGCGGCCCTGGTGGTCAGAGTGGTTGCAGACGTGGCCGGGGTCGAAGGCATCGAGGAAGCCGAAGGGCCCATAGTCGATGGTGAGGCCGAGGATCGACATGTTGTCGGTGTTCATCACGCCGTGGCAGAAGCCCACGGCCTGCCACCAGGCCATCAGCTCGGCCGTCTTGCGCGCCACCGCTTCGAGCAGAGCCGCATAGGGCTGCGCCAAAGTGGCGCACTCGGGGTAGTGGTGGGCGATGACGAAGTCGGCGAGCTGACGAAGCGCCTCGGTGTCTTCGGCGGTGTGCGTGAAATGCTCGAAGTGCCCGAAGCGGATGAAGCTCGGCGCCACGCGCGTGACCACCGCCGCCGTCTCGAGGGTTTCGCGGCGCACGGGGAGGGCCGAGCCGGTGATGCACAGGGCGCGCGTCGTCGGCACGCCGAGTGCGGCCATCGCCTCCGAGCACAGGAACTCCCGGATCGACGAGCGCAGCACCGCACGCCCGTCGCCCATGCGCGAGTAGGGCGTGAGGCCGGCGCCCTTGAGCTGGATCTCCATCGGCCCGCTGGCCGTGTCGAGCTCACCGAGCAGGTGCGCGCGGCCGTCGCCCAGCTGGCCCGCCCACACGCCGAACTGGTGGCCGCTGTAGACGCTGGCCAGCGGCTGCATGCCGGGCAGCGAGGCATTGCCGCTCAAGACCGGCAGCAGCTCGTCGCGTTGGCCTTGCCAGCCCAGCAGCTCGGCGCACCGCTCGCTCCACGCGACCCAATGGGGCTCGGGCAGGCCTTGCGGCTGCATGGGCGTGTAGAAACGATCGCCCAGCGTGGCAAAGCGATTCGGCCATCGGCGCTCAAGCACAACCGACGCTTCGGCGCCATCGAAAACTTCAACCATCGCGGCAGTGTAGCGAGCGCGTCCGACTGCGATTTCTCTAGGGGTAAACAGTGAAATCGCGCATCTTGCCTCGTTCCTATCATCCGTTGCATTGCAGCAATCTCACGAGGTAAGAACATGGCGCACCTGATGGGCCAGATGATGGAAATGCCGCTGATGATCTCGTCGCTCATCAAGCACGCGGCGCGGCATTCGGCCGACACCGAGATCGTCTCCAAGCGCACCGAAGGCGACATCCACCGCTACACCTACAAGGACTGCGAACTGCGTGCGCGCAAGCTGGCGCAGGCCTTCGCGCGGCTCGGCTGCGAAGCCGGCGACCGCGTGGGCACGCTGGCCTGGAACGGCTACCGGCACCTCGAGATCTACTATGCTGCTTCCGGCTCGGCGCTGGTGTGCCACACCATCAACCCGCGGCTCTTCCCGGAGCAGATCGTCTGGATCGCCGAAGACGCGAAGGACAAGGTGCTGTGCTTCGACCTCACCTTCCTGCCGCTGGTGGAGAAGATCGCGCCGATGCTCAAGAGCGTGAAGCACTTCGTGCTGATGACCGACCGCGCGCACATGCCGGCCGCCAGCAGCCTGAAGGGCCTGCTCTGCTACGACGAGCTGGTGGAGGCCGAAGACGGCCACTACGCCTGGCCCGAGTTCGACGAGAGCACCGCCTCGAGCATCTGCTACACCTCGGGCACCACCGGCAACCCCAAGGGCGCCGTCTACAGCCACCGCTCGACGCTGCTGCACGCCTACGCGAGCGCCTTGCCCGATGCGCTGGGTTGCTCGGCGGCCGACACCATCCTTCCGGTGGTGCCGATGTTCCACGTCAACGCCTGGGGGCTGCCGTATTCCGCGGCGCTCGTCGGCGCCAAGCTCGTGATGCCGGGGCCGCACCTCGACGGCAAGTCATTGCACGAGCTCTTCGAGACCGAGAAGGTCACCTTCAGCGCCGGCGTGCCGACCGTGTGGCTCGGCCTCCTCAACTACGTGAAGCAGAACGACCTCAAGTTCAGCACCTTCAAGCGCACGGTGATCGGCGGCTCGGCCTGCCCGCCGTCGATGCTGCGCACGCTGCAAGACGAGTTCGGCGTCGAAGTGATCCATGCGTGGGGCATGACCGAGATGTCGCCGCTCGGCACGCTGGCCAAGCTCAAGGGCAAGCACGTGTCGCTCAGCAAGGAAGCCAAGGAGCGCCTGCAGTTCACGCAAGGGCGTGTGGTCTACGGCGTCGACATGCTGATCCTCGATGACGACAACAAGCCGCTGCCGTGGGATGGCAAGGCGTCGGGCAACCTGGTGGTGAGAGGCCCCTGGGTCATCGCCAGCTACTACCAGCGCGAAGAGTCACCACTCGTGAAGGTCGAAGGGCTCGAGTGGTTCCCGACCGGCGACGTGGCCACCATCGATGCCGACGGCTTCATGCAGATCACCGACCGCAGCAAGGACGTGATCAAGTCCGGCGGCGAATGGATCAGCTCCATCGACCTCGAGAACATCGCAATGGCCCACCCGGCGGTGCACGAGGCCGCGGCCATCGCCTGCCGGCACCCGAAGTGGGACGAGCGCCCCTTGCTGGTCGTCGTGAAGAAGCCGGGCGCCGAGCTGACCCGCGAAGAGCTGCTCGGGTTCTTCGAGGGCCGCATCGCGAAGTGGCAGATCCCGGACGACGTGGCCTTCGTTAGCGAAATCCCTCATACGGCGACCGGCAAGATCCAGAAACTCAAGTTGCGAGAGACGTTCAAAGACCATCAGCTCCCTGGTTAGACGCCAGTTCTGCAGAGCGGGAGAGAGGGTTTGCACTGTCGTGCGATTCCGGGTAATCCTTGAATCGGCCGAAGGGTCTATTCAGGTATGTTCATGGGGTTTTGTTTTTTGTGCACCAAGGAGAAGTCATGAAATTCGCGAAGAAGATGTTCGGCATGTCGGTGGCCGCAGCGGCCCTGTCGCTCAGCGTGAGCGCAGCGTTCGCCCAGGCCGGGGAGACCGTCAAGCTGGCATTCGTTGACCCGCTGTCGGGTCCGATGGCCAACATCGGCACGAACATCTTGCACACCTTCCAGTCCGTCGCCGATCGCAAGAGCGGCAAGGGCAACCCGGCGGGCGTGAAGTACGAGATCGTTCCGTTCGACAACAAGGGTTCGGCCCAGGAAAGCCTGAGCGTCCTGAAGGCCGTCATCGACCAGAACATCCGCTACATCGTCAACGGCAATGGTTCGGCCCCCGCCATGGCCCTGATCGACGCCATCAGCAAGCACAACGAGCGCAACCCCGGCAAGGAAGTCATCCTGCTCAACTACGCTGCGGTCGACCCTGACCTGACCAACAGCAAGTGCAACTACTGGCACTTCCGCTTCGACGCCGACACGTCGATGAAGATGGAAGCGATGACGACCTACATGAAGGACCAGAAGGACATCAAGAAGGTCTACATCATTGGTCAGAACTACTCGCACGGCCATCAGGTCGCCAAGTTCGCCAAGGAAAACCTGGCCCGCAAGCGCCCCGACGTGCAGATCGTCGGCGAAGACCTGCACCCCATCGCCCAGGTGAAGGACTTCTCGCCTTACGTCGCCAAGATCAAGCAGTCGGGTGCCGACACCGTGATCACCGGCAACTGGGGCAACGACATGGCCCTGCTGTTCAAGGCCGCCCAAGACGCCGGCCTGAACGTCAACTGGTACACCTACTACGCTGGCGCTGCCGGCTCGCCGACCGCGCTGGGCAACTACGGCCTGGGCAAGGTGCGCTATGTCTACCCGGGCTACCCGAACCTGCCGGGCGAGTACCAGGAAGCCATGAAGGCCTTCGAGACCCGCTTCAAGGGTGAAGACTTCAGCACCGCCACCTCGCTGTCGCTGTTCGACATCCTCAGCGGCGGCATTGCCAAGGCCAAGTCGACCGACCCGGTGAAGGTCGCCAAGGCGATGGAAGGCCTGTCGGTCAAGTCGTACTCGGGTGACATCCAGATGCGCGCCAGCGACCACCAGCTGCAGCAGACGCTGTACCTGGCCAGCTGGAACAAGGTCGACAAGAAGAACCCGGTGAACCGTGAGAACACCGGCAACACCTGGCACGCCGAGAAGGTGTTCGAGCCGTATGTGGCCAGCACCCCGACCACCTGCCAGATGAAGCGCCCGGGCTGATTCCCGAGCCCGCTTGCGGAAGGTCTGCGAAGGCCTTCTGCGAGCGATCTCTGCATGTCTCTGCAAAGAGAGGCAAGTCTTCACGGGCTTGCCTCTTTTTGTGCGTTGCAGCGGGGTAGTCCCTATCTCGGGCACCCTGGAAATCAACTACGGTGCGCACTGCTCGCGCACGGGTGGGCGAGGTACTGATCGTGTCTCGACCGCGACCGCGCAGCGTTACGCCACGTAGTACGCTGCCGTGTTTTTTTGCGGCAGCAATGCTTCGGCTTCGCATGGCTTGCCACGCATGCGTACATCGGCTTTCCACACTCACCAATTGGACCTGACGACGCGATGGAGTTCTTCACCATATCGCTACTGAACGGCATCAGCTACGGGCTGCTGCTGTTCATGCTGAGTTCGGGCTTGACCCTGATCTTCAGCATGATGGGCGTGCTCAATTTCGCCCATGCCAGCTTCTACATGCTCGGCGCCTACTTCGCGTTCACCACGATGAAATACGTGGGCTACTGGCCCGCGCTGATCGTGGCCCCGCTGCTGGCCTTCCTGGCCGGTGCGGCTTTCGAGCGTTTCTTCCTGCGCCGCGTGCACAAGTTCGGCCACGTGCCCGAACTGCTGATCACCTTCGGCCTGTCGTTCGTGCTGCTCGAGCTGGTGCAGCTCACCTGGGGGCGCCTGCCGGTCGACTACAAGGTGCCCGAGGCTCTCAGTGGCCCGCTGTTCACGATCTACGGCACGCAGTTCCCGATGTACCGCGGCTTCATGATGCTGGTCGCCTTGCTGATGCTCTTCTCGGTCTGGCTGCTGCTGGCCAAGACCCGCATCGGCCTCATCATCCAGTCGGCGCTGACGCACCCTGAGATGTCCGAAGCGCTCGGCCATAACGTGCCGCGCGTCTTCATGCTGGTGTTCGGCGGCGGTGCTGCGCTTGCAGGCCTTGCCGGTGTGATCGGCGGCAACGCCTACGTCACCGAGCCCGGCATGGCCGCTGCGGTCGGCCCGATCATCTTCGTGGTGGTGGTGGTGGGTGGCATGGGCTCGCTGGCCGGCGCGTTTGCCGCGTCGTTGCTCATCGGCATCGTGCAGACCTTTGCCGTCGCGATGGACCAGTCGGTGCTGACGGCGCTGCGCCATCTCAACGTGAGCGTCTCTCCGTCCACTTTCGGCTACCCCCTGATGGAACTCAAGATCTCGCAGGTGGCCCCGATCCTTCCCTATGTCCTGCTGGTGCTGATGCTGATCTTCCGCCCGAAGGGCCTCATGGGCACGCGTGAGGGCTGACATGAGCAAAACACAATACTTCCAATTCCAGCCCTTCAACGTGGGCCGTCTTCTGCTGTGGAGCGGCTTTGCACTGCTCCTGCTGGTGGCCCCGCTGCTCTTCAAGAGCAGCTTGGCGCTGACGGTGCTGTCGCAGATGGGCTACATGATCATCATCTGCCTCAGCTACAACATGCTGCTCGGCCAAGGCGGCATGCTGAGCTTCGGCCATGCCGTCTACACCGGCCTGGGCGCGTTCTTCACGATCCATGCGCTCAACCTCGTGGGCGGTGGCAAGCTGCCGATTCCCGTGAGCCTGTTGCCCATCGTGGGCGGGCTGGCGGGGGCGAGCATCGCCGCACTGCTCGGGTGGGTGACCACCAAGAAGGCGGCCAACACCTTCGCGATGATCACGCTGGGTGTGGGCGAGCTGGTGTTCGCGATGTCGCTGATGTTCTCGGGCTTCTTCGGCGGCGAGGGCGGCGTGAGCGGCAACCGCGTGGTCGGCGAGCCGTTCTTCGGCATCACCTTCGGCCCGGGCCTCCAGGTGTACTACCTGATCGCGGTCTACTGCTTCGTCTGCACCGGCCTGATGTTCATGCTGACGCGCACGCCGCTTGGCCGCATGCTCAATGCGGTGCGCGACAACCCGGAGCGTGTGGAGTTCGTCGGCTACAACACCCAGGTGGTGCGCTACATCGCCTTCATCATCGCCGGCTTCTTCGCCGGCATCGGTGGCGGCCTGACGGCGATCAACTTCGAGATCGTGACGGCCGAGTCGGTGGGCGCGGCGCGCTCGGGCGGCTACCTGCTGTTCACCTTCCTCGGGGGTGCCTCGTTCTTCTTCGGCCCGATCATCGGCGCGGTGCTGGCGGTGCTGGCCTTCGTGCTGCTGTCTGAGATGACGAAGGCCTGGCTGCTGTACCTCGGCATCGTGTTCCTGGTGATGGTGATGTTCGCCCCCGGCGGCATCGCCAGCCTGATCATGATGAACGTGCGCGTGGCGGCGTTCGGCAAGTGGAAGCGTCTGGCCCTGAGCTACGTGGGCCTCTTCCTCACCACCGTGGTGTGGCTGGTCGGTGGTGCCGCCATCATCGAGATGGTCTATCACGTGCAGCTCGAAGCCGGCACCGGCGACACCATCAAGTTCATGGGCCAGGTGCTCAACACCAAGGACATGACCAACTGGATCGGAGCAGCCGCGCTGCTGCTGGTGGGTGGTGGGCTGTTCGAGCTGGTGCGTCGCCGCTTCCATGCGAAGTGGGGCGCCATCCAGGAAGAAATCGAAAAAGAGATTCACCGCAGAGGTGCTGCATGAGCCAGGGCAACGTGGCAAACGACAAGGGCGGTTGGGCCATCGAGCTCAATGACTGCCGCAAGAGCTTCGGCAAGACCGAAATCATCCGTGGCGCTTCGCTCAAGGTGAAGGAAGGCGAGCGTGTGGCCATCATCGGCCCCAACGGCGCCGGCAAGTCCACGCTGTTCAACCTGATCAGCGGCCGCTTCGGTCTCACGAGTGGCGAGATCAAGCTGCATGGCCAGCGCATTGACGGCCTGCGGCCGTTCGAGATCAGCCGCCGCGGGCTCGCGCGCAGCTTCCAGGTGTCCAACCTCTTCGGGCGCCTGTCGGTGTTCGAGAACATCCGCTGCGCGGTGCTGTGGTCGATGGGCTATCGCTACGTGTTCTGGAAGTTCCTCGCCAACCTGCACGACGCGAATGACCGCGCCGAGCAGGTCATGCGAATGATCAAGCTCGAAGCCAAGCGCGACGAAGCGGCGATGAACCTCACCTACGCCGAACAGCGTGCGCTCGAGGTCGGCATCACCATCGCCGGCGGTGCCAGCGTGATCCTGCTCGACGAGCCGACCGCCGGCATGAGCAAGAGCGAGACCTCGCGCTTCATCCAGCTCATCCGAGAGATCACCGTCGGCAAGACGCTGCTCACCGTGGAGCACGACATGGGCGTGGTGTTCGGCCTGGCCGACAAGATCGCCGTGCTGGTGTACGGCGAGGTGATCGCCTTCGACACGCCCGATGCCGTGCGCGCCAATGCGCGTGTGCAGGAGGCCTATCTCGGCTCCGTGCTGGCCGAACAGCAAGCTGCGGGGCACTGACATGACGCCCCCACGTTCACTCCGTTCACTTCCCCCCGAGGGGGCGCAGGCCTCCTTTGGGACGGCCCGGCAGGAGGCCTGACATGACGATGCTTCAACTCAAAGACCTGCACGCCTTCTACGGCAAGAGCCATGTGCTGCATGGCGTGAACCTCGACGTGAAGCCGGGCGAGATCGTGGCGCTGCTGGGCCGCAACGGCTCGGGTCGCTCGACCACTGCCAAGACGATCATGGGCCTGGTCGACGGCCACGGCTCGGTCAAGTGGCGCGATCAAGAAATCCTCGGCAAGAAGGCCTTCCAGATCGCCCACGCCGGCATCGGCTACGTGCCCGAGAACCGCGACATCTTCCCCAAGCTCACCGTGCACCAGAACCTGATGCTCGGGGAGAAAGGCACGAGCAAGAAGCCGCGCTGGTCGTTCGACGACATGTACCAGATGTTCCCGCGGCTCAAGGAGCGCCAGCACACCGAGGCCGGCGTGCTCTCGGGTGGCGAGCAGCAGATGCTCACGCTGTGCCGCACGCTGATGGGCGACCCCGACCTCATCATGATCGACGAGCCGACCGAAGGCCTCGCGCCCAAGATCGTCGAACTCGTGGCCGAGTACCTGAAGGAACTCAAGCGCCGTGGCATCTCGGTGCTGCTGGTCGAGCAGAAGCTCACCATCGCGCTCGAGATCTCGGAGCGTTGCTACGTGATGGGCCACGGCCAGGTGGTGTTCGAAGGAACGCCGGCCCAGCTGCGCGCTGACGCGGCCATTCGCAAGGAGTGGCTGGAGGTCTAAGATCGACTGAAGCCGCGAGCCACCTCGGCCGGCACTGCTTCGCACGACACCCCGGCCCGCCGGTTTGTCGCTGACGAGACAGGAGCCGGCCGTTCTGTTTTCTAGACTCGAACGATCGTTCGCTTTTTGCCGTTCCATCCGGCTTCAGAAGGGTCATCCGCCATGAGCGCCACCTATGAATTGCGCGGCAGCGTCGCCGTCATCACGCTGAACAATCCGCCGGTCAACGGCCTGGGTCATGCCACCCGGCTGGGCATCACGCAAGGGCTGGAAAAGGCCGAGGCCGACGGCGCCGTGAAGGCCGTCGTGATCACTGGCGCCGGCAACGCGTTTTCCGGTGGCGCCGACATCAAGGAATTCGGTTCGCCCAAGGCAATGGCCGAGCCGAACCTGCTGAGCGTGATCGCTGCCGTCGAAGCGTCGAGCAAGCCGGTGGTGACCGCGATCCACGGCGTGTGCATGGGGGGCGGGTTGGAGTTGGCACTTGGCTGCCACTACCGCGTGGCGGCCAAAGGCACGCAAGTGGCGCTGCCTGAAGTGAAGCTCGGCCTGCTGCCCGGTGCCGGTGGTACGCAACGCCTGCCGCGCGTGCTCGGCGTCGAAGCTGCGCTGAACATGATCGTGAGCGGCGAGCCGGTAAAGAGCGAAATGCTCGCGTCGCTGCCGGGCCAGAAGCTGTTCGACAAGCTGGTCGACGGCGACGTTCTCAACGCTGCGCTCGCACTGGCCGCTGAAGTCGCCGACAAGCGCCCGCTGCCGCTCGTGCGCAACCTCAAGGCCACGCACCCCAACGCCGACGGCTACTACCAGTTCGCCCGCAACACCGTCGGCGCGATGTCGCGCAACTACCCGGCGCCACTGCAATGCGTCGAGGCCGTGGCCAACGCCGTCTACAAGCCCTTCGACGAAGGCATGCGCTTGGAGCTCGTGACCTTCCAGTCACTGATGCTCACGCCCGAGAGCCGTGCACTGCGCCATGTGTTCGTGGCCGAGCGCGCCGCGAGCAAGATCCCCGACGTGCCGGCCGACACGCCGGTGCGCGATGTGAAGAAGCTCGCCATCATCGGTGCCGGGACCATGGGTGGTGGCATCGCGATGAACTTCCTCAACGCCGGCCTGCCGGTGGTGATGCTCGAGATGAAGCAGGAGGCGCTTGACCGCGGCGTCGCCACCATCCGCAAGAACTACGAAGCGCAGGTCAAGAAGGGCAAGCTCAAGCAGGAGAAGCTCGACGAGCGCATGGCGCTGCTCACCACCACGCTCAACTACGGCGACCTGAAAGACGCCGACATGGTGATCGAGGCCGTGTTCGAAGACATGGGCGTGAAGGAGAAGGTGTTCAAGGCGCTCGACGAGGTGATGAAGCCCGGCGCCATCCTTGCGAGCAACACTTCCACGCTCGACGTGAACCAGATCGCCGCTTTCACCAAGCGCCCGCAGGACGTGATCGGTACGCACTTCTTCAGCCCGGCCAATGTGATGAAGCTGCTGGAAGTCATTCGCGGCGAGAAGACGGCGAAAGACGTGCTCGCCACCGTGATGGCGCTCGGCAAGAAGATCAAGAAGACCTGCGTGGTCTCGGGCGTGTGCGATGGCTTCATCGGCAACCGCATGATCGAGCAGTACTCGCGCCAGGGCGGCTTCCTGCTGGAAGAGGGCGCCACGCCCGAGCAGGTTGACCGCGCGATCGAGAAGTTCGGCTTCGCGATGGGCCCATTCCGCATGGGCGACCTCGCCGGCAACGACATCGGCTGGTACATCCGCAAGCGCCGCTACGTCGAGCAGCCCGACATGATCTACAGCAAGACGGCCGACGTGCTGTGTGAGATGGGCCGCTACGGCCAAAAGACCAATGCCGGCTGGTACGACTACAAGCCCGGCAAGCGCGATGCGATCCCGTCGAAGGAAGTGGTCGCGATGATCGAGAAGGTGCGGGCCGAGAAGGGCATCACCCCGCGCAAGATCAGCGACCAGGAGATCGTGCAGCGCCTGGTCTACGCGCTCGTGAACGAAGGTGCCAAGATCCTCGAAGAGGGCATCGCGCTGCGCGCGTCCGACATCGACATGGTCTACCTCACCGGCTACGGCTTCCCCGCCTTCCGCGGCGGCCCGATGTGCTATGCCGACACGCAAGGCCTCTTCAACGTGGTCGCGGCCATGAAGCGCTTCCAGAAGAACCCGCTCGACGATGCGAAGTTCTGGGAGCCGGCGCCGCTGCTTGCCAAGCTAGCGGCCGAGGGCAAGACGTTCAGCTAAGGAGACACTGCCGATGAAACGCGCCACCTTCACCAGCATGGAGACCAGCACCGCCGAAGACTGGTCCATCATCAAAGAAGAAGCCGGCGCCTTTCAGCGCGGCCTTCCCGATCGCCTCATCGCGCACCTGAAGCTTCTCGAAGGCGACTACGGCGGCTTTCCCGTCGACCGCTACACCCACTCGCTGCAGACCGCCACGCGCGCGATGAAGGACGGCCGCGACGACGAGTACGTGGTGTGCGCGCTGCTGCACGACATCGGCGACACGCTCGGCCCGGCCAACCACTTCGACATCGCCGCGGCGATCTTGAAGCCCTGGGTCAGCGCCGAGAACCTCTGGATGGTGCAGAACCACGGCATCTTCCAGGGCTACTACTTCTTCCACCACCTGGGCCTCGACCGTCACTTGCGCGACCAGTTCGAAGGCCACCCGAGCTACGAGCGCACGGCCGAGTTCTGCGCGCTCTACGACAACCCGGCCTTCGACCCGAAGGCTGAGACGTTGCCCATCAGTGAGTTCGAGCCCGCGTTGCGCAAGGTCTTCGCCAAGCCCAAGAACAGCATCTACCTGCCGGCCCAGAAGGCGGCTTGATCCCAAGAACACCTCGGAGTACCCCATGACCTCAGCCGTGATCGTTTCCACCGCCCGCACGCCGCTCGCCAAGAGCTGGAAGGGTGCCTTCAACATGACCCACGGTGCGACCTTGGGCGGCTTTGCGGTGAAGGCCGCCGTCGAGCGCGCCGGCATCGAAGGGGCCGAGGTCGATGACGTGATCATGGGCTGCGCCACACCCGAAGGCGCGACCGGCGGCAACATCGCCCGCCAGATCGCACTGCGCGCCGGCCTGCCGATCACGACCAGCGGCATGACCATCAACCGCTTCTGCTCCAGCGGCCTGCAGACCATCGCCACCGCCGCCCAGCGCATCATCGCGGGCGAGGGCGACGTGTACGTGGCTGGTGGCGTGGAGAGCATCTCCTGCGTACAGAACGAAGCCAACCGCCACATGGCCGCCGACGGCTGGCTGAAGGAGCACAAGCCCGAGATCTACTGGAGCATGCTGCAGACCGCCGAGCAGGTGGCCAAGCGCTACAACATCGGCCGCGACCGCATGGACGAGTACGGTGCCGCCAGCCAGCAGAAGGCCTGCGCGGCGCAGGAAGCCGGCAAGTTCAACGCCGAGATGATCTCGGTCACCACCGTGGCGGGCGTGGCCGACCCGGTGATGGGCCTGCGCACCAAGGAAGTGACGATCAGCGCCGACGAAGGTCTGCGCGCCGGCACCACGAAAGAAGGCATCGCCGGCATCAAGCCCGCACTGCCGGGCGGCCTCATCACCGCCGGCAACGCGAGCCAGTTCAGCGACGGCGCCGGCGCCTGCGTGCTGATGAACGAGAAGCTGGCCGAGCAGCGCGGCTTCAAGCCGCTGGGCCGCTTCCTCGGCTTTGCGGTGGCTGGCTGCGAGCCCGACGAGATGGGCATCGGCCCGGTCTTCGCCGTGCCCAAGGTGCTGAAGAAACTCGGCCTCAAGGTCAGCGACATCGACCTCTGGGAACTCAACGAAGCCTTCGCCGTGCAGGTGCTGTATTGCGCCGACACGCTGGGCATCCCGATGGACCGCCTCAACGTCAATGGCGGCGCGATTGCGGTCGGCCACCCCTATGGCGTGAGCGGCCAGCGCCTCACCGGCCACGCGCTCATCGAAGGCAAGCGCCGCGGTGCGAAACGGGTGGTGGTGACCATGTGCATCGGCGGCGGCATGGGTGCTGCGGGCGTGTTCGAAGTGCTCTGAGACCGCCACCGTTCGGGCTGAGCCTGTCGAAGCCCTCTCGCATCGCACCAGCCCTTCGACAAGCTCAGGGCGAACGGATATTTCCATGACCTACCGCGCCACCCTCGACTTCCTGCTCTACGACTGGCTCGCTGCCGAGCAGCTCACCCAACGCGAGCGATTCAACGACCATTCGCGCGAGACCTTCTCGTCGGTGCTCGACACCTGCGAGCGGATCGCGCGCGACAAGTTCTTGCCGTTCAACCGCCTGTCCGACACGCAGGAGCCGCACTTCGACGGCGAGAAGGTGATCCTGCCGCAGGCCTCGCACGACGCGGCCAAGGCGTATGTCGAATCCGGCATGCTGGCCGCCGCGCAAGACTACGACGTGGGCGGCATGCAGCTCCCCTGCGTCGTGGAGATGGCGGCCAACACCTTCTTCTCGAAGGCCAGCATCGGCCTCGGCGGTGGCGGCATGCTGACCGCCGGCAACGCCAACCTGCTGATGGCCCATGGCACCGAAGCGCAGAAGAACGTCTTCGCGAAGAACGAATTCGCCGGCCGCTTCTTCGGCACCATGTGCCTCTCCGAGCCGCAGGCCGGCTCGTCGCTGTCCGACATCCTCACCCGCGCCACGCCCGATGGCGACGACTTCGAGCGCGACCCGCTCGGCCCACGCTACCGCCTGCGCGGCAACAAGATGTGGATCAGCAACGGCGAGCATGAGCTCACCGAAAACATCGTGCACCTGGTGCTGGCCAAGATTCCCGGGCCGGATGGCAACCTGATCCCCGGCACCAAGGGCATCTCGCTCTTCATCGTGCCGAAGAAGCTGGTCGACGCCGACGCGAAGCTCACCGGTGAACGCAATGACGTGGCACTCGCCGGCCTGAACCACAAGCTCGGCTACCGCGGCATCCCGAACACGCTGCTCAACTTCGGCGAAGGCAAGTACCCGGTGCGGGGCAAGGCCGGTGCGATCGGCTACCTCGTGGGCAAGCCGGGTGACGGCCTCAAGTGCATGTTCCACATGATGAACGAGGCGCGCATCGGCGTGGGCCTCGGTGCGGTAATGCTGGGGTATGCGGGCTACGAAGCGAGCCTCGAATACGCGAAGGGTCGGCCGCAAGGTCGCCCGATCGGTGTGGGCGGCAAGGATGCCAAGCAGCCGCAGGTCGCGATCATCCAGCACGCCGACGTGAAGCGCATGCTGCTGGCGCAGAAGTCGTATTGCGAAGGCGCGCTCGCGCTGGAGCTGTATTGCTCACGTCTCGTCGACGAACTGCACACGGGTGACGCCGACAAGCGCGCCGAAGCCGGCCTGTTGCTGGAGATGCTCACGCCCATCGCGAAGAGCTGGCCGAGCGAGTGGTGCCTGGAAGCCAACAGCTTGGCGATCCAGATCCACGGCGGCTACGGCTACACGCGTGACTACCCGGTGGAGCAGTACTGGCGCGACAACCGCCTCAACATGATCCACGAAGGCACGCACGGCATCCAGGGGCTCGACCTCCTGGGCCGCAAGGTGGTGATGGATGGTGGCAAGGGCCTTGCGCTCCTGGCTGCCAAGGTCAACGCGACGATCGAGCGCGCGGTGCAGACGCCCGAGTGGGCCGAGCCCGCGAACGCGCTGGCCGGTGCGCTCAAGCACCTGGGCAACGCCACCAAAGCGGCCTGGGCGACCGGCGTGCCGGAAGATGCGCTTGCCAACGCGGTGCCCTACCTGCAGGCCTTCGGCCACACGGTGCTCGCCTGGATCTGGCTCGACGTGGCGCTCTGTGCGCAAGCGTCGAAGACCGACGAGAACCTGCGCCAGGGCACGCTCGCCGCGGCGCGCTTCTTCTTCCGCTACGAGCTGCCGCGTGTGCCGGCGTGGCTCAAGGTGGTGGAGACGCGCGACGACACCTGCCGCACGATGCACGACGACTGGTTCTGAGCATGAAGACGACGACGGTCGACAACCTCATCTGGGTCCTGATCTACGGCGGCTTGCTGGCCGTCGGCCTCGGGCTTTACGTACAACGCACCGAAAGCGCGCTCGGCACCACCGTGCTTGCCATCGGCGGCGGGGTCGCCGCGCTCGGCTTCGCCCTCATCTACGTGCGCTCGCGCATGAAAGACGACAACGCTTCCGCACCGGAGAAGAAAACACCATGAGCACCCCCGTCCAGAAACTTTTCGACCTCAGCGGCAAGACCGCACTCGTCACCGGCGGCTCGCGCGGCCTCGGCCTGCAGATCGCCGAAGCGCTCGGCGAGGCCGGTGCGCGCATCCTGCTCACCTCGCGCAAGGCCGCCGACCTGGAAGAGTCGGCCGCGCACCTAAAGGCGCGCGGTATCGACGCGCTCTGGGTCGCCGCCGACGCGAGCGTGCCCGAGGAGATCCACCGCATCGCCGCCGATGCGATGGCGCGCCTGGGCAACGTCGACATCCTCGTCAACAACGCCGGCGCCACCTGGGGCGCCAAGGCCGAGGACTACCCGCTCGAGGCGTGGGACAAGGTGATGAACCTCAACATCCGGAGCATCTTCCTGATGAGCCAGGCCATTGGCAAGCTGAGCATGATCCCGCGCAAGCAGGGCCGCATCATCAATGTGGCGTCGATCGCCGGCCTCTCGGGCGCCGGCCCCGACATCCAGTACATCGCCTACGGCACGAGCAAGGGCGCGGCCGTCAACTTCACGCGCACGCTGGCAGGCGAGTGGGGCAAGTACGGCATCACCGTCAACGCGCTCGCGCCGGGCTTCTTCCCGAGCAAGATGACCAAGGGCACGATCGAGCGCGTGGGCACCGACAAGATGGCCTCGCGTGCTCCGCTGCAACGCATTGGCGACGACGATGACCTGAAGGGTGCGGCGCTGTTGTTTGCGTCCGCCGCGGGCAAGCACATCACCGGGCAGATCCTCGCGGTGGACGGCGGCGTCTCCGCCATCCACGGCGGCTGAGCCGGCATCGGCGTCATGAAGTTCCACACCTTCATCCCCTTCGTCGAACACCTCGGCTTCGAGCTGCTGAAGTTCGAAGACGGCGAAGCGGAGATTGCCGTCACGCTGCGCGAGGAGCTGTGCAACTCGTGGAGCGTGGCGCACGGCGGTGTGACGATGACGCTGCTCGACGTGACGATGGCGCATGCCGCGCGTGCCACGGGGATGAGCGGAGAAGGCCAGAGCAACGGCATCGGCGTCGTCACCATCGAGATGAAGACGAGCTTCATGCGCCCGGGCCTTGGCCGCTTGCATGCGAAGGGCAAACGGGTGCATGGCACCGCCTCGCTCGCGTTCTGCGAAGCGCAGGTGTTCGACGAAAAGGGCGCGCTCGTCGCGCAGGCTAGCGGCACCTTCAAGTACCTCAAGGGCCTGCCGGCAGGCGGCCGCAAGATCATGCGCAACAACGCGTCGGATTGAAAAGGAACACGCTCATGTCCGACCTCGTGCTGCACCACTACGCGGGCTCGCCTTTCTCGGAGAAGGTCCGCCTCATCCTCGGCTACAAGGGCCTGGCGTGGAAGTCGGTCACGGTGCCGGTGATGCTGCCCAAGCCCGACGTGGTGGCGCTCACCGGCGGTTACCGGCGCACGCCTTTCCTGCAGGTCGGTGCCGACATCTACTGCGACACCGCGCTGATGTGCCGCGTGATCGATGCGATGGCACCGCAGCCGCCGCTGTACCCGGTGGCCGCCGGTGGCCTGCAGCACATGCTCGCGCAGTGGGCCGACTCCACGCTCTTCTGGGCCGCCATTCCGTACACCATGCAGCCGGCCGGGGCGCAGCACTTGTTTGGCGACGCACCGCCCGACTTCCTCAAGGCCTTCGCCGCCGACCGGGCCGCGATGACGCCCAACCTGCGCCGTGCCACCGTGGCCGACGGCGCGGCTCAGCTCGCCAGCTACTTTGGCTGGCTCGACACCGAGCTGGCTGACGGGCGACCCTTCCTGCTGGGCACGCATGCCTGCATCGCCGACTTCTCGGTGGCGCAGTCGCTCTGGTACATCCGCCGCGCGCCGCCGGTGGCGACCGTGCTGGCACCGTTCACCCGCCTGCTCGCCTGGTACGAGCGGGTGGCCGCCTTCGGCCACGGCACGCCCGAGAAGATGCGCAGCGATGCTGCACTCGACCTGGCCGCAAGCACCCACGGCTTCGCGGCCACGAAGGTGGAGGCCGATGCCGGGTTCGCAGCGGGTGACGCCGTGACGGTGTCACCCACCGACTACGCCACCGACCTCGTCGCGGGTGTGCTGGTCGGCCTCAACCAGAACGAAGTGGTGATCGAACGCCAGGACCCACGTGCCGGCACGCTGCATGTGCACTTCCCGCGCATCGGTTACCAGATCAAGAAGCCGAAAACTGACTCAGGAGAAAGCAAATGAAGAACTTCAAGGGCGGCACTGCCGTCATCACCGGCGCGGGCTCGGGCTTCGGCCTCGAAGCCTCGCTCATCGCCGCCAAGCTCGGCATGAACGTCGTGATGGCTGACGTGCAGAAAGACGCGCTCGACGCCGCCTCGGCCGAGATCGAAGGCCTGGGTGCCAAGGTGTTGCCCTTCAAGCTCGACGTGGCCAAGGCAGCCGAAGTGGAAGCACTCGGCGCCGCCACCTTCGAGCGCTTCGGTGCGCCGACCTTCGTGTTCAACAACGCCGGCGTCGGCGGCGGTGGCCTGATCTGGGAACAGTCGCTGAAAGACTGGGAGTGGGTCGTCGGCGTCAACCTGATGGGCGTGGCCCACGGCGTGCGCGTCTTCACGCCGATGATGCTCGACGCGGCGAAGAAGAACCCCGCCTACGAAGGCCACATCGTCAACACCGCCTCGATGGCCGGCATGCTGAATGCGCCGAACATGGGCGTCTACAACGTGACCAAGCACGCGGTGGTGGCCTTGAGCGAGACGCTCTTTCAAGACCTGCGTCTCGTCACCGACCAGATCGGCGCCTCGGTGCTGTGCCCGTATTTCATCCCGACCGGCATCAGCAAGAGCGCACGCAACCGCCCGGCCGAGATGACGGACGCCGATGCCAAGCCCACCAAGAGCCAGCTCATCGCCCGCGCCATGAGCGACAAGGCCGTGAGCAGCGGCAAGGTGACGGCGGCCACGATGGCGCAGTCGGTGTTCGATGCGGTGGCCGAAGGCCGCTTCTACATCTTCAGCCACCCGCACGCGCTCGGTGGTGTGCAGACGCGGATGGAAGACATCCTGCAGCACCGCAATCCGACCGACCCGTTTGCCGCCAAGCCCGAGCTGGGCGAGCAGCTGAAGGCCGCGCTGCGCGCCGCCGACTGATCGTCTCCGGGAGGCAGCGGCGGGGAGGCGCTGCCCCGCCGACAATGCGGGCTGTCGTCGAACGCCTGCTGCCTCCATGAACGCTCCTTCTCGAACTCCGCACATCGCCATCGTGGGCGGAGGGCCGGCCGGCCTGATGGCCGCCGAGGTGGCCGCGCAGGGCGGGGCGCAGGTCGACGTCTACGACGGCATGCCCTCGGTGGGCCGCAAGTTCCTGCTCGCGGGCAAGGGGGGCCTCAACCTCACCCACAGCGAGCCGCTGGAGCGCTTTCTCGGCCGCTACGGCGCGCAGAGGGCGCATCTCGAACACTGGCTGCACAGCTTCGGCCCCGAGCAACTGCGGGCCTGGGCCCAGGGCCTGGGCGTCGACACCTTCGTGGGCTCATCGGGCCGCGTCTTCCCCACCGACATGAAAGCGGCACCGTTGCTGCGCGCGTGGCTGCAGCGGCTGCGTGCGGCCGGAGTCCGGTTTCACATGCGGCACCGCTGCCAGGGCGTGGCCGCAGGCGACCGCGTGACGCTGGCGTTCGAGGCTCCGGGCGGGGCGCAGTCGGTCGAGGTCGATGCGGTCGTGCTCGCGCTCGGTGGTGCGAGCTGGGCGAGGCTTGGCTCCGATGGCGCCTGGGCGCAATGGCTGGGCCTGTCGGCCGACGAACTCGCGCCGCTTCGGCCGTCCAACTGCGGCTTCGACGTCGGCTGGTCGGCCCACCTGCAGGAGCGGTACGCGGGGCAGCCGTTGAAGTCGGTGCGCCTGTCGTTCCAGCCTCGGCAGGGCGTGGCTTTCGATCAGGTCGGGGAATGCGTGCTCACGCAGACCGGCCTGGAGGGGAGTCTCATCTACGCCGCGTCGGCCGGGCTGCGCGAAGAGATCGAGGCGCACGGCGATGCGCTCATCCATCTCGACCTGCTGCCGGCGCGCAGCCTCGACTGGGTGCGGGGCGAGCTGGCCCATCCGCGTGGCCCGCGCTCGTTGTCCACGCACCTGAAGAGCCGGCTTGGGCTGCATGGCGTCAAGGCCGGGCTGCTCCACGAGCTGCTGTCGAAGGACGAGCTGGCCGACGCAGGCCGGCTCGCGCAGGCGATCAAGGCCCTTCCGGTGAAGCTGGTGGCGGCACGGCCGCTGGACGAAGCCATCAGCACCGCGGGTGGCGTGCGCTTCGAAGCACTCGACGAGCGCCTGATGCTGGCACGGCGGCCCGGCATCTTCTGCGCGGGTGAGATGCTCGATTGGGAGGCGCCGACGGGCGGCTACCTGCTCACTGCTTGCCTGGCGACCGGGCGCGCGGCGGGAGCCGGCGCACTGGCGTGGTCAGGGCTTTGCTGAAGGCACGCGGCGCGTCTCCCGACGGCCGGCGTGCCTTGGCCCGACTGAAGATCAGTACGGGCAGTTCGTGCGCGAGTCGGACACACGCAGCGTGTTGGCGATCTGCGTCTGGTGCGGAGCGCCGCACAGGAACGGGCTGTAGCGGGTGTCGCTGTCGACGAAGCGCTTGAACCACGAGATCATGTACTTGCCGACCAGGCCGTACTCGCCGCTGTCTTGCGGGAAGAAGTGGTCTTCGTTGTTGAGCTCGAGGTAGCCCTTGGGTGTGCTCGACGGGATGCTCGTGTAGAACGGGATCGAGTGGGAGGTCACGCTCGCGACGGTGTCGCCATCGGCACCGACGATCAGCGTGGGCACGCGCACCGTCGAGAAGCTCTTCGTGGTGTGCCACGGCGCCAGCGGCACCGACGCCTTGAGCGACGGGTAGTCGCGCGCAGCCGCCAGGCTGCCGCCACCGCCCATCGAGTGGCCGGCCACGGCCAGGCGCGACGAGTCGACCTTGCCGTAGAGCACGTTGGTGCGGCTGCTGGCCAGGCTCACGACCTTGTCGAGCGCGGCCTTCAGCTGGCGTGCGCGGCTGTCGGGCTGGTCGGAGGTGGTGTTGGTGTCGATGGTGATGACGACGAAGCCGTGCGAGGCGAGGCGGCTGCCGATCCAGCTGATCGACGATTGGTAGGCGGTGAAGCCGGGCGACACGGCGACAACGCCGTAGCTGCCGGTGGCGGTCGGGTAGTAGATGGTGCCGCCGCCGAAGCCGCTGGCGCTCAGGCGCGAGACGGTGGTGGTGCGGATGGCGAAGGTGCCGTCACGCTCGAGACCGGCCACCGTGGGGTCCGGGCCCTTCTGGTACTGCGCGCTGGCGACGCCGGCGAACAGGGCGGCAGCCGCGAGGACGGATGCCTGCGTGAATCGCGCCAGGTGGCGCAGGGTGGGCTTCGAAGCAACTTGCATGGTGTCTCCTGGTTTTTGGGATCGGCGCCGATCTAGAAGCGGTTTTAGACGCCCGTTCAATGTCGACGCGTGGATGGTGCACTAGCGTGCTCTTTTTGCGTTGTACGGCGTTGCTGAGTTGTCGCGGCCCAAAAAAAGAAACAGGGCGCGCAGCCGAGGCTGGCGCCCTGTGGGTTTGAGGGCGCGATCGTGTCGCGCGCCAACTCACCGCCGGATCAGTACGGGCAGTTCTCGCGGTAGTCGGAGAACGGGCCGAAGACGCCCAGGTCACCCTGGTGCTGGCTGCCGCACAGGAACGGGCTGTAGCGCGTGTCGTTGTCCATGAAGCGCTTGAACCACGAGATCATGTAGCGGCCGACGATCGGGTAGTTCGACGACAGCTGCGGGAAGAAGTGGCCTTCACCGTTCAGCTCGGCGTAGCCCTTCGAGGTGGTCGACGGCAGGCTCGTGTAGAACGGGATCGAGTGCGAGGCCACCCCGGCGATGGCGTCGTTTTCGGCGCCGATGATCAGGGTGGGAACGCGCACGGTGCGCCAGCTCTTGGTGGTGTGCCACGGAGCGAGCGGCACGGCCGCCTTGTACGACGGGTTGTCGCGGGCTGCCGCGAGCGTGCCGCCGCCACCCATCGAATGGCCCGCCACGCCGAGGCGGCTGGAGTCGACCTTGTTGTACACGCCGCTGGTGCTGCGGCGGCTTTGCGCGACCACGTAGTCGAGCGCGGCCTTCAGCTGGCGGCCACGGCTGTCGGGCTGGTCACCCGTGGTGATGGTGTCGATGGTGATGACCACGAAGCCATGTGAGGCCAGGCGGGTGCCGATCCAGCTGATCGACGACTCATAGGCCGTGAAGCCCGGCGAGACGGCGATCGCGCCGTAGGTGCCCGAGGCCGTCGGGTAGTGGATGGTGCCGCCGCCGAAGCCGCTCGCCGCAGTGCGGGAGACGGTCTGGGTGCGCACGGTGAAGGGGCCGGTGCGCTCGAGCGCCGAGACCGTGGGGTCCGGGCCCTTCTGGTACTGGGCGTTGGCCAGGCCGGTGAGGGCGAGGGTGGCCGCCAGCACGGAGGCCTTGGCGAAACGCGCGAGATGGCGCAATGTGGGGTTCAGTGCAAGTTGCATGGTGTCTCCTGGGGTTGAACTAGCGCCGAGGACGAACTATTTGTGTACGGCTGTTCTAATTCGGCTCGCGAATGTTGAACGACAGTGCGTTTAAAACGTTTCATCGATTTCCCTGATCCACGATTTATCGACTTATGTGAGGCTTTCGGGGCGGTTTCTGGGTCGTAGCAACTCAATACTGATTGGGTAGAAAGATTTTTTGAATGGCTGTGCATCTAAACAATGTGCCGTGGTGGAAGCGGCGTGCTGTCCTCGCCGGGCTCGGGGTGGCTCTCGTGGCCGCCGCGGTGGGCGGGGTCTGGTTCGGGGCGAACGAGGCCCCGACGGCGAGTGAGCCGATCCACGGAAACGCTTCAAACACAAAACCAAGCGGCTTTGAGGCGCCTTCGGGCGGCGCCCGCGATTCAGGCGGCAACCCGGCCCTCGTGGAGGTGGATGTCCTTGGTACGCGCATGGACGTTTCCCGGCTTTTCCAGCTCGGGTTCGGGGGCGGGCTGAACGTCGACGCCGACACCCGGGCCACGCTCGACACCCTCATGCTCCAGATGTCGGACCCACCCACCCCGGAGGAAACCGCGAAGCTGGAATACACCCTGCGGCAGGGCTTGCCGAAGGAGGAAGCCGAGAAGGCGCTCAAGCTGCTGCAGGGCTACCGCAGCTACCAGGTGGACCTGCGCAGCGAGGGCGCGCAACTGGCCATTCCTGAAACGGCGGAAAGCGTTGACGACTACTTCGCGAAGGTCGCCCTCATCCAGCGCCGCCACTTCGACGACGGCACGGCCAGCGCACTCTTCGGGCAAGACCTGCGCAACGCTCGCGCCGTGATGATGGCCGCCGTGATCGACCAGAACCCGAACCTGAGCCCGGCGCAGAAGAAAGAGCAGATCGACGCGCTGCGCGCCACGCTTCCGCCCGATCAGCGTGGCATCGTTCCCGAACCATCCGAAGGGGCTGCGTCCGAGGCGAAATGACCGTGTGGCACACTTCGCCGCTTTCGTTTTTCGTCCCTCTGCGGACCGCTGTACTTGAACAAGATTCTTCTTCAGTTGGCTGGCGAACTGAAGGTTCGCGCGGCCCAGGTGAACGCCGCGGTGGAGTTGCTCGATGGTGGCGCCACCGTTCCCTTCATTGCCCGCTATCGCAAGGAGGCCACCGACGGCCTCGACGACACGCAGCTGCGCGAGCTGGAAAGCCGCCTCGGCTACTTGCGCGAGCTCGAAGAGCGCCGCGCCGCGGTACTCAAGAGCATCGATGAGCAAGGTAAGCTGACCCCCGAGTTGCGTGCGGCCATCGAAACCGTGCCCACCAAGCAGGAACTGGAAGACCTCTACCTTCCCTACAAGCCGCGCCGCCGCACCAAGGGCATGACCGCCCGCGAAGCGGGGCTGGAGCCGCTGGCCGACAAGCTCTTTGCCGACCCCACGCTCGACCCCGCGGCCGAAGCAGCCGCCTTCATCAATGCCGACGCCGGCTTTGCCGATGCGTTTGCCGTGCTCGACGGCGTGCGCGACCTGCTCAGTGAGCGCTGGGCGGAAGACGCCGCGCTGGTGGGCAAGCTGCGTGAGTGGCTCTGGGAAGAGGGCCTGCTCAAGTCGAAGCTGATGGACGGCAAGGACGAGAACAACGCCGACGTGGCCAAGTTCCGCGACTACTTCGACTACGACGAGCCGATCGGCCGCGTGCCGTCGCACCGGGCGCTGGCGGTGTTCCGCGGGCGCACCCAGGAAATCCTCGACGCCAAGCTGGTGGTCGACGAAGAAGTGGTGCCCGGCCAGCCCACGCTCGCCGAAGGGCGCATTGCCCGCCATCTGGGCTGGAGCCACGCCAAGCGGCCCGCCGACGACCTGATCCGCAAGACCATCGCCTGGACCTGGAAGGTCAAGCTCAGCCTGAGCCTCGAGCGCGATCTCTTCAGCCGGTTGCGCGAAGAGGCCGAGAAGGTGGCGATCAAGGTGTTCGCCGAAAACCTGCGCGACCTGCTGCTGGCCGCACCCGCCGGCCCGCGCGTGGTGATGGGGCTTGACCCCGGCATCCGCACCGGCGTGAAGGTGGCGGTGGTCGATGCCACCGGCAAGGTGCTCGACACCAACACCGTCTACCCGCACGAGCCGCGCAAGGACTGGGAAGGCTCCATCCACACGCTGGGTCGCCTGTGTGCCACGCACGGCGTGAACCTCATCGCCATCGGCAACGGCACGGCGAGCCGCGAGACCGACAAGCTGGCGTCCGACCTCATCAAGCGCATCCAGCAGCTCGCCCCTGGCACCCACATCGAGAAGGTGGTGGTAAGCGAGGCGGGCGCCTCGGTGTACTCGGCAAGCGAGTTCGCGAGCAAGGAGCTGCCCGATCTGGATGTGAGCCTGCGTGGCGCCGTCAGCATCGCGAGACGTCTGCAGGACCCGCTGGCCGAACTCGTGAAGATCGAACCCAAGAGCATCGGCGTTGGCCAATACCAGCACGACGTGAACCAGGGCGAGTTGGCGAAGAGCCTCGACGCCGTGGTCGAAGACTGCGTGAACTCGGTGGGGGTGGACCTCAACACCGCCTCGGCGCCGCTGCTGGCGCGTGTGTCGGGCCTGAGCACCGCGGTGGCCAACAGCATCGTGCGCTGGCGCGATGCCAACGGGGCCTTCAAGAGCCGACAGCAGTTGCTCGATGTGAGCGGGCTCGGCGCCAAGACCTTCGAGCAAAGCGCCGGCTTCCTGCGCATCAGCGGCGGTGAGAACCCGCTCGACCAATCGGGCGTGCACCCCGAGACCTACCCGGTCGTCGAGAAGATCCTGGCCAAGGTGAGCAAGCCACTGACCGAGGTGATGGGCCGAAGCGACGTGATCCGTGCGCTCAAGCCCGAGGCGTTCGCCGACGACAAGTTCGGTGCCATCACGGTGAAGGACATCCTCGCCGAGCTGGAAAAGCCCGGCCGCGACCCGCGCCCCGACTTCAAGGTGGCGCGCTTCAACGACGGCGTGGAA
The DNA here is from genome assembly GCA_019635355.1 of Rhizobacter sp. Lineage (NCBI taxonomy): Bacteria > Pseudomonadati > Pseudomonadota > Betaproteobacteria > Burkholderiales > Sphaerotilaceae > Rhizobacter > Rhizobacter sp. The sequence continues at coordinate 1,212,900 of JAHBZQ010000001.1, read as the reverse complement.
GACATCAAGGACCTGCAACCGGGCATGACGCTCGAAGGCACAGTGAGCAACGTGGCCCAATTCGGCGCCTTCGTCGACCTCGGTGTGCACCAGGACGGCCTGGTGCACGTGAGCCAGCTCTCGAACAAGTTCGTCAACGACGCGCGCGAAGTGGTGAAGACGGGCGACATCGTGAAAGTGAAAGTGCTGGAGGTCGACCTGGCCCGCAAGCGCATCTCGCTCACGATGAAGCTCGACACCGCGCCGGCACCTCGGGGTGAGCGCGGCGACAACAGCTACCGGCCGGCAGCACGCGGCGAGCGCATGGGCGGCCAGCGTGCCCCCGGGCAGGCGCAGACGCCTTCGGCGATGGCGGCTGCGTTCGCCAAGCTGCAGACCAAGCGCTGATCGGCCCGTCGTCATGCAAGCCCTGCAGGTCCACGCCGGCCCGCGTGCAATCAAACACCTGCGCGAGCACGGGCTCGCGGCGGCCGACGTGCGCGCCATCCCCGGTGCGGCCGGGGGGCCGAAGGGTCTGGTGCTCGGCCCGCTCGATCAGTTCATCTTCGGCGAGTGGTTGCAGGATGTGACGCAGCCCGTTCACCTCATCGGCGCGTCGATCGGCGCGTGGCGCATGGCGACAGCCTGTCTCGGCAACCCGCGCCAGGCCTTCGCTCGACTGGCCGACGACTACATCACGCAGGAATACGAGCACAAGGCCGGCAAGCCGCCCACGCCCACGCACGTGAGCGAGGTGTTTGGCGCCAAGCTGCTGGAGCACTTCGCCGGCCAGGAAACGCAGGTGCTGAGCCATCCGAAGTTTCGGCTGCATGTGTTCACCAGCCGGGGGCGGCACGTGCTCAAGCGCGAAGGCCGTCGCTTGTCACGGGTCACGACGCCCCTGGGCTACCTCGGCGCCTTCGCCACCAACGTCGTGAGCCGCAAGGCGATGGGGGCGTGGCTCGAGCGTGTGATCTTTTCCGATGCGCGTGATGCCTTCCCGCTGCACACCCACGACTACAGCACGCGCGTCGTCGCGCTCGATGCCCAGAACCTGCAGCCGAGCATTCTGGCGAGTTGCTCGATCCCATTCTGGCTGGATGCGGTGCACGACATTCCCGGCGGCCCGCGCGGTGCATATTGGGACGGCGGCATCACCGACTACCACCTGCACCTGAATTACGCCTCGCTGCGCGACGGCCTGGTGCTCTATCCGCACTTCCAGAAGACGATTATTCCCGGTTGGCTCGACAAGGCGCTGAAGCACCGCCATCGCGCCAGCGCCCACCTGGATAATGTGGTGGTTGTATCGCCTAATCCCGAATGGATTGCCACGCTTCCCAATGGCAAGCTCCCGGACCGCAACGATTTCAAACGCTATACCCACGATGTGCCTGCCCGGGTGAGGGCCTGGAGGCAGGCAGTGGCGGAGAGCGAACGCCTGCGAGACGAGTTCCAGCAACTCGTCGAGCGGCGCGAGCCCATCGCCGCGTTGCCACTTTGATCACCGACACACGACCGTCGTCCACCACAGGAGGAGCCGTACATGACCACGCCGCAAGGCCGCCCGAGTGCCCAAGCCGTTCAACTTCCGCACCAGCCGCTGCCGGACTATTACCCGTCCGACGACCTGCAGGCCCGCGAGAGTTTCCTGCGCAAGACTTTCGACGACACGGCGGTCGACTACAACAAGCTCGAAGCCATTCTGGGCTTTGGCACCGGCCCGAGCTACCGGGGGCGTGCGCTGAAGCGCGCGGGTCTCAAGCCCGGGATGATGGTGGTGGACGTGGGCATGGGCACGGGCATCGTGTCGCAAGAGATTTTGAAGATCACGGGCGAGCCGTCGAAGCTGATCGGTGTCGACCCCAGCCCCGGCATGATGGCTCAGGCCAAGCTGCCGGCTGAAGTGGTGTGCAAGCTGGGCCGTGCGGAAGAGATTCCGGTGCCCGACGCCTCGGTCGACTTCCTGGTGATGGGCTACGCGCTGCGTCACATCAGCGACTTCTCGAAGGCTTGTGCCGAGTTCCGCCGCGTGCTGAAGCCGGGCGGCCGATTGCTCATCCTCGAGATCACGATGCCGCAGAGCCGGCTCGGCACCTGGGTGCTCAAGGCCTATATGCGCGGTGTGGTGCCTCTGCTGGCGCGCTTCGTGTCGAAGTCGTCCACCACGCCGATGCTGTGGCGCTATTACTGGGACACCATCGCCGGCTGCATTCCGCCCGCCCAGGTCATCGCGTCGCTCAGCGCCGCAGGTCTGTTGGAGTCGAGCCGGTATGTGGAACTGGGCATCTTTTCCGAATACCGCGCGCGGGGCTGAACTAGAATTCCTGCTCCCCAGTACACCACTGGCAATCCACAAGAGCGAGAAGGGCACCCTGGTTATGACACCGCGAACTACGACCCGGCAGGTAAAGGTTTAGTCGGCCGCGGCTTCGTCACGTCTCTTCTCGTCATCATCAAAAAGCGCGGTTCGTCACCGCGCTTTTTGCTTTCTGGAGTTTGCTCATCATGATTTCCATTCAGTTGCCCGACGGTTCCAAGCGTCAGTTCGAAGGCCCCGTGACGGTGGCCGAGGTCGCGGCCTCCATCGGTGCCGGCCTGGCCAAGGCCGCTTTGGCGGGCCGCGTGGGGCAGGGCGCCGAGGCCAAGGTCGTCGACACCAGCCACCGCATCGAAGCCGACACGACGCTGGCGATCCTGACCGACAAGGACGCCGACGGACTGGAAGTCATCCGCCATTCGACCGCGCACCTGCTGGCGTATGCGGTGAAGGAGCTCTTCCCCGAGGCGCAGGTCACGATCGGCCCGGTCATCGAAAACGGCTTCTATTACGACTTCTCGTACAAGCGACCCTTCACGCCCGAAGACCTGGTCGCCATCGAAGCCAAGATGACGGAGCTGGCGAAGAAGGACGAGAAGGTCGAGCGCCGTGTGCTGCCGCGCGACGAGGCCGTGGCCTATTTCAAGAGCCTGGGCGAGCACTACAAGGCCGAAATCATCGCGAGCATCCCGGCGAACGAAGACGTCTCGCTGTACCGCGAAGGCAAGTTCGAAGACCTCTGCCGCGGCCCGCACGTGCCGAGTACGGGCAAGTTGAAGCACTTCAAGCTGATGAAGGTGGCTGGTGCCTATTGGCGCGGTGACCATCGCAACGAGATGCTGCAGCGGGTCTATGGCACGGCCTGGGCCACCAAAGACGAGTTGCAGCAGTACCTGCACATGCTCGAGGAAGCCGAGAAGCGCGACCACCGTCGACTCGGGCGTGAGCTGGATCTTTTCCACATCGACGAGCATTCACCCGGCACGGTCTTCTGGCATCCCAAGGGCTGGACGATCTGGCAGGAGGTCGAGCAGTACATGCGCCGCGTCTACCGCGAGAACGGCTATCAGGAGGTGAAGGGGCCGCAGATCCTCGACAAGGGCCTGTGGGAGAAGACCGGCCACTGGGACAAGTACCGCGAGAACATGTTCACCACGGAATCGGAGAAGCGCGAGTACGCGCTGAAGCCGATGAACTGCCCCGGGCACATCCTGATCTTCAAACAAGGCATCAAGAGCTACCGCGAGCTGCCGCTGCGTTACGGCGAATTCGGCCAGTGCCACCGCAACGAGCCGACGGGCGGCCTGCACGGGATCATGCGCGTGCGCGGCTTCACGCAGGACGATGGTCACATCTTCTGTACCGAAGCGCACATCCAGGCCGAGGTGACGGCGTTCACGACGCTGCTGCAGAAGGTCTACAAGGACTTCGGCTTCACCGACATCATCTACAAGCTCTCCACGCGGCCCGAGAACCGCATCGGGACCGAAGAAAGCTGGGACAAGGCCGAGGCCGCCCTGGCCGACGGCTTGCGTGCGTCCGGCTGTGAATTCGAGTACCTGCCGGGCGAGGGGGCGTTCTACGGCCCGAAGATCGAGTACACGCTGAAGGATGCGCTCGGGCGCCCCTGGCAGTGCGGCACGATCCAGGTCGATCCGAACCTGCCGGAGCGCCTGGACGCCGATTTCGTGGGTGAAGACGGCGCCCGACATCGGCCCTTGATGCTCCATCGGGCCATCGTCGGCAGCCTGGAGCGATTCATCGGCATCCTGATCGAGCAACACGCGGGCGCGCTGCCGGTCTGGCTGTCGCCGGTGCAGGCGGTGGTCATGAGCATCACCGACGACCAGGCGGATTACGCCTCGGAGGTGGTGAAAACGCTTCAAAAACAAGGGCTTAGAGTCGAAAGCGATTTGCGCAACGAGAAAATTACCCGTAAAATCCGCGAGCATTCCCTGCAAAAGGTCCCGTTCCTCCTGGTCGTTGGTGACAAGGAGAAGGCGAACGGGGCTGTTGCCGTGCGCGCTCGCGGCAACCAAGACCTCGGTGTGATGCCCCTCGCCGACTTCAGCTCGAAGATCGCGGGTGACATTGCCAATCGTGTTTGACGAAAGGTCCGGTTGCCTGGCGCGCGTTGATTGTTTTTGGGCCCTGTCGCCTTGGGGTTCGCTGAAGGATTTGAACTATCGCTACCTTTGCTGACCGCCGCGCTCCCAACGTGGAACGCAAGCACCGCCTGAACCGCGAAATCATGGCGCCGGAAGTCCGGCTGAACGGGGTGGAGAACGAGCCGCTGGGCATCGTCCCCCTGCAAGAAGCTTTGCGGATGGCAGGTGAGCTGGACGTTGACCTTGTCGAGATCGCCGCGCAGGCCGACCCGCCTGTGTGCCGCTTGATGGACTACGGCAAGTTCAAGTACCAGGAGCAGAAGCGCGCGGCGGAAGCCAAGTCCAAGCAAAAAGTCATCGAGATCAAGGAAGTCAAGTTCCGCCCGGGTACCGATGAAGGCGACTACCAGATCAAGCTGCGCAACCTGCGCCGCTTCATCGAGGAAGACGGCGACAAAGGCAAGGTCACGCTGCGCTACCGCGGCCGCGAGATCACCCACCAGGACATCGGCATGCGGCTTCTCGAGCGCATTCGCGACGACCTGGCAGATTGCTCGGTGGTCGAGAATATGCCCAAGCTCGAAGGCCGCCAGATGATCATGGTCCTCGGGCCGAAGAAGCGATAGAGCTGGTTTGAAGAGTTCATCACCTTGGTTTGGTCACCAGGGCGATGCAAGAAGCCTCTGCAGGCTTACAAGACCGCGAGAGATTTCGCGGGCGCCTGCAGGAGCAATTTAGAAGGAGCAGTCATGCCCAAAATGAAGACCAAGAGCAGTGCGAAGAAGCGTTTTCGCGTTCGTCCGGGTGGCACCGTCAAGCGCGGTCAGGCGTTCAAGCGCCACATCCTGACCAAGAAGTCGACGAAGAACAAGCGCCAGCTCCGCGGTGCTGTCGGCGTCCACGAGACCAACATGGCAGGAATGGCGCAAATGCTGCCGTTCGCCGGTCTCTGATTTCTAGAAAGGAAACGTCATGCCTCGCGTCAAACGTGGTGTAACCGCACGTGCTCGTCACAAGAAAGTTCTCGCACTCGCCAAGGGTTTCCGCGGCCGCCGCAAGAACGTATTCCGCATCGCCAAGGAAGCGGTCATGCGCGCTGGGCAATATGCCTATCGCGATCGCCGTACCAAGAAGCGTGTGTTCCGCCAGCTCTGGATCGCCCGTATCAACGCGGCGAGCCGTGGCCTGGGTGTCACCTACAGCAAGTTCATGGCCGGCCTGAAGAAGGCCAACATTGACATCGACCGTAAGGTCCTTGCCGACATGGCTGTGAATGATCCTGCCGCTTTCGGCAGCATCGTCGAGAAGGTGAAGGCCCAGCTCGCTTGATGTCGTGATCACGCCGGGTGCAGTACGGCCCGGCGCACGCAAGCTTTCAAAGGCCGACCTCGTGTGCGGCCTTTTTTGTTTGTCCCGAATCCGCATTCTTCCGTCCCACTGAACCGATGAACGATCTCGATCAACTGGTGCAAGCTGCGCAGGCCGACTTCAACGAGGCCGCCGCACCTGCCGATCTGGAGAACGCCAAGGCGCGCTACCTCGGCAAAGCCGGGCGTGTCACCGAGTTGCTCAAGGGCCTGGCCGCCCTATCGCCCGAAGAGAAGAAGACCCGAGGCGCTGACATCAACGCCGCCAAGCAGCGTGTCGAAGCTGCGCTGAATGCACGCCGCCAGGCTCTGGCCGATGCGGAACTGCAGGCGCAGCTGAAAGCCGAAGCGCTCGACGTCACGCTGCCCGGCCGCAAACGCGGCACCGCTGGCCTGCACCCGATCACCCGCACGATGGAGCGCATCGAGGCGATCTTCGGCTCGATGGGGTTCGACGTGGCCGACGGCCCCGAGATCGAAACCGACTGGTACAGCTTCACCGCGCTCAACAACCCCGAGAACCACCCGGCGCGTTCGATGCAGGACACCTTCTACGTCGACATGAAAGACGCAGAAGGCCGCTGGCTCAACCTGCGCCCGCACACCTCGCCGATGCAGGTGCGATATGCCCAGGCGCACGCGAAGAAGTACGAAGGCCAGTCGAAGATGCCCGACATCCGCGTCATCGCGCCGGGCCGCACCTACCGCGTCGACAGCGACGCCACGCACTCGCCGATGTTCCACCAGGTCGAAGGCCTGTGGATCGGCGAGAACGTGAGCTTCAAGGATCTGAAGTCGATGTACCTCGACTTCATCCAGGCCTTCTTCGAGACGACCGAGCTCAAGCTGCGCTTCCGCCCCAGCTACTTTCCCTTCACCGAGCCCAGCGCCGAGATCGACATCATGTTCGAACGCGGGCCGTTGAAGGGCCGCTGGCTGGAAGTGTCGGGCTCGGGCCAAGTGCACCCGCAGGTCGTGCGCAACATGGGGCTCGACCCGGAGCGCTACATCGGCTTCGCCTTCGGTTCGGGCATCGACCGCCTGGCGATGTTGCGCTACGGCGTGAGCGACCTGCGCATGTTCTTCGAAGGCGACCTGCGCTTCCTCTCTCAATTCAAGTAATCCAGAGCAGACGACGAGATGCAATTTCCAGAGTCCTGGCTGCGGGAGTTCTGCAACCCGCCCCTCAACACCGAGCAGTTGGCCGACCTGCTGACCATGTCCGGCATGGAGGTCGAAGAGCTGCGCCCGGTCGCGCCGCCGTTCTCCAACGTGGTGGTCGCCGAGGTGCTGGACGTCGCGCGTCATCCCAACGCCGATCGCCTCAATGTCTGCCAGGTGCGCACGGGCAGCGGCCCGACGCTCAACATCGTCTGTGGCGCACCCAACGTGCGTCCCGGCATCAAGGTGCCATGTGCGCTGGTGGGCGCCAAGTTGCCGCCGGCGGAAGAGGGCGGTGCACTGTTCGAGATCAAGCTCGGCAAGCTGCGCGGCGTTGAGAGCCAGGGCATGTTGTGCTCGGCCCGCGAACTCAAATTGTCGGAGGACCACGGCGGTCTCTTGATCCTCGCCGACGACGCGCCGGTGGGTGCCTCGATCCGCGAGCACCTGAAACTCGACGACACGCTCTTCACGCTCAAGCTCACGCCGAACCTCGGGCACGGCTTGAGCGTCTACGGCATCGCACGCGAAGTGGCAGCGCTGACGGGATCGCCGTTGCTGAAACCGAACTTCGCGAAGGCGAAAGTGGCTCACGCCGACAAGCTGCCGGTGCGCATCGAAGCGCCCGATCTGTGCGGGCGGTTCTCGGGCCGGATCATCCGCAACGTCGACACCAAGGCAAAAACTCCTGCATGGATGATCGACCGCCTTGCGCGTTGTGGCCAGCGCTCGGTGACGGCACTCGTCGACATCTCGAACTATGTGATGTTCGAGTACGGCCGCCCATCGCACATCTTCGATCTCGACAAGATCCACGGCGGCCTCGTCGTGCGTTGGGGTCGCAAAGGCGAGCAGCTCAAACTGTTGAACGGCAACACGATCGAAGTCGACGAGCAGGTCGGGGTGATTGCTGACGATCGGGCCGTCGAGTCGCTCGCCGGCATCATGGGTGGTGATGCAACGGCCGTGTCCGACGACACGCGCAACGTCTACGTCGAGGCTGCCTTCTGGTGGCCCGAGGCGGTGGCAGGGCGTTCGCGCCGCTACAACTTCAGCACCGATGCTGGTCATCGTTTCGAGCGTGGCGTCGATCCAGCGCAGACGGTTGAGCACATCGAGCGCATCACGCAGCTCATCCTCGACATCTGCGGTGGTGAGCCGGGTGCGATGGATGACCAGACGACCGAGCTGCCGGCACGCAAGCCGGTGCCGCTGCGCGTCGAGCGCGCAGCCAAGGTGATCGGCATGCCGGTCACGCAGGCCCAGTGCGTGGAAGTGCTGCGCCGCCTGGGCCTGGACGTGACCGAAGCGCCGGGCCTGCTGACCGTCACGCCGCCGAGCTGGCGTTTCGATTTGCAGATCGAGGAAGACCTGATCGAAGAAGTCGTGCGCGTGCTGGGCTATCAGAACCTGCCCGACACCCCGCCGGTGGCGCCGATCCGCGCGCATGTGCGCAGCGAGTCGCGCCGCGGTGTGCATGCGCTGCGCCATGCGTTGGCGGCACTCGACTATCAGGAGACGATCAACTTCAGCTTTGTCGAGGAACGCTGGGAGCGCGAGCTTGCGGGCAATGACAACCCGATCCGCGTGCTCAATCCGATTGCGAGCCCGCTGTCGGTGATGCGCTCGGGCCTGATCGGCAGCCTCGTTTCGGTGCTGCGCTTCAACCTCGCCCGCAAGGCCACGCGGGTGCGCATTTCAGAGGTCGGGCGTGTCTTCAAGCGAGATGCGGCTGTGATCGATGGTGTGGGCACGGTGGCGGGCATCGAACAGCCGATGCGCGTGGCGGGGTTGGCTTACGAGTCGGTCGACGAGCTCCAGTGGGGCACCAAGGCACGCCAAGTCGATTTCTTCGATGCGAAGGGCGACGTGGAAGCGCTGCTGGCGCCACGTGTCGCGCGCTTCGTGCCGGCGACTCACCCTGCGTTGCACCCGGGGCGTTCGGCGCGTGTCGAGGTCGATGGCCGCGCCATCGGCTTCGTCGGCGAGTTGCACCCGCAGTGGCGCCAGGCCTACGAGCTTCCGGGCACGCCAGTGGTGTTTGAACTCGATGCGGCGGCACTGATGGAGCAGCCACTGCCGGCCTTCCAATCCATTCCGCGCCAGCAATCTGCCTGGCGCGACATCGCGGTGATCGCTGGTGAGCAGGTGAGCCACGATGCGCTGATCGACGCTGCCAAAGCGGCGAACTCGCAACTCGTGCGCTCGGTGAAGCTCTTCGACGTCTACAAGCCCGCCGCCGGAGCGTCGACCGACATGGCGGCCGGTGAGCGCAGCTTGGCGCTGCGCCTGGAGATCCTGGACGACTCGAGCACGCTGACCGACGAGCGCATCGAGTCGGTCAAGGCTGACGTGGTGGCTGCGCTCAGCCAGAAGCTCGGCGTTCGGCTGCGCGCTTGACCTACTGGATAACCCGAATGAGCACCCCACCTCCAGAGAAAGCGCCCGACCGGGTGATTCTCCCGACGCTGGAGACGCCGACGCTGACCAAGGCCGAGCTGGCTGAGCTGTTGTTCGAGCGGCTCGGGCTGAACAAGCGCGAATCCAAGGACATGGTCGAAGCCTTCTTCGACATCATCCATGGCACGCTGGTTGCGGGAGAAGACGTCAAGATGTCGGGGTTTGGCAACTTCAACATTCGCCGCAAGGCGCCGCGGCCCGGCCGTAACCCGCGCACGGGCGAGGCCATCCCGATCAAGGCCCGCAACGTCGTCACATTTCACGCGAGCCACAAACTTAAGGGGGTTGTCCAAGGCGACATCCCTGCGGGAGACGACTTCGAGTAAAGTCTAGCTTTCTCTCCTGATCTTATTGATTTAAATGGAGAAAGCGCTTCCCGCCATTCCTGCCAAACGCTACTTCACCATCGGAGAAGTGAGCGATTTGTGCGGCGTGAAGCCGTATGTGCTGCGCTATTGGGAACAGGAGTTCACGCAGCTCAAACCCATGAAGCGGCGGGGCAACCGCCGCTATTACCAGCACCATGAGGTGCTGCTCATCCGCCGCATTCGCGAGCTGTTGTATGAGCAGGGCTTCACCATCAGTGGCGCACGCAACCGGCTGACCGAGCTGGTCCACAGCCGTGGCGAACCAGCTTCGGTCTCAGACGGCAAAGACCTGGAAGGCCTCGACGAGGGTGACGTGATGGTGGCCGATGACACGGCCGCGTCGGCTGCGGAGGAGCCTGTGCCCGTCCCCGAAGTCATCACCACCGAAGTGTCGATGGGGCAGATGCGACAGGAGCTCATCTCCATTCGCGGCTTGCTCGTCGTCTGAGGCGGAAGCCCGGATTTTTCAGGCTATACTGCGCGGCTCGTCGGGGTGTAGCGCAGCCTGGTAGCGCACTTGCATGGGGTGCAAGGGGTCGCGAGTTCGAATCCCGCCACCCCGACCATTGAACAGCACAAGCCCGGTACCGAAAGGTGCCGGGCTTTTTGCTTTCTCGCGGCCAAAGAAAAAGGGCTCCGATGGAGCCCTTTCCGTTGTGCGATGCGCGCTTATTGGCTGGCCGCGCTCGCAGCCGCTGGAGCAGCCGGTGCTGAGGCCATCGACGCGGCCGCCTCTGGCATTGCTGCGGCGGGTGCCGATGCAGCGGCCGGCGTGCTGTGTGCTGCCGTGCTGCTGGTGGCAGACGCCATCGGCAGCAGCGGCACGATCAGCAGCGCCACGATGTTGATGATCTTGATCAGCGGGTTCACGGCGGGGCCGGCCGTGTCCTTGTAGGGGTCGCCCACGGTGTCGCCGGTCACGGCCGCCTTGTGCGCATCGGAGCCCTTGCCGCCGTGGTGGCCGTCTTCGATGTACTTCTTGGCGTTGTCCCATGCGCCGCCGCCGGTGCACATCGAGATGGCGACGAAGAGGCCGGTCACGATGGTGCCCATCAACAGGCCGCCGAGTGCGGCCGGGCCGAGCAGCAGGCCGACGAGGATCGGCACGACCACCGGCAAGAGGCTCGGGACGATCATTTCCTTGATCGCAGCGGTGGTCAGCATGTCGACCGCCTTGCCGTATTCGGGCTTGCCGGTGCCTTCCATGATGCCCTTGATGTCCCGGAACTGGCGGCGCACCTCTTCCACCACCGAACCTGCGGCGCGGCCCACGGCCTCCATGGCCATCGCGCCGAAGAGGTAGGGGATCAGGCCGCCTATGAAGAGGCCCACGATCACCATGTGGTTCGACAGGTCGAAGCTCACGTGCATGCCGCGCGACTCGAGCGCGTGCGTGTAGTCGGCGAAGAGCACGAGCGCCGCAAGGCCGGCCGAGCCGATCGCGTAGCCCTTGGTCACCGCCTTGGTGGTGTTGCCCACCGCATCGAGCGGGTCGGTGATGTCGCGCACGCTGTCGGGCAGCTCGGCCATCTCGGCGATGCCGCCGGCGTTGTCGGTGATCGGGCCGTAGGCGTCGAGCGCCACCACGATGCCAGCCATGCTGAGCATGGACGTCGCGGCGATGGCGATGCCATAGAGGCCTGCCAGCCAGTACGACGCCAAGATGGCGATGCACACGAAGATCACCGGCCACGCGGTGGACTTCATCGACACGCCGAGGCCCGCGATGATGTTGGTGCCGTGGCCTGTGGTCGAGGCTTGCGCCACGTGCTGCACCGGCTTGTAGTCGGTGCCGGTGTAGTACTCGGTGATCCACACCATCGCGGCGGTCAGCACCAGGCCCACGACGCAGGCACCGAAGAGCGACATCGCACTCACGGTGCCGCCACCGGCCAGCGCCACGGGCGCCGGGAACATGGTGCGTGCCACGAAGAAGAAGGCGATCAGCGACAGCACGCCCGCGACGATGAGGCCGCGGTAGAGCGCCGGCATCACGTTCTTCATGCCGGGCGAGGCCTTCACGAAGCTGCAGCCGATGATCGACGCGATGATCGACACGGCACCCAGCACGATCGGGAAGACGACCGCGTTGATCGCGCCACCCGTCACCATCAGCGCACCGAGCGCCATGGTGGCGATCAGCGTCACCGCGTAGGTCTCGAAGAGGTCGGCCGCCATGCCGGCGCAGTCGCCCACGTTGTCTCCCACGTTGTCGGCGATCACGGCGGGGTTGCGCGGGTCGTCTTCGGGGATGCCGGCTTCGACTTTGCCCACCAGGTCGGCGCCGACGTCAGCGCCCTTGGTGAAGATGCCGCCGCCCAGACGCGCAAAGATCGAGATCAGCGACGAGCCGAAGGCAAAGCCCAGCAGCGGCTTGAGCAGCGTCGACAGCGTGCCGTCGGCGACGGGCCTGCCACCGTTGAGCAGGTACAGCAGGAAGACCGTCACGCCCAGCAGGCCGAGCCCCACCACCAGCATGCCGGTGATCGCGCCGCCCTTGAACGCCACGTTGAGCGCCGGGCCGATGCCCTGCGTTGCGGCCTGCGCGGTGCGCACGTTGGCACGCACCGAGATGTTCATGCCGATGAAGCCGCAAGCGCCCGAGAGCACGGCGCCGACGACGAAGCCAGCGGCCGTCGTCACGTCGAGGAAGATGCCGATGAGCACGGCGAGCACCACGCCGACGATGCCGATCGTTCGGTACTGGCGGGCCAGGTACGCCGCGGCGCCCTGTTGGATGGCACCCGCGATTTCTTGCATGCGGGCATTGCCAGCGTTCTGGCCCAGGATCCAGCTTCTCTGAACGAAGCCGTATAAAACTGCGGCAATGCCGCAGGCAAGCGCAAAGTAAAGCGCCAGGTTCGTCGACATCAGTGGGACTCCTCTTATCGGTTGTTCAAACACGTGAGAGAGACTGCGCCAGGCACTACTTCACCCCGGGGGCGGGGTACGGCCGGGTCTGCGGCGCATGCTACGGGATGGCCCTGACCCTGGCAAACGAAGCGCGCATGGTGTTTTCCATCGGTCATTCAAGGGGTGCCCGCGAGGGTTCGCGTAAGGATGTGGCGGCTACACTTCGGGTTTTCCCGCGCATTACGACTAGAGACCGAGACCATGAGCCTTCACAACGTGACCCCCGGCGCCAAGGCGCCCGAGCAATTCAACGTCATCATCGAGATTCCGATGAACGCCGACCCGATCAAGTACGAGGTCGACAAGGAAAGCGGCGCACTCTTCGTCGACCGCTTCATGACGACGGCGATGCACTACCCCTGCAACTACGGCTACGTGCCGCAGACGCTGTCGGATGACGGTGACCCGGTCGACGTGCTCGTGATCACGCCGTTTGCGTTGACCCCTGGTGTGGTGGTCACCTGCCGCGCCATCGGCGTGCTGAAGATGGAAGACGAGGCCGGCGGCGACAGCAAGGTGCTCGCCGTGCCCATCGACAAGATCCTGCCGATCTACACGCACTGGCAGAAGCCGGAAGACATCAACCAGATGCGCCTCAAGGCCATCCAGCATTTCTTCGAGCACTACAAGGACCTCGAAGCCGGCAAGTGGGTGAAGGTCGTCGGTTGGGAAGGCCCCGAGTCGGCCCGCCAGGAGATCGCGAACGGCATCGCGGCCTACAAGCCCGGCAAGTAAGTCGCGCTTTTGTATTGATGACAAAGAAGGGGAGCTGCGGCTCCCCTTTTTCATGCCGGAACTCGGGCCATCGACCCGGCTCTACACTGACTTTCCGTTGATCCGAGAGGTGCCGATGCTGCGTCGAATCTGGTGGGCCGCTTTCCATCTTGCGTTGTTGGCTTTCGTGCCGCCTGTCTTGGCGCAAGCGCTGCCGCCCGGTGTGAGCAAGGTGCAGTCGGTCGAGGGCATCACCGAGTACCGCCTCACCAACGGCTTGCAGCTGCTGCTGATTCCCGACGAAGCCAAACCGACCACCACGGTCAACATGACCTACCACGTCGGCTCGCGGCATGAGAACTACGGCGAGACCGGCATGGCGCACCTGCTCGAGCACCTGCTCTTCAAGGGCACGCCGAAAACGCGCAATGCGCTGGGCGAATTCACCAAGCGTGGCCTGAACGCCAACGGCAGTACGTGGTTCGATCGCACCAACTACTTCGCGAGCTTCGCCAGCAACGACGAAAACCTGAAGTGGTACCTCGACTGGCAGGCCGATGCGATGGTCAACAGCTTCATCGCCCGCAAAGACCTCGACACCGAGATGACGGTCGTGCGCAACGAGATGGAGATGGGCGAGAACAGCCCCGAGCGCATCCTCTTCGAGAAGACGCTGGCCACCATGTACCAGTGGCACAACTACGGCAAGAACACGATCGGCGCGCGCACCGACGTTGAAAACGTCGATATCCCGCGCCTCCAGGCCTTCTACCGCCAGTACTACCAGCCTGACAACGCCACGCTCATCGTGGCCGGCAAGTTCGACCAGGCCAAGGTGCTGGCCTGGGTGGCGCAATCGTTCGGCAAGCTGAAGAAGCCCGCGCGCAAGCTGCCCACGCAGTACACGCTCGACCCGGTGCAAGACGGCGAGCGCAGCGTCACGCTGCGCCGCACGGGCGGCGTGCCGCTGCTGATGGCGGCCTATCACGTGCCGCCTGCCGCCCACCCCGACTTCGCGGCCATCGAGGTGCTCAACCAGATCCTCGGTGACACGCCGTCGGGCCGGCTGCACAAGCGGCTGACCGCGAAGCAGCTCGCGGCCGGAACGTATGCCTTTTCGCAAGGCCTGGCCGAGCCGGGCTTCGCGATCTTCGGCGCGCAGCTGGCGCCGGGCCTCGACGTGGACAAGGCGCGCAACGAGCTGCTCGCCACCGTCGAGTCCATCGCCAAGGAGCCCGTCACCGAAGAGGAACTCAAGCGCGCCCAGGCGCAGTGGCTGAAGGCGTGGGAACAGGCCTTCACCAACCCCGAGACGGTGGGCGTGGCGCTCAGCGAATCGGTGGCCCAGGGCGATTGGCGTCTCTTCTTCCTGCTGCGCGACCGTGTGCGAGACGTGAAGCTCGCCGACGTGCAGCGCGTGGCGGTCGAGCGCCTGCTGCCGTCGAACCGCACGCTCGGCACCTACCTGCCGGTTGACGCGCCGGTGCGCGCGCCGCTTCCGCGCCGGGCCGACGTGGCGGCGGAACTGAAGAGCTTCAAGCCGCAAGCCGCTGCCGTGGCGGTGCAGGCCTTCGATGCGACACCCGCCAACATCGACCGCCTCACGCAGCGCTTCGAGCTGGGTGGGCTGAAGGTTGCCCTGTTGCCCAAAGGTGCGCGGGGCGGTGCGGTCACCGCGCTGCTCACTCTGCGCTTCGGTGACGAGAAGACGCTCTTCGGGCAAGGCGAGTTGCCCGAGTTCGTGGCGGCCATGCTCGACAAGGGCACGACCACGCTCTCGCGCCAGCAAATCCAGGACCGGCTCGATGCGCTCAAGACCGAGATGCGCATCGGCGGTGGCGGTGGGGTCGTTACGGTGAGCCTGACCTCGCGCCGCGAAACCTTGCCCGAGGCGATCGCGCTCGTCGGCGACGTGCTGCGTAACCCGTCGTTCCCGCCCGAAGTGCTCGACGAGCTGAAGCGCGCCGCGCTGGCCGACATCGAGCAGCAGCGCAAGGAGCCCGAGGCGCTTGCGGAGAACGCGGTGTCGCGTGCCATGAACCCGTACCCGCGTGGTGACGTGCGCTACACCAGCAGCTTCGACGAGATGGTGAGCGACATCAACGCCGTCACCGCGGACCAGCTCAAGGCCTTCCACAAGCGCTTCTACAGCGCGGCACGCAGCGAGTTCGGCGCGGCCGGTGACATGGACGTCGCCTCGGTGCGCGCTGCGCTCGACAAGGCCCTCGGTGGCTGGACGGGCGGCGAGCCCTACACCCGCGTGCCACGCCCGATCGCGCCGGTGAAGCCGCAGCGACTGCAGCTCGCCGCACCCGACAAGCAGAACGCGACCTTGCTCGTGCGCCAGAGCGTGCCGTTGCACGACCTCGACGAAGACTACCCGGCCTTGTCGATGGCCAACTACCTGCTCGGCACAGGAGGCCAATCGCGGCTGTGGAAGCGCATCCGCGAAAACGAGGGCCTGTCTTACGACGTGCGCACCGGCATCATCTGGAACAGCCACGAGCCGCATTCCATGCTGCAGGGCAGCGCCATCTTCGCGCCGCAGAACCTGGCGAAAGTGGAAGCCGCCTTCCGTGACGAGCTGGCGCGTGCGCTGAAGGAGGGCTTCACCGCGCAAGAGCTCACCGAAGGCAAGCGAGGCCTGCTGGCGTTCCGCCAGTTGTCGCGCGCACAAGACCGCAACCTGGCCGCAGCGCTCGCGGCGAACCTTGACCTCAACCGCACGTTTGCGGTGTCGGCCCGGGTCGACGAGGCCTTGGGCAAGCTCACGCTGGAGCAGGTGAACGCCGCGCTGCGCAAGTACGTGAAGCCTGAGAGCTTCGTGACGGCGGTCTCTGGCGACTTCAAGCCTTGAAGGGCTGACGCTCGTTCAACTCGTCGAGGTAACTCTCGACGCCGGCACCTTCACGTTCGAGGAAATCGGCCACGGCTTGCGCGAACTGCGGGTGCGCCAGCCAGTGTGCCGACCAGGTCTGCACCGGCAGCAGCCCGCGCGCCATCTTGTGCTCGCCCTGGGCGCCACCTTCGAAACGCTGGTAGCCCTGCGCGATGCACCAGGCGAGCGGCTGGTAGTAGCAGGCCTCGAAGTGCAGGCAGGAGACGTGCTCGGTCGCGCCCCAGTAGCGGCCGTAGGCGGCGCGGCGCCCGGGGTCGATGGCGATCAGCGACGCGGCGATGCGCGTGTCGCCGCGGCGGGCAATGAAGAGCAGCCAGTTCTCGGCCATCGTGTGGGCCATGCGCTGGAAGAAGTCGCGCGTGAGGTAGGGCGACGAGTGGTGCTCGCGGTAGGTGCGGGTGTAGCAGCGGTAGAAGAAGTCCCAGTCCTCGCGTGAGATCTCGCCTCCTTGCTGCGCGGTGAACGTGACACCCGCGTCGGCCACCTTGCGGCGCTCCTGCTGGATCTTCTTGCGCTTCTCGCGCTGCAGGCTGGCGAGGAATTCGGCGAAGTCGGCGTAGCGCTGCGGCTCGCGGTTCTGCCAATGGAACTGGACGGTGCTGCGCATCATCCAGCCGGCGTCCCGTGCGGCCTGCTGGTCGGCTTCATCGAGGAAGAGCACATGGGCCGACGAGAGCTTGGCATCGGCTGCGATCTGCGCCATGCCGCGCAGGAGCGCCACGCGTGCCGCGGCGTCGCACGCCAGCAGGCGAGGGCCGGGCACCGGCGTGAAGGGCACGGCGCTCAGCAGCTTCGGGTAGTAGCGCAGGCCATGGCGCTGGTAGGCGTCGGCCCACGCCCAGTCGAAGACGTATTCGCCGTAGGAATGCGACTTCAGGTACAACGGGCAGGCCGCGACGAGTGCGTCATCGTCGTACACGGTGAGGAACTGGGGTTGCCACCCGGTCTGGTCGATCGCGCTCTTCGACTCGTGCATCGCCACGAGGTACTCGTGCCGCATGAAGGGCGTGGCGCTGGGCTGCTGATGGAGCAGCGCATTCCACTGCGCGGCGTCCACATCACCCGGGTGGTCGTGGACCCGGATGACATAATTCTTTGAGCTTTTTTCCTCACGCATATGTCATCGAACGCCAGGGTCAAGGTCGCACTCGCGCAGATCAACGCAACGGTCGGCGATCTGGCCGGCAACGCCCGCAAGATCGTCGAGTTTTCGCGGCGTGCGCATGCGCAGGGTGCGCAACTGGTGCTCGCACCCGAGCTCGCGCTGTGCGGCTACCCCCCGGAAGACCTCCTGCTGCGCCCGGCCTTCATGCAGTCGTGTGCGCAGGCGCTCGCCGAATGCGCGCAAGCGCTGGCCGATCTGCCGGGGCTGCATGTGGTGGTGGGGCATCCGCATCAATGGGGTGAGCGCGGCGATGTTAGGTCGAAGTCGCATGCCGTGCAGCAGCGCTACAACGCGGCGTCGGTGCTCGATGGCGGTCGTGTCGTGGCGACGTACTGCAAGCGCGAGTTGCCGAACTACCAGGTGTTCGACGAGCGGCGCTACTTTGCCTCGGGCCGCGACGCAGGGCAGGGTGCGCTGGTGGTCGAGGTCGGCGGGCTGAAGTTCGGCATCAACATCTGCGAAGACGCGTGGTTCGATGAGCCACCGCGTGCGGCGAAAGCGGCGGGGGCCCAGGTGTTGTGCGTGCTGAACGCGTCGCCGTTTCACCTGGGCAAGGTGGCCGAGCGCGAGGAGCGCATGCGCCTTTGCGCGCAAGACATCGGCATGCCGGTGCTGTATTCGCACCTCACCGGCGGGCAGGACGAAGTGGTGTTCGATGGCGCCTCGTTTGCACTCGATGCGAGCGGGCGGGTCGGCGCCCGTGCGCCGTTTTTCGAAGAGTCGCTGCTGCTGGTCGAGGTGAGTGCGAGCGAGGTGCAGGGCACGGTCGCGTCGGTGCCCGAGATCGAAGCGCAGGCCTGGGGTGCGCTCGTCACCGGCGTGCGCGACTACATCGGCAAGAACGGCTTCCCCGGCGTGCTGCTCGGCTTGAGTGGCGGCATCGACTCGGCATTGGTGCTGGCGGTGGCGGTGGATGCGCTCGGGCCGGAGAAGGTGCGCACGGTGATGATGCCGTCGCCGTACACGGCCGACATCTCCTGGATCGACGCGCGCGACATGGCCGAACGCCTGGGTGTGCGCTACGACGAGATTTCGATCGTGCCGATGTTCGAAGCTTTCCGACAAAGCCTGGCATCCGAATTCGCCGGCCTGAAGGAAGACACCACCGAAGAGAACATCCAGGCCCGCGTGCGCGGCATCCTGCTGATGGCCTTGTCGAACAAGTTCGGCTCCATCGTGCTGACCACCGGCAACAAGAGCGAGATGGCGACCGGCTACTGCACGCTCTACGGCGACATGGCCGGCGGCTTCGCCGTGATCAAGGACGTGGCCAAGACGCTCGTCTACCGCCTGGCCAACTGGAAGAACGCCCAGGGCCGCGAGGTCATTCCGCAGCGCATCATCACGCGCCCGCCTTCGGCCGAGCTGCGCCCCGACCAGAAGGACCAGGACAGCCTGCCGCCCTACGAGGTGCTCGACGCCATCCTGCAGCGCTACATGGAAGAAGACCAGAGCATCGAGGAGATCGTCGCGGCCGGCTTCGCACCCGCCGATGTGGAGCGCGTCACGCGACTCATCAAGATCAACGAATACAAACGTCGCCAGTCGCCGGTGGGCATCCGCATTACCCATCGTGCCTTCGGTAGGGATTGGCGCTACCCCGTGACCTCGAAGTTCCGCGCTTAAACTACGCCCATCTTTTTGCTGCCCCGGAGTCCGTCATGAAACAGATCACCGCGATCGTGAAGCCCTTCAAGCTCGAAGAAGTGCGTGAAGCCCTCGCCGAGGTTGGCGTGACGGGGCTCACCGTGACCGAGGTCAAGGGCTTCGGCCGCCAGAAGGGCCACACCGAGCTGTACCGCGGCGCGGAATACGTGGTCGACTTCCTGCCGAAGGTGAAGGTCGAGGTGGTGGTCAAAGACGGCGACGTCGACCGCTGCATCGAGGCCATCGTGAAAGCCGCCAAGACCGGCAAGATCGGCGACGGCAAGATCTTCGTCACGGCGGTGGAGCAGGTGGTGCGCATCCGCACCGGCGAGACCGACGAAGCGGCCGTCTGAGCTTTCTTCTTCGCTCACGAAAAAGCCCGCTTCAAGCGGGCTTTTTGTTGGGTCAGATCTTTCGGTAGTCGTCGGGGGCGGTGGCTGACTTTGCGTCATGCGACAGGCCGTCGAGCAACTCGACCGGATCCGATGACGATTGCAGCAGCGGGCGCTGTGCAGGAAGCACGAAGCCTTGCGCGACGCTGTGGTCGAGGAAGGCTAGGAGCCGGTCGTAATAGCCCTCGACGTTGAGCAGGCCGACCGGCTTGTCGTGGTAGCCGAGCTGGCGCCACGTCCACACCTCGAACAGTTCTTCGAAAGTGCCGATGCCGCCTGGCAGGGCGAGAAAGGCGTCGGCCCGCTCGGCCATCATCTGCTTGCGCTGGTGCATGGTGTCGACCACGTGCAGCTCATGCAGGCCGGTGTGGCCGTGCTCGCGGTCCATCAGCGATTTCGGGATCACACCGACGACCCGACCGCCTGCGGCGAGCGTCGCGTTCGCCACGGCGCCCATCAGGCCGGCGTTGCCGCCGCCGTAGACGAGCTGCCATCCACGCTCGCCGATCAGCGTGCCGACCCGGCGAGCGGCGGCTTCATAACCCACGTGCAGCCCGACCTTGGAGCCGCAATAGATGCACAGCGAGAAGTGGCTCACAGGAAGCGATGCCACAGCGCGGCCGCCCACATGCTGCCGCACAACACGAGCGAGAGGAACACGGCAGCACTGGCCAGGTCTTTGGCTCGCTTGGAGAGATCGTGCAGCTCGAACGACACGCGGTCGACCACCGCCTCGATGCCCGAGTTCAGCAGTTCCACGATCATCACCAGCAGCACACTGCCAGCCAGCAGGGCTACTTCGACCCAGCTGCGGCCCACCCAGAACGATGCCGGGATGAGCACGACGGCGAGCCAGGTTTCCTGCCGAAAGGCGCTCTCGCCTCGGTAAGCCGTCTTCAGGCCGTCGAACGAATAGCCGGTGGCGCGGACGATGCGGTCAAGGCCGGTGCGGCCCTTGAAAGAATTGCTCATGGGCCGCGATTGTGCCCGGCGAATTCGATGGTTTTATGTGGCCACAGGCTTGCCGGAATCCACCGTGACGAGGCGCGTGCCGCACAGGGCGTCGTGCCAGAACTGGCGCTGAGGGTGGAGCAGGGCGAGCAGGCCATACGCCACGACGCCGATGGCCACAGCCACCATCGTCGTGGCCGGTGGCCAGTGGTTGACCTTGGCCAGCACGGCCGCGGGCGCGATCCACAGGGCACATGCCACATAGCGCACGAGGGCACGGACGACTCCCAGGCGTTCGCCGCGGCTCGTCACCAGCTGGATGCGCCAAGTTTGCATGGGGAGCGTCTGGCCACGGCGCGTCCAGAACCAGACGAAGTACAGGCCGTAGACCGCAATGCCTACCCCTTGCAGCAACGCGTCGCGCGAGCTGGCCGAGGCCAGCCCGGTGATCTTCACGAGCAGCGTGCCCAGGGCGCCGGACACGAGGCCGACACCAAAGAGCAGCAACGACTCGTAGAGCAGGCAGGCGAACCGGCGGCGCAGGCTGGGTGCCTGCCATTCGCCGCCCGAGGCGGCTGGGAGCGAACTCATTGACGGGAAGGGGCTGAGGCTGGAGCCGCAGCCGACCGGGTCGCGGCCCCTTGCGGGCCACGCTTGGGCAGCAGGGTCGACTGGTCGACGAAACCCGAGGTCACCGCGATCTTCGGCAGCCCCGCGGGTTGATGGGCGGGCGGGTTCGGCCGTTTGGTGATCAGGTTGGTGGTGGCCCCAGGGCGGGCTTGCGCCACGGTGGGGGCGACCGGCTTGGGTTTGGGGGCGTAGGACGGGTTGGGCACCACGTTCGACTTCCGGCTCGAGTCGGCAGCGACCTCGCTGGTCGGCTTGCGCGCCGAGGGCACGGCTTTGGCCGCGAGTTGCTGGCGCTTCTCAGGCGGAAGCGCGTTGTACTCGTCCCATTTGGCCTTGCGCTCCTGCGCGGGCACCTGCTGGGCCTCGCGGAAGTTCATGCGGGCCTGGCCGCGCTCGCGCGGTGTCAGCTTGGCCCATTCGGTCATGCGGGTCTGCACGCGGGCCCGTTCAGCGGGCGACATCGAGGGGAAGCGATCGGCAATCTCGAGCCACTTCGAGCGCCGCGGGCTGTCAATGCGCCCCCACTCGGCTTCGAGTGGGCGCAGCGCATGCTGCTGGCTGGGGCTGAGGGAGGACCAGGTCACACCACCCGGTGGAACCGCCTGCGCACCTTTGGTATTGGAGGCGGTCGAAGTCGTCTGGGCCACGCCCGGCAGGGCGATCGCGAGCAGCGCAAACGATGCCAGCGCCAAACCGCAGAAAGCGCTGCTGCGCCGCGTGAGACGGTCGAGGCGGAAGAGTGGGGGCACGGTCGCGACTCCGGTCAATCGCGGGGAGTTTTCAGAAACTCCACGAACCCGGGGTCGCTGTAGGCTGCGGGGGGAAGGTCGTCTGCGAGGATGGACGCGTCGATTTCAGCTGCGGCCGCGATCTGGCTCTGGGTGTGCAGGCGCTGGATCAACACCAGACCCCCCACCAGCGCCACGAGCGGCAGCCATGCGGCAAGCTGCATCCACCGCCCGGAGCCGCCAGGGTTGCCCAGCACGAGGGTGCCACCGCCATTGGCCACGGTGGCAGACGCCGCGCTCGTGGTGGCGCGCGCCGCCTGGGCGCGCTGCAGTGCCTGCTCGCGGGCGAAGCGCAGCCGCTCGGTGACGTCTTGCGGCAGCTCGGCGGACTTTTCCGTCAACCGAGCGGTCATGCGCAGGGCGAGCCGGGCCTCAAAGGCTTCCAGCTCGGCAGGTGCGTAAGGACGAAGTTCGGTGCGGTTCATAGCGTAATTCCCTTTGCCTTCAGGGCATCGGCCAAGGCGTGCACTGCACGAGAGCAGTGAGTCTTGACGCTTCCCTCCGAGCAACCCATCACGGCGGCTGTCTCGGCGACATCGAGTTCCTCCCAGTAACGCAGCAGGAAGGCTTCTCGTTGACGGGCAGGCAGCCTGGCCACTTCACCATCGATGGCAAGCATGATCTGCGCCCGGGAAACCGAGTCCGCTGCACTCTCAGCTGCAGGAGAGTCATTTTCGGCCGCCAGAGTTTCCAGCAGATCGAAATCTCCGTCTTCGGATGAGGATTCGTACTCGGAAAAATTGCGCACCACCGCGTTGCGGACCTTCTGGCGGCGGAACCAGTCCATCGTCGCGTTGGACACGATGCGCTGGAAGAGCAGCGGCAGTTCGGCGGCGGGGCGGTCGACGTATTTCTCGGCCAGACGGATCATGGCGTCCTGGACGATGTCGAGCGCGGCATCGTCGTCCCGAACGGCATACGCGACGCGCTTGAAGGCGCGTCTCTCAACGCTTTTCAGGAAATCCGAGAGTTCTTTGTCAGATGCCAAGGGGATGCCCGGGGGGCCGGCCGCTCGAAAACCGGCGGGATTATGGCACCCGTGAATTCCGTCTCGCCCCGCGAGCCCTTGCGGCTCTACTATAATGTGCGTTCGCACAACATCTGGTCTTAATTTGGCGCCCGACCTGGGCGCCTTCGTTATTACCGAGCAGGTACCACACCCGCTTCACAAGAGCGCGGAGAGGTGCACCGATGGATTTTCGTTAGAGAAATTCGCAAAGGTTCAACATGGACATGTCTGCCGCGGAAATCAAACGCGCCGCCTCGGCGCAGCCGCAAAACTCCCCCTCCGCCGATCCGAACGGTTCGGAAATCCTGGTCCGCTGCCTTCAGGCTGAAGGCGTCAAGTTCCTCTGGGGCTACCCAGGTGGCGCGGTCCTCTACATCTACGACGCCCTGTACAAGCAGGAGAGCATCGAGCATATCCTCGTTCGCCACGAGCAGGCGGCGGTTCACGCGGCCGATGGCTACGCCCGTGCCACCGGCGATGTCGGTGTGGCGCTGGTGACCTCGGGCCCTGGCGTGACCAATGCCATCACCGGCATCGCCACGGCGTACATGGACTCGATCCCGATGGTGATCATCACCGGCCAGGTGCCCACGCCCGCCATCGGTCTCGACGCCTTCCAGGAGTGCGACACCGTCGGCATCACCCGCCCGATCGTCAAGCACAACTTCCTGGTGAAGGACGTGCGCGATCTCGCCACCACGCTGAAGAAGGCCTTCCACATCGCCCGCACCGGCCGCCCTGGCCCGGTGGTGGTCGACATCCCGAAGGACGTCTCGCTCAAGACGGCGCCGTTCCACTACCCGGCGAGCGTCGAGATGCGCTCGTACAACCCGGCTCGCAAAGGCCACGGTGGGCAGATCCGCAAGGCCGTGCAGCTGCTGCTGGCGGCCAAGCGCCCGTACATCTACACCGGCGGCGGTGTCGTGCTCGGCAATGCCTCGGCAGAGTTGCGCGAGCTGGTCAACCTACTGGGCTACCCCTGCACCAACACGCTGATGGGCCTGGGCGCCATGCCGGCAAGCGACCCCAAGTTCCTCGGCATGCTCGGCATGCACGGCACCTATGAAGCCAACATGACGATGCAGAACTGCGACGTCCTGCTGGCCGTGGGCGCCCGGTTCGACGACCGCGTGATCGGTAACCCCAAGCACTTTGCCAGCGTCGAGCGCAAGATCATCCACATCGACATCGACCCATCGTCGATCTCGAAGCGCGTGAAGGTCGACATTCCCATCGTCGGCGACGTGAAGGACGTGCTGCAAGAACTGATCGCCCAGATCAAGGAAGCGCAGGCCAAGCCCGATGTGCAGTCGCTGTCGACCTGGTGGGGCCAAATCAACGAGTGGCGCAAGCGCGAGTGCCTCAAGTACAAGAGCAGCACCGAGGTCATCAAGCCGCAGTACGTCGTCGAGACGCTCTGCGAACTGACCCGCAACCGCGACACCTACATCACCTCCGACGTCGGCCAGCACCAGATGTGGGCCGCGCAGTTCTACCGCTTCGAGGAGCCGCGCCGCTGGATCAACTCCGGGGGCCTGGGCACGATGGGCGTGGGCCTGCCGTATGCAATGGGCATCAAGATGGCCAAGCCCGATTCAGACGTGTTCTGCATCACCGGCGAAGGCTCCATCCAGATGTGCATCCAGGAGCTGTCGACCTGCCTGCAGTACAAGACGCCGGTCAAGGTGGTGTCGCTCAACAACCGCTATCTGGGCATGGTGCGCCAGTGGCAGGAGCTGGACTACCAGGGCCGCTACTCGCACAGCTACATGGACGCGCTGCCCGACTTCGTGAAGCTCGCCGAGGCCTATGGCCATGTTGGCCTGCTGGTCGAGAAGCCGGGCGACGTGGAGCCCGCGCTGCGCGAAGCCATCAAGCTCAAGGACCGCACCGTGTTCCTCGACATCCGCACCGACCCGACGGAAAACGTCTGGCCGATGGTGCAGGCTGGCAAGGGCATTTCGGAGATGCTGCTCGGGTCCGAAGACCTGTGAGGCGCTGAACCCGGCCAAGGGTGGTGCGTTACCGCGCCCACCCGAACGCCTGGGAGACGCGCCGAACCGCTTCGGCCATTTCTAACTTCCATTCACGGACAGCGTGGCCAAGGGTCATGGGTTACCGCCCACGGCCTGAAGAGCGCGCTGCACACCCATGAAACACATCATTGCCTTGCTTCTGGAAAACGAACCAGGAGCCCTCTCGCGCGTGGTCGCCCTGTTCTCGGCCCGCGGCTACAACATCGAAAGCCTCACGGTGGCGCCGACGGAAGACCCGTCGCTTTCGCGCATGACCATCGTGACCACCGGCTCCGATGACGTGATCGAGCAGATCACCAAGCACCTCAACCGTTTGATCGAAGTCGTGAAGGTCGTCGACCTGACCGAGGGCGCTTACACCGAGCGTGAGCTGATGCTCATCAAGGTGCGCGCCGTCGGCAAGGAGCGCGAGGAGATGAAGCGCATGGCCGACATCTTCCGCGGCCGCATCATCGACGTGACCGAGAAGAGCTACACCATTGAATTGACTGGCGACGCGTCCAAGCTCGATGCCTTCATCGAAGCCCTGGATCGCACTGCCATTTTGGAAACCGTGCGCACCGGCACCAGCGGGATCGGTCGCGGCGAGCGCATCCTGCGCGCGTGAGTCCCCTCACCAAATATCCCCGAACCCCCGCTTTGAACTGACGACAGAGAGAAGGAGCTAGACATGAAGGTTTACTACGATAAGGACGCCGACCTGAGCCTGATCAAGGGCAAGAACGTCGCCATCATTGGCTACGGCTCGCAGGGCCATGCACACGCGCAGAACCTGAACGACAGCGGCGTGAAGGTCACCGTCGGCCTGCGCAAAGGCGGCGCTTCGTGGCCCAAGGTCGAGAAGGCCGGCCTGAAGGTCGCGGAAGTCGCTGACGCCGTGAAGGCCGCCGACGTCGTCATGATCCTGCTGCCCGACGAGCAGATCGCTGCCGTCTACTACAAGGACATCGAGCCGAACATTCGCCAAGGCGCTTCGCTCGTGTTCGCCCACGGCTTCAATGTGCACTACGGCTTCGTCACGCCGCGCGCCGACCTCGACGTGTGGATGGTTGCCCCCAAGGCCCCCGGCCACACCGTGCGCGGCACCTACGCCCAGGGTGGCGGCGTGCCTCACCTGATCGCCGTGCATGCCGACAAGTCGGGCAAGGCGCGTGACCTGGCCCTGAGCTACGCCGCGGCCAACGGCGGCGGCAAGGCCGGCATCATCGAAACCAACTTCCGCGAAGAAACCGAGACCGACCTCTTCGGCGAGCAGGCCGTGCTGTGCGGCGGCACCGTCGAGCTGATCAAGGCTGGTTTCGAGACCCTGGTGGAAGCCGGGTATGCGCCCGAGATGGCCTACTTCGAGTGCCTGCACGAGCTGAAGCTGATCGTGGACATGATCTACGAAGGCGGCATCGCGAACATGAACTACTCGATCTCGAACAACGCCGAATACGGTGAGTACGTCACCGGCCCGCGCGTCGTGACCGAAGAGACCAAGAAGGTCATGAAGCAGGTGCTGAAGGACATCCAGACCGGCGATTACGCCAAGAGCTTCATCCTCGAAAACAAGGCCGGTGCTCCCACGCTGTTGTCGCGCCGCCGCCTGATGGCCGAGCACCCGATCGAACAGGTCGGCGAGAAGCTGCGCGCGATGATGCCCTGGATCAAGAAGAACAAGCTGGTCGACCAGAGCAAGAACTGATCAATCACGGTTCTCCGCACGAGACGCCGCAAGGGAAACCTTGCGGCGTTTTTGCTGGGGGCTGCGGTATCCTCCCAGCCTTGGTTTCCGACCTCTTCACACGCAGATGAACGACATGCATGACGGCGTGCAACCCTTGGCCGACGCAGACGAAGCGCCGGCTCGCCCGCGCCGCAAAGGCATCTACATCCTGCCGAATCTTTTCACGCTGGCGGCGCTCTTCGGTGGCTTCTACGGCATCGTGATGGCGATGAACGGCCGCTTCGAGCAGGCGGCCATCGGCATCTTCTGCGCGATGGTGCTCGACAGCCTTGACGGGCGCGTGGCCCGCATGACCAACACGCAGAGCACCTTCGGCGAGCAGATGGACAGCCTGTCCGACATGGTCTCCTTCGGCGCGGCACCTGCGCTCATCGTCTACGAGTGGGCGCTGAAGGGCCTGGGCAAGCTGGGCTGGATCGCCGCTTTCGTCTATTGCTCGTGCGCTGCGCTCCGCCTTGCACGTTTCAACACCAACCTCGGTGTGGTCGACAAGCGCTTCTTCCAGGGCCTGCCCAGCCCGGCGGCTGCCGCTCTTGTCATGGGTTTCATCTGGCTGATGGACGACTCGGGCTTCAAGGTGGCGCTCACGGGTGATTGGCTGCGTTGGACCGCTTTCGGCTTTGCGTTGTATGCCGGCCTCACGATGGTGACGAACGTGCCGTTCTACAGCTTCAAGGACGTGAGCTTCAAGCGCTCGGTCCCGTTCATCGTGATCGTGGCCATTGCACTTGGCATCGCCTTCATCACGCTGCACCCTCCGCTGGTGCTGTTCGGCCTGTTCGTGATCTACGGGCTGTCCGGCTACGGTGTCTACGCCTGGAAGCGCGTGAAAGGCCGCCCGGTGAGCGTTATTGCCACTTCGATGGACGAGCCCGACGAAGAAGGCCTGCACCGCTGAAGCAAACGCTGATATATTCGCCAGCCATGACGTTCTCGATCTCCCTCGCGCTAGCTCTACTAGAGGTGCCACGGGCTCGCTGATCGTTCACGTCCATCGTTTTCGTTCTCAACGGCCCGTTTGCAACCAGCATCGGGCCGTTTTGCATTTGGGTTTGCTGGTTGCCGTTCAACTCTCTTCAGGGGATGACCATGTTGAAGCAACCGCAGCAGAAGTACCGACCCTTTGCGCCCATCGGCTTGGCCGACCGCACCTGGCCGGATGCCGTTCTCACCGACGCGCCGATCTGGCTCAGCACCGACCTGCGCGACGGCAACCAGGCGCTGATCGAGCCGATGGACCTGCCGCGCAAGCTGCGCATGTTCGAGACGCTGCTGCGCATCGGCTTCAAGGAGATCGAGGTCGGTTTCCCCTCGGCATCGCAGACGGAATTCGACTTCCTGCGCACCTTGATCGAGCAGGATCTCGTGCCGGATGACGTGACGATCCAGGTGCTCACGCAGGCCCGCGAGCCGCTGATCCGGCGCACCTTCGAGTCGCTCAAGGGCGCCAAGCGCGCGATCGTGCACCTCTACAACGCTACCGCGCCGGTGATGCGCGACGTGGTGCTCGGCCTCGACCAGGAGGGCGTCGTCGCCCTTGCAGTGGAGCACGCGAAGCTGATGAACCAGCTCGCCGCCGACCAGCCCGAAACCGAGTGGCGTTTCGAGTATTCACCCGAGACCTTCTCAGACACCGAGCTCGACTTCGCCAAGCGCATCGTCGATGCTGTCACCAAGGTGTGGCAGCCGACGCCCGAGCGCAAGTGCATCATCAACCTGCCCACCACGATCGAGCGTTCGACGCCGAACATCTTTGCCGACATGGTCGAGTGGATGCATCGGAATCTCGCGCGCCGCGACAGCATCGTGCTTTCGGTCCACCCGCACAACGACCGCGGCACGGGCACCGCCACGGGTGAGTTCGCCTTGATGGCGGGGGCAGACCGCATCGAAGGCTGCCTCTTCGGCAACGGTGAGCGCACCGGCAACTGCGACCTCGTCAACATCGCGCTCAACCTCTACACGCAAGGCGTGTCGCCGAAGCTCGACTTCTCCGACATCGACGAGGTACGCCGTTGCGTCGAGCACTGCAACCAGCTGCCGGTGCACCCGCGCCATCCCTACGTCGGGGACCTGGTCTACACCTCGTTCTCGGGCTCGCACCAGGACGCGATCAAGAAGGCCTTCGCCGCACGCCAGGAGGGCGACGTGTGGAACATGCCCTACCTGCCCATCGACCCGAAGGACCTCGGCCGCAGCTACGACGCGGTGATCCGCGTCAACAGCCAATCGGGCAAGGGTGGTATCTCGTACCTGCTCGAAAACGAATACGGCCTCGAGTTGCCGCGTCGCTTGCAGATCGAGTTCAGCCAGGTCGTGCAAGCCGTGATGGACGACACCGGCAAGGAACAGACCGCCGCCGAACTGTGGAACATCTTCCAGCGCGAATACAGCGCCGCCGGCGCCTGGGACGCGCAGGTCGTGCGCGCGACGATCTCGCCCATCGCCGACGGGCAGGTGAAGCTTTCGACCAGCGTCTACGTCGACGGCCGCGGCCTGAAGGTCGAAGGGCAGGGCGCCGGGCCGATCGAAGCCTTCGTCGAAGGCGTGAACCGACAGCTGGCCA
Source organism: Rhizobacter sp. (assembly GCA_019635355.1). Classification (NCBI taxonomy): domain Bacteria; kingdom Pseudomonadati; phylum Pseudomonadota; class Betaproteobacteria; order Burkholderiales; family Sphaerotilaceae; genus Rhizobacter; species Rhizobacter sp. The sequence continues at coordinate 1,183,698 of JAHBZQ010000001.1, read as the reverse complement.
GCAAGGTGCGCGTGCTCGACTACCACGAGCACGCCATCGGCAGCGGCGCCGACGCCAAGGCCGTGGCCTACCTCGAGCTGCGCGTGGGCGACGGCCTCACGCTCTTCGGCGTGGGCATCGATGCCAACATCGTCTCGGCATCGCTGAAAGCCATCACATCAGGATTGCATCGCGCCCGCCGCCAGGGCAAGTTGCAGTTCGCGCAAGCAGCACTCGCCTAACATCGCGGAAAAGCCAGCCATTGAGGAGCACCCCATGACCGACAAACTCATCATTTTCGACACCACCTTGCGCGATGGCGAGCAGTCGCCTGGGGCCTCGATGACCAAGGACGAGAAGCTGCGCATCGCGCGCCAGCTCGAGCGGCTCAAGGTCAACGTGATCGAGGCAGGTTTCGCCGCCTCGTCCAACGGCGACTTCGAAGCCGTGCGCGCGATCGCGCAGGCGATCAAGGACAGCACCGTCTGTTCCCTCGCGCGCGCCAACGACCGTGACATCTCGCGCGCCGCCGAAGCGCTGAAGGGCGGCAACTCCACCCGCATCCACCTCTTCCTCGCGACGAGCGCTTTGCACATGGAGAAGAAGCTGCGCATGACGCCCGACCAGGTGTTCGAGCAGGCCAAGCTCTCGACCCGCTTCGCGCGCAACCTGACGGAAGACGTGGAGTTCTCGCCCGAGGACGGCTACCGCTCCGACCCCGACTTCCTCTGCCGCGTGCTCGAAGCCGTGATCGACGCGGGCGCGACCACGCTCAACATTCCCGACACCGTGGGCTACGCCATCCCCGAGCTGTACGGCAACTTCATCCTCAACTTGCGCGAGCGCATTCCCAACTCCGACAAGGCGATCTGGTCGGTGCACTGCCACAACGACCTCGGCATGGCCGTCGCCAACTCGCTGGCCGGCGTGAAGATCGGTGGTGCGCGCCAGGTGGAATGCACGATCAACGGCCTCGGCGAACGCGCGGGCAACTGCGCGCTGGAAGAGATCGTGATGGCCGTGCGCACCCGCAAGGACTACTTCGGCCTCTCGCTCGACATCGACGCGTCGCAGATCGTGCCCGCCTCGCGCCTCGTCTCGCAGACCACCGGCTTCGTGGTGCAGCCCAACAAGGCCGTGGTCGGCGCCAACGCCTTCGCGCACGCTTCGGGCATCCACCAGGACGGCGTGCTCAAGGCGCGCGACACCTACGAGATCATGCGTGCCGAAGACGTGGGCTGGACGGCCAACAAGATCGTGCTGGGCAAGCTCTCGGGTCGCAACGCCTTCAAGCAGCGCCTGCACGAGCTCGGCATCGAGATGGAGTCCGAAGCCGAGATCAACGCGGCCTTCGCCAAGTTCAAGGAGCTGGCCGACCGCAAGAGCGACATCTTCGACGAGGACATCCTCGCCCTCGTGATGGACGAGTCGGTGACCACCGAGCACGAGCACTACCGGCTGCTGGCGCTCTCGCAGCGCTCCGAGACCGGCGAGCGCCCGCACGCCCGTGTGGCCTTCGCGGCCGGCGAGCAGGAGCTGCATGCCGAAAGCGATGGCAACGGCCCGGTCGATGCCAGCCTCAAGGCGATCGAGACGCAGGTGAAAAGCGGGGCGGAAATGCTGCTTTATTCGGTGAACGCCATCACCTCGGGCAGCACAGAATCCCAGGGCGAGGTCACTGTGCGGCTTCAACACGGCGGGCGTGTGGTCAATGGCGTCGGGTCCGATCCCGACATCGTCGTCGCGTCAGCCAAGGCCTACCTCTCGGCGTTGAACAAGCTGCACAGCAAGAGCGAGCGCGTGGCTGCGCAGGGGTGATATTTCTCACAAACCTGACAACTCCTAGGTCTGACTTTAGGAAAAACGCGCAAGTTTTTGATCTTGCGAGGGTTTTTTCGTTGACCTACACTCGGGCGACCGAGCGTGAAAGGCAGTTGTTGTGGCGCGTCTCACTCAAAAATCAGTGTCGTTGTTGTTTCGTGGCCTGGTGACCGTGGTGCTTGCCGCCTGCCTGCCCTTGTCGGCCGGTGCGGCTGGCAAGCCCGCTAAGAAGCGCGCCGCGGTCGTCTCCAAGGCGCCGGCCAAGTCGAGCAAGGCCGTGGCGGTGCGTAGCGTCAAGCGTTCCAGCGTGCGTCTGCGTGCTGCGCGTGTGGTGCCCGCTCGTCCTTCCTTCGGGCAGATCGCTGGCCTGCACAGCGCCACTGACCCCCTCGACCTCAAGTCGAGCGTGGCCCTGGTGATGGACCAGGACACCAACGAAGTGCTTTTCAGCAAGAACCCGCAAGCGGTCTTGCCGATCGCTTCGCTCACCAAGCTCATGACCGCGCTGGTCGTCACCGAAGCCAAGCTGCCGCTGGACGAGGTGCTGACGATCAGCCAGGACGACGTCGACACCGAGAAGGGCAGTCGCTCGCGCCTCACGGTCGGCACGCAACTCACCCGCGGCGAGATGATGCATCTCGCGCTGATGTCGTCGGAAAACCGCGCCGCACACGCGCTCGGCCGCCATTACCCGGGTGGGCTCGATGCGTTCGTGGCCGCGATGAACCGCAAGGCCGTCGAATTGGGCATGCCGGCGACCAAGTACGTCGAGCCCACCGGCCTGTCGAGCCGCAACCAGTCGAGCGCACGTGACCTCGCCACGCTGGTGAAGGCCGCGCATCACTATCCGCTGATCCGCGAGCTGTCGACGTCGCCGGAGCATCAGGTGGCCGTCGGCCACCGCAACCTGCAGTTCCGCAACACCAACGGCCTCGTGCGCGACCCCGACTGGAACATCGGCCTGCAAAAGACCGGCTACATCTCCGAAGCCGGCCGCTGCCTGGTGATGCAGGCGCAGATGGCGGGTCGTCAGCTGATCATGGTGTTCCTCGATTCGGCCGGCAAGTATTCGCGCATCGGCGACGCCGAGCGTGTGCGCAAGTGGGTCAACGAGCACATCACCGCGGCTGCGCCGGTGCGTGCGACGCCCACGATGCCGTCCATCGTGTCGCCCCTCGTCACGCCGCTTGTGACGCCGCTCGTGCCGGTGGTGCCCGCTGCGGCACCGGCGGTGACGCCTGTGGTGCCGGCGGCCGTCTCGCTGCCCGAGCCCGCGAGCGAGAAGGCGCGCGAGACGCTCGAAGTGCCGAAGCTCACGTCCTGAGCCGGCGCAGAAGTTCAAGCAAAAGAGCCCGGCACTGCCGGGCTCTTTTGCTTTGAGGCGGGTGGCTCAGGCGCGGTGCCCGAGCGCCGACGAGATCTGCGATGCCGTGGCTTTCAGGCGCTCCAGCCACGCCTCTTCCAGGCGGTCGGCTGGGGCCGAAATCGACAAGCCGGCCACCAGCTTGCCCTGGTCGTCGAGGATGCCGGCGGCCATGCAGCGCACGCCGAGCTCCAGCTCTTCGTCGTCGCGCGCGGTGCCGTACTGCAGCACCTTCGAGAGCTCGCGCTCCAGGTTGCCGATGTCGGTGATGCTGTTGCGGGTATGGCCGGCCAGGCCGGTGCGCGTGGCGTAGGCGCGCACGCGTTGCGGATCGTCGTGCGCGAGGAAGAGCTTGCCGACGGACGTGAGGTGCAGCGGCGCCCGGCCACCCACCGCGCGGACCACCTGCATGCCCGAGCGCTCGCTGTAGGTGCGCTCGATGTAGACGATCTCGTCGCCCTGACGCACCGAGAGGTTCACCGGCTGGTGCGTGAGCTTGTGCAGCTCGCGCATCGGGCCCAGCGCGGCGTCGCGCACGTCGAGGCGTGCTTTCACCAGGTTGCCCAGTTCGAGCAGGCGCATGCCAAGCCGATAGCTGCCAGCTTCGGGCCGGTCGACATAGCGGCCGACGGTCAGGTCGTTCAGGATGCGGTGGGCGGTGGAGGGGTGCAGTCCGGTCTGCTCGCTGATGAGCTTCAGGGAGACCGGGTCCTGGTGCGAGGCCAGCAGGTCGAGCAGCGAGAACATGCGCTCCAGCACCTGGATCGCCGGCTTTTGATCCTCTTTGCTTTTCATGCGGGGATTTTCACCCGATTCACGCTCGTTTTGCATCGCGAAAATCAGACGACCATGCCGGCCGCAAGCCCGGAGCGGGTCGCACCTTCGAGCGTGGCCGGGTAGGGGCCTTCGACATAGTCACCCGCCGCCAGGAGACCGGCCGCAATGTGCTGCGCCGGACGGCGCAGGCCGGGCGTGCAGAGGAAGGTCGCACGCTTCTCGGTGGTGGTGCGCAGCGCTTGCAACGGCAGGCCACCGAAGGCGGCGTGGGCTTGCTGCAGGGCGGCTTGTTCGACGGCTGCCATGCCGCGCGCCACCCATTCGGCCGCGCCGCTGACCACGAAGGCGATCACGCCATCGGGCCCCCCCAGCGCGCCGAGGTCGAAGGCGAACTGCGCGGGATGCACGTCGTTGCTGCGCAGGGCCATCATCGGTTGCGGCAGGCGCTTCGGCGTGGGCTGCTTCGCGTAGACCGTGACGATGGGTTCGTAGCGCAGCTGGGCGGCCTGGGCCGACCACTCGGGCGCGATCGGGGCCGTCAACCGAGCGGCTTCGTTGGCGGTGCACGCCAGCACGACCGCATCGAAGCTCGCGCCATCGAGTTGCCAGCGCCCTTGGTCGGCCACGAGGCGCTCCACGCGGGTCGACACGTGCACCGTCGCACCCGATGCCTTGAGCCAGCGTGCCGCGGGGGTGGGCCAGAGTTCGCTCAGGCGTTGCCGTGGCAGGAGCAGGTCGGCCGAGCCGGGGCCGGAGAAGAGGGCGTCTTTCAGCACACGCAGGAACACCGCAGCGCTGGCCTGAGGGGCCGGTGTGTTGAGGGCGGCGACGCACAGCGGGTCGAGCAGCTCGTCGCGCACCTTGGCCGGAAGGCGCGCGGTGAGCTGCGACACGGTGAGCTGCGGATCGCAGCGAAACCGTCGCAGCGCCCACCCGGTCGATGCCATCAGCATGGCTTGCTTCTCGCGCCAACCCCAGCCGGGGTAGCGCATCACCGCCGAGGCGAAGGTGATGAGGGGCGAGCCCGCTTGCAGCTGCAGCCCCGCGCCATCGGGATAGGTGACCTTCAACGGCGTGCGCAGCAGTGCCCGGTCGAGGTCGACACCCACGAAGCGCATCAAGGCCAGCGTCTGCGCATAGGCGCCGATGAGGATGTGCTGGCCGTTGTCGAGCAGGGCGTCGCCGAAGTCGACGGCACGCGCGCGGCCGCCGAGCTGCGGCGCCATCTCGTACAGCGTGACTTCATGCCCGCGGCGTGTGGCCTCGACGGCCGCCGCCAGCCCGGCCCAGCCGCCGCCCACGACGGCCACCCGCCGCGCTGCGGCCATCAACGGCCTCGCCAGTTCGTGCGGGCGGCGATCCACAGCTTGCGCACGGGCGTGAGCGAGATGCGCTGGTGCAGCACCTGGAAGCCGCCGGCCTCGATCTCGCGCAGCAAGGTGCGGTAGATGTTGGCCATCATGAGCCCGGGCTTCTGCGCCTTACGGTCGGCCTCGGGCAGCAGCGCGACGGCTTCATCGTAGAGGCGGTGCGCGCGTTCGGCCTGGAATGTCATCAGCGCAGTGAACCGCTCGCTGTAGCCGCGGTTGAGTACCTCGTGCGCCTTCACGTCGAACTGCTGCAGCTCCGACACCGGCAGATAGACGCGGCCACGGCGCGCGTCGTCGCCCACGTCTCGGATGATGTTGGTGAGCTGCATCGCGAGGCCGAGCTTGTGTGCGTACTGCACCGTCGAGGCCTCGCTGCGGCCGAAGATGCCGGAGGCCACCTCACCCACCACGCCGGCCACGAGGTGGCAGTAGCGCTCAAGGCCCGGGAAGTCGAGGTAGCGGCTCTGGTCGAGGTCCATCTGGCAGCCGTCGATGACGGCGATGAGGTGCTCGGCGCGGATGTCGTAGTCGGCGATATGCGGCATCAGCGCCTTCATCGCCGGATGGCTCGGCTGGCCGCCAAAACTCGTGGCGACTTCCTTGCGCCACCACGCGAGCTTGGTCGCGGCGACGCCGGGGTCGTGCACCTCGTCGACCACGTCGTCGACCTCACGGCAGAAGGCGTAGAAGGCGGTGATCGCCGCACGCCGGGGCGGCGGCAGGAAGAGGAAGGCGTAGTAGAAGCTCGACCCGCTGGCCGCCGCCTTCTGCTGCACGTATTGCTCGGGCGTCATGGGCGGGCCTCCCGCAGCGAGGCGGCCGTGCCGGGCTTCATGCGCAGGGCGCGCCAGAGCAGCAGGGGCGCGTCGTACCAGCGCAGCGTGGGGCGGATGTGCAGGGTGTCGTGGTGCACGTGTTCGATCTTCTCCAGGATGCGCAGGCCGCCTTGCACGACGAGGCGCAGCTCCCAGCCGGCGCGGCCGGGAATGGTGTGGACGAGCGGGGCCCCTTCCAGCATCAGCCCCCGCGCCCAACCCACCATCTCGGCGACGACGCGGCGCACGGCCGGCGAGTCGTCGCGGGCCAGCAGCGCGGTGAGCCGGATGCCGTGCCGCGAGAGGTCGGCCATCGGGATGTAGGCGCGGCCGCGGGTGGTGTCGACGCTCAGGTCCTGCCAGAAGTTGATGAGCTGCAGCGCGCTGCAAATGGCGTCGGACTGCCGGAGCGCGCCGGCATCGCGGATGCCGTAGAGGTGCAGCAGCAGGCGGCCCACGGGGTTGGCCGAGCGGCGGCAGTAGTCGAGCACGCCGGCGCGGTCGGCGTACTGGTGCTGGTGCACGTCTTGTTCGAAGGCGGAGATCAGGTCTTCCAGCAGGTCCAGCGGCAGTTGGTGCTGGTCGAGCGTGCGCTTGAGCGGCGTGAAGACGGCCGACCAGCGAGGCGACGGGGTGCGGCCTTGCGCCACGGACCTCAGTTCGGCGCGATAGGCCCGCAGCGCAGCGGTGCGTTCGGCAGGAGACACGTCGCCTTCGTCGGCGAGGTCGTCTGCCGTGCGGGCGAACCAATAGATCGCGGCGACGGCCGGGCGCAGCGACGGCGGGCACAGCACCGAGGCGACCGGGAAGTTTTCGTAGTGGTCGATGCTCATGAGAGGCGCGCATTGTCGCCGTGCCGGCTTGTCATGCCGACGTCGGCATTTGCCGCATCCGGCGCCTCGCGACGAGCAAAAGTCGTTTGACAGGCCCGGGTTTGCCTGAATACATTACTGACCAGTCAGTCAGTTGCTCGAAACCTGTCCTGCCGAGGTCCCCCATGCGTCACACCCTGCTCGTTCCGTTGCTCAGCGTGGCCGTTCTGGCCGCTTGCACCAAGGCCGAACCTCTTTCCGCGCCGGTTCGCGCCGTGCGAACGATCACCATCTCGACGGAGAGCGCGGGCGGTGCCTATGAATACGCGGCCGAAGTGCGGGCGCGTACCGAGTCGAGGCTGGGCTTCCGCGTGGGCGGCAAGATCGTGCGCCGTGTCGTCAACGTGGGCGACTCGGTGAAGGCCGGGCAGGTGCTGGCCCAGCTCGACCCGCAGGACCTGAAGCTCGGCCAAGCCGCGGCCCAGGCTTCCCTGGTGGCGGCCCAGGCGAACCTCGACCAGACCCAGGCCGACTTCAAGCGCTTCAAGGAACTGCGCGACCAAGGCTTCATCAGCTCGGCGGAACTCGAGCGCCGCGAGACGGCGCTCAAAGCCGCGCAGGCCCAGTTCGACCAGGCCCGCGCGCAGGCCAGCGTGCAGGGCAACCAGGCCGGCTACACCACGCTCGTGGCTGACGCCAACGGCGTCATCACCGGCGTCGATGCCGAGCCCGGCATGGTGGTGGCAGCCGGCGCGCCGGTGGTACGCCTCGCCCACGACGGCCCGCGCGACGTGGTGTTCAACGTGCCTGAAGACAAGGTCAACCTGCTCAAGAGCCTCGCCTCGCAGCCGGGGCGCCTGAAGGCACGGCTGTGGGGCTCGACCGACACATTCCCGGCGCAGATCCGTGAAGTGGCCGCTGCGGCCGACCCGGTGACCCGCACCTTCGCCGTGAAGGCCGACCTCGGCCAGACGCCGGCCACCGCTGCCGTGCGCTTGGGCCAGACCGCCACCATCGTGGCCGAGCTGCCGCGCCAGCCCGGCGTGACCAAGCTGCCGCTGTCGGCGCTGCGTGAAGCGCAGGGCGCGACGAACGTGTGGGTGGTCGACAAGACGACCATGACCGTGGCGCTCAAGAAGGTGCAACTCGCGGGGGCCGAGGGCAACGATGCGGTGATCACCGGTGGTGTCTCGCCGGGTGACGTAGTCGTGACCGCCGGCGTGCATGTTCTCAACCCCGGCGAGCAGGTCAAGTTCTACGTCGACCCGAGCGCTCCGGCGACGGCCTCGGCCGACATCGGCACCCCCGTGGCCGTGAAGTGAGCGAGGCTGGCGTGAGCGATGCATCTGGCGCTGTGCGTGCGGCGCGGTTCAACATCTCGAAGTGGGCGCTGGAGCACCCGGCGCTGACACGTTACCTGCTGGTCATCCTCATGGTGCTGGGCCTCGCGGCCTACTTCCAGCTGGGGCAGGACGAAGACCCGCCGTTCACCTTCCGCGCGATGGTGGTGCGGGCCTACTGGCCCGGCGCCACGGCGCAGCAGGTGGCCGAGCAGGTGACCGACAAGCTCGAGAAGACGCTGCAGGAGGTGCCCTACGCCGACAAGATCCGCAGCTATTCCAAGCCGGGCGAGACGCTCATCATCTTCCAGCTGAAGGACTCCACGCCGCCCAAGGACGTGCAGCAGATCTGGTACACGGTGCGCAAGAAGGTGGGCGACATGCGCGGCACCTTGCCGGGCGGCGTGGTCGGGCCGTTCTTCAACGACGAGTTCGGCGATGTGTATGGCTCGATCTATGCACTGTCGAGCGACGGCTTCAGCTACGACGAGCTGAAGGAGCACGCCGACCAGGTGCGCCAGCGCCTGCTGAAGGTGAAAGACGTCAACAAGGTCGAAGTCTTCGGCGCGCAAGACGAGAAGATCTTCATCGAGATCTCGCAGAAGCGCCTGGCGCAGCTGGGCATCGACTTCAATGCGGTGCTCGCGCAGCTGGGCCAGCAGAACGCGGTGGAGTCGGCCGGCGTCATCAATGCGCCCACCGACTATGTGCAGGTGCGCGTGGGCGGGCAGTTCAACTCGGTCGAGCAACTGAAGAACTTCTCGATCCGCGCCAACGGCGCGAGCTTGAAGCTTGGCGACATCGCCGAGGTCAAACGCGCGTATGTGGACCCACCGCAGGTGAAGGTGCGCCACCAGGGCAAGGAGGTGATCGCGCTCGGCATCTCGATGGCCAAGGGGGGCGACATCATCGAGATGGGCCAGTCGCTCAAGAAGGCGACCGATGCAATCCGCGACGACCTGCCGGCGGGCATCACGATGCACCAGTTCCAGAACCAGTCGACGGTGGTGGCGCGCTCGGTCAACGAGTTCGTGGGCGTGCTGATCGAGGCGGTGGTGATCGTGCTGGCGGTGAGCTTCGTGAGCCTGGGGCTGCACTTCAAGCCGCTGCGGCTCGACTGGCGGCCGGGGCTGGTGGTGGGCATCACCATTCCGCTGGTGCTGGCCATCACCTTCGTCACGATGTTCTATTGGGGCGTGGGCCTGCACAAGATCTCGCTCGGCTCGCTGATCATCGCGCTCGGCCTCTTGGTCGACGACGCGATCATTGCGGTCGAGATGATGGTGCGCAAGCTCGAAGAGGGCTACGACAAGGCGCGTGCGGCCACCTTCGCGTATGACGCGACGGCGATGCCGATGCTGACCGGCACGCTGATCACGGCGGTCGGCTTCCTGCCGATCGGCTTGGCGAAATCGACGGTTGGCGAATACACCTTCGCTATCTTCGCTGTGACGGCTGCGGCGCTCTTGATCTCGTGGTTCGTCTCGGTCTACTTCGTGCCCTACCTCGGCACGGTGCTGCTCAAGACCAAACCGCATGCCCGCGGTGAAGGCGAGGCCGACCAGCCGCACGAGCTCTTCGACACCCCGTTCTACACGCGCTTCCGTGCGTTGGTCGACTGGTGCGTGAGGCACCGCTGGATCACCATCGGTTTGACCGTCGGCACGCTGGCGCTGGGGATGGTGGGCATGAGCAAGGTGCAGAACCAGTTCTTCCCCGACTCCAACCGGCTCGAACTGCTGGTCGACCTGTGGCTCCCGGAGGGCTCGTCGTACAGCGCCAACGAGGTGATCACGAAGAAGGTCGAAGCGCGCCTGATGAAGCTTGAAGGCGTCGACCACGTCACCACCTGGGTGGGCAGCGGCGTGCCGCGCTTCGCGCTCGTGCTCGACCAGATCTTCCCGCAGAGCAACGTGAGCCAGATCGTGCTGCTGCCCAAGGACCTGGCCGCACGCGAGAAGCTGCGGCATGAGCTGCCCGGGCTGTTGGCCACCGAGTTCCCCGAAGTGCGTGCGCGGCCCAAGCTGCTGCCCAACGGGCCCCCGGTGCCGTACCCGGTGCAGTTTCGCGTGGTCGGGCCCGACCCGGCCAAGGTGCGCGCCTATGCCGACGAGGTGAAGGTCATCATGTTGAAGAACCCCAACATGCGCGGCGTGAACGACAACTGGAACGAGTCGGTCAAGGTGCTGCGCCTGGAGGTCGACCAGGACAAGGCGCGGGCGCTGGGTGTGTCGAGCCAGGCCATCGCCCAGGCGGCGCGCACGCTCAACAGCGGCACCACCGTCGGGCAATACCGTGATGGTGACAAGCTGATCGACATCGTGCTGCGCCAGCCGCTGGAAGAGCGCAAGGCGATCACCGACCTCGCAAACGCCTATGTGCCGACCACCACCGGCCGCAGCATCCCCCTGAGCCAGGTCGCCAAGGCGAACTTCGTGTGGGAGCCCGGCGTGCTGTGGCGCGAGAACCGCGACTACGCGGCCACCGTGCAGGGCGACATCGTCGAGGGCCTGCAAGGCGCGACGGTGACGGCGCAGCTCGATCCGCTCTTCGCCCCCATCCGCGCCAAGATGCCCGCGGGCTACCGCGTGGAAGTGGCAGGTGCGGTCGAGGAGAGCAGCAAAGGCCAGGGCTCGATCGCCGTCGGCGCGCCGCTGATGCTCTTCATCATGTTCACGCTGCTGATGCTGCAACTGCAGAGTTTCAGCCGGGCGATGCTGGTCTTCCTGACCGGGCCGATGGGCATCGCGGGTGTGGCGGCGGCGCTCTTGCTGCTGAACCGGCCATTCGGGTTCGTGGCGCTCTTGGGCGTGATCGCGCTGATGGGCATGATCATGCGCAATTCGGTGATCCTCATCGACCAGATCGAGCAGGACCGTGCCCGCGGCGTGCCGACCTGGGACGCCGTGGTCGAAGCCTCGGTGCGGCGCTTCCGACCGATCATCCTGACAGCCGCGGCGGCGGTGCTGGCGATGATCCCGCTGTCGCGCAGCGTCTTCTGGGGCCCGATGGCGGTGGCCATCATGGGTGGCCTGATCGTCGCGACGGCGCTCACGCTGCTGGCCTTGCCTGCGATGTATGCAGCCTGGTTCCGCGTCAAACCTGCCGGGCAGGAGCAACACGCGGTCGGAAGGCTCGCCACAAGCGGCTAAAATCCGCGGTCCCCGAATTCGGCCGGATCAGTGTGACGGGGTCGCGCCAGCGACCCCGATGCACTTTTCAGGCACCCGCGCGGGTGGCGAAATTGGTAGACGCACCAGGTTTAGGTCCTGACGCCAGCAATGGTGTGCGGGTTCGAGTCCCGCCCCGCGCACCAGCCTTATCCAACCAGAGAGTCCCGTACACATCATGGCTGTCACTGTTGAAACCCTCGAAAAGCTCGAACGCCGCATCACGCTGACGCTGCCGGCCGACACCATCAACAACGAGGTGCAGTCGCGCCTGAAGCGCCTGGCCCGCACGGTCAAGGCCGACGGGTTCCGCCCGGGCAAGGTGCCGATGAGCGTCGTGACCCAGCGCTACGGCTACTCCGTTCACTACGAGGTGATGAACGACAAGGTCGGCCAGGCTTTCGAGCAGGCCACCAACGAAGCCAAGCTGCGCGTGGCCGGCCAGCCCCGCATCACCGAGAAGGAAAACGCGCCCGAGGGCCAGGTCGCCTTCGACGCCACCTTCGAGGTCTACCCGGAAGTGAAGCTCGGCGACATCTCCACTGCCGAAGTCGAGCGCATCAGCGCCGAAGTCACCGATGCCGCCATCGACAAGACCCTCGACATCCTGCGCAAGCAGCGCCGCACCTTCGCCCAGCGCGCCCAGGGCGACGCCGCCGGCGAAGGCGACCGCGTGACGATCGACTTCGAAGGCAAGATCGACGGCGTGCCCTTCGACGGCGGCAAGGCCGAAGGCTTCCAGTTCATCATCGGCGAAGGCCAGATGCTGGAGCAGTTCGAGAAGGCCGTGCGCGGCATGAAGGCCGGCGAGTCGAAGACCTTCCCGCTGCAGTTCCCCGAGGACTACCAGGGCAAGGACGTCGCCGGCAAGGAAGCCGACTTCCTGGTCACGTTGAGCAAGATCGAAGCGCAGAACCTGCCCGAAGTGAACGAAGCCCTGGCCAAGAGCCTGGGCATTCCCGATGGCACCGTCGAGTCGCTGCGCGCCGACATCAAGAAGAACCTCGAGCGCGAAGTGAAGTTCCGCGTGCTGGCCCGCAACAAGGCTGCCGTGATGGACGCCGTGGCCAAGACCGCCGAGCTCGACCTGCCGACGGCGCTTGTCGCCAACGAGACCGCCCGCATGATCGAGTCGGCCCGTGCCGACCTGAAGAAGCGCGGCATCAAGGACGCCGACAAGGCCCCGATCCCCGAAGAGATCTTCAAGCCCCAGGCCGAGCGCCGCGTGCGCCTCGGTCTGGTCGTCGCCGAACTCGTGCGCGCCAACAACCTGCAGGCCAAGCCTGAACAGCTGCAGGCCCACATCGAGGAAATGGCACAGAGCTACGAGAAGCCCGCTGAAGTGGTGCGCTGGTATCTGAGCGACCGTGAGCGCATGGCTGAAGTCGAAGGCGTGGTCATCGAGAACAACGTCACGGAGTTCGTGCTCGGCAAGGCCAAGGTCACCGACAAGGTTGTGCCGTTCGACGAGCTGATGGCCGGCTGATCGGGCTTTCAGCCAGAAGGAGAGGGCGCCAGCCGGCACGGCGAGGCGCCCTTTGTTTTTCCATCGATCGCATTTCTGTCGTGTCTCTCTTGAGGCGACATAATCAAGCCCAACCTGTAGGCATCACTTCTGAAGGACGCACACGCATGAGCGCGCTGGACACTCTGGGTTTGGGCATGGTGCCCATGGTCATCGAACAGTCGGGCCGCGGCGAGCGGGCCTACGACATCTACAGCCGCCTGCTGCGCGAGCGGATCGTGTTCCTGGTCGGCCCGGTGAATGACCAGACCGCCAGCCTGGTCGTGGCCCAGCTGCTCTTCCTCGAGAGCGAAAACCCCGACAAGGACATCCACTTCTACATCAATTCGCCCGGCGGTTCGGTGACGGCCGGCATGTCGATCTTCGACACGATGGAGTTCATCAAGCCCGACGTGTCGACCATGTGCGTGGGCATGGCGGCCAGCATGGGCTCCTTCCTGCTGATGGCAGGCGCCAAGGGCAAGCGCTTCGCGCTGCCGAACGCTCGCGTCATGATCCACCAGCCCTCGGGCGGCGCCCAGGGCCAGGCCACTGACATCGAGATCCACGCACGCGAGATCCTGAAGACCCGCGAGCAGCTCAACCGCATCTACGCCGAGCGCACCGGCCAGCCCATCGAGAAGATCCGTGCCGACATGGAGCGTGACTTCTTCATGGACCCGGAGGAGGCCAAGAATTACGGCCTGATCGACCAGGTGCTCAACAAGCGCGCCGGCCCGGCCACCAGCTGACGCGCAAACACAGGGCCAAGGCCCGTAACTGCAATCGAAACGGGGCCTTTTTTACCGCCAAGGCCCCGTTTTCTTTTGCTCTATCATCCCAACCAGCCTCTTCCACGCCTCGTGCGCCCCACTTAAATGGCCGAAAAAAAAGGCTCCTCCAGCGAGAAAGTTTTGTACTGCTCCTTCTGCGGCAAAAGCCAGCATGAGGTGAAGAAGCTGATCGCCGGCCCGTCGGTGTTCATCTGCGATGAGTGCATCGAGCTGTGCAACGACATCATCCGCGATGAGGTGCCGGCCGATACGCCGGAAGCTCGAGCCGCCAAGTCTGATCTGCCGGTGCCGGCCGACATCAAGGCCAGCCTCGACCAATACGTGATCGGACAAGACACGGCCAAGCGCACGCTGTCGGTCGCGGTCTACAACCACTACAAGCGCCTCAAGCACATGGCCACGTCGAAAGACGAGGTCGAGCTGGCCAAGAGCAACATCCTCCTGATCGGCCCCACGGGCTCGGGCAAGACGCTGCTCGCGCAGACGCTGGCCCGCCTGCTCAACGTGCCTTTCGTGATTGCCGACGCCACCACGCTGACCGAAGCCGGCTACGTGGGTGAAGACGTCGAAAACATCATCCAGAAGCTGCTGCAGAACTGCAACTACGACGTCGACAAGGCCCAGCGCGGCATCGTCTACATCGACGAGATCGACAAGATCTCGCGCAAGGCCGACAACCCGTCCATCACCCGCGACGTGTCGGGCGAGGGCGTGCAGCAGGCGCTGCTCAAGCTCGTGGAAGGCACGATGGCCTCGGTGCCGCCGCAGGGCGGTCGCAAGCACCCGAACCAGGATTTCCTGCAGATCGACACGACCAACATCCTGTTCATCTGCGGCGGCGCGTTCGACGGGCTGGAGAAGGTCATCCAGAACCGCTCCGAGAAGTCGGGCATCGGCTTCGGTGCCACGGTGCACTCGAAGAGCGAGAAGCGTGTGTCCGAGGTCTTCCGCGAGGTCGAGCCTGAAGACCTGATCAAGTTCGGCCTGATCCCCGAACTCGTCGGCCGCCTGCCGGTGGTCGCCACGCTGGGTGAGCTGACCGAAGACGCGCTGGTGCAGATCCTGACCGAGCCGAAGAACGCGCTGGTCAAGCAGTACCAGAAGCTCTTTGCCATGGACGGGGTCGAACTCGAGATCCGCCCCTCCGCGCTGAGCGCGATCTCCAAGAAGGCCCTGGCTCGCAAGACCGGCGCCCGCGGCCTGCGCTCGATCATGGAGCTCTCCCTGATCGACACCATGTTCGAGTTGCCCACGCTGGACGGCGTGGCCAAGGTGGTGCTCGATGAGCACACCATCGAAGAAAACGCCAAGCCCTTGTTGGTGTACCGAGAACAGGCCAAAGCCAGTGCCTGACGCCCCTCTGAGACTGAGGATCCTGAATAGCCTGTGCCTATCGGGCAGGTGTCTTGCAATTGATTCCTCGGGCCTTATGTGGGCCTGAGAAAGAGAGGTTCCTATGTCCGGACATCCTGTTTTGCCTGCTGAGCCCATCACCATGCCGCTGCTCCCGCTGCGGGATGTGGTGGTCTTCCCCCACATGGTCATCCCGCTGTTCGTGGGGCGGCCGAAGTCCATCAAGGCGTTGGAAGCCGCGATGGAAGCGGGTCGTCAGATCATGCTGGTGGCGCAACGCGCGGCCGGCAAAGACGAGCCCAAGCCCGACGACATGTTCGAGGTGGGCTGCGTCTCCAGCATCCTGCAGATGCTCAAGCTGCCCGACGGCACGGTGAAGGTGCTGGTCGAAGGCATCCAGCGCGCCAACACCCACAGCATCAGCGACAACGGCGAGCACTTCATGGCCGAAGTGACGCCGGTGCCGCCCGAGACCGACACCAAGCCTGAGATCGAAGCCCTGCGCCGCGCCGTGACGCAGCAGTTCGACCAGTACGTCAAGCTCAACAAGAAGATCCCGCCGGAGATCCTGACCTCCATCGCGGGCATCGACGATGCCGGTCGCCTGGCCGACACGATCGCGGCACACCTGCCGCTGAAGCTCGAGAACAAGCAGTCGGTGCTCGACCTCTTCGCCGTCGACAAGCGGCTGGAGAAGCTACTCGAACAACTCGAGCACGAAGTCGACATCCTCCAGGTGGAGAAGCGCATCCGTGGGCGTGTGAAGCGCCAGATGGAGAAGAGCCAGCGCGAGTACTACCTGAACGAGCAGGTCAAGGCGATCCAGAAGGAACTCGGTGACGGCGAAGAAGGCGCCGACATGGAGGAGCTGGAGAAGAAGATCATCGCGGCGAAGATGCCGAAGGATGCGCGCAAGAAGGTCGACGCCGAGCTGAAGAAGTTGAAGCTCATGTCGCCCATGTCGGCCGAAGCGACCGTCGTGCGCAACTACATCGACACGCTGATCAACCTGCCCTGGACGAAGAAGACCAAGATCAAGCACGACCTCGCACATGCCGAGGAAGTGCTGAACGAGGATCACTACGGCCTCGAGAAGGTCAAGGACCGTATCCTTGAGTACCTCGCGGTGCAGCAGCGCGTGGACAAGGTCAAGGCGCCGATCCTGTGCCTCGTCGGCCCTCCAGGCGTCGGCAAGACCTCGCTCGGTCAGAGCGTGGCGCGCGCCACCGGCCGCAAGTTCGTGCGCATGGCGCTCGGCGGCATGCGTGACGAGGCCGAGATCCGCGGCCACCGCCGCACCTACATCGGCTCGATGCCGGGCAAGGTGTTGCAGAGCCTCTCGAAGGTCGGCACGCGCAACCCGCTCTTCTTGCTCGACGAGATCGACAAGCTGGGCATGGATTTCCGTGGTGACCCGTCGTCGGCGCTGCTGGAAGTGCTCGACCCCGAGCAGAACCACACCTTCAGCGACCACTACGTTGAGGTCGACTTCGACCTGAGCGACGTGATGTTCATCGCGACGTCGAACTCGATGAACATTCCGCCGGCCCTGCTGGACCGGATGGAAGTGATTCGCCTGTCGGGCTACACCGAAGACGAGAAGGTCAACATCGCCACGCGGTATCTCTTGCCCAAGCAGCGCCAGAACAACGGCGTGAAGGACGAAGAGCTCGACGTCACCGAATCGGCGGTGCGCGGGATCATTCGCTACTACACCCGTGAAGCCGGCGTGCGTTCGCTCGAGCGCGAGGTGTCGAAGATCTGCCGCAAGGTGGTCAAGGGCCTGCAGCTCAAGACCTACACCGGCAAGGTGGTCGTGACCGAGGAAAACCTCAACGACTTCCTCGGCGTTCGCAAGTTCTCCTATGGCCGCGCTGAAAACGCGAACCAGGTCGGCCAGGTGGTCGGTTTGGCGTGGACGGAAGTCGGCGGCGACCTGCTGACGATCGAAAGCGCCGTGATGCCGGGCAAGGGCAACATCATCCGCACCGGCTCGCTGGGCGACGTGATGAAGGAGTCGGTGGAAGCTGCACGCTCTGTCGTGCGCAGCCGTTCACGCCGCCTGGGCATCAAGGACGAGCTCTTCGAGAAGCGCGACATCCACATTCACGTGCCTGATGGCGCCACGCCGAAGGATGGCCCGAGTGCCGGCATCGCGATGACCACGGCCTTCGTGTCTGCGTTGACGGGCATTCCGGTGCGCGCCGACGTGGCGATGACGGGTGAGATCACGCTGCGTGGTGAAGTCACGGCCATCGGTGGCCTGAAGGAAAAACTGTTGGCGGCTCACCGAGGTGGCATCAAGACGGTGCTCATCCCGGAAGAGAACACCAAGGACCTTCAGGACATTCCCGAGAACGTGAAGAACCATCTCGAGATCGTGCCGGTGAAGTGGATCGACCAGGTCCTCGAGGTTGCACTCGAGTCGGCGCCGCAAGCGCTGTCGGAAGAAGAGCCGCCGAAGGTCGACGCAGAAGCCGTGAAGAAGGTGGACGCGCCGGCTGCGAGTGGCGATTCGCTGAAGCATTGAGTTGAAAGCTGCTCCGGTCTTGCAGGCCGGAGCTTTTTTCATTTATACTTTCAGCTTCGGTTGATTCAAGCAGTTGAGTTGATCGGAACACGCGGGATTAGCTCAGTTGGTAGAGCGATACCTTGCCAAGGTATAGGTCGAGAGTTCGAGCCTCTTATCCCGCTCCAAATTCAAAAGGGAAGCTTCGGCTTCCCTTTTTGCCAAGGCGCCCAATGCCTTCGGCGGCAACAGTCAACGGCGCGGTAGCAAAGCGGTTATGCACCGGATTGCAAATCCGTGTAGGTCGGTTCGACTCCGGCCCGCGCCTCCAGACGCTTCGGCTCAGCCCTGAAAAAACGCCCCGTTCATCGGGGCGTTTTGCTTTGCGTGGTGCGCGCTCAACCGGTCATTCAAATGCCTGTACGGCGACCAGCTTGCCGTTGCCGGGCTCGAATTCGCAGCGGTAGTTGAACTGCACGAGGTTCATGCCCGGCGCACGCTGTACGGCACCAATGCCTTCCAGGCTGGCGCGGCCGCCGGGGGCGGGGCGCAGCTGGCGCGAGTCGGAGCCGAAGGCGATGCGGCCCACTCGCGGGTGTTTGCTCTTCAACGTGGCGGCGACAGCGGTTTCACACGCTTCGGGCGACACGCTCATGAGGTCGGGTTGCCATTCCTTCCCTTCGCTCGCGCGCAGGCCGCCAGCGTCGCGGAACACGATGCCCGAGGTCGCGCCTGTCTTGCTGTTGTAGGCACAGCCGTAGGTGAAAGGCGCCGACGCGCCGGCCGCGTTGCGGTAGCGGCCCGCGCCTTTCACGTCGGTCTCTTCGCCGGTCGTGGGCGACAGCATGCGCTTGTCTTTCTGGAACTGGACATCGCTCGCATCGCGGCCGCGCATCTCCTTGATGGTCTCGGTGACGGCGGCCTCGCAGCTCTCGGCGGCCTTGGCCGCATCGGCCGGTGTGGCGCCGTATGCGGCCGTGCTGCACACGATGGCGATGGCAGGGAAGAGGAGGGTGGTTTTCATCGAATGAACTGCTGAAGGCAACTGGCTGGGATGGTGTCGTGTTTTGCCGGTAGCGGCAAGAGAACGAGCCCTGAGCGTTTGGAGCGCCGACGCAGGCCGCGGTTCACCCAGTCTTCACACAAGGGCTCGCGGCTTCATCGCGGCTTCCCACGCCCGCGGGAAGCTCTCGTGCAAGCCGCCAAGTCGGGCGGCGCCAACCGGAGCTCAGAACCGTGACTGCCTCATCCCACCTCATCGTTCATGGCGGCGTGCCGCTGTCGGGCCGGATCGAACCGTCGGCCAACAAGAACGCGGTGCTGCCAATCCTCTGCGCGACCTTGCTCACGCGCCAGCCGGTGCACCTGCGTGGCGTGCCCGACATCACCGACGTGCGCAAGATCCTGCAGTTCTTCGAATCCATCGGCAGCGAGGTGCATGCCGACATGGCGCGGGGCATCGTCGGCCTGCACCACCGGCACAGCATGTTCGACGCGCGCCGCCACCGTCTGCCCTTGGAAATGCGCTCGTCCATCATGCTGGTGCCCCCGCTGCTCGCACGCTTCGGCGAGGCGCGCATCGAAGACGAGGTGAAAGGCTGCACGCTCGGCGTGCGCGAGATCGACCCGCACGTGGAGACCTTGCGCCACTTCGGCGCCCACATCGAGCCCGGCGAAGACGGCTTCGTCGTGCGCTGCGACGGCCCCTTGCGCGCCACGGAGCATTGGCTCGACTACGCCTCCGTCACCACCACCGAAAACTTCGTGCTCTGCGCCGCACTCGCCGGCGGCCGCTCGGTGTTGACCAACGCCGCCTGCGAGCCGCACGTGCAAGAGTTCTGCGAGTTCATGTGCTGCCTCGGCGCGCACATCGAAGGCATCGGCACCTCACGCCTGGTGATCGAAGGTGTCGATGCCCTCGGCGGCGCGGAGTTCAGGTTTGCCGAAGACTTCCACGAGGTGACAACCTTCTTGGCCCTGGGCGCGATCACCGGCGGGGAGGTGACGGTGCGCAACTCGCGGCCCGAGCACTTCCCGCTCATCGACCGCAGCCTCGCGAAGTTCGGCGTGCATGTCACGCACCGCGACGGGTGGTCTCATGCCCGCGTGCACGACGGGCTGCGCGTGGCCGAACCCTTCACCCGAAACATGCTGCAGAAGATCGAGGCGGCGCCGTGGCCCTATCTGCCGGTGGACCTGCTGCCGATCTTCATGGCGCTGGGTGTGCGCGCCGAGGGCAGTGCGATGTTCTGGAACAAGGTCTACGACGGCGCGATGGGTTGGACTTCGGAACTGTCGAAGTTCGGGGCGCATGTGTTCCTCTCCGACCCGCACCGCGCCATCAGTTTCGGCGGCCGGCCGCTCACGCCCGCGCAGGTCGACAGCCCCTACATCATCCGCGTCGCGATTGCCTTGCTGATGGTGGCGGCGAGCATCGAGGGCCGCTCGGTGATCCGCCATGCGGCGCCGATCCGGCGAGCCCACCCGCGCTTCGTCGAGAACCTCTGTGCCCTCGGGGCACGCATCGAATGGACCGAGCAGCCCTGAGCTTCAACGCCGTGGCGCGAGCCGCAGCGTTTCGCCGATCGCGATGGTGTGGAAGGCGTCGTGAGCGAGACCACGCGCCGTGCGCACGTCCTTCAGCACGCGTGGGGGTTCGTCGAGCGGCTCGTCGGTGAGCGCGAAGGTGCCCCAATGCACGCCGAGCGAGCGCTTGGCACCGAGGTCGAGGTGGATCTTCACCGCCTCCTCCACGTTCACATGCTGCCCGGCCATGAACCAGCGCGGCTCATAGGCCCCGATGGGCAGCAGGGCGATGTCGAAGCCGCCACCTTGGCCCGCCCCTTGCCGATCGGCGAGGCGCTCGCGGATGTCGGTGAAGTCGCGCGAATAGGCCGTGTCGCCGGCATAGAAGAGGTGGCAGTCGTCGGCCAGCACGGCGAAGCCGCCCCAGAGCGTGGCCATCCGGTCGTCGAGGCCTCGCGCCGACCAGTGGTGCGCCGGCAGCAGCATCACCTCCACCTCGCGGCCGTCGTGCCGCAGGCGGTGCGCGTCCCACCAGTCGAGTTCGACGGCGTGCCGCACGCCCCGCGTGGCCAGCCACGGCTTCAGCCCGAGCGGCACCACGAAGAGCGGTGGCCCCCCGGCCTGCCGGTGCAGGGCGTCGACCGACGCGCCATCCAGATGGTCGTAGTGGTTGTGCGAGACGAGCACGAGATCGATGCGCGGCAAGGCCTCGAGCGGCACGCCTGGC
Organism: Rhizobacter sp.; assembly: GCA_019635355.1. Classification (NCBI taxonomy): domain Bacteria; kingdom Pseudomonadati; phylum Pseudomonadota; class Betaproteobacteria; order Burkholderiales; family Sphaerotilaceae; genus Rhizobacter; species Rhizobacter sp. The sequence continues at coordinate 1,162,838 of JAHBZQ010000001.1, read as the reverse complement.
GGCTGGTGCCGCTTCGGCCCCGCGAACGACACCGGAGAGGCGCGCGTCGAGAAGATCGGATCGGTGAGCAAGGTGAGGCCGCCGATCTGCGCCATCACCGTGGCATGGCCGATCCAGGTGACGGACGGCTGCATCTGGTGGCGCGCGAGCGCGTTGCGCGTCAAGAACGCCACATCGGCCGGCACCTGCGGAATCGGCTCGCGCGGCGGCTTGGGCAACCCGTGGCGCGTCGCATCGAATCGCCATCGCAAGACCTCCGCCAGTGTCTTGGGCGTGAACTCGGTGTGCCGGTTCTGGAAGCCCTCGGGCCGGTGATGCGGCTTGGTCGGGTCGTAGTACGGGTTCTTCGGCATGGTGGTGTGCGCGCCGCGGCAGCATAGCCCAGGCATCCCAGGGGGCATCGTGGGCGATAGACTCGCGGCCACGATGTACGCCAAATTCTTCGGCCTGCGGCAAGAGCCGTTCTCCATCGCCCCCGACCCCCGCTACCTCTTCATGAGCGAGCGGCACCGCGAGGCGCTGGCGCATCTGCTGTATGGCCTGCGCGGCGGTGGTGGTTTCGTGCTGTTGACTGGCGAGATCGGCGCAGGCAAGACCACGGTGTGTCGCTGCTTCCTGGAGCAGATCCCCAAGCGCTGCAACGTCGCCTACATCTTCAACCCCAAGCTCACCGTCATCGAACTCCTGCGCACGGTGTGCGAGGAGTTCCGCATCCCGCTCGATGCCGAGCGCGTGCGCAGCGAGAGCGTCAAGGAATACCTCGACCCGATCAACGAGTTCCTGCTCAAGACCCACGCGGTCGGGCAGAACAACGTGCTCATCATCGACGAGGCGCAAAACCTCTCGCCTGAAGTGCTGGAGCAGCTGCGCCTCCTGACCAACCTCGAGACCAGCGAACGCAAGCTGCTGCAGATCATCCTCATCGGCCAGCCCGAGTTGCGCGACATGCTGGCCCGGCCCGAGCTCGAGCAGCTGGCGCAGCGCGTGATCGCGCGGTATCACCTCAAGGCGCTCACCGAGAGCGAGACGGTGCAGTACATCCGCCACCGCCTCGGCGTGGCGGGCCTGAGCGGCATGGTGCCGTTCGACCGTGCGGCGCGCAAACGCATCCACGAGCTGTCGCGCGGCGTGCCGCGCCGCATCAACCTGCTGTGCGACCGATCGCTTCTCGGCGCGTATGCCGAAGGCCGCTCGCGGGTGAACCGCGAGATGGTCGACCACGCCTCGGCCGAAGTCTTCGGCGAGGCCGACCGCCCGCTCTCCGCGGCCGTGAGCGGCTTCAACCGCAAGCCGGTTTACGCCGCTGCGGCCGGGCTGCTGGCGGGGGCGCTGCTCTTCGGCGTGGTGAGCTGGGTGCGCGACGGTGGCTCGGGCAAGACCGCTGCGGCTGCGGCGGCATCCGCCGTGCCCGCCAAGGCGGCCGTTGCGGCCACCGTGGCATCGCAGCCGGCTGCGGCGGCGTCTGCCGTGAAGCCTGCTCCCACGCTCACGCTCGACGGCTTGCGCAGCGAAACCCAGGCCATGCGCGAACTCGCGGCCGCCTGGAAGACGCCCCTGGCCGAGGCCGACCCGTGCGGCACCGCCGCGCGCCAGCAGCTGCAATGCTTCAAGAGCGACGACGGGGGCCTGGCCATGCTGCGCGCGCTTGACCGCCCCGGCGTGCTCACTGTCTACGACGACGCGGGCAAGCCCGTCTACGTGTTGCTGATGTCGCTCGGGGCCGACAGCGCCACCCTGCGCGGGGCCGGCGGGGCGACGCAGACCGTGCTGCTCTCGGCGCTGGCCAAGTCGTGGCGGGGCGAGTTCGCCACCCTCTGGCGCACGCCACCGGCCTACGTCGGCCGCGTGCCGGTGGGCCAGAACGGCCCGGTGGTCGACTGGGTGGCGCAACAGGTCGCGCGTGCGCAAGGCGAAGCCCTGCCGAACACGCCGGGCACGCTGGATGCCGCGCTGCAGGAGCGCATCGCGAATTTCCAGCTGGCACATGGCCTCAAACCCGATGGCCGGGTGGGGCCGATCACGCTGATGCACCTCAACCGGGTCGCAGGGGTCGACGAGCCCCGGCTGCTGCCCACCGTGGCGTCGAACTGAAAGGCGGCCGATGTCTTACATCCTTGATGCGCTGCGCAGGGCCGATTCGGAGCGGGAGCGTGGTGCCGTGCCCAGCCTGCACAGCAAGCAGATCGCGCATGGCGTGGCCGATGGCGACGACGGCGATGAGCCCGCGGGCCGCTCGGTGCAGCCGCTGTGGTGGGCCGTGGGTGGCTTGTCGCTGGCCCTGGTGGGCATGGCTGCCTGGCTGGTGCTTGGGCGCTCGGCGGTGGAGCCCGAGCCGGTGCGTGTCGCGCCGCCCGTGGCGCAAGCGCCGGTGCTGCCAGCGCCGTCCCCCGTGCTCGAAACCCCGCCCGCCGCCGCACCGCAGCCCGCTCCAGAGCCCGTGGCGGCACAGCCGGCGCCCGTTGAACGCAAGAGCGTTCCGGTGTCGACGGCGCCCGCACGAGTCGCCGCGGCACCCAAGCCCGCTCCCAAGCCGGCAGAGAAACCCGTGGCGGCAGCCCCTGCCGCACCGCGCGACGAAGACACGCCGGTGCCGTCGATCTCCGAGCTGCCGGACGACATCCGCCGTCAACTGCCGACGCTCTCGGTCAGCGGAGCCAGCTACTCGAAGAACCCGGCCAGCCGCATGCTCATCCTCAATGGGCAGGTGTTCAAGGAAGGCGACAGGGTCGCCAACGACCTGGTGCTGGAGCAGATCCGCCTGAAGAGTGCGGTGCTCTCGTTCAAGGGGCGGCGCTACAGCGTCAGTTTCTGAGGGCGGGCCGACCTAGAATCCGCAGCCATCTGCCAGCCGGCGTGGCGAAATCGGTAGACGCAAGGGACTTAAAATCCCTGCTCCTCATGGAGGTGCGGGTTCGAGTCCCGCCGCCGGCACCAAGCACGAAGAGCCTTCGAACCCTGCACACCCGCTGCAGGGCGCGCGTGCATCACATCCCCCTCTGCCTCACACCCGCTTGCTGCGCCCGACCGGGCTCGGCGCCTTGACGCGCGCGAAGGCCTTGCGGTCTTGGGCGCTCTTGTCCCACTGGCGGGCGATGCTGCCGCAGACCAGGTCGCACAGGGCGTACACCGACTCGTCGGCGATGCGGTAGTAGACCGCGGTGCCGCGGCCTTCACGTGTCACCAGGCCGTGTTTCATCAGCAGCGCCAGGTGGCGCGAGATGTTGGCCGAGGTGTAGCCGCAGGCCGTGGCCAGCTCGCCGACGTTGTGTTCGCCGCCGCGAAGCAGATTGAGGATCTGCAGGCGCGTCGGTTCCGACAGCGCCTGGAAATAGGCGGCGACCTGCGCCAGCGCCTCGGGAGTCAAACCTTGCATGCTCGGGCACAGAAGTGTGGAGGGTGGTGAATCATGCCTCATCGAAGCCTCTTCGGTTGTCGTGTGGCTACTTGACTATTTAACTATTTGCGCAAATACTATCATTTAAATGAACCGGAGCAAACCATGACGGCATCAGGCATGAAGCACATTTCGACGCGCGCGGCGCTCTTCGCCGGCCCGCTGGCATGGGCGATTGGCTTCGCCTTTGCGGCGAGTGCTTCAGTGGCGGCTCCGGCCGAGTTGGTGGCCGTCCAGGTGGCTGCCGCCTCGGGCGCACAGGCCAATGCCTACGACGGCGTGGTGGAGGCCGTGCGCCAGACGGTCATTGCCGCCCAGGTGCCAGGCGCGGTGGTCGCGGTGAACGTGAAGGCGGGCGAGCGGGTGAAGGGCGGCCAGGTGTTGCTGCGGCTGGACGCGCGCGCCGCCGAGCAGCAGGCCGCTGCCGCCGCCGCGCAGGTGCAGGCCGCGCATGCCGCGCAAGAGGCCGCCACCCGCGAGTTCGAGCGGCAGAAGCAGCTCTTCCAGCAGAACTACATCAGCCAGGCGGCGCTCGAGCGGGCCGAATCGCAGCACAAGTCGGCGCAGGCGCAGGCCGCCGCGCAGTTGGCCTCGGCCGGGGCGGCACGCACCGAGTCGGGCTTCTACACGGTAAAGGCGCCGTATGACGGCATCGTCTCCGAGGTGTCGGTGGTGCTGGGGGACATGGCCATGCCTGGCCGCGCGCTGGTGACGGTGTACGACCCGGCGCAGCTGCGCGTCACCGCGTCGGTGCCGCAGACCGCCGCTCCCGAGTCGGGCGCCGCGCCGCTCGCCGAAGTGCCGGGCGCCGCGGCCGGTCGCATCACGCCGTTGCGCTGGCAGGTGCTGCCGGCGGTCGACGCAGCCACGCACACGGTGCAGCTGCGACTCGAGTTGCCGCCGGGCACGGCCTTGTCGCCGGGCATGTTCGCCCGCGCCTGGCTGCCGGCGCGCGGCGAGGCGGGGCAGCGCATCGCGGTGCCGGTGAGCGCCGTGGTGCGCCGTGCCGAGCTGGCCGGCGTGTACGTGATCGGTGCCGATGGTCGCCCACTCTTGCGCCAGGTGCGCCTGGGGCCGGTCAACGGTAGTCAAGTCGAGGTGCTCTCCGGCCTCAAGGCCGGCGAGCGTGTGGCGCTCGATGCGCAAGCTGCGGCGAAGGGGCGCTGACGTGAACGTCTCGGGTCGCATCGCACGCTTCTTCCAGTCGGCGCAGATCACGCCGCTCCTGGCCCTGGTGGCGCTGCTGCTGGGTGCCTTCGCGGTGATGGTCACGCCGCGCGAGGAAGAGCCGCAGATCAACGTCACGATGGCCAACGTGCTGATCCCGTTCCCCGGGGCCTCGGTGGCCGACGTGGAGCAGATGGTGGCCACGCCCGCCGAGCAGGTGCTGTCGCAGATCGCCGGCACCGAGCACGTGATGAGCGTGTCGCGCCCGGGGCTGGCGGTGATCACGGTGCAGTTCAAGGTGGGCGTGCCGCGCACCGAGGCGCTGGTGCGCCTCTACGACACCGTGCATGCCAACGCCGACTGGCTGCCGCGTGGCCTGGGCGCGGGCGAGCCCATCGTCAAGCCCAAGGGCATCGACGACGTGCCCATCGTCACGCTCACGCTCTACGCGAAAGACGCCGACACCGGCGCCCAGGACCTCGAGCGTGTGGCCCACACGCTGGAAGCCGAGATCAAGCGCGTGCCCGGCACGCGCACGGTTGCCACCGTCGGCGGGCCGGGGCGTGCGGTGCGGGTCGAGATCGACCCGGCGCGCATGGCCGGGGCCGGTGTCACCGTGGCCGAGCTGCGGCAGGCGCTGCAATCGGCCAACCTCGGCACGCCGGTGGGCGAGCTGCTCGGCGGCGACCGCTCGGTGGCGCTGGAGGCCGGCCCCTTCCTGCGCGATGCGCGCGACGTGGGCTCGCTCGTGGTGAGCGTGCGCAACGGCAAGCCGGTGTTCCTGCAAGACGTGGCGCGTGTGGCCGACGGCCCGCTGCCACCGCAGCGCTATGTGTGGCACGGCACGAAGGAGGGCGACTCCCCCGCCGTGACCATCGCCATCACCAAGAAGCCCGGCGAAAACGCGATCGCCGTTGCCGACGCAGTGATGGAGCGCGTGCAATCGGCACGCAACACGCTGATCCCCGCCAACGTGATGGTGGCCGAGACGCGCAACTACGGCGCCACCGCCAACGACAAGGCGATGAAGCTGATCCAGAAGCTGCTGTTCGCGACGGCTTCCGTGGTGGCGCTCGTGTTCGTGGCGCTCGGCCGGCGCGAGGCCGCCATCGTGGGCAGCGCGGTGATCCTCACGCTCACGGTCACGCTCTTCGCCTCGTGGGCCTGGGGCTTCACGCTCAATCGGGTGTCGCTCTTCGCGCTGATCTTCTCCATCGGCATCCTGGTCGACGACGCGATCGTGGTGGTGGAAAACATCCACCGCCACATGGCGCTGCACCCCGAGAAGACGCTCGCCGAGCTGATTCCCGGCGCCGTCGACGAGGTGGGCGGCCCCACCATCCTCGCCACGCTGACGGTGATCGCGGCACTCCTGCCGATGGCCTTCGTGAGCGGCCTCATGGGCCCGTACATGAGCCCCATCCCCATCAACGCGAGCATGGGCATGCTGCTGTCGCTGGCCATCGCCTTCATCGTCACGCCGTGGCTCGCCCGGCTGTGGATGAAGCACACCGGCCACGCGCATCAAGAGCCCAAGGGGCTGGCCGCCAAGCTCGGGCCGCTCTTCGACCGCATCTTCCGCCCGCTGCTCGACGCACGTCGCGGTGGCCGCAACCGCAAGCTGCTCGGCCTCGCGGTGGCGGGCCTCATCGCCGTCTCGCTCGTGCTGCCGGCGCTCGGCCTGGTGGTGCTCAAGATGCTGCCCTTCGACAACAAGTCGGAGTTCCAGGTCATCGTCGACATGCCCGCCGGCACGCCGCTCGAGCGCACGGCCGCCGTGCTGCGCGAGCTGGGTGCGCACGTGGCGGCGCAGCCCGAGGTCACCGACTACCAGGCCTATGCCGGCACCGCCGCGCCCATCAACTTCAACGGCCTGGTGCGCCAGTACGACCTGCGCTCGGGCGGCGAGGTGGGTGACCTGCAGGTCAACCTCGTCGACAAGCACCAGCGCAGCGAGCAGAGCCACGCCATCGCCACCCGCCTGCGCCCGGCACTGCAGAAGATCGGCCAGCGCCACGGCGCCAACGTGAAGGTGGTGGAAGTGCCGCCCGGCCCGCCCGTGCTCTCGCCCATCGTGGCCGAGGTCTACGGCCCCGAGGCGCAGGGCCGCCGCGAGGTGGCGCAGGCGGTGCGCAAGGTGTTCGAGCAGACCGCCGGTGTGGTGGATGTCGACGACTCCGGCATCGCCGATGCGCCGCGCAAGCTGCTGCTGGTCGACCGCCGCAAGGCCGCGATGCTGGGCGTGCCTCAGGCCGCCATTGTGAGCACGCTGCGCGCGGGCCTGGCCGGCGAGGCCGCCGCCTACCTGCACGACCAGAGCAAGTACCCGGCGGCGGCCATGATCCAGCTGCCGGCCGAAAGCCACGGCGACCTCAATGCGCTCTTGCAGCTCGGCGTGCGCGGCGCGGCGGGGCAGGTGGTGCCCATCCGCGAGCTGGTGACGGTGAGCGACACGCTGCGCGAGCAGCCCATCCACCACAAGGACGGCTTGCCGGTGCACTACGTGGTGGGCGACATGGCCGGTGCGGTCGACAGCCCGCTCTACGGCATGTTCAAGATGCGCGGTGCACTCGCACAGGTGAAGACGCCGGGCGGCGGCACGCTCGGCGAGACCTTCATCCGCCAGCCCACCGACCCGTGGCGCGACTACGCCCTCAAGTGGGACGGCGAATGGCAGATCACCTACGAGACCTTCCGCGACATGGGTGCGGCCTATGCGGTGGGCCTGGTGCTGATCTACCTGCTGGTCGTCGCGCAGTTCGGCTCGTACCTCACGCCGCTCATCATCATGGCGCCCATCCCGCTCACCATCGTGGGCGTGATGCCGGGCCATGCGCTGCTGGGGGCGCCGTTCACCGCCACCAGCATGATCGGCATGATCGCGCTGGCCGGGATCATCGTGCGCAACTCCATCCTGCTGGTCGACTTCATCCGGCTGCAGGTCGCCCACGGCATGCCGCTCGAAGAGGCGGTGGTGCGCTCGGCCGCCACCCGCGCGCAGCCCATCCTGCTCACGGGCCTCGCCGCCATGCTGGGCGCGTTTTTCATCCTCGACGACCCGATCTTCAACGGGCTCGCCATCTCGCTGATCTTCGGCATCTTCGTCAGCACGGTGCTCACGCTCGTCGTGATCCCGCTGCTGTATTTCGTGGCCTACCGGCACCAGAGCGTGCCGCAGCCGTCTTCCATCCCCACTGAAGGAGCAACGTCATGAGCTCATGGCAACTCGTCCGCCTGTTCGCAGGCAGTTTCATCCTCTTGTCGCTCGCGCTCGGCGTGCCCGGCAGCATGCTCTTCGTGAGCACCTGGTGGCTGGCGTTCACCGCCTTCGTGGGCGTGAACCTGCTGCAAAGCTCGTTCACGCGCTGGTGCCCGCTCGAGATCATCTTGCGCAAGCTCGGCGTGCCCGCGGGCTGCTGAACGCAGGAGCCGGCCATGCAACTCGTCTGCCCCGCCTGCGGCACCAAGAACCGGGTGCCCGACCAACGCCTCGCCGATGCCCCGATCTGCGGCCGATGCAGCACCGAGCTGATGGCGGCGAAACCCGTGGCGCTCAGCGACGAGCGCTTCCCGTCCTTCATCGACGGCACCGAGCTGCCGGTGGTGGTCGACTTCTGGGCCGAGTGGTGCGGCCCCTGCCGGATGATGGCGCCGCAGTTCGAGCAAGCCGCGGCGCAGATGCCGCAGGTGCGCTTCGCCAAGGTCGACACCGAGGCCTCGCCCCAGGCCAGCGTGCGCAACCGCATCCGCAGCATCCCGACGATGGTGCTCTACCACCGCGGCGCGGAGGTGGCGCGCAAGAGCGGCGCCATGTCGGCTGGCGACATCCAGCGCTGGGTGCAGTCGCAGCTTGCCGCGAGCGGGGCGGCGTCATGACCGGCGCACGGCGCCTGCGTGTATCGGCGGTCGTTGTGGCCGCAGGGGCCGTGCTGTTTGCACCTGCCGCCTGGTCACTCGACCTCCTGCAAGCCTGGCAGCGCGCCGAGCAACACGCACCCGAATCGGCCGTCGCCCGCGCTGCACGCGAGGCCGGCGCGGCGCGCGGCGAGCAGGCGAGGGCCTTGTGGCGGCCGAGCGTCGTGCTCGAAGGCGGCGTGTCGTATGCCAACGGCGAAACCGCCGTGCGCGGCGCGCAGTTCTCGGCCCCCGGCTTCGGCTCGGCCACCGGCGTGGCATTCGACACCTCGGTCACGGGCGGCACCGCCACGCGTTACGCGCTCGGCCTGCGCCAGCCGGTCTACAACCGCGAGCGCAGCGCGCAGGCCGAGTCGCTCGCCATCGCGGCCGACGCGGCCCAGCACGAGTGGGCCCAGGCGCGGCAGGAGCTGATGCTGCGCACCGCCGAGCTCTACTTCAACGCGGCGCTGGCCGCCGAGCGGCTGCAGCTGCTGCAGCGCCAGCAGCGCGCCGTCGACAAGGCCGCCACCGAAGCGCGAGACCGCTTCCGCCTTGGCGACCGCCCGGTGACCGACGTACACGAGGCCACCGCACGCGCTGCCTCGCTCGACGCCGAGCGCCTAGCCGCCCAGACCCAGCTCGAACTCGCCCGCAACGCCCTGGCCGACGTGACCGGCATGGCGGGCCTGAACGAGCCCACCGAGACGCTCGCCCTGCCCAGCGGCGCCCCGGTCGACGACATCGGCGCGCTGCCCGACTGGCTGGCCCGTGCCGAGCGGCACAACCTCGGGCTGAAGCTCGCCGAGGCCTCGCTGCGCGCAGCCGAAGCGCGCTCGCGTGCGTCGGCCGCAGCCTTCTCGCCCACCGTCGACGTGGTGGCGCAGGTGGCGCGCGAGCGCCTCTCGGGCGATGGTGATTTCGGCACCGCCAGCAGCACCGCCCGCAACAGTGCGGTGGGCGTGCAGCTCGCCATTCCGCTCTACACCGGCGGCATGCGCAGCGCCCAGGCCACCGAAGCCCGCGCGCTCACGACCAAGGCGCAAGCCTCGCTCGACCAGGCACGCCAGCGCGTGGCCCAGCAGACCCGCGCCGCATGGCTCGATCTCGCGGTCGGCAGGAGCCGCATCTCGGCGCTCGCCACCGCGCTCGACGCCAGCCGCGCCCGCCTCGACGCCACGCGCGTAGGCCTGCGGGCCGGCGACCGCAGCACGCTCGACCTGCTCAACGCCGAGAACGACGCCTCGGCTGCCGAACTCGCGCTGCTCGAAGCACGCACCCGTCTCATCGTCCATCGCCTGCAGCTCGCCGCCCTGGCGGGGGAGCTCGACGACGCCACCGTGCAGCACGCCAACGCCTTGCTACACACCCCTCGTCCCTGAAGGAGACTCTCATGGCCCACATCGTCGTTCTCGGCGCCGGCATCGGCGGCATGCCCGCCGCGTATGAGTTGAAGGCTGCGCTCGGCCGCGAGCACCGCGTGACCGTCATCAACGCGGTCGACTACTTCCAGTTCGTGCCCTCGAACCCGTGGCTCGCGGTGGGTTGGCGCGAGCGCGAAGCCATCACGCTGCCCATCGGGCCGGCGCTCGCGGCCAAGGGCATCGAGTTCATCGCGCAGCCGGTGGTGCGCCTCGATGCCGAAGGCAATTCGGTGGAGCTGAAGGACGGCAGCCGCATCGCCTACGACTACCTCGTGATCACGACCGGCCCGCGCCTGGCCTTCGAAGAAGTGCCCGGCGCCGGCCCGGACGGCGGCTTCACCCAGTCGATCTGCACCGTCGACCACGCCGAGCACACGTTCGGCGAGTACCGCAAGTTCCTGGAAGAACCGGGCCCCGCGATCATTGGCGCGATGCCCGGCGCGAGCTGCTTCGGCCCGGCCTACGAGTTCACCTTCATCTTCAGCCGCGACCTGCAGAAGCGCCGCCTGCGCCACAAGGTGCCCATCACCTACGTCACCAGCGAGCCCTACATCGGCCACCTGGGCCTGGGCGGCGTGGGCGATTCGAAGACCATGCTGGAGAGCGAGCTGCGCAACCACGACGTGAAGTGGATCTGCAACGCGCGCGTCACGAAGGTCGAGGCCGGCAAGATGTTCGTGACCGAGCTCGACGACATGGGCCAGGTGAAAAAGGAGCACGAGCTGCCCTTCAAGTTCAGCATGATGCTGCCGGCCTTCAAGGGCGTGGACCCGGTGGCCGCCGTCGAGGGCCTGTGCAACCCGCGCGGCTTCGTGCTGATCGACGAGCACCAGCGCAGCAAGAAGTACAAGAACATCTTCTCGGCCGGCGTGTGCGTGGCCATCCCGCCGGTCGAAGCGACGCCCGTGCCCACCGGCGCTCCCAAGACGGGCTACATGATCGAGTCGATGGTCACCGCCATCGTGCACAACATCGTGGCCGACATCCAAGGCCAACCCGCCGACGCCCGCGGCACCTGGAATGCGATCTGCCTCGCCGACATGGGTGACACCGGTGCCGCCTTCGTGGCGCTGCCGCAGATCCCGCCGCGCAACGTCAACTGGTTCAAGAAGGGCAAATGGGTGCACCTGGCGAAGATCGCCTTCGAGAAGTACTTCCTGCACAAGATGAAGACCGGCAATTCCGAGCCGGTCTACGAGAAATACGTGCTGAAGGCGCTGGGCATCACGCGGCTCACCGACCGGAGTTGACGCCGGTCAGGCAGCCGTGTGGCCTTTGCCGGCGCGGTGCGGCACGCCGGTTGCTGATGGGTTAAAAACTGTTTCAAGGATCTGCGCCCAACCCGCCTGCCGACCATGCTCAAGCCCGCCTTTCTGCTCCTCCTGTGGCTCTCGACCGCGGTGCTGTCGCCAGCCGAGGCGGCAGGCAATGCCAAGCAGACGGTGTGCACCGTCACCGTCAACTCGCCCGACGAGAAAGAGGTGTTCCGGCGCTACCTGCCGGCCTCGAAATACGAGTTCGTCGAACTCGTGGAACGCGGGCGCTCCGACTGGCTGGCCTCCTCGTGCAAGGCGGCCACCCGCTGCGACGTGCTGGTGGTATCGGGCCATTTCGACGGCGACAACGAATTCTTTTCCGACCAGATCGACGTGCACGAGTTCGTGACCGTCTCCGAGCTGGAGCGCGCCTCGTGCAGTGCCTCGTGCCCCAGCCTCTTCTCGCAGTTGAAGGAGGTCTACCTCTTCGGCTGCAACACGCTCAGCCGCCACGCCCAGAGCAGCGCTTCGGCCGAGGCGGTGCACGAGTCGGTGCGCCAGCGGCGCTCGTTGGGCGAAGCCAACGCCGAACTCAAGTTGCTCGGCGATGCCGGCCATGGCCAGAGCAGCCGCGGCCGAATGCGCCAGCTCTTCGCCGGGGTGCCGGTCATCTATGGCTTCTCGTCGGCTGCGCCGCTCGGGCCCATCGCGGCCGACACGCTCGAGCGCCACCTGCGCCAGCGCAAGCCCAAGATCGGCACCGGCCGCGCCGACCCGGCGCTGCTGCGCGCCTTCTCGGTGTTTTCGCTCGCCTCGGCGCCCGGTGCGAAACGGGGGGATGCGGCGATGGCCGACCGCCGCGACATGTGCCGCTTTGCCGACGAGCGCGTGCCGCTGGCCGGCAAGCTCGACTTCGTGCACCAGCTCATGCGCCGGCCCGACGGCAGCGCCATGCGCTACCTCGACCGCATCCAGCGCCTGGCCGGCTCGCTCGACGAGAAGACCCGCGCGCAGCCCGCCGTGGCGCGCGAGCTGGCCGAGATCGCCGGCGACAGTGCGACGCGCGAGCGTTTCCTCGCGAGCCAGCGCGAAGCGGCCCAGGCCCCCACCCGCGTGCGCCTGGTGAACCTCGCGCGCAACCTCGGCTGGCTCGACGACGACCAGCGCTGGCAGGAGCTCGCGCTGATGCTTGGCGAGCTGCAGTCGCGCAAGACCGTCGGCATCTCCGAGATCGATCTCGCCTGCCGGCTCAACGAAGACGGTGAACTCGACGGCGCTTTCTCTCGCCGCGTGCTGACTGGCGGTGCCGCCGACACCGTGCCGCACGCCGCCATGCGCGCCTGCCTCGGCAGCGCCGAGGGCCGCGCGCAGACGCTCGATGCGCTCGCCAGCACCCGCGAGGCCGATGTGCAGGCCGCGCAGGCCTACCTGCGGCGCCGGCCCATCGCCGACGTGGCCGAGCTGCGGCGGCTCACGCAGCGCATCGTGGACATGCCGGCCGGCGACGCCCAGGTGCGTGCGCTCGAAGTGGTGGGGCGGCACTACGTGTCCGACCGCGAGGTGCTGCTGAAACTGTCGGAGCAGTACGCGAAGACGAGTTCCGTCGAGGTGCAGAACGCTATCGCCGGCGTCCTCATCCGCGCCGACCGTCGCGGCATCGACGCGGCCGAGCTGCGGCAGGTGCTTTCGCAGCACCGCAAGCGCCCGGCTGGCCGTGGTGGGGAGATGGTGGACGCGCTGTTGGCGAGGCTCGAGAACGGCTGAACGCCGCTGGGTGAGCAAAGCGCACGAAGATTCCGTTACATCTGCCCCACGGGCGCGCGTGCCGTGAAAAACTCGAGGGCATGCTGTACCCCATCGCCGTGCTTCGCCGCCTGCCCCGGGCGGGCGCTCTGCTGCTGTCGGCCCTGGCCGCCGTGCTGCCCCACGCGGCCCACGCCGAGCCCAAGACGGTCTGCACCATCACGATCAACTCGTCGGACGAGCGTGAGAGCTTCAAGCGCCACCTGCCGGCGGGCGACTACCGCTTCGTCGAGCTGGTGCAGAGCAACCAGCCCGACTGGTTTGCCAACGCCTGCCGCAGCGGCGTGCAGTGCGATGCGCTCGTCATCTCGGGCCATTTCGACGACGGCACCGAGTTCTACACCGACCGCCTCGGCGACCGCGACAACCTGCCCGTGACCGAGCTGGAGCGTGCGTCGTGCAGCAACTCGTGCGACGGCGTGCTCGCGCACGTGAAGGAGGTCTACCTCTTCGGCTGCAACACGCTGAAAGACGACCCGCGCCACGTGGCCGAAGGCGAGGTGCTGCGCAGCCTTACCCGCGCCGGCCACACCCAGAGCGATGCCGAACGCGTGGCCGCCGCGCTCAACGTGAAGTACGGCCAGAGCAACCGCGACCGCCTGCGCACCATCTTCAAGGACGTGCCGCTGCTCTACGGCTTTGCCTCCAAGGCACCGCTCGGCCGCTACGCCGGCCCGCTGATGGACCGCTATTTCCAGTCGGCCCCGGGCGGCGAAGTGGCCGGCGGCCGGGCCAGCCCGACGCTGCTGCAGCTCTTCGGCCCGACCTCGATGGTCTCCACACGCGGCATCGATGCGTCGGAGGCCCGCAGCGGCTACCGCGAAGACATGTGCCGCTTCACCGACACGCGCACGTCGGATGCGAGCAAGGTCGAATCGCTGCACGCCATGCTGCGTCGCAGCCCCGCCGAGTCGCGCATGTTCCTCGACCACCTGGAGCGCTTCGCCGCGGCCATCGGGCCCGAGAAGCGCCGCCAGCCCGAGGTGGCCGCGGCGCTCGAGCGCATCCGCCGCGACGACGGCACCCGCACACGCTTCCTCGAACTCGCGCGCGACGCCGACCGCGCCAGCGCGCAGACCCGCATGATGGCGCTCGCCCACGACCTGGGCTGGCTCAGCGCCGAGGAGGAGCAGGCCGAGTTCGTGCGCATGGTGGCCACCCGCATGTCGCGCGGCACGCTGGGCCTGCACGAGGTCGACCACATCTGCACCAAGGTGGCAGCGCAAGATGCGTCGCTCGCCTCGAAGGTGCTCGCCCTCGGCGGCTCACGCCCCGACAACGTGGCGCACTCGGCCGCGCTCGCCTGCCTGGGCGACCGCCCCGGCCACGAGCGCACGCTGCGCGCCCTCACGAGCGCAAGCGACGGCGACGTGGCGGTGGCGCAGGTCTACCTGCGGCACCGGCCGCTGGCCGACGTGGCGGAAGTGCGGGCCATCGCGGCCGGCATCGGCCGCATGACCTCGGCAACCGCGCAGGCGCGTGCCCTCGAAACCCTCGCCAAGCAGCGCCTGGCCGATGCGCAGAGCCTGCAGGCCATCGCGCGGCTCTTCCCGGCGGCGCGCTCGCTCGACGTGCAGCGCGCCATCGCGGGCATCCTGATCCGATCCGACTACCGCCAGCTTGGGCCGAGCGAACTCGCGCGCACCCTGCGCCAGCACCGCCTGCGTTCACCGGGCGGGCGAGACGTCATCGATGTGCTGATCCATCTGCTGCAGACGGCCTAGCCTGCGGTGGGTCGTCCACGGGCCGCGCCTCGCCCGACAGGCGCAGGGCATAGGCCACCAGCGGCGGGCCGAAGGTCTCGAAGACGGCCACTGCCGCCAGCACCACCGCAGCCACCTGCGCGCCGAGGTCGGGCACCAGCCCGGCCGTGGACTGCACGAGGCCGATGGCCAGCCCCGCCATCGGCAGCAGCATCAGGCTCACCGCCGTGGAGCGCCGGTGGGCAAAGCCGAACGCCCGCCCGCACGCATACACCGCCACCGCCTTGGCGAGGCAGCGCATCAGCACGAAGCCGAGGGCGGCCGGCGCATGCTTCACCAGGTCGGACAGGTGCAGGTTCGCGCCCGCCACGACGAAGAGGATGATGAAGAACACGTCGCCCCCGCCGCCGAACTCCACCCGCGTGAGCCGCGAGCGGCCTTGCAACCAGCGGCAAACGATGCCGAGCGCAAGCGCGGTGAAGAGCGTGGACACCTTCAGTGCCACCGCCAGCCCGAGCGAGAGCATCACGGCCCCCACCACCAGCGCGAAGCGCAAATGCTGCTCGTTGCGGCGCGTCTGGCGCGCGATGCGCGTGGCGATGAAGCCGACCGCGAGCGCGACGATCACCGCGCCCACCAGTTGGTAGGCGGGCAGGGCGAGCGAGTCCAGGAAATCGAAGCGCGCGGTCTGCAAGGCCAGCGGCAGCGTCATCGAATACAGCACGAACGCCAGCACGTTGTTGATCGCGACCAGCGACATGGCCGCCTCGATGGTGGGGCCCCTGGCATGCAGCTCCTCGGCCACGTGGATGAGCACGGCGGGCGACGACGACACGGCAATCGCAGCGACCAGCGTGGCCACCGTGTGCGAGGCGCCGAGCAGGTGCATCAGCGCAAGGATGGCCGCGAAGGTGGCGAGGCTCTCCACCAGGCTCGTGATGAGCAACCGGCGGTCACGCGCCACCGCCCACGGGTGCAGCGCCGCACCCAGGCGAAAGAGGATGAGCCCGAGCGCGATGTCCACCAGTGCACGTGCCCCGTCGAGCGTGCTCTGCGGCAGGAGCCCGATGCCGCTCGGCCCGATCACGAGGCCGCAGGCCATGAAGCCGGTGATCGTGGGCAGCCAGCGCACCCGCGCGGCGAGCAGGCCCCCCAGGGTGCCGAAGGCCAGCAGCACGCCGAAGGCAATCATGAGATTGCTCTCGGGCCACCCGGTGGGCAGGAAGTCGAGGATGGATTGCATGGGTACGGGGTGGGCTGCCGAGGCCGTTGGCGCGGCGGGCGATCTTAGCGGCCCCGTGTCAGGCCCGTCCTCTGGGTGAGGCCCGGGCGATGACGCCCCGGTGCCTCAGCGCTCCAACACGTAGAGGCCCGGGGCCCGCTGCGTCGGTGGGGTGCGCCCCGATCCCAGCGAAGGCGGCGCGCGGCGCCGCCCCGAGTGCTGGCTGAGCCAGGCGACCCAGGCCGTCCACCAGGAGCCTGGGTTCAGCGGTGTGGCGGCGAGCCACTCGTCGGGGGTGAGCAGCGGGTCGCTGGCCTGCCGGGTGTGCAGGCGGTAGCTCGACGGCACCGGGTTGCCGGGCGGGTTGACGATGCCCACGTTGTGGCCGCCGGCGGTGAGCACGAAGGTCTGCTCGGCGTCGCACAGGGTGTTGAGCTTGTAGACCGAGCGCCACGGGGCCACGTGGTCTTGCACGGTGCCCACGTTGAAGACGGGCACGCGGATGTCGGACAGGTGCACCGGCGAGCCCTGCACACGCCACTCGCCGCGGGCCAGCGCGTTGTGCAGGAAGAGGCCCTGCAGGTACTCCATGTGCATGCGGTAGGGCAGCCGGGTGCCGTCGGCGTTCCAGGCCATGAGGTCGTTGATCGGCTCGCGCTCGCCCAGCAGGTGGCTGCGCAGCCGGTGCGACCACACCAGATCGTTGGAGCGCAGCAGCTGGAAGGTGGCGCGCATCTGGCGCTTGTCGAGGTAGCCGCGGCGGGCCATCAGGCGCTCGAGGAAGGCGACCTGCGCCTCGTCGACGAAGAGCGCCAGCTCGCCGGGCTCGGTGAAGTCGGTCTGCGCGGCGAAGAGGCTGACGGTCTTGAGCGGCGCACCCTTGTGGGCCGTGCGGCCGTGCCGGCCCAGCCACGCCGCCACGGTGGACAGCAGCGTGCCCCCGAGGCAGTAGCCCGCGGCGTGCACCGACGCGCCGGGCACGATGCGGGCGATCTCCTCCAGCGCGTCGAGCACGCCGAGGCGGGCGTAGTCGTCCATGCCGAGGTCGCGGTCGTCGCTGCCGGGGTTCTTCCACGAGATCGCAAACACGGTGAAGCCCTGCGACACGAGAAAGCGGACCATCGAATTCGAGGGCGACAGGTCGAGCACGTAGTACTTCATGATCCACGCGGGCACGATCAGCACCGGCTCGGGGTGCACGGTGGGTGTGGTGGGCTCGTACTGGATCAGCTCCATCAGCCGGTTGCGCAAGACCACGCGGCCCGGTGTGATGGCCACGTCGACGCCCGGCTGGTAGCGCTCGGCGCCGAGCGGGGGCAGGTCGGCCAGATCGCGTCGCACGTCGTCGACGGCGTGCTGCGCACCGGCCAGGAGGTTCAGGCCGCCCTGTTCGGCGGTGCGCTTGAGCACCACCGGATTGGTGCTCACGAAATTCGACGGCGCGATCATGTCGAGCCATTGCCGCGCAGCGAAGCTCACCATGTCTTCGTGGTGGCGCGTGATGCCGGGCACGCCGGTGGTGGCGTGGTGCCACCAGCGCTGCCAGAGCTGGAAGCTCTGCGCGAGGCCGCGGTAGGGCATCTGCTGCCAGGCGGGGTCGGCGAAGCGCTTGTCTTGCGGCAGCGGGTCGATCACCTGCTGGCCGTGCCACACCGACCAGGTGTCGGCCGCGAGCTGCGCCGCTTCGTGCGCCAGCTCGGCCTGCTTCGCGGGCGAGGCGGCGAGGTTGGTCCACCAGTCGAAGAAGGCCCCGAGCGCGGTGGTCGGCGCCACGGTGGTGGGGAAGGGGCTGTCGATCTCCCAGGGCCGGTCGAGCGGCGGGGTGGGGGCGGTGGCTTCGGGGGCGGCGCGGGTGGCGGCGTCGCGCAGCCAGGGGCTGTCGCGCCGTTCGCGCAGGCCGGGGCCCGTGGGGGAGGCGGTTTTCTTCATCAGGTGGGCGGCGCTTGCAGGGGCAGCACGAGGCGCAGGCTGCCGGGGTCGCGCCAGGCTTCGTCGCGCACGAAGCCGCGCTCGTGGGCGAGGTCGCGCATGGCGCTGTTGTCGTGCAGCACGAGGGCGACGAGGCGCTGCGTGCCGCGGGCCACCAGGTGCTCGGTGAGGCGGTCCATGAGCAGCGTGCCCAGGCCCTGGCCCTTGAGGTCGGAGCGCACGACGACGCCCAGCTCGGCGTCGATGTTGTCGGGGTCGCACGCGGCCCGCGCCACGCCCAGGATCTCGGGCGTGCCGCCGCCATGCGTGTCGATGGCAACGAAGGCCATCTCGCGGTCGTAGTCGATCTGCGTGAGCCGCGCCAACTCGCTCGGCGGCATCTCGCGGCGGGTGCTGAAGAAGCGGAAGCGCAGGTCCTCGGGCGACAGGCTCGCCACGAAGTCGGCGTGCATCGCCGCGTCTTCGGGGCGGATGGGTCGCAACTCCAGCGTGCGGCCGTGCCAGCTGGCACGCGTGGCCAGCCCCGCCGGGTAGGGTGCGATGGCGAAGCGGGCTGCACCGGCCACAGGCGTGGGGCTCAGGCGCACGCGCGCGTCGAGGGCGATGGCGCCGTCGGCGTCGGCCCACAGCGGGTTGATGTCGAGTTCGGCGATCT
This sequence comes from Rhizobacter sp., assembly GCA_019635355.1. Taxonomy (NCBI): domain Bacteria; kingdom Pseudomonadati; phylum Pseudomonadota; class Betaproteobacteria; order Burkholderiales; family Sphaerotilaceae; genus Rhizobacter; species Rhizobacter sp. The sequence goes on along the minus strand of JAHBZQ010000001.1, from coordinate 1,144,391 downwards.
CGGGCAGGTCGGCCAAGAGGCGCGAGACGGCCACCAGCACGTCGCAGATCGCATCGAGCTTGGCGGGCGGGTGGTCGCGGTAGCCGGCGAGCAGGCGCGCCACGCGGGTGCGCGAGATCAGGTCGCGTGCGAGTACGCGGTTGAGCGGTGGCAGTGCGAGTGCGCGGTCGGCCATGACCTCGACTGCCGTGCCGCCCTGGCCGAAGAGGATGACGGGGCCGAACACCGGGTCGACGCTCGCGCCGACGATCAGCTCCTGCGCATGGGGGCGCGCCACCATCGGTTGCACGGTGAAGCCTTCGAGCTGCGCGTCGGGGCGCTTCGCGCGGATGGTGTCGAGCATCTGGCGCGCCGCCGTGCGCAACTCGTCGGCATTGCGCAGCCCGAGGCGCACGCCGCCGACGTCGGACTTGTGCGAGAGCTGAGGCGAGAGGATCTTCAGCGCCACCGGGTAACCCAGGCGCGCGGCTTCGTCCACCGCGGCCTGCGGATCGGGTGGCACGGCCACCGTCTCGACCACGCCGATGCCATAGGCGCGCATGAGCGCTTTCGCCGAGGCTTCGTCGAGCATCAGCTGAGACTTCTCGATGGCTTTGGCGACGATGGCCCGTGCCGTCTCGAGTGCCGGCTCGGCCACCCCATTGACGGCGGGCGCTTCGAGCAGCAGCGCCTGGTTGCGGCGGTAGGTGCCGAGCATCGCGAAGGCGGCCACCGCCTGCTCGGGCGTAGCGTAGTCGGCGATGCCGGCTTCTTCGAACAGGCGGCGCGCGGGCAGCACCGCGTCGTCGCCCAGCCAGCACGAGAGCAGCCGGCCGCTCGCCTGCTGCGCCACCGGCAGGCAGGCACGGGCGATGTCGTCGCTGCGCACGATGGCGGTGGGCGCGTGGATGAAGAGCAGCGCGCCGGCGTCGCGCGTGGCGAGCAGGGTGTTGAGCGTGTCGACGTAACGCTGCGCGGGCGCGTCTCCGATGATGTCGACCGGGTTGTGGCGAGACCAGGTGCGCGGCAGCTTCTCGTCGAGTGCGGCGAGCAGGGCGGGGCTCGGGTTGGCCAGGCGCACGCCGGCGCGTTCGGCGGCGTCGGCCGCCATCACGCCGGCACCGCCGCCGTTGGTGACGATGGTGAGCTCGTCGTCCTGGTTGTGGCCGAAGCGGGTGAGCGTCTCGGCGGCGACGAAGAGTTCCTGCAACGTGTCGACCCGCAGCATGCCGGCGCGGCGGATGGCCGCGTCGTACACGAGGTCGGAGCCGGCGAGGGCGCCGGTGTGCGAGGCGGCGGCAGCAGCGCCGCGCGCGCCGCGGCCGGCTTTCACCACCACCACCGGCTTGTTGCGCGCGGCGGCGCGGGCGGCCGACATGAACTTGCGCGTCGACTCCACCGACTCGATGTACAGCAGGATCGAGCGCGTGTTGGCGTCGCTCGCCAGGTGGTCGAGCAGGTCACCGAAGTCGACGTCGGCGTGGTCGCCGAGCGAGATCATGTGCGAGAAGCCGATGCCGCGCGGGCGTGCCCAGTCGAGCACGGCCGTGACCAGCGCACCCGACTGCGACACGAACGCCAGACTGCCGGCGCGCGCGTCCACATGCGCGAAGCTCGCGTTGAGGCCGATGCGCGGCGAGAGCAGCCCGAGGCAGTTGGGCCCCAGCACGCGCAGCAGGTGGGGCCGCGCATTGGCCAGCATGGCGTTGCGCGTGTCGCGGTCGAGCCCGGCGGTCATCACGATGGCCGCGCGCGTGCCCAGGCGGCCGAGTTCTTCGATCAGGCCGGGCACCGTGGGGGCCGGCGTGCAGATGACGGCGAGGTCGGGCGCGGCGGGCAGGTCTTGCACGCGTGCGAAGACGGGCGTGTCGCCGAGCGCGCGGTGCTTCGGGTTGACCGGCCACACCGGGCCCGCGAACGCGCCGCCGTTGAGGTTGTTCCAGACGGTCGCGCCCACGCTCGCCGGCCGCCCGGAGGCTCCGATGACGGCAACGGATCGGGGCTCCAGCAGGCGGTCGAGGTGGCGGATGCTCATCGGGGCGACGTTAGCGTGACATCAGTACCGGCACGGTCATCGTGGCCAGCACGCCGCGCGTGGCGCCGCCCAGCAGCCGCTCCGTCCAGCGGGTGTGGCCGTAGCCACCCATCACGAGCAGGTCGGTGTCGAGGTCGGCGGTGCGGGACAGGATCGCATCGGCGATCGGCGCCGAGGCCACTTCGTTGCGCACCGTGGCCGTGACGCCATGGCGGGCCAGCCATTCGCGCAGGGCTTCGAGTTCCGAGCTGGGTGTCGTGTCGGCCAGCAGGCCGTTTTCGCGCCAGGCCGCCACGTCGACGCGGCGTGCCTTGCGCAGGAAGGGCAGGGCATCGGCGATGGCGCGGTCGGCCTCGCGGCTGCCGTCCCAGGCGACGAGGGCGTTCTGGAACGGGGCCTCCACCGTGCCGGCATAGGGGATCAGCAGCGTGGGCCGTGCGTTGAAGAGCACCAGGCGTTCGACCACCGCGCGGCGCATGGTGTAGCCCGTCTCGGCCGGGTCGGGCTGGGTCAGCACGATGAGGTCGTGGCTGTGGGCCTGCTGCAGCAGGGCGTCGGCGGGCTCGGCCTCGAGCACCACCGAGCGGCAGGCGCTGAGCTTGGCGGCCACGCAGGCGGCGTCGAAGGCCTGCGCAGCGGCACGGGCGCGGTCGCCCAGCTCGGCCTGTGCCGCCTGGGCCAGCTCAGTGACCACCGTGGCGGCCTCCACCGAGATCGGCAGCTCCACGAGCCCGGTGGGCGCGAGGCCGGTGAGGTGGGCTTCGAAGTGGCGGGCGAGGTCGATCGCCACCTTGACGCGCGCGGCGCACAAGGGGTCGTCGTCGAGCAGGACGAGCAGGCTGCGGTAGGTCATGGCGATCTCCTGGCGATGGTGGGCGGGTGGGCAGAGGTTCACACGCAGCTCTGTCCGCGGGCTTGCGCGGGATCAAGTTAGCGGCAGCGCTGTGGCGCGCGGGCGGTGGCGGTGCAGCGCCATCAAGCCCTAGACTCGCCCGCATGAATGACCGCGCCATGACAGGCAGCACGCTTTCGAGGCCACGCGAGCTGGCCCGCCTGCAGGAGATCGTGGCGGTGCTGGTGCGCCACGGGCTGGGCGACGCCGTGCGCCGCATGGGCTGGGCCGACCTGCTCGAAAAAGCCGGCCAGCTCGTGCACTGGACGAGCGCCGCCGAGCTGGCCCGGCTGTCGCCGCCGCTGCAGGTGCGGCGTGCGCTCGAAGAACTCGGGCCCACCTTCGTGAAGCTCGGGCAGATCCTCGCCGGCCGGGCCGACCTCTTCGGCCCCGAGTGGATCGCCGAATTCGAGAAGCTGCACAGCCGCGTGCCGGCGGTGCCCTTCGAGGCCTTGCACGACCAGCTGGTGGAAGACCTCGGGGGCGAGCCTTCCGACGTCTTCGCCTCGTTCGACGCCACGCCGCTGGCCGCGGCCTCCATCGCGCAGGTGCACCGCGCGCGACTGCACGACGGCGCCGAGGTGGTGGTGAAGGTGCGACGCCCCGGCATCCGCCCCGTCATCGAGGCCGACCTGCGCCTGCTGGAGCGGCTCGCGTCGATCGCGGCCAGCCGCTGGCCCGACCTGCAGCCCTATCGGCCGGTGGCGCTGGTGCAGGAGTTCGGCCGCTCGCTGCGCCGCGAGCTCGACCTCGCCAACGAATGCCGGCAGGCCGAGCGCATCGCCGCCAACTTCACCGAGCGGCCCGAGATCGTGATCCCCAAGGTCTACTGGGAGTGGACGCACGAGCGCGTCAACGTGCAGCAGCTGATCGACGGCCTGCCCGGCGACGCGCTGGAACGCGCCGATGGCGAGGGCCTCGACCGCAAGCTGCTCGCCAAGCGCGGCGCGCAGGCGGTGATGAAGATGGTGGTGGAAGACGGCCTCTTCCACGCCGACCCGCACCCCGGCAACGTCTTCTACCTGAGCGGCAACCGCATCGCCTTCATCGACTTCGGGATGGTGGGTCGGCTCTCGGCGCAGCGCCGCGACGAGCTGCTGAAACTCATGCTCGGCCTGGTGCAGCGAGACGCCGCGGCCGTGAGCGACGTGCTGCTCGAATGGGCCGACGGCAGTGCCGAAGAAGAAACGCAGCTGAACGGCGACATCGAAGCCTTCGTCGATGCCTATCACGGCGTGCCGCTCGCGCGGCTCAGCCTGGCCGACATGCTCGCCGACGTGACCGGCATCCTGCGCCGGCACCGGCTCGGCCTGCCGTCGGACCTGGCGCTGCTCATCAAGGCCTTCGTGACGGTGGAAGGCATGGGGCGCGGTCTCGACCCCGACTTCCACATGGCGGCCGAGGCGCTGCCGCTGCTCAAGCGGGCGCTGCGCGCGCGCTACCGCCCGCAGGCCATCGTGCGGCGCAGCTGGCAGTCGATCAACCGGCTGGCCAGCCTGCTCGCAGCCATGCCCGACGACCTGGCACGGCTGCTGCGCAACGTGCGGCATGGTGGCGTGCAGGTGCACATCGAGGTCAAGCACCTGGAGCGTGTGGGCGACCAGCTCGACCGCGCGGCCAGCCGCCTCACCGTGGGGCTGGTGGTGGCGGCGCTGATCGTCGGCTCGTCCATCGTGATGACGGTGCAGGGCGGCCCGAAGCTCTTCGGCCTGCCGGCCTTCGGCCTCATCGGATTCGTGGGCGCGTGCGCGGGCGCGGTGTGGCTGCTGCGCTCCATCTCGCGCAGCGGGCGCCACGACAAGTAGGCACCGCCCCGCGAGAAGGTCAAGACGGTTCGCGCGGCGGCGGCACCACCAGCACCGGGACCGTGGTGCTCGCCAGCACCCGTGCCACCACCGAGCCGAGGGCCAGCTGGCCGGCCGGGCTGCGGCCACGCGAGCCCATGACGATCAGGTCGGCACGCCAGCGCGTGGTCTCCTCAATGACCAACGCGGCCGCCGGCCCTTCGCGGTGCAGGTACTCGGCATGGATGCCATGGTGATCGAGGAAGGTGCGCACCGGGCGGAACACCTCGTTGGCTTCGGTGGTGTAGCGCATCTCGATCTGCTTGTCGTCGAGCAGCAGGCGCAGCCCGTTGGGCAGCGGGGTCTGCGCGTGCAGCACCGCGAAGCGGTGTTGCGGCGACAGCCACTCCGGGTGGGCACCGAGCCAGGCCAGCATGTGGCGGCTGAAGGAGCTGTCGTCGACAGCGAGCAGGATGTTCATGGGCTGCGCCTCCGTTGCGAGAAGAACCAGTCTGGAAGGTAGGCCGACTTTCGGCGCGTGGGCTTGATGCGGCGCAAAGCTCGACAGATGCGACGGTTTCTCAGGGCACGAGCACCGCCGCGCCTTCGAGCGTGCCGCGGCGCAGCGCATCGAGCGCCTCGTTGGCCATGTCGAGCGGGTACGCCGTGGTGTGCGAGCGCACCGGGTGCGCTCGCACGAAGTCGAAGAATTCCGTCGCGTCGGCGCGCGTGAGGTTGGCCACCGAACGGATCTCGCGCTCGCCCCAGAGCAGCGCATACGGGAAGGCCGGGATGTCGCTCATGTGGATGCCCGCGCACACGACCCGCCCGCCGCGCCGCAGGTGCGAGAGCGCGAGCGGCACCAGCGCGCCGTCGGGCGCGAAGAGGATGGCGGCGTCGAGCGGCTCGGGCAGCCTGCCATCGGTGCCGCCGGCCCAGTCGGCGCCGAGCGAGCGGGCGAAGGCCTGGCGTGCGGTGTCGCCGGGGCGTGTCAGTGCAAGTACACGACGGCCCTGCGCCTTGGCGACCTGCGCGATCAGGTGCGCCGACGCGCCGAAGCCGTAGAGCCCGATCACGCGCGCGTCGTCGCCTGCCGCTTTCAGTGCACGCCAGCCGATCAACCCGGCGCACAGCAGCGGTGCGGTGTCGACCGGGTCGGCGTCGGCGGGCAGCCGGATGCAGAAGCCGGCCTGCGCCAGCACGTGCGAGGCGTAGCCGCCATCGCGGCCGTGGCCGGTGAAGACGGCATGCGCGCAGAGGTTCTCGTGGCCACGCCGGCAGTCGTCGCACTCGCCGCAGGCCCAGCCGAGCCAGGGCACGCCCACACGGTCGCCGGCCTGCCAGCCCGTCACGCCGTCGCCCAGCGCCGCGACCGTGGCCACGATCTCGTGGCCCGGCACGACGCAGGCGCACGGCGTGGCCAGCTCGCCGTCGGCGATGTGCAGGTCGGTGCGGCACACGCCGCAGGCCAGCACCTTGAGCAGCAACTCGCCGCGCCCCGGGCGGGGCAGCGGGCTTTCGACCAGTTCGAGCGGCCGGCCGCTGCCGCGCCAGCGCATGGCGCGCATCGTCATGCGGGAAGACTCATTTGACGGCGATGGTGCGGCTGCCGCTGCCTTCGAGCTTGGGCAGCGTGAGCTTGAGCACGCCGTCTTCGAACTTGGCCGAGACCTCCTTCGCGTCGACTTCGTGCTCCAGCGTGAAGCCGCGCGACACCATGCCGGTGTAGGTCTCGGTCAGCAACACGCGCTTGCCTTGCTTCTCTTCCTTCTCGCGCTTGATCTCGGCGCTGATGGACACGAAGTTGTGGTTGACGTTGACCTTGATGTCTTCCTTGCGCGCACCGGGAATCTCGGCGCGCACTTCGTATTGCTTGTCGGTCTCGGAGACGTCGATGCGGATGTCGTTGGGCATGCCCTCGGCCAGGCGCAGGGCGCGCGGGAAGCCGCGGAAGAAGTCGGGGAAGAAATCGTTCATTCGCTCGAAGCGGGTCAGTGCATTCATCTCGCTCTCCTGGGTTGAATGGGTGAGCCGCGCGGGCGTGCGGCGCCCTGCGGAACCACAATCTTTCGGCAACTCGCGCGGCAGGAAGTTGCGCTTCGTCAAGGTGGCGCAAGCCGGTCGGTCGTGTGCATGGGCTTGATGCCGGGCAAGCGGAGCGTCACGGGCCTGCGCGACAGTGGCCCCCATGCGACCCACCTTGTCTTCCTGCCTGGCAGTTGTGTTCTTGGCGCTCACGCTTGGGGCCGCTGCCGAAGAAGCCCCGCTTCGCCGCGAGTTCGCCGCGTCGGTGCCGAAGGCACTCGACCCGCCCGAGATCGTGGTCGCCACCTACGGCGTGCTGCTCGACGACGCGCTCGCCACGCACGACCTCGTGCTGCTGCGTGAGCAATTCGTGCTGCTGGTCGACCGCTCGCCCGCCGTGCAGGCGGTGCTCGTGCTGTGGGGCTCCAGCACCACGGGGTGGTCGCTCGTCGGCGCGGCGCCGGTCTCGACCGGGCTGCCGGGGCGCTTCGAGCATTTCACGACGCCGCTGGGCGTCTTCGAGCACTCGCTCGCCAACCCCGACTTCCGCGCCGAGGGCACGCGCAACGAGCTGGGCATCCGCGGCTACGGCCGGCGCGGCATGCGCATCTTCGACTTCGGCTGGGTGGCCGCGCCCAAGGGCTGGGGCGACCGTGCCTGGAGCGTGATGCGCCTGCAGGTGCACGCCACCGACCCCGACGTGCTGGAGCCGCGCCTCGGCACGGCGCAGTCGAAAGGCTGCATCCGCATCCCGGCCACGCTCAACGAGTTCCTCGACCTCAACGGCCTGCTCGACGCCGACTACGACGAGGCGCTCGACGCCGGCCGCACGCTGTGGGTGCTGCGAGCCGACCGGCGCCGCCACGCCGCAGCCGGCCGCTGGCTGGTAGTGATCGACTCCGAAGCGCTGGCGCGGCCGGCCTGGGCCACACCACGCTGAGCGCGCCTCAGGGCGGCACCTTGGCGAGCCCGAAGCGCTTCACGAGTTCGGTGCTGGCCGCATACGCCAGCACGATCGCTGCGACGGCGGCCGAGGTGCCCAGCGGCAGCGGCACGAAGCCGAGCCACGCCGCGAGCGGCCCGCTGTAGGGCAGGGCGAGCGCCACCAGCGCCACGGCGAGCAGCGCGCCGCCGAGCATCGGCGCGGGCGGGCTCTTCCACGCCGGCTCGCGCGAGCGCAACACCAGCACCACCGCCAGCTCGGTGAGCAGCGACACCTGAAACCACGCCGTGCGGAACACCGCCTCGTCGGCCGCCAGCACCCACAGCAGCACCGCGAAGGTGATCATGTCGAACACCGAACTCGTGAGCCCGAAGACGAGCATGAAGCGCCGAAGCGAGGCCATCTTCCAGGCGCGGGGGCGGCGCAGCTGAGAGGCTTCGACGCGGTCGGTCGACAGGGCCATCGCCGGCAGGTCCGACAGGAAGTTGTTGAGCAGGATCTGCGTGGCGGTGAGCGGCAGGAAGGGCAGGAAGGGCGTGGCCAGCGCCATGCTGACCATGTTGCCGAAGTTCGCGCTGATCGTGAGCGAGATGTACTTCAGCGTGTTGGCGAAGGTGCGCCGGCCTTCTTCGACGCCGCGGCAGAGCACGCCGAGATCCGGCTGCAGCAGCACGATGTCGGCACTCTCGCGCGCCACATCCACCGCCTGGTCGACCGAGATGCCCACGTCGGCCGCGTGCAGGGCCGGCGCGTCGTTGATGCCATCGCCGAGGAAGCCCACCGCATGCCGCGTGCGCTGCAAGGCGCGCACGATGCGCTCCTTCTGCGACGGGTCGACTTCCACGAAAAGATCGGTGCGCGGCGCGAGGTGCCAGAGTGACTCGTCGCGCAGGCCGGCGATGGCCTCGCCGGTGAGCATGGCTTTGGGGTCGAGCCCGACCTGCTCCGCCACGTGGGCCGCCACGTGGCGGTTGTCGCCGGTGATCATCTTCACCTGCACGCCGTGGCGGCGCAGCTGCTGCAGCGCCTGCGCCGCGCTCGGCTTGGGCGGGTCCGCAAAGCTGAGGAAGCCTTGCAGCGTGAGGCCCTGCTCGTCGGCCAGGGTCACCTTGTCTTGCTCGATGCGGCGGGTGGCCAGGGCGAGCACGCGCAGGCCGCTTTCGCCCTGAGCCTGCACGAAGCCATCGAGCCGGGCGCGCCAGGCGGCATCGAGCGCCACCGCGCCTTCGGCTGCCGCCACATGGCTGCAGCAGTCGAGCACCTGGGCCACCGCGCCTTTCACCACCATCCAGCGCGTGCTGTCGCGCTCGTCGCAGGCCACGATGGTGAGACGCTTGCGCACGAAGTCGTAAGGGATCTCGTCGACCTTGCGCCAGCCGGTGGTGCCGAGCGAGCGCGCCTCGCCGGCCCGCACGAGTGCGGCATCGAGCGGGTTCTCGATGCCGGTCTCGAAGGCGGCGTTGAGGTAGGCCCACTGCAGCACCTGCGGCGAGGCGGCGCCTTGCGGGTCGACAGCCGCGTCGAGCGTCATCTCGCCCTGGGTGAGGGTGCCGGTCTTGTCGGTGCACAGCACGTTCATGCCGCCCAGGTCTTCGATCGCCTCCAGCCGGCGCACGAGCACGCCTTGCGCGGCAAGCTTGCGCGTGCCGCGCGCGAGCATCACGCTCACGATGGCCGGCAGCAGCTCGGGCGAGAGCCCCACCGCCAGCGCCACCGCGAAGAGCAGCGAGTCGATCAGCGGGCGGCCGAGCCACTGGTTCATCGCCAGCACCGCGATCACCACCACGAACATCACCCGCAGCAGCATCTCGCCGAAGCGGCGCGTGCCGAGCGCGAAGCGGGTCTCGGGCTCGCGCAGCCGCAGGCCCGAGGCCAGCTCGCCGAGCACCGTGCGCTCGCCGGTCTGTGTGATCAGCACCGTGGCCGAGCCGCTGCGCACCGAGCTGCCGAGGAAGACGCTGTTGGTCCGTTCGCGCAAGGCGGCACGAGCGTCGATCGGGCCGGCGTGTTTCTCCACCGGAAAGGTCTCGCCGGTGAGGCTGGCCTCGGTGACGAGGAAGTCGCGCGCGTCTAGCACCACACCATCGGCCGGCACCAGGTTGCCGGCGCTCAGCTCCACCACGTCGCCGGCCACCAGCTCGCGTGCGGGCAAGCGCGCGGGGGCGCCGTCGCGCCAGGTGCGTGCGGTGAGCGCAAGGCGCTGGCGCAGGCTCTCCACCGCCTGCGAGGCTCGCAGCTCCTGCCAGAACCCGAGCGCCGCACTGCCGCTCACGATGGCGAGGATGGTGGCCGCGTCGGCCCAGCTCGTGAGCAGCGCCGAGATCACACCGCCGATCACGAGGATCAGCACCAGCGGGCTCGACACCTGGCGCAAGGCCAGCCGCCAGAGCGCGACGCTCGTGCGTTCGTCGATGGCGTTGGGCCCGTGCTGCTGCAGGCGGGCCTGTGCGTCGGCGGTGGCCAGGCCGGTGCGGCGGCTGGCGTGGCGCTGCAGCAGCTCGTCGGCCGGCAGGCTCCAGTCGGGCTGCTCGGCGGTCGGCGGTGCTGATGGGTTCGCGTGCGGATGCATTTGTTGTCGCATGTCACGTTCGGGCACAAGCGGCGCGCCGGCCCGGGCGGCCACTTAAGCGGCCGTTAAACGAGCCGGCCGACCATGCCGGTCAGCAAGGTGATCCCTTGTGCCACCGACCCCCCATCATGCATGCGCGACGCTTACACCACGCTTCAACCGAGACGCACACCTGCCGTCTGGAACTGCACGCACCGGCTTCACCGCGACGCGCGGCGGTCGAGGCCCTGATCCGCAACGTCTACGACCACCGCTACGGCGCGCAGCCCCCGGCCTTCACGCCGGTGCTCGCGAGCCTGTCCGACCCGCGTGGCGTGGTCGCCGCGGCCGGCTACCGCGCCGCACGCGACGAGCCGCTCTTCCTCGAACGCTACCTCGGCCGCCCCATCGAACACTGCCTGCCCCAGACGGCCGGCGAGCCCGTGCCCCGCGCGCAGATCGTGGAAGTGGGCCACCTTGCCGCCACGCGCGCCGGAGAAGGGCGCCGCCTCATCCACTGCCTCACCCAGCACCTGGTGGACGAGGGCTACACCTGGGTGGTGAGCACCGTCACGCGCGAGTTGCGGGCGCTCTTCCTGCGCCTGGGCATCACGCCGCTCGCGCTCGGTGCAGCCGACCCGCACAAGCTCGGTGACGAGCGCCACCACTGGGGCCGCTATTACGAGCACGAGCCGGTGATCCTCGCCGGCCACCTGCCGCAGGCGATCAGCCGGCTCGACGGCGCGCTCCAGCGCCGCACCCCCGACGAGCCGCTGCCGTTTTTTACGCCGGAGGGCCAGCCATGAACGTGGGTGCCGATCACTGGGCGCTTGAAGACGACCGCGTGCGCTGGACGGGCGCGCAGCTCGACGAAGCCGTCGCCGCCTGTGCCGCGCAGTTGCAGTCGCGCGGCATCGAAGGGCGACTCGCGACGCTGCTCGACAACTCGGCTGCGTGGGTGGTGCTCGACCGCGCCTGCGTGCGCGCCGGGCTCGTGCACGTGCCGCTGCCGGCCTTCTTCACGCCCGATCAGGTGCAGCACGCGCTCATGGCCGCAGGCGTGGGCACGCTCGTCACCGAGGTGGGGGCAGAGGCTGCCGACACCTTCACCGTGGCCGGCCGCCCCCTGCGCCTCGCGCGCCACGCCGCGGCGGCGGTGCCGCTCCCGGCCGGCACCGCGAAGATCACCTTCACGTCGGGCACCACCGGCACGCCGAAGGGCGTGTGCCTGAGCGAAACCGCCATGCAGCGCGTGGGCCTGGGCTTGGCCGAGCGCCTGCAGCCGCTCGGCATCACGCGCCACCTGTGCGCCTTGCCGCTGCCGGTGCTGCTGGAAAACATCGCCGGCGTGCTCGCCCCGTTTGCCGCGGGCGCGACCTGCATCGTGAGGCCGCTGCGCGAGCTGGGCCTGACCGGCTCGTCGAGCTTCGACCCCGGCGCCTTCGACCGCGCGGTGCGCCTGCACCAGCCGCACAGCCTGGTGCTGCTGCCGCAGATGCTGCGCGCCTGGGCCGGCTGGCTGCACGCCACGCGCCAGCGCGCGCCGGAAGCGTTGCGCTTCGTCGCGGTGGGCGGTGCGGCCGTCGGCCCGAAGCTGCTGGCGATGGCGCGGGCCGTGGGCCTGCCGGCCTACGAAGGCTACGGCCTCTCGGAAGCGGCCTCGGTGCAGACGCTCAACCTCCCCGGTGCCGACAAACCCGGCAGCGCCGGCCGGCCGCTGCCGCATGCGCAACTGCGCATCGGCGCGGGCGGCGAGGTCGAGGTTGCGGGCTCGCTCTACCTCGGCTACGTGGGCGGGCCCGCCATGACCGAGGCCTGGGTTGCGACCGGCGACCTCGGCTCGATCGACGCCGACGGCTTTCTGCACCTGCAGGGGCGCCGCAAGCATGTGCTCATCACGGCCTTCGGGCGCAACGTGTCGCCCGAGTGGGTGGAGACGGTGCTGCGCGACGAGCCCGCGGTGCTGCAGGCGGTGGTCTTCGGCGAGGGCGAGCCGCAGCTGTGGGCCGTGCTGTGGCCGGTCGACCCGCGCGCCGACGACGCCACGCTCGAGCGCGCCGTGGCCGCCGCCAACGCCACGCTGCCCGACTACGCGCGCATCGGCCGCTGGGTGCGCGGCGCCGCGCCTTTCGATGCCGCTTCTGGTTTCGCCACCGCCAACGGCCGCCCGCGGCGCGATGCGATCGAGCAGCGCCACGCCTCTTCTTCACAGCTTTCAAACGAACCGACATGAGCTTCTACGAACGACTCGCCGCCGACACGGCCGCCGCCCGCAACACGCTGCTGGCCGCGCCCATCATCCAGGGCTGCCTGAAGGCCGAGGTGTCGCTGCCCAGCTACCTCGCCTTCCTCACCCAGGCCTACCACCACGTGCGGCACACCGTGCCGCTGCTCCAAGCCTGCCGCGCCGCGCTGCCGCCGCGGCTCGACTGGATGCGCGCCGCCTTCGACGAGTACATCGCCGAAGAGGCCGGCCACGACGAGTGGATCCTCGACGACATCCGCGCCGCGGGCGGCGATGCCGAAGCGGTGCGCCACGGGCAGCCGGGCCAGGCCACCGAGGTGATGGTGGCCTACGCCTACGACGCCATCGCGCGCCGCCACCCGCTCATGTTCCTCGGCATGGTCTACGTGCTCGAAGGCACCAGCGTGTCGCTCGCGCTCGCCGCGGCCGACCAGATCCAGCAGGCGCTCGGCCTGCCCGACAGCGCCTTCAGCTACCTGCGCTCGCACGGCACGCTCGACCGCGAGCACGTGGACCACTACGCGATGCTGGTCGACGGCCTCGACGATGAAGCCGACCGCGCGGCTGTGTTGCACGCAGCCAATGTGTTCTTCAAGCTCTACGGCGACGTGTTCCGCAGCCTGCCCATGCCGCGCGCCGAGGTGGTGGCATGAAGGCCGGCGAGGCCCGCGTGCTGCTCACGGGGGCTGCCGGCGGCATCGGCCGGGCCGTGGCCGCGCGGCTCGTGCGCTCGGGCGCCTCGGTGATGCTGGTGGGCCGCTCGGCCGCGAGGCTCGCGAGCCTCGCGCGTGAACTCGCCGCTTCGGTGGGCGCCGACCCCACCGACGAGAAACGCCTCGCCTGGCGTGTGGCCGACCTCACCGACCCCAAGGCCCTGGCGCAGCTGGCCGACGACGCCGCCCAATGGCGCTGCAACGTGCTCGTGCACGGCGCGGGCGTGCCCGCCTTCGGCCCCATCGCCGAGCTGGAGGCCACGCGCCTCAACACGCTCGTGGCGACCAACCTCATCGCGCCCATGCAGCTCACGCAGGCGCTGCTGCCGCACCTGCGCACCCGCGCGAAGGCGCAGGTGATCTGCATCGGCTCGGCGCTCGGCCGCCTCGGCCTGCCGGGCTTCGCGGCCTACAGCGCCACCAAGTTCGGCCTGCGCGGCTTCGCCGAAGCGCTGCGCCGAGAGCTGGCCGGCACGCCGGTGCGCGTGCAGTACCTCGGCCCGCGCAGCACGCAGACGAATTTCAACGACGCCCGCGCCGAGGCCTACATGCATGACACCGGCGCCAAGTTCGACACGCCCGAGCGTGTGGCCGACGCGTTGCTCGCGCTCCTGGAGAGCGAGCGGGCCGAGCGCTACGTCGGCTTCCCCGAAGTGATCGCGGTGCGCCTGAACGGCCTCGCGAGTTCCTGGCTCGACGGTGCTTTCCGCAAGCACCGCGACAGCCTCCAACCCCGCAACCGATAGAGAGTGACCCGATGGACAAACTGACCTTCGGCGCGATGGGCGCCTTCGCCCTGTGCCTCCTGATGACGATCGCCCCGACCCGCGCCGCCACGGCCGGGCCGGTGGAAGACGGCGTGGCCGAGATCCAGCGCGAGTGGGCGCAGATCCGCTACCAGCGCCCGGCCGCCGAGCGCGTGCGCCTCTTCGAAGACCTGGCCGCCAAGGCCCACCGCCTGAGCGAAGCGCAGCCGCAGCGCAGCGAGCCGCTGGTGTGGGAAGGCATCGTGGTCAGCTCGCTGGCCGGCGAGAAGGGCGGCCTGGGTGCGCTCGGCCTGGTGAAGAAGGCCAAGTCGCTGTACGAAGACGCGATCCGCATCGAAGGCAGCGTGCTCGAAGGTTCGGCCTACAACAGCCTGGGCGTCCTCTACTACAAGGTGCCCGGCTGGCCCATCGGCTTCGGCGACAAGGCCAAGGCGCGCGAGCTGCTGCAGAAGGCGCTCGCGATCAGCCCGAACGGCATCGACGCCAACTACTTCTATGGCGAGTACCTCGTCGAGACCGGCCGCCGCGGCGATGCCGTGGCCTACCTCGAGCGTGCTCTGGCCGCACCCGCACGCCCGGGCCGCCAGGTGGCCGACGAGGGCCGCCGTGCCGAGGCCCGCGAGCTGCTCGAACGCGCCCGTGCGCATTGACGCACGAGGCCCGCTCGGCGCGGGGCTCTGCTTACACTGCGCCTCGCGAAGACTCTCTGCGAGGTGAGCATGCGTGTGCTGGTGGTGGAAGATGACGGCCCGCTGGGCGAGGCGCTGGCCGAGGGCCTGCGCCAGCTCGGCCATGCGGTCGACTGGTTCACCACCGGCGCCGAGGCCGACAACGCCCTTGGCGTGGCGCCTTATGACGCCGTCGTGCTCGACCTCGGCCTGCCCGGGCGCGACGGCCTGTCGTGGCTGGCCGAGTGGCGGCGGCGCGCCATCGCCGTGCCGGTGCTCGTGCTGACCGCGCGCGACGCGGTCGAGCAGCGCATCGAAGGCCTGGACACCGGCGCCGACGACTACCTCGTCAAGCCCATCACCATCGACGAACTCGGCGCCCGGCTGCGCGCACTCGGCCGCCGTGCCGCCGGTGGGCGCGCGCAATCGGTGTGGCAGCACGGCGCGCTCTCGTTCAACGCGTCGTCGCGTGCCGTCGAGTGGTGCGGCCGGCCGGTCGAGCTCACTGCGCGCGAGACCGCGGTGCTGGAGGTGCTGATGTCGAACCCGCACCGGGTACTGTCGAAGGCGGCGATGCTGGAAAAGCTCTACGACTGGTCGCGCAACGAACCCGAGGGCAACTCGCTGGAGGTGCACATCCACCACCTGCGGCGCAAGCTCGGGCCCTCGGTCGTGCGCACGGTGCGCGGCGTGGGCTATGCCCTCGGCACGGCCGAGCCCGAAGCGCCATGACGCTGCAGCGCCGCCTGCTCGTCTACCTGATGCTGTGCGCACCGCTCGTGTGGGTGGTGGCGTTTGCGATCTCGTTCGACCGGGCACGCGAAGAGGTCGATGAACTCTTCGACACCGAACTCATCCGCCTGGTGCGGCAGGTGCATGCCTTGCTGCCGGCCGATGGCGATGCGAGCCGCGTCTCGTTCGGCGAGCTGCCCAAGATGCCGAAGACGGGCGACGCCAGCGGCGGCGCCGCCGAGCTGAACGACTTCGCCATCGCCGTGTGGGACCGCAACGGCCGCCGCGTGCTCGACCACGACGGCAACGGCCTCGAATACAAGCCCGGCCGCAACGGCTTCGTCGACGAGACCCACGGCGGCGAGGTGTGGCGCGTGTACTACCTGAGCTCCGCCTCGGGCGCGTGGCACGTGGCCGCGGGCCAGCTCGACCATGAGCGCGACGAGCTGGTGTACGACGTGACGCTGAGCCAGCTCTTCCCATGGATCGTGATGCTGCCGGTGCTGATCGGTGCAATGGCGTGGGCGGTGCGGCGGGCGCTCGCGCCCATGCAGCACCTGGCGCACCAGATCGGCCACCGTGGCGCCGACGACCTCACGCCCATCGCCACCGAGCGCCAGCCCGGCGAGCTGCTGCCGCTGCTCGCCGCGATGAACGGCCTCTTCAAGCGCGTGGCCGACGTGCTCGCGCGCGAGCGGCGCTTCACCGGCGACGCCGCGCACGAGCTGCGCACGCCGCTCGCAGCGCTGCGGGCGCAGTGGGACGTGGTGCGCCGCGCCACGCCCGGCCCGGCGCGTGCACATGCCGAGGAGCGGCTGGCCTCGGGGCTCGACCGCATGGACCGGCTCGTGGCCCAGCTGCTGATGCTCGCGCGGGTGGAGTCGGTGCGCCCCGGCAGTGCCGCGCCTGCGAAGGACGAGATCAACTGGCGCAGCATCGTCGAAGAGGTGGTGGCCGACTGCCTGCCGCTCGCCGAGCGGCGCCACATCGAGATCGCCTGCGAGTGGCCGCCCGACGACCGGCGCGCGCTGCCCATGCTCGGCAACATGCCGCTGCTGGCAGTGATGCTGCGCAACCTGCTCGACAACGCAGTGCGCTACGCCACCGAGCACTCCACGGTGAGCATCCGTTTCACCGAGACCGGCCTCACCGTCGACAACGAATCGCCCGCGATTCCGCCCGAGCACTTCGCGCGGCTCGGCGAGCGTTTCCACCGCATCGAGGGTCAAGCCGAGTCAGGCAGCGGGCTCGGCATCTCGATCGCCAGCCGCATCGCGGCCCTGCATGGCCTGGCCGTGAGCGTGGGGCCGCAGCAGGGTGGCAGGGGCTTCAGCGCCCGGGTGCGCTTCGCCGCCTGAGCGCGCGACCTTGATCTGCGTCATGCGTGCTGGCCTCGCCAAGCGCATGCTCGGCATCTGACCATTCGCGACGCAAGGAGATCCCCATGACCCGCAACGAAGGAAACCTCGACCGCGCCGTGCGTGCCATCGCTGGCGTGGCACTCATCGGCGCCACCCTGGCCGGTGCCATCGGCCCCTGGGGCTGGATCGGCGTGGTGCCGCTGGTCACGGCGGCCATGGGCTGGTGCCCGCTCTACCGCGTGCTCGGCATCAACACCTGCAGCCTCGGGAAGTAGGGCTTCGCGCCCGCAGGGCTGTTCAGCGCGTGCTGCGCACCAGCAGCACCGGCACCGGCGCTTCGCGCAGCACCAGCTCGGCATCGCTGCCGAGCGCCAGGCGGTTGAAGCCGCGCCGCCCATGCGTGCCCATCACGATCAGGTTGCAGCCGCGCTTGCCCGCTTCCTGCACGATCGAATCGGCGGGGCGCTGCGACATCACCTCGCTCAGCACCGTCTCGCACGCGAGGCCTGCATCGCCCACGGTCTTGCGCGCCTCTTCGAGCACCGTCTTGCCGTGCTCGACCAGGATCGCCCGGGTCTCGTTGAAGGCCGAGACCGACGCCATCTCCACCGTCATCGGGAAGTCGTCCACCACTGTCAGCAGCACCAGCTTCGACTTGAGCTGCCGGGCGAGCTCGATCGCCTCGCTCAGGCCCCGCTTGGAGGTGGCGCTGCCGTCGATGGGAACCAGGATCTTGTCGTACATGTGAACCTCCGTGCGGCCAGGCAACGATGGGCCCCCGCCCGGCCTCGGCATGGGGGCTCGTGGATTCTTTCGGTGTCGTGGCGTGGCGTCTTGCGAATTCGCATGGAAGGCGGTGGGCGCCTTCAATCGCGAGAGGCCAGGAACAGCACGATGGCCCAGGCCGCGAGCAGCGCGACGACGACGAGCAGGCCGCCTGCCAGCATCACCCAGCGCAGCATGTGGGGAGCCTTCATCCGGCGTGGCCGGTGGTGGCGATGTTCGTGACTGGGCGCATGGCGTTCCCTTTCGGTGCTCGAGTGCCGCGCGTCGCGCAGCCCTTGTCGGTGCAGCCACTGTGGCCCCATAGGCGTCGCGCGCTTTGCGATCCATCAAATCCGTGATCGCCGTCATCTTCCGGCTTGACAGGGCGCAACCCGAAGTGGGTTGCTCCGCGGCCCAATGTCGGTGGTTTCTTGCGATGTCCGATGCGCCCTCTTCGTACCTACCTGCTGACCCTCGTCGTGGGGGCCGTGTTGCCGCTTGCTGTATTGGCCACGGTGCAGGCGGTGGGCAGCGCCAGGCGGCAACGGGTGGCCGTGGAAGCCAGGCTGGTCGACACATCGAAGACCCTGGCCACCGCCGTCGATCACGAGCTGAGCCGCAGCATCGCCGCGCTGAGCGTGCTGGCGGCGTCTCCCCGGCTCGACGCGGGTGACGTCGCGGAGTTCTACGAGGAGGCGCGCGCCTCGATGGGCCAGATGCCTTGGCTCACCGTCTGGCTGACCGATGACCAAGGCCACCAGCTCATGAACCTGCTGGCCCCTCTTGGCACGACGCTTCCCGACATCGGCGACCGGCCGCATGTGAGGCAGGCGTTGGTGAGCGGCAAGCCGGCGGTGTCGAGCATCATCGTCGGCCGCTACTCCGGCATGCCCAACGTGACCGTCGTGGTGCCTCGCAGGAGCAGCGGAAAGTCCACCTACCTGGTCGGCGCCGCCCTGTGGCCAGCGACCTTCGGCGACATCCTCTCGTCGGTTGACAAGGACTTCAGGTCGGCCACGGCGTCGGTCATCGGGCATGACTTCCTCATCGTTGCGCGCAACCGCGAACCTTCGAAATGGGTCGGGCAGCGGGCTCGCCAGGACTACATCGACTCGGTGACCTCGGCCCCGGAGGGCCTCTCACGGACCACCACGCTCGAAGGCGACGGCGTCTATGCCGCGCATCGCCGCCTGCCCGAGAGCGGGTGGACGGTCGGCATGGGCGTGCTGGCGTCCGAGGTGGAACGCCCGATGCGCCGCGCGCTGTGGGCCTCGGCCTTCGTCAGCCTGTCGGTCCTCGGGCTGGCGGGCGCCGTGGCCATCGTGCTGAGCCGGCGCATCACGCAGCCGATCAAACGCCTGGCGGCGGCGGCCCAGGGCATTGCGCTGGGCCACCCGGCCGAGCTGCCGCAACCCGCCTCGTCGCGCATCGCCGAGATCGCCACGCTGACCACGGCCTTGCAGTTCGCCGGCGAGGCCACGCGCGAGCGCGACCGGCTGGCCGAGCATGCGCGGCGCATGGCCGCGGAGCTGGAAGCGGCCGAGATCCGCGAGCGGCAGCAGATCGCCCGCGACCTGCACGACGACCTGGCGCAGACGCTCTCGGCCGCCATGATCCGCCTGGCGCGGCTGCAATCCCACCCCGACCCCGAGGTCGCCCGCATGGCGGCCGAGCTGGCCGGGCTCGTGGGCCGTGCCGACCAGTCGACGCGCTCCCTGGCCGCACAGCTCTCGCCGCCCGTGCTCTACGAGCTGGGCCTGGTGCCCGCGCTCGAGTGGCTGGCGCAACAACTCTTCAACGACTACGAGCTCGCCGTCGAGGTGCACGACGATGGCGAGCCGAAGCCGCTTTCCGACGAGGTGGCCTCGGTGCTCTTCCGCTGCGTGCGCGAGCTGCTCATCAATGTGGCCAAGCACGCGCAGTCGAAGGAAGCGTCGGTGGCGCTGCTGGTGGAAGACGGCCAGGCCCTGGCCATCCATGTGCAGGACGGCGGGCGCGGCATCGAGACGCCGATGGGCGACGAGGGCGGGCTGGGGCTGCTGGCCGTGAAGGAGCGCCTCGCGCACCTCGGGGGCACGTTCGAGATCCGTGCGATCGAAGGTGGTGGCACCGACGCCACGATGCGCGTGCCCCTCGGCCCGGCGATCGCGCCCCGTTCTTGATCTTCGTCACGCACGCGCAGCCCGCAGGGCGCATGCTTGCGCACCTGCGGATCGACTGAACGCAGATCGACTGTACGCAGATAGAGACGAAGGGGAGCCCATGAGCATTGCAGACATTTCCCGCCAGGACGTGCTGGCGATCGACAGCGCCACGCCGGTGGCCGATGCCGCCGCGCTGATGCGCGATCACCACGTCGGCGCGCTGGTGGTGACCGCGGCCGACGGCGAAGGCGAGCGCGCGATCGGCATGCTGACCGACCGCGACCTCGTCGTCGAGGTGCTGGGCCGGCATCTCGCGAGCGACGGGCTCACGGCCGGCGACGTGGCGAGCCGCACGCTGGTGTCGGTGCGCGGCGAGGCCGACCTGGCCGAAGCCATCGCCACGATGAACAAGCACGGCGTGCGCCGGCTGCTCGTGACGGGATCGCAGGGTGAAGTCACCGGCATCGTCTCGCTCGACGACCTGCTCGAATCTCTGGTGGCGCAGCTCGCGGGGCTTGCGATGACCATGCGCCAGGGCGTGGTGCGCGAGACGGCGCAGCGGCAGGCGCGCATCGGGCAACGGCGGCCGGTGTTCCTGCCCTACGGCACGCCGGGCATGCCGGGCGCCTGACGCTCACCACGGCGGTGGCCCCGGGCATGTGGCCCCCCATCGACCCCTGGCTGTGGGGCAGCGTCGCCAGCCAGGTGATGGCGGCCTCGCTGGCCGGCCCCGAGGCGCTGGCCGCGCTACAGGCGCTGCGGCTGCGCAGCCTGCTGGTGCATGCGAAGGCGGCATCTCCGCTCTACCGCCGCCTGCTCGCGGGCATCGACCCCGAGCGCGCGAGCCTGCACGAGCTGCCGGTCACCCACAAGCGTGACCTCATGGCGCAGTTCGACGACTGGGTCACCGACCCGCGCCTGCGCCTCTCCGAGGTGCAGCGTTTCATGGCCGACCTTGACCGCATCGGCGAACCCGGCCCGCAGGGCTACAGGGTCTGGCAAAGCTCCGGCAGCTCGGGCGAGCCGGGTGTGTTCGTGCAGGACGACATGGCGCTCGCGGTCTATGACGCGCTGGAAGCGCAACGCCGGCCGTGGTCGGCCCGCCGCCTTGTCGACCCCTGGTGCACCGGCGAGCGCATCGTGTTCGTCGGTGCGACCAACGGGCACTTCGCCGGCATCGCGTCCATCCGCCGCCTGCGAAGGCTCAACGCCGCGCTGGCCGGCCACTACCGCGACCTGTCGTTCCTGCAGCCCACCGCCGAGCTGGTGGCGCAGCTGAACGCCTTCGCGCCGACCATCGTCGCCACGTATCCGAGTGCGGCGCTGCTGCTGGCCGAGGAGCACCGCGCCGGCCGCCTGACGGTGGCGCCGCGCGAGGTGTGGACGGGCGGCGAATCGCTGTCGCGTGCGATGCGGTCGCATGTGGAGCAGGCCTTCGGCTGCAGCGTCGTCGAGAGTTACGGCGCGTCCGAGTTCCTGGTGCTCGCCTCGCAGTGCAGAGCCGGTCGCCTGCACCTCAACAGCGACTGGGTGATCCTCGAATCGGTCGACGCGCACGGCCGCCCGGTGCCCGCGGGCGAACTCGGCGCTACCACGCTGCTCACCCACCTCGCGAACCGCGTGCAGCCCTTGATCCGCTACGACCTGGGCGACCGCGTCGCGCTCCACGCCGAGCGCTGCACCTGTGGCTCGCCGCTGCCGCTGATCGACGTGCAGGGCCGGCGCGACGACACGCTGCACCTCGCCTCGAAAGGGCGGCGGGTGAGCGTGCTGCCGTTGGCGGTGTGCACGGTGCTCGAGGAAGAGGCCGGCCTCGTCGACTTCCAGGTGGTGCAGCGCGCGCCGGCCGAGCTGGAGATCCTGGTCGGCGAGGGTGTGCCACCGGCGTTGGCCGAGCGGGCGTCGCAGGCGCTGGCCGGTTTTGTCGAACGCGTGGGCGCCCCCGGCGTGCGCGTGGCCTGCCGCATCGGGCAGCGCCGCCACCTCGGGCCGGGCGGAAAAATCCAGCGCGTGGTGGCGCTCAGTGCGCCGACTCGGCGTGGTGCAGCAAGGCCTCGGCCACACGACGCTCCAGTTCGTCGACCCCATACGAGGTGAGGTCGAGGTCGACCGAGGCGTGCAAGGCTCGTTTGGCCGCGGGGCTGAGCCGGCTCCTCAACTCGCCGAGGAACGGGCACGACGCGAAGAGCACCACGCTGCCGTAGCGGCCGCTCGCGAGTTCGGCGTCGACACGCTGCGCGATCTCGTCGGCGAACTGCAGGTGCTCCTTGCGCTTGCGGCTCATGCGCGGGGCGAAGGCCACGCCGCCTGGGTGTCGGTCGCTGCTGCCGTGGCCGGCGCGGTCGGGCTCCAGCTCCGAACTCCGTGCGCGGCTTTCGGCGTGCTTCATCAGCGCAAGCGGCATCAGGGGGTCATGTCGCGACTCGCGCGAGAAGAGGTGGGCTTCGCTGGCGTTGGCCACCAGCGTGAGTTCGTGTTTCATCGTGCATCTCCAGGTTGCAAGCTGACCCAACTCTAGGAAGGGCGCGCGCGCCTGCCTTGCGCGAAGTCAATCGACGACGGGTGCCGGCGGGCGTTGACGCAGGTCAAGCCGCGGGCCTGATACCGGTTTGCCGGTACCTGCATCTGCATCGTTTGTGGATTTCTCCGCAGCACGGCATTTCCTACAGTGGATTGCGAAACGTCAACGCCACCGCCAGGAGAACTGAAATGGGCAAGGACAACATCGTCGAGCGGGCCAGCTGGCTCCTCGAAAACAGTGGCGAATCGGCCTACATCACCGACCCCGGCGGCACCATCGAATACGTCAACCCCGCCTTCGAGACGATGACCGGCTTCGGTGAAGACGAGGCCATCGGCCGCACGCCGGCCATCGTTAAATCGGGCGTGCAGCCCGATGCGTTCTACCGCGACATGTGGAGCACCCTGCACGCCGGGCAGGAGTTCCGCGGCGTGCTGGTGAACCGCCGCCGCGACGGCAGCCTCTTCCACGAAGAGAAGTCGATCCGCCCGCTCTTCGACGAAGCGGGCCGCATCGCCCACTACCTCTCATGCGGGCGCAACGTCAGCGAGTGGCTGCAGCGGCAAGACCTGCTGCAGCACCAGGCCACGCACGACGCCCTGACCGGCTTGCCCAACCGCACGCTCTTCACCGACCGCCTCGAACGCGCCATCGCCCAGGCCGAGCGCAGCGGCGAATCGTTCACCGTGGCGATGGTCGACCTCGATGGTTTCAAGCACATCAACGACTGCCACGGCCACGTCGCCGGTGACGAGGCGCTGAAAGACATCGCGCAACGCCTGGCCGGCTGCGTGCGCGAGGCCGACACCGTGGCGCGCTGGGGGGGCGACGAGTTTGCGCTGCTGCTGCGCGATGCGGGCGACACCGACCGGGTGATGAACGCGATCGTCGAAGCCGGCCGCGCACCGGCCGCCTGTGGCGGCACGGTGCGCCTGAGCCTGGGGGCCTGCCGCTTCCGCGCCGGCGGCCACAGCGCGGCGAGCCTGCTGGAGGCTGCCGACCGCGCGATGTACGAAGCCAAGCACGAGGGTGGCGACCGCTACCGCTGGGCCGCGGGCGATGCGCCGCGGGTGGCGAAGGCCACCGCGAGCGAACTCGCGGCCATCGATGCCTTGCGCCTGCTCGATGGCAAGGTGCCCCTCTTGAACCGCCGCCTGCGCGCGGGCGACACCCTCTACCGTGCGGGCGACCGGTTCCGCGACCTGCACATCCTGCGCTTCGGCCTGTGCAAGCTGATGAGCGTCACCGCCGAAGGGCACGAGGAGCTGAGCAGCATGGTCTTCAAGGGCGACTGGCTCGGCTTCGACGGCCTCGCCGACGGCCGCCACGGTTGCAGTGCCGTGGCCGCCGACACCGGCGAGGTGTGGACGGTGCGCTACGACGCCCTGATCCTCGCCGCCGCGCGGCATCCCGAGCTGCTGGGCGCGATGCACGCCGCGATGGCGCGCCAGAGCGCCCGCGAGCGCGAGGCCGTCGTCACCATGCACAGCCTGCCCGCCGATGGCCGGGTGGCCGCCTTCCTCTGCCGCTGGGCCGACGACCTCGACCACTGCGGCATGCGCAACGACCACATCACCCTGCCCACCACCCGCGCCGAGATCGGCGGCCACGTGGGCCTGCGTCTCGAATCGGTGAGCCGTGCGATGGCGGCGCTGGAGCGGGGGCACCTGATCCGCTTCGCCTCGGGCAACCGCCGCAACATCGAGATCCCCGACCTGCCGGCGCTGCGCCGCTACGTGCGCGAGGCCTCGGCCAGCGCACGCTGAGCGACAAAGGCCGCCTCAGCGCAGCACCGCTTCGGTGCTGTGCTGGATCAGGTCGTCGCGCAGCTGCCGGCGCAGCACCTTGCCGAACGAGGTGCGCGGCAGCTCGTCGCGGAAGACCACGATCGACGGCTGCTTGTAGCGGGTGAGGTGCTGGCGGCAGTGCTCGCGCACGGTCTCTTCGGTGAGACCGGGGTCGCTGCGCACCACCACGAGCGCCACCGCTTCGCCGGCGGCCGCGTCGGGCACGCCGACCACGCCGCAGTCGGCCACGCCGGGGCAGCTGCGCACCACCTCCTCGATCTCGGCGGGGTAGGCCTTGAAGCCCGAGACCACGACCAGGTCCTTCGCGCGGTCGACGAACTGCACGTAGCCGTTCTCGTCCATGCGGCCGATGTCGCCGGTGCGCAGCCAGCCGCCGTCGAGGAACACCTTGGCGGTCTCCTCGGGTGCGCCCCAGTAGCCGCGCATCACCTGCGGGCCGCGCACGCAGATCTCGCCGGCCTCGCCGATCGGCAACGGGCGGCTGTACTCATCCATGATGGCCACTTCGGTCGAGGGAATGGGCAGGCCCAGCTTGCCGGTGAAGGCGGGCGCGTTGACCGGGTTGGCGCAGACGATGGGCGAGGTCTCGCTCAGGCCATAGCCCTCGACGATGGGCACGCCCATCGCCTGCTGCCAGCGCTCGGCCACCGGGCGCTGCACGGCCATGCCGCCGGCCACGCTGAGCTTGAGCACGCCCTCGTTGGCCTTGATCACGGCGTCGAAGTGCGGGGCGTTCAGCAGCGCGTTGAAGAGCGTGTTGACGCCGGTGATCACGGTGAAGCGGGTCTTGTGCAGCAGCTCCACGAAGTGCGGGATGTCGCGCGGGTCGCTCACCAGCACGTTGGTGCCGCCGAGCTTCAAGAACATCATCAGGTTCGCCGTCAGCGCGAACACGTGGTACAGGGGCAGGGCGGTGATCACCGTCTCTTCGCCGGGCTTCAGCGCGCCGGCCAGCCAGGCGGTGGTCTGCTCGACGTTGGCCATCAGGTTGCCGTGCGTGAGCGCAGCGCCCTTTGGCCGGCCTGTGGTGCCGCCGGTGTACTGGATGAACGCGAGGTCGCCCGGCGTCACCGGCACCGGCGTGAAGCCGCGCTGGTGGCCGATGGCGAGCGCATCGCGCAGCGGCGTGGCGCCGGGGATCGTCCACGCCGGCACCATGCCCTTCACGTCGCGCACCACGAAGTTGGTGACCCAGCGGCGGGGCTGGTGGAAGAGGTCGCCGATCTGCGTGACGATCACGTGCTTCAAGGTCGGCAGCTGGGGCAGCGCGAGCTGCAGCGTGTGCGCGAAGTTCTCGAAGACCACGATGGCGCTCGCCTGCGCGTTGCCGAGCTGCACCGCCAGCTCGCTCGCCGTGTACATCGGGTTCACGTTGACCACCGTGAGCCCGGCCCGCAGCGCGCCGAACACCGCGATCGGGTACTGCAGCGAGTTGGGCATCATCACCGCCACCCGCGCGCCCTTGGGCAGGCCGAGCCCTTGCAGGTAGCCGGCGAAGCGCAGCACCAGCTCGCCGGCTTCGTCGTAGCTCAGGCCCGAGCCCAGGTTGACGAAGGCCTGCCGCGTGCCGAAACGCCGGCAGCAGTCGTCGAAGAAATCGCCCAGCGAAGGGAAGGGGTGCGGGTCGATCTCGGCCGGCACGCCGGGCGGGTAGTGCTTGATCCAGGGCTTGTCCATGGCGCTGTCTCCTTGGTCGTGGTGATCGTTTCAACCGTAGCGCCGTGTGGCCGCGGCGCTTTGCGCCTGCTCAATCTCCGGCCGCAAAGCGCTCTTCTGGTGGGCGCTTGAGCGATGTCAAGCAAGGCCCGCCGGCACGCAGCAGACTCGGGCCATGCGTGACGACACCGCCCAGGCCCGCGCGAGGGCCCACCGTGCCTACATCCAGGCCTTGCAGGCGGCGCTGGCGCGGGTGGATGGCGCGCCGGTCGAGCACATCGAGACGCACCTCTCCGACCTGCTGCTCACGCGGCAGACGGTCTACAAGTTCAAGAAGCCGCTGCGCCTCCCATTCGCCGACTTCAGCACGCCGCAGCGGCGCGAGCACTTCTGCCGCGAGGAGCTGCGGCTCAACCGCCGCCTCGCGCCCGAGCTGTATTTCGGCGTGGTGCCGGTGGGTGGCACCCTGGCGGCGCCCGTGCTCGGCGGTGCGGGCCGGGCCATCGACCATGCCGTGTGCCTGCGCCGCTTCCCGGCCGATGCGCTCTGGTCGCAGCGGCTCGCCCAAGGCCGCCTGATGCCCGAGCACGTCGACCGCCTCGCGCGGCGGCTGGCCGCCTTCCATGCGGCGGCGCCGAGTGCCGTGCCGGGCTCCGGCTTCGGGGCGCCCGCCGCCGTGCTCAGCCGCGTGCAATCTGTGCTCGCGCAGCTGCACGACGGCGGCGCCGAGGTGCACGACCTGGCCGAATGGGTGGCGAAGCAGGGCGCGGCGCTCGCGGTGGCCTTCGAGCAGCGCCGGGCCGCGCAGGCGATCCGCGAGGGGCATGGCGACCTGCACCTTGCCAACCTGCTGCTGCTCGACGATGGCGAGGTCACCGCCTTCGATTGCCTCGAGTTCGACCCCGCGCTGCGCTGGATCGACGTGATGGACGACATCGCCTTCACCACCATGGACCTCAAGGCGCACCGCCGCGACGACCTCGCCTGGCGGCTGCTCGACGTCTACCTGCAGCAGCGCGGCGACCACGCGGGGCTCGAGGTGCTGCGCTTCTACGAGGTGGGCCGCGCGCTGGTGCGAGCCCTCGTGACGCGGCTCACGCCTGCTTCGGCCGACGCGTCGGTGGAGGGCGTGGACTACCTCGCCTGCGCGCGCCGCCTCGCCTTCGAGCCGGCCGCGCCGCTCGGTCTGGCCATCATGTGCGGCGTGTCGGGCTCGGGCAAGTCATGGCTGGCGGGCGAGCTGCTGGAGGCGGCGCCTGCCGTGCGGCTGCGCTCCGACGTCGAGCGCAAGCGGCTCTTCGGCCTCGCGCCGCTGCAGGCCTCGCGCCAGGCCGGCCTCGACCTCTACACGGCCGACGCGACCCAGCAGACCTTCGACCGCCTGCGCGACCTCACCCGGCAGGCGCTGCGTGCCGGCTATGGCGTGATCGTCGATGCGGCGTTCCTGGAGCGCGCGCAGCGCGAGATGTTCCACCGCCTGGCCGACGAGCTGCGCGTGCCCTTCACCCTCGTCCACTGCACGGCCGACCTCGGCTGCCTGCGCGAGCGGGTGGCGCAGCGCGCGGCCACCGGCCACGACCCGTCGGAGGCCACGCTCGAGGTGCTCGAGCGCCACCTGCTGCGCCAGGAGCCGCCCGCGGCCGACGAGGCCGCGTGGACGCTCGCCGTCGACACCACCCACCTGGCCCGCGGCGCGGGCGTGGCCGAGGTGCTCGCCCGCTGGCGCGCCCAGGTGGCGCGGCTGCAGGCCTCACGGCCGGCGCCCGGCCACTCAGGCGCTGCGGCCTGAGCGCACGCGCGCGCGGCGCAGCAGCGCGGCGAACTCGCGTTCGAACGCCTGCGTGATGGCCTGCGGGTCGGGCACCAGCCGTGCATCGGCCATCACCGTCAGCGAGGCCTGGCCGCGGTAGCTGAAGAGGCTCAGGCCCAGGCCCAGCTCTTCGCCCGGGTGGGGCACGCAGAACACCATGCGTTCGACCGGCACCCCCGCCAGGCGCACCGGCAGGCGCGGGCCGGCCACGTTGGTCAGCACCACGCTCGCCTTGCTGCCGAAGATGAGGCTTGCCACGTCTTCCAGCGCCTTGGGCCCGCGGCCGAAGAGGTCGAAGAGGGCCTGCATGGCGAGCGCCTGCGGCGAGCGCTTGAGCGCGTCCATGCGGGCCTTGGTGAGCGCGAGGCGGCGCGTGGCGGTGGCGGCCGACACGGGGAGGTCGAGCGCCACCAGGCCGAAGGCGTTGCCGAGCAGGCCCATGCGAGAAGGTGGGCGCAGGTTGACCGGCACCATCGCGCGCAGCGTCGTCTGCTGCACGTCGGTGCCGCAGCGCCGCAGGTAGTGGCGCAGGGCGCCGGCCACGGCGGCCACGAGCACGTCGTTCACCTTGGCGCCGGCCGGCGCGGCGATGGCCTTGGCGTCGGCGATCGACACCCCGCGCGACCACGCCACCTGCTGGCCGCTGCTGAACGTTCCCTTGAAGGGCGAGGGCGGGTCGGGCGTCTTGAGCAGCACGCCGGCCAGCGACGACACCGCCGCGGCACTCTGCAGCACGAGGTCGAGCACGCCCATCGGCCGCGGCACGGGCTGCACCGCGCGGCGCCGCGGCATCGCGAACACGCGCGAGGCCACGCTCATCATGGCCAGGCCATCGCCGATGCAATGGTGGTAGCGGAACACGAAGGCGCTGCCGCGCCCCACGTGGTCGACCACGTGCGCCTGCCACAGTGGCAGGGCGTGGTCGAGCGGCTGGCTGGCGAGCTGGCTCACGAAGGCGAGCAGCGCCGCTTCGTCGTGCGGCGCGGGCAGGGCGGCGCGGTGCAGGTGGCGCTCGATGTCGAAGTCGGGCACGTCTTCCCACACCGGCGAGGCAAGGGGCCAGCTGCCCTCGGCCACCCGCTGCCGGAAGCGCTCGAAGTACAGCAGCCGCTGCTCGAGCACGCTGCGCACGCGGGCGTGAGACAGCGGCTTGGCGGTGACGGCCACCATCGTCACGATGGCGGGGTTGGCCGGCCCGTCCATGTGCAGCCAGGCGGCGTCTACCGGGTCGAGCGGGTTCATCGGGTCGGAGCCTTCGGTGCCGTGTCGGGGCCATCGTAGGAAGCACCGCGCCGCGTGCCTTGATCGGGCGCAAGGTGCTGCCTGCCGGTGCTTCCTACAGTGACGGCATTCACTTGAAGGAGCCGACATGGACGTCCCCACCCAGGCGCATCTCACCACCCTGCGCGACCTGCTGCTCTACCGCCGCCGCGAGCTGACGAGCGACGTGCACGCGGCCGAGCAATCTCGCCAGGCGGCGGTGTCGTCGTCGCCGGCCACCGAGGTGACCACCCATGCCGAAGGGGCCGCGCAGTTTGCGCAGGCCGAGGTCGACGCCGCGCAGGAGCAGCGTGACCGCGACGAGCTGGCGCAGGTCGACGCCGCACTCGCGCGGCTCGATCAAGGGGTGTACGGCGATTGCGCCGACTGTGGCGAGCCGATCGCGCTGCAGCGGCTGATGGCGCAGCCGGCGGCGCTGCGTTGCGCCAACTGCCAGGTGGCATTCGAGCATCGGCCCGGGGCACCGGCGCACCGCGCCTGAGCCGGCACGCTTCAGCGCTGCGGTCTCACCAGCAGCACCGGCACCGGTGTGTGCCGCAGCACCGCCTGCGCCGTGCTGCCCAGCAGGTGCGGCAGGCCGCGCCGGCCGTGCGTGCCCATCACCACGAGGTCGCATGACCAGTTGCCGGCCTCTTCGAGGATGACGCCGGCCACGCCGCCGTCGCCACGCTCGCGCAGCACCGCGTCGCACGAGATCCCGCGGCGGCGAGCGCGCCGGACGACCCGGGCGAGCAGCGCCTTGCCTTGCACCTGCAGGTCGTCGAGCACGCTGCCGCATTCGGCGGCGGTGAGCATGTCGACGGCGGCCACTGCCGGGTCGAGCACGTGAAGCACGCGCAGGGCCGCGCCCTGGTCTTCGGCGAGTGCGAGGGCTTCGCGCACTCCGGCTTCCGAGGTCTTGCTGCCGTCGACCGGCACGAGGAGATGGGTGTACATCGAGGGGGTTGCGTCATCCGATGAACCCATTCTGGGCAGCCGCGCGCGCGCCGGCTTGAGGCAGCGCAAGCCCACGGCGCGAGGTGCGCTGCACGATCGCGCCGTGAACGCGAGTTCTCCGCCCCCATCCTCTGCCACTGCCCAGCCCCCGCGGCGCGAGACCTTCAAGGTGCTCTCGCTGGCCGGTGGCGGCTTTCTCGGGCTGTACACCGCGTGTGTGCTGGAAGCGCTCGAAGCACGCGCCGGCCGCCCGCTCGCACGCTGCTTCGACCTCATCGCCGGCACCTCGATCGGCGGCATCCTGGGGCTTGCGCTCGCCTTCGAGGTGCCGATGAGCCGGCTGGTCCGCTTCTTCGACGAGCACGGCACCGAGGTCTTCTCCACGCGGGCGCTGCCCGTCGGGCCGATGTCCAAGCTCATCGACCTCACCCGCTCGGTGCTCGGCCCCAAGTACACGGGCGATGCGCTGCGCCAGCTGCTCGAAGCCGAGCTCGGCGACCGCACGCTGTCGCAGGCGCTGCACCCGCTCGTGATCCCGGCGGTCGAGGTGAACCGCTGCCGCACCAAGATCTTCAAGACACCGCATGCGGCCGCGTCGACGGGTGACGGCGACCTGCGCGCGGTCGACGTGGCGATGGCCACCAGCGCCGCGCCCGCCTATTTCCCGGCGCAGCGCATCGGCGAGCGTCTCTACGCCGACGGCGGCCTCTTCGCCGTGGCGCCCGACCAGGTGGCGCTGCACGAGATCGAGCACTTCATGGGCGTCGACCTCGGGCGGGTCTCGATGCTGTCCATCGGCACCGGCGCGGCGCAGTACCGGCCCGCCGAAGGCGTGCGCGACGACGCCGGCGCGGTCGGCTGGCTCAACGAAGGCCGTCTCGTGCTCACGCTGATCTCGGTGCAGCAGCAGCACGTGCAGGCGATGGTCGAAGACCGCCTGGGCGAACGCTACGTGCGGCTCGATGCCGACTGGCCCCCCGAGGGCGGGCTCGGCATCGACGTCGCCACGCCGCAGGCGCGCCGGCTGCTGCGCTCGATGGCCCGCCGCACGCTGCGTGAGGCCGACCTGCGGTGGATCGGCGCGAGCTTCCTCGCCTGAGCCGCGCTCAGTGCGCCATCAGCACCGGCAGCTTGGGCTCGCGCGTCATCGATTTCGTCGTGCCACCGAGCAGCCACTCGCGGGTGCGGCTGTGGCCGTAGCAACCCATCACCAGCAGGTCGGCCCCGGTCTCGGTGGCCAGGGCCTGCAGTGCGGGGGCGGCGTCGAGCGTGTCGGGAAGCGGTGCGCAGCGGATGCAGTCGACGCCTTGGGCGGCGAGGTAGCGGGTGAGGCTCACCACGCTGGCCGGGCCGCTGTCGTCGAGCGTCTCTGCCGTGACGACGTGCACCTGCGCGGCCCGTTGCAGCCAGGGCAATGCGGCGGCGATGGCAAGTGTCGCTTCGCGGGTGGGCTTCCAGGCGAGCAGCACGCGGCTGCCGATCTCGGCGGGCGGCTGCTCGGGCAGCACCAGCACCGGCCGCCCGCTTTCGATGGCGACCGTGGGTGCAAAGTCGACCGGCAACTCGCCTTGCGCCGAGGGCCCGCCGCGCATGACCACCAGGTCGGCGTACATCGCGTGGCGCGCAAAGTCCCATGGCGACACCTGGCCCATCTCGCACCAGTGCACCCGCGGCAGGCTTTTCTGCGTGGTGACGAAGCGGATCTTCGTCAAGGCGCGCTGCTGCTCGTCAAGCTCGCTGAGCTGGGAGGCCGCGGCCCACGCGCCATCGAGTGCGATGGACGCGGGGAAGCGCGACAAGAACGGCAGCACCGAATAGAGCGCATCGGCATGCGCGTCGAAACGCTCGGCCAGGCGCTGCACGACGCGCGCATGCTGGGTGGCGGCATCGCTGTCGTCGACGTGCAGCAGCAGGGTCTTGGGGGTGGTCATGGTGGCTCCTTCGCGCGTCACTTCGCGCCGGGGGTGGAATAGCGGCCCCAGTCGCGGCGGCAGCCTTGGGCGGTGCCGGGGCTGGCCGGCTTGCCATCGAAAAGCTCGCGGAACGACCCGCCGCCCACGAGGTTCTTCAACCGGCCTGTGCCGGCGAGCCAGGTGAAGCTCGGTTCTCCGGCCGGCGGGTATTCGAATTCGCCGATCGCCGTCTCGCCGGCCGCAAGAAACCATTTGCACACGCCCTTGCCGACCGGCTTGCCGCCGATCACCCGCACGTAGCCGGTGCAATGGGTGGTAGCACCTTCCCATTCCTTCGTGGTGCTGCTGGCCACCACGCCCCAGTTCTCGATGCCGAGTGCCACCAGGTCGGCACTGGCCTCGACCATCGTGTGCTGGCCGTGGGTGCAGACGGTGAAGTCATACGAGGTGTCGGCTGCGACGGCGGGCAGGGCGAGGGCCGCAGTGATGAAGACGAGCAGCGAGCGCATGGCACATCCTCGTCTCAAGCGGCGCGGGGCGACCACTCGGCCTGCCGCGTGTCGTCGGGCGATTCCGTGGCTTCGGCGAGGGCTCGCGCGAAGGTGCGCAGCCGCAGCGCGTAGCTGCCGTCGTCGACCTCGCGTGCGGTGAAGGCGGTGCTCAGCACCGGCGAGCGGCCGGTGAGCGTGCCGATCTCGGCCACCGCGTTGGGTGCACCGCGGCTGCCCATCACCGAGATCAGGCCGAAGTTCTTCAGCTGCGCCTTGTAGCGCGCCACGAAGCTGCGCATCGGGCCGGCCAGCCGGAGCATCCAGACCGGGGCCACCAGCACCACGGTGTCGAAGCTTGCGGGCAACGGGCCGAAGTAGTCGATGGCCGGCTGGCGGTGCAGCAGCGAGTCGAGCACGCAGCGCCAGGTGCCGAGCACACCACGGCGGGGGTGCACCTCTTCGATCTGGCCGAGCGACCACCCCTGCAGCGCGCACAGGCGCTTGGCCACCTGCAGCGAGGTGCCGGTGTAGGAATACGTGACGACCAGGACCTTTTTCATCGCATGCTCCGAAGTTGCATGCCTCACTTTAGAAACGCCGCCGCCGAGGGCCTTGCGTTTCGTCAAGCCAGCGGCATCAGGGGCGCACGCGTTCGTCGAGCGGCCAGAGGCTCGACAAGCGCACCAGCACGCCGGGCTCGACGCCGGGGGTGTCGTAGTGCCACAGCACCGGGCCCGTCGTGAGCTTGCCGATGCGCGCGGCGCGGATGTTCACGTGGCGCACCGGCAGGCCCTTGTCGTTGAGCGCCTGCGCTTCGGCCTCGCTGCCGGGGTCGCCGCTGAAGAAGAGCCAGCCCGAGATGAACTGCGACTGCAGGCGCGAGAGCTCGGGGCACAGCGCCTGCGGCACGGGCGAGTGCGCGAGGTCGGTCTGCCCCTGCGCATTCACGGCCACCCAGCCGCCGTGCACGTCATCGTCGAGCGTGCGGTAGAGCACCTCGCTGCCGTCTTGCGGGTCGTTGGCGGGCAGCATGAAATAGCTGCACTCGTCGACACCGTCGCGCATGCCGACGTACCAGCCGTAGACGTCGCCGCGCTGGGCGAACCACATCACGGCGTAGAGCAGCCCCGCACCGTGCGGTGCATAGGCGAGGTGGACGTGCGACTCAATCATGGAGCCATTCTTGGCACACCTTGCGAGTGCGGCTTTGACGCAGCGCATGTTGTGCGGCCCGACCGGCCTGTGATCTTTGTCAAGGTCGCCCCCCGGCATCGGCCCTAGGGTCGAAGCTCAACTTCAACCTTCGTCTCCAGGAGAGATGCTCATGGCCACCTCGCCCGCCACCCAGCGCAGCAGCACCGCACGCCGCGCCACGCCCGCCACCCGCTCGACCGCCGTCGCGGCGCCCCGCACCCGGGCCACGCCCGCCGCCGCGAAGCGCCGCCGTGCGCCTGAGCTCGGGCCGGCCGGGCAGGCCGCCCGCGACGGCGTGGCGAGGAGCCTGCACGAGCTGGAGCGCATCGAGACCGAGATCGCCGCGCTGGTGCGGCGCACCGTGGCCGACACCATGAGCGCGAGCAACGCGGCGGCACAAGACCTGAGCGGCGTGCTGCGCGACGTGGTGCGGGGCTCGGTGGAGGCCGCCACCCTGGCACGCAGCGACCTGTCGGGCAGCATGCGCGGCGTGGCCCGCGGCGCGATGGCCGGCGTGCAAGACGTGCAGGGCAACGTGGCCAAGGCTGCGAAGGAGATCCTGCGCGTGGCGGTGAGCCAGGCCAACCAGGTGGGCGCCGACGTGGGCGCGGTGGCGCGCTGCGCCGCAGACGGCATCGTGAAGGGCGCCTCCGACAGCCGCGGCGATGCCCTCGTGCACACCCGCGAGGCGATCAAGTCGGCCCTGGCCGCCGCCGCCGACCTGAGCGTGGCGGCCGGCGAGGCGGTGCGGCAGGTGATGGCCGGCATGGCCGAAGGCGTCGACGAGATCGCGGCGGCACGCCGGGCACCGGCCGCACGGCGGCGCGCCTGAGGGCTTGCGCGAGATCAAGGGGGCGCGTGTCGACACCGGGGATCCTCACACCATGAGCCTTCCACCCGACACGCGGCAGATCACCGTGCTGCTGGCCGACGACCATCGGCTCGTGCGCGAAGCCCTGCGCTCGGCGCTCGCCCAGGAGGCCGACATCCGCGTGGTGGCCGAGGTGGGCGAGGGCGCGGCGGCGATCGAGAGCGTGCGCAGCCTGCAGCCCGACGTGGCGGTGCTCGACATCGGCCTGCCCGACCTCAACGGCATCGAGGTGGCCGCGCGTGTGCAGGCGCTGCACCTTCACACGCGCATCGTGGCGCTCTCGGCCTATTCCGACAAACGCTTCGTGACCGAGATGCTGCGCGCGGGTGCCGCGGCCTACGTGAGCAAGAGCGCGGCCGGCACCGAGCTGGTGGTGGCGATCCGCGCCGTGGCCGCCGGCGGCAGCTACCTCAGCCCCGACGTGGCAGGCGCGCTGGTGGCCGAGGTGCGGGGGGCCGAGCCCGATGGGCAGGCGCGCCTCGGCCGCCGCGAGCGCGAGGTGCTGCGCCTAATCGCCGAGGGCGAGCGTTCGGCGGCCATCGCCGAGGCGCTGCACATCTCGGCCGCCACCGTCGAGGTGCACCGCCGCAACATCATGCGAAAGCTGGGCCTGCACACGGTCGCGGAGCTGACGCGCTATGCGGTCCGCGAAGGGATCGTCCAGCCGTGAGGCGGGCTGCGGCATGACGGCCGACCCCGACTTCAGGCTGCTCTTCGAGTCGGCGCCGGGGCTCTACCTGGCGCTGCTGGCGGATGCGCCGCGCTACACCATCGTGGCCGCGAGCACGGCGTACACGAGCGCCACGATGACGCGGCGCGACGACCTGCTCGGGCGCGGCCTCTTCGAGATGTTCCCCGACAACCCCGACGACCCGCAGGCCAACGGCGAGCGCAACCTGCGCGCCTCGCTCGACCGCGTGCGGGCCGGGGCCGCGCACGATGCGATGCCGATCCAGAAGTACAACGTGCGCCGCCCCGCCGAGCAGGGCGGTGGCTTCGAGGAGCGCTGGTGGAGCCCCGTCAATTCGCCCGTGATGGCACGGGACGGCACGCTCGCCTACCTCATCCACCGCGTAGAAGACGTGACCGACTTCGTGCGGCTGGCGCAGCGCGGAGAGGAGCACGAACGCACGGCCGCCGAGATCTCCACGCGCTACGACAAGACCCGCGAGCTCGACCGGCTCAAGACGGAGTTCTTCGCCAACGTGAGCCACGAGTTGCGCACGCCGCTCACGCTCATCCTCGGGCCGGTGCAGCGCCTGCTGGCGGCCCCGGCGGCGCAGGCGGTCGACCGGGAGGCGCTGGAGGTGATCGAGCGCAATGCACGCACCCTGCTGCGCCACGTCGACGACCTGCTCGACGTGTCGAGGCTCGAAGAGGCGACGATGGCCCCCGCCTACGAGCACACCGATGTGCCGGCGCTGGCGCGGCTCGTGGCGGCGCATTTCAATTCGGTGGCGCAGGAGCTCGACGTGCAGTGGCGGGTGCTGCTGCCCGAGTCGCTTGACGCGCAGCTCGACCCGCAGATGCTGCAGCGGGTGCTGTTCAACCTGCTGTCGAACGCCTTCAAGTTCACGCCGGCCGGCTCGCATGTGCGCCTGAGCGTCGAGCCGCGCGGCGAGCGGCTGCGCATCGAGGTGGCCGACGGCGGGCCCGGCATTCCGCCGCAGTGGCGCGAGGCGATCTTCGAGCGCTTCCGCCAGCTGCACGGGCACGGCGAGCGGCGGCACCCCGGCACCGGCCTGGGCCTCGCGATCGCGCGCGAGTTCGTGCACCTGCATGGCGGCAGCATCGACGTGGCGGAAGCGCCGGAAGGTGGGGCACTTTTCGTGGTGGAGTTGCCGCGCGCTGCACCGCCTGGCGCGACCGTCCACCCGGCCGGCCAGGCCGTGGCGCGCGGGGTCGCCGGGCCGGCGATGGCCGCCGCGTCGGCGCGGCCCCCGGCCATGCCGGTGCCGCCCCGGCCGGGGCCCGAGCCGCTGGTGCTGGTGGTGGAAGACAGCGCCGACATGAGCAGCTTCATCTGCAGCACGCTCGCACCCGACTGCCGCGTGGCGGCGGCCTTCGATGGCGCGCAGGGCCTGGAGCAGGCGCTGGCGCTGCAGCCCGACCTGATCGTCACCGACATCATGATGCCCGGCACCGGCGGCGAGGCGCTGGTGGGCGAGCTGCGTCGCCGGCCCGATTTCGACGAGACGCCCGTGGTGGTGCTCAGCGCGCGGGCCGACGAAGACCTGCGCATCAAGCTCTTGCGCGAAGGCGCGCAAGACTACCTGCTCAAGCCGTTTGCCACCGAGGAGCTGCGCGCCCGCGTGGCCACCCAGCTCGAGCGGGTGCAGGCGATGGCCGCCATGCGGCGAAGCCAGGAGTACTGGCGCGAGATGTTCTCGGAAGCCTCCGACGGCATCCTCATCGGCGATGCGCAGTGCAGCATCGTGGAGGCGAACGCCGCGGCCTGCACGCTCTTCGGCCGCACGCGCGAGCAGCTCGTGGGCACCGAGCCGCGCGACTGGCTGGTGTCGGGCGCCGCCGAAGGCAACGCGCGGCTGCTGGCCGACCTGCACAACGGCCAGCCACTCAGCCGCGAGTGGACGCTCCAGCGCCCCGATGGCGGCACGGTGCACGTCGACGTGGCGGTGCGCAACCTCTCGGACGGGCGTTGCATCGCCTTTTTCCGCGACGCCACCCAACGCCACCGGCGCGAGCGCGCCGCCGAGGCGATGCACGAGGAGCTGGAGCGCCGCGTGACCGCGCGCACCGAGCAGCTGCGCCGCATGGCGGCCGATCTCGAGCTGGCCGAGAGCCGCGAGCGGCGGCAGATCGCACGCGACCTGCACGACGACCTCGGGCAGGTGCTGGCGGCGGCGCGCATCCGGCTGGCGTCGCTGTGCAAGGACGACCGCGACGACGTGCGGCGCCGTGCGCTGGAGGTGTCCGACCTGGTGGAGCAAGCGAACCGGTCCACCCGCTCGCTCGCCGCGCAGCTGGCGCCCGCCGTGCTGTACGAGCTGGGCCTGCTGCCGGCACTGGAATGGCTGGCCGACGAGCTGGCCCTGCACTTCGGCCTCAAGACCGACGTGTGCGACGACGGCGAGCCCAAGCCCTTGTCGCAGGAAGTGCGCTCGCTCGTGTACCGGGCAACGCGCGAGCTGCTCATCAACGTGGCCAAGCATGCCGGCGTGGACCACGCCACCGCGACCCTGACGCGCGAAGGCGCGTGGCTGCGTGTGCGCGTGGGCGACGCCGGGGTGGGCTTCATCCCGGCCGACGGCGCGGTGAATGCCGGCGGGGGCATGGGCCTCGTGAGCGCACGCGAGCGGCTCTCGCACATCGGCGGCAGCCTCGACATCCGCAGCGTGCCCGGCGACGGTACCGAGGCGACGCTCGTCGTGCCGCTGGAGGCGAGTGAGGGCTGCCCTGTCGCCCGTCAGTGAGACATGAGCACCGGCACCGTCATCGACTGCAGCAGGCCGCGGGTGGCGCCGCCGAGCACCCGCTCGGCGAGGCGCGTGTGGCCGTAGGCCCCCATCACGATGAGCCCGCTGCCCAGGTCGGCGGCCCGCGACAGCATGGCCTCGGCGATGGGCGTGGCGGTGGTCTCGACGCGGGCCTCGGCCGTGACGCCGTGCCACAGCAGCCAGCGCCGCAGGGCTTCGAGCCGCTCCTGCATCGGGGCGCTCGGCGCGTGGTGGCCGGGGCGGTGTTCGTCCCAGGTGACGAGCTGCACTTCTTCGCACTGGCGCAGCAGCGGCAAGGCGTCGAAGACGGCCCGCGCCGCCTCGCGGCTGTCGTCCCAGGCCACCAGCGCGGGCTTGGAGAAGTCGCCGAACTGCCCCGCGTGCGGGATGACGAGCGTGGGGCGGGCACTGTCCATCACCACCTGCTCGACCATGCTCGACAGCATGGGCGTTCGCACGGCCATCGGCAGCTCCTGCGTGAGGATCACGAGGTCGCTGCAATGGGCGCGCTCCACCAGGGCGCCGGCCTTGTCGCGCTCGTCGACCACCACTTCGTAGGCCTTGAAGTTCGCCGCGCCGCAGGCATCGCGAAACAGCTGCGCGGCAGCTTCGACGCGGTCGCGCAGGGCGTCCTGCACCAGGGCTTCGAGTTCCGCGTGCGCCACGGTGGCCTCGCTGCCCACGGGCATGTAGACAGCGCCGGTGCACGCCACGCCGACGAGGTGGCTCTCGTGCTGGCGGGCGAGGCGGATGGCGAGGTCGACACGCGCCGCGCAGTGCTTGTCGCTGTCGAGGTGGACGAGCAGGCTGCGGTAGTTCGTGGCGGGCCTCCGATTGGCAATGAAACTGAGCCACGCTCCGTTCGCACTGAGCGTGTCGAAGTGCAGCGCAGGGCTTCGACAGGCTCAGCCCGAACGGAATGGGTGGCGTGCTGAGATGTTTTACTTCTTGGTCATGTCGGGCACTTCGCCCTTCGGGATCTCACCGGCCTTGACCGCAGCCTTGGTCTCCTCGCGCACTTCGGCGCGCGTCTTGCTGCTGGGCTTGGCCTTGGCGTTGCCCTGGGCGTCGGAGTCTTTCGGGATATCGCCGGCCTTCACCGCCGCCTTGGCCTCCGCGCGTTCCTTGGCGCGGGCTTCGCCCAGCTTCTTCTTCGGGGTGGCCGGCTTCTTCGCCTTGCGTTCGGCCAAGCCCTGGTCGGCCGCGTCGGTGGGCATCGTGCTGCTCTTCGCGGTGGCTTTGGCTTCGGCCTTGACCTCTTCGCGGGTCTTGTCCTGCGCCAACGTGGCACTTGCGGCAACGCTCGCGAGCACGGCGAGGGCGAGCAGGGTGATTCTTCGGTTCATGTCTGGCTCCTGTGGCTTCGGTTGTTGGCGTGTTGCCAAGCCATTGTGAGAAGCCGACACGGGCAGCCTGTTGCGAAAAATCAAGCCTCCAGGCGGCGCGGCCTCGCCATCTCGATGCGCCCCTTGCCCGCACGTTTGGCGCGCAACATGGCATGGTCGGCCAGCTCGAGCAGGGTCTGGGGGTCGGTGCTGTCGCTCGGGCAGAGGGCGATGCCCACGCTGGTGTCGACCTGCACGGTGATGCCGCCCTTCAGCACCACCGGCGTTCGAATCGCGGCCAGCGCCCGCTCGAGGATCGGCCGCCATTCGTCGGGCGTCTGCAGCATGGCCATCACCAGCACGAACTCGTCACCACCGAGGCGGGCCGCGGTGTCGTTGGCGCGCAAGCTGGTTTCGAGGCGGCGCGCCATCTCCAGCAGGAGTGCGTCGCCCGCGTCGTGGCCGTGTTCGTCGTTCACGCTCTTGAAGCCGTCGAGGTCGAGGAAGCACACCGCCACGTAGGTGGCGGTGCGCTCGCTCATCGCCAGGGCCTGCTTGAGGCGGTCTTGCAGCAGCAGCCGGTTGGGCAGCTGGGTGAGCGCATCGTGGAAGGCGATGTGCTCGATGTTGGCCTGCGATTCCTTCATCGCGGTGATGTCGACCATCATCCAGAAGGTGAGGTCGTCGGAGAGCTTCACGCCGCTCAGGTCGATCCACAGCAGGTGGCCGTCCTTGTGGCGCAGCTGGATCTGGGTGCGGAAGTTCTGGCCGGCGTCGAGCGCAGGGTAGGCCTGCTGGCCGAGCGCCTTGAACGACGCGTCGTCGGGGTACAGCATGCGGGCGGCGTGGCCGTCGAGTTCGCCGGCCTCGTAGCCGAACATGCGCTCGAGCGCCCGGTTGCGCCACACGGCCACACGGTTGCGCAGCTTCACCATGCCCACGATGTCGTTGTCGAGCATGGCGGCCTGGTCGCGCAGCAGGCGTGCGGCTTCTTCCTGCGCCTCGTGCTGTGCCGTGATGTCGAGCGCGACGCTGCGGCTCATCTCGAACGCACCCTGTGCGTCGAGCACGGCGGTGACGCTCGCCTGCACGTAGCGAGACGGCGCGCCGGGCGGCACGAGCCGCAGCTCCACGCCGTCGAGCGGCTCGCCCGACTTCAGGCGCGGGAAGTGTTGCGCGAAGCGGGCCTGGCTCGGGGCGTCGAGGAAGTCGATGAGCCGCGCCTTGCCGATGAGGGTGGCTTCGGTCATGCCGAGCCAGCCGAGCATGGTGGCGTTGGCATGCACGAACACGCCGTCGCCGTCGAGCGAGTAGTAGCCGCAGGGCGCCTTGTCGTAGAGGTCGCGGATGCGGGCCGACGACGTCTCCAGCGAGGCCAGCAGGCGGCGCTTCTCGGTGATGTCGCGGGTGGAGGCGAAGACGAGGAACTCGCCGGCGATGTCGGCCACGCTCAGCTGCAGCTCCACGTCGATGAGGGTTCCGTCGGCGCGGCGGTGCTGGATCTCCCAGCGCCCGCTGTCGCCGTCTTTCGCGTTGGCAAACCACTCGGCGAGTTCGGCCTTGTTCTTCTTCGCATCCCACGTGCTCACGTGCTGGCCGATGAGCGCCTCGGGGGTGGTGCCGAGCATGCGGGCAAACGAGTCGCTCATCGCCACGAGGTGGCCCTTGCGGTCGAGGATGTGCACGCCGTCGGCCGTCACCTTGAGCAGGGCCTGCACCCGGCGCGTCTCGGCCGACAGGGCCCGGAGCGTTCGGGCCAGGCGTTGCAGCGCGAAGTAGATGGCCGCGGTGACGCCGGCCACGAGCAGCCAGGCAAGCCCGGCCAGCACGGCGATCTGGCGGGTCTGCTCGCGCCAGGGTTGGAAGATGCGCTCGTTGTCGAGGCCGGCGATCACTACGAGCGGCCAGCCGTCGACGTGGCGGTAGGCGTTGGTTCGCTGCACGCCGTCGATCGCGGTGTGCGACACGAAGGTGCCCTGCGACGGGTCGTTCCGGAACGCGGCCGAGAACTCCGCCGAGACGGTGGTGCTTCCCGGCGCGGACTCGCTCTTCACGCCGGGCGCGTGGCGCACCAGCAGCTGGAGCTTGGGGCTCGTGCGCAGGGTGATGGCGTCGTGGCGGCCGAGCTCGTAGCCGAGGAAGAGCTTCTGGAAATGGTCGAGCGAGATGGTGGCGTACAGGAGGCCGCGAAAACGACTGCCGACATGGAACTGCTGCACGACCGCCACCACCCAGACGCCGGTCGCAATCGTCTTCACCGGGCCGAAGAGCAGAGGCGGGCTGTCGGGCATCTCGGGCACACGGGCGAAGTAGTCGCCCAGCGGAAGCTGGGTGGGTGGCCCGGGCGGGAGGTTGTTGCCCCAGCGCACGCGGCCCTCGGCATCTGTGAGGCGCAAGCCTTCGAGCGCGGGCTGCAGGCGGCGGTGCGCTTCCAGCGCGCGGTTGAGTGCGGCGTCGTCGCCTGGGTGCGCCAGGGTCTGAGCCTCCAGCTCGCGCAGCGTCGACAGCATGAGGGTGTCGACGCGGCCGATCTCGGCGGCCACGCTCGACTGCGCGATGGACACGAGATGGGCCGCGGTGTCTCGGGCCCGCGCGTCATAGGCCTGGTGGCTGGTGCGCGCGACGAGCCACACCGTGCCGGCCAGCAGCGCTGCGATGGCCACGTTCACGGCCAGCAAGGTGACGAGGGCCAGCCGGCGATTCAGGATTTTCGAGCGGTTCATCGGGCGGCGCTGGGGCTGGCCGCTCTGATGCGCGGCTCGTTGAATTCTCCGGAAGGCATTGTGGTCAATCCACCGCCTGTCCGGGTGTGCGCCAACGCACAGTGCGTGCACGGCGGCTCGCCCGGCGTGACGGATGCCGCAGGCCAGGTGGCGTCAGCGCCCGGTAAGCTTCCAGCGCATCAGGCGTTGACGCGACCCACGCGCGTCGCGTTCAAGCCTTCGACTGCAGCATGCCGGGGTAGCTGAGCGAGCCGCCCGACGGGCTCAGGGTGAAGACGGCGGCGCTCGTGTCTTGCCGCTGCAGCAGCGAACCATAGAGCGACATCACGCCGCTCGCATTGGCCGCATAGCGCGCGGCCTGCGAGATGGCGGCGTGCTGGCGCAGCGTTTGCGAGTGGGCGTCGGTCTCTTTCGCGAGGGCGCCCAGGCGCGACGCAAAGCTGGGCTCGCGAGGGTCGTTCTTGAGAAACGACCTTGCCGCATCGGCGTCTTTCTGGGTGCCCTTGATCGCCAGCTGCCCGTCGGCCGCGACGGAAAACTCGACCGGCCCGCCCAGCTTCACGCCGGCCTGCTTGAGGGCTGCCTGAAGCTCGGTGGCGAGCGCCGTGGCCTTCGCTTCGAGCTGGCGCTGGCCGGCCGCGGCCTTCACGCCCTTGGCGGCATTGGCGAGGGCCGCGTCGGAGGCGGCCTTCATGAGCTTGTCGCCCTGCGAGCCGGCTTCGACGCCGGAGGTGTCCGGGCCTTTGGCCTTGGCCAGCAGCGAGTTCACATAGGACGACATGGCGTTGCCGCTGCCCAGCGCAGAGAAATTCAATCGGTGCTCCTCGGTCGACCCGGGAGGGTCGCTGTGGGATGGTCGCCCCTGTGCGCTGTGGCGATCGAGGGAATAGCGGGGGTTCGCGCTCGCAACTCGGAGTGCCGGCTCTCGCGCGCTGGTGGCAGCTCGCGTGGAGCATCGTGCCACTGCCATACACCGAAGCCCAGCACCGCCATCAGCAGCAGGCTGGCGAGCCATGCGCGGTTGTGCTGCACGAGGCTCGGGCCGCTGCCGCTCAGCCGGCCGGTGAGCATGGGTAGGGCCTGGTTCTGGCGGCGCAAGGCGCTGAGCCCGGCGATCAGCGCCAGGTGCGCGAGCACCACGGCGAGGAAGGTGTTGCCGAAGAACTCGTGCACCTCTTCCAGCCAGTCGCCGCCGAGTGTGTCGCCCCACTCCTGGTAGGTGCCGTAGCCGCTGATCACGAGCGGCAGCACCAGCACCAGCATCAGCACGATGGCCAGTGCCACGCTCACGTTCTGGCCCTGGCGCCAGTTCACGCGGGAGAGGCGTTCGGTGCGCAGGCTGCGCAGCCAGGCCGGTGCGCCCGCGAGCCGCCGCCACAGCAGGCTGAGGCGCGCGTGGCGGGGCCCGATCAGGCCGTACAGCACACGGAAAGCGAGCAGCCCGCCGAAGGTGTAGCCCAGGGTCACATGCAGCACCCGCCAGTGTTCGCTCTCGGCGGTGACGTAGGCGCCGAGGAAGCTCAGCGCGAAGAGCCAGTGGAACATGCGGGTGGGGGCGTCGACCACGCGGCGGCTGGGCGCCGGGGTGGCCCGTGGGGTGGTGCCGGCCGGGCCGGTCGTCGAGGGGGAGGTTTGCATCGTCATCTCCTGGTGGCGGGTGCGTTGGGTCAATCGGCCCAGGCCTGGCGCTGGCGGGCGGTGAGCCCCGCGGGCAGGCGCAGGTCGTCGTCGTCGAAGCGGCCCTGCTCGGCACCGGCGTGGCAGGCCGCGCAGTTGGCGGCGCTCTTCACGCTCGGTAGTTGCCACACCACGGGCTCCACCTTGCGGTGCTTGCGCTCGAACCAGGCGGAGCGGGTGATGCGGTCTTGCGGCGGCTCTTCGGCCACGCGCTTGTAGGTGCCGGCGTAGGCCTGCAGCCAGGTGCTGAGCTGTTGCACCGTGGCGGCATCGAGCGAGGCGTCGGTGCCGTAGTGGCGGTCGAGCCCGTTCATCACGCGCTGCCATGAGCGCGCGGGCAGCATGCCGGGCGGATAGGCCAGGTGGCAGGACGCGCATTCCTGCGTGTAGGCGGGCAACACGCTGCGCGGCATCGATCGGCCGCCATCGGCCAGCACCGGGTGCGCGGCGGCGAGCGCGACGCTGGCCACCAGCAGGGCACGGGGCAGAAGGGCATTCATGGTGGGGCTCCTGGTTCAGAACGGTGGCTTGAGGCTCATGAGGTAGGCCAGCACGTCGGCCTTCTCGGCCGGGCTGCACTCGCGCGCGAGCACGTCTTTGCAATTGCGGCGGAACCACTTCTCCACGCGTGCCGATTCGGTGAAGGCCCGCGGGTTGGCGGCTGGCGCGAGCGGGTCGATCGCCTTGCCGGTGCTCGCGTGCCGACCCGCGGCGGTGGGCGGCGTGCCGTGGCATGAGCTGCACGACCATTCGCCGCCATGCCGGTTGTCGAAGAACGCCTGCCCGCGCTGGGCGTTGCCGGGCTGGCCGGCTTGTGTGCTCCAGTGCGAGAGCTGCTGGGCGATGCTGGTGTCGGCCGCGAGTGCGGGCAGGCACAGGCTGGCGGCCAGCGCGGCCATGACGATCAAGGGGTGGAACGAGGTGGGCTTCAAGACGAGGCTCCGGGGCGTTTGATGCGGGCCAGTGTGCGAAGCCGTGCTTGAACGGAAGCTGAAGCCGGCGTTCATCGGCCGTTCAGCTTCGGCCTTGCAGAATGCGCACGTGAACACCTCTCGCTCGCGATTGCCCGCCGCCCTCTTGGTGCTGGCGGCCACGCTGCTGGCCAGCGCCCCGGCACGGGCCGACGGCGACCACGA
Organism: Rhizobacter sp.; assembly: GCA_019635355.1. Lineage (NCBI taxonomy): Bacteria > Pseudomonadati > Pseudomonadota > Betaproteobacteria > Burkholderiales > Sphaerotilaceae > Rhizobacter > Rhizobacter sp. The sequence goes on along the minus strand of JAHBZQ010000001.1, from coordinate 1,099,990 downwards.
CCGTGCACGCGCAGCCGTGCAGGCCGGCGAGGTGCTGCCGCTCAAGACGGTGCTGGAGCGCGTGGCGCGCAGCCACCCCGGCGAGGTGCTGGAGGTCGAGCTCGAGTCCGAAGACGGCCGCTGGGTCTACGAGATCAAGCTCCTGCAGGCGGGCGGCAGGCTCGTCAAGCTCGAGGTCGATGCCGCGACCGGCGAGGTGCTGCGAAGCAAGCAGCGCCCGCGAAAGCCGCACTGATACCCTCGTCGCCGTGAAGCTGCTCCTCGTCGAAGACGACCCCACACTGCGCGCCCAGGTGCGCACCGGCCTGGAAGAGGCCGGCTACGTGGTCGACGAGGCGGGCGATGGGCGGCAGGCGCATTTCCTCGGTGACACCGGCAGCTACGACGCCGTCGTGCTCGACCTCGGCCTGCCGCTGCTCGACGGGCTGAGCGTGCTCAAGCGCTGGCGCGAAGCGGGGCGGGCCATGCCGGTGCTCATCCTCACCGCGCGCGACAACTGGAGCGAGAAGGTGGCCGGCATCGATGCCGGCGCCGACGACTACCTCACCAAGCCCTTCCACATGGAAGAGCTGCTCGCCCGCCTGCGCGGCCTGATCCGCCGTGCGGCGGGCCAGGCCTCGCCCGTCTTGCGCTGCGGCGAGCTCGCGCTCGACACCCGCAGCGGCAAGGTCACGCTCGCGGGCCAGGCCATCACGCTCACGAGCCACGAGTTCAAGCTGCTCGACTACCTCATGCATCGGCCCGGTGCGGTGGTGTCGCGCACCGAACTCACCGAACACATCTACGCCCAGGACTTCGACCGCGACTCCAACACCATCGAGGTTTTCGTCGGGCGGCTGCGCAAGAAGCTGCCGCCGGGGCTCATCGAGACCGTGCGCGGCCAGGGTTACCGCCTGGCGGAGTCGTGAGCGCGCGCGGCAGCTCGCTGCGCCTGCGGCTGCTGGGCGCCACGCTCGCCACGCTCGTGCTGGCGCTGGCCGGCGCGCACGGGTGGCTGGCGGGGCTCTTTCGCGAGCACGTGCGGCAGCAGTTCGACACCGCCTTGTCGCAGCAGCTCGACCAGCTCACCGCGCGCCTCGAGTTCGATGCCGAGGGCCGGCCCGTCATCGCCCTGCGGGGCATGAGCGACCCCCGTTTCGAGAAGCCGTATTCCGGCCTCTACTGGCAGGTGGAGCGCCTGCCGCCCGCCGCGGGCGAACGCCGTGCGGCCCTGCGCTCGCGCTCGCTGTGGGACGCCGAGCTGCAACTGCCCGACGATGCGCTCGCCGACGGTGCGATCCACCGGCACGAGCTGGCCGGCCCGCGCGCGGAGGCGCTGCGCGCAGCCGAGCGCTCGGTGCAGGCGCAGCAGCCGGCCGGGTCGCGATGGCGCTTGATCGTCGCCGGCGACCTGCAGGAGGCCTCGGCGGCGATCGACCGTTTCAGCGGCGTGCTGGCTGCCTCGCTCGTGGGGCTCGGGGTGCTGCTCGCACTCGCGGCGCTGGCGCAGGTGGCGGTGGGCCTGGCGCCGCTCAAGGCCATGCAGCGCGGCCTGCAGCGCGTGCGTGACGGCCGCGAGCAGCGGCTGGCAGGGCGCTTTCCCGCCGAGGTGCAGCCGCTCATCGACGAGTTCAACGGCGTGCTCGACCGCAATGCCGAGGTGGTGCAGCGCGCCCGTGCCCAGACGGGCAACCTCGCGCATGCCCTGAAGACGCCGCTGGCCGTGCTCGGGCAGGCGGCGCGCGAGGCGCCGCCGTCGGACTTCACGGCGCTCGTGGGCGAGCAGGTCGGGCTGGCCGAGCGCCAGCTGCAGTGGCACCTGGCCCGCGCCCGCGCGGCGGCCACGCAGCACGTGCCGGGCCAGCGCACCGTGCTCGGGCCGGTGCTCGCCGGCCTGCTGCGCGTGATGGACCGGCTGCACGCCGATCGCCACCTCGACCTCGGGGCCGAGGGCGTGCCGCCCGATCTCGCCTTCGCGGGCGAGGAGCAGGACCTGCAGGAGATGCTCGGCAACCTGCTCGACAACGCCTGCCGCAGCGCCCGCACCGCGGTGGCCGTGCGGGCGCTGCGCGAAGGGCCGTGGCTGCAGATCACCGTCGACGACGATGGCCCCGGCATCGTGCCCGAGCAGCGCGCGGCGGTGCTGCAACGCGGCGTGCGGCTCGACGAGCGCCTGCCCGGCAGCGGGCTGGGGCTGGCGATCGTGGTCGACCTGGCTCGCCTCTACGGCGGCGACCTCACGCTCGGCAGTGCACCTTCAGGGGGGCTGAGTGCGCGCCTCTCGCTGCCCGCGGCGGGGTGACTCAGAGACCCGGCGCGTGCGCCACGTCGCAGTCGAACGTCAACCACCGCGCCGCCAAGGTCTTCAGGCGCGAGGCATCGCCCGTGGTTTGCAGGTGCACTTGGCGAGGGCGGGACGAGGTCGGCTCGGGCTCATGCAGCAGACGAGCGGCTTGGCGTGCAACGGCTTCGGCGGTGTCGACGAGCGTGACGTTCTTGCCCAACGCGGCCTGGATCTGCGCATGCACGAACGGGTAGTGCGTGCAGCCGAGCACCACGGTGTCGACGTGCGCTTCCTTGAGTGGCGCGGTGAACTGTTCGATCAGCGCGAGCAGCGCCGGGTCGTCGTGAATGCCCTTTTCGATCTGGCCCGCGAGGCCCGGGCAGGGCTGCAGGTGCACCGCGATGCCCGCGCCGTGGGCGCTCAGCAGGTGCTTGAACTTCTCGCTGCGCAGCGTGGCCGGCGTGGCCATCACGCCGATGTGGCCGTTGTGGGTGAGCGCGACGGCTGGCTTCACGCCAGGCTCGACTGCGACGATGGGCACCTGCGGCCACCGCTCGCGCAGGCTCGCCGCGGCCACCGCGGTGGCGGTGTTGCAGGCGATGACGAGCAGGCTCGCGCCTTCGGCGAGCAAGTGGCTCGCGATGCGGTGGGTGCGCTGGCTGATGTAGTCGTCGCTGCGCTCGCCGTAGGGCGCATGGGCCGAGTCGGCGACATACAGAAGATCGTGCGAGGGCAGCTGGGCGTGTAGGGCCTTCAACACCGACAGGCCGCCTACCCCGGAATCGAACACGCCGACAAGTGGGGTCCGGGTGGGGTTCATGGGGCGCGCAGTCTAGCAGCGCGAGAGGAATGCACGTTTGCGGCAGCGCGAGATCGTGAGACAATCCAGAAAGCGAACGATCGTTCGTTTTTTCGCCGATTCAAAGAAGAGAGCGGCAAAAAAACGAAGCCCCCGTCTTCAATGTCTCTAGGAGATACGTGCGATGAAAGTGCTGGTAGCCGTCAAGCGAGTGGTGGACTACAACGTGAAGGTGCGTGTGAAGAGTGACGGCAGCGGTGTGGACATCGCCAACGTCAAGATGAGCATGAACCCCTTCGACGAGATTGCGGTGGAAGAAGCCGTGCGTCTGAAGGAAAAAGGCGTGGTCACCGAAGTGATCGCCGTGTCGGCCGGCCCGGCCCAGTGCCAGGAGACCCTGCGCACCGCGATGGCGATTGGTGCCGACCGCGGCATCCTGGTCGAGACCGATGCCGAGTTGCAGCCCTTGGCCGTCGCCAAGCTGCTCAAGGCCCTGGTCGACAAGGAACAGCCCGGCCTCGTGATCCTCGGCAAGCAAGCCATCGACGACGACTGCAACCAGACCGGCCAGATGCTGGCGGCCTTGGCCGACCTGCCGCAAGCCACCTTCGCCAGCAAGGTCGAGCTCGCCGCCGATTCGGCCACCGTGACCCGTGAAGTCGACGGCGGCCTCGAGACCCTGAAGCTCACGCTGCCCGCCGTCGTCACCACCGACCTGCGCCTGAACGAGCCGCGTTACGTGACGCTGCCCAACATCATGAAGGCCAAGAAGAAGCCGCTGGAGACCGTCAAGCCCGACGCCCTCGGTGTGGACGTCGCCCCGCGCATCAAGACCCTGAAGGTCGCCGAGCCCCCCAAGCGCAGCGCCGGCATCAAGGTGCCCGATGTCGCCACGCTGGTCGACAAGCTCAAGAACGTCTCCAAGGTCATCTAAGAACACGGGAAGGAACAGAACATGACCACCCTCGTCATCGCTGAACACGACAACAAGTCCGTCAAGGGCGCGACCCTGAACACCGTCACCGCCGCGGCGGCCATTGGTGGTGATGTGCACGTGCTCGTCGCCGGTGCCAACGCCGGTGAAGCCGCCAAGGCCGCTGCCGCCATCGCCGGCGTCGCCAAGGTGATCCACGCCGACGGCGCCCAGCTCGACCACGGCCTGGCCGAGAACGTCGCGGCCCAGGTGCTCGCGCTTGTTGGTAATGGGGCCGGCAACTACAGCCACATCCTCTTCCCCGCCACCGCCGGCGGCAAGAACGTCGCCCCGCGCGTGGCCGCCAAGCTCGACGTCGGCCAGATCAGCGACATCACCAAGGTCGTCAGCGCCGACACCTTCGAGCGCCCGATCTACGCCGGCAACGCCATTGCCACCGTGCAGAGTGCCGACAAGGTCAAGGTCATCACCGTCCGCACCACCGGCTTCGATGCCGCAGCGGCCACCGGTGGCAGCGCCGCCATCGAAACCGCCGCTGCTGCCGCCGACTCCGGCAAGAGCAGCTTCCAGGGCAGCGAGATCGCCAAGAACGACCGCCCGGAGCTGACCGCCGCCAAGATCATCGTCTCCGGTGGCCGGGCGCTGGGCTCCAGCGAGAAGTTCGTCGAGGTGATGACGCCTCTGGCTGACAAGCTCGGTGCCGCCATCGGGGCCAGCCGCGCCGCAGTGGATGCGGGCTACGCTCCCAACGACCTGCAGGTCGGCCAGACCGGCAAGATCGTGGCGCCGCAGCTGTACATCGCCGCCGGCATCTCGGGGGCCATCCAGCACCTGGCCGGCATGAAGGACAGCAAGGTGATCGTGGCCATCAACAAAGACCCCGAGGCGCCGATCTTCTCGGTCGCTGACTACAGTCTCGAGGCCGATCTCTTCACCGCCGTGCCCGAGCTGGTGAAGGCGCTCTGATCACAACACAACGACGACAGCAAGCCCGTTCGCCCGACCCAGGCCGACGGGCTTTTTCTTGCCCCATACCAATATCGAAGGAGATGCCATGAGCTACCTCGCCCCCGTGAAAGACATGCTGTTCTGCATGAAGGAGCTGGCCGGTCTGGAAGAAGTCGCCAAGCTGCCGGGCTTCGAAGAAGCCGGCCTGGAGACCGCACAAGCCGTGCTCGAAGAATCGGCCAAGTTCAACCAGGACGTGCTGGCGCCGCTCAACTTCGAAGGCGACAAGAACCCCTCGTACTGGAAAGACGGCAAGGTCTTCACCACGCCGGGTTTCAAGGATGCGTTCCGCCAATTGGGCGAAGGCGGCTGGCAAGGCCTGCAGCACCCCGCCGAGTTCGGCGGCCAGGGCTTGCCCAAGACCATCGGCGCGGCCTGCATCGAGATGCTCAACAGCGCCAACATGAGCTTCGCGCTGTGCCCGCTGCTCACCGATGGCGCGATCGAAGCGCTGCTCACCGCCGGCTCGCCCGAGCTGCAGTCGACCTACCTGCCCAACATGATCTCGGGCAAGTGGACCGGCACGATGAACCTCACCGAGCCGCAGGCCGGCTCCGACCTCGCGCTCGTGCGCACGCGCGCCGAGCCGCAGCCCGACGGCACCTACAAGATCTTCGGCACCAAGATCTTCATCACCTACGGTGAGCACGACATGGCCGAGAACATCGTCCACCTCGTGCTGGCCCGCGTGGCCGGTGCGCCGGAAGGCGTGAAGGGCATCAGCCTCTTCGTCGTGCCGAAGTTCATGGTCAACGCCGACGGCTCGCTCGGCGCGCGCAACGATGCGCATTGCGTGAGCATCGAGCACAAGATGGGCATCAAGGCGAGTCCGACCGCCGTGCTGCAGTTCGGCGACCACGGCGGCGCGATCGGCTACCTCGTCGGCCAGGAGAACCGTGGCCTCGAATACATGTTCATCATGATGAACGCCGCGCGTTATGCGGTGGGCATCCAGGGCATCGCGGTGGCCGAGCGGGCGTACCAGAAGGCGGTGGCTTATGCGAAAGACCGCATCCAGTCGCGCCCGGTCGATGGCTCCATCAACAAGAGCGCGCCCATCATTCACCACCCCGACGTGAAGCGCATGCTGATGACGATGCGCTCGCTGATCGAAGGCTGCCGGGCGATGGCCATCACCGCCGCTGCGGCCTACGACGCCGCGCATGCGCACCCCGACGCCGAGGTCCGCAAGCAGAACCAGGCCTTCTACGAATTCATGGTGCCGCTGGTGAAGGGCTACAGCACCGAGATGAGCCTGGAAGTCACGAGCCTGGGCGTGCAGGTGCACGGCGGCATGGGCTTCATCGAAGAGACCGGCGCGGCCCAGTACTACCGCGACGCGAAGATCCTCACCATCTACGAAGGCACGACCGCCATCCAGGCCAATGACCTCGTGGGCCGCAAGACCGCGCGTGACGGCGGTCAAACGGCCAAGGCCATCGCGCAGCAGATCGCCAAGACCGAAGCCGAACTCGGCAAGCGCGACAGCGTGGCCGCACGTGCGGTGCTGAAGCGCCTGAGTGCAGCCCGCGTGGCCTTCGAGCAGGTGGTCGACTTCGTGGCCGGTGGCACCAAGGGCAACCCGAACGCCGTGTTCGCGGGCTCGGTGCCGTACCTCATGCTCGCCGGCAACGTGATGGCCGGCTGGCAGCTCGGCCGTGCGCTGCTGGTGGCCGAGTCGCAGCTCAAGGCAGGCGAGGGCGATGCCGCCTTCCTGCAGGCCAAGGTGATCACGGCGCAGTTCTACGCCGAGCACATCCTGAGCCGCGTGCCGGGCCAGCGCGATGCGATCGTCGACGGTGCCGAGAGCGTGACGGCCCTGGCGCTCGAATCGTTCTGATCGCTCTGTCACGCGAGTGATTGCAATGGCCGAGGTGTGGGCTCCACACTCGGCCTTCACGACCACATCATCCGGAGACCCCCCGTGGCCCTGCCTCCCATCCTGCAGAACCTGCCCCTGCCGATCATCGGCTCGCCGCTGTTCATCATCAGCAACCCCAAGCTCGTGATCGAGCAGTGCAAGGCTGGCGTGGTGGGGTCGATGCCCGCACTCAATGCGCGCCCCGCAGAGCTGCTCGACGAATGGCTGGCCGAGATCACCGAGACGTTGGCGGCCTACAACAAGGCCAACCCGGACAAGCCCGCTGCGCCGTTCGCCATCAACCAGATCGTGCACAAGAGCAACGATCGGCTGGAGCACGACATGGCGCTGTGCGCCAAGTACAAGGTGCCCATCATCATCACCTCGCTCGGCGCGCGTGAAGACGTGAACCAGGCGGTGCATGGCTGGGGCGGCGTGGTGCTGCACGACATCATCAACAACAAGTTCGCCCACAAGGCGATCGAGAAGGGCGCCGATGGCCTGATCGCCGTGGCGGCCGGGGCCGGCGGCCATGCGGGGGTGAAGAGCCCGTTTGCGCTGATCCAGGAAATCCGCGAGTGGTTCGACGGCCCGCTGGCCCTGAGCGGCTCCATCGCCAACGGCGCCGCCGTGCTCGCGGCGCAAGCGATGGGCGCCGACTTCGCCTACATCGGCACCGCCTTCATCGCGACCGAAGAGGCTCGTGCGGACGAGCGCTACAAGCAGTCGATCGTCGATGGCACCTCCGACGACATCGTCTACAGCAACCTCTTCACCGGCGTGCACGGCAACTACCTCGCCCCGTCGATCCGCAATGCCGGCCTCGACCCCGACAACCTGCCCACCAGCGACGCCAGCGCCATGAGCTTCGGCAGCAACCGCGTGAAGCCCTGGAAGGACATCTGGGGTTCGGGCCAGGGGATCGGCGCCGTCAAGAAGGTGCTGCCGACGCGTGAACTCGTGGCGCGCCTGGCCAGCGAGTACACCGCCGCGCGGGAGCGCCTGGCGGCGATCGCCTGATCAGGCCGCTTTCTTCAAATAGTCTCGACTGACAGGCTGCAGTCGCAGCCTTTGCCCGCGGCGATCAGCCGCCGCGCGGCCCGGCCCAGCAACTGGGCCAGCCAACGTCCCTTGACGTAACGCTGCGGCTCGCTCACCACGCCGCAGCGGTACTGCCGCGCGCTGTCCACCCACACCAGCGCGTCGCAGGCACCACGGCGCCGGCGGCTCACCACCATGCCCACCGGGCATGGCACGGCCGTGCAACACACCCCGCAACCATTGCAGGCCTCGCCCAGCGCCGGTTTCACCGGCGCTTCAGGCTGGAGGTGGATGACGCGGTGCATGCGACTGTGAGATTTGTCCCTGTCGCCATCGTAAGTAGCGGCTGAGAGTCCAATGCTTCGAAGTGACAGCGATTCCAAGCCGGTGTTACAGTCGCGCCCAGACTTTTCAGGTCCTTCCCGTCCCCTTGATGCTTGTCAAGGCGGGTCGCAATCCGCCAGTCGGTTAAGCCGTGTCGCGGAAGGTTTATCAACCCACTACAGCCCCGGAAACCGGAGCGAAAGGTGAGCGAAATGATGCAGGAATACAGGTCGAACTCGTACCTGTTCGGAGGCAATGCGCCCTACGTCGAAGAGATGTACGAGGCCTACCTCGACAACCCGGGCTCCGTGCCCGACAACTGGCGTGCGTACTTCGACGCCCTCCAGAACGTCCCTGCGACCGATGGCACCGAGGCCCGCGACGTGGCCCACGCGCCGGTGGTCGAATCATTCGCTCAACGCGCCAAGGCCAACGCCTTCGCCGTCAAGACCAGCAGCACCGAGCTCGCCGTTGCGCGCAAGCAGGTCCACGTCCAGTCGCTGATCGCGGCCTACCGTTCGCTCGGCGCCCGCTGGGCCGACCTCGATCCGTTGAAGCGCCAGGAGCGCCCCAAGATCCCCGAGCTGGAGCCGGCGTTCTACGACCTGAGCGAGTCCGACATGGACATCACGTTCAGCGCCACGAACACCTACTTCACCACCGCCGAGCAGCAGACGCTGCGCGAGATCCTGCAGGCACTGCGTGAAACGTATTGCGGCTCCATCGGCGCCGAGTTCATGCACATCACCGAGCCGACCGAGAAGCGCTGGTGGCAGCAGAAGCTCGAGTCGATCCGTGCGAAGCCCAACTTCACGGCCGACGAGAAGAAGAACATCCTCGAGAAGCTCACGGCCGCCGAAGGCCTGGAGCGCTACCTCCACACCAAATATGTTGGCCAGAAGCGCTTCTCGCTCGAAGGCGGCGAAAGCTTCATCGCCTCGATGGATGAAGTGGTGCAGCGCTCGGGCGTGAAGGGCGTGCAGGAGATCGTGATCGGCATGGCCCACCGCGGCCGCCTCAACGTGCTGGTGAACACGCTGGGCAAGATGCCCAAGGACCTGTTTGCCGAGTTCGACCACACCGCCCCCGAGAACCTGCCGTCCGGTGACGTGAAGTACCACCAGGGTTTCTCGAGCGACGTGTCGACCGACGGTGGCCCGGTGCACCTGAGCCTGTCGTTCAACCCGTCGCACCTGGAGATCGTGAACCCGGTGGTGGAAGGTTCGGTGAAAGCCCGCCTCGACCGCCGCGGCGACAAGGAAGGCGACACCGTGCTGCCCGTGCTGGTGCACGGCGACGCGGCCTTCGCCGGCCAGGGCGTGGTGATGGAAACGTTGGCGCTGGCGCAGACCCGCGGCTACTACACCGGTGGCACGCTGCACCTGGTCATCAACAACCAGATCGGTTTCACCACCAGCGACCCGCGCGACACGCGCTCCACGCTGTATTGCACCGACGTCGTCAAGATGATCGAGGCCCCGGTGCTGCACGTGAACGGCGACGACCCCGAAGCCGTGGTGCTCTGTACCCAGCTCGCGCTCGACTACCGCCAGGAGTTCAACAAAGACGTCGTCGTCGACATCGTCTGCTTCCGCAAGCTGGGCCACAACGAGCAGGACACCCCGTCGCTCACCCAGCCGCTGATGTACAAGAAGATCGGCCAGCACCCCGGCACCCGCAAGCTCTACGGCGACAAGCTCGTGGCCCAGGGCGTGTTGCCGGCCGAGGGCCCGGACGACATGGTCAAGGCCTACCGCGCCGCGATGGACGCCGGCAAGCACACCGTCGACCCGGTGCTCACCAACTACAAGAGCAAGTACGCCGTCGACTGGTCGCCCTTCCTTAACAAGAAGTGGACCGACTCGGCCGACACCGCGTTGCCGCTCACCGAGATCAAGCGCTTGGCCGAGCGCATCACCTCCATCCCGGTCAATTTCAAGCCGCACCCGCTGGTGGAAAAGGTGCTCGCCGACCGCGCCGCGATGGGCCGTGGCGAGATCAACGTCGACTGGGGCATGGCCGAGCACTTCGCGTATGCCTCGCTCGTGGCCAGCGGCTACCCGGTGCGCCTGTCGGGCGAAGACTGCGGCCGTGGCACGTTCACGCACCGTCACGCCGTGCTGCACGACCAGAACCGTGAGAAGTGGGACGAAGGCACCTGGACGCCGCTGCAACACATTGCCGACAACCAGGCCCCGTTCGTCGTCATCGACTCGCTGCTGTCGGAAGAAGCGGTGCTCGGTTTCGAGTATGGCTACGCGTCGGCCGACCCCAACACGCTCGTGATCTGGGAAGCCCAGTTCGGCGACTTCGTGAACGGCGCGCAGGTCGTGATCGACCAGTTCCTCGCGTCCGGTGAGGTGAAGTGGGGCCGTGCCAATGGCCTCGTGCTGATGCTGCCGCACGGGTATGAAGGGCAGGGCCCGGAGCACTCGTCGGCGCGCCTCGAGCGCTTCATGCAGCTGGCCGCCGACAACAACATGCAGATCGTGCAGCCGACCACGGCCAGCCAGATCTTCCACCTGCTGCGCCGGCAGATGGTGCGCATGTTCCGCAAGCCCTTGGTCATCATGACGCCCAAGTCGCTGCTGCGCGCCAAGGATGCCTCCTCGCCGCTGGCCGAGTTCACCAAGGGCGAGTTCCGCACGGTCATCGGCCCGAGCAATCCCGAGATCGACCCGCAGAAGGTCAAGCGCATCATTGCCTGCTCGGGCAAGGTGGCTTATGACCTGATGAAGCGCCGCGACGAGAAGAAATCGTTCGACACCGTGATCCTGCGCGTTGAGCAGCTCTACCCGTTCCCGCACAAGGCGTTTGCTGCCGAACTGAAGAAGTTCCCGAACGCGACCGAAGTGGTGTGGTGCCAGGACGAGCCGCAGAACCAGGGTGCCTGGTTCTTCGTGCAGCACTACATCCACGAGAACATGACCGAAGGCCAGAAGCTTGGCTACGCCGGCCGTCCGGCCTCGGCCTCGCCGGCCGTGGGTTACTCGCACCTGCACCAGGAGCAGCAGAAGGCGCTGCTGGATCAGGCGTTCGGCAAGCTCAAAGGTTTTGTCCTGACCAAGTGATGTTCACGAGAGCGACGGCGGCCGCCCTGCGCCGCCGTCGTTTCGTGCGCTCGGCCGCACCAAGACGGCCACTCGCGCGGGGTGATGAACGACAGAAAGAATTGAAATGGCAATCGTAGAAGTCAAGGTTCCGCAGCTCTCCGAATCCGTCGCCGAGGCGACGCTGCTGCAGTGGAAGAAGAAGCCCGGCGAAGCCGTGGCGATCGATGAAATCCTCATCGAGATCGAGACCGACAAGGTCGTGCTGGAAGTGCCTGCGCCCTCGGCCGGCGTGATGGGTGAGATCGTCAAGGGTGATGGTTCGAGCGTCGTGAGCGACGAAGTCATCGCCAAGATCGACACCGATGGCAAGGCCAGCGCGGCAGCACCCGCGGCGGCTCCTGCTGCAGCTGCGCCCGCTCCGGCACCCGCCGCTGCGGCTTCAGCCGCCGGAGGCAGCAAGGGCGATGTGGCCATGCCGGCCGCGGCCAAGCTGCTGGCCGACAACAACCTCACCGCGAGCGCCGTCGCGGGCACCGGCAAGGACGGCCGCGTGACCAAGGGCGACGTGCTGGGCGCCATCGCCGGTGGCGCGAAGCCTGCTGCCGTGTCTGCGCCCGTGAGCGCGCCCGTCAACGCCGCCGTCGCCAAGCCGCTGCCGGCCGTGGCGGCCCCGGTGGCGATGAACCTCGGCGACCGCCCCGAGCAGCGCGTGCCGATGAGCCGCCTGCGCGCTCGCGTCGCCGAGCGCCTGGTGCAGTCGCAATCGACCAACGCCATCCTGACCACGTTCAACGAAGTGAACATGGCCCCGGTGATGGAGATGCGCAAGAAGTTCCAGGAGAAGTTCGAGAAGGAGCACGGCGTGAAGCTCGGCTTCATGAGCTTCTTCGTGAAGGCCGCCGTGGCGGCGCTCAAGCGCTACCCGGTCGTCAACGCCTCGGTCGACGGCAACGACATCGTCTACCACGGCTACTTCGACATCGGCATCGCGGTGGGCTCGCCGCGGGGTCTGGTGGTGCCCATCCTGCGCAACGCCGACCAGATGACCTTTGCCGAGATCGAGAAGAAGATCGCCGAGTTCGGCAACAAGGCCAAGGAAGGCAAGCTCTCGCTCGACGACCTGACGGGCGGCACCTTCTCCATCTCGAACGGCGGCACCTTCGGCTCCATGCTGTCCACGCCCATCATCAACCCGCCGCAGTCGGCCATCCTCGGCGTGCACGCCACCAAGGACCGCGCTGTGGTGGAGAACGGCCAGATCGTCATCCGCCCGATGAACTACCTGGCGATGAGCTACGACCACCGCATCATCGACGGCCGCGAAGCCGTGCTGTCGCTCGTGGCGATGAAGGAAGCGCTGGAAGACCCGGCTCGCCTCCTCTTTGACATCTGAGGACGCGACCATGAGCAAATCTTTTGACGTGGTCGTCATCGGTGGCGGCCCTGGCGGCTACATCGCCGCCATCCGCGCCGCGCAGCTGGGTTTCAACGTCGCCTGCATCGACGAATGGAAGAACGGCAAGGGCGGCCCCGCCCCCGGTGGCACCTGCACAAACGTGGGCTGCATTCCCTCGAAGGCGCTGCTGCAGTCGAGCGAGCATTTCGAGCACGCCGGCAAGCACTTTGCCGATCACGGCATCGGCCTGAAGGACCTGAGCATCGACGTCGCCAAGATGCTCGCCCGGAAAGACACCGTCGTGAAGCAGAACAACGACGGCATCCTGTACCTCTTCAAGAAGAACAAGGTGTCCTTCTTCCATGGGCGCGGCTCGTTCGTGAAGGCGGCCGAGGGTGGCTACGAGATCAAGGTGGCAGGTGCGACGGAAGAGTCGCTCACGGCCAAGCACGTGATCGTCGCCACGGGTTCCAACCCGCGTGCGCTGCCCGGCGCGGCTTTCGACGAAGAGAACATCCTCTCCAACGACGGCGCACTGCGCATCCCCTCGGTGCCGAAGAAGCTGGGCCTGATCGGCGCCGGCGTCATCGGCCTGGAGATGGGCTCGGTGTGGCGCCGCCTGGGGGCCGAAGTGGTGGTGCTGGAAGCGCTGCCCACCTTCCTGGGTGCAGTGGATGAGCAGATCGCCAAGGAAGCCGCCAAGGCGTTCAACAAGCAGGGCCTGAAGATCGAACTCGGCGTGAAGATCGGCGAAGTGAAGTCGGGCAAGAAGGGCGTGACGGTGTCGTATGCCAACGCCAAGGGCGAAGCGCAGACGCTGGAAGTCGACAAGCTCATCGTCTCGATCGGCCGCGTGCCCAACACCATCGGCCTGAACGGCGAAGCGGTGGGCCTGAAGCTCGACGAGCGCGGCGCCATCGTGGTCGACGACGACTGCAAGACCAACCTGCCCAACGTCTGGGCCATCGGTGACGTGGTGCGTGGCCCGATGCTCGCGCACAAGGCTGAGGAAGAAGGCGTGGCCGTGGCCGAGCGCATCGCCGGCCAGCACGGGCATGTCAACTTCAACACCATCCCGTGGGTGATCTACACCTCGCCCGAGATCGCTTGGGTGGGCCAGACCGAGCAGCAGCTCAAGGCCGTGGGCCGTGCCTACAAGGCCGGCACTTTCCCGTTCACCGCCAACGGGCGTGCGCGCGCGCTGGGCGACACGACGGGCATGGTGAAGTTCCTGGCCGATGCCAAGACCGACGAGATCTTGGGCGTGCACATCGTGGGCCCGATGGCCTCGGAGCTGATCTCGGAAGCCGTGGTGGCGATGGAGTTCAAGGCCTCGGCCGAAGACATTGCGCGCATCTGCCACGCTCACCCGAGCCTGAGCGAAGCGACCAAGGAGGCCGCGCTCGCGGTCGACAAGCGCACGCTGAACTTCTGACGGCGTGACCTTGGGAGTTCGAGCGCTCTACGAGCAGACGCTGGCCGAGCGGGGGTACCAGCCCGATCCGGCCCAGCTTCGCGCGATCGATGCGCTCGAACGCTGCGAGCGGGAGTGGGCCGACTACAAGGCTCGCCGCAGCAACGCGATCACCAAGCTGGTGGTGAAGCCGCCCATCCCGCGCGGCGTCTACATGTATGGCGGTGTGGGGCGCGGCAAGAGCTTCCTGATGGATTGCTTTTTCAACGCCGTGCCGCTCACACGCAAGACGCGCCTGCACTTCCACGAGTTCATGCGCGAGGTGCACCGCGAGTTGGCCGAGCTGAAAGGCACCGTCAACCCGCTGCACGAGCTGGGCAAGCGCATTGCGCGGCGTTATCGGCTCATCTGCTTTGACGAGTTTCACGTCGCCGACGTGACCGACGCGATGATCCTGCACCGCTTGCTCGAATCGCTGTTCGAGCACCGGGTGAGCATCGTCACCACGTCCAACTTCGAGCCCGACGGGCTGTACCCGAACGGCCTGCACCGCGACCGCATTCTTCCGGCCATCGAGCTGCTGAAGGAGAAGATGGAGGTGCTGAGTGTCGACAACGGCACCGACTACCGCCGTCGCACGCTGGAGCAGGTGAAGCTCTATCACACGCCGCTCGGGGCCGAGGCGGACGCAGAGATGACCGACGCCTTCAACCGACTGGCCGAAGCCAAGGACGAGGCACCGGTGCTGCACATCGAGCACCGTGAGCTGCATGCGCGCCGCAAGGCCGGGGGTGCCGTGTGGTTCGACTTCAAGCAGCTTTGCGGTGGCCCGCGCTCGCAGAACGACTACCTGGAACTCGCGACGCAGTTCCACACGGTGCTGTTGTCGGACGTGCCGCAGATGTCACCGCGGCTCGCGTCGGAGGCACGCCGTTTCACCTGGCTGGTGGACGTGCTCTATGACCGGCGTGTAAAGCTCATCATGTCGGCCGCCGTGCCGCCGGAGCAGCTCTACACCGAAGGGCCGCTGGCACACGAGTTCCCGCGCACCGTGTCGAGGCTGAACGAGATGCAGTCGACCGAGTTCCTGTCGCTCGCGAAGCGTGACGTGGACACCTCGCTCACATGAAGGCGGTGTCGATTTTTCTCGTTGGCGTGATGGGCGCGGCCGCCTTCTCCGCACACGCTGCCACCCGCGAAGAACTCAAGCGCGAACGCGCCGCCATCGAGGCGGAGCACGCTCGTCGTGCCGAAGCCTGCAAGTCGCAGTTCGTCGTCACCCCTTGTCTTGACTCTGTGCGCATCGACAAGCAAAAAGCCCTGAGCCATGTGACGGCGCAGGAGAACGCGCTCGATGCCGCCGAGCGTCAGGCGCGTGCCGATGCGCGCAAGAAGCGCCTGGCCGACAAGGCAGGCGCGTCGGACGCTGCGGCCTCGGCGGTGGCTCCGGCGCCGTCGGCATCCAGTGCGGCGCCGGCACCGCGCAAGGCACCCAAGCCGCGCCAGAAGAAGGCGGAAGTGCCCGACCGCAGCGCCCAGGAAGACGCCAAGCGCGCCGACTTTGAGGCTCGCCAGCGCGAGATCGAGGCGCACCGGAAGAAGGTCGAGGAGCGCAACGCCGAACGTGCCCGCAACAAGCCGGCACCCCGGCCCTTGCCACCACCGGCCAGCGCCGGCAGCCGCTGAGGCGTCAGCTCAGGGGGTCGAGGCGCACCAGCGCCAGCGACAGGTTGTCGCCCGACCCACGTGCCCGTTGCCGGGCCTTGCTCACCAGCATCTCGCTCGCTTCGCGCGGCGGCAGGGTGTGCACGATCGCGCCCAGTTCCTTCGGGGTGAAGTAGTGCCACAGGCCATCGCTGCAGGCGAGCATCGTGTCGCCGATCTCCAGGCGGTCGATGTGGTGAAGGGTGAGCGGAGGGTCCTGGAAGGTGCCCAGGCAGCCCGTCAGCAGGTTGGACTGCGGATGGGTGTTGGCCTCGTCTTCGGTGATCTGGCCTTCGTCGACGAGCCTCTGCACGAACGAATGGTCGATGGTGCGGCGGACCATGTCGGGCCCACGGAAGTGGTACACGCGGGAGTCGCCCGCGTGGATCATGTCGCATTCGCGAGACGGGCTGATCAGGAAGGCGGTGACCGTGCTGTGCGGCTCTTCCTCGGCCGTGATCGCGGTCAGCTTGATCATCAAGTGCGCCTCCAGCACCAGCTGCTTGAGCAGCTCGGAGGGGTCGTCCTGGTTGGGGCTGTAGCGATCGAAGAGTTGCTTGGCGGTGAGGATCACCTGGTCGGCGGCCTTGCGACCACCGCTCTTGCCGCCCATGCCGTCGGCCAGCACGGCGAGCGCGCAGCCGGGCACACGGTGGTGAGGCAGGATCTCGACCTGGTCTTGCTGGTAGGCGCGGTCTCCGCGGTGAATGCCGGTGGCCGCAGACAGGCGATAGCCAGGAGGTGTGCTCATGGGCGAAAACTATAATCGGTTCCGCCTCGCTGCCCTCATCGCGCTTTCATGGATGACAACCTGCATTCGCCACAGCGCCGATTGATCGAGCTGCGCATGGAACACGCCGACCTCGATTCGCTCATCGACGAGGTGGGTGCGGGTCGGCCCGACGAGCTCGCCTTGCGCCGGCTGAAGAAGCGGCGCCTCATCCTTCGCGATCAGATCTCCCGACTCGAAGCCGAGTTGGAGCCCCCCGAGCCTGCATGAGCATCCTTCGCGAGCATGTGGCGCAGGCGTTTGCGTCGGGCGGGCCCTTGGCCGAGGCGGACGCACGCTATGTGGAGCGCGAGGTCCAGCAGCGCATGGCGTTTGCGGTGGCCGACGCCATCGATGAGCGGACGGCGCTCGTGGCCGAGGCCGGCACGGGCGTGGGCAAGACCTTCGCCTACCTCATCCCCACGCTGCTCTCCGGCAAGCGCGCGCTCGTCAGCACTGCGACGAAGAGCCTGCAGGACCAGCTCTTCCTGCGCGATCTGCCGAGGCTGCGCGACGCCCTCCAACTGCCCGTCTCGCTCGCATTGCTGAAGGGCCGTGCCAGCTACCTCTGCCTGCATCGCATGAAGCAGGCGCACCAGTCGGCCCAGTTGCCCGACCGCTGGGCCGTGCGCACCCTGGCCAAGATCGAAGCCTGGGCACAGGGCACGCAGAGTGGCGACCTGGCCGAGCTCGAGGGGCTGGACGAACGCTCCAGCGTGATCCCGCTCGTCACCTCGTCGCGCGAGAACTGCCTCGGCAGCGAGTGCGCCGACTACCGGCAGTGCCATGTGATGAAAGCCCGGCGCGAGGCGATGGCGGCCGACCTGGTGGTCGTCAACCACCACCTCTTCTTTGCCGACATGGCGTTGCGCGACAGTGGGGTGGCCGAGCTGCTGCCGAGCGTGGAAGTGGCGGTGTTCGACGAGGCGCACCAGCTGGCCGAAGCCGGTGTACAGTTCCTTGGCGTGACGCTGGGCAGTGCGCAGGTGATCGACTTCGCCCGCGACATGCTCGCCGTGGGCCTGCAGCTGGCGCGTGGCCTGATGCCTTGGCAAGACCTGTCGGGCGCCTGCGACCGGGCGGCCCGCGAGCTGCGGCTTGCCGCGGTGGGGCCGCTGCGCGAGGTGCGCGGCAGTTTCAAGCTGCGCTGGGACGAGCGGTCTACACGCGAGGAGTTTCTGTCGTGTATCGGCGCGGTAGCGCAAACCTGCCTCGCCGCCGCTGAAGCCCTGGACACCGTCGACGAACTCGCCCCGGACTTCACGAAGCTCGCCGAACGTGCCCGCGCGCTCGCGACCAATGCCGAGCGCTTCCGCCACGACGCGGTGCCGGGGCATGTGCGCTGGATCGACCTGTCGCCGCATCAGGCGCGGCTGGTCGAGTCGCCGCTCGACATCCGCGAAGCGCTGCGCGAGCAGATGGATGCGGCGCCCAAGGCCTGGATCTTCACCTCCGCAACGCTGGGTGACGACGAGCGCCTGAGCTGGTTCACCGAGTCGGCGGGGCTCGACGATGCCACGGTGCTGCGCGTCGGCAGCCCGTTCGACTATGCCGCCCACGCGCGGCTCTACGTGCCGACGCGGTTTCCCAAGCCCAACGAGCCGGCGCACCCGGCCGAGGTCGCCGCATTGGCGGCGCGTTTCGCCCGGGCGCTGGGTGGGCGGACCTTCGTGCTCACGACCACGTTGCGGGCGCTGCAGGCCATCGGCGATCGCCTGCGCGCCTTGTTCGAAGCGGAAGGGGATTCGATCCAGGTGCTGCAACAGGGCGACGCGCCAAAGCGCCAGCTCCTCCAACAGTTCCTCAACCAGCCGCGCTCGGTGCTGGTCGGATCGCAAAGCTTCTGGGAAGGCATCGACGTGCCGGGCGAAGCCTTGCAGTGCGTGCTGATCGACAAGCTGCCCTTCCCGCCACCCAACGACCCGCTGGTGGAAGCCCGCGTGAAGCGGCTCGAGAGCGAGGGCCGCAACCCCTTCGCCGACTACTTCATCGCCGAGGCTGCGGTCTCGTTGAAGCAGGGGGCAGGGCGGCTCATCCGCAGCGAGACCGACCGCGGTTTGCTGGTCGTCTGCGACCCCCGCATGGCCGGCATGAACTACGGCAAGCGTCTGCGCGAGGCCTTGCCGCCGATGACGCGCGTGATGAGCGAGGCCGAAGCGCTCGCGTGGTTGAACGACCTGTCGGCAGCGGCGCTGCCGTTCTGAGCCTTACTTCGCGGCCGGCGCCGGCAGCGTCGCGATGAAGCCGCTGGTCGGGAAGTTCTTGCGCAGGATGCGGTTGGCGTCGTCGCGCAGCTGGGTCATGCCGAGCTTGTCGTAGCTCTGCACCATGAGGGCGAGCGCCTCTTCGGCGGCAGGGGCCTGCTGGAATTCCTGCAGCGTCTGCTGCGCCCGGTTGACCGCGGCCAGGTAGGCACCGCGGCGGTAGTAGTAGCGCGCCACGTGCACTTCGTAGGCGGCGAGCGAGTTCACGATGTAGCGCATGCGCACCTGCGCATCGGGCGTGTACTTCGAGCGCGGGAACTGCTCGGTGAGCTGCTTGAACGACTGGTACGAGTCGCGCGAGGCCTGCTGGTCACGCTCGGACAAGTCCTGGTTGGCCAGGCTGCCGAAGATGCCGAGGTTGTCGTTGAAGTTGATCACGCCCTGCAGGTAGAGCGCGTAGTCGAAGGCAGGGCTCGTCGGGTGCAGCTTGATGAAACGCTCGACGATGGCCAGCGCCTGGGCCTTCTCGCCGGTGCGGAAGCTCATGTAAGCACGCTCCAGCTGTGCCTGCTGCGACAGCAGCGTGCCGGCTGCGCGGCCCTCCAGGCGCTCGTAGAGCTTGAGCGCACGCTCGTAGTTGCCGGCGGAGGCTTCTTCGCGCGCCTCTGAATACAATTTCTCCACGCTCATGCCGGCGGTTTCGTCCTTCGGGATCGAGTCGCAGGCCGACAGCAGCAGCGACACCACGGCCAGCGACAAGGCTTTCGACGCGCGGCGAGTCCAGCGGATCCGATTCATCAACGACATGGCGCCGCCGCGGCAGCGCTTCGAGTGGAAAGCGCAGAGTATATGGTTCGCCCCCCGCTGCCGGACGTGGTGCCCCTGCCGGCAGAACAGCAGGAGGAAGACGACACACCGGAGCGTCGCACGAGCACCGTGCCTGCCGATCTGCACGGCACGCGTCTCGACAAGATGCTGGTCACGATGGCCGAGGAGTTCTCGCGCAACCATCTTCAGCATCTCATCGATGACGGCCATGTGTGGGTCGACGGCGTGGCCGCGAAGAGCGCGTCGCGCAAGGTGCTGGCGGGGCAGCGTGTCGAGGTCGAGCTGGTGCCCACCGCCGAGAGCCGAGCTTTCAAGGCGGAGCCGATTGCCCTGCCCATCGTGTTCGAAGACGATCAGCTCATCGTGGTCGACAAGCCCTCGGGCCTGGTGGTGCACCCCGCGGCGGGCAACTGGTCGGGCACCTTGCTCAACGGCTTGCTGGCCCATCACCCCGGCGCGGCGGCGCTGCCTCGGGCGGGCATCGTGCACAGGCTCGACAAGGACACCTCCGGCCTGATGGTGGTCGGCAAAACCTTGCCGGCGGTCACGGCGCTGGTGCGGGCCATCGCCGCACGAGAGGTTCAGCGTGAATACCTGGCGCTGATCCACGGCCGCCTGGCCGAGGAGTTCCTGCACATCGACCGGCGCCTCGCACGCGACCCGCAATCGCGAGTGCGCATGGCCATCGTGCCCGGGGGCAAACCGGCGCAGACCGATGTCACACGGCTTGCGGTCGAAGAGACGCCCGACGGGCCGGTGACCGCCGTGCGATGCAAGCTGCACACCGGCCGAACCCACCAGATCCGTGTCCACCTCGCGTCGCGCGGCCACCCGCTGCTGGCCGACACGATGTACGGCGGCCGCCCCGCGCTCGGCTTGCAGCGGCAGGCCCTGCATGCGCAGCGGCTGGCATTCGAGCACCCCGGCACCGGCAAAACGGTGGCCTTCGAGGCCGGTTTGCCAGCCGACTTGGCGCTCGCCTGGCAACAGGTCGTGGCGGTCCGTGGCGGCCTCTGACGAGCTTCTATACAATGCGGGCACTTTCCCCAGGGTAACGAGCGTTCGACGCGCCGCGCACAGCGCCCACCTGCGGAAATGATCGCGCCGGAAGGGGCGCGACCCCTGGTTCACCGCGATGAGCGGTGTGAACTTCAAGGCCAAACACTCAGCAGCCATCGACGTGGGCCCGCCGCTTTGCCGGCAGCCTTGGGCGGGAAGCCGCTGTGAGAGAGTCCGGTGCCGGAGACGAGTCCGGCGATCCCCGACTGAGGATGTAGACGACATCTATGAACACACAGGATGCGAAGCGCGTCCTCGAAACCGCGCTCATCTGTGCGCAGCAGCCCTTGCCCCTGAAGGACATGCGCACCCTGTTCGCCGAGGAGCTGGGCCCCGACAGCCTGCGGGCCTTGCTCGACGAGCTGACGCGCGATTGGGAGGGGCGTGGCGTGGAGCTCGTGGCGCTGTCCACCGGGTGGCGCTTTCAAAGCCGTCCCGAGATGCGCGACTACCTCGATCGCCTGAACCCCGAGAAGCCGCCGAAATACTCTCGTGCAGTGATGGAGACCTTGGCCATCATTGCCTACCGCCAGCCGGTGACGCGTGGCGACATCGAAGACATTCGCGGCGTGACTGTCAGCAGCCAGATCGTCAAGCAGCTCGAAGACCGAGGCTGGATCGACGCCATCGGCTACCGCGAGGCACCCGGTCGCCCCGCGCTTTACGCCACCACCAAACAGTTTCTCGACGATCTCGGCCTCGCCAGCCTGGAGCAGCTGCCGATGCTGGAAGGCGGTGCCACCGCCTCGGCGGTGGCGCTGGCCGAGGCGCTGCCCGACCAGGGCTCGCTTCTGGAGGAAGACTCCGCCCAGGCCGTGTTGAGTCTGGACGATGGGGCCGCAGCAGCCGCGATCGAACCCACTGGCGATGAGGTTCTGCTTGCCGAGGCCGAAGTGGCCACCGATGAGGCGCCGATCGCTCACGAGCTGGCCGAGCAACTTCCTCCCGATCACGTTGAGACCGAGACGGCAGCACCGTCCGATGATCCCGAATTCCCTTCCGAACCCGCGGCAAAGACCGTCCCGATGGACCCCCAAGCATGAATCAGCCCGACGACGACACCCCGGTTGACGTGAGCCCTGCATCGAACGATGCGGCGCCTGCCGAGGCCAAGCCTGTGCGGCGTCGCCGCACGGTCAAGGCCGAAGCGGCGCCCCCCGCCGACGAAGCCGCGGCCGAGGGGCAGGGTGCGGTGGTTGAAGCCGCACCCAAGCCCGCGCGCAAGCGTCGCACCGCCGCAAAGCCCGAAGCTGCCGACGCGGCTGCGCCTGCGGCGGCGGCAGAGGTCGCTCCCCAAGAGCTCGCAGCTCGCGAGCCGGGTGAAGCGCCTGCGCCCGCTCGATCCGAACCCAGCGAAGCGATCTCGGCGCCCGAGGGTTCGGAGCCGGCCGAGGGCGGCGACCCCGCCAACGCAGCCGATGCCGCAGAAGGCGACGACCGGCCGCGTTCTTCGCGCAACCGTCGCCGCAACCGCAAGGATCGCCAGCGCGAGCGGGAGGCCGCACCCGACCCGGCCGTGGCGGCCCAGACGGTGGCCAGCCAGGCCGGCGAGGTTTTTGCGCAGGTGCTCTCCGGTGATTTCGACGTCGAAACGCCGGTCGCTGAAGAAGCTGCGGAGTCGGCCGAGGGGAGCGACGAGGCCGCGGCCGAACACAAGCGCGTGCTGGCCGCCGAGCCCGACGCGCCCAAGCTGCACAAGGTGCTCGCGCAGTCGGGCATCGGCTCGCGCCGCGACATGGAGCAGCTGATCGAAGACGGCCACGTGACCGTCAACGACCAGCCGGCGCACGTGGGCCAGCGGGTGTCGTTCGGCGACCAGGTGAAGATCAAGGGCAAGCCGGTGCGCATCCGCATCGTGCCGCCGCCGGCGCGCATCATCGCGTACCACAAGCCTGTCGGTGAGGTCGTCACCCACGACGACCCGGAAGGCCGGCCGACGGTCTTCCGCCGTCTGCCGCGCCTGCAGCAGGGCAAGTGGCAGTCGGTGGGGCGTCTCGACCTCAACACCGAAGGGCTGCTGCTCTTCACCACCTCGGGCGAGCTGGCCAACCAGCTGATGCATCCGCGCTTCGGCGTCGAGCGTGAATACGCCGTGCGCGTGCTGGGCACCTTGACCGAGGACGACAAGGAAGAGTTGCTCAACGGCGTGAACATCGAAGGCCAGATGGCCAGCTTCAAGTCCATCCAGGACGGGGGCGGCGAAGGCGCCAACCATTGGTATCGCGTCGTCATCACCGAAGGCCGCAACCGTGAAGTGCGCAAGCTCTTCGACGAAGTGGGCCTGACCGTCAGCCGCCTCATCCGCATCCGCTATGGCACCGTCGTGCTGCCGCGCGGCCTGAAGCGCGGCGTGTGGGTCGACCTCGATGAGAACGACGTCCGGGCGATCCGGCGCCTGGCCAGTGGCAACAACCCCGGCCAGCAGCAGGGCGACCGCGGCGGCCACGGCCAGCAGCAGAACAACCAGAAGCGCGGCAACCGCAACGATCGCAACGACCGGGGCAACCGGCAGGACCGCGGCCCGCGTGGTGGCCAACAGCAGCCCGTGCCGGCGCAGGCCCGTGAGAGCAACTACGACGACCAGGATCGCGATGACGATCTTGACTTCGACCCCAGCAAGATCCCCAACCCGCTGGAGCAGACCTTCGACAAGCGCTTCGTGCAGAAGCCGCGCGGCCCGGTGGGCGGCGGCGGCTTCGGCCGTGGCGGCGGTGGTTTCGGTGCGGGGGGCAGCGGGCCTCAGCGCCCGCAGGGCGGGGGCAACAAGAAGGGCGGGCCGCGTGAGCCCGATCCGCTGCAAACCTCCGTCGGCTACATCGGCGCCGATGCCTTCCACCGCAAGAATCGCGGCGGCCGCGGCAAGGGCGGCGGGGGCGGTGGTGGCTTCGGTGGGGGTGGCGGCGGTGGCTTCGGCGGCAACCGCCGTGGCGGGCGCTGAGCCCCTGCTGGTATTCACGAAGGAACCCACCTTCAAGCGTTAGAATCCAAAACTTTGCCAAGTGCTTGATTCAGGAGAAGAAATATGGCGATCGAACGTACCCTTTCCATCATCAAACCCGACGCGGTCGCAAAGAATGTGATCGGCCAGATCTACGCTCGCTTCGAGGGCGCCGGTCTCAAGATCATTGCCGCGCGCATGGCGCACCTCTCGCGCAATGAAGCCGAGCAGTTCTACGCAGTGCACAAGGCCCGCCCGTTCTTCAAGGACCTGGTGGACTTCATGGTCTCCGGCCCGGTGATGATCCAGGTGCTCGAAGGTGAAGGCGCCATCGCCAAGAACCGCGATCTGATGGGCGCGACCGACCCGAAGAAGGCCGAGAAGGGCACCATCCGCGCCGACTTCGCCGACAGCATCGACGCCAATGCCGTGCACGGCTCCGACGCTCCGGAAACGGCCGCCGTCGAAGTGGCGTTCTTCTTCCCCGGCATGAACGTCTACAGCCGCTGAGCGCTGGCCTTGCGCCTCGTGTAGGCGTTGCCTGCCTGAGCGCAAGGAACCACCCCCATGACACCGGCCAACCTGCTCGACTTCGATCTCGACGGATTGGCCGCGTTTTGCGAGAAGCTGGGTGAAAAGCGCTTCCGCGCCACGCAGCTCTTCCGCTGGATTCATCAAAAGGGCGAAGCCGACTTCTCGGCGATGTCCGACCTGGCCAAATCGCTGCGCGACAAGCTCGCCGGCGTGGCAACGGTCATGCCCTTGTCCGTCCTCAGCGAGCAGGCCTCGAGTGACGGCACCATCAAGTGGCTCTTCGACGTGGGCGGTGGTAACGCCGTCGAGAGCGTTTTCATTCCGGAAGACGATCGCGGCACGCTGTGCGTGTCGTCGCAGGCGGGGTGTGCCGTCGGCTGCCGCTTCTGCTCGACCGGCCACCAAGGCTTCAGCCGCAACCTCACCACAGGCGAAATCGTGGCGCAGCTCTGGTTTGCCGAGCACCACCTGCGCAAGCGGCTGAATCTCGCGCCCGGCGAACGTGCCATCACCAACGTGGTGATGATGGGCATGGGCGAGCCGCTGCAGAACTACTCGGCCCTCGTGCCGGCGCTACGGGTGATGCTCGACGACCACGGCTATGGTCTTTCGCGCCGCCGTGTCACGGTGTCCACCTCCGGTGTGGTGCCGATGATCGATCGCCTGCGCGATGACTGCCCGGTGGCGCTTGCCGTGTCGCTGCATGCGCCCGATGACGCGCTGCGCGACAACCTCGTGCCGCTCAACAAGAAGTACCCGATCGCCGAATTGCTCGCTGCCTGCAACCGCTACCTCGACCGTGCGCCTCGCGACTTCATCACCTTCGAGTACTGCATGCTCGACGGGGTGAACGACACGCCGGCCCATGCCGAGGCGCTGGTCGAGATCAGTCGCCGCGTTTCGTGCAAGTTCAACCTGATTCCCTTCAACCCGTTCCCCGAGTCGGGCCTTACCCGTTCGCCGCGCGAGCGTGTCACCGCGTTTGCGCGGGTGCTGCAGGACGCCGGTGTCGTGACCACCGTGCGCAAGACGCGCGGTGACGACATCGCCGCCGCCTGCGGGCAACTCGCAGGCGAAGTGCAGGACCGCACCAACGCCGCCGAGCGCATGACGCGCGCGCCGATCCAGATCCACCGCAAGACCCCTTCGTCCCCACCTCCGGAGAAACATGCATGAGTCTCGGCCGCAGTCGCTTGTGGGTCGCCGCCGCTTGCTGGGTGTCCAGTGCCTGGATCGCGGGTTGTGCCTTGCCGGCGCCGGCTCCGGCGTCAGGTGACACGCCCGATCGCATCACCGCGTCCGACGAAAGCGAGGCCAGCAAACGTGCGCGTGTGCGCCTCGAGCTGGCGAGCGCGTATTTCGGGCGTGGCCAGCACACCACGGCGCTCGACGAGGTGAAGCAGGCCGTGTCGCTGAACCCCAACCTCGGCGAGGCCTACAACCTTCGTGGCCTGATCTACGCCGCGCTAGGCGACGATACGCTGGCGCAGGAAAGCTTCCGGCGCGCATTGCAGATCAACCCCAACGACGGCGACAGCCTGCACAACTACGGCTGGTACCAATGCCAGCAGAAACGCTACGGCGAGGCGCAGGCGATGTTCCAGCAGGCGCTCGGCATCCAGCAATACCAGTCCGCGCCCCGCACGCTGATGATCAGCGGGGTCTGCTACGCCCGCGCCGGCCAGTGGCCTGAGGCGGAGCTGGCCTTGACCAAGGCCTACGAGCGCGATCCCTCGAACCCGGCCACGGCGGTCAACCTTGCCGAAGTGCTGCTGCGCCGGGGCGAAGCGGAGCGGGCGCGCTTCTACATCCGCCGTGTGAACGCGATGCCGAACCAATCCAACGCGCAGACCCTGTGGCTGGCGGCCCGGGTCGAAAACAAGCTCGGCAATCGCCAGGGTGTGAACGACCTTGGCCGTGAGCTGCGCAGCCGCTTCCCGCAGTCGCGCGAAGCTTCGGCCTTCGATCGGGGCTTGTTCAATGAGTGACGCGACGGGCGACACCCCGATCGCCGAACCGACCCCCACACCTGATACCGCCGGCAGCCTTTTGCGGCAGGCGCGTGTCGCCAAGGGGCTGCACATCGCGGCCCTGGCCACGTCCATCAAGGTGGCGCCGCGCAAGCTTGAGTTGCTCGAAGCTGACCGCTACGACGAACTGCCCGGTGCGACCTTCACCCGCGCGCTGGCGCAGACCGTCTGCCGCACGCTCAAGATCGATGCCGCACCCGTGCTGGCCTTGCTGCCACAGCCCGCCGACCAGGGGCTTTCTCAGCTGAGCCGCGGGCTCAACGAGCCGTTCCGCGACAAGCCGGGGCGGCGTGTCCCGAGCGACCTGAGCTTCCTCAAGAGCCCCATCGTCATCGCAGCCGTCGTGCTGGTGGTGGCCAGTGCCGTGATGTACGTGTTGCCGGCCGGCTGGGTGGCCGATTTGGCACAGCAGGCCAGCGGTACGGGGGCGCGCGAAGGCGATGCGGCCTCGGCGCCCACGACCTCCACCGTCGTGACCTTGCCGCCGCCGACCGTTGTCACGGTGGCTCCGGATCCGGTGGCTTCCGCGGTATCGCCTGCATCGGCGCCCGCACCGAGTGCCGAGGCGGCGTCGGTGCCGGCGGTGTTGGCTTCGTCGCCTGTGGTTGCGCCCGCGGCCACGCCGCCCGGTGGCGCGCTGCTGTTGCGCGCAAAGGAGCAGTCGTGGGTCGAGGTGATCGACGGCCGCGGCAATGCCTTGATGTCGCGCCTGCTGGAGGCCGGAGAAACCGTGGGCCTCGACGGGCCTACTCCGCTGCGGGTGAGAATCGGCAACGCCTCGGCCACGCAGGTGTCGTTCCGTGGTCGCCCTGTCGACCTCGCGCCTTCGCGCGACAACGTGGCCAAGCTCGAACTCAGGTGATGTGATGACCCAGGCCCGTCCTGCCCTTGACGATTTCATCGAACCGGCTGCTCCCGTCGTGCGGCGCAATCTGCAGGCGCAGGTGCGCTGGGGTTCGCGCCTGGTCACGATCGGGGGCGACGCACCCGTGCGGGTGCAGTCGATGACCAACACCGACACGGTCGATGCGATCGAGACGGCGATCCAGGTCAAGGAGCTGGCGGTGGCCGGCTCCGAGCTCGTGCGCATCACGGTCAACACGCCGGAAGCTGCCGCGGCCGTGCCGCACATCCGCGACCAGCTCGACCGCATGGGCATCGACGTGCCGCTGGTGGGCGACTTCCACTACAACGGCCATCGCCTGCTCACGGAATATCCGGCGTGTGCCGAGGCCTTGTCCAAGTACCGCATCAACCCGGGCAACGTGGGCAAGGGCGACAAGCGCGACAAGCAGTTCGCCCAGATGGTCGAAGTGGCGGCCAAGTACGACAAGGTCGTGCGCATCGGCGTCAACTGGGGCAGCCTCGACCAGGAGCTGCTCGCGCAGATGATGGACGAGAACGCCAAGCTCGCCGAGCCCTTCGAGCCGCAGCAGATCATGTACCGCGCCATCATCACGTCGGCGATCGAGTCGGCTCGCCGGGCGGAAGAGGTGGGCCTCAGGGCTGAGCAGATCGTGCTGTCGTGCAAGATGTCGGGCGTGCAAGACCTCGTGAGCGTGTACCGCGCGCTCGCCAAGCGTTGCGACTACCCGCTGCACCTCGGCCTCACCGAGGCCGGCATGGGCACCAAGGGCACGGTGGCCTCCACGGCCGCTCTGTCGCTGCTCCTGCAAGAGGGCATCGGCGACACCATCCGTGTCTCGCTCACTCCGCAGCCGGGCGAGGCGCGCACGCAGGAAGTGGTGGTGGCGCTCGAGATCCTGCAGGCGCTCGGCCTGCGCTCGTTCAATCCCAGCGTGACCGCCTGCCCCGGTTGTGGCCGTACCACCAGCACCACCTTCCAGGAACTCGCCAAGCAGATCGACGACTACCTGCGCCTGCAGATGCCGGTGTGGCGTGCGCGGTATCCGGGCGTCGAGAAGATGAAGGTCGCGGTGATGGGTTGCATCGTCAACGGCCCGGGCGAAAGCAAGCATGCCGACATCGGCATCAGCCTGCCCGGCACCGGCGAGGCGCCGGCCGCGCCGGTGTTCATCGACGGCGAGAAGGCGCTCACGCTGCGTGGCGAACGCATCGCCGAAGAATTCCAGGCGCTGGTCGAGAACTACATCGAGAAGCGCTACGGCAGCGCGACTGCCCAGCATTCGACCGCGCCGGCCTGACCGGGCCGCGCGCTCCCGGCGAACGACGCCGTCGCACGCGACGGCCCCCATTTCCCTCATCTTTCGTTAGAGATGGCTGACAAAAAGAACGCCGCCCTGCAGGCCGTGAAGGGCATGAACGACATCCTGCCGCCGTCGGTGCCGCGCACCGAGAAGCTGCCGGATTCCGCCATCTGGGCCTGGTTCGAGACCACGGTGCGCCGTGTGCTGCACAACTACGGCTACCAGTACCTGCTGACGCCCATCGTCGAGCCCACCGCGCTCTTCGTGCGCGGCCTGGGTGAGGTGACCGACATCGTCGAGAAGGAGATGTATTCCTTCACCGATTCGATGAACGGCGACAAGCTCACGCTGCGCCCCGAGGCCACGGCTGGCATCGTGCGGGCGATGGTGGAGCACAACGCGCTCTACAACGGGCCGCTGCGCATCTGGACCATGGGCCCGATGTTCCGCCACGAGCGGCCGCAGAAGGGGCGCTATCGGCAGTTCAACCAGCTCGACGTCGAGGCCCTTGGGTTCGCCGGGCCGGATGTGGATGCCGAGATGATCCTGATGGTGCGCAGCCTCTGGCGCGAACTGGGCCTGGTCGTCGGCCAGCATGTGCGGCTCGAGATCAACAGCCTCGGCCAGCCTGACGAACGCAAGGCTCACCGCGAGGCGCTGATCCGCCACTTCGAGCAGCACGCCGACAAGCTCGATGACGACGGCAAGCGCCGCCTGCACAGCAACCCGCTGCGCATCCTCGACACCAAGAACCCGGCCATGCAGGCGGTGGTCGAAGCGGCGCCCAAGCTGATGGATTTCCTCGGCGACGCCTCACTCGCGCACTTCAATGCCGTGCGTAAGGTGCTCGACGCAGCCGGCCTCGAATACCGCGTCAACACCCGCCTGGTGCGGGGCATGGACTACTACAACCTGACCGTCTTCGAGTGGGTCACCGACCACCTGGGCTCGCAGGGCACGGTGTGCGGTGGTGGCCGCTACGACGGGTTGATCGAACAGCTGGGTGGCAAACCGGCCCCGGCCGTGGGTTTCGGCCTCGGCATCGAGCGACTGCTGCTGCTGTTGCAGGAGCTGGCGGTGCCGGTGCCCAGCAGCGCACCCGTCGCTTACGCCGTGATCCCGAGCGAGGCGACCGTGGCGCGGGCGATGCTCGTGATCGAGGCCCTGCGCAGTGCCGGCGTCTCGGTGCTCATGCACGCCGGGGGCGGCAGCATGAAGAGCCAGTTCAAGCGGGCTGACGCGAGCGGCGCCCGCTTTGCCCTCATCTTCGGCGACGACGAAGTCGCCCGCGGCGAGGTGTCGCTCAAATCCTTGCGCGATGCGGCCGTGCCGCAGCGCGGCCTGCGCCTTGACGACGCCGCCACCTGGGCCGCCGAACTGCTGGCCGCATAATCCCCGACTCTTTTGCAGAAACGTATCCCCTCATGGCCACGCATCTCGACCTCGAAGAACAAGAGCAGCTCGACCAGCTGAAAGCCTTCTGGAAGCAGTACGGCAACCTCATCACCTGGGTGCTGATCCTGGCGCTCGGCGGATACGCGGCCTGGATGGGTTGGAGCAACTGGCAGCGCGATCAGTCGGTCAAGGCCGGCGTGCTGTTCGAAGAGCTCGAGAAGTCCGTGCAGGCGGGGGATGTCGAGAAGACCGTGCGTGTCTTCGGCGACATGAAGGAGCGCTTCGGCCGCACCGGCTACGCGCAACAGAGCGCCTTGCTCACCGCCAAGCTGCAGCATGAGAAGGGGCAGG
This sequence comes from Rhizobacter sp., assembly GCA_019635355.1. NCBI lineage: Bacteria > Pseudomonadati > Pseudomonadota > Betaproteobacteria > Burkholderiales > Sphaerotilaceae > Rhizobacter > Rhizobacter sp. Next base: position 1,069,917 of record JAHBZQ010000001.1, on the reverse strand, counting down.
GCGAAGCGGCGCGTGCCACGCTCGGCTGGGCCGCCGAAAACGCAAGCGAAGACGAATACCGGACCGTGGCCCGCCTGCGCCTGGCCGGCTTGCTGCTCGACGAGAAGAAGTACGACGAAGCGCTGAAGCAGCTCGACGGCGCCACAGGCAAGGAATTTGCCGGCCTGGTCGCCGACCGTCGTGGCGACGTGTTGCTGGCCCAGGGCAAGAAGGATGACGCCAAGGCTGCCTACCTGCAGGCCTGGAAGGCCATTGAGGAGACGGTGGAGTACCGCCGCATCGTCGAAGCCAAGCTGGCCGCCCTGGGCGCGGCACCGGCCGAAACGTCGAAGGCCGCTGCCTTCTCCGGAGCCGGCAAATGACCTTGTGGTCGCGCCGCATCGGCGCCTGGGCCCTGTGCGCAGTTCTCGCGGGGTGTGCCGGTTCCGGCCGACCCGACCCGACCCCGCTGCAACCCCTGGAGGCGAAGGTCTCGGGCAAGCAGGTGTGGAACGAGGACATCGGCAAGGTGACGTTCCCGCTGGCCGTGTCCGTGAACGCGGGCCTCTTCACCGTCGCCGACGACAGTGGCTTGGTGCTCGCCTTGCAGGCCGACACCGGCAAGGAAGTCTGGCGCGCCGAGGTGGGCGACAAGCTGAGCGCCGGTGTGGGCAGCGACGGCCGTTTCACCAGTGTCGTCACGCGCAACAACCAGCTCGTCACGCTGCAGGCTGGCAAGGTGTCGTGGCGCAAGCCGCTGCCGTCCCGCGTGGTGACGGCTCCCTTGGTGGCGGGTGAGCGTGTGTTCGTGGTGGCGGTCGATCGCTCGGTGCATGCCTTCGACGCGCTCGATGGCCGCAAGCTCTGGACCTATCAACGCCCGAGCGATGCTCTCAATCTCGCCGCCGCCAGCGTGCTGATGCCGTTCAGGGACACCCTGGTGGTCGGGCAGGGCGCCAAGCTGGTCGGGCTCGACCCCTTGGCCGGCGCCCCTCGATGGGAAGCGACGCTGGCATCGCCACGCGGCACCAACGAAGTCGAACGTCTGGCGGATGTGGTCGGCCCCGCCGCACGGGTGCGCGACGTGTTCTGCGCGCGTGCATATCAAGCCGCGGTGGCCTGCGTGAACGCCGAGCGCGGCAGCACGGTCTGGTCGCGCAATGCCGGCGGAATCGTCGGTGTTGGCGCCGACGAGCAGATGGTGGTCGGCGTGGACGCGAGCGACCGCGTGAACGCCTGGAAGACGAGCGATGGCACCCCCGCTTGGACCATCGAAAGTCTGCTTTATCGCAGCCTGAGCGCCCCCGTGGTGCTCGGCAAGGCGGTGGTCGTTGGAGACGTGAAGGGCATGGTGCACTGGTTCGCGCGCGACACCGGCGAGGCCGTGCTGCGGCTGCCCACCGACGGCAGCGCCATCCGAAGCACGCCGGCCGCGTCGGGCCTGACGCTGCTGGTGGTCACGACCAACGGCGGGCTGCATGCCTTCCGTCCCGAGTGACCGAACACAGAGCATCCTGACGTCATGAAACCAGTGATTGCGGTGGTGGGCCGCCCGAACGTGGGCAAGTCCACCCTGTTCAACCGCATGACCAAGAGCCGCGACGCGATCGTGGCCGACTATTCCGGGCTGACACGCGACCGGCACTACGGTGACGGCCGCCTGGCCGACCGCGAATACATCGTCGTCGACACCGGGGGCTTCGAGCCCGACAGTTCCACCGGCATCGTCAAGGAAATGGCCAAGCAGACGCGCCAGGCCGTGGCCGAAGCCGATGCGGTGATCTTCGTCGTCGACCTCAGGGCAGGGGTGTCGGCGCAAGACCACGACATCGCGCGCTACCTGCGCACGGCGAACAAGAAGGTCTTCCTCGCCGCCAACAAGGCCGAAGGCATGAGCGATTCGCCTCTGCTGGGCGAGTTGTACGAGTTGGGCATGGGCGAGCCGCACCCGATCTCATCGGCGCACGGCCAGGGCATTCGCAGCCTGCTCGATGCCGTGCTCGCCGATTTCCCGTTCGATGAAGATCACGACGACGAAGAGGGTGCCGGCGAACAAGCGCCGATCCGCTTGGCCGTGGCCGGCCGGCCCAACGTGGGCAAGTCGACCCTCATCAACACCTGGCTCGGCGAGGAGCGCCTCGTTGCCTTCGACATGCCTGGCACGACCCGCGATGCGATCCGCATCCCCTTCGAGCGTCACGGCCAGAAGTTTGAGTTGATCGATACGGCTGGCCTGCGCCGCAAGGGCAAGGTGTTCGAGGCGATCGAGAAGTTCTCAGTGGTCAAGACGCTGCAGGCCATCGCCAGTGCCGATGTGGTGCTGCTGCTGCTCGATGCCACGCAGGGCGTCAGCGAGCAAGACGCCCACATCGCCGGCTACATCCTCGAAAGCGGCCGGGCCGTGGTGCTGGCCGTGAACAAATGGGACGCCATCGACGACTATCAACGCGAAACCCTGGAGCGCTCGATCGCCCAGCGCTTGGCCTTCCTGAAATTCGCGCCAGTGCTGCGCATTTCAGCGCTCAAGCGGCAGGGGCTCGGGCCGCTGTGGCAGGCCATCGCCGACGCCCACGCCTCGGCCACGCGCAAGATGAGCACGCCGGTGTTGACGCGCCTGCTGCATGAGGCGGTGGAATTCCAGACACCCAAGCGCTCGGGGGGCTTCCGCCCGAAGCTGCGCTACGCGCACCAAGGTGGGATGAGCCCGCCGGTGATCGTGATCCACGGCAACTCGCTCGAGCACGTGACCGACGTCTACAAGCGCTTCCTGGAACAACGCTTCCGCGATCATTTCAAGCTGGTCGGCACGCCGCTGCGCATCGAGATGCGCTCGGGCAAGAACCCCTACGCCGATAAAGACTAGGCTCATTGTCGTTAAAGCGGCGCTGCGGTGCAGGGCTGTGTTAACGTGAATGCCTCATCCACTCTACATATCACGGAGCATATCGTGAGCAACAAAGGGCAGCTTCTACAAGACCCGTTTTTGAACCTGCTTCGCAAGGAGCACGTTCCGGTGTCGATCTACCTTGTGAACGGCATCAAACTCCAGGGCCATATCGAGTCTTTCGACCAGTATGTGGTGCTGTTGCGCAATACCGTGACGCAGATGGTCTACAAGCACGCGATCTCCACCGTTGTGCCAGGCCGAGCGGTGAACTTCCACGCCGCAGAGGCTCCGGAGCAGACCTGAGTTCCGGGCTGCGCCCGCCCAGGCGGACCTCACCTTGACAGCAGCGGCACCAACCGCCGCCTCGGCGGCGGGAGATTCCCCTCGCGCCATCCTGGTGGGTGTCGACCTTGGCGGTCGTTCCCATTTCGACGAGACGCTCGACGAGCTGGCTTTGCTCGCCGAATCGGCGGGTGACGTGCCGGTCGCGCGGGTGATCGCCAAGCGCAAGGCACCGGACCCGGCGCTCTTCGTCGGTTCGGGCAAGGCCGACGAGATCAAGGCTCTCGTCGAAGGGCACAAGGCCGAGGCCGTGCTGTTCGACCAGGCCTTGTCGCCCGCGCAACAGCGCAACCTCGAGCGCCACCTGGGCGTGGCCGTGGCCGACCGCACGATGCTGATCCTCGAGATCTTTGGCGCGCGGGCGCAGAGTCACGAAGGCAAGCTCCAGGTCGAGCTGGCTCGGTTGCAATACCTGTCGACGCGGCTTGTGCGCCGCTGGAGCCACCTGGAGCGCCAGCGGGGTGGCATCGGCACCCGTGGCGGCCCCGGCGAAGCCCAGATCGAACTTGACCGCCGCATGATCGGCGAGCGCATCAAGTCCGTGAAGGAGCGCTTGGTCAAGGTAAAGCGCCAGCGTGGTACCCAGCGGCGCTCGCGCGAGCGCAGCGGCACCTTCCGCGTTTCGCTCGTCGGCTACACCAACGCCGGCAAGTCGACCTTGTTCAACGCGCTGGTGAAGGCGCGTGCCTATGCCGCCGACCAGCTGTTCGCTACCCTCGACACGACGACCCGCCAGTTCTACCTGGAAGACATTGACACCACTGCGTCGCTGTCGGACACGGTCGGCTTCATCCGCGATCTGCCGCACAAGCTCGTCGAAGCCTTCGAGGCCACGTTGCAGGAAGCGGCCGATGCCGACCTGCTGCTGCACGTGGTCGATGCCGCGAGCCCGGTGCTCGACGAGCAGATGACCGAGGTCCAGCGCGTGTTGCAGGACATCGGTGCAGACACCATTCCGCAGATCCTCGTCTACAACAAACTCGATAATCTTGCCGAATCGCAGCGGCCCCATGCCTTGAGCGACGTGATCGAGCGTGACGGCGGGGTGCGGGTCCCCCGCGTTTTCGTGAGTGCGCTGAACGGCACCGGGCTGCCCGAGCTGCGGCGGCTGATCTCTGCCGCAGTGACGGAAGGCCGACGCCCCGGCTTGAACTTCCACGAGGCGGCGGCGTCAGATTCCACCGAACCCGAGCCCCGGCATGAGACCGAGGCCGAAGACAACCCCAGAGCGACCCGACGACAACTCTGAACCTGTCATGACCATGAGCGCTACTTCTTCTTTCTCCGGCGACCAGCCCGTGCACCTGCGCGAGGTGGCCGCTGCGGCCCGTGCCCTCTTGACCGGGGCGTGGCACACGGTGCGTGGGCGATTCGGCCGCCGCCCCGAGCTGGTGCTCAACAACGGCGGGCGAGGCGATGGGCCGCCCGACCTCGATGAACTCTGGCGCGATTTCAATCGCAAGTTGAGTGGCCTCTTCGGCGGCAAGCAGCGCTCGAACGGCACGGGTAACGGCGGCCCCAACTTCCAGCCCGACATGCGCGGCACTGGCATCGGCATCAGCCTCGTGGCGGGCCTCGTGGTGCTGGTGTGGGCCGCCAGCGGCTTCTTCATCGTGCAAGAAGGCCAGCAGGCCGTGGTGACCTCGTTCGGCAAGTACAGCCACACGGTGGACGCCGGCTTCAATTGGCGCTTCCCGTACCCGTTCCAGGCGAACGAGGTCGTGGCCGTCACGCAGCTTCGCTCGGTGGAAGTGGGGCGCAGCGCCGTGGTGCAGGCCACGGGCCTGCGCGAATCGTCGATGCTCACGAAAGACGAGAACATCGTCGACATCCGTTTCACCGTGCAATACCGGCTGAAGGACGCACGCGCCTACCTGTTCGAAAACGCCAAGCCCGATGAGGCGGTGATCCAGGCTGCCGAGTCGGCCGTGCGCGAGATCGTGGGCAAGAGCAACATGGACCAGGTGCTCTACGAGCAGCGTGACGAGATCTCGTCGCAGCTGATGGCCCTGCTGCAGGCCCAGCTTGACCGGCTCAATACCGGCATCCTGGTGGTCAACGTCAACGTTGGCAGCGTGCAGGCGCCCGAGCAGGTGCAGGCCGCTTTCGACGACGCCTTCCGTGCCGGCGCTGACCGCGAAAAGGCTAAGAACGAAGGCCAGGCGTATGCCAACGACGTGATCCCGAAGGCCCGCGGCAGTGCGGCCCGCCTCCATGAAGAGGCCGAAGCCTACAAGGCTCGCGTGATTGCACGTGCCGAGGGTGACGCGCAGCGTTTCAGTCGCGTGTTGTCCGAATACCAGAAGGCTCCCTCCGTCACGCGTGACCGCATCTACATCGACACCATGCGCGACATCTATGCCGGTGTGAGCAAGGTGATGGTCGATGGTCGCAACAACTCGAACCTGCTGTACCTGCCGCTGGACAAGCTGATCCAGCAATCCGCAGCGCCCTCGTCGGCGCAGCCGGCCACCACCTCGCCGGCCGACACCGGGTCGTCGACGTCTGCACCCGGCAGCGCGGCAGACGCGCGCCTGCGTGACGGGCAGCGAAGCCGCGACCGCGACGCACGTTGAATCAGGGCAGAAAGCACAAGACCATGAATCGAATCGGAACCTTCGCCATCGGCTTCATCGTGCTGCTGATGCTGGTGTATTCCACGCTCTTCATCGTGGACCAGAAGCAGTTTGCCGTCGTCTATGCCCTGGGCGAGATCAAGGAAGTCATCACCGAGCCAGGACTCAAGTTCAAGCAGCCGCCTCCGCTGCAGAACGTCGTCTTCCTTGACCGCCGGGTGCAGACGCTCGACAGCCCCGAGACCCGCCCCATCTTCACCGCCGAGAAGAAGAGCCTCGTGATCGACTGGCTCGTCAAGTGGCGCGTGACCGAGCCGCGCCAGTTCATCCGCAACAGCGGCACCGACATGCGCAACGTCGAGGCACGCTTGAGCCCGATCGTGCAAGGCGCCTTCAACGAGGAAGTCACCAAGCGCACGGTGCAGGCCATGCTCTCCACCGACCGCGACAACGTGATGCAGGGCGTGCGAACGCGCCTCGCCGACGAAGCCAAGAGCTTCGGCATCGAGATCATCGACGTGCGCATCAAGCGCGTGGACTTCTCCGCCAACATCACCGGCTCGGTCTATGGCCGCATGGAGTCGGAGCGCAAGCGCGTGGCGAACCAGCTGCGCTCCACGGGCGCGGCCGAGGCGGAAAAGATCCGTGCCGACGCGGAGCGCCAGCGCGAAGTGATCCTGGCCGAGGCCTACCGCGATGCACAGACGATCAAGGGTGAGGGCGATGCGAAGGCGTCGGCGATCTACGCCGAGGCGTTTGGCCGCGACCCGCAGTTTGCCAAGTTCTACCGCAGCCTCGAGGCCTATCGGGCAAGCTTCCAGAACCGTTCCGACGTGATGGTGGTCGACCCGTCGAGCGAGTTCTTCCGCGCGATGCGGGGTGAGATGGGTGGAGCATCGGTCTCCGGCAAGAAGAAGAGCGAGTAGGGCGGGCGTCCGCCATGTCGGATCTGCTGCTCAGCGCCCTGGCCCTGATGCTGGTGGTGGAGGGCCTGTTGCCGTTCCTGAGCCCGGGGGCGTGGCGGCAGGTCTTTCAGCGGGCCTTGCAGCTCTCGGACGGGCAGCTCCGCTTCCTTGGCCTCACCAGCATGGTCCTGGGGCTGATCGCCCTGCTGCTGATCTGGCCCTGACGCCGCGCGGTAACAGCAGCCGGCCGGGCTCAGCCGGCCGGTACAATCTTGTTTTTAATCCCCCGGTCATTTCACATGTCGTCTGCTTGGCTGCTGCCCGAGCACATTGCTGACGTCCTGCCCGCGCAGGCCAGACGCATCGAGGAACTCCGTCGCGACCTGCTCGACGGCGCTCGCGGCTACGGGTTCGAACTCGTCATGCCGCCGCTGCTGGAGCACCTCGAGTCGCTGTTGTCCGGTGCCGGCCGCGAACTGGACCTCAAGACCTTCAAGCTCGTCGACCAATTGAGTGGCCGCACCTTGGGTGTACGTGCCGACACGACCTCGCAGGTCGCCCGCATCGACGCACATCTGCTCAATCGCCAGGGCGTGACGCGCCTTTGCTACTGCGGGCCGGTGCTGCACACCCGGCCTGATGGCCTGCATGGCACACGAGAACCGCTGCAATTTGGCGCTGAGATCTACGGCCATGCCGGCTTGGAGGCCGACCTGGAAGTGCAGGAACTGGCGCTCGATGCGCTGCGCCGCGCCGGCATCACCCAGCTGACGCTCGACATGGGCGATGCACGCATCGTGCGCGGTGTGTTGGCCGGGCTGTCGCTCGACTCATCGGTGCTCGGGCAGGTCTACGCGGCACTCGCCGCGAAGGACCAGGCGGCAATGGAGGCTGCCTCGGCAACCTTGCCGGCTTCGGCACGTCAGGGGCTGGGTGCGCTGCTCAGGCTCTATGGGGGCCAAGACGTGCTGCAGGCTGCACGCCAGGAATTGCCAGCGCACCCGCTGATCCATGCTGCGCTCGACGACCTGGGCTGGCTCGCGCAGCACCTGCGACAGGCATATCCAGATGTGCGCATCGGCTTCGACTTGGCCGACCACAGCGGCTACGCGTACTACAGCGGCGCCCGCTTCGCGATCTACGCGGCCGGCACCAGCGATGCGCTGGTGCGAGGTGGGCGTTACGACGAGGTGGGGGCTGTCTTCGGCCGCAATCGCCCGGCGGCCGGCTTCAGCATGGACCTGAAGCAACTGGTGGCAGTGGCGCCTGTGCGCTCCATGCGCCCGGCCATTCGTGCGCCCTGGGGCGAGCAGCCGGAGCTGCGCGCTGCCGTGCGTGCCTTGCGTGAGCAGGGCGAGTCGGTGGTCTGCATCCTGCCGGGGCACGAGCATGAAGGCGAAGAATTCGCCTGCGACCGTGAACTTGCCCTAGTCCAGGGCCAATGGCTCGTGCGCGCGCTCTGACGCTGCAGCACATTCATTCTTCAAGCAAACCGGATTCAGCAATGCAACAGAAGCGCAGCGGCCACAACGTGGTCGTCGTGGGCACCCAGTGGGGTGACGAAGGCAAGGGCAAGGTCGTCGACTGGCTGACCGACCACGCGCAGGCGGTGGTGCGCTTCCAGGGCGGCCACAACGCCGGCCACACGCTCGTCATCAAGGGCGTGAAGACGGCGCTGCAGCTGATCCCGTCGGGGATCATGCGCGACGGCGTGAAGTGCTTCATCGGCAACGGCGTGGTGGTCGACCCGAGCCACCTCCTGAGCGAGATCGAGCGCCTGGAGGCCATCGGCCTCGACGTGCGCTCGCGCCTGTACATCAGCGAGTCATGCCCGCTGATCCTGCCGTTCCATGTGGAAGTGGACCGTGCGCGCGAGGCGCTGCGCGAGACCAGTGGCGCCGGCAAGATCGGCACCACTGGCAAGGGCATCGGGCCGGCCTACGAAGACAAGGTTGCACGCCGCGCGATGCGCGTGCAGGACCTCAAGCACCCCGAGCGCTTTGCGAAGAAGCTGCGCGAACTGCTCGAGTTGCACAACTTCGCGCTTAGCGGGTACCTCAAGTCGAAGCCGCTCGAGTTCCAGCCGATCTTCGACCATGCGATGAAGGTTGCCGAGGCGCTGAAGCCGATGCTGGCCGACGTGGGCTATCAGCTCTACACCGCGAGCCAGAAGGGCGACAACATCCTCTTCGAAGGCGCACAGGGCACGCTGCTCGATATCGACCACGGCACCTACCCGTATGTGACCTCGAGCAATTGCGTGGCGGGCAACGCCGCCGCCGGCGCCGGCGTGGGCCCGGACATGCTGCACTACGTGCTCGGCATCACCAAGGCCTACACCACGCGCGTGGGCAGCGGCCCATTCCCGACCGAGCTCGAGTGGGACACGCCGGGCACCGTCGGCAACCACCTCTCCGTCGTCGGCCAGGAGCGTGGCACGGTGACCGGGCGTCCGCGCCGCTGTGGCTGGCTCGACGCCGCGCTGCTCAAGCGCTCGATCATCATCAACGGCATCTCCGGCCTGTGCATCACCAAGCTCGACGTGCTCGACGGCCTGGCCGAGATCAAGGTCTGCGTGGGCTACGACCTCAACGGCAAGCGCCTCGACATCCTGCCGCTCGATGCCGACGAGATCGACGCTTGCGTGCCCATCTACGACACCTTCCCGGGCTGGACCGAGAAGACCGCGGGCATCACGCAGTGGGATCAGCTGCCGCTGAACGCGCGCCGCTACCTCGAACGTGTGCAGGAATTCATCGGTGCGCCGATCGACATGGTCTCCACCGGCCCCGACCGTGACCACACCATCCTGTTGCGCCATCCCTATCAGGCTTGAGGCAGAAGGAGCTTCCTGAATGTTGACCGAAGACGGCAAACACCTCTACGTCTCCTGGGACGAATACCACCTGTTGATCGAGCGCCTGGCGCTCAAGGTGCATGCATCGGGCTGGCAGTTCGACCAGATCCTGTGTCTAGCGCGTGGGGGCATGCGCCCGGGTGACGTGCTGTCGCGGGTGTTCGACAAGCCGCTCGGCATCATGTCGACGAGTTCGTATCGCGCCGAGGCCGGCACCATCCAAGGCCGGCTCGACATGGCGAAGTACATCACGCTGCCCAAGGGCGAGCTGGCGGGTCGCATCCTGCTGGTGGACGACTTGGCTGACTCCGGCGTCACGCTCAGGGCGGTGGTGGAGCGCCTGCGCAGCATGCCGGCCATCACCGAGCTGCGCTCTGCGGTCATCTGGACCAAGGGCGTGTCGAGCTACACGCCCGACTACTACGTCGAATTGCTGCCCACGAGCCCATGGATCCATCAGCCGTTCGAAGAGTACGACGAGCTGCGCCCGGACGGCCTGGCGCGGAAGTTTGCGATCTGATTGACCGCCTGCGCGTTCAGGTTCAGGTGCGGCGAGGCGGCAACGATGGCCCCATTCAACGCATCAACAAACGAGCGCACAAACAAAAAGGCCTGCATGATGCAGGCCTCTTCATTCCACGCTTTTCTTTTTCTATCTCTTCAACCACTTGGTGCCCAGGAGAGGACTCGAACCTCCACGGAGTTACCCGCTAGTACCTGAAACTAGTGCGTCTACCAATTCCGCCACCTGGGCATTTCAGGAAGTCTTGGACTATATCATCAAACAATCGAAATTTTCAAACACGACTGCCATCGGCGCTGAGCTGATGAGCGAAGTCGAAGGGACAGTGCAAGGTCATCGCGATGGACACGGCTTCGTCGTGCGCGATGACAACCAGCCCGATCTCTATCTTTCGCCGCAGGAAATGCGTGCGGTGCTGCATCGCGATCGTGTGAAGGCGCGCGTGGTGCGCTACGACCGCAAGGGCCGCCCCGAGGGCCGCGTGCTCGAGATCCTCGAGCGCCGCAAGACGCCCATCATCGGCCGCCTGCTGCACGAGAGCGGCATCTGGCTCGTGGCGCCCGAAGACAAGCGCTACGGTCAGGACATCATGGTCCCGAAGAACGCGATCGCGAACGCGACCGCAGGCCAGGTCGTCGCCATCGAGCTGACCGAGCCCCCGTCGCTGTATTCGCAGCCGATGGGCCGCGTGACCGAAGTACTGGGCGAGATCGACGACCCCGGCATGGAGATCGAGATCGCGGTGCGCAAGTACGAAGTGCCGCATCGTTTCTCGCCGGAGACTCTGGCGCAGACGGCCAGCCTGCCCGAGAAGGTGCGCCCCGCCGACAAGCGTGATCGCATCGACCTCACCGACGTGCCGCTCGTCACCATCGACGGCGAAGACGCCCGTGACTTCGACGACGCTGTGTATTGCGAGCCCGCGAAGCACGGCCGTGGCAAGAGCGCGTTCGACGGCTATCGCCTCGTGGTGGCGATCGCCGACGTGAGCCACTACGTGAAGCCCGGTGAGCCGCTGGACGACGACGCGTATGAGCGCGCCACGTCGGTGTACTTCCCGCGCCGCGTGATCCCGATGCTGCCGGAGAAGCTCTCCAACGGACTGTGTTCGCTCAACCCGAACGAAGACCGGCTGTCGATGGTGTGCGACATGCTCATCACGAAAGAGGGCGACATTCACGCCTACCAGTTCTTCCCGGCCGTGATCTGCTCGCACGCGCGCTTCACGTACAACGAGGTGGCCGCCATCCTGGCGAACACGCGCGGTCCGGAGGCGGCACGCCGCAAGGACCTGGTGCCGCACCTGCTCCACCTGCACGAGGTCTACCGCGCCCTGCTCAAGGCCCGCGCCAAACGCGGAGCGGTCGACTTCGAGACGACCGAGACGCAAATCATCTGCGACGACAACGGTCGCATCGAGAAGATCGTGCCGCGCACGCGTACCGAAGCGCACAAGCTGATCGAAGAGGCGATGCTGGCCGCCAATGTGTGCTCGGCCGACTTCATCGCATCGGCCAAGCATTCGTCGCTGTACCGCGTGCACGAAGGGCCGACACCCGAGAAGAAGACGCTGCTGCAGAACTACCTCAGGCAGCTCGGCCTCGGCATGAACGTGGGCGACGATCCGAAGCCCGGTGAGTTCCAGGCCATCGCCGCCGCGACCAAAGACCGCCCCGACGCCCAGCAGATCCACACCATGCTGCTGAGATCCATGCAGCAGGCCATCTACACCGGCGTCAACAGCGGCCACTTCGGGCTGGCCTACGAGGCCTACACGCACTTCACGAGCCCGATCCGCCGTTACCCCGACCTGCTGGTGCACCGGGTCATCAAGGCGCTGCTGTTGGGCAAGCGCTACAGCCTCCTGAGCGGCCATATCGAGGCTGCGGGCAAGTCGAGGAAGAACTCGCACGCGGAAGAAGAGCGGTGGGAAGGCGTGGGCGCACATTGCAGCGCGAACGAGCGCCGTGCAGACGAGGCCTCGCGTGATGTCGAAGCCTGGCTCAAGTGCCGCTTCATGCGCGAGCACCTGGGTGAGGAGTACAGCGGCACGGTGAGCGCCGTGACGAGCTTCGGGCTCTTCGTGACGCTCGACAGCTTGTACGTCGAAGGCCTGATCCACATCACCGAACTCGGCGGCGAATATTTCCGCTTCGACGAAGCGAGACAGGAACTGCGGGGCGAACGCTCCGGTGTGCGCTACGCCATCGGGTCTCGCGTGCGTGTGCAGGTGAGTCGCGTCGACCTTGACGGCCGCAAGATCGACTTCCGCATGGTCCACGAAGGCGAAGACGGCGTGCTGCAGGCGCGTGCGAAGCGCGACAAGGCGGGTGCCGGCAAGGGCGCCGTCGCCGAGCTGGCCGCGGTGAAGGAGGCCGACCGTGCGGTGAAAGCCGCGACGAGAGCCCGCAAGGAGAGCGTCTCCGGCAAGAAGAGCGGCGCACACCCGGTGCGTGCGGCCAAGTCGGCGGCCCGCAAAGCCAGCGGCAAGACGGCGCGCCGGCGCTGAGCCCTCAGCGCTGCGGCGCTGCGCTGTGCATGGCCTCGATCAGATCGGCCGCCCGCAGCGGCGCCGTTGGGCTGCGCTCGGCGGCCAGGCCGTGCAGCCAGGTGGCATGACGGGCTGCATCCAGCGCGTTGCTGCCCGACGCCGACCAGCAGCCGCCGATCCATCCTGCGAGCACGTCGCCTGTGCCAGCGCTCGCGAGGGCGGCGTTGCCGGTGCCATTGATCCACAGCGTGCCGTCGGGGGCTGCAATCACCGACCCCGAGCCCTTCAGCACAACGACGCTGCCGAATTGCTGCGAAAGACGGCGAGCGGCGGCGAGGCGGTCTGACTGCACGCTCGTGGTGTCGGTATTCAAGAGTCGCGCGGCTTCGAGAGGATGAGGGGTCAGCACCGTTTCGCGCTGACGCGAACGACGTGCCGACAAAAGGCTGGCCAGTGTGGGATCGGCCGACACCGCATTCAGGGCATCAGCATCCAGCACCAGCCGGCCGGCAGTGCTCAACAAACGAGGCAGTGCCTGGCGGATCGCCGTGCCGCCGCCGCAGCCGGCGACCACGGTGCTCGATTCGGCGGTGGCGGGCTGCCACCAGCCGGGGCGGACCATCAGCTCGGGCCGTCCGGCATCCAGCCTTGCCGCGGGGTCGAGCATATCGACGTACACGCGGCCGCTGCCCGCTGCATGCGCTGCACGCGCAGCGAGCCATGCCGCACCCGCCATGCCCGCGGCGCCGCCGACCACGGCGACGTCGCCGAAGCTCCCTTTGTGCTGGGCATGGCGGTGGTGGTGAGCCAGCGCTGGAGCACCACCGAGCCTGGTGCTCGCGCCATCGTGTGTGACATCCAAGGACTCGAACCACACCTCGCCCGCATGGTCTCGCCCCGCGCCTGTGAAGAGACCCGGCTTGAGCGTCAGCAGCGACAGCGTGTGATCCGCGACGACGCAGGCCTCGCCATGCGCCTGTCCAGTGTCTGCATTCAATCCGGAGGGCAGATCGACCGCCAACACCGGGCAGGTGAGGGCATTCAGGGTTTCGATGAGCGCGGCAAGCTCACCGGCTGGCGGCCGGCGGCTGCCCAGGCCCAGCACGGCATCGATGGCGACATCGGGTGCGCGGGCAGGCCGGGTACTTGTGCCGACCGGGACGCCAGCCGCGCGCGCTCGCGCGTAGGCATCGGCCGCATCCGCCGGTAGCTGTGCGGGGTCACCGATCAACGTGACGTCGACCGACCAGCCTGCGGCAAGCAGATGGATCGCGGCATCCAGCCCGTCGCCGCCGTTGTTGCCGGGGCCGCAGGCGATCCACACGCGTTGTGCGTGCGGATGCAATGCGCGCGTGAGTGCGGCAACTGCCGCGCCCGCTCGCTGCATCAGGGTGTGAGGTGGCAACCCCACCTGCGCCTGCTGCTCGATCAGCCGCGACGCGGCCACATCGTGCAGAGGCCAGTCGCGCCGGGTGGGCAGGATGCGCTGCATGGCTCAGTGCCGCAGGCGTTCGAGGCCGAGGCCTTCGGTGTCGATGGCGGCAGCGCGCGATGACACCGCATCGGCCACCACACGAGCCGAGCCGCAGGCCAGCGCCCAACCGCTGGAGCCGTGGCCGAGGTTGAGCCAAACCCCCGGCAGGCCGCTGGCTCCCAGCAGGGGGGGGCCGTCGGGGAGCATGGGGCGCGCGCCTTTCCACACCTGGGCCTGGCTCATGTGCGCGGCGCCGGGGAACCAGTCGTTGAGCACCTTGTAGAGCGTGGCGAGCGCCGCCTTGTGATGCTGCCCGGGCCGGCCGCCGATCTCGGCGCTGCCAGCCACGCGCAGGCGCGAGCCGATGCGGCTGACGGCGACCTTGTAGCGCTCGTCCATCACGGCCGAGCGCGGGCCCATGTCGGGGTGCACGTCGAGCTTGCGCAGCGGCGCCGTGACCGAGTAGCCATACACCGGCGCCAGCGGCAGCTTCAAGCCATGCGGGCGCAGCAGCGTGGTCGAGTCGACGGCGGCGCAGATGACGACGGCGTCGAAGGTCTCGGTCTCGGGTTCGAAGGGCAGCACGTCGGTCGGTGGGCCGTCGAGGCGCGCGGCGTCGGCGCTCACCCAGGTCGATTCCTCCATCGGCGAATAGACCTTGGTCAGCGTCGGCCTGCTGCCCGGCATGAGGCTCTGCACGGTGGTGTGGAAGCGGAACTTCGCACCCAGGCGCTCGGCCTCGGTGCGCAACAGCAGCGCGAACTGGCGACAGTTGCCCACCTCGTCTTGCGGCAGATGGATGCCAGCGTGCAGCGGTGCGTCAGCGCTCAGCCCCGGCTCGACCTGGCGGCATTGCGAAGCGTCGAGGAAGTGGTGCCGGATGCCGGCTTCAGTCAGCAGGGTCAGGCCGGCTTGTGCGCGCTCGGCTTCGCGCGCGCTGCGCAACAGCACGAGGTAGCCTTCTGCACGCTCATAGTCGAGCTGCAAGGTCTGGGTGAGTTTGTGCAGACGCTGCTTGCTGTAGGTGGCCAGACGCCGCAGGTGATTGCGGTTGCTTCGATAGGCGGCCGGGCGGCAGGCTCGCCACCAGCGCCACATCCAGCCGAGTGTCGACGCGCTCAGGCGCGCGTTGAGCCGCACCGGTGCGTGGCGTTGAAAGAGGTGGCTCATCACATGCCACGGCATGCCGGGCGAGGCCCAGGGGGTCACGTAGCCGGGCGCGATCACGCCGGCGTTGGCGAAGCTTGATTCGGCGGCGACGCTGCCGCGCCGCTCGAAGACCGTCACATCGTGTCCATCAGCCGCCAGCTCATAGGCAGACGTCACGCCGACGATGCCGGCGCCGATCACGGCGACGCGCATCAGGAGCGCTCCTTCGCAAGCGTGGCTTCGATGGCGAGCGAGGCGTCGAGCACGGTGTCGTCTTGGAGTGCGTGGCTCCAGACCATCAGGCCCACGGGCAGCTCATCCGGCGTGTGGCAGGGGAGGGACAGTGCGCAGCCGTCGAGCATGTTCACGACGGAGGGGTTGCGCAGCAGCAGGGTGTTGGCGGCGAAGAAGGCCTCGTCGCTCGCCACGCTGGCGATGGTGGGTGCGACGATGGGGACGGTGGGGCTGATCAGCGCGTCGTAGCGGCGCAGCGTGAGGGTCATGCGGGCAATCCAGTCGGCGCGGGCGCGCGTGAGGTCGAGGTAGTCGGCGGCCGACATCGTTTCACCGCGGCGGATGCGCAGTGCGACTCGTGGGTCGTAGTCGGCTTGGTGTTCTTTCAAGAGATGGCGGTGCCAGGCCCAGCTTTCGGCGGCAGAGAAGCCACCGGTGGCGTTGATCGCGGCGAGGTCGCCGAGTTCGGGCAGGGCGATGGTGTCGATCTGTGCACCGGCTTGTCTGAGCCTGGCGACGGTGCGCTCGAAGGCGCGGGCCACGGTCTCGTCCAGGCCCTCGAGTTGCGGCGCGGGCACGGCGAGCCGGAGCGCATTGATCGGGCGGCCGGGCAGGCTGGCGCTGCGTGCGGCCAGCACTTCGTGCAGCAGCACCGCATCGCGCACCGAGCGGGTGATGGCGCAGGCGGTGTCGAGAGTGGTCGACAGCGGAATGGCGCCCTCGGTGGGTGTCAGCCTGGCGGTGTTCTTGAAGCCGACCAGCCCTTGCAGCGCGGCGGGGATGCGGATCGAGCCGCCGGTATCGGAGCCCAGGGCGGCCCATGCCGCGCCGCTGGCGACCGAGACGGCGCCGCCGGAGGTCGAACCGCCGGGGATGCGCGGTTCAGGATCGAGGGCCGACGTGCCTGCGTTCGCCGGCGTGCCGTGGTGAGGGTTCAAGCCCACTCCGGAGAACGCGAACTCGGTCATGTTGGTGTGGCCGGTGAGCGCGGCACCGGCGGCGCGCAGTCGTGCGACCGCAGGGCTGTCGGTCTGTGCCTCGGGCGCATCGGCCAACACGCGGGACGCGGCCGTCGTGGTGTGGCCTTGCACGTCGAACAAGGCCTTCACGCTCACCGCGAGGCCTGCGAGGGCGGGGAGTGGCGCGCCGGCCGTGTGCAGCCGATCGACGCTGTCCGCAGCGGCCATCGCCTGGGCATCGAAGCGCTTGAGATACGTCTTGGCGTTGGCGGCGCTCCCGGCGGCCTGCAAGCTGGTGGCCAAGGACTCGGCGGCCGTCGTGCGCCCTTGCAGCAGGGCGGCTCGGGCGGCGGTCAGGTCATTCGTCATGGGTGGGAGAGTGCCTGCTATACTCCGCGGGTTTACCTGAGTGCCGCCCATGTCGGGCTGGCGTGGGTGAACAAATCGCGAATCCGGCCGTTGAAGGTGTCGCCCGCTTTACGAAAAAGCGCTGGCGATTCTGGCCGGATTCTAGAACCAACCTTTGGAGTGATTCATGTCCGTCACCATGCGTGAAATGCTGGAAGCCGGCGTCCATTTCGGGCACCAAACGCGCTTCTGGAACCCCAAGATGGCCCCGTACATCTACGGCCATCGCAACAAGATCCACATCATCAACCTCGAGAAGACGCAGCCGCTCTTCCTCGACGCGATGAAGTTCATCCGCCAGCTCGCCGCCAAGCGCGGCACGATCCTGATGGTCGGCACCAAGCGCCAGGCGCGCGAAGTGATCGTGCAGGAAGCCAAGCGCGCCGGCATGCCCTACGTCGACCAGCGCTGGCTCGGCGGCATGCTGACCAACTTCAAGACGGTCAAGGGCTCGCTGAAGAAGCTGAAGGACATGCAAGCCCAGGTCGAATCGGGCTCTGAAATCCGTATCAAGAAGGAAGCTCTGCTGTTCCAGCGCGAGCTGGCCAAGCTCGAGAAGGACATCGGCGGCATTCAAGACATGAACGCCCTGCCCGATGCGATCTTCGTCATCGACGTCGGCTACCACAAGATCGCCGTGGCTGAAGCCAAGAAGCTCGGCATTCCCGTGATCGGCGTGGTGGACTCCAACCACTCGCCCGACGGCATCGACTACGTGATTCCGGGCAACGACGACTCGTCGAAGGCCGTCGCGCTGTACGCCCGTGCCGTGGCTGATGCCGTGCTGGAAGGCAAGGCCAACGCCACGAACGAAGTGGTCCAGGCTGTGTCGGCCGAAGGCGACGAATTCGTGGAAGTCAGCGAGAACGCCTGAGCGGCTCGCCCCGACTCACCTGCCGGGTGAGCATGAAAAGGGGCTTTGACAGCCCCTTTTTTTCAACCAACGCATGACGATTCCGGTGGTCGGCGCCTGCAGTCGACCCCGAGCAACAGGAGATTTGAGATGGCTGCAATCACCGCAAGCATGGTCGCCGAGCTGCGCGCCAAGACCGACGCCCCGATGATGGAGTGCAAGAAGGCACTCACCGAAGCCGACGGCGACTTCGACAAGGCGGAAGAGCTGCTGCGCGTCAAGCTGGGCAGCAAGGCCGGCAAGGCTGCTTCGCGCATCACCGCCGAGGGCGTGGTCGCCGCGGCCGTGGAAGGCACGACAGGTGCCATCCTCGAAGTCAACTGCGAAACCGACTTCGTCACCAAGAACGACTCGTTCCTGGCCCTCGCCAAGGCTGCGGCCGAGCTGATCGCCAAGAGCAACCCGGCCGACGTGGCGGCGCTGGGCGCGCTGCCCTATTCGCAAGACGGTTTCGGCCCGACCCTGGAAGACGTGCGCAAGGGCCTCGTCGGCAAGATCGGCGAAAACATGTCGTTCCGCCGCTTCAAGCGCTATTCCAATGGCGGCAAGCTCGCCAGCTACCTGCACGGCACCCGCATCGGCGTGGTCGTCGAGTTCGACGGTGATGAAGTCGCGGCGAAGGACGTGGCCATGCACGTGGCCGCCATGAAGCCGGTGTCGCTGTCGGCGAACGACGTGCCGGCCACCCTGATCGAGAAGGAGCGCTCGGTCGCGTCGCTGAAGGCTGCCGAATCGGGCAAGCCGGCCGACATCGTCACCAAGATGGTCGAAGGCTCGGTGCAGAAGTACCTGAAGGAAGTCAGTCTGCTGAACCAGGTGTTCGTGAAGGCCGCTGATGGCAAGCAGACCGTCGAGCAGTACCTCAAGTCGACCAACACCACGGTCAAGGGCTTCACGCTCTACGTGGTCGGTGAAGGCATCGAGAAGAAGGTCGACGACTTCGCTGCCGAAGTGGCGGCGCAAGTGGCGGCTGCCAAGGGCGCCTGAAACCCACACTGAGCCGTCGCACGCCGGGCCTTCGGGCCCGGCTTCGCGGATAGACTCAATCCACCCCGTCCTGACCGCAAGTCCGTCTGACCACAAGTCGACTTCACGAGGAAACTGAATGCAAGCCTACAAGCGCATCCTGCTCAAACTTTCTGGCGAAGCCCTGATGGGCGACGATGCCTATGGCATCAACCGCGCGACCATCGTTCGCATGGTGCGCGAGATCCAGGAAGTGACGCAGCTCGGGTGCGAAGTGGCGGTGGTGATCGGCGGGGGCAACATCTTCCGCGGCGTGGCGGGCGGCTCGGTCGGCATGGACCGGGCGACGGCCGACTACATGGGTATGCTCGCGACGGTGATGAACTCGCTGGCGCTGGCCGACACCATGCGGCAAGAGGGCATGACGGCGCGCGTGATGTCGGCCATCGGCATCGAGCAGGTCGTCGAGCCCTACGTGCGCCCGAAGGCGCTGCAATACCTCGAAGAAGGCAAGGTGGTGGTCTTCGCTGCCGGCACCGGCAACCCCTTCTTCACCACCGACACGGCCGCGGCACTGCGCGGCGCCGAGATCGGCGCCGAGATCGTGCTCAAGGCCACCAAGGTCGACGGCGTCTACACCGCCGATCCCAAGAAAGACCCGAGCGCCACGCGCTACAGCCGGGTCACGTTCGACGAAGCCATCACCCGCAACCTGCAGGTGCTCGACGCAACCGCCTTCGCGCTGTGCCGCGACCAGAAGCTGCCGATCAAGGTCTTCAGCATCTTCAAGGCCGGCGCGCTCAAGCGCGTGGTGCTGGGTGAAGACGAAGGCACTCTGGTGCACGTGTGAGGCAGGAGCACTGAAATGAGCATCGCAGACATCCGCAAGAACGCAGAACAGAAGATGGCCAAGTCCATCGAATCGTTCAAGAACGAACTCGGCAAGATCCGCACCGGCCGCGCCCACCCTGGCATCCTCGACCAGGTGCAGGTCGACTACTACGGCTCGATGGTTCCCATCAGCCAGGTCGCCAACGTGAGCCTGCTCGACGCCCGCACGATCAGCGTGCAGCCCTGGGAAAAGGGCATGGGCCCGAAAATCGAGAAAGCCATCCGCGAGTCGGACCTGGGGCTCAACCCCGCCGCACAAGGCGACCTGCTGCGTGTGCCGCTGCCGGCATTGACTGAAGAGCGCCGCCGCGATCTGACGAAGGTGGTGCGTTCGGCCGCTGAAGATTCGCGCATCGCGGTGCGCAACCTGCGCCGCGACGCCAACGACCAGGCCAAGAAGCTCCTCAAAGACAAGCTCATCACCGAGGACGACGAGCGTCGCTCGCTCGACGAGGTGCAGAAGCTCACCGACCGCATCATTGCGGAAATCGACCGCCTCACCTCGGCCAAGGAAGCCGAGATCATGGCCGTCTGACACACAGCGCCTTCGTGGACTCAGCGCAGCGCGTCCCACGCCACATCGCCATCGTGATGGATGGCAATGGCCGCTGGGCCAAGAAGCGCTTCATGCCCCGCTTCGTCGGGCATAAGTTTGGGGTCGACGCACTCGTTGGGGTGGTGAAGGCCTGCGCTGACCGCGGGGTTGAGTACGTCACGGTGTTCGCGTTCTCATCCGAGAACTGGAAGCGCCCGGCCGATGAGGTGTCGGGGCTGATGAGCCTGGCCATTTCCACCGTCTCGAAGCACCTCACCAAGATGGTGGGCGAGGGCGTGCGCATCCGCATCGTCGGGGATCGTTCCCACGTCGCGCCCGCGGTGCGCGCGGCGCTCGACCGTGCCGAGGAGTCCACGCGCCACAACACCCGCATCAACCTGTCGGTCGCGTTCAACTACGGCGGCCGCTGGGACGTGGTGCAGGCCTGCCAGAAGGCGATCGCCGATGGTGTGGCACCGGAGGCTTTGGACGAGGCCACGCTCTCGCGCTACATGGCGATGAGCTTCGCGCCCGACCCCGATCTCTTCATCCGCACCGGCGGCGAAAAGCGCGTGAGCAATTTCCTCCTCTGGCAGTCGGCGTATTCGGAGTTCGTGTTCAGCGACTGCCTCTGGCCCGACTTCGGCGAGGCTGAACTCGATGCGGCACTGGCCGATTACGCGCGGCGCGATCGCCGCTTCGGGCTGGTGTCGTCGGCCGACGCCGCGGCACTGGCGAAGGCCTGACACCATGTTGAAGCAACGTGTCATCACCGCGGTCGTCATGTTGCTCGTCTTGCTGCCGGCGCTCTTTGCGCCGATGGCCTGGCCGTTCGCCCTGCTGATGCTGGCGATGGCGGGCGCCGCGGCCTGGGAGTGGGGGCGCCTCAACGGTGCATCTTCCGCGGCTGCGGTGGCGATGGGCCTTGTGACGGCGGCCGCCTGCGGCGTGGCGCTGTGGGCGGGCTGGGTGCGCGTGGGGCCGAGCGCGGCCTGGTGGCTGGCATTCGCCGTATGGGTCTTGGGTGGTGCGCTCGCGCTGAAGGTGGGCGTCGGATCATGGCCGCACCTGCCTCGCGTGGCCCGCTGGCTGATCGGCATGGCCGCGATCTGGACGGCCTGGCTCGCGCTCTCGAGTGCCAAGGCGGCCGGCATCAACTTCCTGCTCTCGGTCTTCTGCCTCGTCTGGGTGGCCGACATCGCCGCCTACTTCGGCGGCAAGACCTTCGGCCGGCGCAAGCTCGCGCCCGCCATCAGTCCCGGCAAGAGCTGGGAAGGGGTGTGGTGCGGGATGGTCGGCGTGCAAGCCCTGGCCTGGGCGTGGACCTGGGCTGATCGTCACTGGCAGCTGCCTGCCGTCGACTCGGCCAGCCTTTTCACTGTGCTGCTGGAGCGCCTGGGCGTGCCGGGGCTCGTGCTGGCGCTCGTCTTCCTTAGCGCGATGAGCGTGGTAGGGGACCTGGTCGAATCGCTCGTGAAGCGCAGCGCCGGGGCCAAGGACAGCAGCAACCTGCTGCCAGGGCATGGTGGGGTGCTCGACCGGGTCGACGCACTGCTGCCTGTGTTTCCCATCGCGATGGCGCTGAGCACGCTCGGCAATTTCTGAGCAAGCTCATGCAATCGACTTCCTCCGCGCGGCAGCGCGTCTGTGTTCTGGGTTCGACCGGCAGCGTGGGTGCGAACACGCTCGACGTCATGTCGCGTCACCGCGAGCGGTACGACGTCTTTGCGCTGACGGCGCACAGCCGGGTCGACAACCTCCTCGCGCAGTGCGTGGAATGGAAACCGCGCTACGCGGTGATCACCCAGCCCGGCCTTGCCAAGGTCCTGCGTGAAGGCCTGAAGGCCGCGGGCCTGCGCACGGAGGTGCTCGAAGGCTCGGGCGCCCTGTCGCTGGTGGCGGCGCACCCTGATGTGGATTCGGTGATGGCCTCCATCGTCGGAGCCGCGGGGCTGGAGCCTTGTATCGCCGCGGCGCGGGCCGGCAAGCGCCTGATGCTCGCCAACAAGGAGGCACTCGTCGTGGGTGGCGCGTTCTTCATGAAGGCGGTGAAGGAGGGCGGCGCGACGCTCCTGCCCATCGACAGCGAGCATTCCGCGATCTTCCAGTGCCTGCCCGAGGACCGCAGTACCTGGGGCCGGCGCATCGACCACATCGTGCTCACCGCGTCAGGCGGGCCCTTCCGCCAGCGCGACCCCAAGACACTCGGCAAGGTCACGCCCGATGAGGCCTGCGCCCACCCCAACTGGGTGATGGGCCGCAAGATTTCGGTCGACTCGGCAACCATGATGAACAAGGCACTCGAGGTCATCGAGGCGCGTTGGCTCTTCGACCTCACACCGGAACAGATCCGCGTCGTGATCCACCCGCAGAGCATCATCCATTCGATGGTGGTGTGTCGCGACAACTCGGTGCTCGCCCAGCTCGGCACGCCCGACATGCGCGTGCCGATCGCCTACGGCCTGTCGTTCCCCGAGCGCATCGAATCGGGAGCGAGCGCGCTCGATTTCACGACGCTGGCATCGCTGCAGTTCGAGCCGGCCGACATGCAACGCTACCCCGGCCTGCAACTGGCGTGGGACACCTTGCGTGGTGCAGAGGGCAGCACCGCGGTGCTCAACGCCGCCAACGAGGTGGCGGTGGCAGCGTTCCTCGCGGGAACCATCCGCTTCGACCAGATTCACAGCGTCAATGCGCACACGCTCGATGCGATCACGCCTTCGTTGGATGCCTGCCGTTCGATCGAAGGGCTGCTCTCGCTCGACGCCAGCGCGCGCCGCGCGGCCGAGCAGCAGGTGAGCCGCCTGCGCACGCCATGACCACCGTTCTCGCCTTCATCCTGACGCTGGGCGTGCTCATCGTCATCCACGAGTACGGCCACTATCGGGTGGCTCGTGCGTGCGGGGTGAAGGTGCTGCGCTTCTCGGTCGGTTTCGGAAAGGTACTGTGGCGGCGTCAGCCGCGGCCGGGCGGCACGGAATTCGTGCTGTCGGCCTTGCCCCTCGGCGGCTATGTGCGCATGCTCGACGAGCGTGAGGGCCCCGTCGAGCCGCAAGAGCTGCACATGGCCTTCAACCGCAAACCGCTGCGCCAACGCGCCGCGATCGTCGCGGCCGGGCCGGCGGCCAATCTGCTGCTCGCAGTGCTGCTGTATGCCGCACAGCACTGGGTCGGCGTCGAAGAGCCCAAGGCGCGGCTCTCTGCACCGGTCGCGGAGAGCGTGGCCGAGCGTGCCGGCATGCGCTCGGGCGACTGGGTGCGCGCCTGGTCGACCGATGGTGCCGACTGGGAAGACGTGCGCTCGCTCACCGACCTGCGCTGGCAGGTCACCCATGCCGTGCTGGAGGGGCGCAGGATCCAGCTCCTGGTGACCAATGGCGAGGGCCATGCCCAGCGCACCGTCGTGCTCGAGCTCGACAAGCTGAATGCCAAGGACGTCGACGCCAAGCTGATGCAAAGCATCGGCCTGGGCGCACCCTACCGCGGTGACGCGCCCTTGCTCGCCTCGGTCAAGCCGGGTGGTGCAGGCGCTTTGGCCGGGCTCAAGGCGGGCGATGTGGTGCTGAGCATCGATGGCACGCCGATGCGCACCATGGACCAGCTCTGGCAGACCATCCGCGCGAGCGCCGATCGCCGCTCGACGGACCCGCAGCGCTGGTCGGTGCAGCGCGACGGGCAGGTGCTCGAGCTGGCGGTCAAGCCGGCGATCGTGACCGATGGCGACAAACGGGTCGGCCGCATCGAGGCGGGCCTCGGGCTGCCGATCGAGATGGTGACCGTGCGCTACGGTCTGTGGGACGGCTTCGCGCAGGCCGCGTCTCGCACCTGGGAGGTCTCGGCGCTCACGCTGCGCATGCTCGGCCGCATGTTGATCGGCGAGGCCTCGCTCAAGAACCTGAGTGGTCCGCTGACCATTGCCGACTACGCCGGCCAATCGGTGAAGATGGGCCTCGCTTACTATCTCGGTTTTCTCGCGGTGGTCAGCGTGAGCCTCGGGGTGCTCAACCTGCTGCCCTTGCCGGTCCTCGATGGTGGGCACCTCATGTACTATCTTTTCGAAGCCGTGACGGGGCGACCGCCCTCTGATGCGTGGTTGGATCGATTGCAGCGCGGTGGTGTGGCGCTGATGCTCGTGATGACGTCGCTCGCCCTCTACAACGACGTGGCCCGGATCCTGGGCCTGCACTGAATACTGCATGCGCACTCTCCCTGTCTCGTCACGCCTCCGCCTGTCGTCCGTCCGTCCGAGCATCCTCTCGATTGCCCTGGGGCTGGCTTTGCAGTCCGGGTCGGCCTGGGCCGTGGCTCCGTTCGTGCTGAAGGACATCCGCGTCGAAGGCCTGCAGCGCTCCGACGCCGGCACCGTGTTTGCCTCCTTGCCGTTCCGCATCGGCGACACCTACACCGATGAAAAGGGCGCTGCCGCCTTGCGCGCACTGTTCGCGACTGGTCTCTTCAAGGACGTGCGCGTCGAGGTCGACGGCGACGTGGTCGTCGTGATCGTCGACGAGCGCGCCGTCATCGCCAACATCGACTTCGTGGGCCTGAAGGAATTCGACAAGGACGTGCTCATCAAGTCGCTGAAAGACTTCGGCATCGGCGAAGGCCTGCCCTTCGACAAGGCCCTGGCCGACCGCGCCGAGCAGGAGTTGAAGCGCCAGTACCTGACGAAGAGCCTCTATGCCGCCGAGGTGGTGACGACCGTCACGCCGCAGGAGCGCAACCGCGTCAACGTGACGTTCACCATCACCGAAGGCGGCCCTTCGCGCATCCGCGACATCCGCATCCTCGGCAGCAAGGCGTTCTCGGAAAGCACGCTCACCGGGCTGTTCGACCTCAACGACGGCAGCTGGCTCAACTGGTACACCAAGGGCGACCGCTACTCGCGCTCGAAGCTCACGGCCGACCTGGAGACGCTGCGCTCGTACTACCTCAACCGCGGCTACCTCGAGTTCGCGATCGAGTCGACCGAAGTGAGCATCTCGGGTGACAAGCAAGACATCACCATCACCGTCAACATCCGCGAAGGCCAGCCGTACACCGTGACCGGCGTGAAGCTGGAGGGCGACTACCTTGGCAAGGAAGACGAGTTCAAGTCGCTCGTCAAGATCGAGCCGGGCGAGCCGTATCGCGCCGAATCGGTCGCCGAGACCTCGAAGGCCTTCACCGACCGCTTCGGCACCTATGGCTACGCATTCGCGCGCGTCGACGCACGCCCCGAGATCGACCGCGCCACCGGGCAGGTGGTGCTCGTGCTGGTGGCCGATCCGCAGCGACGCGTCTACGTGCGCCGCATCAACGTCGCCGGCAACAGCCGCACCCGCGACGAGGTGATCCGCCGCGAGTTCCGGCAGTTCGAGTCCTCCTGGTACGACGGCAACCGCATCAAGTTGTCGCGCGACCGGGTCGACCGGCTGGGCTACTTCAAGGAAGTGAACATCGAGACCAACGAGGTGCCCGGCTCGCCCGACCAGGTGGACCTCACCCTGACGGTGGTCGAGAAGCCGACGGGCAACCTGTCGCTGGGGGCCGGCTTCTCCAGCGCCGACAAGCTCGCGTTGTCGGCGTCGATCAAGCAGGACAACGTCTTCGGCACCGGCAACTACCTCGGCATCGACATCAACACCAGCAAGTCCGCCCGCACGCTGGTGGTGAGCGCGGTCGACCCGTACTTCACCATCGACGGCATCTCGCGTGCAGTCGACGTTTTCTACCGCACCCAGAAGCCGATCAACAGCCAGGGTGAGGAGTACGAGTTCATCACGCCGGGCGCGTCGATCAAGTTCGGGGTGCCGTTCAGCGAATACGACACGGTCTTCTTTGGCGCCGGCATCGAGCAGACCAAGATCAAGGGCGATCTCCTGCCCAGTACCTACTGGCTGCAGAACCAGCAGTACGGCGAGAAGAGCACCTCGGTGCCGATCACCATCGGTTGGACGCGCGACGGCCGCGACAGCGCCCTGGTGCCCAACGAAGGCAGCTACAAGCGCATCAACGTCGAGTGGGGTGCCGCAGCCGACACCCGCTACCTGCGCAGCAACCTGCAATACCAGCACTACTGGCCGCTGACGAAGAAGTACACCTTTGCCGTCAATGCCGAGCTGGGGTGGGGCGAGGGCTTGCAAGGCAAGCCCTACCCGGTGTTCAAGCGCTTCTACGGTGGCGGCCTTGGTACGGTGCGCGCATTCGATCAGGGGACGCTTGGCCCCGTGGACGTGACCGGAGCCTTCGTGGGCGGGACGAGGCGCCTGAACCTCAACAGCGAGCTCTATCTGCCGGTGCCCGGGGCGGGCAACGACCGCACCCTGCGCTTCTTCGCGTATGTCGACGCCGGCAGCGTCTGGGACAAGGACTGGCCCTTCGACCCGCTGCGCGTCTCGGCGGGTCTCGGCCTCAGCTGGGTCTCGCCGGTCGGCCCGCTCAAGCTCAGTTGGGGCAAGCCGATCCGTTACGAGCGCACGGATAGAATCCAGCGTCTCCAATTCCAGATCGGGACCGCGTTCTAATGAGCCGCTCATCCATCAAGTCGGTGTTCTCTGCCGTCTGCCTGGTCGTTGCCGCCTCGCTCGCGCACGCCCAGGACCTGAAGATTGCCTACGTCAACAGCGACAAGGTGATGCGCGATGCGCTCCCCAACCAGGCGGGGTGGGTGAAGCTGGAAGCCGACTTCAATCGGCGCGAGAAGGAACTCACCGAACTCAACAGCAAGCTCAAGGCCGCCGCCACCAAGCTGGATCGCGAAAGCCCGACCTTGCCCGACGCCGAGCGTGACCGCCGCCAGCGCGAGCTGATCGACCAGGACCGCGAACTGCAGCGCAAGCAGCGCACCTACCGAGAAGACCTGGCCCAGCGCCGCAACGACGAGATGATTGCCCTGCGGGAGCGCGTGCTGACGGTCGTGCGCCAGATCGCCGAGCAGGAGCGCTACGACCTCGTGGTCCAGGAAGCGTTCCACGCCAGCGCGCGTGTCGACATCACCGACCGCGTGATCAAGGTGCTCAACGCACAAGGCGGAAAGTGATCGGTGGCTGAGGCGGCCACACTGGGTGAGATCGCCGCGCACCTGGGTGGCGAGCTGATCGGCGACCCGGCCCACCGCATCACGCGCATCGGGCCCCTGGAAGGCGCCACGCCGTCCACCATCTCCTTTCTCTCCAACATCAAGTACCAGAGCCAGCTGGCTGGCTCTGAGGCGGGCTGCGTGATCGTCGGCCCGGGTGCCCGCGATGCTGCCATCGCGCGCGGCGCGACGATCGTGACGGCCGATGCCTATCTCTCGTTTGCGCACCTCACGCAATGGTGGGCCGCGCGCAGCCGGCCGCGTGACCTTCCCGGTATCCACCCGAGCGCTGCCATCGACCCCTCGGCGCAGGTGGCCAGGTCGGCGAGCATCGGCCCGTTCGTCGTCATCGAAGCCGGTGCCGTGATCGAGGAAGACGCCGTGATTGGCGCCCACTGTTTCATCGGGCGCGATGCTCGCGTCGGCTGGGGCACCCGCCTCGCGCCACGAGTCAGCCTCATGTTCGGCACCCAGATCGGCGCACGTGGCATCGTGCACAGCGGCGTGGTGCTGGGCGCAGACGGTTTCGGCTTTGCGGCCAGCCCGAGCGGTGCCGTGAAGATCGAGCAGCTGGGCAACGTTCGCATCGGCAACGACGTCGAGATCGGCGCCAACACCTGCATCGACCGCGGGGCCCTCGACGACACCGTCATCGAAGACGGCGTGAAGATCGACAACCTGGTTCAGATCGGACACAACTGCCGCATCGGCGCACACACCGCCATCGCCGGCTGCACGGGCATCGCCGGCAGCTCCATCATCGGCAGCCGCTGCATCATCGGTGGCGCGGCCATGATCACCGGCCACCTCAAGATCTGCGATGGCACGGTGATCTCATCGTGCACCGCGGTGACACGCTCGATCCTCAAGCCGGGAACGTACAGCGGCCTCTTTCCCATGGACGACAATGCGACCTGGGAAAAGAACGCGGCCACGCTGCGCAATCTGCATGCATTGAGGGAGCGCCTGCGCGCCCTTGAAAAGAAGACTCCATGACGACCATGATCGACATCCACCAAATCCTGAAGACGCTGCCGCACCGCTACCCCATCCTGCTGGTGGACCGGGTGCTGACGCTCGAGAAGAACAAGCGCATCCAGGCGATCAAGAATGTCAGCATCAACGAGCCGTATTTCAACGGCCACTTCCCGCATCGCCCGGTGATGCCGGGCGTGCTGATGCTCGAAGCGTTGGCGCAGGCGGCAGCCATCCTCGCCATCGAGACGATGGGCATCCAGCTCGACGACCAGACCGTTTTTTATTTCGCCGGTATCGACGGCGCTCGCTTCAAGCGCCCGGTGGAGCCGGGTGACCAACTGATGCTCGAAGTCGACCTCGATCGCATGAAGGCCGGCGTGTGCCGCTTTGCCGCGCGGGGCCTGGTGGCCGGAGAACTGGCCGTGGAAGCCCAGCTGACCTGCACGATGCGCCGTATCGCGTGATCCGGAAGGGGCTTGCGATGAGCAACAACATCCACCCGACCGCGATCATCGACCCGAAGGCACAGCTGGCCGGCTCGGTGACGGTGGGCCCTTATGCGGTGATCGGCCCCGAGGTGCGCATTGGCGAAGGCACCACCGTTGGCCCGCACTGCGTGATCGAAGGCCGCACGACCATCGGCCGCGACAACAAGTTCTACCAGTTCAGCTCCATCGGCGCGATGCCGC
The DNA here is from genome assembly GCA_019635355.1 of Rhizobacter sp. Lineage (NCBI taxonomy): Bacteria > Pseudomonadati > Pseudomonadota > Betaproteobacteria > Burkholderiales > Sphaerotilaceae > Rhizobacter > Rhizobacter sp. Next base: position 1,041,101 of record JAHBZQ010000001.1, on the reverse strand, counting down.
AGGACATGTCGCATGGCGGAGAAGTCACCGAGCTCGTGATCGGCGACCGCAACACCATCCGCGAGTTCTGCACCTTCAACACCGGCACCTTCAAGGAGCAGGGCGTCACCCGCATCGGCAGCGACAACTGGATCATGGCCTACGTACACATCGCGCACGACTCGTGCGTGGGCAGCCACACGGTGATGGCCAACAACGTGACGCTTGCGGGCCATGTGCACGTGGGCGACTGGGCGGTGATTGGTGGCTTGTCGGGCGTGCACCAGTTCGTGCACGTCGGCGCACATGCGATGGTCGGCTTCCAGGGCCATGTGGCGCAGGACGTCGCACCCTTCATGACCGTCGATGGCAACCCGCTGGCAGTGCGCGCGGTCAATCTCACCGGCCTCAAGCGCCGAGGCTTCAGCGACGAACGGCAACGGGTGATCCGGCAGATGCACAAGCTCATCTTCCGCAGCGGGGCTACGCTTGAGCAGGCCAAGGCCGATGTCGAGGGCCTGCGCGGGCAGGGCGGTGACGAAGACATCCAGACGATGCTGGATTTCCTCGCCGCCTCCACCCGCGGCCTCGTGCGCTGAGCCGCGGGGCACCCAATGGACAAGACGACAGGCCCTCGCCTGGGCATGGTGGCCGGCGAAACGTCTGGCGATCTGCTGGCAGGCCTGCTGCTCGGCGGCCTGAAGGCGCGCTGGCCCGAGCTCACCAGCTTCGGCATCGGCGGTCCTCGCATGGCCGAGGATGGTTTCGACGCCTGGTGGCCGCATGAGAAGCTGGCGGTGCGCGGCTACGTCGAGGTGCTGCGGCACTACCGTGAGCTGCTGGGCATCCGCAACGCGCTGGGTGACCGTTTGCTGAAAGAGCGGCCCGATGCCTTCATCGGCGTCGACGCGCCCGACTTCAACCTCGGCCTGGAAACCCGTCTCAAGTCAGCCGGCATCAAGACCGTGCACTTCATCAGCCCGTCGATCTGGGCCTGGCGCGGCAAGCGCATCGAGAAGATCCGTGCCGCGGCTGACCACGTGCTGTGCATCTTCCCGTTCGAGCCCGAGATCTATGCCAGGCATGGCATCGCCGCCAGCTACGTCGGCCACCCCCTGGCCGATGCGATCCCGATGGACGTGCCCCGTGCTGCCTCGCGGGCGGCGCTCGGGCTGGAGGACGACGCCCAGGTGGTCGCCTTGCTGCCCGGCAGCCGGCGCTCCGAGGTCCAGTACAACGCGCCGCGCGTGCTCGCCGCCGCGCAGCTCATGAAGCGCGAGCGCCCCGGCCTGCGCTTCGTGCTGCCCGCGGTGCCGAGCCTGCGCTCGATGATCGACCCGCTGGTCGCGCAGTACGCCCCCTCAACCGGCGTGCAGGTGGTGGACGGCATGTCGCACCAGGCACTCGCGGCCTGCGACGTCACGCTGATCGCCAGCGGCACCGCCACGCTCGAAGCCGCGCTCTTCAAGCGGCCGATGGTCATCACCTACGTGATGCACTGGCTGACCTACCAGCTCATGAAGCGAATGGCCTACCAGCCCTGGGTGGGCCTGCCGAACATCCTGTTGCGGGACTTTGCCGTGCCGGAGTTGCTGCAAGCTGAGGCGACCCCCGACAATCTGGCCCGCGCCGCTTTCAAGTGGCTGGACGACCCCGAAGCCAGCGCATCGCTCGTCCAGCGCTTCGAAGGCCTGCACCAGCAACTGCGCTGCAACACCGCTCAAGCCGCCACCGATGCCATCGAAAAAGTCCTCCGTGCCTGAACAGCTCGGCCTGAGCTTCGATGTCATCGGGCTCGTGGCGGGTGTCGACGAAGCCGGGCGCGGCCCCTTGGCCGGGCCGGTGGTCGCAGCAGCTGTGATCCTGGATGAGCTGAAACCCATCCGCGGCCTCAAGGATTCGAAGCAGCTCACGGCGCTCGCGCGTGAACGCCTCTACGACGAGATCCGTGCCAAGGCGCTGTGCTGCTCGATCGCCGAGGCCTCGGTCGAGGAGATCGACACGCTCAACATCCTTCACGCGACCATGCTCGCGATGCGGCGCGCCGTCGAAGGCCTGCGCCTGAAACCCGGCAAGGTGCTGGTCGACGGCAACCGCCTGCCGGTGCTCAAGATCGCGGCCGAGGCCATCGTCAAGGGCGATGCCAAGGTGAAGTCGATCTCGGCGGCGTCCATCCTGGCCAAGGTGCACCGCGATCGGTTGTGCCTCTCGCTGCACGAGGCGCACCCGCAATACGGCTTCGATGGGCACAAGGGCTACGCCACGGCGGAGCATCTGGCGGCCTTGCGCGCGCACGGTGCCTGCGTGCACCACCGGCGCTCGTTCGCGCCGGTGCGCGAGGCGCTCGAAGGGCCACCCTGACGTGGCCCACGTCAAGGCGATCAGCTCGCGCGACAACCCGTTGCTCGTGCGCCTGCGCAAGCTCGCGAGCGACCCGGCCGGCTATCGCAAGCTCGGCCAGCTCTGGATCGAAGGCGATCACCTCTGCTCGGCGCTGCTGCAACGTGGCGGCCGGCCGGCGCAGGCGGTGATCTCGGAAGACGCCTGGGCGCAACCCGCGCTCAGGGACATCGCCAGCCAGGCGAATGCCGTCGCCGTGCTGCCCGTGGCCTTGATGGCGGGCATCAGCTCGCTCGAATCACCCGCGTCGATCGGCTTTGTGTCCGACTGGCCCGGTGCAGGCGAGCTTCAGCCGCTGGCGCCCACCGTCGTGCTCGACCGGCTGCAGGACGCCGGCAACGTCGGCACCATCCTGCGCACGGCGGCGGCCTTCGGCTTCACCCAATGCGTGGCACTGAAGGGCACGGCGGCGCTGTGGTCAGGCAAGGTGCTGCGTGCCGGCATGGGCGCGCATTTCGGCCTCAACCTCGTTGAGCTGGCCGGTGACGCTCAACTCGATGCCCTGCGCGTGCCCTTGATCGCCACCAGCTCGCATGCTCCGCGCGCGCTGCATGAAGTCGACCTGCCCTGGCCCTGCGCCTGGGTGATGGGCCACGAAGGGCAGGGCGTGTCTGCGGCGCTCGAGGCGCGGTGCTCGCTGACCCTGCGCATTGCTCAGCCGGGCGGCGAGGAGTCCCTCAACGTGGCCGCCGCCGCCGCCGTCTGCCTGTACGAATCGACGCGCCAGCGGTTTTAGTACATCAGCCGGTCGGGCCGGATGTCGCGCAGGATGGTGGTGGCGATCTCTTCGATCGACTTGTGCGTGGACGACAGCCACGAGATGCCCTCGCGGCGCATCATCTGCTCGGCCTGCGCGACCTCGCGTTTGCAGTTCTCGAGGTTGGCGTATTGGCTGTTGGGCCGGCGCTCGTTGCGAATCTCCGCGAGACGTTCGGGCGCAATGGTGAGACCGAAGCATTTCGCCTTGTGCGGCGCCAGGCTCTTGGGCAGCTCGTTGCGATCGAAGTCTTCCGGAATCAGCGGGTAGTTGGCGGCCTTGATGCCGTGCTGCATGGCGAGGTAGAGCGAAGTCGGCGTCTTGCCACTGCGGCTCACGCCAACCAGGATGACGTCGGCCTGTTCCAGGTTCTTGGCCGATTGCCCGTCGTCGTGGGCGAGCGAGAAGTTGATCGCCTCGATGCGGTCGGTGTACTCCTGGCTCTTCGACACATCGGCGAAACGCCCGATGCGGTGGTTGGACTTGACACCGAACTCGGCCTCCAGCGGCTCGATGAAGGTGTTGAACATGTCCAGCACCATGCCTTTGCTGGCTTTGAGCACGCCCAGCATGTCGGGGTCGACCAGCGTCAGAAAAACGACCGGTCGTACACCTTCGAGTTCAGCCGTCTGGTTGATCTCGCGCACCACCTGATGGGCTTTGTCGAGCGTGTCGATGAAAGGGCGCCGCACGTGCCGTGGCTTGCCGGGAAACTGCGCGAGGATCGAATTGCCGAAGGTTTCGGCGGTGATGCCGGTGCCATCGGAGACAAAGTACACAGTGCGATTCGGCATGTGAAAGACGGCCCGTGGAGTGAGGGGGTCGATCATAGGCAAATCGCGCCTAGAATCTTTTTCGACTCTTCCCAGTCGCACCAACGCATGCCACCGCCTGCACTCCAATCACAACTCGACACGCAGCGAGTCGCTTTGCCGCTTGAGCCCCTGATCGGCTCGCGGCGCTGGGAACACCCGGTTTACCAACATCACGGAGTTTTCCCATGTCCACCCCAAACCTGGCGACCGCCCTGGTCGTACCGTTTGAACATCTGAGAATGACCGACGTCGAGTCGGTCGGCGGCAAGAACGCCTCGCTCGGCGAGATGATCAGCCAGCTGGCCGCCTCGGGCGTGCGGGTGCCCGGCGGCTTTGCCACGACGGCGCACGCCTTCCGCCGATTCCTCGCCCACAACGGCCTGGCCGAGCGCATCAACCAGCGCCTAGCCACCCTCAACACCGAAGACGTGCGCGCGCTCGCCGAAGCCGGTGCCGAGATCCGCCGCTGGGTCGAAGACACCCCGTTTCCTGCCGACCTGCAAGAGGCCATCACCGCCGAGTTCGCCAAGCTCACCGCCGGCAACGAAGGCGCCTCCTTCGCCGTGCGTTCGTCGGCCACCGCCGAAGACCTGCCCGACGCCAGCTTCGCCGGCCAGCAAGAGACCTTCCTCAACGTCGTCGGCATCGACGACGTGCTGCACAAGATGAAAGAGGTCTTCGCCAGCCTCTACAACGACCGCGCCATCAGCTACCGCGTGCACAAGGGCTTCGCCCACACCGACGTCGCCTTGTCGGCAGGCGTGCAGCGCATGGTGCGCTCCGACCTCGGCGCGGCCGGTGTCATGTTCACCATCGACACCGAAAGCGGCTTCAAGGACGTCGTCTTCATCACCTCCAGCTACGGCCTGGGCGAAACCGTGGTGCAAGGCGCCGTCAACCCCGACGAGTTCTACGTCCACAAGCCCGCGCTCAAGAACGGCAAGCAAGCCATCATCCGGCGCAACCTCGGCTCCAAGCTCATCAAGATGGAGTTCGCCACCCCCGAGGAAAAGAAAGCCTCCGGCAAGCTCGTCAAGACGGTGGACACCGCCACCGAGCAGCGCAATCGCTACTCGCTCACCGATGCCGACGTCACCGAACTCGCCCAATACGCCCTCATCATCGAGCAGCACTACGGCCGCCCGATGGACATCGAGTGGGGCAAGGACGGCAGCGACGGCCAGCTCTACATCCTGCAGGCCCGCCCCGAGACGGTGAAGAGCCAGCAAGAAGGCAAGGCCGAACAGCGCTACAAGCTGAAAGGCACCGGTACCGTGCTCGCCGAAGGCCGCGCCATCGGCCAGAAGATCGGCACCGGCCCCGTGCGCATCGTGCACAGCCTGGCCGAGATGGACAGCGTGCAGGCTGGTGATGTGCTCGTCACCGACATGACCGACCCCAACTGGGAGCCCGTCATGAAGCGGGCGAGTGCCATCGTCACCAACCGCGGTGGCCGCACCTGCCACGCCGCCATCATCGCCCGCGAACTCGGCATCCCCGCCGTCGTCGGCTGCGGCGACGCCACCGACACCCTCAAAGACGGTGCCCTCGTCACGGTGGCCTGCTCCGAAGGCGACACCGGCTACATCTACGACGGCCTGCTCGAGACCGAGATCACCGAAGTCGACCGTGGCGAGCTGCCGTACTGCCCCATCAAGATCATGATGAACGTGGGCAACCCCCAGCTCGCCTTCGACTTCGCCCAGATGCCCAACTCCGGCGTGGGCCTCGCCCGCCTCGAGTTCATCATCAACAACAACATCGGCGTGCACCCCAAGGCCATCCTCGACTACCCCAACATCGACATCGACCTCAAGAAGGCCGTCGAGTCGGTGGCCAGAGGCCATGCTTCGCCGCGTGCCTTCTACGTCGACAAGCTCACCGAAGGCGTGGCCACCATCGCCGCCGCCTTCTGGCCCAAGCCGGTGATCGTGCGCCTCTCCGATTTCAAGTCCAACGAGTACCGCAAGCTCATCGGCGGCAGCCGCTACGAGCCCGAGGAAGAGAACCCCATGCTCGGCTTCCGCGGCGCCTCGCGCTACGTGAGCGACGGGTTCGGCGACGCCTTCTCGATGGAGTGCGAGGCCTTGAAGCGCGTGCGCAACGACATGGGCCTGACCAACGTCGAGATCATGGTGCCCTTCGTCAGAACGCTCGGCCAGGCCAAGCGCGTGACCGAGATGCTGGCCGAGAAGGGCTTGAAGCGCGGGCACGAGGGCTTGCGCATCATCATGATGTGCGAGATCCCCAGCAACGCGGTGCTGGCCGACCAGTTCCTGGAGTTCTTCGACGGCATGTCGATCGGCTCCAACGACCTGACCCAGCTCACCCTCGGCCTGGACCGTGACTCGGGCATGGAGATCCTCGCGGCCGACTTCGACGAGCGCGACCCGGCGGTCAAGGCGCTGATCTCGCGGGCCATCACGGCGTGCCGCGCGGTGGGCAAGTACGTGGGCATCTGCGGACAGGGGCCCAGCGACCACGCCGACTTCGCCGACTGGCTTGCCGCCGAGGGCATCGTCTCGATCTCGCTCAACCCCGATACGGTGGTGGAGACGTGGCGGCGGCTGGCCACGCGCCGCTGATCGCCCACACACGCCTCGGCGAGGGTAGATGAGGATGGCACGGGGCCGCTGCGCCCCGTGAGAATGGCCCGCCATGGCCGGCCCCACCGCTGCATCCGATGACCTGAGCCCGCGGGCCTTCACCCGCCGGCTGAACCGGGTCTATGGCGCCTACGTGCTGGGGCTGCTGCTCTTCATCGCTGCGCTGGCCGGGCTCGAAGCGATGGGCATGTCGCGCCGCTGGATCGGCGCGATCTTCCTGCTCTCCACCGTGTTGCTTTACGCGGGGATCGGCGTGTTGTGCCGTACCTCGGATGCCGACGAGTACTACGTGGCGGGCCGGCGTGTGCCCGCGGCCTACAACGGCATGGCGACGGCGGCCGACTGGATGTCGGCCGCGTCGTTCATCAGCCTGGCCGGCACCATGTACCTGCAGGGCTACGCGGGCCTGGCGTTCATCATGGGATGGACGGGCGGCTATTGCCTCGTCGCGCTGCTGCTCGCGCCGTATCTGCGCAGCTTCGGCCAGTACACGATCCCAGACTTCCTGGGTGCGCGCTATGGGAGCCACGGTCCGCGCCTGATGGGCGTGCTGGCGGCGATCCTGTGCTCGTTCACCTATGTCGTGGCGCAGATCTATGCGATCGGGCTGATCGCGAGCCATCTCGTCGGGGTGGGCTTCGAGATCGGCGTGTTCCTCGGGCTGGGCGGCATCCTCGTGTGCTCGTTCCTCGGCGGAATGCGTGCTGTCACGTGGACGCAAGTCGCTCAGTACATCGTGCTGGTGGTGGCGTTCCTGGTGCCGGTGTTCTGGCTTTCGGTCAAGCAGACCGGCGTGCCGCTGCCCCAGCTTGCCTACGGGCAACAGCTGCAGAAAGTGACCGAGCGCGAGAACGCCTTGCGGGCCGACCCACGCGAGCTGGAGGTGATCGCGCTCTACAAGGCGCGAGCCGAGGAATACGCGGCCAAGCTGAAGGACATCCCGGCAGCACTGGCGCGCGACCAGGAGTCCGCGCGCCAGCGCGTGCAGCAGCTGCGCGCGGAAGACGCGCCGCTTGCGCGCATCCAGTCGGCCGAGAAGGCCCTGCTGGCCTTGCCCCGAGATGCCGAGACGGCTCGCCGGGTGTGGTCGCAGGCGAAGGCGGCGGCAGAGGCGAGGGCGCAGCCTCTCGGGGGCCTGCCGGCGCATGGCACCGCTTACGCCGGTGACCCCAAGGGCACGGCCGCGCAGCAGCGAGACTTCGACGACTCACGTCGCAACTTCCTCGCACTGGTGTTCTGCCTGACCATCGGCACCGCGGCCCTGCCGCACTTGCTGATGCGCAGCTACACCACGCCGTCGGTGCGGCAGGCCCGCCAATCGGTGACCTGGTCGCTCTTCTTCATCCTGCTGCTGTACTTGTCGGCGCCCGCGCTGGCGGTGATGGTCAAGTTCGAGGTGTTCAACGTGCTGGTGGGCACGCCGTTCGACCAGCTGCCGGGTTGGATCGCCAACTGGGCCAAGGTCGACGCCGGACTCCTGAGCGTGAGCGACATCAATCGCGACGGCGTACTGCAGCTGGGCGAGATCCGCATCGGCAGCGACATGGTCGTGCTCGCCACGCCCGAGATCGCCGGGCTGCCCTTCGTGGTGTCGGGCATGGTGGCGGCCGGCGCATTGGCCGCAGCGCTCTCCACGGCCGATGGCCTACTGCTCACAATCTCGAATGCGCTCTCGCACGACGTGTATTTCAGGGTCGTCGACGCGAGCGCGTCCAACAGCCGACGGGTCACCACCTCGAAGATGCTGCTGCTGGTCGTCGCCTTGAGCGCAGCAGCGGTCGCGGCGCAGAAGCCGGCCGACATCGTGTTTCTCGTGTCCGCTGCCTTCTCGATCGCAGGCTCGGCGCTCTTCTCGGCCTTGGTGCTGGGCGTGTTCTGGAAACGGGCCAACGCGGCCGGTGCCGTGGCGGGCATGGTGGCCGGTCTGTCGGTCACGCTGTACTACATGGTCCGCAACGAGGCCTGGATGCGTGACATCTTTCACGTCGTGGTGCCGGTGGACCTCTGGCTGGGCATCCAGCCGATCTCGGCGGGTGTGTTCGGCGTGGCTGCCAGCTTCGTCGTCACTGTCGTCGTGAGCCTGCTGACGCCCCGGCGCTCTGCCGCCAGCGAAGCCTTCCTCGAGCGCATCCGCACCCCGCGTCTGCCGCAGTAGAGGCTCACCGGCGTGGGCTGGTTTCAGAGTAGAATCGCGGGCTTCCCTTGCCACACCCGGTCTGATGGACGTTTCGCCTGGATTTCGCCAGGTCTCCTTCCTGAAAGACAAGACGCTCACGGGGTGGCTTCCACACTGGAAACCAGAAGGAGTCCTATGCGTCATTACGAAATCATCCTGCTCATCCATCCGGATCAGAGCGAACAGGTTCCGGCCATGCTGGAGCGCTACAAGGGCATCGTCACCAATGGTGGTGGCAAGGTGCACCGCGTGGAAGACTGGGGCCGTCGCCAGATGGCTTACCTGATCCAGAAGCTGGCCAAGGCCCACTACCTCTGCATCAACATCGAATGCAGCAAGGAAGTGCTCGGCGAGCTCGAGACCGGCTTCCGCTTCAACGACGCCGTGCTGCGTCACCTGACCGTCGTCAAGGACAAGGCCGAGACCGGCCCGTCGGTGATGATGAAGTCGGTGGAAAAGGACGAGGCCCGCAAGGCTCCCCAGCAGGAGGCTTCGGCCTGATTGACAGTACCTCGGCGCTCCTGAAGGCGAGGCTGGCATGAACCGCACGGTTCTGTCGGCGCAGCTGGTGGAGCGAGGTGCAGTGCGCTACACCCCCGCTGGTCTTCCAGCATGTGATTTCGGCCTCAAGCACGAATCGCAGGTCACCGAAGCTGGCTCCCCTCGCAAAGTCTCGTTGGAGATGCGCGCAGTGGCGATCGGGGATCTCGCGCAGCGCCTCATGAAGCTGGAGATCGGATCGACTGGCACCTTTGCCGGCTTTCTGACCCACCAGCGCAATGGCCGAGGCACCGTCCTGCATGTGACCGAATTCGAATGAGCTGCAGTCCCCAGTGACCGGCTCTTGTTTGTTCCGGATTGAATTTCTAGAGAGGTGAAATATGCCCCCGCCACGTGGTAAAGGTCGGTTCTCGAAGGACCGCAAGCCCAAGCGCAACCAACAGTCCCTGCTGTTCCGCCGCAAGCGTTTCTGCCGCTTCACGGTGACCGGCGTCGAGCAAATCGACTACAAGGACATCGACACGCTGCGCGACTTCATCGGTGAAAACGGCAAGATCACGCCCGCCCGCCTGACCGGCACGCGCGCGTTCTTCCAGCGCCAGCTCACTACCTGCATCAAGCGCGCTCGCTTCCTGGCTTTGCTGCCGTACAGCGACCAGCACAAGGTCTAAGGAGCAATCGACATGCAAGTGATCCTGCTCGAAAAAGTGGCCAACCTCGGCAACCTCGGCGACGTCGTCAAGGTGAAGGATGGTTATGCCCGCAACTTCCTGATCCCGACCCGTGCCGCACGCCGTGCGACCGAAGCCGCGATCAAGGAATTCGAAGCCCGCCGTGCCGAGCTCGAGAAGGCTGCCGCTGAAAAGCTGGCTGCTGCTCAAGCCCTGGGCGAGAAGCTGAATGGCCGCACTGTTCACATCACGCAAAAGGCGGGTGTGGATGGCCGCCTGTTCGGCTCGGTGACGAACCACGACATCGCCGATGCGCTCAACCGCATCGACTTCAAGGTCGTCAAGTCGCAAGTTCGCCTGCCCAACGGCCCGCTGAAGACGGTTGGCGAGCACACCGTGTCCGTCGCACCGCACTCCGATGTGGTGGTCGAGGTCAAGGTGGTGGTGGTGGGCGAGACCGACTGAGGTTTACCCGCGCTCCACGACAAAGGGTCGGCTCTGCCGGCCCTTTTTCTTTGCGGGCTCTTGATTTCCACCCAAGGCCCACCGAATTTCCCCAGGCTTGTCCACAGGCGTGGCAGGAGCCTCTTCGTATCATTTCCCGATGGCCGCCGTCTTCTCGAACAATGATTTCCCGGGCTCCTCCAGAGGCGACGACGAAGTCGCGCGCTTGCGCATCCCACCGCACTCCATCGAAGCCGAGCAGAGCGTGCTCGGCGGCCTGCTGATCGACAACAGCGCGTGGGACCGCGCCGGTGACCTGCTCAACGACAGCGACTTCTATCGCCACGAGCACCAGCTGATCTATGCGGCCATTGGTGGCCTGATCAACAACTCCAAGCCGGCCGACGTCATCACCGTCTTTGAGCAGTTGCAGAGCCTGGGCAAGGCCGAAGCCTGCGGTGGCCTGGTGTACCTCAATGCGCTGGCGCAGAGCGTGCCGAGTGCGGCCAACCTGCGCCGCTACGCCGAGATCGTGCGCGAGCGTGCCGTGCTGCGCAAACTGGTCGCCGCCAGCGACGAGATCGCCACCGCTGCCTTCAACCCGCAGGGCCGGCCGGTGCCGCAGATCCTCGACGAAGCCGAGAGCAAGATCTTCAAGATCGGCGAAGAAGGCTCGCGCTCGCGCCAGGGTTTCATCAGCATGGACACGCTCGTCGTGCAGCTGATCGACCGCGTGAACGAGCTGCACGAGAACGGCGCCGAAGAGGTGACGGGTGTTCGCACCGGCTTCTACGACATGGACAAGATGACCGCTGGCCTGCAACCCGGCGACCTCATCGTGCTGGCCGCTCGCCCCTCGATGGGCAAGACCGCCTTCGCACTCAACATCGCCGAAAACGTGGCCGTCAACGAAGGCCTCCCGGTAGTCGTGTTCTCGATGGAAATGGGCGCGGCCCAGCTGGCTTTGCGGATGGTCGGCTCGCTCGGCCGCATCGACCAGGGCCACCTGCGCACCGGCAAGCTGCACGACGACGAATGGGGCCGCCTGTCCGAGGCTGTCGAGAAGCTCGGCAAGGCCGCCGTCTTCATCGACGAAGGCTCGGCCTTGAGCCCGAGCGAGTTGCGCGCCCGGGCGCGCCGCCAGGCACGCCAATGCGGCCAGCTGGGCCTGATCGTCGTCGACTACCTGCAGCTCATGAGTGGCAGCGGCGGCGGCAGCGAAGAAAACCGTGCCACCGTGATTGGCGAGATCTCGCGCGGCCTCAAGTCCCTGGCGAAGGAACTGAAGTGCCCGGTCATCGCGCTCTCGCAGCTCAACCGAAGCGTGGAGACCCGCACCGACAAGCGCCCGATGATGAGCGACCTGCGCGAGTCGGGCGCCATCGAACAGGACGCGGACGTGATCATGTTCATCTACCGCGACGACTACTACCTCAAGGAGCAGTCGAAGGAGCCGGGCGTGGCCGAGATCATCATCGGCAAGCAGCGTAACGGCCCGACCGGCACAGTGAAGCTTGCGTTCCTGAAGCCGCTCACGAAGTTCGAGAACATGGCGCCCGGCAGTGGCGGTGACGACTTCTACTGAGCTTCTACCAACGCGCAAGAACGGCATGCTGTATAAATACACAGTATGCCGACAAAACCTACCTCTCCGCTCGAGCGCGACCCGCACAAAGGTCGCGGCACGGCGTGGGCCATCGTCCACCGCTATGCCCGCCAATCGGGAGAGACCTTCGATGACGGCTGGGGCTCGATCGACCAGCTGGCCGAAGAAGAGCACCTGCCGCGCGAGACGCAGATCATCGAGGAGCGGGTCAAGTCGGTGCTGTCCAGCAACGACTCGCCCGACATCGGCTTCGACCTGTCGGTGAACCCGTATCGCGGCTGCGAGCACGGCTGCATCTACTGCTTCGCGCGGCCCACGCACAGCTACCTCAACCTCTCGCCCGGCCTCGACTTCGAGACCAAGATCATCGCCAAGGTGAACGCCGCCGAGCGTCTGCGCGAAGCCTTCGCCAGCCGGGCCTACGAGCCCTCGATGATCAACATCGGCGCGGCCACCGACGCCTACCAGCCCATCGAGCGCAAGCTCGGCATCACGCGGTCCATCATCGAGCTGATGCACGAATGCCGACATCCATTTTCGATGGTCACCAAGTCTTCAGGGATCGAGCGCGACCTGGATCTCGTGGCGCCGATGGCGGCGCAGCGGCTGGTGGCGATCTACGTCTCGATCACCTCGCTCGACCCCAAGCTCGCGCGAATCCTCGAGCCGCGGGCGGCGGCCCCGCACCGTCGGCTGCGCGTGGTCGAGACGCTGGCGAAGGCGGGCGTGCCGGTGGGCGTGAGCGTGTCGCCGGTCATTCCCTTCATCAACGAGCCGGAGCTGGAGCGCATCCTCGAAGCCGCCGCCGAGGCGGGTGCGCAGTCGGCCTTCAGCATCGTGCTGCGGCTGCCGTGGGAGGTGAACCCGCTTTTCCAGCAGTGGCTCGACCAGCACTTTCCCGAGCGGGCGGCACGCGTGATGGCGCGCATCCGCGAGATGCGTGGCGGCAAGGACTACGACGCGAACTTCGCCACGCGCATGAAAGGCACCGGTGTGTGGGCGCAGCTGCTGCGCCAGCGCTTCGACAAGGCCTGTGCCCGGCTCGGGCTCAACAAGACCCGGATCGAGCTCGACCTGTCGCTCTTTCGCAAGCCGGTGATTGCGCGCGCTCCAGCGCCGATGCGGGCCGCGCCGAAGGCCGACCCGGGGCAGGGCGAGTTGTTCTGACGCAGAGCCGGCCCATCAGGCCGCGACGGGCTCTGGCGGGTCTTCGGCAGCACCTTCGTCGGAAGGACGCACGTCGCGCAGGTTCAGCGCACCGGGTTGCCGCCCACCGGCTTGGCCCAGCATCGCCGCGCTCACGCCCACCGCGTAGAGGTCGCGCAGCGCGTCGGCGCGTTCTGAGAGGGTGGCCGCGTCGTCGATGCGGGCGCCGTGGCGCTGCAGCGTCATGCGCGCCATGTCGATCAGCTTGGCGTTGTAGGTGCGCTCGGCGTGGGCGAGCAGCGCCTGCACCGCCGAGCGGTGGTTGCCCTGCACGGTGTGCGTCACGGCCTGCTCGGCCATTTCGCTGATGCGCAGATGGGCCTGGCGCACACGCTCGGCGAACGGCGGGTGCACACCGGCGGCGCCCGCGAGCAATTCGGTCAGACCCTTGGAGCTGGCGAAGCGCAGGCCGAGCGTGTCGACCCAGCCTTCCGAGCCATCGAGCTGGATCTCGCCCGCGGTGAGCTGCGAGAGCAGCGCCAGGAGGTTGCAGCCGGCTTCGATGTCGAGGCCCGGCTCGTCGAGCTTGCTGAAGAGCCCCCGGACTTCGGCGACCACCGCCGCCACCTGCTTTTGCAGCATGAGGTTGAGGGTCGAGACGATGCTGGCAAAGCGCTGCAGCCGCTTGCTGTTCGGCGCGCGTTCGAGCGCGTGCTGGAGGTTGTCGACGCAGCGCTGCAGCCCCTTGCTGTCGCGCTGCTGGAAGCGGCTGAAGGCGAGCAGCACCAGCGACTGGAAGTCGAACATCTTCGAGCTGATGCCGAGCGTGGCGGCGCGGTCGAGCATCTTCGCGGCTTCGTCGCGGTCGCCCATGAAGAAGGCCAGCATGCCGTGCTTCTGCAGCCGCGCGATCGAGCTGGGCGTGAGCGAGCTGGCCTTGCGGAAGGTGTCGAGCGCCTCGTTGAGGTTGCCTTGCTCCACCTGCACGCGCCCCATCACGTCATACGCATCGACGTGGCTCGGGTGGTCGCCGATCAGCGTCTCCAGCGTGCGCATGGCCTGCGTGGGCTGGTTGGCGTCGATCTGCGCGCGGGCTATCCCTAAGCGCGCCCAGGGCAGGGCGCCGGTTTCGAGCACGGCCTCGCAGAGCTTCTTGGCCTCGTCGTGCATGCCCTGGCGCAGCAGCAGCTCGGAGCCGATGCGCGCGGCATACAGCCAGTAGATCGAGCGGCTGGCGAAACGCTGCAGGCACAGCCGGGTGGCGTGCTGGTAGTCGGCCTGCTCGATGGCGGTGAAGATGTCGGCGAGCGTCTTCTTGCGCTTGCGCGCCTGCATCAGCCGCTCGCCGAGCGAGGTGGCGGTGTGCGGCTTGAGCAGGTAGCTGTCGAGGGCGGACTCGGCGGCGTCGGCCACCATCGTGTACGAGGCTTCGCCGGTCACGATGATGAAGACGGTGGAAAAGGGCAGCAGCTGCGCCTTGCGCAGGTCGTCGAGCAGGTGCTGCGCAGTGTAGTTGGGGTCTTCCTGGTCGAAGCGGTGCTCGCAGAGCACCACGTCGAAGGGACGGGCTTCGAGCTGCTTGCGGGCGTCTTTGATGCGGCCGCATTGCACGACCGTGCCCACGCCGAACTCTCTCAGCTGCGCTGAAAGAATGCTGCGCGAGGTCGGGTTGCCATCGACAACCAGAGCCTTGCAGTCGGCGATGTCTCGGTCGAGCAGTTGCACGGGGTCTCCAGGGGCGCGACAGCGTGAACTACTGCCTGCACACGAGGCGCCGTTGCGCCTCTCCCTGGAGTTATCGGCCCCCGCAGAGGCTGACTTGAACGCTCAGGCTTACTTGAACAGGTCCTTGACCCGGTTGGTCCAGCTCTTGGCGTTGGGCGAGTGCTTGTCGGGCGACTTGGCCAGCGACTCGTCGAGTTCGCGCAGGAGCTTGCGCTGGTGCTCGGTGAGCTTGACCGGCGTCTCCACGCTCACGTGGCAGTACAGGTCGCCCGGGTAGCTGGAGCGCACGCCCTTGATGCCCTTGCCGCGCAGGCGGAAGGTCTTGCCGTGCTGCGTGCCTTCGGGCAAGTCGATCTCGGCCTTGCCGCCGAGCGTGGGCACCTCGATCGTGCTGCCGAGCGCTGCGGTGGTCATGCTGACCGGCACGGTGCAGTGCAGGTCGTCGCCGTCGCGTTCGAAGATCTCGTGCTGCTTGATGCGGATCTCGATGTAGAGATCGCCGGCCGGGCCGCCATTGGTGCCGGGCTCGCCGTTGCCGGCCGAGCGGATGCGCATGCCTTCGTTGATGCCGGCGGGGATCTTCACCTCCAGCGTCTTCGTCTTCTTCGTCTTGCCCTGGCCGTGGCAGGTGGTGCACGGGTCGGGGATCACCCGGCCCGAGCCGTGGCAGTGCGGGCAGGTCTGCTGGATGCTGAAGAAGCCCTGGCGCATGGTGACGGTGCCGGCGCCGTTGCAGCTCGGGCAGGTCTTGGCATGCGTGCCGGGCTTGGCACCCGTGCCGTGGCAGGTGGCGCACTCTTCCCAGCTGGGAATGCGGATCTGCGTCTCCTTGCCGTGCGCGGCTTCCTCGAGCGTGATCTCCATCGTGTAGCTGAGGTCGCTGCCGCGGTAGACCTGCTGCGCCCGGCGCTGGCCGCCAGCGCCGCCCTGGCCACCGAAGATGTCGCCGAAGATGTCGCCGAAGGCCTCGGCGAAACCACCGAAGCCTTCCGCACCCGGGCCACCCGGCCGGAAGCCGCCGGCGTTGGGGTCGACCCCGGCGTGGCCGTATTGGTCGTAGGCAGCGCGCTTCTGCGGCTCGGAGAGCATCTCGTAGGCCTCCTTGACCTCCTTGAACTGCTCTTCGGCCTTCTTGGCGCCGTCACCCTGGTTGCGGTCAGGGTGGAATTTCATGGCCAGCTTGCGGTAGGCCTTCTTGATGTCGTCGTCGGAGGCGTTCTTCGCCACACCGAGGACTTCGTAGTAGTCGCGCTTTGCCATGTCTGTGTGCTGCTGATTCAGGTCGCTGTCGTTTCTACCGTCGCGTCTTTAAACGCGAAATCCCCCGCGTGCTGGTTTCGCCAGCCCACGGGGGAATTCTTGGCAGCGGCGCGCCGCCGCCGTGGGCCGGGTTACTTCTTGTCCTTCACTTCCTTGAAGTCGGCGTCGACGACGTTGTCGTCGGCCGGCTTCGCGCTGGCGCTCGCGCTCGCCCCGCCTGCCGGGCCTTCGGGTTGCGCCGCCGCACCGGCCGCGGCTTGCGCGGCCTGCGCGTCGGCGTAGACCTTCTCGCCCAGCTTCTGGCTGGCGGTCATCAGCGCTTCGCTCTTGGCGTCGATCGCGTCCTTGTCGTCGCCCTTGATGGCTTCTTCAGCCTCCTTCAAGGCGGACTCGATCTTTTCCTTCTCGCCGGCATCGAGCTTGTCGCCGTATTCGGTGAGCGACTTCTTCACGCTGTGCACGAGGGCATCGGCCTGGTTGCGGGCCTGCACGAGCTCGACCTTCTTCTTGTCTTCGGCGGCGTTGAGCTCGGCGTCTTTCACCATCGCCTGGATCTCGTCTTCGCTGAGACCCGAGTTGGCCTTGATGGTGATCTTGTTTTCCTTGCCGGTGCCCTTGTCCTTGGCGCCCACGTGCAGGATGCCGTTGGCGTCGATGTCGAAGCTCACCTCGATCTGCGGCGTGCCACGCGGTGCGGGCGCGATGCCTTCGAGGTTGAACTCGCCCAGGCTCTTGTTGCCCGAGGCCATCTCGCGCTCGCCTTGATAGACCTTGATCGTCACCGCCGGCTGGCCGTCTTCCGCGGTCGAGAAGACCTGCGAGAACTTGGTCGGGATGGTGGTGTTCTTCTTGATCATCTTGGTCATCACGCCGCCCATCGTCTCGATGCCGAGCGACAGCGGGGTGACGTCGAGCAGCAGCACGTCGGTGCGGTCGCCTGCCAGCACCTGGCCCTGTATCGCGGCACCCACGGCCACGGCTTCGTCAGGGTTGACGTCCTTGCGCGGCTCCTTGCCGAAGAACTCCTTGACCTTGTCCTGCACCTTGGGCATGCGGGTCATGCCGCCCACGAGGATCACGTCGTCGATCTCGCTCGTGTTCACGCCCGCATCCTTGATGGCGGTGCGGCACGGGGCGATGGTGCGCTCGATCAGGTCTTCGACCAGGGCTTCGAGCTTGGCACGCGTGAGCTTGATGTTGAGGTGCTTCGGGCCCGATGCATCGGCCGTCACATACGGCAGGTTGATGTCGGTCTGCGAGCTGTTCGACAGTTCGATCTTGGCCTTTTCGGCAGCTTCCTTCAGACGCTGCAGGGCGAGCACGTCCTTCGACAGGTCGACGCCTTGCTCCTTCTTGAACTCGGCAATGATGTAGTCGATGACGCGCTGGTCGAAGTCTTCTCCACCGAGGAAGGTGTCGCCGTTGGTGGAGAGCACTTCGAACTGCTTCTCGCCATCGACGTCGGCGATCTCGATGATCGAGATGTCGAAGGTGCCGCCGCCCAGGTCGTACACGGCGATCTTGCGGTCGCCCTTGGCGGCCTTGTCGAGGCCGAAGGCGAGGGCCGCAGCGGTGGGCTCGTTGATGATGCGCTTGACGTCGAGGCCCGCGATGCGGCCGGCGTCCTTGGTGGCCTGGCGCTGGCTGTCGTTGAAGTAGGCCGGCACCGTGATCACGGCTTCGGTCACGGGCTCACCGAGATAGTCCTCGGCGGTCTTCTTCATCTTGCGCAGGATCTCGGCGCTGACCTGCTGTGCGGCGAGCTTGTTGCCACGCACCTCCACCCAGGCGTCGCCGTTGTCGGCAGCCACGATCTTGTAGGGCATCAGGTCGATGTCCTTCTGCACTTCCTTCTCGGTGAACTTGCGGCCGATCAGGCGCTTGACGGCGTACAGCGTGTTGCGCGGGTTGGTGACCGCCTGGCGCTTGGCGGAAGCGCCGACGAGGATCTCGCCGTCTTCCTGGTAGGCCACGATGGACGGCGTGGTGCGTGCACCTTCACTGTTCTCGATCACCTTGGTGGTGTTGCCTTCCATGATGGAAACGCACGAGTTGGTGGTGCCGAGGTCGATGCCGATGATCTTTGCCATGTTCGTTTACTCCTGAAGTCCGTTGGACTGAAATTCGGTTGTTCTCGAGTTGTGGATAACTGCGGTCTTTTCAAGGGCCGCATGTCTGTGGATCGTTTACTTGGGCGCGGCCACCGTCACGAGCGCCGGGCGCAGCACGCGGTCGGCGATGAGGTAGCCCTTCTGCAGCACGGTGACGACCGTGTTGGCCTCCTGCTCGGCCGGCACCATGCTGATCGCCTGGTGCTGGTGAGGATCGAACCTGGCGCTCGCCTGCGGGTTGATCTCGATCACCTTGTTGCGCTCGAGCGCCTGCGAGAGCTGGCGCAGCGTGGCGTGCACGCCTTCGAGCAGCTGCTCGGGCGTGGCGGCCTGGATGGCGATGGCCGCCTCGAGGCTGTCTTTCACCGGAAGCAGACTTTCGGCAAACCCTTCGACGGCGAACTTGCGGGCCTTGGAGACTTCCTCCTCGGCGCGGCGGCGGATGTTTTCTGTCTCGGCCTTGGCGCGCAGGTAGGCGTCAGACATCTCGGCGAGGCGCGATTCGAGGGAGGGCTCGGCGGCCGTGGCGGAGGGCGAGGCCTCGGCGGAGGCCGGGTTCTGGGGATCGGCGGCGCCGGTGGCGGCCGCGTCCTGGGTGTTGTCGTCCGTGTTCTGCATGGGTCGGGATTACCTGTGGAAGCGGGGCATGTGGGTCATGCCCCCGGGATTTCAAGAGCCGGAAGCGCGCTTTTTTTTCGACTGCGCTCAGTCAGAGTCGATGGAAGCGCTCCAGCGGTCCCAATCGGCCAGCTTGCGGCGGTCGCGCTTGGTCGGCCGGCCTTGTTCGATAGCGAGGGCGGGCTCTGGCGTCTCGCGGCGCGCGCGGGCCGCTTCTTCGCGGCGGGCGATGCTCTCGGGCGTTTCTTCGTAGAGCGCCTGCGCCACGGGCGCCGGGCCGCGCACGTGGCTCAGGGCCACCACCTTGATCGAGCGGGGGCTCTGCGCCGCCTGGCGGATGTCGAGCAGGTCGCCGGGCTTGAGCTCGCGCGCCGGCTTGGCGGCCTGGCCGTTCACCTGCACCCGGCCCTTGTCGATCTCCTGCGTGGCGAGGCTGCGAGTCTTGTAGAAGCGGGCGGCCCAGAGCCATTTGTCGAGCCGCATGCCGGAGCTCGCCTTGTCGTTCATGGGCGGCTGGCCGGGGCGGGCCGTTGGGTGTCCCAGCCCTGCAGGTGGCGCAATGCCAGCGCGGCCAGGGCCGCCATCCACTCGTGCTGATCGTTGAGGCATGGCACGTAGTTGAAGTCGGTGCCGCCTGCCTTCAAGAAGGCGTCGCGCGCTTCCTGGGCGATTTCTTCCAGCGTCTCCAGGTTGTCGGCCACGAAACCGGGGCACATCACGTCGACCTTCTTCACGCCTTGCCGGGCGAGTTGCACGAGCGTCGGCTCGGTGTAGGGCTGGAGCCACTCGGCGCGGCCGAGGCGGCTCTGGAAGGTGACGACCAATTGCTCGGCCTTCACGTCGGCACGGGCGGCCACCAGGCGGGCGGTTTCCATGCACTCGTCGAAATAAGGGTCGCCGAGGTCGCGCGTGCGCTTGGGCATGCCGTGGAAGCTCATCACCAGCCGCTCGCCGCGGCCGTGGGTCATCCAGTGGTCCGACAGGCGCTTGGCCAGCGCGTCGATGTAGCGCGGGTCGTCGTGGAAGCGGTTCACGAAGCGCAGCTCGGGCAAGGCGCGCTCCTTCTTCGCCCAGGCGTTCACGGCGTCGGCCGTGCTGGCAGTGGTGGCGGCGCAGTATTGCGGGTACATGGGCAGCACCAGCACACGGCGTGCCCCACCGGCCTTGAGCTCGCCGAGCACCGACGGGATCGACGGGTTGCCATAGCGCATGGCGAAACGCACGCTGACCCGATGGCCGCGCTCGCCGAGGTAGCCGGCCAGGAGCTTGGCCTGCTTGTCCGACCAGACGGTGAGCGGCGAGCCCTCAGGCGTCCAGATGCTGGCGTAGCGCTTGGCCGACTGCGCCGGCCGCGTGCGCAGGATGATCCCGTGCAGGATCGGGCACCAGATGACGCGCGGGATCTCCACCACGCGCGGGTCGTGCAGGAATTGCGACAGGTAGCGGCGCACGGCGGGCGTGGTGGGCGCATCGGGCGTGCCGAGGTTGCACAGGAGGACGGCGGTGTCGGGGGCGGTCATCGGCGGGAGTGTGAAGGTCGCCGCCGAGGTGCGGCGGGCAGGGCGCGATTATCGTGGCGCCGCCCGGGCGGGCGGACGAGGCCGCTCAGGCGCTGCTGCGGCTGCGCTGCAGGCACTGCTCCACGTCGGCGAGGATCGTGCCCACGTGGATCGGCTTGGTCCAGTAGCCGATGAAGCCGGCTTCGTAGGCACGCTGCACGTCGTCGGGCATGGCGTCGGCCGAGCACATGTAGGCGGGCACGTTGTCGAGGCCGGGCAGGGCGCGCAGCAATTGCAGCACCTCGAAGCCCGAGGCGCCGGGCAGGTGGGCGTCGAGCACCAGCATCTCGGGCTGCCATTCCTGGGCGACGGTCAAGGCCTGGTCGCCGTCTTCGGCCACGCGCAGCTCGATGCGGTCGCCATGCAGGCGCATCGCTTCCTCGAAGAGGATGGCGTTGATGCGGTTGTCTTCGACGTAGAGCATGCGCAGGGGGCGGGCCTGCGAGGGCATGGCGACGGGCTCCGTCTTGATCGGTGTGGCCGCCGGGGCGTCGGCCGGCTGCAGCTCGAGGCGCACGCTGGTGCCCAGGCCCGCGCGGCTCACGATGGACAGCCGCCCGCCGATGGCCTGCGTGAGGCTGCGCGCGATGATGAGCCCGAGCCCGGTGCCTTCGATGGTGGAGGTCTCGCGGCCCAGGCGCTCGAAGGGCTGGAAGAGCCGGCTCATCTGCTCGTCGGTCATGCCCGAGCCGGTGTCTTCGATACACAGGGCCACGCGGTCGGGCAGTGCGTCGAGCCGCCAGCGCACGATGCCGCCCGGGTGGTTGTACTTGATGGCGTTGGAGCCCACGTTGAGCAGCACCTGGCGCAGCCGCTGCATGTCGGCCTGCACCCAGGTGGCCGGCGGCACGCTCAGCTCGAAGCGCACGCCAGCCGCCTGTGCCAGGGGCATCAGCAGCTCGCTCGCGCGCGTCACAGCCTGGTGGAGGTCGACCGGGTTGAGTTTCAGCGTGAGCGCGCCTTCTTCGATCTTCTGCAGGTCGAGCACGTCGTCGATCAGGGCGAGCAGGTGCTCGCCGGCTTCGAGCACGTGGCCGGCGTAGTCGCGCACGGTGGCGCCATCGAGGCTGGCGGGGCTCAGGTTGAGGAGCTGGGCGAAGCCGATCACCGCATTGAGCGGCGTGCGCATCTCATGGCTCATGCGCGAGAGGAACTCGCTCTTGGCGTGGCTCGCCAGCTCGGCCGCCTGCTTGTCGCGCAGGGCCTGCTCGGAGCTGCGCTGTTGCGTGATGTCGCGGAAGGTCAGTACCACCGCGAAGGTCTGCGCTTCGGGGCGCAGTTGCAGCGGGTGGGCGTTCAGTGCCACCCAGCGCTGCTGGCCGTCGGCGCGGCGCAGGGCGTGGATCTGGTTGACCAGCGGCTCGTCGTTGGCGATCACCCGCAGCACCGGGTGCTGGTCGCTTGCGAGTGGTGCGGCGTCGGGGCCCAGCAGCTCGAAGGGCCAGGCATCGCCTTGGGCGTTCATGAGGGCAGTCTGCTCGGCGCCGACGATGTCGCACCCCGCAGGGTTCACCGCGAGGATGCCGAGGGCCGGGGTGACCACGAGCAGGCCGTCGCTGATGGCCAGCGCCACCGAGCGGTACAGCTCTTCGGACAGGCGCAGCTTGTCGGCCGCGCGGGTCTGCTCGGTCACGTCGCGCTGCACGCCGATGTAGTGGGTGAGCTGGCCATTCGCATCGCGCACCGGCGCCACGTGCACGGCGTTGGAGAACACGCTCCCGTCCTTGCGCACGTTGCGGACCGTGACCGACGCCGAGCGGCCTTGGTCGATGGCTTCACGCAAGGTGGAGCAGCCGGGCTCGTCGCGCAGGTGGCCCTGGAGGAAGCGGCAGTTCTGGCCAAGCGCCTCGGCCCGGCTGTAGCCGGTGAGCCGCTCGAAGGCTGGGTTGACGTAGATCAGCGGCATGTCGGGCTGCAAGGCATCGGACACGCACATCGAGAGCGACGCCTCGGCCTCGAACGCGCGCTGCATGATGAGCACGTCGCGCTCGAGGTTGCGCAGCTCGGTGAGGTCACGGGTGACGTAGAGCACGCGATTGTTGGGCATCGGTGAGATGCGCGCTTCGAAGGTGCGCATGACGCCGTCGCGCGTGGTGAGGTCGTACTGGATGCGCTGCACCTCGCCACGGGCCAGGGCCAGCCGGATGGCGGGCAGGGCCAGGTCGGCGATGTGGCGCGGCACACCGCTGTCGAAGGGCAGGCCGCGCACGCTGTCCCAGGAGTGCACGAGCATCGGGTGCTTGTCGGAGCTGCAGGCGAGGTAGCGGCCCTCGTCGTCGAGCACGAACCACAGGTCGGGCACGGCGCCCAGCACGGCGCTCAGCTGGTCTTGCGATTCGCGCAGCTGCTCCTGCTGGCGTGCGAGGGCGAGTTCGGCTTCCTTGCGGTCGCTGATGTCGATGGACAGGTGCACCACGCTGCCGTCGTTGAGCCGCCGGTCGCTCACGATCACCCAGCGGCCTTTCCAGCGCATCTCGTGTTGCTCGCCGCGCGGCGAGGCGAGTGAGAGTCGCCAGCGCACGAAGTCGTCGCGGCCCTGGGCGGCGGGGTAGTCGCCCGCGTCGGCCATGCGCTGCACGATCTCGGGCCAGCTCGGGTCGCCGTGCATGTAGGCGGCCAGGCCGCGCCGCCACACCGCGTTGGCGACCACGACACGGCCTTGTGGGTCGGAGATCATCACGCCCGCGGTGAGACTGTCGATCGCCTCGCTCAGCAGGCGCTCGGCCGCTTGCGCGGCACGCTGGGCTTCGATGCGCTCGGTGACGTTGCTGGTGGTGCCGCGGTAGCCGCGGAAGGTGCCGGTTTCGTCGAACACCGGCGTGCCGCTGATGCTCACGGTGATGCGGCCGCTCGGCGAGGGCCGGTGCGCCAGCACGTCGCGGAAGGGGGCCTGCCGAGAGCGCGCGTCTTGGTACCGCTCCCAGGAACGGGTGGTGTCGCCCTCGACCGGCTCGTTGATCTGCTGCAGCGTGCGGCCGATCACGAGGTTGGGTGGCATGCCGGTGTTGGCCTGCACGCCCGACGACACCCAGCGCACGCGGCCCTGGTCATCGCTCTCCCAGAGCCAGTCGGTGCTGGAGAGGCTCGCCTCGCGCACGCGCTCGGCATGGTGGCGCCAGAGGCTTTCCTTCAGCCGCGCATCGAGCAGCGCGCCGGCCAGCGTGGCGGCTTCGCGCAGCGAGGCCAGGGCGTTGTCGTCGATGGCGCCGGCCGGGCGTGCGACGCCGAGAATGCCCACCGCATGCTGCTGCGCGACCACCCGGCACGCGGCCCAGCCGTCGCCGGAGACGTCGATGCCCTGCTGCAGCGCGGTGTCGTCGAGTGAGAGGGTCAGGGCCAGCTCGGTTGCGAGCAGCGGGAGCTTCGGTTCGGCGAGGCCGACATGGGCCTTGAGGTGCGGGCGCTGGTGCTGATCGAGCACGGCGAGCCAGACGGCGCCGCCGGGAAGCTGGCGCGCAAGCAGGCGCACCAGGATGTCGAATTCTTCTTCGGGCGCGCCACCGAGCTTGCCCACCGCGCGCAGCGTGCTCTCACGGCTGGCCTCGACGGTGGTGGTGGCCATGACCGGGGCGAGCGCTGTTCAACGCGTCGCCAAAGCGACGTCAACGAGAGAAGAACCGGCCCGCAACATGCCGATGACTTTAGCGGAGAAGGCCGAATTCGAGAGCCCGGGATCGCCTGCACTTCCGCGCAGTGATGCACGAAAACGCGACCGATCAAGCCGGGCGAACTACAGCGCGTCTTGCGGCTGCGTGTCGGCGAACTTGAGCACCTCGAAGCGCACGCACGGTGCGGTCGGATCGGTGAGCGTGGCGCCCAGGCCGATCAGGCCCGAGCCGTGCAGCGTGCAGGTGCCGCGGCGCAGCGACACGATCTCCGAGCCATTGGAGAAGCGCACGTAGGTGCCGTTGTAGCTGAGGTCGGTGAGCTGGAAGGCGCCACCATGCCAGTCGATGCGGGCATGCGAGCGCGACACGCGCGAGTCGTCGATGCAATAGGTGACCTGCGGGCTGCGGCCGAGCACCACGGGCAGGCTCGGGCCGGCGTAGACGCGGTTGAGGTCGAGCCACACGAGGCGGATGCCTTCCGGCTCGGCCTGCGGCAGCAGCTCGCCGTAGGCGGTGGCGGCGGTGTCGCCGAAGCGGCGGCCTTCGATCAGGTAGACGTGCACTGGCTCCACACGGCCGCGCAGCTGGACCTTGTCGAGGCTGCGGCAGCGCTCGCGCATGTCGGCGGTGAGGCCGGCCACGACGCTGGCGGTAGCGAGCGTTTCGTTGTCGCCGGCGTGGTCGAGCAGGCGGGCGGCGACATTGACGGCGTCGCCGAAGCAGTCGCCCGACATCTCGACCACTTCGCCGTGGGCGAGGCCGACCTGCAGCTTGAGCACCGGCACGTTGCGCTGGCCGGAGGGCGGCACGATGCGGTCTAGCGAATCGTGCATCTCGTCGGCGGCGGCAACCGCCTCGGCGGAATCGGCAAACACCGCCATCAGGCCGTCGCCGAGCGTCTTGACGACGACGCCGCCCGAGGTGGAGACGATCTGCGAGATCAGGGAGACGCTGCGGGTGACCACCGTCGTGGCCTCGGTGTTGCCGAGCGTCTCATACAGCGCCGTGCTGCCGCGCAGGTCGGCAAAGAGGACGGTGCGCTGAAGAATCTGCGTCATGTGTGAAGTTTATGGCACTCCATATGAAAAAAGCCCCGGCGAATTAGGCCGGGGCTTTGAGCTTGTTCAAGCGATCAGAGGTTGTCGAGGTAGGTCCGGAGCTTGTCCGAACGGCTCGGGTGCTTGAGCTTGCGGATCGCCTTGGCTTCGATCTGGCGGATGCGCTCGCGGGTCACGTCGAACTGCTTGCCCACTTCTTCCAGCGTGTGGTCGGTCGACATCTCGATGCCGAAGCGCATGCGCAGCACCTTCGCCTCGCGCGGGGTGAGGCTGTCGAGGATGTCCTTCACCACGTCGCGCAGGCCGGCCTGCATGGCGGCTTCGATCGGCGCGGTGTTGTTGGTGTCCTCGATGAAGTCGCCGAGATGCGAATCGTCGTCGTCGCCGATGGGGGTTTCCATCGAGATCGGCTCCTTCGCGATCTTCATGATCTTGCGGATCTTGTCCTCGGGGATCTCCATCTTCTCGGCCAGCGTCGGCGCGTCGGGCTCGAAGCCGAACTCCTGGAGGTGCTGGCGGCTCAACCGGTTCATCTTGTTGATCGTCTCGATCATGTGCACCGGAATGCGGATGGTGCGCGCCTGGTCGGCGATCGAGCGGGTGATGGCCTGGCGGATCCACCACGTGGCATAGGTCGAGAACTTGTAGCCGCGGCGGTATTCGAACTTGTCCACCGCCTTCATCAGGCCGATGTTGCCTTCCTGGATGAGGTCGAGGAACTGCAGGCCGCGGTTGGTGTACTTCTTCGCGATCGAGATCACGAGGCGCAGGTTGGCCTCGATCATTTCCTTCTTCGCATCGCGCGAGGACTTCTCGCCCTCGTTCATGCGGCGGTTGATCTCCTTCAGGTCTTCCAGCGGCACGACGGCCCGGGCCTGCTGGTCGATCAGCTTCTGCTGCAGTTCCTGGATGGCCGGCAGGTTGCGCGTGAGGATGGCGCTGTAGGGCTTGCCGCTTGCGGCTTCCTTCTCGGGCCACTTCAGGTTGAGCAGGTTGGGCGGGAAGTTCTTGACGAAGTAGTCTTGCGGCATGCCGCACTTGTCGACCAGGATCTTGCGCAGCTCGCGTTCGTAGCGGCGCACGTCGTCGACCTGCGAGCGCAGGATGCCGCACAGCTTCTCGATGTTCTTGACGGTGAAGCGGATCGTCATCAGCTCGTCGCTGATGGCCTGCTGCGCCTTGTTGTACGAGGGCGACTGGTAGCCTTCCTTCTCGAACGACTTGCGCATCTTGTCGAAGTTGGTGCGCAGGCTTTCGAACTTGATGAGCGCCGCGGCCTTCAGCTCTTCCAGCTTCTTGGTCAGCGCCTTGCTGCCGCCGTTGCCGTCGTCGTCGTCTTCCTCGTCGAAGAAGTCGACGTCTTCTTCGGCCACGTAGTCGTCGGCCTCGTCTTCCGAGACGAACCCGTCGACCACTTCGGAGATCTGCATCTCGCCGGCGGCGATCTTGTCGGCGTAGGCGAGGATCTCGGCGATGGTCGTCGGCGACGCGCTGATGGCCAGCATCATGGCCTGCAGGCCGCCTTCGATGCGCTTGGCGATCTCGATTTCGCCTTCACGCGTGAGCAGCTCGACCGTGCCCATTTCGCGCATGTACATGCGCACCGGGTCGGTGGTTCGGCCGAATTCGGAGTCGACGGTGGAGAGCGCCGCTTCGGCGGCTTCTTCGGCTTCTTCTTCCGTCGCGGTGGCGGTGCCGGAGCCTGCGATCAGCAGGGTGGCGGCGTCGGGCGCCTGCTCGTAGACCGCGATGCCCATGTCGTTGAGCATCGACACGATGGCTTCGAGGATTTCCGCGTCGACCAGCTTTTCGGGCAGGTGGTCGTTGATTTCCTGGTGCGTCAGGAAACCGCGCGTCTTGCCCATCTTGATGAGGGTCTTCAGCTCCTGGCGGCGCTTGGTGACTTCCTCTTCGGTGAGCGCGGTCTCGTCGAGGCCGAATTCACGCATCAGCGCGCGCTCCTTGGCGCGCGACACCTTCATGCGAAGCGGCTTGGCCTTGGCAGCCTTTTCTTCGCCCGCGTCGGCTTCGGCTTCCGGCTCACCGGCCAAGTCGGCTTCGATGTCGGAGAAGTCCTCTTCCGGCTCTTCCTTCTTGGCGGCAGCGCCGGCCTTGGGCTTGCGGCCCGGCTTGCCCTTTTCAGCAGGCGCGGCGGCCTTGGCGGCGGGCTTCGCAGGCGCAGCTGCGGCCTTGGTCTTCTTCTTGTCTTCGGCGTCGGCCTTCGTGGCCTTGGCGGGCGCAGCGGGGGCTGCCTTCGCGGGAGCGCTCTTCTTCGCGGTCATGCAAATCCTCAGATGGTGATGGGCGTCACGGCTTGGTGCCGGGGCCTCGAAGGCGCACCAAACGACGGACAGAGCCTGCAGCAGATGCAGGCGTGAACCGATCGTTCAAGGGCGACGAAGAGACCCGGCATGGCGCAGCCACTTCAAACGGTCGAAACCGGGAGAAGTAGCCGTGTGCGGACAAGCTGGCGTGACCATCGAAGAAGCGCAGCCCTTGCGGGAGGAGGTGGCCTTGTATGGGGACCCTGGGTCAGAGGGTGGCCGGGACCGGAGGTGCTGCTGTCACTCTTGCCGCGTAACAAACCCTCCATTATCGGCGAAGAGCGGCCTTACGTCAAAGAGGTTTGCGAAGCACTCAGCTGGCGGATACGGGTGTCGAGCTCGCGCCAGCGGGCCAGCGCCGCCGGGTCGCTGCCGGCGCGCTCGATGAGCGCACGCTGGGCGTCTTTCAGGGCGTCGATGCGCAGGCTGTCGACCACCCGGCGCAGGTCGGCGAACTGGATCTCGTCGGCCAGCACGCTCTCGGGCATCCAACGGGCGACGGTCTCGGCCCATTCGGTGTCCTGGAGAGCCTGTTCGAGCACGGCCCAGGGGGTTTCACCCTGGTCGTGGAGGTGGCGCTCCAGCCAGGAGCACAGCGGGCCATGAGGGGCGGGCAACTCGGCCAGCAGCTCGTGGTCGTCAGCGTCGAGCTGCTGCCACCAATCGCTGTGCAGGAGCAGCATCCGCAAGGCCGTGTCTTCCTTGCGGGCGGGGGCGGCGCGGCCGGCGAAGCGAGGCGCCCGCGTGGACCCTCGGGGCGACTGCGTCGCCAGCGGGATCGAGGACTCCAGTTCCTCATCCTTGGGCTGTGGCGGTCGCCGCTGCCCGCCGGTTACCTGCCACAGGCGTGACAGGTCGGGCCCCGCCAGCCCGGCCATTTGCGCCAGCTCGCCGAGCAGTTGCAGCTTCAAGGCGCCTTCCGGCAGGGCGGTCCACAGCGGTTTGGCGTTCGCCAGGAACTTGGCGCGGCCCTCGGCGCTGTCGAGATCGACCCCTTCGCGGGCGGCCTCGACGAGCTGGCGCGACAGTGGCACTGCCTGCGACACATACGCTTCGAACGCCTCCGTGCCGTGCTCTCGCACATAGGAGTCCGGGTCGTGCTCGGTGGGCAGGAAGAGGAAGCGGATGCTGCGAACGTCGGTCGCATGCGGCAGGGAGGCTTCGAGGGCGCGCCCCGCGGCGCGGCGGCCGGCGGCGTCACCGTCGAAGCTGAACACCACCGACTCGGTGAACCGGAAAAGCTTTTGCACGTGTTCGGCCGTGCAGGCGGTGCCCAAGGTGGCCACCGCATTGGGGAACCCCAGTTGCGC
Organism: Rhizobacter sp.; assembly: GCA_019635355.1. Lineage (NCBI taxonomy): Bacteria > Pseudomonadati > Pseudomonadota > Betaproteobacteria > Burkholderiales > Sphaerotilaceae > Rhizobacter > Rhizobacter sp. The sequence goes on along the minus strand of JAHBZQ010000001.1, from coordinate 1,012,427 downwards.
CAGGGCCACCACGTCCATGTAGCCCTCGACCACCAGCACGTAGCCTTTCTGGCGGATCGCGGCCCGGGCCTCGTGCAGGCCGTAGAGCTCACGGCCCTTGACGAACACAGGCGTCTCGGGCGAATTGAGGTATTTCGGCTCGCCCTTGTCGAGCACCCGGCCACCAAAGCCGATCACCTCGCCCTGCACCGAGCGGATGGGGAACATGATCCGGTCGCGGAAGCGGTCGTAGCGCTTGCGTTCCTCCTCGGTCTCGCCCTGGGCGATCACGAGGCCGCTTTCTTCCAGCAGCGGGTCGTCGTAGTGCGGGAAGACGCTCGCGAGGCCCCGCCAGCCGTCGGGTGCGTAGCCGAGGCCGAATGCCGCGGCGATCTCGCCTGTGAGCCCGCGGCCCTTCAGGTACTCCACCGCACGGGGGTTGCCCTTGAGCTGCTTGCGGTAGTGCTCGGCGGCCTTTGCCAGCACATCGTTCAACGTGGCCTGCTTCTGCTTCAGCTCAGCGGCGCGTTCACGCTCCTGGGGCGAGCGGTCGTCCTCCGGCACGGTGAGGCCCACCTGTTGCGCCAGGTCGCGCACGGCATCGATGAAGCCCATGCCGCTGTTTTCCATCAGGAAGCCGATGGCATTGCCGTGCACGCCGCAACCGAAGCAGTGGTAGGTCTGCCGGGTGGGGCTGACGATGAAACTCGGTGTCTTTTCGCCGTGAAACGGGCACAAACCTTTGTGGTTGATGCCCGCTTTCTTGAGCTGGACATAGCGGCCGACGACCTCGACGATGTCGACGCGGGAGAGCAGTTCCTGGACGAAGCTGGGCGGGATCACCCCGCCAGTCTAGAGCCTGCCTGCCGCCTCACCCGGGCATCAAAGCGCGAAGTCGTCGAGCTTCTTGCCGGAAGCGATGGCGGCCTTGAGCCAGTTGGGCTGCAGCCCGCGGCCGCTCCAGGTTTCGCCGGTCGCGCTGTTGCGGTACTTGGGCGCGACCTTCGTGCCTTTGCTGACGCCCGCCTTGGGGCCGGAGCCCTTGGTCGCCAGATCGGCCACCGTGAGCCCATATTCGGCCATGATGGATTTGACCTTTGCGATGGCGTCTTGGCGCTCGCGTTTTTGGGTCGCCTCGATTTCCTGTTCGAGTGCCGCGCGTTTTGCCAGCAAGTCTTGCAGTGAGGACATGAGAATCTCCCTTGGGTAGCGCCTGGGTATTAAGGCCGCGATTTTAGGGTCTGGAAACTCTCGTGCCGCCAAACTGGATTTGCACGTCGGGTCAAATGAGACTCGCTCCTCAGAATCGAGGAGTCGCCCATATTGCGCCCGGGCCAGATAAACGTCAGGCCGAGGGCGGGACATACCCCGCAGGCTGTTCGGCGCCTTCACCGAAGAAGAATCGTTCCATCTGGCGCGCCAGATACTGGCGGGCACGCTGGTCGGCCAGGTTCAAACGGTTCTCGTTGACCAGCATGGTCTGGTGTTTCATCCACAGCTGCCAGGCTTCCTTGCTGATCTCGTTGTAGATACGTTTGCCCAGCTCGCCCGGGTACGGCGCGAAATCCAGGCCTTCGCCTTCTTTCTTCAGATACACGCATTGAATGGTGCGGGCCATGAGGTACTCCTGTGAAATTGAGAATCTAAAACGGTCTTCAGGCCAGTTTCTTCACCAGCACCTGGGAGCGGCGGTCCCAGTTGTATTTGCGCTTGCGTGACTCGGGCAACCAGTCGGGGTCGACCTGCGCGAAACCGCGCTTGATGAACCAGTGCATGGTGCGCGTCGTCAGAACGAAGATGCTCGTCATGCCCATGGCCTTGGCGCGCTGTTCGATGCGCTTGAGGATGCGCTCGCCGTCGCCCTGGCCTTGCACGTTGTTGCTCACGGTGAGGGCGGCCATTTCGCCGGTCTTGGCTTCGGGGTAGGGGTAGAGCGCCGCGCAGCCGAAGATCACGCCGTCGTGCTCGATCACGGTGTAGTGGTCGATGTCGCGCTCGATCTCGGTGCGGTCGCGTTTGACGAGCGTGCCGTCTTTTTCAAACGGCTCGATCAGCTGCAGGATGCCGCCGATGTCGTCGGCGGTGGCTTCGCGCAGGCTCTCGAGTTTTTCGTCGACGATCATGGTGCCGATGCCGTCGTGCGTGAAGACCTCCATCAGCACGCCCCCGTCCACCTTGAAGGGCAGGATGTGCACCCGCTCCACGCCTTCCTTGCTGGCCTTGACGGCATGCTGCAGGTAGAAGGCCGTGTCGGTGGGCTGGGTCGGGTTCGGCAGTTGGGCGAGCAGCTTTTCGGCATCCGCCAGCGCCAGCTCCTGGTCGATCTCGACGTCTTCATCGCGCGGGTCGCCGGCATGCGGGTCTTGCGGGATGCCGCGAACCTCGGTCACGAAGAGCAGCTTGTCGGCCTGCAGCTCGATCGCCGCGCTGGTGGCCACGTCTTCCATGCTGAGGTTGAAGGCCTCGCCGGTGGGCGAGAAGCCGAAGGGTGAGAGCAACACCAGCGAGCCCGCGTCGATGTTCTGGCGGATGGCGATGGCGTCGATCTTGCGCACGAGGCCGGTGTGCTGGAAATCCACACCGTCGACGATGCCAACGGGCCGTGCGGTGATGAAGTTGCCCGAGATCATGCGCACGGCTGCGCCGGCCATGGGGGTATTGGGCAGGCCTTGTGAAAACGCCGCTTCGATCTCATATCGGAGCTGGCCCGCGGCTTCTTGCGCGCAGTCGAGCGCCACCGGGTCGGTGACGCGCATGCCGTGGCTGAAGCGCGAGACGTGGCCCTTGGCCTGCAGCTGCTCTTCCACCTGCGGGCGAAAGCCGTGTACCAGCACGAGCTTGACGCCCATCGCCTGCATCAGGGCGCAGTCCTGTGCGAAAGCCGTGAGCTTGCCCGCCGCGATCAGCTCGCCCGCGATGGCCACCACGAAGGTCTTGCCTCGATGCGCGTGGATGTGCGGCGCGACCGAACGGAACCACGGGACGAAGGTGTGCGGAAAGATGAGGTCCATGCGCGCGCCACAGGCGAGAGGCTGAAATAATCCGCGATTTTGCACGACGACCCTTGACGACAGACGCCCCCGCGCGTCGTGGCCGGCCCGCCCCGGTGACCGCGACGCCCTTGCCCCCGATCACCTTCCCTGAATCGCTGCCCGTCTCGGGCAAACGCGAGGAGATCGAACGCGCGCTGTCTCAAGCCCAGGTCGTGATCGTTTGCGGCGAGACCGGCTCCGGCAAGACCACCCAGCTGCCGAAGATTGCACTCGCGATGGGCCGGGGCCGTGCCAACACCGGCAAGCTCATTGGCCACACCCAGCCGCGGCGCATTGCCGCCTCCAGCGTGGCCAAGCGCATCGCCGACGAGCTGAAGACGCCGCTCGGCGAAATCGTGGGCTACAAGGTGCGCTTCCAGGACCGCCTGCAGCCGGACGCGAGCGTGAAGCTCATGACCGACGGCATCCTGCTCGCCGAGACGCAGACCGACCCACTGCTCAAGGCGTATGACACGCTGATCATCGACGAGGCCCACGAGCGCAGCCTCAACATCGACTTCCTACTCGGCTATCTGCGGCAGATCCTGCCACGCCGGCCCGACCTCAAGATCATCGTCACCTCGGCCACCATCGACGCCGACCGCTTCGCGCAGCACTTCGCGTCGCGCCACGGGCCGGCGCCGGTGATCATGGTGTCGGGGCGCCTCTTTCCGGTCGAGCAGCGCTACCGGCCGTTCGAGGAGAGCCGCGAGTACGGGCTCAACGACGCGATCGGCGATGCCGTCGACGAACTCTGGCGCGAAGGTGCGGGTGACGTGCTCGTCTTCCTGCCCGGCGAGCGCGAGATCCGCGAGGCCGCCGACCATCTTCGTCGCCACCATCCACCGGGCGTGGAAGTGGTGCCGCTGTTCGCCCGCCTCTCGCAGCAGGAGCAAGACCGCGTCTTCGAGCCGCACAGCGCCCGCCGCATCGTGCTGGCCACCAACGTGGCCGAGACCTCGCTGACCGTGCCGGGCATCCAATACGTGATCGACGCCGGCACTGCCCGCGTCAAGCGCTACAGCTACCGCAACAAGGTCGAGCAGCTGCAGATCGAAGCGGTGAGCCAGGCCGCGGCCAACCAGCGCGCCGGGCGTTGTGGCCGGGTCAGCAACGGCATCTGCATCCGCCTCTACGACGAGAAGGACTTCAACGAACGCCCGCGCTTCACCGACCCCGAGATCCTGCGTTCGTCGCTGGCGGGCGTGATCCTGCGCATGAAGTCGCTTGGGCTGGGTCTGGTCGAAGACTTCCCGTTCCTCGAGCCGCCCCCTCGCCGTGCGGTGGCCGACGGCTATCAGCTGCTCAACGAGCTCGGTGCCGTCGACGACCAGAACGAGTTGACCGCCACCGGCCGCGAACTTGCCAAGCTGCCGCTCGACCCGCGCGTCGGCCGCATGATCCTCGAAGCGCGCAACCGCCAAGCCTTGGCCGAGGTGCTCGTCATCGCGTCGGCCCTCAGCGTGCAGGACGTGCGCGACCGCCCCATCGAGCAGCAACAGGCCGCCGACAACGCCCACAAGAAGTTCGACGACGAGAAGTCGGAGTTTGTGGGCACGCTCAAGCTCTGGAAGTGGCTGGAAGACAGCAAAGGTGGCCAGGGCGAACACAAGCTGTCGAACCGCAAGCAGGAGCAGCTGCTGCGCGACAACTTCATCTCGCCGCGCCGCGTGCGCGAGTGGCGCGACATCCATTCCCAGCTGCACACGGTCGTGGCCGAACACGGCTGGCGGCTGAACGGTTCGCCCGCCACCTACGACCAGCTCCACATGACCATGCTCGCCGGCCTGCTGGGCAATATCGGCCTCAAGAGCGACGAGGACGACTGGTACCTTGGCGCACGTGGCATCCGTTTTTACAAGCACCCGGGCGCCAACCTGAGCAAGAAGCCGGGCCGCTGGATCGTCGCGGCCGAGCTGGTCGAGACCACGCGCCTTTTCGGCCGCGGCATCGCCAACATCGAGCCGCAGTGGCTACCGATCGTCGGCGCGCACCTCTTGAAGACGCAGCTGCTCGAGCCGCATTGGGAGAAGAAGGCCGGCGAGGTGGTGGCGCTGGAGCGCGCCACGCTCTACGGCATCGTGGTCTACAGCAACCGGCGGGTGAACTTCGGCAACGTCGACCCGGTCGCGGCGCGCGAGATCTTCATCCGCGAAGCGCTGGTGAATGGCGAGTGGGAGACACGCCTGCCGTTCCTCGCCGCCAACCGCAAGCTCATCCAGCAGGTCGAGGAACTGGAGCACAAGTCGCGCCGGCAGGACGTGCTGGTCGACGACGAGCTGATCTACGCCTTCTACGACCAGCAGCTGCCGGCCGATGTGGTGAGCGGCTCGACGCTGGAGCGCTGGTACCGCGAAGAGGTGAAGCGCCAGCCGAAACTGCTGCTGCTCACGCGCGACGAGCTGATGCGCCATGAAGCGGCCGGCATCACCACCGCGGCGTTCCCCAAGACCGTGCGCCTGGGCGGCGTGGACTGCAGCGCGACCTACCTCCACGAGCCGGGTGATGCGAAAGACGGTGTCACCGTCACCGTGCCCATCTTTGCGCTCAACCAGGTGAGCGACGAGCGCTGCGAATGGCTGGTGCCCGGCATGTTGAAGGACAAGGTGCTCGCGCTCGTGAAGAGCCTGCACCAGCGGCCACGTTCGCGCCTGGTGCCGCTGCCCGACTACGCCGCCGAGTTCTGCGAGCTCACGCCGTTTGCGCAAGGTTCGCTGGTCGACAGTCTGCTCAAGGCGGTGCGCGATCGCACGCAACTCGCGGTGCAACGCAACGACTTCAAGCTCGAACAGTTGCCGCCGCACCTCTTCATGAACTTCCGCGTGGTCGACGAGCACGGCCGGCAGCTCGCGATGGGCCGCAACCTCGCAAGCCTCAAGGCCGAGCTGGGCGGGCAGGCGCGCTCGGCGTTCCAGGCGCTGGCGGTGTTGCGCCCCGGCCTGCCGAAAGCGGCGGAGGCAGAGCCTGTGCCCGCCGCCGCGGCGAAACCCCATGCGCCGGTCAAAGCCGAGATCGTCGCGCCCCCGACCACGAGCGATGCCCGCTACACCGACTGGACCTTCGGCGAGCTGCCAGAGTTGATGGAAGTCAAGCGTGGCAGTCAGAGCCTCGTCGGCTTCCCGGCTTTGATCGACAAGGGCGACCACGTGCTGATCGAGGTGTTCGACGAGCCCGACATCGCTGCGGCCAAGCACCGCGCCGGCTTGCGCCGCCTGGTCGCGTTGCAGATCAAGGATGCGCTCAAGTACCTCGAGAAGAACATCCCCGACCTGCAGAAGATGGCCGTCTTCTACATGCCGCTCGGCACGGCCGACGAGTTGCGCCAGCAGATCGTCGATCTGGCCCTCGACCGTGCCTTTCTCGGTGATCCGCTGCCGACCGATGCGCAAGTGTTCCGCAAGCGCATCGACGAAGGCCGTGGTCGCCTCACGCTGATTGCCAACGAGGTGGCGCGCGGGGCGCTGGCCATCCTCACCGAATACGCCGCCGCAGCGCGCAAGTTGAAGGACGCCCGGCCGCCAAAAGACGTCGCCGACGACATCCAGGCGCAGCTCATGCGCCTCTTGCCGAAGCGCTTCGTGCTCGACACCCCTTGGGCCCAGCTGGCGCATCTGCCGCGCTACCTGAAGGGCGTGACGATGCGGCTCGACAAGCTGCGCAGCGACCCCACCCGTGACGCCACACGCCTCGCCGAGATGCGTCCGCTGGAGCAGCGCTACCTGCGGCTGATGGCCGACCGGCGGGGCGTGCGTGATGCACGGCTCGATGAATTCCGCTGGCTGCTCGAAGAGCTTCGCGTGAGCCTCTTCGCGCAGGAGTTGCGCACACCTCAGCCGGTGAGCGTGAAGCGGCTCGAGAAAGCTTTGCAGCAAATCAACGCCTGAGCGCGCGAATACCCTGGGTACAATGCGCGCCGATCGGAGCGTAGCGCAGCCTGGTAGCGCAACTGGTTTGGGACCAGTAGGTCGCGAGTTCGAATCCCGCCGCTCCGACCATTCTTCTGTGGGTCACCCCCTCACTGCCCGTAGCTCAACTGGATAGAGCAGCTGCCTTCTAAGCAGCAGGTCGGGGGTTCGAGTCCCTCCGGGCAGGCCAGCTCTGGCCGCCGTGCCTCATACCCTCACCCAAACAGCTGCCAGGCAAGGGCGCCCAAGACGGCGATGAGCACTGCCGCCATCGTGGCAATCACCGGGAGGCGTTGCTTCCACGGATTGCGCCGACGGATGCTCGGCATGGGCGTGTAGGGCAGTGGTTCGTAGTCGGCCGGCTCATCCACCGAGAGATTGGGCAGCGAGTCTCGGCCTTCCAGGTCATCGAATGGGTTGACGATGCGCAGCGGAGGCAATGCCGGCTCGGCCTCTTCGGTGAGCGTCGGGACCTCCGGGACCTGAAACGGCTCCACGTCTTCGGCGGACGGCGCGGGCCCGCGCTCGAAGTTGGCCAACAGGGCCAGCACGCTTTCGCTGGAGTTCAACGGGTACGCAGGCGGTGCCGGCGGGATGGGCTCGCGCTTGTGGCGCTTGGCCCGCTTCTTCTCCGCGATACCAACGGGCGCCACCAGCGGTGCCGCCGACGAATCGGGCGCAAACAGCTCGCGAAACTCGGTGATCGTGCCGGGTGCATGAAGCAGCGGCTGAGCCAAAGCGGTGTCGATTGCGGAGAGGAACTCTGGCTTGTATTCCAACGCCGACGCGCTGCTCTTGAAGCGCAGCAGCACGTCGGCCAAAGACGGGTAGCGCAGTGCCTGCCCCTGACGCACGGGCGCCCAGTCACCGCTGACCGCGAAGTGCAGCACCGCCGCCACGGCGCGCAGGTCGGTGCTCATCGTCGCCTCCACGCGCGCAGGGTCGGCGTAGGCGTCGACATACGGCTTGTTCGGGTCGCTCTGAACCGCCTGGTGCACGGCGTCGAAGTCCATCAGCACGGGTTGGCCGTCTTCGCCGATGTAGATGTTGAGGGGCTCGACCTGGCCGTGCGCCAAGCCGGCCTGGTACAGCGTGCGCAGGGCGTCCAGCAGGCCTTCGAGCAAGGCTTCCATCTGCGCTTGCGAAGCAGGCTCGGCGATGCCGGTTCGCCACGCGAGCAGCGTGGTGCCGCTGAGGTAGGGCATCGAGCGGTACGCGGTGCCGTTGTCTTCCCACACCGCGCTCACGCGCAAGAGGTTGGGGTGCTCGAACTGCGACAGGGTCAGCGCTTCGGCCAGGAAGGCTTGCAGGCCGCGCTCGAACGCCGGCAGATGCGCCGGGTCGGTCACTTCGACCCGACCGTCACGCGTGCGTGTGGCCAGGCTCGACGGCATGTACTCCTTGATGGCGACCGTGCTGCCATCCTGCAGCTGGCGCCCGAGGTACAGCACACCGAAGCTCGTGAGCCCGATCACCTGCACGATCTCGAAGTCGCACAGCCTTTCGCCCGGATGGAGCGTCTGGCCGGCGATGGCGGGCATCGGACCTGAAGGCTGAAGTGGCTCGGACAAGTTCATCGGGCGCGCTAAACCATCGCCCAGACGGGCGAAAGTGTGTATTTTGACGCGGACAGTACGCGCTTTCGCCGATTTCGCGACCCCGGGTCTAGGGGGCGCAGGCCACCTTCAGTGCCCGCCGGTCAACGTCGCTCGTACTGCTGCTTGCCGAAGAGCACGTCGCGCGCTTGTGAGTCGACCAGCGGTTTGCGCAGGTCGGCCAGCACTTCCACCCCACGCTGCACGGCAGGCCGCGCCGCGATCTCGTCGAACCAGCCCTTGAGGTGCGGGTAGTCGGCCCAGTCGATGCCCTGGTTCTTCCACGAGCGCAGCCACGGGAAGATGGCGATGTCGGCAATCGTGTACTCGGGGCCGGCGATGTACTTGCTCTTGGCCAGGCGCTTGTCCATCACGCCATAGAGCCGCTTGGCTTCGTTGGTGTAGCGGTCGATGGCATAGGGCAACTTCTCGGGCGCGTAGATGCGGAAGTGATGCGCCTGGCCGAGCATCGGGCCCACGCCGCCCATCTGGAACATCAGCCACTCCAGCACCTCGTAGCGCCCACGTACCGTGCTGGGCAGAAAACGCCCGGTCTTGCCGGCGAGGTAGAGCAGGATGGCGCCCGATTCGAACAAGGAGATCGGCTCGCCATCCGGCCCGTCGGGGTCGACGATGGCGGGGATCTTGTTGTTCGGGCTGATCGCCAGGAACTCAGGCTTGAACTGGTCGCCGGCGCCGATGTTCACCGGGTGCGCGCGGTAGGGCAGGCCGCACTCCTCGAGCATGATGTGGACCTTGTGGCCGTTGGGGGTAGCCCACGAATACACGTCGATCATCGCTATAGTCTCCTGTCATCGCGGCAACTGCCGTGTGCCCACTCTAGTGGATGCCACCTCATCATGCTTGATGCATTCAAGAAGCTGATTTCCCGCCCGGCTCCTGGCCCGGTGTGGCGCGAGGTCGAGGAATGGGCCAAGTACAACAAGCTCAAGTACAAGCGTGAAGCCGAAGGCGAAGGCTTCGTCATCACCGGCGGCATGGAGAGCAAGCCGTGGCGCCTGGAGTGGGGCCCGCCGCAGCGCCAGTACATCGACGGCCATGAGCTGCGCCTGCGCATGGAGCTGGGCCTGTCGCACAACCTGCAGGTGCTGCTGATCTCTCAAGGCCTGCTCGAAAACCTGGAGCGCCAGGCCTTCGAGCGCTTCACCGAAAGCACGCAGACGGTGATCGACGGCAACACGCCGGAAGAGATGCGCTGGCTGGCGATGTTTCCGAAGGTGCCGTACAAGGCGGCGAAAGAGGTGCGCTCGCGCTTCGGTCTGGTCAGCAGCTCGCAACCCGAGGCGGCGTCGTGGGTCGAGGGCGCGTTGGCCAAGCAACTGGAAGAGTCGCTGGCCGGCTTCCTGAAATCAGACCCGCCCTTCGTGCTGATGCTGCTGCGCGGCCGGGCTTACCTGCGCTTGCAATTGCCCGAGCCTGAAGTGGCGCTCATGACGCAGGCGGTCGGGCTCTTCGAGGTCGCCGTCTTGCAGGCGCTGCGCGTGGCGGGTGTGGGCGCTGAAGGTTCGCCCGATTGGCACACGACCGGCTCCACCGCCTGGCAAACCCAGCTCGGCCCGGAAGACCCGCCGAAGGGGCGTTGACCCCTCCGGCAGTGCGTTGCCCTCAGGCGGCGTAGCGCCCGAGTTCCAGCTTGGCGATGGCGTTGCGGTGCACTTCGTCCGGGCCGTCGGCATAACGCAACGTGCGGGCCATCGCATAGAAGTAGGCGAGCGGGAAGTCGTCCGACATGCCGCCGCCACCGTGCACCTGCATGGCCCAGTCGATCACCTGGCAGGCCATCGACGGCGCCACCACCTTGATCATCGCGATCTCGGCCTTGGCGGTCTTGTTGCCGGCCACGTCCATCATCCAGGCTGACTTGAGCGTGAGCAGGCGGGCCTGCTCGATGCGGCAGCGGGCTTCGGCGATGCGCTCGCGCGTCACGCCTTGCTCGGCCACGGTGCGGCCGAAGGCCACGCGCGAGCTGGCACGCCGGCACATCAGTTCAAGCGCACGCTCGGCCAGGCCGATCAGTCGCATGCAGTGGTGGATGCGGCCCGGGCCGAGGCGGCCTTGGGCGATCTCGAAGCCACGGCCTTCGCCGAGCAGCACGTTGCTCACCGGCACCCGCACGTTCTCGAACAGGATCTCGCAGTGGCCGTGCGGCGCGTCGTCGTAGCCGAAGACGGGCAGGGGGCGGATCACGGTGATGCCCTTGGTGTCGGCCGGCACGAGGATCATCGACTGCTGGCTATGGCGCGGCGCGCTCGGGTCGGTCTTGCCCATGAAGATGTAGATCGCGCAGCGCGGGTCGCCGGCGCCCGAGATCCACCACTTGCGGCCGTTGATGACGTACTCGTCGCCCTGGCGTTCGATGCGCGCTTCGATGTTGGTCGCATCCGACGAGGCCACGGCCGGCTCGGTCATCGCGAAGGCGCTGCGGATCTTGCCGTCGAGCAGCGGCTCGGCCCAGCGCTTCTTGTGCTCAGCCGTGCCGTAGCGAATGATGGTTTCCATGTTGCCGGTGTCGGGCGCCGAGCAGTTGAAGACCTCGCTTGACCACATCACGCGGCCCATGATCTCGGCCAGCGGCGCGTATTCCTGGTTCGACAGGCCGGGGCCGTATTCGGCTTCGCGCACCGAGCCGTCGGCGCTCGGCGGCAGGAAGAGGTTCCACAGTCCTTGTGCGCGGGCCTTGACCTTCAGCTCTTCGATCGTCTCGAGCGGCGTCCAGCGCTTGCCGGCCTTGGTGTTGGCTTCGATCTCGGCGGTGTAGCGCGCTTCGGCCGGGTAGATGTAGTCGTCCATGAAGCGCAGCAGGTTGGCTTGCAGCTCCTGGGTACGTGGGGAATAGGCGAAGTCCATGTGCGTCTCCTTGGGTGATCCGGGGGTGAGAGAGGGTTCAGGCCTGCTGGGCAAAGTGCCAGGCCATGTCGGCCAGCGGGCGGGCGCTCGCGGCCACCTGGCGCGCTTCGGCGCTGGAGGCAGTGCCGTTCTCCACGCGTTTGGCGATGCCTTGCGAGATGCCGGCGGCGCGGAAGAGGTTGTAGGCGAGGTAGAAGTTCCAGTCGGCTTCTACGCTGGCCACGTCGTGGCGGCCTGTGCGCTCGCAGTAGCGGCGCAGGTAGTCGGCCTCTGTCGGGATGCCCAGTGACGCGAGGTCGAGCCCGCCGATGCCACGGAAGGTGGCCTGCGGGATGTGCCACGACATGCAGTGGTAGCTGAAGTCAGCGAGCGGATGGCCGAGCGTCGACAGTTCCCAGTCGAGCACGGCGATGGCACGTGGCTCGGTCGGGTGGAACATCAGGTTGTCGAGGCGGTAGTCGCCGTGCACGATCGACACTTGCGATTCATCACGTGCGCTGGCCGGCATGTGCGCCGGCAGCCACTCCATCAGCCGGTCCATCGCCTCGATGGGCAGGGTGATCGAGGCGACGTACTGCTTGCTCCAGCGTGCGATCTGGCGCTCGAAGTAGCTGCCGGGCTTGCCGTAGTCGGCGAGGCCGATCGCCTTCACGTCGACCTGGTGCAGGGCGGCGATCACGCGGTTCATCTCGTCGTAGAGCGCGGCGCGTTCGTCGCGCGACATGCCGGGCAGGGACTGGTCCCACAGCACCCGGCCTTGCATGAACTCCATGATGAAGAAGGCGCGGCCGATCACCGATTCGTCTTCGCAGAGCAGGTGCATCCGTGGCACCGGCACGGCGGTGCCTTGCAGTGCCGACATCACGCGGTACTCACGCTCGATCGCGTGCGCCGACGGCAGCAGCTTGGCCACCGGCCCCGGCTTGGAGCGCATCACATAGGAACGCTCCGGCGTGACGAGCTTGTAGGTGGGGTTGGACTGGCCGCCCTTGAACTTCTCGATCTGCAGCGGGCCGCGATAGCCGGGCAGATGGGCCTGCAGGTAACGCTCGAGCGCCTGCGTGTCGATCGTATGGGGGCTGGTGTCGGTACTCATGGGTCACCGGCACCAGGGTGCCGTCAGCGTTCGGAAAGTGAGATCAGCTTCTCGCGCGAGAGCACCACGAGGCGCGTGGGCTCGATGCGCACCGCGCCGGCACGCTCGAAGCCCTTGAGCTCCTGGTTCACACGCTGGCGCGAGGCGCCGAGAAGCTGCGCCAGGTCTTCCTGCGCCAGCTGCAGGCCGATGCGGATCTCGTCGCCTTGCTTCACGCCGTAACCGCGCGCCAGCAGCAGGATCTGCTTGGCCAGGCGTGCCGACAACGGCCGCGTGTTGAGGTCTTCGATCATGTCGAACATCAAGCGCAGGCGGCGGCAGTTGAGGCGCAGCAGCGCTTCGTACAGCTCGGGGAATTGCGCGAGCAGCTCCTGGAAGTCGGGCTTGCGCACCACGAGCAGGGTGGTCTCGCCGTGCGCATACGAATCGTGCGTGCGCGGGAAGTTGTCGAACAGCGAGATGTCGCCGAACCACACGCCCGGCTCCACATACGTGAGCGTGATCTCCTTGCCCGAGAGCGACACCGAGCTCACGCGCACCGCGCCTTTGGCCACGCCCGACCAGCTCTCGGCTTGCGCGCCGCGCGACGCGAGCATCGCGCCATCGGCCAGGCGCCTCACATGGGCTCTCGACAAGATGGCTTCCCGCAGAGGCTGTGAGAGTTTGGAGAACCACGCGCCGGACTCGATGTTGGACTGCTCTTCGATTGTAAGAACGGGGCTGTTCATGGTTGTCTCTGTCGCGACAGCAATCGCTGTGGTGTCTGCGCTGTGGTCTTACTCGAATGCGGGCGGCCGTTTGTCCAGGAAAGACTGAAGGCCTTCACCGCTGTTCGGGTGGAAGAGGTTGTCGAGGAAATGCTCGCGCTCGAGGTCGAGCTGCTGCGTCAGGCTGCGCTCGGGCCACTGGTTGACGAGCTCCTTGGCACTGGCAATCGCATTGGGAGCGCAGGCCGCGAGCTGCTCGGCAATCGCGAACGCCTGAGCACTCGTCTGTCCTTTGGGCACCACCCAGTTGACGAGGCCGTGCGCCTGCAACTGCGCTGCCGTCACGGGCTCGTGGAGCCACAGCATCTGCAGCACGAGGTTGCGCGGCAGGCGCTGCATGAGTTGCCAGGTCGCGCCGCCGTCGGGTGAGAGGCCGATGCGGCCATACGAGAGGATGAACTTCGCGTCTTCGGCGGCCACGATCAGGTCACAGGCGAGGGCCAGTGAGAAGCCGCCCCCTGCGGCTGCACCTTCGACGGCTGCGATCACCGGCTTCGGGAAGACACGCAGCGCTTCCACGAAACCATGGAAGCGCTGGAGCATGTTGTCCTGGACGGAGCGGTCGGCCTGGCGGTTGGACTTGAGGCGCTGCAGGTTGCCGCCCGCACAGAAGAAGTCGCCTTCACCGCGCAGCACGATGCAGCGCACGCTCGGGTCGCTCTCGGCCACGTCGAGCGCTTCGATGCCGGCGGCGAAGACCTGCTCCGACAGCGTGTTGCGCGTGTCCGGGTCGCTGAGGGTCAGGACCAGGGCCGCATCACGGCGTTCGGCGTGCAGTTCTGATGGCATGTGGCGGGTGTCGAATAGGTGCTCGAGGCACACCGGCCATTGTGTCATGCAGCATGGAATGCCGCTCTGCGAGCCCCGCTTCGCCTCGGAGAACGGGTGCTTCATGCTAGAGTGAATCGATACCCCCGCTGCCCCACGAATGCAGAGATTTGTCACCTCGCTCGCGCTGTCGCTCGCCCTTGGGCTGGGCACGGATGCCGCGACGGCGCTGGGGCTGGGCAAGGTCGGCACCACGGCCGTCTTGGGGCAGCCGCTCAACCTCACCATTGGCCTGCGCCTCGATGCCGGTGAGACCATCGAGCCGCGGTGCGTCAAGGCCGAAGTGAACTTCGGCGACCGGGTGTTGCCTGAGAACGTGGTCCGTACCCGTCTCGAGACCGCCGCGACGACGGGCGAGCGCCGCATCCGCGTGAGCACCACCCTGGCGGTGGATGAGCCCGTCGTGGCAGTGCATCTCCAGCTGGGCTGCCCCTCGAGCCTCTCGCGCAACTTCACACTGCTGGCCGATCCGCCAGGGTCTGCTGCCGTGGCTGCGGCATTGCCAGACCGCTGGGAGGCCGACCGGGCCGAGACCGCGGTGTCTCCTGTGCTCTCGGCCGTGCCGCCCGCTGCGCAGGCCTCCACCCCGACGTCGGCCACCCCCCGCGCGCGCTTGCGCCGTGGCGAGACCGAGCGCGCGGCCTCGGCAGATGCCGCCCCGGCGCGCACCGCCACCAAGCCTCGCGCCCCGGCGCCGGCGCCGGCCGCCCGTCCGCGCGGGCCAGTGCTGCGGCTGGACCCGGTCGAGGCCGATGCGCTGATCCTGCCGCAGCTGCAGATGGAAACCCGGCTCAGCATGCCGCCCGAGGGCGCCGCTTCGGGCGGTGCCCCACGCTACGTCGACCCGGAAGTGGCCTTGCGGCGTGAGGAGTTGGAGCGACTGAAGGCGATGGAGGCCGCGCTGCAGAAGCTGCGTGTCGACGGCCAGGCGACGCAGAAGTCGCTCGAGCAGATGCAGGCGCGCGTGCGCGAGGCCGAAGCCAGCCGCTATGCGAACCCGCTCGTCTATCTGCTGGTGTTTCTCTGCCTGCTGCTGACGGCGGCATTGGGGGCGATGTGGTGGCTGCGCAAGCGCGACCGCGCCGCGGCCGCCTGGTGGGCCGAGCAACCCGGCGGGGCGGCGGCTGCATCTTCGCTCCTGGAAGAAGGCCTGGACGACCCCACCAAGGCGCCCAGCGTGTCAGGCGTGGTCTCGGCGCCTTCGCCACTGCCGGCCGCGGCGCCATCGGCCGACAGCGTGTCGCCGGCCCCGGCCCCCCTCATGGCGGTGCGCGCCACCGAGCCCGATGCGGTGGTCGAGCCTCGCCGGCCGATGTCGGCCGAGGAGCTGATCGACCTGGAGCAGCAGGCCGAGTTCTTCGTCGTGCTGGGCCAGGACGAAGCGGCCATCGACCTGCTCATGGGCCACGTGCGCAGCACGGGCGGCGTGAGCCCCTTGCCGTACCTGAAGCTGCTCGAGATCTACCGCCGCCGCGGCGAGCGTGAGCCCTACGACCGCATCCGCGAGCGCTTCAACCGCCGCTTCAATGCCTATGCGCCAGAGTGGGATGTCGACCCCGAAGCCGGCCTCAACCTCGAGGGCTACCCCGAGGTGATGCAACGCCTGCAAGACGCCTGGAGCCGCCCGTCACAGGCGATGGAGCTGCTCGACACTGCGCTTTTCCGCCGCGATGCAGGCCCGACCTTCGATGTGCCGGCCTACCGCGAGCTGCTCTTCCTCTACAGCACCGCGCGTGATCTGGCCGAGCGCGCCGTCGATGTGGAGGGGGTGGATTTGCTCCTGCCGATCGGCGATCAAGCGGCGTCGACCGTGACCAGCGTGCCCGCGTCGCCCGAGCCCGCCGAGCCGCCGGCGAGCTTCTCGCTCGACCTCGACGTGTCGACCGACCGGCCGCCGCTGACGCTGGATGACCTCGACTTCAAGGACGAGTTCAAGAACGGCATCAAGAAGCAAAGCGATCGTTGAGCCGCTCCAGCGCGAGCTTCAGCGTCTCGTCTTTCTTCGCAAAGCAGAAACGCGCCAGCTTCTGCTCGAAGCCTCCGGGGTAGAAGGCCGATAGCGGAATCGCCGCCACGCCCACTTCGCTCGTGAGCCAGCGGCAGAACGCCTCTTCGCTCAGGTCGCTCACCTCGGAGTAGTCGACGCTCTGGAAGTAGCTGCCAGTGGTGGGCAGCAGCCTGAGCCGGGTCGACGCCAGCCCGTCGCGGAAGAGGTCGCGCTTGCGCTGGTAGAAGCCGGGCAGCTGCTCGTAGGGTGCGGGGTCGGCCATGTAGTCGGCGAGGCCGTGTTGCACCGGCGTGTTGACGGTGAACACATTGAACTGGTGCACCTTGCGGAACTCGGCCATCAGCGGCGCGGGTGCGGCCACGTAGCCCACCTTCCAGCCGGTCACGTGGTAGGTCTTGCCGAAGCTCGACACCACGAAGCTGCGCGCTGCGAGCTCCGGGTGGCGCGAGACGCTCTCGTGCTGCGCGCCGTCGAACACCATGTGCTCGTAGACCTCGTCGGCGATCACGAGGATGTTGGTCGGGCGCAGCAGCTCGGTGAGGCGCCGCATGTCGTCGGCCGACCAGACGGTGGCGCTCGGGTTGTGCGGCGTGTTGATGAGGATGGCGCGGGTGCGCGGGCCGATGGCGGCGGCGATGCGGTCGAAATCGGGCCGGAAGCTGCGCGGCGTGAGCGGCACGTGCACCGCGTGGCCGCCGGCCAGCTCGATGTTGGGCTCGTAGCTGTCGTAGCTCGGGTCGAGCACGATCACTTCGTCACCCGGGTGCACGATGGCGAGGATGGCGGTGAGGATGGCCTGCGTCGCACCCGCCGTGATGGTGATCTCATTCACCGGGTCGTAGCTGTGGCCGTAGAGCCGCGTGAGCTTGCTCGCGATGGCTTCGCGCAGCGGCAGCACGCCGGCCATCGGCGGGTATTGGTTGAGGCCGCGGCGCATGGCGGCGTTCACCGCATCGAGCAGGCGCGGGTCGCAGTCGAAATCCGGGAAGCCCTGGCCGAGGTTGACGGCATTGTGCTGCTGCGCCAGCGCCGACATCACGGTGAAGATGGTGGTGCCGACCTTCGGCAGCCGGCTCGTGATCGCGGGTGGGGTGAAGCGGGTGCTCATAGCTGGTAGTCGCTGGTGTCGGTGCTGCCCTCGCGGGACGACATGGCCTTGGTGATGAGGGCGCGGTTGAGGCGCTCCGACAGCATCTCGGCAAACGAGAACACGAAGTTGCGCAGGTACGCCCCGCGCTTGAAGGCCACGCGCGTGATGCTGCGGCCGAAGAGGTGGCCCACGGGGCGCGAGATCAGCTCGCCGCCGGGTGGGTCGTCGCGCACCGCGATCTCGGCCACGATGCCCACGCCCAGCCCCAGGCGCACGTAGGTCTTGATCACGTCGGCGTCGATGGCTTCCAGCACGATGTTGGGCTTGAGGTGGCGCGCTGCGAACGCCTGGTCGACCCGCGTGCGCCCGCTGAACGACGGGTGGTAGGTGACGATCGGCTCACGTGCCAGGTCTTCGAGGCTCAAGCGCTCGTGTTGCGCGAGTGGGTGGCTGGCCGGCATCACCACCGCGTGCTGCCATTCGTAGCAAGGCAGGGACACGAGTTCGTCCACGTCGCCGATGGATTCGGTGGCGATGCCGATGTCGGCCACTTCCTCTTGCAGCATCTGCGCCACCTGCGCGGGCGAGCCCTGGTGCAGGCTGATGTTGACCTTGGGGAAGCGCTTGCGCAGCTGGGCCAGCGGCTCGGGCAGGAAGTAGCGGGCCTGGCTGTGCGTGGTGGCGATGGAGAGCGTGCCGCTGTCCTGCTTGGAGAACTCTTCGCCGATGCGCTTCAGGTTGTTGACCTCGCGCATGATGATCTCGATGCTGGCCAGCACGTGCTGGCCGGGCTCGGTCACCCGGCGCAGGCGCTTGCCGTGGCGGGCAAAGATGTCGACGCCCAGCTCGCCCTCGAGTTCGAGGATGGCCTTGGAGATGCCGGGCTGCGAGGTGAAGAGCGCCTTGGCGGTCTCGGTCAGGTTGAGGTCACGCCGGACCGCTTCCTGGACAAACCGGAACTGGTGGAGGTTCATATATCCAGAGCAGTATGTGAGCTGCCCGGATTATTCCACCCTGTGTATTAAGAAGCGAGATGCAGGGCCGCTTCGGCCATGGCCTGGACCACGCTCTCGATCTCGCCGATCGCCGGCTTGAGCGACCAGCTCACCTGCGGGTAGGCCGCGGCCAGGCCGGCGAGCAGGGCGGGCAGGTCCTTGCGCACATGACCACCGGCCCCAAGGAAGAGCGGCACCACGGCCACCTCCGTGCAGCCTTGCGCGGCGAGTCGTGCTCCCGCTTCGGGCAGTGCCGGGCTCATGAACTCCAGGAACGCCAGCTGGACGGGCATCTCGGGGCGTTGGGCGCGCACGAGCGCGGCCACGGCTTCGAAGGGCAAGGCCCAGTTCGGGTCGCGGGCGCCGTGGGCGAAGAGCAGCAGGCCGGGCGTGCTCATCGGTATCGCACCAGCCAGCTGAACGCGGCCATCGAGAGGAGGAGGTAGAGCAGGCTGGGTGTCGCGGCCACGATCCATGGCGTCCAACCCCGCAGCAGGCCGAGGTGCTGCGCGACATTGTTGAGCAGCACGAAGCTGATGCCCAGCATGATCCCGCCGAAGACCTTGAGGCTCACGCCGCCTGCGCGGCCGTGCAGGTAGGCGAAGGGCAGGGCCAGACCGATCATCACCAGGCAGGCCAGCGGGTAGAGCGCGCGCTTCCAGAAGCGGATCTCGTAGCGCTGGGCGGCCTGTTCGTTGTCGGCCAGGTGGTTGATGTAGCGGAAGAGTTCGAGCGTCGACATCGACTTTTCAGACAGCACGGCCGCTGCCACCACGCTCGCGGGCAGCGAACTCGCCCAGTCGTAGGTGGCGCGTTTCTCTTCGGTGACGTTGAGCTGGAAGCCGGGCGCGTCGATGGCGCTCCAGTCGGTGATGGTGACGTTGGCGAGCGACCAGACGCCGTCCTTGCTCACGTTGCCACTGGCCGCGCCGATGCGGCGCAGCAGGCGGCCGTTCTGGTCGAACTCGAAGACGCGCACGTTGAGCAGCTCGCCGCCCGAGTTGGCCCGCTCGACGTTGATCGAGTACGAGCGCTCGCCCTGAGGCGTCATGGTCTTGTCTTTCAGCCACGCGCCCGAGCCGCCCACGCTGAAGCCGCCCTTGGCGCGCGACTGCACCAGGGTCGCGGCCCGCTCGCTGAGCGGCGCCACGTAGTCGCCCACCACGAAGGTCATCACCGCGAAAGCCACGCCGAGACCGGCCAGCAGTGTCAGCGCACGGCCAGGTGCGAGGCCGCCCGTGCGCAGGATGGTGAACTCCGACGACTGCGCCATGCGCGAGAGCGCATAGATGGTGCCGATCAGCACCGCGATCGGCACCAACTCGTACAGATGCCCCGGCAGCTCGAGGATGGAGTGCAGCGCGGCATGGAAGGCGGTGTAGCCCTTGCCCACGTCGGCCAGCTCGTCGACGAAGTCGATGAAGAAGAAGAGCGACAGGAAGGCCAGCGCCACGAAGAACACCGAGGAGACGATGTCGCGGTAAAGCAGTCGGCGAACCGTTTTCATGACAGCCCCTCGTCCGACGGGTACGTCGGCCGATCCCCCAGGGGGATGGCGGGCCGGCTTGGGAGCGGCCCGGCGCTCGGCCCGCGAGCGGCGGTTGACATGTGCGGTCTCATGCGGTGACCGCCTTCCGTGCGGGCAGCAGCTGCAAGTGCGTGCCGTGGTCACGCCACCAGATGAGCCCGACCGCCACGAGGAAAGCGCCACCGTGGATCACGGCCAGCGCCGCGCCCATCTCCAGCTTGCCGCTCGACACCCAGGCCTTGGTCAGGTTGATGAGGTTGTAGTAGACGACGAAGGCCAGCAGTGCGAAGAGCAGGTTCCAATTGCTCGCCCGGCGCGGCGAGGTGGCCGACAGGCCGATGCCCAGCAGCAGCAGGTTGCCCGCGCCGAGCGCGAGCCCGAGCCGCCAGGCCAGCTCGCCGCGGCCGGCAGCGTCGGTGTCGCGCACGAGGTCGGCGCTGCGCTGTGCCTTGGGCGGCAGCTTCTCCACGCTGCTCAGCGCCTTCTCGCCGGCCTGCACCCGATAGGTCTCGAAGCGTGAGGCGGTCTTCTCGTTCGTCTTCAGGTTCTGCTCGCTGCGCTGGCCGTTGTCGAGCACGAGGAAGTTGGCCTCCGCTGTGTTCTCGATGCGCCCGCTGCGGGCGGAGGTGACCGATTCGCTGTCGCCGTGGCGGGCGAGGATGAAGACGTTGCGCGCGTCGCGGCCGTTGTCGGTGGAGCGCTCGATGAAGAAGACGCGCTGCCCGTCACGCGAGGTCTGGAACTGGCCGGGCGCCACGCGAGACAGGTCGGAGCGTTGCTCGAAGCGCTCGCGCATCTCGTTGCTCTTCTGGTTGACCCACGGCCACACGAAGAGCACCAGCAGCGCCACGACGAGCAACACCGGCCAGCTCACCCGCAGCACCGGCCGCACGAAGCGCGAGAGGCCCACCCCACTGGCAAACCAGATGGCCATTTCGCTCTCGCGGTACATGCGCCCGAGCGTGGCCACGACCGAGATGAAGAGCGAGAGCGCCAGCATCGTCGGCAGGTGGGCGAGGGCGAAATAGCCGAGCAGCAGCACCACGTCTTGCGGCGAAATGCGGCCCACCGCCGCCTGCCCGAGCGTGCGGATCAGCATCATCGTCACGACGATGGTGAGGATGACCACGAGGGTCGCGCCGAAGGAGCGCGACAGGTCTCGCCTCAGAGAGGAATCGAATAACATCGTTGGATCATTGAAAGGGCCGCCGCATTATGGACTTCCGTCATCAGATCGCCGCAGCTGCGGCCTTGTCTTCCGTCACCGCCGATGCACTGGTGCTCGTGGTGGCCGGCGAGGCGGTCGATGCGTCGCTCGATGCCAAGCTCGCGTCGCCGCTGAACGATGCGCTGGCCCATCACGACTGGAAACTCAAGTCCGGCAACAAGCTCTACCTGCACCGCCCGGCCGGCGTGAAGGCCGCGCGTGTGGTCGCGGTTGCGGCAGGCAAGGGCGGTGTCAAGGAATTCAAGTCGGCCGTGGCCGCGGGCGTGGGCCAGGTCAAGGGCCTGGGCGTGCGCCATGTGGCGGTCGCGCTCATTGGCGGTGAACTCGACGACGCGCACGCCGAAGCCGCCGCCACGGCCACCGCCGACGCCATCTACCAGTACCGCGACACCAAGCCCAGCGCGCCGCCGGCGCCCCAGGTCGACAAGCTCACGTTCCTGTGCACCAAGGCGCAGGCCAAGGCCGTGCAGGCCGGCTTGCTGCGAGGCCAGGCCATCGCGGCCGGCGTGACCTTCGCGCGCAACCTCGGCAACCGCCCGGCCAACCACTGCACGCCAAGCTACCTGGCCGACCAGGCCAAGAAGCTCGGCCGTGCGCACGAGCTCAAGGTCGAAGTGCTCGACCGGAAAGACGTCGAGAAGCTCGGTATGGGATCCTTCCTCGCGGTGGCCCAGGGCTCGCACGAGCCCTTGAAGTTCATCGTGGCCCGCTACCACGGCGCGGCCAAGACCGAGGCCCCCATCGTGCTCGTGGGCAAGGGCATCACCTTCGACACCGGCGGCATCTCCATCAAGCCGGCGGCCGGCATGGACGAGATGAAGTTCGACATGGGTGGTGCGGCCAGCGTGCTCGGCACCTTGCGCGCCGTGGCCGAACTCAAGCCCAAGCTCAACCTCGTGGTGATCGTGCCCACCTGCGAGAACATGCCCGACGGCCGCGCCATCAAGCCGGGTGACGTCGTCACGAGCATGTCGGGCCAGACCATCGAGATCCTCAACACCGACGCCGAAGGCCGCCTCATCCTCTGCGATGCGCTCACCTATGCCGAGCGCTTCAAGCCGGCGGCTGTGGTCGACGTGGCCACGCTCACCGGCGCGTGCGTGGTGGCACTGGGCAACCTCAACACCGGCCTCTTCTCGCCCGACGACGCGCTCGCCGACGACCTGCTCGCCGCCAGCCGCGCCGCGCTCGACCCGGCCTGGCGCATGCCGCTCGACGAGGAATACGCCGAAGGCCTGAAGAGCAACTTCGCCGACATCGGCAACGTCGGCCCGCGCGAGGGCGGGGCCATCACTGCCGCGATGTTCCTCAAGAAGTTCACCGGCAAGTACCGTTGGGCCCACCTCGACATCGCCGGCACCGCCTGGAAGTCGGGCACCGCCAAGGGCTCGACCGGCCGGCCGGTGCCCTTGCTGACGCACTTCGTGCTGTCGTTCGCCTCGCGACGGGCGGGCTGACGTCTCCATCGAGCCGTGACCGAGGTCAGCTTCCATTTCAACGTGCCCGACCGCATGGGCTATGCCTGCCGCCTGCTGCGCAAAGCGGTGCGCCGCGGCGCCAAAGTGGTGGTCAGCGCACCAGGAGACGTTCTCGCGCGCTTCGACAAGCAGCTCTGGGTCTTCGAGCCGCTCGACTTCGTGCCGCACGTCTACGCGCGGCCGGGCCAGGTGCCCGCGGCTCGCCTGCGCGACACCCCGGTGTGGCTGAGCGAGCAGGTGCGCGAGGCACCGCACCACGAGGTGCTGCTCAATCTCGGCAACGAGCTGGTCGACGGTTTCGAGACGTTCGCGCGGGTGATCGAGCTGGTCTCGCACGACGGCGAAGATCGCCAGGCCGGCCGCGCCCGCTGGAAACACTACAGCGACCGTGGCTATGAGATCGCCCGCCACGATGTCGCCCAGGAAGCGCAGCCGTGAAGCCGAACGTCCCGCCGCCCCAGCCGCCGCAGCGTGTCCCGGTGCTCACCGAGGTTGTGGTGCTACCCAAGACGCAGCCCGCCGTCGAGGACGACGAGTTCCCGCCGTTGCCGGTCGATCCGGCGTTCGCCGCGACGGCACCCGCGCCGCTGGGCCGCCCTGAGCGCGCGGCGCCGGTGGTGCCGGCTCCGCCTCCTGCGCCCGTTGCGCCGGCCGCGGTCATCGACGAAGCCCGCGTGGTGCAGCGCGTGCTGGCCGATCTCGACAAACAGCTCGACCTGATGTTCGAGCACCGCCTGCGCGAGTCGCTCTCGCCGGTGCTTGCGCGCATGACCGACAGCCTCGTGCGCGAGATGCGCGCACAGCTCGCCGCCAACCTGCGCGAGATGGTCGCCCGCGCCGTCTCGCTCGAACTCGACCGCCTGCAAAAGCGCTGATCCAAATGCGCTGATCGAGAGGCCCGTGCGGCGGGTGTTTTAGAGCAACACCTCGTATTGCTTTTTCGCCGGGATTCGAGATCATGGCGGACTGTCTGAGACAGCAGGCATAGGCACAAGCTTTGCTCATCAGCTTTCCCAACCCTCAAGGAAACACTTATATGAAGAGATCGACCTTTGCGCTCTCCGCGATGGCCACCGTTGCCCTCGTGATGTTGTCGGCCTGCGGCAAGAAGCAAGAAGCCGCCGCACCGGCAGCATCGGCTCCCGCCTCGGCTCCGGCCGCTGCCGCCGACTCCTCGGTGATCAAGATCGGTCACGTGG
The DNA here is from genome assembly GCA_019635355.1 of Rhizobacter sp. NCBI lineage: Bacteria > Pseudomonadati > Pseudomonadota > Betaproteobacteria > Burkholderiales > Sphaerotilaceae > Rhizobacter > Rhizobacter sp. The sequence continues at coordinate 988,831 of JAHBZQ010000001.1, read as the reverse complement.
CCCCCACCAGCGGCGCCATTGCCCACCTCGGCAAGGACAACGAGTACGGCGCCCGCATGGCGATCGACGAGCTGAACGCCAAGGGCGTGATGATCGGCGGCAAGAAGGTCACCTTCGAGCTGGTTGCCGAAGACGACGCAGGCGACCCGAAGCAAGGCACCGCGGCCGCGCAGAAGCTGGTCGACTCCAAGGTCAACGGCGTGGTCGGCCACCTGAACTCGGGCACCTCGATCCCGGCCTCCAAGATCTACAGCGACGCTGGCATTCCGCAGATCTCGCCGTCGGCGACCAACCCCAAGTTCACCCGCCAGGGCTTCAAGACCACCTTCCGCGTGGTGGCTGACGACGTGCACCTCGGGGGCACCCTCGGCAAGTACTCGATCGCCCAGCTCAAGGGCAAGTCGATCGCCGTCATCGACGACCGCACCGCTTACGGCCAGGGCGTTGCCGAAGAGTTCGAGAAGGGCGTTGCTGCCGCAGGCGGCAAGGTCGCGGCTCACGAGTTCACCACCGACAAGGCCACCGACTTCACCGCCATCCTGACCAAAGTGAAGGCCGTCAAACCTGACGTCGTGTTCTACGGCGGCATGGACGCGGTGGCCGGCCCGATGATCCGCCAGGCCAAGCAACTGGGCATCAAGGCCAAGTTCATGGGTGGCGACGGCATCTGCACGGGCGAGCTGCCCAAGCTGGCCGGTGGCGCGATGGCCGACGGCCAGGTGGTGTGCGCCGAAGCCGGTGGCGTGGAAGGCGAGCAGAAGGCTGGCCTGGAAGAGTTCAAGACCAAGTTCAAGGCCAAGTTCAACACCGACGTGCAGATCTATGCACCGTATGTGTACGACGCCGTGAACGTGATGGTCGCCGCCATGGTCAAGGCCGACTCGGCTGATCCGGCCAAGTACCTGCCGGAGCTGGCCAAGACCGCCGACTTCAAGGGCGTGACCGGCACCATCTCGTTCGACGAGAAGGGCGACGTCAAGAACGGCGCGCTGACGCTCTACACCTACAAGGGTGAGAAGCGCGAGCAGATCGCCGTGGTGCGCTGAGCTTCCGTTCCATGCAAAAGAAAAGGGCGCCGCGAGGCGCCCTTTTTCATGTCTGGCGGAGAGGGCGGGATTCGAACCCGCGGAGGGCTATTAACCCTCACACGCTTTCCAGGCGTGCGACTTAAACCGCTCATCCACCTCTCCGGAAGCGGCGGATTCTAGCCGACTCAAACGGGCGTCTTCTGCTTGATGAGCGCCATCGACGTCGAGATCAACGCGGCGACTTCGCTCATGTTGCCCGGCACGATCATCGTGTTGTTCTTCTGGGCGAGCTGGGCAAAGGCCTCGACTGCTTTTTCGGCCACCTTGAGCTGCACCGCCTGCTCGCCGCCGGGCGACTGGATCGCCTGCGCCACCTTGCGGATGGCATCGGCCGTCGCGTCGGCCACGGCCACGATGGCGGCGGCTTCACCTTGGGCCTGGTTGATGTCGGCCTGGCGCTGGCCTTCGGAGCGGGCGATGAAGGCCTCGCGTTCGCCTGTCGCGATGTTGATCTGCTCCTGCTTGCGGCCCTCGGAGGCTGCGATCAGTGCACGCTTCTCGCGCTCGGCGGTGATCTGCGCCTGCATCGCGCGCAGGATCTCGGCGGGCGGCGTCAGGTCTTTGATCTCGTAGCGCAGCACCTTCACGCCCCAGTTGGCGGCGGCCTCGTCGAGCGCGTTAACCACCGAGGAGTTGATCGCGTCGCGCTCCTCGAAGGTCTTGTCGAGTTCCATCTTGCCGATCACCGAGCGCAGGAGCGTCTGCGCGAGCTGGGTGATGGCCATGATGTAGTTGCTCGACCCGTAGCTCGCGCGCATCGGGTCGGTCACCTGGAAATAGATGATCCCGTCGACCTGGAGCTGGGTGTTGTCGCGCGTGATGCAGACCTGGCTCGGCACGTCGAGCGGCACTTCCTTGAGTGAGTGCTTGTAGGCCACACGCTCGATGAAAGGCACGACGAACTTGAGGCCCGGCGTGAGCGTGCGGTCGTATTTGCCGAGCCGTTCGACGACCCAGGCGTGCTGCTGCGGCACGATCTTGAAGGTGCGGACGATGAAGATGACGGCGATGACCGCCAGGATGAGGGCGATTTCCATGTGCGAGAGCCTTCTCAGTGGGATGAAGCGGGGGCCAGCACCAGCCAGTTGCCTTCGACGGCCTTGACGAGATGCGGGCCGGGGAGGGCAGGGCTGTCGGGCAGCAGGCGGGCGGTCCAGAGCGTGCCGCGATAGCTGACGCGCGTGGTGCGGTCGCTGCCCCAGGCGTCGACCTGCACGCGCTCCCCGATGTCGAGGTTGACGTCGCGGTTCTCGGCCACCGGGGCTGACCTCGGAAGTTTCATGCGCCGCCAGTGCCACAGCGCGGTGGCGCCACCGGCGACGACGGCTGCAACCGTGATCTGCAGGCTTGCCGACAGGCCGAGGTGCGCAGACACGGCGCCCGCCGCCAGACCCAGCGCGATCATCAAGAGGTAGAAGGTGCCGGTGGTCAGCTCGGCGGCCACGGCCACACCGGCCAAGACCCACCAGAACGTTGCCGTTGAAAGGTCCATTCCTCCTCCATGAAGGTTGTTGACGGGGCAGTGTATTCCCGTCGCATCCTGGTTCTACACTTCGCGCTTTTCCAAGTTGCCTGCCCCGGGGTTGCCATGCTGCGCTTTCGTTTTCCCATCGTGATCATCGACGAGGACTACCGGTCCGAGAACACCTCCGGCCTCGGCATCAGGGCGCTCGCGCAGGCCATCGAGAAAGAGGGCTTCGAGGTGCTGGGCGCCACGAGCTACGGCGACCTCGCGCAGTTCGCGCAGCAGCAGAGCCGGGCCAGCGCCTTCATCCTGTCGATCGACGACGAAGAGTTCGCCGGCGGCCCGGAACTCGACCCCGCAGTGCTGAACCTGCGCAAGTTCATCCAGGAGATCCGCTTCAAGAACGCCGAGATCCCGATCTATCTGTATGGCGAGACGCGCACGTCGCAGCACCTGCCCAACGACGTGCTGCGCGAGCTGCACGGCTTCATCCATATGTTCGAGGACACGCCGGAGTTCGTGGCGCGCCACATCATCCGCGAGGCGAAGTCGTATCTCGACGGGCTGGCCCCGCCGTTCTTCCGGGCGCTGGTCGACTACGCACAGGACGGTTCGTACTCGTGGCACTGCCCGGGCCACTCGGGTGGCGTGGCATTCCTCAAGAGCCCGGTCGGCCAGATGTTTCACCAGTTCTTCGGCGAGAACATGCTGCGCGCCGACGTGTGCAACAGCGTCGACGAGCTGGGCCAGCTGCTCGACCACACCGGCCCCATCGCCGCGAGCGAGCGCAACGCAGCGCGCATCTTCAACGCCGACCACTGCTTCTTCGTGACCAACGGCACCAGCACCAGCAACAAGATGGTGTGGCACCACGCGGTGGCGCCGGGCGATGTGGTGGTGGTCGACCGCAATTGCCACAAGTCCATCCTGCACGCGATCATCATGACGGGCGCGGTGCCGGTGTTCCTGCGGCCCACGCGCAACCACTACGGGATCATCGGCCCGATTCCGGAGAGCGAGTTTTCGAAGGAAGCCATCCAGCAGAAGATCGCCGCCAACCCGCTGCTCGCCGGTGTCGACCCGAAGAAGGTCAAGCCACGCATTCTCACGCTCACGCAGAGCACGTATGACGGTGTGCTCTACAACACCGAGATCATCAAGCATTCGCTCGACGGCTACATCGACACGCTGCACTTCGACGAGGCCTGGCTGCCGCATGCGGCCTTCCACACCTTCTACAGCACCTATCACGCGATGGGGCGTGCGCGCCAGCGTCCGAAAGACCAGCTGGTGTTCGCCACCCAGTCGACGCACAAGCTGCTCGCCGGCATCAGCCAGGCCTCGCAGGTGCTGGTGCAGGACTCACAGACCCGCAAGCTCAACCGCCACCTCTTCAACGAGGCGTACCTCATGCACAGCTCCACCAGCCCGCAGTACGCGATCATCGCGAGCTGCGACGTGGCGGCGGCGATGATGGAAGCGCCCGGTGGCCATGCGCTGGTGGAAGAGAGCATTCAGGAGGCGCTCGACTTCCGGCGCGCCATGCGCAAGGTCGACAAGGAATACGGCAAGGACTGGTGGTTCAAGGTCTGGGGCCCGGAGAAGCTCGTGAACTCGGGCATCGGCAAGAGCGACGACTGGATGCTCAAGGCCGGCGAGAAGTGGCATGGTTTCGGCGACCTGGCCGACGACTTCAACATGCTCGACCCAATCAAGAGCACCATCATCACGCCGGGGCTCGACATGTCGGGCAAGTTCGCCAAGACGGGCATTCCGGCGAGCATCGTCACCAAGTTCCTCGCCGAACACGGCGTGGTGGTCGAGAAGACGGGCCTGTACTCGTTCTTCATCATGTTCACCATCGGCATCACCAAGGGCCGCTGGAACACGCTGCTGACCGCGCTGCAGCAGTTCAAGGACGACTACGACAGGAACGCGCCGCTGTGGCGCGTGTTGCCCGAATTCGTGGCGCAGCATCCGCGCTACGAGCGCATGGGCCTGAAAGACCTGAGCCAGGCCATTCACGAGGCCTATGCCAAGAGTGACATCGCACGCCTCACGACGGAGATGTACCTGTCGAACCTGCACCCGGCGATGAAGCCGAGCGATGCCTTCGCGCGCATCGCCCACGGCCAGACCGAACGGGTGGCGATCGACGATCTGGAAGGGCGCATCACCGCCTCGCTCGTCACGCCGTACCCGCCGGGCATTCCGCTGCTCATTCCGGGTGAGCGTTTCAATAGCAAGATCGTCGACTACCTGCGCTTCACCCGCGCGTTCAATGCTCAGTTCCCGGGCTTCGACACCGACGTGCACGGGCTCGTCGAGGAAGACGGCGATGCCGGCACCCATTGCTACTACGTGGACTGCGTGCGAGATGAGTGAGTCTTCCTACCCCCGCCTGCTGGGCGATGTCGGCGGCACGAATGCCCGTTTTGCCTGGCAAGCCGCCGCGGGCCGGCCGATCGAGTCGGTCTGCACCTACCCGTGCAAGGATCACCCGTCGTTGCTCGCCGCGCTGCAGCACTACCTGAAGGAGCAGGGCAAGCCCGTGCCGCATTCGTGCAGCATCGGCATTGCCACGCCGCTGGTGGGCGACGAGGTGAAGATGACCAACCACCATTGGTCGTTCTCGATCTCGGCCCTGGAGCTGGCGCTCGGGGTGAAGCGGTTGCTGGTCATCAATGACTTCACCGCGCTCGCCTTGTCTTTGCCAAGCCTGCCCGCAGAGGACCTGGTGCAGGTGGGCGGTGGCCAGCCGAAGGCGGGTGCGCCGGTGGCCTTGCTCGGGCCCGGGACGGGGCTCGGCGTGTCGGGCCTGCTGCCGGCACCCCGTGGGGGCGGGCTGGTACCGATCATGGGCGAGGGCGGGCATGTGACGCTGTCGCCGACCAACGATCGGGAAGAGGCGGTGACACGCGCCCTGCGCGATCGTTTCGGCCACGCCTCCGCAGAGCGGGCCTTGTCGGGGCCGGGGCTCGTCAACCTGTACCAGGCCTTGTGCGGGATCGATGGGGTCGATGCGTCTCTGCAGACGGCCGCTGAGGTCAGCGATGCGGCGGTCAACGGCAGCAACACGCAGGCGGTGGAGTCCCTCGCGCTCTTCCTGAGCATGCTGGGCACGGTGGCCGGCAACCTGGCGTTGTCACTGGGCGCGCTGGGCGGCGTTTACGTTGGCGGCGGCATCCTGCCGCGGCTCGGTGGCGAGCGCATCGCGCGCTCGGGCTTCCGTGCGGCCTTCGAGCAGAAGGGCCGCTACCGAGACTACCTGGCGTCGATCCCGGTGTACGTGATCGTGGCCAAGCAGTCGCCCGCGCTGGCCGGAGCCTCGCGGGCGCTGGACGAACTCTGATCAGCCTTCGCCGCCGCCCATCACCTGGCTGAACCCACCGTCGACATAGGTGATTTCGGCGCTGATGCCGGCGGCCAGGTCCGACAGCAGGAAAGCGGCTGCGTTGCCCACGTCGTCGATCGTGATGTTGCGGCGGATCGGCGCCGCAGCGGCGAACTCGGCTTGCAGCTTGCCGAAGTCCTTGATGCCCGAAGCGGCGAGCGTCTTGATCGGGCCGGCCGAGATGCCGTTGACCCGGATGCCTTTGTCGCCGAGCGCCTGCGCGAGGTAGCGCACGCTCGACTCGAGCGACGCCTTGGCCAGGCCCATGGTGTTGTAGTTGGGCACGTAGCGCACGGCGCCGAGGTAGGTGAGCGTCAGCAAGGCGGCTCCGGGGCGCAGGTGCGGCAGGGCGGCCTTTGCCATCGCCGGGAAACTGTAGGCCGAGATGTCGTGGGCGATGCGGTAGTTCTCGCGGGAGAGGCCGTCGAGGAAGTTGCCGGCGATGGCTTCACGCGGGGCGAAGCCGATGGAGTGCACGAAGCCGTCGTACTGGCCCCATGCGTCGGCGAGCCCCTTGAACGTCGACTCGATCTGCTCGTCGTTGCCCACGTCGCAGTCGAACACCAGCTTTGAGCCGAATTCGGCGGCGTACTCGGTCACGCGCTCCTTGAAACGATCGCCGACGTAGCTGAAGGCCAGCTCGGCACCTTCGCGGTGGCAGGCGCGGGCGATCCCAAAGGCGATGGAGCGGTTGTTGAGCACTCCGGTGATCAAGAAACGTTTGCCGGCCAGGAATCCCATGCTGTCTCCGCACTGTTGAGAAAAAGTCAGGGCGCGATTCTGGCACGCAGGCCGGGCCTGCCACCCGGGCCGCACGAACTCGACAACTCCTTGGCAGCCCTGCAAAACCTGCAGACTTGACAACCCAAGGTCTTGCCGGTAACTGCACTGCCCGCTACAATGCGCTTTTCGCAAGAAAACTGCATGGGCGGATTCTTCCAGCCCTTTTTTTTTGCTTCGCGCTTTTTGAAGCCTTTGACCCTGAACGCTGACGCAAGTTGAACTGGCAAGCCGTTGTTGAAAGTACCGTGACCGGTCTCGGTTACGAGCTCGTGGACTGCGAACGCAGCGCCAAGGGGCTGCTGCGCGTCTACATCGATCGGGTGGTCAACGATCCCGCGGGTGAGTTCATCGTCGTCGAAGACTGCGAGAAGGTCACGCGCCAGTTGCAGCATGTGCTCGAGGTCGAGGGCTGTGCCTATGAGCGGCTGGAAGTGTCGTCGCCCGGCCTCGACCGGCCGCTGAAGAAGCAGGCCGACTACGAGCGTTTCGTGGGCCAGGAAATCGACCTGGCCTTGAAGGTCGCGTTCAAGGGCCGCAAGCACTACAAGGGCACGCTCGAAGCCCTGCCAGAAGGCTGGCGTCTGGTCTTCCTCGACGGCAAGACCGAGACCGCCCTGGATTTTTCGCTCCAAGAAGTAAAGGAGGCCCGCCTGGTGCCCCAACTGGACTTCAAGGGCCGGCGTTTCCTGCCGGCCGCTGAATCCGACGTGGGCAACCCGGCGACGGCTGATGAAGTAGACGGAGATCACAAGCAATGAATCGTGAACTGCTGATGCTGGTGGATGCCATCTCGCGCGAAAAGAGCGTGGATCGCGAAGTCGTGTTCAACGCCGTCGAGGCGGCCCTGGCCTCTGCCAGCAAGAAGCTGCATGGCGGCGAGGTGGACATCCGCGTCACCATCGATCGAGAGAGCGGCGACTACGAGACCTTCCGCCGTTGGCATGTGGTGCCCAACGAAGCCGGCCTGCAACTCCCCGACTCCGAGATACTGCTCTTTGAAGCGCAGGAGCAGATCCCCGACATCGAGGTCGACGACTACATCGAAGAGCCGGTCGAGTCGGTGACCATCGGCCGCATCGGTGCACAGGCGGCCAAGCAGGTGATCCTGCAGAAGATCCGCGACGCCGAGCGCGAACAGCTGCTGAACGACTTCCTCGCCCGCGGCGAGAAGATCTTCGTCGGCACTGTCAAGCGTCTCGACAAGGGCGACATCATCGTCGAATCGGGCCGCGTCGAAGGCCGCTTGAAGCGCAGCGAAATGATCCCGAAGGAAAACCTCCGTTCGGGCGACCGCGTGCGTGCCTTCATCACCGGCGTCGACCCGACGCTGCGTGGCCCGCAGATCATGCTGTCGCGCAGCGCGCCCGGTTTCATGATCGAACTCTTCGGCCAGGAAGTGCCCGAGATCGAACAAGGTCTGCTCGAGATCAAGAGCTGCGCCCGCGACCCCGGCTCACGCGCCAAGATCGCCGTGATCTCGCACGACAAGCGCGTCGACCCCATCGGCACCTGTGTCGGCGTGCGCGGCTCGCGCGTCAATGCCGTGACCAATGAACTCGCCGGCGAACGTGTCGACATCGTGCTGTGGTCGGAAGACCCAGCCCAATTCGTGATCGGTGCGCTGGCCCCGGCCAACGTGCAGTCGATCGTGGTGGACGAAGAACGCCATGCGATGGACGTGGTGGTCGACGAGGAAAACCTCGCCATCGCCATCGGCCGCGGCGGCCAGAACGTGCGCCTCGCGTCCGAGATGACCGGCTGGCGCATCAACATCATGACCGCCGAAGAGTCGCAGGCGAAGCAGAACGAAGAGAGCGATGCCGTGCGCACGCTCTTCGTCGAGAAGCTCGACGTCGATGCCGAGGTGGCCGACATCCTCATCGCCGAGGGTTTCAGCAGCCTGGAAGAAGTGGCCTACGTGCCCATGCAGGAAATGCTGGAAATCGAAGGCTTCGACGAAGACACCGTCAACGAGCTGCGCACCCGTGCCAAGGATGCGCTGCTCACGATGGAGATCGTGCGCGAAGAGAAGGTCGACGACGTCTCTCAGAACCTGAAAGACCTCGATGGCCTCACGCCGCAGCTCATCGCCAAACTCGCCGACGGGGGTGTGCACACCCGCGACGACCTGGCCGATCTGGCCGTCGACGAACTCACCGACATGACCGGTGTGGGCGAAGACGAAGCCAAGGCGCTGATCATGAAGGCTCGTGAACACTGGTTCACCACCTGATCGCCTCGAACGCCCGTCCGCCCACCGACCGCAGCAGCACCGCAAGACCCACGCAAGGAATTCCACAAATGGCTGTGACCACCGTTGCCCAGTTGGCCGCCGAGCTGAACCGCTCTGCCGCGGCGCTGCTCGAGCAGCTCCAATCGGCCGGCGTCGCCAAGAAATCGACCGAAGACGCGCTGACCGAATCCGACAAGGAGCGGTTGCTCGACTTCCTGCGCACCTCGCACGGCACGGCCGGCGCCGAGCGCAAGAAGATCACGCTCACCCGCAAGTCGACGAGCGAGATCAAGCAGGCCGATGCCAGCGGCAAGGCGCGCACCATCCAGGTCGAAGTGCGCAAGAAGCGCACCTTCGTCAAACGCGACGAGGCTGCTCCCGAGGAGCCGGCCGCACCCGTGGTGAGCGAGGAAGAACTTGCCCGCCGGCAGGCCGAGGCCGACGCCCAGGCCGAGCTGCTGCGCCGCCAGGAAGCCGAGCTTGCCGAAAAGCGCCGTCTGCGTGAAGAGCAGGAGCAGCGCGAGCGTGAAGCTGCTGAGCAGCGTGCCCGCGAGGCGGCCGAAGCGGCCGCCAAGGCTGCGGCCGAAGCGGCCGAGGCCGCCAAGGCGACTGCCGCCGCGGGCAAGGCGGCTCCGGCTCCCGAGCCTGCGCCAGCCCCGGCACCGGCCGCTCCGGCCGAGCCGGCCAAGCCCGCGCTGCGCGTGGTCAAGGCCGCCGACGTGGTGGACGAGGAAAAGAAGCGCGCAGAAGACCTCGCCAAGCGCCGCAAGGCCGCCGAGGACGAGGCGATGGCGATCCGCGCGATGATGAACGCGCCCAAGAGGGTGCTGCAGGCCAAGCCGCCGGAGCCGAAGCCTGAAGCGACCAAGGAAGGCATCAAGGGCACCATCCACAAGCCGACCGCAGCCCCTGGCGCGGCGCCGGCACCGGGTGCTGCCGCCAAGCCAGGCGACAAGAAGTCCGTCAAATCGGAAAAGCTCTCGTCCAGCTGGGCCGACGACGCCGCCAAGAAGCGTGGCGCAGTCAAGGGTCGCAGCGATGCACCGGCTGGTGCCAGCGCCCGCCCGGGCTGGCGCGCACCGCGCAGCGGCCGTCGCGGCGACCGGGGTGATTCCGGCCAGTCGACCTTCGTCGCGCCGGTCGAGCAGCAGGTGCAGGAAGTGCACGTGCCCGAGACCATCAGCGTGGCCGACCTGGCCCACAAGATGTCGGTCAAGGCGTCCGAGGTTATCAAGCAGATGATGAAGCTGGGCCAGATGGTCACCATCAACCAGCAGCTCGACCAGGAGACGGCCATGATCCTCGTGGAGGAAATGGGCCACAAGGCGTTTGCCGCCAAGCTCGATGACCCCGACGCCTTCCTGGAAGAGGAAGCGGTCGAGGCGCAATACGAGCAGCTGGCGCGCGCGCCGGTGGTGACCGTCATGGGCCACGTCGACCATGGCAAGACCTCGCTGCTCGACTACATCCGCCGTGCCCGTGTCGCCGCAGGCGAAGCGGGTGGTATCACGCAGCACATCGGCGCGTACCACGTCGACACGCCGCGCGGCATGATCACCTTCCTCGACACCCCGGGCCACGCGGCGTTCACCGCCATGCGTGCCCGTGGCGCCAAGGCCACCGACATCGTCATCCTGGTGGTGGCAGCCGACGACGGCGTGATGCCGCAGACGAAGGAAGCCATCCACCATGCCAAGGCGGCGGGCGTGCCCATCGTCGTGGCCATGAACAAGATCGACAAGCCCGAAGCCAACCCAGAGCGCGTGAAGAGCGAGCTCGTGGCCGAAGAGGTGGTGCCGGAAGAGTTCGGTGGTGATTCGCCTTTCGTGCCCGTGTCGGCCAAGACCGGCCAGGGCATCGACGCTCTGCTCGAGCAGGTGCTGCTGCAAGCCGAAGTGCTCGAACTCAAGGCGGCCAAGGACGCCCCGGCCAAGGGCCTCGTCATCGAAGCCCAGCTCGACAAGGGCCGCGGCCCGGTGGCCACCGTGCTGGTGCAGTCGGGCACGCTCAAGCGTGGCGACGTGGTGCTGGCTGGTTCGACCTACGGCCGCGTGCGCGCCATGCTGGACGAAAACGGCAAGAACGCGACCGAAGCCGGTCCGTCGCTGCCGGTCGAGATCCAGGGCCTGACCGACGTGCCGCAAGCGGGTGACGAGTTCATGGTGCTGAGCGACGAGCGCCGTGCGCGCGAAATCGCGACCTTCCGCCAGGGCAAGTACCGCGACGTCAAGCTCGCCAAGCAGCAGGCCGCCAAGCTCGAGAACATGTTCGAGAACATGGGCGAAGGCCAGGCGCAGACCCTGCCGCTCATCATCAAGGCCGACGTGCAGGGCTCGCAGGAAGCACTGGCGCAGTCGCTGCTCAAGCTGTCGACCAGCGAGGTCAAGGTGCAGATCGTGCACGCCGCCGTGGGTGGCATCAGCGAGTCCGACATCAACCTCGCGATCGCTTCGAAGGCGGTGCTCATCGGCTTCAACACACGTGCCGATGCCGGCGCGCGCAAGCTGGCCGAGCACAACGGTGTCGACATCCGCTACTACAACATCATCTACGACGCCGTGGACGACGTGAAGGCAGCGATGACCGGCATGCTGGCCCCTGAGCAGCGCGAAGAAGTCATCGGCACGGCCGAGATCCGCACGGTGTTCGTGGCCTCCAAGATCGGCACGGTGGCGGGCTCGATGGTCACGGCTGGTGTGGTGCGCCGCAACGCGCGCTTCCGCCTGCTGCGCGAGAACGTGGTGGTCTACACAGGCGAAGTCGAATCGGTGCGCCGCATCAAGGACGACGTGCGTGAGGTGGCGGCTGGGTTTGAGTGCGGTATCAAGCTCAAGAACTACAACGACATCAAGGAAGGCGACCAGCTCGAGTTCTTCGAGTTGAAAGAGGTTGCCCGAACGCTATAAGGCGCGGAGTTGGCCTCGAACGCAAACCCCGCCCGCAACAAGGCGGGGTTTGTTTTTGAGGGGCCCGGCAAAGGAGTACCCCCATGCGACACAAACGATCCATTCCCAACCGCGGTTTCCGCATCGCCGACCAGATCCAGCGCGATCTGTCGGAGCTGATCCGCGAGCTGAAGGACCCGCGCATCGGCATGGTCACGCTGCAGGCCGTGGAGGTGTCGCCCGACTATGCGCACGCCAAGGTGTTCTTCTCGGTGCTGGTGGGTGACGTGGCCGAGTGCGAAGCCGCGCTCAACGAGGCCGCGGGCTTCCTGCGCAACGGCCTCTTTAAGCGCCTGCAGATTCACACGGTGCCGACCTTGCATTTCCAGTTCGACCGCACCACCGAGCGTGCCGCCGAGCTCAGTGCGCTGATCCAGCAGGCCAATTCCACGCGGGCCAAAGAAGACTGACATGCAAGCGCAACGCGTCCGCACGCCCAAGCGCGCCGTCCACGGCGTGCTGCTGCTCGACAAGCCGCTCGGCCTGTCGAGCAACGACGCGTTGCAGAAAGCCAAGCGCCTTTACCGCGCCGAGAAAGCGGGCCACACCGGCACGCTCGACCCGCTGGCCACCGGCCTGTTGCCGTTGTGCTTCGGGGCGGCCACCAAGTTCTCGCAGGTGAGCCTCGACGCCGACAAGCGCTACACCGCCACGCTGAAGCTGGGTGAAACCACGACGACGGCCGACGCTGAAGGCGAGGTCACGAAGACCCGCGACGTCGCGGTCACCCGTGAACAGATCGACGCCGCCTGCTGCCGTTTCACCGGCGTCATCCAGCAGGTGCCGCCGATGCACTCGGCGCTCAAGCACGAGGGCAAGGCCCTCTACGAATACGCCCGCGCCGGCCAGGAAGTCGAGCGCGAAGCCCGAACCGTCACGATTCACAGCATCGACATCCTCGACTGGCAGCATGACCGCCTTGTGATCGACGTCCGCTGCAGCAAGGGCACCTACATCCGCACGCTCGCTGAAGACATCGGCGAGGCGCTCGGCTGCGGCGCGCATTTGTCCGCATTGCGACGCACCGGCAGCGGCCCGCTGGCGCTCACGGGCGCCGTGACCCTGGAACAATTGGCGGCCCAGACCGAAGCCGAGCGCGACGCGCTGCTGCAACCCGCCGACACGCTCTTGGCCGATTGCCCGCTGGTGCGCCTGAACGACGAAGACGCCGGCCGATTTTTGAGCGGTGTGCGTCGCCGCACGCCGCTCGCCGACACCCGGCAGGTGCGTGTCTACGGCCCGCAGCCCCAGGCCTTCCTGGGCAGCGGCCACATCATCGCCGGTGAACTGATTTCAACGCGGCTCTTGAGTCCGCTGGAGGTGCAGGGCCTCCTCAACACCCATCCTGCGCAAGAGAGCTTCACATGACAAGACAGATCCGCAACATCGCCATCATCGCCCACGTCGACCATGGCAAAACCACCATGGTGGACCAGCTGCTTCGCCAGTCGGGCACCTTCGCCGAGCACGAAAAAGTGGTCGACACCGTGATGGACAACAACGCCATCGAACGCGAACGTGGCATCACCATCCTGGCGAAGAACTGCGCCGTGAGCTGGCAGGGCACGCACATCAACATCGTCGACACCCCGGGTCACGCCGACTTCGGCGGCGAGGTCGAGCGTGCGCTGTCGATGGTCGATGGTGTGGTGCTGTTGATCGATGCCCAGGAAGGTCCGATGCCGCAGACGCGCTTCGTGACCAAGAAGGCGCTGGCCCTCGGCCTGAAGCCCATCGTTGTCGTGAACAAGGTCGACAAGCCCGGCGCCAAGCCCGACGCCGTGATCAACGCTGCCTTCGACCTCTTCGACAAGCTGGGCGCGAGCGATGAGCAGCTCGACTTCCCCGTCGTCTACGCCTCGGGCATCAACGGCTGGTCGTCGCTGACGGAAGGCGCTCCCGGCGAGCAGTGGGGCCCTGACATGTCGGCGCTCTTCGACACGATCCTGAAGCACGTGCCGCCGAATGCCGGGGACCCCAGCGCGCCGCTGCAGCTGCAGATCTCGGCGCTAGACTTCTCGAGCTTCGTCGGCCGCATCGGCGTGGGCCGCATCAGCCAGGGCACCTTGAAGCCAGCGATGGACGTGCTCGTGATGGAAGGCCCGGACGGCAAGGCCACCAAGGGCCGCATCAACCAGGTGCTGACCTTCCAGGGCCTGGATCGCATGCAGACCACCGAAGCCGGCCCCGGCGACATCGTGCTGATCAACGGCATCGAAGACATCGGCATCGGCGTCACCGTCACCAGCCCCACCGACCCGGCCCCGCTGCCCATGCTGAAGGTCGACGAGCCCACGCTCACGATGAACTTCTGCGTCAACACCAGCCCGCTGGCCGGCCGCGAAGGCAAGTACGTGACGAGCCGCCAGATCTGGGACCGCCTGCAGAAGGAACTGCAGCACAACGTGGCCCTGCGCGTGAAAGAGACCGACGAAGACGGCATCTTCGAAGTCTCGGGCCGCGGCGAACTGCACCTCACCATCCTGCTGGAAAACATGCGCCGCGAAGGCTACGAGCTGGCCGTGAGCAAGCCGCGCGTCGTCTTCAAGGACATCGACGGCGTGAAGTGCGAGCCGATCGAACTCGTGACCGCCGACGTGGAAGAGCAGCACCAGGGCGGCGTGATGCAGGCGCTGGGCGAGCGCAAGGGCGAGATGGTCAACATGGAGCCGGACGGCCGGGGCCGCGTGCGCCTCGAGTACCGCATCCCCGCGCGGGGCCTCATTGGCTTCAGCAACGAGTTCATGAACCTGACCCGCGGTTCCGGCCTCATCAGCAACATCTTCGACGGCTACGAGCCGCACAAGGGCGACATCGGTGGCCGCAAGAACGGCGTGCTGATCTCGATGGACGACGGTGAAATCTTCACCTACGCGCTCGGCAAGCTCGACGACCGCGGCCGCATGTTCGTGAAGGCGAACGACCCGGTGTACGAAGGCATGATCGTCGGCATCCACAACCGCGACAACGACCTCGTCGTGAACGCTACCCGCACGAAGCAGCTCACCAACTTCCGCGTGTCGGGCAAGGAAGACGCGATCAAGATCACGCCGCCGATCGACCTCACGCTGGAATACGGCGTGGAATTCATCGACGACGACGAGCTGGTCGAAATCACGCCCAAGTCGATCCGCGTGCGCAAGCGCCACCTCAAGGAACACGAGCGCAAGAGGGCCTCGCGCGAAGCGGCCTGATGGCGTTGACGCACGGCCGCGCCGCGGCTTTGATGGTGCTGGTGACGCTCCTGTGGAGCATCGCCGGCGTCGTTACCCGCCACCTCGATGCGGCGGCCAGTTTCGAAGTCACCTTCTGGCGCAGTGCGTTCAACGCGCTCGGGCTGGGCATCGCGCTGCACTGGATGCGTGGGCCGGCGCTGTGGCGGGGGCTGGTGCGTTCTCCGTGGCCGGTGTGGGTGTCGGGGCTGTGCTGGTCGGTGATGTTCACCGCCTTCATGGTGGCGCTCACGCTGACCCGCGTGGCCAACGTGCTCGTGACGATGGCGCTCGGGCCGCTCATCACCGCGCTCTTCGCGCGCCTCTTCCTGCACCACAAGCTCGCGCCCCGCACCTGGGCTGCCATCGTGGTGGCAGGCGGCGGCATCGGGTGGATGTTCAGCCAGGGGGCCTCGGCCCAGGAGGCAGGCGCCTTGGCGGGCATCGCGGTGGCGTTTGCCGTGCCGGTGGCGGCGGCCATCAACTGGACGGTGCTCCAGCACGTGAACCACGGCAACGACGAGGCGCACGACATGTTGCCCGCCGTGCTGATCGGCGCGGTGATTTCCTCGCTCGTGACGCTGCCGCTGGCCTTCCCATTCAAGGCCACCCCGCATGACGTGGCGTTGCTCGGCATGCTGGGTGTCGTGCAGCTCGCCATTCCCTGCCTGCTGGTCGTGCGGCTGAGCCGCGTGCTGCCGGCGCCCGAGCTCTCGCTGCTGGGCCTGCTGGAAGTGATCTTCGGCGTACTGTGGGCATGGTGGGGCGCGGGTGAAGCGCCGGGCACGACGGCGCTCACCGGCGGGGCGCTCGTGATCGGTGCCCTGGTGGCCAACGAGTTGGTGGCGATGCGGTCGTCGCCACCCAGTGTGTCGAAGGAACGAGCATGAGCGACAACACCGTCCTCGCGGAGCTGCGAGGCCAACTTGGCGTGATCACGCTGAACCGGCCCTCGGCACTCAATGCACTGTCGCTCCCGATGATCCGTGAGATCACCGCGGCACTGCTGCGGTGGCGCCATGACGACAACGTGAGCGCGGTGCTGCTGCGCGGCGCCGGCCGCGAGGGTAAGGCTCCGGCCTTCTGCGCGGGCGGCGACATCCGCTTCTTCCACCAGGCTGTACTGGCCGGCGACCCGACGCTCGAAGATTTCTTCACCGAGGAATACAGCCTCAACCACCTGATCCACACCTACGGCAAGCCGACCGTGGTGCTGATGGACGGCATCACCATGGGCGGTGGCATGGGCCTCGCCCAGGGCTGCAGCCTGCGCGTGGTCACCGAGCACAGCAAGCTCGCCATGCCCGAAACCAACATCGGCCTCTTCCCCGATGTGGGCGGTGGCTGGTTCCTCGCGCGCTGCCCGGGGTACCTCGGCGAGTACCTGGCGCTCACGGGGCACGTCGTCGGTGCGGGCGATGCCATCGACGTCGGCCTCGCCGATGTGTTCATGCCCTCGGCGGAGCTGCCGATGCTGATGGAATCGCTCGCCGATCAGCCGATGGACAACGGCGCCCAGGTGCTCTCGGCGGTGCGCGCGCGGGCTCGGCCGGCCGGTGCGGCCAGCCTGGGCACTCACCGCGACACGATCGACCGGCATTTCGCCGCTGCCTCCACCGCCGACATCGTCGCCTCGTTGGCCGCCGACGGCAGCCCCTGGGCAGTCGACACGCTGAAGGCGCTGCGCCAGCGTTCGCCCCTGATGCTGGCTGTCACGCTGGAGCAGGTGCGACGGGCGCGCACGATGGCGCTCGCCGACGAGCTGCGCATGGAGCGTGCCCTCGTGCGCCACTGTTTCCACCTGCGCCCCGGCGCGGCGAGCGAGACGGTGGAGGGCATTCGCGCGCTCGCCGTCGACAAGGACCACCAGCCACGCTGGCAGCCAGCGGCGATCGAGGCCGTCGACGCCGCGATGGTGACGCCGTTCTTCGCAAGCCCCTGGCCGGCTCACGCCCATCCGCTGCGCGATCTGCGTTAAGGCCAAACCCCCAACGCGACTAGAGGCGCTGCCTCACGCAACCGACACGTGGGCTGGGTACGATGGTCGCAACGCGACCACGCCTCCCATTTCCTGATGCAGCCCAACGACCCTCATCCCGCCGACCCCAAGGCGCCCAATGCCTTGCTGTTGTTGATGGAAGGGCGCGCGCCGTGGGAACTCGCGGCCAGCGTGGCCGCCGCGCCGCTTTTCAACCGGCTGCCGGCCGGCGACGGCCATCCGGTGCTCGTCTTCCCCGGCCTGAGCGCGCCCGACCTCACCACCTTTCCGCTGCGCACCTTCCTGCGCTCGCGCGGCTACACGCCATACGAATGGGAGCAGGGCTTCAACCTCGGACCGCGCGAAGGCGTGCTGGAACGCTGCCGCGAGCGCGCCGAGTCGATCGTGCAGAAGCATGGCGAAGCGCTGAGCCTCGTCGGCTGGAGCCTGGGCGGCATCTACGCGCGCGAGATCGCCAAGGAGCTGCCGCAGCAGACACGCTGCGTCATCACGCTCGGCACGCCCTTCAGCGGCCACCCACGCGCCAACAATGCCTGGCGCCTGTATGAGTTTCTGAGCGGCCACAAGCTGAGCGAAGCCGACCCGCTGATCGACCAGGTGCGCCAGGCGCCGCCGGTGCCCACCACCTCGGTGTATTCGCGCACCGACGGCGTGGTGTCGTGGCGCTGCAGCCTGAACGAAGAATCGCCGCTGACCGAGAACATCGGCATCCACGCCAGCCACTTCGGCCTGGGCATGAACCCGCTTGCGCTCTACGTGGTGGCCGATCGCCTCGCGCAGAAGCCCGGCGCATGGAAGCCCTTCGCTGCGCAAGGGCCCGGCCGGTGGCTCTTCAAGACCACGCCGGGCACAGCGGTATCGGGCGGCCGTTTGCAGCGGCCTACCTGATACGGTTCACGGGTGTCGCCTTCCAAGGAGCCGCCCGTGAGCACCCCCAACCCCACCCGCACCGAGCACGACAGCATGGGCGCCCTGGCCGTGCCGGCCGAGGCGCTCTATGGCGCGCAGACGCAGCGCGCGGTCGACAACTTTCCCGTGAGCGGGCAGGGCATGCCACCTGCATTCATCCGCGCGCTGGTGCTCGTCAAGCAGGCGGCCGCGCTGGCCAATCGGAAGCTGGCTCAGGTGCCCGGGCCCATCGCGGCGGCGATCGATGCGGCCTGCCAGCAGCTGCTCGGCATGCCCGACGACGAGTTGCGCACGCATTTCCCGGTCGACGTGTTCCAGACCGGCTCGGGCACCAGCAGCAACATGAATGCGAACGAGGTGATCGCCACGCTCGCGAGCCGCGCGCACGGCGAGCCCATCCACCCCAACGACCACGTGAACGCCGGGCAGAGCAGCAACGACGCGATCCCGACGGCGCTGCACTTGAGCGCTGCGCTCGAGCTGCACCGCCACCTGCTGCCCGCGCTCGAGCATCTGGCGCAGGTGACGCGCCGCAAATCGGCCAGCGTGCACCGGCATGTGAAGACCGGCCGCACGCACCTGATGGACGCGATGCCGGTGCGCATGAGCCAGGTGCTGCAAGGCTGGGCGCATCAGGTGGAGGCCGGCGCCGAGCAACTGCGAGGGCTGCAGCCGGCGCTGCTGCAGCTCGCGCAAGGTGGCACCGCGGTGGGCACCGGGGTCAACGCGCATCCGCAGTTCTCGCAGGCGTTCGCGGCCGAGCTGAGCACGCTCACCGGCCTGCCGTTTCGCCCGGCCGACAGCTTCTTTGCCGCGATGGGCTCGCAAGACACGGCGGTGGCGGTGTCGGGCGGCTTCAAGCGGGTGGCGGTGTCGCTGATGAAGATCGCCAACGACCTGCGCTGGATGAACTCGGGCCCGCTCGCCGGCCTGGCCGAGATCGAGTTGCAGGCGCTGCAGCCCGGCTCGTCGATCATGCCGGGCAAGGTGAACCCGGTCATCCCCGAGGCGACCACGATGGTGGCGGCGCAGGTGATCGGCCTCGATGCGGCCATCACGGTGGCCGGCCAGTCGGGCAACTTCGAACTCAACGTGATGCTGCCGCTCATCGCCCACAACCTGCTGGAGAGCAGCACGCTGCTGGCCAACGCGAGCCGGCTGCTTGCCGACAAGGCCATTGCCACCTTCACCGTCAACGAACGCCAGTTGCAGCAAGCCCTGTCGCGCAACCCCATCCTCGTGACGGCGCTCAACCCCTTGATCGGCTACGAGCGTGCCGCCGAGATCGCCAAGCAGGCGTACCGCGAGGGCCGGCCCATCCTCGACGTGGCGGCCGAGAAGACCGACCTCGGACGTGAGCGCCTCGCCGAGCTGCTCAACCCCGAGAAGCTCACGGGGTCGGACTGAAATCGCGGGCGGCGTTGGCTCCTGAGCCGGCGTTCTTTCCGAGCGTGAACCAGAAAGTCGCGCCGGCGCCCGGGCGTGTCTCGGCCCAGACGCGGCCACCGTGCCGCTCCACGATGCGCTTGACGATCGACAGGCCGATGCCGTTGTGCGAGAGCTGTGCATCGTGCAGGCGGCGGAAGGGCTTGAAGAGGTCTTCGGCACGGGCCGGCTCGAAGCCGGGTCCGTCGTCGGCGACGTAGATCGCGGTTTCATCGCCGCGTGCCTCGGCGCCCACCCGCACGGTGCCGTGGTCGCCGCCCCGGTGCTGGGCGGCCGAGAAGCGGGCGGCGTTGCCGATGAGGTTGACGAACACCTGGCCCAGCAGCTCGGGGTCGGCCAGGGTGGTGGGCAGCTCGTCGATCTCGAGTGCCACGCGGTGCAGGCTCTCGGCGCCCTCGGGCGTGCGTTCGAGCTGGCGCACGGCGGCGTCGACCACGCTGCGCAGCGGCTGCGGGTGAAGGTGCAAGTCGCTGCCACCCACCTTCGAGAGCGTGAGCAGGTCACCCACCATCGCCTGCAACCTGCCGGCCTCATCGGCCATCGCGTTCACCAGCACCTTGGCGCGTGCCGGGTCGCCTTCGTCGAGCGCCTTGGCCGAGATGCGGGCCAGGCCCGAGAGGCCGGCGAGCGGCCCACGCAGGTCGTGCGACACGTTGCGGGTGAAGGCTTCCAGGCCGTCGACGATGACCTGCAGCTCCGCGGTGCGGGCCTGCACGCGCTGCTCCAGGCTTGCGTTGAGGTCGCGCAGCGCCGCTTCGGCCCGCTGGCGCAGCGCAAGCTCGTCTTCCACCCGCTTGCGTGCGCGCAACAGGCTCACCACCAGGATGGTGACGCCGAGCACCAGCGCGGGCAGGGCGGCGAGGTAGCCGAAGTCGAGCCGCAGGCGCGCAAGCGGCGCCAGGAAGAGGCTCACCAGCAAGGTCAGCGGATACGCGGCGAAGGCGACCGCGATGTAGAGATGGCCCACGCCCGGCTCGCGGCGCGACGCCCGCCAGCACAGCCATGCGCACCAGCACATCGCCGCCGCCATGACCACGTAGACCGCCAGGTGGTTGTCGCGGTCGAACTGCAGGTAAAGCCAGAGCCCGCCTGCGGCAGCCGCTGCGAGCGCCCAGGTCCAGGCGAGGCGGCGGCGCGTGGCATGGCCGATGTATTCGTCGAGCGCCCAGACGGTGAGCGTGAGCAGCACGATGGCCACCAGCGCCGAGACGAAGGGCACCTGCTCCGGCTGGGCCGCGGGGTGCGCGAAGAACCACCCGAGCGCCGCCAGGGCGTAGCGAAGCGAAAAGAGGCGCAGGGCGCGCCGGTCGGTGCCGTAGGAGGCCAGCCATTGCGCGGCCGCGATGATCAGCATGGCCACGCCAACCACGAGCGCGTACACGGCGTAGGGGTTCATGGACCCGAGCAGCCATGACGTCCCGGCAGTTTCGGCAAGCGTTTGTGCCATCGACAGCCCCGGCTCCCTGAAGCGCCCACCGGATCGGCGGGGCCAAAACATTCTCTCTCAGGGCATGGCGCCGTTGGGGAACCCATGCCCGCGTCAGGTGCGTGAGGTTTCATGCACTTGCGAACCCGGGGGCAGGGCGCTCGCGGGCGGCGGCGCCGACTCCTGCGAAAATGCGCGCCTCGCGCCGCTCTTGGCGAAAACGCTCGCATGGCCGCACACGCAACTTCCCCCTGGCGCTTGTCCGTCGCCCCGATGATGGACTGGACGGACCGGCACTGCCGCTACTTCCACCGCCTGATCACCCGCCACACCCGGCTCTACACCGAGATGGTGACCACCGGCGCGCTGCTGCATGGCGACGTGCCCCGCCACCTCGACTTCAACCCCGAAGAGCACCCTGTGGCACTGCAGCTCGGGGGCAGCGAGCCCGACGACCTGGCGAAATGCGCGAAGCTTGCGCAATCGTGGGGCTACGACGAGGTCAACCTCAACTGTGGCTGCCCGAGCGAGCGTGTGCAGCGTGGCGCCTTCGGTGCCTGCCTGATGAACGAGCCGCAGCTCGTGGCCGACTGCGTGAAGGCGATGCGCGATGCGGTCACGATCCCGGTGACGGTGAAGCACCGCATCGGCATCGACCAGGGCGAAAGTTATGCCTTCGTGCGCGACTTCATCGGCACGGTGGCCGAGGCGGGCTGCGAGGTGTTCGTGGTGCATGCGCGCAACGCCTGGCTCAAGGGCCTGTCGCCCAAGGAAAACCGTGAGATCCCGCCGCTGCGCTACGAGGTGGTGCACCAGCTCAAGCGTGACTTCCCCTCGTTCACGATCGTGCTCAACGGTGGCGTGCAGACAAACGAACAGATCGACGAGCAGCTCGCCCACCTCGATGGCGTGATGCTCGGCCGCGAGGCCTATCACAACCCCTGGCTCATGGCCGACTGGGACGAGCGCTACTTCGGCGAAGCCCCGCAGGCGCTCAGCCGCAGCGATGCCGAGGCCCGCATGGTCGCCTACATGAGCCGCCTGCAGGCGGCCGGGGTGCCTTGGTCGCATGCGTCGCGCCACATGCTGGGCCTCTGGAACGGCACGCCCGGCGCGCGCAAGTGGCGCCAGGTGTGGTCGGACCACACGCTCAAGGCGGAAGCGCCGCAGCGTGTGTCAGACCTCGCGCACCGGCGCAGCGCGGCGGTTTCCGTCGCCGCCTGACGGCCAGGTCGCGAGCACCACGCCGACCAGCGCGAGCGCAAACGCGCCGACCTGCAGCCCGTCGAAACGCTCGCCGAGGAAGAGCACGCCCACGAGCGCCGTGCTCACCGGCAGGAAAACGGTGAACACCCCGGCCGACGAGGCCTGCACCTGCTTGAGCCCGGTCATCCACAGCCACACGGTGACCATGCTCGCCGCCAGCGAGTAGAAGACGAGCAGCGTCCACGAGGGGAGCGCCACCGCGCCGAAGTCGAAGCGCATGGCCTGCCACACACCGAAGGGCGTGACGAGCGCGAGGCCCCACAGGTTCACGAGGGCGCTGATGCGCTTGGCCGAGACCTGGCCGGTGAGCTTCTTGCCGATCACCACGTAGCTCGCCTCGCAGGCCACGGCGCAGAAGAGCAGCACATTGCCGAGCAGCGAGGTGCTGCCGCCGCCTTCATGCTTGACCAGCGACACGAGCGCGATGCCCCCTACCGCGCAGCCGATGCCGGCAGCCACCTGCGCGCTGATGCGCTCGCGCAGCGCCATCCATGACATCAACGCCACCATCGCCGGAATGGCCGCCATGATCACGCCCGCCGCGAGTGCCGAGGTCATCGACACGCCGAAGAGCATGCACACCGAGAAGAGGAAGTTGCCGAAGAAGGATTCGAAGAAGAGCAGGCTGCGGTCATGCCGGCTCAGCGGCGCCTCGTCGGGCGCCCGCCGAACCCAGGAGGCCATCGCAACAGCCGCGATGCCGAAGCGCAGCCACGCGAGCAGAAAGACCGGGAACACCAGCACCAGCGTTTTCGACAGCGCCACATAGCTGCCCACGAGCGCCATCGAGCTGGCGAGGAAGAGGTAAGCGAGGACGGGTGGGCGCTGCGACATGAGGCCGCGATGATGCGGCATCAGCCGTCGATGCGGATCCAGGTGGTCTTCAACTCGGTGTACTTGTCGAACGCATGCAGTGACTTGTCGCGCCCGTTGCCGCTCTGCTTGTAACCGCCGAAGGGCACGGTGATGTCGTCTTCGTCGTACTGGTTCACGTGCACGGTGCCGGCGCGCAGCGCACGGGCCACGCGGTGGGCGCGGTTGAGGTTGCTGCTCCAGACGCTTGCCTGCAAACCGTAAGGGGAGTCGTTGGCCATCGCGACGGCTTCTTCCTCGGTCTTGAAGCGGATGACCGAAAGCACCGGGCCGAAGATCTCTTCGCGGGCGATCTTCATGCTGTTGGTCACGCCATCGAACACGGTGGGCTGCACGTAGAAGCCGCCGGTCTCGGCGCGCGCCTGCTCGCCACCCGCGACGATCTTCGCGCCTTCGCTGCGGCCGGCCTCGATGTAGCCGAGCACGGTCTTGAGCTGCGTGTCGTCGACGAGCGCGCCCATCTCGGTCTTCGCGTCGAGCGGATCGGCCGGTTGATGAGCAGGAGCGGTGCCCGCCACGATCTTCACGAACTCGTCGGCGATGCTCTCGTGCACGAACACGCGCGAGGGCGCATTGCACGACTCGCCCTGGTTGAAGAACATGCTGCCGGCCACCGTCTTGGCGGCGCGCTCGAGGTCGTCGAAGTCGGGGAAGACGACGAAGGCCGACTTGCCGCCGAGCTCGTTGTAGACGCGCTTGAGGTTGCTTCGGCTTGCGTACTCGAGCATCTTGCGGCCCACGCGCGTGGAGCCGGTGAAGCCGATGGCATTGACCTCCCTGTGCAGCGCGAGCGCTTCGCCGGCCTCGTGGCCGTAGCCAGGCACGACGTTGAACACCCCCTCCGGCAAGCCCGCCTCGACGGCCAACTCGGCCAGCCGCAATGCGGTGAGCGGCGATTTCTCGCTGGGCTTCAACACCACTGAGTTGCCCGCCGCGAGCGCCGGCCCGAGTTTCCAGGCGGCCATGATCATCGGGTAGTTCCAGGGCACGATGGCGCCGATCACGCCCATCGGCTCACGCGTGATGAGCGCCAGCGAGTTGTGCGGCGTGGGCGCGATCTCGTCGTAGACCTTGTCGACGGCCTCGCCATACCAGTTGATGCAGCGCACCGCGAGCGCCACGTCGACCGACAGGCTGTACTGGATGGGCTTGCCCATGTCGAGTGTTTCCAGCAGGGCCAGCTCGTCGCGGGCGGCGTGGATCTTCTCGGCGAAGCGGATCAGCACCTGCTTGCGTGCGGCCGGCGCCTGCCGCGCCCAGCGGCCATCGGCGAAAGCTTCGCGCGCGCTGGCGACGGCGCGGTCGACATCGGCCGCGCGACCCCGGGCGACCTGCGTGAGCGTGCGGCCGTCGATGGGTGAGACGCAGGCGAAGGTTTCGCCATCAGCGGCTGCGACGCGCTGGCCATCGATGAACGCCCGGCCATCGAGCCGCACCTCGGCGGCGCGGGCGTGCCAGTCGGGCAGGGGGCTGTTCATCGGTCGACCTCGCATTTCAGTTCAGAAGCTCACCACCACGCCGAGGCCGAGCAGGTGGTTGGTCTTCTTGTAGCCACCGTTCTTGGCGTCGAGGAACACGGCCTCGGTGGCGCGGTCGAGACGGTACTCCGCCTTCAGCGTGGTGTTGAGGTTGAAGAGGTAGCCCACGCCGAGCGAGAGGGCATAGCGGTTGGTGCCTGTCTCGGGGTCGTTCTGCGTCCAGGTGCCCGTGCCGTCGTCGGTCCAGCCCGGGCCGATGCCATTGCGGTCGTCAGACGCGGTGTAGCCGAGCAAGCCGCCACCGTTCTTGCGGTTGCTGATGAAGTCCATGCGTGCAATGCCTTCGAAGCGCGGCGTGAACTTGTGTGCGGCGAGGGTCGAGATGCCCCACCAGCGTGCATCGCGCAGGTCGCCGGTCACCGGGTCGGCGGTGATCGCGGCCTTGCGCTGCGTGCCGAAGCTCAGCTGGGCCTGCGCGGTCCAGTCGCCGCGGATGAAGTAGGCGTCGAACTCGAAGAGGTGCACGGTTGAGTCGCGTTGTGGAATCGGATCGCCAAACACATCGACGATGTTCTCGGTGAAGTTGGCTGCCTTGCCATGTACGCCTGCAAAGCCGAAGCCCTGGAACTCCCCGCGCGAATAGTCGATGCGGTAGGCAAACACCGGCGAGCGCTCGCGCTGATCTCGCATGCTCTTGTTCATGTTGGCCACCACGGCCTTGTAGATCCACTTGCCGCGGGTGATGTCGAAGCCCGCGCCGGTGTAGGCGGTGGGCAGCGTGAAGTCGAACAGCAGGTTGTGGGTGATCAGCTTGTTGAGCGTGGGCTGCAGGTATTCATAGCCCGACCAGTCGGGGATCTGGCCCGCGATGGCGCGCGTTTGCAGGTCGGAGATCGGAATGGAGACCGTGGCCTCGTGGATGGGCGAGTTGCCATCGAACACCGAGCCCACGCCACGGTTGGGTGCGAGCGTGAAGCGCCATTTGGTCCCGCCTTCCAGTTCTTTCTGGAAGTCGAGGATGGCCATGCCGAAGTAGGAGTTGTCGTAGTTGTAGCCGCCGTCTTCCACCTTGTTCAGGAACTGGAAGCCCGAACGCCGCTGCAGCTTGTTGTAGATGAAGCTCGGGTCCATCTGCCCACTGATCTTGAGCAGGCGAAAGCCCATGGCTTCCTGCGAGTCTTCCAGCGCCTCGGTCTTGATGGCGATGCGGTTGAACTCGCGCTGCTGCTCCTCGGTCATGCCACCGGAGGCGGGTTTGGTCTCTGCGTCTTTCAGCTTCTTCTCCAGCGCGTCGACCTTCTCCTTGAGCGCACGCTGCTCTCGCCGCAGATCGTCGATGGACTGCGCCTGCACCGCAAGCGGGAAGGCGGCCAGCAAAGCCAGGGGCAGGATCTTCTTCATTGGTTCTCTCCTAGTGGCTGCAGTGTGGTGTCGTCGTCAGGATCGGTAGGCTTCGGCCATCTCGCGCTGCCGCTGGCGCTCGCGGCGGGCAATCACGAGGCTGGCGAACGCCACGCCGATGGCCACGAAAAGCACGATCAGCGTGGCCACGGCGTTGATGCTCGGGCTCAGGCCCAGGCGGGCGCGCGAGAAGATGACCTGCGGCATGGTGGTGGCGCCGGGCCCCGAGAGGAAGGCGGAGACCACCACGTCGTCGAGCGAGAGCGTGAAGGTGAGCAGCCAGGCCGACAGCAGCGACTGCGCAATCATCGGCAGTGTGACCAGCATGAACACCTGCGCCGGGCGGGCGCCGAGGTCCATCGCGGCTTCTTCGAGTTGCGGGTTGAGGTCTTGCAGGCGGGCCTGGATCACGACGGTGGCATAGGCCATGCCGAGCAGCATGTGGCCGATCCAGATGGTGAGCATCCCGCGCTCGGGCACGCCGATCATGCGCTGCACCGACACGAGCGTGAGCAGCAGCGACAGGCCGATGATCACCTCGGGCATCACCAGCGGCGCGCTCACCATGCCGGTGAAGAGCGTGCGGCCGAAGAAGCGCTTGTATTTGACGAGTGCAAAGGCCGCGAGCGTGCCCAGCACCACCGAGCCACAGGCGGTGAAGAAGGCGATCTTGAGCGAGAGCCAGAAGCCGGCGAGCAGCTCGCGGTCGTCGGCGAGCTGGGCATACCAGTTCAGCGTGAAGCCACGCCAGACGTTGGGCACGGGCGAGTCGTTGAACGAATAGATGACGAGCGCGGCGATCGGCAGGTAGAGGAAGAGGTAGCCCGCAGAGAGCCAACCGCGGCCAAACCATTTCTGCAGCCCGTTCATCGCCGCGCCTCCTGCGCTTCAGCCTGGTATTTGCTGAAGAGCGCCAGCGGCACGATGATGAGCAGCACCATCACCACGGCGACCGCCGAGGCCATCGGCCAGTCGTTGTTGCTGAACATTTCGTCCCACATCACGCGGCCGATCATCAGCGTCTGCGGGCCGCCGAGCAGTTCGGGCACCACGAGCTCGCCCACGCAGGGGATGAAGACGAGCATGCTGCCGGCGATGATGCCGGCCTTGGAGAGCGGCACCGTGACCTTCCAGAACGCCACCCAGGCCGTGGCCCCGAGATCGGCCGCCGCTTCGAGCAGGCGCAGGTCCATCTTGGCGAGGTTGGCGTAGAGCGGCAGCACCATGAAGGGCAGGTAGGTGTAGACCATGCCGAGCACCAGCGAGAACGGTGTGTGCAGCAGGAGGCCGGGCGTCTGGATGATGCCGAGCGCGGCCAGCGGATGGTCGAGCCCGAGGCCGGTGATGAGCTGGTGCGCCCAGCCGTGTTCGCTCAAGAGCCCCTTCCAGGCGTAGACGCGCAGCAGCAGCGACGTCCAGAAGGGCAGCATCACCAGCATCAGCAAGGCGGGCTGCAAAGTGGGCTTGGCCCGTGCCATGAAGTAGGCGAAGGGGTAGCCGATCGCGAGGCACACCAGCGTGGCGACGCCCGCGTACTTGAGGCTTGCGAGGTAGGTCTTGAAGTAGAGCGCGTCTTCGGCGATGAAGAGGTAATTGCGCAGCTGGATGGCGAACTGCAGCGTGCCGTCCTTGAAGGTGATGAGGTCCTTGAAGTGGACGGCCTCCATCTCCGAGACGCTGATCTTCATCACCACCAGGAAGGGCAGCAGGAAGAAGACCAGCAGCCACAGGTAGGGCAGGCCGATGACCGCGCTGCGGCCCCGCGCCAGTGCATGCAGGCGCGTCGCGAGCTTCATGCGGTGAGCACCACTTGGGCGGTGGGTGACCAGTGCGCCCACACGCTGTCGCCCCGCGCGATGGGCAGGTCGCAGTGGCGCTCGGTGTTGCTCTCGCTGACCTTGAGCAGCTGGCCGTTCGCAAGCAGCAGGTGGTAGACGGTGTAGCTGCCGAAGTACGACATGTCCTTCACCGTGCCTTGCAGCTGGTTGTGCGGGCCGTGAGGGCCAACAGGCGGCGTGGCGTCGAGCCGGATCTTCTCGGGCCGCAGCGCCACCGTGACCGGCATGCCCACGGTGCCGGTGATGCCGTGGCCGACGTAGTGGCTGCAGCCCTCGCAGGTGATGACGACGTGGTCGGGCTCGTCGACGGTGAGCGTGCCGTCCATCAGGTTCACGTTGCCGATGAAGTCGGCCACGAAGCGGGTCGCAGGTGTCTCGTAAACCTCTTCCGGTGCGCCGACCTGCAACAGGCGGCCCTCGCTCATGATGCCGATGCGGGTGGCCATGGTCATGGCCTCTTCCTGGTCGTGGGTGACCATCACGCAGGTCACGCCCACGTTGTGGATGATGTTGACGAGTTCGATCTGGGTTTCTTCCCGCAGCTTCTTGTCGAGCGCGCCGAGCGGCTCGTCGAGCAGCAGCAGCTGCGGCTTCTTGGCGAGGCTGCGGGCCAGCGCCACACGTTGTTGCTGGCCGCCCGAGAGCTGGTGCGGCTTGCGCTTGGCGTACTTGCCGAGCTGCACGAGCTTCAACATGTCTTCGACCTGCGCGGCGACCTGGTCTTTGGGCAGGCCGTCGCGTTTCAGGCCGAAGGCGATGTTGTCCCAGACGGTGAGGTGCGGGAAGAGCGCGTAGCTCTGGAACATCATGTTCAGCGGGCGCTCATAGGGCGCGAGTCCCGAAAGGGACTGCCCGTTGAGGATGATCTTGCCGGTGGTGGGCGTCTCGAAGCCCGCGAGCATGCGCAAGAGCGTCGTCTTGCCGCAGCCCGAGGAGCCGAGCAGCGCGAAGATCTCGCCTTTCTCGATGTCGAGGCTGACGTCATTGACGGCCTTGACGCCGTCAAAGTCCTTCACCACCTGCTCGATCTGCAGGAAAGCCATGCGGGCCTCCGAAGGAATCAGAGGCCGGTCTTGAACGAGGTGTAGGTGCGCGTCATCAGGCGCCGCAGATCGTTGGCGATCGCGTCGGGCGCCGACATCTTCTTCATCTCCGACTCAGGCGGGAACACCGTCGGGTTGTTGGCCACCTCGGGCTTCACGAACTTCTTCGATTCCTTGTTGGGGTTGGCGTAGAACACCTTGTTGGTGAGCGACGCGTGCACCTCGGGCTTCAGGATGTAGTTGATGAACTTGTGCGCGTTGCCGGGGTGGGCGGCGTCGTTCGGGATCACCATCACGTCGAAGAAGAGCAGGCCGCCGGTCTTGGGCAGCAGGGCTTCGACCTTCTGGCCGGTCTTGCCGTCGATGGCGCGCTGGCGGGCGATGTTGATGTCGCCCGACCAGCCGAGCGCCAGGCAGATGGAGCCGCTGGCCATGTCGTTGATGTAGCCCGACGAGCTGAAGAGCGTGACGTAGGGGCGGATGGTCTTGAGCAAATTGGCCGCGGCCTGGTAGTCGGCCGTGTTCTTGCTGTAGGCGGGCTTGCCCAGGTAGTAGAGGGCGGCCGGCACCACTTCGGTGGGCGAGTCGAGGAACGAGACGCCGCAGCTCTTGAGCTTGCTGATGTACTCGGGCTTGAAGACCAGGTCCCACGCGTTGTCGGGCATCGGCGTGCTGCCGAGTGCGGCCTTCACCTTGTCGACGTTGATGCCCACCGTGGTGTAGCCCCACAGCCAGTTGACCATGTACTGGTTGCCCGGGTCGAGCTTGGCGAGCTGCGCCTGCACGTCGGCGTCGAGGTTCTTGTAGTTGGGGATCAGGCTGCGGTCGATCTTGCGCAAGAGGCCGCCGTCGATCTGCAGCTTGGCCCAGTGCGACGAGGGCACGACGATGTCGTAGCCGGTCTTGCCCGCCACCAGCTTGGCGTGGACGATCTCGTTGTTGTCGAAGTTGTCGTAGCGGACCTTGATGCCGGTCTCTTTTTCGAAGTTGCGAATCGTGTCTTCGGCGATGTAATCGGACCAGTTGTAGATGTTGAGGACTTTTTCTTCCTCCTGCGCCGTGGCCGCCGTGCCCCACATCAGGGCCGTTGTCGCCATCACCGCACCCACCACACCTGCCAATCGCTTCATCGCTCTCTCCTTGATGTTGGGATTCTTCGCTGCGCGAGTCTAGGCAGCGCGCCGACAGGGGGCTCTAGAGGCAAACCCCGTGCCACGTGTTGTCGTCTGGGTCACCACCACCCGCGTTGTCGCAGTTCCTGCTGCGTCAGATCGAGACACTTGCGGATCAGGCCGGCCATCTCGTCGATCTGCGCCTTGGTCATCACGAGCGGTGGCGCGACGATCATGCGGTCGCCGACGGCGCGCATGATGAGCCCGTTGCCGAAGCAATGCGCCCGGCAGACCATGCCGACTTCGAGCTTGCCGTCGAACATCTCGCCCGAGGCCTTGTCTTTCACGAGCTGCAGTGCGCCCATCATTCCGCAGGTCTGCACTTCGCCCACGAGCGGGTGCTCGGCGAGTGAGGCGAACTTCTCGGCGAGGTAGGGCCCGATCTCGGTGCGCACACGCTCGACCAGGCCCTCGCGCTGGATCAGCCGGATGTTGGCAATGCCCACCGCGCAGGCCACGGGGTGACCGGAGTAGGTGTAGCCGTGGTTGAACTCGCCACCTTCTTCGATGAGCACCTTGGCCACACGCTCGCCCACCATCACACCGCCGAGCGGGATGTAGCCGGAGGTCACGCCCTTGGCGAAGGTCATGAGGTCGGGCTTGTAGCCGAAGGTCTCGCAGCCGAACCACTGGCCGGTGCGGCCGAAGCCGGTGATGACCTCATCGGACACGAGCAGGATGCCGTGCTTGTCGCAGATGCGCTGGATCTCGGGCCAGTAGGTGGCGGGCGGCACGATCACGCCACCGGCGCCTTGGACTGGTTCACCGATGAAGGCGGCCACCTTATCGGCACCGATCTCCTGGATCTTGGCTTCCAGGGCTCGGGCGGCCTTGAGGCCAAATTCGTCGCGGCTCAGGCTGCGATCGCTCTCGTACCAGAACGGCTGCTCGATGTGCACGATGCCGGGAATGGGCAAGCCGCCTTGTTCGTGCATGCCACTCATGCCGCCCAGCGAGGCGCCGGCCATCGTGGAGCCGTGGTACGCGTTGTGGCGGCTGATGATGACGTGGCGCTCGGGCTGGCCTTTCAGGTCCCAATAGCGGCGCACCATGCGCACGATGGTGTCGTTGCCTTCCGAGCCCGAGCCGCTGAAGAACACGTGCTTGAACTGCGGCGGCGTCACCTGGGCCAGCAGCTCGGCCAGCTCGATCGCCGGCGGCGTGGTGGTCTGGAAGAAGGAGTTGTAGAAGGGCAGGGTCTCGAGCTGCTTCGTCGCGGCATCGATCAGCTCGCGGCGGCCGTAGCCGACGTTCACGCACCACAGGCCCGACATCGCGTCGAGGATCTTGTGGCCTTCGCTGTCCCACAAGTAGATGTTGTCGGCGCGGGTGATGATGCGCGAGCCCTTGCCCGCCAGCGACTTGAAGTCGGTGAAGGGGTGGAGGTAGTGCGAGGCGTCGGCGGCCTGCCAGTCTTTCGTGGTTCTGGTGGTCATGGTGTTGGCCTCAGACGTGCAGCAGCAGGTGTTCGCGCTCCCAGGGCGAGATCACCTTCATGAACTCGTCGTGCTCGATCTCCTTGATCTCGGAGTAGACGGTGATGAACTCCTTGCCGAGCACGTCGTGGAGGTCTTTCTCGTCGCTGAGCCAGCCGAGTGCTTCGCTCAGCGATCGCGGCAGCTGGTATTCGGACAGGTAGGCGTCGCCCTTGCATTCGGGCGAGGGCTCGATGCGGTTCTTCATGCCGAGGTAGCCGCAGGCGAGCGTGGCGGCCAGCGCGACGTAGGGGTTGGCGTCGGCGCCGATCACGCGGTTCTCGATGCGGCGTGCGGACGGCGTGGCCACCGGCGAGCGAATGCCGACCGTGCGGTTGTCTGTGCCCCACTGGATGTTGATCGGGGCCGACATCGAGCGTGCGAGCCGGCGGTACGAGTTGACGTAGGGTGCGAAGAGCGCCATCGCGGCCGGCGTGTACTTCTGCAGGCCGCCGATGTACCAGTAGAACTCCTTGCTCGGGGTGCCGTCGGGGTTGCTGAAGATGTTCTGCCCGCTGCCCGAGTGCACCACGCTCTGGTGCACGTGCATCGCGCTGCCGGGCTCGTTGGCCATCGGCTTGGCCATGAAGGTGGCATACATCTCGTGGCGCAGCGCCGTCTCGCGGATGGTGCGCTTGAAGAAGAACACCTCGTCGGCCAGGCCGAGCGGGTGGTCGTGGAAGAAGTTGATCTCCATCTGGCCGGCACCCACCTCGTGGATGAGCGTGTCGACGTTGAGCTCCATCTGCTCGCAGTAGGCGTAGATGTCTTCGAAGAGCGGGTCGAACTCGTTCACCGCGTCGATGGAATAGGCCTGGCGCGAGGTCTCGGCCCGGCCGCTGCGGCCCTTGGGTGGGCGCAGCGGGGTGTTGGGGTCGGAGTTGCGCTCGACGAGGTAGAACTCCAGCTCGGGCGCGACCACCGGGTTCCAGCCTTCGGCCGCGTAGAGGTCGCAGATGCGGCGCAGCACCGAGCGCGGGGCGTAGGGAATCATGTTGCCGTCGCGGTCGAAGCAGTCGTGGATCACCTGCGCGGTCGGGTCCACCGCCCAGGGCACGATGCGCACCGTGCTCGGGTCGGGGCGCAGGTGCATGTCGCGGTCGGTCGCGTGGATGACGTCGTAGTACGGGCCTTCGTCGGGGAACTCACCCGTCACGCCGATGGCGACGATGGCCTCGGGCAACCGCATGCCGCGGTCTTCGGTGAATTTCTCGCGCGGCAGGATCTTGCCGCGCGCCACGCCGGTGAGGTCAGGCACGAGGCACTCGATCTCGGTCACGCGGCGGTCGTTGAGCCACTGTTCGAGGTCGCTGAAGCTGAAGTTGTTCTTGTCCACCATGAGGGCACCTGTTTCGGATCGGTTCGCCGGCGGGCAGCACCGGCGGGAGTCGCCTCGTGGGCTGAACTACCGGTCCGGGTCAGGTTGCCTGTGGCGATCTCGATACGCGCGGCAGGCGTCGCCGAAGGCGGTGAAGAGGCGAACGGAAATGGGGTTGCTCGCGGCCTTCCACTCGGGGTGCCACTGCACGCAGAGGTTGAAGCCCGGGGCGTTGTTCATCGAGAAGGCTTCGACCAGCCCGTCAGGTGCGCGAGCCTCGACGCGCAGGCCGGGCGCGAGTTGTTTCACGCCCTGGCCGTGCGCAGTGTTGACCTTGAATTCGCGCGTGCCGACGATGGTCTCCAGCGCGCCCCCGGCTTCGACGATCACCTCGTGCGCGAAGTCGTATTGCTCTTCGGGTGTCTTGTCGGTGATGCCGCGGTGGTCTCGCTGGCCCGGCACTTCCTGCACGGCCTGGTAGAGGCTGCCGCCGAGCGCGACGTTGGCCTCCTGGAAACCGCGGCAGATGGCGAAGAGCGGGATGCCGCGGGCCAGGGCGCGCGGGATCATCGGCAGCGTCCAGGCGTCGCGCTCCTGGTCGAGCGGGAGGCTCGGGTCGTACACGTCTTCGCCGAAGTGGCTGGGGTGCACGTTCGACGGCGAGCCGGTGAGCAGCACGCCGTCGGCATGGTCGAGCAGCTCGTCGAGTTCGTCCGATTGCACGAAGGGCACGATCAACGGCAGGCAACCGGCGAGCCGGATCGCGTCGATGTACTTCTTGCCAGCGATGTGGAAGGGGTGTTGACCCACCATGCGGTTGCAGGCGGGAACCAGGACCGCAGGCTTGCGGGCTGGCGCGGAAGCGGGAAGGGCGCTCATTGGGCTTGCTGCATGCCGGTTCTTGGCCGGTTTGCACTGGGCTTGCTGTTGACCATGTGGTTGCAACCAGTTTGCCCGGCTGCGGCGCGAAGTCAACTGCGGCAAGCGCGTTGCATGGGCTTCGTCACAACAGATCGCGCAGCCGGTAGTACGCCATGCCGAGCACGAGCGCCGGGGTGCGCAGCCAGCGCCCCCCGGGGAAAGGGCGGTGCTTGAGGCGCGCGTAGACGTCGAAACGTTCGGCCTGGCCGGCGATGGATTCGGCGACGAGCCGGCCTGCCAACCCGGTGAGGGCCACGCCGTGCCCCGAGAAGCCTTGCAGGTAGTACACGTTGGGGTGCAGCCGCCCGAAATCGGGCGCGCGGTTCATCGTGATGTCGACGAAGCCGCCCCAGGCGTGGCTCACCCGCGCGCCGGCGAGCTGCGGGAAGCTCTGCGCCATGCGCTGCTGCATGCTGGCGGCCAGGTTGGCCGGCGTGGCGGTGCTGTAGCTGACCCGGCCGCCGTAGAGCATGCGGTGGTCGGCCGTGGGGCGGAAGTAGTCGAGCACGAAGTTGGTGTCGCACACCGCGGACCGGCTGGGGATGAGGCGCTGCAGCAGGCCGCGATCGAGCGGCTCGGAGGCCACGATGTAGGTCCCGACCGGCATGATGCGGCGGGCGAGGGCCGGTGCCACGCCCTGCAGGTACACGTTGCCGGCAAGCAGCACGTGTGCGGCTCGGACTTCGCCCTGCGGCGTGTGCAGGCGCACGGTCGCGCCCGGCGTGATGCGGGTGACGGGCGTCTGCTCATGGACCTGCACGCCCAGCTCACGGGCGGCGCGGGCGAGGCCGAGCGTGTACTTGAGCGGGTTGAGATGGCCCGAGCGTGGGTCATGGAAGCCGCTGTGGAAGCGGGGGCTGTCGATCCAGCGCGGCATCTCGGCCGGAGGGATCCACTTGGCGCCGTAGCCGTGGCGGCGCTGCATGTCGTCGAACCAGCCTTGCAGGGCCCGGCCTTTGCGTGCGTTGACGGCGAGGCTCAGGTAGCCGGGCTGCCATTCGCAATCGATGCCGAAACGGGCGCGGCGTTGGTCGATCAGGTCGAGCGCTTCGAGCGTCGTCTGCCACACCATGCTTGCGTCGGCATCGCCCAGCTGCGCTTCGATGGTGGAGAGGTCGCAGGCGAGCCCGGCGATGGCTTGGCCGCCGTTGCGGCCCGAGGCGCCTGCGCCGACCTGGCGCGCTTCGAGCACGGCCACGCGGTAGCCGCGTTCGGCCAGCTCGATGGCGGCCGACAGGCCCGCGAGGCCGGCGCCGACGATGGCCACGTCGCACGCCAGATCGCCTTGCAGCGGTGGCTGCGGCGTGGGGCGGGAGACCGTCGCGTCGTAATACGAATCGCGGGCCAGCGCCTGGTCGGTGGCGAGAAAGCCCACCACGCGAGCGTCAGGCGGCGCGTTTCAACGCATCGGAGATCGTGCCGATGATCTGGTCGATGTGCTGGTTCTCGATGATGAGCGGCGGCGAGAGCGCGATGGTGTCGCCGGTGGTGCGGATGAGCACGCCCTTTTCCCAGCAGTCGAGGAAGACCGAGAACGCACGCTTGCCCGGCTGGCCCTCGATCGGCTTCAGCTCGATGCCGCCGACGAGGCCGATGTTGCGCACGTCGATTACGTTCGGGTGCTCGCGCAGCGAGTGCACCGCGTTCTCGAAGGTGCTCGCCACCTTGGCGCCGCGCGTGAGCAGGCCTTCGTCGGCGTAGGTGTCGAGCGTGCCGAGCGCGGCCGCGCAGGCGAGCGGGTGGCCGGAGTAGGTGTAGCCGTGGAAGAACTCGATCAGGTGCTCGGGCCCGGTCATGAAGGCATCGTGGATCTTCTGGCTGGCGAACACGGCCCCCATCGGCACACAGCCGTTGGTGAGGCCCTTGGCCACCGTCATCAGGTCGGGCGTCACGCCGAAGTGCGTGGCGGCGAAGGGCGAGCCGAGGCGGCCGAAGCCGGTGATGACCTCGTCGAAGATCAGCAGGATGCCGTGCTTGTCGCAGATGGCGCGCAGCCGCTCGAGGTAGCCCTTGGGCGGGATCAGCACGCCGGTGGAGCCGGCGACGGGCTCGACGATCACGGCCGCGATGGTCGAGGCGTCGTGCAGCGCAACCAGGCGCTCCAGGTCGTCGGCCAGGTCGGCACCGTGCTCGGGCTGGCCGCGGGTGAAGAGGTTGCGCGCGTCGTGCGTGTGGCGGATGTGGTCGACGCCCGCGAGCATCGCGCCGAACATCTTGCGATTGGCCACCATGCCGCCCACCGAGATGCCACCGAAGTTGACCCCGTGGTAGCCACGCTCGCGGCCGATGAGGCGGGTGCGCTGGCCTTCACCGCGCACGCGGTGGTAGGCGAGGGCGATCTTGAGCGCGGTGTCGACCGATTCGGAGCCCGAGTTCGTGTAGAAGACCTTGCTGAGCCCGGGCGGCGTGAGCTTCACCAGGCGCTCGGCCAATTCGAACTGCTTGGGGTGGCCCATGTTGAACGGGGGCGCAAAGTCCATCTCGGCGGCTTGTGCCTGGATGGCCTGCACGATCTTCGGCCGTGCATGCCCCGCGTTCACGCACCAGAGGCCGGCCACGCCGTCGAGCACCTGGCGGCCCTCGGGCGTCCAGAAATGCATGCCCTCGGCGCGAGAGATGAGGCGCGGCGCTTGCTTGAACTGCCGATTGGCGGTGAAGGGCATCCAGTACGCGGCGAGCTGGTCGTTCATCGAGGGCTCTCCTCAGAGGGTGTGATTTGTAGGTTGAATCAAAGGGCGGCGGAGCGGAGGGTTCGCAAATGAACGATGGCCCGGCGTCGAGTGATCCTACGACTGTCGCGCCGTGCCGTCAGGCAGGCCGGAGATTCCGATTTGAGCCCCATCATCGTTGTGCATTCTTTTCCGCATCGAGGAATCGTATTTTCACAATATGAGAGTTAAAGTTGTTGCGCTGCCGCAATTTCTCTCGTATCGAAAGAAGCGATTCCGCATACAGAAATTAATGACTTAAGTTGTTGATTTAATTCACTTCAACAACGTGTCTTATATAAGACATAAGTCTTCCCCTTATGGTGACGCGCCGCTATCCTTCTTCCAGTTTTCCGACGCGTTCGTTTTTCTCTCAACCTCTGGAGTCCGTCATGACCACCCTGACCCGTGAGCAACAAATCGCCGCCCTTGAAAAGGATTGGGCCACCAACCCCCGCTGGAAGGGCGTGAAGCGCGGTTACACCGCCGCTGACGTCGTGCGCCTGCGCGGCAGCCTGCAGCCCGAGTACACGCTGGCCAAGCGCGGCGCTGAAGTGCTGTGGGACAAGGTCAACGGCGGCGCCAAGAAGGGCTACGTGAACGCGTTCGGTGCCATCACCGCCGGTCAAGCCATGCAGCAGGCCAAGGCTGGCCTCGAGGCCGTGTACCTGTCGGGCTGGCAAGTCGCCGCCGACGGCAACACCTCGGAAACCATGTACCCCGACCAGTCGCTGTACGCCTACGACTCGGTGCCGACCATGGTTCGCCGCATCAACAACACCTTCAAGCGTGCTGACGAGATCCAGTGGTCGCGCGGCATCGGCCCGGGCCACAAGGAATTCATCGACTACTTCCTGCCCATCGTGGCTGACGCGGAAGCCGGTTTCGGCGGCGTGCTGAACGCCTTCGAGCTGATGAAGAACATGATCGCCGCGGGCGCTGCTGGCGTGCACTTCGAAGACCAGCTGGCCGCCGTGAAGAAGTGCGGCCACATGGGCGGCAAGGTGCTCGTGCCGACGCAAGAAGCCTGCGAGAAGCTGATCGCGGCCCGCTTCGCTGCCGACGTCATGGGCGTGCCGACCATCGTGCTGGCCCGTACCGACGCGGAAGCTGCCAACCTGATCACCAGCGACCACGACGCGAACGACAAGCCCTTCCTGACCGGCGAGCGCACGCAAGAAGGCTTCTACCGCGTGAAGAACGGCCTCGAGCAGGCCATCAGCCGCGGTGTCGCCTACGCTCCCTACGCCGACCTGGTGTGGTGCGAAACCGGCACGCCCGACATCGGCTTCGCCCGTGAATTCGCGCAAGCCGTGCACGCCAAGTGCCCGGGCAAGCTGCTGTCGTACAACTGCTCGCCGTCGTTCAACTGGAAGAAGAACCTCGACGACAAGGCCATCGCCGAGTTCCAGCAGAAGCTGTCGGACCTGGGCTACAAGTACCAGTTCATCACCCTGGCCGGCATCCACATCAACTGGTACAACACGTTCCAGTTCGCCCATGCCTATGCCCGCGGCGAAGGCATGAAGCACTACACGGAAATGGTGCAAGAGCCCGAATTCGCAGCCCGCGAGCGCGGCTACACCTTCGTGTCGCACCAGCAGGAAGTGGGCGCCGGTTACTTCGACGACGTGACCACCGTGATCCAGGGCGGTTCGTCCTCGGTCAAGGCGCTGACCGGCTCGACGGAAGAAGAGCAGTTCCACTGATCTTCTTCGACACAGCTCTTCGATGAGCTGTTGATGTAGTGGGTTGAGGCCCGAGAGTCTGTTGGCTCTCGGGCTTTTTTCTTGCGCTACATCGACGCGGCAATGATCTCGCGATACTCGCCTTCGGTGGCCACGCGCGGATTGGTCTTGTGGCAGTGATCCTTCATCGCGCCTTCGATGATGCGATCGAAGAGGTCTTCGCCGACACCCATCGCGCGCAGGCCTGAAGGCAGGCCGAGGCGGCGGTTCAGGTCGCGCAGGGCTTCGGCCAGCTCGGTGCCTTTTGAGTCACATGAGCCGATGCCGATGGCGTGCGCCATGCGTTGCAGCCGCTGCTCCTTTTGGATCGACTCGGCCGCCGCGTTGAACTTCACCACCTCGGGCAGGAACATCGCGTTGAGCGTGCCGTGGTGCAGCTTCGGGTTCGCGCCACCCAGGCTGTGGCTCAGCGAGTGCACCGCGCCCAGGCCCTTCTGGAAGGCCATCGCGCCTTGCATGCTCGCGCTCATCATGTTCCAGCGCGCTTCGCGGTCGGCGCCGTTTTCGGTGGCGCGCACGATGTGCTTCCAGCCGCGCTCCAGGCCATCGAGCGAGATGCCGTCGGCGGGTGGGTTCACGGCCGGGGCCATGAAGGTTTCCATGCAGTGGGCGATGGCGTCCATGCCGGTGGCGGCGGTGAGCAGCGGCGGCAGGCCGAGGGTGAGCTCGGGGTCGCAGATCGCGGTCTTGGGCAGCAGGTGCCAGCTGTGGAAGCCGAGCTTGCGGCCGTCGTCGACGATCACGATGGCGCCGCGTGCCACCTCGCTGCCGGTGCCGGCGGTGGTGGGCAGGGCGATCACGGGGGCGACGGCCTCGGTGATCTTGGGGCTGCCGCCTTCGATGGTGGCGTAGGTCTTCAGCGGGCCGGGGTGCGTGGCGGCGATGGCCACGCCCTTGGCCAAGTCGATGCTGGAGCCGCCACCGACCGCGATCAGGCCATCGCAGCCTTCGCGCCGGTAGACCTCGACAGCCGCGCGCACGGCCGCTTCGGTGGGGTTGAACGGCGTCTGGTCGAACACCGCATGCGGCACCTGGCCCAAGGCCGCGAGCGCCTTGTCGAGCACACCGGCCGCACGGATGCCGGGGTCGGTCACCACCAGCGGCTTCTTCATGCCGGTGCGCTCGCACTCCTGCGGCAGCAGGCTCACGGTGCCGAAGTCGAGCTGGATCTGGGTCAGGTAGTAGATGAAGGCCATGTTGGAACTGCGGACGCGAGAGGAGGGAGCGGCCAGTATGCTCTGGCCCTCCGCCCGGCTCCATCGGGTCATCCCATACAGCTCACGCGTGAGTCGCCATCTTCTGACCCCCACCATGCGCGGCCTGCTCGAGCGCATCCACCGTGCCGGCGTGCCGCCTCTGTATTCGCTGCCGGTGCGCGACGCGCGCAAGGCCTACACGCTTCGCTCGGAAGTGCTGGACCTTCCCCGCGCGCCGCTCGCGCGTGTCGAAGACATCACCATCCCCGCGGCCGACGGCACGCCGCTCGATGCGCGCCTGTATGCACCCTCGACCGAGGTGCTGCCGGTGATGCTCTACACGCACGGCGGCGGCTTCACCATCGGCAACCTCGAAACGCATGACAGCCTCTGCCGCCAGTTCGCGTTGCGCAGTGGCGTGGCCGTGGTGGCGCTGCACTACCGGCTGGCGCCCGAGCACCGCTTCCCCGTCGCGGTGGAAGACAGCTGGTCGGCGATGACCTGGCTGGCGCGGCACGGCGCAAGCCTCGGGCTCGACGGCACCCGGCTCGCGGTGGGTGGCGACAGCGCCGGTGGCACGCTCGCCGCTGTCTCGGCCCTGCATGCGCGCGACATCGGCCTGCCGCTCGCGCTGCAACTGCTCATCACGCCCGGCACCACGGCGCATCAAGACACCGCCTCGCACGAGCAGTTCGAAAGCGGCTTCCTGCTCGAAGGCGAAGGGATCGACTGGTTCTTCAACCACTACATTGACCGCGCCCACCGAGACGACTGGCGCTTCGCGCCGCTCAACGCCGACGATGCGGAAGGCGTGGCGCCGGCCTGCTTCATCCTCGCCGAGTGCGACCCGCTGGTCGACGAAGGCATCGCCTACGCCGACAAGCTGCGTGCAGCCGGCGTGCCGGTCGACCTCGAGCTCTATCGCGGCGTGACGCACGACTTCATCAAAATGGGGCGCGCGCTGCCCGAGGCCATCGCTGCCCTCGACGCCGCTGCCCACGCCCTCACGAAAGCCCTGACACCATGAAAAGAAACGAATTCCGCTTCGCCGAACGCCTGCGCGTGCGCTGGGTCGAGGTCGACATGCAGAAGATCGTCTTCAACGGCCACTACCTCATGTACTTCGACACGGCGGTCAGCAGCTACTGGCGTGCCCTCGCGATGCCCTACACCGAGACCATGGACTATCTGGGTGGCGACCTCTTCGTGCGCAAGTCGACCCTCGAGTACATGGGCTCGGCGCGCTACGACGACGTGCTCGACGTCGGCGTGCGCTGCGCGCGCATCGGCAATTCATCGCTGATCTTCCAGTGCGCCATCTTCCGCAACGACCAGGCGCTCGTGACGGGGGAACTCGTCTACGTGTTCGCCGACCCGGCCACGCAGACCTCCAAGCCCGTGCCGCAGGAGCTGCGCGAAGTGCTGCAAGGCTTCGAAGCCGGCAAGGCGATGGTCGACGTGCGCGTGGGCGGCTGGAGCGAGCTGGGCAAGGACGCGCGCCACATCCGCACCACCGTGTTCATCGAAGAGCAGGGCATCCCGAAAGACATGGAGTGGGACGAGGCCGACCCCGACCCGGGCTGTGTGCACGCCGTGGCCTACAACCGCTTCGGCCAGCCGCTCGCCACGGGGCGCTTGCTGGAGCATGTGCCGGGCGTCGCCAAGATCGGCCGCATGGCCGTGTCACAGACGATGCGCGGCAGCGGCGTGGGCCAGTCGGTGCTGGAAGCGCTGATGAAGGCCGCGCGCGAACAGGGCTACCGCGAGGCGGTGCTGCACGCGCAGATGTCTGCCGCGGCCTTCTACACGCGTGCCGGGTTCGTCACGCGGGGTGCGATGTTCGAAGAGGTCGGCATCCCGCACATCGAGATGGTGCGGACCCTCTGATCAGACGCTTGGGGCTGGCTGCCGGCGCCGCCGCGAGCCTTCCGGCTTCAGCAGGCTGCGCACACGCGTCTTGCGGGCCGGCTCGGCCGGCGTCTCTTCGCTTTCGGTCACCACGCCTTGCGCCGCGGGCACCTCCGAGGCCTCTTCGGTGTAGCGCGGCGGCCAATCCTTGAGCGACGAGCGGCGCAGGAGCGCCATGCCGCCGGTCGGGCTGTAGCTGCGCTCCAGCACGTGCGTGACGAGGCGCTTGTTGACGCGCTCGGTGATGACGAGGGTGGTGCTGCGGGTGCCGTAGGCCCCATCGGGTGTGCGGATGAAGGCCGGCGACAGCGCTTTCTCCAGCTCGTGCGGCACGCCGGTCATGGGCAGCTGCTCATCGGGCGCGGGGGTGCGGTCGTTCATCGCGTCGAACAACTCCACGGCGAGCATGTCGAGCGACTCGGCGCCGTCGACGGACTCGCGCACGCGCTCCTTGAGATTCGTGACCTTGGGCCAGGGCGTGTCGAGCGAGGCGTTCGACAAGCCGTAGAGCCCGCGCTCGAGGCGCATCGGGTTCGAGTCCTGGCTTGAGGCGAAGAAACACTCGCCGCGGCGGAAATCGGCCGCGACGAGGTTGAAGCCGTTGTAGCCCGAGAGCGCCGTGTGCATCCAGAAGCGGTCGGCCGTCAGGTCGCCGTTGAGCCAGCGCGTGACGATGCTCCCGCGCGACGGCGCATTCGGGTCGCGGTTGGCGGGGTCGCGCACATTGGTGATGAGGGCGAGCCGGCCTTTGGCGGTGAGGCCGAGCCAGGTGCCACCGGCTTCGAGGTCGCGGCCGCCGAGGATGTCGGGCTGGCCGGCGCCGGGCGACCACCACGCCAGGCGTGCGGCCGGGCGCTGGAAGAACTCATCGCGGTTGGCCGCGATCACGAGCGGGAAGCGCCGAGACTGGTCGAGCGCGATGGCGACTAGGCACATGCGTCGAACTCCTCGGTGTGGCGCGGGCCTTCGATCCAGGGCGCGAGGGCCTGGGCGGCCGTGTCGATCGCGCTCTTCAGCGTGTCGCTGATGCCGTCGGGGGAGGAGTAGGTTTCCATCCAGGTGTGCAGTCCATCTGCCGCTTGTGGGCGGCGCAGCAGCCGGGCTTGCAAACCGGGGTGGCGTGCGCGCAACTCGGTCTGCATGCGCGACACCTGGGCGTGCAAGACGCTGGCGTTCTCTTGTGTCGCTCGATAGTAGATGAACAACTCGCGCACGATCCGCCTCCGCCGAGCAGCGCCGTGAACTGTTGCCGCGCTGGCGCGCGGCGTTGTGTCAGGCCGTTTCGGCCGACGGCAACAAGTACGGCAATTCCTCACGAATCAGGGCCGGCCCGTCGGCTGCACCCGCGTGCACCGTGCCGCCTTCCAGCGCCGCCAGCTTCAGCTCGACCAGCGCCAGCCGAGATGCGGCGTTCACCACCAGGCCGGCCGGCTGCGACGGGTCGGCGTCGTGGAAGACCTCCTGCCCGGCCTTCAGGTCGGCCGGGCCGCTGAAGAGGAAGCTGCGCCGCTTGATCGTGCCGCGGTACTGGCTGCGTGCCACCACCTCCTGGCCGGGGTAGCAGCCTTTCTTGAAGTCGACGCCGCCGAGCACTTCGTAATTGAGCATCTGCGGCACGAACTGGTCGACGGTGGCGGCTTCGATGCGCGCCACGCCGCTCTTCACCTCACCCAGGCGCCATGCGGCGTCATCGAGGGCGGGCAGGGCAGGCGCCGGCACGTCGAGCGGTGCGGCCCACAGGTAGCGCCGGGTGCCGTCCACATCGGGCAGACGCAC
The DNA here is from genome assembly GCA_019635355.1 of Rhizobacter sp. NCBI lineage: Bacteria > Pseudomonadati > Pseudomonadota > Betaproteobacteria > Burkholderiales > Sphaerotilaceae > Rhizobacter > Rhizobacter sp. The sequence goes on along the minus strand of JAHBZQ010000001.1, from coordinate 945,810 downwards.
GACGTCAGCGCCGCCGTGCACGCTCTTGCCCCACACCTGCGCGGGCGCCGCTTCGCCGAGAAAGGCGTCGGCCGACGGGCCGGCGAGGCCGAGCAGGCGCCATTCGCCCGAGGCATCGCTCAGCTTGCACTTGGACCGCAGCACGAACATCGACAGGCGCTTCTGCGTGGCGGCCAGCAGGTCGGCGCTGCAGGCGAGCAGGATGTCGTCGGCGCTGCGCTTCCAGCCGATGAAGCTCGCGAGCAGGCGGCCCTTGGCGGAGCAATAGCCGGCCAGGCGTGCCTCGGTGGTGCCGAGCTGGGAGAAATCGTTGGTGAGCTGGCCGTGCAGGAAGCTCGCGGCGTCGTCGCCGTGTGCGCGGATCAGGCCCCAGTGCGGCAGTGGCGCCGCACCGTCCAGTGCGAGGGAGGTCGTCATGCGGCGATTATCATCAGCCGCCATGATCCTCATGCTTGTAGGTGTGATGCGCCACAGTGGCCAGGCAGGCGGCCTGTGAAGTTCCTGAAGCGTCTCTTCTGGTCGCTGGTGTTCGTGGTGCTGCTCGTGGCGGGGGCCGTGGCGGGCGCTGCCTTCTGGTGGCTCGACCAGCCCCTCGCGCTCACCAGCCCGTCGATCGAAGTCTCCATCGAGCCCAAGACCTCGCCCCGCGATGCCGCCCAGGCCTGGGTGCAGGCGGGCGTGCAGACCGACGCGCGGCTGCTGTACGAATGGTTTCGCTGGTCGGGCCAGGCCCGCAAGATCCGCGCGGGCAGCTACCAGGTCGGCACCGGCATCACGCCGCGCACGCTGCTCGACAAGATGGTCAGGGGCGACGAGGTCATGGCCACCGTGCGCCTGATCGAAGGCTGGACCTTCCGCCAGTTCCGTGCCGAGCTGGCCAAGGCCCCCGACCTCAAGCAGACCACCGCCGCGCTGAGCGAAGCCGATCTGATGGCCGCCATCGGTGCACCCGGCATGCGCGCCGAGGGCCGCTTCTACCCCGACACCTACGCGTTCAGCAAAGGCGCGAGCGACCTTGCCGTGCTCAAGCGCGCCCACCGCGCCATGCAACGCCAGCTCGACGCCGCCTGGGCCGAGCGCAGCGCCGACACCCCGCTCAAGAGCCCCGACGACCTGCTCAAGCTCGCGTCCATCGTCGAGAAGGAAACCGGCGCAGCGAAAGATCGAGGGCTCGTGGCCGCCGTCTTCATCAACCGCCTGCGTATCGGCATGCCGCTGCAGACCGACCCGACGGTGATCTACGGCCTCGGCGAGCGTTTCGACGGCAACCTGCGCAAGGTCGACCTGCTGACCGACGGCCCCTACAACACCTACACCCGCGGTGGCCTGCCACCCACACCGATCTCGATGCCTGGGCGCGCCTCGCTGCTCGCCACCGTGCGGCCCGACAAGACCAAGGCCCTGTACTTCGTGGCCAAGGGCGACGGCTCCAGCCACTTCAGCGAGTCGCTCACCGAGCACAATCGCGCCGTCAACCAATACCAGCTCAAGCGATGACACGGCGTTTCATCACCTTCGAAGGCATCGACGGCGCCGGCAAGTCCACCCACATCGAGGCGCTCGCCGAGCGCCTGCGCCAACGTGGCGGCGAAGTCGTGATGACGCGCGAGCCCGGCGGCACGGCACTCGCCGAGAAGCTGCGCGAGCTGGTGCTGCATGCGCCGATGGACGCGCTCACCGAAGCGCTGCTCGTCTTCGCCGCGCGGCGTGACCACCTCCAGCAGGTGATCGCCCCCGCGCTCGCCCGCGGCGCCACCGTGTTGTGCGACCGTTTCACCGACGCCACCTTCGCCTACCAGGGCGCCGGCCGCGGCTTCGACACCGCCGTGCTCGGCACGCTCGAAAGCTGGGTGCAGCAAGGCCTGCAACCCGACCTCACGATCTGGTTCGACCTGCCGGCCGCGATGGCCGCCGAGCGCCGCGCGGCGGCGCGTTCGCCGGATCGTTTCGAGCAGCTCGACGAAAGCTTTTTCAACCGGGTGCGCGCCGGCTATGACGCCCGCTGCCAGCAATCACCGCAGCGCTTCGCCCGCATCGACGCCTCGCTGCCGCGCGAGCAGGTGTGGGCGCAGGTCGTCGGCCACCTGGAGCAACGCGGGTGGTAGGCGCCGACGGCCAACTGCCGCTGCCCTGGCTCGGCAAGCCCTTGCAGGACGCGCTGCGCACCCAGCGCGGCCATGCGCTGCTGGTGCACGGGGCGCAGGGCACCGGGCAGTTCGAGCTGTCGCTGTGCCTGGCGCAAGCCTGGTTGTGCGAAGGCGAGGGCGCTGCTGAAAAGCCCTGCGGCACCTGCGCCAGCTGCCACCTCGTGCAGGCGCATTCGCACCCCGACCTGCTGGTGCTGGTGCCCGAGGCCTTGCGCGAGTCGCTCGGCTGGGGCGGGGGAGACGAGGGCGACGATGAAAAATCGTCGAAAGCCAAGCCCAGCAAGGAGATCAAGGTCGAGGCGGTGCGCGCCGCGGTGAGCTTCGCGCAGAGCACCTCGGCGCGTGGCAAAGGCAAGGTGGTGGTGGTCCACCCGGCCGAGCGCATGAACGCGATCTCGGCCAACACGCTGCTCAAGACGCTCGAAGAGCCGCCCGGCGTCGCTCGCTTCGTGCTGAGCTGCGGCGCGCCCGATGCGCTGCTACCCACCATCCGCAGCCGCAGCCAGGCGGTCGCGCTGGGCCTGCCGCCGGCCGACGTCGCCAGCGCCTGGCTGGCCCAGCACAAGGTGGCGCAGCCCGAGGTGATGCTCGCGGCGGCCGGGGGTCAGCCGCTCGAAGCGTTGGCCTGGGTGCAGGAGGGCATCGACGCGGTGAGCTGGACGCGATTCCCCAAGCAGGTGGCCGGTGGCGAAGCCGCGCCCGTGGCCGGCTGGCCGCTGCCGCTCCTGGTCGAGGCGCTGCAGAAGCTTTGCCACGACGCCATGTGCCTGGCCAGCGGCGCGCCGCCGCGCTACTTCCCGACCGCCGCGCTGCCCACCGGCGCGGCCTTGCCGGCGCTCGTGGCCTGGTCGAAAACGCTGCGCGATGCGCAGCGCCATGCCGAGCATCCGTGGAATATGCCCGTGATGACGGAGTCGCTCGTGCTGCTGGCCGCGCAGGCGCTGAAGTCCCCCTTGGCGGCGAAACCTCCTTCGGTACACTCGGCCCGATGAGCGAAGCGCCTTCAGCCCCCGTTCGAACCGCCGGCAATGCCCCCGTTGGCGCTGGTGCGCGCCCCAGCGTCATCCAGCTGGTGTTCCGCGAGAAGGGTGCGCTCTACGCCGCCTACATCCCGCTCTTCACCGACGGTGGCCTCTTCGTGCCCACCACGCGCGAGTACAAGCTCGGCGAAGACATCTACCTCCTGCTCTCGCTGCCCGACGACCCGCAGCGCTACCCGGTGGCCGGCAAGGTCGCCTGGATCACGCCGGTCAACGCCTCCGGTGGCCGCACGCAGGGCGTGGGCGTGCGTTTCCCGTCCGACGACAAGACCCGGGTGCTGAAGATCAAGATCGAGGAAATCCTCGGCACCTCGATCCAGTCGGCCAAGCCCACGCAGACCATTTGACGTTCCGCAGCTGGCCGACAATGGCCAGATGTACGTCGATTCCCACTGCCACCTGAGTTTCCCCGAGCTCAAGGAAAAGCTCCCCGAGATCCGCGCCGCCATGGCCGCCGCACAGGTCGACCGCGCCCTGTGCATCTGCACCACGCTCGAAGAATTCGACGATGTGCACGCGCTCGCGATGGCCTACGACAACTTCTGGGCCACCGCCGGCGTGCACCCCGACACCGAAGGCCTGCGCGAGCCTTCGCTCGACGACCTGCTGGCCCTTGCGGCCAAACCGCGTGTCATCGGCATCGGCGAAACCGGCCTCGACTACTACCGTTTGAACGGCCGCTCGGTGGCCGACATGGAATGGCAACGCGAACGCTTCCGCATCCACATCCGCGCGTCGAAGCAGACCGGCCTGCCGCTCGTCATCCACACGCGCAGCGCGTCCGACGACACCATCGCCATCCTGAAGGAGGAGGGCGGACACCACGGCGTCTTCCACTGCTTCACCGAAACGATGGACGTGGCCCGGGCCGCGCTCGACCTCGGCTTCTACGTCTCGTTCTCCGGCATCCTCACCTTCAAGAACGCGGCCGACCTGCGCGAGGTCGCGCGCTTCGTGCCCATCGAGCGCTGCCTGATCGAGACCGACAGCCCCTATCTCGCCCCGGTGCCGCACCGTGGCAAGACCAACAACCCGTCGTTCGTGCCCTTCGTGGCCAAGCTCATCGGCGAGCTCAAGGGGCTCACCCCCGAGGCGGTGGGCGAGCACACGAGCCGCAACTTCGAGCGGCTCTTCCTGCCCTCCGACTTGTCAGCGAACGTCACGCCGCACCCGTGAAATACGCACGACGGCCTTCGTGTGTCGTCGTGCTGCAAGCCCTTGTCGACACAGCGTTTTCGCGTGTTTGAGCGGCGAGATGCGACCCGGCCGCACTGACAGCCTTGTCAGGGAAATTCCGACCCGCGGTCTGGTGGCGACCTGACTTTCTGCACTCACCCCTTGAGGCCTACATTGGCTCCACTGTCATCGCATTACCTGGAGCACAACATGGCGACCCCCGAAATCCTGTCGAACCCGTTTGCCCTGATGATGAATCCCGCCGAAGTGCTGGAAGCCGTGGCCCGTTCCACCCGTCTCGATCACCTGCAGCGCCGCATCTGCCGCCCGCTCGACAAGCCGGTGATCGCCAAGAAGGAGTTCGCGATGGACGACTACGACGTCGCCATCGACAACGAACTCGAGACCGACTGATCCCGAATCCAGTTTGAGCTGCTGCGGGTCCTGGCCCGCAGCGCCCCCGGCGCCGCCAGCAGTACCGCGGCGCCGGACCTTCCTCCCCCCGGCCTGCCGCCGCAGGCACAGGCCTTGCCCATGAAGACTCTCGACGTGAGGGCTTCATGCACCACAGGCAAGGCGCGACACCCAATCCCCATCGTTCAACGGTAAGGCATGCCGTCAAAGCTGCCTGGGCCACGCACGTCTTTGCCTGCTCACGCGCCGGCCGGAGCACGCCGTGATGGCCGCCGCTCCGCTGGGCGACCACGACGTCTACCTGTTCCGGGAAGGCACCCACGCCCGCCTGTACGACAAGCTCGGCGGCCGGCTCGACGGCGACGGCGCGCGCTTCGCCGTCTGGGCGCCGAATGCGGCCGAGGTGTCCGTCATCGGCGACTGGAACGGCTGGGACCGCCGCCTCGACGCGCTCCACCCGCGCCCTGACGGCAGCGGCATCTGGGAAGGCCGCGTGCCGGCCGCCCGCCACGGCCAGGCCTACAAGTTCCACATCGTCTCGCGCCACGGCGGCTACCGTGTCGACAAGGCCGACCCGTATGCGCTCGTGGCCGAGCTGCCGCCCGCCACCGCCTCGCGCCTGTGGTCGCTCGAGCACGACTGGCAAGACGCCGAGTGGATGGCCCGCCGCGCCGCCAAGAACGGCCTCGGCGCCCCGATCAGCATCTACGAGCTGCACTTGGGCTCGTGGCGCCGGCCCGAGCCCACGGCACCGACGCCGTTCTACAACTACCGCGAACTCGCGCACCTCGTGGCCGACCACGTGTGCGAACTCGGCTTCACCCACGTGGAGCTGATGCCGCTCACCGAGCACCCGTTCTACGGCTCCTGGGGCTACCAGACGACCGGCTACTTCGCGCCCACCGCGCGTTACGGCACGCCGCAGGATTTCATGTACTTCGTGGACCACCTGCACCAGCGCGGCATCGGGGTGATCCTCGACTGGGTGCCCTCGCACTTCCCAACCGACGAGCACGGCCTGCAGTATTTCGACGGCACGCACCTCTACGAGCACGCCGACCCGCGCCAGGGCTTCCACCCCGAGTGGAACTCCAGCATCTTCAACTACGGCCGCAACGAGGTGAGGAGCTTCCTGCTCTCGTCGGCGATGTTCTGGCTCGACCAGTACCACCTCGACGGCCTGCGCGTCGACGCGGTCGCCTCGATGCTCTACCTCGACTACGCCCGCAAGGCCGGCGAATGGGTGCCCAATGACAACGGCGGGCGCGAGAACCTCGAGGCCATCACCTTCCTGCGCACGCTCAACGAAGCGGTGTACCGCGAGCACCCCGACACCGTGAGCATCGCCGAAGAGTCCACCGCCTGGCCGCAGGTCTCGCGGCCCACCTCGGCGGGTGGCCTGGGCTTCGGCATGAAATGGAACATGGGCTGGATGCACGACACGCTGGCCTACTACAAGCTCGACCCGATCCACCGCAAGTACCACCACGGCCAGCTCACCTTCTCGCTGGTCTACGCCTTCCACGAGAACTTCGTGCTGCCGCTCTCGCACGACGAGGTGGTCTATGGCAAAGGCTCGCTCATCCACAAGATGCCGGGCGACACCTGGCAGCAGTTCGCCAACCTGCGCGCGCTCTACGGCTACATGTGGACGCACCCCGGCAAGAAGCTGCTCTTCATGGGCGGCGAGTTCGGCCAGCGCCGCGAGTGGACGCACGAAGGCCAGCTCGACTGGTCTGCGATCGAACAGCCCCAGCACGCCGGCCTGATGCGCTACGTGCGCGACCTCAACCGCCTGCTGCGCGAGCACCCCGCGCTGTACGAGGTCGACTTCGCGCACGAGGGTTTCGAGTGGGCGGTGTCGGATGACTCGAGCGCCAGCGTGCTGGCCTTCGTGCGCAAGCCCAAGGGGCGCGGCGCCACGCTGCTGGTCGTGTGCAACCTGACGCCGCTGCCGCGCGAGCGCTACCGCATCGGCGTGCCGCTGCCTGGGCATTGGCGCGAGGTGCTCAACAGCGACGCTGCCGACTACGGCGGCTCCGGCTGGGGCAACCTCGGCGGCGTCGACGCGCAGACCATCCCCTGGCATGGCCGGCCCTGTTCGCTGAGCCTGACGCTGCCGCCCCTGTCCACCATCGTCTTGCAGCAGGAGCCCCATGCCCCGCGCGAAGCTGACTGAGGCGCCGGAAGGCATGCCGCATGACGGCCGCCTGCGTGCGGTCATCGACGCGGTGCTGCCCTGCATCGACCGTGGGCGCTTCGCCGCGAAGTGCATCGCCGGCCAGCCCTTCCACGTGACGGTGCACGCCTTCACCGACGGCCACGACGTGCTGCGCGTGATGCTGCTGTGGCAGCAGGAAGGCCATGCGGTGCAGGAAGTGGAGATGACGCTCAAGTGGAACGACGAGTGGCATGCGAGCTTCACGCCCTCGGTGCCCGGCCGCTACAACTACGAAGCGGTGGCCTGGGTCGACCACTTCCGCTCGTGGCGCACCGAGCTGGCGCGGCGTGTGGACGCCGACGACATCCGCATTGCCGCGCTCGTGGGTGCCGAGCTGGTCGACCAGGCGGCGGCCCGCGCGAAAGGCGACGACCGGGACGCGCTGCTGCGCTTCTCGACGGCGCTCAAGCAGCCGGCGAACGAGCCACACGAGGTTGAGGCGCTGAAAGCCCTGGCACTCGACCCGCAGCAAGCCGCGCTCGTCGACCGTTACCCCGACCGGTCGCTCGCCGTGTCGTCGGGCACGGTGCTGCCGCTCGTGGCCGACCGCGAGCGTGCGGGCTTCAGCGCCTGGTACGAGCTCTTCCCGCGCTCCGCGTCGGCAGAGCCCGGCGTGCACGGCCGCTTCAGCGATGTGGAGAAGCAGCTCCCGCGCATCGCCGAGATGGGCTTCGACGTCGTTTACTTCCCGCCCATCCACCCCATCGGCCGCGAGAAGCGTAAGGGCAAGAACAACGCGCTCACCACCGAGCCCGGCGACGTGGGAAGCCCCTGGGCCATCGGCGCGGCCGAGGGCGGGCACAAGAGCATCCTGCCGGCGCTCGGCACGCCGGAAGACTTCCGCCGCCTCGTCAAGCGCGCCAACGAGCTCAAGCTCGAGATCGCGCTCGACATCGCCCTGCAGTGCGCCCCCGACCACCCTTACGTGCAGCAGCACCCGCAGTGGTTCCGCTGGCGGCCCGACGGCACGGTGCAGTACGCCGAGAACCCGCCCAAGAAGTACCAGGACATCTATCCCTTCAACTTCGAGACCGAGGACTGGCAGACACTCTGGCTCGAGTTGAAGAGCATCTTCGACCACTGGATCGCCGAGGGCGTGCGCATCTTCCGCGTCGACAACCCGCACACCAAGTCGTTCGCGTTCTGGGAGTGGTGCATCGGCGAGATCCGCAAGCAGCACCCCGACGTGCTCTTCCTCGCCGAAGCCTTCACCCGGCCCAAGGTGATGCACCGCCTGGCCAAGCTCGGCTACAACCAGTCGTACACCTACTTCACCTGGCGCAACACCGCCGAGGAACTCACCGAGTACTTCACCGAGCTGAGCCAGGGCCCGGGCCGGCATTACTTCCGCCCCAACGCCTGGCCCAACACGCCCGACATCCTCTCCGAGCACTTGCACGGCCAGGGCCGCCCGGCGTTTGCGATGCGGCTCGTGCTGGCCGCCACCTTGAGCGCCAACTACGGCGTCTACGGCCCCGCCTATGAGCTGATGGAGAACACGCCGCGCAGCGCCGGCAGCGAGGAGTACTTGCACTCCGAGAAGTACCAGCTGCGCCACTGGGACCTGAACCGGGCCGACAGCCTAGCGCCGCTGATGACACGCCTCAACGCCATCCGCCGCGAGAACCGCGCGCTGCAGAGCAACGCTGGCCTGGAGTTCTTCACCACCGACAACGAACAGCTCCTCGCCTACGCCAAGCGCACCCACGACGGCGAGAACTTGATCCTCTGCGTCGTCAACCTCGACGTGCGCTACCCGCAGTCGGGCTGGGTCGAGCTCGACACCACCTGGCTTGGCCTCGCGCAGCCCACCGACGCCTACGAACTCGACGACCTGCTCAACCAGCAGGCCTTCATCTGGCGCGGCCCGCGCAACTTCGTGATCCTTGAACCCGGCCAGGCCCACGTGATGCGCCTGCGCCGTGGCGTGCGCAACGAGCGTGATTCGGAGTCGTTCCAACGATGAACGCGCCGCACATTCCCCACCTCAAGGCTGCCGAGCACGGCCCGACCACACCGGTGACCAACGCCGCGCTCTGGTATCAAGACGCCGTCATCTACCAGCTCAACGTCAAGGCCTTCGTCGATTCGAACGGCGACGGCGTGGGCGACTTCCAGGGCGTGACCTCGCGGCTCGACTACGTGAAGGACCTGGGCGTCAACACCCTCTGGCTGATGCCGTTCTACCCGTCTCCGTTGAAGGACGACGGCTACGACATCGCCGACTACCTGAACGTGCACCCGCAATACGGCACGCTCGACGACTTCAGGCAGATGCTCGACGAGGCGCACAAGCGCGACCTGAAGGTCATCACCGAGCTCGTCATCAACCACACGAGCGACCAGCACCCGTGGTTCCAGGCCGCCCGCAAGGCGCCGCCGGGCTCACCCGAGCGCGACTTCTACGTCTGGAGCGACACCGACGACAAGTACCGCGGCACGCGCATCATCTTCACCGACACCGAGACGTCCAACTGGACCTGGGACCCGGTCGCCAAGGCCTACTTCTGGCACCGCTTCTTCAGCCACCAGCCCGACCTCAACTTCGACAACCCGCGCGTGCTCGAAGCCATCTTCAAGGTGATGCGCTTCTGGCTCGACATGGGGGTCGACGGCTTCCGCCTCGATGCCATTCCGTACCTCATCGAACGCGAAGGCACTAACAACGAGAACCTGCCCGAGACGCACGCGATCATCAAGCAGCTGCGCGCGGCCATCGACGCCAACTACCCGAATCGCTTCCTGCTGGCCGAGGCCAACCAGTGGCCCGAAGACGTGCGCGAGTATTTCGGCGAGGGTGACGAGTGCCACATGGCCTATCACTTCCCGCTGATGCCGCGCATGTACATGGCCATCGCGCAGGAGGATCGTTACCCGCTCACCGAGATCATGGCGCAGACGCCCGAGATCCCTCAGAGCTGCCAGTGGGCCATCTTCCTGCGCAACCACGACGAGCTCACGCTCGAGATGGTGACGAGCAAGGAGCGCGACTACATGTACGGCACCTATGCGGCCGACCCACGCGCGCGCATCAACCTCGGCATCAGGAGGCGCCTCGCGCCGTTGATGGACAACGACATCGACCGCATCAAGCTGATGAACAGCCTCTTGCTCTCGATGCGCGGCTCGCCCATCGTCTACTACGGCGACGAGATCGGCATGGGCGACAACATCTTCATCGGCGACCGCAACGGCGTGCGCACCCCGATGCAGTGGAGCCCCGACCGCAACGCCGGCTTCTCGCGCGCCGACCCGCAGCGCCTCTACCTGCCGCCGATCATGGATGCGATCTACGGCTACGAGGCGGTCAACGTCGAGTCGCAGCTGCGCGACCCGTCGTCGCTCCTGCACTGGATGCGCCGCATGCTCGCCGTGCGCGGCACGAGCCGCGCCTTCGGCCGCGGCGAGCTGCTCTTCTTGAAGCCCGGCAACCGCAAGGTGCTCGCGTACCTGCGCACCTTCGAAGATGAAGTCATCCTCTGCGTCGCCAACCTCTCGCGCTCGGCCCAGCCGGCCGAGCTGGACCTGTCGGCCTTCAAGGGCCGCGTGCCGGTCGAGCTGCTGGGCCGCACGGCCTTCCCGCCGATCGGCGAGCTGCCCTACATGCTCACGCTGCCCAAGCACGGCTTCTACTGGTTCCAGCTGAGCACCGATGCGGTCGAGCCGAGCTGGCACCAGCCCATGCTGCCGGCCGAAGACCGGCCAGTGCTGGTGCTCTTCGACGGCTGGAACAGCATCTTCCGCGACCAGGTCGTGCCGTGGCGCATCGGTCTCGCGGTGAAGACCCGCGCGCAGTTCGAGACCGACACGCTGCCGCGCCACATCGAGCAGCAGCGCTGGTATGCGGCCAAGGGCACGGCCCTGCAACGCGCGCGGCTCGTCGACCACGCCGTGTGGGGCGACGAGGAGCGCGACTCGATGGGCCGCTCCGACGGCTGGCTGCTGCCCCTGCTCGAACTCGACGGCCCCGCCGAGACCTCGACCTATTTCGTGCCGCTGTCGCTGGCCTGGGAAGACGCCAACCAGGACGGCGACGAAGAGCGCTACCGTGCCCTCGGCACCGCCGCCATCGCCCGCATCCGCCAGCAGGCCGCGGTGGGCGTGATGGGCGACGCCTTCGCCGACGAGCGCTTCTGCCGCGCCGTGGTCGCGGCGATGGGCCAGCGTCGCGAGCTGCGCACGGCCAACGGCACGCTGCGCTTCCTGCCGACCACCGCCTACACCGAACTCGCCGGTGCCGACTTCTACAAGCTCCCTGTCGGCCGCCCGCAGGCCGCGAGCAGCAACACCATCGTCACCTTTGGCGAGCGGCTCTTCCTCAAGGGCTATCGCCGTGTGCGGCCGGGCGTGAACCCCGAGTTCGAGGTCGGGCGTTTCCTCACCGAGGTGGCCAACTTCCCGCACTGCGTGCCGGTCGTGGGCGTGGTCGAGTACCGCGGCACCGACGGTGGCCTGATGACGCTCGGCCTGCTTCAGGCTTATGTGTCGAACCAGGGCGATGGCTGGGGCTACACGCTGGCCTACCTGCAGCGAGCGCTCGACCTCCAGCGCGCGAATGACAGCACGCCTGCACCCGAAGAGACACACGGCGCCTACCTGGCCTTGGCCGAAACGCTCGGCCGCCGCACTGGCGAGCTGCACATCGCCTTCACCACGCCGAGCGACGACCCGGCCTTCAAGCCCGAGCCGCTCGCCGTCAGCGACGTGGCCGCCTGGCGCGAGAAGACGCTGGCCGAAGCGCGGCAGACGTTTGCAATGTTGGAGCACGCTCTGCCGCAACTGGAAGGCGCCACGCTCAACGACGCGCACGCCGTGCTCGCTGCCCAGCGCGGCCTGCTGGAGCACATCTCGCAGACCGCTGCACCCGTCGGCCGGGCGCTCAAGACGCGCATCCACGGCGACTACCACCTCGGCCAGGTGCTGCTGGTGCGCAACGACTTCGTGGTCATCGACTTCGAAGGCGAGCCCGGCCGCAGCTTCGACGAGCGCCGAGCCCGCCAGTCGCCGCTGCGCGACGTGGCCGGCATGCTGCGCTCGTTCAGCTACGCCCGTGCCGGCGGGCTGCGCAGCATCACCGCCTCGGCCGACGAGATGGCGCAGCTCGTGCCGTTCGCGGCGCAGTGGGAGAAGGCCGCACGCAACGCCTTCATGCAGGGCTACACCACGGCAGTGCAGGGCGGGGCGCTGTACGAATCCTTCGAATCGCAGCGCAGCCTGCTTGCGCTCTTCGAGCTGGAGAAGGCGCTCTACGAGCTGCGCTACGAACTCAACAACCGGCCTGACTGGGTGGGCATCCCGCTCGCGGGAATCCTGGGCCTCGTGCCCCGCTAGGGCCGGACGGAGAAACGACCATGGACCGAGTCGACGTGATGCTGGAGCCCGTGCGGGCCTTTCTCGTGCAGGTGGGAGCCTTCCTGCCCAGCCTGGCGGTGGCCATCGTGGTGCTGCTGGTGGGCTTCCTGCTGGCGAAAGCCGCGCGCTTCGCGGTGCAGCGCGGCCTGCGCGCCATCAACTTCCACATCGTCACCGAGCGCTCGGGGCTCGATGGCTTCCTGCAGCGCGGCGGCACGCAGGCCGACACCGCCGCGGTGCTGGCTGCGCTCGTCTACTGGCTCGTGATCTTCGCGGCGCTCGTGATCGCCTTCAACGGCATGGGCCTCGCGCACGTGACCGATCTCCTGAGCAAGGTCATGCTCTTCCTGCCCAAGGTGATCGTGGCGGTGCTGATCGTGGCCTTCGGGGCCTACTTCGCGCGCTTCGTCTCCAACGCCGTCGTCACCTACTGCCGCGGCGTGGGCATCCGCGATGCGCAGGCGCTGGGCGTGCTCGCGCGCTACGCCATCCTCGTCTTCGTCGTGATGATCGCCTTCGATCAGCTCGACATCGGCGGCCACGTCATTTCGTTCGCCTTCCTCATCGTGCTCGGCGGCCTGGTGCTCGCACTGGCGCTGGCCTTCGGGCTGGGCGGGCAGCGATGGGCCGCCGCCCACCTCGAACGCTGGTGGCCGGCCCCGAAGGCCGACGACCTCGACGACCTTCCCTGAGGAGAACCCGACCCCATGGCCCGAGACATGCCCATCACCACCATCTGGCCGGGCCGGCCGTATCCGCGCGGCGCCACATGGGACGGCGAGGGCGTCAACTTCGCTCTTTTCTCCCAGCACGCCGAGAAGGTCGAGCTGGTCTTCTTCGACGAACGTGGCCGCCGCGAGCGCCAGCGTGTCACGCTGAAGGAACGCACCGACAACGTCTGGCACTGCTACCTGCCGCAGGCGCGCCCCGGCATGGCCTACGGCTACGTGGTGCACGGCCCCTACAAGCCCGAAGAGGGGCACCGCTTCAACCCGCACAAGCTGGTGGCCGACCCCTACGCGCATGACTTCGTGGGCAAGCTGCGCTGGAGCGATGCGCTCTACGGCTACACGGTGGGCCACCGGCGCGCCGACCTGTCGTTCGACCGCCGCGAGAGCGCGGCCTACATGCCCAAGTGCCGCATCGTCGACCCGGCCTTCACCTGGGACGGCGACCGCCACCCCCAGGTGCCGTGGAGCGACACGGTGATCTACGAAACGCACGTGCGCGGCTTCACCATGCGCCACCCCGGCGTGCCCGAGCCGCTGCGCGGCACCTACGCGGGGCTTGCGAGCGAAGCCTCCATCGACCACCTGCGCCGCCTGGGCGTGACCGCGGTGGAGCTGCTGCCCATCCATTCGTACCTCAACGACCGGCACCTCGACGAGAAGGGCATGCAGAACTACTGGGGCTACAACAGCTTCGGCTTCTTCGCCCCCGAGCCGCGTTATGCCTTTGGCGACCCGGTGCGCGAGTTCAAGAGCATGGTCAAGTCGCTGCACAGCGCGGGCATCGAGGTGATCCTCGACGTGGTCTACAACCACACCTGCGAGGGCAACCACCTGGGCCCCACGGTGAGCCTGCGCGGCATCGACAACGCCGTCTACTACGTGCCCGCCGAAGACCCGCGCTACTGCGGCGACTTCACTGGCTGCGGCAACTCGCTCAACGTGCAGCACCCGCGCGTGCTGCAACTCGTGATGGACTCGCTGCGGTACTGGGTGGAAGAGATGCACGTCGACGGCTTCCGCTTCGACCTGGCCACCACGCTCGCGCGCGAGAACGGGCAAGTCGCGCACCGAGGCGCCTTCCTGGCCGCCGTGCGGCAAGACCCGGTGCTCTCGCGCGTGAAGCTCATCGCCGAACCTTGGGACCTGGGCGAAGACGGCTACCAGGTCGGCCGCTTCCCGCCCGGCTGGGCCGAGTGGAACGACAAGTACCGCGATGGCATGCGCAGCTACTGGAAGGGCGACGGCGGCGTGATCGGCGAGTTCGCCAAGCGCCTCACCGGCTCGTCCGACCTGTATGGCTACGCGCGCCGCCGCCCCACGGCCAGCATCAACTTCATCGCCGCGCACGACGGCTTCACGCTCAACGACGTCGTCTCGTACAACGACAAGCACAACGAGGCCAACGGCGAAGACAACCGCGACGGCCACAACCACAACCTGTCGTGGAACTGCGGCGTCGAAGGCCCCACCGACGACGCTGACGTGCTGGCCTTGCGCGAGCGCCAGAAGCGCAACCTGCTGGCCACGCTCTTCCTCTCGCAAGGCGTGCCCATGCTGCTGGCCGGCGACGAGATCGGCCGCACGCAAGGCGGCAACAACAACGCCTACGCCCAAGACAACGAGATGAACTGGCTCGACTGGGAGATGACGCCCGAGCGCGAGGCGTTGCTCGTCTTCACCCGCAAGCTCGCTGCGCTGCGACGCGACCACCCCACCTTCCGCCGCCGCGACTTCTTCGGCGGCCACCCGGTGGCCGAGGGCCTGAAAGACCTCCTCTGGCTGCGCCCGGACGGCGAAGAGATGACCGAAGCCGAGTGGGCCACCGACTTCGCGCGCTGCCTGGGCATGTACCTCCCCGGCATCGCGCTTACCGGCGACGACCGCCGCGGCCAGCCGCTCTTCGACGACGACTTCCTGCTGCTCTTCAACGCGCACCACGAAGACATGGATTTCCGCATCCCGCCCATCGGCAGCGCGCCGTGGCAGGTGGCGATCGACACCTCGGCCGCCTCGGGCACGCCCGAGGCCGCGGCGCTCGCGCCCGGCGAGACCTACACGATGAAATGCCGCGCCATGGCCGTCTTCACCCGGCCCGCGCACGGGCGGGAGGCCTCATGAGCCAGCACCGCATGCCCTTCGGCGCCACCCTGCGCGACGACGGCCGCACCGATTTCCGCCTCTGGGCACCGGCCGCGCACGCGGTGGCGCTCGTGCTGGGCGACGACCGGCGCGTGCCGATGCAAGCCGGCCCGCAGGGCTGGCACGAAGCCCTCGGCGTCGACGCGCCCCCCGGCACCCGCTACCGCTACGACGTGGGCAACGGCCTGCTCGTGCCCGACCCGGCCTCGCGACACAACCCTGAAGACGTGCACGGGCCGAGCGTCGTGGTCGACCCACGCGTCTACCGCTGGCGCGACGCCGGCTGGCGCGGCCGGCCGTGGCACGAGGCGGTGGTCTACGAACTGCACGTGGGCAGCTTCACCCATGAAGGCACCTTCAAGGCGGCGGCGGTGAAGCTGCCCGAGCTGGCGCAGCTCGGCATCACCGCCATCGAGCTGATGCCGGTGGCCGACTTCCCGGGCCAGCGCGGCTGGGGCTACGACGGCGTGTTGCCGTTCGCCCCCGACGCCAGCTACGGCACGCCCGACGCGCTCAAGGCCTTCGTCGACGCGGCGCACAGCCTCGGCCTCATGGTGCTGCTCGACGTCGTCTACAACCACTTCGGCCCTGAGGGCAACTACCTGCACGCCTACTGCCCGACCTTCTTCAACGAGGCGAAGCACACGCCCTGGGGCGCCGCGATCAACTTCGATGGCCCGGGCAGCGAGACGGTGCGCGACTTCTTCCGCCACAACGCGCTGTACTGGGTGGAGGAGTTCCACTTCGACGGCCTGCGGCTCGACGCGGTGCACGCCATCCACGACAGCTCGCCGCTGCACATCGCCAGCGACATCGGCCAGGCGCTGCGCAGCGTCGCAGGCACTGAGGGCGTGAGCCGCCAAGTGCACCTGGTGCTGGAGAACGACACCAACCAGGCCAGCATGCTGCAGCGCGCCGACGACGGGCAACCGCTCTACGCCACCGCGCAGTGGAACGATGACCTGCACCACGCCGCCCACGTGCTCTTGACCGGCGAGACCGACAGCTACTACGGCGATTACGCCGACGGCCCCATCGGTCGCTTCGCCCGCGCACTGGCGCAGGGATTCGTCTACCAGGGTCAGCCCTCTGCGCACCGAGGCCACGTGCCGCATGGCGAGCCGAGCGGCCACCTGCCGCCAAGCGCCTTCGTCTCCTTCGTGCAGAACCACGACCAGATCGGCAACCGTGCGCTGGGCGAGCGGCTGTCGAACCTCGCGCAGCCCGACCGGCTCGATGCCGTCTACGCCTGCCTGCTGCTCTCGCCCCACGTGCCCATGCTCTTCATGGGCGAGGAGTTCGCCGCCTCCACGCCGTTCCTCTACTTCTGCGACTTCGGCCCCGAGCTGGCGCAGGCGGTGTCGGACGGGCGGCGCAACGAGTTCGCGCGCTTCGCCGCGTTTGCCGACCCGTCGGCCCGCGCACGCATTCCCGACCCCAACGACGAGATGACCTTCCGCATGTCCAAGCTGCGCTGGGCCGAGCGCGAGCAGGGCGCGCACGGCGCGCGCCTCGCGCTCGTGCACCAGCTGCTCACTCTGCGGCGCGAGCTGCTCATGCCCCGCATCGACCCTCGCCTGGGCGACGGCCGCTATCGCTTCGACGGCGGGCTGCTGCACGTCGATTGGCCGCTGGCCGACAACGCGCGCTGGCACCTCGTGGCCAACCTGACCGACACCGAACTCGAAGGCGTCGCGCCACCCGAAGGGCGTGTGGTGCACCGCCAGCACGTCGACGACGGCAGGCGCTGGAAGCCCGGCTCGGTGCTCGTGCTGCTGCAGACCGAGGTGGACCATGGATGAACACCGCCAGGCCGTGGCGCGCCTGTGCGCGGTGCACGGCGTGCTCACCGACTACCACGACGTGTGGGGCCAAAGGCACCAGGCCTCGACCGAGGCGCTGGTGAAGCTGCTGGCCGAGCTGGGCGTCGACGCGAGCAGCGCCGACGCCGCCGCGGTGGCCGAGCGCGAGGCGCGGGCTGCGCGTGAGCGCGAGGTGGTGCCGCCGCTCGTGGCGCTCACCGCGGGCCACGGCGACTGGTCGGTGCCGGTGCGTCTGCCCAAGCCCCTGTCGTCGCTGCGCTGGACCTTGATCGAAGAGGGCGGCCAGGAGCACGCGGGTGAGATGCGGGTCGACGGCGATTCGCGCGACGTCCACCTGCGCATCACACGGCCGATGCCCATGGGCTACCACCACCTGCGACTGGATGACCTGGGCGAAGTGGTGCAGCTCGTCGCCGCGTCCGCCCACTGCTACCAGCCCCCTGCGCTCGCTGACTCCGCCCACGCGGGTGCCGGCAGCCGCACCTGGGGCCCGGCGGTTCAGCTCTACGCATTGCGCTCCGAGCGCAACTGGGGCATCGGCGATTTCGGCGACCTCGCCACCGTCATCGAGCAGTGGAGTCGGCACGGCGCCGGCATCGTCGGCGTCAACCCGCTGCACGCGATGTTCAGCCACAACCCGCGGCACACCAGCCCCTACAGCCCGTCGTCGCGGCTGCAGCTCAACACGCTCTACCTCGACGTGGAGGCGCTGCCCGACCTGCAGGAGTGCGAGCCGGCGCGGCGGTGGGTGAACTCGCCGGAGGTGCAGGCGCGAAGGGCCGCGCTCCGCGCCACGACCACCGTTGACTACGAAGGCGTGGCCAGTCTCAAGACCGAGCTGCTGCGCCAGCTCTACCGCAGCTTCCGCTGCCGGCATCTCGCCACCGGCAGCAGCCGTGCCGCCGAGTTTCGCCGCTTCCAGGCGGCGCGCTCGCCGGATCTGCGGTTGCATGCGAGCTTCGAGGCGCTGCAGGCGCACTTCCATGCGCAAGACAGTCTGGTGTGGGGCTGGCCGGTGTGGCCCGAGCCGTACCGTCAGCCGGGCTCGCCCGAGGTGCAGCGTTTTATCGCCGAGCATGAAGACGAGGTCGAGTTCCACGAATACCTGCAATGGCAGGCCGACCTGCAGCTCGCGCGCCTGTCGCGCCGCTGCCGCGAGCGCGGCATGGCGGTGGGGCTGTACCTCGACCTCGCGGTGTCGGTCGATCGCGCCGGCTCCGACACCTGGGGCCACCAGTCGGCGTATGCGGGCGGAGCCACGGTGGGCGCGCCGCCCGACGAGGTCAACCCCAACGGCCAGGGCTGGGGCCTGCCGCCGCTGCGGCCCGATGGCCTCAAGCGTGACGTGGGCCTCTTCGTCGCCACGCTGCGCGCGGCCATGCGGCACGCCGGCGCGGTGCGCATCGACCACGTGATGGGGCTGATGCGGCTGTACTGGATCCCGCCGGGCGCCACGGCGCGCGACGGCAGCTACGTGCTCTACCCGCTGCAGGCGCTGCTGGCCATCGTGGCGCTCGAGAGCGAGCGCAACCGCTGCATGGTGATCGGCGAAGACCTCGGCACCGTGGCCGACGAGATGCGCTCGGCCATGCAGCAGCGCGAGCTGCTGTCGTACCGGCTGCTGTATTTCGAGCGCGAGCACGGCGGCGGCTTCAAGGCCCCCGAGGCCTACCCGCGCCAGTCGCTCGTGGCGGTGAGCACGCATGACCTGCCCACGCTCGCCGGCTGGTGGCGCGGGCACGACCTCGACGTGCGGCAATCGCTCAAGCTCTTCCCCACGCCGCAGATGCACGACCGCCAGCGCGAGGAGCGTGCCCACGACCGGCTGCGCCTGCTCAACACCTTGCAGCAGCGCGGCCTGCTGCCGCCCGAAGGCCACATCGATGCGAGCGGCACGCAGCCCATCGCGCCCGCCGTCTCGGAGGCGGTGCATGCCTACGTGGCCAGCACCCCGGCCCAGCTGATGATGGTGCAGCTGGAAGACGCGCTCGGCGTGCCCGACCAGGCCAACCTGCCGGGCACCGTCGACGAGCACCCGAACTGGCGCCGCAAGCTGCCGCTCGGGCTGGAGGCGATGGCGCACAACCCGCGTGTCTCGGCGCTGTGCGCGCGGCTCGCGTCGATCCGACCGTCGCCGGCGCGCACGGTGGCGGCGCGGCCGCAGGGCAGGGCGGTGGCGGTGATCCCGCGCGCCACCTACCGGCTGCAGCTGCACAAGGATTTCAGCTTCGACGATGCCGTGGCCGTGCTGCCCTACCTGCAGCGCCTGGGCGTGAGCCACCTCTACTGCTCGCCGATCTGGCGCGCGCGGCCTGGCAGCCTGCACGGCTATGACGTGGTGGCGCACGACGAGATCAACCCCGAACTCGGCGGGCGCGACGGCTTCGAGCGTTTCGCCAACGCGGCCCGCGAGCTGGGGCTGGGCCTGATCCTCGACATGGTGCCCAACCACATGGGCGTGCTCGCGGCCGAAAACCCGTGGTGGACCGACGTGCTCGAGAACGGCCAGGCCTCCGCCTACGCCCGCCACTTCGACATCGACTGGCACCCGGTGAACGCCGACCTCGAAGGCAAGGTCCTGCTGCCCGTGCTCGGCGAGCACTACGGCGACGTGCTGGCCAGTGGCCAGCTCAAGCTCGCCTTCGAGCCCGACCGCGGGCGCCTGCTGCTGCGCTACTTCGACCATTGCTTCCCGCTCGCCCTGCGCAGCTACGAGCTGCTGCTCACGCATGCCGCCCAGCGCCTGGGCGACGGGCATGCACGCGGGCAGGTCGAGGGCCTGGCCGAATCGTTCGCGGCGCTGCCGGCGCGCACGAGCTTCGACCCGGCCGTAGCCCGCACGCGCGAGGAGCTGAAATCGCGCTTCGCCGAGCTGGCACAAGGCCACGCCGAGGTGGCCGCGGCCGTCGACGCGGCACTCGCCGCCATCAACGCCGAGGCGAGCCGCGACACGCTGCACGCCTTGCACGAAGGCCAGCACTACCGCCTGGCCTACTGGCGCGTGGCGGCCGACGAGATCAACTACCGCCGCTTCTTCGACATCAACGACCTCGCCGCGCTGCGCATGGAAGAGCCGGCCGTCTTCGAGGCCACGCACTCGATGGCGCTCGACCTCGCGGCGCAAGGCGTGGTCGACGGCCTGCGCATCGACCACCCCGACGGGCTGCACGACCCGGCCCGCTACTTCGCGCAGCTGCAGCAGGGCTACGCCGAACGCGCCGGCCTCGCGCTGCCCGCGCCGGCCCAGGGAGAGCGGCCCGCCCGGCCGCTCTACGTGGTGGCCGAGAAGATCGCCGCGCCGCATGAAGACGTGCCGGAAGAGTGGGCCATCCACGGCACCACCGGCTACCGCTTCGCGATGGTGGCGGGCGGCGTGCTGGTCGACGGCAACGCCGCCGAGCGCTTCGACCGCATCTGGCAGCGCTTCAGCGGCGAGTGCGAGCCTTTTGCCGAGCTGGTGTACCGCGGCAAGCGCAGCGTGGCGCGCATCGCGCTGGCCTCCGAGCTGACGGTGCTCGCCACCGCGCTCATGCGCATCGCCCGCGCCGACCGCCGCACCCGCGACTACACCTTCAACGCGCTGCGCGACGCGCTCGCCGAGGTGGCGGCGTGCATGCCGGTCTACCGCACCTACATCCTCGGCCACGCCTCGGCGCAAGACATCCGCTTCCTCGACTGGGCCATCGCCCACGCCCGCAAGCGCAGCGAGGCGCCCGACCGTTCGGTGTTCGATTTCGTGGGCCGCGTGCTGCGCGGCCAGGGGCCCGACGGCGCGGCGCTGCCGCCCGAGCATGCGGCGTGGCAGTTCGCCGCGCGCTTCCAGCAGTTCTGTGCGCCGGTGGCGGCCAAGGGCGTGGAAGACACCGCCTTCTACCAATACCACCGGCTGGTGTCGCAAAACGAGGTGGGTGGCGACCCCGGCCCCTTCGGCATGACGGTGCGTGCCTTCCATGGCGCAAGCAGCGACCGCGCGGCGCGCTGGCCGCACACCATCCTCGCCACCTCGACGCACGACAACAAGCGCTCGGAAGACGTGCGCAACCGGCTCAACGTGCTCTCGGAGATGCCGGCCGCCTGGCGGCTCGGCCTGGCGCGCTGGCGGCGGCTCGCGCGCCAATACAAGACCGAGCTCAACGGCGAGCCCGCGCCCTCGGCCGCCGATGAATACCTGCTGTACCAGACCGTGCTCGGCACGCTGCCCGCCGAAGGGCTGGCCGAGGCCACGCTCGCCGACTACCGCGAGCGCATCGTGCAGTACATGCTCAAGGCCGCGCGCGAGGCCAAGCGCCACACCAGCTGGACCTGCCCCGACGAGGCCTACGAGAACGCGCTCACCGCCTTCGTGCGCAGCGTGCTGGCGCGTGTCTCGCCCAACCCGCTGCTCGGCGACCTGCAGGCGAGTGCCTCCGCACTGGCGTGGTTCGGTGCGCTCAACAGCCTGTCGCTCGTGCTGATGAAGTTCACCTCGCCCGGCGTGCCCGACGTCTACCAGGGCAACGAGCTGCTCGACCTGAGCCTGGTGGACCCCGACAACCGCCGCCCGGTCGACTTCGGCTTACGCGATCGTCACCTCGCCGGGCTCGAAGCCCTGCACACCACACCCGACGCCCCCGAGCAACTGCGCCAGCTGGCCGCGCAGCCCTTCGACGGCCGCGCCAAGCTGTGGCTGACCTGGCGATTGCTGCAGCTGCGTGCCGAGCAGGCGACGCTCTTTCGCGACGGGCGCTACGTGCCGCTCGCGGTGACGGGCGCCCGGCAGGAGCACCTCGTGGCCTACGCACGCGAGCAGGGCCACGAGGTGCTGGTGGTGCTGGCCGCGCGGCTCTTCGCGCGCCTGCAGCCCGAGCCCGGCGCGTTGCCGCTCGGCGAAGCGGTGTGGGGCGACACGGCGGTCGACCTGTCGCCGGTGGTGTCGCCGGTGGTGGAGCCGGGCGTGCCGCTGAAGGCCACCGACGCGCTCACCGGCCGCCCGTTCGACCTCTCGGCCCGGTCGCTGCTCGCCGCCGACGCGTTCGCCAGCTTCCCGGCCGTCGCGCTGCGTTTCACGAAGTGACATGGGCAGCGAGCGGGCGGCAATCGTTGCGGCAAAACAGAGCGGCGGGAACGCCAAATGCCCGTTCATGAATGCCCCTCGTCGTGCCTGAAGGAGACCCCATGATCAAGGAACGCACCCCGGATCGACCGGAACGGCCCGCCGCCACGCGCGACCCGCGCGCCGTGAAGGAATCCCACGAGCGGCTCGAAGGCAAGGCGAAGAAGCCCGCCGAGACCGTGCCCACGTATCAGGAATTGCTCGACGAAGCGCTCGACGAGACCTTTCCGGCCAGCGACCCCATCTCGCCGAGCGCGGCGATGGCCGCCGAGAAACGCATCAGCACCGAGAAAGACGCACACGACTGGACGCTTCGCCCCGGCGCCTGCCAGCCACCCGACTGCGAGCCGCCGAAGAGCTGAACCCGCTGCGTGACATCGATCACGTCGATGTCACCGTTTACGCGACGTAACGCCGGCATGTCGGCAGCAGGGCGACGTCGCTCCCTACACTGCCCCGCATCGTCTGGATGCAAGGCAGTTCATGAGCAACCACCACGACACTGCGCTGTTGGCCCGCACCTTCTCACACCACGGCACCGACCACGCCACCACGCTCGTCGACGAGTGCAGCGCGCGGTCGCTGCAACTGCTGCGCGACAACCTCACGCCGCAAGGCATCCTCGCCGCCAGCCGCACCGAAGCGGCCGAGGCCCGCAGCTACACCCGCATCTTCGGCCGCGATGCCGCCATCTGCGTGCTGGCGATGGCCGGCACCGGCGACGAGGCCCTGGAGACCGGCGCCGTGGCCAGCATCGAATCGCTCGCGCTGCTGCAGGCGCCGAACGGCCAGATCCCGAAATACGTCGACCCGGAAGGGCTCGACGCCGATTTCTGGTACCTCGGCTGCATCGACGCCACGCTGTGGTGGCTGATCGCCATCGACCACCTGCGCCGCGAGAGCCGCATCGCCGGGCTCGACCAGCGCTGGGGCCCGCAGATCGACCGGGCCCTGCACTGGCTGCTCGCCCAGGAGCACCAGCGCTTCTTCCTTTTGCAGCAAAACGAGGCCAGCGACTGGGCCGACATCATGCCCCGCTCGGGCTTCGTGCTCTACACCAATGCGCTCTGGTACCGGGTGAAGCTGCTGTACGAGCTGCCCAACCTGGAGCAGACGCACTACCACTTCAACCACCTGTTCCACCCCTTCAAGAAAGACCTGCCCGAGTACCGCCGCGGCCGGCTGCTCGGCCACTACGCGCGGCGAGGCCTGCGCGACCCGGGGCTCTACCTGAGCTTCGTGAACCTCTCGTTCGCGGGTGAGGAGGGCGATGTCTTCGGCAACCTGCTGGCCGTGCTCTACGGCCTGGCCGACGAGTCGATGGCGCGCGAGATCATCCAGACCTTCACCGAGGCACGCGCCTCGGAGCCGTACCCGATCCGCGTAGTCACGCACCCGATCACCCCCGACGACGAGCTGTGGCGCCAGTACATGAACCGCCATCAGCAGAACCAGCCGCACCAGTACCACAACGGCGGCATCTGGCCCTTCGTGGGCGGCTTCTGGGCGATGGCGCTGGCGCAGCTGGGCAAGCGAGACGCCGCCCGGCATGAGTTGAGCAAGCTGGCCCAGGTCTGCGCGCTCGACGACTGGCGTTTCACCGAGTGGTTCCACGGCCGCACGCTGATGCCGATGGGCATGGCGGGGCAGAGCTGGAACGCGGCAACGTTTCTCATGGCGCAAAAAGCGCTTGCCTGACACACCGTAAATCCTTCCGAAAGCTGCGGCACGCGGATTGCCACTGTTCCGTCATGACGACGAGAACAGACCATGAATAAATCCGCCGACAGCGTGCTGGCCTTCGTGATGGCGGGGGGCGAGGGCACGCGGCTGCATGACTTGACGGCCCACCGCTGCAAGCCCGCCGTGCCTTTCAACGGCAAGCACCGCATCGTCGATTTCGTGTTGAGCAATCTGGTCAACAGCGAGATCTACTCGATCTACCTGCTGGTGCAGTACAAGTCGCAGGCGCTGATCGAGCACGTGCGGCAAAGCTGGCAACTGGCGCGCTTTCTTCCCGACCACTTCATCACCGTGGTGCCGCCGCAGATGCGCAACGGGCCCGAGTGGTTCCAGGGCACGGCCGATTCGGTCTACCAGAACCTCCACCTGATGGAGACCTTCAAGCCCGACATCGTGGCCGTGTTCGGCGCCGACCACATCTACCGCATGGACGTGCGGCAGATGATCGCCCACCACAAGGCGAACAACGCCGACGTGACCGTGGCCACGCTGCCGGTGCTGCGCGAGCAGAGCCCGAGCTTCGGCATCGTCGAGACCGACGACCACCTGCGCATCACCGACTTCCAGGAAAAGCCGCAGACCTGCCGCCCCATGCCCGGCAGCACGACCCACGCGCTCGCCTCGATGGGCAATTACATCTTCAACGCCGACGTGCTGATGAAGGAACTGCAGACCGCGCACGAGAAGGGCGAGAGCGACTTCGGCAAGCACATCCTCCCGCGCCTGATGAAGACGCACAAGCTGATGGCCTACGACTTCGCCACCAACGTCGTGCCCGGCACCGCCGACTTCGAGGAGCCCGCCTACTGGCGCGACGTGGGCACCATCGACGCCTACTTCGCCGCCCACCTCGACACGCTGGGCGCCACGCCGCGCTTTCGCATGACCAACCCGGAATGGCCGATCTACGCGAGCGCCGACCAGTCGGAGTCGGCCAAGATCGAATGCGGTGTGATCCGCCGCTCGGTGCTCGGCTCGGGCTGCGTGGTGAACGACGCCCACCTCGACCACGCGATGCTGCGCCGCGCGGTGACGGTGCAGCCCGATGCCGTGCTCGACCACTGCATCGTGATGGACCGCAACGTGATCGGTCGCGGCGCCAAGCTGCGCAACGCGATCGTCGACCTCGACAACTTCATCCCGCCCGGCGAGAGCATCGGCTACGACCTGGCGCGTGACCGCCAGCGTTTCCACGTGAGCGACAACGGCATCGTCGTCGTGCCGCGTGGCCACTTCCCCGCGCCGCGTGCATGAGCGCCAGTGCCGCGCTGAAGGTCCTCTTCGTCACCCCTGAATGCGCTCCGTGGGTCAAGACCGGCGGCCTCGGTGACGTGAGCGCGGCGCTGCCCGCCGCGCTCGCTGAACTCGGCCACGACGTGCGCGTGCTGATGCCGGCCTACCGCTCGCTGGCGCAACTGGCGCAGCAAGGCTCGCAGCGCCTGCCGCTGCCGGCCGAAGGCGTGTGGCCCGCCTGCGAGCTGGTGCGGGTGCAGGCCTCGGGCTTCAGCCTCTGGCTGCTCGACTGCCCGGCGCTCTTCGGCCTGCCCGGCGGGCCCTATGGCGACGAGACGGGTGTGGACTATGCGAGCAATGCCGAGCGTTTCGGCCTCTTGAGCCACGTGGCGGCGCGCATCGCGTCGGGCGCCTCTCCCTGGGCCGACTGGCGCGCCGACGTGCTGCACGCCAACGACTGGCCCACCGGCCTCGCCGCCGCCTACCTGAGCCGCATGCCCGCGCCGCACGCGCGCAGCCTCTTCACGATTCACAACCTCGCGTTCCAGGGCAATTTCCCGCCCGACCGCCAGGCCGTGCTCGACCTGCCCGATGCGTGGATGCAGGTCGAAGGCGAAGGCCTGCTGCACTGGGACCGCATCTCGATGATGAAGGCCGCGCTGCGCCACGCCGACGTCATCACCACCGTGAGCCCGACCTACGCCCGCGAGATTCAAGAGGAGGCGCTCGGCTTCGGCATGGACGGCATGCTGCGCGCCCGCAGCGCCAGCCTGCACGGCATCCTGAACGGCATCGACACCCGGGTCTGGAACCCGGTGAGCGACCCGCTGATCCCGGTGCGCTACGGGGCTGGCTGTCTCGACGACAAGGCCGGCAACAAGCGAGCGCTGCAGACCGAGCTCGGGTTCTCGGTGAAATCACGCACGCCGCTCTTCGGCGTGGTGAGCCGGCTGACCGACCAGAAGGGCATCGACCTCATCCTCGACAACCTGATGTGGCTGCTCAAGCAGGGCGCGCAACTGGTGGTGCTCGGCAGCGGCGAGCCGCGCTACGAGCAGCGGCTCAAGGAGCTGGCGGCCGAGTTCCCGGCCAGCGTGGCGGTGCGCACCGGTTTCAACGAGCGCCTGGCCCACACCATCGAGGCGGGCGTCGATGTCTTTCTGATGCCATCGCGCTTCGAGCCCTGCGGGCTCAACCAGATGTACAGCCAGGCCTACGGCACGCTGCCGGTGGTGCGCGCCACGGGCGGCCTCGCCGACTCGGTGCGCGATGCGTCGGGGCCCGATGGCACCGGCTTCGTCTTCCAGGACGACAGCGCCGAAGCCCTGCGCGAGACGCTCGTGCGCGTGCTGCGCCTCTACCAGCAGCCCGGCCTCTGGCGGAGCCTGCAGCAGCGCGCGATGGCCCAGCCTTTCGGCTGGCCGCAAAGTGCACAGCGCTACGTGGCGCTGTACCGCGACGGCTCGGCTTCAGGCCGGCGCTGATTCCCGGTGCAGGCCTGCCTGGTGCTGCGCCAGGCGAACGCAGCTGTCGCAGGTGCCACAGTCTTCGCGCAGCGCCTCGCCTTCCAGGTGCTCCAGCAGCACGCGCCACCGGCAGTGGCCGGTCTGCGCGTAGGCCACCATCTGCTCCAGCTTCGCCCGGTCGGCTTCGCGCCGGGCCTGGTATTCGCCGGCAAGTCGGTGCAGTGTCTTGCTGTCCAGCGTGTCCTTCAGCAGGCGCAGGTGGCCAGCGGCATCGGCGCCGACGATGCGCAAGCGCCGCAGCAGGCTCACCGCCACCTGCAGCTTGGTGCGCGGGATGTCGAGGCGCTCGCCCAGCTGCGCGAGCGTCTGGTCGGGTTCGCGCAAGAGCGCGGCGTAGAGCGCGTCGAGCTCGTCCAACCCGGGGTAGCGGCCGGCCATGAAGAACTGCTGCACAGCCTTGTCGCGCTGGAGGAAGAGCAGGGTGCAGGTGGCGGGCAGGCCGTCGCGGCCGGCGCGGCCCGACTCCTGGTAGTAGGCGTCGAGCCCCGAGGGCATCTGCCAGTGCAGCACGAAGCGGGTGTCGGGCTTGTCGATGCCGAGGCCGAAGGCATTGGTGGCGACCATCACCCGCGTCTGGCCATCCATGAAGGCGTCTTGCGCGGCGCGGCGCTCGTCGGCCTTGAGCTTGCCGTGGTACAGCGACACCGACTCGCGTGCGAGCAGCAGCGCCTCGTAGACGGCCTCGGCCGCCTTGACGGTGGCGCAGTAGACGATGCCCGTCCCTTCCAGGCCAGCCACGAGCGCCTGCAGCCGCTCGAGCTTGTGGGTGTCGTCGGTGACGAGCTCGACGGCATAACGGAGGTTGGGCCGGTAGGCACCGGTGTTGACCACCCCCGCCGCCGGGATGCCCAGCTGCTGGCAGATGTCTCGCGTGACCTGCTCGGTGGCCGTGGCCGTGAGCGCGAGCAGCGGCGGGCGGCCGAGCGCCTTCGCCGCGTCGGCGATCTCGAGAAAGGCCGGGCGGAAGTCGTGGCCCCACTGCGAGATGCAGTGGGCTTCGTCGACGACCAGCAGGCCGATCGGGTGCTGCTGGAGCTGCTCGCGGAAGGTCGGCTGCGCCAGCTGCTCGGGTGTGGTGAAGACGATGCGCGCCGAACCGTCGGCCACGGCGGCCAGGGCCTCGCGGCTCTCGGCGCCGTCGAGTGCGCTGTTGACCTGCACGGCCGCCACGCCCTGCTGCACGAGCTTGTCGCACTGGTCTTTCATCAGCGCGATGAGCGGCGACACGACGACGGTGCGCCCGTCGATCAGCAGCGCCGGCAGCTGGTAGCACAGAGACTTGCCGGCGCCGGTGGGCATGACGGCCAGGGTGTGCTGGCCGGCGAGCACGCGCTCGATCACCGCCTGCTGGCCCTCGCGCAGTTGCGTGAGGCCGAACACCGACTTCAAGGTGCGCGCTAGCCGCCGCGCCGGTGAAGGCTCCTGTTTGCGGGCCGCCACGTCAGTGGCGCAGGTCGTCTGAGGCTTCTTCGTCGCCGGCTTCGCCCAGCTCGGGCTCGTCGGCCACCAGCTCGTCGACCTCCAGCCTGTCGGCGTCGTCGAGTGCGTCGGCCGTGCGGATCACCCGGTCGGGCAGGATGTCGTCGCCGTCGCGCGGCTCGGTGCCGGCTGCGGCGGCTCGCTCGCCGGTGCCGCGGGCATCGGTGTCGCTGTCGAGTTCGGCGGGCACCGCGCCGGTGCCGCCGTCGTCGGCGTCGGTGGCAAGGGTGCGTTCGCCTTGCACGTCGCTGCCGGAGTCGGAGCTGTCGCTCGGGCCCAGCAGGTCGGCGCCGGTGCCGCGGGGTCGTTGGGGAGCGGCGGTGCCGCCCAGGATGCTGCTCGTTGCCATGTGGAATCTCCTCGATGCGCTGTGTGTTCAGCGATGAGGCGACTGTCGCGCGGCGTGGCGGCGGGGGCCATCGGAGCACAGGGCAAGTGCGTGTGGGGGAAGTCCCACGCGCCGGCCCGCTTCGGTACGGCACTTGCCAGCCGACAGGCATTGCCACCGAAGGAGTCCGCCCATGGATCTCAGCATCGACGAAATCTACGCACGCCTCACGCGGGGCGTGGGCCGCGAGCTCGTCAACGACGACAACGTCTTCGCCCTCATCGAGCGCGCCGAGCGCGATCGCCACACCCTCCTCGCCACCGAGCTGCGCGAGTGGCAGGCGCCGTGCAGCTCGGTGCAGCAGGTGCCCAGCACCATCGCCCCCACGCGGGGCTTCAACCGGGAGAACGTGAAGCATTGAGCCAGCGCAAGGGGGGCCTATCCACGCACTGCGAGCATGGCGCATGGGCAAACGAATCCTCATCCTCCAAGGCCACCCCGACGCGCATGCGCGCCACTTCTGCCACGCGCTCGCCGAGGCCTATGCCCAGGGCGCCCGCGCCGCGGGCCACACCGTCGAGACCTGCGAGATCGCGCAGCTCGACTTCCCCCTCCTGCGCAGCAAGGCCGACTGGGACGACGGCCAAACGCCCGAGAGCCTGAAGCCGGTGCAGGAGGCGATCTTGCGGGCCGAGCACCTGGTGTTCGTGTTTCCGCTGTGGCTGGGCGGCATGCCGGCATTGCTGAAAGGTTTTCTCGAGCAAGTGGCGCGCCCGGGGTTTGCGCTCTCGAAGATGGACGGCCAGGGCTTCCCGAAGAAGCTGCTGGCCGGCCGCTCGGCACGGCTCGTGGTGACGATGGGCATGCCAGCGCTGGCGTACCGTTTCGTCTTCCGGGCGCACAGCCTCAAGGCGCTGGAGAGAAACATCCTCGGGTTCGTGGGCATTGCACCGATCCACGAAACGCTGATCGGCATGATCGAAGGCGACGCGAAGCATCGCGAACGCTGGCTGGTGAAGCTCGGGCGGCTGGGCGCCCGGGGTGACTGAAGGCCTCTGTTCCTCCGGAACGTTGCCGACCGGCCGTGATCCCAGTCTGTCCGACGTACAGGAGACCGACATGGACTACAAGCTGCATCTGCTCGACTCGTTTGCCGCCCGCGGCGCCGACGGCCAGACGTACAAGGTCTGCGCCTATGAGCACCTGGTGCAAGACCGTTCCCTGCCCACCGACGGGCAAGAGCACTGGGAGCCGAACGGGCAGGTCGAATACCGGCTGGCCGGCGGCGAAAGCGTGGAGGAGCTGCCCGATGGCAGCCTGCTCCTGCGCAGCTCGCACCTGACGCTCACCCCGCTCGGCCTGCGGCACTGAGCCCGAAAGCCTGATCTGGATCAAATCGCGGCACGGAGGGTGCCGCGCTGCGGTCGTGCGCCCTCAATTGCGCCGGCCCGCGGCCGATATAACCGAATGCACCCGGAGGCTTCGACCAAGAGCTGCCCATGACTGCCGCGACCGCCGCTGCGACCGAACCGACCGATGCGGTGAACCCGCATTACCTCAACCATGTCGTTGCGACTTCCGAGAAGCACGAGGTGGCGGCGTCGGAAGACATCGTGACGGGCAACGGCGTCAAACTCCTGGCCAAGGGCGCCCGCATCGATGCCAGCACGCGCGACCGGCTGCTGTGCCACAAGCTGGCCAAGCCACTGGAAGACTGCATCGAGATCGTCGACGGCATCATCCCGGGCCGTTTCGAGCCGGTGGCGAACGTGCTGCTCGCGCAGCACCCGCTGCTCGAAGCGCTGTGCATGAGCGATCGGTCGCGGCCGATTCCCGCGTCGCTCGCCAAGCTCACGCTGTCGAAGCCGATGCAGTCGCTGCTGACGGTGTATGGGCAGCAGCAAGCGCAGCGTGTCGAACACGCGGTGGGCGTGGCGATGCTCGCCATGGCGCTCGGGCGCCGCCTGCTCCCGGGCGAGATCGACCGCCACCGCATGCTGGCCACCGCCGGCCTGGTGCATGACGTCGGCGAGCTCTACATCGACCCCGAGCTCGTGCGCAAAGGCACGCGCCTGGACGCGCCCAAGTGGCGCCACATCGCCGCGCACCCGCTGATCGCCAGCCGTGTGCTGCGCGACATGGTCGGCGCCGGCAACGAGATCGCCGACGCGGTGCTGATGCACCACGAGCGGCTCGATGGCTTCGGCTACCCGCGGGGCATCAAGGGCGACGACGTGTCGCTGAATGGGCAGATCCTGGCGGCGGCCGAGTGGCTGATGGGCCTGGTCGAGTCGGGCCGCACACCCTTGCTGCGTGCCAGCATGGCGGCGCGGCTGGTGCCCGGGGAATTCACGCCCGAGCTGCTCGACGCGGTGTCGTCGGCCGCACGCATGGCGCCCGACATGCCGATCGAGCTGGCTTCGGCGCCGCCGCTGGAAGAGGTCGTTCCGCGCATCCTGCGCGTCGCCGCCACGCTGGAGCGGTTCCAGGGCGAGCTCGGCTGGATCGAGCAGCAGATCGAAGTGGCGAGCCCGCGGGTGCGCCAGGTGCTCGAGTCGGGGCTGCGGCGGATCCAGCGCATCCGCGCATCGTTTTCCAGCACGGGGCTCGACGCGGGCAGCCCTGAATACATCGTGGCCGAACTCGCGTCGCTGCAAGACGCGCGTGTCTATGCCGAGATCGTCACGCTGGTCGGCGAGATGGAGTGGCGCATGCGCGAACTCGAGCGTGAGCAGCGCCTGCGCGCCGGCCACCTCGACCCTCAGGGCCAGGCGCTCATCGGCTCGCTGGTCGAGCGCTTGAGGGGCACGGCCCCATCGGCCTCATCGACCTCAGCGCCCTGAGGTCCACAGCGGCCCGAGCGCGTCGAGCGCGTTCTTCAGCACGAGGCCCATCTCGGTGTCGCCTTCCATCGTGAGCAGCCGCTCGAAGAAGAGGCGGTCGGCGTCGTCCTGGCCCGCCAGCAATCGCGCGTAGGTGGCCGACGAGGCCACGATGCGCAGCGCGGCCGGCGCGTTGGACGAGGCAACCTTGAAGCCCTGCGGGCCGAGCTGGAGCTTCATGCGCAACCCGAGGTCGGTGACTTCCACCGTGACGGGGCGGCCCGAAAGCGCCTGCGTGGTATCGGCCGGCAGGCGCGGGCGCAGCCAGCGGTTGAGCGCGAGCGAAAGCGCGAACGCGGGCGGCTCTTGCGGCAGCCGCCTCACCACCGACTTCATGCGTGCCGCCATCGCGGCCGGAATCTGCATCGCCACCATCACGCCACCTGTGCAATGCCGGGCTGCCCGTGGGCGAAGCCGTTGACCAGACCGCCGGGCAGGCTGGCCGCGTCGAGCTCGCGCCAGGCTTGCGCCGCATCACCGCCGTGGTTCATCACCTGGTCGAACGCGTCGATCACGCCGTTGAAGTGCCGCGACATCGGCGAGAGCCGCAGCCGCGTGACGCCCGCGGCCTGCAGGCGCGCGTGCTCGGTGATGAGGCACTGCTGCGCGGCCGACTGCGTCTGGATGCCGTTGAGCACGAGAAAGGGCTGGCCTTCGCCGGTCGACAGTAGCAGGCCGGCGGCATCGTCGCGGCAGCGGAATTCGCACTGGTCCTTGCTCAGCCGGTGGTGGCGGGCGGTGAAGCAGCGCGCGGAAAACGCGAGCGGCATGCGGCCGTAGGCGAACACCTCGGTGGGCACGCCACCGCGAATGCCGCCGATGGCGTCGAGCGACAACTCGACCGGGGCCACCCAGCGGGTCGCCCCGAGCCGCACGTATTCGTTCATCGCCTGCGGGCTGTACACGTTGATGTGCGGGCCGAGCGAGAAGGGCACGCGCATCTCGGTGAGCACGCCCAGCGCCGACGCGTCACCGGCCTCGACGAGGAACTCGCCCTGTTCGGCGACGCGGCGCAGCACGCGCAGGTCGGCTTCCGACTCGATCAGCGCTTGGGTGGCGAGCACGACCTCCTTGCCGGCGGCGCGCAGGTCGCGCGCGAGCGCCAGCCAGTCGGCGGTCTTCATCTCATGGCGGCGCGAGCACACCACCTCGCCCAGCACCACCGAGCCGGCGCGGCTTTCGGCCACGTCGGCGTAGAACTGGAGCAGTTCGTTTCGCGGCCAGTAGTAGAGAACCGGGCCGATGGACAGGGTGAAGTTTTCTTGAGATGCAGTCATCGCCAAGGCCGCTCAAAGGCGCCCAGGGTGTGTTGCTGGCCTTCGGCCAGATGGGCCAGCCCCGCCGTCCAGGCCGGGTCGACACGGAAACGGTGCGGGTCGGCGGCGGCGCTGTCGATGGCCTGTCGCCACACGCGCGTCACCTGTTCCACATACGCCGGGCTGCGCTGCCGGCCTTCGATCTTGATGGCGCCCACGCCCATGCGGATGAGCTCGGGCAGGATGGCCAGTGTGTTGAGGCTCGTGGGCTCTTCGAGTGCGTAGTCGCGCGCGCCGTTGACGTCGAAGCGGCCCTTGCAGAGCGTGGGGTAGCCGCGCGGCTCGTGCGGCGCGTAGCGGTCGATGAGCAGGCCGTTGAGGCGCGCATCGGTGCCTTCCGGCCCTTCCTGCCAGCGCACGGCCGACGGCGGCGAACACACGCCCGCGTTG
The DNA here is from genome assembly GCA_019635355.1 of Rhizobacter sp. Taxonomy (NCBI): domain Bacteria; kingdom Pseudomonadati; phylum Pseudomonadota; class Betaproteobacteria; order Burkholderiales; family Sphaerotilaceae; genus Rhizobacter; species Rhizobacter sp. Next base: position 912,778 of record JAHBZQ010000001.1, on the reverse strand, counting down.
TTGGGCGACTGGCCGGTGGCGTAGGACGAGAGCGCGCAGCGCCCCTCGACCATCACGCAGAGGCTGCCGAAGCCGAAGACCTCGATGTCGACCGTGCTGTGGCTGAGCACGCTCGCCACCTGCGACAGCGTGAGCACGCGCGGCAGCACCGCGCGCTGGATGCCGTAGTGCCGCTGGTAGAAGGCGATGGCTTCGTGGCTGGTGGCCGAAGCCTGCACCGACAGATGCAGGCGCAACTCGGGGTGGTGCTCGCGGGCGTAGGCCATCACGGCGACGTCGGCCACGATGAGCGCATCGGCACCCAGGCGCGCGGCAGCGTCCACCGCGCCGTGCCAGGTGGCCATGCGCTCGCCGTCGGCGAAGGTGTTGAGCGCCATCAGAACCTTGCGGCCACGGCGGTGGGCGTAGGCAATGCCTTCGCGCAGCTGCTCGTCGTCGAAGTTGAGGCCGGCGAAGTTGCGGGCGTTGGTGGCGTTGCGCAGGCCGAGGTACACGGCATCGGCGCCGGCGTCGATGGCGAGCTTCAGGGCGCGCAGCGAGCCGGCCGGGCACACGAGCTCGGGCTTGGAGGGGCGTGGGGTCATGGAGTCGGAAAGAAGAGAAAGACGCTCAGCCGGCGCGGCCGTCGGGCCGTGGCGTGCCGAACCAATGGCCGTAGCGCACGCCCCAGGCCGAGCAGACGATGGCCCAGCCGAGCGCCGCCGCGAGGATGAGCGCGAGGGCCCACAGGCCGTCGACCTGCATCAGCACCGCACCCAGCAGCCGCGCGAGGATGGCCACCTGCAGCAGCCAGAAGAGTCGCCAGATGAAGCCATCCGCCGCGAGCACGCGCCCGCCGTGGCCGCAGCTGACGCGCGTGACCATCGCCAGCATCGTGGACGCGAGAAAGCCCATCGTGTAGGCATGCATCGGCGCGAGACCGAGCGCCGAGGCCGGGCCGCCCGCCGCTTCGAGCGCATGCGCGATGCCGAAGAGCACCAGCGCCACGCCGAGCCAGGTGAAGCCGATGTGCAGCATGGCGAGCAGGCGGATGCGCAGGCTCTGCACCAGGCCCCATCGCACGGCGAGCGCGATGCAGCCGAGGCCTGCGGCCAGTTCGACCGCGGCGAGGGGCAGCGCCCAGATCGCCTGCGTGACCCCGAGCACCTCGCCGGTCGACACGGCCGCGCGCAGCGCGAACACCGCGACAAAGACCCACAGCAGCCCCTTTGGCCGCCACGCGTCCAGCGAGGGCACGGCCGCGGCCGAGAAGAAAGGCACCATGCGGTGCGCGGCGGCGGCGAAGATGAGGCCGACGAAGCCCCAGAGGCCGAGTTGCACGGCGGCGCGCACCAGCGGCACGTCACCGAGCGCCACGCCGGCCGCGGCCAGCGCGAGGGCGAAGCTGCCGACCGCGCCGCCCACCACGATGAGCGTGACGTGCAGCCGGTCGTCGACCCTGCTCGTGGCGACCATGACGGCGAAGCGCAGCACGGCCACCGTCCACCCGAGCGCCACGGCGGCGAGGCCGATGGCGCCGACGACCTGCGCGAAGGCCGGGTCGCGTGCATGCACCGAGAGCAGGAAGACGAGCCAGCCCGCCACCTGCGGCAGCAGGCAGGGCAGCAGCGTGCGTGCATCGACAGCCGGCCGTGACAGCCACTTCGGGCCGGCGGTGAAAAGCAGGCCGATGAAGAAGAAGGGCATGAAGCCGAAGCCCATCAGCAGGCTGTGCACCAGGCCGGGCGGAAGATGCGACGGCAGCCCGTAGCCGAACGAGCTGCCGAGGGTGAGAAAACCCCACCACACGCCGCTCAGCATGAAGAGCAAGGCACCGCAGGCAAACGCCAGCCGGTGCGGTGCGAGAAAGAGTCGATCGAAACGCCAGTGCATAGGGTGCATATGGGCCGCAGAGGCTAGGGCCGCGCCGGGGTTGGCGCCTTGATCGAAGGCAAGAGGGGGCGTCTTCTCATGGGCGCCCGCGCTCGGATGAGAACTTCGACTTCCACGCGATGGCCGAGGCGCCCACCGTGAGCGCAAAGGCCACGATCGCCAGCGCATTGAGCGCGGAGCCCACTCGCAGCAGCGAGGGCTCGGCGTGCGACAGCAGCAGGCGGGCCACGAGTGAACCGTGCAGCAACGCGAGCGGCAGGTAGAAGGCCCACGAGAAGGCGATCTTCACGCGGGTGAGCGCCGGCAGGATCACCGGCGCGTGGCCGAAGATCATGCTGAACACGAAGCCGAGCGCGAGGCCATGCAGCGCCGCATCTCGCCAGGGCAGGCCGAGCGAGCTGCCCATCCATGCGAGACCCGCCACCGCGAGCCAGCCGTAGCCGAGCAGCAAGCACACCGCCATGTAGCGGCTGAGGCCATGCGCGAAGAGGGTCTTGCGGGCGATGTCGAAGCGGAACAGCCAGACCGAGAGCGCGATCAATGCCGCGCCATAGAAAAGGCCGCCCGGGACGACACTCGCCTCGAACAGCGACAGGCCGCACCCCACCGACAGCACCACAAGGGCCGCGAGCAGCGTGGGCTGCGCGCCGGGCCTGCGGCGCATGAGCCGCGTCATCTCGAGCCGCTCGGCCGCGATGGTGAGCACGAGGAAGGCGAGCCACCACGAGATCGCGCCCTGGGCCACGCCGCCCAACGCATGCGCGAGGGCGCCGACCCACCAGGCCACCGCGGCCACGAGCAGGAGCAGGGTGTGGTCCGCCCGCTGGCGCTTGACCACCACCCCATTCACCGCCACGAAGGCGCTGGCCGCGAGCACCGCGAGCCAGGCGGCCAGATCGGCGAGGCTACTCACCAGCAGCACACCGGAAAGGCCCGACGCCACGGGGGCGGTGAAGGCCGCGGGGTGCTTGAGCGCCACGGCGCGCTCCAGCCCGATCACGGTGCCGAGAAAGGCCGACACCATGAGGAAGGCGTGGCCGAGCACGGCGCGCGGCAACCAGCCGGTGCCCGAGAGCACCTCCCACGACACGCCGGCGCGCACGAGGCCGCCAGCGATGCCGCTCGCGAGCGCGACGAAGACCAGGGCCAGGAATGCAAAACGCAGCGCCAGGCGCTGCGTCACCATCCCATGAAGGCCTTGGCCCTGGCGCTCATGCGCTCGGGTGTCCACGGTGGTTCCCACACCAGCTCCAGGTCGATGGCCGTGCCGCTGGGGGCGACACGGCCGAGTTCTTCTTCCGCTTCGTCGAGGATGACGTCGGTGACCGGGCAGGCCGCCGAGGTCATCGTCATCACGACGTGCCAGCGGCCGGGTTCGACGTGGACCGAATACACCAGGCCCACGTCGACGATGGTCATCGCCACCTCCGGGTCGACCACGCGCTTGAGCGCGTTTTCGATCGGGCCCAGCCACTCGGCTGGGCCCTCGTAGGCGAACGAAGCTGGCGTGGCCATCGTCAGGCTCGCGTGGCCTGGGTCTGCGCCTGCGTCACGGCCTGGCGGTCGCGGCGCAAGAGCTTCAGTGCATATACCGCGAGCCACACGCTGCCGGCGGCGAAGACGATGTCACCCGGCACACGCAGCCACACCAGCGTTTCCATCACCGTGGAGTGGATGATCTCCGGCGAGCGGGCGTACCACAGGCCCTTGGTGATGCTGGCCCAGGCCTGGTAGATGCCCGCGGGCAGCAGCGACATGAAGACCATCATCCCGAGGCCGATGTTGAGGCACCAGAAGGCAGGCTTCAGGAACTGGTCGGCATGCAGCTGGCGCTCGTAGAGGCCGCGCAGGCAGAAGAGCATGAGCCCGATGCCCAGCATGCCGTACACCCCGAAGAGTGCAGCGTGCCCGTGGGCGGCCGTCATGTTCAGGCCCTGCACGTAGTACAGCGAGGCCGGCGGGTTGATGGCGAAGCCAAGCAGGCCGGCACCCACCGTGTTCCAGAAGCCCACAGCCACGAACGAGAGGATGACCCACTTGTACGCACCGAGCCATTCCACGTTGCGGGCACGGCGCCAGGTTTGCAGCGCTTCGAGACCGATCAGCGTGAGCGGCACCACTTCGAGGGCCGAGAACACCGCGCCCACGGCGATCACCGAGGTGGGCGTGCCCGTCCAGTAGAGGTGGTGCAGCGTGCCGAGGATGCCGCCGAAGAGGAACACGATGGTCTCGGCCACGATGGCACGGTTGGCCGAGGCGGCCCGCACGAGGCCCAGGTTGGTGAAGATCAGCGCGACCACGGCGGTGGCGAACACTTCGAAGAAGCCTTCCACCCACAGGTGCACCAGCCACCAGCGCCAGTATTCGATCATCGAGTAGTGGGTGTGCTGGCCCCAGGTGAGCGAGGTGGCGTAGAAGCCGCCGATGCAGGTGGCCGACAGGAACACCATCGCGATCAGGCCGCGCGTCTCAGACGCCTTCTTGAGCGCAGGCCACAGCGCACGCCCGAGCAGGAACACCCAGAAGAGCAGGCCCACGAAGAGCAGGATCTGCCACACACGGCCCATGCTCGTGAACTCGAGGCCCTGGTTGCCGAGCCAGAAGCTGAAGTCGACACCACGGCGCTGCATCGTGCCGAGCCAGCCGGTGATCACCGAGCCGAGCACCACCACGATGAGCGCCCAGAAGAGCGCGTCGACACCGAGCTTCTGGAACTTCGGCTCCTTGCCCGAGAGCAAGGGCGCGACGTAAAGCCCGGTGGCCAGCCATGCGGTGGCGATCCAGAAGATGCCGACCTGCGTGTGGATGGTGCGGCTCGTCACGTAGGGCAGGATGTCGGACAGCGGCAGCCCGAAGAACGATTGCCCTTCGACCGCGTAGTGCGCGGTGATCACGCCCATGCCGATCTGCAGCAGCATCAGGCCGATGACGACGAAGAAGTACTTGCGCGTGGCCTTCATCGACGGCGTGGCCTTGGCACCGGCCAGCGGGTCGGTCTTGGGCACCTGCGCTTCTTCCTCATGCTCGCCACGGCCGTGCAGCCACAGCATGGCGGCGATGCCGGCGATGAGCAGGATGATGCTCACCATCGACCACATCGCGGCCGAGGTCGACATCGTGTTGCCCACCAGCGGCTCGTGCGGCCAGTTGCTCGTGTAGCTGAGGTTGTCTTCGTTCGGCCGGTTGGTCGTGGCGGCCCACGACGACCAGAAGAAGAACGCGGTGAGCGCCTGGCGGTCGGCCTGGTCGGGCAGGGTGGCGTCGGTCATCGCGTACTGCTCGCGCAGCTTGGCGAGCTCGGGGTCGCTGCCGAAGAGGGCGGTGTAGTGACTGGCGACCTGCTTGATCGCCTGTGCCCGCTCGGGCGAGACCTTCACCGCGCCGCTCACTTCGTCATACGTGTTGCGGCGCATCTCCTCGCGCACCCGCACGGCGACGACGTCCTTGTCGTTCAGTTGCGCGGTGCGGATGGCCTGCAGCGCGAGCGCTTCACGGTGCAGCCAGTCGGCCGACCAGTCGGGCGCCACATAACTGCCGTGGCCCCACACCGTGCCGAGCTGCTGGCCGCCGGCGGCCATCCAGGCCTGCTGGCCGCGCTGGATCTGCTCGCCGGTGAAGATCACGTCGCCCTCGGTCGTCACGACCTGCTTCGGGATGGGCGGCGCGTAGAGATAGATCTGCCAGCCGAGGTAGCCGAGCGCCCCGAACGACAGCACACAAATCAGCCCCAGCCAGCGCCAGAGCCTCGCAGTCTTGTTCATCATGCACCTCCGCACATGCCGCAGCACGGGCCCTTGGCGGGCGCCTTGCTGCTCGTCTTCATGATCCGCACGCGCCAGACGTCGGGGCCACCTTGCAGGTAGTCCCAGCGGAACTGGCCTTCCAGTTCGTGGAGGAACTGGTAGTAGAGCGGTTTCGGGTTGTGGTCGTTGATCAGCTCCATCGACTCGTTCACGCCGAGGCCGTGGAAGGTCGAGAAGATCAACGGGTGTCGGTCGCGGGGCGCGATCTCGCGCACGTCGACCTGGGTCTGAGAGGTTGTCACCGTCATCTGGGGCTCCTTTTCCTGGAGGTTCACAAAAGCTGCATTGCAGATGCACCTATGCTAGGAACGAGCCCTTGTGCGCAGATTGATCGACGTCAAGAACGCGTGGATCAGTGGCCACCTTCTGCGCGCCGGGTGCCGCGCGAAGACAGCACAGTCAGGATGGGCAAACAAAGAAAGTGCTGGACTCTCCCATCGTGGGAAGCTTCACAGTCACGCCACACACCACTTCCGATGGAGTTTTCGATGATCGTCTTCAATGTCAACGACATGACCTGCGGCCACTGCGTGGGCGCCGTGACCAAGGCCGTCAAGTCCGTGGCGCCAGGCGCCACGGTGTCGGTCGACCTCGGGACCAAGCGCGTGCAGATCGACGGTCGCGACAGCGATGCCGGGGCCTTCAAGGCGGCGATTGCCGACGCGGGCTACACGCCGGTCGAAGCGGCAACCACCGCCGCCCCGGCCGCAGCGCGCGGGGGGTGCTGCGGCAGCTGCCACTGAGATGCATGCCGACCTGACGACCGTCGCCATGCAGCATGAGCGGAGCAACATGACCCCGCTGGTCCCCCGGCGCATGGGCATCGACACGCAGCAGGAATTCGTCGTCTACATGGACCGCGAATGCGTGGTCTGCCGCTCCGAGGGCTTCGACGCGCAGACCCGCGTGCTGGTGCACAACGGCGGCCACCGCATCCTCGCCACGCTCAACGTCACCGACCCCGGCCTGCTGTCGCCCGGCGAGGCCGGGCTGTCCAACAGCGCGTGGCTCGCCTTGGGCATACGCGCCTCGGACCACGTCCACGTGGCGCATGCGCCGACGCTCGATTCGATGAGCGACGTGCGCGCCAAGATCTACGGCCACCGCCTGTCCGCACCGGCCCTGGACGCCATCGTGCGAGACATCGCCAGCGGGCGCTACCCCGACGCCCACATCGCGGCCTTCCTCGCCGCGTGCGCCGGCGGCCGCATGGACCGGCAGGAGACCATCGACCTCACGCGCGCGATGGTCTCGGCCGGGCAGCGCCTGGCCTGGGGCCGTGCGCCCATCGCCGACAAGCATTGCGTGGGCGGCCTGCCCGGCAACCGCACGACGCCCATCGTGGTGGCGATCGTCACCGCCGCGGGCCTCACCATGCCCAAGACGTCCTCGCGGGCGATCACCTCGCCGGCCGGTACCGCCGATGTGATGGAAACCATGACGCACGTGGGGCTCGACGTGCCCGCCATGCGGCGCGTGGTTGAACGCGAAGGCGGCTGCTTCGTCTGGGGCGGTGCGCTCGACCTGAGCCCCGCCGACGACGTGATGATCCGCGTCGAGCGGCCACTCGACATCGACAGCGACGCGCAACTGGTGGCCTCGGTGCTGTCGAAGAAGATCGCCGCCGGCTCGACCCATGTCGTGATCGACGTGCCCGTCGGCCCCACCGCGAAGGTGCGCTCCGAAGCCGACTACCTGCTGCTCAAGGCCTTGCTGGAAGACGTGGCCAGTGCCTGCGGGCTGGAGTTGCGCGTCGTGCGCACGCTCGGCACGCAGCCGGTGGGCCGCGGCATCGGCCCGGCCCTGGAAGCGCACGACGTGCTCGCGGTGCTGCGCGGTGCCACGCACGCCCCCCACGACCTGCGCATGCGCGCGGTGGCACTGGCCGGGCACCTGCTCGAGTTCTGCGGCCACAGCCGGGCGGGGGAGGGCCATGACCGGGCCTGCCAGCTGCTCGACAGCGGCGCCGCATGGGCCAAGTTCCAGGCCATCTGCGAGATGCAGGGTGGCCTGCGCGAGCCCGCCGTGGCCGACATCCGGCACCCCATCCTCTCCGAGACGACTGGGCTCGTGCATGCGATCGACAGCCGACGCCTTTCGCGCGTGGCCAAGCTGGCCGGGGCACCGGCCGACGCGGTGGCCGGCCTCGAGATGCATGTGAAGCTCGGCGATCACGTGGAGCGCGGCGCGCCGCTCTTCACCTTGCACACCGAAACGCCGGGCGAGCTGGCCTACGCGATGGACTACCTCGCCTCGCACCCGCTGATGACCATCGGTGAACCCGGAGCCGACGCATGAGCCCCGTGGTGCTCGCGATGCCCGGCAACGAGGCGATGGCCGATCGCCTGGCCGCGCTGCTCGGCGCGCCGCGTGGCGAGGCCTCGGTGCGGCGTTTCCCGGATGGGGAGTCGAGCGTTCGGGTGGTGTCGGCGGTCGAAGGGCGCAGCGTCGTGCTCGTGTGCACGCTCGACCGGCCCGACGACAAACTCGTGCCGCTCCTGCTGCTGGCGGCGGCCGTTCGCGACGCGGGTGCAGCGTCGGTCGGGCTCGTGGCACCGTACCTCGCCTACATGCGGCAGGACGTGCGCTTCCACCCCGGCGAGACGATCAGCGCGAAGCACTTCGCGGGGTGGTTGTCACAAGGGTTCGACTGGCTCGCGACCGTCGACCCGCATCTGCACCGCATTGCCGATCTCGCCGAGGTCTACAGCGTGCCCACCCGCAACGTGCACGCCGCGCAGGCCATCGCCGACTGGCTGCGCCTGCAGGTGCACCAGCCGGTGCTGATCGGCCCCGACGAGGAAAGCCGCCAGTGGGTGGACGACGTAGCGCAGCGTGCGGGCGCGCCCTCGCTGGTGCTGAGCAAGACCCGGCGCGGCGACCGCGAGGTGGAGGTGTCGGTACCCGACGTGGCGCGCTGGCGCGGCCACACGCCGGTGCTGGTCGACGACATCGTCTCCACTGGCCACACGATGATCGAGACGCTCGGCCACCTGAAGACGCTCGACATGCCGCCGGCGGTGTGCGTGGCGGTGCACGCCGTGTTCGCCGGCAGCGCCTTCGACGACCTCATGGCCGCGGGCGCGAGCAGGGTGGTGAGCTGCGACACGATCGTCCATCCGTCGAACGCGATGTCCATCGCCGGCGACCTGGCCAGTGCGGTGCACGAACTGCTGCCGCGCTGACCTCAGCGCAAGCCCAGGGCCAGCAGCCCCGCGGCCACCGCCATCGCGGCGGTGTAGCCGACCGCAACGCCACGGCCCAGCGCCCGGCCGCCGGTGGTCCACGCCATCGCGGCCTTGAGCACCATGTTCGACAGCGCCGCCAGGCCGATGGCGACTGCGGCCACCGAGGTCGGGACGGAGCTTGCCACGTCCATGCGCGCGGCCGAGATGGTGATGGCGTCCACGTCCACCAGCCCCGACACAAGCGCAAGCCCGTAGAGGCCGCTGAACCCGAACCATTGCTTGCTCGCTTCGGTGAGCATGGCCATCACGCCGAGGAAGGCGCCGAAGCCGAGCGCGGTGCCGAGGTCGAAGACCGGCAGGTCGGCGGCGGGCGCGGGCTGCGCGCCACGGGGACGGCGCTGCCAATGCACCACGGCAGACACCATCAGCGTGCCGGCCGCGCCGAGCATCGGCAGCAGCGCCACGCGCCCGAGCGCGGGCGACATCACGAGCAGGATCACCGCCATGCGCAGGAACATCACCGCGCAGGCGGCGAGGGCGCCCGCGGTCGTGGGCTCGACGAGCTCGTCTCGGCCGCGCAGCTGGCGCGCGAGCGCGAGCGTGGCGGCCGTCGATGATGCGAGCCCGCCCAGCAGCCCGGTCAGGAGCGTGCCCCGTTGAGCCCCGGCAAACCGCATCGCCACGTGGCCCGAGAGCGACAGCCCGGCGATGAGCACCACCGCCCACCAAAGGCGATAAGGGTTGAGCGCGCCGTAGGGCCCGAAGGGCTGGTCGGGCAGCAACGGCAGGATCACCGCCGACAGAACGAGCATCTGCAGGGCGGCCGTCAACTCGCGGTGCTCCATCAGCCGCAGCCAGCGGTGCAACGTGGAGCGCAGGTTGAGCAGCGTGGCCACGATGACGGCCGCGCTCACCGCCAGCAGCGGCTGCCCGGTTGCCGCGAGCGCGCCGAGGCCGAAGGTCAGCATCTGCGCGATGGCCGAGGTGGCGCTCAGCTTGCCTGAGAGCTTGACCCACTGCCGGTAGCCCACGCTCACCAGGATCGCGAGCCCGAGGCTGCCCGCGGTGAGCAGCCACGGGTCGACGATCGCCAGCACGCCACCCAGGAGCCCGGTGAGCGCAAAGGTGCGCAGGCCCGCCACCCGTTGGCCATCGGCCGCCTCACGCTCGCGCCAGCCGCGCTCGAGTCCGACGATGAGGCCGACGGCCAGCGCGGCGAGGATGGGGCCGAAGGCGATGGGATCGAGAGCGGTCAAGGTGCGATGAAGGAAGGCGATCGGGGGCCGCCATCATCGTGCATCCGGTCGACCGCCATCGGTTGACCGCCGTCAATTTGCCTGGCCGTGCGTCACCTTCGCAGGCCACCGGCCGGCGCAAGGCCCCGCTAGACTCGTCTCATGGCCGTGCACAAGACATACCGCCGCTGGATCGCAAGCGTTCTTGCGGTCGTGCTCGTGTGTCTGCAGCTGGCCACCGCGGCCTATGCCTGTGCGACACCGGGCAAGCCGGCCCCGGCGGTCGTGGCTATGCCCGACATGCCTGACTGCCCTGGCATGACGGCGCTCGACGAGCAGTCGCCCCAGCTGTGCAAGGCGCACTGCGATCGCGACAAGCAGTCGGTCAACACCGCACCGCCCGTGGACCTGACGCCCGCGCTCGCGGTCGACTGGCTGCTCAGCCGTTTCGTGGTGTCGCAGCGCGAAGGCCCGGCGCAAGCCTTGGCCCTGCCGGCCGTGATGGCCGCACACACCGGCCCGCCACCGGGCACGCCACCGGCCTATCTCGCCTACCTCGTTCTCCGCAATTGATCCCTCGACGGGCGGTGCGCGGCTTCCATGCGAAGCCGTGACTGCAGGTGCCGTCGCGTTGTTGGATCTTCTGGAGAACCGTCATGGTGATGTTGAAAGTGGCCGCGGCAAGCGGCCGAGTCCTCATGCAGGCGTGTACCGCCGTGGTGGCATGGGGGGCGCTGCTCATGGCGCCGGCCTGGTCGGCGCCGCTGAGCCTGCCGCAGGCCTTGTCGCTCGCCGAGCAGCACGCGCCCATGCTGAAGGCGCGGCAGGCCAGCGCCGAAGGTGCATTGCACAGCCGCATGGCCGCCGGCCAGCTGCCCGACCCGAAGCTGGCGGTGGGCGTGGAGAACTACCCCATCAGCGGCATGGACCGGTTCAGCTGGAACCGCGAGTCGATGACGATGCGCCGCGTTGGCGTGATGCAGGAAGTGCCCAACGCCGCGCGCCGCGCCGCCCAACGCGAAGGCGCACAGGCGCGGGTCGAGCGTGAGCGGGCCTTGCTGGAGAGCGAACGCCTGGCCGTGCGTCGCGAAGCCTCGCTCGCCTGGCTCGCGCAGCACTATGCCGAGCGCAAGCTGAAGGCCTTCGCCGTCTTCGAGCATGAGAACCGGCTGCTGCGCGACACGCTGGCCGCCCGCATCGCCGGCGGCAAGGCCATGCCGGCCGAGGCGCTGATGGCCCGCCAGGAAGCGCTGGCCCTGGCCGATCGGCGCGACGAGCTGCAGGCGATCGTCGAGCAGGCGCGGGCCGGCCTGGAGCGCTGGACCGGCGCCGCGAGCGAGGAGACCGAGGCCACGCCGCCCACCCTCGCGGTCGATGGCGCGACGCTCCTGCCGCGGCTCGAGCGCCACGCCGAGCTGCTGGCGTCGACCCCGATGCTGGCGATGGCCCGCGCGGAGGTGGCCGAGGCCCAGGCCTCGCGCCGTGGCGATTGGGGCTGGGAGCTGGCCTATGGGAACCGCAACCGTGCCTATGGCGACCTGCTGTCGTTCCAGCTCACGTTCGACCTGCCCGTGTCGCCGTCCACCCGGCAGGAGCCGCAGGTCATCGCCCGCCAGAAGGAGCTGAGCCGGCTGGAAGCCGAGCGCGACGAGGCGCTCAAACGCCTTGGCGCCGACGTGCAGGCCCAGCTCGCCGAGCTGCGACGGCTGGAGCGCGCGGTCGAGCGGCAGAAGACCGCGGCACTGCCACTGGCGGCCGAGCGGGTGCAGCTGACCCTCGCCAGCTACGAGGCCGGCCGGGCCGACCTCGCCAGCGTGCTCGTGGCCCGCAAGGACGCGGCGGAAGCGCAGTTCCGCGCCCTCGACCTCGAAGCGCAGCTCATGAGCCAGCGTGCGCGGCTCGCTCACCTCATCGCGGAGTGACCCCCATGAACACCCTCTTCAAGACCACCGCCGCGGCTGCGGCCCTGATCGTGCTCGGCGCAGGCGTCGGTTACGGCGTCGCCACCTGGCGCGGAGCACACGCCGATGCAACGGCAAGCGTGGGCGCGCCGGAGGGGCGCAAGGTCCTCTACTGGTACGACCCCATGATGCCGCAGCAGAAATTCGACAAGCCCGGCAAGTCGCCGTTCATGGACATGCAGCTCGTGCCCAAGTACGCCGACGAGGTGCCGGCCGGTGGCGTGGCCGTCGACCCGCGCCTGTCGCAGACGCTCGGCTGGCGCACGGCCACGGTGGAGAAACAACGCGTCGGCAGCGGCGTGGACGTGGTGGCCACCGTGCAGCTCAACGAGCGCGACGTGGCCACCGTCCAGGCACGCAGCGGCGGCTTCGTGCAGCAGGTGGGCCGCATGGCGCCCGGCGATGTGATCGCGGCGGGTGCCTTGATCGCCGAATTGCTGGTGCCCGAATGGACGGCTGCGCAGCAGGAGTACCTGTCGGTGCGCGCCACCGGCGACGCGGCGCTCACCGCGGCGGCGAGGCAGCGCCTGGTGCTGCTGGGCGTGCCGCCCGCCACGATCGAGCAGGTGGAGAAAAGCGGCCAGCCGCAGGCGCTGGTGGCCGTGCGTGCGCCGATTGGCGGCGTGTTGCAGGAACTCGGCGTGCGCGCCGGCATGACGGTGTCTCAGGGCATGACGCTCGCGCGCATCAACGGGCTCGCCACTGTCTGGCTGGAAGCGGCGCTGCCGGAAGCGCAGGCCTTCGCGGCGCGGCCGGGCCAGCCGGTCGAGGTGCGTTTCAGTGCCTTTCCGGGCGAGACGCGGCAGGGCAGGGTGAGCGCCATCCTGCCCCAGGCCAACACCGACACCCGCACGCTCAAGCTGCGCATCGAGATGCCCAACCCGCAGGGTCGCTTGCGGGCGGGCATGTTTGCGCAGGTCCGCCTGGCGGGCGACGAACGTGAAGCGCTCGTGGTGCCGAGCGATGCGGTCATCCGCACTGGCCAGCGGGCCGTGGTGTACGTGGTGACGGCGCCCGGCCGCTACGAGCCGGTGGAGGTGCGTGTGGGCCGCGAGTTCGGCAGCCAGCTCGAAGTGCTGCAAGGTCTGCAGCCGGGCCAGCAGGTGGTGGTCTCGGGCCAGTTCCTCATCGACTCCGAGGCGAGCATGCGCGGCGTGGCCCCGCGTGCCGCGGCTTCTGGCGCCTCGGCACCCCAGCCGAGCGCGAGCCCGGCGATGCACGAAGGCAGCGGCAAGGTGATCGAGGTGTCGGAGACAGAGATCACGCTCGACCACGGGCCCATCGCCTCGTTGAAATGGCCGGCCATGCAGATGCCCTTCAAGCTAGCCCAGCCGGGCCTCGCGCGTGGCCTCAAGGCGGGCGATGCGGTGCAGTTCAGCTTCACGCAGTCGGGCGACGAGCACGTCATCGAGCGCATCGCGCGCACGGGAGGCGCCAAATGATCGCCGCGCTGATCCGCTGGTCGGTGGGCAACCGGTTCCTGGTGCTGCTGGCCACGCTCTTCCTCGCCGCGGCGGGCGTGCTGTCGTTGCGCTCCACACCCATCGACGCGCTGCCAGACCTGTCGGACGTGCAGGTCATCATCCGCACCAGCTACCCCGGCCAGGCGCCGCAGATCGTGGAGAACCAGGTGACCTACCCGCTGGCCACCACCATGCTCTCGGTGCCGGGCGCGAAGACGGTGCGCGGCTATTCGTTCTTCGGCGACTCGTTCGTCTACGTGCTCTTCGACGACCACACCGACCTCTACTGGGCCCGCTCGCGGGTGCTCGAATACCTGAGCCAGGTGCAAAGCCGCCTGCCCGACACTGCCAAGCCCTCGCTCGGGCCCGATGCGACCGGCGTGGGCTGGGTGTTCCAGTACGCGCTCGTCGACAAGACCGGCCGGCACGACCTAGCCCAGCTGCGGGCGCTGCAGGACTGGTTCCTCAAGTTCGAGCTGAAGTCGGTGGCCAACGTGGCCGAGGTCGCGACCGTGGGCGGCATGGTCAAGCAGTACCAGGTGGTGCTCGACCCGGCGAAGCTCGCGGCCTACGGCATCACGCATGCGCAGGTGCGCGAAGCGCTGATGAACGCCAACCAGGAGACCGGCGGCTCGGTGATGGAACTCGCCGAGGCTGAATACATGGTGCGGGCGAGCGGCTTCCTGAAGACGCTGGCCGACTTCAAGGCGGTGCCACTCGCGGCGCGCGGCGGCGTGCCGGTGTTGCTGGGCGACGTGGCGACCGTGCAGACCGGGCCCGAGATGCGCCGCGGCATCTCGGAACTCGATGGCACCGGCGAGGCCGTGGGCGGCGTGGTGATCCTGCGCAGCGGCAAGAACGCGCAGGCCACGATTGCAGCCGTGAAGGACAAGCTCACGCAGCTGCAGGCCAGCCTGCCCAAGGGCGTGGAGATCGTCACCACCTATGACCGCAGCGCGCTCATCGAGCGTGCCATCGACAACCTCTCGATGAAGCTGCTGGAAGAGTTTGCCGTGGTGGCCGCGGTATGCGCCGTGTTCCTCTGGCACCTGAGGTCGGCGCTCGTGGCCATCATCTCGCTGCCGCTCGGGGTGATGGCGGCGTTTCTCGTCATGCAGTGGCAGGGCCTGAACGCCAACATCATGTCGCTCGGCGGCATTGCCATCGCCATCGGCGCGATGGTCGACGCCGCGGTGGTGATGATCGAAAACGCGCACAAGAAGCTCGAAGCCTGGCAGCACGCGCACCCGGCCGAAGAGCTGAAGGGCGAAGCGCGCTGGGAGGTCATCACCCAGGCCGCCACCGAGGTGGGGCCGGCGCTCTTCTTCTCGCTGCTGATCATCACGCTGTCGTTCGTGCCGGTGTTCACCCTCGAAGCGCAGGAGGGGCGGCTCTTTGGCCCGCTTGCCTTCACCAAGACCTATGCGATGGCGGCGGCGGCCGGCCTCTCGGTCACCTTGATCCCGGTGCTCATGGGCTACTGGATCCGTGGGCGCATTCCCGACGAGCAGCGCAACCCACTCACACGCGGCCTGATCGCGCTCTACCAGCCGGCGCTCGACGCGGTGCTGCGCTGGCCGAAGCTCACGCTCGTGATCGCGGGCCTCGTGTTCGCCACCACGCTGTGGCCGCTTTCTCGGATGGGGGGCGAGTTCCTGCCGCCGCTCGACGAAGGCGACCTGCTGTACATGCCGACCGCGCTACCGGGCCTGTCGGCCCAGAAGGCGGCCGAGCTGCTGCAGCTCAGCGACCGCATGATCAAGACCGTGCCCGAGGTAGCGCGTGTCTTCGGCAAGGCCGGGCGCGCCGAAACGGCCACCGACCCGGCGCCGCTGGAGATGTTCGAGACCACCGTGCAGCTGAAACCACGCAGCGAGTGGCGGCCGGGCATGACGCCCGAGAAGCTCGTCGAAGCGCTGGACGAGGCCGTCAAGATCCCGGGCCTGACCAACATCTGGATCCCGCCCATCCGCAACCGCATCGACATGCTCGCGACCGGCATCAAGAGCCCCATCGGCGTGAAGGTGTCGGGCACCGACCTGCGCGCCATCGACCAGGCCACGGCCCAGGTCGAGCGTGTGGCCAAGGGCGTGCCGGGTGTGAGTTCCGCGCTGGCCGAGCGCCTCACCGGCGGGCGTTATGTCGACGTGCAAATCGACCGCGCCGCCGCCGCACGCTTCGGCCTCAACGTGAGCGACGTGCAGGCGGTGGTGGCCGGCGCGGTCGGGGGCGAGAACATCGGCGAGACCGTCGAGGGTCTGGCGCGATTCCCCATCAACCTGCGCTACCCGCGCGAGCTGCGCGACAGCGCCGACAAGCTGCGCGACCTGCCGGTGCTCACGCCCGCCGGCCAGCAGATCACGCTCGGCAGCGTGGCGAAGGTCAGCCTCGCCGATGGGCCGCCGATGCTCAAGAGCGAGAACGCGCGGCCGTCCGGCTGGGTGTATGTCGACGTGCGCGGCCGCGACATCGCCTCGGTGGTGGCCGACTTGCGGCAGGCCGTGTCGGCGCAGGTCGCGCTCGAACCCGGCATGAGCCTCGCGTACTCGGGCCAGTTCGAGTTCCTGGAGCGTGCGAATGCCAGGCTCAAGGTGGTGGTGCCGGCCACGCTCGCGATCATCTTCGTGCTGCTGTACCTGACCTTCCGGCGCATGGAAGAGGCCGCGCTCATCATGGCCACGCTGCCGCTCGCGCTCACCGGGGGCGTGTGGTTCCTGTACGCCCTGGGCTACCACCTCTCGGTGGCCACCGGCGTGGGCTTCATCGCGCTGGCCGGCGTGGCGGCCGAGTTCGGCGTCGTGATGCTCCTGTACCTGCGGCATGCGCTCGAAGACCGCCTGCGCGACGGTCAGTCGGTCGATGCCGCCATGCTGCTCGCGGCCATTCGCGAAGGCGCGGTGCTTCGCGTGCGCCCGAAGGCGATGACGGTCGCGGTGATCCTCGCCGGCCTGCTGCCCATCGTGTGGGGCAGCGGCACCGGCTCCGAGGTGATGAGCCGCATTGCCGCGCCGATGCTCGGCGGCATGGTGACCGCGCCGCTGCTGTCGCTCTTCGTTGTGCCCGCGGCCTTTCTGCTCTTGCGGCGCAAGGGCTTGGGCAGGCATGGGGCTTGACCTTCCCACGGGGGCAAGCGCCCCAATGGCGCCTGTCCACCACCACACAAGGACCTCCGACATGCAGCACGCCCTTCCGTTTCGCCTGGACCCCGCCACCCGCAGCGTGGCGCTGGCGGCCTTCAACACGCGCCACGAGATCGTGTGGTTTGGCTTCAAAGGCGTGTTCGAAGAACCGTGGGCCGCAACCATCCAGTTCCGGCCCACGAAGCCGGGCATGCTGGGTGGCGGCGGCACCTCCGCCGTCAACGGCGGCGTCATTGGCGCGGGTTTCGATGCCGCGATGGTGCTGGCCGGGCTCGGCCACTACGACACCGATGTGGTGGTGACGCTGGAACTGGCGGTGCAGTTCCTGTCGCTCGCGCACGCGCGTGACGGGCTGATGTTCCGGGCCGGTGTCGTGCGTTCGACCCGGCACCTGGCCTTCGTCGAAGCACAACTGCTCGGGCCTGCAGGTGCCGCCGCGCCGCTCGCGACCGCCCGCGGCATGGTGGCGCCGGCGTCGCGCGCCTCACGCGTGGCGCAAGGGCATTGACCGTCACTCCACCTTGACGGCGCGCAGCCGAAGCGCATTGGCGATCACGCTCACCGACGACAGCGCCATTGCCGCCGCGGCCACGACGGGCGACAGCAGCAACCCGAAGAACGGATACAGCACGCCGGCTGCCAGCGGAATGCCAGCCACGTTGTACGCGAATGACAGCACCAGGTTCTCGCGGATGTTTCGCATCGTCGCGCGAGACAAGGTGCGAGCTCTCACGATGCCCAGCAGGTCGCCCTTGAGCAGGGTGATGCCGGCGCTTTCCATCGCGACGTCGGTGCCGGTGCCCATCGCGATGCCCACGGTGGCCTGGGCGAGGGCAGGGGCGTCGTTCACGCCGTCACCGGCCATCGCCACCACGCGGCCTTCGCCCTGCAGGCGCTTGACGACCGCGGCCTTGTCTTCGGGCAGCACCTCGGCCACCACCTCGTCGATGCCCAGCTGACGGCCCACCGCTTCGGCGGTCGTCTTTCCGTCGCCGGTGAGCATCACGACCCGCACCCCGGCGGCCTGGAGCGCCGCCAGTGCCTGCGGTGTGGTGGCCTTGATCGGGTCGGCAATCGCCACGAAGCCGGCAAGCTTGCCGCCCACGCCGACGAAGATGACCGTCGCGGCCTTTTGCCGCTGTGCATCGGCGTTCTTCTCCAGCACCGAGGTGGCCATCGAGTGTTCGGCCAGGAACTTCGCACTTCCCGAGACGACGGCCACGCCGTCCACCGTGCCGACCACGCCCTTGCCGACGGGCGAGTCGAAGTCGGTGACCGGCGACAGGGCCAGCTTGCGCGCCTGCGCATCCATCACGATGGCCAGGGCCAGCGGATGCTCGCTGGCGCGCTCCACACTCGCGAGCTTCTGCAAGACCTCATCCGCCGTGAAGCCGGGGCTGGGCTCGACGTGCACGACCTTCGGCCGGCCCTCGGTGAGCGTGCCGGTCTTGTCGACCACGAGCGTGTCGACCTTCTCCATCTTTTCGAGCGCCTCGGCATCGCGGATGAGCACGCCGTGCTGCGCACCCTTGCCGATGCCCACCATGATCGACATCGGCGTGGCCAGCCCCAGCGCACACGGGCACGCAATGATGAGCACCGCCACCGCGGTGATGAGCGCGTAGCTGAAGGCCGGCGACGGGCCCCACACGAGCCAGGCGACGAAGGTCAGCGCGGCCACGAGCATCACCACCGGCACGAACCAGCCGGCCACCTGGTCGGCCATGCGCTGGATGGGCGCGCGGCTGCGCTGCGCTGCCGCCACCATGTGCACGATCTGAGAGAGCAGGGTGTCGGCGCCGACCTTCTCGGCGCGCATCACGAAGCCGCCGGTCTGGTTGAGCGTGCCCGCCGTGACCTTGGAGCCGACGGCCTTGGCGACGGGGATGGGCTCGCCCGTCACCATCGATTCGTCGACATTGCCCTTGCCCTCGGTGAGCTCGCCGTCGACGGGCACTTTCTCGCCGGGGCGCACACGCAGGAGGTCACCCACCTGGATGGTGTCGACCTGCACGGTCTCGTCGTTGCCATGCGCGTCGACCTTCACCGCGGTCTTGGGCGCCAGCCCGAGCAGCGCCTTGATGGCGCCAGACGTCTTCTCGCGCGCGCGCAGTTCGAGCACCTGGCCCAGCAGCACGAGCACCGTGATGACTGCCGCCGCTTCGAAGTAGATCGCCACCGCGCCGTCGGCCAGGCGCAGGTTCGACGGAAAGAGCTGCGGCGCCACCGTGCCCACGATGCTGTACAGCCACGCGGCCCCCGTTCCAAGGGCGATGAGCGAGAACATGTTGAGGCTGCGGTTCCTCACCGACGCGACCGCGCGAACGAAGAACGGCCAGCCGGCCCACAGCACGACCGGCGTGCCAAGCACGAGCTGGATCCAGTTCGACAACTGCTGGCCGATCAGGTGGTTGAGGTTCGTGAGGTGGCCGCCCATCTCGAGCACGAAGACCGGAAGCGTGAGTGCCAGGCCGATCCAGAACCTGCGCGTCATGTCGCGCAGCTCGGGGCTTTCGCCTTGCTCGGCCGTGGCCAGCACCGGCTCGAGGGCCATGCCGCAGAGGGGGCAGTTGCCGGGGCCCATCTGGCGCACCTCGGGGTGCATGGGGCAGGTGTATTCGACCGCGCTCGCGTCGCCGCTCACCGGCACCTGAGGAGCGGCCGGCTGGTGGGCGTGATGGTGGTGATCGTGTGCGTGATGGGTGTGACCCGAGTGCTCCGACGAGTGGTCGCAGTGCGCGTGATCGTGATGCTGATGGGGCGAAGTCGACATGGCGTTCTCCTGTTGCTGCAGGCAGTTTGAACCTTGACATCATTGGAAGGTCAAGGGGAGATTTGCCGGGGCTCGGAAGGCCTTCTTCAAGGGCCGGCGCCTGATCTGGCACCCGGGCATAGCATGGCTATGCAGAGGAGGGCAACAAGTCTTGAGCAACGCTATCCAACTAGGGCCGCTTCTGCTGCCATTGACGCTGTTGCTCGTCTTCGCCTCTGTGGGCGCAACGCTGGCGGTCGGGAAATGGCTGTCCAAGTCGTCGGTGGAAGTGGACCGAAGCTTGTGGCATGCCTTGCTCGCGGGCGTACTGCTGGCCCGGCTGGCATTCGTCTACGAGTACCGGACCTTGTATTTCGACGCTCCGCTGACCATCCTGGACATCCGGGACGGCGGCTGGAACTCCACCGCCGGACTGCTCGGGGCCTGGATGCTGACGCTCTACCGCGAACGAAAAGCGCCCTCGACCGGAAGGCCGCTGCGCTGGGCTCTCGCCGCCGGAAGCGCCTTCTTCCTGGTCGGTAGCGTGCTGCTATCGCTTCAGGGAAATGGCGGCCAGAAGCTGCCCTCGCTGGCGTTCACCTCGGTCGAGGGCAAGCCGGTCCAGCTGAAGGATTTCGAAGGCAAGCCGACCGTCATCAACCTGTGGGCGACCTGGTGCCCGCCGTGCGTCCGCGAGATGCCGGTTCTCCATGCAGCTCAAGACAAGCATGCGGACGTGAACTTTGTCTTCCTGAACCAGGGCGAGGATCCTGCGCAGGTCTCGCGTTGGCTGGAGAGCCGGCGGCTGCCTCTGCGCAATGTCCTTCTCGACTCCAAGCGGCAGGCCAGCGCCGCCTTCCAGCAGAAGGGCTATCCGACCACGCTCTTCTTCAACGCCAAGGGCGAGTTGGTGTCGAGCCGCATTGGCGAGCTGTCTGCCGCCACACTTGATCAAAGGCTGGAAGCACTGACACGATGATCACAGGCACGGCCAAACGGCCGCAGAAAGGAACGATATGAACTACGGTTTCCAAGCCACCCTCAAGGGGCCCTTCGACTCAGCCATCCAGCGGGTACTCGAGGCGCTCAAGGCGGAAGGCTTCGGCGTCCTGTCGGACATCGACATCCAGAAGGCGATGAAGGAGAAGTTGGGCAAGGACATGCCGGCTCACCGCATCCTCGGCGCTTGCAACCCACCGCTGGCCTACAAGGCGCTCCAAGCCGAGGCCGACATCGGGCTGCTGCTGCCGTGCAACGTCACCGTTCGCCAGGGCGATGGCGACGACATCGTGGTCGGCTTCCTGAACCCGGAAATGATGGTGCAGCTCACGGCAAACCCGGCGCTCAAGGAGGTCGCCGACGACGCGTCGGCCCGGCTGCACCGCGTGCGCGACGCCTTGCAGGGATGAGTCAGCCCAGATCAATCCACCTTCACAGTGCGCAGCGAAGCACATTGGCAATCACGCCCACAGATGGCAGCGCCATTGCCGCCGCCACGATGGGCAGCAGCAGCAACCCGAAGGGCGGGCAAAGCACACCGGCCTCGAGCGCAGTGGCCGAAGACCGGCGGGTCACTAGTTGGGCCTTCATCAGCTACTGCGCGCTAGATCGAGTTCACTCGAATTTCTGCTCCGCGCCCCGCTCGAGCTTTTTCTCCCCGTCGATCCGACGTCGCATCGAGTCGAGCTGTGTGGCGGCCCAGGCGGCGATCTCGGGATCCGGCGAACCCGCCAGGTTGGTGGCCAGGGTCATATGCGGACGAAGCGTCTGCTCAAGGCTTCCCGACCAGCCGTTGGGGTGAAAGTGCCGTGCGAATGCATCGAGGACCCGCTTCTTCTGGGGCGCCATCTCCAGCAACCGAGTGGCGAGGTCGGTCAACTTCGCATCCTCGGGGTTGGAACGGTCAAGGATTTGGATCTCGGCGCCCAGTAAGGGCAGGCGTTCTTGCGGTGCGATGGCCGCCCAGGCTAAGAGCGCTTCGTCCGAGGCACGGTTCACCACGGTTTGTTCGCTGCCTTCGAGCCTGTACCGCATCGCAAACAGCTGCCGGCGGCGCGGCCCAGTCAGGAACGCATCCAGTGCGATGGATGGGTGAAGGTGGAACAGCACCGCGGCGAGGTCACCCAGCGAATCGGCATGTGTCCGATAGTCGTCCAGCGCGTGCGCAAAACGCTCGGCGAAACGATGCACTTCGGGCGCCGCCTCTTCGCCTTTGAACACGATCTTTGCGACTTCCGTGAGGCGATAGGCCAAGTTCTGGCTGGGCGACTGAAAGTCGTACTTGACGAGCAGCGATCGGCCCAACTGGATCAACTGCCCGGGCATCTCTTCCTTTGCCGTCTTGAGGCGATGGAAGTCCATCGACAGGCTGTCGATCGCGGCGGGCAGTCCGTTCGGCAGATCGCTCACACCGTCCAGCACTTCACAGTATTTCTGCAGGCTGAGCCCGTCACCGTCACGCCCGGCAAGCACCGCATTGAACTGCATGAGATTGGCCTGGCTCTGGCGCAGCGAGCGAAGCAGGCGATCGCCGCCGGCGTCGTTCCAGGGCCAGCCTTGGATCAGCGGGAAGATGCGCCCGAGTACCGGATCGTTGACGAGCCGCTCGAGCAGCTCTTCTGCCTGCGCCGGGTTCGCTTCCCGCAGCCCGCGCACGAAGCCCGCGAGCAGGTTGAAGTTGCGCTGGCTTGCGTCGGCTTCCGCGAAGGCTTGGTGGATCGCGGCCCAATGCACTTCGGGCGTGTCCGATGCCTTCCCCAGCCCGATCCCCAGGTGAAACTGCCGGCCGTTTGGGGTTCGGATCGCCTCCACGAGGACTGCGTCGAAGGTGTCCGGATCGGCGGCGAGAGCTTGTCCCATGCCGACGACCTTGTTCACGACGCGCTCGTGCGCGCTGACAGGGTTGGCCTCCTCGGCCGCGTCGTCGGCATCCTCGCTGTCCGCGACGTCAAGCGGACTCCAGATTTCTCCGAGCGCATACGAGCGAATCTGCTCCGCCAGGTCGGTCGGCGCCAAGAGCTTCAGCAACTCCAGCAACGCGGGGCGGCCGGGGTTGGTCATGCCGGCACCGTCGTAGCGAAGCGAATTCCTCACCGCCGCCCAACCGCTCGGCCAACCGCCCACGGCAAGTTCCCGGCTCAACTGGATGAGCCGGTCCCGGAGGTCCTCGTGCTGCCAGAGATGACGAAAGTGAGAGGCCAAGGCAAGCCGGACCGCAGCGCAGTGCTGAGAATCGCGGCCGCCGAACGTTCGCACGAGGCCCAGCGCAGCGTCATACCACTCGAGAAGCTCCTCATTCGTCCGCGGCTCCCAGCCGGTCCCCCGCGAGCGGGCGCCGAAACTGAAGTTGTGCGATGCGCTGAAGAAGCCCGACCGCAGGGTCGACCCGATGCCCACCAATGCCAAGCGCTGAATGTTCGGGTCGGCGTCCACCGCTAGACGGCGCAGAAACGCCACTCGGTCGGCGGGCGGCGCGAGCGTTCCTGACAGCACAACGTGAAAGAGCTCCTTCCACGCCTCATTCGCGTCTTGTCGGCGATCGTCTGGCGACTCCGCGATGGCCAGCGCCAGGATCAGCCGCGCGGCGCGCTCGAAGTGCTCGACCTCGTAGGCCAGATTGCGCAAGAGTCCGACCCATTGCCAATAGGTGGTGACGTGGGCCGCGATGAACGCCTTCACGTTCTGGGTTTGCAACGTGCGTTCGAGCGTGGCCAGGGCCTGCTCCGGGACCAGCGGAGCCAGGTTGAAGAAGAGGGCGGTTCCCAATTCGTTGAGCCGGGCCGGATCGGCCAACATCCCTTCGTCTCTCAGCCAGCGTTCGGCGATGCCACAGGCCTCGGGGCTGTCAGTCAGGCAGCTCAGGCGCCGGCTGAACGACTTGAGTAGGCGCCCCTGCGGGATGATGGCGTCAAGCACAACGCTTGGCGGGTTGTTCTTCAGTGCCGTCCGCGCCAGTCGATTCGCCAACGCAGGCGGCAGCAGGGCTCGCCAGCGGCCACGCGACTGAACCAGATCGCGCTCTTGCAGGGTCGCAACCAGGCGGAACAGGGCACGCGGGCTGCATTCGGCGATGGCCGAGAGCGCAGACAGCTCACCTGTCTCGGTACTGAGGTCAGTACCGTCGAAGGAGTACACCAAGGACACAGCTTCAGCGGCTCGCAGTAGCTCGTCACTGTCGGCCTGGGTTTGCACGAAGAGTCTCCGAAAGAGATCCGAGTCGTTCAGGGTGCCTAGCGTGGCGCCGGCCTTGACCGTGCGGGCCAGTGCCAGCGCCACTCGGGCATTGCCGCCCGAGAACTCGACGATCCGGTGTCGGTCGGTCAACGAAATGTGCGGTGTGAGCAGGTGGATCAGGTCGTCGACCACGGCATCCGAAGCGGTCGAAAGCACGAACACATCGGTGGCTTCGATCTCATCGTCCTGCACGTCGTACTCGACCGTGATCAGGCTGACGTGCTCCGTCCCGCGACCGAGTACCTCCGTCAAGTTGCGATGCGTCGCCGG
This sequence comes from Rhizobacter sp., assembly GCA_019635355.1. Taxonomy (NCBI): domain Bacteria; kingdom Pseudomonadati; phylum Pseudomonadota; class Betaproteobacteria; order Burkholderiales; family Sphaerotilaceae; genus Rhizobacter; species Rhizobacter sp. Next base: position 888,861 of record JAHBZQ010000001.1, on the reverse strand, counting down.
ATTGCAGTTGTCGACGATGAGGATCGCTCGCTGCTCCTGCGCGACCAGGCGGATGAGCATGTCGCGCGCCGTGGGTTCGGGAGAATGGCCGATGTCGGTGTAGATGGCCACCTCGGGGTCGAGCGGTGAGGAGATGCCGACGCCCGCCTCGAAGAGCGCCTGGACCATCCGGGTCTTGCCGGTGCCCGACAGCCCGACCAAGCGCACGCTGCTGCCCGGCGAGCGCAGTTTGTGGCGGATCGCATCAATGCCGGCCGCGGCTGACATCGCCTCGGCGGAATCGGACGTCTTGGCGATGACCCGGCCTGTGTCATCGTGGAGGTATGGCGAGCCTTTGAGCGTTGCGATCCAGGCGCTGCATGACTGCCAACCGCCCAGCTTGTCGTTGATGCGCTCACGGACCCACATCTCGACGCCGGGATAGGCACGAGCCCAGTTGGCCAGGCGTGTCCTGTCGTAGAAATCCAGCATGAGCCCGTCGGCGTCCGGTTCGTCAGCGACCGCACCACGCATTGCCTCGACGCGCCGACGCAAGGAACTGTCGGAAGTGGAACCTTGGGAGCTGACGATGATGTATGCGCCGCGCTCTGCAATCAGTGCCTTGATGGATGGCCTGAGCTCGCCGTGCGGGCGCATCTCCTTGAGGATCGCCGTGGCCGGCATGTCCTCGCACTTGCACTGGAAGCCGGTGGCGGGCCGTTTGATGAAGTCGAGCGTCGCCTCGGTGCCTTCCAGCGCAACGCGGACGTCGACACCGCCATCGGCGTCGGTCTGGTTGCCGCCGGCGGTCAGGCCGGAGATCGGCCGACCGTGTCGTCGCAGCTCGGCCTCGGCCAACGAGAAGATGAGCGTCCTGAGGTCTTCATCATTTAGGCGTCGTATGTGGTCGCCGGTGAGTTCGAGCATCTGGTTTCTCGCGTGTGTTTGCTGCTGTTTTGCTGACTTCTCGCCACGGAGCGTGGTGCGCGTCCAGTCGGTTGTAGATACGCAGGATCTCGGCCGACGACACGTCGATGTTCACGCATATAGATCGAATACCATTTGTTAGTTTACATAATATACATTGTCGCGCTGATCAAAGAGGCCAGATCAAGCCGTCATCCAGATCCCACGCCGCCTCCCACGCCAGCTTCCACGCCTCGGCCAGACAGTTCCGTCAACTCACAGGAGCTCTGACATGGACGACCTCAACACCCTCGAAGCCGATTACGTGATCACCGGCGCCGGCACGACCGCCTTGGCGTTTGCCGACACGCTCTTGAGCGAGAGCACGGCGACGATGATCATCGTCGACCGTCGCGCCAAGCCCGGCGGCCACTGGCTCGATGCGTATCCCTTTGTGCGGCTGCACGGTGCTGCCGCGGTGTACGGCGTGAACTCGCAGCCGCTTGGCCTGGGCATGGTCGACGCCGTCGGCCTCAACCAGGGCCTGAACGAGCTGGCCAGCGGCGCCGAGATCTGCGCGTACTTCGATCGCCTGATGCAGCAGCGCCTGCTGCCCAGCGGCCGGGTGACCTACCTGAGCCGGCATGAGGTGGGCGCCGATGGCGTGGCCACCTCGCTCGTCAACGGCCGCCGCACGCAGCTCACGGCGCGCCGCAAATGGGTCGACGCGGCGCGTGCCGACAGCCAGGTGCCCGCCACGCACGGGCCTCGCTTTCGCGTGGCCGACGGCGTGCGCTGCGTAACGCCGACCGAACTCACGCAACTCGGCGAGCCCGCCCTCGGGCATGTGATCGTGGGCGGCGGCAAGACCTCCATCGACACCGTGCTGTGGCTGCTGGAGCATGGCGCCGACCCCGACACCATCACCTGGGTCCGCCCGCGCGACGCGTGGCTGCTCAACCGGGCGCACATCCAGCCCACCCTGCCCTTTGCGCACACCACGCTGGAGGTCATCGTGTCGGAGCTGGAAGTGGCGCGCGACGCGGCCTCGTTGCCGGACTTGTTTGCCCGGCTCGAAGCGCGTCGGCTGTTGCTGCGCATCGACCCAAACGTCGAGCCCACGATGTACCGCTGCGCCACCGTGAGCGAAGCCGAGCTGGCGCAGCTGCGGCGCATCGGGCGCGTGGTGCGGCTGGGCCATGTGCAGGCGGTCGAGCGCGACCGCATCGAGTTCGCACAGGGCGAGCTGGCCATGCCGCCCGGCCAGGTGGTCGTGCATTGCTCGGCCACGGGCCTGCCGCGTGCGGTGCTGGAGCCGGTGTTCCAGGGCGAGCGCATCGTGCCGCAGTACGTGCGGCGCTGCTCGCCGTCGTTCAGCGCGGCGTTCATCGCGCACCTCGAAGCCACGCTCGACGGCGACGACGAGAAGAACGCACTGTGCCGCCCGGTGCGCGTGCCCGAAGTGCCGCTCGACTGGCTGCGCATGCACCTCGACAGCGCGGCCAACCAGCTGCGCTGGTCGAAAGTGCCGCAGCTTCAGGAATGGCTGCGTCGCTCGCGGCTCGATGCGTTCATGGGGCTCTTCGAACAAGCGGGCCAACGGGCCGCCGAAGACGGCGACACACGTTGGCCCGCGCTGCAGCAGCGCCTGCGCGAGGCCCGCGTGGGCGGGCTCAAGCGCATGGGCGAGCTGCTGGCGGCATGAGCCGCCGTCTCGGCGCTTTCTTCGCTGCGCTTACTTCGGGATCACCACCGTGTCGATGACGTGGATGACGCCGTTGTCGGCCGTGATGTCGGTGGCGGTGACCTTCGCGTTGTCGACCATCACGCCCGAGGCCGTGGCCACCGTCAGCTCCGAGCCTTGCACGGTCTTGACCTTGCCGGGCTTCACGTCCTTGGCCATCACCTTGCCCGGCACCACGTGGTAGGTGAGCACGGCGGTGAGCTTGGCCTTGTCTTTCAGCAGGGCATCAAGGTCGGCCTTCGGCACCTTGGCAAAGGCCGCATCGGTCGGGGCGAACACGGTGAACGGGCCGGGGCCCTTGAGCGTGTCGACCAGGCCAGCGGCCTGCAGCGCGGTGGCGAGCGTCTTGAAATTACCGTTGGCGACGGCGGTGTCGACGATGTCCTTGGCTTGCGCAGAGAGGGCAGCGGCAGCGAGGGCGGTGAGAACGAGCACTTTCTTCATGGGTGACTCCTGGTCAGTGGTGAACGTGGGTGGGGGGAAATCAGAGCGTCGGGATCAGCACCTTGCTGATCACGTGGATGACGCCATTGCTGGCGCGGACGTCGGTGGCGACGATCGGCGCCGGTGTGGCGGTGGTGTCGACGATGCGCAGCGGGCTGTTCTGGACCGTGATCGACTGGCCCGACACCGTGGCCACCGGCGTGCCGAACGGGACCTGCGAGGCGAGCACCTGCGAAGGCAGCACGTGGTAGGTCAGCACCGTGCTGAGTTGCGTGGGGGTGAGCGACGCCACCGTGGAGGCGATGTCGGCAAAGGCCTGGTTGGTCGGCGCGAACACGGTGAACGGCCCTGCCCCGCTCAGCGTGGTGGCGAGGTTGGCATCGACCACGGCGCCCACGAGCGTGGAGAACAGCGGGTTCACCTGCGCCATCTGCACGACGTTGAGCACGCCGGGCGGCACGAGCACCTTGTTGACGACATGCACGACGCCGTTGCTCGCCGCCACGTTGGCGGTGGTCACGGTGGCCTGGGTCAGCGCGGCGTCGGTGAGCGACACGCCGCCGGTGGTCGACACGGCGAGCGTGGCCGGGCTGCCGTCGAAGGTGTAGGCCGTGGCACGCGTGGCGGCGCCGCTGGCCAGCTGGGCGGCGGTCTGTCGCGTGGGGAGCACGTGGTAGTTGAGGATGTCGGCCAGAGTGGCGGGCGACAGCGCGGCCACCAGGGCGTTGGCGTCAGCAAAGCCCAGCTGCGTGGCGAGCGTGTCGAAAGCCGCGTTCGTGGGGGCGAACACGGTCAGCCCGACGCTGGTGTTGGCGAGCGTGGCCGACAGGCCGGCTTTGTTGGCCGCGGCGAGCAAGGCGGTGAGGTTCTGCTGTTGAGCCAGCCCGGCGATCGTGGGCGGAGGTGCGGGGTCGTCATCGCCGCCACCACAGGCGGCCAGAAGGCCGGTCATGGCGAATGCAGTCACAAGCGTCTTGAGCCATTTCATCGTGTCTCTCCTTGAGGGTGTGGGAGGTGTGGGATTGGGTCGAGCGCGCGCAGGAAGCGGAATGTGAACTACAAAGTTCACCAAGACAACCGTGTGGTCATTTTGTGAACTACGTAGTATTCGCCTAGAGCGACGGGGGCCAAAGAAGTTCCATGCGGCCTGGCGAGCGGCGCGGCACGTGAAAATCCGCGCTCGTCAGATTCCTGTCCGCCCGACCCGATGAACCGTTTGCAAACCGAGCTACAGCGCCTGTTTCTCTCGCCGCCGGCGCCCGGCGCGGCCCACGAAGAGAGCCCGGGCCTCATCGATGCGCAGGGCCGCGTGCGCGCGCTGGTAATCGAGCTGGCGCGGCCCGCCGAGTGGGAGGTGCTGGCCGCGGTGTGGCACGCCGTGCAACACGATCTCGAACTGCCGGCGCCGGCGATCGCCGTGTCGGGCACCGAGGGGCTGCAGCTGTGGCTGTCGCTCGCAGAGCCTGCCGCGGCAGCGCAGGCTGCGGCCTTTCTCGAACGGCTGCGCCTGCGTCATCTGGCGCAGGTGGAGCCCGCGCGTGTGCGCCTCTTTCCGACCGCAGCCGAGCCGCATCGCCATGCGGCGCTCGTGCCTGCGGAGCAGCAGCCTTCGGGCAACTGGTCGGCCTTCGTCGCGCCCGGTTTGGCGCCCGTGTTTGCCGACACGCCCTGGCTCGACATCCCGCCCGGCATCGACGGCCAGGCCGACCTGTTGGCGAGGCTGGAGAGCATCAAGCCCGCCGCCTTCGACGCCGCGTTCAGACGGCTTCAGCCCGTCTCGGCGCCAGCGTCAAACGCGCAGCCGCAGCTGAGCCGCGCCGAAGGCGACGTGGACCCGAGGCAGTTCCTGCAGCGTGTGTTGAACGACGAGGCTGCGCCGCTCGCGCTGCGCATCGAGGCGGCCAAGGCGCTGCTCGCTCACACGCCCACGTAGCGGTGCCAGAGCGAGGGGTCTTCGGCCAGCGCCGCCGAGCCGCCCTGCCAGACGACCTGGCCACGCTCGATGATGGTGTGGCGGTCGGCGAGCTTCACCAGGCGCTGCACGTATTTGTCGATCACGAGGATGGTCTGGCCCTGCGCGCGCAGCTCGGCGAGGCAGCGCCAGATCTCGTCGCGGATGAGTGGCGCGAGCCCTTCGGTCGCTTCGTCGAGGATCAGCAGGTGCGGGTTGGTCATCAGCGCGCGGCCGATGGCGAGCATCTGCTGCTCGCCGCCCGAGAGCTGGTTGCCCATGTTGGCGAAACGTGCTGCCAGGGCGGGAAAGAGCGCCACCACACGGTCGAGCGTCCACGGCGTTTCGCTGGCGTTGCGGCGGGCGGCGAAGGCCAGCAGGTTTTCCTTCACCGACAGGTTCGGGAAGATCTGCCGCCCTTCCGGCACCACGGCCAGGCCCATGCGCGCGATGCGGTCGGGCGGCATCGCCTCGATGCGCTCGCCGCGAAAGCGCACCTGCCCTGCCCTCGCCCGCGTGAGCCCGAGCACCGAGCGCACGGTGGTGGTCTTGCCCATGCCGTTGCGGCCGAGCAGCGTGGCCACTTCGCCCTGGCGGATGGCGAGGTCGATGCCGAAGAGCACCTGGCTCGCGCCATAGGCCGTCTCCAGGCCAGTGACGTCCAGCAAGGCGCCGCTCACAGCGTTTCCTCCGCGTCGTCCCCAAGGTAGGCGCGTTTCACTTCCGGGTGTTCGCGGATCTCGCTGGCGGTGCCGGTGGCGATGATGCGGCCCGACACCAGCGTGGAGACGCGGTCGGCCAGGCGGAAGACGGCGTCCATGTCGTGCTCGACCAGCAGCATGGTCACGTTCCCGCGCAGGCCCTGCAGCAAGGCGACCATGCGCTCCGACTCCTCGGGGCCCATGCCGGCCATCGGCTCGTCGAGCAGCAGCAGCTTGGGCTCGAGCGCCAGCGCGAGCCCGACTTCGAGCTGGCGCTGCTCGCCGTGCGACAAGGCACCAGCGGTGCGCTGCAGCTGCTCGCCCAGGCCCACCCGCTCGGCCACCGCAGCGGCGCTGTCGTAGCGCGCCCGCTCCGTGCGCGCCGGCTTCCAGAATCGCAGGCTGCTGCCGTCGCGCGACTGCACCGCGAGCGCCAGGTTGTCGAGCACCGAAAGCCGCTTGAACACGCTCGTGATCTGGTACGAGCGCACGAGGCCCTGGTGCACTCGCGCATGGATGGGCGTGGCGGTCACCTCGTGCCCGTCGAAGTGGACGTGGCCGGCGTCGGGCGCCAGCGCCCCCGAGAGCAGCTGGATGAGCGTGGTCTTGCCGGCGCCATTGGGGCCGATGAGGGCGTGCAGCTCGCCCGCTTCCACGCTCAGGCTGGCGTGGTCGGTGGCCACGAGCCCGCCGAAGCGTTTCACGAGTTGATCGGTCCGCAGAAGGCTCATACCGCCCCCCGGCGCCGCAGCAGGCTCAAGAGGCCATTGGGCGCCAGCAGCACCACCGCGAGCAGCACCGCACCGAGCCCGAACTGCCAGTGGATCGTGTAGCCCACCAGCACTTCTTCGAGCAGCAGGAACACCGCCGCGCCCACCAGGCCACCGTAGAGATACCCCACGCCGCCCAGGATCACCATCACCATCAACATGCCCGACTGGCTCCACTGCATGAGCGCCGGGCTCACGAAGTTGCCCTGGTTCGCCAGCAGCGCGCCCGCCAGGCCGGCGATGGCGCCGGCCAGCGTGAAGGCGATCAGCTTGTAGCGGAAGACGGCGAAGCCGAGCGCGGCCATGCGCGTCTCGTTTTCGCGAATGCCTTGCAGCACGTGGCCGAAACGCGCGTTGAGCAGGCGGGCGATGAAGAAGAAGACGAGCGAGCCCACCGCCAGCACCACGTAGAAGAACTGCGTGTCGCTGCCGAGGTCGAGGCCGAGCCCCACGCGCGAGCGCGAGGCGAGCGACAGCCCGTCGTCACCGCCCCAGGTCTTGAGCGAGGCCATCAGGTAGAAGAGCATCTGCGCGAAGGCGAGCGTGATCATGATGAAGTACACGCCCTGCGTGCGCAGGCTCACGAGGCCGATCACGAAAGCGAAGAGCCCACCCACCACGAAGGCCGCCGGCCACGCCACCCATGCCGACACCACCCCGCCTTGCATCAGGATGCCCACGGTGTAGGCGCCCATGCCGACGAAGGCCGCGTGGCCGAAGCTCACCATGCCGCCGAAGCCGAGGATGAGGTTCAAGCTCGTGGCGGCCAGCGCAAAGATGAGGATGCGGCTGGCCACGCCGATGTAGAAGCTCTCGCCGACCGCATCGAGGCCCAGCGGCAGCGCGGCCAGCAGCACGAGCAGCGGGATCGCGATGCGCGGGTCGAGCCGGTGGTCCAGCACAGAAGAAGACATGTCAGCCGTGAGAGGGGAACAGACCGCGTGGCTTCCAGAAGAGCACGGCGGCCATGAGCACGTAGATGAGGATCGAGGCCACGGCCGGGCCGGCAGTGGCAGCGGCTGCGGGCCCGAGCAGCTGGCCGAAGAGCAGCGGCACCAGCGTGCGCCCGGCGGTGTCGACCGCGCCCACCAGCAGCGCGCCCAGCAGCGCCCCGCGGATGGAGCCGATGCCGCCGATCACGATCACCACGAAGGCGAGGATGAGGATGCTCTCGCCCATGCCCACCTGCACCGCCAGCAGCGGGCCCAGCATGCCGCCGGCCACCGCGCACAGCGCCGCACCGATGGCGAAGAGCGCGGTGAAGAGCAGGCGCACGTTGGTGCCCATCGCCTGGGCCATCTCGCGGTTCGACGCACCGGCCCGCACCTGCATGCCCACGCGGGTGCGCGTGACGAGCAGGTACAGCAGCAGCGCAACGGCGAGCCCCACGCCGATGATGAAGAGCCGGTAAGCCGGGTAGCTGAAGCCGGGCAGCAGCTCCACCGGGCCGGAGAGCGCCGCCGGCATGGCCATCGGCACCGGCTGCGAGCCCCAGATCATGCGCACGCCCTCGTTGGCCATCAGCAGGATGGCGAAGGTGCCGAGCACCTGCGAGAGGTGGTCGCGCTCGTAGAGCCGGCGCAGCACGGTGAGCTCGAGCAGCACGCCGATCACCGCCGTGGCCGCCACGCCGCCCGCCAGCCCGAGCCAGAACGAGCCGGAAGCAGCGGCGATGGACGCGATGAGATACGCGCCCACCATGTACAGCGAACCGTGCGCCAGGTTGATCATGTCCATGATGCCGAACACGAGCGTGAGCCCGGCCGCCAGCAGGAACAGCATCAACCCGAACTGCAGTCCGTTGAGCAGCTGCTCAAGGACGAGGATCCCGGTCACGGGGTCTCGGCCGGCATCTTGCAGTCGCCGGCATACGCGTCGGCGTGGTTGTCGAACACCTTGCCCAGGGTCTTGTTGGTGATGCGGCCCTGGCCGTCTTTCACCACCTCGCGCAGGTAGTAATCCTGCACCGGGAAGTGGTTGGTGTTGAACTTGAACTCGCCGCGCACCGACTCGAACTTCGCGGCTTCGAGCGCCTTGCGCACCGCGGCCTTGTCTTCGATCTTGCCGCCCACCGTCTTCACCGCGCCGTCGATCAGGCGTGCCGCGTCATACCCCTGCGCCGCGTAGAGCGTGGGCAGGCGGCCGTATTCCTTCTGGAAGTCGGCCACGAAGCGCTTGTTGGCTGCGTTGTCCATGTCGTGCGCCCACTGCGAGCTGTTCAAGATACCGACCATCGGCTCGCCCACGGCGCGGATCACGTCTTCATCGGCCGAGAAGCCCGGCGCGAAAAGCTTCATCTCCTTGTTGAGGCCGGTGCTGGTGAACTGCTTGATGAAGTTGATGCCCAGGCCGCCCGGCAGGAACACATACACCGCATCGGCGCCCGAGGCGCGGATCTGCGACAGCTCGGCGCCGTAGTCGAGCTGGTTGAGCGGCGTGTAGGTCTCGAGCGCGATCTCACCTTTGTAGAAACGCTTGAAGCCGGCCAGCGCATCCTTGCCTGCCGGGTAGTTGGGCGCGAGCAGCGCCACCTTCTTCACGCCACGGGCCTGCACCGTCTTGCCCACGGCCTCGTGCATGTTGTCGTTCTGGTACGAAGCGCTGAAGAAATACGGGTTGCATTGCGCGCCGGCGAGCTGCGAGGGACCGGCGTTGGCGCTGATGTAGAAGGTGCGCGACTGGAACACCGGCGGCGCCACGGCCAGCATGATGTTCGAGAACACGATGCCGGTCATGAAGTCGACCTTGTCGCGCTTGAGCAGGCGGTCGGCCGTCTGCTTGGCGGCGTCGGGGCTCATCTGGTCGTCGGCCACGATCACCTCGGCGGCCAGGCCGCCGAGCTTGCCGCCGGCGTGCTTCACCGCGAGCTGGAAGCCGTCGCGGATGTCGATGCCCAGCCCCGAGCCCGCGCCCGACAGGGTGCTGAGGAGGCCGACCTTGACACGGTCGGCGGCTGCGGCGGGGAGCGCCATCAGGGTGGCGGCGGCCAGGGCGGCCAGACGGAAGGCCGGGGAATGCGTGCTCATGGGTGCTTTCATGGAAGGTGCGTGAGGAAGGGTGCAGCGGGCAAGTTTGTATCCGTGCGCGGCGGGCGTGTCATCGGTAGGAGCCCCGGGGGTGTCCGTTTCGGCCTTGAACTTGTCGCGGCCGACAGTGGCCTTCCCGAGGGCTGAGAGGTCGAATCGTCTCATCTCCAGAAGGACGCACGACATGCCCCGACCTCTCGACCAGGACGACCCGCTCGACGACTTCGAGCGCCGAGACATCACCCTCGACCACATCACCAAGCGCGTCTACACCGCCGGCCGCGGCCCGGGCGTGATCGTGATGACCGAGATGCCCGGCATCAGCCCGCACGTGGCGCGCTTTGCGCGCTGGGTGCGCGACGCCGGCTTCACCGTCTACATGCCCTCGCTCTTCGGGCGCGACGGCGCGGTGCCACAGGCCGCCGAAGGCATCGAGATCTTCAAGCGTGCCTGCGTGAGCGCCGAGTTCCGCGCGCTCGCCGCCAACGAGACGAGCCCGGTCACGCAGTGGCTGCGCGCGCTGGCGAAGCTTGCGCACTCGGAGTGCGGCGGCCCCGGCGTGGGCGCCATCGGCATGTGCTTCACCGGCAACTTCGCGCTCACGATGATGCTGGAGGAATCGGTGCTGGCGCCGGTGCTCTCGCAGCCCACGCTGCCGCTGAAAGACCCGGCCGGGCTGGAGATCTCGCCCGCCGATCTCAAGGCCGTGCGCGAGCGCCTCGACCGCGACGACCTCAAGGTGCTCGCCTACCGTTTCGAGGGCGACCCGTACTGCCGCGCCGAGCGTTTCGCGGCCTACCAGGCCGCGCTCGGTCAGCGTTTCGTGGCCCGCGTGCTGCCCGACAGCGCCGCCAACCCCGACACCCCGCCCTTCTTCCGCCAGGCCGTGCCGCAGCCGCACAGCGTGGTCACCGCGCACCTGATCGACGAGGCCGGCCAGCCCACGATCCAGGCGCGCGACGAGATCCTCGCGTTCTTCCGCGACCGGCTCGCGCGTTGAACCGTTGAACGTCAACCCGGGTGCGTGGGGTCGATCCACCGCACCTCTTCGGGCGGCTCGGCCGGCGCGATGTCGAGGTTGATGGCCACCGCCTCGCCATCGCTTCGCACCAGCACGCATTCGAGCGTCTCGGTGCGGCTGGCGTTGATCTCCTGGTGGGGCACGAAGGGCGGCACGTAGATGAAGTCGCCCGGCCCGGCCTCGGCGGTGAACTCGAGCCGCTCGCCCCAGCGCATGCGGGCGCGGCCCTTCACCACGTAGATCACGCTCTCCAGCGGGCCATGGTGATGCGCACCCGTCTTGGCGTTGGCGTGGATGTGCACCGTGCCGGCCCACAGCTTCTGCGCGCCGACGCGGGCGAAGTTGATCGCGGCCTTGCGGTCCATGCCGGGGGTCTGGGCGGTGTTCGCATCGAGCGAACCGGCGGGCACGACGCGCACGCCGTCGTGCTTCCAGCGGGGGTCTTGGGACGGGGCGTTGCTCATGATGGGCTCCTGTCGAGTGCCGGTGCATTCTGGCGCGGCCATGCCATTCGCGCATAGCAGCTAGGACGAGTCCCCGCTAGGCGAGGCCGCGGCACTCGCCCAGAATCGTCGCTCCTTCGCCCCCGTTTCGCATCCGCATGAGCACCCTCCCCCTGCGCGCAATCTCGTCGATGGCCACCCGCCAGGTGCTGGCCCAGCTGGCCGAGCGTTACCGCCAGGCCACCGGCACTGAGATGCAGATCGAATCGGTGGGCGGCGTCGACGCGGCCCGGCGCGTTGAGGCCGGCGAGGCCTTCGATCTCGTCTTCCTCGCAAGCGACGCTCTCGACAAGCTCGCCGCAGGCGGCCGCGTGCAGCCCTCGAGCCGGCGCGCCCTCGTCGACTCGTCGGTGGCGATCGCGGTGAAGGCCGGTGCGCCGCAGCCTGACGTGGGCTCCGAAGAAGCGCTGCGCCGCGCGGTGCTCGCGGCCCGCAGCATCGGCTACTCCACCGGGCCGAGCGGCACCGCCTTGCTGAAGCTCTTCGAACGGTGGGGCATCGCCGAGACGCTGAAGCCGCGCCTCGTGCAGGCACGCGCCGGCGTGCCGGTGGGTTCGCTCGTGGCGAGCGGCGAGGCCGAGCTCGGCTTCCAGCAGCTGAGCGAGCTGATGAACCTCGACGGCATCACCCTGCTCGGCGGCATGCCGCCCGGCCTCGAAATCACCACCACCTTCACCGGCGCGGTGGCGGCCCAGGCGCAGCACCCTCAAGCCCAGGCGGTGCTCGATTTCATGGCCTCGCCCGACACCGCCGAGCTGAAGCGCCGCCACGGCATGGACGTGCCGAAGGCCTCACGCGCCTGACACGAGTCACGCCGCGGCCGGCTCGGCCGCCGGGTGCGACAGCAGCACCGTGCGCGTGGGGTAGGCGAACTCCACGCCCATCGCGGCCAGTTCTTCGGCGAGCCGGAGGTTGATGCGCTGCTGCTCGTCCATGTACTGGTTGTAGTCGGGCCCCAGCACGATGTAGACCACCTCGAACTCGAGCGAGCTTTCGCCGAAGCCCTTGAAGTGGGCGCGGTCGAAGCGCAGCGACTGGCTCTCTTCCACGATGGCCTTCACCGTCTCGGGCACGCGGCGCAGCATCTCGGGCGGTGTGCGGTAGTTGAGCCGGAAGCCGAACACGATGCGCCGCTCCTGCAGTCGCTTGTAGTTGCTCACGGTCTGCTTCAGCAACTCGGTGTTCGACATCACGATCTGCTCGCCGCCGAGGCTGCGGATGCGCGTGGTCTTCACACCCACCACCTCCACCGTGCCGGCGATGCTGCCGAGCACGATGAAGTCACCCACCTCGAAGGGCTTGTCGACCGCGATCGCCACCGAAGCGAAGAGATCGCCGAGGATGTTCTGCGCGGCCAGCGCCACCGCGATGCCGCCGACGCCCAGGCTCGCGACGAAGGCGGTCACGTTGACGCCGAGGTTTGACAGCATCGCCAGCAGCACGATGGCCCACAGCACCGAGCGCAGGCCCCACGAGATGAGCGTGGCCGCGGCACTCGCCGACGCGGCCCCGGCGCGCTGGATATGACGGCGCAGCCCGAGCGTCACGGCGGTGTTGGCCCAAAGCGCGATCTGAAGCGCCAGCGCCACGAACCACAGCTGCGAGACTCGCCCGGCCCAGCGGTCGGGCAGGTCGAGCACGCTCAGGCCGATCAGCAGCGACACGACCAGCATCAAGGCGCGATTGGTGCTGCCCAGCGTTTCCACCAGCATGTCGTCGGCGCGCGTCGAGGTGTGGCCGGCCAAGCTCTTCAGCCGCTTGAGCGCCAGTCGCACCGCCTGCGTGATGAGCAGGTAAGCCACCAGCGCCACCAGCGCTGCCCACAGAAGGTTGGCCACCGAAATGCCGAACACGGTCGTGTCTCTGAACCAATCCATCCAAATCTCCGTCATACCCATCTCCGCTGCTCTACGACACCGGGCTCGGGGTCATATTTGCACAAATATAGAATCCTCCCCCCGCGTCTCTGGAAATCATGTGAACTCGCTGAGGCTTCAGCTCCGCTTTCTCGTGCCGCTGCTGGCAACCCTGGGCCTCGCCGCTTCTCTCGCGCTGCCGTTGATGGACCAGCTGACGCTGCGTTGGTTCTCACGCGACCTCAACCTGCGCGGTGAACTCGTGACCAACGCGCTGGCCGAGGCCATCGCCGATGCGATGGTCGAGGCCAACACCGCGCGGCTGCAGCCGATGATCGACCGCGCGGCGAAAGACGAGCGTGTCATGGGCATTGGCCTGTGCACCCGCGAAGGCACGCTCGACCGGCGCACCGAGGGCTACCCCGCCGCCCTGTCGTGCGACCAGGCGCGTGCGGCAGCCGACTCGGCACCCCCCGTGCTCGCCATCGAAGGCGGCACCGTGCACGTGGGCGTGCACCCGGTGCAGACGAGCGCTGGTGTCGCGGCCAACCTCGTCCTCCTGCACGACCTGAGCTTCATCGAGCGGCGCAGCCAGGACACCCGCAAGTACCTGATCGCGTTCATCGCCGTGCTGGGCGCCGCCATGGCCTTCATCACCGTCGTGGTGGCGCAGCTGAGCTGGCGCGGCTGGGTGGCCGGCATCCGCGGCCTGCTGCGCGGCGAAGGCCTGCTCAGACCGCTCGCACCCGGGCACCACCTCGCGCCGCTCGCGGCCGACATCCGCCTGCGCCTCAGAGACCTCGAAGACGAATACCGGCGCGCCCTCGGCCCCGAAACCGAATGGGACGCCGACCGCCTGCGCGGGCTGCTGCGCACCAAGCTGCGCGGCGACGAGGTCATCGTGGTCTCGAACCGCGAGCCCTACATCCACGAGCTCGACGACAAGGGCGAACTCTTCGTGCGCCGGCCGGCGAGCGGCCTCGTCACCGCCATCGAGCCCGTGATGCGCGCCTGCTCGGGCACCTGGGTCGCGCATGGCGGCGGAAGCGGCGACACGAAGACGGTCGACGCACACGACCGCATCAAGGTGCCGCCGGGCCGCGACGAGTATTCGCTGCGCCGCATCTGGCTCACGCCGGAAGAGGAACAGGGCTACTACTACGGCTTCGCCAACGAAGGCCTCTGGCCGCTGTGCCACGTGGCGCACGTGCGCCCGGTCTTCCGCGAGAGCGACTGGCAGGCCTACCAGCAGGTGAACCGGCGCTTCGCCGACGCGGTGATCGCCGAAGCGCGCAGCGAAGACCCGATCGTGCTGGTGCAGGACTACCACTTCGCCCTGGTGCCCGCGATGATCCGCGAGAAGCTGCCCGGGGCCACCATCCTCACCTTCTGGCACATCCCCTGGCCCAACCCCGAATCGTTCGGCATCTGCCCGTGGCGCCGCGAGCTGCTTCAGGGCCTGCTGGGCAGCACGATCCTCGGCTTCCACACGCGTTTCCATTGCAAGAACTTCATGGAGACGGTCGACCGCTACCTTGAAGCCCGCATCGAGCAGGAGCACTCCATCGTCTCGGTGCAGAACACCGAGACCTACGTCGAGAGCTACCCGATCTCGATCGAATGGCCCGCGAAGGATCTCGCCGCCCGCTGGCGCCCCGCCGAGGACTGCCGCGCCGCGGTGATCCAGCGGCTCAAGCTCACGCCCGGGCACCGCATCGCGGTGGGTGTCGACCGCTTCGACTACACCAAGGGCATCCTCGAGCGGCTGCACGCGGTGGAGCGCCTGCTGGAAAAGCACCCCGAGTGGGTGGGCCACTTCACGCTCGTGCAGGTGGCCGCGCCCACGCGAAGCTCGCTGGAGGAATACCGCTCCTTCCAGGACCGCATCGAGCGCGTGTGCCGGCGCATCGCGGCCCGCTTCGGCTCGCCGGACTACGAGCCGGTGATCCTGCTGGTCGAGCACCATGAACATGAGCAGCTCAACGAGCTGTACCGCGCGGCCGATGTGTGCCTGGTGACGAGCCTGCACGACGGCATGAACCTCGTCTGCAAGGAATTCGTCGCCGCGCGCAGCGACGAGCAAGGCGTGCTCGTGCTCAGCCGCTTCGCCGGCGCCGCGCGCGAAATGCACGAGGCGCTGGTGGTGAACCCCTACCACGTGGAAGAGTGCGCCGACGCGATCCACCAGGCGCTCGTGATGCCCGCCGCCGAGCAGCACGAGCGCATGGCCAGCCTGCGCATGACGGTGCGCGAGTTCAACGTCTACCGCTGGGCCGGGCGCATGCTGTCCGACGCCGCCCGCATGCGGCTGCGCCAGCGCATCGAAGCGCGCGTGCAGCGCCACGGCACCTCGGAGGCCGCGTGAGGTCCATCTTCAGCCCCGAGGGCGCCGTGGCCCTGCGCCGAGCGGTCGAGACGCAGGCGCTGCTGGTGTTCGACTTCGACGGCACGCTCGCCCCCATCGTCGACGACCCGGGCGATGCCTTCACGCCCGCCGCGACCGCCGGTCTGCTGCTGCACCTGCTCGGCCATTTCAAGATCGCGGTGGTCTCGGGCCGATCGACGCAGGACCTCGCGCCGCGCCTCGGCTTCTCGCCCACCTTCGTGGTGGGCAACCACGGCGCCGAAGGCCTGGGCGATGCGCCCTCGCCCGAGCATCTCGGCGCTGCCGCCTGGCTCAAGGCCCGACTCGCGGCGCACCAGCCCGAGCTCGACGCCGCGGGCGTGACGCTCGAAGACAAGCAGCTCTCATGGACGCTGCACTACCGCCAGGCCCCCGACCACGCGCGGGCGCGGCAGGCGATCCAGCGCACCATCGAGCCGCTCGACGAGCGCCTGCACGTCTTCGGCGGCAAGTGCTGCGTCAACCTCGTGCTGGCCGGTGCGTCGACCAAGGGCCACGCGGTGGAAGCGCTGGTGGCCGAAGCCGGCGCCACCGGCGTTCTCTTCATGGGCGACGACGTGACCGACGAGTCGGTGTACCGCATGTCGCGCCCCAGTTGGCTCACCATCCACGTCGGCCGCACCGAGCACGTGACGGGGGCGAGCTTCTACGTCGATACTCAGCGCGATGTGGCCGGCGTGTTGCGCCGCCTCGTCGACCTCACGCACACCCTCGGCCGCTGAACCCACCCCCATGTCGAGACGCGACCCCACGATCCCCGATGCGGTGCGGCGCTTCGTGCTGACGAGCGTGCCGTCGGTACCGTTCCTCGAGGCGGCGCGCCTCTTCCATCTCGCGCCCGATGAGTCGCAGACGCCGGAAAAGATGGCCTCGGCGCTCTACGTGGCCGTGCCGGTCGCCGAGAAACTGCTCTCGCAGCTGGCCGCGGCCGGCATCGTGGCCGCGGTCGACGGCACCTACCGCTACGCACCGCGCGACGCCGACCTGGCCCACGCCCTCACCGAACTCTTCGCCTGCTACCAGGCCAACCTCGTCGGGATCACCAACCTCGTCCACGACGCGACACAGCGCAGCGCCGAGCGCTTCGCCAACGCCTTCAAGCTGAGAAAGGACACGTGATGGCGGAGATTGCCTATGCCGCTTGCGCGATCACGGCCGGCCTGTGCGCCTGGCTGCTGCTGCGTGCCTTCATGCGAAGCCGCTTCCGCCTGCTCCTGTGGGGCGGGCTGTGCTTCGTCGGCCTGACGCTCAACAGCGTGCTGCTCATCTTCGACAAGATGGTCTTCCCGACCACCGACCTGTCGGTCTTCCGGCTGTCGATGGCGCTCGTGGCGCTGCTGGTGCTGCTGGCGGGCCTCATCCTGGATGGTGACGCATGAACAGCGCCGCCGTGTCAAACGTCCTCATCGGCGCCATCGCCGCCAGCTCATTCGCCATCGGGCTCTTCTTCCTGCGCTACTGGCGCAGCAGCCGCGACCGCTTCTACCTGCTCTTCGCGGCCTCCTTCCTCATCGAAGCCGTCAACCGCGCGGCCATGGGCGTGATCGGCGTGAGCGAGCTGGAGCCGCTGCACTACTGCATCCGCTTCATTGCCTACGCCGTGATCGTGCTCGCCATCTGGGACAAGAACCGGCGCCGTTGAACGGCCGGCGGCGTGAAGCATTTGTCCGAATGCATGATGTATTTGGACAAATCTGCGCGTAACATCCCGGCGCGACCGGGGCCCAGAGGGGGCTCCGACAACCCCAGGAGACACGTCGTGACCAAACTCGTTTCAGTGGCAACCGCCGGGCTCGTGATGCTGCTGGCGGCATGCTCCAGCACACCCACCGACAAGGCCTCGACCTCCGCCACGGCAGCGCCGGGCGCCGCCGCTGCCGGCAAGTCGGGCTCCACCAATGGCATGGGCCAGGCCGCGTCGACGGTGCGTTCCACCACCCTGCCGGCCCACCTCGACGCCAACAGCGCGCTGAGCAAGGAGCACAGCGTGTTCTTCGCCTTCGACGACGCCACGATCGGCCCCGAAGACGCCCGCGTGATCGAGCAGCACGGCAAGTACCTCGCCGCCATGCCCACCCTCAAGGTCAAGATCGAAGGCAACGCCGACGAACGCGGCAGCGCCGAGTACAACCTCGCCCTCGGCCAGAAGCGCGCCGAAGCCACGCTCAAGGCCCTCAAGATCTGGGGCGTGCGCGACTCGCAGATGGAGCCCATCAGCTGGGGCGAAGAGCACCCGCAGGACAAGGGCCACGACGAGTCGGCCTACAACCACAACCGCCGCGCCGACATCGTCTACGCGAAGCCCTGAGCCGGGCCGGCCGTGTCAGAGCACCTGGCCGAGCGGGATGTTGGCGGCGTTTTCATCCGGGTTCAGGCGCGCCAGCAGTTCGGCCAGGTCGAGCTCCAGCCGCACCAGCGTTTCCGGTTGAAGCTGGGCCAGCGCGTCGGGCAACACCCCGGTGAACGGGCCCGGCGCCTTGTTGAGGAGGCGCGTGCCGGCCGGCAGCACCTTGAGCTGCACGCTGCGCCGGTCGACCGGGCCTTTCGTCACCGCCACGTACTCGCGCTCGGCCAGCGTCTTCACGAGGTTGCTGGCGGTCGACTGGTGCACGTCCATCGCCTCGGCCAGCGCGTTCACGCCGATGCCGGGGTTGGAGCGGATGATGCTCAGCGCCCACAGCTGCGCACCGCCCACGCCGGTCTTCTTCTCGACCTGCTGGAAATGCGTCTTCACGGCGTTGAACACCTGGCGGAATTGCCGCAACACCCGCGCGGCGGAGGCGTGGTCGCCGATCGCACCGGAGGTGTCGGGTGTGGGGGAGCGGGATGCGCGCTTGCGGGTGGCCATGCGGCCATCATAGGACCGCCGCGCCCCGCAGCATGAGCACCGAGCCGCGCTTCCTGCACAACGTGCGCCGCGAGTTCGCCGACTGGCGGCTCTGGGTCGCCCGCGCCGTGGTCATCGCGATGGCGGCCTGCGCCGGGCTCACGATCGTCGGCTTCACCTGGCTCACCGAGAAATTGCTCGGCACCTTCCACGCCCTCGCGGCCATCGCCTGGTGGCTGCCGCTGGTGTGGACGCCGCTGTGCGCCGCGACCGTGGTGTGGCTGATCCGGCGCAGCTTCGCGGGCGCGGCCGGCTCGGGCATCCCGAGCGTGATCGCGGCGCTCGACTCGTCGGTCGACGCCGGCAACCGCGGCCTTTTCGTCTCGGTGAAGCTCGCGGTGGCCAAGATGCTGCTCACGGCGGCCGGCCTGCTGGGCGGTTTGTCGATCGGGCGCGAAGGTCCGTCGGTGCAGATCGCCGCCGGCATCATGCTCGGCGCCAAACGCTGGCTGCCCGCGCGCTCGGCCGTCACCGAGCACGGGCTGCTCGTGGCCGGTGGCGCAGCCGGCGTGGCGGCCACCTTCAACACGCCGCTGGCCGGCGTGATGTTCGCCATCGAAGGCCTGTCGCGTGCGCCCGAGCACCGCAACAGCGGCCTCATCATCGCGGGCATCGTGCTGGCCGGTCTGGTGGCGGTGTCCATCCTCGGGCCGGGCAACTATTTCGGTGCCATCGTCGTGCCGCACATCGGGCTCGACGCCGTGCTGCCCGGTCTCATGATCGCGCTGTGCTGCGGCGCGGCGGGTGGGCTGCTGTCGCGCCTGCTCATCCAGTCGCTCTCGGGCCGGCCGGCGGGGCGGATCACGGCCTTTCGCCAGCAGCGCCCGGTGGCGTTTGCCGCGGCCTGCGGCCTGGTGGTGGCACTCATCGGCGTTGCCACGCACGGCGCCACCTTCGGCAGCGGCTACACCCACACGCGCGGGCTGCTCGACGGGGCCGGTTCCACCGATTCCACCCCCGGCATCTTCGTGCTCTTCAAGCTGCTGGCCACCTGGGTGTCGGCCTGGTCGGGCGTGTCGGGCGGCGTGTTTGCCCCGGCACTCGCCATCGGCGCCTCGCTCGGCCACGACATCGGCGTGCTCATGAGCTACCCGCACGCGCCCGCGATGATCGCGCTCGGCATGGCCGGCTTCCTGGCCGCCACCACGCAGACGCCGCTCACCTCGTTCATCATCGTGATGGAGATGGTCGACGGCCATGCGATGGTGCTGAGCCTCATGGCCTGCTCGCTCGTGGCGAGCGCCGTCTCGAAGACGCTCAGCCGCCCGCTTTACACGAGCCTGGCCGACGTGCAGCTCACCCGCCTGCCGCCTGCGGCGCCTGCAAACCCGCCTGAGAAGTCGCCCGCATGACGTCGACTTTTCACGCTTGTGGCGAATCCTTCGCCAACCCCCGGGAAATGCCCGGTTCAGAAATCAATTTGAACAAATACACTTTGCTCGTCCGTGACTACTCGAGCGGTGGCGGACGTTGACAGAAGCGCTTGTTCTTGGAGCCCCGCCTGGGGCTCCTTTTCTTTTCGGCACGCTTCTTTTCAAGCCTCCAGGCCGAGGGTCATTGCGCATCTGGCAGATTCCGGCGTATGCCAACCCAGAACCTGCGCCACCCGGAGCCACACCCATGACCGCGAGCGCCACCGCGCGGCAGCGCCCCGGCGCCATCGACTTCGCCGCGCCGTCGGCGGACGTGGCCCAAGCGCTCATCGGCGCCGTGCTGCTGGTCGACGGCATCGGTGGCCGCATCGTCGAAACCGAAGCCTATGACGCCGACGACCCGGCTTCGCACAGCTTCAGCGGCCCCACGGCACGCAACGCCACGATGTTCGGCCCGCCCGGCCATGCCTACGTGTACCGCTCCTACGGCCTCCACTGGTGCCTCAATTTCGTGTGCCGCGAGGCCGGGCACGGCGCGGGGGTGTTGATCCGCGCCCTCGAGCCCACGCACGGCCTGGCCACGATGCGACAGCGCCGCGGCGTGCTCGACGACCGGCTGCTGTGCGCGGGGCCGGGGCGCGTGGGCGAGGCGTTGGCCATCACCCGTGAAGCGCACGACGGCCTGCCGCTCGACCGCCCGCCCTTCGAGCTGCAGCCGTCATCGGCGCCGGCCGAGGTGGTGGTCGGCGTGCGCATCGGCATCTCGAAGGCGAAAGACGCGCCCTGGCGCTTCGGCCTGCGCGGCTCGCGCTTCGTGAGCCGGCGTTTCTTGTGAACCGAACATGACCCGACTGCACAGACTCTGGCACCGCACCCGCCACGCCGCCGTGGCCGCACCGGGCCTCGGCGTGATCCTGCTGGCCATCCGCAACTACGTGCTGCACCAGAGCGCCAACCAGGCCGGCAGCATGGCGTTCTCGTCGGTGCTGGCGATGTTCCCGCTGCTCCTGCTGATCTCGGCGGGCGCGGCCTACGTCGGCCAGCCGGGTGACGCCGCGGCGCTGGCCTTGCGCGTGATGGGCTACACGCCACCCATCGTGCGCGAGGCGCTGCAGCCGGTCATCGACCAGGTGCTCGCGCATCGCAACCAGGCCCTGCTCACCATCGGCCTCGTGGTCACGCTGTGGACGGCCTCCTCGGGCATGCAGGCGGTGCGCACCGCGCTCAACCGCGCCTACGGCATCGAGCGCGGCCTTCCCTTCTGGAAGGCGCGCATCAAGGTCACGCTCTTCACGGTGGTGGTCGGCGGCGGGGTGCTGCTCACCTTCAGCTCGGTGATCGTCATGCCCTACGTGTGGCAGGCGATCGAAGCCAACGTAGGCCCGGGGCGCGAGAGCCTCTGGCTCCAGCACGGCGTGCGCTATGGCGCCGCCTTCGGCGCACTGACCGTGCTCTACGCGCTGATGTACGGCTGGCTGCCCGACATCCCGCAGCGCCTGCGCACCGTCATCCCCGGGGCCATCGTCGGCGCGGCGCTGTGGGTGGGCGCGGCGGCCACGCTGTCGTACACGCTGCGCACGGCCGGCAAGCTGGCGCTGGTGTACGGCAGTTTTGCCGGGGTGGTCGCCACGCTTGTCTTCCTCTATGTGGGCGCGACGACGCTCATCTTCGGCGCCGAGGTCAACGCCGTGCTGCGCGAGAAGCTGCTCGCCCCGCGAACGCCGCCCGACGCCTGACCCTCCCTCAGGGCAAGGCCGCGAGCACGGCGTTGGCGCCGTTCACCAGCTCGTTGGCCGAGACCTGCGACAGCCGGCCTTTCGCCTTCAGGCGCTGCACGTCGTCGACGTAGTCCTTGAGCGTGTTGCGCACCACCTTGTGGGCGAAGGCCTGTGCCTGGCCACCGGCCGCTTCACCGCGGGCAAGCGCCTTGATGGCGAGGATCACCTTGTGGGTGAGCTCGTCGTCGGCGCCACTCGTGTAGAGGTAGAAGTAGCTCGCCTCCAGCAGGTCTTGCGCGGCGCGGCAGGTGGCACTGCAGGGCGCGCCCGAGCCCACGATGCTGTGCGCCGCCAGGTGCTTGGTGCGCAGCGCGTCTTGCCACAACACGTAGCCCTCGCGCACCGTGTCGTGCGCCTGGTTGAACACCGGCACCACGTAGCTGCCGTGCGTGGGGTACAGCTGGTCGAGCACGCTCTGCTCGAAGGGGATGTAGCTGCCATACAGGATGCAGAACGCCGCGCCGGTGTTGGCGCCGCTGTTGAGCGCGGTGGGCACCGCGAACTCGGCGAGGCGGATGCCGCCGAGCGCATTGCCATATGCGTCGCGCTGGATCGCCGTGCCCACGGTCGTGACCGGCGGCGCGCTCGGCGGCTGCACGCCCTCGCGCACCCAGCGCACCATGTGGTCGAAGACGGCGTTCGTCACGTACTGGATGGGCACGCGCGGGTACGGCGGGCGGGCGCAGTCGCCGAGCGTGGGCGCCACGCCGTCGCGCGCCAGCAGCGGGCGCGAGTTGAGCACCGTGCGACGGCCCGAGTGGCTGGCACCGGCCACTTCCCAGAAGCGAAAGAGCGGCGTGTCGGGCTGGCGCGCGGCCACCTGCACCGGCACGTCGGTCTCGGAGATGAGCTTGAAGATGGGCACCGTGAGGTCGCTGCGCACCAGCCCGCCGCCGATGTAGAGCAGGTAGGCGTCGACCGGGTCGCCGATCAGCGGGTGCAGTGCGTTGATGAACACCTGCAGCCGGCCCGCCGACTGCGAGGCGCCGATCGCGAACACGCGCTTGGCGTCGAGCTTGCCGAGCGGGCGCACGCCGGTGGGCTGGCGCAGCGCCTGCAGGGCCTGGGCGTAGATGTCATACGAGAGCGAATCGTCGACCACGGTGCCGCCGGCCGTCACGTCGAGCGAGCCGTAGCGGGTGGCGCTCCAGTTCTTCAGTCCATTGGGCGTGCCCTGCACGCCCACGCGCTGCGCCGAGATGCCGACCCACGCATAGCCCGAGCGCACGATGTGCTCGAACGAGGCGCCCCACATCGCATCGAGGTCGTAGCCGGCCGTCACGTTCTGCCATTCGGCGAGCACGGTGCCGTTGAACTTCCACGGGCTGATGGGCCGGCGCACGATGATGCGTGTGCGGTACGGGTGGCCGCTGCTCACCACCGAGCCGTTGGTGCCCAGCGGCACGGCGGTGTTGTAGCGGTTGGCCGTGCCGTCGAGGAAGAACTCTTCTTCCACGTAGCCCACGGCGGCCAGGTTGTGCATCGTCGCCATCCACGGGTAGTCGCGCGAGGCGCTGCCCGGGGCTTGCGACGGCACGGGCCCGGTCACCGTGGGGCTGGGCACCGCCGCTTCGGCGGGCGGGTGGAGAAGCAGGCCTGCGGCCAACAAGGTGGCGGCGCAGGCCCCTCGGATAACGGCACATGAGCGCGCCATGAAGTGCTGAGTCACGGTTGTCTCCCTGGGTGGGTGGATGAAGCCTCGACGGTGTTGAACCGTTTCAAAGGCGCGCGAATCTAGTGCGGCATGGGCGGCTTTGGCTTGAGTACACCGCTTGGTGTACCGGGGTATTGGGTATTGGCCTGCCGCGGCCGTGGGGCGCCGGTCGCGCTTGACCTTGCAGCGGCTACAGGGTTTTCAATGCAGGCACTTCACCCTCGCAGGAGACCCCGATGAGCTTCACCCAACGCATCCGCCCGCACGTGCGCCACGAGCTGCAGGCCGCCACCGCCGCCGAGCAGGCGGGCCGCCCGCGCGACGCCTTCCACCACCTCGAGCGCGCCCACGTGCTCGGCCAGGCCTCGACGGTGGAGCACGTGCGCGCGCATGTGCACATGCTGCTGTGGGCGTTGCGCCAACGCCGCGCCCGCGAGACCTGGG
Source organism: Rhizobacter sp. (assembly GCA_019635355.1). NCBI lineage: Bacteria > Pseudomonadati > Pseudomonadota > Betaproteobacteria > Burkholderiales > Sphaerotilaceae > Rhizobacter > Rhizobacter sp. The sequence continues at coordinate 865,420 of JAHBZQ010000001.1, read as the reverse complement.
GCCAGCTGATGCGGATCGTCGGCGCGGCCACCAAGACCGTCTTCTGGATTCCGGTGGGCAACACCGGAGGCGCCGACATCAACCCCTTCCAGCGCCTGCCCATCGCGCCCGACCTGGCGCGGGTCATCCGCAGGGCCCGCAGAGGCACAACGCGATAGACAAACTTTCCGCCTGCACGATTCGATTATTCGAATATGATGGAATCATGGAAGAACACGATGTCATCCGTTCCCTCGCCGCCCTCGCCCACGACCTGCGCCTGAAGGTGTTCCGTGCGCTGGTCGTCGTCGGCCCTGCCGGCCTGACCCCCGGCACCATGGTCGACAACCTGGGCGTGCCGGCCGCCACGCTGTCGTTCCACCTCAAGGAGCTGGTCAACGCCGGCCTCGTGAGCCAGGAGCGGCAGGGCCGCAACCTCATCTACCGCGCATCGTTCGGCCACATGAACGACGTGCTGGCCTACCTCACCGCCAACTGCTGCCAGGGCGAAGCCTGCCTGCCCGAGGCCAGCACCTCTTGCAATTGCTGAACCAGGAGATTCCCATGAAGCGATTCCACGTCCACGTGCATGTCGACGACCTCGCCAAGAGCGTCGCGTTCTACTCGAAGCTCTTCGCCGCGCAGCCGACGCGCACCGAAAGCGACTACGCCAAGTGGATGCTCGACGACCCGCGCATCAACTTCGCCATCTCCACCCGCGGCGGTGCACCCGGCGTCGACCACCTCGGCTTTCAGACCGACAGCGTGGAGGAACTCGCGGAGCTGAAGGCACGCGCCGATGCCGCCGACATGCTCGTCGCCGACAGCGGCGAAACCACATGCTGCTACGCCCGCAGCGAGAAGCACTGGGTCACCGACCCGCAAGGCGTGGCCTGGGAGCACTTCCACACGCTCGCCGACATTCCGGTGTTCAGCGAGAAGACTGCCACGTCGTCCTCCGCCGAGCCCAACGCCTGCTGCACCCCCACCACGCGCGGCAAGCCTGTCGGCATTCCCGTCGCGGCGGCGTCGTCTTCCTGCTGCTGAGCACCGGCTGACACCCAATGACCACCCACGTCCTCATCCTGTGCACCCACAACTCGGCGCGCAGCGTCTTGGCTGAAGGCATGCTCAACCATTGGGCGAAGAAGCTCGGCCAGGACGTGCAGGCGCACAGCGCCGGCAGCGCCCCGAGCGGCCGCATCAACCCCTTCGCCATCGAGGCGCTGCAGGCGGCCGGCGTCGACACCCAGGGCTACCGCAGCAAGAGCTGGGACGAATTCAGCCGCGACGGCGCACCGCCCCTGTCCATCGTGATCACCGTGTGCGACAGCGCCGCGGCAGAGCAATGCCCGGTGTTCTTCGGTGGCACCGGCGGCCAGCCGGTGAAGGTGCATTGGGGCTACCCCGACCCGTCGAACGCCGAGGGCGGCGATGAAGGCAAGCGCCGCGCCTTCGACCTCACGCGCCAGGCGATCGGCTACCGCATGCTCCAGTTGCTGCAGCTGCCGCTGGGCACGCTCAGCAAGCCCGAGCTGCAGCGCGCACTGGCCGGCATCTCGGGCAGCTGACGATGAGCCTCCCCCGCAAACTCGCCGCCGAGGCGCTGGGCACGGCGCTGCTGCTGGCCATCGTCATCGGCTCCGGGATCATGGCCGAGCGCCTGGCCGGTGGAAACGTCGCCCTCGCACTGCTGGCCAACACGCTGGCCACGGTGGGCGGCCTCTACGTGCTCATCGAGGTCTTCGGGCCCGTCAGCGGCGCGCACTTCAACCCGGCCGTGAGCGCCGTGATGGCGTGGCGCGGGGAGCTGCCAGCCCACGCGCTGGCGCCCTACATCGCCGCGCAGCTGATGGGTGCCGCGCTGGGGGCTTGGCTGGCCCATGCGATGTTCGACATGGCGTTGGTGCAGGTCTCAACCAAGCTGCGCACCGGCACCGGCCAATGGATCGCCGAGGCGGTGGCCACCGCGGGGCTCGTGCTCGTGATCCTGCGCGCACCGGCCGGCCGCGTCGCGGCGATGGTGGCGAGCTACATCGGCGCGGCCTACTGGTTCACCGCTTCCACCTCGTTCGCCAACCCGGCCGCCGTGGTCGGCCGCATGCTGAGCGACAGCTTCGCCGGGATCGCGCCTGCCAGCGCGCCAGGGTTCGTGATCGCCGAGTGCGTCGGGGCGGCCATTGCGCTGATGATCCACCGGCTGCTGAGCGACGAGCCTCGGCCAAACCGGCAACCGGCAACCGAGGAACCCACTCGCACGGTCGAGATGCAGTAGGAGTGCTGCGCCCGCCCGGGCGCATTGTTCAACCCATTTAGTTGCTATTCACAACCATGAAAGGGAGTGTCATGTCAGAACAAGAAGCGTATGACGCCATCGTGATCGGCGGCGGCCAGGCCGGCCTCGCCACAGGCTTTCACCTCCAGCGCGCGGGCCTGCGCTTCACCATCCTCGAAGCGGGCGATTCGGCCGGTGGATCGTGGAAGCACTACTACCGGAGCCTGCGCCTGTTTTCACCGGCCCGCTATTCGGCCTTGCCGGGCCTGCCCTTCCCCGGCGACCCCGGCCACTACCCGAGCCGCGACGCCACGATCGACTACCTCGAGCGCTACGCCGCGGAACACCAGCTTCCGGTGACCACCGATTGCCGTGTCAACGAGGTCCGGCGCCGCCCCGATGGCCTCTTCGAGGTGCAGACAACGCGTGGCGCCTTCCTCGCACGCGCCCTCATCGCGGCGTCGGGCTCGTTCCAGCGGCCGCGCCTCCCGTCCTTGCCGGGGCAAAACGAGTTCCGAGGCCGGCTGCTGCATTCGCTGGCCTATGAGTCGCCCGAAGCCTTCGCAGGCCAGCGGGTGGTCGTCGTGGGCGCGGCCAACTCGGGGGTGCAGATCGCCACCGAGCTGGCGCAGGTCGCCAAGGTGTCGATCGCCGCACGACGGCCGCCGAGCTTCATCCGCCAGCGCCTCCTCGGGGCCGACGTGCACGCCTGGTGGTCGGCTTTCGGCCTCGACTCGGCCGAGATCGGCACCTGGCGCGCCGGCCTCTTCAAGCGCCTGCATTCGGCGACAGGGCCCTCGGTGCTCGACGCGGGCGTGTACCAGGCCGCGGTGGCCGCCGGTCGGCCCGACGTGCGCCCCATGTTCCACACCTTCAGCCCCGACGGCGTGGTGTGGCAGGACGGCCAGGCGGAGCCCGTCGACACGGTGATCTTCGCCACAGGCTTCCTGCCGAGCCTGGAGTACCTCCGCGCCTTGGGTGCGCTCGACCCGAGCGGCATGCCGCTGCAGCGCGGGGGCATCAGCCGCACGGTTCCAGGCCTCTACCACGTGGGGCTGTCCTACCAGCGGACCTACGCCTCGGCCACGCTGCGCGGCGTAGGCCCCGATGCCGAGATCGTGGTGAAGCACCTGCAGCACCACCTGGCCCAGCCTCGGGCGCACCCGCACGCCAAGCCGACCAGCCCGGCCACGCTCGCCCGCACCGGCGCCATTGACGGCAAGACGAAGGAGGCCTAACGTGCGCGCATTTAGTTGCTAGCCACAACCTCATGGCCGTCACCAAAACCGACTACTCCGGCGAGCTTCTGCGTGAAGTGGCCCGCCTCTACACCCGGGCCCAGCGCGTGGTGGCCGATTGCTGCCGCACCACGCACACCCAGTGCCTCCTGCTCACCGAGCTCGGGCGCGGCGGGCCGTTGCCGCTGTCGGAGCTGGGCACGCGGGTCATGCTCGAAAAGAGCTGGGTGTCGCGCGCCGTCGATGCGATGGTGGAGCGTGGCCTGGTCACCAAGGAGCCCAACCCGCTCGACGCCAGAAGCTGGCTCGTCACGCTCACCGCCGCCGGTGAACGCACCGTCGAGGAGCTGCACACCACTCTCGACCAGCACACCACACAGCTTCTCGGTGCCCTGGGCGCCCGGGAGCGTGCTGCGGTCCACGACGCGCTGCTCATCCTGATGAAGGCGCTGAGGGAAGACACCGCCGCCAACTGCTGCATCGCGCCGGCCGGCCGGAAGGCAACTGCCGCATAGCGCGCTGCAAGAGTTTCCGACGCCGAAGCGGCGCCGTCCTACTTCGAGGCTTCCGGCGCGCCGACAGCCTCATCGCCAGCCGCTCTCTATCGTGTGCCCGTCATCCCGAAGAGGCCGGCATGCACCCCGAACCCGCCAGCACCAAGACATCGAACGCGCTGCAGCCCTGCACTGAGTGCGGGCACCGCTACCTGCCGATGTCGAACCGCGCCATCGGCGTGTGTGACCGATGCCTCGCGCGTGAATTCGAAGCGGAGCTGGCACTCGAGATCCGGCGCGCCACCGCGCAGATGCCACCTCGGCGGCCGATGGCGCACGGGCCGCGCGTCTGAGCCACCAAAACCCGGCCGCCCGTGCGGCACACTGGCCTGATGTCCACCGCCAGCGTTCGCACCATCCTCCCCCTTGCCGTCATCACCTGCACCAGCATGCTGGCGATGGATCTCTATCTGCCGGCCGTGCCGACCATGCAACGCGGCCTCGGGCTCAGCGTGGCGCAGGGCCAGGCGACCGTCGCCGTCTTCCTCGCCGGGCTGGCCGCCTCGCAGCTGGTGTGGGGCGAGGCGCTGCACCGCTTCGGCCCTCGCGCCTGCGTCAAGGCCGGCCTGTGGGTGTTGATCGCCGCCAGCTTCGGCTGTGCGCTCGCGCCCGGGCTGTGGTCGCTGCTCGCGATGCGGCTGCTGCAAGGCATCGCGGCGGGGGCGTCGACCGTGGTGTCGCCGACCGTCATCCGCGCCACGCTGCCCGACCGCGACGGTGTGCGCGGCATGGCGGCGATCTCGATGATCGAGGCCATCATCCCCGCCGCCGGCCCGGTGCTCGGCACGGCCCTGCTGCTGGTGGCCGACTGGCGGGTGACCTTCGCCATCATCGGCGCGGTGGCGCTCTTGTCGATGCCGTTTGCGCTCGCCGCCACGCCGCGGCAGCTGCCCCACCACGACGACAGCGCGCCCAGCGGCTACCTGGCCCTGCTGCGCAACACGCGCTACCTGCGCCTGGCCTTCTCGCACTCGCTGTGTTTCGCGGCGCTGCTGTGCTTCGTGGGCAGCGGGCCGCAGGTGCTGCAGGCAGTGATGGGATGGGGCGACGGTGCGTTTGCCACCGCGCAGGTGTGCGGCGTGGCGGCCTTCATCGCGGTGGCCAGCCAGTCGGGCCGCATCAGTGCGTGGCTTGGGCCTGTGCGGGCGGTGCGGGTGGGTGCCGTCGTGCACCTGCTGTTGTGCGCCGGTTTCTGGTGGGCCTGGCAAGGCGGCGCGCTCGCCTTCGGCTGGGTGCTGGCCTTCTGGGTGGTCTTCTGCGGCACCCTGGGCGTGCGCGGGCCGGCGGCGTTCAGCGAAGCGCTGCGTGTGCCGATGGCGCAGATGGGGCGTGCGTCGGCGCTGATGGTGCTGATGCTGCTCGTGTGCAGTGCCGTGGCCACGCAGGGTGTGGCGCCCTTCCTCCAGCAGGCGGGGCTCGAAGCGGTGCTGGTCACGATGCTGGCGCTCTCGGCGGCGAGCCTGCTGTTGATCCTGAAGCTGCCGGCCGCCGCACCGGCCGTGGCTGGCGCATGACGCCGGGCTTGCGCCCTCGACCGCCCTTTTCGGCCGATTCCTTGTCAGGGATCAAGGGCTGCCGGGGCGGCCTCCAGATACTGGCTGCATCGAGTTGCCAAGCGAGGCCGCCATGCACGCCACTCTCCAGATCATCCGCAGCGAACACCAGGCCCTGACGGCCATGCTGCGCACCATCCGGCTGCTGCTCTCCGAGCACCGCCGCCGCAACACGCTGCCCGACTTCTCGGTGCTGCGCGCGATGCTGTTCTACGTCGACGAGTTTCCCGAGAAGCTGCACCACACCAAGGAAAGCACCCTGCTCTTCCCCAAGCTGCGCGGCCAGGGAAGCGAAGCCGAAGCGGTGCTCGACAAGCTCGACGAGGGGTGATCTGATTTCCCCTGCAAGCCGTTACCTCGTTGGCCAAGGGTAAACCCCGGAGTGTCCAGACGCCTCTGGACACTTGACCACCTCCCCGCTGCCGGAGAAAGTGCCCGGCTCATCTGGGAGGCGCCATGTCAGGGTTTCATCAGCGATTCGTCGGCACCACTGCATTTCCCAAGAGCCTCACCGACATCGATGTCGGCCTCTGCTTTCGCCTCTCGGCCGACGACGTCAAGGCACTCAAGGACAAGTACAAAGACCGCGCCCTTGGCCCATCTGTTCTGCTGGTGTTCTTGCGAGCGTCGGGACGATCGCTCGAGAAGATCACCGCGATCCCTCATGTCCTGCTGAAGTACCTGTGCGCAGAGCTCGGCGTCAACGAGCGGCAGATCGCGACGATCCGATCTCTGTATCAACGGGCCGCCACCCTCACCGAGCACCGCAAATGGATCCATGAGTGGGCGGGTTTTCGCGAGCCGTCCCAGACTGACTTCGATGAACTGCAAGGCGCTCTGAAGTCGCTTGCCGCGACGGCCGTCTCGGTCGACGACCTGGTCAAACGCGCTGAGTCATGGCTGCTCGAGCACCGACTTCTCATTCCTCACGAACGGACGCTTCGCAGCATCACCAGCAAAGCCTTCGAGGCCGAGGTGGCCGCAGCTCTTGAGGTGGTGCGAAGCCAGGTTCCCGTTGGGCAACTCCGCGGCGCCATCACGGCTGTGTTTGGCGGCCGCAAAGGACGCAACGGCGGCACCATCCTTGAGTGGCTCAAAAAGGCACCAGGCAAGCACGGTCTCAAGTCGCTGAAGGAAGCGAGCCAGAAGATCGTCTTCCTGAAGTCGCTCGGTGTCGACGAGTGGGATCTCTCTGCCATCGGTGGCGAGCGCATCCGCGCCTATGCCCGTGCGGTCGTCCACCGACCGCCCAGCGCCACCCAGGCACTCTCGGACAACACGAAGTCGCTCGAGATCTCCTGCTTCCTGAGAGCAACGTTGCTTGAGTTCACCGACAACCTCTTCTACACCGGTGGCCGGCAGATCAACCGCATGATCGGCCATGGGCGCAACCGGGTGCAGTCCACACGCGCCAAATCAGCCACCGAATACGCGGAACGTGAGATCAAGATCCGCCTGCTCATCCACGCGAAAGACACCACCGACCGTCAGAAGATCGAAGCGCTGCATGCGATGTACCCGGAGGACGACGTGCCAAAGAACCTCTCTGGTTCAGCCGTCGTGCGCGACTACCTGTCGGGCGAACGGCTCGCCATGGCCGTCGTGCTCCAGGCCTTCAGCTGCATCAACATCAAAGGACCCGAGGGCGACGATGCGCTGGAACAAGCCCAGGCGCTGCGTGATTTGCAGGAGCAAGGCGCCAAGGAACTGCCAGTTGGATTCGATGCGTCGATCACCCACAAGGTCTGGCATGACCTCATCAATGGCGAGGATCGCAAGCGCGCGCTCGGTGCGCTGCAGGCCTCTACAGCGATGGCCATCCACAAAGGGCTGCGAGGCGGCAGCCTGTGGGTCGACCACAGCTGGAAGCACCGCAACCGCGAAGACTTCCTGATCCCGCAGGACGAATGGGACCGCGATCGCAAGAAGCTGATCGGGGCGATGGGCCTCTTCTCCGACCCAAAGCTGTACCTCAAGCGCGTGCGTCACAACATCGAGACCGGGCTGCTCGCCGTCTCCGAAGCTCTTGAGGCCGGCAAGCTCGAGATCAACGAAGAGAAAAACATCAGCCTGCCGCGACTGTCACCGCAAGACATCGACCTCCAGGTGACGCGCAGCCGCGATGCCATCTTCCGAATCATTGGCCAGGAGCGCATTGAGAAGATCGTCATCGAAGTCGATGCCAAGACGAACTTCAGCGAAGCCTTGTTGGGCCGCAAGGCCAAGACAGTCGCGGAACTGATCGCGCTCTACGGCGGTGTGTTCGCGATGGGCACAGAGAACGACGCCTCTGGCGTCGCCGCAATGATTCCCGGCGTCGAGGTGTCTCACGTTGCCGCCGCCATGCGCACGCTTGAGAACGCCGAGCGTGTTCGGCATGCCAGTGAACGGGTGCTGATCTTCCAAATGGAACACGCGATCGCCGCTCTCTGGGGCAAAGGCGACAAGGGCTCGTCCGACATGATGTCGCTCGATGCCAGCAACCGGCTCTTCAACGCCCGCGTGGACCCACGCCGGCGCACCTTCGCGGTGGGCATCTACACCCACGTGCTCAACAGCTACGGCGTGTTCTACGACCAGCCCATCGTGCTGAACACCCGCCAGGCGGCTGCGGCCGTGCACGGGGCGCATTGGTACAACACCAAGCAGCCTGCAGACCGGCGCTTGGCCTGGCTGGCGGTGGACACCCACGGCTACACCAACGTTGCGATGGCCACAGCCAAACTCTGCGGCTTTGATTTGTGCCCGCAGTTGCGCAACCTCTCCGAGCGCAAGCTCATGCTGCTACACGGCATGGAGCTGCCCGAGAACCTGGAGCGCCTCAACGTCAAGATCGTGACCGAGAAGTCCATCGTTGAAGGCTGGGACCAGGCCATGCGAGTCATCGCCTCCATCCACACCGGTCGGGTGACGCCAAAGGACCTGCTGGAGCGACTCGGCTCCAACGCCTCCGGCTCGCCGGTCTTCAAGGCATTGGACGGCCTGGGCCGGCTGCTGCGCACGATCTTCCTGTGCGACTACTTCACCAACGAGAGCTTCAGGCGAGAGATCCACACCCTGCTCAATCGTGGCGAATCGGTGCACCAGCTCCAGCGGGCGATCTATTTCGGGCGCATCGCGCCGAGCCGCGGCCGGCGCGAAGACGAGATGACCGCCATCAGCGGCTGCCACGCCCTCCTGACCAACATCGTGATCGCCTGGAACACGCACAAGATGCAGGAGGTCGTTGACCGGTTTGCCAAGGACAAGCATCCGATCGAAGACGACTGGCTGGCCCACATGGGCCCGGTTCACTTCAGCGGCATCAACTTCCGCGGGACCATGGACTTCACGGTTGCCCCGTACGCGGATGCCTTGTTAGACCGGGTCGCGCGCCGCCGCCAGGCGGCCGGCTCAACATGACCTCCGATGGGGTGACCGCAAAAATTTGCACCTGAAATGACGCTGCTCTGATTTCGAGCGATTCGCCGTGTGCGCTAAGTTGTTGATTTCATTGGTGGTTGTCCAGGTCCACCGTAAAAATTTGCACATGGATTTCATGTGCACAAAATTTAAGCACCGTCACATTCGACTTTGGAATCAGCTTGAAAGATCCGGGTTTTCAGGACCGGCGGTCGACCCGAGTCAGTACTTCTCGTGGTTCACGAGCGCCCGCAGGTGGCGAGCTTCGCCCGCATAGCTCTTCGCCCGTTCGATGTCGGCCTTCATCGCTTCGATGGCTTGCGGGGCATTGGAATCGGTGAACACCTTCTCAACCTCACGCACAAGCGCAAACAGGTTCCAAGCGGCAATGAGGACCAGGTCCTGGAAAGGCTCATCGAGGTAGGCATCGCCAACCGCCTTCTTCCTTCCGGTCGCACCGTGCCAATGCGGGTTCTTCATGAAGCTTGGGACGCTGCCGGGCCCGTAGGACACGAGGTACCCATGGACCAAGCTGTTCCGGTACTCGTTCAGATCTTCCGCTGCGTGAGCAGCGACCTTGAGCACCGCATTGCACTGGTCGCTCAGCCTGGCACTGCCGGCACCTAGCATCTTGAACTGAGCTTCGGTATTCATCTTTTCAGTGAAAGGACGAACGCCTTCAATGCTCTTCTCGCTCAAGGTCCACAGTGCGCGCTCGAGCGTGGTTTCGAAGAGGCCATAGGCTGCAATGAAGGCGCCCATGAGCATCAGATGACTGGGTCCGAGGCCCAGCCTCGTCAGCCGCGCCTGGATGTCCAAGGACTTCGCTGGATAGTCGTACAGCATCGTGTTTCTCTCCCTGGGGTTGATTCTGCGCCTGGGGCTCAGCCGCTCGAAAGGCACTAGCTTGGATACCCGAGGGCTACCCGACAGCTACCGGACAGCTATCTGGTTCTCCAGGCCGCGTCGGCTGCCACGAAGTCGGGACGTGATCTGCTAGAACCCCTTGCGTGAGCGAACCAACCACACCCTTCAAAGCCTGCCACTGTCCGGAGGAAGGCATCCGCGCCTGTCGCCGCAAAGTGACCAACGGGGCCTTGCACATCGTGCGGCAATGCCAAACCTGCGGCCGCCAGATCGGGTCTGCGCTGAGCAAAAAGGCGTTGGGGCCCGCCGGCGAGGTGGGGTTGCCGGATTTCGATCCGGAGATCGAAGAGCGATATCGCGAGCTGGCTGTGCACGCCATCAGGCAGGCCAATCCACTGCTCTTGTCAGAGCCGAGCGATCCGATTGCACAGGAAATCGCTGCGCGCATGGCGCTTGAACGCGAGGCCCGCGAGGCGGTCGCCGAGCTGTCCCGGAGATGGATCCAGGACCTCCCGCCCAGCAAGCTCGCGGACACCCTGGGTACCCAGGCGATCGAACTCAGGCGCGCGGTGTACGACGCGAATCTGGCCATCACGCCGCGGTTCGCCGACGAACCCGCGTTGAAGCGCTGGCTGGTCGACCACCTTGCTGAAGACTTCGAACTGACGCGCGAGGTCAAGGGCCGCCACCTTGCCGAGGCCGTGCGAGTCGAAATCGACTTCATGGCATTCCCGAAGCCGCACCTGATCGACGCCGGCTTCGCTCCTCGACACTTCGGCATCGAGGTCAAGCACATCAACCAGGAAGACGGCTTCTCTCGCAAGGCCAGCCGGGCACTCTGGCAAACCGTTAGCTACACCGATTCAGAGTTCGAGATCGGCAGCAGCCTGGTGAAGCCCACCTTCGCGATGCTGTTCAGCAACCTGTCGTTCGACGCCGAGCTGAAGCTTCTAAGAAATTTCGGGAGCCAGCGTGAGAACGACGTGGTGCTATGGCGAGGCTTGCTCCAGCTCGCCAACCACGCGAACGTGGGGACGCTCGACATACGCGGCACAGCTGCAGACTGGCGAGGATGGGTGATGCGCTTCAGCACTGGCGGAACCTACTTTTCGCGGCGTCACTCGCGGCTGGCGTCGCCCACCTACAAGAAATCGAACGGTAACCTGGTGGACAAAGTGCGCGTCGGTAACTTCTGACCGCCTGCATCTGAAGCCGACGCGAGCAAGTTCATCGTGGATTCGGCTTTGTCTGAGTGGCGATCGGTTGTGGTGGCTTGAAGCGCCACGGACCACGCTGGCCGGTGCCTTCTTGCGGCTTCGTGAATGGTCCTGTCGGATGTTGCGCGTGGTGGCTCAGGTGAGCGCAGATGCGATGCGTGTCATGAGTCATGTCGTCGAGCATTTGATGCCCGACTTCAAGCGTGAAGCCTTTGCCCTTTCGGCTGGACCTTTCCTTGTCCGTGATGATGCGAGACAGGCCGTCAGTGAAATTGAGTGTCAATGCTGAGCCGTGATGCGTGATCTTGTCGCGCATCGAATTGATCGCCCGCATATGACTCAACGTCGCCTCCAGGCTTTTCCATCGATCCGCAGCCATCTCCGTGTTGTGAGCAATGGCCGAAATCTGGTCTATGGCTGTGCTCGCTCTTGTGCCTGAGAAGAGCGCTCGACCTACGTCCTCGGTCACGCCGGCATAAGCGATGAGCACCTGCTTGAGATAGGCCTCAGCATCCGCCCACATGAGCGTAAATCGACCCAATGCGTGGTTGAAGTTTGACTGTGCGACATGCAAGGTGGTTATGAACTCAAGTCCTTTGACCGCGGACTCAAACTCTTTCACCTCAGGTCGGTCTACAAAAGACTTCTTGGTTGCCATGTGCGCATCAGTCAGCGTACTGAACACGGTTGCCATCAAGCGTGATGTGCCGAGCCTTCACGAGCTCAGCAAACATCTTCTCCCTGTCTTTGTCCGAGATGCCGCCCTGAAACTGGAACATGGCGCCGATGGAGTTGAGGACCGATTCCTTTTTGCCCGCCTTGAGCTTTTTGAGCCGGTCAGCCACGTACTGAAGTAGCTCAGGATCTGTCGGACCAGCAGCCTTCGGATCACGCTTGTCTGGCCGCTGTTCCTCTTCCTCCTTGCGGGCAACTTGAATCAGAAGCTGGGCGAGCCGCAGCTTGTCTCTGTAGCCCAGGCGCTCGGTCGATTTGGCGATCTCGTCGTAGGTCATTGCAGTTCCGCCTATTTGGTGTCCGCACCTATGCCAGCACGCTTGTGATCTACAGCTCAGGAGGTTGACTTACGCTGGATGGGCGGCTTCGCAGTTGAGCAACGCCCTGTCCGTACCAGCATTGCTCGGCAAGTGTGGGGTCGAATGACTCCCAAGGTTTCTCTTTGCAACGCTCTGGCGCAGCAATGGTCTGTGGAGCTCCGCAACTGCCGTAGAACCGGCAGCTGAGCTTGCGGACTTGATTGGTCGGAGCAATTGCGTGTAGCTGATAGTGCACTGCGGCAAATTGCAACGCCGACTGGGCCACCCCAAGAGATACTGCCGCGACCTTGTCTGGCTCGCGGTCAAGGATGTAGAAGATTTCATCGCGATCTTCGCCCGGCTGAATGATGGGGCACGGTGGAAACGACTTGATCATGTTCACCAGCGCGGCGCCGTCAGGTGATTCGACTAGGTCGATCTCGAAGAATTCCGACTGCGATCGGATCTGCAGTAAAGCCTCTGCCGTATCGATCAGGTCGCTGAAGGCCCTGTGCAGTGGCTTCCTCGAACCAAAGGCGACCACCTCTGTTCTCAGGTCAGACACGATCGCGCCGCGCATTGATGCGAATTCGGCCGCGAACTCACCTCGACAACGCTCGACCACCTCCTCAAGGCTTTGCGCCCCCCTGTCCTTTAGGGCTCCGGCCAACGCAACAAATGCGACGCCAGGATCGGTGGACTGCAGCGCCAGCAACACAACTTTGGCCACGATGCGACTGTCGACTGCGCCGCCGATTGAATGTTCCAAGAACCGCCGCGCGAACTTGTAGGGCCAGATCTTCACCTCGTCCAGAACCGAGAGATCGGCCTTCTGCGTTTCGAACAGGATTCGCTCCAGTTCCCAAGCAACGCTCTCGCTGAGGACATGCGAGCCGAGGTCAAAGGATTCCTCGCAGTAGGCGCCTGGCGAGCCGGCTCTAACGCGCACCCGAACCGAATTCAGCATCATCACCTGCGATGCCAGATTCACCTGTTGAGATCCGAAGTCCCAGCCGACGATTTCAAACGAAGCCAGCGACGCGGCGTGGAATAGATTTGGGAGCCCCAGGGTTCCAGCCAAATGGACCCGAAACTTCATGGTGCCCTCGTACTCCCTGAGTGCAGTGGGATCTAGCACTCCACTTCCCAAGCTCCGGCCGCTTTCATCAACCGTGTTGGAAAACAGTCGAAGGCGCCTCAGCGATGTGACGAACCCATAGATGCCTGCGAGAGTGGAAAAGTTGTGCAGGTAGTGGGCGTACTCATGAACGAAGACGGCGAGGCGATCAAGCGTTGCGGGGTTCTCTTCCACCCAATAGGACTCGTCCCGGCCCAAGCGAATGAGGGCCAAGTCTGTTGAATACACCCCGGCACTGCCGGCAAACTGCTCTTCGAGGAATGGAAAACTCGAGTTCATCCGAGAACTGTACCCACGACGGTTTCGAAGAGACCTATGAGGCGCCTGGAACCTGTCTATTCCGCACCGTCATGGCCAGAACTTGAATGCACTGATCAAGTAGGCTGACGCCGCAAGGCCGGATCAATACGCGTGGCTCCGAACCGTTGAAACCGGCCGGCAGTCTCTGATATCAGAACAAGCTGGCGATCGCTGAGGCGATCGTGGCGACGTTGGCTACGTCGGGCAAGGCCCTCAGCAACGCCGAGACAACAGACTTCTTCGGCGTCCCAGTTTTGAACGCGGCGTCGATCTCCTCGACGACCTCCAAGGCCTCATTCCGTGCAGCGGTTTCCAGCGGCGCACTTTTCAACTCAGTCCTGAGGCTTTCGACCAACTCCAGCGCCCGGTTGTCGATCTGCACCACGTTGGTTGAGTTGTCGGTGGAGTTCTGATTGATTCGGGCGTTGTTGCCGGTGATGTTGTAGGTGATGCTCTGTACCGCACTGCTGGCCTCGGGCAACCCGAGCTTGCGGACATCCATTTGGTAGTGCGCCTGGATACCGCCATGACGCTCGTAGAAGCGAGGGTCAATGACCTTGTAGGTTTCTTCTGCACCGTTGGACATGCGGCGAATGATCAGGTCTTCAGGTTCGATCAGCAGATCCTTGGCATCCATGAAGATCTTGTTTTGCTGGACGCTTGCTTTGCGCCCCACGATCTTGGTGCCGTTGCTTTTGAGAATGTCGACCGTATCGTGCATCAAAGACAGCATGCTGAAATCTCCCAGGCGTGACAGTGAAACTTGTGCCGCTTGCTCCGATTGCAGGCGCATGAACTCCAGCTCGTCAGAAAGCATGGCCAGTTCGCGGCGAATCGTGTTCGCAGTGGCTGCGTGGTGACCTGCGCGCTCGATGTCGACGCGCGTCCAGCCTTCTGCATTTAAGCCGCGGCCCGCAGCCTTGCGGAACAAGCTTTGGCATTGAACGTCGAATCGCCGGGTGTAGAGCTCTTCATCGAACAGGCGTTTGGCGATCTCGAGGATGGCCGCCTTCGTCGTGTCGTCCAGCGGCAGAAAGAGCTGCTTGGCGGTGGTGACGACGTGCCCTGTCACCCGCTGGCCGTGCGCCCTCAGCTCGTCTAGCGTCGATTGGGTCGACCGCTTCAGCGCGGTTCCGAAAGTTGCACGACGGCTCGGGTCGAACTCGTCCAGCGCAGCCTGCGAGACGGCAAGGAGCTGCGAGACATGAGTCTCCCGTAGCCGTTCGAGCTGATTGCGCAACAAGGCAAGCCGATCCTGCACAGACATCAGCAAGACGCCTGTGAGCCTGACTTCTTGCCGCTGCAGATCAGAACCAGCATACGCATTCCCCCCATCAGCCGACTTCGAGGCTGTTCACACGCCTTGTAGATATCTGGTGACGGCAGATCTTAGGAGTTGGCTTCACGACAAACATCCCTCAAACGAAGTGGAGCCTTCGCGGCACCCAGTCAGTTTCCGCGCGCAAACTACGCCGAGCCGGTCGCCGCAGTCACGGGCTTCGTCTTCTCCCCGGTGATCGGCAACCGAGCCAACACGCTCGCCACCAGTTGCTCCTTCGCTGCCGTTGCGGCACTGGCAGCGGCCACCTCACCAACCAGCTCGGTGTTGCGTTGCTCCAGCGCCAGGTTGCGCGTTCGAAGTTCGTCGACCCGATCGGCCTGTTGCCCGGCCTGAGCGCGCAGCTGCTCGACGATCTGCGCTTGGTTGGCCAGCTGTTCCTTAAGCGGCTTGAGTTCACGCAGACGTTCTTCCAGCTGGCGGGCTTCGCTGCGCGCGACCTGCAGCTGAGACAAGGTCTCGAGCTTCTCCTGCGTCGCAACCCGGATCTCGATCGCTTTGTCGGCTAGTGAAGCGCTGGCCTTGCCCAGCTCGGCCTGCAGGTACTGCACCTGCTGCTCATGCTGGCGCTGCTCCCGCTCGCGCTGTTCCTTTGCTGCCGCCCGGAAGTGTTCGAGTGACGCGTGGGCGTGCCGGCGCTGTTCTTCAAGAGAGGCGCCATGCGCCTGCGCCTCGGTGAGCCGCTGCTGCAAGCCGTCCCCCTGTGCGGTCAGCTGGGTGACCTCCAGGTTCAGGCGCGTCACCTGGTCGGCCGCACCGCGCCGCAACACCTTCTCCTGCGCCAGCGCCGTCTCGGCTTGACCCAGCTGGGCACGCACGGCTGTCAGCTCCTGCTGGCGCTGATCCAGCATCGCCTGCAACTCAGCCACGCGCTCGGCATGCCGCGCTTCGGTCGTCACCAGACGTTCTTTGGCCTCCAACTCCAGCCGCTCAGCCAGGCGCGAAGCCAGTTCCAGGATCGCCTCGCTGGTCTTCACCTGCGAGGTCACCCCTGACTCTTCCTCTTCGATCTCCTTCAGGTACCGATGGATGGTGCCCTTGGAGCCGGTGTTACCCAACTCGATACGTATGGCGTCGATTGACGGATGGCGCCCGGCCTTGACCAGACGATTCCTCGCTTGGAGCACATCGCTCTTGTAGATGCCGGCTCTGGCCATGCGTGTCTCCGTGAATTTCATACCGTATTACGTATTTGCGTATTACATGCCATCAAAGAAGCAAAAACAAGGAGCTGCGGCGCCAGTTCTGGGAATGGGTAATAAGGGTTTAGCTCGTTTGTCGGAGCCATAGACCGGCTAGGCTCGAAAAAATACGCTGTACCGCGGCCAGTTACCCCTTGAAACCCGAAATCGGCGCCCGACATGGCCCGGAACCCACTCGCTAAAGAAGTTATACGGTGCTTGGGGTCAGGCATTCCATGAAGAGCAACCACCTGCAGGACACCGATGGCCAAAGTCTTCTTCTCGTATTCACATGACGATGAGACCTACCGCAACCAACTTGAGAAACACCTTGCGTCGCTGCGCCACGAAGGCCTGATTGAGCAATGGCACGACCGGCGCCTTCTCGCTGGCGCCGATGTCAACGGGGAGATCGACGAGCAGTTGAACCAGGCGGACGTCATCCTGTTGCTGGTTAGCGCGAGTTTCCTGGCTTCCCACTACTGCTACACGATCGAGATGGGGCGCGCGCTGGAGCGGCACGCGAAAGGCGAAGCGCGAGTGATTCCGATCATCGTCCGCTCCTGCGACTGGCTGTCCACGCCCCTCAAAGGCTTGCTGGCTGTGCCGACTGATGGCAAGCCCATCACCAGCTGGACCAACTACGACGAGGCCTATACCGATGTTGCGAAGCAGATCCGCGCCGTCGTGGAGAAGCTGTCTGCCGGTTCAGCTCCAAGTGCTGCCCCTGCCGCCGGCAAAGCGCAAGCGCCTCAAAGCACTCAACCTCTGCTCCAGATCGAGGCTTTGGCGCCACGGTCCAGCAACCTACGCCTGCGCAAACAGTTCTCGCAACTGGACCATGACCAGTTTCGGCACGAGACCTTCGAGTACATGGCACGGTACTTCGAGAACTCTCTCGAAGAGCTGAAAGCAAGGAACGCAGGGATCGAAACTCAGTTCCGCAGGATTGACGCCAACAAGTTCACCGCGGCGATCTATCAGAACGGTGCGCGGCGGTGCGAATGCGCTATCAACCTCGGCGCCAGCGGCTTCAGCAGCAACGCCATCACCTTCTCGGCCGACGCATCGAGCCGTGGCAACAGCTTCAACGAGCAGCTCAGCGTTGATCACGACGATCAAGCCATGTTCCTCAAGCCGCTGGGCATGGCGTCGTTCGGCAACACGCCGAAGCAGCTTTCTCAACAAGGAGCCGCCGAGATGTACTGGGGCATGCTCATCGAACGGCTTCAGTGAGCATCAGAACTCTTTAACCACAGGGAGCACACGACGTGAAACTTGCACTCCATGAGATCCAACGACTGGCGGCCATCGAAGAACGATTTGACAGATTGAAGACGCAATTCGACAAGTTCGTCGGAGATCTCCAGTTCTTTTCCTCGACCGAATGCCCGGTGAAAGGCGTGCTCGTCACACCGGCGGTGGACGGGCTTTCTCTCACCGCCACCTTTACCACGGTTCGGATTGAGATGACCTTCCAGCTCCAACCGATCACCCCTAGTGGCGGAGCCAAGGGCCGAGTGGTGGTCCGTCAACTTCCGCGTGTTGGCTGTGCGGGCGAGCCCACACAGCTGGGCTCATTCACTTTCACACCGTCGGGCGACACCGACATCGAATACGAAAACTCGGACGCCGCGGTCATGAACGCCAACGCAGAAGACATCTTGGCGAGCTTCTTGAACCAGGCCATTCAGCAGCCGCTGGGGTCGTGACCGCATAAGGCGCACACGCAAAAGGACGCATCAGAGTTTGATATCCACATCAGGTAGGACGGATTGCCCAATGAAACTTACTGAGTTCAACGTTCGCATGTTCAGAAGCGTCATCGATTCTGGTTGGGTGACGCTCGACGACATTGCGGTCATCGTCGGGAAGAACGAATCGGGCAAGACTTCGTTGCTGAAGGCCTTGTGGAAGCTGAAGCCTTTCAAGAAAGAGCCATACAGCCTTGATCGTGAGTGGCCGCGAGGCAAGCGAAAGGAACGCGACGACAAGTTCGAAGTGGTTCGCGCACGCTTTGTGTTCAATGAGCAAGAACAAGCCGCACTCGCATTGGTCGACCCGCAATGGGCTGGAACGACCAGTGCTCTCATCGGTCGCCGGTACGACGGCACGTATTCGGTTGTCTATGAACCCAAAGGCAATGTTCCGCAGAAACGGAGTGGCAAGTCGGCATGTCTTTCGCTCGATGCATCGGTAAAGGGCATAACCGCTGGCAAGGCTGAACCTCTCGTTGGAGCGTTGAACGCGGTGGTCCAGCAGTCAAAGGAAAAGCTTGAGGCTGCTGCGGAAGATGTAGGTGCCATTAAGGCGGCTCTCGCTGAGGCAAAAGCTCAGCTGGTCGAAATGGCGACCCAGCAAGCCAGTCCAGAGCTCGCGCAAACGCTCGGTGTTGAATGCGATCGCCTTGCGAAGAAGCAGGACAACAGCCCCTGGACGGACGCTTGGAACCTCGTTCTGAAATGGATGCCGACCTTCATCTATATGGATGACTGGCTGGCTTTCCACGGGACGGCGCATCTCGACCAAGTCAAACAGCGCAAGGACCAAGGTCAAGCGACAGAAGAGGACAAGACCATCGAGATGATCATGGAGATGGCCGGCCTGGATCTCGCGGAAGAAGTGACCAAAGGCGCTCAGAAGGACCGCGAGCAGCGCATCCTTGACATGAACGACGCCAGTCAGACGCTGACCAACGACATTGCTGCCAGGTGGTCACAGAAAAAGTACGAGGTGCAGTTCCAGGCTGACGGTTACCACTTCATCACCTTTGTCAAAGATGAAGATACCCGGGCTCTTGTTCCTCTCGAAGAGCGCTCCAAGGGGTTCCAGTGGTTTTTCTCCTTCGACATGAAGTTCATGTACGAGACCGATGGGGAGTTCAGAGATGCCGTGATCTTGCTTGACGAGCCAGGGCTTCATCTACATGCAGCTGCCCAACGTGACTTGCTTGGTCGCATGAAGGAGTATGCAAAGGCCAATCAGGTGATTTACACGACGCACTTGCCATTCATGATCGACATGAACCGCCTCGACAACATCTGGGTTGCCGAGGAGAAGCGCGGCGAAGGTACCAAGGTGCACGATGAATGGGCAACGGCGGACAAGGACGCACGTTTCACCCTTCAAGCCGCGCTCGGTCTGTCTTGGGCGCAGTCGTTGTTCATCGGTGAACGAAATCTGGTCGTTGAAGGGGTGACCGATTTCTGGTTCCTCAGCACGGTCTCAACGATGTTCAAGGAGGCCGCCGAGGTTGGCTTGGACGATTCGATCGTAATCACCCCCGCCGGCGGTGCGTCGAAGGCTGCCTACCTCGCAACGCTGATGCTTGGTCAGGAACTCAAGGTCGCGACCCTACTTGATTCGGACACAGAGGGTGAGAACGCTCGCAAGCAGCTCATCAACAACTGGCTCATGAAGGACGGTGATGTGCTCATGCTCGGAAGCGTCATCGGCAAGCCTGATGCGATCGAGTTGGAGGATCTGTTCGAGCAAGACAGCTACCTCCGAGCGACTGCCGAAGCCTACGCGAAGGAAATTGGTGGTGCGAAGGTCGCCATCAAACTGCCGGCCGGAGCGGGCTCAATTGTCGACAGATTGACGACCTTCTTCGAAAAGAAGGGTGTGAAGTTCAACAAGGGACGGGTAGCTAAGGTGATCATGAAGGACCTTTCCAAGCAGAAGTTCGCCGAGCTTCCGCAGGAAACGCGCGATCGCTTTGCCAAGGTCTTTGAGGCTGTGAACGGAATCGCCGCACGGTGGGCCGCCGCGGCAAAGTGAACCAGTCTCATAGCAGCTTGTGGCGACGCAAGTTCGGCCGAATCGACTGCACGCCAGGAGCCTTCGCCAGCAGCCTGAGCTGCTTGGGCGTCACCTCCAAGACGAAGCCACTGAACACCGACACGCTTCGGGCTCGGTCGAGCAGACCCAGCCCAGCCAAATCCTTTTTCAGCGCTGTCGTAGCGCGCTTGGCCGCAGCAAGATCAAGCGAAGGCGTTCCCTTCGGCAGCGTGTTCAAGTGAGGCTGAACAATCACCGACACCCGGCGGGTGCCGCTTGAAGCGGCGAAGTCGCGGAGAAGAACTCCCCGGATTGACTTGGGAAGCCGCACTGTGCGGCCTTCCTCGTCACGCTGCTGCTGCGTCGGCATAGTTCCTGGCGGCCGCCAGTACGTATTCGTGACGATCTTCGGCACTGGCGGTTAGCAGAAGTGGTGCGTCCCGGTGCAACTCGCGGTCGACCAATAAGGCGCCCAGGAGCACTTCGATCGGCGTGAGCGCACCCAGGTCCGGGTCCTGGAAGGCGAAGAAGAAATGCGGCGATGCAGTTCCACCGTCCGCGCGAAGAATCTCGAGCACGTTGAGCACAACTGGGCGCGGAATTCCAGGCCACACCTGGTAAAGCGGATAGCGGCGCTTCGTGGGTGCGTTCTCGTCGGCCACATGGAACAGCTCGCCGCGTGCCTCTCGCTTTGCGACTTCCTTCGCGTCAATGCCGCCGATGAATTTGGCGAGCTCCGCTGCGGTCACCTTTGACTTGAGATCGGCCGCCTGCTCGTGCAGCGGCAGGTCATGGCCGAGCGGCTCGTTCGGGTTTCGGCGTCGCACGCCGCCGCGACGGTTGCGCGGCTCGAGCGAGAACAGCAAGTCGCGGTCACCCAGCCCCTCAGGTGGCGCCGCACCGAACTCCCCGGAAAACTCACTGCCGTGGTCGTCTTGCAGCACCACGTACTTGAAGCCGTTCGAGCCCGGCGCACGCCACACCTTCACGATTTGACGCAGCTCCCAACCTCCCATCACTTCGTCGATCGGAACCACCTGCTGGATCGAGACAATCTCGCGTCCAGAGGCTGGGTCGCACAGGGCCGCGAGATCCTGCTCCCAAGCACAGCAAAGCGACCACAGGTACCGGTCCCTGCCATCCGACACGATGGTGTTGACGATGAACCAGGGCAGGCGTATCGAGAGTTCGACTGCGTGGAAGTACCGCGCATCGGTGCGCCCGAGCATCGCCATCACGGGCGCTTCACAGGCGGGCTTAGCAATGAACATGTTGGCGTGCCGCACGTGCGGCTCTTAGGCACATGCGTGTCGAGTATCAACAGCCTCTTCGGTCGCACCAAGCCGCCTCGAATAGGCGACTCATATTCCTGTGGTTAGATTCCTATTCCGAATTCGCCACGAAGCGTCCTATGGTGTTCCCGTCGGACCCTAGGAGATAGTGATGCGTGCCTGGTTCAAGAGCTTGATTGACAGGCTTCCGTGGATCGAAGACATGCGGCTGCAGGAGCGCATGCGGCAGGAGCTCGACACCGGTCAGTTCGATGAGGCGCTGGAAGCAGCAGCGAGAGAAGCGGCACCTGCAGAACCGGAGCCGTATTCGCAGGTCAAGCCGTTCGATCCAGATGCCTGGGCGGTCTCGGCAAAAACTTTGCGCCGACCCGACGAAGGCGCGAGCTAGGCGGCGGCCAGCAAATCAACGATGTCGACCTTCAGAGCGGCAGCCAGACGCTCGACGTTGTCGAGTGACACGTTGCGCTCTTGGCGTTCGATCGAGCCGACGTAGGTGCGGTGCAGCTGAGCCAGGTCGCCAAGCTCTTCCTGGGAAATGCCCTGGACTGCCCGGATGGCGCGCAGATTCCTAGCCAAACGGCTACGAGCTGATTCACGCTGAACTTTGCGCCCCGACATCCCGTCGAGGTTCGCCCGATGATGATTTTGGGTCTACAGACTTAGAGTAGCATCTTGCGCTTGCAGGCCGTGAGGTGCTGCTTGCTTTTTGCTGGGCGAAGCAACCTTGCTGCACAGGCCCAGGCCGATTGCCCGGGCGAATTCTCGTTCCGAATACGGCGCGCCAACCGCTACGGTGACCGGTTGAAAGGTCTCCATGCGCAAGTCCCTCTACCGTCGGCACAACCAGGTTTTTCTCGGGCTCCTGAGGCGATATCGCGAGCAAGGCAAGTTCCGGCAACGCGATCTCGCTCAGCACCTCGGCAGTGTTCAGGGCACGGTGAGCAAGGCTGAGACCGGCAATCGACGACTGGATGTCATCGAGTTGCGCGAATGGCTACTCGCGATGGGTGTGGACTTCCTGGAGTTCATGACCGAGTTGCATCAGCAGCTGGAAGCTCTGACGCACCTCGATCCTTGGCTCTTCGCACCGGCGGCTGAGCGGGAGCCAGACCAGGAGGCTGTGGCTTCTCCGGCCGAGCGTCAGTACGACGGCCACGCGGACGCATTGGCAGAGCAGCTGATGCCTGTCATGCGCTCAGGTTTGATTCGTGAGGTGGCCGACACTCTGGCAGAGCTGGACAACCTGGAGATTCGCGGTCGACCGCTGTCTCGGTGGTTCGGATCCCTCGCGTCAGACCACACTGGCGCCGCAGCGTCGTTGCTGCAACCGGCCGAGGCTGAAGTCTGGAGCAACGCAAAGGAGCTTGCGCAGCTGCTGTTGTCGAACTGGTTCGGCTTGATGACACATGCCACTCGTGCGCGCGCGGGTGAAATGATCGACAGCCTGCGCACCGATCCGCCAACACTCGTAGCTGAGGCGACGGCCGGATGTCTGGCCTACCCCGTGCCCGAAGAACAGGTCCGAAGCATCCTCGCGGCCTACCTCCAGACACACTGGACGCCAGATCTGCTGAGCCAGTGGCAAGCGCGATGGGGCGAAGAAAACTGATCCAGCCCTTGGGGCGAGCAGCCGCCAATCGCACGATTCCGACTTGGGTGCCATGTAACTGTATATATTTACAGCATGAAGGTGCACGGCCAGCGAATGTGGAAGGAAGGAGAGCTCATCCTCAAGGCGGCGCGCGGGCACGGCATTCCTGGGCGGCTCGAGGTGAGCAGCGTTGAGAAAGGGTTCCCTGTGGCGACTTTCACGGGTTGGAAGCGCGACCGAGCCGATCCCAATCTGTTTCCACCGCTCTATGACGTACAGATCATCAAGGCGTCTCGCAGCTGCATGCGCCTGCGAGGTTGGGAGCGTGCAGGTGTCCGAGTGTTCTTCCAGGAATGGATCATCGACTTCAGTGCCGACGGCACCGGCTCATTCGATGGCGGTGCAGAGACCTAGCCTGGATCGCCAGAGGGTTGGTGGGAGTTCTTCAGCGCATGTCGTGCATCGGCAGGAAGTCACGCGATCCCGCTTGACTCTATAGCGGCATGAGGGTTTCCAATGCCAACAACCGAAGCCGTTATTGCGCCCTGACCGATGCCCGGGCTGCAAAACGGGTGAGCCCCACAACTTCAAAGTTCGACCTCTATACTCCGCCGCCATGCGTCGCTGGTTGACCATCCTGCTGCTCGTCATGTTGCCGTTCCAGTTCACCTGGGCAGCGGCAGCGTCGTATTGCCAGCACGAAACGGCTCCGGAGACGCAACACATCGGTCACCACCAGCACGAGCACAAAGCTGCCTCGGATGCCGGCAAGGTCAAGACCGATGCGCAGGACGCCAAGAGCACCAAACTCGTGGCCGACAACGACTGCGGCTACTGCCACCTGAACGCTGCCAAGTCGGTACAACTGCAAGCCCTCGAGGTTCCCGCCTTGAAGGGTCCTGCCGTTCAGGACGCTGCCGTCCAGCCCCTGCCCACGCGCGACCCGGAGCGTCACGAACGCCCCAATTGGCGCCTCGCCTGATTCGGCGAGCGCACCACTTTCCAGGCAAGACTTTCCCCTGACCTGATCACCGCTGCTCTCGTCGAATCCTTCCGGCTGCCTTAGCAACCTCTGGAGTATTCGATGCGCAGAACTTGCGTGCCGCTTCTGTGTGCGGCACTGATCACCCCTATTGCACATGGCCAGGCCACGACGCCTGCTGCCAGTCCGTCCCTTCAACCTTCCCCGGCCGCGAGCGCTCCCGCCGCAGCGGCCTCCACCGCCAGTGCCGGCCTCTCGCTGGACGCTGCGGTGCAAACCGCGCTGCGCCAAAACCCGCTGCTGCGCGCCGCCGAAGCCGATGTCGCGGCGAGTCGCGGTGCGATCGATCAAGCCGGTGTGTTGCCCAACCCGACGCTTGGCGTCGACCAGGAAGACACCCGTCGCGAGACCCGCACGACGACCGTCATGCTGAGCCAGGCCTTCGAGCTGGGCGGCAAACGTGCTGCTCGGGTCGAACTGGCTCGCAGTGGCCGCGATCTGGCCATGGCCGACCTGGCAGCCCGCCAGGCCGACGTTCGAGCCGGCACCATCCAGGCTTTCTTTGATGCCCTGATCGCGCAAGAGCGGGTCAAGGTTGCCGAAGAATCCTTGGGCATCGCCGCGAGTGGCAGCGCTGCTGCTTCGCGCCGTGTGACCGCCGGCAAGGTGTCTCCCATTGAAGAGACCCGTGCACGCGTGGCCGAAGCCACGTCGCGCATCGAGCTGCGCCAGGCGCAGGCCGACCGCCAGTCCGCGCTGCGTTCCCTGAGCCTGGTGATGGGCGTCTCCGAAGGCGCCGTGAGCCAGTTGGATGGTCGCGCAGACACCTTGCCGACGCCACCTGCACCTGAGACGGTCGCCCAGCGGCTGGCACAAGCGCCGGCGCTGCGTCGCGCGCAGAGCGAAGTGCAGCGTGCCAACGCGGCTTACGAGCTGGAGCGCGCACGCCGCATCCCCGATGTCACGGTCAGCCTGGGTGCCAAACGCGCCACGGAGATCGGCCGCAACCAACCCATGATCGGCGTGTCGATCCCGCTGCCGCTGTTCGACACCAACAAGGGTGCGCAGCTCGAGACGCTGCGCCGCCGGGACGCCGCCCAGGCGCTGGCGGAATCCGAGGAGCGGCGCATCCGCTCGGAAGTGCTTCAGACCGTCGACCAGCTGCAGGCACGCGCCAGCGAAGCGCAGACGCTGCGCCAGGACGTGCTGCCTGGCGCCCAAAGCGCCTACGAGGCAGCGAGCCGCGGCTTTGAGCTCGGCAAGTTCAGCTTCCTGGAGGTGCTGGACGCCCAACGCACCTGGCTGCAAGCCCGCACGCAATACCTGCAGTCGCTCGCCGAGGTGCATCGCGCCACCGCCGAACTCGAGCGCCGCCTTGGCAGCCCCAACGATCGCCCGGGCACGGGCACCCAACAGTGAGATTGAAGATGAACACCAAGACGAACCTGGTCGAGCGCATGCGTGACAGCGTGGGCAAGAAGCAGCTGATCGCGATTGCGGCCGTGCTGGCGTTGGGCGGCGTGGGCGCGGTAGCGATCCTGGGCAGCGATCGCGCCAAGCCAGCCGCCGAAGAAGGCCACGGGCATGGCCACGACGAAGCCAAGGGCCACGGCGACGGCGAGCACCACGGCGAGAAGGCCAAGGATGGCCATGGCCACTCTTCTGGCCACGCCGACAACGAGCACCACGAGGAAGCCAAGAAAGGATCCCACGGCGGCGAGATGCTGACCGAGGGCGACTTTGGGGTGGAACTGCTGCTCGCTGAAGAAGGCGGTGTGCCGCGCATGAAGCTGTGGCTCTACCAGGGCGGCAAGGCCGCGGCGCCGACCGTCGGCACCGTGACGGCTGAGTTGACGCGCCCGGGAGGTGAAGTCGAGAAGGTCACCTTCAAGGTCGAGAAAGATGCACTGGTCAGCACCCAGCCGGTCGCCGAACCCCACATGTTCGAAGGCACGCTGGCCGTGCAGACGGCCAAGGAGCCGTTCCTCTTCACGTTCTCCCAGCGCGAGGGCGTGATCGCCTTGTCGCCGGAGCAACTGAAGGCGGCGGGCGTCGGCATGGATGCCGCAGCACCCGCCACCATCCGCTCGACGCTGCAGCTCCCCGGCGAGATCCGCTTCAACGAAGACCGCACCGCTCACGTCGTGCCCCGTGTGGCCGGTGTCGTCGAGTCCGTGCCGGTCTCGCTCGGACAACAGGTCCGCAAAGGTCAGGTGATGGCAGTGGTCAGCAGCCCTGCAGTCTCCGAGCAACGGTCCGAGCTTCAGGCGGCGCTGACCCGCGAGAGGCTGGCGCGTTCAACCTACGAGCGCGAGAAGAAGCTCTTCGAGGAAAAGATCTCCCCGCAGCAGGACGTGCTGCAGGCCGAGAACGCATTGCGCGAAGCCGAGATCGCGGTCAACAACGCGCGCCAGAAGCTACAGGCCGTCGGCGCCGGTCCCGGATCGGGCAGCCTGAACCGCTTCGAGCTGCGCGCGCCGTTCGACGGCACCGTGGTCGAGAAGCACATCTCGCTCGGTGAGCAGGTCAAGGAAGACGCCCAGGTCTTCACCATCTCCGACCTGCGCGTGGTCTGGGCACAGATCAACGTGCCGGCCAAGGACCTGCCGCAAGTGCGCGTCGGCGAGCGCGTCACCATCCGCTCCACAGCCTTCGACCAGACGGCCAACGGCACGGTGGCCTACGTCGGCTCGCTCCTCGGTGAGCAGACCCGCACGGCACAGGCACGTGTCGCGGTCCAGAACCCCAACGCCATCTGGCGTCCGGGGCTCTTCGTCAACGTGGAGATGAGCGCGAGCGAAGCCGCTGCACCCATCACCGTGTCGGCCGAGGCGATCCAGACGATGGGCGACAAGACCGTCGTCTTCCTGCAGACGCAAGGCGGCTTCGTCGCCCAGCCGGTGCAGACCGGCCGCAGCGATGGCAAGCGTGTCGAGATCGTCAAGGGGCTGAAGCCCGGTGCGCGTTACGCCAGCACCGGCAGCTTCGTCGTCAAGTCCGAGGCCGGCAAGTCGTCGGCCACCCACACCCACTGAACGGCAATGACGAGGCTCCTTCATGTTTGAACGAATCATTCGCTTTGCCATCGAGCACCGATGGCTGGTGCTACTCGCCGTGCTCGGCATGGCCGCGCTCGGCGTCTTCAGCTACCAGAAGCTGCCGATCGACGCCGTGCCCGACATCACCAACGTGCAGGTGCAGATCAACACCGGCGCACCGGGCTACTCGCCGCTCGAGACCGAGCAGCGCGTCACGTTCCCGATCGAGACGGTGATGGCCGGCCTGCCGGGCCTGCAGCAGACCCGTTCACTGTCGCGCTACGGCCTGTCGCAGGTGACGGTGATCTTCAAGGACGGCACCGACATCTACTTTGCACGCCAACTGGTCAACGAACGCATCCAGACGGCTCGGGATCAGCTGCCCCAGGGCGTGACACCCGCCATCGGTCCGATCTCCACCGGTTTGGGCGAGATCTACCAGTGGACGGTGGAAGCCCAGGATGGCGCCACGAAGCCGGACGGCAATCCCTACACACCCACCGACCTGCGCGAGATCCAGGACTGGATCATCAAGCCGCAGCTGCGCACCGTGCCGGGCGTGACCGAGATCAACTCCATCGGTGGTTTCGCCAAGGAGTACCACGTCGCGCCGGACCCGACCAAGCTGTCGTCCTATGGCCTGACGCTGGCCGACCTGGTGAATGCGCTCGACCGCAACAACACCAACGTCGGTGCCGGCTACATCGAGCGCAAAGGCGAGCAGTACCTGATCCGCGCCCCGGGCCAGGTGCGCTCGGTCGACGACATCCGCAACGTGGTCCTGCGCAACGAGGCCGGCGTGCCTGTTCGCATCCGCGACGTGGCCACGGTGGAGATCGGCAAGGAGTTGCGCACGGGCGCAGCCACCGACAACGGCCGCGAGGTGGTGCTCGGCACCGTCTTCATGCTGATCGGCGAGAACAGCCGCACCGTCTCCGAAGCGGTGGACAAGCGGATGGTCGAGATCAACAAGAACCTGCCGAAAGGCGTGCACGCGGTGACGGTCTACAACCGCACCTTGTTGGTCGACAAGGCCATCAACACCGTCAAGAAGAACCTGATCGAAGGCGCGGTGCTGGTGATCGCGATCCTGTTCCTCTTCCTCGGCAACATCCGGGCGGCCATCCTGACGGCGATGGTGATCCCGCTGTCGATGCTCTTCACCTTCACCGGCATGGTGAACCAGAAGGTCAGTGCCAACCTGATGAGCCTGGGGGCGCTGGACTTCGGGATCATCATCGACGGCGCGGTGGTGATCGTCGAGAACTGCGTGCGGCGCCTGGCACATGCGCAAGCCCACCACGGGCGGCCGTTGACACGCTCCGAGCGCTTCCACGAGGTGTTCCTCGCGTCGCAGGAAGCGCGTCGGCCGCTGATCTTCGGGCAGCTGATCATCATGATCGTCTACCTGCCGATCTTCGCGCTGGCTGGCGTCGAGGGGAAGATGTTCCACCCGATGGCGTTCACGGTCGTGATCGCACTGATCGGCGCCATGATCCTGTCGGTCACCTTCGTGCCGGCGGCGGTTGCGCTCTTCATCGGCAACAAGGTCGACGAGAAAGAGAACCGCCTGATGGGCTGGGCGAAGCGTGCCTATGAGCCGCTTCTGGGTCGCGTGATGCAGGCCAAGCCGCTGGTGCTGACGGTTGCCGCCATCACCGTCGTGCTCTCCGGCCTGCTGGCCACCCGCCTGGGCAGCGAGTTCGTGCCGAGCCTGAACGAAGGCGACTTCGCGGTGCAGGCCTTGCGCATCCCAGGCACGAGCCTGTCGCAGTCGGTCGCGATGCAGCAGCAGCTCGAGAGCACGCTCAAGGCCAAGTTCCCCGAGATCGAGCGGGTCTTCGCCCGCACCGGCACGGCCGAGATCGCCGCCGACCCGATGCCGCCCAACATCTCGGACAGCTACGTGATGCTCAAGCCCGCCAAAGACTGGCCTGAGCCGCGCAAGACGCGCGAGGAGCTCGTCGCGGCCGTCAAGGCCGAGGTGGCCAAGCTGCCAGGTCAGAACTACGAGTTCTCACAGCCGATCCAGCTGCGCTTCAACGAGCTGATCTCGGGCGTGCGAGCCGACGTGGCCGTCAAGGTATTCGGCGACGACATGGACGTGCTCAACGACACGGCCACGCGCATCGCCGGGGTGCTGCAAGGCATCTCCGGTGCCGCGGAGGTCAACGTCGAGCAGACCACCGGCCTGCCGATGCTCACGGTGCAGATCGACCGAGAGAAGACCGCACGCTACGGCCTCAATGTTCAGGACGTGCAGGACACGCTCGGCACCGCGATCGGCGGCCGCGAGGCCGGCACGCTCTTCGAAGGCGATCGCCGCTTCGACATCCTCGTTCGTCTGCCGGACCACCTG
Source organism: Rhizobacter sp. (assembly GCA_019635355.1). Classification (NCBI taxonomy): domain Bacteria; kingdom Pseudomonadati; phylum Pseudomonadota; class Betaproteobacteria; order Burkholderiales; family Sphaerotilaceae; genus Rhizobacter; species Rhizobacter sp. The sequence continues at coordinate 836,301 of JAHBZQ010000001.1, read as the reverse complement.
CGCTCGGACCAGGAGGCGATCCGCCGCCTGCCGATCGCCTTGCCCAAGGGAGCCGACAACGCGCAGCGCTTCATCCCGCTGAGCGAGGTCGCCACGCTGTCGCTGGCGCCTGGACCCAACCAGGTCAGCCGCGAAGACGGCAAGCGCCGGGTCGTGGTCAGTGCGAACGTGCGAGACCGCGACATCGGCAGCTTCGTCGCCGAGGCCGAGCAGGCCATCCAGCAACAGATCAAGCTGCAAAGCGGCTACTGGATGACCTGGGGCGGCCAGTTCGAGAACCTGCAGTCGGCGACCAACCGCCTCAAGGTGGTGGTGCCGGTGTCGCTGTTGCTCGTCTTCACCTTGCTCTTCGCGATGTTCGGCAACATCAAGGACGGCCTGCTGGTCTTCACCGGCATTCCGTTTGCGCTGACGGGCGGGATCATCGCGCTGTGGATGCGTGGCATCCCGCTGTCCATCTCGGCGGCGGTGGGCTTCATCGCACTGTCCGGTGTGGCGGTGCTGAACGGGCTGGTGATGCTGTCCTTCATCCGCAACCTGCGCGAAGGTGGCCACACGCTCGACGCCGCGATCCACGAAGGCGCGCTGACCCGGCTGCGCCCGGTGCTGATGACCGCGCTTGTCGCTTCGCTCGGCTTTGTTCCGATGGCCCTGGCCACCGGCACTGGCGCCGAGGTGCAGCGTCCGCTGGCCACCGTGGTGATCGGCGGGATCTTGTCCTCGACGGCGCTGACGCTGCTGGTGCTGCCGGTCCTGTACCGAATTGCCCACCGGCGCGATGACGAAGAGGACGAGGTGGCCGAGCGGCGGCCGCCCACCGCAGCGGCGGACATGCCTGCATGACCCAACGGCGCGATCACTCGGTCGCGCCAGGAGCACACCATGGGTTCGAACCACCAACACGCACCGGCCACCCCGAACAACGAGAAAGCCTTGTGGCTGGCCTTCGGGCTGACCTTCAGCTTCCTCATTGCCGAGGTCGTCGCCGGTGTCCTGACGGGCAGCCTGGCACTGATCTCCGACGCTGCCCACATGTTCACGGATGCGGCGGCACTGGCCATCGCGCTGGCGGCCATCCGCGTGGCAAGGCGACCGGCTGACCTCAAGCGCAGCTTCGGCTACCACCGCTTCGAGATCCTGGCGGCCGCGTTCAACGCGCTGCTGCTGTTTGGCGTCGCGATCTACATCCTGGTCGAAGCCTGGCAGCGATTCAAGCAACCCGCCGCGATCGAGTCGACCGGCATGCTGGTGGTGGCGACGCTCGGCATGGTGATCAACCTGATCAGCATGCGGCTGCTGGCAAGCGGCAAGGACGCGAGCCTCAACATCAAGGGCGCCTACCTCGAGGTCTGGAGCGACCTGCTGGGCTCGATCGGCGTCATCGTCGCGGCCGTGGTCATCCGCTACACCGGCTGGTCCTGGGTGGACAGCCTGGTGGCCGTGGCCATCGGACTGTGGGTGCTGCCGAGGACCTGGGTGTTGCTCAAGGAGAGCCTGAACATCCTGCTCGAAGGTGTGCCGGACGGCATCGATGCGCAGGCCGTCTCGCAAGCCATCCAAGGTGTCCCCGGCGTGACCGGGCTCCACGACCTTCACATCTGGGCGCTGACCAGCGGCAAGGCCAGCCTGAGCGCGCACGTCGTGCACGAGGCCGCCATGGCACCGCAGGAGTTGATCTCGATCCTGCGCGCGCTGCTGCACGACCGTTTCTCGATCGAGCACGTGACCTTGCAGTGCGAAACCACGCCGTGCCCAGACGCATTCGACAACTCTCACTGGACCGAGCCGCGCACCGCCCTGGCGGCGCGCGCAGAGGCGGCTGAAGCCGCCACCTCCACCGCGGCATCCCGCCCGTGACCCTGGGCACTTCATTCACTCCTCCGTTCAACCCACGAAAGGCAACACCATGAACTCCCGTTCCATCTCCATGCTGGCCATCTCCCTTGCCCTCGGCAGCACCTCGGCACTGGCTGTCGACACCCACAAGGGGCACGACCACGGCGGCGGCAAGGCCGGCAGCCATGCGCATGAAGCCAAGCCGGCCTACGGCGGCGTGGTCAGCGTCGTGAAGGACGTCAACTACGAACTGGTCGCCAAGGCCGACACCTTGACGCTCTACGTCAGCGACCACGGCAAACCGGTGGACCTCAAGGGCGCGAGTGCCAAGCTCACGCTGCTGTCGGCCAGCGACAAGGCGGATGTGACGCTCGCACCAGCGGGCGATCGCCTCGAGGCCAAGGGCAGCTTCAAGGTCGGCGCGGGCACCAAAGTGGCTGGACAGGTCACCCTGGCCGGCGGCGCTGCCACGAGCGTGCGCTTCACCCTGAAGTGACCGGAATGTGTGTGGCTTCGCCAGAGTGCCTGCGACATGAGCCCAGCCGAAGAATCCGCGCACGCCTACATCTGGGTGTCGGCGATCGTCGGGCTGATCGCGGCCGTCGTCTTCGGAGTGGTCATGGCATTGCGCGACCGCAAGCGCCGCGCTGTCCGCCGAGAGGAACGCCGCGCAAGTCGCCGGCGCAAATGAGCGAGGCCGGCCGCCGATGAGGGTTCTTCTGGTGGAAGACGAAACCAAGCTCGCTGCGTACCTGCACAAGGGGTTGAGCGAAGAAGGCTTCGTCGTCGACGTGGTGCACAACGGCATCGATGGTCTGCACCTCGCGACCGAGTGCGACTACGACGTGCTGTTGCTGGACCGCATGCTGCCCGGCATCGACGGCATGTCGCTGCTGGCCGCGCTGCGCAAGGTCAAGACGACGCCCGTGATGATGCTGAGCGCTCGGCAGCACACGGACGACCGTGTCGAAGGCCTGCGCGCCGGCGCCGACGACTACCTCGTCAAACCCTTCGCGTTCTCGGAGCTGGTGGCGCGCTTGCACGCGCTTCTCAGACGGGCTCGCCCGGCGCAGGCGCCCGGCGTGGAGACCATGCTGCGCCTCGCCGATCTGGAGCTGGACCTGCTCAAGCGCCGAGCGGTTCGTGCCGGCCAGCGCCTGGACCTGACCGCCAAGGAGCTGCAGCTGCTGGAGTTGCTGCTGCGCCGCCAGGGTGAGGTGCTGTCGCGCACCGAAATCGCCGAGCGCGTCTGGGACATGAACTTCGACAGCGGCACCAACGTGATCGATGTGGCCGTGCGGCGCCTGCGCCACAAGCTCGACGCGCCGTTCGAGCGACCCATGTTGCACACGGTGCGTGGCTTCGGCTACGTCCTGGAGGACCGCGGGTGAAGACCGTGGCCGCAGGGTCTCTCACCCGCCGGCTGTCGGTCGGGCTCGCCTTGCTCAGCCTGACGGTTCTGGCCATGGTCTGCGCTGCCGTGTTCGGCTGGGCGTACCTGGGGCTGAGCGAACAGCAGGTCGAGCGCCTGGACCGCCCCAGGGTTCAGCTGGAGCACCTGTTCAAGGAAGCCCTCGAGACCGGCGATGAGCGCCTCTTGACCCACAAGCTCGGTGACGTGCTGGTCGGGCAGACCTTGTTGTCGGTCGAGATCCTGCGCAATGACGGAAGCATGTTCTTCCGATGGGCGGGCAACAGTCCGGGCGAAGCCCAGCGGTTGCTCCGGTTCGCATTGCCGGCGCCCGACGGCAGTGGCAGCGCCTGGCAGACCCGCCTCGCCCTGGACGTGAGTGCGGATGCGGCCACGCTCAACCTGCTGGCAGCGTCGCTGTCCGCCGCGGCCGCGGTCGGTGCGCTCCTGATCACGGCGGGCGGCTCCGTTCTCGTTCGTCGAGGGCTTCAACCGGTCAGGCGCCTGGTCGACCAGACCAGCATGCTGTCGGTGGAGACACGGGAGCGCCGGTTGGACGGCTCGGCACAGCCCGATGAGCTGGCGCCGCTGGTGCTCCAGTTCAACCAGCTGCTGGGACGTCTGCAGTGCGCGTTCGACCGGTTGGAGGCCTTCAACGCGGATGTTGCGCATGAGCTGGCCACGCCACTGTCCACCCTGATCGGCAGCACCGAGATCGCGCTGAGGCGAGATCGCTCGGCCGAAGAGCTGCGCGTGCTGCTCGAATGCAACCTGGAAGAGTTGCAGCGCCTTGCCCGGATCGTGCAGGACATGCTCTTCCTCGCGCATGCCGACCATGGCACCCAGGCACGCCGCAAGCCCGTGGGCAGCCTCGCGCAGTTGCTCTGGCGCGTGGCGTCCTTCCACGAAGCCGCACTGGCGGACCACTCGCTGATGGTCCAGGTGCATGGCGATGCCGCGGCGGACATCGACAGCTCGCTGATCGAGCGCGCCGCATCCAACCTCTTGTCCAACGCCGCGAGGTATGCGCGAACCGGGTCGATCGTGAACATCGTGGTGGGCGTCCACCAGGACGAGGTCCACCTGCAGGTCGAAAACGAAGGCGAGACCATCCCGGCCGACCGCGTCGGCCGCATCTTCGATCGCTTCTACCGTGCGGAGACCTCTCGCAAGAACGCTGACCGCCATCACGGCCTGGGGTTGTCGATCGTCGCGGCGATCGCGCAGATGCATGGCGGAACCCCATTTGCACGCTCCTCGCAAGGCCACACCACGGTCGGCTTCACCTTGCGCCGAACGGCTGCTTCCGAGGCCACTTCCGCGCCAGCGCGCGCCTTGCCACCCGAATCTCACAAGACCAAGGAGGTCACCCCATGAGCAACCCGCAGCGACTGAATCTGGAGCTTTCCATCGTCCTGCCGTCCGTGGCGGACGAGCGCGATGCCTGCGTGCAGCGACTGACCAAAGCCTTGGAAGAGCAACCCGGCATCGAGAAGGCGCACATCAAGACCGACGGTGACCAGCCGCAGCTTTGCATCCACTTCGACCCGGAGCAGGTGCCACTTCGCAAGGTGCGTGAGTTGGCAATGAACACCGGTGCCGGCCTGACCAAGCGATACGGCCACCTGGTGGCCGAACAAGCCCCGACGCATGCCCGCGCGGCGAGGCGGCTCACGGATCAGCTGCGTGCCATCCCCGGCGTCCTGGAAGCCGACGCCTCGGCATCGGGCGTGGCACGGATCGAGTACGACCGGCAACTCCTGCCCGACAGCCAGCTGCTGAGCCGGCTGAAGTCGCTGGACTTGCGCGTCGTGAACACCCATGCCGCGTCGAAACCAGTGCCCACCGAGCACGGCCAGGAACACGCTGGTCACAGTGAGACGGAACCGCATGACCACGAGCACGGTGATGGCCACCAGCACGGCGACAAGCACGGTCACGACCACAGCCATGCGGATGAGCAAGGCCATCAGGACCACGACCACAGCCACGGTGGCATCTTCGGCGCGAACTCGGAGCTCATCTTCTCGCTGCTCTCCGGCGCGTTCCTGCTCGTCGGGTGGTTGCTCTGGCGCTCGCAGCTGATCTCCAACCCGGTCGCCCTGGGGTTCTTCTTTGCCGCCTACATCTTCGGCGGCTTCTACACGCTGCGTGAGGCTGTCGAAAACCTGCGCGCAAAACGGTTCGAGATCGACACGCTGATGCTGGTGGCGGCCTTCGGCGCTGCCGTGCTGGGCGAGTGGGAGGAAGGCGCATTGCTGCTCTTCCTGTTCAGCCTGGGGCACTCGTTGGAGCACTACGCAATGGGTCGTGCCAAGCGTGCCATCGAAGCGCTGGCGAAGCTCGCACCCGAACGCGCATTGGTGCGCCGGGACGGCCAGGTCGTGGAGGTCGCCGTGGGCACCCTGAACCCCGGTGAGGTGGTCTTGGTGAAGCCGAACGAGCGGCTGCCGGCCGACGGCATCGTGGTGCTCGGTACCAGCAGCGTCAACCAGGCACCCGTGACTGGCGAGAGCGTGCCGGTCGACAAGCAGCCGGTCGCCGATCCGAAGGCCGCATTGGCGTCTTTCGACAAGCTCCCGCCGGAGAACCGGGTCTTCGCCGGCACCATCAACGGCAATGGTGCCCTGGAGATGATGGTCGCCAAGCGTGCCAGCGAGTCGACGATGGCGCGTGTGGTCCGGCTGGTGACCGAGGCGCAGGCACAGCGCTCACCCACGCAGAACTTCACCGACAAGTTCGAGAAGATCTTCGTTCCAGCCGTCCTGATCCTGGTGGTGCTGTTGATGGGTGCCGGTCTGGTCATCGACGAGCCGTTCAGCGCCACGTTCTACCGGGCGATGGCGGTGCTGGTGGCTGCCAGTCCGTGCGCGCTGGCGATCTCGGTGCCGAGCGCCGTCCTGAGCGGTGTCGCACGAGCGGCTCGCAGCGGCGTGCTGGTCAAGGGCGGTGCCCCGCTGGAGAACCTGGGCACGCTGACTGCGATCGCGTTCGACAAGACCGGCACCCTGACCGAAGGCAAGCCGCGCCTGACCGATGTCGCCCCGGCCGGCGGTGTGAGCGAGTCTGAGCTGCTGTCCGTGGCGCTGGCGGTGGAACAGCACAGCGACCATCCCCTGGCCGCGGCGATCGTCACAGGAGCGCGCGAGAAGCTGGGCGCCAATCACCCCCTGCTGGAGGTGCGCGATGTGCAAAGCGTGACGGGACGCGGCGTCCAGGCCAGGCTCGGCAACGACGTGGTCCACATCGGCAAAGCCGTGCTTTTCAAGGAGATCGAAGGCTCGCAGATCCCGCCGGAGGTGGTGGTGGAGAACGACCGCCTGGTGTCCGAAGGACGCACCACGATGCTGGTGCGCCATGGCAACCGGTATCTGGGCATCCTGGGCGTGATGGACACGCCGCGGTCTTCCGCACCAGGCGTGATGCAGTCGCTGAAAGCCCTCGGGATCGAGCGGCTGATCATGATCTCCGGCGACAACCAGCGTGTGGCCGATGCCGTGGCGCAGTCGGTCGGGCTCACCGAAGCGCGCGGCGACCTGATGCCTGACGACAAGGTCGAAGCCATCAAGAAGCTGCGCGGTGACACGGGCAAGGTGGCAATGGTCGGCGACGGCGTCAACGATGCGCCCGCGATGGCGAATGCCACCGTGGGCATCGCCATGGGTGCTGCAGGGTCCGATGTGGCCTTGGAGACGGCCGACGTCGCGCTGATGGCCGATGACCTGGCGCAGCTGCCGTTGGCAGTCGGCCTCTCACGCGCCACCAGCCGGGTGATCAAGCAGAACCTGTGGGTGAGCCTGGGCGTGGTCGCCATGCTGATTCCAGCCACCATCCTTGGCCTCAACATCGGCGTCGCGGTGCTCTTCCATGAAGGATCCACGCTGCTCGTGGTCATCAACGCGCTGCGGCTGCTGGCGTTCAAGCAGCGAGGGCTGGAGCCCACATCGACCACGACAAGCACCTAGATGACGCAACTGTCATCTGTGCGTTGCCCTGTGGTCAGCGCCTGATTTCTACAGTCCTTTTGCGTGATCAACACGGGCTTGATGAGCAAGCCCCTCACTCAAAAGGAACCCCATGAACACCTCTCGTCTCCTCCGCATCGCTGCACTGACCATCGCCACCGCCATCCCGCTTCACGCCATGGCCACCGGCAAGGACGTCTTCCGCAACGGCGAGTCCATGTTCGGTCAACCAGCGGTGGCCGGCGCCAAGTCGTCGCGGGTCGTTGACGTGGCCACGACCAAGAGCGTGACGGTGCCGTACGGCGAGACCGTGACCTTCCAAGCACCCAACGGCAAGCAGTTCTCGTGGACCTTCAACGGCCTCGATCGCAAGGCGGTCCCGGTTGCCAAGATCGCACCGGCTGACTTCCCTGCGACGCAGGGCCAGGTCTACGTGCAGCAGAACCCGCTGACCCGCAACTGAGCGGGTGACGAGGCTCAGCGAGAGGCTGAGCCTCGGGCGTCTTTCGCTTCGGCGATGACACCGGCCAGATCGCCCGGGATGGGCATGCGCTTGAACGGACTGACGTTCGCACCACCGGTGTTGCCCACCGGAATCCAGAACACGGTCTTGGTGGCGGCGCCGACGATGCGCGTGACCTGGCCGAAGACTTCCTTGGCGCGGCGATGCCGCAGCGCCCACAACAACATGTGCAGGTGGGCTCGGACGTGCTCCACGGTCGAGGCCTGTCCCAGAACGTGCGCACGCTCCAGATGCCCAAACGACACCTCCGGCCGATCTGCGGCGTCGGCCGCCTCGGCGGCTTTCAGTTCCCGGCTCACAAAAGGACGAATGCGCTTGGAAAAGCCCATGGGAGTCTCCTGAGTAGATGCTGTCCAGGGATTGGAAACTCTATAGCCAATGTAGAGTCAACACCGCCGCAACACCTCCCGGGAGCCACCATGAAGATCGGAGAACTTGCCGACGCAACGGGAACACCTGTCGTGACCGTGCGCTTCTACGAGCAGGAGGGGCTGTTGCCTGTGCCGGCACGGACCAGCAGCAACTACCGCATCTATGGCAGCGAGCATGTCGACCGCCTCGCGTTCATTCGCCACTGCCGGTCCTTGGACATGACGCTGGAGGAGATCCGCCTGCTGCTCGGGTTCAAGGATGCACCGCAAGCCGACTGCGGCGCCGTCAACGCGCTGCTGGACGCACACATCGACCATGTCGCCGAGCGCATTCAAGAGCTCAAGAGCCTGGAGAAGGAACTGAAGGCGCTGCGGTCCCAATGCGAGGACATCCAAGCCGGCAAAGACTGCGGCATCTTGTCGACGCTGTCGGGGTCGGCGAGGAAGCCGTCGACCAAACATGCGCATGCCCATGAGCATGTGCATGGCGCCCATCCAAAGACGCCGCGCAACACGCGCAAGTGACCGCGGCCGCTACGGCCTCCATCAGAACGCGCACGAGCTCACACGACCGACACCGCTCGGTCGCAGATGACAGCTTTGTCATTTGATCGTTTGGCCCTCGACAGGGCCAGATTTTTAGAGTCCTTCTCGATGCCTCAGCAGTTGGCATCCCGCACCGACAGCAGTGGCGCGGACATCTTGAGAAGGAGATCTTCATGCGTTCAACCTCAACCCTCATCGCCGCCATCGTGCTCGGCGCAGCGGCCTTGCCGGCATCGGCAAACGACGTCTTCCGCAACGGGCAGTCTTTCTGGGGACAGCCTGCGGACCAAGGCTCGATCGCGAACGCACGCGTGGTGGATCTGGGAACGGCACGCCACCTCCGGGTGGCCTACGGCGAGACGGTGAAGTTCCGCAACGAAGGCAAGGAGTTCTCCTGGACCTTCAACGGGTTGGATCGCAAGGCGGTCGACCTCGACAGATTCGCGCCGGCCGGCTTCAGCAGCCAGCCCCTGACGGTGCATGTGGCCCAGAACCCGACGTTCCGCCGCTGACAGGTGGTGGTGATTGGCGGGTGGTGGAGCCACCCGTCTTTTTTGTCGGGGACATCCGGTGAGCCTATCGATCTGCCTGCATCTCCACATGCGTGGAGAGACCCTTGACGTACAACTGGACGGCGCCGCGCGAGCCTGTGGCTCAACGTGAGGCTGCGTCCCTTGTTGCACGGCCGTGTCCCTGCGGCCGATAACAGCAGCGGATTGTCATCGGTCGCCTTGGCGGGCGGTGTCGCACTGTGGCTGGTGACGGTGGACAACGTCACCTTCTGGCGGACCTTCGCCGCAGCGCAGACACCGTCGCTCTCGGCGGCAGCGGCCACGATCGCCGTGGGCCTGGTGCTCTGGTTCGCCGCCACCACGGTGCTTTGGTGCTTCGCTCCGTTTCGGCTGGCCAAGCCGATCTCGGCCATCCTCTTGCTGACCTCGGCACTCGCTGCACATTTCGTGGACAGCTGGGGCGTGCTGCTCGACAAGCACATGATGCGCAACGTCGTGCAGACCGATCTGCGCGAGGCCGGCGATCTGATGAGCGGCTCGCTCCTGCTCGACTTCCTGGTACGTGGCGTTCTGCCCGCGGGCATCGTCCTGATCCTGCGTGTGCGGCCGGTCAGGCCGCGTGAATGGTTCACGCAAGGCACGATTCTGTTCAGCATCACCGGGCTCAGCCTGAGTGCCGCGCTGGCGGCGTTCTACCCCCTGTACGCGTCCACCTTCCGCAACCACCGGGAGCTGCGGCTGCAGCTGGTGCCAAGCAACTACCTGGGTGGCCTCTACTCGGTGCTGCGCTCCCAACGCAAGACCGACCTGGAACGGGTCGGCACCGATGCCAAGCGGATTGAAAGTCGTCCGCGGCCGCTGCTGGTGGTGCTGGTCGTCGGAGAGACCGCTCGAGCCGACAATTTCTCGCTCGGTGGTTATCCCAGGCCGACCAATGAGGCCTTGGCGGGCAAGTCCTTGGTCTACTTCTCACAGGTCACGTCTTGCGGCACCGACACCGCCACGTCCTTGCCCTGCATGTTCTCGGACGTCGGCGCTGAACGCTTCTCGGCGGATACCGCCGGCCAGCGGGAGAACCTGCTGGACGTGCTGCAACGTGCCGGCGTGGAAGTCAGCTGGATCGAGAACAACTCGGGCTGCAAGGAGGTCTGCAAGCGGGTTCCGACCTCCACGGTCCAGGACAAGGCTTGGGGAACCGACAACGAGTGTTTCGATGAAGCGCTCGTGCCGGCGCTGGTGGAGAAGATCTCATCGTCCAGCCAAGACGCTCTGGTCGTCATGCATCAGCGCGGCAGCCACGGACCTGCGTACTACAAGCGCTACCCAGCGCCGGCGAGGTTCACGCCGACCTGCGACTCCAACCGCCTGCAGGAGTGCGACGGCCAGGCGCTGATCAACACCTACGACAACACCATCGACTACACCAGTCGTGTGTTGGCTCGCACCATCGACCAGCTGGCCGAACAGCCGTCAGGCCGAGACGTGCTGTTGATCTATGTCTCGGATCACGGCGAGTCGCTGGGTGAGCGCGGCGTCTATTTGCACGGCATGCCGCGTTGGATGGCGCCGCACGAGCAGTTCCATGTGCCGATGCTGATGTGGATGAGTCCCGGTGCCCAGCAGACGCTGGCGCCGGAGGTGACCTGTCTGCAGACCTTGGCCACCCAGCCGGCCGCGCACGACAACCTTTTTCACACGCTGCTGGGCGCGTTCGGCGTTCAGACGGGCGTCTATCGGTCCGAGTTGGACTTGCTGGCGGCTGCACGTGGGCTGCGCGCCTGCGAAGCACCGGCAATGACGGATCCCACTCCCCACAAGCGGCCAGCGCTGCTGTGACGGCCTAACTCTCTCAACTACCAAAGGCAGGCCATGGACGCTCAACAGGTCTTCACCATCGGTCAGCAAGGCCTCGAGATCCTCTTGTTGATCGCCGCACCGGTGCTGCTGGCGGTGCTGGGGATTGGTTTGATCGTGAGCGTGTTTCAGGCCGCCACCCAGCTCAACGAGCCGACGCTGTCCTTTGTGCCCAAGCTGATCGTTGCCGTCGTTGCGCTGCTGATCGCCGGGCCGTGGATGGTCTCGATCCTCGTCGAGTACCTGCAGCGCACGATCACTTCGATTCCGAACGCGATCAGCTAGGCACGCTGCCAGGAAGACCGGCAGGTCTTTCGCCCGGCCGGTCTTCCTTTCGCTGATCGAGGCGATCAGAAGTTGTGGCGGATGCCCAGGGCGAGCGAGCTGTAGTCGGCGACGTAGGCGGTGGCCGCCTCCGCGTTGATCTTGGTGAAATAGGTGTAGACCTTGGTGCGCTTGCTCAGGTTGTAGTTGTAGCCCAGGGTGAACTGCTGTGCATCACTGTCCGCGATGCCGTCGCGTTTGCCTGCCAGGCCGGCATTGGCGTGGAACTCGGAAGCGCCCAATGTGTACATCCCGGACAGGCGGAAGATGTTGGCTTTGCCCCCCGTTGCGTAGATGTCCTTGAACCCCGTGCGCTGGTAGTAGCCACCGAGCGTGAAGGCACCGATCGTGTACTGGCCACGCACGGCAACCTGCTTGTCTGCGCCGTCCTTGGTGAACCCCAGGCCCAGCGCGAGGTCGCCGACGTTGTAGTTGGCGGCGAGCTCGAAGCCATTGCTGTTCCGGTCCGAAGCCGGAGCCACGCCGGTTTCGCGCAGGCCGTACTGGACTTCCACCGTGGCGCCAGCCAGCGAAGGCGTTTTGTACGCAATCTTGTTCTTCGTGTACCAGCTCTGGAAGCCAAGGTTGTACAGAGCATCGGACGAAGAGCCGGTGTCGTGGTTGTGATAGCTGACGTAGTCAGCCGTTGCGAAGTAAGCCGTGCTGATCATGCGCCCCAGTCGCAGGGCACCGTAGTTGCTGCTGGACAGGCCCACCCAGCTGTCGCCAGCCCAGAAGTCGCCGGCGGCTGTACCGGTGTCCGGGCGGAAACGGTGCTCGAGCAAGAAGTTGGCTTTTAGACCGCCTCCCAGGTCTTCTGACCCCTTGAACCCCAGACGAGACGCGTTGTCGTTGACCACGGTGCGACTGTTTCCAGCCACCTTTTCGCGCTCAACGGTCTCGTTGAGACGTCCGTAGATGGTGACGTTGCTTTGGGCGAGTGTTGAGCCTGCTGCCAGGGTTGAAAGAGCAGCGATGAATAGAGAGCGCTTCATATGAGCTTCCTTTTTGAGTGTGTGAAGTGCGGGTACGACGGGGTCACCGGCCTCAGCGGTCTGTGCACTAGCGGACGTACTGCGGCACGCACACCTCGGATGGAACCTCGAGCCGGTGCCACCGCAGCATCTTGGACACGTAGGGCATGGCACCAGCGAAACGTTGCTGGTACTTGCGCACGCTGATTCGCAGCGCGTCCTCTCCAACCTCGTTGGCCAGCCAAAGCAGGCGCACGCGGTCGTCTTTGCACATCACCCGGACACCGTAGTTGTCCTCGGGCAACCGATCTACGCTCATGGAGCTGCCTTTCGTCTCCGGCCGCGTCTGGAGCGCGCTGACCTTGGGCGACTCTACGAAGCACTTTCTGACGACTTCCGAACAATCAGATGACAAACCTGTCATCTACGCGCGGCCAGGCCTCGGGGCGCTTGACTCTATATGGGCAAGAGACTTTCCAATGAGAACAACCGATCACCCCCCACCGTCTGACAGGAGTACCAAATGAGCATGTTCGAAAAGCTTTTGCGCGGCGTCACCGGCTCGCATGGAGGCGGCCACCATCGCAGCGGACATCACGGCGGTGGACACGGGTACGGATACGGCAACGTCCCGAGCCCGATGCCACAACAAGCCGCGGGCGGCGGCCTTGCGTGTTCGAAATGCGGCGCCGTCACGAGCCCTGGTGGTCGTTTCTGCAGTCAGTGCGGAGCGGGGCAAACCTCAACCCAGTGCTCGGGCTGCAACACCACGCTCGCGCAAGGAACAAGCTTCTGCCCGAACTGCGGCAAGGCGCGCTAGGACATTCAGTCGTTGTGCGCGCCTGCCTTGCATGGCCCGCGCTCGGTGACGCTTGCCGCGTGACTCGCCGGGTGCAGTCCAGTGCATAGCGGTTCGACTCTCGCCGGACCGGACACGAGGTTGCGACGCGATGTCGTCGGCCTCCTAGCCGCGATGGTGCTGATCGTCCTCTGGGATGCCAGCGGATTGGACCGTTGGGTCAGTCAGCTATTTGGAACCGACAAGGGTTTTCGGTGGCGTGACCATTGGCTGACGGCCTCGCTGTTTCACGACAAGGTGAAATTCGTCGCCTGGCCCTTGGTGCTTGCCTTGGCCGTCAGCATCTGGTTCCCGATCTCGGGGCTCAAGAGGCTCACGCGTTCGCAGAGAGCCTGGCTGTTCCTCACAACGATCGGCTGCGCCACGCTCATCTCCTGGCTGCGCCGCTACAACTTGACCAGTTGCCCTTGGGACCTGAAGTTGTTCGGAGGCAGCGTGCCCAGCCATGTGTCGCACTGGAGCCGCATCGCCGATGGTGGCCCAGGGCAATGCTTTCCCTCCGGCCACGCGTCCATGGCTTTTTCGTTTCTTCCCGGCTGGCTTGCTCTTCGCGCAATCTCGCCACGCGCTTCACAGGCATGGCTGCTTGTCACGCTCGCTTTGGGAGCTGCGCTCGGTTGGGTTCAGGTGATGCGCGGCGCCCATTTCGTCAGTCACTGGTTGTGGACAGGCTGGATCTGCGCGGCTTTCGCCATCACCCTGTACCACTTGTCGCCTTGCTGGCGCAAGAAGCCTGGCGCGTGCGCGTCGGATGTCGGTGAGCTTGCCTCGCCTGGATGACAAATTTGTCATCTGGCAGACCGCCTGCGGTAGGTGACCGGCTCATAGAGTGACCCGGCACAGTGGCCTCATGCTGCGGCTCGGCCGAAGCCGTCAACACAATGTCCGATTCGATCCGACCGACACCGACCGGAGCTGGCGCGGCCAGCGGCCCAGATGACGACTGGAAGGCCAAGGCCTTGCTCTTCAGAGCCCAACGGCAAACGCTGCTCGCGAGCAACATCGCCAATGCAGATACACCGCACTATCGAGCGCGGGACATGGACTTCTCCGCGGCGCTGGAGCAAGCCACGCGCTTCATGCCAACGCCACCTTTGGCCACCACTTCGCCTCAGCACCTGTCCGCGGATGTGGGTGTTCAGAGGAGCACGCTCGAATTTGCCCAGTTTGTGCAGCCTGCACAGACCAACTTGGATGGCAACACCGTTGACCTCGACCGCGAGCGTGCGGCCTTTGCGCAAAACGCCATCCTGTACCAGCTCGCGGTCACGTCGTTGGACGACGAACTGAAGGAGTTCAAACAGGCCAGCTCAGACCCGCGTCGTTGAGCCGGCAGCCGGACCGAGGCGCCGCGCCCGATTCCCCCAAACGGAGGCCGCCCGCAGCGGGATTGCCGCCTAGCTGGTGGCAGGCGAGCATTCGCAGCACAACCAAACAGGGGGAAAGAGATGAGGGAGCTGTGGATTGCCGAAGCCATGGATCTGCTGCAGCAGTACGTGCCGGTGATGACCGATGAGCACGCGATGGATCTGGCTGACGACCTGTATGGCACCTGTGGCGATGAACCGGCACGCCTCGGCGTCGCCCGCTTCTTCGAAGCTTTACCTGGCTGGACGCCACTGAACGACACAGAGCTGGTGGCCTTGGCCGCGTGAACGGTTGGTTCAGAATGCCGCATGGCACTCGGGGACCTCGACGACTACCTGCAGGCAGCAGATCGCGAAAGCACGCTGCGCAGCTATGCCGCCTGCATCCGCCACTTCGAGCAGGAGTGGAATGGGCTATTGCCGGCCACCAGCGACTCGGTCGCGCGCTACCTGGCCGCGTATGCGCCTCAGCACGCGCTGAGCACTCTCCGGCAGCGCGTGGCTGCACTGGCGCGTTGGCACGCCGATCATGGGTTTGCGGATCCGACCAGGACGCCGATCGTGCGCAAGGTGCTCAAGGGCATTCGCGCCACACACACCTCGGCTCAGAAGCAAGCCAAGCCACTCGAGCTGGAACAGCTTGAGCGGGTGAACGCCGAGCTGAAACGCCGCCAGTTGGAGGCATTGCAGCAAAGCCGCCCCATAGACGTGCTCAGAGCGACCCGGGACCGCTCGCTACTGCTGCTCGGCTTCTGGCGCGCGTTCCGATCGGACGAGCTCACCCGGATGCGCATCGAAGACGTCGAGGTGGTCGACGGCAGGGGGCTGACATGCCGACTGCCTCGCAGCAAGGGTGACCGCGAGTTCGAAGGCCGGACGTTCCATTGCCCTGCGCTGTCGCGGCTGTGCCCGGTGGAGGCCTACCTCGAGTGGGTCGCCCTGTCGGGTCGCACGTCTGGGCCGGTGTATCCGGCCATCGACCGGTGGGGCTCCATCAGCGACGAGTCGATGCGCCCAACCAGCATCATTCCGCTCCTGAGAGGCCTCTTCGAGCAAACTGGTCTTGACCAGGTCAAGAGCTATTCCAGCCACTCGCTGCGGCGCGGCTTTGCCGGATGGGCTACGTCCAGCGGGTGGGACATCAAAGAGCTGATGGCCTACGTGGGGTGGAAAGACGTTGATTCAGCCTTGCGCTACCTGGACGCTCCGACAGCCAAGCTGCAGCAACGCTTCGAGCAATCACTGAGCGGCGGGAGTTCAACGTGACGCAGCTGGCAGCCGACGGAACGGACGGGGTCGATCTCGGTGACGCAGCAGAAGTGCAGCAGATCGCCAACTTTGCCTGGCAGCACCTCAAGGCTGCCACCACGTTTAGAGACCGAGCCATCGCGATCGAAGGCGCCGCTTCGGCGCAGGATATCGACGGCGTGTTCATCGACATACGTTCGTATGTGAGTGCGACGATCCTCTCCACGGCGGCCTCGCTAGAGGGGCTGATCAACGAGCTGTTCATTGCACCGCATTGCGCTCTCAGACCCTTGATTCCCAACTTCGAAGAAGCTTTCTGGGGCGAAAGAGGAATCGAACGGAAGAAGAGCATCCTCGCCAAATATCAGCTTGCGCTGAAGCTGCTCAAGCAGGCGCCGCTGGACGAGAAGGCTCCGTACTACACGAATGTGCTGACCCTAATCGGCTTCAGAAATGCGCTGGTTCACTACAAGCCAACGTGGGACAGCCGCCAGACGCGGTCGGATCTCATTCAAGATCTGAACGGCAGATACCCGCTGAGCCCGTTTCCGAACCTGCAGAGCGACTTCCTCACCATGCAAAGCATGAGCGCTGGGTGCGCGAACTGGGCGGTGCGCTCCTTCTTTGAGTTCGTCCGGGTCTTCGACAGCCGATCCAATCTCGACCCAGACAAGATGACGGGCATCTGGCAGCTCGAGGTCTGAGCTGCCGGTGGGCGAATGAGCCGAGCAAACCTCGGGTGCCAAATGACCTCCGACTACTTTACGTTTCTGCATCAGGCATTTGACCGCTACACCACTCGCCTGCAAGAGGGTCCTCTGGAGCCAGCGGACTCCTATCTTCCCTACGACTTTTCGGACATCGAGCGGACCCGGCTGAACATGTGGGCTTCAGAGATGATCCGCGATGAGCTTCGCGAGATCACCAATCGGCTCAATGCTTGGCACAACCACCTGCAACGTTGGCAGGCTTGGAACGAAGTCATCAGAACCTACGGAGAAGCAGAAGCCTGGGATCTGAGGCGAGAGTTTCTGGAGCCCATGGCTCACTGTTGCCTCATCCAGCCGAGTGCGACGCGGGATGCTTTGATCTTCGTCGCCACCAATTCTGTGCATCAGGTGCGGCTGGCGCAGGGGAACTATCGCGACTATCTCGATGGAGATCCTGAGCCTGGGAAAAAGCCCAAACACATGACGCGGCGTCAAAAAGAAGTCCGACTACAAGGTCTGATGACGAGTTGGCCGCAAGCTGCAGCCTTCATGGATCACCTGCGGCAGATTGATTCCCCAGCCTACCGCGCACTCACCCATGACTACAGGAATCGGTCGAGTCACGCAGTTGGGCCTCGACTCGCCATCGGCTTGACGCAGGCTGTGACGCGATCGGTCGTGCCGGAGACAGAGATGGTGCAGCAGGACGACGGCAGCTATCAGGAAGTGCCTGTGGCTGGGCGACTGTGCGTACAGTATTCGTATGGAGGGACGCCTCCTCTTGATCCCGAGTCTGCATGTGCCGCCAATCTGGCTCAATATCGCACCGCGCGTAGCTGCTTTGAAGTCTTTCGGACCGATCTTTCTTCAGCTGTGAGCGTGCTTCCGAGGGTTTAGATCTGCCAGCCAACACTGGCTTGACGCATCGAATCAATGAACCTCTTCGCAGGCATCGGGCTCAATGGCGAAATGCGCTTCATCGGCGAAGTGGAGCGCGGTGCCGCCTGCGGATGCCGTTGTCCTGAATGCAACAGCCCGCTGATCGCCAAGCAGGGAAACGAGAAGGAATGGCACTTCGCTCATGAAGCCGGCCAGGAGCGTCCCGAGTGCCATGCCGGCGCCATGAACATGCTGCGCCGCTTGGCGATCGAATACCTGAAGCTGCGAGAGGTGCTTCTGTTGCCGCCATATCAGGTGAGCGTGCGCGCCTCATCTCCACTGGGTGGCAGAAGCGAGACGGTGGAATGGAGGCCGCAGTTTCAAGGTCCATTGAAATGGCTTCCCAAAGGCACGCGCTATGAACCGATCGCGGTTGGCCGATTGAACTCGCAGATTGACGCCAACGTCTTCGTTGAGGTTGGTGAGCCGTACCCGGCCAAGGCAAACCAGAGCGCCGGGATGGCCGGCGTCGATTTCGTCTGCTCGGTGCCTCCGCTGTCCGATCTGCGCATTCGCAGTCGGGCAGAACAGCACCTAAGAAACTTTGGGCGTGTGCAGTGGCGCCATCATCCAGACACGCTTGGGCTGGTGGCGGCCGCGCAGAAGAGGGTCAATGCCAAGGCAGCAGAGGACGCTGCTCGGGTGAAGGAGGTTGTCGAGAGGCAAGCTCGGGAGCAGCAGCGTGCCCAGGGCCACCAGGTCAGCGATCGAAGCCCGACACAGGCCTCACCCGCACCAGCTCCAAAGGTCGAACAGCATTACCCGTGGGCACCGCTCTTGAATCCCTCGTCCGCGTTCATCTTCTACCGGCTCAATGATGGAAGTGCGTGGGTGGTCTACACGATGACGGATGACAAGGTGGCCATCGCGCCCTGGCCGATGAATGAGGGGTGGGATGAAGCACTTCCACCGAGCGTGGGGGCAGCTGATCCTGCGTTGGGTGTCTATCGCGGTAGATCGTTCGAAGCCGTCATGATCTTCTTCGGCCAGCGCGCGACAAAGACGCTCGCCACACGCAACCCGAGTGAGTTCTCAGCGCTTTGAGTTGGCAGTCGGCACTGTGCCTCCACCACGCTGTTGGTGAACAAGGTTGCCCTCGTCATCCAACCCGACACCTACGCCACGCAGCCGCCGCGAAGCGAAGAACTCAATCTCCGCCTGTGATGGCAACAGCTGAAGTTCTTCGAGGCGATCGAGATAGTCCTCCTGCTCGACCTCGGTCAGCGCGCTCGGAGGGAGTTGCGCATGGAGGGCACGGTCGACTGGATGGTCCATGGATGAACAGTACCGCGCGCCGGAGGTTTTCTGCAACCCCAAGCGGACAGTGTGCTGAAGCGCCGGGAGTTCTTCATCACGCCCCCGGCAGCCGAATTCCAAGATCGAATTCGTCGAGGGCGATCAGCAAACTCCGACCCGGGTAGCCTCTACTCGTCCATCGAACTCGGCTCACCTAGCCAACGCAGCCTCGCTCGGGTGACCTCAATATCGCGCCGGCCGAAAAGGCGCCGTCCAAAGCGCTCAACCGTGAGGATCGCGTTGACTTCGACCTCGTCGCCATAGTAGATGCGGTCTGGATCTTGGTCGACCTTGACGGTGCCGTTGAAGTCATAGCGAAGGTCCTCTCCGTCAAACTTGTCGAAGGCTTCCCACCAAGGTGTGAGCTCGACAAAAGCGCGGGGAAACGTCCCATTCGTCATCGAGACCTCGGAGTTGACTCGGTCGTCGTCGACGATGGACTGCGCGAAGGATTCTTCAACGCCCATCAGCCACTCTTCGTGGTCTTCGTGGAGCGTAGCCGCCGGGTAGAGCTTCTCCAGCACCAAGATCAACGCCGCTCCAAACGGCGTGGGGTCATGCTGCAAGTCAGCGGCGCGAGATTCGAGCCTGGCAGGGTCCAGGACGATGTCCGATGCGAGCGCAAAGCCCGGGTCATCGCCCGAGGCCTGAAACGACGCGAGATTGTTGTGGCCGAGGGCAGCAACGATGAGCTGCTGGGCGTGGCCGGTGGTAAGTGCGATGCCTTGTGTCGCCAGTTGCTGGCGAACGGCGTAGGCAATAGCGGGAAGATGGACGAGCGCCATGACGTGAGCTCCTTATAGTTGCGCGGGGTCTCGAGCGGCTTCCAGCCCGGCGCGTGCGAGCTGCACGACTGACAGGGGTGTTGCAGAAAAAGATGTGCCGGTTTTGAGTCCGCTCGAACTCTGGCTGGCGCCGTTCGAGCAATGTAGCACCACGCAGATTCGGAATCAAAGGGTCCGTTCCGGCGGCGGGTTAGTGGCTAGACTGGCACGGCTCGTAGCGCCGCGATCAACTGGGAGGGATACGGTGGATGAAGTCCAGCAGCTGAGCCTTGCCAAACAGTTTGCCGATGACGCAGACCGGCAACTGTCTCGGCGAGACGACTACGGCAACGGCCAGGCGGTATCGCTCACGCAGGACGCTGTCGAGCTGATCATCCGGGCGGCGTGTCGGCATCGAGGGGTGGCCATCACCGACAAGGCCAACGTTGCGGACATGATCAAAGAGCTCGACACCCACGAGCAGAAGTCTGGCTTGCCCCCAACGCCTCACGCCCAACGAGTCCGCGACATCACGGTCAGCCGCAACGGGTTCAAACACCGCGGCATAGCGGTCACGCAGGCAGATGCCGAGCGCTTTGTCCGGTACGGCGTCGACTTTGCTGAAGTAGCTGTTCCACAGTTCTTCGCGCTCGAGTGGAAGTCGCTTTCCCTCGCCGATGCCATCAGAGATGACGCGGTTCGATCGGCCGTCAAGCTCGCTGAGAGCTACTTGGCGCAAGAGAAGTTTGACGAGGCGCTTGTGGAGTCGGCTGCAGCTGTGAGAGCCATCGAGCACGTACTGGAGCGGTTGATTCCGGTTGCAGTCTGGCGCGGCGAGTTCGATGCCAATCGAGCCACCACGGACTATCTAAACGGGCTACGACTGATCTCGTTATCTGCGCTGGTGCAGATCGATGTTCGCGATCTACTTCGATTCCGCGCTCTAGGGGTCAACGTTTCCACGTCGCCGTCAGGACAACGCCAGGTGATGCGTACACGAGTCCTCCAAGCCCAGCTGGAGCACGCATCGTTCGCTGTTGAATTTGCAAGGAGTTTTGCGCTGGCCGTGCAGGCTCGTCTTGCATAGTCGGTGCATCAAAGTTTTTGACCAGAGAAACCAACCACGGAGGAACGCCATGAAATTCGAGCTGTATCAAGACTCCCACCAGGAATGGCGTTGGAGGCTCATCGCTTCGAACAACGTCAACGTGATCGCCGACAGTGGCGAAGGCTACAAGGCGAAGGCTGATGCGTTGAATGGAATCCGCCTGGTCCGCTCAACCAACGAATCGACGGTCATCTACGAAAAGAAGCTAGACGGATCCTGGTTCAAGCACTAGCCCCTCAACGCCACCGAATTAGGGCGTTTTAGGCAATCGGCCTAATTAGTCGATTCCCCTAAAACCACCTAAAGCATGCGGTTGCCACTCGGCAGCGGTGTTCACCACCGGAATCGCGCCAACTTGTTTTGATGACCGTCGACCAGCTAAACGAGACGGGCGGCTTGCCGTCTTCATAGGCTGTCGAGAAGTTTCGGCGCCACCGGCTTGTGGCATACACACGAGACAAAATTGCCTCTAACTTCAAAATAGAGGGGGCACGAGCACGCGTGCAACATCGATGAAATCCAACGAGCAAGAGCGGCCGACACCAGAAGAACTTCGGCGGTGTCGAGAATCAATTGCGCAGCTGTTCAATGCAAAGTGGCTTGACCAGCAGGGAGAGCACAGGCTACAGATCCTTTGGAGGCGCAAAGATCGTTTAGCTCAGCTTGAACTGTTCGCGTTAGCGCATGCGATAGACAGCCTCGCACCCGATCATCAGGACTGGCTTTCAATTTGTGCAAAGACCATCCGCAAACAGCCTCAGGGCGCCCATGGCCATATCTTCGAGATGCTGATGATCGGCGCATTGGTTGCGGGCGGAGGACGGGTTGCGCCCATGCCAAGCAGGCACGCCGGGCACGACGTTGAAGTGACCCTGGGAGACGGTCACGTCCTGCGAGTTTCCATCAAGAATCACGACGTTTCGATGCACGAGGCACAGTTCCGTCAAGGATGCATGAGACTGAAGGAGCATGTCGAGCCTCGTGTTCGGGGCAGCGGCGGAGCTTGGCGCGTGTTTGCTGATGGGGTGAAGTACTTCGACTCGAATGCATTCAAGTCGCTCGAAAAATTGCTGAGTCAAACACCAATGCAGCCGACGCATCTTCGATCACGAGATGGCCATCTGGGTGTGTCCATCTCGCCGCTCGGGTTCCCGGACGTGCTCGCAGGCTCCTATCAGCTCATTGTTCGATCACCAAATCACCCCAATGAGCAAGACAAGTTTCGCAAGAAGCTCAGGGATGCGGTACGCGCGTTTTCCAAGAACAGCGCACCGTTGAGAATCGAATACAGCAACGTCGTGTTGATGCGGGTTCATCCGACCGCAAACATCACGCGGCTGCATCAGTATGCCGAAGAACTCGTTGCCGATACATCGCACCAAGTAGACGCCATCGTTCTGTACCAAGCAGCTGTCGCAAATTCAGGCGGTACTTCCACCATCACCTACCACGCGCAGGCTGCCACATCAGAGCTGTTTCGAAACAGGGGCGTTCAGCTCCAGATGAACATGGGAGTTGGACAGTCGACGAACAAGCCGACCTCACTGCAGCTGCTGACAACGATTGGCGAGCCAGTCGAACTCGCTGACCAATACCTCTTCCAGCGAGGTCACCTCTACTACGAGCTCAAGGAGAATGCTGCGCCCCTCTGGCTAAGGGGCTACGGACCGGGTATCCAATCTTCAGGAATCTTCCGCACCGACAGCGGCGACCTCCACGTTCGCCCTCGCAAGTCAGAGGACGATGAGCTGATGCTGCTATAGCCCCGACATTTCTCCTGATGCCTTAAACAACTCGAAGCACGCCGGAATTTGTGGCGATCTGGTTGGCGCATCGCCCCGAAGAGCATGAACTGCTGCGGCGGATACTTGGCAATACACGACTACAGACTGCATACGAACAACCATGAGCATTCCCAGCGCGGTGTTCCTGGACACGAACGTCTTTGACAAGAACAACTACAACTATGAGTCGGTCGCGATACAAGCCTTCACCAAGGTCTGCAAGGAGCTGAACCTGACGCTCTTGCTGCCAGAACCTACTGAGCAGGAACTCCGCCGGCACATCGACGAGCGCTCCGAGGAGGCATCAAAGGCACTCGAAAAGGCTGCCAGCGACATTCGTCGCAAAGCGCCGTTTCTCCAAGAATGGATTGGCTACAAGCGGCTGACCGAGCGTGTGGCGCCATCGTTGAAGTACCACCGGTACCGGACCGAGGCAGAGGCTTGGGCGCGGTTCTGGGGTCAGTTCAAACACGTGCGTCTTGGCTATGACGGTGTGGAGATCAAACAGATCATGGACTGGTATCACCATACGGTCGCACCGTTTGGCAAGACCGCTGAAAAGCGGAAGGAGTTTCCGGACGCCATCGTGTTTGCAATCCTTGTGCACTACGCAAAGAAGCATGGCACCTCTATTGCGGTAGTTTCCAGTGACGAGGATTTTGAGAAGGCATGCGATCGGAGCCAGGATCTGCTGTACTTTCCTTCACTTGAAAAACTGACTGAACTATTGCTGTCCCGCGACAAGCGCGTCGAGGCTTGCATCAACGCTGTGAATGCCAACCAGGAGTTCTTGGAAGACCACATGAAGGGCGTTCTGGCGGGCTGCGAATTCAAACATTCCGATCAGCAATACAGGATCGACCGCTCGAAGATTCACGCCGTCGGAATTGCCTCGTTTGAAGTGATTGCCGTTGGCGACCACGAATGCACTGCTGCGTTTCACGTCGGTTTCGAGGCAGAGCATGTCTTGACCTGGGATGAGCGCGACCCGCGAGATGACGCATACGGGTGGTCCGAACACACCGACTCGGTGTATGAGTCAAATGAGACTTATGTGACGGCGAAGCTGAGGTTGTCGGATGACTACGCCGAGATCGTCGAAGTCAGCAGCCTCGACGTTGACGATTCGACCTTTTGGACCGAAAAGGCTCCCCGGTGGTACTGAGCGGGAGCATGCGCTGGCAAGCTTGGTGGGGTTAACCCGAGAGCGTTACCGCAAAAGGCAGCACCGAAAACCAGATCACCCCGACGAAGACCACGCACGTGGCGAAGCGGCGATCCGCAAGCTCGAACACGAGCTGCTCGGCTTCGAGATGATGGGCGCCACCGAACAAGGCCCGCGCCGCCGCGAGCGCTTCGAGCGGGCGATGGAGGAGTACATCGACTTCTACCTCGGCCACATGCACGTCGAAGAGACCTTGGTGCTGCCGCTGGCCGAACGGGTGCTGAGCGACGCGCAGTGGCGCGAGCTCGACGAGGCTTTCAAGCTCAACCGCGACCCGATCGCCAACTACGACGCCGACGGGCCGTATCGCGCCGTGTTCCAGAAGGTTCTGATGCACCTGCCGGCACCGCTCGGGCTCGGGCCGGCGTTAGACACCCGCCACGGTGACATGCGGCATTCGCCTGCTCTTGTACGCACTTAGCGGGTGTTGGCGCGCTGTGCAGCACCGGCAATCCGCATTCACCCTCGAATGAGAGTTAGCCAGTAGAGACAGGTCCGACCTCCCACCTAGACTGATCGTCGTTGTGGGAGGAACTTGTCCATGAACGAACTGCCGGTGCCCGTTGTGGCACACCCTGCGCAACGCGCTGCCCTGCCCGGCCAAGCCGCCGACAGACCGACCACCGCGACGCCCCCCGCACCGCCCGAGCATGCCTACGTCGTGCATGGCGGCGTGATGTACACGGCCTCGGCGCTGCGCACCTGCACCATGCTGCGCCGCTGCGGCGGCATCGTGCTCTCGGTCGATGGCAAGCCCTTCGAGCTGCACGCCGACGGCGAGGTCACGCTGCACCAGGCGCTGGTGGTCAAGCCGCTCGTCGAGCACAAGCTGATCGCCGAAGACACGAAGGTCGTGTCGCTGCTCGTCAACCCGCTGCACCCGCTCTTCCGCATGTTCCGCGGCATGCCGAAGCACGGTGTGATGTCGCTGCCGCGCGAAGCCTTCGCCTACCACGACCCCCAGCTCGAGGCCGCGTGGGGCACCGGGCTCGACGGCGCCGAGGGCGGCTCGCTCTACAACGGCCTCATCGCCACCGTCTCGCGCTACCTGCCCCCGCTGACGCGCAGCGCCATCGACGACAAGGCCGACCACGTGGTGGGCCTGCTGCATGCCGACGTGAACCGCAGCCTCGACGAGCTGGCCAAAAGCGTGGGCGTGTCGTACACGCGCATGTCGCATCTCTTCACGCAGTCGCTCGGCATCTCGCTGCGCAACTACCAGCTGTGGCTCAAGATCCACAACGCGCTGAGCATGCTCCATGCCG
Organism: Rhizobacter sp.; assembly: GCA_019635355.1. Classification (NCBI taxonomy): domain Bacteria; kingdom Pseudomonadati; phylum Pseudomonadota; class Betaproteobacteria; order Burkholderiales; family Sphaerotilaceae; genus Rhizobacter; species Rhizobacter sp. The sequence goes on along the minus strand of JAHBZQ010000001.1, from coordinate 811,420 downwards.
GCGCCACGCTCACCGAGATCGCGCGCACCACCGGGTTTGCCGATCTCGCGCACCTGTCGCGCGTGTCGCGCCAGGCGCTGGGGGCGCCGCTCACCTACTTCCGCGCCAACCCCTCGATGAAGAAGATCTACTGCCCGTCGTAGATCTATTGCTTTGCGTGAGGCGCATCGGCCAGTGAATCGATGATCGGGCAGTCGGGCCGGTCGTCGCCCGCGCAGCAGTGCACCAGGTGCGAGAGCGTGGTCTTCATCGCCTGCAGCTCGCGCAGCTTCTTGTCGATCTCATCCAGGTGCTCCTGCGCCAGTGCCTTCACCTGGCGGCTCGGCCGGCGGCGGTTCTGCCAGAGGTCGAGCAGCGCACGGATCTGCTCCAGCGAGAAGCCCAGGTCACGCGAGTGGCGGATGAAGCGCAGCGTGGCCAGTTCCTTCTCGCCATACAGCCGGTAGCCCGACTCGGTGCGGCGCGCTTCCGGGAAGAGGCCCACGCTTTCGTAGTGCCGGATCATCTTGGCCGACACACCCGTGGCCTGCGCGGCCTGGCCGATGTTCATCGATTCGTTCATGCCTGCTCCTCGTGTGCGGAAGATGCTTGGGGGGACGACCCGCGCCAGCGGCGCAGCATCAGCGCATTGGTCACCACGCTCACACTGCTGAAGGCCATTGCCGCGCCCGCGATCACAGGGCTCAGCCAGCCGAGCGCGGCCAGCGGGATGCCGAGCACGTTGTACGCGAAGGCCCAGAAGAGCCCCTGGCGGATCTTGGCGTAGGTGCGGCGCGAGACGTCGAGCGCATCGGGCACGAGCAGCGGGTCGCCGCGCATGAGGGTGATGCCGGCGGTTTCCATCGCCACGTCGGTGCCGGTCGACATCGCGATGCCCACCTGCGCCGCGGCGAGCGCGGGCGCGTCGTTGATGCCGTCGCCCACCATCGCCACCACCTCGCCATCGGCACGCAGCGACTGCACCACCGCGGCCTTGTCGGCCGGCAGCACCTCGGCGCGCACATCGGTGATGCCGAGTGCTTCGGCCACGGCGCGGGCGCTGCCGCGGTTGTCGCCGGTCAGCAGCACCGTCTTCACGCCGAGCGCGTGCAGGCGCTTCACGGCGGGTGCGGCAGAAGGCTTCAGCGTGTCGCCGAAAGCGAGCAGGCCGAGCAAGGTCGCCTTGTTGCCACCGTCAAGGGCGAGAAGCCACGAGAGCGTGCGGCCATCGGCTTCCAGCGCGGTGGCCCGTGCCTCCAGCGCACCGGCCTGCAAGCCGGCTTCGTGCAGCAGGCGCGTGCTGCCGAGCTGCAGCTGGCGGCCTTCGACCTCGGCTTCGAGCCCGCGCCCCGGCAGGGCCTGCGCGGCGGTCGACGCCGGCACCGCCACGCCATCGGCCTGCGCCTTCGCCAGTACGGCGAGCGCGAGCGGGTGGCTGCTGCTGCGCTGCAGGCCCGCCGCCAGCCGCAGCACCTCGACCGCGTCGACGCCCGCCACCGGCTCGATGGCCACGAGCGCCGGCTTGCCTTCGGTCAGCGTGCCGGTCTTGTCGAAGGCGATGGTGGTGACGGCGTGCGCCACTTCGAGCGCCTCGGCGTCCTTGATGAGGATGCCGCGTCGTGCGGCCACGCCGGTGCCGGCCATGATGGCCGTCGGCGTGGCAAGCCCGAGCGCACACGGGCAGGCGATCACGAGCACCGCCACCGCGTTGATGAGCGATTGTTCGAGCCCGCCCCCGGCGAGCAGCCAGCCCACGAAGGTGAGCAAGGCGATGCCCAGCACCACCGGCACGAAGACCGCGCTGACCTTGTCGACCACGCGCTGGATCGGCGCCTTCGCCGCCTGCGCCGACTCCACCATGCGGATCACGCGGGCGAGCGTGGTCTCGGCGCCGATGGCGAGCGTCTTCACGAGCAAGGCCCCTTCGGCGTTGATGGCGCCGCCCGTCACGCGGTCGCCCACGTGCTTGGCGACCGGCCGGCTCTCGCCGGTGATGAGCGATTCGTCGAGGTGGCTCGCCCCTTCGACCACTTCGCCGTCGACCGCCACCCGCTCGCCGGGCCGCACGAAGACCAGGTCGCCCAGCTGCACCGCCTCGATGGGCAGCGCCTGCTCGGTGCCACCACGCCGCACGGTGGCGGTGGTCGGGCGCAACGCATTCAGGGCGCGGATCGCATCGGCCGTCTGCCGCTTGGCGCGCTGCTCCAGCCACTTGCCCAGCAGCACCAGCGTGATGACCGCGGCCGAGGCTTCGAAGTACAGGTGCGGCATGCCGCCGTGGCCGGCGTGCTGCCACATCAGGTAGACCGACAGGCCGAACGCGGCCGAGGTGCCGAGCGCCACCAGCAGGTCCATGTTGCCGGCACGGGCGCGCACCGCCTTCCAGCCTGCGATGTAGAAGCGCGCGCCAAGCCAGAACTGCACCGGCGTGGCCAGCGCGAGTTGCCACCAGGCGCCGAGCATCGCGTCGATGCCCACGAGCGACAGCGCCATCGGCAGCACGAGCGGCAGCGTGAGCGCGGCGCTCACGGCCACCGGCCACCAGCCGGGCACGGGCGAAGCCTTGGCCGCCTGCGCGGGCGGCTCGGCCACCGCCTCGTGCGCGGTGTAGCCGGCTTTCTCGACCGCAGCGAGCAGGTCGGCCACCGGCACGGCCGGGGTCGCCCGGACGGTCGCTTTCTCGGTGGCCAGGTTGACCGACGCGCCGCTCACGCCTGGCACCTTGAGCAAGGCTTTCTCGACGCGAGAGACACACGAGGCGCAGGTCATGCCTTCGATCTGCAGCTGGGTTTCGGCAGGAATGGTGTTCATGTGGCCATGTTCCACCTTCCCATCATGGGAAGGTCAAGGCCTGAATGTACCGACGGAAAAAAGGCGCGCTTCGATCTGCGTCAAACCGCCACGCGCGCCGGGACGGACGCGTCGTCAGCCGCGCGCAGCGTCGTCGTGGCTCGACGGGCCTTGCGGCGCGTTGTCGGCAGGTGCGGCGCCCTCGATGTCCTGCAACAGCTGGCGCGTGGCGGCCAGTTGCTGGCTGAGCTGGTTGAGCGAGCCGCTCAGGTTGGCCTGGTCCTGCGGGGCGAAGCCCGCGAAGTCGGATTCGCGAAACGCGGGCTTCGCGGGGTGACGACCGGCTGTTTTCTTTCCCATGACCAGAACCTTCGCGGCATCGTAGGCGGCGCGTGCGGCGATTTGTAGGGTTCGAACGCCGCTTGCGCTTGTGGGAATGCTCCTACAAACGACCCCTCGGCCATGTCGACACGCTGTGCTAGAAACCGCGGATGCGGATCCGCTCCCTTCTCCTGCTCGTCACCACCGTCATCTTCGTCCCCGGTTTCCTTGCGGCGGTGATGGCGGTGCAGAAGGTCCGCGAAGGCGAGCGCACGGCGGCACTCAACGGCCTGCGTGAGACGGTGCGCGCCTCGGCGCTGCTGGTCGACGTGGAGATCCAGCGCTCGATCGGCGCACTGACGGCGCTCGCGCAATCGGACTCGCTGCGCAACGGCGACCTGGGTGCCTTCTACGAGATGGCGCGCGGCGCCAACCGGCCACCGCATGTGTGGACCCTGCTGCTCGACGAACACGGCAACCAGCTGCTGAACACCCTGCAGCCCCTGGGCACCCCGCTGCCCTCCGTGCCGCCCGAGCGGCTGCAGCAGGCCCTGGACACCGGCCGGCCGACGGTGAGCGACCTGTTCATGGGCCCCGTGTCCGGGCGGCTCCTGACCGCCGTCTACGTGCCGACGAAGGCATGGAACGGCAAGCGCTACGTGGTGGCGCATGCCTATGCACTTGACCACTGGCGCGCCACCGCTTTGCAAGTGGAAAACGGCTCGGCCGCCACCATCGGCGTGTTCGATCGCACCGGCCGCTTCATCTCGCGCAACGTCAACGCCGACACCCTGCTCGGCAAGCCGGCGCGCCCCGAGCTGGTGGCCGCGGCCGCCTCGGCCAGCGAAGGCCTGATCCGCCACGAGACGCTCGAAGGCGTGGACGCCTACGACGCCTTCACCCATTCCGAACAGACGGGCTGGACCGTCGCGGTGGCGATGCCGGTGCGCGCCATCGAGCGCTCGGCGATCCAGGCCGTGCAATGGCTGGCGGTGAGCGGCCTGCTCGCGCTCGGCGCCGGGCTGCTCGCGGCCTTCTACCTGGGGCGCACCTTCATCCGCGTGATCGACGAGGCGTCGCGTGCAGCCCTCGCCGTGGGGGTGGGCCAGGTGCCGGAACTCAAGCCCACCCGCCTGGTCGAGGTGAACACGCTGTACGACGCCCTGGCCGGTGCCGGCCGCCTGCTGACGCAGGAGCGCCAATCGCGTGAAGCCGCCGAGCGCGAGCGCGAGCAGCTGCTGGCCCGCCAGACAGCGCTGCGCGAAACCGCAGAGCGCGAGAACACCGCGAAAGACCAGTTCCTCGCCCTGCTCGGCCACGAGCTGCGCAACCCCCTGGCCGCGATCTCGGGGGCCACCGCCGTGCTCAATCACCCACGCACCACGCCCGAGGCACGCGAGAAGTTCCTCGGCATCATCCAGCGGCAGAACCGCCACCTCAGCCACATCGTCAACGACCTGCTCGACGTGAGCCGGCTCATGTCGGGCAAGATCGTGCTCGAGTCGCGGCGCATCAACCTCGCCGAGTGGGTGACGAGCTGTGCCGATGCGCTGCGCACCACCGAGAAGGCCGCGGGCCACACGATCACCGTGCAGGCCGACGACGTGTGGGTGCTGGGTGATGGCGTGCGCATCGAGCAGATCGTCAACAACCTCGTCTTCAACTCGCTCAAGTGCTCGCCCGCCGGCACCGAGGTGCGCATCTCGGTGAAGGCCGAGGGCGACGATGCCGTGCTCACCGTGCAGGACGACGGCGTGGGCATCGGCGCCGACCTGCTGCCGCACATCTTCGAGCCCTTCGTGCAGGGCCCGCCGCCACCGGGGCGCATGTCGAGCGGCCTGGGCATCGGGCTCGCGCTGGTGAAGCAGCTCGTCGCGCTGCACGGCGGCGAAGTGCAGGCCTTCAGCGCGGGCCCCGGCCAGGGCGCCACCTTCACCGTCAGGCTGCCTCGGGCTGAGGCCGGCACCCTCCCCGGCCAGCGCCTGCCCGCGCCTGGCGCGGGGGCGCGCCGCGTGCTGCTGGTGGAAGACGACCGCGACGCGATGGCCGCGATGTCGGAGCTGCTGCGCCTGATGGGCCACGAGGTGGTCACCGCGCGCAACCGCGACGAGGCACTCGCCGAGCTCGATGCGCAGGCCGTCGACCTGGCCTTGCTAGACATCGGCCTGCCGGAGCACGACGGTTATGCCGTGGCAACCGAGCTTCGCAACCGCGCAGGCTCACGCACTTTGCCGCTCATCGCGTTGACGGGCTATGGCCGCGAGGCCGACCGCGCCCGCGCCCTGGCCGCCGGCTTCGACGCGCACCTGTCCAAGCCGGTCGACCCCGATCTGCTCGCACGCACCATCGAACAGGCGACCGCCGCGAAACCCCCTGTCTGAAGGCGGCCAGTGGCACCGTCTTTGCCGGGTCAAGGCAATGAACGGTCCGCCAGCGCTTTTCAAGTCAGATTTGCTCACCTGCCGCTCCCATCTACCGATCGGTGCACTGCCCTCGGCGGGTGACGCGGGAGTGTCGTTCCGGGTCTGGGCGCCCGAGCGAAACACCGTCGAGGTGGCCCTCGAAACCCCGTCCGGCGTGCAGCACCACGCTTTGCAGAAAGATGCACAAGGCTACTTCGCCGGCCGCGTGCACGAGGCCCGCGCAGGCTCGCGCTATCGCTTGCGCCTCGATGGCAGCGCCGCGTATCCCGACCCCGCGTCGCGCTTCCAGCCCGAGGGGCCGCACGGCCCGTCCGAAGTGGTCGACCCGGCGACTTTTGAATGGAGCGATGCCGCCTGGCCCGGCCTGCCGCTCGCCGGGCAGGTGATCTACGAGCTTCATGTGGGCACCTTCACCCGCGAGGGCACCTGGGCCGCCGCGGTGCGCGAGCTGCCGGCGCTCGCCGAACTCGGCATCACCGCCATCGAGCTGATGCCGGTGGCCGAATTCCCGGGCCGCTTCGGCTGGGGCTACGACGGCGTGAGCTGGTTCGCGCCCTCGCACCTCTACGGCACGCCCGACGACATGCGCCGCTTCGTCGACCGCGCGCATGCGCTCGGCATCGGCGTGCTGCTCGACGTGGTCTACAACCACTTCGGGCCCGATGGCTGCTACCTGCGCGAATTCGCCCCCACCTACTTCAGCACGAGCCGCCGCAGTGAATGGGGCGACACACCCAACTTCGACGGGCCGGGCGCGCACGGCGTGCGCCACCTCGTGCTCGCCAACGTGGCGCACTGGATCGGCGAGTACCACCTCGACGGCCTGCGGCTCGACGCCACGCAGAGCATCTTCGACGACTCCACGCCGCACATCCTCGACGAGATCGGCGACTGCGTGCGGCAGAGCGCCGGCTCGCGCGCCACCCTCGTCGTCAACGAAAACGAGCCGCAGCACGCGAAGCTCGTGCGCCCGCGCGAAGACGGTGGCCACGGCCTCGACATGGTGTGGAACGACGACTGGCACCACAGCGCCGTGGTCGCCGCGACCGCACAGGACGAGGCCTACTACACCGATCACCGCGGCACCGCACAGGAGTTCGTCTCGGCCGCCAAGTACGGCTTCCTGTACCAGGGCCAGTGGTACCGCTGGCAGGCGCAGCGGCGCGGTGCGCCGGCCTACGACATCGCACCGCTGCGCTTCGTGCACTTCCTCGAGAACCACGACCAGGTGGCCAACTCCGGCCGCGGCGAGCGGCTGCACCGGCGGTGCAGCCCGGGCCGCTGGCGCGCACTGACGGCCCTGCTGCTACTCGGTCCTCAGACGCCGATGCTCTTCCAGGGCCAGGAGTTCGCGAGCAGCGCGCCCTTTCTCTTCTTCGCCGACCACCGGCCCGACCTCGCCGCCCAGGTGCTCAAGGGCCGCCGCGAGTTCACGTCTCAGTTCGCGAACCTCGCGCCGGCCGAGGTCTCCGACACGCTGGCCGTGCCACACGAGGCACTGAGCTTCGAGTCGTGCCGGCTCGACCACGGCGAGCGCCACCACGGCGCGCACCGCCAGGCCTGGGAGCTGCACCGCGACCTGCTCGCGCTGCGTCGCACCGACCCCTGCCTGCGCCGCGCGCGGCAGCAGCGCCATGTGGATGGCGCAGTGCTGTCACCCGACGCCTTCGTGCTGCGCTTCTTCGGCGACACCCCGGGCGACGACCGCCTGCTCGTCGTCAACCTCGGCCGCACGCTGCACCTCGACCCGGTGCCCGAGCCGCTGCTCGCCCCACCCGGCTCGGGCCCGTGGCAGGTGGCGTGGTCGAGCCAGGAGCCACGCTACGGCGGCCTCGGCACGCTACCGCCCGACGTACCCGAGGCCGACCGCCGCGTGCCGGGCCGAGACGTGCCCCGCCCCTTCGACAACTGGCGCGTGCAAGGCGAGACCGCCGTGCTGCTCGCGCCCGCGCCCAGCCTCAAGGAGCAGCCCCTGTGAACCCCGCGATCACCGCTTCCGTCGTGCGCCGCGTCGCCCCCCACCCGCACGACCCCGACGTGGCGCTCGGCCGCGAATGGCTCGTCACCAACGGCATCGGCGGCTATGCGTCGGCCAGCATCGCGGGCCTCGGCACCCGCAAATACCACGGGCTGCTGGTGTCGGCCTTGCCCAACCCGCTCGGCCGCACCGTGATGCTCAACCACCTCGTCGAGACCGTGGTGCTCGACGACGGCACCAGGGTGCAACTGAGCGGCGAAGAGCGCACCGGCAGCCGCCTCTCGCTGCCCGGCGTCGAGCACCTGAAGGAATTCCGACTCGAAGCCGGCCTGCCGGTGTGGACGTTCCAGGTCCACGGCCACGTGATCGAAAAGAGCGTGCTCATGCCGCACCGGCAGAACACCACGCTGCTGCTCTACCGCCTGATCGACGGCCGCTCGCGGCTGCGGCTGGAGCTGCGGCCGGCACTTCACTTCCGCCACCACGAGGAAGAGCTCAGCACCGAGCTGCAACCCAACTACCGCTACAGCCTCGGCGACGTGCATGAGATCACCTGCGACAACGGCCCGGCCACGCTGCGCCTGCGCGCACACGGCGCCGAGGTGGCCTTCCAGCAGCAGGCCGAGGAGCTGACCGAGCTGCACTACCGCATCGAAGCCGAGCGCGGCTACCGGCACGAGGGTCGCCTCTGGAGCCCCGGCGTGCTGACGATGGCGCTGCCGCCTGGCGACACCGTGGCGCTCGTGGCCTCCACGGAGCCGGTCGACACGATGAACGCGCTGTCACCCGAAGAAGCCGTGGCCGCCGAGCTGGAGCGCCGCGCCCGCTTGCTGCGCCGAGCGCCCCGCGAAGCGCGCACGGGTGTGGCCGCCGAGCTGGTGCTGGCGGCTGACCAGTTCGTCATCACGCCCGCGGGCCGCCAGCGCGACACCGCACGCGCCTGGGCCGAAGGCGACGAGATCAAGAGCGTGATCGCCGGCTACCACTGGTTCACCGACTGGGGCCGCGACACCATGATCAGCCTCGAAGGCCTGACCCTGTGCACCGGCCGCACGCAGGAAGCCGAAAGCATCCTGCGCACCTTCGGCCAGTACGTGCACGACGGCCTGCTGCCCAACATGTTCCCCGACGGCAGCAACCAGGGGCTGTACCACACGGCCGATGCCACGCTGTGGTTCTTCCACGCGCTCGACCGCTACCACGCACGAACGGGCGACGACGCCCTGCTCGCGCGCCTGCTGCCAACCATGGTGCACATCGCCGAGAAGCACATCGAGGGCACGCGCTTCGGCATCGGCGTCGACCCGGAAGACGGCCTCCTGCGCCAGGGCGCCGAGGGCTACCAGCTCACCTGGATGGACGCCAAGTGCGACGGCTGGGTCGTGACGCCGCGCCGTGGCAAGGCGGTGGAGATCAACGCGCTGTGGTTCAACGCGCTGCGTGCGCTCTCGGGCTGGCTGCAGTACGCCGGCCGCACGCGCGAGGCCGAGCAATACAACCGCCGCGCCGACCAGGTGCGCGAGAGCTTCAACCAGCGCTTCTGGTTCGCACAAGGCGGCTACCTGTACGACGTGGTCGACGGCCCGCAAGGCAACAGCGCCGAGTGCCGCCCCAACCAGATCTTCGCCATCTCGCTGCCCCACCCGGTGCTCGACCGCAGCCGCTGGGCCGAGGTGCTGCAAGTGGTGCGGCAACGCCTGCTCACGCCCGTGGGCCTGCGGTCGCTCGCCCCCGGCAGTGCGCACTACGCGCCACGCTACTTCGGCAACCTGAAGGAGCGCGACGCGGCCTACCACCAGGGCACCGTGTGGGCCTGGCTCATCGGGCCCTGGCTCGATGCCTGGCGCAAGCACCACCCCGGCGACGACGCCGGTGCGCGCGCGTGGCTCGATGGCCTGGTGGCGCACCTCGGCGAGTTCGGCATCGGCTCGGTGGCCGAGGTGTTCGATGCCGAGACCCCCTACACCCCGCGCGGCTGCGTCGCGCAGGCCTGGAGCGTGGCCGAGCTGCTGCGCCAGCTGCTGGCCTGCCGCCCTGCGACGTGAGCGCGCCGACCCACGAGACCCCCATGAGCACACACGCCCCCGCCGCACCCCACCCCACGCCCAAGCGATCGGACGAACTCGACCGGGAGCGCCGGCTGCTGCTCGAGCGTGCCCGCCAGCTCGGCGTCACCGCCGATGAGCTGAGCGCCGAACTCGAAGCGCTCGCCTCGCAGGCCGAGGCGGTGCTGCACCGCCTGCGCGGCGGCAACCTGCACTGAGCCTGCTCAGAGCGGCTGCCGCGCTTCGTGCTGGCGCTCGGCCGCGCTGGCCAGCAGGCCGCCCAGCACGGCCGGGTCGACCGGCTTGGTGAGGTGGTGGTCGAAGCCGGCGCGCATGGCCTCTTCGCGGTCGCTGGCCTGGCCCCAGCCGGTGATGGCCACGAGCAGCGTGCCGTCGAGCTCGCGCTCGGCGCGCAGCTTGCGCGCGAGTTCGTAGCCGTTGAGGTGCGGCATGCCGATGTCGAGCAAGGCGGCGTCGGGTGGCTGGCGTTTCGCCGCAGCGAGCGCGGCGGCACCGTCGTGCACCACCTCCACCGCGTGGCCCAGGCCACGCAGCAGCTCGGCGAGGCTGGTGGCGAAGTCGACGTTGTCGTCGGCCACGAGCAGGCGCATCGGCCGGGCCTGGATGGCGGCCTGACTTGTGGCCGGTCGTTGCGCGGGCGCCGGCGCAGCCGCGGGCAGCCGCGCCACCGGGTCGAGCGGCAGCCGCACCATGAAGCGCGAGCCTTTGTTGCGACCTTCGCTGTACACCGTGATCTCGCCGCCGTGCAGCTGCACCAGTTGGCGTGCCAGCGTGAGGCCGATGCCCAGCCCGGCACTGCCACGCTCCAAGCTTTTGTCACCCTGCTCGAAGAGATCGAAGATGCGGTGCTGCAAGGCAGGCTCGATGCCGAGGCCACTGTCTTGCACGGCCACTTCGACCAGGTCATCGGTGCAGCTCACCGAGACGGCAATGCGCCCGCCCAGCGGCGTGTAGCGGCAGGCGTTGGTCAGCAGGTTGCTGAAGACCTGCGCGAGCCGCGCCGCATCGCCGGCGAGCGGCACCGTGATGCCGGGCTCTTCGAAGCTCAGCGAGAGCCCCTTGTCGCCCGCAAGGCCCTGGAACATCTCGACCGTGCCGCGCAGCAGGTCCACCAGCTCGAGCTGCTCGATGCGCAGCGAGAGCTTGCCGGTGGACACGCGCGAGACGTCGAGCAGGTCGTCGATCAGCCGCACCAGCTGGGCCAGCTGGCGCTGCAGGATGGCCATCGACTTCTCGCGCACCTCGGGCGTGCTCCTCTCGCGCCGGATGAGCGCGAGCGCCGTGGTCATCGGGGCGAGCGGGTTGCGCAGCTCGTGCGCGAGCGTGGCGAGGAATTCGTCCTTGCGGCGGTCGGCCTGGCGCAAGCCCTGCTCGGCGCGCACACGCTCGGCCATCTCGACTTCCAGCTCGCTCGTGCGCGCCTGCACCTCGGCCAGCATGTTGTTGAAGGCGTTGACCAGCACGCCGATGTCTTGATATTCGGTCTCGCGCGCCCGCAAGCCCCAGGCGCGCTTGGTCATCACCTCTTGCGCCACCTGCGTCATCTCGTCGAGCGGGCGCGCCACGCGGCGCAGCAGGCGGTTGAAGAACAGCACCGCAATGCCCAGGCCCATCGACATCACCGCGACGAGGATGAGCCCGTAGGTCGCGATGCGCCCCAGCATGTCGTGCCCGCCTTCGAGGTACATGGTGCCCACGCGCTCGTCTTCATGGCGGATCGGATAGGCGAGCGTCATCGACGAGCCGCTGAAGACCACGCCCGCCCGCAGCAGCGCCGGGTCGACGGCGCTCGGCAATGGCTCCTGGCCATTGGCGCGGAAGAAGGCGAAGACACGGCCGTCCTTGTCGTAGATGGCGGCGGTGTGGATGCGCTGCTGCAAATGCAGCAGCGAGAGGTTTTCCTGGGCGGCGCGCGGGTCGTTGAACACCAGCGCCGCAGCACTGTTGTGCGCGATGAAGTCGGCCTGGGTGCGCATCTCGGCCGCCAGGTTGCGGCGCGAGGTGATGTATTCGTAGGTGAGCAGCGCCGCCGAGCACACCAGCAGCACGAGGAAGGTGGTGAGCAGCGAGGCACGCGTCAGCTGCGACTGCAGCGTGGTGAGCTTCATGCTGCCCTCGCGTTTCACTTGACCACCCGTTCGGCCAGCGGCAGCAGCCGCGAACTCAGGCGCAGGCCCGCCGCTTCGGCGGCAGGCACCGAGGCCTCGAAGCGCACCCGGCCTTCGCTTTCGGTGAAGCCCAGCGCCGCGCCGCGCTCCAGGCCTTGCGCAAGATCGGTGATCACGAGCACCGGGCGGCTTTTCACGGCGGCGATCCACTCGCCGGCGCGCTTCGAGGCGCCCCGCCCGATCATCAGGATGTGCACCCCCGTGCCCTGCTTCGGCTCGGCCAGCTCCACGACCTGCATGGCGCGGTTTTGCACCAGCCGGCCGGCGACGACCTGCGCCAGCTCCTTCTGCAGGCCCGGCGCGCCGACGATGCCGACGACGATGGGCGCATCGGCCGAGGTGAAGCTCGACGCCGGCCACTCGACGAAGCCGGCGAAGCGATGCAGGTAGCCTGCCTTGGTCTCGTCGAGGCTGGGCGGTGGTGCTGGGGGTGGCACAGACGCCGCGGGGGCCGGCTGCGCGTGTGCGGCCACGGCGGCACAGCACAACGCAAGCCTTGCCGACCAGCGCGCCAGCAGGCGCAGCGCACCGTACCCGGCGAACTGCATGCAGGGTGCGCGACGGAGGGCCAGGCTCATGGCGGCAACAGCGGGCTCGGTCATGAAGCGGGCGATGGTAGCGCCGCGATCAGGCGTTTCTACGTCATTTCTACAGCCCGTTGCACTTGCACAAACGTGCTTCCACGATGTGCTTCCAAGGCCCGCGCGCCGCGCGATCAGCCGGGAGGTGCGAGGTGCGCGCTGAACCAGTCGCTCGCCAGCTGCGCTACCACGTCGAGCGTGCCTGCTTCCAGGAAATGATGGGTCGCGCGCGGCACCACGTCGATGCGCTTCTCGCAGCGCAGGCGGGTGAAGGCCTGGCGGTTGATCTCGACGGTCTCGGGGTCGCCCGCGGCCACGATCAGCAAGGTGGGCAGGCGCACGTCGCCCAGCACGTCGCTTGCGAGGTCGACACGGCCGCTGCGCGCCACCAGCGCACGGATGCCGCGCGGCCGGCACGCGGCCGCGCGCAGCATGGCCGCGGCACCGCTGTCGGAGCCGAAGAGGAAGAGCGGCAGCTGCCTCACCGACGTCGGCAGCAGGTCGAGCGCGTGGTCGAGCCGCTGGGTGAGCAGCTCGGGGTCGTCGACACGTTCAGGGTCGTCGGCTTCGCCGGGGGCGAGCAGGTCGAGGTCGAGCGTGGAAAAGCCGCGTGCCTGCAGGCGCAGCAACACCGATTGCAGCCGCCGCGAGGTGCTGGCGCCGCCATCGGTGTGCACGCAGACGATGAGCCCCTGCGCGCCGCTGACTTGGCAGAGATCGGCCGGTGCGAGCGCGGGGCCGAGGTGGACGACGGTGTGCTCCAGCATGAGGCCTCTATCGTCGGCGCGAGGGCTCGGCCGGGGTTTGCGCCGCCGCAAGGCCCTGCAGGCCGGCAGCCGTGGCGTCCGCGTACAAGGCCTGCGCTTCGCGCAGGTGGTCGAGCACCGCCGGCAGCAGTTCGCGGGCGAGCGCCTGCAGCGAGGCGTCCTGCCCCTGCGCGATCTCCCATTGCAGTAGCTGGGCCGTCTTCTGGTGGTCGACGAGCTGCGACTGGAGGTAGGCACTGTCGAAGGCGGCGCCTTGCAGGGCGTCGAGGCGGGCCCGGGTGGCCTTCTGGTCGGGGTCGGGCTCGGGGCTGGCGGGCAGGTTCATCGCGCGGGCCGCGGCGGCGAGCCTGGGCGCGGCATTGCCGTGGCCCTGTGCCATGCGGCGGGCGAACGTGCGGGTGCCCGGGCGGTTGGCGCGGGCGTCGGCCAGCTTGCCGATCTCGACCTCGCCGGCGTTGCCCATGCCGACCAGCTTCACGAAGAGCCGGTCGACGGTGTTGTATTGCCCAGAGGCCGGCACGCCGGGTTGTGCTTCGGCCGTGCCGGGCAGCATGAAACCGGGGTTGCCGTATTGCGCCAGGGCGGGTGCTGAAGCGCAGCACAGGGCGAGCGCGAGAAGGTGTGGAATGCGCATGGGTGTCTCCTTCGCTCAAAGTGCCAGCAGATAGGCGGTGAGGTTCTCCTTCTCCTGCGCCGTGAGCTTCAGGCCCAGCACGAGGTTGAAGAACTCCACCGTGTCGGCGAGCGTGAGCAGGCGGCCGTCGTGCAGGTAGGGCGGCGAATCCTTGATGCCGCGCAGCGTGAAGGTCTTGATCGGCCCGTCGGGCAGCAGCACGAGGTCGTTGCGCGTCTCGCCCACCTTGTAGAAGCGCTCGAGTTTCAGGTCGTGCATGTTGTTGTCGAGAAACGACGTCTGTGCGACATGACAGGCCGAGCACTGGCCCTTGCCGAAGAAGACCTGCTCGCCCGCAAGTTCCTGCGAGGTCGCCTTGTTCGGCATCAGCCGGCCACGCCAGTCGAGCTTGGGAGCGGGCGGGAAGTCGATGATGTTCTGCATCTGGGCCATCATCGCCACCTGGTTGGTGCGGTCTGGCAGGTTCGGGCCCTTGCGCGTGGCGCTCACGTGGTCGCCGTTGAAGTAGGCGGTGCGCTGCTCGAATTCGCTGAAGTCTTCCACCGAGCGCAACGAGCGCTTGGAGCCGTGGATCTGCTGGTTGAAGAGGCCGCGCAGGCTCGTCGTGTCGAGCCGGAATCGCGCCGCCTGCGGGCGCACGTCGGGGGTGAGGTGAAAGGCGGCGTTGGTGTGAAAGTTGGTGTGGCAGTCGAGGCAGGCCACGCCCATGCTCGGCTGTGCCACCTTGCGGTCTTCGGTGAAGTTGAACTCCTCTTGCGGGAACGGCGTCAGCAGCAGCCGCAGGCCATCCATCTGCACCGGCGTGACGATGCCGTTCATCAGCTCGTAGAAGTTGCGGATCGTCAGCGCCTGGCCGCGCGACACGTCGCCCAGCTCGGGCCGGGTCGTGAGGAAGATGGGCGCCGGGAACTCGGGCGTGAGGTGGTCGGGCAGGTCGAAGTCGACGTCGAAGCGGCGCAGGTCGCGCTGCTCGAACTTCGCGATCTGCTCGATCTGGGCGTTGGGGAACACCTGCCCGCCGCTTGCCTGCTTCACGTGCGGCAGGGGCTTGAAGCCTTCGGGCAGCAGGCCTCGCTCGCGGATCTCTTCAGGCGCAAGCGCGGCGAGGCGCTCCCACGTCATGCCAGGCGGCAGCTTCACCCGCACACCGCCCTGCACCGGCTTGCGCCCACCCGACATCGACATACCCGGCACGGGGCGGTTCGACAGGTCGTAGCGCGATTCGAGCAACGACTGCTGGCGCTGCATCACCTTGGGTTTGGCGGCCTCGTCGCTGCGTTTGACGTCGGAAAACGGCTGCGTGGGCAGCGGCCGGTAGGTGGTGTCGGGCGGCAGTGGGTCGGCATGCACGGCGAGGGCCACGGCGGCGGTCACGCTCGCGGCCAACAGCAGGGTGAAGGGCTGGTTCATCTTCTTGTCTCCGTGAGGTCTGGGACTTCACGGATCGGCAATCGATGTTCCGGCGGCACGCCTCTCCTTCTCGGCGTTAGCTCTCCATGCGGTCGATCGGGGCATGTGGCTGCGAGCCTTGACGCGTACCGCGCCCACCGGCTTGGCAAGCCTGCCCGACGACGGGATGGGCGTCCAGCCGATCGCGCGAGATGCCGCAATTTCTTCATCTTCCCGGGTGCCTCAGCCGGCTCCCTCACCCCGGCAAGCCGTGCGCACACGAGATATGCCAACGACGCGCAGCGGCACGGCAGTTGCCCGTTGGAAGGACCGGAATCTCTCCGGCATCACTGAAGGAGATCGCAAATGACTCAACAGAACCGGGACCAGCAAGACCAGGCCAACCAAGCCAACCAGCAGGGCCAGCAAGGCGGCGGCAGCCGCAGTGGCCAGCAGCAGCAACAAGGTGGCCAAGGAGGTCAGCAGCAAGGCGGCCAACCACGGCGCCAGGAAGGTGGCCAGCAAGGCAACCAGTCCGGCCGCGACCAGGAACGCCAGCGCGACCAGGAGCGCTGAAGCCGGAAAGCGCACCCCTCTTCAGGTCGACCGGTGTTGACCTGATCGCTGCGCAGCGTCCGCCCTCTTTCGGGGGCGGACGCATCGTCGCGCCTGAACCCTCTTGGCACCGCGCCGACTGAGGGCATCGCCCGTGGTCAACAATGCACGCATGACCACCGCACCTCGACTCTCCGTCCCGAAGAACAAGCTCAAGTTCGTGCTGCTCGAAGGCATCCACCCCTCGGCGGTGGACCTGATCCAGCGCGACGGCTATTCCGAGGTCGTGACCTCGCCCAAGGCGCTGGCCGGCGCCGAGCTGCGCGAAGTGCTCGCCGATGCGCATTTCCTTGGCATCCGCTCGCGCACGCAGCTCACCGCCGAAGTGCTGCGCGCCGCGCCCAAGCTCACAGCGGTGGGCGCCTTCTGCATCGGCACCAACCAGATCGACCTTTCCACCGCAATGGCGTTGGGCATCCCCGTCTTCAACGCGCCGTTTTCCAACACGCGCAGCGTGGCCGAGCTGGTGCTGGCCGAGATCATCATGCTGATGCGTGGCATTCCGCAGAAGAACGCCCTGCTCCACCGCAACGGCTGGTCGAAGAGTGCCGAAGGCTCGTTCGAGGTGCGCGGCAAGACGCTCGGCATCGTGGGCTACGGCCACATCGGCACGCAGATCGGCGTGCTGGCCGAGCAGCTCGGCATGGTGGTCGTCTTCCACGACATCGAATCGAAGCTCACGCTCGGCAATGCCCGCCAGCTCGCGAGCCTCGACGAGGTGCTGACGCGATCTGATGTGGTGACGCTGCACCTGCCCGAGCTGCCCTCCACCAAGGGGCTGATGGGCCGCGCGCAGATCCAGGCGATGAAACCCGGCGCGCACCTCATCAATGCCTCGCGCGGCACGGTGGTCGACATCGACGCGCTCACCGAAGCGCTGGAAAGCGGCCACCTGGCCGGTGCGGCGGTCGACGTGTTCCCGGTCGAGCCGCAAGGCAACGACTTGAAATTCGAATCGCCCCTCACCCGCTTCGACAACGTGATCCTCACGCCGCACATCGGCGGCTCCACGCTCGAAGCCCAGGCCAACATCGGCCGCGAGGTGGCCGACAAGCTGATCCGCTACAGCAACAACGGCTCGACCACGAGCGCCGTCAACTTCCCCGAGGTCGCCCTGCCCGAGCACACCGGCCGCAGCCGGCTGCTGCACATCCACCGCAACGTGCCGGGTGTGATGGCGCGGGTGAACGAGCGGCTCTCCAAGGCCGGCGTCAACATCGCCGCGCAGTACCTGAGCACGCGCGAAGACGTGGGCTATGTCGTGATCGACGTGGACAGCGGCTCGCCCGAGGTGGCCCTGGCCGATCTGTGCAGCCTGCCCGACACGATCCGCTGCCGCATCCTTTATTGATTGATCTGGATCGCTGCCGCGCATGGCGCGACAGCGATATGCTCTCGGCCGCCCCATCGACTGAGAGGACCGAGTGTCGACCGCAGCCGCCCCCCGTGCCCGCCGCATGGCCCCCGAAGAGCGCCGCGAGCAGCTGCTCGACAGCGCCGTGGCCTACGTCCTCGAACGAGGCCTCTCCGATTTCTCGCTCGAGAAGGTGGCCGCGATCGCGGGGGTGAGCGTGCCGCTCATCTACAAATACTTCCCGAAGCGTGAAGACATCCTGAAGGCGGTGCTCGAGCGCGAGTACCAGTACCTGGGTGCCCGAAAGCTCTCGGCGATCTCGCCTGACACGCCGCTCGAGCCGCTGATCCGCAATTCGCAGAAGCACGGCTTCGAATACCTCTACGAGCGCGGGCCGATCATCCGGCTGCTGGCGTCCGACCGTGCCGTGTTCGACCTCGTGCGCCGCCGTGGCAAGGACGAACGCTCCGCCATCACCGAGCACTTCATCGACCGCATCGTCGAAACCTACGGCGTGCCACGCCAGGTTGCGCTGGTGTGCTCCATCCTCGTGGTCAACGCGCCCATCCTCTCGGGGCGCGCGTTGAAGCGGGCCGGCGTGACCGCCGAGGAAGCCGCCAACATCTGGACCGACTTCGCCCTCGGCGGCTGGGAAGGTCTGCAAAAGCGCTTCGAGGCAACGCGGGCACCGGAGCAGCCCAAGAAGGCCGACAAGGCGGACAAGAGCGAGAAAAGCGCGAAGCCCGCCTCCAAACGAAAGACCACCGCTGCGAAGGCCAGGGCCTGAGCCCGCTTCAGGGCTTCTGCTGACGCCCCGTTAGTAGAAACAATCTATATTAACGGGCATGTTCAGCCCGCAAGAGTTTCGTTCGGCGCTCGGCCACTTCGCAACAGGCGTGACCGTCGTCACCTGCCGTGACCCGGAGTTCGGCCTCATCGGCCTCACGGCCAGTTCGTTCAACTCGGTGTCGCTCGCACCGCCGCTCGTGTTGTGGAGCCTCGCGCACACCGCAGCGTCGAGCCCCGCGTTGAAACGCGGCACGCACTACGCCATCAACGTGCTGGCGGCCGATCAGCAGTGCCTGGCAGAACGTTTCGCTCGCAAGAACGTCGATCGCTTCGCGGGCATTCCCTGGCGCACAGGGATTTGCGGCGCCCCTATCCTCGACGGCGTGGCCGCGGTCTTCGAATGCTTCAACCGCAGTCGCTACGAAGAAGGCGACCACACCATCTTCGTCGGTGAAGTCGAGCGCTGCGAGCGCCGCGACGATGCCGAACCCCTCGTCTTCCATGCGGGCCGCTTCTGCACTGCGCTCGCCCGCTGAACCGTGTCACCCATCCAAGAACGCTCCATGACGAACTCGACTTCCCTCCCCTCGCGGCGCCGTGCGTTTGTCTCGGCAGCCTTGTTGTGCCTTGCGCCGGCCTGGTCGCTCGCACAAGGCACGGCCGCCGAAGCCCCGCAATACGGTGGCGGGCTCAACATCGGCACGTTGATGTACACGCTCAATGCCGGCTCCTTCGACCCGGCCGACTGGTCGTGGAAGCTCAACAACGACGTGGGCCTTGCCTACGAGCAGCTCATCGCCGCCGACCTCTCGAAAGCCAAGGGCGCCCACGGCGGCCCGCACCGCTTCATCGCGGACGCCTGGCTACCGCACGACGGCATGCGCGGCGAGCTGGCCGAGAGCTGGAAGATGCTCGACAACCCGCTGCGGGTGGAGTTCCAGTTGCGCAAGGGCGTGATGTTCCCCGCGAAGCCCGGCGTGATGGAGGCGCGCGAGCTGACCGCCGAAGACGTGGTCTACAGCTTCAACCGCCTCAACACCAGCCCGAAGAAGATCCCCGGCTACTTCGACCACGTGGCCAAGGTCGAGGCGACGGGCAAGCACACCGTCGTCTTCACCTTCAAGAACTACAACTCCGAGTGGGACTACCGCTTCGGCTGGGGCTACTACTCCGCCATCGTGCCCAAGGAGGTGGTGACGGCCGGCGCCAACAACTGGAAGAACGTGAACGGTACCGGCCCCTTCATGCTCACCGACTACATCCAGGGCAACTCGTCGACCTTCACCAAGAACCCCAACTACTGGGACAAGGAAAAGATCGGCGGCAAGGAGCACAAGCTGCCCTTCGTCGACAAGATCAGCTACCGCGTGATCAAGGAAGAAGCCACCGCGCTGACCGCGTTGCGCACCGGCAAGCTCGACGTGCTCGAACTCGTGAGCTGGTCGGCCATCGACGAGCTGAAGAAGACCGCGCCCAAGCTCAAGACGGCGCGCTGGCTCGGCATCTCGGGCACCGTGATCGGCATGCGCGTCGACACCAAGCCGCTCGACGACGTGCGCGTGCGGCGCGCGCTCAACATGGCCATCGACAAGCAGGCCATCATCAAGGGCTACTACGGCGGCAACGCCGAGATGTTCGTGCACCCGCAGCACCCCGACTACACCGGCTACTACGAGCCGCTGTCGGCCATGCCGCCGTCGATCCAGGAGCTCTACACCTTCAACCCGAAGAAGGCCAAGCAGCTGCTCACGGAAGCCGGCTACCCCAACGGCTTCGAGTTCAAGGTGCAGGTCAGCGGCAACACGCAGAACCACGACCTCGTGACGCTGGTCTCGGCCTACCTCGAGAAGGTGGGTGTGAAGGTCAAGCTCGTGATCACCGAGCCGGGTGCGATGCAGAAGGCGCTCTTCACCGGCACCAACGAGCCCGGCTTCTACTTCGTCAACACCATCACCAACCCGACGACCTCGCTGCGCAAGAACTTCACCAGCCGCGCCACCTTCAACCCTTCGCGCTGGAAAGACCCGAACTTCGACAAGAAGATGGAAGAGATCGTGGCCGAGCCCGACGAGAAGATCCGCCAGGTGAAGGTAAGGCTGTTGACGCGTGAGATCCTCGACCAGGCGCCCTACATCTGGCTGCCCACACCCTACGTCTACACCGCCTGGTGGCCGTGGGTGAAGAACTACGGCGGCGAGCTGCGTGCCGGCGCCGAGCGCCCCGGCCCGATCCACAGCCGCATGTGGGTGGACCAGGCGCTCAAGAAGAAGATGGGCTACTGACGGCGGAGCTACTGACGGGTGTAGCCGCGCAGCTGGTTGTAGGCCGCGACCTGCTCGGGCGAGAGCAGCGCCTTCGTCTGCAGATGCGCCACCAGGTGCACGGCACGCAGTCGGCCCTGCAGTTCTCCGATGCGGGCCGACGATTCACGCACCAGCGCCTCGTCGGCCGCACCCGACGCGAAGGCGCGGTCGAGGCTGGCTTCGGCCTCGACCACCTGGCGGCCGAGCGATTGCGCCTCCTCGCGCATCGCGGCGGTGATGCGCTCCAGCTGCGCCGCCTGAGGCGGAGTGACCTTCAACGGCTCGCGCAGCTGCAGCACGTGCAGCGGCCCGGGCACGCCATTGAGTTCCGCCGGCAGCGACGCGCCCATGCCCTTGCCCTGGTGCAGATCGGCAATCTGCTCGCTCGACAGCGCCTTGATCGCACGGCTTTCCATGCCGCTGTAGCCGCTGTGGGTGTGCGACTTGGGGTGGTGCTCGGCGTGCACCGGCGTCATGGCGCCCGCCACGCCACCGGACGCCACGCCGACGACGAGCAGCGTCAGCAGGAAAGAACGCATGGGGATCTCCTTGGAACGGATGCAGCTCATTTGGCCGCCTGGATGGAGGTGACGGTGAAGGCGCCGTTCACCTTGTCGGCGGTGAATTTCACCTTGTCGCCCTGCTTCACCGCGTCGAGCAGCTTCGGGTCGGACACGCGGAAGACCATGGTCATGCCGTCCATCTGGAGGTTGGGGATCGGCCCGTGCTTGAGCGTGATCTTGGATTGCTCCTTGTCGATCTTGCGCACTTCGCCGTCGACCTGCGGTGCGGTCTGGGCGTAGGCGGCGGCGCTGAACGCCACGGCGAGCGTGGCCATGAAAGATGCGAGCTTCATGAGGACTCCTTGGAAGATGCGGGTTGGGGATAACGGGCGAAGACCGACGCTCGGCCGCCCTTGTCGATGAGCAAGACCTCATACGGGTCGCGACGCGCGCCCATCTCCATGCCCGGCGAGCCGGGCGGCATGCTGGGCACGGCCAGGCCGAGTGCGGCGGGCTTCGCGGCGAGCAGCCGCTTGATCTCGTCGGCCGGCACATGGCCCTCGACCACGTAGCCGCCCACCGTCGCCGTGTGGCAGCTGCCAAAAGTGTCGGGCATGCCCAGGCGCTTGCGCGCGGCGGTGGTGTCGGGCACGTTGTGCGCGGTGACCTTGAAGCCGGCGCGCTGCAGGTGCTCGATCCAGGCACCGCAGCAGCCGCAGGTGGCGCTCTTGAAGACCTCGACCGGCGGCAAGGTGCTCGCGAGGGAACGCCCTGCCGCCGCCATCGTGGCCGTCGCCACGGCGGCATGGAGAAACTGGCGGCGCTTCATTTCACCCTCACCTTGCCGACCATGCCGGCTTCGAAGTGGCCCGGGATCAGGCAGGCGAACTGGAATTCGCCCGCCTTCGTGAACTGCCAGACGATCTCGCCGCTGGCGCCGGGCTTCACGTGCGCGATGTGCGCCTCGTCGTGTTCCATGCCGGGGTGTTTCTTCATCATCTCTGCGTGCTTTCTCAGTTCGTCGGGGGTGCCCAGCACCATCTCGTGCAGGACCTGGCCCTTGTTGGTGGCAACGATGCGCACCGTCTCGCCGCGCTTGACGGCGATCTCGGCGGGCGTGAAGCGCATGGTGTCGGCCATCTCGACACGGATCGTGCGCGTGGCGCGGGCGGGATTGCCTTCGCGGCCGAAGGCGGTCTCTTCGACGCGGCTGGCGTCGAAGGGGCGTGCCGGGGTGGCGTGCGGCGCGTCGCCGTGCGCGAAAGCGTTCGAGGCGCCGAGCACCAGCACGGCCGCGGCCCAGGTGAGCTTGCGTTGCATCATCGGAGGCTCCTTTCCATTCAATGGTGGCCTTCGTGGCCGCCGCCGGGCTTGCGCACGTCGAGCGTCTTTGCATTAGCCTTCGGCGCATCGGCACGGGTCGCCGCCGGCACCTCGCCCGTGTACTCGTAGGCCACGCTGCCCTGCGGATGCTTGAACCAGCCCGGATCCTTGTAGCCGCCGCGCGGCACGTCGTCGCGCACCTTCACCACGCTGAACATGCCACCCATCTCCAGCGGGCCGAAGGGGCCGGTGCCGGTCATCATGGGCAAGGTGTTGTCGGGCAGCGGCATTTCCATCGAGCCCATGTCGGCCATGCCCTTGTCGCCCATCACCATGTAGTCGGGCACGAGCTTCGTGATGCGCTCGGCCACGCCCTTGTGGTCGACGCCGATCATGTTGGGCAGGTCGTGCCCCATCGCGTTCATCGTGTGGTGCGACTTGTGGCAGTGGATGGCCCAGTCGCCGGCCACGGCGTCGAACTCGAAGGCACGCATCTGGCCCACCGCCACGTCGGTCGTCACCTCGGGCCAGCGCGCCGAGGGTGGCACCCAGCCGCCGTCGGTGCCGGTCACCACGAAGTGCGGGCCGTGCATGTGGATCGGGTGGTTGGTCATCGTGAGGTTGCCCACGCGCACGCGCACGCGGTCGCCGGTGCGGCACACCAGCGGGTCGATGCCGGGGAAGACGCGGCTGTTCCACGTCCATAGGTTGAAGTCGGTCATCTCGGCCGTTCTCGGCGTGGCCGCGCCGGGCTCGATGTCGTAGGCCGCGAGCAGGAAGACGAAGTCGCGGTCGACGCGCATCTGCCGCACGTCTTTCGGGTGGATGATGAACATGCCCATCATCCCCATCGCCATCTGCGTCATCTCGTCGGCGTGCGGGTGGTACATGTGCGTGCCCGGGCGCAGCAGCGTGAACTCGTAGACGAAGGTCTTGCCCGGCGCGATCTGCGGCTGCGTGAGGCCGCCCACGCCGTCCATGCCGTTGGGCAGCATCACGCCGTGCCAATGCACCGCGGTGTGCTCGGGCAGCTTGTTGGTGACGAAGATGCGCACGCGGTCGCCTTCCACCGCTTCGATGGTCGGCCCCGGGCTCGAGCCGTTGTAGCCCCACAGGTTCGCCTTCATGCCGAGCGCCATCTCGCGCACCACCGGCTCGGCGACGAGGTGGAACTCCTTGACGCCGTTGTTCATGCGCCAGGGCAAGGACCAGCCGTTGAGCGTGGCCACCGGGTTGTAGGGCCGGCCGTTCGGCGGCATGAGCGGCGGCTGCATCGTGGCCGAGGTCTGGTAGACGGCCTCGGGCAAGGACGCCGCGCCGACGCGGCTGACCGCGGTCGCGCCGAGCGCCAGCGCACCGGCCGTGCGGAAGAAATCTCTGCGTTGGGACATGGTCGTTCTCTCAGTGGCCGGCCGGCGCTTCGGCGCCGCTGGCGGATGTCGTGGACGGGGCGGCGCCCGGCGCGGGCGAGCGGCCGGTCAGCGCGGTCTGCAGGTTGGTCTCGGCGACCCAGAAGTCGCGCAGGGCCTGCACGTATTCGGTGACGCTTCTCACCTGCTCGCGCGAATCGGCCAAGAGTTCGAAGACACCGATCAGCATGCCGTTGTAGCGAAGCAGGTTCTCTTCCGAGATGCGCTTGCGCAGCGGCACCACCTCGTCGCGGTAGTGGCGCGCCAGCTCATACGCGGTGCGGTAGGCGCCATACGACTCGCGCACCTCCGATTGGGCATTGAGCGCGACCTCCGCCGTGCGGTGCACGGCCTGCATGTAGGTGGCCTCGGCACGCCGGCTGCGCACGCTGCCGAAGTCGAAGAGCGGCAGTTCCAGCTCCAGCTCATAGCCGTTGGCGCGCGGGCCGTCGGTCTCGCTCTTGTTCTGGTAGCCCACGTGCAGCGCGTTGACGAAACGCGTGGCGCGCGTGAGGCCGAGCGACTTCGCGGTGGTCTCGGTGCTGCGTTTGGCCATCAGCACGTCGAGCCGTTTGTCGAGGGCGGTCTGCTCGGCGTCTTTCGGGGCCGTGGGCTCCTTGGGCAGGTCGGGCAGGCGCTCGGGCAGCGTGAAGCGCAGCTGATCACCCGAGACGCCGAGCAGGCGCGTGAGCCGCTCGCGGTCGGCCAGGGCCTGCTGCTGGGCCCGCGCGAGCCCGGCGGTGGCGTCGGCGTAGAACGACTGCTCGCGCATCTGCGCCAGCTTGTTGAAGTTGCCCGCCGCGAGCATGCGCCGGGCCAGCTCGCTGGAGGCATCGGCGGCGTCTTTCACCTGGCGGTAGTAGCCCACCAGCTCCTGCGAGGCCACGGCGTTGAAGTAGGCCCGGCGCGTGTCAGAAGCCAGGCCCACCGCGTCATACGCCGCCTGGAACTGCGCCTGCTCGAACTGCTGCTGCCGCAGCTCACGTCCCATCGGCATCGTGAGGAGACTCAGCACGTCGAACATGATGGCGCGCTCGATCTCGACCACGCCGCCCGCCGCGAGCCGGCCGAAGCTGAACACCGGGTTGCGCGGGCGGCCGGCCTGCACGAGATCGGACTCGGCCACGCCGAGCTGGCTGAAGCTCGCCTGCAGGCCGCGGTTGTTGAGCAGCGCCAGCTCGACGGCGCCGTCGGCGGTGAGCGGCGCCTTGAGAAGCTCCGCCACGCGGGCGCGGGCGGTGTCGCCCTGCTCCGGCGAGCGTTGCACGCTCACCGCCTGGCCCGTGCGCTCACGCGTCAGATCGGAGACCGCGCCCATGCCGCCGTCGGGCGAAAACGAGGCGCAGCCGGCGAGCATCGCCAGCGCGGCCGATGCGGCCACGGTGAGGCGGGCCCGGGTGGGCACACGCCGTGGAAGTGTGTGGTTCATGGTGTGGAAGACATCTGAGTCGCCCTCTCTCGAACCCCCACAGGGGATCGGTCGGGCCCTGCCCGTGCGCGGCGCGCACGAGCCCCATCCGGCCTCGCGCGGAGGCCTTCAATGGGTCAGATGCTTCGGGGAGGTCGCTCCGGGCCGCCCGACTGGAAGATCGGGGCCGGAGCGTGGAGGTCGGCGAACTGCGTGGTGCCAGCCGTGCCTGGCTCGGGCAGTTGCGGCACGGCGCTCGGCAGCGGTGTGGCCGAGCAGAAGGCCGAGCACATGGTGCATTTGTTGTCGTGGCCGGCGGCGTCTTGGGAGGCCTCACCATGATGGCCGTGTTGCACCTGCGCAGCGGCGTGGTGGTTGGCGTGATGATCGCCGTGGTGGTCGTCGTGGTGGTCGCCGTGATGCGCGTGCTCAGCGGTGGCCACGCGCAGCTCGATGGCCTGCCCCGAAGCCCCGGTCTTCGCGCACAGCATGGCCGCCGCCATCGCGCCCCGGACGGGGAGCAAAGCGACCAGCAGGACGACGAGCCAAAGACGGAGCTGCTTCACGGCGGCGAGGTTATCAGAGGGCTTTGGCGCAAGACATGACGGCGATCAGGGGCACTTTAAAGCTTGCCCCCGTGGGAAGGTCAAGCGACGGCGACGCTCAAGCCGCTGCGCACCAGTCGTGGCGGGCTCTGGTACTCGCGGAAGGCCTGGCCGCCGATGCTGTCGAGCCAGGCGTCGGCCCGCGCGCGCTCCTCGCCCTTGAGACTCTCGTACACGTCGCGCGCCCGCTGCATCATCCAGAGGCTGTACGGCCGCACGATGCGCTCGCCCTCCTCGCCTTCGAGCGTGAAGGGATGCGAGCCGATGGCCCGCGGGATGCGCTCGCCAGGGTGGCTGGCCAGGCAGGCTTCGAGCCGGCGAGCGCTGTCGGCCAGCACGGGCATCTGCTCGCGCATCTGGCGGCGCAGCACCGGCAGCAGTGAGGCCGGGATCTCGTCGCCGGGCAGGAAGTCGCCAGCCAGCGGCGCCGTCTGCGTCTCCAGCCGGTGCACCCAGCGCACCACGTTCGGCGCGAGGCGGCGCATCAGCGCGCCACTGGCCGGGTCTCGGTACTGGTGGGCGTAGAGCGGGCCGTAGAGCCCAAAGTCGGCGATCGACGGGCGAGTGCCGAGCGCATACGGCACCTGCGCGAAATGCGCGTCGAGCTCGGCCAGCAGCGCCTCATACGAACGCTCCACCGCCTGCTGCATCGCCGGGGTGGCGGCACCCAGCAGCACGGCCGCCTGGGCGAACGGCCCGGCGCGCTTGGTGCCGATGGCGAGCTGCTCGTCGGGCGTGGCGTTGGGCATGCTCAGCTCGCCGAAGGCGCGCATCGCCCACTCCCGGTTGTGGTGCCAGCGGTAGTGCATGGCCGGGATCACCAGCCATTCGTCGCCATAGAGTTCGAGCAGCGAGGCGGCCAGGCGTTGCACGCCGGTGGCCGGCACGACGGCCGGGCCGCCGTGTCGCGCCTCCAGCGTCTCGATGATGTCGGTGCTGTCTTGCAGGGTTTCGCCGCTGTCGCTCGTGACGACCGGGATGACGGCGAACCCCACGCGCGGCAGGATCACCTCCTTGTAGACCTCGGCGCTGGAGAGCACCTCCTGGTAGGGGAGCTGCTTCCAGTCGAGATAGGCGCGGACCTTGCCAGTGAAATAGCTGATCGGCGAGCCGTAGAGGGTGTAGTGGGGCGTGTGGTGGTTTGGGTTGGGCATTCAGAAATTGTGCGCGATGCCGGCCTGGATGGCCCGCGCCGTGCCGCCCGCCACCGGGTTGAAGCCCGAGGAGATGTAGTTGTAGCTCGCGGTGTTCTTGTTCTGGATCTGCACAGCGGTCACGTAGACCGCGGTGCGCTTCGAGAGGTTGTTGGTCACGCCGAGCGCGATCTGCCGCGAGTCGGCGTTCTCGCGCCCCTTGTCGTTGCGCATCACATACGAGGCCTTGAGCGTGTAGGTGCTGAGGCCCCAGCTCACGCCCACGAGCGAGTCGGCCACCTCGCGGTCGAGTTCGGTGCCGATGCTGGGCGTGGCGAGCGAGCCGTAGCGGTCGAGTGTCTGCGAGTGGTGGAAGCCCATGATCTTCACGTTGCCCGGCAGCGTGTACCAGGCGCCCAGCGACCACACCATCAGCTTGTTGTCGGACGAGACCGTGGGTGCGGTGAGCGCCGTGCCCATGTCGGTGAGCGGTGCATCGGTGCGCGAGATGCCGCCGGCCACCAGCAGCGGGCCGTTGAGGTAGGTGCTGCCGATGCCGATGAAGCGCGGGCCCACGCCCTCGCCCGCTGCGCCCTGCACGTACACCTGCAGCCCGCTCACCCAGCTGCGCGGGATGTGATACGCCACCGAGTTGCTCACCCGCACGAGCGTGGGCAGCGCGAGCGTGCCCTTGTAGATGGGCTGGTGGTTGACCGAGCTGCCCACACCCGCCGTGCCCCAGGGGTCGAAATACGCGACCGGCGCAAACGGCGGCGTGTAGTCGCGCCCGAAGCGCACCTCGCCCATCGGCGTGAAGAGGCTCACCGTCGCCTTGCGGTTCCAGGTGAGGCCACCGCTCGTGCTCGAGCCGGTGACGCGGTTGTTGGTGTTCGTGGGCACCCCGTTGCCGGTGTCGCTGCTCGCCTGCGACTCCAGATAGAAGTGCGCGCGGTAGCCACCCCCCAGGTCTTCGTTGCCGGTGAAGCCGATCTTGGTGACGTAGTTGCCGGCGTCACGCACCTGCCACATGCTGCCCCGCCCTTCCGAGCGCACGCGGGTCAGGTTGCCGTCGACCCCGCCGAAGATCGTCACGGTGGATTGCGCCGACACCCCGGCTGCGGCGAGCGTGCCCACCAAGGCCACGGCCGCACGGGCCGCGCTTGTGCGTTTCATGTTTGTCTCCTGGTTGGTTGTGTGCGTGCAGCGCTCAGGCGGCCTGCATCATGTCTTCGAAGTTCTTCGAATAGAACTGCGTGCGTGCCTCGTCGGAGAGCGCGCCCATCGAGCGCTCAAAGCGGCCGATCGGGTCGTTGGTGCCCTCGGGGTGCGGGTAGTCGCTCGAGAAGAGGAAGAGCTCGGGGCCTGCGTCGGCAATCATGCGGCCCACGTCTTCGCTCGGGAAGGGCGTGAACTTGAGCGCACGGCGGATCTGCTCCGAAGGCTTGAGCTTGAACGAGGCCAGCATCGGGTCGCTCTTGGCGAAGATGCCGTGCGCGATGTCGAGGCTGCGCAGGAACTGCGGCACCCACCCTGCGCCGAGCTCGATCACGCCGCCGCGCAGATGGGGGAAGCGTTCGAACACCCCGTCGCTCACCATCGACGAAATGAAAAGCTGCGGCGCCATCGGCAGCGCCACCAGGTCGCGGAAGCGCAGGTTCTCGCCGCCGCCGTGCACGTCGGGCGGGCGCGGGCGGCCGGTCTGGTCGTAGCCCTTCGGTTGGATGGAGGCGCCAGCGCCCACGTGCAGCATGAAGGGGATGCGCGACTCGCTCAGCTCGCGCCAGACGGGGTCAAGATCGGGGTGGCCCGGCGCGCGGTCGCCCGCGGGTTGCGACGGAATCCAGAACGCGCCGCAGCCCATGCGGATGCCTTCGCGGATCTCGCGCAGCGCGAGTTCGGGCTCCGACAGCGACACCTGGCCGACGGCGATCAGCCGCTTGTCGACCTTGCAGAACTCGGTGATGCCGCGGTTGTGCGCGCGGGCGCCGCCGTAGCGCACGTCGACCTCCTCATGCGAGAGGTACTGACCGCCTGCGAAGGTGGAGAAGACCAACTGGCTCGCGAAGCCAAGGTCGTCGAGCGCCTGGGGCCGCTCGGCCGCGGCGATCGCACCGAGTGCCGCCCAGCCCTTGGGACCGGCCACGACGTTGTGGCTGATCGCAGCGGTCTTTTCGGCATCTTTCACCCGCTCGACCTGGCGCTGGATGTGCTCGTAGGTGCTGCTGCCGGCCTTGGCGAGATTGAGCGGTTTCAGGCGGTCGCGGATGTCGGGGTCGGCGTAGGACGCGATCCAGTCCGGGGTTTCCATCAGGTGGCTGTCGGCGTCGTGCATGACGCGCTGGGTGGCGTAGGGCATTCGTTCTCCTGTCGCTTGGGGGTGTCGTTGTAGTAGAGAAATTCTCTACTAACGAATGCAACAAACACAAGCGAGGGAATTCCCTCCGCCAACCCGACGCCTGCGCGACAACCCGGTCTGCCCACGGGAATGGCACTTGCCGCAAACCGACGACAAGCACTGCCACAGAGGATTTGAAGATGTACCTCCGATTGCGCAAGCGCAAGAAGCCCCTCCCCACCGACCCGCTCGACCCGGCGCCCGCCGAGGCCACCGTCGAACCGGCCGCCGGCCCGGGTGAATCGCCCTCCTCCTCGACCAGCGACTGGGTGCCCGCCGAGCCCAATGAAGAGACGCCGGGCGCCAGCCACAGCATCAGCACCCCGCGGCACCCGAACCGCGGCAAGGCCCGTGAGTCCGCCCGCGGCTCGCACCGCTGACGGTAGAAAGGACCGGCCACGCCCCAAATTGCCGACCTGGCACACCAGGCCGGCGCGGCGAGCCGCGTCAGTGCAGCGTGTACGGCCTGAGCGCCGACGGCGTCTGCATGTCCTGCGCCGACTGCATCGCCTCGCGCGCCTTGCCACGCATCTCGTCGGGCGAGAGCGCCATGCCGACGCGGTCGCTGTAGTCGCGCGGCGGCTGGGCGTTGCGGGCCGCCTCGCGGCGCGCCGTCTCGGCGGCCCAGACATCGAGGGCGGTGACGCCCATCACCGCAATCATCGCCATCGCGGTGTTGCGGCGCTTGTGGCTGTTGGAGACGAGGTCGGCCGCCAGCGTGGCGAGGTCGAGCGCATCGCCCGCCACGCGACCCCACAGCCAGGGCTGCGGGTCCTTGGCGGTGAGCAGGCCGATGCCCGTCGCGATTTCCCGCACGCCGTAGGCTTGCAGCAAGTTCTTCCCGTAGTTCACGCCGGTGGCCTGCGCGGTGGCCTTCGGCGCGAGCAGCTCGGCCACGCCCAGCGCGATGCTGAACCAGCCGAGGCCCTTGGCCATCGCCTCGGGCGCTTTTGAAGTCTCGTTCATCGTCTTCCTCCTTGTGGCTGATCAGGGCTTCAACACGACCTTGATGCAACCGTCCAGCTTGTCGCGGAAGGTCTTGTACATCTCAGGCCCCTGTTCGAGGCTGGCCGTGTGGGTGATGACGAAAGAGGGGTCGACCTGGCCATCGACGATGCGCTGCAGCAGGTCGTCGGTCCAGCGGTTCACGTGGGTCTGGCCGGTGCGCACGGTGAGGCCCTTGTTCATGAGCGCGCCCATCGGCAGCTTGTCGACGAAACCGCCATACACGCCAGGGATCGAGAGGATGCCTGCCGGCCGGCACACGTAGATCATTTCGCGCAGCACGTGCGGGCGGTCGGTCTCGAGCATCACCGCCTGCTTGGCGCGATCGTAGAGGCCGTCGATGGCGCGCGTGGCGTGGCTTTCCATGCCGACCGCGTCGATGCATTTCTCGGGGCCCTTGCCCTTGGTGAGCTGCTGCAGCCGCTCGATCACGCTTTCTTCCTCGAAGTTGATCGTGATGGCACCGCCCGCCTTGGCCATCGACAGCCGCTCGGGCAGCCGGTCGATCGCGATCACCTGTCTCGCGCCCAGCATCACCGCGCTGCGAATGGCGAACTGCCCCACCGGCCCCGCGCCCCACACCGCCACCGTGTCGGTCGGCTGGATGTCGCAGGCGACGGCGGCCTGCCAGCCGGTTGGGAAGATGTCGCCGAGGAAGAGCACCTGCTCGTCCGACAAGCCGTCGGGAATCTTCACCGGCCCCACGTCGGCGAACGGCACCCGCACGAACTCGGCCTGGCCACCCGCGTAGCCGCCCGTGAGGTGCGTGTAGCCGAAGAGCCCGGCCGTCGTGTGGCCGAACACCTTGTCGGCCAGGTCCTTGTTGCGGTTG
This sequence comes from Rhizobacter sp., assembly GCA_019635355.1. NCBI lineage: Bacteria > Pseudomonadati > Pseudomonadota > Betaproteobacteria > Burkholderiales > Sphaerotilaceae > Rhizobacter > Rhizobacter sp. The sequence continues at coordinate 780,650 of JAHBZQ010000001.1, read as the reverse complement.
GTGGTCTCGCACACCGAGAAGTTGCCGCGCCGGCACTGCTCGCATTCACCGCAGCAGATGGTGAACGGCACCACCACCTTGTCGCCGACCTTGAGCTTCTTGTTCTCGGGGCCGACTTCCATCACCTCGCCCATGAACTCGTGGCCCATGACGTCGCCCTTCTCCATGCCGCGCATGAAGCCGTCGAAGAGGTGCAGGTCGGAGCCGCAGATGGCGCAGCTCGTCATCTTGATGATGGCATCGCGCGGGTGCTCGATCTTCGGGTCGGGCACCGTGTCGTAGCGGATGTCCTTCTTGCCGTGCCAGCAAAGGGCTTTCATGGGCGGTCTCCTGCGCAGTCGTGTGGACTGCGCGGCAAACCGCGTTCCGCGCGGGCCTTAGGTCAAGCTGCCGTCCTGCATGGCCTTGACGGTGTCGCGGATGAGGTGACCCGAGACCGAAAACCTCGGCGGCACGTTGGGCAAGGCGTCGATCGGGAACCACTGCGCGTCTTCGATCTCGTCTTCCTGCCGCACGATCTCGCCGCCCGCCCAGCGTGCGGTGAAGGCGCACATGAGGCTGTGCGGGAAGGGCCAGCTCTGGCTGCCGTAGTAGCGCAGGCCACTGACGCTCACGCCCACCTCTTCGGCCACCTCGCGGTGCACGCAGTCTTCGAGCGATTCGCCCGCTTCGACGAAACCGGCGAGCGCGCTGTACATGCCCTTGGCGTAGTGCGGCGAACGCGCCAGCAGCAGCTCGCCGGGCCGCCACACCAGCGCCATCATCGCGGGGCTCACGCGTGGGTAGGCCGTCTGGCCGCACGAGGGGCACACGCGCGAGCGTTCGCCCGGGTGCAGTTCGGTCGGCGTGCCACACACGCCGCAGAAGCGGTGGCTGCGGTCCCACTCGACGACCTGCGCCGCGCGGCCGGCCACCGCGCTCACCTCGGACGGCAAGGCCATCATCGCGGCGCGCAGCGGCGTGGGCCGCCAGCCCGGCGGAGCCTCGGGGAGCGTGAGGGCCCAGCAGTCGACAGCCGCCAGGGTGCCCAGGTAGTGCTTGCCGGTGGCCAGTGGCGTGAGCAACCGGCTGGTGAGCGGCTGCAGCGCAATGCTGTCGGCCTCAGGGATCAGGAGGTCACGCCCGACGAAGGCGAAGTGCCAGGCGTCGTCGGTCGACTGAAGCGCAGGTCGGCTGGCGGGAACGAAGCTCATGCGGCGATACGGTGGTGCAGGACCCCCGCATCATCGCCGGAACGCGTGACGTCTGCTCGCGCCGCCTCAGGGAATGAGCAGCACCCGCCCCACCGCCTGCCGGCTCTCGATGTAGGCGTGGGCATTGGCGGCCTCCGAGAGGCGGAAGGTCCGGTCGATCGGCATCTGCAGGCGGCCGGCGGCCAGGTCTTCCAGATAGCCCTGCACCGCCTTGCGGACCCGCTCAGTGGCCATCTCGTAGGCCAGGCCCAGGCCGATGAGCGAGCGGTTGGCCGCCATCAGCGGCCCGGCGTCGATGCGGGCGCCATCGCGGCCCGAGAAGCCGATCATCGTGCAGCGCCCCTTGAACGCGAGTACCTGGATGCTCTTTTGAAGCGTCTCCCCGCCCACGCCGTCGAGCACCACGTCGACGCCGCGCTTGCCGGTGGCGGCCATCACCGCCTGCACGAGGTCTTCACGCTGGTAGTTGATGCCGACGTCGACCCCGAAGCCGGCGATGCGCGCGAGCCTCTCGTCGCTCGACGCGGTGGCGATCACGCGGGCCCCGGCCCGCTTGGCGATCTGGATCGCCGCGACGCCCACGCCGCTCGCGCCCGCCTGGATCAGCACCGTCTCGCCGGGCTGCAGGCGGCCGTATTCGAGCAGGCAGTTGTCGGCGGTGCCGAAGGGGATGGGCGCGGTCGAGGCGAGGCCGATGTCCATGCCCTCGGGCACCACCCAGGTGGTGGCGGCAGCCGCCGCGCGCAGCTCGGCATGCGAGCCATGCGCGCCGGTGGTCACGACCCGCTGGCCGACGCGCAAACCACTCACCTCGGCGCCCACCTCCACGATCTCGCCCGCGGCCTGGTAGCCCACGATGTGCGGCACCGACGGCAAGACACCGCGCCAGCGGTTCACCGTGTCGCCGCCCTCGATGCTCACCGCCTGCACCCGGATCACCACGCCCTTGGGCGCGCACACCGGGTCGGGCACGGTCTCGTAGCGCAAGACCTCGGGGCCGCCGTTCCGGTCGTAGACCGCTGCTTTCATCGTTTGTCTCCCGTCTTCGTGTGTTCAGCGAGCACCGCGCGCGTCACGCCGGCCGCTCCGTCCAGTATTTGCGCAGGGCCGAGCGGGGGTCGTCGATCACCGTCTCGTGGTCGGTGTCGATCACGAGCGTCGAGCGCGCGGGCAGCGTGTAGCTCGGCCAGTGCGGCAGCTTGTCGTTGTTGGGGTTGCCCTTCGCGGCGAACGAGGCCCACACCGACGACATCATTGTGGCCAGGCGGCGCTGGCTGTCCATCGGGCCGTTCAGCGCGCGGCGGATGTCGTGCATGCTCGGGCCGATGTCGACACCGTGCGTCGCGCCGAACCGGCCGCCATACGCCGGGCTCGGCGCACGCCAGAGATACGTCCACACGGGTGCGCCGAGCGCGGCGGCCTTGCGGTCGGCCTGCAGGTGCGCGGCGCGGCGGAAGCCCATGTCGGTGTCGAGCCGCACCTGCATCAGGTAGGGGCTCGCGCCCGGGTCTTCGTCGCGGTATTCCTTGAGCAGCAGCTCGGCGTCGGCGCCTGCACGCTGCTTGAAGAAGGCTACGAGCCCGGCGTCGTCGAGGTCGAAGTTGACGGTGCGGTAGCTGCGCTCGTCGAGCGTGGTGCCGATGATCATCGGCACGTGCGCCGACACCTCCGGCGCATCGGGGTCGAACGGGTGGCGTGGCAGCGCCCCGCCCTCCTGCGCCACCGGCGCGAAGCTGCGTGGGGCTTCACCGCGCGAGCGGTCACCCATCTCCAGCGTGACCTGCGCGGCCAGCAGCTGCTGCATCGGCATCTCGTGCAGACGCGGGATCTGCGCGCGGTTGAGGCCCAGCACCTGCAGGAACCGCTCGGCCTGCGTGGCGGCGTATTCGGGTGTGGCGAGCTTCAGCACCGAGCCGCTCATCACGCCAGCACGGTGGAAAAGCCCCGCCGCCTTGGGCATGGCCATGAGCGTGCTCGTCTTCGCCCCACCGCCCGACTGGCCGAACACCAGCACGCGCTCGGGGTCGCCGCCGAACGAGGCCACGTTCTCGCGCAGCCAGCGCAGGCCGGCCACGATGTCGAGCATGCCCATCACGCCGGAGTTGGCGTAGTCGCTGCTGAGCGACGAGAGGTCGAGAAAGCCGAAGGCGCCCAGCCGGTGGTTGAGCGTGACGACCACCGCATCGCCGTGCTTGGCGAGCATCGCGCCATCGCAGCCGGGTGCGTTGCCCGAGCCGCCGTACCAGCCGCCGCCGTGCAGGTGCACGATGACCGGCTTCTTCGCGTTGCGCTGGAGGGTGGGCGTCCAGAGGTTGAGCACCAGGCAGTCTTCGCCCATGCCGCCACCCTGGATGTCGAAGGTGATCATGTCGGCGTAGTCGCGCTGGCGGCTCGACGGCGCCTGCGGGGCGAACTGGCCGTAGTTGGTGGCGTCGCGCACGCCCGTCCAGGTGGGCGGCGGCTCGGGGGCACGGAAGCGCCGCGCGCGCCCCGTGTCGGCACCGTAGCGCAGGCCCTTGAAGGCGTGCACGCCGTCGCTGCTGAGTCCTCGCACCCGCCCCTGCGCCGTTTCGACCTCGGGGAAGAGGTCTTCGGCGCGGATCATCCTGTCGGTGGCTCTGGAGACGGGTGCAGCGAGGCTCATTTGGGAGGCTTTCTCTTCTTGGCCGCGGGGGGCGGCGTGGGTTGGGCAGGAGCCGTCTCAGCGGTCGTCTGCGCGGCCAGCACGAGCTGGACCATCGCGTCGCCACCGAGATCGATGTGTTGGTGCATGGCCCGTGCCGCCGCCGCGGCGTCGCCGTCGCGGATGGCCTGCACGATGGTGCGATGCTCTTTGTCGGACGCCTTCAGGCGGCCGGGTTTGTCCATGCTGCGCTGGCGGTAGGCCGCGAGCGTGCGGCGCACCGAGCGCACGTGCTCCACGAGCACCGGGTTGCCGCTGGCCTTGTAGATCAGCTCGTGCAGCACCGCGTTGGCGCGCTCGTAGCCACGTCGGTCTTGCGCTTCGGCGCAGGCGGACGCCTTGGTCAACGCTGCTTCGAGCTCCTTGCACTGCTCGCTGGTGGCGCGGCGCGCAGCGAGGCTCGCGACGATCGACTCCAGCTCCGACAGCGCTTCGAGCGTGGCCACCAGCTCGGCGGGCGTCGCCTTGCGCACGTAGATGCCCGAGCGCGGCGCAATCTGCACCAGGCCTTGCGTGGCCAGCACCAGCAGCGCTTCACGCACCGGCGTGCGCGAGGTCTTGAACTGCGCGGCGAGCGCCTTCTCGTCGATGGCGCTGCCGGGCGGCCAGGCGCCGGAGAGGATCTCCTGCTCGACGGCGATGCGGATGCGGTCCTGCAGGCTCGTGCTCGAGCCGGCAGCCGATTGACGGGCCAGAATCAGGTCCATGATCTAATATATCAAAAGTCACTTTATATATACAACGCACCCTGATGAGCACGCTGCTGCGTCCTGCTGTCCTCGCCCGCCGCCATGGCGGCCCCGAAGTCCTCGAGTACACCGACATCGAGATTCCCGACCCCGGCCCAGGCGAGTTGCGCATTGTTCAGCACGCCATCGGGCTCAACTACGCGGATGTCTACCAACGCCAGGGCGCACACGGCCCGCACAGCACGACGCAGTTCCCGGTGGTGCTGGGCTCGCAGGGCGCGGGCGTCGTCGAATCGGTCGGGGCGGGTGTGCAGGGCTTCGAGGTCGGCCAGGCCGTGGCCTATGTGCACCCCGGCGCTTACGCGGCGATGCGCAACGTGCCCGCGAGCCGCACGCTGCTGCTGCCCGCCGGCCTCACGCTGGAGACGGCCGCGGCCACCCTGCTGCGCGGCATGACGGCCGAGTACCTGCTGCACCGGCTCTACGCCGTGCAGCACGGCGACCGGGTGCTCGTGCACGCGGCGGCCGGCGGCATGGGTGTGATCCTCTCGGCCTGGGCGCGCTCGCTCGGGGCCGAGGTGATCGGCACGGTGGGCTCCGAGGCCAAGCGTGAGATTGCGCTGGCCCACGGCTGCCACCACGTCATCGACTACCGGCGCGAGAACTTCGTCGAGCGCGTGCGCGAGATCACGCAGGGCGCGGGCGTGGCGGTGGTGTACGACGCGGTCGGCAAAGACGTCTTCCTGCCCTCGCTCGACTGCCTGCAGACGCGCGGCATGGCGATCAACTTCGGTACCGCCTCGGGCGACGTCGAGGCCTTCGACCTGCAGCGCCTGCATGCCAAGTCGCTCACCGTCTGCCGGCCCACGCTGCGCAGCTTCATCGCCACGCGCGAAGAGCTGCAGCACTCGGCCTCGGTCTTCGCCGCGGCCGTGCGCAAGGGTGCAGTGAAGGCCGAGGTGAGCCGCCGATACGCGCTGCGCGACGTGCAGCAGGCGCACCGCGAACTCGAAAGCCGCCTCACGAGCGGCGCCGCCATCCTCGTTCCATGAGCACACCAGACACGTTCACCCTCTTCCATGGCTGGCGCTCCAGCGCCTCGCGTCGCGTGCGCCTGTGCCTGGCCGAAAAAGGCATTGCCTACGAGAGCCGCCTCGTCGACATGGTGAAAGGCGAACAACACTCGCCCGAATACCTGGCGATGAATCCCAACGGCGTGGTGCCCACGCTGTTGCACGGAGACCGCGTGCTGTACGAAAGCTCGGTGATCGCCGAATACCTCGACGAGCTCTACCCCACCCCGCCCCTGCGCCCCGCCGACCCGTATGCGCGCGCCGTGATGCGCAACTTCGTGCGCTGGATCGACGAGTACTGCCTGCCCAAGCTCATCATCTTCAACTGGAGCATCTCGATGCAACCGGTCGCCGGCCAGTGGGACGACGCGAAGCTCGCCGAACGCCTGGCGCGCATTCCCACGGCTGAGCGCCGCGAGGCCTGGACGCGCGTGGCCCGCAAGCCCTACACCGACGACGAGAAGGCCGAGGCCATGCGCGGGCTGCTGAAGCTGCTCGACAAGATGGACGAGATGCTCGCCAAGAGCCCGCACGGCTGGCTGCTCGGCGAGGGCTATTCCATCGCCGACATCGCCGCCGTGCCCTTCGTGATGCGCATCAGCGAGCTCAACCCCGAAGCGCTCGCCACGCACCCGCTGACGGTGGCGTGGTGGACGAAGGTGCAGCAGCGGCCGTCGTTCAAGCTGGCACGCATCGAGCCCTACGAAGCGTCCCTCAAGCAGGCGTGAAACACGGCACCGGCGTGCCGTCTTCGCTGGGCTTGAAGACGAGCTTCACGCTCTGCCCGATGGCCAGCGCATCGACGTCGCAGTCGACGAGGTTGGTCATCATCGTGGGCCCTTCGGCGAGCGTGACGTAGGCCAAGGTGTACGGCGGGTCGACGCGGCGCATCGGGCTGAACGAGTAGATGACGCCGCGCCCGCTGCCCTGTATCCACTCGGTGTTGCTGCTGAAGCAATGCGGGCACACGGCGCGCGGGTACCAGTGCGTCTTGCCGCAGTCGGTGCAGCGCTTGAGCATGAAGCGGCCTTCGCGGGCCGCGGCGTAGAAAGGCTCCGCCTCGGCGTCCATTGGCGGGCTGGGAAGGATGCGTTCTGTGGCGGTGCTCATGTTCATTCACGCTCGAGGATGATGGTCGAGCTGCCGTGGCGGCTCGCGAGGTTGCCGCCGGTGCCGGTGGCCAGTGCGAGGTGGCAGTTTTTCACCTGCACCGCCGGGTGCGCCTCGCCGCGCAGCTGGCGCACGGCTTCGATCACTTTCGTGATGCCGCCACGGTTGGCCGGGTGGTTGTTGCACAGGCCGCCGCCGTCGGTATTGAACGGCAGTCGGCCCACGCCCGAGATCAGATTGCCGTCGGCCACGAAACGGCCGCCCTCGCCCTTCTGGCAGAAGCCCAGGTCTTCGAGCTGCACGAGCACGGTGATGGTGAAGCTGTCGTAGACCGAGGCGTACTGGATGTCGGCCGGCGTCACACCCGCTTCGGCAAATGCGCGCGGGCCCGAGATGGCCGTGCCCGTCACGGTGAGGTCGATCTCGCCCGGCCGTGGGAAGCGCACCGTCTCGCCGCTGCCGATGAGCTTCACCACCGGGCGCTTCAGCTGGCGTGCGATCTCGGGCCGGGCCACGATGAGCGCACCACCGCCGTCGCTGACCACGCAGCAGTCGAGCCGGTGCAGCGGGTCGCTGATGATGGGCGACTCGACCACGTCTTTCACCGTCACCACCTCGCGCAGCATCGCGTGCGGGTTGTGCTGCGCGTGATGCGACGCGGCCACCTTGACCCACGCGAGCTGCTCGGGCGTGGTGCCGTATTGATGCATGTGGCGCTGCGCGACCATGCCGTAGCCGTTGACGGTGGTCAGGCCGAAGGGCGACTCCCACGGCATGTCGGGCGCGGCGGCACTGCGCACGCGCGGCGCGGTGCCGGTGAGGCCTTCGCTGCGCGGGCGGCCGGCGAGCGTGATGAGTGCGACGTTGCAGCGGCCGGCCCGGCCGGTTTCACCCCCGCTTCGGCAAACGCGCGCGGGCCCGAGATGGCCGTGCCCGTCACGGTGAGGTCGATCTCGCCGGGGCGCGGAAAGCGCACCGTCTCACCGCTGCCGATGAGCTTGACGACCGGGCGCTTGAGCTGGCGGGCGATCTCCGGGCGGGCCACGATGAGCGCACCGCCGCCGTCGCTCACCACGCAGCAGTCGAGCCGATGCAGCGGGTCGCTGATGATGGGCGAGTCGACCACGTCTTTCACCGTCACCACCTCGCGCAGCATCGCGTGCGGGTTGTGCTGCGCGTGATGCGACGCGGCCACCTTGACCCACGCGAGCTGCTCGGCCGTGGTGCCGTATTGATGCATGTGGCGTTGCGCCACCATGCCGTAGCCGTTGACGGTGGTCAGGCCGAAGGGCGACTCCCACGGCATGTCGGGCGCGGCGGCGCTGCGCACGCGGGGCGCGGTGCCGGTGAGGCCTTCGCTGCGCGGGCGGCCGGCGAGCGTGATGAGCGCGACATTGCAGCGGCCGGCCGCGATGGCGTCGGCCGCGTGCGTGACGAGCGAGATGTACGAGGTGCCGCCGAGGTCGGTGCTCTCGGCGTGCGTCACCTTGAGGTTCATGTATTCGAGCATCGAGGTCGGGCCCATGCCGGGCGCGTCGCCCGAGCAGAAGTAGCCGTCGATGTCGTCTTTGGTGAGGCCGGCGTCTTTCAAGGCGCCTGCGGCCGACTCGGCGTGGAGCTGGGCCACGGTCTTGTCGGGCGCCTTGCGCGTGGGGTGCTCATAGGCGCCGACGATGCAGGCCTTGGCGGGTCGTGCCGTCATCGATGTCTCCGGTCGAATGGGTCAGCCCCCATTCAAGCCTGCGCCCGGGCGGCGCGCCGTCACCTGCACGACGCCCGTTCTGGCCGGGGCAACGCCAGGCCTTGCGTTCTGGCGGGCGCTGCATATACTGATGTTTCATACAGTATTCGAGATCCACCCCATGAATGCTCACCTTCGGCAGAACTACCGCCCCGCCCGCCGCGTGCCCTCATGGCTCGTGCACCTGTGGCGCTGGCTGTGACGCCAAGCGCGCGCCGCTGAGCCGCCGGCGCTCAGGCCACGAGCATGCGCCGGATCGTTGCCACGATCTCCGCCCGCAGCTTGGTCTTTTGCACCTTGTCGTCGAGCAGGGCCTGCGCCGCCACGCCGCGCAGCATGCCGAGGATCATCACCGCCTGCGCGTCGGGGTCGAGGTCGCGGCGCATCTCGCCGCGCTCGATGCCCAGCCGGATCTGGTTTGCATAAAACTTGCGCGAGGTCGCCGTGAACGCGCGCATGTCGTCGAGCAGGCTGCCCCCGCCGACGATGGCCTCGGTGAGCATCACGTTGACCGCCCGAGAGGCCGGGCCGGTGCCTGACAAATAGAGCTCCACGTTGGCGATCAGGGCGTCGAGGCCCGGCTCGTGGTGCGTCTGCTGCTCGGCGTCGACGAAGCGCTGCCTGAGCGATTGGGCCACCACCCGCAGAAAGGCCTCGCGGCTGCCGTAGTGGTGCGAGACCAGTCCGCGGCTGTAGCCCGCCATCTCGCCCACTTCGCTGAGCGTCATGCCGTTGACGCCCTTGCGGCCGATCAGCTCCACCGCGCTGTCGAGCAGCCGTTGTTCGGCGTCTTGCTTGCGTTCGGTCTGGGTGCGGCGTTTCGGGGGCGTGGCGGGCGTGCGCGGCGGCATGGGCGGCAGGGGTCTTGTTCTGGAGGGCAGAAAGAATAACCGCAGGCCCTCGCGGGCCCGCCCGACGCCTCGATCGGCGCTTACCGGGCGTGCGCCACGATCAGCTTGAGCGAGCCCTCGAAGCTCGGCTGCCGCCGCAGGTGGCCGTGGCGGCGGTCCCACTCGCCGCTCTCCAGGTCGCGCTGCAGCGTGCTCACGAAGCGCTCCACCACCCCCGGCGCCACGAAGCTCCAGGCCGAACACGCCTGGCGCGCGCCGGGGTCGAGCAGCTGCTCGGGCCGGCCGTAGTAGGCCTCGCCGAAGCCGTCGCTGCAGGTGAGTGGAATGGGCACCGGCCACACCTCCACACGCCCCCCAAGGTGCGACGCGATCTCGTCGATGCGCGGGAAGCGCCCTGCCTCCACCTCGATGGCTTCGGGCGCGTACTCGTTGAGCCAGAAGCGGTCGAGTTCCTCGGGCGCGCTGCTCATCACCACCACCGGCCCGCGCGTCACTCGGCGCATCTCGCGCAGGCCGGCGCCGAGGTCGGCCCACTGGTGCACGGTGAAGGTCGCCATCGCCGCGTCGAAGCTCGCATCGGCAAACGGCAGGTGCTCGGCCTGCGCATCCACCGCCACGGGCAGATGGGCGGGCCGCTGCGCGCGCATCGAAGCCGACGGCTCCACCGCCGTCACCGCCACATCCTGCGGCTCGTAGGAGCCGGCGCCCGCGCCCACGTTGAGCACCGTCTTCGCATCGCCCAGCGCACGCCGGATCAACGCGGCAATCTGCGGCTCGGGCTGCCGGTAGTTCGCGTAACCCGCACCGATGCGGCCGTAGTTCGCATCGCCTGCGCTGCCGTCGCCGTGTCGTGTCATGCGAGTGGGTCTCCGTGCTGGTTCGACGGCAGGCATCTTATGCACGGAAGCGGGCACGCCGATTGCCCACCCCGGGCAATGCAGACAGAAGACCTCCAACGAAAAGCATTCGTCGCCCTGCTGGTGGCCGTGTCGGCCGCCTTCCTCTGGGTGATCTTCCCGATGTTCGGCGCAGTGCTGTGGGGCGTGACCTTCGCCATCCTCTTCACGCCGCTGCACCGGCGCCTGCAGGCGAGCCTGCGGCTCAAGCCCACCTGGGCGGCCGTTCTCACCACGCTGCTGGTGCTGCTGCTCGTCGTGCTGCCCGCGGTGGTGGTCTCGGGCATGGTGGTGCAAGAGGCGAGCACGCTGGTCGAGAAGCTGCGCTCGGGCGAGATCGACCTCGGCGCCTACTACCGCCAGCTGATGAGCGCCCTGCCTGCCTGGGCCACCCGGCTGCTCGAAGGTGCCGGGCTCGGCGACCTCTCGAGCGTGCAGGAGCGCCTCAAGCAAAGCGCGGCCGGCGGCTCGCAGCCGATCGCCAAGCGCCTGTGGCTCGTCGGCCAGGGCACGCTCGACTTCGCCGTCAACTTCTTCGTGATGGTCTACCTGCTCTTCTTCCTGCTGCGCGACGGCCCGCGGCTGATGCAGCGCATCCGCCGCGCCACGCCGCTCGACCCGGCGGTACAGGCGCGCCTGGCCAAGAATTTCAGCGCCGTGGTGCGCTCCACCGTCAAGGGCAACATCCTCGTGGCGCTGCTGCAAGGCGCGCTCGGCGGCGTGGCGCTGCTGGTGCTCGGCATTCCCGGCGCGGTGCTGTGGGCGGTGGTGATGGCCTTCCTCTCGCTGTTGCCGGCGGTCGGCGCGGCGATGGTGTGGGGGCCAATCGCGATCTACCTGCTGTCGATGGGCCAGGTGGCACAGGGCATCGGGCTCATCGCCTTCGGCACGCTCGTGATCGGCCTCGTCGACAACCTGCTGCGCCCCATCCTCGTCGGCAAGGAAACGCGCATGCCCGACTGGGTGGTGCTCATCTCCACCATCGGCGGCATGTCGCTCTTCGGTATCAACGGCTTCGTGATCGGCCCGGTGATCGCCGCGCTCTTCATCGCCGTGTGGGAACTGACCACCGACGATTCGAGCGCGACCCCAACGCCAGGCACCTGAGGGCCCGCGGCGCCTCTGCCGCCGATTCCGGTGAGATTGCGCACCACGGCGCGCTCAACTTGGCCGCGCCGTGGCCGAAATCAGAGGGAAGACGCCTCGTGCGTCTCGCCCTGCATTGCGCCCATGCCCACGCCCCGGCCCACCGACCCTCGCCGCCAACGCCGCCTGAAAGACACGCTCGCCGACTGGGCGTTCGGGCCCGAAGGGCCGCAGCGGTTCAGCATCAAGGTCTCCGTCACCGGGCTCGCGACTTATGTGCCCTGCATGCTGCTGGTCGTCTACTGCGGCTGGGCCGGCCTCACCCCGCAGTGGCTCGTGGGCCCCATCGTGCTGGCGATGCTGCTGACGGTCGCGGGCTTCTACGCCGCGCTGCGCAGCGGCTGGTCGAGGCGCTTCGCCGACGCCGGGCTCATCCTCCCGCAGATGCTGGCCTCGATCACCTGGGATGCGCTCGGCTACGTGCTCATGGGCGAAGCCCACGCCGGCATGCTGATGCCCGCCGCCCTGACGGTGACCTACGGTGTGTTCGCCCTGCCCGGGCGCGGTGCGTATGTCGTGCAGACCTATGCCATCGTGCTCATCGGCGGCACCATGGCGGCCATGTGCGCCGTCGACCCGGCGGTGTTCCCGCTGCACGAAGCGGCCCTCGTGTACACCAGCTTCGTGGTCACGGTGCTGATGCTGGGGTGGACAGGCCGCCAGATCGCCCAGCTGCGCGAGCGCGAGCGCGAGACACGCGCTGCGCTGGGCGCCACGCTCGAGCAGATCCAGCAGCGCGCCACGCACGACAGCCTCACCGGCCTGCACAACCGCCGCCACATGCAGTCGGCGCTCGCGCACCACCTTGCGCGGGCCGAGCGCGATGGCGTGCCATTCGCACTCGCGCTGCTCGACATCGACCACTTCAAGCAGGTGAACGACCGGCACGGCCACGCCGCCGGCGACGCCGTGCTCGCCGCCTTCGCCCGCATCGCCGAAGCCACCCTGCCGCCCACTGAGCTGATCGGCCGCTGGGGTGGCGAGGAATTCCTGGTGCTGAGCACGCGCAGCATCACCTGCAGCGAGCTCAGCGCCGAGATCGACCGCGTGCGCGACCGCCTGCTGCAGGAGCCGCTCGACGTGCCGACCGGCCGCCTGCACGTCAACTTCTCGGCCGGCGTGGCGTCTCACACGCGCGGCGACTCCGCCGCCGCCCTGCTCGACAGCGCCGACCAGGCGCTCTACGCCGCCAAGCAAGGCGGCCGAGGGCGCTGCGTCATCGCCGGCACACAGGCGCCACCCACGGGCAGCCACGACCTGCGGAGGGCGGCGCATGCAGACGCTTGACCCCATCGCCGCTGCCGGCGCGTCCTTCAGCCCGGCGAGCCCGGCGTCAGGCGCCGCAGCGCCGCAGCGCTTCACCTGGCTGCTGGGCCACGACCGGAAGATGCGGACCTACCTCGGCCGCACGCTGGTCAACTGGCTGCCATATGCGGTGGGCACGCTCATCGCGTACTACTGCGCCACGGTCGGCATCATGTCCGCCGCCGTCGCCACCGCCCTGGTGGTGAGCCGGGCGATCTCGCTGGTGGCGATCTACGCAGCCCTGCGCAGCGGCTGGAGCCAGCGTTTCCACGACCCGTCGCTGGCGATCGTGCAGGTGGTGACCGCGCTCTTGTGGACGGCCACGATGTACCTGCTGACCGGCCCGATGCACACCGCGCTGCTCCCGCTGCTCGTGCTGTCGATGGCGTCGGCCACCTTCAACCTAGACGCCCAGCGCGCCCGGCTGATCACCTGGTTTGCCGTGCTGCTCATGACGGTCGTGATGGGCGCGGCCACGCTGCTCGACAGCCAGGTCTACGCCCCGAAGGTGCAGTTCTGCCTGTGGGTCATCATGGCCAGCATCCTGCCGACGGGGCTGCTCAACAGCATGCAGCTCAAGCGCCTCAAGCACCGTCTGAAGACGCAGCGCGAAGAATTGCGGGTCGCCCTGACCCGGCTGCACGACCTCGCCACGCACGACGAACTCACCGGCCTGGCCAACCGAGCGCACATGGGCGAGATGCTGGAGCAATACCTGCAGCGCCACCGCGACGGCGGCGAAGTCTTCAGCATCGCGCTGCTCGACCTCGACTTCTTCAAGCGCGTGAACGACACCCACGGCCACGGCGTGGGCGACGAGGTGCTGAAAGCCTTCGCCGATGCCATGCGCCACACCGTGCGCGAGAGCGACCTGCCGGCGCGCTGGGGTGGCGAGGAATTCCTCATCCTGCTGCCGCAGTCGAGCGCCGAGAACGCCCGCATCGTGCTCGAGCGCCTGCGCGAGCACTTCAGCACCCAGGCGGTGTCGCCGAGCGTGCCGTCGCTGCGCGCCTCGTTCTCCGCGGGCCTCGTCAGCCCGAACCCGGGCGAGACCCTCGCGATGCTGCTCGAGCGCGCCGACCAGGCGCTCTACGCGGCGAAGCACGCCGGGCGCGACCGCTGCTACCTCGGCTGAATCGTCTCCGCGCCACCGTCCCGCGCCTCCGCAGGACGCTCGCCACCGGGCTCCTGCGGCGTCGCATCGAGCCCCCACGACATCCAGTCGTCACCGAAGAGTTCCGACGGGTGCGGCGTCGCCACCGAGCCGTTGCCGCACTGCATGGCGTCGGCCGCGCAGAACTTGTCGCAACCCCAGCACACCCGCTCGGGGTGTGCTGGCTTGATCGGAAACTTCTTGGCCATGCGCGGCAGCATGCGCCTGCGACGCGGCCACGGCTTTGATCCGGGGCAAGGCCGCAGCGATGCCCTCAGCCGCACTGCCCCACGTACCCACAGGCGGTGCAGAAATCGCACCCGTCCTTGTGGATCACGTTGGGGTTGCCGCACTCGGGGCACACCTTGCCGCTGATGAGCAGCGGTGCCGACCCGCCTTGCTCGTCAGGCGCTTCGAGCACGCCCATGTCACGCACCGGGTAGCCCTCTTCCGTCAGCACGCCCAACATGGCGTAGCGGTGGATGATGAGCCGCGCCAGGTAGGCCACGGTCGAGGGCCAAGTCTGCTGGCGGCGCTCGCCGTGCGGCAGGCCGGGCACGAAGGCCATGAAGTGGCCTAGCGGCTCGGCGTAGTTCAGCAGCTTGCGCAGCTTCATGCCGATCCAGGCCGGGTCGATCACGCGCATGTCGAGCGAGAGCACGCGGGCCAGGCCGTCGAGCGCACGCGGGTAGTTGCCCGAGAAGCCCACCGCACACGGGCGCGTGACGGCCACGCCATCGGGGCCGGGCAGCGTCACCTCCTTCAGCGTGAGCGTGAAGGCTTCGTCGGTGGCCGGGTTGTGCACGTCGACCGCCCAGGCGAGCGTGCCCGAGGGGCCGGTGTGCGGCTCGTCTCGCGCAAACATCGCATCGATCACCGGCGTGGAGGCCTTGCCGCCCAATCGCGGCAGCGCCTTGAGCTGCTCGCAACGCCAGCGGATCACCGCGGCGGTGGCCGCCACCACGCCCGGGAACAGGCGCCGCTCGCCGTTGGGCGGGAACGGCATCTCGAACGCCCGCTCCTCGGCCACCGTGGCCAGCGCATCGAGCTTCAACTGCAGCCACGCCGGGTCGTTGGCACGCAGGTCCATCGACAAGGTCTTGGCGAGCGCCCCCAGGCCGCGCGGCTGCTCGGCGCCGTTGACCCACACCTCGAAGGGCTTGGGCGCACCGTCTTCACCCGCCAGCTCGCCGACGAAGAGCGCGAACTCGCCGAACGGGTGGTGGACCATGAAGGTCCACGCCGCGTTGCCACCGGGCAGCTCGGGCCGGCCGGGCCAGCGCAGCGACGACAGCACGGGGGCGGGCAGGCGGTCGAGCGCGAGGCGTTGGTTGGCGTCGGCCAGCGTCATCACCGCCGGGCCGGACTTTTGCCCTTGCGGCGTGGTGCTCAGCACCGAGCCGAGCACCGCGTTGGGCCGGTAGGTCGCGAGGCCCTTCAGTCCCGACTGCCAGGCCTGCATGTAGAGGTTCTGGAAATCGGCATACGGGTAGTCGGCCGGCACGTTGACGGTCTTGGAGATGGCGGTGTCGATGCACGGCGCCACCGCGGCCACCATCGCGGCGTGGTCCTGCGCGCTCATCTCGAGCGCCGTCACGAAGGCGGGCGTGAGCGCTGCGCCTTCGCCCTTCAGGTGCCGGTAGAGGCGCCACGCGTGGTCTTCCACCGCGTATTCCTTGAAGCCGCCGTCGGGCATGCGCTTCTTGCGGGTGTAGCTCCAGCTGAACGGCGGCTCGATGCCGTTGCTCGCGTTGTCGGCAAACGCGAGGCTGATGGTGCCGGTGGGTGCGATCGACAGCAGGTGCGAGTTGCGCAGGCCATGCGCGCGAATGCGCTCGCGCAGGCGCTGCGGCAGGCGCGAGGCGAAGTTGCCGCGGCGCAAAAAGAGGTCGGCATTGAAGAGCGGGAAGGCGCCGCGCTCCTGCGCGAGGTCGACCGAGGCGTCATACGCCGCGTCGCGCATCACCTCGGAGATGTGGCGTGCCGTGGCGCGCGCCTCGGGCGTGTCGTAGCGCTGGTTGAGCATGATGAGCGCGTCGCCCAGGCCGGTGAAGCCCAGGCCCACGCGCCGCTTGTTGCGCGCCTCCTCCTGCTGCTGCGGCAGCGGCCACACGGTCACGTCGAGCACGTTGTCGAGCATGCGCACCGCCACCTTGCACAGCTTGGCGAAGCCTTCGTCGTCGAACCGGGCGGTGGGCTCGAAGGGGTCGAGCACGAAGCGTGTGAGGTCGATGGAGCCAAGGCAGCAGCAGCCATAGGGCGGCAGGGGCTGCTCGGCGCAGTTGTGCACCACCAAGCCGTTGGCGTCGAAGGCGTGGACCTCGCTGACCGTCACGTCGAAGACGGGCTCCTCGCCCAGCGGCGTGAGCGACTCGACGGTGGCGACGTAGCGCTCGCGGTTGAGCGCACGCCGGTAGGCGGCCAGGAGCGTGTCGAGCCGCTCGGCCTTGGCACTGTCTTCGAAACCGATCAGGTCGGCGTAGCGGTGCAGGTTTTCGCCGCTGATGACGAGTTCGTGCAGGGCCTGGGTCGGGTACTCGCGCTGGCCGCCCTTGCCGTCGGGCATGGCCTTGGTGCCCGCAGGGCGACGCTCGGTGTAGAGGGTCGATGCGATGCCGAGCCGCAGCAGCAGGCGTTGGGCGGTCTGCAGCAATCCGGCGTCGGCCTGCGAGAGGCGCACGCTCACGCCTTTGTCTTGCTGGCCCTGCACGGAGCCATCGGCGTCGAAGAGGCCCCGCAGCAAGCCGATGCAGAACTCGGACGAGGCACGCTCCATCTGCGGCGTGATGGCCTTGCGACGCCCTGGTGCCAGGCCGAGGGCCATCGCCAGGTCGCGCAGGGGGGCGCTGGCCAGCCGGAACTCGCCGCGCCCCTCCACGGCACGCTGCCAGCCGCGGAAGTCGGCACGATGAGGCAAGGTCTGCGCTGCCGCGTGGGCGGCTTGCATCAGCCCTTGGGCGCTGTGCGTGGCTGTCTCTCCCGCGTTGGCCACGGCCTTCAGCTCGGGGGCCCAGGCTGACAGCACCGCCTTGTCGGCCTTCAGCGTGCCATCTCCGATCAAGAGGCCCATGAGGTAGCCCTCGGCCTCGGTGTGCATGCCGTCCCAGCCGGCGAGCACCCGGTGGTCGTGCAGCATCAGCTCGTCGCCGGGCGCGAGGTCGCCGGCCGGTCGCCACTCGCATTCCAGCGCGTAGCGGCTGCGCTTCTTGACACAGCGCACGAGGTGGTTGGCGGTGAGCTTGAGCGAATGCCCGGCCCGGGTCTTGAGGTGCAGCACCGGCTTCACGCCGGTGGCGAAGAAGCCCGCGGACTCGGTGGCGTAGGCGCGGCCGTCGACCACGGCCTTGAACGACCGGCCCACCAGCTCACGCACCTGCTTCGCACCGTCGGTCGTCATGACCCAGGTGTCGGCGGTGACACACGGGTTGGTGCTCGCGATGGTCTCGCAGTACGAGAGGTTGTTGTCGGCGTTGATGCGGTCGAGGAAGAGCACCCCCGGCTCGGCGTGGTCGTAGGTGGAGCGCATGACCTGCTCCCACAGGTCGCGTGCGCGCAGCTTGCGGTAGACCCACACGCCACCGGCCTGATGCGCGCCCGCCTCCTTCTGCGCGAGGCCCGGCTCGGCGCGGTGCACAAGCGCGAAGTCGGTGTCGGCCTGCACCGCTTCCATGAAGGCATCGGTCACGCCGACGGAGATGTTGAAGTTCTTGAGGTCGCCTTCGTCCTTGGCGTGGATGAATTCCTCGATGTCGGGGTGGTCGCAGCGCAGCACGCCCATCTGCGCGCCACGGCGTGCGCCGGCGCTTTCGACCGTCTCGCAGGAGCGGTCGAACACACGCATGTAGCTCACTGGCCCCGAGGCGCTGCTCTGGGTGCTGCCCACCCACGCGCCGCGCGGGCGGATGCGGCTGAAGTCGTAGCCCACGCCACCGCCGCGGCGCATGGTCTCGGCCGCTTCGGTGAGGGCGATGTAGATGCCGGGGTGGCCCTCGTCCACGTGCGCGATGGAGTCGCCCACCGGCTGCACGAAGCAATTGATGAGCGTGGCCGAAAGCTCGGTGCCCGCGGCCGACTGGATGCGCCCCGCCGGCACGAAGCCCTGGCGCAGCGCCTGGGCGAAACGCTCTTCCCACTGCGCGCGGGCCGCGCCGGGCTCGGCCTGCGCCAGCGCGTGGGCCACGCGCTGGCACACGGCGGCGATGCTGCGTTCGTCGCCCTTGGCGTACTTCTCGATCAGCACTTCTTCGCTGATCTCCTGGGCGGGCAGGTTGGCCCGGGTGTGGGCGGTGCTGGCGGTCTCGTGCATGGCGTGGCTCTCCTTGTGGGTGCGCACGGTACGACCGCATGGGCTGCGGCGTATTTGATGTCGATCAGCGCACTGTGACGCATGCCGGGTCATTGACCCATCGCAATGACCTTGCGCCGAAGAGGCGCTTGCGCTCAGGCGGCCGTGGCGCTCAGGCCGGAACCCGCAGGCCCTTCAGCACGTCACTCGCGCCGACGAAATCGAAGCGCTGCAGGCAGCGTTCGATCTCCTGCGCGGCCTCGCCGAAGCGCTCGCGCAGCGCCGGGGCGAGCTCGGCAAAGCGTGCGATGGATTCGAAGTTCGCGCTGCCGAGGAGCGACGCGAAGCCATCGAGTTCCCCCTCGGTCGCCTCGCGCGACGTAGCGGGTGCCGTGGCCACCTTCGCCGGCACGGGCACTTCGTCCCACTCAAGCGCGTTCTCCCGCACCGGGAGCCAGGCACTCAGCTCGGCGTAAAGGTGGGCCGGCACCACCGGCTTGGTGACGCGGCCATTCATGCCGGCCGCCAGGCACACCGCCAGGTCTTCGTCGAACACGTTGGCGGTCACGGCGAGGATGGGCAGTTGCGCGAGCGTAGGGATCTCGCGGATGCGCCGCGTGGCTTCGAGCCCGTCCATCTCGGGCATCTGCATGTCCATCAGCACCAGGTCGTAGTGCTCGCGCTGCACCTGCGCCAACGCCTCGACGCCGGTGCCGACCACGTCGACGCGCAGGCCGGCCGCGCGCAGGAACTCCAGCGCCACCTCCTGGTTGATCGGGTTGTCTTCCGCCAGCAGCACGCGGGCGCCACCATGCCGGGCGCGCACGCTGTGCGCGTCGGGCGGCGCCTGGGCGGGCGCCTCGGCTTGCGCCGCCTCGCCGAGCAGCAGCCTGGCGGTGAACCAGAACTCGCTGCCCACGCCCGGCTCGCTCGTCACGCCCACCTCGCCGCCCATGCGCGCGGCCAGCCGCTGGGTGATGGCCAGGCCCAGGCCCGTGCCGCCGAAACGGCGGGTCGTGGACGGGTCGGCCTGCACGAAGGCGGCGAACAGGCGGTCGAGCTTGTCGGCCGGAATGCCGATGCCGGTGTCGCGCACGGCAAAGCGCAGGCGCACGCCGTCGTGGCGCCGCTCCAGCAGCTCCACCCGCAGCACGACGCGGCCTTTCTCGGTGAACTTGACGGCGTTGCTCAGCAGGTTGAGCAGCGCCTGCTTCAAGCGGGTGGCGTCGCCGCGCAGGCCGTCGGGCACGCCATCGGCTTCCACCTCGAGCGCCAGGCCCTTGGCCTCGGCGCGGTCGGCCACGAGCGAGCGGCTGGCGGCCAGCACGGCGCGCAGCGAGAAATCGGCGCTTTCGAGTTCGAGCTTGCCGGCTTCGATCTTCGAGAGGTCGAGGATGTCGTCGATGACCTGCAGCAGGTGCTCGGCGGCGCCGCTCACCTTGTCGAGCCGCTCGACGTCGGCCGGCGCGGTGGCGTCGCGCCGCAGCAGGTAGGTCATGCCGATGATGGCGTTCATCGGCGTGCGGATCTCGTGGCTCATGTTGGCCAGGAACACGCTCTTGGCGCGGTTGGCGGCCTCGGCACGGTCGCGCGAAAGCACCAGCTCGGCGTTGGCGTCTTGCAGGCGCAGCTCGGTCTGGCGCACGGCGTCGAGGCTCTGGATGAGCGCGGCGTTGAGGTCCTTGAGCTGGCGGGTGCGCTCGTTGACCAGCTCCTGCAACCGGTGGCGGTGGCGGTCGAGTTCGGCGCTCATGCGCTTGCGCTCGGTCACGTCTTCGCCGATGCACAGGTAGTGCGTCACCTGCCCGTCGGCCTGGCGGATGGGCGCCGCATGCACGAACTCGTCGTAACCCTCGCCATCGCGCCGCACGTTGGCGAACTCGCCGCGCCAGGTCTCGCCGCGCGCGAGCGCAGCGCTCAGCTCGTCACCGCGGGCGGCGGGCGTGCGGCCGAGCTGGAGCAGGTCGTCGTGCAGGCCGACCGCCACGTCGCGGGTGTAGCCGGTGATCCGGGTGAAGGCTTCGTTCACGTATTCGATGCGGCCCTGCGTGTCGCGGATGGTGATGCCGATCGGGCACTGCTCCACCGCCATCGAGAGCTTGCGCAGTTGCTCCTCGGCGAGGTGGCGCTCGGTGATGTCGCTGAACGAGGTGACGACCGAGCTCATCTCTCCGGCCGGCCCGTCGCACACCGGCTCGGCATTCACCGTCAGCCAGCGCAGCGTGCCGCCGGGTGGCGTGACGCCCATCAGCACGTCGTGGCAGGGCTTGCCGCTGGCGAGCGTGCGTGACAGGGGCAGCTCGGCCACGTCCATGCGTGAGCCGTCGGCGCGGCGAGGCGTCCAGTGCGCGCTGGTGTGGCGCTCCTGAAGCTCGGCGAGCGTCATGCCGAAGAAGCGTTCGGCCCGTGGGTTGCAGGCGATGAGGCGGCCTTCGAGGTCGAAGACCATGATGCCTTCGTCGAGCGCCGAGACGATGGAGCGGTATTGCGCTTCGCGCTCGCGCACCGCCTCTTCGGCGGCGCGGCGCTGGCTCACGTCGGCATGCACCGCCACCGCGCCCGCGAGGCCGCGTGGCAAGGGCGTCACGCTCATCAGGAACCAGCGCGGCCCGGCTGGCGAGTGGCAGGCGTATTCGTGGGTGAACACCGCCAGTCGGCCGGCCAGCACCGCCGCCAAGCCCTCGGCCACGCAGGCGGCGTCTGCTTCGGTGAGTGAAGCGGCGAGGCGGCAGGCGCCGAGGTAGTCGGCCCCCTCGCCGTACAGCGTCGGGTCGAGCGCACCAGCCTCGGCGAAGCGTTTCCAGGCGGCGTTGAGCCCGACGATGCGGCCCGCGCCATCGAGCACGGCCATGTGGTCGAGCACCGAGTCTTCCACCGCCTGCAAGAGCTTCGACGCTTCGCGCAGCGCCTGGTCGGCCCGCTCGCGCTCGGTGATGTCGCGGGCGATGCCGAACATCCCGGTCACCTGGCCGGCCTCGTCGCGCAGCGGCCCTTTGGTGACGAGGAACACCCGCGAGCCCTTGGCGGTGCTCAGGTTCTCTTCGTAGGTGCGCGTCTCGTTGCCCGCAATCACGGCGGCGTCGTTGCGGCGGATCGCAGCCGCTTCGGCAGGCGCGAAGAACTCGGAGTCGGCGCGGCCGAGCACGCTCTCGTCGTGTGGCGCGAGCACCCGCTGGGCCTCGCGGTTGCACATGAGGTAGTGGCCCTGCAGGTCTTTCGCGAAGATCGCGTCGCTGGAGCCGTCGGCGATCTCCTGCATCAGCGCGAGCGCCTGCAGGTGGCGCAGGTGGCGGTCGCGCGCGTCGCGGGCCCGGTCGTACTTGCGCAGCAGGCAGTACAGGAGCGCTGCGGTCAATGCGATGAACACCCAGCCCTTGGCCGACGACAGCAGCGCGAGCGTTCCCACGTCGTGCACCACGGCCGCGAGCAGCCAGTCGGAGCCGCCGATCCAGAACGAGCCCGCCAGCAGGTAACCGATGGCCGGGCGCAGGGCCGAGCGCGTCATGCCGGTCGGGCCGTCCGTTCTGCCGGCTCGGTGCCGGGGTGCGCCGGTGCGCCGTGGGGCAGTGCCGGGGTGGCGTGATCGGCCGCGTCGTCGGGGCGGCGGCGGGCGATCTCGCAGAACTCGTCGAACGCTTCGAGAAAGACATCGAGCAGGTCGGGGTCGAACTGCCGGCCGCGCCCGGCAGCCATCGTCTCGCGCGCCACGGCAGGCGGCATCGGGGCCTTGTAGCTGCGCCGCGAGATGAGCGCGTCGAACACGTCGGCAATCGCCATCAGGCGGGCCGCCAGCGGGATGGCGGTGCCAGCCAGACGGTCGGGGTAGCCGGTGCCGTCCCAGCGCTCGTGGTGATGACGGGCGATCTGCGTGGCGTACATCAGGAAGCCGGGCGGTTGCTGCAGGTCGGCCACCGCGCGGCCGATGGCGTCGGCGCCCAGCGCCGCATGCGTCTTCATCACCTCCCACTCGTCGGGTGTGAGCTTGCCGGGCTTGAGCAGGATGCGGTCGGGGATGCCGACCTTGCCGATGTCGTGCAGCGGTGCCGACCTGGCGATCAGCGCCACGCTGCGCTCGCTGAGTTCGTCGGAGAACTTGGGGCACAGGCGCGCGCGCTGCGCCAACAGCTGCACGTATTCCTGCGTGCGCAGGATGTGGTTGCCTGTTTCGTTGTCGCGCGTTTCGGCGAGGCGAGCCAGCGCACGCATGGCCACGTCCTGGATGAGCCGGTTTTCCTGCATCTGGCGCAAGACTTCCATCTCCAAGCTGGCCTTGTCGCGCTTGAGCGCATCGCGCGCACGCTTGAGCGCCAGGTGCGTCTGCACGCGGGCCAGCACGATGGCCGGCCGCAGCGGCTTGGTGAGGTAGTCGGCGGCGCCGAGGTGCAGGCCCTGCTCTTCGTCTTCCGTCGCGCTCATGGCGGTGGTGAAGATGACGGGGATGTCGCGCGTTTCCGGCGTGGCCTGCAAGGCGGCGAGCACCTGGTAGCCGTTCATCTCCGGCATCATCACGTCGAGCAGGATGAGGTCGGGCCGGGGCTGGCGCGACGCCAGCTGCAGGGCGCGCAGGCCGCTGGTGGCGGCGAGCACGCGGTAGTCGTGTTTGAGCAGCTCGCCGAGCACCGTGAGGTTCTCGGGGCTGTCGTCGACGATGAGGACAGTTTCTTGTGACATGAAAGCTCCCTTGGGCCGGCGGCCCCGGGGTTGTCATGTATCAGGCCATCGACTCGCGGCGAGTGTGGGGAGCCGGCGCCCTGCACCGCTTGACGGCGGTCAAGCCCTCGCACGGGCCGGCCCACGCAGGCCGGCAGGGTGTGGCGTGCGTCACGGAGACGCGCGCGTCAGGGCCCGCTGCCGGTGCTGAAGTAGAAGGTCGCGCCCTGCCCCGGCCGGCCTTCGGCGCGGATCTCGCCCTGGTGGCGCTCGACGATGCGCTTGACGATCGACAGCCCCAGGCCGAAGCCGTCGTAGCGCGCGCCGTGCAGGCGCTGGAAGGGGTGGAAGAGGCGCTCGGCCTGCGCCTCGCTGAAGCCCACGCCGTTGTCGCGCACGAAGAAGACGGGGTGGCCCTGCTCTTCGACCGCACCCACCTCGACCTGCGGCGACGCGCCGGCGCCGGCGAACTTCACCGCGTTGGTGAGCAGGTTCACGAACACCTGGCGCAGGAGCGTGGGGTCGGCGTCGACCTGCGGCAGCTCGCCGACCGTCACCTGCACCGGCGCCCCGCCGGCCGGCGGCGGCAGCGCCGCCACCACCTCGCGCACGAGTGCACCCGTGTCGACCCGCTGGCGATGCAGCTCGGTTTCGCTGGCGCGGGCGAGCGCCAGCAGCGCGTTCACCAGCCGCTCGGTGCGCTCGGCGCTCTGGGCGATCAGGCCCAGCATCTGCGCGGCCCGGTCGAGCTGCCCGGCTTCGAGGAACTCGCAGGCCTTGCGCGACGCACCGGCAATGCCGCCGAGCGGCCCGCGCAGGTCGTGCGAGACGGTGCGGTTGAAGCTCTCGAGCCCGCCGATGATCTCGCGCAGCTGCGCGGTGCGGCTTTCCACCCGCTGCTCCAGCGTCTCGTTGGCGATCTGCAGCTGCTCGGCGCTGTGTTTCATCGCGAGGTAGAGGCTGCCGTTTTCGTAGATGCGGCCGGCCTGCGCGGCGTGAATGCCGAGCAGGCGTTCGTCGTCCGCGCTGAAGCTGTCGGCGCCGAGCTTGTCGATGAGCAGGATCCACCCATACGACTGCTGCAGCGACACGATGGGCGCCACGAGCCCGCTGCTGAAGGGCGGGCAGCTCGCCGGGAAGCCCAGGCGCACCGGGTCGCCCGAGGGGTTGAGGAAGCGGCGCGGCGTGCGCTCCTGCATCACGATGCCCAGCACGCCGGCGGTGAGGTCACTCGGGTCGAAGGGGCCCGAGGCTTCGGGGTCGAGGCCCCAGGTGGCGAAATGCGCCGTGTCCACGCCGTTCTTGTGGCGCACGCCGAGGATGGCGTAGCGCGCACCGATCAGGTCTCGTGCGCCGCGGCACACCTGGTTGAGGAGTGCGAAAGGGTCGCGCTCGGAGGCAAGGCGCAGGTTGAGCTCGGTCAGCGCCGAGAGCCGCTGGTTGGCGTGCAGCAGCTCGTTGGACTGCGCCACGAGCTTGTCGGTCACGAGGCGCAGGTGCTCGCGGTCGAAGTCGGCAGTGGCCACCGCGGGGCCGCGCGGGCGCTCGTGGGCGAGCGCGGCCGTCACCACGCCGAGGATCTGCTGCGGCTCGCAGGGCTTGAAAAGCACCTGGCTCACGCCACACGAGGCGGCAAGTTTGCGGGCCTCGCTTTCCATGAAGGTGGCGGTGCAGAACACCACGTCGGTGTGGGCGATGGCCGGCTCGGCGCGCAGGCGGCGCACGAACTCGTAGCCGTCCATCGTGGGCATGAGGATGTCGCAGATCACGAGCGTGGGCTGGGTCTCGCGCACCTTCTGCAAGGCCTCGGCGCCGTCGGCCGCCTCGTCGACCTGGTGGCCCGCATAGCCGAGCAGCGTGGCGATCAGGTCGCGGTTGGTGGCGTGGTCGTCGACGACGAGGATGCGGGCCATGGGCGTCAACCGGAAGGCAGGAAGGCCTCGATCTGCTGCACGAAGGTCTCGGGCTCGATGGGCTTGGAGAAGTAGCCGTCGAAGCCGGCCCGGCGCACCTTCTCTTCATCGCCGGCCATCGAAAACGCCGTCACCGCCACGATGGGCACGCTGGCCATCGACCCATCGCCCTTGAGCTGCTCGAGCACGCCGTAGCCGTCGAGCACCGGCATCTGCAGGTCGCAGACGATGAGCTCGGGCCGCTCGCGGCGCGCGATGCTCACGCCGGCCTTGCCGTCGGTGGCCACGAGCACGGTGTGCCCGTGGTGCTCGAGCAGGTATTGCGCGAGTTCGAGGTTGGCGGGGTTGTCTTCGATGACGAGGATGCGGGCCATGACGGTGTGTCCTCAGGCGGGGGCCGACAGCAGCCTCAGCACGAAACGGCTGCCCTGCCCGGGCGTGCTTTCGAAGGTGATGCGCCCGCCCAGCAGCTCGGCCAGGCGCTGGCTCAGGTGCAGGCCGAGGCCAGTGCCTTCGGCCGCCCGCGGGCGCATGCTGCCGGCCTGGCTGAAAGGGACGAAGAGCTTGGCCTGCTCCTCGGCCGGAATGCCCACGCCGGTGTCGTCGACGGTGACCTGCAGCGCCTCGGGCGTGCCGCCGAGCGTGACGGTCACGCTGCCGCTGTCGGTGAACTTCACCGCATTGCCGGCGAGGTTGAGCACGATCTGGCTGAGCGCACGGCGGTCGGTCGTCCACAGCAGCGGCGCCGCGGGCAGCACCGCGGCGAGCTGCAGGCCCTTCCCCTCGGCCTGGTTGCGCAGCGTGGCCACCACCTCGTCGATCACCGCGCAGCAGTCGACCGGCGCCATCGCGAGGTCGACCTTGCCGGCCTCGATCTTGGCCACGTCGAGCAGGTCGTTGATGAGCGCGAGCAGGTGGCGGGCGCTCGTCTGCACGGTGCGCAGCTGCTTGTACTGGTCGGGGGTGAGCGGCCCCGGCAGGCCCATGAGCAGCGTGCCGGTGAAGCCGATGATGGCGTTGAGCGGCGTGCGCAGCTCGTGGCTCATGCTGGCGAGGAACTTGTCTTTCGCCTGGTTGGCGGCGGCGAGCTCGACGTTTTTCTCTTGCAGAGCACGCTCGAAGCGCTTGCGCTCGCTGATGTCGCGGATGGCGCTCATCACGAACGAAGTTTCCTCGGTGCGCAGCGGCGAGAGGCTGATCTCGATGGGGAACTCGGTGCCGTCTTTTCTCACGCCGGCGAGGTCGAGGCCGGAGCCCATCGCGCGCTTGCGGGGCTGCAGGAAGTAGTTGGAGCGGTGCACCACGTGCGAGCGGCGGTAGCGCTCGGGCAGGAGGATGTCGACCGGCTTGCCGCGCAGCTCGCCCGGCCCGTAGCCGAAGAGGCTCTCGGCCTGGCCGTTGGCGATGACGATGTGGCCGGTCGGGTTGGCCATCACGATGCCGTCGGGCGTGGACTCGAGCAGGTCGCGGAAGCGCGCTTCCATGAGCTTGGCGTCGCGCTGCACCTTGATGTCGGTCACGTCTTTCTCCGACATCAGGATCAGCGGCCGGCCGGCGCCCGCGAGCAGCTTGGTGGTGACGTCGACGCAGAGCATCGAGCCGTCTTTTCGTCGGCGCACCGATTCGAAGGTCACCGAGCGCGCGCCGACGGTGTCAGCCAGCGCCTTGCGCTGCTCGGCCACGCGGTCGGGCGGCACCACCAGCTCATGCACGCTGCGGCCGATGGCTTCGCTGCTGTCGTAGCCGAAGGTGGCGTGCGCACCGCGGCTCCAGTGCTCCACACGGCCGTCGGGGCTCAGCACCATGCAGGCGTCGGGCAGCTCCTGGGCGTACAGGGTGGCAGCATCGAAGGGGGTGTCCTCGACGGGTGGGGCAGCCGCTGCGTCCATGCAAGGTGTGCGTGAGGTGGGGTGCTAACCATTGGAGCACCGGGCACCCCCAGGTGTACCTGTCACACCTTGCATGGGTAGGGGCATCGCGGGCCCGCGCGGCGGCGCGGGGCCAGCGGTGCTACATGACGATGGGCCTCAGGCGGCCGCGGGCACCGGGCTCAAGAGGCGGTCGAGCAGGTCGCGCACGCTGCGGATCTGCGGGCCGAAGGGCAAGGCCCCCACGCCGCGGAAGAAGAGGCCCTTCTTGGTGTCGCCGCGCAGGGCGGCCCCGAGCTGGTGGTCGATGCAGAACTGGCCCCAGCCCGGCAGGCCGTCGCGCAGCCCGCATTGCGCCAGGCAGTCGAAGGCCTTGGTGCAGCGCTTGCGGGCATGCGTGACCTTCTGCAGGCGGTCTTCGATCTTGAGGTAGGCGCGCAGCCAGGGCGTGCCCACCGCGCGTGCCGGCAGGCCGGCCACGCTCGTGAACTCGACCATGTCTTCGTCGCGCGCTTCGGCCAGCACGCGCTTGAAGGCGAGGTCGGCATCGCACTCTTCGGTCACGGCGAAGGGCGTGCCCAGCTGCACCCCGGCCGCACCCAGGCCTTGCAGGCGGGCGATGTCGCCGTGCGTGCGCACGCCACCGGCAGCGATCAGCGGCACCTCGCGCTCGAGGCCCGCCGAGCGCAGGAACTCGCGCACCTGCGGCAGCACGTTCTCGAAATCGAAGCGCGGGTCTTGCAGGTCGGCCACGCGCGCGGCACCCAGGTGGCCGCCGGCGAGCCGCGGGTGCTCGATCACGATGGCATCGGGCACGCGCTTCTTGCGCTCCCACTTGCGCACGATGAGCTGCACGCCACGCGCGTCGGACAGGATGGGGATCAGCAGCGCCTTGGGGTGGTCTTGCGCGAGGTCGGGCAGGTCGAGCGGCAGGCCGGCGCCCACCACGACCGCGTCGATGCCGCATTCGAGCGCCCGCTTCACCGAGCTCGCGTATTCGCTCACCGCGCGCATCACGTTGATCGCGACCAGGCCCTTGCCTTTCGCGGCCACGCGCGCCGCGCGGATCTCGCGCTCCAGGGCCTCGAGGTTGGCGGCGTCGATGCTCGCCTTGGCCTCGGCTTCGCGGCCGATCTGGGCGGCCAGGCCCTGCGTGCGCTCCATCAGGTCGGGGTGGTGGCGGCGCAGGTCGACCGACGAGAGGGTGCCCACCCCACCCCAGCTGGCCACGGTGCCGGCGAGGCGGTGCGCCGAGATGCCGACGCCCATGCCCCCTTGCACCACGGGCAGCAGCTCGCGATCGCCGAGGGTCATGGTGGCGAGCCCGCTGCGCTGCAGCGCGGGCGCGAGCGACGGGTCGATGTACGGAAGGGTCGAAGGCTCATTCATGGCGGCGAGGCTACCGAGCACGCCCTCGCCCGCCCTTGCGGTGCATCAAGACCGCTTCATTTGAGGCCGCACGGCGCAAGTTGGTACAAAACCCCGCGGGAAAACGATAGGCCGGCACACGCCGGCCAGCGCAAGAACGTGCAATACAAATTTGCACGAGCGTCCCAAAATAATCTTCACTGCGGCACGGAAATATCAGCCGACAAATCCCGATAACCCGCAGCGTATTTTCAATAACGATTGGAGACGCACATGAATAAAACCGCCCTGATCCGCAAACTCCTGGCGCTGGGCTGCGCCGCCGTCGCCTGCGCCCCGGCCTTCGCCGGCAACTTCACGTCGAGCTATTCGGCCGGCCTCACCACCTACAGCATCGAAGGCACCGAGCCGTCCTCGGGCAAGCACCCGGTGTTCATCTACACCGTGGGCACCACCGAGACCTGGAACAACGCGCAGGCCAAGGCCGCGGTGGCCGAGATGGCCGCCAAGGGCTTCGTGGCCGCCGCGGTGCAGTACGACAGCAGCGCCTTCGGCACCTGCTCGCAGATCCTCTCGAAGGCCAAGTACATCTACAACAGCGGGTCCACCAGCAGCGCCGTCTCCAAGCTGTGCGCCCGCTCGTATTCCGACTGCAGCAAGGGCGTGGTCGTGGCCGGCTTCAGCCAGGGCTCGGTGATCGCGGTCAACGCGAAGAACTACGACAGCCGCGTGCGCGCCGCCTACGGCATGGGTGCCCACAACCTGTACTCCACCTACAGCCTCACCTCGTGCATGAACAACGGCAACCACACGCTGGCCTCGAGCAAACTGCGCATCGTCAACGGCGAGGTCGACATCTTCCCGGGCGGCACGGCCTCTTCGGTGCGCAGCTCGTCGCAGTCGGTCACCGGCAAGAGCTGCGGCTCCAGCGCCTACGAGTGCCTGAACAGCAACGGCAGCGGCTGGATCATGATCCGCGGCAGCGCCGTGGGTGACGGCGAGGCCGACCACTGCTACCAGCGCGCCTACAGCGGCTGCTACGGCAGCGAGAACTCGCTCGACAACAACTGGCGCAACGGCTCGGCCAACTGGGGCCTCAAGGCCAACCTGAATTGGCTGTCGGGGTTTGCCACGCCCTGAAGCAACGCCGGCCTTTCATTCTCCTGCGAGGTTTTATCGGCGCCCGTGAAACTCCGGTGTCTCCGCACTTTTATACCGGGCGCTGTTTTTATTCCTGCCGGTCTGAGCATGTTTTCCGAGGGGAATGCCGCAGGGTGAGGCATGGGTTCTCCTAGGCAAAACCATGATCAGACTGGCAACAACCTTCAATCTTCGCCAGAGGGTGAGAGGCACCATCCTCACCAGGAGCTAGGCGGCACGACGTGTGCGCGCCCACGATGAGAGGCGCCAGCCCGAGCATGTCCACCCTGTTGAACCTGAGTACCCGGTTGCTGTCGCTTTCGAAGGACGGCTGGCTCTACATCTTCAACCACGGCTTCCTCTTTGTCGGCAACGGCCTGGCCTATGAGTCGATGCGCATCACCGCGTCGATCCTGCTCTCGCTGAGCGGCGAGCCCTTCGAGGTGGAAGTGGCCGATGGCCGCCACCGTGGCAATGCCTTCCTGCTGCGCCCGGGCGTCTGGCGCTGCGTGGCGGCGCCCGACGTGCCCGTGGTGAGCGTGGGCCTGTGCCCCACGCACGACACCTTCCGCGCCTTCAGCACCTGCGCCGACCCGGTCGACGTGTGGCCGCTGCCGCGCGAACGATTCGCCGGCTACGACGAGCGCTTCCATATCGCCCGCGCCGGCCAGCTGAGCACGGGCGACGCGCAAGACGTCGGCAACCAGGTCATCGCCCACACGCGCCGGCTGCTGCCCGACCCACCGCCCCTCGACCCGCGCATCCAGCGCGTGCGCGAGGTGATCGATGCGGCGCCCAACACCTCGATGAAACGCATGGCCGACGAGGTCGACCTGTCGTATCACCGGCTGTCGCACCTCTTCTCGCAAGAGATGGGCATCACGCTGCGCATGTATGCCATCTCGCGCAAGCTCGACCTCGCGGCCATGATGGCCGGCCAGGGCATGAGCCTCACGCAGATGGCGATCTGCTCGGGCTTTGCCGATTCGGCCCACTTCTGCCGCACCTGGATGCGCTCGGTGGGCAGCCCACCCTCGCAGCTGCTGAGCAGCCAGCGGGTGGGCATCCGCTCGGCGTACAGCCAGGCAAACTTCTAGCTCAGCCCTTCGCCGCCACCAGCCGGCTGCGCAGCGCGTCGAACGACATCGCGGCGTGCATCGACGCGGCGAACTTGTCCGGCAGGCTGATCACCGTCTCGAAGGGGCGGAAGTCGGCGTTCTCACGGTCGTCGAGGAACCGGATGGCGATCGAGCCGCCCTCTTTTTCCAGGAAAGCACGCACCGCGTCCATGCCCACGCCGCGACCCGAGACCTCGGTCACCGCTTCGGCGGTCGAGAAGCCGGAGCGGAAGATGAGCTGGGCCACTTCCTCGGCGCTGGTGCTGGCACCGCGCGTGAGCAGGTTCTGCTCCATCGCGCGCTGTCGGATGCGGCCGAGGGCGAGGCCGCGGCCGTCGTCCTTCAGGTGGATCCAGAGTTTGCCGTCGTCCACGTGCAGGCGCAGGTCGATGCGGCCCGCCTCGGGCTTGCCGGCCTCGGCCCGCTTCGCAGGGGCTTCGATGCCGTGGTCGACCGAGTTGCGCAGCAGGTGGGTGAAGAGGTTCTTCAAGAGCGACGAGGCCTGCGTGCGCACCATCAGGCCGTGGTCTTCGATGTGCACCTGCGGTGCCGCCTTGCCGAGCTCCTGGGCCAGTGACGGCAGCGACTCGAGGGTGCCCGAGAGGATTTCGCCGATCGGCTTGGTGCCCAGCATGTGCAGCGTGCTGCCCACGTGCTGCAGCGCGAGGCGCATCGCATTGGCGTCGCTGTGGTCCACGCCCATCAGCAGCGAGAGCGTGTCGGCCACCGTGTCGCGCTCGACCATCAGGAATTTCTCGACCGAGGCGCGCCGGCCCGGGCCCTTGCGGCCGAGCACGGTGTCGTTCACATGGGCGTATTGCTCGATGAGCTCGCTCACCTGGGCCAGCTCGGCCTGCAGCACCGGCTGCTCCCACACGGTGTCTGCGTCCTTGCGCAGGTCGTCGTAGTGCTGCTCGGTGGTGTGCACCTGGTTCGTGAGCCCAAGGAACCCATAGGTCCGCGCATTGCCCTTGATGGTGTGCATGTTGCGGAACAGCAGGTTGATCGCGTCAAGGTTCTTCTCGGCCGTCTTCTCGATCAGCGCCTTGTTCTCGGCGATGAAGCCGCGCGCCGAGTCGATGAACTCGTGGAACTTCTCCTGGCTCACCGCCAGGATCTCGCCGATGACCTGCAGCTCGCGCTTGCGGGCGTTGGCCTCGGCTTCCAGGCGCTTGAGCTCGGTCACGTCGCGCACGCAGAGCATGAGCTTGTCGACCGTGCCTTCGTCGTTGGCGATCGGCGACCAGCTCAGCGCCAGCGACTTCACCGTGCCATCGGCCAGGGTCTTGTCGAACTCGGTCACCAAGAGGTGCGAGTTGAACTCGTAGTTCATCTCGTCTTCGCCGATCACCGAGGCAATCGCCGCATCCACCTGCGACAGCAGGTCGGCGCCGAGGCTCGTGTTCGTGAAGATCAGGTCCATCACCGAGACCCCGGCGATGTCCTTCGTTTCGAGGATCGTTTCCAGGTAGGCGGAGTACTCGGGGTGGATCGCACCACCGGCCACCACCGTCAGCACACCTTGCGGCATGTTCTGCAGCATGGCGTTGATGTCGTTGGTCTTCTGGCGCAGCTGCGCGGTGCGCTCGGCCACGCGCTTTTCCAGCGAGGCGTAGAGCAGCGCGTTGTCGAGCGACACCGAGAGCTGGCCGGCGATCAGCGCCACCGAGTCGAGGCGGTCGCTGCTGAAGGCGTTGCGGCGCTGGCGGTTCTCGAGCACCAGCATCGCGTGCAGGTTGCCCTGCTTGAGCATGGGCGAGAACATCATCGAGCACTGCTCGAGCTTCTGCGCGAAGGCGTCTTCGGAGAAGCGCTCGTCGCGCACCACGTCTTCGATCAGCAGCAGCTCACGGGTGCGCTCGGCGTAGCGGAAGGCGGAAAGCGCCAGCTCGCCGGCCGCACCGGCCTCGTCCACCGTCATCGGCTTCGCATCGCCCAGCGTGTGGGCCAGCACCCAGTCGGTCGAGCCTTCTTCCGGCCGCACGATGAGCTGCACGCCGGTGGCGCCGGTGATGGTGCCCAGCACCTTGCCCACACGGTCGGTCAGCTTGGCGAGCACCGTCTCCGAGCTCAGCGCTTGGGATGCGCGCAGCACGGCCATCAGGTCGAGCATCTCAGCGCCGACCACGGCCGTGGTCTTGCCCGAGTCGCTGCGTGACAGGCCCTTGCCCGAGCGCAGGAAGGCATGCTGGCGGCGCAGCTCCTTCACCTTGCCGGCGGCGCCCCAGGCGTCGTACATCTCGCAGGCGGCCGAGAGGATGGGCTTGGCCGCTTCTTCCATGCCCTGCGACAGGCGGAAGAGCGCCGCACGCTCGTGGATCAGCGCCTTGTGCCACGGGCGCGGCACGTCGCGCGAGGCGGCGATGGCGGCGTCGAAGGCGGCGCCGGCCGTCCACACCGACTCCAGCGCCCAGGCACGCTCGGCCTCCAGCCACACCGCGAGGTGGGCGAAGTTGGCCGGGGCGTCCGCAGCCCGCGCCTTCACGAAGGCCACGGTCGCATCGAGTTCCTCGATCAGCTTGGTGCGGTCTTCTTCGGCCGCGCTGCGCAGCTGGTCGGCCAGCGAGAGGCCGCGCAGCACGCGGGCCACGGCGCCGAGGTAATAGCCCGGCGTGCGCGCCGAGAGCGGCACGGCCACGGCCGAGTGCTTCGCCAGTGCGGCCATGTCACCGAAGAGCGCCGCGCGGATGGTGCACACCATCTGGTAGGTCGCGCCGGTCGGGCCCGTCATGTCGATCTTGGTGACGTAGTCGGCTTCGTCGAAGCTGTCGTCGCTCAGCGAGCCTGCCGCCTTGGTCTCGCCACGCAGTGCACGCTGCAGCTGCAGGCGCGGCTGGTAACGCTGCTGGAAGTCGACGTTGCCCTGGTCACGGGCGAAGTCGAGGCCGGCTTGCACTTCGGGCATGGCCTTGGCCAGCGTGGGCATGCAGTCGAGGGCGATGTCGCTCGCCACGTAGCTGAAGGCCACGAACGGCTCGCGCTGGCGCAGCAGGTCGACGCGCGCACGGTGGAACTCTTCGAGCACCACTTCGAGCGGGTCGACCCAATGGCCTGCCGCGATGGCGAAGACGCAGCGCGACAACGCCTCACCTTGCGTGAAGCCGCGCTTCTCAGCCACGGCGATCATGTGGCGGCCCACGGTGTGGGCGCCGCGGAAGTCTTGCGGCGCACCCACCAGCACGAAAGGCAGCGAACCCACAGCCGACACGAGCCGCGCGTTCGGGCCGTGCTCGACCCAGATCTTGTGGGTGAGCAGTGCCAGCCAGGCCCAGGTCGGCGGGTCGGCGAAATAGGCCGGCGTCATGGTCTCGGGAATCGTCTGCGCAAGTGCGAGCGCGCGGGCTTCACTGATCTCGGGGCGGTCGAAGTCTTTCAGGCGCTCGTCGCCGCGGTACCAGCCCACGAGCCGCGCCATGCCAGCGCCGAGGTCGGGGCGGATGTCGGCCGGCTTGGCCGAGCCGAGCAGCGCAAGGAGGTCGAGGCCGATCTTCACGGCATCGGGGAACTTGCCGCGCGCAATGAGGCTGTAGATCTGGTAGCGCACCGGGGCGCTCAGCAGCTCGGGCGCGGGCGCGGCGTCGAGCACGGCCTGGTAGGCGGCATCGATCTCGCCGTGGCGGCCCAGCTCGAAGAGCGCCTGCAGCTGCTTCACGCGCAGCTCGAACACATGCTGGCCATCGTCGGCGCCGGCCACGGCGACCAGCGATTGCAGCGCGGCATGGTGATAGCGCTCCGAAGGCTCGATCTGGCCACGCGCACGCAGCGCGTCGCCCTCGCCTTCGAGCAGTGCGACGACACGGCGGCGCTCGCCGGCGTCGAGCTTGTCATCGGCGGTGAGACCCGCGCGGAAGTATTGGGTGGCGACCAGCGCCTCCGGCCGCTTGGCGGCGTCGAGCTTGCGTGCGAAGCCCAGGTGCAGCGCGCGGCGCTCGGCGTCGGCGAGCAAGGCCAGCGCGGCGTCGCCGACGCTCGGGCGCGGCAGCGCGGGGCCGGTGTCACCCTCGACCACGAGGCCGTCATCGAGGGCCGGGGCGAGCGCCTTGCGCAGGCGTGCCTTGGTCTGGCCGGTGGTGGCGGTGAGGTCGTCCCAGCCGGCGTGGCCGCCGAGCGCGGCGATGGTGTTGATCAGCTCGGCCGTGGCCTTCGGTAGCGCGGCAATGCGCGCCTGCAGCTCGGCGGGGCTCGCGGCGCCCACGTAGCGGCGCACTGCATCGGCGTTCCACTCCCAGCGGGCATCACCCAGCGTCAGCATGCTGTCGGCGCGCAAGGCGTTCAGCAGCGCGAGGATGCGGCCCGGGCGGTGCTGCGTGTGGCGCTCAAGCGTGGCCGCGAGTGGGGCGGCCTCGGCGACCGGCATGCGCAGCATGCTCTCGATCATCTGGGCCGCCGCGTCGGCGGTGAGCGGGGCCACGGCAAGCTCGACCGGGGCACTTGCCTTGAGACGCTCGGCCAGCTCGGCCGGGCCGGCGCCCACCAGCAGCAGGCCGGGGATGGGCTGGCGCCGGGCTTCGGCGCTCACGGCGGCCAGCAGCTTGAAGGTGAGCGACGGGGCGTGCTGCAGGTCGTCGGCCACCATCACCACCGGCCGCTCGGCGCTCGCGAGCGCGCGCAGCAGGCGCACGGCGGCGTCGGCGATGGCCGCTTCGGCATCGCCTTCGGGTTCGACGGCCGGGTGCTCGCCCAGCAAGCTCTGGAATTCCGGCAGCTGCGCCACGCCATAGCCGAGGCGGCCGTCGAGGGCGGCCAGGAGCTTCTCGCGCATCGGCGCCAGCTGCTCCGTCGGCAAGGCCACGAGCTGGCGGCCGAGGGTGCTGAAGCCGCCGAGCGCATGCGCGCCGACGTTCGCCGATTCAGGGGTGAAACGACCGCCCGCATACCAGGCGCGGCGGGTGGCGGCGATGCTGCGCAGCTCTTCGATGAGAGCCGATTTGCCGACGCCGGCCTCGCCCGAGATCCACAGGAAGGGTTGCCGGCCTTCGGCGCTGGCATCGAACACCGCGCGCAGGCGAGCGACTTCCGCTTCCCGGCCGAAGCGGGTGGCCGGCGCCTTGAGTTCGGCGCCGAAATCGAAGGCGCCGAGTTCGAACGACTCGACCTTCTTCGCCGCCAGGCCACGCTGCAGGCGCTGCAGGTCCTGCGCCAGGCCTTCGGCGCTCTGGTACCGCTTCTCAGGCTCCTTGGCGAGCAGGCGCATCACCATGTCCGACAACACGGCCGGCAGCTCGGGCACCCGCGCGGCAGGCGCCTCGGGCATCTGCACCAGGTGGGCGTGCACGAGTTCGAGCAGGTCTTCGGTCTCGAAGGGCTTGTGGCCCACCAGCGCCTGGTAGAGCGTGACGCCGAAGGAGTAGAGGTCGGAGCGGGCATCGGGCACGCGCCCGGTGCGGCCGGTGTGCTCGGGCGACATGTAGGCCCAGGTACCGGCGATCTCGGCCTCGGCCGCACCAGCCTTGGCGTCGGCTTTCGCGCCGGTGTCGGCCGTCGCCAGCACCGAGATGTTGAAGTCGATCAGCGTCGGCGCGAGCGTCTCGGGGTGGATGAGCAGGTTGCCAGGGCCGATGTCTTTGTGCACCACGCCGGCCTTGTGCACGGCGGCGAGGATGCGCGCCGCGCCCAGCGCGTAGTCGACCGCCTGCGCCACGCTCAGGCTGTGCTCGCGCAGGTAGTCGGCAAGCGACACGCCGCCCTCGTCGCGCAGCACCAGGGTGTCGGCCGCGGGCGTCTCCAGCACCACCGGCACGCCGGCCACGTGCGCCACCCGGCACAGCATGCCGAGCTCATGGCCCAGGCGGCGCACGGCAGGCGCGCCAATGGCCTGCTTCACCACCACGCGTTGGCCGTCTGGCTGGGTGCGGCGCAACACGCAGGCCTGTTCGGTGCGGTAGAGCACCACTTCGGTCGGCTGGAGGGCGGGCACGCTGGCAGCGGTCGGCTTGGTTCGCTTTGTCATTTGGTGTGGACCTTGTCGTGAAGACCCGGGCGAGCCTGCCCAGGGTTGGCTACGTTCGATATCGGCCGACCGTGCGTTTCATTGAGACGGGTAAGCCCTGAGCCGAATGAAAGGTTCTTCACGAAACCAGGCCCTATGCTCGCGCCCAGCGTCATAGCCGCCTCTTGCGCATGCCCGGTCGAAAACCCACCGCAGCCGAACCACCCGCCACCCGCGCCCGGCGCATGTCGCCCGAGGCGAGGCGCGAGCAGATCCTCGACAGCGCCGTCTCCTACATCGTGGAACGCGGCCTCTCCACCTTCACGCTGGAAAACGTGGCCCACGAAGCCGGCGTGAGCAAGCCGCTCGTCTACAAATACTTCACGCGCCGCGAAGACCTGCTGCGCGCGGTGATGGAGCGCGAATACGTCTACCTCGGCAGCCACAAGCTCGACGTGCTGCCCGACGACGTGCCGCTGGAGCCGCTGATCCGCGCCTCCAACCGAAACGCGTTCAACTACCTGTATGAGCGCGGCCCGGTGATCCGCCTGCTGGCAGCCGACCGCAGCGTGGCCGAGCTCGTGCACCAGCGCGAGCGCAACGAGCGCAGCGCCATCACCGAGCACTTCATCAAGCGCCTGATGAAGACCTACGGCGTGCCGAAAGACGTGGCCTTCATCTGCACGGTGATGACGGTGAACGCGCCCATCCTCTCGTCGCGCGCCCTGAAGCGCGCCGGCATCAGCGCCGAGCGGGCCGCGCAAGTGTGGAGCGATTTCGCGATGGGGGGCTGGCATGCGCTGCAGGCCCAGCAGCACGAGGCCAGCCCGCCCGCGACGGTCAAGGCCCAGAGGCCCAGGGTCGCCAAGGCCAAGGTCGACAAGTCCAAGGCCGCCAAACCAGCCGACAAACGCCGCAAGGCTTGATGCGAGTCATTCCCGCTTTCGCGGGAACGACGCAGAGTGCGCTCGCATACCCCTCCCGTCTGCGGGTTGCCCCGGGCGCGCGTTATTACACGATCGTTATACTAATTTTCAGACCCTGCACACATCGCAGGGCACAAGGAGATCGTGATGACCTACGCCGCGAACCGCGTCTGCCATGACGCCGACAGCCACATCATGGAGACGGTCGACTGGATCGCCCGCCACACCGACCCCGCGCTGCGCGACAAGATGCCGCCGCTGAATCTCTCGAAGTCGGCGACCAACAGCTACGAGTTCATCCACCAGGAAGTCGCGAAGCAGAAGGAGCGCGCCGCGCGTGGCGAGCAGCCCAACGACGTGGTGCATGGCCTGAAGGGCTGGCGTGCGCCGGGCGCCTTCGACGCCGCCGAGCGCAAGGCGGCGCTCGACGACCTGGGCTTCCATCGCCAGCTCGTCTTCTCCACCTTCAGCGCCGGCCAGTACCTTCAACATGACGACATGGACGTGCGCTACGGCGGCGTGCGCGCGCACAACCGCGCGATGGGCGAGTTCTGCGCCGGTGATGACCGGCTGATCGCCGTCGGCCAGCTCTCGCTCGCCGACCCGAAGCGCTGCGTGGAAGAGATGCACGAAGGCGTGCGCCTTGGTTGCGGCGCGTTCTGGATCCCCGGCATGCCGGCCGGCAAGAAGTCGCCCGGCCACCCCGATCTCGACATCGTCTGGCAAGCCTTCTGCGACCTGCGCGTGCCGTTCATGCTGCACGTGGGCCCCAACAGCAAGACCAAGATCCCCGAGTACGAGAACAACGGCCTGCCGAAGCCGAAAGACATCACCGGCGCCGAAGACGGCGAGAACCTCCGGGTGCGCGACTTCATGGTGCTGTCGATCGCGCCGCAGCAGTTCCTCACGGCGCTGGTGTTCGATGGCGTGTTCGAGCGCTTCCCCAAGCTCAGAGGTGGCGTGATCGAACTCGGCGCGGGCTGGGTGCCCGAGTTCCTGCGCATGCTCGACCTGTCGCAGCGCATCTTCAAGAAGGGCGACCCGACGCTCGCCGCCATGCCCATGAAGCCATCGGAGTACATCCGCCGCGCGGTGAAGTTCACGCCCTTCCCCGGCGAAGACGTGGGCCGCATCATCCGTGACGCGGGGCCCGAGCTCTTCCTCTTCTCGAGCGACTACCCGCACCCCGAAGGCACCAACGACCCCATCGGCCGCTTCGAGCGCACCTTCACCGACATCACCGAGGACGCCAAGGAAATGTTCTACCGCACGAACTTCGAAAACATGATGGCGGTGCCGGCATGAGCAACAGCAGCGGACTGGACGCCGACCGCCTCGGGCTCATCACCGAGCACCTCAACAAGCACTACATCAAGACCGGCAAGCTGCCCGGCTGCCAGACGCTGGTGGCGCGCCACGGCAAGATCGCCTATCAAAGTGCGCTCGGCCTGATGGACCGCGAGCGCAACAAGCCGCTGCGCGACGACACCATCTTCCGCATCTACTCGATGACCAAGCCGATCACCTCGATCGCGCTGATGCAGCTCTACGAGCAAGGCCACTTCCAGCTCAACGACCCGGTGTCGCGTTTCATCCCCGAGTGGAAGAAGCAGCGCGTGTGGGTCTCGGGCTCGGGCCCGACGATGCAGACCAAGGCGCCCGACCGGCCGGTGAGCTTTCGCAACGTGCTCAACCACAGCGGCGGCATCACCTACGGCGGCGGGCCGCTCGCCATTCCCGGCGCCACGCTGCACCCGGTCGACCAGGTCTACAGCGACCTCGGCCTCACCCGCGGTGCGCGGCAAGACCTGGAAAGCTTCGTCAAGAAGCTCGGCCAGGTGCCGCTGCGCTACGAGCCGGGCGAGCGCTGGATGTATTCGTTCTCGACCGACGTCTGCGGCTATCTCGTGCAGGCCATCGCGGGCATGCCCTTCGAAGACTATCTTCAGAAGCACATCTTCGACCCGCTGGGCATGAAGGACACCGCCTTCCAGATCGCGCCCGAGAAGGTCGACCGTTTCGCGGCCAACTACATCCGCCGCGAAGACAAGACGCTCGCGGTGATGGACGACCCGCAGAACAGCACCTACGCGAAACCGCCGGTGTTCGTATCGGGTGGCGGTGGCCTGGTGAGCACGATGGCCGACTACCACCGCTTCTGCGAGATGCTGCGCCGCGGCGGCGAACTCGATGGCGCGCGCATCGTGGGGCCGCGCACCCTTCGCCTGATGACGCAGAACCACCTGGCCGGTGGGAAAGACCTGACGCAGGTGGCGCTCGGCAACTTCTCGGAGACAGCCAACGAAGGCATCGGCTTCGGCCTGGGTTTTGCCACCACGATCAGCGAAGTGGCGGCCGGCAGCTACGGCCCGGGCGACTTCTACTGGGGCGGCATGGCCTCGACCATCTTCTGGGTCGACCCGCGCGAAGACCTGGTGGTGATCTTCATGACGCAGCTGGTGCCCTCGGGCACCTTCAACATCCGCGGCCAGCTGAAGAACCTCGTCTACTCGGCCATCGTCGACTGAGTTCCCGTCGGCACTTCGGGGGTTCGAGCCTCGCGACTTGACCCCGGTCAAGCGCCGGTGGAGGGGGGCCGCTGTACTGTAAGGTTCAGCTTTCCTTCACCACACGAGGCTTCACCATGAAACTGCTCCTGGCCGTCGACGGCAGCGTCTACACCCAACGCATGCTGGCCTACCTGGGCGCGCACCCCGAGCTGCTGGGCAACACCAACGAGTTCACCGTGCTGACGGTCGTGCCCCCCGTGCCGCCGCACGTCACCGGCTACATCGACCGCGCCACGCTGCAAGGCTATTACGACGAGCAGGCCGAGATGGCCTTGAAGGGCGTGCGCGCCGCCCTCGCCGACAAGCCCTGGAAGCCCACCTACGCCATCAAGGTGGGCCATGCGGCCGACACCATCGCCGCCACCGCCAAGGAAGGCCAGTTCGACCTCCTGATGATGGGCTCGCACGGGCAGTCGCCGCTCAGCTCGCTGGTGATGGGCTCGGTGACCTCGCGCGTGCTGGGGCACTGCACGACGCCGGTGCTCATCGTGCGCTGAGCCCTGCCGCGCAAGAAACCACCGCGCAGAAAGGCCCCGCCATGAGCCCGATCCGACAGATCCTCCTTCACCTCGATTCGTCGCCGCGTTGCGCCGCCCGGCTGCAGGTGGCACGCCAGCTCGCCGCCACCCACGGGGCCCGCATCACGGGGCTTTTCGCCGTGACCTCGAGCTTCGTGGAGATGCCCTTCGCCGCGGCCGAGAGTTCGCAGGCGGGCGCCTTCGTGCTCAAGCTCGATTCCGACCGCCGCGACCGGGCGCGTGCCACCTTCGACCACTCGGCAGAGAGCCCGGGCCCGCAGGTCGAGTGGCGCGATCTCGGCACCGCGCCGCCGGTGTGGGGCGTGGCCCAGGCGGCCTTCTGCGCCGACCTGCTGGTGCTTGGCCAGCATGAGCCCGGCGCCCCCAGCGCACGCGACGTGCCAGCCGATTTCGTCGAGTCGGTCGTGATCGACAGCGGCAAGCCGGCGCTCGTGGTGCCCTACGCGGGCGACGTGGCCACCGTCGGCCAGAACATCCTCGTGGCCTGGAATGCCAGCCGCGAATCGGCCCGTGCCCTCACCGCCGCCCTGCCCCTGCTCGCCCAGGCCAAGCAGGTGCACGTGGTGAGCTGGAACGACCCGCAAGGCGCGGCGCAGGCCTCGGCCGACCGTGCCCAGCTCGAGCAGTACCTCGCCAGCCACGGCATCACCGCCACGCTGCACTGGTATGGCGACGGCCCCGGCCAGCCCGGCGAGCGGCTGCTGTCGCTCACCACCGACCTCGGCAGCGACCTGCTGGTGATGGGCTGCTATGGCCACAGCCGCGCGCGCGAGCTGGTGCTCGGCGGCACGACCCGCACCGTGCTCCGCTCGATGACGGTGCCGGTGCTGCTGGCCCACTGACACCCACCGCAGCGGACGGGAGCGCCATGCGCAACCTGCTCGTCCACCTGGACGCATCGCCCACCTGCGCGGTGCGGGTTCGCGTGGCCCGGCAGCTGGCGGCGCGGCACGAGGCGCGTGTGAGCGTGCTGTTCGCGGTCACGGTCGGGAGCGCCGAACTGCCCTCGTCCTTCTCGGCCAACGTGCTGGCCGACGCGGCCCGCCTGGGCGACATCGACGGCCGCCACCACGCGCGAGCGGCGGTCGAGAAGATGGTCTCGCTCGGCGGCCCGCCGGTCGAATGGTCGGAGACCACGACCGCCCCGCCACTCGCCGCCCTGACCCGCCGCGCGCTCTTTGCCGACCTGCTGGTGCTCGGCAAACGTGCTGCCCACGGGGCCCATACCGACCAGCTCCCGGCCAACTTTGCAGAAACCGTGGTCGTGCACAGCGGCAAGGCCGCCCTGGTGGTGCCCGACGAGCTGAGCACCGGCGAGCCAGGCCGGCGCATCGTCATCGCCTGGAAACCGTCGCGCGAGTCGGGCCGGGCCGTTGCGGCGGCACTGCCGCTGCTGCAGGATGCCGACGAGGTGCACGTGCTGATGTGGGACGAG
The DNA here is from genome assembly GCA_019635355.1 of Rhizobacter sp. NCBI lineage: Bacteria > Pseudomonadati > Pseudomonadota > Betaproteobacteria > Burkholderiales > Sphaerotilaceae > Rhizobacter > Rhizobacter sp. Next base: position 739,069 of record JAHBZQ010000001.1, on the reverse strand, counting down.
CCGCACGACACCCGCAGGCCGCACGCGTCCCCCATCACCCTCGACACTTGGTTGCGGGCGCACGGCGTGGCCCCGCAGCTGCATGCCCTCGGCCGGGCGCCCTCGCGCATCGGCGAGGCCATCCTTGCGCAGACGCTGGCCTTGCGGGGCGACCTGCTGGTGATGGGCTGCTACGGCCACAGCCGCGCCCGCGAGCTGGTGCTGGGCGGTGCGTCGCGCTCGGTGCTGAAGCAGGTGCCGCTGCCAGTGCTGGTGGCGCACTGAAAACCAGCGCTCACCCGCCTTGCGGGCCCGAGGCATCTTCCGCTTTCTTGGCGCCACGCAAGTTCAGCACGAAGAGGCCCACCTGCAGCGTGATGAGCGCATAGGCCTGCGTGTGCCAGCCCCAGGCGACCCACAGCAGGTTGCTCGCGATGAAGCACCAGAAGCCTGCAGCGCGGCGGCGTGCGCTGCGCGCGGCGACCAGCCACGACGCGAGCAAGGTGACGAGCATGGCCGGCCACTGCACGGCGTTCAAGAGATCTTCCATGCGCGGTGCCGGCAAGATCGATGCCGCACACCGCCCTCAGGCGCGGATCAGAAACGCGAGGAGCGGAACTGCAGCACCCGACGCTGGTCTTCGCTCAGCCAGCAGGCGTAAGGCTGCAGGCCGGAGAACACGCCGTACTGCGTCTTCGCATCGATGGCGAGGTCGTAGCGGTGGGTGGCGATGGGCTTGCCGGCGTACTGGATCACCTCGCTGCGGCGCTCGCCGATGGGCTGGATGCGCGCGGTCTCGGGCTCCGGCGAATTCGCCATCTTGCGCGCCGCCGCCGCACACAGCTCGTAGCCGCTGAGCCCACTCGCCGCATCGGGCGCGGCCGACGACTGCACCGGCTTGGCCACCGCATCGGGCGCGCACGGTGTCTGGCTGAAGGTGTTGCCGCACTTGTACATCTGCTGGGCCGAGGCCGGGCCGGCGTGTGCAGCGAGGGCGATGGCGGCGATCAGGAGGGGTGTCTTCATGGTGTGTCCACGTGGGGGGCCGCGAGGGGGCGGAGTCCGTGTCGATGTCGCGTCAGACGTCTTCTTCACGGCGCTGGCGCGAGTGTGCCAGAGCCTGCGCCAGATCAAGCGCACACCGGCCGGGCGCTTGGCGTGCGCCGGATGCGCGCGTAAGCTCGGGCGCACAACGCCTGGAGGCCCCGATGAAGATCCTGCTGCCGGTCGATGGCTCGGAACATGCGCTCGACGCGGTGCGCCACGTCATCGCGCTCGTGCGAGACGGGCTCAGCGCCACCGTCGTGCTCGTCAACGTGCAGGAGCCGACCTACCTCTACGAGATGGTGCTCGCGCCGAATGCCGACGTGCTGGAACGCGTGAGCGGTGCCGCCGGCCACCACTCGCTCGAAGCGGCGGAAGACCTGCTGCGCCAGGCCGAGATCGAGTTCGAGAAAGAGCTGCTGAGCGGAGAGCCCGGCCCGACCATCCTCGAAGCCGGCGAGCGCTACGACTGCGACGCAGTGGTGATGGGGGCGCGTGGCCGCGGCGTGCTGCGCAGCGCGGTGCTCGGCTCGGTGTCGCAGCGGGTGCTGCACGGCTCGCCGGTGCCCGTCACCATCGTGAAGAGCGGCCAGGTGCACTGGGTGCAAAACACCAACGAGTGAGCGGCGCGCGGTTCAGTGCAACGCCGCCTCGGTGCGGTAAAGCATGTCGGACCACTGCTTGCCCAGGTCGACCCAGCGGTTCCAGGCCTGCGTGGCATCGGCCCCGTTGGGCTGGGCCGGCGCCGCCTCGGCAGCCGTGAACCCAGTGGCCCCGCCCACCTCGGTGGCGGCGCGGCCAAGCTGCGTGGCCGAGCGGGCGAAGTGCTCCAGCGTTTCGGCTTGCGCGGCGGTGCAGATCGAGGCCATGCGTTGCCAGTACTGGCTGGCGCTTTCGAGGTCGTCGCGCAGCATCTCGGCCTGCACGTTGAGAAGCTCGGTCGGGTTGACGGCTGACGCGACATCCGCACGGGCTTTGTCATGCCGCTTGCGTGCCTGCTGTGCCGCGTCGAGCTGGCAGCGGCGCAGCTCTTCGGCGCGCTTGAGCACGAGGTCGGTCAGGGCCATCAGCGATTGCATCTGCTGCTGCGCCAGCGCGAAGCCGGACGACGCCGCCGCGTCCAACATGGGAATCGATGCCTCCGGTGTGCTTGCGCGCGAAGCGGCTGCCTTCTGGTTTCTGCTGGCCATGATGCCTCCTGAATGCCGTGGCGAACCCGCATTGAAGCGCGCGGCAGACGCTTTGGGGCAATGCCCCTTTCACCGGTGCACGTATGCCCTCGCGCCTGTGCTCGCAGATGTGGCGGTGCAGCACGAGACAGCGCTTGTCGACCCCGAGTTCAGCGGCTATGTTCTTGGCTCGGGCGCTCGCCGCCCGGAGCCGCATCTCGATAGAAATTGATCGTTCTCAACGACGCTAACCGCGCAAGCCTTCAAGCTGTACCGGGTAGTTCAAGGAGGCGATGCGCTCGATGGAGATCCGCATGACCAGCCGTAGCAAGGACCTGCCCCCGCGTCCGGCGCAACCGGACATGATCCTCCTGGCCTTGTTCCAGAGCCGCCTGCGAGAACGCTCGCTCTACCTGGGCGAAGAGATCCGCGCACAGCGCAGCCGCCTGTCGACGCATGCGCAGCGCGCCCGCATGGGCGACATGCCCAAACCCGATGACGGCGGCACCGTGCTCGCCCGCATCGAGCGCGCCGAACAGGCGCTCGCCGCGGTGCGCCAGGCGCAAGACCGCATCGGCCGTGGCCGTTACGGCCTGTGCGACGAATGCCAGCAGCTCATCGGCTGGGACGAGCTGCTGGAAGCGCCCGAGCAGACCGTCTGCCGCAGCTGCAGCCATTTCGGCGAGCTCGACGTCCTGCCGACCGGCACCTGAGCCTCGCCGAAGGCGCCACGGCGCGCCAAGGCATCACCCGCGATAGGCCTTCTCTTTCGTGGGTCATTCCACCCGCGAAAGAATGCCCCGCGAGCCCGCAGAGTCCGCCAGGACCGCCTCTGCGAGGACGGGCTGCCGCAGGGACACGATTCAGGGAGATGGCCTCGAACCGGAGTGCTGCTGCATGCCCCTGCCCGACGATCTGCTGGCAAGGATCTTCCCTGGAGACAGCGAGATGGCCCGCCGCATGCGGGCCTTCGACTGGTCGCAAAGCGACCTCGGCCCGCCCGAGCGGTGGCCCGCGAACCTGCGCACCGCGCTCAACATCTGCCTGACGACCCGCTTCCCGATGCTGCTGTGGTGGGGCCCTCGCCTCACCATGCTCTACAACGACGCGTACATCACCTTCCTGAGCGACGCCAAGCACCCCCGCGCGCTCGGCCAGCCCGGGCGCGAATGCTGGGGCGAGATCTGGGACACCATCGGCCCGATGCTCGACGGCGTGGTGCGCACCGGCGAGGCCACGCGGCCCGACGACGTGCGGCTGCTCATGTCACGCCGGCTGCCGCGCGAGGAGGTCTACGTCCGATTCAACTACTCGCCCATCCTGTCGGTCGACGGCAGCCGGGTCGAAGGGGTGTTCACGCCCTGCACCGAGACCACCGAGCAGGTGGTCGGCGCCCGCCGCCTGGAAACGCTGCGCCAGCTCGGCGCGGGCCGCGGCGAGGGCCGCAGCGTGGAAAGCGCCTGCGCCCAGACGATGCAGGTGCTGGCCGAGAACCCGCACGACATGCCGTTCGCCGCGGTGTACCTGCTGGAACAGGGCCGCGCCCGGCTGGCCGCCGCCAGCCTCGAGGTGCCGCCGGGCCTGCTGCCGCCGGCCGTCGAGCCCGGCGAGGCCCAGAGCCCCTGGCCGCTCGCCGACGTGGCCCGCGCGCAGCAGCCGCTGGAGATCGCCACCCCGGGCAGCTTCACCCTGCCCGGCGGCCCCGACGGCGAGCCCGCGCGCCGCGTGATGCTGCTGCCCCTCGGCAGCGCCACCGAGGGCTCGGCCGGCGTCCTCGTCGCCGCAGTGAGCCCGCAGCGGCCACTCGATGCCGGCTACCGCACCTTCCTCGAACTCGTGGCCCACCACATCGGCACCGCCATCGCCGATGCCCGCGCATCGGAGCACGAGCGCGCCCGCGCCGAATCGCTGGCGCAGCTCGACCGCGCGAAGACCGAGTTCTTCAGCAACGTGAGCCATGAGTTCCGCACGCCGCTCACGCTGATGCTCGGGCCCCTGGAAGAGGCGATCGCGCAGGCGCCCCCGCCGGTGCGCGAGTCGCTGCAGATCGTGCAGCGCAATGGCGAGCGGCTGCACAAGCTCGTGAACACCTTGCTCGACTTCGCCCGCATCGAGGCCGGCCGCGTCAACGCCCGCTACCAGCAGACCGACGTGGCCGACCTGACGGCCGACCTCGCGAGCAGCTTCCGCGCCGCCTGCGAGCGCGCCGGCCTCGGCCTGCGCGTGGCCATGCCGGCCGAGCCCGTCTGGGCCTGGGTCGACCGCGACATGTGGGAGAAGGTCGTGCTGAACCTGCTCTCCAACGCGCTCAAGTACACGCTCGCCGGCGAGATCGTGGTTTCGGTCGACACGCTGGGCGACCGCCTGCGGCTGCGCGTGACCGACACCGGCGTGGGCATTCCCGAGGATTCGCTCTCGCGCGTGTTCGAGCGCTTCCACCGCCTGCAGGACGGCCGTGGCCGCAGCCACGAAGGCACCGGCATCGGCCTGGCACTGGTGCAGCAGCTCGTGAAACTGCACGGCGGCAGCATCGAGGTGGCGAGCCAGCTCGACCACGGCTCCACCTTCACCGTGGAGCTGCCCCTCGGCTACGAGCACCTGCCGCACGAGCAGGTGGTGCGCTCGCCCGATGCCGCCACTCAGCCGACCTACCCGCATGCCTACATCCAGGAGGCGCTGGGCTGGCTGCCCGATGCGCCGTCGCCGCAGGCTTTCGCGCCTTCGCCGCCCGGCGTGAAACGCGCACGCGTGCTGGTCGCCGACGACAACGCCGACTTGCGCCACTACGTGCAGCGCCTGCTGGAGCCCGAGCACGAGGTGGTCACCGCGCACGACGGTGCCGAGGCCCTGGCGCTCGCCCGCGAGACGCCGCCCGAGCTCGTGGTGACCGACGTGATGATGCCCAGGCTCGACGGCTTCGGCCTCCTGCAGGCCCTGCGCGAAGACGAGGCGTTGAAGGCGGTGCCCATCCTCATGCTCTCGGCCCGCGCGGGCGAGGAAGCCCGCATCGAAGGCCTCGCCGCCGGTGCCGACGGCTACCTTGCCAAGCCCTTCAGCGCCCGCGAGCTGCGCAGCCGCGTCAACGGCCTGCTGGCCGGCGCGGCGGCACGCGGCCAAGCCCTCGCCGACCTGCGCGAGCACAGCCAGCAGGTCACGGCCCTGCTGCGCCACGTGCCGGTGGGGGCGCTGCTCGTCGGCGCCGATTTCCGCATCCAGCAGATCAACCCGATGGCCTCGCCGGTGTTCGACGGCATCGAGGGCGGCATCGTCGGGCGCGACTTCGGCGAGCTCATGCACCAGCTGTGGAGCCCGCACTACGCCGACCGGGTGGAGTCGATCTTCCGCCACACGCTCGCCACCGGCGAGCCCTTCGCCATGCCCGAGACCGCCGAGCGGCGGCGCGACCGCGGCGTGATCGAGTACTACGAGTGGAGCGTCGACCGCATCCCGATGCCCGACGGGCGGCACGGCCTCGTCTGCTACTTCCGCGACATCTCGCGCCAGGTGCTGGCCCGCAAGGAGCTGGAGGCGAGCCACGCTGCGCTGCACGACGCCGACGACCGCAAGAGCGCCTTCATCGCCACGCTCTCGCACGAGCTGCGCAACCCGCTCGCACCCTTGCGCAACGGACTGGAGATCCTGCGCCGGGTGCAAGACGGCGCCACGCAGGAGCGTGTGCGCGCGATGATGGAGCGGCAGCTCGCGCACATGGTCCGCCTCATCGACGACCTGCTCGACGTGAGCCGCATCAGCCGCGGCAAGGTCGAGCTGCAGCGCACGCGCACCGGCCTGCGGCAGGTGCTGCAGCACGCGCTCGAAGCGAGCCGGCCCTTCATCGAACATGCCGGGCACACGCTGGAGGTCGACGTCCCGGCCGAGCCCATCGAGGTCGATGCCGACGTGACACGCCTGGCGCAAGTCTTCATCAACCTGCTCAACAACGCCGCCAAGTTCACGCCGCGCGGAGGCCGGGTGTCGGTGCGGGTGGAAGTGGACGGCGGCCACGCGCTCATCCGCATCGCCGACAACGGCCTGGGCGTGGAGCCGGAGATGCAGCACGAGGTGTTCACCATGTTCACCCAGGTACAGCGTGGCGGCCAGGGCGGCCTGGGCATCGGCCTCGCGCTCGCGCGCGGGCTGATGCAGATGCAGGGTGGTGACATCACGCTGCGCAGCGCCGGCCGCGGCCAGGGAAGCGAGTTCACCGTCTCCCTGCCGCTGGCCGCGCCGTTGCACGAGCGCCCCGCCGCCGAAGCGCAGGTGCTGCCCGCCCCGCCACCCGTGCAGCAACTGCGCGTTCTCGTGGCCGACGACAACCGCGACTCGGCGCGCAGCCTCGGGCTCATCCTCAAGATGCAGGGCCATCACACGGCCGTGGCCTTCGACGGCAACGAGGCGATGACGCTGGCCGAGCGCTTCAGGCCCGATGTGATGCTGCTCGACATCGGCATGCCCGGGCGAGACGGCTATGAAGTGGCGAGCGCCGTGCGCGCCACCGAGTGGGGCCAGGAGGTGACGCTCATCGCCCTCACCGGCTGGGGCCAGGCCGAAGACCGGCGCAAGTCGGAAGCGGCGGGTTTCAACCACCACCTGCTCAAGCCCGTCGACACCCGGCTCGTGGAGCAGCTGCTGCGCGACGCGCCGGTGTCGCAATGGCCACCGCTTGCGGGCGACGAGCTGCCGCCGCGGGCCGCGCAGGCCGGCCCTCAGGCAGCGCGCAAGGGCAGCTCGTTCACGTCGTAGACAACCTCCAAGCCGAGCTCGCGGGCGCGGGCGACGTCCATGTCGGCCCCGCGCGAGGCGCCGGGCAGGCGCAGCACCGCATCGCAGCGCTCGATGAGCCGGTGCGCCACCGGGTACTGGTAGGCCTGGAACACCGCATCGCCATGCTCCTTGCCGCCGGCCGAATGAATGATCGGCAGCGCCATCCATTCGCCGATGAGCGGCAGGTGGCCCCGCTCGTAGATGGGCAGGGCGTGCCGCTCCAGCTCGGCCCGGTTGGCGGCGATGCGCGCCGGGTCGCCGTCGGTGCCCGACATGTAGGGCCCGGCGATCAGGACGAGAAGGGGTCGGTCTGGGACATTGGCATTCATGGCAACCTCATGTAGTTTCGTGCAACTTCGTGCAATCATAGGCACCCATGCGCACGAGCACAAGCCCCCGACGAGAATCCGCCCCCATGCTCACCGTGCAACGCAAGCAGCTCATCCTCCAGCGCCTCGCCGCCGAGGGCCAGATCGTCGCCAAGGACCTCGCCCAGGAACTCGGCACCTCGGAAGACACCATCCGCCGCGACCTGCGCGAGCTGGCGCAGGCCGGCAAGCTGCAGCGGGTGCACGGCGGCGCCCTGCCCGCGTCGGCCGCGATGGGCGACCTCACCGTGCGCGAAGGTGTGTCGGTCGATGAGAAGGTGGCGCTCGGCCGCACCGGCGCCGCGATGATCCAGCCGGGCCAGGTGGTGATCCTCGACGGCGGCACCACCGCGCTGCAGGTGGCGCGGCACATCGACCCGTCGTTGCGCGCCACGCTCGTGACCCACAGCCCCAACATCGCCGTGAGCCTGGCGGCCCACCCGCACCTGGAGATCCTGATGCTCGGCGGGCGGCTCTTCCGCCACTCGATGGTCAACGTGGGCGCCGACGTGATCGCCGCCGCCTCGCGCCTGCGCGCCGACCTCTACTTCATGGGCGTGACCGGCGTGCACCCCGAGGCGGGCTTGAGCACTGGTGACGCTGAAGAAGCAGCGGTGAAACGCGCGCTGCACCAGCGCGCGGCCGAGACGGTGGTGCTGGCCTCGTCGGAGAAGCTGCTCGCTGCCTCGCCGTTCCTCGTGACGACACTTCGCGACGTGAGCCAGGTGGTGGTGCCATCGGGCACCCCCGCCCGCACGCTCAAGGCGCTGCGGGCGGGCGGTGTGAAGATCGACACGCCCTGAGCGTCAGCCCGCGCGCGCTGCGCGGCCTCAGGCTTCCAGGCGGAAGACCGACACCACCTTCACGAGTTGCTCCGCCTGCCCCTTGAGGCTCTCGGCCGCGGCGGCGCTTTCTTCCACCAGCGCCGCGTTCTGCTGCGTCACCTGGTCCATCTGCGTCACCGCCTCGCCCACCTGCGAGACGCCGGCGCTCTGCTCGTCGCTCGCGGCGCTGATCTCGGCCACGATCTGGCTCACGCGCTGGATTGCGCCCACCACCTCGCCCATGGTGCGGCCGGCCTCGTCGACGAGTGCGGTGCCCTGCTCCACCCGCTCGACGCTCGCGCCGATCAGGCCCTTGATCTCCTTGGCCGCCTCGGCGGAGCGGCTGGCGAGGCTGCGCACCTCGCCCGCCACCACCGCGAAGCCGCGGCCCTGCTCGCCCGCACGCGCGGCTTCCACTGCGGCGTTCAGCGCGAGGATGTTGGTCTGGAACGCGATGCCGTCGATCACGCCGATGATGTCGGCGATGCGCTTGGAACGCGCGTCGATGTCCTTCATGGTGTCGACCACCTGGCCCATCACCATGCCGCCGCGGTTGGCCACCTCGCTCGCGTCGGTCGCGAGCCGGTCAGCCTGGCGGGCGTTGTCGGCGTTCTGCTTCACGGTCGATCCAAGTTGCTCCATCGAGGCGGCCGTCTGCTGCAGCGCCGAAGCCTGCTCCTCCGTGCGCTGGCTCAAATCGGCATTGCCCTGGGCGATCTGGCTGGAGGCCGTGGCCACGCTCTCGGAATTGCTGCGCACGGCCGACACCACCGAGGCGAGCGAGGCCTGCATCGCCTGCAGGCGGGCCATGATGCTGTGGCTGTCACCCTTGCGAAGGGTGATGCGGGTGCCGAGGTCGCCTTCGGCGACGGCCTGCGCCACCGCCACCACCTGCGTGGGCTCGGCGCCGAGCTGGCGCGTCAGCGAGCGCGACATGAGGTAGCCGATGGCCACGCCCGACATCAGCGCCAGCGCCACGAGCCCGATCATCCAGGCACGGCTCGACTGGTAGAGCTGCGTGCCGAACTCCGAGGCGTCCTTGGCGTTCTGACCCTTGAGCTCGGCCAGGCCCGTCATCCGGTCGTCGATGCCGTTGGCGAGCTTGGCAAAGTCGCCGAAGAGGAAGCGCGCCACGTCTTCGCGCTTGTCCATGTCGGCGGAGACGATCTTGGACTTCAGCACCGCGCCCTGGCGGTGGTATTCGGTCAGGTCGGCCTCCAGTGCGGCGAACTGCGCCTGGCCCTTGGGCGTCACGAAAAGCGGCTTGGCCTTGTCGAGGTTGGTGCGCATGCGCTCGAGGCTCTCGTCGGCACGCTTGAGGAAGGCTTCGCGCTCGGCGGCGCTGGGCGCCAGCAGTGCACTGCGGCGATCGCGCGCGACGTAGATGAGGTTGATGTTGGCCTCTTTCATGAACGAGACGCCGAGCAGTTCCCGGTCGTACATGGCGTCGGCGACGTCGTCGAGGCGCCCCATGTTGTAGATGCCGACGGCGCTCACGATGGCGCCCAACAGGCAGACGAAGACGAAGGCCGCGATGAGGCGGGTGCCGAGCTTGAGGTTCTGCAGGTTCATGTGCGAGGTCCCAGGGTGGTGAGGGGTCGGCAAGCGCCGGTTCAGCACGGCCGATCTCCGGTTGTCGGGCGGGTGAATCCGGCCTGAAGGGATGACCCTGTCACGATCTGATCTGCGTCAAACCCCGGGGTGGAGGTAACCTCGGCCTGTGACTTCTTCCGCGCCCTGCCCCCGCCCGTGACGACCACCGCCACCCACATCGCCGTCCTCGACGACGAGCTCGACATCACCCAGCTGCTCGGCGGCTACCTGAAGACGCACGGCTACCGCGTGAGCCAGCTCCACAACGGCCGGGCCTTGATGGAGCTGATGGCCAAGGACACCCCCGCCCTGGTGCTGCTCGACCTCGGCCTGCCCGGCGAAGACGGCTTCACCATCGCCCGCCAGCTGCGCGAGCGCTGGCGCTGCGGGCTCGTGATCGTGACCGGCCGCGGCGATGCGGTCGACAAGGTCGTGGGCCTGGAGGTCGGCGCCGACGACTACGTCACCAAGCCCTTCGACCTGCGCGAGCTGGTGGCCCGCATCAAGGCCGTGCTGCGCCGCATCGAGGGCTCGCCGGCCGCGCCGGCCGCCGCGGCGCCCGCCCCGGCCAACCCCGACCGCCTGAAGTTCGAAGGCTGGCTTCTCGACACCGCCGCACGCCGCCTCACCCACCCCGCGGGGCACGACGTGGCGCTCACCTCCGGTGAGTTTGACCTCCTGTGCGTGCTGGCGCGCCACCCGGGCCGGGTGCTCTCGCGCGACTTCCTGCTGGAGCAGACCCGCGGCCGTGAAGCCGCCCCCTTCGACCGCACGATCGACGTGCAGATCGGCCGCCTGCGCAAGAAGATCGAGGCCGACCCCGAGCAGCCGCAGATCGTGAAGTCGGTGCGCAGCGCCGGGTACGTGTTCGTGCCTCAGGTGAGCACCGCATGAGCATGCCCGGGCTCGACGAGCCGACCCTCTTCCGCTCGATCTTTGCGGCCTACCCCGATGCGCTGCTGCTGGTCGACGGCCAGGGCGTGATCGAGCTGGCCAACCCGGCCGCCGAAACCCTGCTCGGCTACACCGCCGAGCAGCTCGTGGGCCTGTCGGTCGACGCGCTGGTGCCCGACAGCATCCGCCCGCGCCACGCCGAGTACCGCGCCACCTACGCCAAGAACCCACGCCCGCGCCCCATGGGCACCGACATGGAGCTGGTGGCCAAGCGGCGCGACGGCAGCGAGGTGATGGTCGAGATCTCGCTCAGCCCGCTCGCGAGCGCGGGGCTGCCGCATGTGGTGGTGGCCATCCGCGGCATCGGCAACTACCCGCGCGTGAAGCGTGCGCTGCAACGCGCGCACTACGCCGAGTGCGTGGCGCGCATGGGCCGGCTCGCCGTCGACGCGCGCGACGCCACCCTGCTGCTCGAGCAGTTGCCCCAGGTGGCGAAGGAAGCACTTCAGGTGCAGGTGGCGCTGGTCTTCCTGCTTGAACCCAACCAGCTCGAGTTCCGCATCGCGGCCGGGGCCGGCCTGCTGCCGAGCGAGGTGATCGGGCGGCGCATCCCCAACCGGCCCGACACGCCGCCCGGCTACGTCTTCGCCCAGAGCAAGCCCGTCATCGTGGCCGACTACCGCGAGGAGCGCCGCTACACCGTGCCGCAGGCCTACCTCGATGCGGGGCTCGTGAGCGCGATGGCGGTGCCGCTGTCCGACCGCGGGCAGGTGGTGGGCGCGCTGGCGGTGCGGTCGACCGAGGCGCAGCGTTTCGGCGACGACGAAGTGCGCTTCCTCGAATCGCTGGCCAACCTGCTCGCGGCCACGCTGCAGCGCGTGCAGTCGGAAGAGTCGCTGCACCACGCGCAGCGGCTGGAGAGCGTGGGCCAGTTGACGGGCGGCATCGCGCACGACTTCAACAACCTGCTCACGGTGATCCAGGGCAACCTGCAGGTGCTCGAAGAGCTGCCCGCCGTCAACGGCGACGCCTACGCCCAGCAGCTCGTGAGCGCCGCCGCGCGCGCGAGCAAGCGTGGCGCCGAACTCACCGGCAAGTTGCTCGCGTTCTCGCGCCGCCAGGTGCTGAGCCCGAGCCGCATCGACGTGCCCTCGCTGATCGACTCGCTGGCCGACATGCTGCGCCGCACGCTCGACCAGCGCATCCGCATCGAGGTCAACGCGCCCGACGACTGCCCGCCCTGCATCGCCGACCCGGGCCAGCTCGAATCGGCGCTGCTCAACATCGCCATCAACGCCCGCGACGCCATGCCCAACGGCGGCACGCTGAGCTTCAGCGGCCAGCCCTGCGCGACGCTGCCCCTGCAGCTGCGTGGAGATTTCGAGCTGCACGACCAGCCCGAGGCCTACATCGCGATCTCGGTCTCCGACACCGGCTCGGGCATGTCCGACACGGTGAAGGAGCGCGCCTTCGAGCCCTTCTTCACCACCAAGGAGCTGGGCCGCGGCACGGGGCTGGGGCTCTCGACGGTGTACGGCTTCGTCAAGCAATCGCACGGCGCCATCACGCTCGACAGCACCGTGGGCCAGGGCACCACGGTCACGCTCTACATCCCGCGCTTCGCGCAAGCCGAGCAGGCCTCGGGCGAAGCCGACGCCCGCCCCGGCGTGATCCCACCCGGCCTCAAGGTGCTGCTGGTGGAAGACGAGCCCGAGGTGCGCACGGTGGCCATGCGCTTCCTCGCCACGCTGGGTTGCGAAGTCACGCCGTGCGCCAGCGCCGAGCAGGCCTTGCCGCTGCTCACGCAAGACGCCGCCTACGAGCTGCTGCTGAGCGACATTGCGCTGGGCCCCGGCATGCGCGGCACCGACCTCGCCCGCGAAGCGCAGGCACGCCTGCCGCACCTGGCGATCCTCTTGATGTCGGGCTTCTCGGCCGAGCTGCTCGACACCAGCCAGAGCGCCCCGCTCTCGTGGGAGCTGCTCGCCAAGCCCTACTCGCGCGAGGAACTCGCCCACGCGCTGGCCACCGCGCTCAAGGCCGTCAAGGACTGAAGGGTTCAGTCCGGCTTCTTTTTCTGGATGCTGAAGCGGCCATCCGATTCGAGGAAGGCGAGCTTCAGGTCGGCCAGCTCGCAGTCGCTCTCGCGCAGCGCCTTCTCGACCTCGCCCACACCGACCCGCTCGCGCCTGAGCACGTCTTCGAACAGCTTTCCATCGCGGCCGATCAGCACCGGCGTGCCCTCGGCAATCTCCTCGACCTTGCGGCTGCGGGCCCCCGCCACCGCCAGCCCGATGTTCAAGAGCACCAGCGTGCCCGCCAGGATCAACCCGCCGCTGACCGAGTTGTCGTCGGCCGACAGCGCATTGCTGACCGACTCGCTCAAGAGCATCACCACCAGCAGGTCGAACGGCGTGAACTGACCCACGGTGCGCTTGCCCGCCACGCGCACCATCACCAGCAGCGCGGCGTACACGATGGCGGCGCGCGCCACCAGCTCCCACCACGGCAGGTTCAGCTCGAACATGGGCGTGAGGCCCGCGGGGCCCGCGGATCGGGGGCAAGGGGTTCAGGGGGCATGGGCTCTCCTTCTGCCGATGGGCGGCCCAGGCTCCGGCAAGGCGCGTGCCGCTTGCCGGGTCGACACGAGCACGTCGGCGCGGCCCCGGGCCAGCACCTCGCGCGTCACGCTGCCGAGCAGCAGGTCGACCGTGGCCGACTGGCCGTGCTTGCCGAGCACGACCAGGTCGCACTGCTGCGTGCGCTCGGCCTCGACGATGCGGCGAGGCGCAGCACCTTCGACCACGCATGGCTCCCACTCCGGCAGCGCGAGCCCCGCCTCGTGCGCCAGCGCATGCAGCCGCTGCCTCGCCTGCGCGTGCGCCTGCTGGCGGTAGCGCGCCACGGTGGCGGCATCGACGCCCGCGTAGTGCAGCTTGCCTTCGAACGGCACCTCAAAGGCCGTGAGCAGCACGAGGCGCGCGTGCGGTGCCATGCGCCGCGCGAGCCGCACGGCTTCGAGCGACCAGGGCGAGAAGTCGACCGCCACCAGCACACGCCGGTATGGCCCCCGCGGGGTCTGGCGCACCACGAGCAGGGGCCGCGCCGTGCGGTTCATCAGCCGCAGCGACAAGGTGCCGAAGACGAGACGTCGCCACACGCTCGCACCGCGTGCGCCCAGCACGAGAAGCCGTGCGTCGAGGCTGTCGGCGGTGCGCAGGATCTCCTCCAGCGCGCCGCCGGCGGCACTCTCGGTCGCGACCGGCGCATGGCGCGCCACGGCCAGCTGGGCGGCGAGCGCGTTCAGCCGTCGGCGCGCGTCGTCGTGCAGCGAGCGTTCATGCGCGGGCTCGTTCGCGGCGGCGCCCAGCCAGCCGCGCACCTGCGCAAAAGGCTCGCCGGGCAGCACATGCATCAGCGTGAGGGCCGACCGGGTCTCGTGCGCCACGCATGCCGCACGGGTGGTGGCGTGGCCGGCATGTGCCGAGAAATCGGTGGCCGCGAGGATGGGGCCGCGCGCGCTCATGACGACACCCCGCGTGGCAGGCTCGCCGGGCCCGAGTCGAGCCAGGTGCGGCCGGCCGGCACGCGGGCGCCCTCCCCGCGCGCGGGCTTGGGGCTCACGAGCACGTCGCAGGTCGCGGTCGACAGCACACGCCGCGGCACGCCGCCGAGGAGGAAGTTGCACAGGGCCGAGGCGCCGTCCTGGCCGAGCACGATGAGGTCGGCGTCGAGCGTGTGCTGCATCTCGAGCGTGAGCCCACGCGGGTCGCCGTGGTCGACCGACACCTGCGCGCCCGCATGCCCGATGGCGGCCAGCATCGACTGCAGGCGCGCCATGCCCCGCTGCCGCTCGCTGTCGCAGACTTCGCGGATCACCTCCGACGGCACGCCGCTCATGCGCATGCGGTCGGCCCGGCGCGTGCTCAGCGCGTGGAACACATGCAGCGCCGCACCCGGCGCCAGCGCGCTCGCGCTGTGCAGCATGTCGCCGAAGGCCGCGTCGATGTCGACAGCGACGAGCACACGCTCGTAGCACTGCACGGCCTCGCGCTTGACCACCAGCACCGGCCGCCGCACGAGCCTCACGAGCTGCTCGGTCGGCGTGCCGAGCATCGAGCTTCTGAGCGGGTTCACACGCTTGGAGCCGACCACCAGCAGGTCGGCCTCGGCCGCGAGGCCGCACACCTGCTCGAGCGTGCGGCCCACGCGCACCACCGGCGTGGCCTGCACGCGGTAGCGGCGGGCCAGCTCGGGCACCAGACGGTCGAGCATCGCCTGCGCGACCGACACCTTGTGGTCGATGCCGGCCTGCGACGCGAACCACGCACGCGGCCCCTTGAGCGCAGGCGGGTCGACGACGTGCAGCAGGTTCAGGCGCGCGTTGTGCGCGGCGGCCATCAGGGCGGCGCGGCGCACCGCGTTGCGGGCGTCGTCCGAGAAGTCGGTCGTGACGAGGATGGAGCTGAGAGGAAACATGGCGATCTCCGCAAAGGAATGGGCACGGCGATCCAGGCGGGCGCGGGTCGGCACCGGGCGTGCGAAGGCACGCGCCTCGGGCTGAGCGGCGCGCTCGTGCGTTGGATCTGCGGGAGGTGGCGCGCGCAGTCGCACGCCGGCGGCGGCTAGGTCGTGTAGTCGCCGCTGGCCTCGGGCTGGAAGAGCAATGCCACCACTTCTGCGGCGCCCTCGTCGCCGTTGGGTGTCTGCCAGCGGGCGATGCTGCCCACGCGCCGGCCGATCAGGGCTGCGCCCACCGGCGACAGCACCGACACGAACCCGGCCGAAGGCTCGGCATCGGAGGGATAGCACACGGTGAGCCGCTGCCGCTGGCCGGTGGCCAGGTGGGCGAGTTCGACCTGCGAATACATCGTCACGATGTCGGGCGAGACGGCGCGCGACGAGACGAGCTCGGCCGAGTCGAGCACGTCGTCGATCAGGCCTTCGAGTGGGGATGGCGATGCGTCGCCGGGGTGTCGAGTCAGCCGCGCGAGGCGGACGTGATCCAGTTCAGTGAGCGTGCGCTCGGTCAAGACTTCCATGGGTGCACTCCTGTCGAGTAGCGGCGCCGCCTGCGAGACGCAGGCGCGCACCGACGCGCTGGGCGAGGGGCCCGGCGATCGAAGGTTTGCGCAAGTGGTGGAAGGTGATCGCCGGGCTCAGGGATGTGCGGCCGGCTGGAGCAGACGCGACAGGCCCGCGCTGCCGGCCCGGAGGGCGGCAACGGTGGGCACCGTGGGAGACGCGTACATGCTCATGGGGCGAGATCGTAGCCTCGAAGCAACGCAGGCTCAAACCGCGCGCGATTGGCCTTGTCGGCATTGCCGATATGGCCCGGGCGCGGTGCTGCGCGCGTTACTGCAGCATGCCTTCAGGGGCCACGCTGCGCTGCACGCAGGCCGACAGCACGCCCAGGTCGGGAATGCGCACCTCGCGGCGGCCACCTTCGCTGAACTCGATCACGCCATCGCGCGCCAGGCGCGAGAGCGCGCGGCTCACGGTCTCGAGCTTCATGCCGAGGTAGTTGCCGATCTCGGCGCGCGTCATGCGCAGCGTGATCTGGTCGGTGCGCAGGCCGCGCTCGGAGAGCGACGAGGCCCAGTTGTGCAGGAACTCCGCCACGCGCGCATCGGCCGGCAGCGTGCAGATCGACAGCAGCGCATCGCGGTCGCGCGTCATCTCGCGGCTCATCGCGCTGTGCATCACGGCCATCAGGGCCGGCTGGCGGGCGCTGGCCTGCAGCAGGCTGTCGTAGCGCACCGTCCAGACTTCGCCGGTGTCCATCGCCACGGCGTCGCAGCTGTGGCGGCCGGTGGCGATGCCATCGAAGCCGAGCCAGTCGCCCTTGAACTGAAGGCCCACCACCTGCTCGCGGCCGTCGGGCGACAGGTTCACGAGCTTGAAGATGCCCGAGTTCACGACGTGCAGCGACTCGAAACGCTCACCCGCCTCGTACACCGAATCGCCTGCGTGCAGCAGCCGGCGCGTGACCGCCACGGTGTCGTTCACGAGCTTCAGGCTCTCGGCGATGCGGTTGCCGGTGGGCGACACCTCGCGCTGCGGCTGGCCCGCCAGGGCGACGTTGGCGGCGTGGTTCTGGGCGGTGGCGGTTGCAAGCATCGTGGGCTCCTGTGGCGCGGTGTGTTGATGGAAATGGACTGTAGGAAGCCACCGACAACCGCTTGCGAACCGCTTGCGACGCTGGGTAACAGCAGGTGAGGCCTGTGTAAACGCTCTGTATCAGCCACGCCTCAGCCTGAAAACCGATGGCAGTCGCTTGATGCGGGTCAAGCCCGCCGTCGGCCGCCCGAATACGCTCTCTCCCACACGATCATGACCCTCAACACACCCCTTCATCACCGCAGCCTCTGGTCGCTCGATGGCCTCACCGGCCGGGATCTCGCGTCGCTGCTCGACACCGCCCAGTCGTTGAAGGCGGCAGAGCTGGCCGGCCATCCGCAGCAGCCGCTGCGGGGGAAGAACATCGCGGTGATGTCGGAAGCGGCCGAGGGCCCTGCCCTGCAAGGCTTCACCGCCGCCGCCACCGCACTGGGTGCGCGGGTCGCCCACATCCGCCCGAGCGTCTCGCAGGAGACGGCGCAGCTGTTGGGCCGTCTCTACGACGCCATCGAATGCGAAGGCCTGCCCGGCGATGCGCTGCGCGACATCGACCGCAGCGCCGGCCGGCCCGTCTTCAACGGCCTGGGCGAGCCCGGCCACCCGCTGCGCGTGCTCGGCGATCTGATGACGCTGCGCGAGCACAGCGGCAAGCCGATGAAGGACATCACCGTCAGCTTCCGCGGCAACACCGGCTCGCTCGACGCCCGCACGTGGCAGCAGTCGGCCGCGCTGGCCGGCTTCTCGCTGCGCATGGGCGAGCCCGCCCAGGCCGCCGAATGCACCGACTTCATCTGGGACGAACAACGCAACCACCGCTGCGCCGATGGCCGCGTGGAACTCGCATGCGGCTGCAACACCACGCACGCGCCGCTCGGCAGCGAGCAGATGCTCAACCAGCGCTACGCCCTTCAGGCCGTGTTGTGCAGCGCCGTGGTCTGAGCCGCGCCCCGTCATGACAGCGCCCGATTCGCCAGACCTGCGCGAACGGCTGGCCGACATCGTCGAGACGGCGATGGACGCGATCATCACCATCGACGCCACGCAGCACATCGTGCTCTTCAACGACGCCGCCTGCCGCATGTTCCTGCGCTCGGCCCGCGATGCGCTGGGCCAGCCACTCGACCTGCTGATCCCCGCCGCCCACCGCTCGGTGCACCGGGCGAACGTGGCCCGCTACCACGAGGGGCACGACACCGCCCGGCGCATGGGCCCGGTGCGCGCCCTGAGCGGCCTGCGCAGCGACGGCACCGAGTTCCCCATCGAGGCCACCATCTCGCGCACCGGCCACGGCGCCGACATGCTGATGACGGTGATGGTGCGCGACGTGACCGCGGTGCGCGAGGCCGAGCGGGCCCGCCTGGGCCGCGCTGCCGCCGAGGCCGCCAACCGGGCGAAGAACGAATTCCTCTCTCGCATGAGCCACGAGTTGCGCACGCCGCTCAATGCCGTGCTCGGCATCACGCAGCTGCTGCGCAGCCGGCCCGGCGGCCATCTCGGCGGCAACGAAGGCATGCAGCTCGAGCTGCTGCATGGCGCCGGCCTGCAGCTGCAGGTGCTGATCGACCGGATGCTCGAATTCAGCCGGCACCCCGGCGGCGATTTCCCCCTGCCCACCGACGCAGACACCCCCTCCGACGAGCCGCCCTCGGGCACCGTGCTCTACATCGAAGACAACGCCGTCAACGCCCTGCTGGTGGTGGAGGTGCTGCGCCAGTGGCCCGAGGTGACGGTGGTGGTCGCCGAAACCGGCACCGAAGGCGTGCGGCAGGCGCGCCAGCTCGACCCGAGCCTGGTGCTGCTCGACATGCGCCTGCCCGACATGTCGGGCGACCAGGTGCTCAACGAGCTGCAGGACGACCCCGCCACCCGCGACCTCACCGTCGTCGCCCTCTCGGCGAGCGCCATGCCGCTCGACGTGGAGCTTGCGATGGCCGCCGGCGCACGCGCCTACTGGACGAAGCCGTTCGACTTCCCCTCGTTCCTCTCGAACGTGAAGGCCCTGCTAAACGAGGCCCGGCGCAAGCGCGGCGCGCCGAAGCCCGCCGTCAGCCCGCCGCTTGCTTGACCTGCCCGCCCACGGCGTAGCCGGGGTTGCCGAACTCCATCACGCCGTCGTCGATGCGGCCGAAGCGCAGCAGCAGCAGGTCGCGCACGTAGTTCTGGTAGAGCTTCCACGGCGCCTTCGAGCCCTGCTTGGGCATATGCTCGGCGGCGCGCTGCACGTAGCCTGACGTGAAATCGATCCACGGCTCGGCCTTCATCTGCGGGTCGCGGTTGCGCGGCGTGCACTGGCGGTGGCCGTGGCGCTTCATGTAGTTGAGCAGGCGGCACACGTATTCGCAGGTCAGGTCGCACTTGAGCGTCCAGGAGGCGTTGGTGTAGCCGAACGAGACCGCGAGGTTGGGCACGTCGCTGTACATCGCGGCCTTGTAGCCGAAGGTCTTGCCGCCCTCGACCTGCCGGCCGTCGACCTTCAGGTCCATGTCGTCGAGCGAGGTGAGCACGAGGCCGGTGGCACTGACGACCAGGTCGGCTTGGAGTTCGGTGCCCGACTTGAGGCGGATGCCCGTCTCGGTGAAGGTCTCGATCTCGTCGGTGACCACCGAGGCCTTGCCCACGTAGAGCATGCGGAAGAGATCGCCGTCGGGCACCAGGCACAGGCGCTGGTCCCACGGCTTGTAGCGGGGGGTGAAGTGCTTGGCGACGTCGACCTTGCTGCCGATCGCCGCCTGGATGCCGTCGACGATGTATTTCTTCACCCGCTCGGGCCGGCGCTTGCAGAGCCGGTAGAAATACATGGAGAGGGTGACGTTCTTCCAGCGGGTGAGGAAGTAGGCCCAGCTCGCCGGCATCACCTTGCGCAAGGCATTGGCGATGCGGTCTTGTGCGGGGCGCGACACCACGTAGGTCGGCGAGCGCTGCAGCATCGTCACGTGGGCGGCGGTCTTGGCCATCTCGGGCACGAGCGTCACGGCGGTGGCGCCGCTGCCGATCACCACCACGCGCTTGCCGGCGTAGTCGATGTCGCTCGTCCACTTCTGCGGGTGCACGAGTCGGCCGCCGAAGCGGTTCGCGCCGGGGAAGTCGGGCTGGTAGCCGGCCTCGTACTTGTAGTAGCCGCTGCACATGAAGAGGAAGTTGCAGGTGCAGGTGACGCGCTCGCCCGTGCTTCGCTCGACTTCCACCGTCCACCTCGCATCGCGCGTCGACCACGACGCACCCACCACCTTGTGGCCGAAGCGGATGTGCCGGTCGATGCCGTTCTCGGCCGCCGTCTCGCGGATGTATTTCAGGATCGACGGGCCGTCGGCGATGGCGCTCGCGTTCGTCCAGGGCTTGAAGCGGTAGCCCAGGGTGTACATGTCGGAATCGGAGCGGATGCCCGGGTAGCGGAAGAGGTCCCACGTGCCGCCGATGGCTTCGCGGCTTTCGAGGATCGCGTAGCTGCGGTCGGGGCACTCGGTCTGCAGGTGGTACGCCGCGCCGATGCCGGACAGGCCGGCGCCGACGATGAGCACATCGGTGTGTGGGGTGGACATGGGCTCGTCTGGAAGTGGAAGCCGTTAGCATCGCGCCGATTGCACCCGGGCTGTCTAAGGTGTTCACCTTATTTTCTACCCGACGCGGCAGGCCATCCTCTCACGGCGCCGCCGGGAGCCCCTCTCGCTTCAGGGGCCGAAGCAGATCGCAAGCACGCGAGCCCACAGCCCATGCCCGAGCGCCCAGGCCGACGCGGCCACGAGCCCTGCCCCGGCGAGGCGCACCGCCCACTGGCCGGCCACCAGGCCTGCGCCCGCACCGCCTGTGAGGCGCAGCCACAAGGCCGGCCCGGCGACAAGCCCGACAGACGAGGTGATCGCAAAGGCGGCCATTACCGCCGCCCCCGCCGCCGCATGGCCGGCGAGCGTGGCCACCACCAAGGCCGATTGCAGCAGGCCGCACGGCCAGGCCACCCACAGTGCGCCAGCACCGGCGGCACGCGCCGGCCCCTGCACCCGCTGCCAGCCCTGAGCTGCCAGCTCGGGCGGCAAGGCGCGCCCCTGCCCTTGCATCCAGCCGGGCTGGCGGCCGGTCCAGAGCAGCCAGAGGCCGAAGCCGAGCACGGCCAGGTGCAGCATCACCCAGATCGGCCGCAGCGCTGGTGCCGCCTCGCCCAGCTGGCGCAGCAGCGCCACGCTCGACGCCGCCACCGCACCGCCCGCGGCATAGCCGATGAGCCGGCCCAGGTGGAAGCCGAGCGTGGCGTGGTTGGCGTTGCCGCGGCTGCAGGCGCGGATCACGCCCGCGCTCGTGCCGCCGCACATGGCCAGACAATGCGGCACACCGGCCAGGCCCATCAGGGCCGCGCTGAAGATGAGCGCGAACTCCATCGTGGACGGCGACTCAGATGATGCGCGAGAACCTCTCGCGCTGGCGGTCGGCCTGCAGGTGGCGGTCGAACACCATCGCCACCGCGCGCACGAAGTACCAGCCCATGCGCGTGACCTGCAGCGCATTCGGCTCGATCTCGACCAGCCCCTGTGCCGCCAGCGCCTCCATCTGCGCCAGCTCGCTGCGGAAATACTCCCGCACGTCGATGAGGTGCGACAGCTCGATCGATTCGAACTCGAGCCGGCCCTGGCACATGAGCGCCATGATCACGGCGCGGCGCACGAGGTCGTCGCGCGTGAGCGCGAGGCCGCGCACGATCGGCAGCTGGCCTTGCGCAAGCGCGTCGTAATACTCGGGCAGGGTCTTCGCGTTCTGGCTGTAAGTGGCGCCGATGTGGCCGATGGCCGAGACACCCAGGGCCACCAGGTCGCAGTCGGGCTGCGTGCTGTAACCCTGGAAGTTGCGGTGCAGACGGCCCTGGCGCTTGGCCACGGCGAGCGCGTCGTCGGGCAGCGCGAAGTGATCCATGCCGATGTAGACGTAGCCGGCGGCGAGAAACGCCGCAATCGCGTCGCTCAGCATGCCCACCTTGTGGCCGGCGGCCGGCAGCTCTTCGATGGCGATGCGCCGCTGTGGCTTGAAGCGCTGCGGCAGGTGGGCATAGGAATAGAGCGCGATGCGGTCGGGCCGCAGCGAGTTCACCTGCGCCACGGTCTTCGCGAACGACACCGGGTTCTGCTTGGGCAGGCCGTAGATCAGGTCGACGTTGACCGACTCGAAACCGATCTCCCGGGAAGCTTCGATGAGGAAGCGCACCGATTCGAACGACTGCACGCGGTGCACTGCGCGCTGCACGTCTTCGTCGAAGTCCTGCACGCCGAAGCTCAGGCGGTTGAAGCCGAGCGTGGCCAGGTGCTGGAGCCGCTCGCGCGTCACGGTGCGCGGGTCGACCTCGATCGACATCTCGGCACCGGGGGCGATTCGGAAGTGATGGCGCAGCGCGGCGAGCAGGCGGCTCAGCTCGCCGTCGTTCAGGAAGGTGGGCGTGCCGCCGCCCAGGTGCAGCTGCGAGACGCTTTGCCCCATGCCGAGCAGGCCGGTGTGCAGCGCCATCTCCTTCTCGAGCGCGTCGAGATAGGCGGTGGAGCGGCCGTGGTCTTTGGTCACGACCTTGTTGCAGGCGCAGTAGTAGCAGACCGATTCGCAGAACGGGATGTGCACGTAAACCGACAGCGGCGCAGCCGCCGCGCCCTCGACCCGCAGGCGGGCGGCCTGGGTGTAGTCGACCTCACCGAAGGCCTCGACGAAGCGGTCGGCCGTGGGGTAGGAGGTGTAACGCGGGCCGGCCACGTCGAAGCGTTGCAGCAGCTCGGGCGTGATCTGGAACTCGGGGGCCGCGGCAGGCGCAGCAGGAGGGCACAGGATTTCGCTCATGGTGCCCATACTGTGCCAAGGCGACCAGAGCACGCCTTGATGCCGGTCAAGCGCCGCCGAGGGCCCGGGAAACAGAATTCCCGGGAGCTTGAGATACCTCATATGCCTGATACCGCCCCCACACCGACCACCGCATCGACCACCGCTTCCGCCTCCCGGCGCGCGCGCACCCCTGCACCCGCACCGACCCTGAAAGTCGCCTGCTCAAGCTGCAGCCTGCGCGAGCTGTGCCTGCCCGTCGGCCTACCGCAGACCGACATGGAGCGGCTCGACACGCTCGTCACCACCCGCCGCAGCGTGGCGCGGGGCGACATGCTCTTCCGCTCGGGCGACCCCTTCCAATGCCTCTACGCCGTGCGCACCGGTTTCTTCAAGACCTGCGTGTCGCTGGAAGACGGGCGCGACCAGGTCACCGGCTTCCAGATGGCCGGCGAGCTGCTGGGGCTGGATGGCATCGGCGGCGAGCGCCACAGCTGCAACGCGGTGGCACTGGAAGATTCGCAGCTCTGCGTGATCCCGTATTCGCAGCTCGAATCGCTGTCGCGCGAGTTCGGCGAGCTGCAGCGGCAGTTCCACAAGATCATGAGCCGCGAGATCGTGCGCGACCACGGCGTGATGCTCCTGCTCGGCTCCATGCGGGCCGAGGAGCGGCTGGCGGCCTTCCTGCTGAACCTCACGCAGCGCCTGCAGGCGCGGGGCTTCTCGGCCTCGTCGCTGGTGCTGCGCATGACGCGCGAGGAGATCGGCTCCTACCTGGGCCTCAAGCTCGAGACCGTGAGCCGCACCTTCTCGAAGTTCCACGACGACGGGCTGCTCGAAGTGAAGCAGCGCGACATCCGCATCCTCGACGCCGAAGGCTTGAAGCGGCTGGTCAACAGCGCGCGTTGCTGAGGCACCGTTCGCACCGAGTTCCCGCCGCCGCGCCGTTCGCCCTGAGCCTGTCGAAGGGCCGTGCCTTGCGCAGGGGCTTCGACAGGCTCAGCCCGAACGGGGGTGGCGGGGAACGGGGAGTGGCGGGACTAAAACGGATCCTGCCGATTCATCTCGTCCGTCGAGCGCATCAGCAGCACCGTGAGCGCCCCCGAGAGCGCCATCACGCCCCAGAAGATGAAGAAGGTGGCGGTGTAGACCGCTTGCCGCGGCCAGTCGAAGGCCGCGCCGCCGAACCATTGCAGGTTGTCGGGGTCGACCACCGCAAAGAGCAGCATCTCCAGCACGCCGGCCATCAGGAACGAGGGCCAGAGCACCTGGAGCGCGCGCTGCCGGAACGCAGGAGAAAACATCACGGTTGCGGCGTGGCCGCGTGGTTGCGTGCCTTGAGCGCCGGGCTCATCGACGCCGAGGTGTCGGCCACGGCGGCCGGCACCTGCACCACCGGGTCGACGTGCGTGATGGCGATGCGCAGCGTCACGAAGCCGGCCAGCACCACGGCCGCGGGGCCGGCAAGCACCAGCCACACCATGCCGACACGCCACCAGGGGGTGGGCTCAGGGGTTGGGGTCTTCGGGTTCATGGGGCGGTCTCCTTCCAGATCAGCATCGGGATCACGTTCAAGCCATCCTCATCGCGGCACGACGAAGGTCGATTTTTCAACCACGTCGACCGAGCCGTCGTCGCCCTTCGCCAGCCGCTCGATGCGGAAGCGCAGTGGGTGGGCCCCCGGCCCGAGGGCGCGCGTGGCCGCATGCGGCACCTGCACGCTCACCGGCCACCAGCGGGCCTCGGCGGACCCGACCTCGAACTCGGCCTTGGAGGTGATGGCAGCCCCCTCCAGGCCTTCGAGCGTCACGCGGTAGTGCTGTGTGCCCTCGGTGGCGTTCATCACCTGCAGGCGGTAGACGTTTTCGATGGCGCCGTCGTCCACCAGGCGGGCCAGCGCACCGCGGTCGCGCACCACGTCGACGCGGAACGGGCTGCGCAGCGCGAGGCTCACCACAAAGCCGATGCAGATGAGCCCGAGCACGCCGCTGTAGACGAGCACGCGCGGGCGCAGCACGCGTTTCCACGTCTGCAGCTTCGACCAGCGGTTGGCCAGGCCATTCTGCGTCGCGAAGCGGATGAGCCCGCGCTCGTAGTTCATCTTGTCCATCACCTCGTTGCAGACGTCGATGCACGAGGCGCAGCCGATGCATTGGTATTGCAGGCCGTTGCGGATGTCGATGCCGGTCGGGCAGACCTGCACGCACAGGCTGCAGTCGATGCAGTCGCCCAGCCCCTTGGACTTCGGGTCGACCTTGCGACCGCGCGAGCCGCGCGGTTCGCCACGCGCCGGGTCGTAGCTCACGATCAGGGTGTCGCGGTCGAACATCGCGCTCTGGAAGCGCGCATAGGGGCACATGTAGGTGCAGACCTGCTCGCGCAGGTAGCCGGCGTTGCCATAGGTGGCGAAACCGTAGAAGAGGACCCAGAACCATTCCCACGGCCCGAAGGCCAGCGTGAACGCTTCACCCCACAGCACCTTCACCGGCGTGAAGTAACCCACGAGGGTGAAGCCGGTCCACAGGCCGATGGCGATCCACACCGCCTGCTTGCCGGCCTTGCGCCACAGCTTGTTGAACGACCACGGTGCCTCGTCGAGCCGCATGCGGGCAATGCGGTCGCCTTCGAAGCGGCGCTCCACCCACAGGAAGATCTCGGTGTAGACGGTCTGTGGGCAGGTGAAGCCGCACCACAGACGGCCGGCCACCGCGGTGAAGAGGAAGAGCAGATAGGCGCTGATGATGAGCAGCGCCGCGAGGTAGACCAGATCCTGCGGGTGCAGCACCAGGCCGAAGATGTAGAAGCGCCGCGAGGCCAGGTCGAAGAGCACCGCCTGGCGGTCGTTCCACTGCAGCCACGGCAGACCGTAGAACACGATCTGCGTGAGCCACACCATCGCCCAGCGCCAGTTGGAAAAATAGCCGGTGACCGAGCGCGGGTAGATCTTCTTCTGCTTCTCGAAGAGCCAGCCGCCCTCGCCTTCGACCTCACTCGCCGCTTCGGCGGCGACGATCGGGATCACGCGGGGCTTGGTACTGCTCATAAGGTGAGGGTTGCGCTTCGCTGGGGTCAGGGGTCAGGGCCCGGTGGGGGCTCCGCGGGAGAGGCTCCACACATAGGCGCCGAGCACGTGGATCTGCTCGGGCGTCAGGCGCGAGGCGTGCGCCGGCATGACGTTGGTCTTGCCGTTGTTGACCATCGCGACGATCGCCTCTTCGCCCCAGCCGTGCAGCCACACCTTGTCGGTGAGGTTGGGCGCGCCGAGCGCCGGGGTGCCCTTGCCACCCGGGCCGTGGCAGGCCGCGCAGGCGACGAACTTCTCGCGCCCGGCCGCCGCCTGGATGGCGTTGTGCGGGCTGCCCGAGAGGCTCAGCACGTAGTTGGCGACGTTGACCACGTCTTGCGCCGAGCCCACGGCCGCGGCCATCGGGGGCATGACGCCCTGGCGGCCGTTGGCGATGGTTTCCTTGATGGTCTCGAGCGAGCCACCGTAGAGCCAGTCGCTGTCGGTCAGGTTGGGGAAGCCCTTGCTGCCGCGCGCGTCGGAGCCGTGGCAGGCGGCGCAGTTGTTGACGAAGAGGCGCTCGCCGATGCCCATCGCGCCGGCATCCTTGGCCAGCACTTCGGCGGGCTGCGAGGCGTAGCGCGCATAGACGGCTGCCATCGCGGTGGCGGCCTTCTTCTGCTCGGCTTCGTACTGGCCGGTGCTCGTCCAGTTGAGCGTGCCAGCGCTGCTGCCGAGGCCGGGGTAGAGGAAGACGTAGGCACCGCCGCACACCACCGTCAGCACGAACAGCACCATCCACCAGCGTGGCAGCGGGTTGTTGAGTTCGACGAGGTCGACGTCCCACACGTGGCCGGTGGTGTTGTCGTTGGCCATCGGCTTGCGGCGCGAGGCGATGATGAGCAGCGCCAGGCAGGCGATGAGCGACACCACCGTGGTGACGGCGATGAAGGTCGACCAACCGCTGTTGAAGAAGTCACTCACGGCGGGCTCCTTCATCGTCGGCGGTCATGAGCGGGATGCGGGCCGCTTCGTCGAAGCGGTCGCGGTTGCGCTTGGCCCAGGCCCAGGTGCAGATGCCGGCAAAGGTGGCGAGCGAGACCAGGGTCACGAGGGATCGGAGGTCGTTGAGGTCCATGTCGTTCTTCCTGTCCGTTCTTACTTGAGCGCGGTGCCCATCACCTGCAGGTAGGCGATCAGCGCGTCGAGCTCGGTCTTGTTCTTCACCGCTTCGGTGGCGCCGGCGATGTCGGCGTCGGTGTAGGGCACGCCGGCCACACGCAGGGCCTTGAGGTGGTTGGGCAGCGATTGGCCGTCGACCAGGTTCTTGTTGAGCCACGGGTAGGCCGGCATGTTCGACTCGGGCACCAGGTCGCGCGGGTTGATCAGGTGCAGGCGGTGCCAGTCGTCGCTGTACTTGCCGCCCACTCGGTGCAGGTCGGGGCCGGTGCGCTTGCTGCCCCACTGGAACGGGTGGTCGTAGACGAACTCGCCCGCGGTGGAGTACTTGCCGTAGCGCAGCGTCTCGGCACGGAAGGGCCGGATCATCTGCGAGTGGCAGTTGTAGCAACCCTCGCGCACGTAGACGTCACGCCCGGCGAGTTGCAGCGCGGTGTAGGGCTTGAGCCCTTCCACCGGCTGCGTGGTCGAGCGCTGGAAGAACAGAGGCACGATCTCCACGATGCCGCCCACCGCCACCACGAGCAGGATGAGCACGATCATCAGGAAGTTGTTGGTCTCGATCTTCTGGTGACTGAAAGCGGATTCTTTGTGTTGCTGAGCCATGATGGTTCTCGATCCTTCGAATCAGGCGTGGGCGGCGGCGGCCACCGGGGGCACGGCCACCGGCACGGCGCGGCCGTTCATCGCGGTCTTCACGACGTTCCAGCCCATGATCAGCATGCCGCTCAGGTAGAGCAGGCCACCGAGCAGGCGCACGACGTAGAACGGGAAGGTCGCCTTCACGCTCTCGACGAAGCTGTACACGAGCGTGCCGTCGGGGTTGACCGCGCGCCACATCAGGCCTTGCATCACACCGGCGATCCACATCGCGGCGATGTAGAGCACGATGCCGATCGTGGCGATCCAGAAGTGCAGCTCGATGGCCTTGGTGCTGTACATCTTGGTCTGGCCGAACATGCGCGGCACCAGGTAGTACAGCGTGCCCATCGAGATCAGGCCCACCCAGCCGAGCGCGCCGCTGTGCACGTGGCCGACCGTCCAGTCGGTGTAGTGGCTGAGCGCGTTGACGGTCTTGATCGACATCATCGGGCCCTCGAAGGTGCTCATGCCGTAGAACGACAGCGACACGATCAGGAACTTGAGGATGGGGTCGTCACGCAGCTTGTGCCACGCACCCGAGAGGGTCATGATCCCGTTGATCATGCCGCCCCAGCTCGGCGCGAGCAGCACCAGCGAGAAGATCATGCCGAGGCTCTGCGCCCAGTCGGGCAGCGCGGTGTAGTGCAGGTGGTGCGGGCCCGCCCACATGTAGGTGAAGATCAGCGCCCAGAAGTGCACGATCGACAGGCGATACGAATACACCGGCCGCTCGGCCTGCTTGGGGATGAAGTAATACATCATCCCGAGGAAGCCAGCGGTGAGGAAGAAGCCCACGGCGTTGTGGCCGTACCACCACTGCACCATCGCGTCTTGCACGCCGGCGTAGGCCGAGTAGCTCTTCATCCAGCCGCCGGGAATGGCCGCGCTGTTGACGATGTGCAGCAGGGCCACCGCGAGGATGAAGCCGCCGAAGAACCAGTTGGCCACGTAGATGTGGCGGATCTTGCGGATGCCGATGGTGCCGAAGAACACGATCGCATACGACACCCACACGACGGCGATCAGGATGTCGATCGGCCACTCGAGTTCGGCGTATTCCTTGCCCTGGGTGTAGCCCATCGGCAGCGAGATGGCGGCCGCCACGATCACGAGTTGCCAAGCCCAGAAGGTGAAGGCCGCCAGCTTGGGCAGGAAGAGCGGCACCTGGCAGGTGCGCTGGACCACGTAATACGAACTCGCGAAGAGCGCGCAGCCACCGAAGGCGAAGATCACCGCGTTGGTGTGCAGCGGGCGCAGCCGGCCGTAGCTCAGCCAGGAGATGCCGAAGTTGAGTTCGGGCCAGGTCAGCTGCGCGGCGATGATCACGCCGACCAGCATGCCGACGATGCCCCACAGCACGGCAGCGAGCGCGAAATTGCGCACCACACCGTCGCTGTAGACCGGCGTTGCAAGGGCCGGAGAGCTTGTGTTCATGGGTCGTTCCTTGAGGGTTTCTTGAACTGGTTCAATTGTCAGAAGCCCCTTCGGGAAGACCCTTGACCGGGATCAAGCCCCTGGTGGGGCGGGCTCGGGAGAAGGTGCCGATGTGAGCTCGGCCTCGCCGTCGAGCACGCGCAGGCCTTCGCGTTCGAGGTCGTCGAACTGGCCCGACTGCACGGCCCAGCCGAAGAGGCCGATCAGCGCCAGCACGAGCAAGACCGATAGCGGCAGTAGGAGATAGAGGCTTTCCATTCGGGGCTTCCTTCTTCAGCGTGAAAGCCGCAGAGCGTTGAGCACGACGAAGAGCGAACTGGCCGCCATGCCCAGGCCGGCGGCCCACGGCGGCAGGTAGCCGGCGAGCGCAAGCGGCACGCAGGCGGCGTTGTAGGCAAGCGCCCAGCCGAGGTTCTGGCGCATCACGCGCACGGTCTTGCGGGCGCGGTCGAGTGCGGCCGGGATCTCACCGAGGCGGCTGCCGAGCACGATGAAATCGGAGCGCTGCTGCGCGAGTGCGCTGCCATGGGCGAGGGCGAACGACACGTCGGCACGGGCGAGCACCGGGCCGTCGTTGAGGCCGTCGCCCACCATCAGCACGCGGTGGCCCTGCCCTTGCAGCGACTCGATGGCGCGCAGCTTGTCTTCCGGTGTCGCCTGGCTCTGCGTCTGCGCGATGCCCAGGCGGTGGGCCACGGCCTGCACGCTGCCTTCGGCGTCACCCGAGAGGAGCCGCACCTGCAGCCCGTGGGCCACGAGGCCTTGCAGCGCTTCGTGTGCATCGGTGCGCAGCGCTTCGTCGAATTCGAACAGCACCTGCTCGTCGGCCGTGGCGTCTTGCGGCGCGCAGGCGACGCGCGGGCGCGTGGCCTCGGTGGGCACGCTGAGCCCCACCCAGCCGGGCGCGCCGAGGCGCCAAAGGCGGCCCTGCTCGTCACGCGCCTCGATGCCCTGCCCTGCGGCTTCGTGCACCTCGCTCCAGGCCGGCGCCGCAGCGGGCAAGGCCTGCACGAGTGCCACCGACAAGGGGTGGCGCGACAGCGCGGCGAGCGACGCGGCCCGGGCCAGCAGCGCGGCACGGTCAGCCTGCGGCGACACATGTGTGACGGCGAGCACCAGACGGTCTTGCGTCAGCGTGCCGGTCTTGTCGAAGACAGCGGTGTCGACAGCGCCAAGCGCTTCGATGGCGTCGAGCCGCTGCACCAGCACACCACGGCGTGCGAGCCCGCCGGTCGCAGCCAGCAGTGCGGCCGGCGCCGCCAGCGAGAGCGCACACGGGCAGGTGACGATGAGCACGGCCACGGCCACCCACACGGCGCGCGTCGGGTCGATCACGCTCCACACGGCCGCCGCCCCCGCTGCCAGCACGAGCACGCCGAGCAGGAACGGGCCGGCCCAGCGGTCGGCCAGGCGCATCACACCGGGGCGCTGCGTGAGCGCGTGTTGGAGCAGTTCCACGATCTGCTGGTAGCGCGTGCCTTCGCCGAGTTTCTGCAGGCGCACGGTCACGGGCGCCGCGAGGTTGAGGCTACCGCCCACCACCGCATCGCCCACCGCACGCTCCACCGGGCGCGATTCGCCGGTGAGCATGGCTTCGTCGACCTGCGTGCTGCCGTCGAGCACCAGCGCATCGCCGGGGAAGGCCTGGCCGGCGGCCACGCGCACGCGGTCGCCGACCTGCAGGCGCGCGACCGGCACGGTCTCGGCCGTGCCGTCGTCGCCCAGCCGCTCCACCGCGTCGGGCAGGCGCTGCAGGAGTGCATCGAGCGCTTCGGTGCTGCGGTGCCGGGCGCGCAGCTCCAGCCAGCGACCGGCAAGCAGGAAGCTCACGAACATGGTCATCGAATCGAGGTACGGGTCGGCGCCGAAGAGGCCACCCGGCTCGAAGGTCGCCACCGTGCCGGCGACGAAGGTGACGGCGATGCCGAGCGCCACCGGCACGTCCATCCCCACGCGCTTTTGCCGCAGCGCCTGCCACGCGCCCTTGAAGAAGGGGCCGGCCGAGAAGAGCAGCACCGGCAGGGTCAGCACCCACGCGGCCCAGCTCATCAGCGCCGCGAGGTCGGGGGCGATCTCACCGGGCGCGGCCAGGTAGCCGGGCGTGGTGAGCATCATCACCTGCATCATGCAGAAGCCCGCGACGAAGAGCCGCCACAAGGCCTGGCGCGACTCGCGCTGGCGTGCCGTGCGGGCCGCTTCATGCTCGGCCGGCAGCGCGCGGTAGCCGGCGGCCTGCACCGCGTCGACCAGGGCCGAGGCGCGGGTGCGCGAGGCGTCCCAGCGCACCAGGGCGCGCTCGCTCGCGGCGTTGACTTCAGCGCTCTCGACACCGGGCACGCGCCGGAGCGCGGCTTCGATCACGCCGGCACAGGCGGCGCAATACATGCCCTGCAGGGCGAAGACGGATTCGGCCTCACGCCGCCCGTCGGCCGCCTGGCGCCAGCGTGTGCAGCGCGCGAGCGACGCGTCGTCGTCGAGCGCCGCCTTCTCGCGCGGCGTCAAGGGAGGCAGGGGCAGGGCCAAGCCGGCCTGGGGAGAGGTCATGCGCCGACTCTAGAAAGCACCGCCCGCGCGACGCATGACGCAGATCAATTCCGCGGCCTCGGGCCAGCCCCAAGATCGCCGGACATGGATTTCTCACACTCCCCCGCCAACCTGGGCTTGCAGGGTCGCGTGCGCGACATCATGGAGCGGCTGGTGCTGCCCTCCAACCGCGACTGGCACCGCTGGGCCGACGCCGGCGAATACCCCCTGGACGTGATCGAGCCGCTCAAGGCCTGCGCGAAAGCCGAAGGCCTGTGGAACCTCTTCCTGCCCGGCCTGAAGTCCGACGAGCCCGGCACCCGCCTGTCGAACACCGAATACGCGCCGCTGGCCGAGATCATGGGCCGGGTGCCCTGGGCCTCGGAGGTGTTCAACTGCAGCGCGCCCGACACCGGCAACATCGAGCTGCTGCACCTCTACGCCACGCCCGCGCAGCGCGAGCGGTGGCTGCGCCCGTTGCTGGAAGGCACGATGCGCTCGTGCTACGCCATGTCGGAGCCCGACGTGGCCTCGTCCGACCCGACCAACCTCGAGACGAGCATCGTGCGTGACGGCGACGAGCTCGTCATCAACGGCCGCAAGTGGTTCATCACCGGCGCGCTGCATCCGCTGTGCGAGCTGGTGGTGCTGATGGGCGTGTCCGACGGTTCGCCGGATGCGCCGCGCCACCGTCGGCATTCCCTCGTGCTGCTGCCGCTGAAGACGCCCGGCCTCGAGATCGTGCGCAACATCCCGATCCTCCAGCACCACAGCGTGGAAGGCCACGTGGAGCTGGTGTTCCGCAACGTCCGCGTACCCGCAAGCGCCCTGCTCGGCGAGCCGGGCGAGGGCTTTGCGATGGCGCAGGCACGGCTCGGCCCGGGGCGGGTGCACCACTGCATGCGCACCATCGGCCAGTGCGAGCTGGCGCTGGAGCTGATGGCCGAGCGGGCGCTCGAGCGCCAGACCTTCGGCCGCAAGCTCGCGGACTACGCCAACGTGCAGGACTGGATCGCCGAGAGCCGCGTCGAGATCGACCAGGCGCGGCTGCTGGTGATGCGCGCGGCCTGGCGCATGGACACCGAAGGCAATGCCGCCGCCCGCACCGACGTGGCCGCGATCAAGCTCGTGGCGGCGCGCCTGCAGACGCGCGTGCTCGACCGGGCGATGCAGGTGTTCGGGGCGATGGGCCTGTCGCCGGACACGCCACTCGCCTTCCTCTACACCTGGGGCCGCGCGATGCGCTTCCTCGACGGGCCCGACGAGGTGCACCTGCGCACCGTGGCGCGCGCGGAGCTGGAGGCCGCCCGCAAACGACGAGGGGCTGGAACGGCCCATTTCGTGCCGCCAGCCCCTTTGGAAACCCCGCTCACGCGGGGTTAGACACTCACCGGATCAGTCGCGGTCCAGCGTGCCGTTGGCGTCGCGGTCGACGCCGATGCGCGTGCCGTTGCCCGGGGGCACGCAGGTGAAGGTCAGCGGGGCCGAAGCAGCGCTGGCCTGGCTCAGCAGGCCGCTGAGCGTGACAGCCGACTCAGACGACTTGTTGGGCACGAACTGCTGGCTGGCGTTCATGACCCAACCACGCGCCTGGCCCGAGATCACGCCCTTGGCGACCAGCTCGCACTCGGGCACCGGGCTCGTGATCTGCGCGCGCGACACGAGCAGGTTCAGACGAGCGCTCACGTCGGACTGGTTGGCGTTGGCCGGCGTCACGGTGACCTGCTGGCCGACGATCGGGTTGACGTCGGACGGCGCGGCCAGCACGTATTGCTCGAGCTGCTGCTTCTGCGTGGTCGAGAGGGCGTTGAACACGTCTTCCGAGAAGAACTGAACGAGCGTCCCGAACTTGCCGGCGTTGTTGTAGCCGAAGCCCTTGATCTGGTCGCCCACGTTCGCGAACAACGAGCGGCTCGAGTTCGTGCCGAACATGCCCACCTTCTGGTACATGTTGCGGATGTGCGGGATCTTGAAGTCCTGGTCGAGCTGAGCACCTTCTATCGACATGGTGCCGTCGGAGCCGAAGAGCTTGCGCGACGGATCGACCGTGTGGCAGCCGTTGCAGGTGGTGATGGTGTCGGACGTGGTGTTGAAGTACACGTTGCGTCCGGCCGCCTGCACCGTGGTGAGTGAGTTGTCGAGGTTGGTGATCGGGTTGGGCGGGTAGATGATCTCCAGCGCGAAGTCGGCAAAGGCCTTCATCTCGGCTGCGGTGAGCTGAGACTCGCGACCCAGCAGGCCGGTGAAGGCCACGTTGAAGTCTTCGAACGCCTGGTGCTCGATCGTTTCACCCGAGCTGCGGCTCTGGCCCGTGCGGTCGCCGCGCCAGTGCAGCGGGCCGTGGTTGGCCATGCCCCGGAAGCTCTGCGTCGTCATCGGCCCCTTCATCGGGTGGAAGTTCGCCTTGCGGCCGAAACGCGGCACGTTGGTGTTGTACGGGTTCGGGCTCGCCACCTGGCTTTCGCTCGGGTTGCCGAGGTCCCATGCGATGTGGTCGATGTCGCCGAAGATGTGGCAACCCGAGCACGACGAATCACCACGGCTGGAGGTGTAGTTCGCGTCGTACAGGAACTTGCGCCCTGCCTTCACGACCGCCGGCTCCGGGTTGTACATCGTGACGTGGGCGGTCTCGGAGAAGGTCGAGGTGTTGACCACCGACACACCGTTGTCGCCGCGGGTGGTGACGTAGGCGACGTTGCGCGACGGGTCGAGCACCACGCCGGTGGGCAGGCCGCCGGTCAGGGTCACGTGGCTGCTGGCCGAAGGCGTGAAGGTGTTGCCTTCGAGCGCCGAGGTGCTGAAGCGGCCGAGCTTGTTGGAGCCCATCGCGGCCACGTACATGGTCGAGCCGTCGGGCGTGATCGCCATTTCGAGCGGGGTGGCGAGCGAGGCGGCCTTCTCGGCTGCCGTGCCCACGGCCTGGTCGTAGCTCGTGATGTGCTTGTTGAGATGGCGCGGCAGCACGTTGCTGCCGTCGATCACGGTGATGCGGCTTTCCACGAAATGGCCGCGCACGGTGGTCGAGCGGGTGCCCGGGCCTTCGAAGCGCACCCGGTTGCGGGCTTCCTGGTTGCTCACGTACACCTTACCCGACGACGGGTTCACGGCCACGTTGAACAGCGTCGTGCCCACACCCGTCGTGCGCGCCGTCACCGTGGGCGTGGAGCCCGAGGTGTCGATCGTGAACACGTCGTAGTCCGGCAGGTTGATCTTCACGCGGCTGCTGTGGTCGCGCGGTGCCACGCCACGCGTGGGGTCTCCATCGTCCATCCAGCGACCGTTGGCGTCCTTCTGCACGATCAGCGGGTTGCGCGGTGCGGCGTTGCCGGCGGCGTCGGTCGTGGGCGACGGCAGCGTGAGGCCGCCGTTGCCCAGGTCTTCGTTCAGCACGGTGGTCTTGTTGCCCGAGTTGAACACCGCGGCATAGACACGGGTGCCGGCGGCGTTCTTCGCCAGGCCACGCAGCGTGTCGCCGAACATGTTCAGGCGGGTCAGCGGCTGGCCGCCGAGGCGCGTGCCGACGTTGGCCACGTCGTACACCCACACGTCGGCACGGCCGACGCCCGGGGTGGCGAGCTGCGGGTCGAAGCCGGCGTTCTGGCCACGGTGCGCCGCGGTGATGAAGGCCCACTTGTTGCCAGCACCTGCGAAGACGATGTCACGCGGCTCGTCGCCCACCAGCAGCGTGTTGATCACGCGGGCCGGGGTCGTGGAGACGTCGACGATGCTCACGCTGTCGGACAGGTGGTTCACCACCCACAGCTGGTTGTCGTTGGCGAGCGCCACCGACACCGGCTCCAGGCCGACCGGGATCGACTCGGTCAGCGCCGGGGTGCCCGAGGAGGTGTTGTAGACCTCGACGCGGTTGTCAGGCGTGTTGACGACGAAGAGGCGGCTGCCGGTGCTGTTCAGTGCCATCGGGCGGACGTGGCCGCTCTCGAAGGTGGCGAACTTGCCGATGGGCGGGCGCGTGGCGCCGGTCGGCGGGTTGGTGGTGCCGCTCGTGCCGGCCAGCACGACGTTGTTGACGCGGTAGTTTTCGAGCGCGCTGTTGGCGCTGACGCGGAAGCGCAGCACCACGCTGATTTGGTTGGCCGCGGTCGACGGCAGGTTGAAGGTCACGCGGCTGGTGGTCGCGGCCTGGGTCGATTCGACCTGGGTGAACGCGCCACCATTGATCGAGACCTCGGCGATGCCGGCTTCCCCGGTGTCGAGGCCGGTCGTGCTGCGGTCGAACGCCAGGGTGATGCCGGTGTAACCCACCGTGCTGATCGGCGACGAGGTGATGGCGCCGTCGGTGCTCAGCAGCGAGGCGGTCATGGTGGCGCCCAGAGAGGACGTGCTCACCGAGCCAGCCGACGAGAAGCTCCCGAGGCCGCTTCCGAAGGATTGCTGGAACAGGGTGGTCTGGGCGTGGGCGCCGAGGGCGCACACGGTCAGACACGAGGCGGACATCACACGTCCGAATTGCCGTTTCACGGCCGACCAACTCAATTGCATGGCAGTCTCCTTTGTGGTGTTTTGCACGGGAAACGGCGATGCCACGACGCGTTTCTCCTGCTTGCCCAATGGTTGCACTGCCGTGCATTTCTAGCGATTAATGCTTCTCCTTAGACTTTTGTGCACAAGTTGGCAAGTCAGTACATGCACGATGCGAAATCAGGGGAACTTGTTGGCCACCGATATGTCGCGCAACGCGGCAAATCGCATGACTCATGCGTCGGACATATCAATCGGTCCCTGGGCCGCAGGAAGGGTCATTCGGCGGGAGCCCGAGGCCCCCGCCGCGATGAAGCGCCAACAAAGTCACACCCGACCGCTGCCGTGTCGGCGTCTGCGCAACAAGGCCGGCACCGGCGCTCAGGGTGTACCCGCATCCATGCTCTTAGGGATACGTGCCGCATTTTTTTGAATCAACAATACGCGCTGCGATGCGCCCCTCGCGGGCGTGACGACCTCGATTCATTCACCTGACAGAGGCACCCGATGAGCCAAGTGTTGTCCGGCATGGCATCTCCACGTGGCGCTTCTGTGGTGCCACAAGACCACGCAAACGTGCTCGCAGCCGAAGAAGCGGTCCGCCAGATGTCCAAACTCCTGATCGTTGATGACCACGCCCTCGTGCGCGTGGGCATCGTGACCAGCCTCAGCGCGGTCGACAACGCCAACCTGCAGCTCCTCGAAGCCAGCACGCTGCACGATGCGATGGAGCTCTACCGCAGCGAGCCCGACATCGCCCTCGTGCTGCTCGACCTCAACATGCCCGACTGCAAGGGGCTGCAGGGCCTGAAGCAGTTCCTCGAAGCCTTCCCGCAGGCGCGCGTGGCCGTGATCAGCGGCACGCAAGACGAATTCGTGATCGGCCAGGTGCGCGCGCTCGGCGCGGTGGGTTACGTCACCAAGGGCCAGGCGCCGCGCCAGATGTGCGACACGGTGCTGGGCCTCTTGGCCACCGCGCAGGGCGGCGTCACGGCGTCCTTCCCGCGCTTCCCGAGCTCGTCGCGCTACGACCGCGTGGCTGAGCTGGGGCCGCGCCACCTCGAGATCCTCGAGCTGGTGCTCTCGGGCTGCTCCAACCAGGAGATCAGCACCGCCACCGGGCTGTCGCTGGGCACCATCAAGAACTACGTGTCGACCATCCTGCTGGCGCTCGACGTGAAGTCGCGCTCCCACCTGATCAGCCTGTTCAGGTAAGCAGGTACGCGAAGGGTGCGTTTCCAGCTCTCGCCATCCGCCAACACCGGCATCCCGCAAGCATCGAGCGACGAAGGGCCTGAGCGCCGCCGCGAGCGCACCCGCGCCTCGCAGCTGATGAAGCTGATGCGCCACGGCGACGTGAAAGTCGCGGTGCTCGCCGGCCTCGCCTTCGCCTGCTGGCTGTCGTTCCTGGTCTGGATGCCCCACCGCACGGGGCTGTGGGTCTGGGCCGGCTTCGTGCATGCGGTGCAGGTGGCGCACGCGGCGCTCTACTGGTCGTTCAAGCAGGCGGGCCGCACCGCCCTCACCCAGCCCTCGCGTTGGCTGCACCGCTACCAGGCGGTGGTGCTGCTGTCGGCGGTGGGATGGGGCATCGCACCGGCGCTGCTGATCGACGACCTTCGCTGGGTGCCCACCATGCCGCTCGTGCTGCTGTTGCTGGCGCTGGCCGCGGCCGGCGCGCACCAGGTGGCGGCGCAACGCTGGGCGATCTACCTCTGGCTGGTGCCGCTCCTCACGCCGCTCATCGCCTTCATGCTCTACCTCGGCACGCCGATGACGATCACCATCGCGCCGCTGGTGGCCGCGTTTCTCTTCGCCTGCATCTACCACGCGAGCGCCCGCCACCGGCTGCTGATGAAGGAGCTGCAGACCAAGCTCGACAACGACGCCCTGGTGCGCGCGCTGCGCCAGCAGGTGGTGCTGGTGGAGCAGGCCAACCGCGAGAAGAGCCGCTTCCTCGCGTCGGCCAGCCACGACCTGCGCCAGCCGATGCACGCGCTGGGCCTCTTCACCGCCACGCTGGAAAAGCGCCTACAAGGCACCGCCCTGCAGCCGCTGGTGAAGAACATGATCCGCTCGATCGACGCGCTGGAGCAGAGCTTCACCTCCATGCTCGACATCTCCAAGCTCGACGCTGGCGTGATCGAGCCCAACCTGCAGCCCTTCCCCATCCGCGATCTCTTCCGCGTGCTGCACATGCACTGCGCCGGCCAGGCCGAAGAGCTGGGCCTGGGGCTCCGCTTCAAGGCCGGCGGCAAGATCGTGATGAGCGACGCTCACCTGCTGGAGCGCGTGCTGTCGAATTTGATCCACAACGCCATCCGCTACACCCAGGAAGGCGGCATCGTGGTGGTGGCGCGCACGCGTGCCGACGCCATCAGCATCGAGGTGTGGGACACCGGCATCGGCATCCCCGAAGACGAGCTGCCCAAGGTCTTCGACGAGTTCTACCAGGTCGACAACCCCGGCCGCGACCGCTCGCGTGGCCTGGGCATGGGTCTCGCCATCGTCAAGCGCCTGGTGCTGCTGATGGGGCACCAGCTCGAGGTCTCGTCCAAGCCCGGCAAGGGCACGGTCTTCCGCATCCTCATCAAGGCGACGCCGTTCGACGAGATGGACAACATCGCGGTCGCCGCCGACACGGTGCCCTCTCCCATCGACGAGAGCCGCACACTGCTCTTGATCGACGACGAAGAAAGCATCCGCGTCGGCATGAGCGACCTGCTGCAGACCTGGGGCTACAAGGTGCTCACCGCCGCCACCATCCAGGAGGCCTGCACCGAGGTGCGGCGCCACGCCGGCGTGATCGACATCGTGATCTCCGACCTGCGCCTGGCCGACGGCGAAGACGGCATCGACGCCATCGAGCGCGTGCGCAGCGTCTACGGCGCGCCGCTGCCGGCCTTGCTCATCACCGGCGACACCTCGCCCGACGAGGTGAAACGCGTGCACAGCAGCGGCCACCAGGTGCTCTTCAAACCCGTGCGCACCAAAGAGCTGTATGCCGTGTTGCGCAGCGTCCCCTGAGTTCCACCGGGCACCCCCCTAGAACATGGACGCCGCGCCTCACCTTGGTCACTTTGAGGCGCCGAGGGTGGCTCCTAGCATCGGCCGCAATTTCAAGAAGGGGAAGTCCGTGAGGGCCTTACATCGCATCCTCCTGCTGGGCGCCGCCACCGTGTGCGCGCTCGCCGCCCAGGCGCAGGACAACGGCAACACCATCGCACGCGACGCCCTGGCGCGCCACCGCGACGCCAACGGCATCCTGGCGCTCAGCGCCGAGGGCCGCGCGCTCTACGAGCGCGACGTCATCAAGCTCGACGGCTACGGCTACTGCGGCCGCTCGGTCGCGCTGGCCGAGCAGGGCGAGTTCCGCCAGAGCATCCGCGCCGCCGCCAAGGCCCTGCACCTCGGCAGCAGCACCGACAACGAAGACCTGCGCTCCCTCGCCCAGCGCGACCTCGCCATCGCCTACAGCTACGCCGGCCTGCTCGACGAGGCCGAGAAGTTCGCCAACGGCGCGCTCGCGCTGAAGCCGAAGAACCCGCAGCAGGCCCACGCGCCCGCGCACAAGGTGCTGGGCGACGTGGCCGCGCGCCGCGGCCGCTACGGTGACGCCGCCGACGCCTACACCCGAAGCTACGCCCTCGCGAGCGATCGGTTCCGCCCGCTGGTGCTGGTGTCGCTGGCCAATGCCTACACGGCCGCGGGCCGGCCGACCGAAGCCCTTCAGCAGCTCGACAAGCTGCCCAAGAGCGAGGCCGACAAGCTCGGCGCCTTCTACCAACGCAGCCGTGCCAACGCCCTGCTCGCGGCCGGCGTGGCCGACCAGGCCCACGCGCTCTTCCAGCGCATCGCCGCCGATGCGGGTGGGAGCGATGCGCTCTACCACCGCCTGTGGGCCACCGAGGGCCTGGGCCGCGTCGAGCTGCAGCGCGGCAACAAACCCACCGCGCTCAAGGCCTACCTCGACACCGTCGCCATCGCCGAGCAGCTGCGCGGCAAGTTCCAGAGCGATGAGTTCAAGACCGGCCTCTTCGGCGACATCCAGAAGGTCTTCGACACCGCGCTCGACCTCGCCATCACCCAGCGCGAATTCGAGACCGCGTGGGTGCTGTCGGAAGCCTCCCGCTCGCGCCAGCTGCTCGACGCCGTGCGCGACCGCGCGTCCGACAGCCTCGCCGAGCACCGCATCACCCTCGCCGAGCTGCAGAAGAGCCTGGCCCCGGGCGAAGCGGTGCTGCAGTTCCACGTGCTCGACCAGCGCAGCGTCGTCTGGCTCGTCACCCGCACGGGCCTCTCGGCCGCCGTCATCGCACAAGGCCAGGCCGCACTCGCCCCGCTGGTCGAGAACTTCCGCTCCAGCGTGATCGAGCGCCGCCGCGATACCTCCACGCTCGCCGCCAGCCTCTACAAGCTGCTGCTGGCCGAGGTCGACCTCGCGCCCGCGCAGCGCCTCTACGTCGTGCCGCACGGCCCGCTGCACTACCTGCCCTTCCAGGCCCTGCACGACGGGCGCAGCTACCTCATCGAGCGCAGCGCCCTCACCGTGTGGCCCTCGGCCGCCATCGGCGCGAAGCTGCTGGCCCGCGGCAGCGTGCCCGCCCCGCAGCTGCTCGGCTTCGGCAACCCCAGCACCGACAAGAACGTCCCCCTGCCCGGCGCCGAGCGCGAGGTGCAGCAGGTGGCGAAGCTCTTCAACGGCAGCGAGATCTACCTCAAGCAAGACGCCACGAAAGACCGCTTCAAGGCCAGCGCCGGCCGGCACAACATGGTCCACATCGCCGCGCATGCCGAGCTCGACGACGTGGACCCGCTCTTCTCGCGCATCCTCTTCGCCAGCAACGCCAGCGAGACCGGCCTGCTCGAAGCCCGCGAGATCTACACGCTCGACCTGCGCGGCGTGCGCCTCATCACCCTGTCGGCCTGCGAAAGTGGCCTCGGCCGCGTGGCCCGCGGCGACGAGATCATCGGCTTCACCCGCTCGCTGCTCTCGGCCGGCGCCAACAGCATCGTCGCCTCGCTCTGGCCGGTAGCCGACGACTCCACCGACCTGCTCATGAACCGCCTCTACCGCGAACTCGCCTCCGGCCGCGACCTCATGGCCGCCATGCAGGCCGCCCAGCTCGAAGTGCAGAAGAACCGGCGCTTCGCCCACCCCTTCTTCTGGGCCCCGTTCAACGTGATCGGCAACGGCCGCCTGCTGGTCGCGAGCGAGGCCGCACGATGAAAACCTTCGCCCTTTCGCTCGTCGCCCTGGCCGCCAGCACCGCAGCACATGCGCAGCAGGCCCCGCTGCGCAACTCGCCCACACCGGCCGCGGCCGCCTCGGCCCCGACGCTCGCCCCCACCACGCAAGGCCGCTTCCTGCTGAAGGAAGTGCGCTTCAGCCCCACGCGCGCCGTCAGCGCGGCCGAGCTGCAGGCGGTCGTCAAACCCTTCATCGGCCGCGAGATCGACGCCACCGATCTCAGCGTGATCTCCACCGCGCTGCGCCGCCTCTACGAGGCCCGCGGCTTCGGCATGGCTGGCGTCGGCTACCCGGCGCAAGACCTCACGGCCGGCGTGCTGCAGGTGAGCATCGTCGAGCCGCAGGTCTCGCAGCTCAGCGTCGAGTCGCCGCCCAAGCCACCCGTGTCGCCCGAGCGCACGATGCGCGTGCTCGACGGCGCCGGCGTGCGCAAGGGCCAGCCGCTCGACCTGCAGGCGCTCGACCGCGCGATGTACACCCTGAACGACTGGCCCGGCGTCTCGGCGCGCGCCACGCTGCTGCCCACCGGCGACGAAGGCCTCTACAAGGTCAACGTGCAGACCGAAGCCCGCCGCGCGTGGGACGCGAGCATCGACCTCGACAACCACGGCTCCGACGCCAGCGGCCGTTACCGGCTCGGCACCCTGCTGCGCTGGAACAACCCGGCCGGCATCGGCGACAACCTCGACTTGCGCCTTCTCGCCTCCAGCGGCGCCGGCACGACCGTCGGACGCCTCGGCTACGAAGCGCCGATCGGCCCGACGCCCTGGCGTGCCGGCATCGGCTTCTCGCGCGTGGGCTACGAGCTCAGCGAAGAGTTCACCGGCGCCACCGGCACGGCCAACGTGTTCGATGCGTCCGTCTCCTACCCCGTGCTGCGCGGGCGCGACCGCAACCTCGTGACGCGCGTGGCCGTGCAGCACAAGAAGCTCGAAGACAACATCGCCGACGTGGTGGCGTCCGACAAGTCCATCACCGCGCTCGACACCTCGCTCGCCTTCGAGTCGCGCGACGCCTTCGGCGGCGGCGGTTTCAACGGCGGCAGCCTCGGCGTGATGGCCGGACGGCTGAAGTACGACAGCACTGCGCCCGCCGGCGCGCCGCACGGCAGCTTCGCCAAGCTGAGCCTGCAGGCGTCGCGCCTGCAGGCGCTCGGCCGCGGCTTCTCGCTGCTCGCCGGCCTGGCCGGCCAGTGGACCGACAAGACGCTCGACAACGCCGAGCGCTTCACCCTCGGCGGTGACAAGGGCGTGCGTGCCTACCCGGTGGCCGAAGGCTCCAGCGACCTGGGCGCCATCGTCAACCTGGAGCTGCGCCACTGGTTCAACGCCACCTGGAGCGGCTACACCTTCTACGACTGGGGCCACGGGCGCGACAAATCGCAAGACGCCCTCACCGGCAGCACGCGCCGCACGCTGCACGGCTACGGCCTCGGGGTGCAGTTCACCCACCCCGACCTCTTCACCCTGAAGGCGAGCCTCGGCGTGCGCGGCAACGAGCCGGTGCGCTCCGAGCCCGACAACCCCAAGGCGCGCCTGCTGGTGCAAGTTCAACGCTCCTTCTGAGCCCGGCTCACATGAGGACTGCCATGCGTACCCCTTCTTCGTTCAAACACTCTCCCCTCGCGCTGTGTGCGCTGCTGGCCCTGGGCGCGCCCTCCGTGCACGCGCAGGTCGCGGCCAACACGCTGCCCGTATTGCGCCCGGGTGGTGCCGTCATCAACGCCACGGTGGGCACACCCGCCGGCAACAGCCTCGCCATCACGCAGACGCAGAGCGCGAGCAACCGCGGCCTGATCGAGTGGTCGAGCTTCTCCATCGGCAGCGCCGCGCGCGTCACCATCGCGCAGCCGAATGCGCAGAGCCTGCTCGTCAACCGCGTCACCGGCCCGAGCCCGAGCGCGAGCGAGATTCACGGAGCCCTGAGCGCCAATGGCCGCGTGATGCTCATCAACCCGGCCGGCGTGATCTTCGGCTCGAGCGCGCAGGTCAACACCGGCTCGCTGGTGGCCAGCGCCCTCGACCTCGACAGCACGATGTCGGCCAACAACTACCAGAGCCTCATCGACGGCAGCGACATCGCGCTCTCGGGCGGTGCCGGCGCGATCACGGTGCAGACGGCCAACGACCCGCGCCAGCCGCAGATCCAGGTCACCGAAGGCGGCTCCATCGTGCTCTTGAGCCAGTCGCAGATCGAGCACCACGGCGTGATCTCGGCGCCGCGCGGCGAGGTCAACATGAGCAACGGCTCGGCGGCGCTGCTGCGCTCGGTGGGCACGAGCGGCTTCGTGCGGGTGCTGCAGGTCACACCGTCGGAGCCGTCGTCGAGCACGCTCACCACCGGCCTCGGCTCGCAGACGCTCGCCGCAGGCGGGCGCATCGTGATCGGCGGGCAGCCGCGCGAAGAAGGCGACGCCCGTGTCGACAACCTCAACATCGCCGGGGTCCTGAGCACGGCCTCCGACACTGGCAACGGCGGCAGCATCCACATCGACGCAGGCGGTGGCGGCTCGCTCAACCTCAACGACGCA
Organism: Rhizobacter sp.; assembly: GCA_019635355.1. NCBI lineage: Bacteria > Pseudomonadati > Pseudomonadota > Betaproteobacteria > Burkholderiales > Sphaerotilaceae > Rhizobacter > Rhizobacter sp. The sequence continues at coordinate 695,488 of JAHBZQ010000001.1, read as the reverse complement.
AGCGTCGACGCATCCAGCAGCAGCGCCACCGGCGGGCAGGTCACCCTGCTCGGGCGCCAGATCACCCTGCAGCGCGGCGAGCAGCCCACCGGGCCCGAGGTGCTGGCCGATGGCGCCACCGGCGGTGGCCGCATCGAGATCGGCGATGCGCGCACCCGCGCCTTGATGGTCAACGACACCGTGCTGCTCTCGGCCGACGCCACCCGCAATGGCAACGGCGGCCAGATCGCCTTGCGCGCGATGTACAACGACACCTTCTCCACCCAGCCCACGGCACGCATCGACTTCGGCGTGACCGAGGTCTACGGCACGCTGCGCGCACGCGGTGGCACCGAGGGCGGCAACGGCGGCCAGATCGAGACCTCGGGCATGGCCGTGACCACGGCGCTCGCCAACTCGGGCGGCGTCTACAAGCGCGGCACGATCGACGCGCGCGCCCGCGCGGCCGGTGGCACGGCCGGCGCCTGGACGCTCGACCCCTACGACGTCACCATCTCCAACGCCGCACCGCAAGACGTGGCCGGCAGCTTCGAGCCCATCGGCCCCGGCGCCAACGTGCAGGCGAGCGACATCGTGGCCGCGCTCAATGCCGGCACCAGCGTGGTCATCTCCACCGACGCGGGTGGCGCCGGCACGCAGGCCGGCAACATCACCATCGCCCCCGGCACCAACATCACCCGCAGCGCCGGCACCGGCTCCACCACGCTCACGCTGCGCGCCAACAACAACGTGAGCATCGACGGCACCATCATCGACTCGTCGGGGGCCGGCCCGGTCAACCTCAACCTCTATGCCGACCTCGACGGCAACGGCACCGGCGGCATCTCGATCACCAACTCCAGCATCTCGACCGGGGGCGGCTCGGTGACGGCCAGCGGCGGCATCGACCCCGCCACGGGCTATGCGCGCGGCGATGCGTCGAACGCCGCCATCAACATCGCCACCACCGACATCGACACCAGCAACCTGCAGACCGGCACGGCCGGCGACATCGTGCTGCGCGGCCGTGCGAGCGCCACGCCAGGCGCCCCCGCCGCCGTGCGTGTGGCCGGCAACCTCACCTTCGGCAACCTCACCATCGACGGCCGCGCGAGCCACGGCACCGCCGTGCTGCTCAACGGCGCCAATCTCAACGCCGCGGGCGCCGGCAACATCGACATCCGTGGCATCGCCGCCCGCACCGACTCGGTGACCGCCAGCCTCGCCGGCATCGAAGCCGACGGCACCCGCATCGTGACCGGCAGCGGCACCGTCACGCTGGCCGGCCGCGGCGACGACGGGGGCTTCGGGCCGGCAGGCGCGGTGGGCCTGCGCATCGGCGACCTCGAGATCGTCGGCGCCGGCTCCACGCCCGGCACGGTGAAGCTGGTCGGGCAGTCGACGGGCGGCTCCATCGCCCCGGGCATCCAGATGGTCGGCTCGGCCACCACCGGCCTCGTCATCGACGACGGCGACGGCGGCCCCGCCAACGTCAACCTCGTGATCGGGGCCCTGTCGGACGTGCGCGCCAGTTCCCTCGAGCTGGGCGTGGCCGGCGTGCCGCCGCAGGTCGACGTGAGCGGCACGGTCAACATCCGCCCGCTGGGCGTGAGCGGCACGACCGGCGACCTGGTCGAGCAGCCGGCGGTGGGCATCACCGTCATCCCGCGTGGCGCCAACGCGGGCGCCGGCACCATGACCGTGCTGTCGGACATGCTGGCCACAGGCGGCGGCATTGCAGCCGCTGGCGGCGTGGTGATCGGCTCGCGCAGCCACACCGGCGCGATCGTGCTCGACACCAACGCATTCGGCGCGGCAGCGCCCGCGGCACGGCTGACGCTGCAGAACGAAGGCGCGGGCTCGCTGGGCATCACGGTGCGCGGCGGCAACACCTTCGGCACCCTCGGCCTGCTGAGCGCCGGCAACATCGGCCAGGTGGGCAACTTCACCACCGGCGACCTCGTGATCCGCGGGGGCGCCGCCACCACCGTCACGCTCGACTCGGCCACCAACCAGATCAACGGCGTGCTGGCCTTCGACCCCCCGGCCGCGCTGACCGTGCGCACGGGCGGCGGCCTCACCCTCGATGCCGCCACGGCCGCCGCCTACGACCCGGGCTCGGCCACCCCGTTCGCCCCGCTCGCGATCACCACCAGCCTCGGCGGCAGCACCGCGGTGCTGCAGGCAGGAGGCAACATCCAGATCAACCAGCCGATCACCATGACCGGCTCCGCGCCGCGGCTCGACATCGTCTCCCCCGGCACCGTGACCTTCGCCACGGGCGCCGCGCTGAGCGCGCCGGGCGGGCTGTGGCGCATCTGGGCGCCCACGGTGGTCAACCCGACGGTCGCCGGCAGCTTCAACAACCTCTACGGTTGCGTGTACGGCGACACCACCACCTGCAGCATCTCGGGCATCACCCTGCCGACCACCGGCAACAGCCTCGTGCGCGCCACGCAGCCCACCCTCACGGTGGCGGCCAACCCGACCACCGGCGTGATCGGCGCGCCGCTGCCCTCGCTCGGGTACACCGTCACCGGCCTCGTCAACGGCGACACCGCGGCCGGCTCCTTGAGCGGCACCTTGTCGGCCACGCCGAGCGGCACCAACACCTATGCCATCGGGCAGGGCACGCTCGCCTCACCGCTGGGCTACAACATCGTGTTCACCCCCTCGGTGCTCACGCTGCGCCAGGCCGAGCTCACGCGCCACATGCTGATGGACGCCTTCCACGCCGAGAACAGCTCCGACGTCTACGGCCGCAACCTCGACCAGCCCTATGTGTGCACCGCCGCCTCGGTGATGCGCGGCGGCCTGGCCGAGGGCGCCGACGCCGACAAGCTCGCCTCCGAGTGGGGCAAGGTGCGCAACCAGCCCCAGCTCTCGGGCTGCCTCAACGTGAGCGACGGCGGCTCGTGCTCGGCGTTCTGAGCGCGGCGCCACGGCGGTGACCTCGGTCATCCGGCCCAGATGACTTTCGGCTGATGCTGGTCACCCCGCCGCTTCCTACAGTCCACACATCGTGATCGACACCACACATCGCACCCCATGAACGCCCTCCCCGTCGAAGACCTGCTGGCCTCCCTCGGCGACGACGCCCCCTGTGGTGCCGACCTGGAATACGACCCGGCCTTCCTGGCCCTCGAAGAAGCTGCCCGCGGCAAGCCCGAGCAGCAGTTCGGCGACACCGTGATCGCCGCCGAAGGCCCCGACTGGCGCGCGGTGAGCGAGCAGGCGCTGGAAGTCGCCCGCCGCACCCGCGACATCCGCGTGGCCGTGCTGCTGGCCCGTGCCAGCGCCCGGCTGAAGGGCGTGGCGGCCTACGCGAGCGGCATCGCCCTCATCGCCGGCCTGCTCGAGCGCCACTGGGATCACGTCTACCCGCAGCTCGACGCGGACGACAACAACGACCCCACCATGCGCCTGAACGCGCTGGCCCCGCTGGTCGACAGCGCCGCCGGCCTGGCCGACCTGCGCGCCGCCAGCATCGGCGGCGGCCGCCCGGCCGTCACCGTGCGCGAGGTGGAGCTCGCCTTCGGCAAGGCCGAGCCCCTGGCCGACGAAACCGTGCCCAGTGCCGACGGCATGCTGCAAGCCCTGCAGGCCGCCGAAGCGCAAGCTGCCGGCACCCTGGCCGCACTCAAGCAACTGCACGCCGACGTGTCGGGCATCGAGAAGCTGCTGATCGACAAGGTGGGCGGTGCCCAAGGCCCCGAGCTGCGCCCCCTGCGCGTGCTGGCCCAGGCGCTCGCCACTGCCGCGACCCAGGCCGAAGGGGGCGCCGCCCCTGAAGCCGCCGGCGGCGACGACACCGCCCAGGCTGCCGCACCCGGCGCCGCCCCGGTGCGCGGCACGCCGGGCACGATCGTCACCCGCGAAGACGTGCTGAAGAGCCTCGACCGCGCCTGCGAGTGGCTCGAGAAGAACGAACCCACCAACCCCGCGCCGCTGCTGATCCGCCGCGCGCAGCGCCTGATGGGCAAGAACTTCCTGGAAATCATCAGAGATTTGGCGCCTGCCGGCATCGACCAGATCGAAAACATCGCCGGCACGCAACACGAGTAACCCGTCTTTCATCCTGAACCCTAAAGAGGAGTTCCACCATGGCCACCAGCAGTCAGAAATTCATCGCCCGCAACCGCGCTCCGCGCGTCCAGATCGAATACGACGTCGAGCTCTATGGCGCCGAGAAGAAGGTGCAGCTGCCCTTCGTGATGGGGGTGCTGTCTGACCTGTCTGGCAAGCCCGCCGAGCCGCTGGCCCCGGTGGCCGAGCGCAAGCTGCTCGACTTCGACGTCGACAACTTCGACAGCCGCATGAAGTCGATGAAGCCGCGCGTGGCCTTCCAGGTGCCCAACACGCTGACCGGCGAAGGCAACCTCTCGGTCGACATCACCTTCGAGAGCATGGACGACTTCTCCCCCGCCGCCGTGGCGAAGAAGGTCGACTCGCTCAACCAGCTGCTCACCGCACGCCAGCAGTTGAGCAACCTCATCACCTACATGGACGGCAAGACCGGCGCCGAAGAGCTGCTGGCCAAGGTCATCTCCGACCCCGCGCTGCTCGCGAGCCTGGCTTCCGCGAAGAAGACCACCGACGAGCCCAAGGCCGAGTAAGCCCGCAACGCACTGAACACGGAGAAACGAAATGGCAGAAGCACAAGGTCAATCGTCGGCACTGCAGGGCGTCGAGTTCCAGGGCGGTGATTTCGCATCGCTCTTGAAGAAGGAATTCAAGCCCAAGAGCGACGAAGCGAAGTCGGCCGTCGAAAGCGCGGTGCTCACGCTCGCGCAACAGGCGCTGGCCAACACCAAGGTCATCGGCAGTGACGTGGTCGCCTCCATCGAGGCCATGATCGCCGAGCTCGACCAGAAGCTCAGCTCGCAGATCAACCAGATCATGCACAACCCCGAGTTCCAGCAACTCGAGTCCGCATGGCGCGGCCTGCATCACTTGGTGAACAACACCGAGACCGACGAGATGCTGAAGATCCGCGTGATGAACATCAGCAAGAACGAGCTCGGCAAGACCCTCAAGCGCTACAAGGGCACCGCCTGGGACCAGAGCCCGATCTTCAAGAAGGTCTACGAAGAAGAGTTCGGCCAGTTCGGCGGCGAGCCCTTCGGCTGCCTCGTCGGCGACTACTACTTCGACCACAGCCCGCCCGACGTGGAGCTGCTCGGTGAAATGTCGAAGGTGGCTGCGGCTGCGCACACCCCGTTCATCGCCGCTGGTTCGCCGGGCCTGATGCAGATGGAGTCGTGGCAAGAGCTGGCCAACCCGCGCGACCTCACCAAGATCTTCACCACGCCCGAATACGCCGCCTGGCGCTCGCTGCGTGAAAGCGACGACGCGCGCTACATCGGCCTGGCGATGCCGCGCTTCCTGGCGCGCATTCCCTACGGCGCCAAGACCAATCCCGTTGAAGAGTTCAACTTCGAGGAAGACACCGCCAACGCCGACCACACCAAGTACACCTGGGCCAACTCGGCGTATGCGATGGCGGTCAACATCAACCGCTCGTTCAAGCAGTACGGCTGGTGCTCGCGCATCCGCGGCATCGAGTCGGGCGGCGCGGTCGAAGGCCTGCCCACGCACACCTTCCCGACCGACGACGGCGGTGTCGACATGAAGTGCCCGACCGAAATCGCCATCAGCGACCGCCGCGAAGCGGAACTCGCCAAGAACGGCTTCATGCCGCTGGTGCACCGCAAGAACAGCGACTTCGCCGCCTTCATCGGCGCCCAGTCGCTGCAAAAGCCGGCCGAGTACGACGACCCCGATGCCACGGCCAACGCCAACCTGGCCGCACGCCTGCCCTACCTCTTCGCCACCTGCCGCTTCGCCCACTACCTGAAGTGCATCGTGCGCGACAAGGTGGGTTCCTTCAAGGAGAAGGACGACATGGCCAAGTGGCTCAACAGCTGGATCATGAATTACGTGGACGGCGACCCCGCCAACTCGTCGGAAACCACCAAGGCCCAGAAGCCGCTGGCGGCGGCCGAGGTGGTGGTCGAAGAGATCCCCGGCAACCCCGGCTACTACAGCTCCAAGTTCTTCCTGCGGCCTCACTACCAGCTCGAAGGGTTGACCGTGTCGCTGCGCCTGGTTTCCAAGCTGCCCTCGCAGAAGGCGGCCTGATCTACACACAGACAAGACCCAAGACGACCTGCAGCCCTCGTCTTTTATCGCTCGCGCTTTTTGCGTCCCAGTACCAGCAAACCTCGTTTCCTCAACATTGACCCCAAGGAGAATTTTTCATGGCTTCCATTGACACCCACATCAAGTTTGCCGGCGTTGACGGCGAATCCACCCACAAGGACCACAAGGGCGAGATCGAAGTCCTGTCGTGGACCTGGGGCGTCTCCAACGACTCCGTCGGCGCCGGTGGCGGCTCCGGCAAGGGCAAGGCCACGCCGGGCGACTTCCACATCACCCACATCTACGACAAGGGGTCGCCGGTGCTGGCCAAGTACTGCGCCTCGGGCAAGCACTTCCCCGAAGTGACCATGACCAGCCGCAAGGCCGGCGAAGGCCAGAAAGACTTCCTCGTCATCAAGTTCAAGGAAGTGTTCATCAAGTCGGTGCAGCCTTCGGGCAGCTCGGGCGGTGACATCGTCGAGAGCATCACCTTCGCCTACAAGCAGGTCGACTTCGCCTACAAGCCGCAAGACGACAAGGGCGGCCTGGGCGGCGAGGTGAAGTTCGGCTGGAACAACGCCACCACCGAGATCACCTGATCGGCACACGCCGACGGCATGCGGTTGCCGCCTGGAGCCAGGCTCCGGGCGGCCATCCCCCACCTCACCGGGAGTTCTCATGGCCACCAGTGCAGCCGTTGTGCAAGCCATCGCACAACAAAACCCCAACGGCGTCAGCATCGACCTCGAAAAGGGCCGCATCCTCGAAGGCCCGGGCTACTGCGTCGCCTACGACGCCACCCAGAACCAGTTCGGCCATGCCGGCTGCGTGTTCGCGATGAACCACGCAGCAGGCCCTGGCGGCTCGAACATCGTGGGTGCCTGGTTCAACCCCGGCAACAACAACTACTACTTCGACAGCGTCAAGAAATACACCACGCGCGAAGCGGCGGTCGAGGCCGCCAAGAAGGAGCAGCAGATCGCGATCTACGACCTGCAGCGCCGTGTCGTCGAAGACATCATGACCCCCGGCGTCAACGCCGTACCCGGCTCGCCCGGCACCTTCACCCCGGCCCTCGCCGCCGGCCGCAAGCGTGCGCACAGCTTCTGATGCCACAACCCGCGTAGCGCGACCCACCCCACACCGCCCTTGACGAGGCCCCCATGCCTGCCGCCCAAACCTCTGCTTCCGACATCTTCCTGAGCGTCCAGACCAAGCGTGCCGGCAAGGTCAAGGGCGAAGCGCTGAACCCGGGGCACGAAGAAGAGATCGTCGTCAAGGGCTGGCACTGGGGCGTCTCGGCCACCTCGGCGCTCGGCTCCACGCAAGCCGCCTCGCGCCGCGCCTACAAGGGCCTCACCATCGTCAAGCAGATCGACTCGGCCACCACCGCGCTGATGGCAGCGCTCGCCACGAATGACGAGGTGAAGGAAGCCAAGCTCACGATGCGCAAGGCCGGCTCCGAGCAGATGGACTACTTCCTCGTCACGCTGCAGAAGGCGCGCATCTCCTCGGTCGACCATTCCACCGACGAGACCGGCAACACCTTCGAGACGGTGACGCTGCAGTTCAACAAGGTCTCGGTCGAGTACCGGCCGCAGAAGTCGGCCGGCAGCCGCGGCGCCTCGATGACCTTCGAAGACGAAATCCTCAACAACTGAACCCGAACATCATGGCCACCGCCCAGGAACTCGTCGCCGCGGGCGACCCCCAAGCCGCCCTGCAGGCCCTGCAACAGCAGGTGCGCGACAAGCCGGGCGACGCCAAGCTGCGTGTCTTCCTCTTCCAGCTGCTCGCCGTGCTCGGCCAGTGGGAACGGGCGATGGCCCAGCTCGACGTCTGCGGCCAGCTCGACGCCAGCACGCTCGCGATGGTCAACACCTACCGCGAGGCCATCAAGTGCGAAGCCGTGCGTGGCGCCGTGTTCGCAGGCAAGACGACGCCGGTGGTGTTCGGCAAGCCTTCCGAATGGATCGCCCTGCTGATCCAGGCCCTCGCGCACGACGCGCAAGGCCAGTCCGAGCAGGCGCAGCAACTGCGCGCACAGGCCTTCGAGGCCGCGCCCACCACCGCAGGCAGCATCAACGGCGAAGCCTTCGACTGGATCGCCGATGCCGACTCGCGCCTCGGCCCCGTGCTCGAAGTGGTGCTCAACGGCCGCTACACCTGGGTACCCTTCGATGCGCTCTCGGCCGTCAACGTCGACGAACCCGAAGACCTGCGCGACATGGTCTGGGCCCCCGCGCACCTCACCTTTGCCAACGGCGGCGAATCGGTCGCGCTCATTCCCACCTGCTACCCCGGCACGCGCGAGCAGCCCGACGGCAAGTTCAAGCTGGCGCGCGCCACCGAATGGCTGCCGGCCGGTACCGACCAGTACGCCGGCCTGGGCCAGCGGATCATCTCCACCAGCAGCGCAGAACTCGGCCTGCTGGAAGTGCGCGAGATCAAGCTCACGCCGGCCGCATGAGCGTCAACACGCGCGACCGCCTGCAGCCCGTCCTCCTCGACCGGCTGACCGACACCGCGCCGCTGTCGCACGTCGAAGCCGAAGACAACCGCGTGATGAACAAGGCGCAGATCCGCGAGGCGGTGCTGCGCGATCTCTCGTGGTTGCTCAACTCGGTGCAGCCACTCGACAAGGACCTCGCCAAACGGTTCCCGGCCGCGGCCGACTCGGTGCTCAACTTCGGCCTGCCCGCCATGTCGGGCCAGCTGGCCTCGAAGATCGACGTGAGCCTGCTCGAGCGCGCCATCAAGCAGGCCATCCTGCGTTTCGAGCCGCGGGTGATGGAAGACTCGCTGCAGGTCACCGCGCTCGACGCCTCCAGCGTGCTCGACACCCACAACGTCATCGAGTTCGAGATCCAGGGCTTCATGTGGGCGCAGCCCGTGCCGCTGGAGCTCTTGCTGCGCACGCAGGTCGACCTCGAAGCCGGCCAGGTGGAAGTGCGTGACATGGCCAGTGGCACGGTGAGCCGAAGGGTGCCTCGCTGAGCGCGCCCCGGCGGGTGTGACCAAAGTAGCTGTTCAGCCCGTGCCACATCGACAGAATTCCTTCTCATGGACCCGAACCTCCTGCGCCACTACAACGACGAGCTGACCCACCTACGTGAGGTGGGCGCCGAGTTTGCGCAGGAGTTTCCGAAGATCGCCTCGCGGCTGTCGCTCGATGGGCTGGAAGTCACCGACCCGTATGTGGAGCGCCTGCTCGAAGGCTTTGCGTTCCTCGCCGCGCGCATCCAGCTCAAGCTCGATGCCGAGCAGCCCAAGCTGATCCAACACCTGCTCGAGACGGTGTACCCCGGCTTCCTGTCGCCCGTGCCCTCGATGGTGGTGGCGCGCATGCGGCCCGACCCGCTCGACCCGAACCTCACCAAGGGCTTCACGCTCAAACGCGGCACCGCGCTGAACGCCGAGCTCATGCGCGGCCAGAACACCCGCTGCGAGTTCCGCATCGCCCATGACGTGACGCTGTGGCCGATCGAGATCGCGTCCGTCCAATACTTCACCCATGCGCCCGACCTGCCACTGGCCCATCTGCCGGTGGCGCGCCAGCTCAAGGGCGGCCTGCGCATCAAGCTCAAGCTGCACGGGGGCCTCGCCTTCAAGCAGCTCAAGCTCGACCGCTTGCCGCTCTACATCGCGGCGCCCGACGAGGTGGCTTTCCGCCTGCACGAGTTGGTGCTCGGCAACACGGTGGCCACCTGGGTGAGCAACAAGCGCCCGATGCAGGGCTTTGCCGACGCCGCCTCGGTGCAGCCCCTCGGCTTCAGCGACGACGAAGCCCTGCTGCCCGAGACGCTGCGTGGCTTCAGCGGCCACCGCCTGCTGCAGGAGCTGGCGGCGATGCCGCAACGATTCCTGTTCTTCGATGTGCAAGACCTCGCCCGCCGCCTCGACCAGGTCGAAGGCGACGAGGCCGAGATCGTGCTTCTGTTTTCGCGTGGGGACGCCGCCCTTGAATCGCTGGTGGACGCCGGCAGCCTCGCGCTCTTTTGTACCCCCGCCGTCAACCTCTTCCCGAAGCGGCTCGATCGAATCCAACTCGGCCCCGACAGTTGGGAGCACCACGTGGTGCCCGACCGCACGCGCCCGATGGACTACGAAGTGCACACGATGGAGTCGGTGACGGGCTATGGCACGGCGCAGGTGGCGGAGCAGAAATTCCTGCCGCTGTACGCGAGCTACCACGACGAATCGCGCAACCACGGCGCCTACTTCACCGTGCGCCGCGAGCCGCGGCTCTTGTCGTCGCGCCAGCGCCAGGACGGCCCGCGCTCGGCCTACGTGGGCCAGGAAGTGTTTCTCTCGCTGGTCGACCCGCAGGCGGCGCCCTACCGCGAAGACATCCGCCAGCTGTCGCTCACCGCGCTCGTGACCAACCGCGACCTGCCCACGCTCCTGCCCGGCAACGCCACCACCTGGACGCTCGACGCCGCCGGCCCCGCCGGCCGCATCGAAACCCTGCGTGGCCCCACCCGCCCGGTGCAGCGGCTCGCACGCGGCGATGTCGGCTGGTCGCTCGTGAGCCTGCTCACGCTCAACTACCTCAGCATCGCGGGTGAAGACCCCAAGCGCGCTGCCGCCTCGCTGCGCAGCCTGCTCGCCTTGCATGGGCCCGAGCAGGACGTCGCCTGGGCCAAGCAAGTGGAGAGCCTGCAGTGGGTGGAAGCGAAGTCGGTCGTGCGCCGCCTGCCCTTCCCCGGCCCGCTCACCTTCGGCTGCGGGGTGGAAGTGACGGCCCTCGTCGACGAGCTTGGCTTCCAGGGCAGCAGCGCGTTCCTGCTCGGCCAGGTGCTGTCGCACCTCTTCGCCCGCCAGGCCTCGGCCAACAGCTTCTGCGAGACCGTGCTGCGCTCAGCGACACGAGGCGAGATCTTCCGCGCCAAGCCGCGCATCGGAGAGAAAGCAGTCCTCTGACACTTATGAAGCAGGACGCCCGCGAGCTTCACGAACGCCGAGCCCGTCTCTACGAGCAGCTCGCAGCGCAGCCCTGGGCGCACGACTTCTTCGCCGTGCTGCGGCAGATCGAATCCCTCTCGCCCGAGGCACCGCGCCTGGGCAAGGCCTTGCGCCCTGGCGCCGAAGCCATCCGCCTGGGGCAAGACCCCGAGCTCGACTTCGCGCCCGCCGCGATCATGTCGTTCAAGGCCGAGGGCAAGCATCCGCGGCTCGGCAACCGCTTCTTCGGCCTTTTCGGCCCGATGGGCCCGCTGCCGCTGCACCTCACCGAGTACGCCCGCGACCGCCTGCGCAACCACGCCGACCCGACCTTCGCGCGTTTTGCCGACGTCTTCCACCACCGCGCGCTGCTGCTCTTCTACCGCGCCTGGGCGCAGAACCAGCCCACCGTGCAGGCCGACCGCCCGCACGACGACCAGTTCGCCAAATGGGTGAGCGCCCTGTTCGGCCAGGCCCCTGCCTCGATGCGCAGCGCCGACAGCGTGCCCGACACGGCCAAGCGCCACAGCGCCGGCCACCTGGCCAGCCGCACGCGCAACCCCGAGGCCATCTCCAAGGTGCTGCGCCAGTATTTCGACGTGCCCATCCGCGTGGAGCCCTACGTGGGCCACTGGATGCCGTTGCGCACCGAAGACCGCAGCCGCCTCGGCCGCCCCGGCGCTCGCCGCAGCGCGCCGCTGGGCGTCTCGGTCGTCGCCGGCTCGAAGGTGTGGGACCGCCAATACAAGCTGCGCCTGCACATCGGCCCGCTCACGCTCGCGCAATACCAGCAGTTCCTGCCCGGCCAGCCTTCGCTCATCGAGCTGCGCGACTGGATGCGCCAGCTCGTGGGCTTCGAGCTGCTGTGGGACGTGCGCCTCGTGCTCAAGGGCGACGAGGTGCCCAAGCTCAGCATGCAAGGCAACGCCCGGCTCGGCCGCACCACCTGGCTCGGCCGCAAGACACCGCACCCCGACCGCGGGGAACTCCATCTCCACCCCGCCAACACTTCCGTTTTGACGAAGGACCTTCACCATGGCTGAAATCAGTCGTTCCGCCCTCTTCGGCAAACTCAACCCGCTGGCCTACAAAGCCATCGAAGGCGCCACCGTCTTCTGCAAGCTGCGCGGCAACCCCTATGTGGAGCTGCAGCACTGGCTGTTCCAGATCCTGCAGAACCAGGACAGCGACATCCACCGCATCGCCAAGCATTACGGCATGGATGCGTCGAACCTCGTGGCCGACCTGCAGAACTCGCTCGACCGGCTGCCGCGCGGCGCCTCGTCGGTCACCGACCTCTCCACCTTCGTGGAAGACGCGGTGGAGCGCGGATGGGTCTACGGCTCGCTGATGTACGGCGGCACCCACGTGCGCACCGGCTTCCTCATCGTCGGCCTGCTCAAGACCAAGAGCCTGCGCAACGTGCTGATGTCGATCAGCAAGCAGTTCGAGAAGATCCAGACCGACGACCTGACCGAGAACTTCCTCAAGATCGTGGGCGGCTCGCCCGAAGACCAGCAGACCGCCAGCGAGTCGGGCGCGGCGCCCGGTGAAGCGAGCGGCGCCATCTCGCCCGCCGCGATGGGCAAGCAGGAAGCGCTCAAGCAGTTCACCACCGACCTCACCGAGCAGGCCCGCAGCGGCAAGATGGACCCGATCGTCGGCCGCGACGACGAGATCCGCCAGGTGGTCGACATCCTGATGCGCCGCCGTCAAAACAATCCCATCCTCATCGGCGAGGCCGGCGTGGGCAAGACCGCGGTGGTCGAAGGCTTCGCACAGCGCATCGCGCGTGGCGACGTGCCACCCTCGCTCAAGGAAGTGGAGCTGCGCGCGCTCGACGTGGGCTTGCTGCAAGCCGGTGCGTCGATGAAGGGCGAGTTCGAGCAGCGTCTGCGCTCGGTCATCGATGAAGTGCAGGCCTCCGCCAAACCCATCATCCTCTTCATCGACGAGACCCACACGCTGGTGGGCGCCGGCGGCGCGGCCGGCACCGGCGACGCCGCCAACCTGCTCAAGCCGGCTCTCGCCCGCGGCCAGCTGCGCACCATCGGTGCCACCACCTTCGCCGAGTACAAGAAACACATCGAGAAAGACCCCGCGCTGACCCGCCGCTTTCAGAGCGTGACGGTCGACGAGCCCGACGAGCCGCGCGCCATCCTCATGATGCGCGGCGTGGCCTCCACGATGGAGAAGCACCACAAGGTGCAGATCCTGGATGAGGCGCTCGAAGCGGCGGTGAAGCTCTCGCACCGCTACATCCCGGCGCGCCAGCTGCCCGACAAGTCGGTGAGCCTGCTCGACACCGCCTGCGCACGGGTCGCGGTGAGCCTGCATGCCACGCCGGCCGAGGTGGACGACTGCTCCAAGCGCATCGAGGCCTTGGAAACCGAGCGCGGCATCATCGCCCGCGAAGACGCCATCGGCATCGACACCGCCAAGCGCTCGGCCGAAGTCGAGGCTTCACTCACCGCGGAGCGCGCCCGCCTCGACAAGCTGCAAAGCCGCTGGCAGGCCGAGAAGTCGCTCGTCGACAAGCTGCTCGACCTGCGCGCCAAGCTGCGCGGCGGCCTGGAGCCGGTGGAAGGCACGGGCAGCAAGCTGGAGAAGAGCGCCGAAGCCGCAGCTCCCGAGCTGGTGAAGCTCTCCGACGCCGACCGCAGCGCCACGCTGGCCGAGCTGAAGAAGGTGCAAGAAGAGCTGAGCTCGCTGCAAGGCGAAAGCCCGCTCATCCTGCCGACCGTCGACTACCAGGCCGTGGCCAGCGTCGTGGGCGACTGGACCGGCATCCCCGTCGGCCGCATGGCGGCCAACGAGATCGAGACGGTGCTCAACCTCGCCAAGAACCTCGGTGAGCGCGTGATCGGGCAAGACCACGCGATGGAGATGATCGCCAAGCGCATCCAGACCTCGCGCGCGATGCTCGACAACCCGAGCAAGCCCATCGGCGTCTTCATGCTCGCCGGTACCTCGGGCGTGGGCAAGACCGAGACCGCGCTCGCGCTGGCCGAAGCGCTCTACGGCGGCGAGCAGAACGTGATCACCATCAACATGAGCGAGTACCAGGAGGCGCACACCGTCTCCACGCTCAAGGGCTCGCCCCCGGGCTACGTGGGCTACGGCGAAGGCGGCGTGCTGACCGAAGCCGTGCGCCGCCGCCCCTACAGCGTGGTGCTGCTCGACGAAGTGGAGAAGGCCCACCCCGACGTGCACGAGCTCTTCTTCCAGGTCTTCGACAAGGGCTGGATGGAAGACGGCGAAGGCCGCCTCATCGACTTCAAGAACACGATCATCCTGCTCACGAGCAACGCCGGCAGCGACCTGATCATGAACCTGTGCAAGGACCCTGAGCTGATGCCCTCGCCCGATGCCATCGCCAAGGCACTGCGCGAGCCGCTGCTGAAGGTCTTCCCGGCCGCGCTGCTGGGCCGCATCGTCACCATCCCGTACTACCCGCTCTCGGAAGACATGATGGGCCGCATCGTGAAGCTGCAGCTCAACCGCATCAAGAAGCGCGTCGAAGCCAACCACGACGTGCCCTTCACCTTCAACGACGAGGTGGTCAAGCTGGTGGTGAGCCGCTGCAACGAGGTGGAAAGTGGCGGCCGCGTGATCGACGCGCTGCTCACCAACACCGTGCTGCCGCGCATCAGCCACGAGTACCTCACCCGCCTGGCCACGGGCACGCCGCTCGCGAAGGTGGAGCTCACCGTCGCCGACGGCGATTTCGCCTATGCCTTCGACTAGACCCGGAAACACCAAAGACCCCGAGCTGCCGCAGCGCCAGCTGCTGCAGCGTGCCGTCACGCACCTGCGCGGCGGCCAGCTCGACCTGGCCGAGCCGCTGCTCGTGTCCATCCTGCAGCGCTGGCCGGGCTACCCCGACGCGCTGCATTTCCTCGGCGTGCTGGAGCACATCCGCGGTCGCAGCGAAGAGGCGGTGAGCCTCATCCGCCAGGCCATCGTGCGCCTGCCGGGCGAAGCCGGGCCGCTCAACAACCTGGGCAACGTGCTGGTGGAGACCCAGCGCTACGACGAAGCCGAGAAGGCGTACCGCGATTGCCTCGCCTTCCAGCCCGACCAGGTCGATGCACTCACCAACCTCGCCACCCTGCTGCGCAAGCGCCGCCAGCATGCCGAGGCCGAGGCGCTGTGCCGCCGCGCGGTGAAGGCCAAGCCCGACTTCGCACTCGCCTGGTACACGCTCTCGCTCGCGCTCGTGGAGCAGGGGCGCATCGACGAAGGCCTGGCCGCCCACGCCAAGGGTGTGGCCCTCGCGCCGAAACAGCTGCAGGCCCGCAACGCCATGCCCAAGGCGCTGGTGCACAAGGGCCGCCTGGAAGACGCGGCCCAGCTCTACCGCGCCTGGCTCGCCATCGAACCCGACAACCCGGTGGTACGCCACCACCTCGCCGCCTGCGTGGGTGGCACGGTGCCCGAGCGGGCGAGCGATGCCTACGTCGAGAAGACCTTCGATGCGTTTGCCGCCACCTTCGATGCCAACCTCGCCGCGCTCGACTACCGCGCGCCGCAGCTCGTGACCGAGATGCTGGAAACGCTGCTGGCACCGCCCTCTCGCCAATACGACGTGCTCGACCTCGGCTGCGGCACCGGCCTGTGTGGCCCGCTCGTGCGCGAGTGGGCGCGCGAGCTGAGCGGCTGCGACCTCTCGCAAGGCATGCTCGCCCAGGCCGGCCGCCGCCGTGTCTACGACAAGCTGGCCCACGCGGAACTCGTGGCGCACCTGAACGACAACCCGCGCCGCTTCGACGTGCTCATCTGCGCCGACACGCTGTGCTACTTCGGCGAGCTGCACGATGCCCTGCGCGCCGCCGCCGCGGCACTGCGCCCTGGGGGCCGTTTCGTCTTCACCGTGGAGGCGTGGAAGTCTGAAAGTGGCGAGTCGTACAAGCTGCAGCCGCACGGCCGCTACGCCCACCACCGCGGCTACCTGCGCCGCCTGCTGTCGCAGGTGGGCCTCAACGAGCTGGCCCTGCACGAAGAGCAGTTGCGCGTGGAGAGCGGGCAGCCGGTGATCGGCTGGCTGGTCGCCGCACAACTTCCCTGAACACATTGCCTGGAGGTTCCTCATGGCCAACGACGGCAACCTCGGCCCGCTCGGGTCCGACACCAACCAGCCCGCCATCGACGGCGGCACCAATGCCCTGACGAAGAACTCCCCGCCCGGTGCCGAAGGCCCGCAGATGTACGCCTACACGCCCACGGCGTGGGAGAGCGCCGTCAAGAACACGAGCGAATGGTTTGCCGAAGCCAACGAGGCGGCCGGCAACCTCGTGTGGTGGCTGATCGGCTCCCCGTCTCTGGGCCTGAAGAACGGTGACCTCGAGTTCGGCCCCGAGGACAGCCAGACCAAGCACATGCGCAACACGCCGGCCTACCTGGAGGCGGTCGAGATCTACCAGCAGTGGATCGCCGCGGGCCGCCCGTCGGGCCAGTACAGCATCGACAACGTGGCCTGCGAATGGGTGCCGAGCAAGGGGCACTTCTTCGTGCAGGGGCGCACCGGCGGCGGCCGGCAGGGCCGCAAGGGCAACATGCTGGAGCCGCTCGCCTACCCGCTGTGGGGCTACACCGGCAACTTCGCGATCCGCTTCAAGGACGCCGACTGGATGGGCCCCAACCTCGTGCAGGTGGAGATGGAGAACTACACCTCGCTGCCCTCGTACCTGCACGGCCTCGACCAGGGCAACGCCTTCCTCGACAGCCTGTACACCCGCGAATCCGGCGTGCCCATCGTGTCGCGCAGCCGGCAGGTCTACCGCTTCATCACCTACATCGCACCGCCACCCCCGGCGACCACCACCAAGTGAAGTCGGCGCGGCGGCGCCATGACTTTCGTCGCTTACCGCGAGGGCGCTCACGCCCTATCTTCACGCCCACACCCCGGATGCGTTCCAGGTAGGACACCATGCCAGCACCCATCACCCTGAGCTCCCCTCTTCCGCCTGCGGACCTGCTGTTCGAGTCGATGTCGACGACCGGCGGCCTGAGCTCGCTCGAAGACATGCAGCTCAACCTGCTGAGCGAAAAGGCCGACCTCAAGCCGGCCGACCTGCTGGGCAAGCCGGTCACCGTCAACGTGATGCTGGCCGACGGCAAGCGCCACCTCAACGGCTACGTGACGCGCTTCGCGATGGGCGGCCACCAGGGCCGCTACTACCGCTACCACGCCACCGTGCGCCCGTGGCTCTGGTTCCTCACGCGCACGAGCGACTGCCGCATCTTCCAGGACATGACCGTCCCGGACATCGTCAAGAAGATCTTCGAAGACCACCGCGTCGCGAACTTCAAGTTCAACCTCTTTCGCACCTACCGCAAGTGGACGTACTGCGTGCAGTACCGCGAGAGCGATTTCAACTTCATCGCCCGGCTGCTCGAGCACGAAGGCATCTACTGGTACTTCGAGCACAAGGACGGCGAGCACAAGATGATGCTCGTCGACTCGCGCACCGCCCACAACGCAGTGAAGGGCCACGACACCCTGCCCTTCTACGAGCTGGGCGCCGCCCCGCCCGACACCGAGACCGTCTCGCGCTGGACGTTCTCGCGCGAGATCCGCCCCGGCAAGACCGTGCTCGACAGCTACGACTTCGAGCGCCCCTCGGTCGACCTCGCGGTCGAGAAAGACACCACGCACGACCACGACCTCGCCGACTCGGAGATGTTCGACTACCAGGGCGACTACATCGTGGCCGCCGATGGCAGCCAGCAGGTCGAAGACCGCCTCGACGAGCAGCAGTCGCGCTTCCACGTGGTGCAGGCCGCATCCAACGGCCACAGCATCCAGACCGGCAGCCTGCTCAAGCTGACCCGCCACCCGCGCGACGACCAGAACGCCGAGTACCTGATCGTGGCCACCTCCATCCAGGCGAGCGTCAGCGCCAACGAGTCGGGCACGAGCGGCGCCAACACCTTCCATGTCGACTTCAGCGCCATCCCGTCGTCGCAGCAGTTCCGCCCGCCGCGCCGCACGCCCAAGCCCTTCGTGCAGGGCCCGCAGACGGCCGTGGTCGTGGGCCCCGGTGGCGAAGAGATCTTCACCGACAAGTACGGCCGCGTGAAGGTTCAGTTCCACTGGGACCGCGAGGCCAAGAAGAAAGACCTGAAGGAAAAAAGCAGCTGCTGGGTGCGCGTGTCGCACCCCTGGGCCGGCAAGAACTTCGGGGCGATCCACATCCCGCGCATCGGGCAGGAGGTCGTCGTCGGCTTCCTCGAAGGCGACCCCGACCAGCCGCTCATCACCGGCCGCGTCTACAACGCCGAGCAGATGCCGCCGTGGGACCTGCCCGCCAACGCCACGCAGAGCGGCATCCTCACGCGCTCGTCGAAGGGTGGCGCGTATGCCAATGCCAACGCGATCCGCTTCGAAGACAAGAAGGGCAGCGAGCAGCTGTGGATCCACGCCGAGAAGAACCAGGACATCGAAGTCGAGAACGACGAGACGCACTGGGTCGGCCATGACCGCACCAAGACCATCGACCACGACGAGACGGTGCATGTGAAGCATGACCGCACCGAGACGGTCGACAACGACGAGACGATCACGATCCACCACGACCGCACGGAGACGGTCGACAACAACGAAACCATCACCATCGGCAAGAACCGCACCGAGTCGGTGGGGGTCGATGAGAGCATCACGATCGGCTCCAACCGCACCGAGTCGGTGGGCAGCAACGAGACCATCGACATCGGCAGCAACCGCACCGAGACGGTGGGCTCCGACGAGACCATCACCATCGGCGCCAACCGCACCGAGTCGGTGGGTAGCAACGAGAGCATCACGATCGGCTCCAACCAGACGATCGACGTCGGCTCCAACCAGACGCTCACCGTCGGCAGCAACCAGGACATCACCGTCGGCTCCAACCAGTCCACCAGCGTGGGCTCGAAGCAGACCAACTCCATCGGCGCCGACCGCAGCCTCACCGTCGGCGGTGCGCAGAGCACGTCGGTCTCGAAGAAGCGCTCCACCTCGATCGGCGAAGACGATTCGCTCACCGTCGGCAAGAACCTCACCATCACCGCCGCCGACTCCATCACCCTCAAGACGGGCAGCGCGAGCATCACGATGAAGAAGGACGGCACGATCACCATCAAGGGCAAGGACATCACCGTCGACGGCTCCGGCAAGATCAACATCAAGGCCAGCAGCGACGTCGTGGTGAAGGGCTCGAAGGTTCTGCAGAACTGATGACAAGGCACGCCATGCAACGCGAACACCTGAGCGACGAGCAGCTGATGCTGGCCGACGCGCCCGAAAGCCCCACCGCCGAAAGCCCGCTGGCCTCGCTGATCGACAGGCGCCCCGCGGCACTCTCGCCTGCGCCGCTGCCCGAGGTGGTGATCGGCGAACTCGTCGCCCTCGCCGACGAAGGCTTCACGCCACTCGTGCTCTTCCCCGGCCAGGCCGGCTCGGCCGCCGTGCGGGCGCGCACCGTACTCGACCTGCACGGCGCCCACATCGGCCGGCAGGTGGTGTTGTCGTTCGAAGGCGGCGACGCCGCCCGCCCCATCGTGATGGGCGTGCTGCGCGCGGCCGGTGACCGCCCGCTCGACGCCCCCGGCCAGGTGCAGGTCGACGCCGACGGCGAGCGCCTCGTCGTCAACGCGAAGCAGGAGCTCGTGCTCCAGTGCGGCAAGGCCAGCATCACGCTGACCAAGGCGGGCAAGGTGCTGATCCAGGGCAGCTACGTCTCCAGCCGCTCCACTGGGGTGAACCGGCTCAAGGGCGGTTCGGTGCAACTCAACTGACCGCCCGCACACGACATGGAGCTGATCAACGCCACCCGCATGACGGCGGGCTGCAACATGGGCCTCGAGCCCAGCGGCCGGGAATCGCTGGTGGTGGCCATCAAGGGCACGTTCCGGTTCCCGGAGCCCGGCGAGCCGCACACCCACTTCGCCCTGCACGAGAAGCAGGTGCCGCTCGTCATGGCCGACACCTTCACCGGCGAGCCGGGCCTGTCGGCGCCGGTGTACGAGGTCGACTTCGCGCCGCGCAAGCCGCGCTGCGACATCCTCCTGCTGGGCCAGGCCCATGCACCGCGCGGCAACCCGGCCACGCGCGTCGACGTGGGCATGCGGGTGGGCCAATGGCAGAAGCGGTTCACCGCCGTCGGCCCCCGCCACTGGGACTGCGGCCTCGCGACGCTGCGCGCCACCGCGCCGGAGCCTTTCGTCACGCAGCCGATCTCCTACGACGTGGCCTTCGGCGGGACCGACCTCTTCCACGAAGACCCGGCCCAGCACGCCGCCTTCATGGCCAACCCCGCTGGCCGCGGCTTCCACAAGCACCTGCGAAAGGAGTGGGTCGACGGCAAGCCGCTGCCGCTCACCGAAGAGGCGGGCCAGAGCATCTCCGACACGACCAGGCCCTACCGACCGATGTCGTTCGGGCCGGTGGGCCGCGGCTGGGAGCCCCGCTCCAAGCTCGCCGGCACCTATGACGCTGCCTGGCTCGACACGCACTTCCCCTTCCTGCCGCCCGATTTCGACGAGCAGTACTACCAGGCCGCGCCGCTCGACCAGCAAGTGCCGCTCGACGCCCTCGCCCACGGCCCCACCGAGGTGGTGCTGTCGAACCTCACACCCGAGGGGCTGACGCACTTCAGCATCCCCCATTTGGTGGCGCCGGTGCATGTGTTCCCGAAGCGGGGCGAGCGCGAGGACTACAACGCCACGCTCGACACCATCGTCATCGAGCCCGAGGCACGCCGTTTCACGCTGAGCTGGCGTGTGGCACGCCCGCTCAAGCGCAGCCTGCACGAGATCGCGCAGGTGCTGGTGGGCAAGAAGGGCCGCGAGTGGTGGCAGCAGCGCGAGGAGATCTCGTTCCCGATCCCCGTGATCATGGTGCCGATGGCGCCTGCCCAAGCTGCACAACCTGCCCAGGTGCCATGAAGCCCGCCCCGCTCATCATCGACAAGGTCGGCCTCGTGACGGCCGTGGGCCTGAGCGCCGCGGCCAGCTGCGCTGCCTTCCGCGCCAAGGTCAGCAACCCCTCGAAGACGCACTTCATCGGCCCCGACAGCCAGTTCATCACGGGCCACCAGGTCGAGCTCGACGAACCCTGGACCGGCATGGACCGGCTCGCGCAGATGGCCTGCCTGGCCATCACCGAAGCGCTCGACGGCATTCCGCCCGCGCAATGGCACACGATTCCGCTGCTGCTGTGCGTGGCCGAGCCCGCACGGCCGGGCCGGCGCGAGGGCCTCGACGAGGAGCTGATCGCACTGATCCGCCATGAGCTCGGCACCGGCTTCTCCGACCGCAGCGCGGTGATCGCGCATGGCCGCGTGAGCGCGGCGGTGGCACTGTCACATGCGAGAACGCTGCTGAACGAGGCGGGCATCGAGCAGGTGCTGGTCGCCGCCAGCGACAGCCTCCTGAGCGCGGCAACCTTGCGCCACTACGGCGAGCAAGACCGCCTGCTCACCGAAGACAACTCCAACGGCTTCATCGCCGGAGAAGGCGCCGGCGCGCTGCTGCTCAGCCGCCACGCCACGCCTGGCGCGCTGATGTGCACCGGCATCGGCTTCGGCCGCGAGCCCGCCACGGTCGAGAGCGAGCTGCCGCTGCGCGCCGAGGGCCTCTCGCAGGCCATCAAGGCGGCCCTCGCCGACGCGCAGTGCGATCTTGGCGACATCGACTTCCGCATCACCGACATCGCGGGCGAGCACTACTACTTCAAGGAGACCTCGCTCGCGCTGTCGCGCTCGCTGCGCCACCGCAAGGAGGAGTTCGACCTCTGGCACGCGGCCGAGTGCACCGGCGAGATCGGTGCAGCCGCCGGCATCGCGGCGCTGGCCACGGCCTGGGCGGCCTACCGCAAGGGCTACGCCAAGGGGCCGGGCGTGCTGGTGCACCTGTCCAACGACGACGGGCCGCGGGCGGCCCTCACCCTGCGCCAGGTGGCTGCGCCATGAGCAACAACGTCTACGCCAACGGCATGGAGGTGTCGTGCAAGCAGGGCGCCGGCAAGTCGATCTGCGCCTTCCCCGACGTCTGCTTCACGCCGCCGCTCACCCCCGCCACGCCGCCGGGCGTGCCCATCCCCTATCCCAACACCGGGATGGACAGCGACGCCACCTCGGGCTCCAGCTCGGTGAAGATCGCCGGCCAGGAAGTGATGCTCAAGAACAAGAGCTACTTCAAGCAGAGCACGGGCGACGAAGCCGGCAGCGCGCCGAAGAAGAACGTCGTCACGAGCGTCAACAAGGGCAAGGTGTACTTCAACGCCTGGTCGATGGATGTCAAGGTCGAGGGTGAGAACGTCGTCCGCAACCTCGACCTCACCACCCACAACCACAACCCGCCGCCGGGTGGCACACCGCCCTGGCCCTTCGTCTCGAAGACGGCGTTCTCGCGCAACACCGGGCCCTGCAAGGAAGAGATCAAGGCCGAGAAGAAGGCCTGCGCCAACTGCGACCCCTACGGCACCGAAGACTCCTGCAAGAACGCGGGTTGCCAGGCCGCGCGCAAATGCATGCTGACGCCCTTCAACGACGGCACCAGCAGCAAGTCGTCGCCGCACTGCTGCCCGCCGCAGGTGGCGCACCACATCCTGCCCAACTCGCTGCTGCAGGCCGAGGGCGCGCGAGGCGACACGAGCACCAACGTGCCGGGCCTGAAGAAGACGGGGCCCAACGCCTACACGCTCGACAACGCCCCCTGCGTGTGCTGCACCGGCAAGAAGGGCACTTCCAAGGTCATCGGCACGCACAAGAAGATGCACGACAAGACCAAGAAGAAGTACCGCGAGATACTCGAAGCCGGCAAGGAGCTGACCTACGAAGACGCCAAATCGAAGGCGGCCGAGGCCCACACCGAGACCTTCAAGGACAAGGACGGCAACCCGCAGTGCTCGAAGGAGTGCATCGAAGAGCAGATCGATCGCCACATGACGCGCACCGGCACCGGCGCCAAGATCAAGGTCAACCAGAAAGACGGCGCCACCCGCGCCAACTTCGACAAGTACAAGAAGAAGCCGAAGAAGGGCACCGTGCGGTGAACCTCTTCAACACACAGCCAGGAAAGGGCAACCCAGCATGAGCTCGTTTGCGGACATCGCACAGGAGTTGGAAGAGTTCGGCATCGAAGGATGCTTCGTCCGCAGCCGCGACCTCTTCGCCTTCACCGCCCAGAACTGGGAAGAAGACGACGCGCTGATCCCGCGCCCCACCGCCCTCTTCTTTCACTTCCCGAATGACAAGAAGGCCGAGCAATGGGCCTTCCGCGAGTGGCACCAGACCACCGGCATCCACGGGTGCGCCTGCTTCGCGCCGGCCGAGCGCTGGGTCTTCATCGCCGAGCCGGGCGAGGTGTATGTGCTCGGCCAGGGCGACGACGACGACGAGAAATCGATCACCAGCAAGAAGCCGGCGTTCTTCACCTCTCTGCGCTGCATCGCGGGCGGGCATGCCTATGCGGTGGGCATCGGCCGCGAGGTCTACCGCCGCACCGCCCCCAACAAGTGGCAGCGCCTGACCACCGACGAGCTCACCAAGCCGCTCAAGGGCAAGCTCGACAACGCCGGTTTCGACGACATCGACGGCTTCGCCGAAAACGACCTGTACGCCTGCGGCCCACGCGGCAACCTCTGGCACTTCGACGGCAAGCGCTGGGCGCAGCTCGAAGTGCCCACCGACGCCAACTTCGGCAAGGTCTTGTGCGCCCCCGATGGCCAGGTCTACCTCACCACCGACAGCCACGACCTGTGGGTCGGGCGCAAGAACAAGTGGAAGCCCATCCGCATCGACCTCGAAGGCGAGGAGTTCTTCCAGGAACTCGCCGCCTACAAAGACATGGTCATCGTCTCCACCGACGACGCGCTCTACGAAGTCTCGACCGGAGAGCCTCGCCCGCTGCCCATCGGCCAGCCGCCGATGAACAACTTCGCCCACCTCGCCTCGGGCGATGGTGTGCTGCTGGTGGCAGGTGTCGACGAAGCGTTCTTCTACGACGGATCGAAGTGGAAGAAGATCTTCCAGCTCTGAGTGACGTGCCTGTGACCGTGTCTTCCCGTTCGCCGGTGCCGGCGGTCCTCAACCAGCATCTCGACGATGCCATCGCCCTGCGCCAGACGCGTGCGGTGCTGGTCCGCGCCCCGCACGTCACGCTGCGCTTCCTGGCCCGGCTCGACGAGCGCCTTGCCGCCGCGCTCGATGGCCTGGCCGTCGCCGGCAACGCAGCCGGCCCGCTGCACCTGTCGGCGCTGGAGCGGCCCACCCGCGGAGCCGTGTTTGCCGCCGCCATCCATGCGATCGAATCCGCCGATGCGCCTTCGCTGCAGCGCCTGCTCGCCGTGGCGCAAGCGCTGGAAGACGGCCACCCCGCCCTCGCGTCCGCCTTGGGCTGGGTGTCGCCCGCATCGCTGCGCGGGCTCGCGAAGACGCTCCTGTCGTCGCCCGAGGCTGCCCATCGCCGGCTGGGGCTGGCGGCCTGCGTGATGCACCAGGTCGACCCCGGTGCCCTGCTCGGCGAGTTGATGGCACAAGGCGAGTGTCCCGCCGACCTGCTGGCGTCGGCCCACGACGCCGCCGGCCGGCTCGGGCGCGTCGACCTGTTGCCCGCCTGCCTTGGCGCGCTGGCCCACGCCGACCCCCTCGTCCAACTCGCGGGTGCCCGCGCAGCGCTGCGGCTCGGCGACCGGCAGCAGGCGGTGGAGAAGCTCATCGCACTCACCCAGGCCGCCGGGCCGCATCGCCTCGAGGCGCTCGTCACCGTGCTGAAAGTGCTGCCGGCCGATCGCGCGAACGCCCTGCTCAAGCCCTGGGCACAGGAGCCGAAGCTCGTGCGCGGCCTGATCCGCGGCGTGGGCATGGCCGGTGACCCGCACTACGTGCCCTGGCTCATCAAGCAGATGGCCGACCCGAAGCTCACCCGGCTGGCCGGCGAAGCGTTCAGCACGATCACCGGGCTCGACCTCGCGTTGCTGGACCTCGAAGTCAAGCCACCCGAAGACGCCGTCTTCGGCCCCAACGACGACCCCGCCGACGCCGACGTGGCGCTGGACGAAGACGACAGCCTGCCCTGGCCCGACGCCGACAAGATCGCCGCTTGGTGGCAGGCGAACGGCGCCCGTTTCCAGCCCGGCACGCGCTACTTCGTCGGTGAGCCGCCGTCGGTGGCCCACTGCGTGTCGGTGTTGAAAAACGGCTTCCAGCGCCAGCGCATGGCCGCGGCCGACTACCTGTGCCTGCTCACGCCCGGCACCGCGCTCTTCAACGTCGCCGCGCCCGCGTGGCGCCAGCAGCGCCAGCTGGCGCAGATGTAAGCCTGAAGGCTTACCCTCGACTCACTCCCGCCAGACACGGAACCCCATCGTGCTGCCTTGCAACGTGGGCTCCGCGCTCAGCACCGCCTGCGGCGTGAGCGCGGTCAGCGGCGAGGCCCAGCTGCCGCCCTTGAGCACGTATTTCTCGCAGGGCGATTTCTTCGCGTCGGCGCAGGTCGAGGTCCACTGCCACACGTTGCCGGCCCAGTCGTACATGCCCAGCGCATTGGGCAGGAACACGCCCACCGGCGAGGTCTGCGGGAAGCCGTCGTTGCAGGCCGACTCGCGCCACGGGAAGCCCGCCACCAGCGCGGCCGAACGGTCGTAGCCATTGCCCGAGCGGCACTCCACGAAGGGCACCAGCCGGCGTGTGCTGCCTTCGCCCACGTAGCGGCCGGCCTCCACCGCGTCGACCCATTCGGCCTCGGTGGGCAGGCGGTATTTCTGCTTCGTGCGCTGGCTCAGCCACTGCGTGTACTTCACCGCGTCGTGCCAGCTCACGTTGATCGCGGGGTGCTTGTCGACGCCGAACTCGCCCACGTCACGCTTCTCGCAGGCGCGCGCCTGCACGCAGCGCTCGTAGTCGGCCACGGTCACCGGGAAGGCGCCGATGGCCTTGCTGCCACTGCCCAGGGTCACCATGCGCGGGCAGTCGGGACAGTCGCGCACGTAGCTGGGCTCGACGGCGCTGCGCGTGGGCTCGGCGGCGATCACGCTCTCGTAGGCCGCGGCCACCTGCGTGCGCATGCGGCCGGTGGGCGAAAGCTCGAGGTACTTGCGCAGCTCGGCCTTGTTGCGGGTGGCAATCGCCATCTGCAGGCGCTGCTGCTCCGCATCGGGCGCGCCCGCCGTCGCCGCGTCGCCGCTCGGCGGGATGAAATAGAAATCAGTCGTGAGCGAGGTGTTCTCCCACGGCACCTGCTGGCCTTGCGACTCTTCGGTGACACCGACGCGCACGCGCTTGAACACGTCTTCCACCCGCATGCCCGGCGCATTGAGGTTCGCGAGCAGGTGCTTGGTGTAGACGCCGTTGCGGCCCTTGCCGTCGAGCGCCACCTTGCCCGGCGAGGTGGCGAAGGCGACGAGGCTGCCCTTGGGCGCGTCGACGGCCGCGAGGCCCGAGCCCTTGGCCGCCGTGAAGGGGTTGTTGCGGCAGGCGTCGAGGATCACGAGGTTGATCGCGGCGCCCTTGCCCTCAAGACGCTGCAGCACGGCATCGATCTCCACGCCCTGCTCCACCACGTCGCCCTCGCTCTGCACCTTGGCGTCGACCGGCAGGATGTAGTTGCGCCCGCGCACCTGCATGCCGTGGCCGGCGTAGTAGAACAAGGCGACAGTGCCCGGCGTGATCTGGTCGGCGAAGCTGCGCACGCGGGCGGTGATGTCGCGCTTGGTGGTGTTGAGGGCCACCACCGTCTCGAAGCCACGCGCCTTGAGCGCGGCGGCAAGGTCGGCGGCGTCGTTGGCCGGGTTCACGAGCGGCGCCGACGCGTAGGCCGAGTTGCCGATCAGGAGCGCCACGCGCTTTTGTGCCCACGCCGTCCCGCTGGCTGCCGCCAGCAGCCACAACGCCAGCAGGCAGCGTGCAAGGAGGTTCACGTGCCGAACCGCGCGGCCGAGCGCGCCTTCGCCTTCTCGGCCTCCACCTCGCGGTCGCGCGGCGGTGCGTTGGTCACGAGCGAGCCGATCAGCACGCGCGCGGCCCGGGCCACCTCTTCCACGGCCTTGTCGAAGGCCGCTTCGTTCGCCTGCGACGGCCGGTTGAAGCCCGACAGCTTGCGCACGAACTGCAGCGAGGCGTCACGAATCTCCAGCTCGGTGGCCGGCGGTTCGAAGTTGAACAGGGTCTTGATGTTGCGGCACATGGCGAAGCGCGCTCCGACTACTTGGCGAGCACCACACGGTAATAGGTCTTGGCCTTGTCGGTCTGCAAGGCCACATAAGCCCCGTTGCCCACGCGGCCCACGCTCAGCTGCGCCTGCTTGGGCGCGCCTTGCAGCCTCAGGCGGCAGGTCTCGGCACCGCGCTCCACGTCGTAGCACGAGAGCACGTTGCCGGTGGCCACCACGAGGTAGCGCCAGTTGCCGATGAAGCCGCAGGCGATGGGTGCCGAGGTGCCGTCTTCGCCCGACTCGCGCTTGCCCACCGGGTGCACGGTGTGCAGGTTGAATTCCTGCGCGCCGGCGGTGTCCACGAGGTGCACCCGGCCGCCGTAGGTGCGGCTCAGGCCTCCGAGCCGGTCGACCGCCCAGGTGTAGCCGCCGACCGCACCCACCTGCCCATCGGGTGACACGGCCACGCAGGCCTTGTCTTCGCCGCGCCACATTTCCTTGTTGAGCTTCACCGCCGACACCCAGGGCGCGTCTCCCACCTCGGCGGAGGCGGCGGCCAGCTCGGTCTCGGGCGGCGCACTGGCCACCGCTTCGAGCACCAGCGGCACGCCCTTGGGCAAGGCCGGGCTCACGATGGTGAGGCCGGCGCGCTGCGCCGCGCCGTCGATGGCGCGCTGGATCGCATTGCTGATGGCCGCACCTTCGGTCAGGCCGTCAGACGGCGGCACGCCGCGCGTGCCCATCTCGTTGAGCGTGAAGGCCTGCACCTTGGCCGATTTGTCGACGATGCGGAACTCAGCCGTGGCGGTGGCGGTGTAGAAAAGCCCGAGCACCGGCTTCACGCTCACGCTCACGCCCACGCGCACGATCTTTTCGATGTCGTACTTGCCGGCGCGCTTCACGAACTCTTCGGCCGTGATCACGTGGCCGGGGTCGGCGAGGTCGACCCAGCCCTTCTTCAGCTGGCGCGCCTTGGCCTCGTCGAGCACGACGTATTTCGAGTCGTTGAGCAGCTCTTCGGCGCGGGCCTGCGCCACCTTTTCATAGGCCGCGTATTTCGCGTCGCTCATGTAGGCGGCGACGGAGACCTTGGTGCCCTCCTGGGCCATGGCCAGGCTCGTGATGAAGACACACGCGAGGGCGGCCCAAATTCGTTTCATTGCCAGCTCTGCCCGATGCGTTCGACCAGTCGTTTCGCGGCACTCAGCGCGAGGATGTCGGTGGCCATCGCGTCCGACACCGGGTTCCAGCCGGTGAGCGCCTGGTAGGTGTCGTCGATGGGGCTGTCGAGCCCGCGCACCTGGCTCTTCACGGCGCCTTCGAAGCGGTAGCCGGTGGACTTGTCTTCCGGGTCCTGGCGCTTGCCGATGCGGCCTTCGGCGTCGAGGCGGATCTGCGTCACGCCAGCTGCGGGCTTGGCGGCGGCGGCCGCGACTTCGGTGCGTGCCCCCAGCTTTGCGAGCGACTCGCTGAGCGACGCACACGCCTTGGCCCAGGGCTCGGCCTTGCCAGCGAGGCGCAGGCTGCAGCTGAGCTGCACCTGCCGGCCCGCGAAGTATTCCTTCTGCCGCTCCTGCGCCAGCAGCTCGGGCGCACAACCCTGCGCGTCGTTGGCCGCCTTGCGCGCAAGGCACGGGTAGCCGGCTTCGTTGAGCAGCGACACCAGCCGCGGCTGCGCCGCAAAGCCGATCACCGATTCATCGGGCACCCACGACGCCGCCAGCAGCGTGCGCAGCGGGCGCAGCGCGCGGCCGGCCGCTTCGAGCCGCTCGACCGGGTTGGTCGCGCTCTTGAATTCGGCATAGGCCTGCACGTGCGACTGCGCAAGGCCGAGCAGGCGGGTCTCGTCCTGCTTCATGCGGGCGAGCATCTTGTCAACGCCATTCAGGCGCGACTTGAGCGCCGCCACCGGCACCTCGGGCACGTCGCGGAAATCGTTGCTGCCGAGCAGCGCAGCAGCCGCGGCGGCGGAGCCTTCGCGCTGCACCAGCGGCTTGGTCGCGTCTTCGGCCAGTGTGAGCATCGTGCCCACCTGCTTCGACAGGCCGATGAGCAGGTCACGCTTGCGAGCCCGCTCGAAGTCAGCGCGGCCGATCGACACGCGCACCCAGGCCTGGCAGCGGCGCGCATCGACCCATTGCTGGTCGGCGCGCACGTTTTGCAGGGTCACGTTGGTGGTGGCCTCGGCCACCGATTCGATGGACGAGCGCAGCACCTGCTTGCCGCCCTCGCTCACCTTGCTGTCGTTGAGCTTCACGCTCGAACTCACCGACACGCGGATGCGCTCGGCCAGCTCCTTGAGCGCATTCGTGCGCGCTGCGGCCAGGGCCTCGGGCAGGCGGTCGCCGTCGATGGTGGCGGAGCCCACGGCGCTCACGGTCGCCGCGTCTTCGGGCGCTTGCGGCGAGGTCCACGCCGGTGCGGTGTCGCCATCGCCGATCACCTTGCAGGCGGCCGAGGCGAAGGGGCTCACCGCCACGCACACCAGCGCGACGACCAGCGCGCCGAACAAGCGGTTGTGTGTCACGTCAATGCACGTGTCACTGCACGTTCTTCTGCGACACCTGCGACGGCACCGAGCGGCGGCGGAACTGCTGCAGCAGCATCTCTTCCACGTCGGCTGAGGCGGTGGTGTTGGTCTTGGCCACGGCCTCCTTCACGAGGCTGCGGGTGCCGGCGGAATCGAGCGTCACCTCGGCGCAGAGCCACTTGCCTTTGCCGGCAGCGACTTCTTCGAGGCGCGAGACGCGGGTGTTGGTGAGGGCCTTCTCGCTCAGCAGCTTGGCGTTGGAGCGAAAGGTCTGCGACGCCTGCGCGCCGGTCTTCGATGCGACCAGCTCGTCGCTGGCCTGGATGTTCACTTCCAGGTTGCGGGCGAGCGTGACGCGTGCGGCAGCCGCTGCCTGCGTGCGGTCCAGCGACAGGTTGCCGCTGGACTCGACGCACTCGGCCGCTGCCACGCCGCCCCCGGCATCGGGCTGCAGCACCCACGCCGGCCAGGGTGAGGCCGGTGGGGTGGAGCCACAGGCCGCCAGGATGCCGGCGAATGCCCCGATGGCGAGGATGCGTGGCGTGTCCATCAGAAGCGGATCTTCAGGCCGATGTTGAACACCACTTCATTGCGGGTGTCGTTGAAGACGTCGGTGCGCTGGTAGCCGAGTTCCTCGAAGAGGCTGGTGGCTTCGCTCAACGGCTGCTCCAGGCCGGCGAAGATGCCGATCGTGTTGCCGGTGTCGCTCTCGATGGGGCTTTCGGCGCGGGTCAGGCCCACGATGCCCTTGCCGTAGAACAGCATGTTCGACGCCTGCGAAGGCCGGCCGATGTAGTAGGTGGCGCCCGCGGTGAGGCCGAGGCTCGTGCTGTCAAAGCCGCCGAACTCGAACTTGGTGTACGTCGCGCCGACGGCGATCGACAGCTTGTCGGTCACCAGGCGCTCGTAGGTGCCATTCACGTTGGCCGTCGAGTAGTCGTTCGACGAGGTGATGTTGCCGAACAGCGAAACAGCGTTGCGCTTCTCCTGGGCCTGCGCCGACACGGCGGTGGCGCTCAGCGCGACCGCTGCGGCCAACAGTGCAAGTTTCTTCTTCATGGGGGTGGGTCCCTCTTTCGGAGCGCGGGCTGCTTGCAGACAGGCCTTGCAGTCGTCGGGCCTCGCGGCCGGCAGGCAGATGCGCTCGTGGGTGGTGGTCGACTGCGGGCGAAAGTGTCGCATCGGCCCTCGGCGCGACAACGTGACAAAGGTAATCCGCCCGCCTTTGCGGCAAGAAGCGCCACGGCCATGTGACGGGGCCCGCGCATCCCCTGGGCGGACCCATCGGGCACACCCATTGCCCGGTGGGGCCAGCCGCAGCGCGGCTTCCTCAAACCCGTCTACGGAGACTTCACCATGCAGTTCAAATCCACACTCACCGTCATCGCCGCAGCCGCCACCGCACTGGCCATGGGCCTCAGCTACGCGCAGTCGTCGGGCACGGGCGGCACCGCCGGCGGTACCACCGGCGGCACGGGCAGCACCGCAACGCCCGGTACGCAAGGCTCGCCCAACGGCACCTCCGGCGCCGCAGCCAACCCAGGCTCCACCGGCACGAGCGCCACCGGGACCAGCACCAGCCCTTCGACCGGCACCACCGGCACGGGCACGATGGGTGGCACGTCCACCGATCCCAGCAGCAGCACGAGCACCGGCACCGGCACCAACTCGAGCACCATGGGCTCGGGCACGAACTCCAGCACGATGGGCACCACCGGCAACAGTTCCAGCACCATGGGCACGGGGACCAGCGACACCCGCAGCAACCGCTCGGGCACCTTGCCGGCCCGCGCCGACCGCGGCTGAGCTGCGGCCAAGGAGGCGCTCAACGTTCCATGACCGAGGCGCCCTCCTCCCCCATCTGGGACGCCGCCGTCATCGGCGGTGGCCCGGCGGGCCTCACGACGGCCACCTACCTCGCGCGCTTTCGCAGGCGCGTGCTGGTCGTCGACTCGGGCAGCAGCCGCGCGAGCACCATTCCGCTGTCGCGCAACTACCCCGGCTTTCCCGACGGCATCTCGGGCGCGCAGCTGCTCGCCCACATGCGGCGCCAGGCCGAGCGCTACCCGCTGCACACGGTCGACGCGCGTGTAGACACCCTGGAGCGCACCGCCGGCGGCTTCACGCTGCACGGCGAGTCGCTGGGGGCGCCCCTGCACGCCCGCCGCGTGCTGCTGGCCACCGGCGTCGACGACATCTGGCCCAGCCTGCCCGAAGCCGACACCGCGCTGCGCGAAGGCGTGCTGCGCTTCTGCCCCGTGTGCGACGGCTTCGAGGCCGCAGGCCGCCCGGTGGGCGTACTCACGCGCAGCGTGGCCGGTATGCGCGAGGCGCTGTACCTGCGCCACTTCACCGACGACGTGACCGTTTTTCTCTCCGACCGCGAGGCCGTGCTGCCCGCCGAAGACCTGCGCCAGCTCGCCGAGGCCGGCATCTCGGTGGCTCAGGCGCACCCGCACGCCTTCGCGCTGTGCGACGGCGGCGTGCAGGTGCGCTTCGGTGACGAGCTGCGCGTCTACGCGGCCCTCTATTCCGCCTTCGGCGTGCAGGTGCGATCTCGCCTCGCCACCGCGCTCGGCGCGGCGACCGACGCGCTCGGCTACCTCGTGGTCGATGCCCATCAGCAGACCAGCGTGCCCGGCCTCTTCGCCGCCGGCGACGTGGCCAGCGGGCTCAACCAGATCAGTGTGGCCGTGGGCGGCGCAGCCATCGCGGCCTCGGCCCTCCACCTCTCGCTCGGCCTGCCCAGCGCCCCGGCCCGATAGCCGGCCGCACGGCCATGCACAGGCGCCGCATGACTTTCGTTCATTGCGGGTCTTGGCCCCAACCCGGATAAACGCAACTGTGGGGCCGCCACGCCCGAAGGCGGCAGCCCGTCCCTTGGAGCTCTCATGCATCTCGTGATCCGCGCGCACACCCTGAAAGGCGAAACCCTGTCTCAGGCCATCACCGGCCTTTTCGACGAGCGCGGCGGCACCATTGGCCGCTCGGACACCAACACCCTGAGCCTGCCCGACCCCGAGCGCCACATCTCGCGCCTGCAGGCCGAGGTGTGGTTCAGCAACGGCGGCTTTTCCATCCGCAACGTGGGCAGCGCCAACGCGATCACCGTCAACGGCCGCCCCATCAACCCGGGCGAAGGCACCAATCTCGGCGATGGCGACGAGATCGTGGTCGGCAGCTACAGCATGCGCGCCACGCTCGGCGAGGCCGTCGACCCGGCGGCCACGCAGCCGGTGGCGGTCGACCCGCGCACGGTGATCAAGTCCTCGGCCACCGAAGGCAAGACCAACCCCCGCCCGCGCTCGGCCCTGGGCGGCGCCACCGTGGCCGGCACCACGAGCGCTTCCAACCCCTTCGCCGACCTGCTGGGCAGTGCGGTCAAGCCCGCCACCGACGACCCCTTCGCCGGCCTCATGGGCGGCCAGCCGGCCAACCCGCCGACCACGGCGGTGCACGTGCGCAAGCCGACGCCGCCGGCCCAGCCGCCAGCCGCGCCGCCCGCCGTGGCCGCCCGCCTGCCCGACGACTTCGACCCCTTCGCCGACCTCGCCCCGCCGCCTGCGGCGAGCCCCGCACAGACGGGCCTGGCCGGCTTCATGGCGGGCAGCCCCGCCGCCCCCACCCCACCGTCGGCCCTGCCCGCCGACCTGGGCCTCGGCGACCTGATCGGCGCGCCGCCCGCGCAGTCGAGCAGCCTCGACGCGATGTTCGGCCTGGGCAGTGCGCCCTCGCCCGGCGCCGACCCGCTGGCCGGCTTCCTGGCCACACCCACCTCGGGCGCCAAGGATGCGCCACCCGACAACAAGGACCCGATGGCGATGTTTGGCGGTGCCGCGTCGGCGCCACCCGCACCGGCCGCGCCCACCGCCTCGAACCACACACCCGAGCTGCGCGCGGCCTACGTGCCGCCGGCCGTGCAGGCGCCCAAGCCCGTCCCGGCGCCCGCGCCGGTGCCGGTGCAGGCCCCCGCACCCGCACCGGCCACCAGCCTCTTCAGCGCACCGCGCCCGCCCGCGCCGCGCAGCGAACCCGAGACGGTGCCCGGCGTGAAACCGTCGCGCCTGGTGTTCGACTCGGCACATGCGCCGCTCGATGAGATCCCACCCGTCACCGCCCCGGCGCCGCCGGCCCCCGCCGCGGGGCCGTCGGCCCCGCCCGATGCGCTGTGGGCCGCCTTCTGCGAGGGCGCCGGCGTCAACATCAAGCTGCCGCAGGGCCTCACGCCCGAGATGATGAAGATCCTCGGCCAGGTGATGCACCACGCCATCGACGGCACCATCAAGCTCGTGCACATCCGCGCCGCGGCCAAGCAGGAGATGAAGGCCGACGTCACCACCATCCAGGCGCGCAACAACAACCCGCTCAAGTTCTCGCCCGATGCCGGCGTGGCCATCGAGCAGCTGCTGCAGCCGCCGATGCGCGGTTTCATGATGGGCCCGGTGGCGGTGAGCGACGTGATGGACGACCTGCTCGGCCACGCCATCGGCACCATGGCCGGCATGCGGGCCGCGCTCACCGGTGTGCTCGACAAGTTCGAGCCCGGCAAGCTGGAAAACAAGCTCGCCGGCAACTCGGTGCTCGACAGCGTGCTGCCGATGAACCGCCGCGCCAAGCTCTGGGAGCTGTACCTGCAGCACTACAAGCGCATCCGAGACGATGCGCAGGAAGACTTCCACGACCTCTTCGGCAAGGCCTTCGTCGAGGCCTACGAAGAGCAGCTCGATCGCCTCGACCAGGCGCGCCACCCTTCCGTCTGACCCGTGCGAATGCTCGAGATCGAGATCGCCGCCCGCAGCGAGGTGGGTGGGCGCAACCACAACGAAGACGACCTGCGCCACGGGCACAACGGGCCGTTCTGGTACGCCGTGCTGTCCGACGGTGCGGGCGGCCACAAGGGCGGCGCCATCGCGTCTGACCTGGTGGTGCGCCTCACCGCCCATGCCTTGCAAAACGCCGTGCAGGCCTCGCCCGCCGAGCTCACGCAGCTCGTGCTGCAGGCGCACGACGCCGTGGTACAGCAGCAGGAGAAACAGCAGCGCGACCGCATGCACGCCACGCTCGTGGCCCTGTGGATCGACACCCGGCGCGAAGAGGCACTGTGGACGCACGTGGGCGACTCGCGCCTCTACCTGCTGCGCCACGGCCGCGTGATGCACGTGACGCAAGACGACAGCGTCGTGCAGCAGATGGTCGCGGCTGGCTACCTCACGCCCGAAGAAGCGCTCAACCATCCCAAGAAAAACCAGCTGCTGGCCGCAATGGGCACCGAAGGCGGCATCGAGCCCAACACCACCGAGCGCGCGGCGCGGGTGGAAGACGGCGATGCCTTCCTGCTCTGCAGCGACGGCTGGTGGGAGCACTTCGGCCCGCGCGACATCGAAGCGCACTTCGCGGTGGCCGCCTCGCCCGCCGACTGGCTGCAGCGCATGGCCGAGCACATCGAGCGCCATGCCACGCCACGGCAAGACAACTACAGCGCCATCGCGGTGTGGGTGGGCGACCCGGCCGAGACCACCCGCCTCAACAGCCTCTGGGGTGACACCGTGCCTGGCCCCCTGCCCACGAGCGGCGGGTGACCTTGGTCGCTTTCATCCGCGCCCCGCATCGTTCAATATTCGTACCGTCAGAAGACCCGCAGGAGATCGCCATGCGCACCACCCCCCGCCCCGCCCTGAAGCTCGTCGCCACCTTGCTGGCCGCCACCCTGTGCGCCTCGCCGTGGGCGCAGGAGGGCACCACGCTGCTCAAGGGCAACAAGGTCACCGAAGCCAACCTGCTGGACGCCCTCACCCCCGAGCCCGCCCCAGTGCTCACCCGCAGCCTGAAGGTCAGCCGCGACAACAGCGCCGGCGTGCTGGCCGCCCCGAAGAAGAAGGCCAGCGCGTCGCTGCTCATCACCTTCGAGACCAATTCCGCTGAGCTCACCGCCAACGCCAAGCAGCAGCTTGACGTGGTGGCTGCGGCGCTCAAGAACGACCGGCTCGCGGACTACACCTTCAATGTGGAAGGCCACGCGGACCCGCGCGGGAATTCGGAGGCCAACATGGTGTTGTCGCAGCAGCGTGCCGAGAGCGTGCGGGAGTACCTGATGGCGCAGCACGGCATCGCGGCTGATCGGCTGAAGGCGGAGGGCAAGGGGGATACCGACTTGCTGAATCGGAAGGTGATCTCGGCGCCGGAGAATCGGCGGGTGACGATCGTGACGAATCAGCCTTGAGTTTTTTACTGCGTGGCTATTTGCCGGGTCTCGCCCCGGCGGGCGAGTTACTTCTTTTGCTTCGCCAAAAGAAGTAACCAAGAAAAGGCGACCCGACGGTGGCGGTCCGGCCGGAGGCCGGACTGCTCTGCGGTGCTCGGTCTTGAGGGGCCGCGCCGAACTCACTTCGCGAGCTGCGCTCGCTACGTTCAAACAGGCGGCGCGAAGTCAGTTGTTGATGCGCGCTGACGCGCGCGCCCCTCAAGCCCTGCGCTCCTCGACGCCACCCACGGGAAGCGGTGCGATACGGCTCGCTTCGCATCGCCTCATTCCCCACCCCCGTTCGCCCTGAGCTTGTCGAAGGGCCCGTGCCATGCGCTGGCTTCGACAAGCTCAGCCCGAACGGTGGGGGGTGGGCGTGGGGGCACAAACCCAGCACGAGGCGAAGCGAGTCGAGAGTGTGATGCCCGCGAAGCGGGCGGCGGTATCCCGGGGCCCTTGAGAGCCGTCGAGCAGCGCAGGGCTTGGGGTGGCGTGCGAAGCACGCTTCGTGAACTGACTTCGGGCAGCTGTCTGAACGCAGCGAGCGAAGCTCGCGGAGTGAGTTCTGCCCGACACCCCAAGCCCGAGCAGCGCAGAGAAGTCCGCCCTAGGCGGACCGGCGAACGGGGGGCCCTTTCTTTTGCCTTCTTTTCTTTGGGCAAGCAAAGAAAAGAAGGTCGCCCGCCGGGGCGAAATCCCGGCAGCGCACCACGCAGTGCCTCACCTCCGCCGCATCCCCCGCCGCATCTGCGCCAACGGCCGCTGCCCCTGCAGCTGCCTCTCAATCCCCGCATTGAGCGCTTCGCGCAGCAAGTGCACTTCTTCCACGTGTCCATAGACCCCAGGAAAGCGCAGATCCAGCCACAACCACAGCGTGCAAGACCGCAGCGCCTGCTCCATGCGATCGAGCCGGCTGTGCCCATCGACCGCATCGAGAAACCAAGGCCGCCCCGCCTTGCCCACAAGCGCATGCGCCCCCGCCCATTCCAGGAACTCGAGCACCTGCCCTTCGGCCCGCGTGTCGACCGGCGCCTGCGCATAGACGAAGCGCTGCTTGAGCGACAGGCGTGGCGCCACCCGGTCAAGCTCGGCCGCAAGGTCGAGCATCTGCTCCAGCTCGGCCACCGCGAAGTGCGCGTCGTCGAGCCGCAGCTGCTCCATGAACACGTCGAGCACCTCGCGCAGGCGCGTCTTGCGCAGGCGCGCAGCGATCGTGTCCACGTGCCAGCCATTGGGCGCCACCGGCGCCTTGAAGTGGCGCGGGGCGCGCGGTTGCTTGCCGAGCAGGTCCTTGAGCACCTTCCCCGCATTGGGCTCGGCTTCCTTCAGCACGCCCACGAAGCCTTCTTCGTGGATGCCGAAGCGGCCAGCGCGCCCGGCGATCTGGTGCACTTCTGATTCGTCGAGCGTGCGGTCGGCCACGCCGTCGAACTTGGTCAGGGTGCTGAAGAGCACGCGGCGGATCGGCAGGTTGAGCCCCATGCCGATGGCATCGGTGGCCACGAGGATGTGCGACTCGCCGGTGGCGAAACGCTCGGCCTCGCGGCGGCGCACCTCAGGCGGCAGCGCGCCGTAGACCACCGACACCGGGTGGCCGCTGGCGGAGATCTGGTCGCGCAGCGTGAGCACGTCGCGCCGGCTGAAGGCCACCACCGCATCGCCGTGCTTGAGCGCCGACACCGGCACCGGGTGCGGCAGCAGCTCCACGTGCTGCTTGCGCTCGAACTGCCGCACGCTGCAGCGTTCGCCGCACAGGCCGAGCAGGTTCTCGATCGCCGGCACGGCAAACGCCGAGCAGATGATGATGACCTCGTTGGCCGGCACGCCGACGATCGCCTGCGTCCACGCCCAGCCGCGGTACGGGTCGAAGATCATCTGCGCTTCGTCGATCACCGCCACGTCGACGGGGATGCGCGTGGCCATCATCTCGATCGTGCTCGACACCACCTGCGCGTGCTCGGCCGGCTGGTTCTCTTCGCCGGTGAGCAGCGAGCACGGCACGCCACGCGCCACCAGGCGGTCGCGCCCTTCGAGCGCGAGCAGGCGCAGCGGCGCGAGGTACACGCCGTTGTGCGCCTGCGCGAGCTGCTCGAAGGCCGCGTGCGTCTTGCCGCTGTTGGGCGGGCCGACGTAGAGCGTCACGCTGCGCTGCAGCTGGCGCGCGAGCTCGAAGGTGTCGGGGTAGCCCTGGAAGGCGAGCTCGTGGTTCAGGCCTTCGAGGGTTTCGAGCTCACTCGCACGGTGGGCCCAGCGCTCCTGAACGCGGGTGCAGGCTTCGGCCACCACCTCGGGGTTGGTGGTGGCATGGGCCACGGCGCATTCCGATTGAAGGCGCGGCAGCAGGGAATCGAGATGCGCCGGGCTGTGCACGCGGCTGCGCGCCACCAGCCGGTCGAGCTGCGCCTGCAGCACCTGCGCATGCGGGTAGTCGGGCGTGGGCCCGAGCGCTTCGCGCAGGGCGTCTTGATCGCCGCTGCGGTAGTAGGCCCAGACGGCATCGGCCGACACCGGCACGTGGTGCAGCACCGGCACCTGCCAGCCGGGCTCGGCGAGCTTGAGCACGTGGCTCACGACGCGCGTCCAGCGCGCGCCTTCGCGCGAGATGCCGAGGGCGTCGAGCGCTGCGGTGCGGTCGAGCATGAGCTGGCGCACCTGGGGGCCGGTGCCCACGGCGTCGAGGTGCCGCAGGGCCATGTCCATCAGCTCGGGGGCGATCCAGCGGCTGGGCCGCGCACCCGATACCGCCTTTTGCAGCAGCACCAGGCCCTGGTCGTCGAGGCGGGCTTCGACTTCGGCGCCGCGCTCGCCTTCGTAGTCGCTCGGCTTCACGACCTGCGGCAGCAGGTAGGCCGCCTGGCGAATGCGCTCGAAGGCGGCTTTGTCGATGTGGGGCGGCACCCGGCGTGCATGCCGGGGGTTGGGGAGGTTCAGGGTGACTTCAGACATGGGCAGGCGCAAGGGCCGACATCGTACCGGGGCCACGCCCCGCACTCATGCGCCGACCCTGCGGCACATCGTGTTTCAAAGCCGGATTCGCGGTGCGTGGGTGATGGTTGTACCCTTCATTCCCCCTCTGACCCAAGACACTTTTCTGCATGTTCGGTCGATCGAAACCCGTGGTGCTCGAGTCGTATGGCCACCGGCGCAAGCGTGGCCGCCCTCCACGTTGGCTGGTGCTGCTGTTGAGCGGCGTCGCGGTGGGCGTGGCGGGCGTGCTCGTGGTGCAGCAGCGCTACCTGCCGCCGCGCCTGTCGGCGAGTGAATCGTCGAAGCTGCGCGCGGCCTACGACAGCACCGAAGCCGAACGCCAGCGCCTGCAGCAGGCGCTCGGCGACACCGAACGCAGGCTCGCCGCCACCACCTCGCAGAACAAGGCGCTGCAAGACGAACTCGCCGGCAGCCGCACACGCATCGAGCGGCTCAGCCAGGACCTGGCTACCACGGTGGAGGCCTTGCCGCCCGACCCGCGCGGCGGCACGGTCGAGGTACGCGCCGGCAAGTTCACCGTGCGCGGCGGTGCGCTGGTCTACGACGTCGTGCTCGCACGGGATCGTGCGTCCAACAAACCCACCACCGGCGTGATGCAGCTGCAGGTGGTGGGCAGCTCGGCCAAGAGCCCGCAGACCACGGTGGCGCTCAAGCCGGTGCCGGTGTCGTTCACGTCGCATGAGGTGGTGAGCGGTAGCCAGCCGCTGCCGGAAGGCTTCAAGGCACGCGAGGCGACCATCCAGGTGCTCGACCGGCCCGCGGGCCGCGCCTTGGGCATGCGGGTGATGCTGGTCAAGTAAGGATCGTCCGACACGGATTTCGTCCGTGGAAACCCCGGGTTTGGAACGAGCGTTGCCGGAGTTTGTGCACCGGGACCTTCGTTTCGGGCAAAGGAGTTCCAAAGATGAAAGACGTATCCAAGACCTTGAGCATCGCCGCCGTCATCGCCATGGTGAGCGCCGCCGGCGTGACCATCGCCCAGACCACCAGCGATTCGCTTCCGAACAGCAACTCGCCCAACGCTGCATCCGCACCCGAGGCGCGCCCGTCGACCGACAACAACCCGCAGAACTCGGCCCTGCCGACGAACGAAGGCAACAGCTCGGCGACTCCGGGCGGCGCTGCCGCCACCCCGACGCTTGAACAGCGCCAGGAAGGCTCGGGCAGCATGGGCTCGCGCAACACGCCTGACGTGGGCACCACCAGCAGCACCGACTCGTCGTCGACCTCGTCGACGATGGACAGCTCGTCCAGCAGCGAACTGCCGGCGCGCGCCGACCGTGGCTAAGCCCTTCGGTCGACATCACTCAACGGGCCTGCGGGCCCGTTTTTCTTGCCCGATCAGAACACCGGCTGGCGAGGCGACTGCGCCGGCCGGCTGCTCACGCTGCGGGCAAACACCTCCTGCAGCGTGCGCCGCTCGGGCAGCACGTACACGACGGTCGGGCCGGCTTCCACCGTCGGCTTGAGCACCTGCTCGTAGAAGGCCACGGGCAGGTTGATGCAACCGTTGGAGATGCGGTTGTCTTCGATGGTCTCCGAGGCCAGGCGCTCGAAGCGGTGTTCGCTTTCCTTCACCACGCGCACGCGGTGCATCGACACCGCCGCGTCGTAGTCGACCCACACCACGTCTTCGCCGGTGAGCGTTTCGCCCATCTGTGCGACGAAGCGCCCGGCGGGCGTCACGCGCTCGTCGGGCTTGATCTGCGAGAGCGGCTTGTCGCCGATGCCAGGCGGGCTGTCGTCGCCGAGCGCCGAGCCCAGCAGCGCCGGCACACGCTGCAGGAGCTGGCCGCGGGCGTCGAAGGCGAGCACGTGGGCGCCGGGCTTGTCGACCACCACGAAGGGCCGGCCCCCGGCATCGCCCGCCACGGCCCACTGCACCACCTGCTCGAGCGGCGTGGCCGGCACGCGTGGGTTCGTCGGCACGGCTGCCGCAAATTCGACAGCTACGGGGGTGATGGCAACGGCCTGCGATGCGGGCGGCGTCGAGAGGCGCACCACCATCGAGCCGATGGCCAACTCTGCGGCGATGAAGACGGCGAGCGACCAGTAGGAGCCGAGCCAGGGCTCGTCGTCCCTGGCACGATTTACCGAATTGCCGTCAGTCTTGCCGTTCATGGGTCTTCCTGCTCGGGGTGCCAAGGCACCGGGTGTGCACTGCCACACCCTGAGCAATCCAGAAACCCGGCCAGACGAACGCCTCAGCGCACCTCGTCGATGGTGAGCAGCGTGGCGCCGTAGGTCGCGTCGCACGCGCCTTGTGGCGGGCACACGGCCTGGCCGACGAAGGGGTTGTCGCGGCCGGTGCGTGCGGCCCAGAGCTGCTCGGCCCGGGCGAGGTCGAACTCGGGAATGTCGTCTTTCGACGCCCGCAGCCCCGCCTGCGAAAAATCGCGCGGCAGGCGCGACACCATCGTCACGATGTGGTTCGTGCCCGGCGGCCCACCGGCGGTGATCTGCCAGCCCTTGCGCGGCAACTGCAGCTCCTTGTTGGCGTCGATGCGGTTGTCGCGGTCGATGGCGTTGGGGAACAGCAGGTACATGTGGCCCTTGTCGGTGCCACCGAGGAAGACGTAGACGTAGCCCGACTGCGAGGCCTTCACGCGGAACTGCAGGCGGTCCTTGCCGATGACGATGGCCGATTTGTCGGCCAGCGCGTTCACGCCCAGCAGCGGGTCGGCCTGGCGCACGATGTCCTGCAGCGCCGGCACGATGCCGAAGGGCGTGGCGGCGACGGCCGGGGGTGGTGGTGCCGCCGCAGCCGAGGCGGGCGGCGCAGGCGGCTCGCTGCGGGCCACGGCGGGCGATGCGGTGGTGCCAGGGTCGGTGGCCGGGGGCGCAGGCGGCGCCGAGTCGCGCAGGCCGAACCACCAGCCGGCGGCGGCGAGTGCGCTGAGCGCGAGGCCGCTGGCCACCCACAGGCCGGTGCGCGACGGTGCCGGCGCAGGCTCGGGGTTGAGCAGCTTGATCGGCGGCACGGGCGCGGCGGGCCGCGGGGCAGCTGCAGGAGCAGGTGATGCAGATGGCACGGGGGGCGCAGGCGGCGGTGGGCTCGGCCGCGGCACCTGCACGGTGACCGCGGGCGCCGCCGTGGCCGGGCCCAGCACGACCGTCGCGCCATCGTCGGCAAGCGTCGCATCGGCCGCCGGCGCTGGCGGCACGGCGGCCGGCACCGTCGACGGCGTGCCGGTGCCATAGCTGAAGAGTTGCCGCAGCGCGGCCATGTCTTGTGGGCGGTGCTCGGGGCGCACCGACAAACCCTTGTCGATCGCCGCCAGAAACTCCTGCGTGTAGTGCCCGGCCCCGGCCTGCGCGGCCGGCACCATGTCGTCGGTCACCATGCGGCTCACCGAAGGCAGCGGCGCCTTGCCGGTGATGGCGGCGTAGAGCACGGCCGAGAGTGCGTAGACGTCGGTCCAGGCGCCCTGCTTCATCGAGGTCGATTCGGCGTACTGCTCGATGGGGGCGTAGCCCGATTTCAGGATCACCGTGAGCGCCTGGGTCGCATCGCTGATGACGCGGCGCGCGGCGCCGAAATCGAGCAGCACGGGGCGCACGGCGTGCGGGCGGCCGATCTGGGTGGAGGCGTGCTGCAGCAGCAGGATGTTGTCGGGCGCGATGTCGCGGTGATAGCAGCGCTCGTGGTGCATCACCTCCAGCGCGTCGATCACCGGGTGCAGCAGCGAGAGCAGCCAGCCCTCGTCGGCACGCGCGCCGTTTTCCACCAGCCACTGCTTGAGCGTCGGGCCCTGGTAGTACGGCATCACCATGTAGGCGGTGCCGTTCTGCTCCCAGAAGCGGTAGACCTTCACGAGCGACGGGTGGTCGAACGACGCGAGCAGCTGCGCTTCGTTCACAAAGCTGCGCAGGCCGAGCTCGAAGGTCTCGCGGTGGCGCATCGAACGCACCGAGACCTGGTGCTCGCCGTCGCGCGTGGCCAGCGACGAGGGCATGTATTCCTTGAGCGCCACCACGCGGCCGAGCTGGGTGTCTCGTGCGAGGTAGACGATGCCGAAGCCGCCCTCGCCGATCAGGCCCTCGATCACGTATTCCTGCAGGCGATGGCCGAGCGGCAGTGCGTTGCCGCTGCCGTCGATCTCAATGCCGGCGCCCGCCACGGAAGTCGTCGCCGACGTTCGGTTGCCCATGTTCAGTGTTTCCGTCTTGTCGGGCGGAACGGGAGAACTCACCAACGACCCTCCAGCACCTGCGAAAAATGTTGAGCGGCGGGCAGACCCTGC
Source organism: Rhizobacter sp. (assembly GCA_019635355.1). Lineage (NCBI taxonomy): Bacteria > Pseudomonadati > Pseudomonadota > Betaproteobacteria > Burkholderiales > Sphaerotilaceae > Rhizobacter > Rhizobacter sp. Next base: position 652,290 of record JAHBZQ010000001.1, on the reverse strand, counting down.
GCCACGCTCAGGCTGTTGTCGGGCGACGCGGCATGGTCGGGCCACCACAGGCTGTGGCCGGCGTAGCGTTGCAAGGCATCGGCCACCAGCAGCCCCTGGGCCCAGGTCGACAAGGACGCGGCGCCGGGCAGAGTGTGCCTCACCCGGCCCGGCAAAAGTTGCGCGGCGGCCGGCGCCACATGCGCGCTTTCACCGATGGCCGGTGCGCGCGCGAGGGTGGATTCGAATTCTTCGAGCGTGGCGCCCGGGCGCAGGCTGCTCAGTGCGACCGCGCCGAGGTGGCCGTACCAGGCCTGCAGCGCCTCGAGGCCTTCGGCGGTGCCGGGCAGCGCCGGCATGTTGCGAGCGATCACCACGGGGAAATAGCGGCCGACCTTGTCGACACTCGGCATCATCACGCCCAGCCACCACTGGTCGTCGACCACCTTCGGCGCCCAGGCGAAGCGCCAGATCGGGCCAGTGAGGTAGACGTTGAGCCATTGGGCGCCGAGCTGGGCCTGGCTCGCTTCGATGCCGCGGGCGAGCCAGGGGTCGACCAGGTCGATGAAGTGCTGCGGCAGCCGGCGGCTGGCGAAGTCGCCGAGCATGGCGAGCTTGCCGTACCAGCCAGGGGCTTCCACGCCGGTGCCGGCGAGGAGGTCGAGAAGCGCTGACTCGTTCATGCGAGGCACTCGCTGGGCTTCGACAGGCTCAGCCCGAACGGAAACGGGCAGCGGCCCCCGCCGTTCGCCCTGAGCCTGTCGAAGGGCCCGTCGTTCAAAGCTTCCCCGGACACGAAAACTGCTCCAGCTCAGGCAAGCGGAAGGGGTTGCGCACGCTGCTGGTCGTCACGAGGAACTGCGCCCTGCGGCCGTCGACGTTGAAGGTCGCCTTCCACCGCTCAGGCCCGCCGGCGGGCTCGATCTGCTGCTTGTCGAAGATCTTGAACAGCGCCCACGGCCCATCGGTCACGAGGCCCGAGGCGCCACTGGCCGACACCGGCGTGATCTGCACCCGCACCTGCGAGCTGCCGCGCGGGCCGGGCCACTGCACCGTGGCCGGGATCTGCGGGCCGTGCGCGTACTTCACCAGCTGGCCGTCGACGTCGAGGATGAACTGCGTGATGGTCGCGTCCATCTCGATGGGCTTGAAGTCGAGCCGCACGCTGATCTGGTTGCCGCCGCCTCGGAAGAAGGTCTCACGGATCATCGCGGCGTGCTGGAACTGCAGCAGCGTGGAGCTGTCGGTGCCCATGCTCGCGCCGTCGACGCTCTTGAACTTCCACGGCTTGGTGCTGGTGTCGACGAAGTTGACGAGGTTCTTCTGGAAGAAGGTGTCGAAGAGGCCGCCCGGAGCGAAGAGCCGCGCGAAGTCTTCCGGCGTGGCGTCGCGCTGGCTGCCGCGCGCAAACGGGTAGCGCCCGGCCACCGCCTGCCGGCAGAACTCGCCGATCTCGGCGTTGATCGCCTGGCCGAGGTTGCTCCGCGTGATCTCGAGCGCCGCCGAAGTGCCGCTCACCGAGAGCGTGTTGAGCAGCGAGCGCACCGGCTCCGGCAGGCGCGAAGCCTCGGCCTTCACCTTGTTGGGCACTTCGGACGGCGGCGGCACGTTGCCGCCCTTCACCGCGGTGTCGGCCGCGATCAGCAGCGTGTAGACCTCGTTGATGAGCGCGATGGTGCCGTCCACCGGTGCGGGCAGCTTGCCGTCGGGCGAGCTGACCATCTGGCGCAAGCCGATGAAGCGGTCGTCGACGATGCTCTCGATGGCCTGGCCGGGCTCCACCGGCTGGATGCCGCCGCGGTTGCCGAGCAGGCGCATCAGGTCGTCGCGCGACTTCTGCAGCGCGTCGCGCGCCTTGGCTTCCACCGTGCCGACCACGTCCTTGCCCTGGCGCAGCGTGGTCTCGCGCGACATGGCCTTGAGCAGCGGCACGAGCGGGTTGTCGGGTGCCGACAGCACGCGCGCCATCTGCACCGCCTGCGCGAGGTTCGAGGTCTTCACCATCTTGATGTCGGCGATGAACTCTTCCCAGGTCTTGGCGTATTCGGTGAGGTAGAGCCGGCGCACCTCGTCGTTGAGCTGGAGCTTGATGTCCATGTTCTTCAACGCGTTCTGGCGGTTGCTGTCGGTCACGCCCAGCACCCAGCTTTCTTCATCGGCCAGCTGGCCCGAGACACGCTCGACCTCGCGCTGGAAGCCCTTGTGGTAGCCGTCGTGGCTGAAGAAGCCCGGCACGCCCTTGGTCAGCGGCTGGCCGCTGCCGCGGGTGAACACGAGCGGTGCGCCCGGGCCGGCCTTGCTCACGACGGTGAAGTCGGGGAACTCAGCGCCCAGGCCCTGCCGCTTCATGCGGCGGTAGATGCGCTCGGTGAGCGGCGTGGCCACGAGCCGCGCGCGCGTCTGCGCCACGAGGTTCTTGTCTTCGGGCAGCGGCGAGACGACGGCACCTTCGGCCAGCAGCGCATCGAGGTGCGACTCCAGCGCGGCGCGCTGCTCGGTGGTCACGGAGCGCGGCAGCGTCAGCTCCCATTCGGCGGTGACGTAGAGCTTGAGCGCCTTGGGGTCGAAGCGCTCGGGGTCGTACAACATGATGTACGCCTTCAGCGCCTCATATTGCAGCTCGGGGTTGTCGTTGCCGGTCTTCAGCTGCTCCTCGATGCCGAGCGCGATGCGTGGCAGCACGGCGTCGATCAGCATGCGGCGGTAGGCCTGCTGCGAGGCGGCGTCGAGCTTCTTGCCCTGGTAGAGGCCGAAGCCCAATGACCACGGCACCGAGTCACCGATGCTCGCGCGCGCCAGGTCGCGCGTGGCTTCGAGCGCGGGCAGCAGCACCAGCACGTCGGGCGAGTTGCGGTTGGGCGTGGCCTGCACGAGCTTCTTCACCTCTTCGGCCGAAGCGCCCACCTTGTCGACGTAGCGCTGGTTGCCGAAATAGCTGATGCCCCAAGCCGTGAGGATGGCCGCGCTCACGAGTCCGATGGCCACGTAGGCGCCGAGCGCCAGGAAGCCGCGGCGGCGCTCCCACTTGAGGTCGGTGCCCGCCAGCCCGCTTTCGGAGAACACCACTTCCTTCAAGAGGCGCTGCAGGAAGTAGCTCTTGCCGCTGGACTGGTTGGGCGGCACCACGGTGCGCTCCAGCCGGTAGGTGCGCGCGATGCGTCCGAGCATGCGGTCGATCGGCGTGCCTTCCTGCGTGCCGCTCACGAAATACACGCCGCGCAGCAGCGGGTGGGCTTCGAATTGCGAGGGCGAGAAGACCTGCTCGAGGTAGTCCTTCAGCAGGCCCTTCAGGGCTTCGAACTGCTGGGGGAAGCCGTAGATGCGGGCGCGGCGACCGGCGTCGCGCTCGAGTTGCAGCTTGCCGATGAGGCCATCGGTGAGGCGCTTTTCCAGGGCGTCGAACTCGGCGCTGAAGGCCGACAGGTCGGTGCGCTGCTGTTTGTCGAGCTTGAAGGTGAAGCCCCAGGGCGCGGCACGCGTGTCCTTGTCGACGTCGCCCAGCGTCTCCATGAAGCCCGACAGCAGGTCGCACTTGGTGACGAGCAGGTAGATCGGGAAGCGCATGCCCAGGTGCTGGTGCAGCTCCTGCAGTCGCGCACGCACGGTGGCGGCGTGCTGCTGGCGCTCGGCGGCGCTTTGCGTGAGCAGGTCGGTCACCGAGACCGTGACGAGCACGCCGTTGAGCGGCTGGCGCGGGCGGCTGCGCTTGAGCAGGCCGAGGAAGCCTTCCCACGCCTTCGCGTCAGTGTCCTTGTGGCTGTCTTGGGTGGTGTAGCGGCCGGCGGTGTCGATCAGCACGGCCTGGTCGGTGAACCACCAATCGCAGTTGCGCGTGCCGCCCACGCCCTTGATGGAGTGCTCGCCCGAGGTCGCGGCCAACGGGAAGTTGAGCCCCGAGTTGACGAGCGCGGTGGTCTTGCCCGAGCCCGGCGCGCCGATGATCACGTACCAGGGCAGCTCGTACAGATACCGCTTGCCCACGCGCGACGAGAGCCCGCTCCACAGGCCCGAGATGCCGCCTTGCGGCTGCTCGAACTGAGCGGTCTTGAGCGTCTGCAGTGCCTTGGTGAAACGCTCGTTGAGCGTCTTCAGCTCGGCGTCGCCCGCGGTCTCGGTCGCGGCGGGCGCGATGAGCTGGTTGACGACCTTGTCGTTCTTCTTGCGCGAGGCGACGAGCTTCCACACCTGCCGCAGCACGATGAGCAGCACGATCAGGCCGATGAAGACAAGGCGCGCGGTGGTGCTCTCGAGCGGCCGCCAGTTGCCAATGGCCACCAGCGGGCCGACGATCCAGATGACGAGCGAAAGGGCCAGCAGGCCGAGCACCAGCAGGACCCAGGGGTTGAAGATGATGCCGAGGATCTTCTTGATCATGATCCGGCTCCACGCGTCACGAACAAGGTGATCTCCACACGTCGGTTGAGGGCCCGGTTGGCAGGGGTGTCGTTGGTGGCCACAGGCTCGCCGTCGGCGCGGCCTTCGGCGCGCACGCGATCGGCCGGCAGGCCGTTGCCCACGAGGATCTCGCGCACGGTCTTGGCGCGCTCTTCAGACAGATGCCAGTTCGACGGGAAGCTCGCGGTGCGGATGCGCACGTTGTCGGTGTGGCCGGTGACGACCACCGCGCCCGGCACCTGCTTCAGCGCTTCGGCGATGCGCTTCATCAGCGCTTCGCGGTCGGCCGTGAGCGAGGCGCTTGCGGGGGCGAAGAGCCCGTCGCCGCGGATCGTGACGACCGAGCGGTCGACCTCGTCGCGCACCTGCACCTGCTCGCCCTTGATGTCGGCCACGAGGAATTGCGCCAGCCGCGGCTTCGGCGCCGGCAGCTTCACCGGCGGCTGCGGCGGGTTGAGCCGCAGCTCCTGGATGCGGCCGAACACCGGGTCGGACTCACCGCTGAGCTTGAACGCGAGCAGGCTGTAGATCGCCACAAGCAGCAGCGCCACGATGGCGGCCGTGACCCACAGCGGCAGCCAGGTCAGCATGCTGCGCTTGCTGGGCTTCACGCCTTCCCAGTTCTGCGCGAGCGCAGGCGCGTAGGCGCCCCGCTCCTTCTGCAGGATCTGCGCGAGCCGCTCGCGCACCGCTTCGAGCTGAGCCTTGCCGCCATCGACCACGCGGTAGCGGCCTTCGAAGCCGAGCGAGAGCACGGCGTAGATGAGCTCCAGCAGGTCGCGGTTGGCCGCAGGGTTCTCGGCCAGCTTGGCCATCAGCTGGAAGACCTTCTCGCCGCCACCCGTCTCGTTGTGGAACATCGCGAGCAGGCTGTGCCGACCCCACTGCCCCGAGGCGCCCCAGGGCATGCTGGCAGCCGTTTCATCCAGCAGGGTGCAGAGGATGTAGCGCGCGGCCAGCACACGCTCGGGTGCGATCCCCTTGGCACGCGCGCCGGCTTCGAACTCGCGCACGCCCTGCGCCATCGACTCGCGTAGCGCGGCCGGGTCAGCCAGGTGCGTGGTGGCCCGCACCTGCGGCACCAGCGCCAGCAGCGGGTTGGCGAGGGCGACGAGCGGGTTCAGCCCGCTTTCGGGCGTGCCGATGTCGGCGGCAACGTCAGCCCCCGCCGCGCCCATGCGCGGCATGGCCGGCGCGGGCGCCGGGGCCGCGGCGCGCCCACCCGGGGTGGGCATGATGAAGGTGCGGCCGGTGTCGATGTCGGCGAACGGGTCGTCCGGTGTCGGGTTGCTCATCGCAGGCTCTTTTGTCGGTGTGGTGTGTCAGAGAGCAGCACGGCTTGCCACTACTTGCGAACAGCCCATAGCTCCAGCTCCAAGCCGGGGAAATCACCCGCGGTGTGCATCGCGAAGCTGCCGTTCTGCTCGATCGGCTTCCACAGCTCGCCGCCACGCTCCAGCTTGAAATAGAAGAAGCCGTCGTGGAACGGCAACTCTCGCGGCGCCACCGCCTGCGCCGCGAGGCTGATGCCGGGCAGCTGCAGGTTGACGAGGTCGCGGATCTTCTCGGGCGGGCCGACCTTGGTCTGCGCCGGGAAGCGCTGGCGCAGCTGCTCGTGCGAGAGCTGCGCGTTCACCGCGAGGTAGAAGGTCGCGTTGCGCGCCAGCTCGAGATCGCTGACCACCGCCGTGCGCACGCCGTGCTTGCGGTCGACCAACTCGACCTGGATCGCCTTCTGCTCCAGCACCGCCGTCAACATGCCGCGCAGCGCGTCGAACACCGGGGTGAAGGTGCGCACGAGATCGTCGTGCCGGTACGGCGGAAACTCCGGCGGCCGGCGCGCGCTGCTGGACAGCGTGGCCAGGTCACCCGCCAGGCGCAGGCAGTCGCCGTGCAGCTCGCGCGGGTGCGCCACCGGCGTGGCCGCGTGCTGGCTGAAGATCGGCTCGTTGCGGTTGAGCGTCTGCAGCATGAGGAAGTCGGCCATCTCCGAGACGCCGTGGCTCAGCTGGCCCATGCGGCTGGCCAGGTGCTGCGCCCGCTGCAGGATGAGCCCATGCAGCAGCGAGGCGGTGGCCGAGAGCTGCGCGCTCGCATCGATGGCGACCTGCGGCGCGATGTAGCTGCGCTCCAGCGTAACCTGCCCGTCGCTGCGGCGCTCGGCCACGAGGGCCACGCCGAGCAGCGCGTAGGCCTCGCCCGCCTCCTTCGCGCGCACCAGGCGCAGGCGCAGCCTGCCGGTCTGGATGGTGGTGGGCTCGTCGGACGCGTCGGTGTTGTCGCGCACGTCTTCTTCGATGGCGGTGAAGCGGGCCAGCTCGCCGTCACCGCCCGTGCCGAAGTCGACTTCGTTCAAACCCTCGCGCTGCAGCGGCAGCGCCAGGTAGATCAGCTCGCCCTTCACGTCGGGCGAGATCTCGAGCGGTGCGGGCAACGGGTCGAGCTGCGGCATGGCGAAGGGCGTGCCGTCGGGCAGCATCCCGCTTGCGCGGGTGAGCCCCACCTTGCCGAGGGCGAGCAGGCCTTCGTCGATCTCCAGGTCGGCAAAGCCCCAGGCAAACGGCGAGACGCAGCGCGCACGCGCGTCGACCAGCCGTTCGAGGTAGCGGGTCTCCTGCTGGAAATGATGGGGCTGCAGGAACATGCCCGAGGACCACACGACTTTGGCGCGCCAGCTCATGGGTTGTGTCTTCTAAGAATGGGTCTGGTGGAAGTCGGCAAGACTCACTTGGGAGACGTGCGCTTGGCCTGGATCACGATGCCGTCGAGCTGGAGTTCGATCACGTTCTTCTTGTTGGCCACCACCGGCACCACGGCGCGCCAGCGCGCACGCTCCAGCTCGCGGAAGGCGGCCATCACGCCGATGAACTTGGTGTCGGGCGAGAGCGGCTTGTTGATCGGCTTGCTGTCGCCCGGGCGCAGCACGAACTCTTCGCGGCTCACGAACTCGGCCGCCAGCACTGCCTGGTCTTTCTCGAACAGCGACACGAAATCGGCCTGCTCGAAAAGCGTGGGCGCCTTCAGTTCGAACACCCGCACCACCACCGGCGACGGGCGACGGCGCGCATCGGGGTTGACCTGGGCCGAGGCCACCACCGTCGTGCTCAGCGTGGCCGGGCCGCTGCTGAACATGCCGCACCCGGGCAAGGCCATCACGGCCGCCACGCCGGTGGCCGAGAGCAGCCAGCGGCGGCGGTCTTGAGGAAGTAGGAGCTGGGTCATGTGCGAGCTTCGAGTTCGTCGATCGTTCGTCAGGAAGGCAGGGGCGCACGAGGCTCCCCCGAGAGTCGCCCGCAGAATACCGGCCGGGCCTGGGTGCGCCGCGTGACCAAGGTCATCCGGCACTGCACGACCGCCCGGTTGACGAAGGTCAGTTGGACCGCCGCCACGCAAGGCCTAGGCTTCTCACCATGAAACCCTCGCCGACCCGTGCCGCCCTGGGCCTGACGCTCGCCGTCGCAGCGGGCCTCGTCGGCTGCTCGTCCACCAAGCCGCCGCCGGCCGCTGCCGCCCCGCAGCCGGTGGCCGCGCCCTCCCCCGCCCTGTCGAACACAGCGCCCCCGCGCGTGCCCGCCGGCAGCGCCAAGGCCGGCCCCAAGGGGCCGAGCGAGGTGCGCACGCGCAATGCGATGTTCAAGCTCGCCAGCTATGAAGAGTTGCCCGGCTGGCAGGACGACGACATGCGCGCCAGCTGGAGCGCCTTCCGCAACTCGTGCGACGTGCTGCAAAAGCGCGACGACTGGCGCGAGATCTGCGCCTCGGCCAAGACCGTGCCGCCCACCACCCGCGCGATGCGCAGCTTCTTCGAGAGCCGCTTCACGCTCCTGCGCATCCTGCACACCGATGCGCGTGGCGATGGCGACGTGACCGGCTATTTCGAGCCCCTGCTCGAAGGCCAGATGCAGCGCGACGGCGAGTTCAGCACCCCGGTGCTGGGCGTGCCGCGCGACCTCTACACGATGGACTGGTCTCGCGTGCCCAAGGCGCAGCGCCGCTCGGTCGTGCGCGTGAGGGCCGACGGCAACCTGCTCTTCCCCGCCCAAGCTGGCGACGCCGCCACCTACGCGATGGACCTGCGCCGCTTCGAGCTCGACGACCGCGACCGCCGCCTGCGCGTGCGCCTGGTCGGCAAGGCCGGCGCGCCCGATGCGCGCGTGGAGCCCTACTACACCCGCGCCGAACTCGAAGCGCTGGGCCTGCCGCAGGGCATCGACGCACCGGTGGTGGTGTGGGTCAACGACCCGCTCGCGCTCTACGCGATGCAGGTGCAAGGCTCCGGGCGCGTGCGCATGCCCGACGGGCAGATCATGCGGCTGCAATACGCCGAGCAGAACGGCCACCCGTTCAAGCCGCTGCGCGTGGTGCCCAAGCCCAAACAGCGCTTCGCCACCCGTGGCATCGGCGATGCGGGCGGGCCCGAGCAGGCCGACAGCTTCGTGATCGAAGGCGAATCCCCCGAGGAACGCACTGACGAGCCCGCCGTCGACGCACCGGTGCTCACCCGCGGCATGTCGGTCGGCAAGCCGGCCCAAGGCGGCAACACGGCGACGGCCAGCAACAGCGCCGCTGCCAAGGACGACCCGCTCGTCGACGAGCTGCTGAAAGGCGCCCGCAAGTCACCCAACGCCCCGGCGAAGCGGCCTGCGCCCGCCGCCGTGGCCAGGCCGGCCAAGCCCGCCCAAGCCGCCGTGGCCGGCCGCTTGTCGGCCGACCCGAGCTTCGTCTTCTTCAAGAGCGTGGCCGACCGGCCCGCGAGCGAAGGCCCGCAAGGCGCTCTCGGCGTGCCGCTCACCCCGGGCCGCTCGGTCGCCGTCGACCCACGTGTCACGCCGCTCGGCTACCCGGTCTACCTGAGCGCACCCGCGCCCAAGGGTTCGGCGATCTCGATGCAGCGCCTCGTGTTCGCCCAAGACACCGGCGGCGCCATCCGCGGCGCGGTGCGGGCCGACTACTTCTGGGGCTTCGGCAGCGAAGCCGGCCAGATGGCCCGCTCCACCAAGCACCGTGGGCAGATGTGGGTGATGCTGCCCACCGCCGAGGCGAACCGTCTCGCCACCAGCAAGCTCGTCACCCGCGGTGTGTCGGTCGGCCCGGCCGGCAGCGACACCTCCTGCCTGGTGCCCGATGGGGAGTTCTGCGCCGAGGTGGATTGAGCGCCCGAATCTCCCAGCGCGCCTACGCCAGCCCCTTCGCCAGAGCCCGCGTCAGCGCACCCGCCTCCACCCCGTCGAGATTGCCCACCCGCTGCCCTGACCAAAGCGGCGTGAAGTCGCCGATGCCCTTCGCTTCGGCCGCCGCCCGCAAGGGGGCGATCGCGGCCGTCGCGGTCGGGAACTCCGGCGCATCGGCCGAGAGCGGCCCGATCTCGCGCATCACCCGGTTCACGATGCCACGCGCCGGCCGGCCGGTGAAAAGGTTGGTGAGCGCGGTGTGCCGCGCCTGCGGGCTGCGCAGCGCGGCGCGGTGCAGCGCCGAGGTCTGCGCCTCCGGGCACAGCATGTAGGCGGTGCCCACCTGCACGGCCGACGCGCCCAGCGCCATCGCGGCCTTCACCGCATTCGCATCCGAGATGCCGCCCGCGGCGATCACCGGCATCTTCACCGCCGCCACGATCTGCGGCAAGAGCGTCAGCGTGCCCTGCTGGCGAGTGAGGTCGTGGTCGAGGAAATGGCCGCGGTGGCCGCCGGCCTCCAGGCCTTGCGCGATCACCGCGTCGACGCCGTGCTCCTGCAGCCACAGCGCTTCATCGACCGTCGTGGCCGACGAGAGGATGCGCGAGCCCCAGCTGCGCACACGCTTCATCAGCTCGGGCGCGGGCAGCCCGAAATGGAAGCTCACGATCGGCGGCTTGAAGGGCTCGATCAGGTCGGCGATTTCGCTGCTGAAGGGGTTGCGGCCGGCGCCGGCCGGCACCTTGTCGATGTCGATGCCGTACTCGGCGTGGTAGGGCGCGAGCCGCGCGCGCCAGCGGGCTTCACGCGCGCTGTCGGGCGCCGGGTTGGTGTGGGCGAAGAAGTTGACGTTCCAGGTGCCGCCGTGCGCGGCCAGCGCCTTCAGCTCGTCTTGCAGCGCCTGGGGCGCGAGCATGGCTGCGGGCAATGAGCCCACGCCACCCGCCTCGATCACCGCGATGGCCAGCCGGCTCGTCTGCACACCAGCCATCGGCGCCTGGATGATGGGCAGCTCGGTCTTGAGCAGGTCGTGGAGGGGCATGGAGTGTGTTCCTCGGTCGTCGTCAATGGGATGCGCTTCATCGTACCCGCCGTCGCTGCAAAAGCCGCATGCCACTGACCACGCGATGGCCCGCCGTCCTACAGCGTTTGCACGCGCGCCGTTCCACCATGCCGGGCATGCCGCCCTCCGACCCCGATCCCTCGACGCCACCTCCCCCACGAGCGCCGCACGCGCGGCGATGGCAGGCCGCCCGCATCGCACTCTGGGCCGGGGTGGCCAGCGCCCTGCTGGCCGCCGTGGCCGGCGGTGCCTATGTCACCCATCTCATCCGCCACACGCCGGGCGTGCAAGACCTGCGCGAAGTCACCTCGGCCCGCCCCTCGGTGCTGCTCTCGGCCGATGGCGAGACGCTCGCCACCTTCAGCCGCGGGCCGTCGCAGCGGGTGACCGTCGACGAGGTATCGCCGCACCTCATCCAGGCGCTGCTCGCCACCGAAGATCACCGCTTCCACGAGCACGGCGGTGTCGACGTCAAGCGGCTCGTGGCCGCCCTCTACAACACCTGCATCGGCCGCACGCAAGGCGGCTCCACGCTCACGCAGCAGCTGGCGCGCAACCTCTTCCCCGAAGAGATCGGCCGCAGCCGCTCGCTGCACCGCAAGCTCAAGGAGCTGGTGACGGCCCTGCGCATCGAGCAGCTCTACAGCAAGCGCGAAATCCTCGAGGCCTATCTCAACACCGCGCCGTTTCTCTTCAATGCCGTGGGCGTGGAGATGGCCGCGCACACCTACTTCAACAAGCCCGCCGCCGAGCTGAACGAGCTGGAGAGCGCCACGCTCGTGGGCATGCTCAAGGGCCCGCGCTACTACAACCCGGTGCTCAACCCCGAGCGCGCCCGAGAGCGGCGCAACCTGGTGCTGGCGCAGATGCAAAAGCGCGGGTCGCTGGATGCCGCACGCTTGCGGCAACTCGCCGCGCAGCCGCTCCAGGTGAGCCTCAACCGCTATGCCGACGCGCCCGGCCCTGCGCCGCACTTCAGCGGCCATGCACGCAAGTGGCTGCTGGCCTGGGCCGAAGCCAGCGGGCACGACCTGTACGCCGACGGCCTGGTGATCGAGAGCACGCTCGAGATGGACCTGCAGCGCGCCGCCGAGCAGGCGGTGGCTCGTCAAACCGAGGCCTTGCAGCAGATCGCCAACGTCGAATGGAGCCAGCCCCAGCTGGTGGAGACCTCACTCAACGGCGCCCGCCTGCCGCGGCGGGCCGAGCCCTTCGGCTACTTCTGGAAGCAGCGCCCCGAGCTGCTGGCCGCCGCGGTACGCGAAACGCCCGAGTTCCGCCGCGCGTTGGAAGGCGGCGCAAGCGAAGCGCAGGCCCTGCGGGAACTGCTGGCCGACCAAGAATGGGTCTCGTCCCTCAAGGCCCGCAAGACGCGCCTCGAAGCCGGTTTCGTGGCGATGGACCCGACGACGGGCGAGGTGAAGGCCTGGGTCGGCAGCCGCGACTTCGCGCAAGACCAGTACGACCACGTGGCGCAGGCCGCACGCCAGCCGGGCTCCACCTTCAAGCCGCTGGTCTATGGCGCCGCGCTCGAAGGCGGCATTCGCCCGCAGCGCGCCTACCTCGACCACGCGGTTGAGATCCGCAGCAGCGATGGCAGCGTGTGGAAGCCCACCGACATGACGCCCCCGAGCGGCCTGCCCATGACGCTGCGCGACGGGCTCGTGCACTCGCGCAACATCGTGACCGCACAGGTGATGCAGGACGTGGGCGTCGACCGTGTGGTGGCGCTGGCACGTGCCACCGGCGTGAACCAGAGCCGGCTCGACCCGGTGCCCTCGCTCGCGCTCGGCACGAGCCCGGTCACGCTGCTGGAGATGGTCAACGCCTACGCCACCATCGCGCACGAAGGTGTGCGGCGCGAGCCGCTCGTCATCAAGCGCATCCGCGACCGCGAAGGGCGCGTCATCGCCGAGTTCGGCTCGTCGCCGCGGCGTGCGATGTCGCCCGACACAGCGGTCACGCTCATCGACATGCTGCGCGGCGTGGTCTCGCAAGGCACCGGCACCATGGTGCGCACGCGTTTCGGCATCACCCAGGCCGACGTGGCCGGCAAGACCGGCACCACGCAGAACAACACCGATGGCTGGTTCATCCTCATGCACCCGCGCCTGGTGGCCGGCGCCTGGGTCGGCTTCAACGACTCGCGCGTGGCGATGCGCAGCAACTACTGGGGCCAGGGCGGGCACAACGCCATCCTGCTGGTGGGCGACTTCTTCCGCGACGCGCTGCGCGGCGGCCTCGTCGACGCCCGCGCGCGTTTCGCGAGCCCGCAGACGCCGCAGGCGGTGATGGCCAGCTGGCCGGCCGTGGCCGACGAACGCGACGGCGCGTCCATCGCGCGGCTGGAAGTGCAGGCCGACACGAGCCCCGACACCGCTGCGCCGGAAGACACACCGCCCAAGACCTCGCAGGAGCTGGACCAGCTGATCCAGACCATCGGGCAGCGCGACCGGTGGTCGTCGGGCGGCGCGGCAGGCGCTGCGATGTCGGTCTCGCCCATGCGGTAAGCATCACGCAGTCCAAAGAAAAAGGCCGGCAATCACGCCGGCCTTTTCGTTGAGACGAGACGACCGTCAAGCCGCCTTGTCGATGTCGCGCAAGCGCTTGATCTGATCGTGGTTGGCCTGCACGCCGAGCTGCTGGCGCGCGATCACCGCCCGCACCGACTCGGGCAGCGCCTCTTCCTTCAGCGCGGCGCGGTAGCGGCCAAGGGCGGCGTCTTCGCCGCGCTCGCACTCTTCGAGCATCGCGTGGTCGCTGTAGCCCGCGAGCGAGCCGCGCACCGCCACCCAGCCGCGGTGCAACGCGCCCGTGGCGGAGCCGCCCGAGTCGGGCTTGCCGCCGTACTCGACCACGAGCGTCTGCAACTCGCCTGCGGCTGCGCGGCACTCTTCGGCACGGCGCAGGAAGAGGTTGCGCAGGTCGCCCGACTTCACGTGCTTGGCGCACGCGGTGAAGCCGAGCTCGCCGTCTTTCGAGGTTTCGATCAGGTCGTTCAAGGTATCGACGATGTCATCGTGACTCATGGGCATTTCTCCTTTCAGTACTGCCAGAGGAGGCCCGCCACGAATCGTTTCGCCGCGGGCCTTTTAACGCCCCTCCTCCACGGCCGTCTGGTTGGCCAAGGTGCTGTCCGGCAAGGCTGCGTACTCCTTCAGCCGGTTGTAGAGGGTCTTCAGGCTGATGCCCAACGCTGCAGCGGTCTTTTCCTTGTGGTTGCCAAGGTGCTCCAGCGTTGCAAGCGTCACCCTGCGTTCGATCTCGGCAAGTGCCGTTCCGACCTGGATGGTCAGCGACGGCACCGCGGGCTTGTCCGACACGCCCGCGGCCTGTACCGGATCGCCCGGCAGGCAGGCATCGTGGATCAGCGTGTCGGTGGCCATCACGTAGGCGCGGCAGACCACGTTGCGCAGCTCGCGCACATTGCCTGGCCACTTGTACGACTGCAGGCGCTGCAGCGCGGCCGGCGCGAACTGCTTGCGCTGGCCTTCGCGCTTGGAGATCTGGTCGAGGAAGTGTTGCGCCAGCAGCGGGATGTCTTCCGCACGCTCGCGCAGCGGCGAGAGCGCGATCGGAAACACATTCAGGCGGTAGAACAGGTCTTCGCGCAGCTTGCCGGCCTTCACCGCGTCCATCGGGTCGCGGTTGGTGGCGGCCACCAGGCGCACGTCGGTCTGCTGCACGGTGGTCGAGCCCACGCGCATGAAGGTGCCGGTCTCCAGCACGCGCAGGAGCTTCACCTGCAGGTCGAGCGGCATCTCGGTGATCTCGTCGAGGAAGAGCGTACCGCCGCTCGCGCGCTCGAAGAAGCCCTGGTGCTGGCGGTCGGCACCCGTGAAGCTGCCCTTCTCGTGGCCGAAGATCTCGCTTTCGATCAGCTGCGGCGAAATGGCACCGCAATTGACGGCAAGAAAGGGTCTCGCGCGGCGGCGGCTCAGGTCGTGCACCGTGCGGGCCACGACTTCCTTGCCGGTGCCGCTCTCGCCGGTCACGAACACCGTGACGTTGGTGCAGGCCACGCGCATCACCTGCTCGTACACACGGCGCATCACCGGCGAGCGGCCCCACAGCGCGCCGAAGTGGCCTTCCTTTTCCAGCTTGGCTTCGAGCTCCTGCGCTTCGTGCTGGAGCGGGCACGGCGCGCTGATGCGCGAGATGAGTTTCTGCAGCTGTTGCGGCGCAACGGGTTTGACCAGGTAGTCGGCCGCGCCGCGGCGCAGCGCCTGGATGGAGGTGTCGAGGCTCGCATGCCCGGTGACCAGCACCACCTCGGTCTGCGGCATCGAGCGGGTGTCTTCCAGCAGCTCGAGGCCGTTGCCATCGGGCAGCACGAGGTCGAGGAAGACAAGGTCGGGCGTTTGCAGGGCCATCTGGCGCCGTGCATCGCGCAGCGAGCCCGCCGTCGCGACGGTCATTCCTTCGGTGGCAACCAGCATGGCCAGGGTTTCGGCCGAATCGCTGTCGTCGTCAATTACCAGGACGTGTGGCATTCCGTTTGCTCCAGTACATCTGAATCGGTTGGAGAGGCAATTCCTGTAGGCATTGCCGCGTGGTCTCCGCTTGCCCGCGATGCCAGGTTTGTGGCCTGGCTCGTGGTGCTCTTGTCGTGACAGATATGCGTCGTGTCGAAGGCTTCATCTTGCCGAATGTGTGCAGAAAGCCGCGTCAGGGCGTGCCGATTTGCTTGTGGGAATCCGCTTACACGGCGACCACATCTACTTTCAAAAACGGAAAGATTTGCCGCCGATTTCACATACCGGCATCTCCCGGATGCCCCATTTCACGGAGGCCTGCATGCCTGAACCCCGAGACAAACCCACGGTGCAAAAGCAGCGCAACATCCAGCGCAGCCAGGACGAGCGCGACAAGGCCACCAAGCCCGAAGCGAAGCAGAAGGAATCTCAACCCGTGCAGGCGGGCCTGCGTGAGCAGCCAACCAAACTTCCCGCCCAACACCTCGAAAAGCCTGGCCTCGAAGCCGATCTCGAACTCAAGCCGCGCTTCCTCGCGCCCGACTACGAAGGCAGCCGCAAGCTGCAGGGCATGGCCGCGCTCATCACCGGCGGCGACTCCGGCATCGGCCGCGCGGTGGCTGTGCTCTTTGCCCGCGAAGGCGCCGACGTGGCCATCGTCTACCTCGACGAACACGAAGACGCCGAAGAGACCCAGCGTCACGTCGAACACGAAGGCCGCCAGTGCGTGCTGATCCCGGGTGACGTGAAAGACAGCGCTTTTTGCCGCAAGGCGGTCGACGAGGCGGTGAAGGCCTTCGGCAAGCTCGACATCCTCGTCAACAACGCCGCCTTCCAGGAGCACGCGGCCTCGCTCGAAGACATCACCGACGAGCGCCTCGACGAGACGCTGCGCACCAACGTGCACGGCTACTTCAACATGGCCCGCGCCGCGCTGCCGCATCTGCGCGAAGGCGCCTGCATCATCAACACCGGCTCGGTGACCGGGCTCGAAGGCAGCCCCCAGCTGCTCGACTACTCGGCCACCAAGGGCGCGATCCATGCGTTCACCAAGGCGCTCGCGAGCAATCTCATCGGCAAGGGCATCCGGGTGAACGCAGTGGCGCCCGGCCCGGTGTGGACGCCGCTCAACCCGGCCGACAAGCCCGCCGAGAAGGTGGCCGAGTTCGGCAGCCAGACGCAGATGAAGCGTGCCGCGCAGCCCGAAGAGCTGTCACCGGCGTATGTGTTTCTCGCGTCGCCGGTGTGTGCGAGCTACATCACCGGCATCGTGCTGCCGGTGACAGGCAGCGTAGGAGCGGAGTAGCCCCAGCCCGTTCGGGCTGAACTGGTATTCCGATCGCCCTGAGCTACGTCGAAGGGAGCCCTGCGCAGCACTTCGACAAGCTCAGTGCGAACGGAGAACTAGGTCGACAAGCTGCTGTTGCCCTCCGCCTGCCGCAGCGCAGCTGCCGCCTCCTCGGCCGAATACTCCTTTAGCCGGTTGTAGAGCGTCTTCAAGCTGATGCCGAGCACGGCCGCGGCCTGTTCCTTGTGGTGGTTGTAGTAGCGCATGGTGGCGAGGATCAGCTGCCGCTCGGCCTCGGCCATCGAGGTGCCGATGCGGATGCGCAGCTCGTCGCCCGAGAGCGCGACCGACATCGCCTCGCGGTCGGGCGCGTTGACCGGCAGCCACTCCTCGCCGATCACGCTGCCTTCGGTCATCACGTAATTGCGCTGCACCACGTTGCGCAGCTCGCGCACGTTGCCGGGCCAGCGGTAGCGCAGCAGCTTGGCGCGCGCGCCGGGTGAAAACGTCTTCACCGCGCCTTCGCGGCTGCTCACCTCGGCCACGAAGTGCTCGGCGAGCAGCTCCACGTCGCCACCCCGCTCACGCAGCGTGGGCAGCGCGATGGGAAACACGTTGAGCCGGTAGAAGAGGTCTTCGCGCAGCTTGCCGGCCTTCACCGCCTCCATCGGGTCGCGGTTGGTGGCGGCAACCAGGCGCACATCCGTCTCCTGCACGACGGTGGAGCCCACGCGCATGAAGGTGCCCGTCTCCAGCACACGCAAGAGCTTCACCTGCAGCGCGAGCGGCATCTCGGTCACCTCGTCGAGGAAGAGCGTGCCGCCGTTGGCGCGCTCGAAGAAGCCCTGGTGCTGGCGCTCGGCGCCGGTGAAGCTGCCCTTCTCGTGGCCGAAGATCTCGCTCTCGATCAGCTGCGGCGAGATCGCGCCGCAGTTGACGGCAAGAAACGGCGCATGGCGGCGGCGGCTCAGGTCGTGCAGCGTGCGGGCCACGAGCTCCTTGCCGGTGCCGCTCTCGCCGGTGATGAGCACGGTGACGGCCGTGCCGCTCACGCGGGCGATCTGCTCGTAGATGCGCTGCATCGGCGTGGAGCGGCCCCACAGGTGGCCGAAGCGGCCGGTGCGCTTCCATTCGTCGGTGAGGCCCTGCAGCTCGGCTTCGAGCGCCTTGGGCCGGATGATGCGCGAGAGGATGCCTTCGAGCTGCCGCGCGGTGACAGGCTTGATGAGGTAGTCAGCCGCCCCCAGGCGCAGCGCTTCGATCGAGGTCTCGAGCGTGGCATGGCCGGTGATGAGCACGACCTGCGTGTTGGCGATGGACTGCGGGTCATCGAAGAGCGAAAGGCCGCTGCCATCGGGCAACTGCAGGTCGAGCAGCACGAGCTCGGGCGGGTCGAGCGCGATGTGGCGCCGCGCCTCGTGAAGGCTCTGTGCCGTGGCCACCGTGAAACCCGCCTCCGCCACCAGGGCTGCCATCATGCGCGCCGCATCCACATCGTCTTCCACCACCAGCACGCGACTCATTCAGTCTCCGACTTCATTCGATTCCGCCCGACTCTAAGGCGGCCCACTCTCACGCTTCAACGGAAATCGCAAGCCCCCGCGCGACGATGGGTCATCGGCGTTTGCGCACGCCGTTTGCCCTGCGCGCCTTCCGTGTCAAGCGGCCATGTGCGCCCCGTCGCGCAACCAGCGCCGCAATTGCTGCGCATCCACCGGCTTCACGGCATGCAGGTCGAAGCCCGACTTCATCGCACGCAACACGTCGTCGTGCTGCCCGTAACCTGAGACCGCGATCATTCGCCCCGCATAGCCGCGCGACCGTGCGGCGAGCGCCAGCTCGAAGCCATTGAGGCCGGGCAGGCCGATGTCGACGATGGCCACGTCGGGCCATTCGGCGAGCAGCGTCTCGAGGCCGGTGGTGCCGCTGTTTTCGCCGCTCACCCGGTGGCCGTCGAGCCGCAGCAGGTCGCACATCGATTGCAGCGAATCGGGGTTGTCTTCGACCACCAGCACGCTCAGGCCGGGGCGCGCCCCGCCCTCTGCAAGCGGAGGCGCCACCTGCACCGCCTCCACCCGCGGCAGGCGCACCTCGAAGCGCGAGCCCCCGGGCGAGCTGGTGGCGCTCACCGTGCCGCCGTGCAGCTCCACCAGGCGCTTCACGAGAGAGAGCCCGATGCCCAGGCCGCCCGCGCGGCGGTCGAGCGCACGCTCGCCCTGCACGAAGAGGTCGAACACCCGCGGCAGCAGCTCGGGCGCGATGCCGTCGCCTTCGTCGACCACGCCGAGCACCACCTCGTCATCTTGCGCGCGCACCTCGACGCCGATGCGCCGCCCGACCGGCGTGTACTTGATCGCATTGCCCACGAGGTTGGTCACCACCTGCTCCAGGCGCGACGCGTCGGCCATCACCCACGCTTCGTCGAGCTGGCGCTCGATGGGGTGGCGCGAGGTGTCGCCGGTGATCGTGAGCATGTCGAGCGTGCGCCGCACGAGCAGCGCGAGATCCATCGGCTCGCACGCCAGCCGCTCCTTGCCCGAGAGGATGCGTGTCATGTCGAGCAGGTCGCCGATCATGTGCGAGAGGTGCAGCGTCTGGCGCCGGATGATCCCGCGCGCGCTGCGCGCCTTCGGGTCGGGCATCTCGCCGTGGTGCAGCACCTCCACCGCGGTGGAGATCGCGTTCAGCGGGTTGCGCAGCTCGTGGCCGAGCATGGCGAGGAATTCGTCCTTCGACTGGCTCGCCGCCTTCAGCTGCTCGTGCGCTTCCACGAGCTGCGCCTCGACCTCCTTGCGCGCGGTGATGTCGACCATGGCCGCGATGGCGCCGCGTGGGCGCCCCTGCGCATCGCGCAGCGGCACGGCGTTGGCGATGGCGTGCACCACCGGCCGGTTCGGTGCACGAACCTCCAGCTCCATCACCGCCACCGCCTGCCCGGTGCGCGCCGCCACGCACAGCGGCATCTGGTGCGGCGGCACCGGCCGCCCCTCATGGAAGACGCTCGGCTCCACGTCACCGCCCCGCCGGCCGAACAGCTGCACCATCGTCGCGTTGCGCAGCACGTTCTCGCAATCGCGGTCTTGCGCGAAGGCGAGGCCGATGGGTGAGCTGTTGAAGAGCGTCTCGAATTCGTCAGCCTTGCGGCGCAGCACATCGCGCGCGGCCTGGTCGCGCTCGTGCGAGGCCTGCAAGGCATCGCGCAGCGCCGCGATCTCGCGCACGTGCACCGCGCCCAGCCGCGCCGCGCCACCATCGCGCGCCAGCGCCTCCAGCGGGCGGCGGATGCGCCGCGCGAGCAGCAGCGCCATCGTCACGCCCAGCAGCAGACAGGCCGCGGCCGTGGCCCAGGCAAGGCCGATGGAGCGCAGCTGACCCGCCGCCACTGGCGCGGTGGCCACATCGCGGCGCACGCCCCAGCCGGACAGCGGCACGCTGCGGGTCGCGCCGTCGGTCGACACGCCCGGCACTGCCGTCTCGGGCAGCAGCTCGCCCACGCGCTGCGGGTCGGTGGAGCGTGCGACGACACGTCGCGCGCGGTCGAAGAGCACGCTGTAGCCCTCGCTCGGCGCCGAGCGTTTCACGAGCACCTGCCAGCTGGCCCACGGCACCCACACGCCGAGACCGAAGCGCAGGTTGCCGTCGATCACCACGGGGATCGCGATCACGGTCGCGGCCTGCCCGCTCGGCGGGTGCTGGAGGAGGTTGCTGACCAGCGGCTTCTCGTCCCACAGCATCTGGCGGAAGCCGGGCACCGGCGGCAGCGTGCCGCGCCGCGCAGCGCCCGTGGTGTCGAAGATGACGAGGCCACGCGTGTCGGTGAGGAAGCTGCCCTTCCACCCGCTGCGCAGCGGCCCGCGGCCGGCAATCGAGCGCTCGAACTCGCGCACGTCGCCATGCCGCAGCGATTCGGAAAGCGCCACGATGCGCAGCGCCTCGATCGTGGCCTGCATCTCGTTCTCGACGGCCTCGGCCAGCACCTGCGCCTCGCGGTCGAGGTCCGTGCGCAGGCGCTGCTGCTCGCTGCGCATCTTCTCGAGCAAGAGGTGCGACATGAGCAAGGCCACGGGCACCGTGGCCACGAGCAGCATGGCCACGAAGGCGGTGCGCAGCGAGACCTTCATGCGCCGTCGTCCTGGCAGGCAGCGGCACGCCGTTTGCCGCAAAAGCTGCCGGTGACCGGAAAACTCTTCCGGCTGCGCGACCGCAGGCACGGAGCGCTGCCAACGCCGCAGCGCGAGCCATCACGGGGCCTGACGCCCCTCACGCGCAGCCCGCTGCCGCCAAGGCACGGTCGTTGCATTGAGGCATGCCCATCTTTGGCTCTCTCACACGGCTTTCAATGACCTCGATGTACTTGCATACCGAGCAACGCCAGCAGCAAGGGCTTTCGCCGCGTTTGCAGCAAGCGGTGCGCCTGCTCCAGTTGTCGTCGCTCGATTTCGCACATGAAGTGCAGGCCGCCGTCGACAGCAACCCCTTCCTCGACACGGTGGACGACGAAGCGCCCGACGAAGCTGCCGCTGCCGCGCCCGACCTGCCGATGCCCGAGGCCACGCACGCCGATGCGCTGGAAGCACCGGCCGTGACGATGGCCGAGGCCGACGACGGCTACAGCGGCGATGGGCCCGACAGCTGGCAGACCGCCGGCCCTTCTGACACCCCGCGCAGCGACGACCTCGACGCCTCGCCGATGAACCGCGTGGCCGCCGAGACCTCGCTCAGCGAATACCTGTTGCGCCAGCTGCACGTGCTGCCGATCCCGCCGCGCGACATGCTGCTGGCCGAGGCCATCGTCGAGTCGCTCGACGACGACGGCTACCTGCGCATGGACGACCTCTCCGAGCTGATCCCGGTGATCGAACTCGACCCGGCCGTCACGCTGCCCGAGCTGCAGATCGCGCTCAAGCGCGTGCAGTCGCTGGAGCCTGCCGGCGTGGGCGCGCGCAGCGTGGTCGAGTGCCTGCTGCTGCAGCTCGACGGGATCGAAGACCCCCGCGAGCGTGAACTCGTGCGCCTGCTGGTGTCGGAAAAGCTCGAAAGCCTCGCCCACAAGGACGCCGCCACGCTCGCCAAGCAGGTGGGCCGCCCGGTCGACGAGGTGGCCGCCGCCTGCGCGCGCATCCGCCGCCTCGACCCGCGCCCGGGCTGGCGCTTTGGCTCGGCCGACATCCGCTACATCACGCCCGACGTGATCGTGAAGAAGGTGCGCAACACCTGGACGGTCTCGCTCAACCCGGCCATCGTGCCCAAGGTGCGGCTGCACCGCGTGTACGCCGAGATGTTCCAGCGCCACCAGCAGGCGCAGCACCCCGAGCTCGCCTCGCAGTTGCGCGAGGCCCGCTGGACGCTGCGCAACGTGGAGCAGCGCTTCGCCACCATTCTCGGCGTCGCGCAAGCCATCGTGAAGCGCCAGCACCACTTCTTCGACTACGGGCCGCTGGCGATGAAGCCGATGGGCCTGAAGGAGATCGCCGAAGAGGTGGGCGTGCACGAGAGCACCGTCTCGCGCGTCACCAACAACAAGTACATGGCCACGCCGAGCGGTGTCTTCGAGCTCAAATACTTCTTCTCGCGTGCGATGACGGCCACGAGCGGCACCGCCTTCTCGGGCACCGCCATCCGCGGGCTCATCAAGGACATGATCGAGAACGAGAAGCCCGACAACCCGCTGTCGGACGCGGAGATCACGCGCCAGCTCGCGCAGCAGGGCTTCGTGGTGGCGCGGCGCACGGTCACGAAGTACCGCCACCTGCTGCGGGTCGAGCCGGTGGAGCGGCGGCGCAACGGGACCTGAGCGCCTGGAAAAACGGCGCCGCGCGGACTGAACCCGCGGCACGCCGCCTGCTCCGGTCGAATCGCTCATCCACGGCGCCCCGCTCACCGCCGAGCGTGCCATCCACTTCAGAGATCTCTTCCTGTGAAACCTCACACCGGAACGTTCACGGAGGCGGTGGCATCATCGCCGCCCGGGCGTTCCACCCCGCCAAGCCACAAAAGCACAAGACACCCATGAGCGCGACCCCGATGACGAGCCCAGCCCCCCGCGACCCATCGTCTTCGCCAGCCGGGTGGCGGCCGGGGCTCAAGCTGCCGCTGCCGCCGGGCACGCTGCTGCTCTACATCGTGAAGGCGCTGGCGGTGGTGCTCATCACCATCGTCTGGCAGCAGGTGATGGAAACACGCGGCAAGGCCGCCGAAGGCATCGCCCGCACCAACCAGGTCATCGAGCAGCTGCAGACGGTGTTGAGCAGCATGAAAGACGCCGAGACCGGCCAGCGTGGCTTCCTTCTCACCGGCCAGGAGATCTACCTCGCGCCCCACACCGAAGGCAAGACGGCCGTGTCGGCACGGCTGCAGGCGCTGCGCAAGCTGATGGAGCGCGACCCCGCCCAGCTGCAGCGCACCGACACACTGGAACGCCTGGTCGCCGACAAGCTGGCCGAGATGGAACAGACCATCGTCACCACCCGCAACGGTGACCGCGAAGCCGCGATCGCAACCGTGCGCTCCGACCGCGGGCGTTCGACGATGGACCGCATCCGCACCGTGGTCAACGACATCGAGCAGGAGGAGCGCAACCACCTCGCCACGCAGCAGGAGCGCTGGCAGACGGCCGTCGAATACTCCAACATCGTCACCTGGGCGGCGGCGGCGGTGCTGCTGTCGCTCATCCTGTATTCGGCCTATCGCTCCTCGCGCGAACACCTGACCCGCGAAGGGCAGCTGTGGCTGAGCGCGGGCGAGGCGTCGCTCGCCGGCACGCTGCAGGGCGACCAGCGTCTCGACGTGCTGGGCCACAACGTGCTGGGTTTCCTCGCCAGCTATCTCGGTGCGAAGGTGGGCGCCGTCTACACCGTCGAGCCCGACGGCCGGCTGCAACGCGTAGCCACCTATGCCGTCGACCCGGGCGAACGCCCCGAGACCCTGCAACCCGGCGACGGGCTGCTCGGCCAGGCCGCGAAAGACAAGCGCCTGATGCACCTCACCGACGTGCCCGAGGGCTACCTGCGGGTGAGCTCCAGCCTCGGCAACGCTTCGCCGCGCGAGCTGCTGATCGCCCCCGCGGTGATCTACGGCCGGGTGCAGGCGGTGATCGAGCTCGGTTTCCTGCAGCCGGTGTCGGAGCCGCAGCGCCGGCTGCTCGCCGAGGCCTCGGAGCAGCTCGCCATCGCCGTGCGCGCCTCGCGCGACCGCTCGCAGCTCGAAGAGCTGCTGGAAGAGACCCAGCGCCAGGCCGAGGAGTTGCAGGCGCAGCAGGAAGAGCTGCGCGTCAGCAACGAAGAACTCGAAGAGCAGGAGCGTGCCCTCAAGGCCTCGCAGGCTCAGATGGAAGTGCAGCAGACGGAGCTGGAGCAGACCAACTCGCAGCTCTCGGCCCAGGCCACCCTGCTCGAGAACCAGAAGGACGAGCTGGCACAGGCGCAGGCCGCGCTGCAGCAACGCGCCGATGAGCTGGAACGGGCCAGCCGCTACAAGACCGAGTTCCTCGCCAACATGAGCCACGAGCTGCGCACACCGCTCAACTCGACGCTCATCCTCGCCAAGCTGCTCGCCGACAACCCGCACGGCAACCTGAGCGAAGAGCAGGTCAAGTACGCGCAGACCATCTCGGGCGCCGGCAACGACCTGCTCACGCTCATCAACGACATCCTCGACCTCTCGAAGATCGAAGCGGGCAAGGTGGAGGTGCATCTCGAGAACATCCCGCTCGCCGCCGCAGTCGAGGGGCTCGTCAAGACACTGGAGCCGCAGGCACAGCAGAAGGGGCTGGCGCTCTCGTTCGGCATCGGCGACGACGTGCCCTCGCACCTGAAGACCGACGGGCAGCGCCTCGGCCAGATCCTGAAGAACCTGCTCTCCAACGCGCTCAAGTTCACCGAGAGCGGCGAAGTCTCGCTGCGCGTCTCGCGCGAAGCGGGCGGCGTGGCCTTCGCGGTGCACGACACTGGCATCGGCATCGCCGAGAGCCAGCAGGAGCTGATCTTCGAAGCCTTCCGCCAGGCCGACGGCAGCACGCACCGCAAGTACGGCGGCACCGGCCTCGGGCTCTCCATCTCCCGCGACCTCGCGCGCCTGCTCGGCGGCGACATCACCGTGCAGAGCACGCCGGGGCGCGGCAGCGTCTTCACCCTGCACCTGCCCGACGCACGCTCGAACGGCCTGCCGATGGCGCCCCGCCCACCGGCGCCGGCGCCCGTGGCCGAGACGCCGCCGCAGTACGTCTCGCACGCCGCGCCTCGCGCCCCGGCCGCGCCGCAGATCGAAGACGACCGCGCCGCGCTCACCGTCAACTCGCGCACCGTGCTCGTGATCGAAGACGACCCGCGCTTCGCGCTGATCCTGCGCGACCTCGCGCGCGAGATGAGCTTCCAGTGCGTCATCACGCACACCGCGAGCGATGGCCTCGCCGCGGCGGCGATGTACCGGCCGCGCGCCATCCTTCTCGACATGAACCTGCCCGACCACTCGGGCCTGGGCGTGCTCGACCAGCTGAAGCACAGCGCGCAGACGCGGCACATCCCGGTGCACATCCTGTCGGTGGCCGACTACACGCACGAAGCCCTGGAGCGCGGTGCGCTCGGCTACGACCTGAAGCCGGTGAAGCGCTCGCAGATCATCGAGGCGCTGCAGCGGCTGGAGGCGAAGTTCTCGCAGGGCATCCGCCGCGTGCTGGTGGTGGAAGACGACGCCCGCCAGCGCGAGAGCATCGAGCACCTGCTGCGCAACGTGGAAGGCGTGCAGATCACCTCGGTGGAAAGCGGCGCGCAAGCGCTCGAGGCGCTCAAGGGCACGACCTTCGACTGCATGGTGATGGACCTCAACCTGCCCGACCTCTCGGGCTACACGCTGCTGGAGCGCATGGCCGAGCAGGACGAGAGCGCCTTCCCGCCGGTGATCGTCTACACCGGCCGCTCACTCAGCACCGACGAAGAGCAGCAGCTGCGCCGCTTCTCGCGCTCGATCATCATCAAGGACGCCCGCTCGCCCGAGCGCCTGCTCGACGAAGTGACGCTCTTCCTGCACCAGGTGGAGTCGGCCCTGCCCGCCGAGATGCAGCAGATGCTGCGCAACGTGCGCGACCGCGACAGCACGCTCGAAGGCCGGCGCATCCTGGTGGTGGAAGATGACGTGCGCAACGTCTTCGCGCTCACGAGCGTGCTCGAGCCGCGCGGCGCGAGCATCGTGCTGGCCCGCAACGGCCGCGAAGCGCTCGACGTGCTGGCCCAGAGCCGCGACCCGAAGCAGGAGCCGATCGACCTCGTGCTGATGGACATCATGATGCCGGAGATGGATGGCCTCACCGCCATGCGCGAGATCCGGAAAGACGCCGCCTGGAAGCGCCTGCCCATCATTGCGCTCACCGCCAAGGCCATGCGCGACGACCAGGAGCGCTGCCTCGCCGCCGGCGCCAACGACTACATCGCCAAGCCGCTCGACGTGGAGAAGCTCCTGTCGCTCGTGCGCGTGTGGATGCCCAAGTGACGCCAACCGAGCACCCCGCCCATGCCCACCACCCGGGACCAGGACATCGAGCTTCGCCTGCTCATCGACGCGATCTTCCACAAGTACCACTACGACTTCCGCGGCTACGCGCTCGCCTCGCTCAAGCGCCGCATGGCCAGCGCGATGACGCGCTTCGGCTGCAACACCCTCTCGCAGCTGCAAGACAAGCTGCTGCACGACCCGAGCATCTTCCCGGCCCTGCTCGACTACCTCACCGTGCAGGTGAGCGAGATGTTCCGCGACCCGGGCTACTACAAGGCGCTGCGCGACGAGGTGGTGCCGCTCTTGCGCACCTACCCCTCGCTCAAGGTCTGGGTGGCCGGCTGCAGCGCCGGCGAGGAGGCGTATTCGCTGGCCATCCTGCTGCGCGAAGAGGGCCTGCTCGAGCGCACGCTGATCTACGCGACCGACATCAACACCGACGCGCTCAAGCGTGCCGAGGCCGGCGTCTACCCGCTGGAGCAGATCGCGCTCTACACGCAGAACCACCAGAAGAGCGGTGGCCGCTCGTCGCTGTCGGACCACTACACCGCGGCCTATGGGCGCGCCGTGTTCGACAAGACCCTGCGCAAGCAGATGGTCTTCTCGGACCACAGCCTCGCCACCGACAGCGTGTTCGCCGAAGTGCACCTGGTTTCGTGCCGCAACGTGCTCATCTATTTCGACCGCCAGCTGCAGGACCGGGCGATCGGCCTCTTCAGCGAGGCGCTGTGCCGCAAGGGCTTCCTCGGCATCGGCAGCAAGGAGTCGCTGCGCTTCTCGGTGCACCGCGACGCCTTCGACGACTTCGTGCCGCAGGAGCGGATCTTCCAGCGCAGGAGCGAGGCATGAGCGCCGCAGGCATCGAGGCGGTCGTGATCGGTGGCTCGGCCGGTGGGGTCGATGCCCTTGCAGTGATGCTGCCCGCTCTGCCACCCACCCTGCCCGTGCCGGTGATCGTGGTGCTGCACCTGCCACGCGAGAAGCCCAGCCTGCTGGTCGAGATCTTCTCGCGGCAATGCGCCCTGCCCGTGCAGGAGGCGCAAGACAAGGCGCCCATCGAGCCCGGCAACGTGTACTTCGCCCCGGCCGACTACCACCTGCTCGTCGACCGGGGCCCGAGCTTCGCGCTCTCGGTCGACGAGCCGGTGCACTACTCGCGCCCGTCGATCGACGTGCTCTTCGAGACCGCAGCCGACGTCTACGCCGAGCACCTGCTCGCCGTCGTGCTCACCGGCGCCAGCCAGGACGGCGCCGCGGGCCTGGCCGCCGTGCACCGCGCCGGCGGCACGACCGTCGTGCAGGAGCCGCAGGAAGCCCTTTCCCCCTACATGCCCGAATCTGCGTTGCGAACGAGTCCGGTGGACCACGTGCTCCCGTTGGCAGGCATCGCCCAATTGATCGGCGGCCTGGCCGCTCACCGCACATGAACCTGGACAACCGTCACCCCGCGCCGCGCCCGAAGGTGAAATGCCTGCTGGTCGACGACCTGGCAGAAAACCTGCACGCCCTCTCGGCCCTGCTGGCCGACGACGAGGTGGAGCTGCTGCAGGCCCGCTCGGGCACCGAAGCGCTGGAGATCCTGCTCGTGCACGACGTTGCGCTCGCGCTTGTCGACGTGCAGATGCCCGAGATGGACGGCTTCCAGCTCGCCGAAATGATGCGCGGCGTGCAGCGCACGCGCGACGTGCCCATCATCTTCGTCACCGCCGGCAGCAACGACCGGCACCGCCAGTTCCGGGGCTACGAAAGCGGTGCGGTCGATTTCCTCTTCAAGCCCATCGAGCCGCACATCCTCAAGAGCAAGGCCGAGGTCTTCTTCCAGCTGTGGCGCCAGAAGCAGCAGCTGGCGTGGGAGCTGCAGGAGCGCACCAACTCGCTGCGCATCCAGGAGATGTTCACCGCCGTGCTCAGCCACGACCTGCGCGGGCCGCTCTCGGCCATCCAGCTCTCGGCCAAGATCCTCGAGAAGCGCGACGACGACGACGCACAGAAGATCGGCGAGCGCATCGCCCGCAGCGCCAAGTGGATGGGCCGCATGATCGAAGACCTGCTCGACGTGACCCGCGTGCGGCAAGGCCACGGCATCCCGATCACCCGCGCGCCGGTCGACCTGGCCTCGGTGGTGCAAGGGGTGGTGCAGGAACGCCTGGTGCTCTCACCCGACCACCATGTGAAGGTCGACACCGAAGGCGACCTGCACGGTTCGTGGGACGGCGACCGCCTCGTGCAGGTGGCGTCCAACCTCATCGGCAATGCATTGCGCCACGGCACCGGCGACACGGTGACCGTGAAGCTCGACGGCCGCCATGCCGACCGGGTGGTGATGTCGGTGCTCAACGAGGGGCACATCCCCGCGGAGCTGCTGCCGTCGATCTTCGACCCCTTCCGGCGCGGGCAGCGGCAGAGTGCCCGCACCGAAGGGCTGGGCCTGGGGCTCTACATCGTGCAGCAGGTCGTGCAGGCGCACGGGGGGACGATCCAGGTGTCGTCGGCGCCGGGGCTGCCCACGCGCTTCGACGTGAGCCTGCCGCGGGGGTGATGTCGTTGTAACGTCGGTCCGCGTTTCCGTTCGCCCTGAGCTTGTCGAAGGGCCGGTGCCACACGCTGGCTTCGACAAGCTCAGCCCGAACGGGAGGTGAGGGTCGCTTACCTCAATCGGACACACCGACCTCGCTGCGCGCGAGCCGGCCGGCCACGATCCGCAGCACCTGCGGGTTCCAGGGCAGGCCCATGTGGCTGCCCTCCACCTCCACGTTCTCACCCTCGTCGCAGTCGCCGTCGAGCAGGCAGGTCTCCCAGGCCACCACGCCATCGGTGCGCGAGTAGATGGAGGTCGTGGGCACCGGCGGCGTCTCGCGCAGGCGCGCCGCGAGCTTGTCGTCCACCAGCGGCGCACTGCCGTTCACCAGGCGATAGAGCCAGCCCACGTTCGTCTCGCTGCCGCGCGACAGGAAGGGCGTGCCCAGCGTGATCACTTGCCGCACCAGCGGCGACTGCAGCTTGGCGATCTCGCGGGCATAGATGCCGCCCAGGCTCCAGCCGATGAGGCTCACCTTGCGGTTGTGCATCGTGGCCACGCCGCGCACGTGCGTGGCGAGGTTGTGCAGCCATTCGTCGATGTCGCCCTTGGGGCCGGTGTTGAAGCCCTGCTCCCAGTCGTAGACCGCATAACCCAGCGCTTCACAGCAGTTGCGCAGCGGCACCAGCGAGCGTTTGTCGGCCGCCAGGCCGGGGAAGATGATGACCGGGTGGCCGTCGCCCTCGGGCAGGGCTTCGCGGTCCATCATGTGCATGCCGGCGTATTCGATCACCGCTCGAAACGGCTCCACACCCAGCAAGGCCAACGACGGGGCAACCACCTGGGGGGCAACCATCATCTTGTTCATGTGTCGTTCCTTTCGAGAGAGAGACTGCGGTCGGTGTTGCAGCGAATGGTGAGCGAGACCGCGCTTCTCGCCCATCGGTGGCCCACACCATTCGCATGTGCGAATTCGCCTACGCAGTCTTCCTGACCCGAGGCCCGTCTTCCACCCGCACTCACGGGGAATGCACCTTGCCCGCCGAGGACTCCCCCCACGTTTGAAGGAGTCCCGACATGGCCACTTCCCACCAGAGCTGCATCGAGGCCTGCAACGCCTGCGCAGACGCCTGTGACCGCTGCGCCATTGCCTGCCTGCAGGAGCCACAACCCAAGCTGATGGCGCGCTGCGTCGCGCTCGACATCGACTGCGCACAGGCGTGCCGCCTCGCGGCCGGCTACATGGCACGCGGCAGTGCACTCGACAGCGCCGCCTGCGCCTTCTGCGCGATGGTCTGCCTCGAATGCGCGAAGGAATGCGACCAGCACGCGATGGACCACTGCCAGGCCTGCGCCGACGCCTGCCGCGCCTGCGCACGCGAATGTGCCGCGATGGCCCAGCGCCCCGCCCGGCCCGAGACGGCCGCCGGCACGCACTCGCACCACTGAACTTTCCGACGGCGCCCTGAGCTGCCGCAAACTTTGCACACGGCCGCAAAGTGCGGCCGGCGCCGGTTCAGCGGCCCACGGCCTTTTCAAGCTGCGCCTTGGTCATGCTCGACCGGCCCTTGATGCCGCGGCGCTTGGCCTCGTTGTAGAGCTGGTCGTAGGTGCGCCCGC
This sequence comes from Rhizobacter sp., assembly GCA_019635355.1. Classification (NCBI taxonomy): domain Bacteria; kingdom Pseudomonadati; phylum Pseudomonadota; class Betaproteobacteria; order Burkholderiales; family Sphaerotilaceae; genus Rhizobacter; species Rhizobacter sp. The sequence continues at coordinate 622,295 of JAHBZQ010000001.1, read as the reverse complement.
CGGCACCGCTGTGCGAGCGTTTGCCGCCGCGGTGGCCCGACGACACGTCGTCGATCGAGCTGCGGCTCACCTCTTTTGCTTCGCCGTGGCGGGCGCGCTCCTTGTTGACGGTGCGGGCCGCGATCTCTTCGGCCAGCTTCTCACTCTTGCCGCTCGATTTGAGGCCGTCCTTGATGTGCTGGTATTGGCGCTCGCGCTTGTCGCTCCAACGGTTCTCGGGCATGGCGTGCTCCTCTGCGGTGGTGTGTGGATCACATCTGCTTCGGGATGGTCTTGCTGCCTTCGGCGTTGCCGCCGATGCCGCCCGGCTTCACCGGCGAGGCGATCACGCCGCAGGCGATGCGCTTGCCGCTGTTGCCCGAAGGCTGGGTCATGTAGTCGTCGGGGTCGGCGTGCACGACGAGCGCTTTGCCCATCAGGTCAGCCGCGCCCGCCCCGAGCAGCGTGCCCTTCACCTCGAAGCTCGTGGCCGCCACGCCGGCTGCATCGGCCTTCAGCGACGGCAGGTCGCCGGCATGGTGATCGGCATGCGGCGCGCCGTGCGGCTTGCCTTGCGGGTTGAGGTGCTCGCCGGCGCTGCTCGCATCGGGGGCCGAGCAGTCGCCCTTCTCGTGCACGTGGAAGCCGTGCTCGCGGTTGGGGGCCAGCCCCGAGACACGAGCCCGCACCACCACGCGATCGCCCTCCTGCGCCATGCGCACTACGCCGTTGGCCTTCTGGCCGGCGGTGGGGTTCAGCATGACGATGGCGCTCGGCGGCTGGGGCTGGCTGGCGCAGCCGGCCAGCGCCACCAACGCGACAGGTGCCCAAAGGCGGGTCGAGCGGATCGAACAAGGTGACAGCGATGACATGGCGACCTTCGCACTTCGATGGAGGTGATGGGCGATGGTCGCGCGCGTGCCACGCACGCGCTGTAGGACGACACCGGAACGCGGCGTCGGCCGGCGTGCGGAGTTCAGCCGCGGCGCTGCAGGTGCACCAGCAGGCCTTCGATGGGCTCGCGCTGCTCTTCGCGCACCGTCTCGCGCGAGACGCGCAGCGGCGCGAAGCCGTGGCGCTCGGCGAGCCCGAGCAGGTGGCCTTCGTGGTGGGCGTAGCGCAGGCTGGGCTGCAGGCTGAAGCCCACCTCTTCGGGCGCGCCCGAGGTTTCGGCGGAGAAGCAGAACACGCCGCCCGCCGGCATCACCCGCTCGAGCGCAGCGAACACCGGCGCCAGGTCGCCGAGGTAGATGAACACGTCGGCCGCGAGCACGAGGTCGTGCTGCTCGTCAGTGCGGGCCAGGTGCTCGACGATCTCGCCCAGGTGCAGCGCGTCGTACACACCGCGTGCCCGCGCCTGCTCAAGGATGCGCGGCGAGAGGTCGATGCCGCTCAGGCGCTGCACCAGCGGGCGCACCAGCGGGCCACAGAGGCCGGTGCCGCAGCCGAGATCGAGTGCCGAGCGAAAGGGCGCGGGGTGCAGCTGCGCGAGCGGCGCGGCCAGCCCTTCGGGCACGCGGTAGCGCAGCACGTCGACAAGGTGATGGTCGAAGTCGGCCGCGTAGTCGTCGAACAAGGCCTGCACGTAGGCCACGGGCGAGCTGGGCGGTGCGGTGGCATCGCCGAGGCTTGCGAGGCAGTAGGCCATGAGCTGCGGGTCGGCGCCGAGCGCGAGCGCCTCGCGGTAGCGCAGGCGTGCGGCTTCGAGCTGGCCGCTGTCACGCAGCAGGTCGGCCTCTTCCACCAGCTTGCCGAGCGCCGAGCGGCGGTGCAGCAGCGCGTCGGCATTGTCGGGCTCGAGGGCCAGCACCTCGTCGGCGGTGGCGATGGCCTCGGCGGGCCGGTCGAGCGCCACGCGCGTCGCGGCGAGGTTCACGAGCGTCGACACCCGGCCCGGCACGTGGCGCAGCGAGGTCTCGAACGCACGCTCGGCCTCGGCCAGGCGGCCCGCCTGCAGGTGGGCGAGGCCCTCGAAGAACGCGGCCTTGGCCTGCTCGAACGCAGCGGAGTCTGGGGGGTGCGACATGGCGGGCGATTATCTCGGCCACGCCGATCAGGCGGTCTGCGTGTGCGTGGGTGGGTCGCCCACGCCCTCCATGCGCACCGGGAAGCGGCACAGCGCGCCACTGTCGGTGGGCGTGTAGAGGCCGCGGGCGCTGAACTGCTCGCCGTCGGGCAGCTCGCTCGGGCTCAGCACTTCGAAGACCGGCACGTCGGCCTCGGCCAGCAATGACACGGCCTGCGCCCGAGGCATGCCGCCCAGAGCAAGGCCGATGTCGCGGTTGATCTCCTGCGCATGCGGCATGCGCTTCGCGTAGGTCGCAAACGCGTCGCCCTCCCAGGCCTCGAGCCCCAACGCCTGCACGAGCGCCTTCCAGAAATGGTCTTCCAGCGCGGCCACGCTCAGCGGCTCGCCCTCGGCACAGGTGAACACGCCGTAGCCCGGCCGCGCGCTCACCGTGCGGCGCTGCGCCGCGAGATCGGTGGCGCCGTTGTGGCGGAAGGCCACGAGCCGCGTGTTCATCCAGTGCAGCATGCAGTCGGCGAGCGAGACGTCGAGCCGCTGACCGCGCCCGCTGCGCTCGCGCTGGAAGAGCGCCGCGTTGACGGCCGCCAGCGCATAGACCGCGCCGCCGAGATCAGCCACCGGCACCGCGAAGGCGGGCGTGCCGCTGCCGCTGGTCAGGGCCAGCGAGCCACTGGCGGCCAGGTAGTTGATGTCATGGCCCGGCCACTGCGCGCGGGGGCCGCTGGCACCGTAGCCGGTGAGCGAGACATAGACGAGCCTCGGGTTGCGCGCGGCAAGCGTGTCGTAGCCGAGGCCGAGCCGGTCGAGCACGCCGGGGCGGTAGGCCTCGACCAGCACGTCGGCCTCGTCGGCCAGGGCCAGCACCGCGGCGCGCTGGGTGTCGTCTTTCAAATCGGCGGTGAAGCAGCGCTTGCCGCGGTTCACCGCGTCGAAGAGCGCGGGGGCCATGCGCCGCGCCGCATCGCCGTGCGGCGGGCGCTCGGCCTTCAAGACGTCGGCACCGAGTTCCACCATGCTCTGCGTGAGAAACGGGCCGGGCAGCAGCTCGCTGAAGTCGAGCACGCGCACGCCTGCGAGCGGGCCACCCTGCGTGGCCCGGGGCAACCACGCGGCGCTCATCGTGGCGCCTCGAGGCGGCCGACGATCACCGCATCGAGCGCCCGCGCGCCCTGCCCCAGCGGGCCCACCCACACCGGATTCAGGTCCATCTCGTCGATCTGCGCGGCGTGAGCGGCAACGAAGTCGGACACCTTGAGCAACAGGTCGATCAAGGCCGGCACGTCGGCCTTGGGCCGGCCGCGCAGGCCGTCGAGCAAGGGGAAGGCGCGGATCTCGCGCACCATCGCCTCGGCTTCGCGGCGCGACAGCGGCAGCACCCGGCGCGCGACGTCACGGAACAGCTCCACGTGCACGCCGCCGAGGCCGAAGGTCAGCACCGTGCCGAGCACCGGGTCGCGGCTCACGCCGACGAGCGTTTCCACGCCACCCGCCGGGGCCATCGCTTCGATGAGCAGGCCGTCGATCTTCGCGTCGGGGCGGTGCTGGGCCGCGTTGCCGTGGATGCGCTGCCAGGCTTCGCGCAAGGCGTCGTCGTCGGCGATGCCAAGCATCACGCCGCCCACCTCGGTCTTGTGCACGATGGCCGCGCTCAGGACCTTGGCGACGACCGGGTAGCCGATGCGTTGGGCAAGTTGCACCGCCTCGTCGGCACTGCGGGCCACACCCGACGCCGGCATGGCGATGCCCGCCGCGCGCAGCAAGGCCTTGGCATCGTGCTCGTTGAGCGTGCGGGATTCGCCCTGCGGTGGCACGTCCGGCATGCGCAGCAGCAAGGGCTCGAACGGCGCGGCGCCCGGTGTCTGCTTTGCCGCCCACTCGGCCCACTCGAGCCAGCGCTTCACCGCTTTCACCGCCTTGCCGACCGAACCCACCGGCACCATGCCGGCCTCGGCATACACCTCGACCGCGTCGCCGCGACGGCTGCTCATCCACACCGGCACGATGGGCACCGCCGTCTGCCGCTGCACCCGCACCGCGCTCTCGGCGACCTTGATGGTCACGTCGCCATAGTCGATGGTCACCGGGAAGAGCACCAGCGACACGCCCGGGTCTTCGCACACGGCGAGCAGCGTCTTGTCGATGAGCTGCGGGTCGGTGATGACCGCCGTGGTGGTGTCGACCGGGTTGCCGATGGCGGCGTATGACGGCAGGCTGTCGGCGAGCACCTGGGTGGTCGATGGCGCGAACTGAGCGAGCTTCAGGTTGGCTTGGCCCACCATGTCGGCCGTGAGGGCGGAGGCGCCGCCCGATGAGCAGTAGATGGCGATGTCGCGCGCGGTCTTGGGGGGTTGGGTGCGCGCGATGAGCGCGGCGGTGTCGGCGAGTTCGTCGATGTCGTCGACCTCGATCACACCGAGCTGCCGGAAGAGCGCGCTGTTGACCTCGGCCGAGCCGGTGAGCGAGCCGGTGTGCGACATCGCGGCCTTTTGCCCGTAGGCCGAGCGGCCGACCTTGAGCGCGATCACCGGCTTGCCGTTGGCCGCGGCGCGCTGCACGGCACGCACGAACTTGCGGCCGTCCTTGATGCCTTCGATCAGCGTCACGATGACCTCGATGCCCTCGGCATCGGCCATGTGCGCGATGAAGTCGCTCACCTGCAGGTCGACCTCGTTGCCCGACGAGCACCAGAGGCCAATGCCCAGGCCGCGGTCCATCGCCTGCAGCACGTTGCGGCCGAGGCCGCCGCCCTGCGTGGCCAGGCCGATGGGGCCGCGGCGCAGGTCGTGCTGGAACGAGGGCGAGAAGGTGAAACCGAGGCGCTCGTTGATGTTGCACAGGCCCGGGCAGTTGGGGCCGTAGACGCGCAGCTTGCTCGTCGCGACGATGCCGCGCATCTCGTCTTCGAGCGCCTTGCCGGCCGGGCCGGCTTCGCCGAAGCCCGAGGTGTAGACGATGGCGAAGGGCACGCCGCGCGCGGCGGCTTGGCGCAGCGCCGGGTTCACATGCACGGCGGGCACCGAGATCAGCACCAGGTCGGGCGTGCTGGGCAGCGAGGCGATGTCGGGCCAGCAGCGCATGCCGGCGACCGTCTCCCGCTTCGGGTTGACGAGCATCACCTCGCCCTTGAAGTCGGAGTGCTTGAGCAGGTTGATGAGCGCGCGGCCGCCGATGCTGCCGGGGTCGTCGGAAGCGCCCACGAGGGCAACGGAGCGCGGAGAGCACAGAAGAGAAAGATCAGGGAGCGTGTCGTGCATGGGAACTGCTGAAAACTGGATCAGGAGATGGCGTTGATGCCCAGGATCTCGCGGCCGATGATGAGCGTCTGGATCTCGGTGGTGCCCTCGGGGATCATCCCGCCGCGGGTGTCGCGGAAGATGCGCTCGATGGGCAGGTCGGTCGAGTAGCCACTGCCACCGTGCACCTGCAGCGCCATGCTCGCCACCTCGTGCGCCGACTCGGTGGCGTAGAGCTTGGCGATCGAGCAGGCCTGGCGCACATCCTGCCCGCGCTGCAATGCGTGCGCAGCGCGGTAGCCGAGCGCGCGCGCGGCTTCCACACGCACCGTCATGTCGACGATGTGCTTCTGCACCAGCTGGTAGCTGCCGATCAGGCGGCCGAACTGCTTGCGCTGCTTCACGTAGTCGATCGACAGGTCGAGCGCGGCCTGCGCGGCGCCCACGGCGCCCATCGCGATGTTGAGGCGCGCGGCGTCCAGGCCCTTGAGCGTGCCCTTCAGCGCCTGGCCTTCCTGGCCGACGAGGTTCTCCTTCGGGATCTTCACGTCGTTGAAACCGAGCTCGGCGGTGCCGGTGCAGCGCAGCACCATGGTGTCGAGCCGGCGCACGTCATACGGGCTCTTCGCGCGCTCGACGATGAAGGCCGACAAGGCCCCATCGCAGGTGGGGCTGTAGGTGCGCGCGACGATCATCGCCACGTCGGCGAAGGCGCCGTTGGTGATCCACATCTTGCGGCCGTTGATGACCCAGTGGTCGCCCTTCAACTCGGCGCGGGTCTGGATGCCGGCGATGTTGGAGCCGGTGTCGGGCTCGGTGAGGCCGGTGCAGACCTTCAGCTCCCCACGCAGTGCGGGCTTGAGGAAGCGCTCTTTCTGCTCGGGCGTGCCATGCGTGGCGATGCGGTTGATCGAGCCGTTGGTGATGTTGCAGATGGTGCGCAACGAGAGCCAGTGGTAGCCGGCCTCTTCCATCATCATGGCCCAGGTGGGGTAGTCGATCCCCATGCCGCCGTCGTCTTCCGACAGCGTGCCACCGAGATAGCCGAACTCGGCCAGCCGCGGCAACAACTCGAAGGGAAAACTGCGCTCGGCCTCGTGCTTCGTGATCAAGGGCACGACCTCGGCCTTCATGAAGCGCCGGATGCTGTCGCGCAGCGTGACTTGATCGGCGTTCAGATCGATGCTCATCGTCCTGCATGTCGTGGTGTGGGTTCACCAGATGGTGTCGTTCGACGAGCAGAACGGCACGTGGGGCAAACGTGCATGCACGGTAGCGAATTCACTTGTTAGTCTGCAAGTATCTTTTCTCACCAGCGGTGCGGTGCGCTGCGTAGAACGGCCCGAGACGACGAAAGGAAATGCGATGACGACCTTGCGTATCCCGAACTTGCGTGTGCTGCTCATCGCGGTGGCGGCACTGCTGCTCACCGAACTGCCCGCGCGTGCACAGACCTACCCCGCCAAGCCGATCACCTGGGTCGTGCCGTTCACCCCGGGCGGTGTGACCGACACCACCTCGCGTGCGATCTCCAAGAAGATGGGCGAGGTGCTGGGCCAGGCCTTCGTGGTGGAGAACCGGCCCGGCGTGGGCGGCTCGCTCGCCACCGAGCAGGTGGCCGGTGCACCGGCCGATGGCTACACCGTGCTCTACGCCACCTCGGGCACGATGGCTGCGAACCTCGCGCTCTACAAGAACCTCAAGTACCAGCCGCTGCGCGACTTCGTGCCGGTACACGGCATGTTCATGTCGCCCACCGTGCTGGTGGTCGAAGCCTCGCGGCCCTACAAGAGCATGCAGGAGCTGATCGCCTTCGCGAAGGCCAACCCCGGGGTGCTCAACTACGGATCGGCCGGGCCGGGCACCGGCACGCACCTCACGAGCGAGATGGTGCAGGCCAAGACCGGCAGCAAGATGACGCACGTGCCCTACAAGGGCAGCACGCCCGCGCTGCAAGACCTGCTCGGCGGCCGGCTCGACCTGATGTACGACTACACGGTCACGCTGCTGCCGCACATCAAGGCCGGCAAACTGCGTGCGCTCGCGGTGATGGGCAGCAAGCGGCTGCCCGCGCTGCCCGATGTGCCCACCATCGCAGAAGCGGGCTTCCCGGGGCTGGAGTCGAGCAGCTGGTCGGGCATCGTGGTGCCGGCCGGCACACCCCCCGCGGTGGTGAAGAAACTCTCGGCCGCGATGCACACCGCACTCACCGACAAGGCGGTGGTGGCGCCCTTCGAAGAGATCGGCAGCCAGCCACTCGTCGACTACGACGAAAAGAAGTTCAAGGCCTTCATCGGCGATGAGATCAACAAGTGGGCAGAGGTGGTGAAGGTCTCGGGGGCCACGCTCAATTGACCGTGACCGCCCCCGCGTCGCGCCTGCCCTTCGCCCACCGCCTCTCGCTGCCGCTCATCGCCGCGCCGATGCTGCGGGTGAGCGGCATCGAGCTCGTGTCGGCGGCGTGCGCGAGCGGCGTGGTCGGCTCCTTCCCCACGCCGAACTGCCGCTCGGTCGACGAGCTCGACGCCTGGCTCACACGCCTCGCCCGCGAAGCGCGAGACGCCGCCGACGCCGGCAGAACGAGCGCCCCGTGGTGCCCCAACCTCATCATGCGGCGCGACCCCGCGCAGCTGCGGCAAGACATCGACTGCCTCCTGCGCCACCGCACCGAAGTCGTCATCACGAGCGTGGGCTCGCCCGCGGCCGTGGTGCCGCAGCTGCGCGACGGGGGCTGCCTGGTGCTCGCCGACGTGGCCTCGCTGCACCACGCCGAGCGCGCCATCGAAGCGGGTGTGGATGGGCTGGTGCTGCTGACGGCCGGCGCCGGCGGGCAGACGGGGTGGGCCAACCCCTTCGCCTTCGTGCGTGCGGTGCGCAGCTTCTTCGACGGGCCGGTGGTGCTGGCGGGGGGCTTGTCGGACGGGGTGTCGCTGCACGCCGCCATCGCGCTCGGCTGCGACCTCGGCTACATGGGCACGCGCTTCATCGCCACGCGCGAGAGCATGGCCGCCGAGGGCTACAAGCAGATGCTGGTGACGAGCCGGCTCGACGACGTGCACCTCACGAAGGCGTTCACCGGCCTGCAGGCCAATTTCCTGCGCCCGTCGATCGTGGCCTCGGGGCTCGACCCGGCCAGCCTGCCCGAAGACCTCACGCCGGCCGAGGCCCGCGAGCGTTATGGCGGCGGTGTCGGCCCGCATGAAGGCCCGAGGCGCTGGGCCGACGTGTGGAGCGCGGGGCACTCGGTGTCGGGCGTCGACGGCGTGCCGACGACGGCAGACCTGATCGAGCGGATCGGGCGCGAGTACGCGGCGGCTCAGCGTTCCGTTCAGCGCTCCCTGTAACGCGAGACCTCGAAGGGCGACACCGGCGCGGCCTGGTTGCCCCAGGCACTGCGCACATGCGAGAGCAGCGCGGCCATGTCGTCGTCGCTCAGCGTGCCAGCAAAGGGCGGCATGCCGAAGGGGCGCGGGTTGCCCGCGGTCGACGGCGCGAAGCCGCCTTCCATCAGCACCCGCACCAGGTTGGCCGGCGTCTTCATGGTCACGGCGCGGTTGCCGGCCAGTGCCGGGTAGAGGCCCTTCACGCCCTCGCCTGCCGCGCCGTGGCAGGCGGCGCAGTGCTCGCCGTACAGCTTCTCGCCGCGCGCGAGGTCGGGCTCGGGGCCTTGCGGGCTCGTCACGCGAGTGTTCGTGGGCGGCAGGCTGCGCAGATAGTCGGCCATCGCGAGCAGGTCGTCGTCGCGCAGGTGCTGCGTGCTGCCGATCACCACCTCGGCCATCGGGCCGAGCACCGACGCACGCGGGCTCACGCCGGTCTTGAGCAGGGTGGCGGTCTCTTGCGCGGGCCAGTCGCGCACGCCGGCTTCGTGCGGGTCGCTCAGCGACGGGGCGTACCAGTTCTGCACCGGGATCAGGCCGCCGCTCAGGTCGAGCGTGCCGCCGGTGGCGCCGAGAGCATTGCGGTGGCCATGGCAGGCGTTGCAATGGCCGAGGCCGCGCACGAGGTAGGCGCCACGGTTCCACGCGGGGGTCTGCGTCGCGTCGGGCTCGTGCGTCTCGGGCTTGAAGTAGAGCGCGCGCCACACGCCAAGCGCCGCCTGCGTGCCGTAGGGGAAGCGCATCGCATGCGGGCGTTTGGGCTTCGCCACGGCGGGCAGGCTGCGCAGGTAGGCGTAGATCGCGTCGGAATCGGCACGCGTCACCAGCGTGTAGTTGGTGTACGGGAAGGCGGGCGACAGCAGGCGGCCGTCGCGCGAACGGCCGTTGTGCATGGCACGCCAGAAATGCCCCGCACTCCATTGGCCGAGGCCGGTGGCGGGGTCGGGCGTGAGGTTGGGGCTGTAGAGGGTGCCGAAAGGCGTGTCGATGCCGCGGCCTCCGGCATAAGGCTCGCCGCCGCGCTCGGTGTGGCAACCCGCGCAGTTGCCGGCGCGGGCGAGGTATTCGCCACGCTGGATCAGTTCGGGCGTGGCCAACACGGCCGCGTCGTCGAGCGGGTCTTCGCCGCGCAGGTTGAGGCCGACGAGCGCGCCGGCCACGAGCAAGAGAAGCGCCACGACGATGATGAGTGCGCGCGTCATCGTGCTGCGCTCCCCTCGCCCGTGCCGCCGCAGCCCATGGGCATCGGCGCGGGCAGGCCTGCGGCCGGTTTCGTGGACGAGGGCAGAGGCTGGGCGGCGAGCCAGTGCGACACGGCGCTCACGTCGTCGGCGGTGAGCGCCTGGGCGATCTGCGCCATGCAGTCGGGCGCCATCGCACGGCGGCTGCCCGACTTCCACGCGCCGAGCTGCCCCGCGATGTAGTCGCGCGGGATGCCGAGCAAGCCCGGCAGGTGGGGCGTGACGCCGGTGAAGCTCGCGCCGTGGCACTGCGCACAGGCCGGAATCTGGCGCGCCGGGTCGCCGCGCAACGCAAGCGCTTCGCCGCGCGCGAGCACCTCGGCCGACACCTGCGCCGGCCGCGGCGGTGGGTACGGCAGGTCGAGCGAGGCGAAGTGCTCGGCGATCTCGCGCAGGTAGGCGTCGGACAGCGGATCGATCAGCCGCGTCATCGGCAGGTAGTGGCGCCGGCCGTCGCGGAAGTTGGCGAGCTGGTTGTAGAGGTAGCCGGCGGGCTTGCCGGCGATGCGCGGGTAGTAGCCGTCGCGCGCCGCGCGGCCCTCGGGGCCGTGGCAGCCGGTGCAGGCCAGCACCCGCTGGGCCATGCTGTCTTCGACCGGGGCCGCCGAAGCCGCACCCCATGCGAGACCGCAAGACACCGCGAGCAACACGGGCATGCGCGCCACGATGCGCAAGCACCGCGATGATCGGCGCACTGCGCGGTACCCCACCAACCGGGAGAAGAACGATGAATACAGGGACATGAGGGGCTGATTCTGCTGCGATGTGCCGGCCGGGTTGAATGTGCGAAGTAATTCGCAGTCGCCCGCCTATTCCGGCGAGCTCGCGAGAAAGCGCTGCGCAAGAATCATTTTGATCCCTGTGCAACCGCACCGCGGCTTGCCCCCACCACAGACCAGCGCTCCACCGAGGCGCTGCGCCCGCAGGAACTCAGCTCATGCCTTCATGGTTCAAACGTGCGCGCGCTGCGCGCCAGGCTTCGACCACCCTTGCAGGCGCCGCGGCCCCCCGCCCGCTGATGATGCCGCTCGAGCCGCGCATCATGTTCGATGCCGCCCTCGGTGCCACGGCCCTCGACGTGGCGCACGCCGAGCCCGCGGCCGCCCCGGTGGCCGAGGCCCACGACCCGGCCTTGGCGGAAGCGCAGGCCCCCGCGGCCGTGGAGCCAGCCCGCCACGAGATCGTGTTCGTCGACGCCTCGGTGCAGGACCCGCAGTCGCTGCTCGCCCAGCTTGGGCCGAACGTCGAGGTCGTGCTCATCGGAGCCGGCCAGGACGGCTTGCAGGTGATGGCCGACACCCTGGCGGGCCGCACCGGCCTGGACGCCATCCACGTGCTGAGCCATGGCGACGTCGGCCAGGTGAAGCTCGGCAGCACCTGGCTCGACCGCGACGGCGTGGGTGCGCAAGCCACGCTGCTCGGGCGCATCGGCCAGTCGCTCTCGGCGCAGGGCGACATCCTGCTCTACGGCTGCCTCACCGGGGCCGACAACAGCGGGCGCGATTTCCTGCGGGCCATCGCCGACGCCACCGGCGCCGACGTGGCCGCGTCCAACGACACCACCGGCTCGGCCCTGAAGCAAGGCGACTGGGACCTGGAAGTGCAGCACGGCAGCATCGAAGCCACGAGCCTGGCGCTGACCGGCTACCAGGGCACGCTGGCCGCGTTCACCGACACCTACACCACCGACTTCGGCAGCGGCCTCACGAGCTTCACCAGCACCCTGGGTGGCGTGTCGTACACCTACACCTTCACCGCCGATGGCGACGGTGGTGACTTCGCCTGGGACAACACCAGCTTCCCCGGGCAGCAGTGGCTCAACGCCAATTCGGCTGCGCCGGGCAACACGGGCACCACCGAGCGCTTCACCATCACGCGCACGGACGGGGCCGACTTCACGCTCGGCTCCATCCAGGTCGACAACGCGGGCGGTGGGTCCTCCGTCACGGTTCGCGGCTACCTCGGGGGTTTCGCGGTCGGCTCGGCCGGGACGGTCAACGGCGGCAACACGGCCACCCTCAACTTCGGCTCGCTGCGGGTCGACGAAGTGCGCGTGACGTCTGCCGACTTCAGCTTCGTGCTCTTCGACAACTTCTCCGGCGACACCAACCCACCCAACAGCGCCCCCACGATGGGCAACCTCAACGGGGACAGCGTGGCCTGGGCCGGTGTGGGCAGCACCGTGGTGCTCGACGCCAGCGCGAACGCGACGCTGGCCGACGCCGACTTCGGCGCGCTCAACAGCGGCAACGGCAACTGGTCGGGTGGCAGCCTGACGGTGCAGCGCTCGGGCACGGCCATCTCGGCCGACACCTTCGGCTTCAACACCACGGGCGCGCTCTTCACCGTGAGCGGCACCAGCGCCAGCGGCAACCTGCAATCGGGCGGGCTGACCTTCGGCACCTACACCAACACCGGCGGCGTGCTCACCGTCAGCTTCACCAGCAGCGGCACGGCCGCCACCACGGCCCTGGTGAACAACGTGGCCCAGCGCATCACCTACGGCAACGACACCCCCGCGGGCGACGCCACCGTGCGCTTCTCGCTCAGCGATGGCGTGGCCAGCGCCGTGACGGCCGACGTGACGGTGACCAGCGACACCATCTACGTCACCAACACCACCGACACGTCCACCATCGACCGCACCAACGGCGTGAGCTTCAGCGAGGCCATTGCCATTGCCGCGGCCGATGCCACGGGCACGCAAACCATCGTGCTGGCCAGTTCGCTGGCCGGTCAGACGGTCTCGGCCTCGTCCGCCTCAACCCTCGGCGAAAGCCTCACGCTCGACCTCGACTCGGCCAGCGGCGCCACGATCTCGGGCGGCACGCTGTCGATCAGCTCGACCTACACGCTGACCGTCACCAACGGCAGCAGCGACACGGCCACCATCTCGACCACGCTCGGTGGCGCCGGTAGCCTGGCCAAGAGCGGCGCCGGCACGGTCACGCTCTCGGGCACCAACAGCTACACGGGCGGCACCACCGTGTCGGCCGGCACGCTCACCGTGAGCGGTGGTGACGCCATCTCGTCGACCGGCACCGTCACCGTGAACAGCGGTGCCACGCTCGCGCTCTCGAGCACCGAGGGCATCGGCAACCTCGCGGGCGCCGGCTCGGTGACCCTGGGCAGCAACACGCTGGGCATGGACCTGACCGCCGACACCACTTTCAGCGGCGGCATCAGCGGCACGGGCGGGCTGTCGATCGGCCAGAGCGGCGCAGCCACCTACGCGCTCACGCTGTCGGGCACGAACACCTACACCGGTACGACCACCACCATCAACTACGGCTGGTTGCGGCTGAACGGCGATGCGGCCCTCTCCGACAGCAGCCAGCTGCGCATCAACGGCAACTCGCGGCTCACCCTGCTGTCGGACCAGACCGCCGGCAGCCTGTTCAGCAACAACGCCAACGCGTCGATCATCCTCGGCAGCTACACGCTCACGGTTGGCGGCGACAACACCAGCACCACGGCCAACGGTGTCATCTCGGGCACCGGCAACCTGGTGAAGACCGGCAGCGGCACGCTGACGCTGGCCGGCACCAACACCTACAGCGGCACCACCACCGTGAGCGCCGGCACGCTGAGCGTGGCCAGCGACAGCAACCTCGGCAGTGACACGATCACCCTGGCCAGCGGCAGCACGCTCGACGTGACCGGCGCCACCACCATCGACAACGCCATCGCGCTCAGCGGGGCGGCCACCGTCAACAACAGCGCGGCCGTCACACTCTCGGGTGTCATCAGCGGCAGCAACAACCTCACCAAGACCGGCAGCAGCACCCTCACACTGAGCGGCACCAACACCTACAGCGGCACCACCACCGTGAGCGCCGGCACGCTGAGCGTGGCCAGCGACAGCAACCTCGGCAGCGGTGCGCTCACCCTGGCGGCCGGTACCACGCTCGACGTGACCGGCGCCACCACCATCGACAACGCCATCGCGCTCAGCGGGGCGGCCACGGTCAACAACAGCGCGGCCGTCACGCTCTCGGGCGTCATCAGCGGCAGCAACAACCTCACCAAGACCGGCAGCAGCACCCTCACACTGAGCGGCACCAACACCTACAGCGGCACCACCACCGTCAGCGCCGGCACCCTGAGTGTGGCCAGCGACAGCAACCTCGGCAGCGGTGCGCTCACCCTGGCCAGCGGCACCACGCTGGCCGTCACGGGCGCCACCACCATCGACAACGCCATCGCGCTGAGCGGGGCGGCCACGGTCAACAACAGCGCGGCCGTCACGCTCTCGGGTGTCATCAGCGGCAGCAACAACCTCACCAAGACCGGCAGCAGCACCCTCACACTGAGCGGCACCAACACCTACAGCGGCACCACCACCGTGAGCGCCGGCACCCTGAGCGTGGCCAGCGACGGCAACCTCGGCAGCGGTGCGCTCACCCTGGCAGCCGGCACCACGCTGGCCATCACCGGCGCCACCACCCTCGACAACGCCATCGCGCTCAGCGGGGCAGCCACCCTCAACAACAGCGGTGCCGTCACCCTGAGCGGTGTCGTGAGCGGGTCGAACGACCTCACCAAAGCGGGCGCGGGCGTGCTCACCATGTCGGCCGCCAACACGCAGTCGGGCACCACCACGGTCAACGCCGGCACCCTGCTCGTGACGGGCAGCACCGCAGGCGCCACCACCGTGGCGAGCGGCGCCACGCTGGGCGGCACGGGCACGCTGGGCGGCGCCGTCACGGTCCAAAACGGCGGCACCTTGTCGCCGGGCGTGGCGGGCGCCGGCACGCTCACGGTCAACGGCGACCTCACCCTCGCCTCGGGCAGCACGCTGGCGCTCGACATCGCCGGCGCCACCGCCGGCTCGGGCTACGACCGCATCGCCGTCACCGGCGCGGTGGACGTCACCGGCGCCACCCTGTCGGCCACGCACAGCTACACGGCCGGCCCTTCGGACACCTACACCGTCATCACCAACGACGCCTCCGACGCCGTGACCGGCACCTTCAGCGGCCTGGCCGAGGGCGCGACCGCCACCGCCGGCGGCAACAGCACGGTGCTGACGGCCAGCTACCTCGGCGGCACCGGCAACGACTTCACGCTGACCGCCCCCGTGCCCGCCGCGGTCACGGCGGTCTCGGCCTCGACCGCCAACGGCACCTACGGCATCGGCAGCACGATCAGCGTCACGCTGACCTTCGACAACGCCGTCACGGTGGACACCGGCGGCGGCACGCCCTCGATCACGCTCGAAACCGGCGCCACCGACCGCATCGCCAGCTACGTGTCGGGCTCGGGTTCGAACACCCTCACCTTCCAGTACACGGTGCAGAGCGGCGACACCACCAACGACCTCGACTACACGGCCACCGGCGCGCTGGTGCTCAACGGCGGCACCATCCGCGACGCGCTGAGCATCGATGCCGCGCTCACCCTGCCCACGCCGGGCGCCGCGGGTTCGCTGGGCGCCAACCGTGCGCTGGTGATCGACGGCGTGCGGCCCACGGCCAGCATCGTCGTGGCCGACAACGCGCTCGCCGTGGGCGAGACCTCGCTCGTCACCATCACCTTCAACGAGGCCGTCACCGGCTTCACCAACGCCGACCTCACGGTGGCCAACGGAACGCTGGGTTCCGTGTCGTCGTCGGACGGCGGCATCACCTGGACGGCCACCTTCACGCCCACCACGAGCGTCACCGACGCCAGCAACCTCATCACGCTCGACAACACCGGCGTGAGCGACGCTGCGGGCAACGCCGGCAGCGGCAGCACCGACTCCAACAACTACGCCATCGACACCACGCGGCCCACCGCCAGCATCGTGGTGGCCGACACGGCGCTGGCGGCTGGCGAGACCTCGCTCGTCACCATCACCTTCAGCGAGGCCGTCACCGGCTTCACCAACGCCGACCTCACGGTGGCCAATGGCGCGCTGGGCGCTGTGAGCAGCAGCGACGGCGGCATCACCTGGACGGCAACCTTCACGCCCTCCACGAGCGTCACCGACGCCAGCAACCTCATCACGCTGGCCAACACCGGCGTCACCGATGCCGCGGGCAACACCGGCACCGGCACCACCGACTCCAACAACTACGCCATCGACACCACGCGGCCCACCGCCAGCATCGTCGTGGCCGACACGGCCCTGGCCATCGGCGAAACCTCGACCGTCACCATCACCTTCAGCGAGGCCGTCACCGGCTTCACCAACGCCGACCTCACGGTGGCCAATGGCACGCTGACTCCGGTGTCGTCGTCCGACGGTGGCATCACCTGGACGGCCACCTTCACCCCCACCGCGAGCGTCACCGACGCCACCAACCTCATCACCCTCGCCAACACCGGGGTGACGGACGCAGCCGGCAACGCCGGCACCGGCACGACCGACTCCAACAACTACGCCATTGACACCACACGGCCCACCGCCAGCATCGTCATGGCCGACACAGCGCTCGCCGTGGGCGAGACCTCGGGCGTCACCATCACCTTCAGCGAGGCCGTCACCGGCTTCACCAATGCCGACCTCACGGTGGCCAACGGCACGCTCAGCGCGGTGTCGTCGGCCGACGGTGGCATCACCTGGACGGCCACCTTCACGCCCACCGCCAGCGTCACCGACACCAGCAACCTCATCACGCTCGACAACACCGGCGTGAGCGACACGGCGGGCAATGCCGGCACCGGCAGCACCGACTCGAACAACTACGCCATCGACACCACGCGGCCCACCGCCATCATCGTCGTGGCCGACACGGCACTCGCCGTCGGCGAAACCTCCCTCGTCACCATCACCTTCAGCGAGGCCGTCACCGGCTTCACCAATGCCGACCTCACGGTGGCCAACGGCACGCTGAGCCCGGTGAGCAGCAGCGACGGCGGCATCACCTGGACGGCGACCCTCACGCCCACCGCCAGCGTCACCGACGCCACCAACCTCATCACTTTGACCAACGCCGGCGTCACCGATGCCGCGGGCAACACCGGCACGGGCACGACCAGCTCCAACAACTACGCCCTCGACACCGAGCGGCCCGCCGCCGTCATCGTCGTGGCCGACACGGCGCTGGCGGCTGGTGAGACCTCGGGCGTCACCATCATCTTCAGCGAGGCCGTCACCGGTTTCACCAACGCCGACCTCACGGTGGCCAATGGCACGCTGAGCCCGGTGAGCAGCAGCGACGGCGGCTTCACCTGGACGGCCACCTTCACGCCCACCGCGGGCATCACCGACGCCACCAACCTCATCACCCTCGCCAACACCGGCGTGACGGATGCCGCCGGCAATGCCGGCACCGGCACGACCGACTCCAGCAACTACGCCATCGACACCACGCGGCCCACCGCCAGCATCGTCGTGGCCGACACCGCGCTCGCCGTGGGCGAAACCTCGGGCGTCACCATCACCTTCAGCGAGGCCGTCAGCGGCTTCACCAACGCCGACCTCACGGTGGCCAACGGCACGCTGAGCCCGGTGAGCAGCAGCGACGGCGGCGTCACCTGGACGGCCACCTTCACGCCCACCGCAGGCGTGACGGACGCCACCAACCTCATCACGCTGGCCAACACCGGCGTGACCGATGCAGCCGGCAACACCGGCACCGGCACGACCGACTCCAACAACTACGCCATCGACACCACGCGGCCCACCGCCAGCATCGTCGTGGCCGACAACGCGCTCGCCGTCGGCGAGACTTCGGGCGTCACCATCACCTTCAGCGAGGCCGTCACTGGCTTCACCAACGCCGACCTCACGGTGACCAATGGCACGCTGAGCACCGTCACCAGCAGCGACGGCGGCATCACCTGGACGGCCACCTTCACGCCCACCGCGGGCATCACCGACGCCACCAACCTCATCACGCTGACCAACGCAGGCGTCACCGATGCCGCGGGCAACATCGGCACCGGCACGACCAGCTCCAACAACTACGCCATCGACGCCTCGGCGCCGGCCGTGGTCTCGGTCGCCGTGCCGGCCAACGGCAGCTACCTGGCCGGCCAGGCACTCGACTTCAGCGTGGCCTTCAGCGAGGCAGTGCTCGTCGACACCGCCGGCGGCATGCCGCGCATCGCCCTCACGCTCGACACCGGGGGCACCGTCTACGCCAGCTACCTCAGCGGCTCGGGCACCGCGAGCCTCGTGTTCCGCGCGACGGTGGCGAGCGGCCAGCTCGACGCCAACGGCATCGGCGTGGCCGGCAGCATCGACCTCAACGGCGGCACGCTGCGCGACACCGCGGGCAACGATTCCGCCCTCACCCTCACCGGCCTGCCCTCGACCGCGGGCGTGCAGATCGATGCGGTGGCGCCCGCCGTCACCGCGGTCGGCGTGCCCGCCGATGGCCACTACAACGCGGGCGACGTGCTGACGTTCACCGTCAGCACCAGCGAGGCGGTCACCGTCACCGGCACACCGCAGCTCACGCTCGGCCTGGGCAGCGGCACCGGGCTCGCGCAGTACGTGAGCGGCTCCGGCAGCGGCACGCTCGTCTTCCAGTACACCGTGCAGCCCGGCGACAACGCGCCAGGCGGCGTGGTGCCCGGCGCCTTGCAGGCCAACGGCGGCACGCTGCGCGATGCGGCGGGCAACGACCTCACCGGCACGCTCACTGGCGTTGGCAGCACGGCCGGCGTGGTGGTCGACACCACTGCCCCGGCCGTCGCGAGCATCGTGCGCGCCAACCCGTCGCCCACCGCGGCGGGCTCGGCCACCTACACCGTCACCTTCACCGAAGACGTGACCGGCGTCGATGCCGGCGACTTCACGCTCACCACCACCGGCTCGGCCCAGGGCAGCATCGCCTCGGTCACCGCGGTCGATGCCCACACCTACACCGTGCTCGTGAACGGCCTGCAAGGCCAGGGCGACATCACGCTGGCGCTGAACGGCAGCGGCACCGGCACGGCCGACACCGCCGGCAACGCCATCGCAAGCGGCTTCACCGGCGAGACCTACGAGCTGCGGCCACCCGCGGTCGTGGTGCCGACGCCATCGGCACCAGCACCCGCCGAGCCCCCGGCGCCCGCACCGGCCCCCCTGCCGTCGTTGCCGCTCGTGACGCTCAGGCCCACCGATCCGATCAGCCCGATCCCAACGCCGACGCTGGTCGCGAGCCCGCCGTCGATCGCACCGCCGTTCATCGCCCCCGTGTCGCTGGGTGGCTTCGACAGCTTCGCACCGACCCCATCGCCGGCGGCACCGGCACCCGCTCGCACCGGCTACGTCGAGCTGGGCGGCACGGGTGGCGCGGGCACGAGCGGCCTGCGTGCCGTGCCCGACATCGGCGACTTCTCGGTCGCAGCCGGCCAGCCGGTCAACATCGTGCTGCCGGCCGGCACCTTCTCGTCAAGCGACGCGTCGATCCGTGTGTCGGTGGAAGTGCGGCTGGCGAACGGGCAGCCGCTGCCGGCATGGCTCAAGTTCGACCCCGTCAACGGCAGCTTCACCGGCCAACCACCCGCGGGCCTCAACCAGGCGCTCTCGATCGAGGTCATCGCCCGCGACAGCCAGGGCCGGCAGGCCACGACCCACCTCGACATCCAGGTGCGCGGAACACCCGCGCGCGATGCCGCCCCCCCGACCCGGCCGCGCCTCGGCGCCTGGCTCGACCGGCAGTGGCTGGAGCCGGCCTCGCCCGCCGAGCTGGCCCCGATCGACGCCGACCTCGCACAGCTGCTGGCCGCGCTGCCCGCGGCCCCCGAGAGCACCGGCCGCGCGAGCCTGGCCGAGCAGTTCAACCAGTTCGGCCCTGCCGCACGCGAAGCCGAGCGCGCAGCGCTGCTGCAACACGCCCGCGCCACGGCCGCCGCCCTCGACATCGCCCGCGAGGGCTGACCGCTGTCTTACCCGCTGTCTCACCCACAACAACGCATGAACACACCGGAGACTTCCACCGTGACCAAAACCCTGCTGGCCTCGCTCATCACCCTCGCCTTCGCCGGCTGTGCCGTGCAGCCCAAGGCCATCACCCCGCAGGAGCGACAGGCCAGCGCCAGCGCCGACCGCGTGGCGATGTTTGCCCAGCAGGAGCCGGTGCAGGCGACGATCAGCCTCGAAGAAGCGATGGCGCGCGCCATCAAATACAACCTCGACCACCGCCTGAAGCTGATGGAAGAGGCGGTGTCGCAGCGCCAGCTCGACCTCTCGCGCACCGAGCTGCTGCCCAAGCTCGTGGCGCAGGCCGGCTACACCACGCGCGACAACGAAGCCGCCTCGTCGTCGCGCGACGTGGTCACCGGCGCGCAATCGCTGGCGCCGTCGACCTCGTCTGACCAGACCCGGCGCACCGCCGACCTGGGCCTCACCTGGAACGTGCTCGACTTCGGCGTGAGCTACTACCAGGCGCAGCAGCAGGCCGACCGTTTCCTCGTCGCCCAGGAGCGCCGGCGCAAGGTGCTGCACCTGCTGATGCAGCAGACCCGCCAGGCCTACTGGCAGGCGGTGGGTGCGCAGCAGCTGGAGGCCAAGGTCGAGCCAGTGCTCAAGCTCGCACGCCAGGCGCTGGAAGACTCGCGCAAGGTCGAGACCGAGAGGCTGCGCTCGCCGCTGGAGGCGCTGGGCTACCAGCGCCAGCTGCTGGAGATCGTGCGCCAGCTCGAAGCCGTGCGCGACGAGCTGCAGCAGGCCAAGCCACGCCTCGCCTCGGTGATGAACCTCGAGCCGGGCCGTGCCTTCAGCGTGGCCGGCGCGGCCGAGCTGGCTATTCCGCGCGTGGGCCTCACCACCGCACGCATGGAAGAAGCCGCCCTGCTGCAACGGCCCGAGCTGCTCGAAGCCCAATACAACGAACGCATCGGCCTGCTGGAGACGCGCAAGGCGCTGGCCCGCCTGATGCCCGGCATCGAGGTCAACCTCGGCGGCCACTACGACAGCAACAGCTATCTCGTGAACAACCGCTGGTGGGACGCCGGCCTGCGCGTCAACTGGAACCTGCTGAACGTGTTCAACGCGGGCAAGATCCGCGGCCTGGCGCAGGCCCAGCTCGACGTGGCGCAGCAGCAGCGCCTCGCGCTCAACATGGCGGTGCTCACGCAAGTCCACATCGCCCACCTCGAATACCTGGCCCGCGTGCGCCAATACGAGATGACGGCCGACCTCAATTCCATCGAGCAGCGCATCCTGCAGCACACCCGCAACGCCGCCAGCGCCAGCGCGCAGGGCAAGCTCGACGAGATCCGCGCCGCCACGGCGGCCATGATGTCGGAGCTGCGCGTGTACCAGACCTATGGCGCGCTGCAAGGCGCCTACGGCCAGGTGATCGCCACGCTCGGCCTCGACCCGCTGCCCCAGTCGGTGAGCGGCCATGACCTCAAGACGCTGGGCGAGGCGGTGCGCGCCTCCGAGCAGTCGTGGGTGAAGACGGTGAACCCGGAGGCCGGGACTTGAAGTCGATCCGCCGCGTGGCCCTTCTCTGCCTGTTCAGCACCATCACCGCCACCACCACCGCCTCGGCACAGACACCCCCGGCCGCCAACGCCGCGCTGCTGACCGACAAGGACGGCCGCATCCGCACCCAGCTCACCTCGCGCAACGCCGTCACCATCTCCAGCGAGCTGGCCGCGCGCATCGCTACGCTCACGCTGCGCGAGGGCGATGCGTTCCGCGCCGGCCAGTTGCTGGTGGGCTTCGACTGCGCGCTCTACCAATCGCAGCAGCGCAAGGCCGAAGCCGCCATCGAGGCCGCCACCGCGCTGGTGCAGTCGAACCAGCGGCTCACCGAGCTCAACTCCATCGGCAAGTACGAGGTCGACCAGGCCCAGGCCAAGCTGAAGGAGGCGCAGGCCGAGGCCGCCTCGGCGCGCACGATGGTGAGCCGCTGCACGATCAACGCGCCCTTCAGCGGCCGTGTGGCCCGCCGCCACGCCGCGGCCCACCAATACGTGGCGCCTGGTGCGCCGCTGCTCGACATCCTCGAGACCGGCCAGCTCGAAGTGCAGATGATCGTGCCCTCGAAATGGCTCGCGTGGCTCAAGCCCGGCACGGCCTTCACCGTCGAGGTCGAAGAGCTGGGGCGCAGCTTCCCGGCCAAGGTGCGCCGCCTGGGCGCGCAGATCGACCCGGTGAGCCAGTCGGTGTCGGTGGTGGGCGTGATCGACGGCCAGCACGACGCGCTGCTGCCCGGCATGAGCGGCTGGGCCTCCTACCCGAAGCGGAAGTGACCGACACCGCCGCCCCCGCACTGCTCACGCTGCTGCAGCTCGGCCGGCGCGCGCGGGCCGCTGCCGACCTGCCGGCGCTCGGCTTCGTGATCGTCAACGAAACCCTTCAGCTCGCGCCCTATCGCCAAGCTGCGCTGTGGGCCGACCTCGGCCTGCCGCGCGTGGCCGCCGTCTCGGGCTTGCCGCAGCCCGACCCCAGCGCGCCTTACGTGCAGTGGCTCGGCAGCGTGTGCCGTCACCTGTCGAAGTCGCACGCCACGGCCGGCCGCATCGACGCGGCGAGCCTGCCCGACACGCTGGCGGCCGAGTGGAGCCAGTGGTGGCCGGCGCACGCATTGTGGCTGCCGCTGCAGCAGGCCGGCGCCCTGGTGCTGGCCCGCGAGCAGGCCTGGAGCGACGCCGAGATCGCACTGCTCACCGAGCTGGCCGACGTCTATGGCCACGCGCTCGGCGCCTTCCGCCCGCGCCAGGGAGGCCTCGACCGCGCGGCCGGCTGGCTGCGCACGGGCCGCGCCCGGCGCTACCTGCTGATCGGCGCGGTGGCGGTGTGCCTGGTGCCCGTGCGCGTGACGGTGCTGGCCGGCGCCGAGGTCGTGCCCAAGGAGCCCTTCCTCGTGCGTGCGCCGCTCGACGGCGTGATCGAGCGCTTCGACGTGCGGCCCAACCAGCCGGTGAAAACCGGGCAGCCGCTGTTCAGCCTCGACACCAGCGCCCTGCGCACCCGCTACGAAGTGGCCCGCAAGGCCTTCGACACCGCGCAGGAGGAATACCGCCAGTCGGCCCAGGCCGCGGTCACCAGCGACAAGAACCGCGCCGAGATCGCGCTGCGGCGCGGCCAGCTGCAAGAGCGTCAGGTCGAGCTCGACTTCACCAGCGACCAGCTGCAGCGCGTGCAGGTCAAGGCCGAGCGCGACGGCATCGCCGTCTTTGCCGATGCCAGCGACTGGCTGGGCAAGGCCGTGGCGGTCGGCGAACGCATCCTGCTCGTGGCCGACCCGGCGCAGGTGCAACTCGCCGTCGACCTGCCCGCCGCCGACCACCTCGACGTGCAACCCGGCGATGCGCTCACGCTCTACCCGCAGGGCTCGCCGCTGTCGTCGTTCGATGCGCGGGTGACCAGCGTGGCCTACCGCGCCGAGCCCACCGCGGCGGGCTTTCTCGCCTACCGCATCAAGGCCGACTTCGACGCCGGCCAGCCGGCCCCGCGCATCGGCCAGCTCGGCACGGCGCGTGTGCGCGGGCCCTGGGCGCCGCTCGCCTACGTTGTGCTGCGCCGCCCGCTGGCCGCGCTGCGGCAGTGGCTCGGATGGTGAACACCGACGCCCTGCCGCCGCTGCGGCAAGACCTCGCGCTGCACGCCGGCCCCACCGCGCCCGACGGCTCGCCCACCTGGACGCTGCACGACCCGGCCGCCAACCGCTTCTACGAGCTGCGATGGGCGGCCTTCGAGGTGCTCTCGCGCTGGTCGCTCGGCAGCGTGGCGAAGGTGCTGGCGGCGGTGCAGCGCGAGACCACGCTGCAGGTGAGCGACGCCGACCTGCGCGGCCTGCTGCAGATGCTGCAGCACAACCACCTGCTGCTGGCCCACGGCCCGCACGACAGCGAACGCCTGCAGCGCGCCCTCGCGGCCACCCGCACGAGCGCTTGGCGGTGGTTGGTCAAGAACTACCTCTTCTTCCGGCTGCCGCTGGTGCGGCCCATGCCCTGGCTGACGCGCCTTGCCCCGCGCGTGGCCTTCGCCTACCAGCCGGCTTTCTGGATGGCCATCGCCGCCACGGCGCTGCTGGGCCTGGCACTCGCCTCGCGCCGCTGGGACGACTTCACCCACACCTTCGCGAGCTTCACCACCTGGAGCGGCCTGCTCGCCATCGGCGTGGCGCTGAGCGTCGCCAAGGTGCTGCACGAGCTGGGCCACGCCTTCACCGCGCAGCGCTTCGGCTGCCACGTGCCCACGATGGGCGTGGCCTTCCTGGTGCTGTGGCCGGTGCTCTACACCGACACCAACGACGCCTGGAAGCTCGCCTCGCGCCGCCAGCGCCTGGCCATCGGCGCGGCCGGCATGCTGAGCGAGATCGCGCTCGCCGCCGTTGCCACGCTCGCCTGGGCGCTGCTGCCCGAAACGCCGGAATGGGCACCGGTGCGGGCGGGTGCCTTCCTGCTCGCCACCACCACCTGGCTGCTCACGCTCGCCATCAACGCGAGCCCCTTCATGCGCTTCGACGGTTACTTCCTGCTGTCGGACGCGCTCAACATGCCCAACCTGCACGAGCGCTCGTTCGCGCTCGGCCGCTGGTGGCTGCGCGAGCGGCTCTTCGGCTGGGGCGACGCGGCACCCGAGACCTTTCCGCCCGCGCGGCAGCGCTTCCTCATCGCCTTTGCCTTCGCCACCTGGCTCTACCGCCTGGTGCTCTTCCTCGGCATCGCGCTTCTCGTCTACCACCTCTTCTTCAAGGCGCTGGGTCTCCTGATGATGGCCATCGAGCTGGGCTGGTTCATCGCCGCGCCGGTGCGGCGCGAACTCAAGGTCTGGTGGGAACGGCGCAGCAGCCTGCGCTGGAACCGCGCCACGCGGCGGCTCGCGCTGCTGCTCGGTGGGGCGGTGCTGCTGCTCGTCTGGCCCTGGCAGGCCACGGTGCACGCGCCCGCGGTGCTCGGCGCGCAGCGCGCCCAGGGCCTGTATGCACCGCATGCGGCGCTGGTGGCGAGCGCGCCGCCGCCCGCAGGCCGCTCGCTGCGCCAGGGGGAGCTCATCGTGCGGCTGCGGTCGCCCGAGCTGAGCGCGCGGCTCGACATCGCCCGCGCCCGCGAGCAGCAGCTGCAATGGCAACTCTCGCAACAGCCCTTCGATGCGCGCCTGATGGAAGCCGGCCCCGCGCTGCGCAGCCGCTGGCAGGCCGCACGCGAAGAGGTCGAAGGCCTGCAGCGCGAGCTGGCACGCCTCGACATCACCATGCCCTTCAACGGCCTCGTCGCCGAGGTGTCGCCGGACGTGATGGCCGGCGGCTGGGTGCTGCCGGGCGAGAAGCTGGCCCTCGTCGTCGAGCCGGAAGGCGTGAAGGTCGACGCCTACGTGGACGAGACCGCCATGCAGCGGCTCGGTGCGCAACGCAGCCACAGCGTCTTCATCGCCGAGCGGCCCGAACACGGCCGTGTGCAGTGCGAGCAGGTCGCGGTCGATGCCGTGCAGCTCGGCCACTTCGAGCCGGGCGCGCTGGCGCTGGCGAGCGTCTATGGCGGCCCCATCGCGGCGCAGCGCCAGCCCGACGGCCGGGTGGTGCCGCTGCAGCCAACCTTCCGCGTGCGGCTCGGCGACTGTGGCACGGCGGCGTCGACACGCTTCGAGATCGCGGGCACCGCCTTGCTGCAAGGCGAGCGGGTCTCGCTCGCCCAGGAGGGCCTGCGCCGGCTCGCCGCGCTGTGGCAACGCGAGAGCGGCTTCTGAGCAGGCTCAGGGTGCCGGCACCAGCACCACGCGGGTGACCTCGGACGGCGCGCCAAGCCGCTTGGGCGGGCCCCAGTAACCCGTTCCCCGGCTCACGTATACCCACAGGCCGCGCAGGCGGTGCAGGCCCGCGGTGAACGGCTGCTGCAGCGGCACGAAGAAATTCCACGGGAAGAACTGGCCCCCGTGCGTGTGCCCCGAGAGCTGCAACTGGAAGCCGGCGCGCTCGGCCACCTCGGCACTGCGCGGCTGGTGGGCGAGCAGCACGCGCGTGGCATCGGCCGGCGCACCGGCCAGGGCGCGCTGCGGGTCGCTGCGGTGGGCGGGGTCGAAGAGATGCGCCGTGTAGTCGGCCACGCCTGCCAGCACCAGGGGCGCGGCACCGTGTTGCAGGACGACGTGCTCGTTGAGCAGCACACGGATGCCGAGCCGCTTCAGCTCGGCGATCCAGGCGTGGGCGCCGGAGTAGTACTCGTGGTTGCCGGTGACGAAGAAGGTGCCGTGGCGCGAGCGCAGTTCGGCGAGCGGCGCCACGTGGGGGCTCAGCTCGCGCACGCTGCCATCGACCAGGTCGCCGGTGACGGCCACCATGTCGGCGTCGAGCTGGTTGACCGTGTCGACGATGGCGCGCAGGTACGGCGCCTTGATCGTGGGGCCGACGTGGATGTCGCTGATCTGCGCGATGGTGAAGCCTTGCAGCGACAGCGGCAGGCCGGCGATGGGCACCTCGACATGGACCACGCGGGCACGGCGGCGCGCGTTGACGAAGCCCCACAGCGTGACGAGCACGGCGATGACGGGCACTCCTTGCCCTGTCCAGCGCGCGAGTTGAGCAGAGGCTCCGGCGAGCGAACCGATCAGCAGCACCAGCTCTCTCAGCAAGGTCAGCACCAGCAGCGACGAAAAGAGCCCCATGAAGACGAAACCGACCCACGCGAAGGCCTCGGCGGCCTGGCGGTTCTGCATGCGCCGGGAGGTCATGCTGAGCGGCATCAGCACGGCCGAGGCGACGAGCACCACCGCCAGCCCCCACGCTGACACGCCGTCCAGCTGCGGCACGAGCCGCCAGCCGATGTAGAAGTGCAGGAGTGCGACGATGAACGAAATCGGGGTGAGCGACATGGCGCGGGATCGCAGTCGGTGAGAGCCGGCAGATGGGCCCGACTGTGCGTCAGTTCAATGGAGCGCGGAGTCCAGACGAAAAAAAGCCCCGCGAGCGGGGCTTTTGCTATCTGGCTGGCGGAGTCGGAGGGATTCGAACCCTCGATGCAGGTTTTGCCCACATACTCCCTTAGCAGGGGAGCACCTTCGGCCACTCGGTCACGACTCCAGCACAGGGCGGCATTCTAGTTCAGAACATCGCCCTCAAAGCGCAACGCTCAAGCAGGTTGTTGTTCGAGCTCGAAAGCCTTGTGGAGCGCGCGCACGGCGAGTTCCATGTACTTCTCGTCGATCACCACGCTGGTCTTGATCTCGCTGGTGGTGATCATCTGGATGTTGATGCCCTCTTCCGACAGGCAGCGGAACATCTTGGCCGCCACGCCCACGTGCGAGCGCATGCCGATGCCGACGATGCTGACCTTGCAGATCTTGTTGTCGCCGGTCACTTCCTTGGCGCCCATCTGCTGCAGCACCTTGTTCTTCAGCAGGTCGATGGTGCGGGCGTAGTCGTTGCGGTGCACGGTGAACGAGAAGTCGGTCTTCCCGTCGTGCGACACGTTCTGGATGATCACGTCGACGTCGATGTTGGCTTCGGCCACGGGCCCGAGGATCTGGAAGGCGATGCCGGGCTTGTCGGGCACGCCGGCGACGGTGATCTTGGCTTCGTCACGGTTGAACGCGATGCCTGCAACAACGGCTTGTTCCATTTTTTCGTCTTCCTCAAAAGTGATCAGGGTGCCGGACTTGGCCTCTTCGGCGAGGTCGATGTCCCAGGGGGTGAAGCTGGAGAGCACACGTGTGGGCACGCGGTACTTGCCGGCGAATTCGACCGAACGGATCTGCAGCACCTTGGAGCCGAGGCTCGCCATCTCGAGCATCTCTTCGAAGCTCACGGTGTGCAGGCGGCGCGCGTCGGGCACGATGCGCGGGTCGGTGGTGTAGACGCCATCGACGTCGGTGTAGATCAGGCATTCGTCGGCCTTCATCGCGGCCGCCACGGCCACGGCCGAGGTGTCGGAGCCGCCACGGCCGAGCGTGGTGATGTTGCCCTTGTCGTCAACGCCCTGGAAGCCGGTGATGACGACCACCTTGCCGGCGGCCAGATCCGCACGCACGCGCTTGTCGTCGATGCTCTGGATGCGTGCCTTGGTGTACGACGAGTCGGTGGCGATGGGCACCTGCCAGCCTGCGTAGCTCACGGCTTGCAGGCCTTCAGCCTGCAGCGCGATGGAGAGCAAGCCCACCGACACCTGCTCGCCGGTGGAGGCGATCATGTCCAGCTCACGCAGCACGCCGTCGCTCGCAATCTCGGGCGACAGCTCCTTGGCCAGGCCCAGCAGGCGATTCGTCTCGCCGCTCATCGCCGAGGGCACGACGACCATCTGGTGCCCCGCGCGCGCCCACTTGGCCACGCGTTTGGCGACATTGCGAATGCGCTCCGTGGAGCCCATGGAAGTGCCGCCGTATTTGTGAACGATGAGTGCCATGAAAAGAGCCGGTCAAAGGAGGGAAACCGCGCATTTTAGCCGCGCTGCCAGCGCAGGCGCAGCCGCGGCTGGCCGGGCAGCGCCTGCACGCGTGCATCAATGCCCAGGCCGGGCACGAAGACCAGCTGGCCACCGCTGTAGACGAGCGGCCCGTCGCGTTCCCAGGCCGGCACCTCGGCGGCCTGGTATTGCTTCTTCAAGCTGCGCGCCGGTCGGCCGATGCCGGCCATGAACTGCTCGCCGCCGCTGCGCGGGCGCAGTTCGAGTTGCGCCAACCATGCGGTGTGCACGCCGCCTTCACGGGTGCGCGAGGCGACCAGCTCGCCACCCCAGCCGGGCAGCGGATAACGACCGGGGCCCTCGATGCGCAAGGCCGCTTCCGGCTCCGAGGCAGGCGCAGCGTCTGCGGGCTTGTGCGTCAAGCGGCCACGATGTCGGTGCAGGTCACCTGGTGGCCATTCCCAGCGTGCCTCGCCCGGACCAGGCAACTCGACCTGCAGGCGCTGCAACAGCGACGAACTTGGCAACGCCCCGCCTTCGCGCAGCAGCCACGCACGCAAGGCGTTGACCCGCCTCGACGCGCTGAGCCGCTGCCAGGCCGCGACCTGCAGGCCGCGGGCGTCGGCCACGTCGGCCAAGTCGATCGCGGCTAGCTCCGCCAGGGCGTCGGTCGCCTGCGCCGCCCACGCTGCTGCATCGGCCAGGCTGGCCTCGGCATGAGGAAATGCTTGTGCCAGCGCCGGCCACACCTCGAGACGCAGGCGGTTGCGTGCGAAACGCGGGTGCTCGTTGCTGTCGTCGTCGACGAAACGCAGGCGGTGCTGCCGCACATAGGCTTCGATCGCCGAACGAGGGCGCTGCAGCCAGGGCCTCTCCCAACGCACGCCGTCACGTTCGGCCGCCTGCGGCATGCCAGCCAGACCGGCCACACCCGCGCCGCGCAGGGCTTGAAGCAGCAAGGTCTCGGCCTGGTCGCGCTGGTGGTGGGCGAGCAGCACCACCGAAGCGCCCTCGCGCAGCGCCATCTCGCGCAGCGCCCGGTAGCGCTCGCGCCGGGCCCAGGCTTCGATGCTTTCGCCGGTCTCGGGTCGGCCCGTGAGGCGATGCGCGCACAGCCGCAAGGGCAAGCCCTGCTTCGCCCACCGGGCGCATTGCCGCTGCGCATGCAGCAGCCACTCGTCGGCGTGGGCGCTCAGCCCGTGGTGAACATGGAGGGCCAGAACTTCAACGCCCTGCCCCACCGCGGCGGTGGCGGTGGCATGAA
This sequence comes from Rhizobacter sp., assembly GCA_019635355.1. Lineage (NCBI taxonomy): Bacteria > Pseudomonadati > Pseudomonadota > Betaproteobacteria > Burkholderiales > Sphaerotilaceae > Rhizobacter > Rhizobacter sp. The sequence goes on along the minus strand of JAHBZQ010000001.1, from coordinate 592,953 downwards.
GCAGGGCGGTGGAATCGCGGCCGGCGCTGTAGGCCACCGCGATGCGTCGTGGCGGATCAGCGGTCGCTGGTGTCCGTGAAGCGGCCATAGGACTGCAGACGTTCGTAGCGCCGCTGCAGCAATTCCTTGGGCTTGAGGTCGACGACCTGGCGCAGCGCGTCGTTGAGTGCGCGCTTGAGGAAGGCGCACATCTGCTTCGGGTCGCGGTGCGCGCCGCCGACGGGTTCGTTGACGATCTTGTCGACCAGCCCGAGTGCCTTGAGCCGGTGTGCCGTGATGCCGAGCGCTTCGGCCGCGTCGGACGCACGTTCGGCGGTCTTCCACAGGATCGACGCGCAGCCTTCCGGCGAGATGACCGAGTACACCGCGTACTGCAGCATCAGCACCTGGTCGCCCACGCTGATGGCCAGCGCACCACCGGAGCCGCCCTCGCCGATGATGGTGACGATGATCGGCACTTCGAGCTGGGCCATCTCGAAGATGTTGCGGCCAATCGCCTCGGACTGGCCACGCTCTTCAGCGCCGATGCCCGGGTAGGCACCCGGCGTGTCGACGAAGGTGAACACCGGCAGGCCGAACTTCTCGGCCAGCTTCATCAGGCGCAGCGCCTTGCGGTAGCCCTCGGGGCGCGACATGCCGAAGTTGCGCATCGCTCGCTCTTTCGTGTCACGGCCCTTCTGGTGACCGATGACCATGCAGGCCTGTCCGTTGAAGCGGGCGAGGCCGCCGACGATGGACTGGTCGTCGGCGAAGTGGCGGTCGCCGCGCAGTTCCTGGAAGTCGGTGAAGACCTCGTTGATGTAGTCCATCGCATACGGTCGCTGCGTATGACGAGAGATCTGCGTGACCTGCCACGGGGTCAGGTTGGAGTAGATGTCCTTGATGAGCTGCTGGCTCTTCTTGCCGAGCCGGTCGATCTCTTCGGAGATGTCGACCGCCGATTCGCTTTGTACGTAGCGCAGCTCTTCGATCTTGGTTTCAAGCTCGGCAATGGGTTGCTCGAACTCGAGAAAGTGTCGTTTGCTCATCCGTCAGGATCCCGGTGTGTTGACGCGCAGGGCGCGCGTTGTGCGTGAGGCGAGAAGAGTCTCAATCAGAGACAGGGTCTCAATAAGCCACAGGCAGAGGGTCGAGGCTGCGCCAAATGTACCACGTGGCCACCGAGCGAAAGGGGGCCCAGGCGTCGCCCACTTCACGCGCTTCGGCCCTGGAAACGGGCTCTCCGCTGAAGTAGTTGATGCTGATGCCCTTGATCAGCCCCACGTCGTCGAGCGGCAGCACGTTGGGCCGCATGAGGTGGAAGATCAGGAACATCTCGGCCGTCCAGCGACCGATGCCGCGGATGGCGACCAGCTCCTCGATGATGGCCTCGTCGTCCATCTGCTGCCACTGGCGCACATGGACCTTGCCCGACTCGAAATGCTGGGCCAGGTCGAGCAGGTATTCCACCTTGCGCGCCGACAGGCCGGCGCTGCGCAGCACCGCGGCCTCGATCTGCGCCACGGCCGCGGGCAGCACCCGTGTGGGCGCACCATCCATCAAGGCGACGAAGCGATCCCACACCGCCTGTGCGGCCTTGACCGAGATCTGCTGGCCGACGATGGAGCGCGCCAGCGTCGTGAACGCGTCACCGCGGCTCTGCAACTGCCCTTCCCCGCACTGGGGAATGAGCTTGCGCATCACGCGGTCGCGTTTGGCGAGGTGCTTGCACGCCTCGTCCCAATAGTCGGGGGTGACGGTGCGCACCGGATCAGGCCTTGGTCCAGGTGGTGCCTTGCGGCGAGTCCTGCAGCACGATGCCTTGTGCGAGGAGCTCCTTGCGGATCTGGTCGGCGAGTGCGAAGTCGCGCGCTTTCTTGGCGGCCGCTCGCTCGTCGATCCTGGCCTGGATCGACGCGTCGTCAATGCCAGCGCCCCCCTGCAGATAGGCGCGCGGGTTCTGCTGCAAGAGGCCGAGCAGACCGGCGAGCCCTTTGAGGAGCGCTGCTTGCTCCGGTGACCTCGCGCGGTTCACATCGCCGGCCAGCTCGAACAGGATGGCCACCGCCTCGGGCGTGCTGAAGTCCTCGTTCATCGCGTCGCGGAAGCGAGCGGCTTGCGGCTGCGCCCAGTCGACGGGCACGGCGGGCACGTCGAGATCGAGCAGCGCGGTGTAGAGGCGACGCAGTCCGTTGCGTGCGTCCTGCAGGTTCGCATCACCGAAGTTCAGCGGGCTGCGGTAGTGCGTGCGCAGCATGAAGAAGCGCAGCGTCTCGCCGTCGTAGTGCTTGAGCACGTCGCGGATGGTGAAGAAATTGCCGAGTGACTTCGACATCTTCACGCCCTCGCCTTCGTCGTTCACGACGTTGAGGAAGCCGTTGTGCATCCACAGGTTGACGAAGCGCTTGCCGGTCGCGCCTTCGCTCTGCGCGATCTCGTTCTCGTGGTGAGGGAATTGCAGGTCCATGCCGCCGCCGTGGATGTCGAACTGCTCGCCGAGCAGCGCGCAGCTCATGGCCGAGCATTCGATGTGCCAGCCCGGGCGGCCCGGGCCGTAGTCGCTGGCCCACTTGGCGTCGTCGGGCTCGGTGGGTTTGGCCGACTTCCACAGCACGAAGTCGAGCGGATCGTCCTTGCCGTCGAGCACGGCCACACGCTCGCCGGCACGCAGCTGGTCGAGCGACTTGCCAGAGAGCTTGCCGTAGCCCTCGAACTTGCGCACCGAGTAGTTCACGTCGCCATTGGAGGCGCGGTAGGCAAAACCGTTGCGCTCGAGCTTGCCGATCATGTCGAGCATCTGCGGCACGTAGTCGGTGGCACGCGGCTCGTGGGTCGGCGGCTCGATGCCGAGCGCGGCCACGTCTTCGTGCATCGCCTGCGTCATCTCGGCGGTGAGCTGGCGAATGGGGATGTTGCGCTCGAGCGCACGCTTGATGATCTTGTCGTCGATGTCGGTGATGTTGCGCACGTAGGTGACGCGGTAACCCGAGGCCCGCAGCCAGCGGGCCACCACGTCGAAGGCCATCATGAAACGCGCGTGCCCCACGTGGCACAGGTCGTAGATGGTCATGCCGCAGACGTACATGCGCACATGGTTGGGCTCGATGGGAGCGAACACCTCGGTCTGGCGGGTCAAGGTGTTGAAGATGCGCAAGGTCATCGGATGGACTGGGAGCTGGAAGGTGCCCGATGCTGTGAAATTCAACCGGCCGGCTTCAGGTTGAAGCACTGGCGCTGGGGCTGTTGAACGGCTGTCGGACAGTGGGCCTGCGATACAATTTTCGGAGTATAGCGGCCGGGCTTTCGAGGGCGTTTCAAGGGGCGTCTCCCGTCATTTCCCTCTTGCGCAAGTGCCCACCGAAGGCTCGCCCAAGTCCCCCAGGCGCCTCATCTCGGCGCAACCAACCCACCTCACGACGCCGATGGCACGTCTACCCTTTCCGCTTCTGAGCCTTGCCGTTGCGGCGGCGATGACCTTCGCTACCGGCGCGCATGCCGACGAGTACGCCGACGTCGATCGCCTGTTCAACGCAGGCCAGTGGGCCGAAGCCGTGCAGAAGGCCGACCAGTTCCTCGCGACCCACCCGCGCGATGCGCGCATGCGCTTCCTGAAGGGTCTCGCGGTCGCCGAACAAGGCAGGAGCGTCGAGGCCACGGCGATCTTCGTGAAGCTGACAGAAGACTTCCCTGAATTGCCCGAGCCGTACAACAACCTGGCCGTGCTCTACAGCAAGCAAGGCCAGTACGACCAGGCCCGGCGTGCGCTGGAGTCGGCCATCCGCACCAACCCCAGCTACGCGACCGCCTACGAGAACCTCGGCGATGTCTATGCAAAGCTCGCAAGCCAAGCCTATTCGAAGGCCCTGCAGGTAGACGGCAACAACACCGCGAAGGTCGGCCCGAAGCTCGCGATGATCCGCGACCTCTTCGCGCCAAAGAGCGCTGCGTTGGCCGTGGCAAGCGCGAAGCCGGTCGCGACCACCAAGCCGCCGGCACCGCCCGCCCCCCCACCCGTTCCGGCTCCCGCCCCGGCACCGGCGACGGTCGCGAAGGCCAGCCCTACACCCCCGGCACCACGCCCAGTGACTGCCACGCCGGCCGCACCCGTGGCGCCCGCGGCGAGCAATGCCGATCAGGACGTGCAAGCCGCGGTGCAGGCCTGGGCCAGCGCCTGGAGTCGCAAGGACGTCGAGGCCTACATCGCGGCCTACACGCCCGCCTTCAATGGCGGCAAGAACCGCAAGGCATGGGAAGCCGAGCGCCGCGCGCGCATCGAAGGCAAGCGCAGCATCTCGGTCGCGCTCAGCGCAATCGAAACGCGCGTGCAAGGCGACAAGGCCATCGTGCAATTTCGCCAGCAGTACAACGCCGATACGCTCAAGGTCTCCAGCCGCAAGACGCTCGAGCTGGTAAAGGTGTCGGGCCGCTGGCTGATCCAGAAGGAAAGCACCGGCTCGTGAGCCCCGCGAGACTGGCTCAGCGCACCCGGGTGGCGCACAAGGCTTGGCTTGGCGCCACCGTCGTGGCGGCCTGCGCCCTCGGCGCCTCGCTTCCGGCGCTCGCGGCCCCGCCTGCCGCGAAGAGCAACGCCGCCGCACCTAGCCCCGCGTCACCCGAAGCCAGGCTCATCGAGGTGTACCGCCTCATCCGCGGCGGCGACACGCGCCAGGCGCTCGCCAAGGCCGAGTCGCTCGCACGCGACGTGCCCAATTTCCAGCTGGCCCAGCTCGTCTACGGTGACCTGCTGCTCACGCGACGCGGCAAGCTCGGGTCGCTCGACGTTGCACCGTCCGAACTGCCGGCCTCGGCAGCGGCCAACTGGGCGCAGCTGCGCCAGGAAGCGGCCGTGCGCCTGGCCGCCCTCACCGAGCGCCCGCCAAGCCAGGCCATTCCGCGTCAGTTCATCGACCTGCCGACCAGCACCCGCCACGCGATTGCCGTCGATGCCAGCCGCTCGCGGCTCTACCTCTTCGAGAACGATGCACGAGGCCTGCGCCTCATCGCCGACCACTACGTCTCGCTCGGCCGCCTCGGTGTCGACAAGAAGGAGCAAGGCGACCAGCGCACGCCGCTCGGCGTGTACTTCATCACCAGCCGCCTCGAAGCCCGCCAGCTGAAAGATTTCTACGGCCCGGGTGCGCTCACGCTCAACTACCCCAACGAATACGACCGTCGCCGCGGCAAGACCGGCGGCGGCATCTGGCTGCACGGCGTGCCACCCGAGAACTATGCGCGCGCGCCGCAAAGCACCGACGGCTGCGTGGTGCTCGCCAACGACGACCTGCTGCGACTGCTGCGCGAGGTGTCGCCACGCCGCACGCCGGTCATCATCGCGCCGAAGATCGAGTGGGTGGCACAGAGCCACACCGAGCGCGAGCGCACGGCCGCGCGAGCCCTGGTGGAGCAATGGCGGCAGGCACGCTCACGCGGTGACCTGAGCAAGCTGATGTCGTTCTACTCGACACAGTTCACGAGCGGCACCGCCGACCTCGCGCAGTGGTCGCAAATGATGAGCCGCGAAGTGAACGCGGCGCGCGGCCGCGAGTCCGAGCTGAAGGAACTCTCCATCCTGTCGTGGCGAGACACCAGCGAGGTGCTGATCGTGACCTTCGGCGAAGTGCTCAAAGGCCAGGTCAGCGGCCCCATGAAGCGCCAGTACTGGGGCAAGGAGGGTGGACAATGGAAGATCTTTTTCGAAGGAGTGATCGGATGATGAAAACCCGCTGGTTGCCCGTGCTCGCCGCTGCCGTGATCGGCCTCGGCGCGAGCCTTGCCGCCCATGCCCAGAAGGTCAAGCTCGCCACCTCGATGGGCGACATCGTGGTCGAACTCGACGCGGCCAAGGCGCCCAAGACGGTCGACAACTTCGTGCAGTACGTGAAGGCCGGCCACTACGACGGCACCGTCTTCCACCGCGTGATCGACGGCTTCATGATCCAGGGCGGCGGCATGACGGCCGACATGAACGAGAAGAAGACCCGCGCCCCCATCCCGCTCGAAGCCGACAACGGCCTGAAGAACCTGCGCGGCACGATCGCGATGGCCCGCACCAGCATCCCCGATTCGGCCACCTCGCAGTTCTTCATCAACGTCAACGACAACGACGCCCTCAACGCCCGCGGCCCCGGCAACGGCTACGCCGTGTTCGGCAAGGTCGTTTCGGGCATGGACGTGGTCGACAAGATCCGCCTGGTCAAGACCGGCAACAAGCCCCCTCACGCCAACGTGCCCGTCGAGCCCGTCGTGATCAAGAAAGCCACCCTGGAGAAATGACATGAGCAAGACCATCGAACTGCAGACCAACAAGGGCAACATCCGCCTCGAGCTCGACGAAGCGAAGGCACCGGTGACCGTCGCCAACTTCGTGTCCTATGTCGAGAAGGGCCACTACGACGGCACGGTCTTCCACCGCGTGATCAAGGGTTTCATGATCCAGGGCGGCGGCTTCGAGCCCGGCATGAAGCAGAAGCCCACCGATGCGCCCATCCAGAACGAAGCCAACAACGGTCTGAAGAACGACCACTACACGATCGCGATGGCGCGCACGAGCGCCCCGCACTCGGCTTCGGCGCAGTTCTTCATCAACAGCACCGACAACGACTTCCTCAACTTCAAGTCGGAGTCGCCCAACGGCTGGGGCTACGCCGTGTTCGGCAAGGTCGTCTCGGGCCAGGACGTGGTCGACGCGATCGAAGGCGTGAAGACCGGCAACCGCGGCGGCCACGGTGACGTGCCGCTGGAAGACGTGGTCATCACCAAGGCTGTCGTCGTCTGACGTGAGGAGCATGCGGCGCGATGAGCGACACGCCCCGTGACACGGCTCACGCGCCGCCCGAGCTTCACGCCGATGCGCACTGGCGGCGCATCGACTTCATCTCCGACCTGCACCTGAGCGCCGACACCCCGCGCACCTTCGAGGCCTGGGCCTCGTACCTGCGCGACACGCCGGCCGATGCGGTGCTCATCCTCGGCGACCTGTTCGAGGTGTGGGTAGGTGACGATTCCCGTTTCGAGGGCTTCGAGGCCGACTGTGCGCAGGTGCTGCGCGAGGCCTCGGCAACACGCAGCCTCGCCTTCCTGGTCGGCAACCGCGACTTTCTCGTCGGTGACGCGCTGTTGAAAGACTGTGGGGTCACCGCCCTCGCCGACCCCACGCTGCTGCTCGCCTTCGGCCAGCGCGTGCTGCTCACCCACGGCGACGCGCTGTGCCTCGCCGACACCGAGTACCAGGCGTTCCGCGCGATGGTGCGCAGCCCGGCGTGGCAGCAGCAGTTCCTCGCGCAGCCGCTGGCCGCACGCCGCGAATACGCACGGCAGGTGCGCCAGCAAAGCGAAGCCCGCAAGACATCGCAAACCTCGCCAGAAGAATGGGCTGACGTCGACACCCCCGAAGCGCAGAGCTGGCTGCGCGCCGCATCGTCGACGACGATGGTGCACGGCCACACGCACCGGCCTGCATCGCAGCCGCTGGGTGACGGCTGCGAGCGGCATGTGCTGTCCGACTGGGAACTCGACCACCGCCCCCATCGCGCAGAAGTGCTGCGCCTCACGCACCAGGGCTTTCAGCGTCTGCCGCTCGCACAAGCGTTGGCCCCCTGACCACGATGGTGCTCGCCGCCTGGCGCCGCTGGCGCGAACGACGCACCCTGGCCACACGGCCGATCCCCGATGCGATGTGGCAATCGACCCTGGCGCGTTACGCCTTCCTCGCGGCGCTGACCCCCGCCGAAGCACAGCGTCTGCGCGACATGGCCACCCTATTCCTTGCAGACAAAGAGTTCACCGGCGCGGGTGGGCTCGACGTCACGGACGACATGGCCGTGACCATCGCCGCGCAGGCCTGCCTGCCGGTGCTCGAGCTGGGCCTGCACTGGTACGACAGCTTCGTGACCATCGTGCTGCACCCCGACGAAGTGGTCGCAGCCCGCGAGGTGACCGACGAATTCGGCGTGGTGCACCACTACGAGGAAGCGTTGGTCGGCGAAGCCCTGGGCGACGGCCCGATGATGCTCAGCTGGCGTGGCGTCACCGATGCCGCCCACACCGACGGGCCGGTCTACAACGTCGTGATCCACGAGTTCGCCCACGTGATCGAGCTGCGCAGTGGCGATGCCACCGGAATCCCGCCACTGCCAGACGCCGCATCGAGAGAACACTGGCGGCGCGTCATCGAGGCGAGCCACTTGCGTCTCGTGCGCCGCCTCGATGCCGGCGCCGACACCGTGCTTGACCCATATGGCGCCGAGTCGGTCAGTGAGTTCTTCGCCGTCGCCTGTGAGGGTTTTTTCGTGGCCGGTGCGGCGTTGCGCGACGACGACCCTTACCTCTACGAGCTGCTGAAGGGCTTTTTCCGGCAAGACCCGGCCGAGCGCCGCGCCCCATGAAAAACGGGGCCCGAAGGCCCCGTTCAATCTGCCGCAAAGGCTCAGGCCGTGGCCGGCTCGGCCTTGGGCTTGTCGCTCTTCTTCGGCGGCTGGATGTCGAGGACGACCTTGCCTTCGGCATCGAGGTCGACCGCCAGGCGGCCCCCATCGACCAGGCGGCCGAACAGCAGCTCGTCGGCCAGAGCACGGCGGATCGTGTCCTGGATCAGGCGCTGCATCGGGCGCGCGCCCATCAGCGGGTCGAAGCCCTTCTTCGCCAGATGCTTGCGCAGGGCGTCGCTGAAGGTCACTTCCACCTTCTTCTCGGCCAGTTGCGCTTCCAGCTGCAGCAGGAACTTGTCGACCACGCGCATGATGATTTCCTCATCGAGCGCACGGAAGCTGACGGTCGCGTCCAGGCGGTTGCGGAACTCCGGCGTGAACAGGCGCTTGATGTCGGCCATCTCGTCACCCTGCTCGCGCGAGGTGGTGAAGCCGATGGTCGCCTTGTTCATGGTCTCGGCGCCCGCGTTGGTCGTCATGATGATGATGACGTTGCGGAAGTCGGCCTTGCGCCCGTTGTTGTCGGTGAGCGAGCCGTGGTCCATGACCTGCAGCAGCACGTTGAAGACATCCGGGTGCGCCTTCTCGATTTCGTCAAGCAGCAGCACGGCGTGCGGCTTCTTCGTGACGGCTTCGGTCAGCAGGCCGCCCTGGTCGAAACCGACGTAGCCCGGAGGCGCGCCAATCAGGCGGCTGACCGCATGGCGCTCCATGTACTCGCTCATGTCGAAGCGGATCAGCTCGATGCCGAGGATGAACGCCAGCTGCTTCGCGACTTCGGTCTTGCCGACGCCGGTGGGGCCGCTGAAGAGGAACGAGCCGATCGGCTTGTCGGGCTTGCCCAAGCCGGAGCGTGCCATCTTGATGGCAGCCGCCAACGCTTCGATGGCCGGCTCCTGGCCGAACACAACGCTGTTGAGGTCGCGCTCGAGCGTCTTGAGCTTGGAGCGGTCGTCGTTCGACACGCTGGTCGGCGGGATGCGCGCGATCTTTGCGACGATCTCTTCGACCTCGTTGCGGGTGATGGTCTTCTTCTGCTTGCTCTTGGGCAGGATGCGTTGCGCGGCACCGGCCTCGTCGATCACGTCGATCGCCTTGTCGGGCAGGTGACGGTCGTTGATGAACTTGGCCGACAACTCAGCTGCGGCCTGCAGGGCGCCCAGCGCGTACTTCACGCTGTGGTGCTCTTCGAAGCGCGACTTCAGGCCCTTCAGGATCTCGACCGTCTGCTCGACCGAAGGCTCGACCACGTCGACCTTCTGGAAGCGACGCGACAGCGCCGCATCCTTCTCGAAGATGCCGCGGTACTCGGTGAAGGTGGTCGCGCCAATGCACTTCATCTGGCCCGAGCTGAGCGCCGGCTTGAGCAGGTTGCTCGCGTCGAGCGTGCCGCCCGAGGCGGCGCCCGCGCCGATCAGCGTGTGGATCTCGTCGATGAAGAGCACCGCGTTCGGCTGGTCCTTCAGGTGCTTGAGCACGCTCTTCAGGCGTTGCTCGAAATCACCGCGGTACTTGGTGCCGGCGAGCAAGGCGCCCATGTCGAGCGCATAGACCTGCGCGTCGGCCAGGATCTCGGGCACTTCGCTCTGCGTGATGCGCCAGGCGAGACCTTCGGCGATGGCGGTCTTGCCCACGCCGGCCTCACCCACCAGCAGCGGGTTGTTCTTGCGGCGGCGGCACAGGATCTGGATGACGCGCTCGACCTCGTGCTCGCGGCCGATCAGCGGATCGATCTTGCCGTCGCGGGCCATCTGGTTGAGGTTTTGCGTGAACTGGTCGAGCGGCGAGCCCTTGGATTCGCCCTCTTCCTTCTCGCCTTCGCCGCTGGAACCTTCGTTGGACTTCGGCTGCTCGGGCGGGTCGGTCTTCTTGATGCCGTGGGCGATGAAGTTCACCACGTCGAGACGCGTCACGCCTTGCTGGTGCAGGTAGTAGACCGCGTGCGAATCCTTCTCGCCGAAGATCGCAACCAGCACGTTGGCGCCGGTCACTTCCTTCTTGCCGCTGCCGGTGGACTGCACATGCATGATCGCGCGCTGGATCACGCGCTGGAAGCCGAGCGTCGGCTGGGTGTCGACCTCTTCGGTGCCGCCCACGGTGGGCGTGTTTTCCTTGATGAACTGCGCCAGGCTCTTGCGCAACTCATCGATGTTGGCCGAGCAGGCCCGCAGCACTTCAGCGGCCGACGGGTTGTCGAGCAGCGCCATCAGCAGATGCTCGACGGTGATGAATTCGTGGCGCTGCTGGCGCGCCTCGACGAACGCCATGTGCAGGCTGACCTCAAGCTCTTGCGCAATCATGCGGCCTCCATAATGCATTGCAGTGGGTGGCCGCCACGACGGGCAGCGGTCAACACCAGTTCGACTTTCGTGGCCGCCACGTCCTTGGTGTAGACACCGCAGACACCACGGCCTTCCTTGTGCACCTTGAGCATGATCTGCGTCGCGGTCTCGAGGTCGCGTTTGAAATATTCCTGAAGCACCATCACGACAAACTCCATCGGCGTGTAGTCGTCGTTGAGGAGCACCACCTGGAACATCCGGGGCGGCTCTGTCTTGGCCGTCTTGCGCTCGGCGACAACCGCGCCCTGGCCGCGCTCGGGCGGCGGCACAGCCTTGGGAGGCTTGGGCGGTGGAGGGGTGTCGTCAGGCATGGATTCATTCTAATGAGTTGATGCTTCGCGCTTCAGTGTCTGGGATATTGCGCCGAACCAGCCCAGCACAAGGGTACAAATGCATCACAGCAGCCCCTCTTTTGAAGCCATTCGGCGCCTCCTCGCGACCCATTCAAGATGGATGCCAGCTCGGGGTAAGGCACCTTGACAGCCCCAAAACCCAGACTAAGAATGCCGCGGTTCTAGGGAGGAGCCCATGGCTTTTGGAACTGTCAAGTGGTTCAACGATGCAAAGGGTTTTGGCTTCATTGAACCCGAGGGTGGGGGCGAAGACGTCTTTGCCCATTTTTCGGCCATCAAGATGGATGGCTTTCGCACCTTGAAGCAGGGCGGCCGCGTCAGCTACGACGCCGTACAAGGCCCCAAAGGTCAGCTGGCCCAAAACATCTGCCCGCACGAGGCGCTCGACGCGCCGCCCGTGCCGGCCGCCATGGCACCCGGCGTGGGGGTCAGCGCAAGTCTCTAGTTTGTAGCGACTGGCGGCTGCGTCCCGCGGCCGACGCCTCACCCCTTTGGCCACAAAAAAGCCCACCGAGCGGTGGGCTTTTTGCTGAGCCGATCGAGATCACATGTTCTCGATCATGACCTGGCCGAAGCCGGAGCACGAGACCTGCGTCGCACCGTCCATCAGGCGGGCGAAGTCATAGGTGACCTTCTTCGACAGGATCGACTTCTCCATCGAGCTGATGATGAGGTCGGCCGCTTCCGTCCAGCCCATGTGGCGCAGCATCATCTCGGCCGAGAGGATCTCGGAACCCGGGTTGACGTAGTCCTTGCCGGCGTACTTCGGGGCGGTGCCGTGGGTCGCCTCGAACATGGCCACCGAGTCGCTCAGGTTGGCGCCCGGGGCGATGCCGATGCCGCCGACCTGCGCCGCCAAGGCGTCGGACACGTAGTCGCCGTTGAGGTTGAGCGTGGCGATCACCGAGTACTCAGCGGGGCGCAGCAGGATCTGCTGCAGGAAAGCGTCGGCGATCGAATCCTTGACAGTGATTTCCTTGCCCGTCTTCGGGTTCTTGAACTTGCACCACGGGCCACCGTCGATCAGCTGGGCGCCGAATTCCTTCTGGGCCAGGGCGTAGCCCCAATCACGGAATCCACCTTCGGTGAACTTCATGATGTTGCCCTTGTGCACCAGCGTCACATTGGGCTTGTCGTTGTCGATCGCGTACTGGATCGCCTTGCGCACCAGACGCTCGGTGCCTTCGCGCGAGACCGGCTTGATGCCGATGCCCGAGGTGTTCGGGAAGCGGATCTTCTTGACGCCAAGTTCGTCTTGCAGGAACTTGATCAGCTTCTTGGCCTTGTCGGTCTCGGCTTCGTACTCGATGCCGGCGTAGATGTCTTCCGAGTTCTCGCGGAAGATCACCATGTTGGTCTTCTCGGGTTCCTTGACCGGCGAAGGAACACCCTTGAAATACTGGATCGGGCGCAGGCAGACGTAGAGGTCGAGCTCCTGGCGGAGTGCGACGTTCAGCGAGCGGATGCCACCGCCCACGGGTGTGGTCAGCGGGCCCTTGATCGAGACGACATAGTCCCGCAGCACTTCGAGCGTCTCTTCGGGCAGCCACACGTCGGGGCCGTAGATCTTGGTCGACTTCTCGCCGGCGTAGATCTCCATCCAGTGGATCTTCTTCTTGCCAGCGTAGGCCTTGGCCACGGCTGCATCGACCACCTTGATCATCACAGGCGTGATGTCGAATCCGGTGCCGTCACCCTCGATGTAGGGAATGATGGGCTGGTCGGGAACGTTGAGCGAGAAGTCGGGGTTAACGCTGATCTTCTGCCCGCCTTGAGGGACTTTGATGTGCTTGTACATGCTGTCGGCTCCGGACTGCGATAGGTAACGAAAGATTCTATGCCACGGACTCTGTCAACCGACTGACAAGGGCCCACGTTGTGAGCGTGCCGCGCGATGAGCGCGCGGTGGATCCAAAACTTTCGAAAGGTAAATCAAATGAACAAGCTTCTGGCCGCTCTGATCGCTTCCCTCTTCGCCGTTGGCGCCTACGCTGCTGACGCCGCCAAGCCCGCCGCTTCCGCCGCCAAGGCCGAAGCCAAGGCTGAGAAGAAGGCCGAAGCCAAGGCCGAAAAGAAGGAAGCCAAGAAGGAAGAAGCCAAGAAGTAATCAGCGTTTCGCTGAATACCGATGGCCGACTGCCGGCAACGGCAGTCCCTGCGAAAACGCCCGGTTCCGCCCGGGCGTTTTTCATGGCGGCTTCACGATAATCGCCGCATCCTCTCTCAGCCGAGCTTCGCCATGTTGAAACGCCTCCTGCTGAGCTGCTGGCTCCTGATCGCCGCAGCCCCTGCACTCGCACAGAACGCTCCTCAAAGCCTGCCGACCATCAAACTCGGCGCCGGCATCCACAACATCGTGGCCCAGGTCGCCCAGAACCCCGAGCAGCGCGCCACCGGCCTGATGTTCCGCACCTCAATGCCCACCAACGAAGGCATGCTCTTCGTCTTCGAGCAGCCGGCCAAGCAGTGCTTCTGGATGAAGAACACCCTGCTGCCCCTGTCGATCGCCTTCATCGCCGACAACGGCACCGTGCTCAACATCGAAGAGATGAAGCCGCAGACGCTGGACTCGCACTGCTCCATCGAGCCGGTGCGCTACGTGCTCGAGATGAACGCTGGCTGGTTCGGCAAACGAGGCATCAAGCCTGGCACCAGACTCACGGGCGCGCCCTTCGGCTCCTGAAACAGCCAACAAAAAGGCCGGTCACAGACCGGCCTTTTTTATCACCGCGCGAGAAGCGCGATCAGGCGAAGTTCTTCGCCGCGAAGTCCCAGTTCACGAGCGAGTTCAGGAACACCTCGACGAACTTCGGACGCAGGTTGCGGTAGTCGATGTAGTACGCGTGCTCCCACACGTCGATCGTCAGCAGCGGCTTGTCGGCGGTGGTCAGCGGGGTGCCGGCGGCGCCCATGTTGACGATGTCGACGCTGCCGTCCGGCTTCTTCACGAGCCAGGTCCAGGCCGAGCCGAAGTTGCCGACGGCGCTCTTGGTGAACGCCTCCTTGAAGGCGGCGTAGCTGCCGAACTTCTTGTTGATGGCCTCGGCCAGTGCGCCGGTGGGCTCGCCGCCGCCTTGCGGCTTCATGCAGTTCCAGAAGAAGGTGTGGTTCCAGATCTGCGCGGCGTTGTTGTAGATGCCGCCCGACGAGGTCTTGATGATCTCTTCGAGGCTCTTCGATTCGAACTCGGTGCCCTTTTGCAGGTTGTTGAGGTTCACGACGTAGGCGTTGTGGTGCTTGTCGTGGTGGTACTCGAGCGTTTCCTTGCTGAGGTGCGGCACCAGGGCATCGTGAGCGTAGGGCAGCGGCGGCAGTGTGTGTTCCATGAGCGAGTCCTTTCGAGGCAGACGAGAGAAAGTCGCGGGCATTGTAGGCACGCCCACGCGAAGCCGCGCGCACCCTCAGGCAGACGGGTTATTCGACAATGCGCCGCTGCACGCTGAGGACTGCAGCGCGCACCTGGCCGTCGGCGAGTTCTGCCGTCACGGTCTTCCCGGCGGTCAGGTTGTCGACGCTTGTGAGGGCGTGGCCCTGCTCGTCGCTCAGCCAGGCATAGCCACGGGCCAGCACCTGCCGCGGGTCGAGCGCGGCCAGTCGCGCCTGCAGGGAGGCGAGACGCTGGCGGTGCGAGGCCAGCGCAACCGTCACCGAGCGCGACAAACGCCGCTGCGACTCACTGCAGGCCTGGCGTTGCTGCGGCACATGCCGCGCGGCGCGCGCCTGAAGGCGCTGGCGCAGCAAGGCCACGCGCTCGGCCTGCCGACGTACCACATCAGCCGGGCGGCGCAGGCGCAGGGTGGCCCGGTCCAGACGCTGGGCCTCGGTGTCGAGCACCTGGTGCACACGACGCTGCATCACGCGGGCCACCGCGGCCAGCAAGGCGAGCCCTTCTTCCTGCGTGGGCGAGGCCATCTCGGCGGCGGCCGTGGGCGTGGGCGCGCGAACGTCCGCCGCCAGGTCGGCCAGCGTCACGTCGGTCTCATGCCCCACGCCGCACAACACAGGCAGGCCGCACGCCACGATGGCACGCACGACACGCTCATCATTGAAGGCCCACAGGTCCTCCAGCGAGCCGCCGCCTCGGCACAGGATGAGCAGATCGACCTCGCGGCGGCGGTCGGCCGTCTGCAGCGCGTCAACCAACGCCTTCGGCGCTTCGTTGCCCTGCACGAGGCTCGGATAGACCACCACCTCCACATGCGGCGCGCGCCGCGCGAAGCACGTCAGCACATCGTGCAACGCGGCCGCGCCCAAGGAGGTGACCACGCCGATGCGGCGCGGAAAGCGGGGCGGCTCGCGTTTGCGCTCGGCGTCGAACAGCCCTTCACCTTCCAGCCGCGCGCGCAGTTTCTGGAACTGCTCGAACAAGGCCCCGGCACCAGCCCGCTGCATCGCCTCGATGACGAACTGCAACTCGCCGCGCGGCTCGTAGACGGCCAGCCGCCCCCGCACCTCGACCAGTTGGCCATCGGCCGGCGCGAAGTCGAGCAGGCTCGCGGCACGCCGGAACATCGCGCAGCGCAGCAGGCCGGCGCCGCCGTCGGCGTCTTTCAGGCTGAGGTAGCAATGCCCGCTGCCCGCGCGCGAAAAGCCCGACACCTCGCCCCGCACGGTGCACGATGCGAAGCGCGCAGCAAGTGCATCCGAGACCGCGTGCACGAGCCCGGCCACGCTCCACACCATGCGCTCGGGGCGCGCGAACATGGGCTCAACCACGGGCAAACCCAGCATTGATGCGGGTCGAGAACTCCACAAGCGCGCCAATCAAGGCATGGCGCGCCGTTTCGGCTGTCACGAGGCTTTCACAATCGTGCAAGCTATTGATTTTCAAAGGATTTTCTTTGCCTAAGTTTTGAGCAAACTGTCGGAGCGCCTGATTTTTCGCGGCCTGCACGCGTGCGACCCTGGGTTGCCCACAAAGTTATCCACACTTGCAGTGGACGACCGCGCGAAGTGATTTCAAGGCAGCGGCGCAGTCACAACAGGCAACGATCGGACGGGGTGACAAGTGCAGCCAGAAGGCCATAATCGCGCCTCCCGCTTGGGGGCTGACTCGGAGAGGACAGGATTGTTTTCGATCATACAAGCCGCTGGCTGGCCCATTTGGCCCTTGCTTCTGTGTTCCGTCGTGGCGCTGGCGCTGATCATCGAAAGGCTTTCCAGCCTGCGCACCGCGCGGGTCGCGCCACCCAAGCTGCTCGATGAAGTCGTCTCCGTCACCCGCGCCCACCTGCCCGGCGCCGACGTCGTCAACAAGCTCGCCGACAACTCCATCCTCGGTGCCGTGCTCGCGAGCGGGCTGCGCACGGTGATCGCCGACCCCCGACTCACCGAGCCAGTGCTGCGTGCCTCGTTCGAATCGGCGGGCCGCGTGGCCGTGCACCGCATGGAGCGCTACATGAACACCATCGGCACCATCGCCTCGGCCGCGCCGCTGCTGGGTCTGATGGGCACCGTGATCGGCATGATCGAGATCTTCGGCTCGCAGGCCCCGACCGGCGGCAGCAACCCGGCGATGCTGGCGCACGGCATCTCGATCGCGCTCTACAACACCGCCTTCGGGCTGATGATCGCGATCCCGTCGCTCATCGCCTACCGCTACTTCCGCGGCCGCATCGAGGAATACACCCTCGAGATGGAGCAGGCCGCCGAGCGCCTGGTGCCGCACCTGATGCGCTTCTCCGTGCCGCCCGTGAAGAAGGCGCCCTGAGGCCATGCCGATGAACTTCCGCAAGCACCTGCGCGATGACCCCGAGATCAACCTGATCCCGTTCATCGACGTGCTGCTGGTCGTGATCATCTTCCTGATGCTTTCGACCACGTACTCCAAGTTCACCGAACTCAACGTCACCCTGCCCACGGCCGACGCCGACCGGCCCAAGGACAACCCTCGCGAGATCATCGTCTCGGTGTCGGGTGACGGCCGCTACGCGATCAACCGCAAGCTGATCGAAGGACGCAGCGTCGACCTGCTCACCGGTGAGCTGGCCGCGGCCTCCGAAGGCTCCAAGGACACCGTGATCATCATCTCGGCCGACGCCACGGCGGCGCACCAGTCGGTCATCACGGTGATGGACGCGGCCCGCCGCGCCGGGCTGCCCAAGATCACCTTCGCCACCCAGGGCAACCAGGGCCGCTGAGGGCTTGGCAGCGGCCTCGCGGCGCTGCCCCCTTCTCTGCACCACGACATGACCGTGCCGGCCGCATCCCCACTGCAAGAGGCATGGCTCACGCGCGGGGCCATCGCATGGTTGCTGTGGCCGCTGTCGTGGCTCTACCGCGGCGTGGCGGCGCTGCGCACGGCGGGCTACCAGCTTGGGTTGTTGCGGTCGCATCGCCTGCCAGTGCCGGTGCTCGTGGTGGGCAATCTGATCGTCGGCGGTGCGGGCAAGACGCCCACCACGATGGCGCTCATCCACATGCTCCGCGCGAACGGGCACCGCCCAGGGATCGTCTCGCGCGGCTACGGCCGCTCGAGCGACGAGCCCCAGCTCGTCACCCGCGACACACCGGCCGACGCGGCGGGTGACGAGCCGCTGCTGATGCACCTGCGCACCAGCGCGCCCGTCGCCGTGGGTGCAGACCGCGTGGCCGCCGGCCAGTTGCTGCTGGGCACCCACCCCGAGCTGACCGTGCTGGTCAGCGACGACGGCCTCCAGCACCGGCGCCTCGCTCGCGACGCGCAGGTCATCGTGTTCGACGAACGCGGCGGCGGCAACGGCTGGCTGCTGCCGGCCGGCCCCTTGCGCGAGCCGGTGCCGGCCGAGGTGCCACCGCGCAGCCTGGTGGTCTACAACGCGCCTCGCGCCAGCACCCCCCTGCCCGGCCACCTGGCCCAACGCCACCTGCGCGGCCTCGCAACCCTGGCCGATTGGTGGGCCGGCAGCGTGGCGACCCGCAAGGCCTTCGCTGACCTGCAGGGCCGCAGCGTGGTCGCAGCGGCCGGCATGGCACGCCCCCAGCGCTTCTTCGAGATGCTGCGAGCCGAGGGCCTGCAGATCGACGAGCTGCCCCTGCCCGACCATCACCCGTTCACCACCCTGCCCTGGCCTGCCAACGCCACCGATGTGATCGTCACCGAGAAAGACGCGGTGAAGCTGCGCCCCGAGCGCATGGGCACCACGCGCGTGTGGGTCGCAACGCTAGACTTTGAGATCGACGCGGCGATCGCTTCGCAACTGTTGCCCTGGCTCACGCCCTCCACCTGAAGGACCCGACATGGACACTCGACTGCTCGAGCTCCTGGTATGCCCGCTCTGCAAGGGCCCCCTCGAACACCAGCGCCCGCCGACCCACGCGCAGCACGAACTCGTCTGCCGCGCCGACCGGCTGGCCTTCCCGGTGCGTGACGGCATCCCGGTGATGCTCGAATCCGAGGCCCGCTCCACCGACAGCCCCGCGCCCGCGCCGGAGGCCGCCGCGTGAAGTTCACCGTGCTGGTGCCGGCGCGGCTCAAGTCCACCCGCCTGCCCCGCAAGGTGCTGGCCGACCTCGCAGGCCTGCCGATGGTGGTGCGTGTGGCGCAACGGGCCGCCCTCTCCGGCGCCGCGCGTGTGGTCGTCGCGGCCGACGACGACGAGATCGTGCAGGCCTGCCGCGCCCACGCGGTCGACTGCGTGCTGACCGACCCCGACCACCCCACCGGCAGCGATCGCCTGGCCCAGGCCTGCGCCCTGCTCGGGCTCGACGGCAACGACGCGGTCGTCAACGTGCAAGGCGACGAGCCGATGATCGACCCGGCGCTGATCGACGCCTGCGCCGCGCTGCTGGCCTCACGGCCAGAATGCGTGATGAGCACCGCCGCCCACGCGATCGACCACGTCGACGAGCTGCTCAACCCCAACGTCGTGAAAGTCGTGCTCGACGGCTCGGCGCGCGCGCTCTACTTCTCACGCGCCCCGATTCCCTGGTGGCGCGATGGCCACGCGCAAGGCGTGACCCAGCTCCCGCAGCCCGCGCCGCTGCGCCACATCGGCATCTACGGCTACCGCGCGAGCTTCCTGCGCCGCTTCCCGCAGCTGCCGCCTTCGCCGCTCGAAGCCATCGAGTCGCTCGAACAATTGCGGGTGCTGTGGCACGGCGAGCGCATCGCGGTGCACGTGAGCGACACCCGCCCCGGCCCGGGCATCGACACCCCCGAAGACCTGGCGCGTGTGCGTCAGCTTCTCGTATGACCCCCATGCTATTCTCGTTGGCAGCTGAGGCCTGACCGCTCCGCAGGCACTGACAAGATTCCATACATAGAGATAGAGGACAACCCATGAGACTCATCCTTCTGGGCGCACCCGGCGCCGGGAAAGGCACGCAGGCCACATTCATCTGCAAGAAGTTCGGCATTCCGCAGATCTCTACCGGCGACATGCTGCGTGCTGCCGTCAAGGCCGGCACGCCGCTGGGCCTGGCCGCCAAGAAGGTGATGGACTCGGGCGCCCTCGTGAGCGACGACATCATCATCGGCCTCGTGAAGGAACGCATCACGCAGCCCGACTGTGCGAACGGCTTCCTCTTCGACGGTTTCCCCCGCACCATTCCGCAGGCTGACGCAATGAAGGCCGCTGGCGTCAAGCTCGACTTCGTGCTCGAAATCGACGTGCCCGACTCGGACATCATCGAGCGCATGAGCGGTCGCCGCACGCACCAGCCTTCGGGCCGCACCTACCACGTGAAGTTCAACCCGCCCAAGGTCGCCGGCAAGGACGACGTGACCGGTGAAGACCTCGTGCAGCGCGAAGACGACAAGGAAGAGACCGTCAAGAAGCGCCTCGAGGTCTACCAGAGCCAGACCCGCCCCCTGGTCGACTACTACGCCAAGTGGGCCGCCAACGGCGACGCCAGCGCCCCGAAGTACCGCAAGATTTCAGGCACCGGCACGGTCGACGAAATCACCGCACGGGCCCTGCAGGCCCTGAGCTGAACCGCACGCCACCAACCGAAAGCCGCTCCACCGAGCGGCTTTTTTCATCCAGCACTCACAAGGAGCAATTCATGGACATCGCAGGCAAAGTCTTCATCGTCACTGGCGGCGCATCGGGCCTGGGCGAAGGCACGGCGCGCATGCTCGCGGCCAACGGCGGCCAAGTGCTCATCGCCGACCTGCAAGCAGAGCGTGGAGAAGCCATCGCCAAGGAATTGGGCGGCCGCTTCGTGCGCTGCGACGTGAGCCAGGAGGCCGACGGCCAAGCCGCCGTGGCCGCGGCCGTCTCCATGGGCAAGTTGATGGGCCTCGTCAACTGCGCCGGCATTGCCCCCGCCGTGAAGACGGTGGGCAAGGAAGGCGCCCACCCGCTCGCGCTTTTCAGCAAGGTGGTCACGGTCAACCTGATCGGCAGCTTCAACATGATCCGCCTCGCGGCCGAGGCGATGTGCAAGAACGAGCCTGAAGCGACCGGCGAGCGGGGCGTGCTGATCTCCACCGCCAGCGTCGCCGCCTACGACGGCCAGATCGGCCAGGCCGCGTACTCCGCCTCCAAGGGCGGCGTGGTCGGCATGACGCTGCCCATCGCGCGCGACCTCGCCCGCAACGGCATCCGCAACATGACCATCGCCCCCGGCATCTTCGGCACGCCGATGCTGTTCTCGATGCCGCAGGAGGTGCAGGACTCTCTGGCTGCCGGCGTGCCCTTCCCGAGCCGCCTGGGCACCCCGGCCGACTACGCCAAGCTCGTGCACCAGATCATCACCAACGACATGCTCAACGGCGAGGTGATCCGCCTCGACGGCGCGATCCGCCTAGCGCCGCGCTGAGCGCTACTTCTGGCGCGCGACGATGCCCCAGAGCCGCGCCAGGTCGGCGGTGCCGTCCTGACCGGCCACCGTCTTGAGCACCGCCTGCGCCTTGGCGGGGTCGCCCGCCGCAAGGTAGGCAATGCCGAGGTGCAGCTTCGCGTCGTGGACCCGCTTGAGGCCACCCTTGGCGATGCCCTGCTCCATCAGCGCAAGGCCCTTCTTCGGCTCGCCGAGAAAGGTCTCTGAGAAGCCGAGGTTGACGAGCTCGTCGCCTCCCCGTGCTGACGCGGCCTGGGCCTCGCGTGCTGCCAGGCCCTGCTTCTCTTCGGCGGCACGCTTGGCCACAAGTTCCTTCAGGCGGCGGTGCCGGTCGGCCTCGGCCGGCGTGCCGGTGCCGAGCACGCCCGCCGCAAAACCCTTGTCGACCACCTGCTGCCCTTCGCCCGGCAAGCCCGCCTGCACCGCGAGCTGCGCCATTTCCATGTAGTCGTTGGCGTTGCGCATGCTCCCGGTGGCGAGCATCAGGCGGTAGGTGTCGAGCACCAGCCGGTCGCTGAAGCCGGGCTTGCGCTGCAGGCGCGCGAGCATGTCGCTCCAGTACGGCTTCTTCGGGTGGTGCATGACGAGGTGCTCCATCGCCAGCATCTGCGCCGAGGCATCGTTGGCGCGCTGCGCCGCGTTCAGCAGCAGCGTGAGGCGGTCTTCCGGCGTGGCGCGGCCGGCCTTGTCGTCGGCCTGCACCTCGACCACCAGCTCCTTCGCCGCACCGGCGTAGTCGCCCGCCAGGTACTGTGACTGGATCACCAGCGTGCGGATCTGCGTGTTGCTGCCGCCCTCGGCCAGGTAGCGCTTGCCCCAGGCGATGGTCTTGGCGTAGTCCTTCGCGCGGTAGAAGCTGCCGGCCAGTGACTCGAGCATGCGCAGCTGCTCGGCCGCGGGCAGCTTGCCGCTCGCCTTCAGCGCCTCGAACGAGCGGGCCGCCAGCTCCGCGCCGCCTGCGCCCGAGGCCGCCGCGATGCGCATGCGCTCGACCATGTAGCTCTCGCCGGCCGTCTTGTTGGGCACCGCCTCGGCATCGCGCACCTTGGCCAGCGCTTCCTTGTACTTCTGCGCCTTGATGAGCTCTTGCGCGGCCTGCAGCGGCTTGCCCACCTCGGGGCGAAGCGCCTCCTGCGCGTGGGCGAGGCTGGCCAGCAATGCGAGGGAAGCCAGTGCGAGTCGAATCGTCTGCATGCGTGTCACTTCACGAACTGCTCGTTGCCCACGATGCCAAGCTTGGTGACGCCCAGGCGCTGCGCGCTCGCCAGCACCGCCGCCACGTCCTTGTATTCGACGAGCTTGTTGGGCCGCAGGTGCACCTCGGGCTGGTCGGGCAGCGCGGCGGTGGCCGACAGCCGCGCGTCGAGCGCGGTCCGGTCGGGCAGCGCCTCGCCGTTCCAGAACACCGTGCCGTCGAAGTCGACGTCGATGGTGACGACCTGCGGCGGTGCGCTCGGCGGCGGCGTGCCGGTGGGCATGTTGAGGTTGACCGAATGCAGCTGGATCGGGATGGTGATGATCAGCATGATGAGCAGCACCAGCATCACGTCGATCAGCGGCGTGGTGTTCATCTCGACCATCACGTCGGGCTCGTTGTCGCGGGCGCTGCCCGGGCCGAGGTTCATCGCCATGTCGTTCCTCCTTCAGCCACGGGGCGGCGGCTCGGTGACGAAGCTCACCTTCTGGATGCCCGCCCGCTGGCAGGCAAACACCACGCGCCCCACCGACTCGTAGCGCGACTTCTCGTCGCCACGGATGTGCACCTCGGGCTGCGGCACCATCACGGCCACCTTCTTCAGCCGCGCCACGAGCGCCTCGTTGTCGGCCACCGGCACGGCGTTCCAGTACACGTCGCCGTCCTTCGTGACCGAGATCTCGATGTTCTCAGGCTTGGTCTGGCGCGCGAGGTTGGTTTCCTTCGGCAGCGAGACAGCGGCGTTCTGCGTCACCACCGGCACGGTGATGAGGAAGATGATGAGCAGCACCAGCATCACGTCGACGAGCGGCGTGGTGTTGATGCTCGACAGCACCTCGTCTTCGTCGCCGTCGCCGGCACCGACATTCATCGCCATCGCATGGCCTCCTGACGTCGATCAGCGTGCCGCGGCGCGGCTGCCGAGCAGCACGCCGTGCAGGTCGGCGCCGAAGCCGCGCACCGACTCCATCGCCACCTTGTTGCGGCGCACCAGCCAGTTGTAGCCCAGCACCGCCGGCACGGCGACCGCGAGGCCGATGGCCGTCATGATGAGCGCCTCGCCCACGGGGCCGGCCACTTTGTCAATGGACGCCTGGCCGGCGATGCCGATGGCGGTGAGCGCGTTGAGGATGCCCCATACCGTGCCGAAGAGGCCGATGAAGGGCGCGGTCGAGCCCACTGTGGCGAGCACGGCCAAGCCATCTTGCAGGCGGCTGTGCACCGTGTCGACGGCGCGCTGCACGCTCATGCCGATCCAGGTGTTGCGGTCGATGTTGGCGGTGAGTTCGCCGGAATGGTCGCGGCCCGCCTCGATGCCGCTCGCGGCGATGAACTGGAACACGCCGTCGGGCTTCAGCGTCTTCAAGCCATCGGCGAGCGTGGCCGACTTGAAGAAGTTCGCGCGGGCGTGCTTCGCTTCGGAGGCGAGCTTCGCGCCCTCGATCAGCTTGGTCACGAGGATGTACCAGCTCGCCAGGCTCATCAGCACCAGGAGGCCGAAGGTCAGCAGCGTGACCTTGTCGCCCTGCATCAGCATGTGCTTGAGGTCGTAGGGGTTCTCGACGCTTTCCTTGCTGACGGCGGGCGCCGCCACCGAGGCCGCCACGGGCGCAGAAGCCGGCGCCTGGGCGTGCGCAGGCGCGGCGGCAAGGGTTGCGGCGAGCAGCAAACCGGCCGCGAGCGAGTGGAGTTTCTGAAGAATGGACATCGTGGTTCCGATCTGCGGCGAAAGAAAAATCACTGTGAGTTGAAGGTGAGCGTCACCAGCACGCCGGGCACTTCCTGGCCCTGCCCGATGCACTTGAACTGCGACACCATCTCCACGCTGTGGCGGTTGAAGGCGCGGTGCGTCGATTTGACGACGGTCGGGTTCTTCACCTCCCCGTTGGCGGCGATGGTGAACGACACCGTGACCTCGCCCGCGTCGATCTGCGCACGCCGCGCTTCGCGCGCAAAGCCGCCGTCGAGCAGGATCTGCTTGTACCCCGGGCAGCTCACGCCGACCGAGGGCGCCACCGGCGCAGGCGGCGCGGGGGCCACGGGGGCGGGTGCCACCGGCGCAATCGCCACCGGCGCAGGCGGTGGCGGCGTGGGTGTCGCGGTGATGGTGGGGGCTGGAGGCGGCGGCACCGTCACCTGGATCTCCGGCGGCGGGATGAACGGCGGCGGTGGCGCCTCGAGCTTGGGCGGGGGTGGCGGCACCACCTCGGGCGGCGGAGGCGGCTTGGTGATCTCTTCGATCACCTTGGTCTCGATGGGCGCGCGCACGACCTCGATCTCCTTGCGCGACAGCCCCGTCATCAGGCCGAAGATCAGCACCACGTGCAGCGCGGCCACGAACGCGATGCCGACGAGCCGGCGCTGCCGGGCCGCAGGGCCCTTCGAAAAATCCTTCATCAGAACTTGTACGACGCGTTCACATAGGCGGTGCGGCCGACCGACGAGTAATAGCGGTCGTCATAACCGAACTGCTGGCCGCGGTTGCCACCACCCGACGAGATCGACAGCGGCGGCTTGGTGTCGAACACGTTCAACAGGCCCACGGTGACCAGGAAATCCTTGCGTGGGTTCCACTGCGTCTGCCAGTCGAGCGTGAAGTGGCGCTTCACCGGCAGGCGGATGTCTTCGTAGTTGCCGGTCGGGTTGCCCGAGGCGTCGAGTTCTTCCACCGTGCTCGTGGCATCGAGATAGCCCGAGCGGAAGTTGGTGGTGAAGGTGTGAGCCCAGTTACCGTGCTGGAAGGTGTTGGCCCAGCTGCCCAGCCAGCGGAAGGTGACGACGCCGAGCGCCTCGTCGCCGCCGCCGATGGCCGAATACTTGCGGCCGGTGGGCGTGAGCTGGCGCTGCTCGCGGATCATGTAGGTGAGCGCAAAGCGCGAGGTAAGTGACGCGAAGGGCAGGCGCACCCGGCCGGTGGCGTCGACATCGAGGCCGGTCAGGCTGTCGGTGCCGAGGTTCTTGTTGTCGGCGAGGAAGGCCACGTACACGTTGCCGGTGCCGGTCTCGGTGCGGGTCGTCCACGAGTTGCCGTAGAGGTCGGGGTTGGCGAAGACCTCCTGCTCGGTGAGCTGGCCGATGGTGTTCTTGACGCGCACGTACCAGAGGTCGGTGCCCAGCGAGACATCGCGCCCCGGCTCGAAGCGGATGCCGATCGAGCGCTGGCGCGATTTCTCGGGCTTGAGCTCGGTGTTGCCCGCCGCGACCACGTCGTATTGCGAGGTGCCCGGCCGGCAGGTGGCGCCCAGTGACGTGGCGATGGCCAGCAGCTCGGGGCTGCAGGTGTAGTCGTCGAAGGTCACGCCGTAGTTCTGGCTCGGCGCCTTCATCTGCGGCACCGTCGGAGCCCGGAAGCCGGTGCCGACCGAGCCGCGCACCATCACCTCGCGGCTGGGCTGCCAGCGGAAGCCCGCCTTGGCGGTGGTCGCCTTGCCGAAGTCTTCGTAGCGGTCGTGGCGCAGCGAGGTGATGAACTCGAGCCCCTTGGCAGCCGGCACGATCAGCTCGCCGAAGGCGCCATAGCTGTTGCGCGAAGACGAATACGGAATCGACTGCGCCGCGTCGCCGAAGCGCTGGTCGCACTCGAGCGGGTCGCCCGAGGGCGCCGACGGGTCGCACAGCGTGCCAGCCACCGGGTCGGCCAGGCGGCCCTGCGCGTAGAGGCTGGGGCGCGACGCGAACGACTCGCGCTGGAAACCGATGCCCGCACCGAGCATCAGCGGGCCGGCCGGCAGGGCCATCAGCTCGCTCGACGCGCGCACGCCGATGGAGTCGAGCTTGGAGATGCCGCCATCCCAGTAGCCCTTGTAGTTGATCGAGTTGAGCGCCGCCATGCCGGCAGGCGACTGCTGCCCCGGGCCGACGAAGGGGTCGAGCAGGCCGCTGTTGGCCACCCGCGAGACGGCCAGCGCGCCCGGCAGCCCGGCGATGTTCTGCACCGACTCGCTCTGCGAATGCGCATAGAAGGCGTTGTAGTCCCAGCCCATCAGCTGGCCGCGCGAGCCGGCCGAGAAGTCGAGGAACTTCGCCTTGTCTTCGTAGGTGCGGTTGCCGAGGTCGAAGATGCGGTAGTAGGCCTCGCTGTCGCCCACCACGCCGTTGGGCAGCAGGTAGGTGTTGTGCAAGGGGCTGCCGGCAGGAATGGAGATCGTCCCGGGCACGGGGGCGATGCGCGAATTCATGCGCGATTCGGAATACAGCCAGTCGACGTAGGGCGTCTGGTCACCGACCTTGAAGTTGACCGAGCCGAGCACGCTGCTGCGCTTGCGGGCCGGGTAGACCTCGAGCTCGCCGACGAAGTTGAAGGCGCAGTAGTCGCCGAAGTCGCTGACGAGGAAGGTCTTGTCGGGGCAGCGGCCGTTGGCCACGTAGTACGGGTTGAAGAGGTAGTCGTCGCTGTCGTCGGCCGGGGTGCCGTTGTCGTGGTACGCGTTGGCGGGAATGGCCGCCGCCGTCACCTGCTGCACGCGGTAGTTCTTGCCGCCGTAGCCAAAGCGCACCTCGGCCGAGTTGCCGAAGTCGCGCTTCACCGAGTCGAGCCGGGTGCGCTCGTCGTGCGACAGCGACAGCATCACGTTGAAGCCGTCTTTCTCCAGCGAGCCGAAGCCCTTGGTCGCGCTCACGCGCTTCTCGCGCGCACCGCCACGTGGGAACGAAAGGCCCACCGAAACGTCGCCCTCATCGGTGTTGCGGCGGGTGATGAAGTTGACGACACCGGCGATGGCGTCGGCGCCATAGAGCGCCGAGGCGCCGTCGGTCAGGATCTCGATGCGCTCGATGGCGGCCACCGGCAGCGCGTTGAGGTCCATCGCGGCGGCAAAGCCGGTGAGCGTCTGCCCGCCGAACTGCGCCATACGGTGGCCGTTCAGCAGGACGAGCGTGCGCGTGTCGCCCAGGTTGTGCAGCGACACGGTGGTGATGCCCCCTGCCCCACCGCCCACCCCGGCCGACTCGTTGAACGAGCCTTGCACGTAGTTGAGCCGCTGCAGCAGGTCGGTCACCGAGGTGGCGCCGCTGCGGGCGATGTCTTCCTTCTTGATGACCTGCACCGGCAGCGCCGACTCCGCATCGATGCGGCGGATCGCCGAGCCGGTGATCTCGACGCGCTCCAGTTGCGGCTGGGCGAACACTGGCCCGACAGCCAGCACGCTGCCAAGGGCGGCCAACACCGCCGAGCAGATCTTGGTTCTTGTGAACATGGGGGCTCCTGAAAAACCGATCGCGATCGTGCAAGGCCCGTGCCGATCCCAACCGACGTGTCTTGTTGTATCTGTCTCTGGTTCGTGCCGGAGATCAATCCCGGATTGTCTTCACTGGCACAAGCAGCGTCTCTCTAGAGTATCCCCAAGATGCGAGGCACTGCCGCCAGCAGGCTGCGCGTGTAGGGGCTCTGCGGCCGGTGCAGCACCTCGTCGGTGGGCCCGGCTTCCTCGATGCGGCCGTGCTGCATCACCACCACCCGGTCGGCGATGTACTCGACGACGCCGATGTTGTGGGTGATGAAGAGGTACGACACGCCCAGCTCGCGCTGCAGCTCGCGCAACAGGTTGAGGATCTGCGCCTGCACCGAGACGTCGAGCGCCGAGGTGGGCTCGTCGCACACGATGAGCCGGGGCTTGAGCGCCAGCGCCCGTGCGATCGCGATGCGCTGGCGCTGCCCACCCGAGAACTCGTGCGGGTAGCGCTGAAGGGCTTCGCGCCGCAGGCCCACCCGCTCGATGAGCGTGGCCACCTCGTCGCGCCTCGCTTCGGCGGCGAGATCGGGGCGCAGGGACTGCAGGCCCTCCTCCAGCAACTCGGCCACGCGCATGCGCGGGTTGAGCGAGCCGAACGGGTCCTGGAAGATCATCTGCACCGAGCGACGCGCCTCGCGCAGGCCGTCGCCCTGCAACGAGAAGAGGTCGCGCCCGTCGAGCAGCGCGCGGCCTTCGATCTGGGCCTGGCGGCGCAGCAGCTGCACGATGGCCTTGCCGGTGGTGGTCTTGCCGCAGCCCGATTCGCCGACCAGGGCGACCGTCTCGCCCGCGTCCACCTTGAACGACACCTCGCGCACGGCGGTGAAGTGCTGGCGGGCCCGTTGCAGCAGGCCCTTGCGGATGGGGAAATGAACCGACAGCTGCTGCACCTCGAGCAGCGGCTGGCCAGCCACGCGCTGCGCGTCGGGGGCCGGGGCTGCCACCGGCTGCGGCGACGGGGCCGGTGTAGGCGTCGTGCCCTGGCGGTAGAGCAGGCAGCGCACCGGGTGATGGCCGCCCGTCTCCAGAAGCTCGGGCGGCGTGGTGTGGCACTCGGGCATCACCCGGTCGCACCGCGGTGCGAAGCGGCAGCCGACGAACTCTTGAGACAGGGGCGGCACGCTGCCACCGATGGCCGCCAGCTTCTCGCCGCGGCGCGCCGCATCGGGCAGCGCACTCAGCAGCAGCTTCGCGTAAGGGTGCTTCGGTGCGCGGAAGAACTCTTCGGCCCAGGCCACTTCGATGATCTGCCCGGCGTACATCAGCGCCACGCGGTCGGCCATGCCGGCGACCACCGCGAGGTCGTGCGTGATGAGCAGGAGACCCATGCCCTTCTCGCGCTGCAGGTCCTTCAAGAGGTCGAGAATCTGCTTCTGGATGGTCACGTCGAGCGCGGTGGTGGGCTCGTCGGCGATCAGGAACTCGGGCTCGGCCGCCAGCGCGATGGCAATCATCACCCGCTGCTTCTGGCCACCCGACAGACGGAACGGGTACTCGTCGATGCGGCGCTCGGGCTCGGGGATGCCCACGCGGCGCATCCAGTCGATGGCCTTGGCACGGGCTGCTGCGCCGCGCAGCTCGGTGTGCGCTTCGATGGCTTCGACGATCTGGTCGCCTACCTTCATCACCGGATTCAGGCTCGTCGCGGGCTCCTGGAAGATCATGCCAATGCGCCCACCGCGCACGGCGCGCATGCCGGCTTCGGGCAGCGCGAGCACGTCATCGCCTTCGAGGCTGACCTGGCCCTGCGTGATGCGGCCGTTCTCGGGCAGGAGGCGCATGAGGGCCAGCGCGGTCATGCTCTTGCCGCAGCCCGATTCGCCGACGAGCGCGAAGGTCTCGCCGCGGCGAATGGTCAGCGCGAGGCCGTCGAGCGCCTTGACCAGGCCCTCGTCGGCGTCGAGCGCCACCTTGAGGTCGTCAACCTGCAGCATGCTGGCCCTTGAGACGCGGACGGAAGTTGCGGGCGCGCGGGTCGAAGGCATCGCGCACGCCATCGGCGAAGAGGTTGGCCGACAGCACCAGCGTGACCATGAACACAAAGGCCGCGGCGAACGACCACCACACGGTGGGCTCGCGGTTCATCTCGCTGCGGGCGAGGTTGATCATGCCGCCGAAGCTGCTGGTGCTCGGGTCGACGCCCACGCCCACGTAGGTGAGCACCGCTTCGTAGAGGATGAGGTCGGAGAACGCGAGCACCGTGGTGATGAGCACCAGGTGCATCACGTTGGGCAGGATGTGGCGCGACATGATGCGCGCATCGCTCACGCCGAAGGCAGTTGCGGCCTGCACGTATTCGAGCTCGCGCAGCTTGAGCGTCTCGCCGCGCACCAGGCGGCAGAGCGTGGCCCAGCCGGTCACGCCGAGCACGATGCACAGGAGCAGGATCTTGAGGTCGGAGCGCTCGGCGCCGGTCTCGAACATCTCGGGGTTCTTGTCGAGGAAGACCTGCACCATCAGCACGCAGGCGGCGATCAGCAGCACGTTGGGCACCGAGCTGAGCGTGGTGTAGAGGTACTGGATGACTTCATCGACCCAGCCCTTGAAGTAGCCCGCAAGGATGCCCAGTACCACCGCCAGCGGCAGCGTGGCCAGCGTGGAGAGCCCACCGATCACGAAAGCGGTGCGCACGCTCTTGAGCGCCTGGTAGAGCACGTCGTTGCCGGTGCGGTCGGTGCCGAACACGTGGTAGTGGTTCATCAGCGCGACCACCACACCGCCGAGCAGGCACACCACGGCGAGCGTGGCGGCAGTGGCGCGCAGCGGGTAGCGGGTGCGGTCGGCGGCGATGTCGCGCAGGGCCTGGCCAACGCCGCCATGCGCACGGCGCAACACGGCGGCCGTGGCGAGCAACAGGAGCGCGAACACCGCCGTGCCGCCGAGCAGACCGAACCCCACACGCTTCATCACGTCACCCGACCATTCCTTCTCCGGGTCTTGCAAATGCGCCCCGCCGAACTTCAGCCGCGGGTATTCACGCGTGGTCTGCCCGCCGACGCTCACGCTTTCCTTGCTGATGCCGTGGGTACCGAGCGGCGCCGAGTAGGTCGCCTCACGCATCTCGATCTGCCGCACCAGCACCACGTCGAGCAAGGACATGGTGCGCGTGTCGTAGTAGACCTGCCCACCCTGCGCCGGCAGGGCCCGGCGGAAATGCACGCTGTCGAGCGCGGTGACGAGGCCGAAGAGCACGAGCAGCACGCCCGCACTCAAGGCCGCCGGGTCGAGCATCACCTTCTTCCAGTTCGCCTGCAGCGTGGGCTGGCGGCGCACGTGCCAGAGGTACGCGGCCAGCGCCACCGCCAGCGCATAGAGCGCCACGTCGGTCCAGAGAAAGACAAGCTTGAAGCCCATGATGCGTTCAGGTGAGCCGCACACGCGGGTCGACCCAGGTGTAGGCCAGGTCGATCAGCACGTTGCTCGCGATGTAGAGCACGGCGCCGAGGAAGACCATCGAGCGCACGATGGCGAAGTCCTGTCCCGAGATGGCTTCGATCACGAAGGTGCCGAGGCCGGGGATGCCGAAGAAGCTTTCGAACACCAGGCTGCCAAGGAACACATACGGCAGGTAGGAGCCGGCGCTGGTGATGATCGGGATGAGCGCATTGCGCAGCACGTGGCGCAGCAGCACCCAGTGTTCGGCGATGCCCTTCGCGCGCGCGGTGCGCACGTAGTCGCGGCCCACCTCTTCGAGCAGCATGGCGCGGTAGAGCCGCGCCTCGCCACCGAGGCGCGCGAGCAGCGACAGCAGCACCGGCAGCAGCAGGAACTTCACCGCGTCCAGCCCGGGCGCATAGCCGGAGATGGGCACGAGCTTGAGCACCCGCGCAAAGAGGTACTGACCGACGATGATGTAGAAGAGCGCCGAGATCGACAGCATCAGCACGCACAGCACCACGCCCCAGAAGTCGATGCGCGTGTGGCGGAAGAAGACGAGCAGCACCGCCATGCCGGTGCTGAAGATGAGCTGCAGGATGAACACCGGCACCGCCAGCTGCAAGCTCACGCCCATGCGCACCTTGATCTCGTGGCCGATGTCGACCGCGTTGCGCGCGTCCGACCGGCCGAACTCGAGCGCCATCAGCGAGACGGAGCGCTCCCACACGATGGTGTTGGTGAGCTTCTCGCGGCCCTGGGCCTTGTCGTTCCAATAGAGCGGCTTGTCGTAGCCGCGCTCGGCTTTCCACTTGTCGATCTGCTCCTGCGTGACCCGCTTGCCGCCGATGTTGAGCCGCGCCATGTCGTCGGGCGTGTTGACGGTGAAGAAGAGGAAGAAGGTGAGCAGGTTCACCCCGATGAGGATCAGGAGCGCATAGCCCAGGCGGCGCAGCAGGTAGCTCGTCATGCGGCGCGCACCTCTGGTTTGGCCGTGCGCTGCTCGCGCAGGCGGTAGCTGCGCCGGGCGATCCAGCCCAGCCACACGAGCAGCGGCACGGCAGCCAACACCGGCCACCACACCGGCCGGTTCCACTCGGCCTGCGCGTTCGCCCGGGCGACGGCATCGACGCGGTAGTACTTGGCGAGGTCGCGCACCACGATGCTGGGCTTGCCGTTGTGCACCCACGACTGGAAGGCCACGCCCACGTAGGGGAAGTAGCCCCAGGCCCACGGCGCGTCTTGCTGGGCGATGGCCACCATGCGGTCGATCACCTTCTGCTTCTCGGGGCCATCGTCGAGCGTCTGCAGTTGCGCGTAGAGGCGGTCGTATTCCGGGTTCTCGTAGTTGGCGGCGTTCTCACCTTCGTGCTTGACCTTGCCATTCGGGCCGTAGAGCAGGAAGAGGAAGTTCTCGGCGTCGGGGTAGTCGGCCAGCCAGCCCCACCAGAAGATCTGGTGCGTGCCCTTGTGCACCTTGTCCTGGAACTGGTTGTAGTCGGTGGCGCGGATCTCGAGCTGGATGTCGATCTTGGCGAACTGGCGAACCATCCAGTCGAGCTCGGCTTTCAGCTCGGGCGTGGGGGCGCGCTGGTAGTCGTAGTTGAGCACCAGCGGGCGGCCGGTCTTGGCGTCGCGGCCGTTCGGGTAACCGGCTTCGGCCATCAGCTTCTTGGCGTCTTCGATCGGGCGGCGCACGACCTTGCCGTCGACGAGCTTGTGCGTCACCGGGTTCATGCCTTCCACCGTGCCGTGACGCGCACCGAACACGCCGGGCGGCACCGGGCTGTGCGCCGCTTCGCCGCCCTTGTCGCGGAAGATGCGGCCGTAGCCTTCTTCCCAGTCGATGGCGATCGAGATCGCCTGGCGCAGCTTGCGGTTGCGCAGCTGCTGCTCGGGCGTGTCGCCCTTGCCCACCACCGGGTCGAGCCAGTTGAAGCCGAGGTACCAGTTGTTGATGTCGGTGGTGATGGGGAACTTGAAGCCGCGCTGCTCGTATTCGCGGCGCACGGCGTCGGAGTCGTCCATGTCGACACGGAAGACGATGCCCCACTCGGGCCGCTCGATCTCGGGCACGTCGAGGTAGCCCTGCTTGAACTTCTGCTTGAGCGGCACCTTCTCCTTCTCGATGGTGGAGACGATCTTGTCGACGAAGGGCATGGTCTTGCCGCAGTCGTCGAGCAGGCCCGCTTCCTTGTCGCCGGGCATGCCCTCGCAGGGGTAAGGCTCGCCACGGTAGTGGGGGTTGCGCTTCAAGACGTGGCGGCGGTCCTGCACGTACTCGGCCATCATGTACGGGCCCGTGCCCACCGGCCACTGGTTCCACGAGAGGCTGTTGCCCGCCATGCCGGGGCGGGCATAGAACGCGTCCACCTCCCACGGCACCGGCGCGGTGAAGGTCATCGCGAGCCAGTATTTCCACTGCGGGTACTTGCCCTTGATGCGGATGCGCAGGGTGTACTTGTCGAGCGCGGTCACGCCTTCGAGCGGCCACTGGCGGAAGTCGAGGAAGGGTTTGTCTTGCGACGAGGCCGGCAGGCCGGCGCGCAGCTTCGCGTCTTCTGCGCGCACGCTCGCACCGTATTCCTTGAGGCCGATGATGTAGGCCGAGAAGGTGGCGAAGACCGGCGCCTCGATGCGCGGCGTGGCGTGGCGCTTGAAGGCGTAGACGTAGTCGTCGGCCACGAGCTCGCGGGTGCCGGTCTTCTCGAAGTCGAAGGGCGAGCGCTTGTCGCCCAGCTGCTCGCGCGTGAGCTGGTGGTAGAGGTAGCGGCCCTGCTCGTCTTTCGCAAACGCCGGGTGCGGCGCGTAGAGGATGCCGGGCTTGATCTTGATGTCGTACACGCTCTCGGCGATCTGCGCGGCGGGCGCATCGGCCGGCAGGCGCTGGCCGTCGGCCGCGAGGTACACCGGCTGCACCACGGCTTCAGCCGCCTTCGGGATCAGCTCGTATGGCCGCTTGAGGTAGTGGTAGCCATAGAGCGGCTCGTAGATCGAGTAGGTGTAGGGCGTCTCGGGGTTGCTGTACGACGCCGTCGGGTCGAGGTAGCGCGGGGAACGCTCGTCGAACGAGTTGAAGAGCGTGTTTTCCTTTTCAGCGCCTGCCGGGTACGGGCTGTTGTTGCAGCCGACCAGCAGCGCCACCACAACACCCAACACGAGCGAGATCCGGCGTGCGAGGCAAAGTGGTTGCATGGTCGAGCGGCGTCAGTGGTCCCAGCCCATCAGCACATCGCGTGCCTGTACCAGGAGCGTGACCTTCGCGCCCACTGGCATCGTCACCTTGGTCGGCACGTGACCGAAGGGCAGCCCGGTGAGGATGGGCGTCTTGGTCTGGCTGCGCAGGTACTCGACCACGCCCTTCAGCGAGTAGCCCCGGTCGAGCGGCGATTTCTTGAACTCGGTGAAGCTGCCCAGCACCACCGCCTTCTGCGCGTTCAGCACCCCCGCCTGGTGCAACTGCAGCAGGCTGCGCTCGATGCGGTACGGGTGCTCGTTCACGTCTTCGAGGAAGAGGATGCCGCCCTTGACCTTGGGGAAGTGCGGCGTGCCGAGCAGCGCGTTGAGCACGCAGAGGTTGCCGCCCCACAGCACGCCCTTGGCCTGCAGGCCGTCGAAGCCGGCCTCGGTGCGAAAGCCCACCGCTTCGAGCGCGCCGGTCATGGCTTCGACGAAGCAGTCTTGCGTGATGTCGTCGACCGTCTCGCCGCCGAAGTCGCCCACCGCCAGCGGCCCGGCCCAGCTCTGTGCGCCGGTGTGGGCGAGCAGGCCGAGCTGGAGCGCGGTCATGTCGCTGTGGCCGACCCAGCGGGTGCCGTGGGCCACGCTCTTGGCGACGAGCTTCCAGTCGATGCGGTCGAGCAGGCGGGTGAGGCCGTAGCCGCCTCGGGTGGCGAGCGCGATGTCGGGCCGCGCCTTGGCGATGCGGTGCAGCGCGTCGAGCCGCGTGTCGTCATCGCCGCCGAAGCGCTGGTGCTTGGCGAGGGCCGCTTCGTCCACCGTCACCTCGAACCCTTGGGCCGCCAGGCGCCGGGCCGCCAGCTTCAGCGGCGCGGCCTTCAGCACCACGCCGGCCGGCGTGAAGAGCGTGAGGTGCTGCGGGTGGGCCTCAGCTTCGTGGTGGTGATGATGGTGGTGGCTCAACTTCGACAACCTCTCCGGTCGGTATCACGTCAATCGTGTCAGGGGCGGCGCCGAACTCGCTGTCGCCGGGCTCGGCGGGCTGGGCCCGCCGCTTGCGGTACAGCTCGCGCCGCTCGGCGAAGAAATCGCGCAGCACCTTGCCGCACTCGTCGGCCAGCACGCCGCTTTCGATCTGGGTGTGGTGGTTGAGTTGCGGCACGGCGAACAGGTCGACCACCGAGCCGGCCGCGCCGGTCTTGGGGTCGGTGGCACCGAACACCACGCGCTTGAAGCGTGCGTGCATCAGCGCCATCGCGCACATGGCGCAGGGCTCGAGCGTCACGTAGAGCTCGCACTCGGGCAGGCGGTAGTTGCCGAGCAGCGTGGCCGCGTGGCGCAGGGCCACGATCTCGGCGTGGGCGGTGGGGTCGTGCTCGGTGATCGGGCGGTTGTAGCCGGTGGCGATCACCTGCCCGCCCTTCATGATCACGGCCCCCACCGGCACCTCGCCGACCAGCCACGCGTTGTGGGCCTGGTCGAGCGCGATGCGCATGGCGTGTTCGTCGGCAGGGGTGCTCATTTGTCGGCGGCTTCGGTGCGGCGGGCGGCGTCTTCCAGGGCCTTGTTGACATCCTGGCGCACCTGCTCCTGGATCTGTGCCGCCTGCTGCTGGGTGGACGTTCCGGGTGCACTGGCGGTGATCGGCGAGACGACCGTCGCCGTCTTCACCGAGCGGCTCGCCACCACCGCCACGATGGCCAGCACCAACAGCAACGACACCACACCGAGCACAGCCTTCATGATCGCCCTGCAACCTGGGAAGCCCGCACTGTAACCGGCAGACCGTATGCTGCGGCCTCGATGCAAGACAGCCTGTTTCCCGAAGACGCACCGCTCGCGCCGCCTCGGCCGGCGCCTGCCCCGGCCGGGGCACCGGCACCGGCACCGGCGAACGAAGCGCCCAAGCGCCGTGGTGGCAAGGTCCTGCCCTGCCCGC
Source organism: Rhizobacter sp. (assembly GCA_019635355.1). Lineage (NCBI taxonomy): Bacteria > Pseudomonadati > Pseudomonadota > Betaproteobacteria > Burkholderiales > Sphaerotilaceae > Rhizobacter > Rhizobacter sp. Next base: position 557,168 of record JAHBZQ010000001.1, on the reverse strand, counting down.
CCGACGAGTCGCTCGTGTCGCTCGCCCGCGAGCTGCCGCCGCGGCTTCGCCTCGGTGGCTCGTCGTGGAGCTACCCCGGCTGGAAAGCCCTGGTGTGGGAAGGCGAGCACAACGAATCCAAGCTGTCGCGCGAAGGGCTCACCGCCTACGCGCAGCACCCGCTCTTTCGCAGCGTGTGCATCGACCGCAGTTTCTACCGCGCACTCACCGCGCAGCAATACGCCCGCTATGCCGCGCAGGTGCCCGACGACTTCCGCTTCGTGGTGAAGGCGCCCGCCTCGGTCACCGATGCCACCGTGCGCAGCGAAAACGGCCGCGCGGTGCAGGAGAACCCGGTCTTCCTCAACCCCGAGATCGCGATCCGCGAGTTCGTGGAACCCGCGCTCGACGGCCTCGCCACCAAGCTCGGCGTGCTGGTGTTCCAGCTGAGCCCGCTGCCCTTGCCGCTGCTGACCCGGCTCGACGAGGTGTTCGAGCGGCTGCGCGCGCTGCTGCAGGCCCTGCCCTCGCTGGCCGCCGCACCCGACGCGGTGGTGGCGGTGGAAGTGCGCGACCCGGAGTTCCTGACACCCGCCTTCGCCGCCCTCTTGCGCGACTGCGGCGCGGCCTTCTGCCTCGGCCTGCAAGCCAAGATGCCACCCATCGACGGCCAGCTGCCCATGCTGCGGGCGATGTGGCCCGGCCCGCTGGTGTGCCGCTGGAACCTCAACCCGGTCAACGGCGCCTATGGCTACGAATCGGCAGAGAAACGCTACGCCCCGTTCGACAAGCTGCTCGACCCCGACCCGCACACCCGCGAGACGCTCGCCCGCGTGATCGCTGCGACCACGGCCGCCGGGCACAACGCCTTCGTCACCATCAGCAACCACGCCGAAGGTTGCGCGCCGCTCACGGCCGCGGCGCTCGCGCAGGCGGTGGTGTCACGCCGGGCTTGACGCGCCCAGCAAGGGCCAGCGTGCAAGCGGCACATGGCGCGCCTGGCCGATCAGGCTGTCGACGAGCACGAACTCCTTCACCCGCCACATGATGGGCTCGACGGGCTGGGGCGGCCGCAGCTGATCGTCGTAGAGCAAGGTGACGTGCGGTGTGAAGCGTGCCTCGGCCAGCTGGCCGAGGCCGCGGCGGGCGAGTGCGTCGCTCAGCGCCTGGCGAAAGGCCACCAGCGCGGCCAGGCCCTCGTCGCTGCCGCGCAGCACCAAGGGCCGCTTGCGCGGGCGGCCGGCAAAGCTCACCGCGTGGTCGAAGGTGACGTCGAAGGGTGTGCCCTGCAGCTCCGAAGCCGCAGCACTCAGCCCATTGACCAGCGCCTGCGGCAAACCGACGTGATCGCCAAAGAAATGCAGCGTGACGTGAAAGCGCGAGCTCGCAAGCGGCCGGCCCTTGAGGCCGTGCTCCGCCTTCAGGCGCCTGGCCAGGTCGGCGATGGCGGTGGCAGCGGGCGCCTCGGGCAACAGCGCGAAGAAGAGCCGATCGGTCGGCCGCCGGGGCGGCTCGATGCCCGGCAGAAGCAGTTGCCCGGCCGGCGCATCGGCGCGCCGCGTCATTCCCATTCGATGGCCCACCGTGCCCGCGAAGCCGCGCCGGTGCTGGGTCGGTGAGATGGCAACATTTTTTCGTACCGGCGAGAACGGGTGGCGAGTCTAAGTCTTCCGTGCAGCCGGCTCCCACTCGAATACGACGTCTTGCATGCCCTGCAGCAGAACCTTGCGGCCAAGCGCCGGCAGCTGCTCTCTCCCTTCGACGATGCTCAGGAAATGGTTGCCCGCCAACGGCCCCATCTTGCTGGCAAAACTGCAGGCGCCGTAGGCGATCAACAGCTCCGTTTCGCTGAAGCCTCCCGGGTAGAACAGCACGTCACCTGCCGACGGGTGGCTGGTGTGGTTCTCGTAACCCACGCCCAGCTGGAAGTCGCCCAGCGGGACCCAAACCGCTTCACCGCTCCAGCGCACATGAATGATCCTCTGCCGGTAGGGCAGCAGCTTGGCGAACGCCGCAAAGGTGGCGGGCGCATCGGGGTGGGCCTCGGCGAGGAAACGGTACCCCGCCGCAACGATCTGCAGACGTTGCGGCATGCTCATGCGTCCACCTCCACCCAGCGCCGCCAGCTCTGCTCGCGCGGGCGTGGGCGAGCCGCCTCCGGCCGTTCGCAGTGCAGGAACTGGCCCGCACCGGCGCGGCCGAGGAACTCCTTCCCGTCCCAGACCACCTCGCCGCGCAGCAGCGTCATCGCGGGCCAGGCCTGCAGTTCGCGGCCCTCGTAGGGCGTGTAGTCGGCGGCGTGGTGCAGCGCCTCGTTGCGGATGGTGTAGGGCATGCCCGTGTCCCAGACGACGAGGTCGGCGTCGCTGCCGATGGCAATGGTGCCCTTGCGCGGGTACAGGCCATACAGGCGCGCCGCGTTGGTGGCGGTGAGCGCGACGAACTGCTGGAGGGTGAGGCGCCCGGTGAGCACGCCTTCCGAGAACAGCAGGCCCATGCGCGTCTCGATGCCGGGCACGCCGTTGGGGATGTAAGGGAACTCGGGTTCCCTGCCGCCCAAGCGCTTGCCGCCCGCGTCGTTGTCGTAGTTGAAGGGCGCGTGGTCCGACGACAGCACGGTGAAGAGGCCATCGGCCAGACCGTCCCAGATCACCTGCTGGTTGGCCTTGTCTCGCGGCGGCGGGCTGCACACGCAGCGTGCGCCGTGGAAGCCCGGCAGGCCCAGGTCGTCCTGCGTGAGGAAGAGGTACTGCGGGCAGGTCTCGGCAAACACGTTGAGCCCCTTGGCGCGGGCCCAGCGGATCTGATCCACCGCCTCGGCACCCGACACGTGCACCAGCAGGATGGGCACGTCGACCAGCTCGGCGAGCGTGATGGCGCGGTGCGTGGCCTCGCGCTCCACCGGCGAGGGGCGCGACAGGCCGTGGAAACGCGGCGCCGTCTTGCCCACCGCGAGCAGGCGCTCGGTGAGGTAGGTGATGGCGTCGGTGTTCTCGGCGTGGACCATCACCATCGCGCGATGCAGGCGCGCCACCTCCAGCAGCTCGAGGATCTGCCGATCGTCGAGCTTCATGTCCTCGTAGGTCATGTAGAGCTTGAACGAGGTGTAGCCACGGTCGATGAGCGAGGGCAGCTCCTCGTGCAGCACCGTCGGCGTGGGGTCGCTCACGATCAGGTGGAAGGCGTAGTCGACACTCGCCTTGCCGTCGGCACGGCGGTGGTAGTCGTCGACCGCCGCCTTCACGCCCTGCCCTTTCTGTTGCGCCGCGAAGGGGATGACGGTGGTGGTGCCGCCGCAGGCCGCCGAGCGGGTGCCAGTCTCGAAGTCGTCGGCCATGCGCACGGGCGGCAGCATCGGCTGGTCGATGTGGCAGTGCGAGTCGACCCCGCCGGGGGTGACGAAGCGGCCGGCGGCATCGATCTCTCGGGTGTGGGGGCCGGCGGGCAGGTTTTCGCCGAGCGCGGTGATGCGACCGCCGGTGATGCCGATGTCGCAACGGAAGAGGTCGGCCGCGGTGGCCGCCTTCGCATTGCGCACGATCAGGTCGAAGGGCGTGCTCATGCGATCTCCTCCGCGAACAGGCTGCCCCAGCCCTTCACGCGCCGTGTGTCGACGCCGCACATCCGCAGTGACTTCCACACTGCGGTGCTCACGGTGTCATAGACCGGGATGCCGAGTTCCGCTTCCAGCGCCGGCGCCAGGTGCGCCGCACGCAGGTTGGTGCAGAAGGTGGTGAGGCACTGCGGCTTCGCCTTCGCCACTTCTCGCGACATGCCGGTCAGCTGCTCAGGCGTGACCTCCGAGAAGCTGAAGTTCACGCTCTGGTTCAGGTGCTGCTCGGCCACGCATTCGAAGCCACTCCTCGCGTAGTTGGCGACGATGGCCGACTGCACGTCGTGCAGGTAGGGCGTGACCAGGCCGAAGCGGCGGCGTTCTGTCTTCTCCATGATCTCGTTGAGCGCCAGCACCGAGGTGCAGCAGCGGATGCCCACCTCTTCTTCGATGCGCTGGCACAGCGCCACGTCGGCGTCGAAGCCCAGCCAGCCCGACGAGGTGCCGTTCCACGCGATCACATCGACACGCGCATCGGCCAGCAGGCGCGCCGCCTCGAGGATGGGCGCCATGTCGAACTGGCCCAAGGCCTGCGGCTTGAGCGAGATCTCGGTCACGCGGAAGCGCCCGAAATGCGCGCTGACCTCAGGCAGCCCGGCCAGCATGGCCGAGGTGATCGGCTCCAGCGCGGTGTTGGAAGACGGGGTCAGCATCCCCAGCAGAACGCGCTTCATGCGAAGCACCCGCAAACGTCCCTACAATTTTTCATTGCCAGCCTCTCTGGTTTCGTCGACAAAATCGCACATGCCTGCACACAAAGCCGCTCGCAAGAGTGTTGCCACCCCTCCTGCAACTTCGCTGCCGAGCGGCGCCATCGTGCGCAGCGCCATCTACGACCGCATCCTCCAGGCGGTGCTCGAGCACCGGCTGCCGCCGGGCACCAAGCTCGTGGAAGACCGCCTCGCCGAGCTCTTCGACACCAGCCGCGCGCAGGTGCGCGACGTGCTCGCGCGCCTGGCCGACGAGGGTGTGGTCACCACCATCCCGAACCGAGGCGCGTTCATCGCCTCGCCCACGCCGGAAGAAACGCGCGAGGTGTTCGAGGCGCGGCGCCTCATCGAGCCGGCGCTCGTGCGCCGCTTCATCGCCCGGCGCGACGACGCCGCGGTGGAGAAGCTGCGCGCCCTCGTCCTCGAGGAGCAGCAGGCGCGCACCCGGCAGGACCGGCCAACCATGGTGCGCCTGTCGGGCGAGTTCCACATCCGCCTGGCCGAATACGCCGGCAACCGCATGCTCGAACGCAGCATGCGGGCGCTGGCCTCGCTCACTTGCCTGTCGATCTTTCTCTACGACGCGCCGCACGCCACCGCCTGCCGCGAAGACGAGCACGAGCTGCTGCTCAATGCCATCGCCCGCCGCCGCGCCGACCGGGCGGCCGAGCTGATGCTGGAGCACCTGGCCCACATCGAGGCCTCGCTCGACCTGCGCGCGCCGCGCGACGAAGCGGTCGACCTCGCCGCGGCGCTGATGCCGCGCTGAGCCGCCGACGGCCGGCCACGCTGGAAGAAGGTGCGCCGGTCTGCACCGGCATGGTTCGTTGCGCACTGTTTGTCGGCATTAACATTTCAGATTGTCGACAATATGCACTATTCATGCCGACATTCGTGGCGTGAATTGATGGCACGTTTCTTGTGTTCGGCAGGTTCATGCCTTGCCGAGACACCCGCCCATGACGCCACGCCGCACCCTCCTGCGCGGCGCGCTGGCACTCGTCGGCGATGAGCTGAGCTTCGACCGCCAGCCGCGCGACGTGCTGGTCGCGGATGGGCGGATCCTGGCCATCGAGCCCGCCGGCCGCATCGAACACGCCGACGAGGTGATCGAGCTGCCCCAACGCCTGCTCGCCCCCGGCCTCGTCAACGGCCACCAGCATTCGCACGAGCACTTCCAGCGCGGCCGCACCGAGAACCTGCCGCTGGAGCTGTGGATGCACCTGGTGCGCACGCGCATCCCGGTCAAGCTGACGCCGCGGCAGGTGTACCTGCGCACGATGATCGGCGCCATCGAAAGCCTGCGCGCCGGCTGCACCACGCTGGTCGACGACCTGGCGCTCGGCCCCACCATCGCCCGCGATCAGATCGACGCCGCGCTGCAGGCCTACGACGACGCGGGCATCCGTGCACTGGTCGGCTTCGCGATGATGGACACGCCCATCGTCGACAACTTCCCCTTCGTCGACGAGCTGGTGCCCGCTGAACTGCTGGCCGAGCTGCGTGCCACACCGCGGCCGAGCATCGATGCGCAGGTGGCGCTGGTGCAGGAGCTGGCCGCCGCGCGCCACCCGCAGCAGCGGCGTGTCGGCGTGCTGGTCTCGGCCTCGGCACCGCAGCGCTGCACCGACAACTACCTGAAACGGCTGCGCGCCCTGGCCGACGAGCTGGCGCTGCCCGTCATCACCCACGTGCAGGAGACACGCCTGCAGGTCGTGACCGGCCAGGTCTTCCACGGCTGCACACTCGTCGAGCACCTCGACAGCCTCGGCTTCCTGAAACCTGCCACCAGCCTCATCCACGCGGTGTGGCTCAACCCGCGCGAGATCGCATTGCTGGCCGAGACCGGTGCGACGGCACAGCACAACCCGTGGAGCAACCTGCTGCTGGGCTCGGGCGTGCAGCCGGTGCGCGAGCTGCTCGACGCGGGTGTGAACGTGAGCCTCGGCTCCGATGGCTCGTGCTCCACCGTCACCACCAACATGCTGCAAACCGTGGGCAGCGCCGCCGGCCTCTCCAAGCTGCGCGGTGACGAGCCCTCGCGCTGGCTGAGCGCGCGCGAAGCGTGGCACGCCGGCACGCTGGCCGGTGGGCGTGCATTGGGTTTCGGTGACTCGCTCGGCAGCCTGCGGGTCGGTGCGCGTGCCGACCTGGTCGGCTACCGGCTCGACAGCGTGAGCTTCACGCCGCTCAACGACCCGCTGCGCCAGCTCGTGTACGCCGAGCGTGGTGCAGGGGTCGACTTCGCGATGGTCGATGGAGAGGTGGCGATGCGCAGCAGCCGCCTCACCCGCATCGACGAGGCCGCGCTGCTCGCCGAGATCGAGCACGAATTCCACGACTTGGCTGATCGCTACCGCGAGGCCGAAGTGTCGACCGCGCCGGTGCTGGCGGCGATGGAAGCGATCTACCGCCGCTCGCTGACGCTGCCGATCACCGGCGACACCTTTGCGGCGCGGCTCGCACCGCTCAACCCCGCATGAAGCTGCTGCTCCTCAACCCCAACACCACACAGGCCGTGACCGATGCCGTGGCGGTGGCCGCACGCGCCGCCGCACGCCCCGGCACCGAGCTGAAGGCGGTGACCGGCCGCTTCGGGCCGGTGGTGATCGGCTCGCGCGCCGAAAACGCATTGGCCCATCACAGCGTGCTGCAACTCGCCGCCGAGCACGCGCACGACTGCGACGCGGTGGTGCTCGCCGTCTCGCTCGACACCGGCCTCTGGGCCTGCCGCGAGCTGCTGAAGGTGCCGGTGATCGGCATGACCGAGGCCGGGCTGCTGGTGGGCTGCAGCGTGGCGACGCGCATCGGCCTCATCACCTACGGCCGGCGCATGGGCCCGCTGTACCGCGAGATGGCCGAGGGTTACGGCCTCGCGTCGCGCCTGGCCGGCATTGCCACGCTGGACGTCACGCCGCAACAGACCTTCAGCGAGCCGCAGGTGGTGCGCGATGCAGTGCTCAGCGCCGCACGGCAGCTGGTGCAACACGATGGCGCCGAGGCGGTGCTGCTGGCCGGTGCGGCCATGGCCGCGATGGCGGCCGAGCTGCAGCCCGAGGTCGAGGTGCCGCTGCTCGATGGCGTGGCCTGCGCGGTGGCGCTGGCCGAAGCGCATGCGACGCTCAGGCTGCCGAAGGCGCGCAGCGGCAGCGTGTGCAGCACCGGCGGGCGCGAGGTGCGCGGCGTGTCACCCGAACTGGCGAACCTGTTCGCGCAACGGCCATGAACCCACCGCACACACCCCACACCTGGACCGCCCGCGAATGCGCCCAGCGCGTGCAGGCGCGCGAGCTGAGCGCCGTCGAGGTGGCTCACCACTTCATCGAGCGCGTGGTGCAGCTCAACCCCGCACTCAACGCGATCGTGCAGTTCGACGCCGAGGCGGTGATCGCCGAAGCACGCCGTGTCGACGAACGACTGGCAGCGGGCGAGTCGCTGCCGATGGCCGGCGTGCCGGTCACCATCAAGGACAACCTCTGGGTCGAGGGCCGCACCGTCACGCAGGGCTCGCGGCTCTTCGCCGACTTCGTCGCACCGCGCGATGCGTGGGCGGTGGCCCGCTTGCGTGCGCTGGGTGCCGTCGTGCTCGGCATCACCAACTGTTCCGAGTTCGCCTGCAAGGGCGTGACCGAGAACCTCGTCTACGGCCCCACGCGCCACCCGATGGACAACACGCTCACGCCCGGCGGCTCGTCGGGCGGCGCGGTGTCGGCACTCGCCGCAGGCCTCGGCCTGCTGGCGCTCGGCACCGATGCCGGCGGCTCCATCCGCCGCCCGGCGGCGCACTGCGGCCTGGTCGGGCACAAGCCCTCGCAGGGCGTGATCCCGCACCCCTGGGGCTTCTCCGAGCCGAACTACGGCGTGTCGGTGATCGGCCTCGCGGCGCGCAACGCAGGCGATTGCGCCTGGCTGCTCGATCATCTGTCCGGCTTCGACAACGGCGACCCGAGCGCTCCGCCCCTGGGCGTGGCGCTTCAAGCGCATGCCACCACGGCCATCGAACCCCCTCGCGAACTGCGCATCGCCTGGAGCCCGCAACTCGGCTGCGGCTACGCCATCGACGCCGACGTGCTGGCCGCCCTCACCGCACGCGTGAACGCCTTGCGTGAGGCCGGCTGGTCGGTGACCGAGGCCGACCCGCCATGGCCCGATGGCATCCGCGAATACCCGCTCGCCGCCTTGCAGCACGCCGGCCTGCACACGCTCTACGGCGACGCATTGAAAACGCGCCGCCACGACATCGACCCCGACCTCGCCGCGCAGATCGACGCCGGCGCATCGATCACGCCAGAAGAAGTGGCGCGTGTGCTGAGACTGCGCGAACGCATCGTCGCCAGCCTCTCGCGCTTCTTCGATACCTACGACCTCTTGCTGTGCCCCACCGCCCCAGTGACGGCGTGGCCGCTGGGCCAGATCGGCCCGCCGGTGATCGGCGGCATGCCGGCCGGCCCCCGAGGCCACGCCGCGTTCACACCGCTCTTCAACTACTGCGGCGTCCCCGCGTGCTCGGTGCCCGCCGGTCTCGTGCGCGGGCTCCCGGTCGGCTTGCAGGTCGTCGCACCCCGCTTCGAAGACGCGCGTGTGCTGCAGATGGCGGCCTTGCTGGAGCGCCTGCCATGACCCGCGCCGCACAGCTTTGGGGAAAGAAGTTTGGTATGCAAATTGCACGTCAACGATCAGCGCAGGGCTGCAAGGGCCCTCTTGGTTGGCGTGCCGAGCGAAACGTGTGCATCACGGCGCTGGCTGCCCCCGGCGACCGTGATCCACCGTTGTGTGTCATCAGCAACGTGCACCTGGCCCAGGTGCTTTTCAACGGAGATCACCATGTTTGAGCGTGTCAGCAGCCCCTCTTCTTCCCTGACATCCCGCCGCAGCTTCCTCAAGAGCAGCGGCATCGCCGGCGCCAGCATCGCGCTGCCGGCCGGCCTGGCCAGCACCCTGATGCCCGGCCTCGCCGGCGCCCAGACGCAGACCGTCATCAAGGCCACCCACGGCTCGGGCCTGTGCAACCTGGCCTTCTTCCTCGCCAAGAAACGCGAGCTCTCCAAGGCCGACGGCGTCACGCTCGACTTCGTGGTCACGCCCACCAATGCCGACATCGCCACGCTCTTCGGCGCGGGCCAGGTCGACATGTCGGTGATCCCGTATTCGAACTTCCTCACGCTGTACGACGCCGGTGCGCCGGTGAAGATCGTCGCCGGCGCCGGTGTCGACGGTTGCATCCTCATCGCACGCGAAGGCATCAAGAGCGCGGCGGATCTCAAGGGCAAGTCGATCGGCACCTTCCAGGCCGACACGTTGGAGGTGCTGCCCTACGACTACTTGAAGAAGGCCGGCCTCACCTTCAAGGACGTGAAGGTGCGCTACTTCAACACCTCGCCGGAAATGGCCCAGGCCTACAACGCCGGCGCGGTGGATGCCATCTGCCACATCGAGCCCTACGCCACGCAGTGCCTCACCGCGCGCAAAGGCTCGACCATCCTCAGCGACGGCAGCGACATCTACGGCAAGCACTACTCCGACTGCGTGCTCGCCGTGCGCACGCCGCTGATCGAGAAGAACCCGAAGGCGGTGAAGGCCGTCATCAAGGCCATGATGGTCGCGCAGAGCCAGGCCGAGGCCGACCCCGAAGCCGCGCTGAAAGACACCGTCGGCACCTACTACAAGACCACGATGGAAGCCGCCAAGCTCGCCGCGAGCAAGCAGCCCATCATGATCGACCAGCGCAAGAACACGCAGTTCATCCTCGACCGCGGTCAATCGATGAAGGAGCTGGGCTACGTGAAGAAGCTCGCGCCTCGCGCCGCCATCGACTGGACGCTGCTCGACCAGGTCATCGCCGAGAACCAGAGCCTGTACGCCGGCCTCAAGCTCAAGACCACGGCCTGACCCGCGGCGCATGCAAAGGAACCCCTCATGTCTGCGCTGCCCATGACCGGCCTGGCCACCCGCCCCCCGAGCCCCAACTCGGCCACCCGCCAGAAAGCATTCGCCTTCCTGCGGCGCGTGCTGTGGTGGCTGGCCTCGGTGGGCACCTTCGTTGCGATCTGGGAGTTCTGCTGGTGGCAAGGCCTCGCCGACCCGCTGATGCTGCCGCCACCGCACATGTTCCTCGCCAACCTGCCCGAGCAGTTCAAGTTCTTCGACCCGGCCGGCGCCCGCAGCCTGGAAGAAGACGGCGGCGGCCTGCTGTCGGTGCTGATCGTGATGGCCTGGACCTCGATGCGGGTGGTGCTCGGCCTCGCGATCGGCTTCGTGGGCGCCGTGGGCGTGGGCGTGGCGATCCGCTACTTCCCCGTCTTCGGCAAGCTCACGCTGCCTACGCTCACGCTGCTCACGCCGATCTCGCCGGTGGCCTGGCTGCCGGTGGCGATCTTCATCTTCGGCATCGGCAACGTGCCGGCGATCTTCCTCGTCTTCATCTCGGTGTTCTTCATCATCGTGCTGTCGACGCTCTCGCAGATCGACTCGGTGCCCGCGGCCTACCTGCACGTGGCCCGCATCATGGGCGCCAACAAGCACCAGCTGTTTCGCCACGTCATCCTGCCGACGATCCTGCCCTCGCTTTTCATGACGCTGCGGCTCAACCTCTTCGCCGCCTGGATGGTGGTGCTGATCGCCGAAGCGGTGGGCGTGGGCTCGGGCCTCGGCCAGATCGTGATGATGGCGCGCAACACCTTCAACGCGAGCCTGGTGTTCTTCACCATGACGCTGATCGGCCTCTTGGGCTTCGCGTTCGACCGCGGCCTCCTGTGGGTGCAGCAACGCGTGTTGTGGTGGGTTGGCCCTTCTGCGGTGGGAGGCAAGTGACATGAGCACCAAGCGACCCCTCATCAGCCTGCGCAACGTGCGCAAGGTCTGGAACCCCGACACGCCGAAAGCGCTCACCGCGATCGACGGCCTGTCGTTCGACGTGGCGCCGGGCGAGTTCGTCGTGCTGCTGGGCCCCTCGGGCTGCGGCAAGAGCAGCCTGCTCTACATGGTGGCCGGGCTCGAATCGGCGACCGACGGCGAGCTCGAGTGCGACAGCCTGCCCATCACCGGCCCCGGCACCGACCGCGGCATGATCTTTCAGGAAGCCTCGCTCTACCCCTGGCTGACGATCGCCGACAACGTGACCTTCGGCTTGAAGCTGCAGGGCGTGTTCCCCGAGAAGCGCCGGCGCATCGCGCAGGAGCTGCTGCTCAAGGTGGGCCTCGCCGACGCCGCCGACAAGCGGCCCGACGAGCTCTCGGGCGGCATGCGACAACGCGCGGCGCTTGCACGCGCGCTCGCCATGCGGCCCAAGGTGCTGATGATGGACGAGCCCTTCGCGGCGCTCGACATCCAGACACGCTCCAAGATGCAGGGCCACCTGCTCGAAGTGTGGCGGGCCAGCGGCGCAAGCGTGCTGCTGGTCACCCACTCCATCGAGGAGGCGCTGGCCCTGGCCGACCGCATCGTGGTGTTCACCGCACGGCCGGGCCGCATCAAGGAGATCGTGCCGATCGACTTGCCGCGGCCGCGCTCGATGCGCGACCCGCAGGTGATCGCGCTGCAGCAGCGCCTGGCCGACCTGCTCGCCGACGAAGTGGACCGCGCCTTCCTCGAACAGGAAGCCGCGGTCTAGCCCCACCTCCGTTCGCCCTGAGCCTGTCGAAGGGCCGGTGCCGCGCGCACAGGGCTTCGACAGGCTCAGCCCGAACGGGTCGACACCCATTCAGGAGATCCAACCCATGACAGCAGCCCTGGTTCGCGCCAAGTGGATCGTCACCGGCGTGCAAGACCGCCACACCCCCAACATCGTCAGCGACGGCGCCCTCGTGCACGAGCACGGCAAGGTGGTCGCCGTGGGCAAGTTCGACGAGATGCGCCAGCGCTTCCCCGATGCGCCTGTCACGCAATTCCCGCGGCACATGCTGCTGCCGGGCTTCGTCAACAGCCACCACCACGTGGGCCTCACGCCACTGCAGCTCGGCTCGCCCGACTACGCGCTGGAGCTCTGGTTCGCGAGCCGCATGTCGGCCCGCGATGTCGACATCTACCTCGACACGCTCTACTCCGCCTTCGAGATGATCGCCTCGGGCATCACCACCGTGCAGCACATCCACGGCTGGATGCGCGGCAGCTTCGAGCAGGTGCACGGCGCGTCGAGCGCGGTGCTGAAGGCCTACCAGGCCATCGGCATGCGCGCCTCGTACTGCTACGCCGTGCGCGAGCAGAACCGCCTGGTCTACGAAGACGACGCCAAGTTCTGCGCCAGCCTGCCGAGCGACGTGGGCGTGCCGCTCGCCGAGCACCTGAAGCAGGCGACGCTCAGCTTCAGTGACCACATGAAGCTCTACAAGATGCTGCGCGACGAGAACGTCGGGCAGACGCTCACGCGCATCCAGCTCGCGCCCGCCAACCTGCACTGGATCACCGACGACGGCCTGATGACGCTGGTGGAGCAGGCCAAGGCCGACGACGTGCCGATGCACATGCACCTGCTCGAGACCGTCTACCAGAAGGAATACGCCCGCCGCCGCACCGGCACCACTGCCGTCAAGCACCTGCACAAGCTGGGCGCGCTTGGGCCCTGGATGACGCTCGGCCATGCGGTGTGGCTCACCGAGGAAGACGTGGAGCTCGTCGCGCACACCAAGACCTGCGTGTGCCACAACTGCAGCAGCAACTTCCGCCTGCGCAGCGGCGTGGCGCCGGTGAACGATTTCGAGAAACGCGGCGTGACGGTGGGCATGGGCCTCGACGAAGCCGGCATCAACGAAGACCGCGACATGCTGCAGGAAATGAAGCTCGCGCTGCGTGCGCACCGCGTGCCGGGCATGGATGACGACGACGTGCCGAGCTGCCCGCAGGTGCTGCGCATGGCGAGCGAGCACGGCGCCAAGACCACCGCCTTCCGCGGCCAGATCGGCCGGCTCGACCCCGGCATGCAGTTCGACGCGGTGGCGATCGACTACGAGACCGCGATGTACCCCTTCCAGGACGACGACATCCCGCCGCTCGACGCCCTCATCCAGCGCGCTCACCAGCGCCATGTCGACACGGTCTACGTCGGCGGCGACCCGATCTACGCCCAGGGCCGCTTCAAGTACGTCGACCGCGACAAGGTGCTCGGCCAGATCGCGGAAGCGCTGTCACGCCCGCGCTCGCCCGACGAGGTCAAACGGCGCGAGCTTTCAAAGGCGGTGTTCCCGCATGTGAAGCAGTTCTACGCCAACTACCTGGACGGCGAGCCGGCGCGACAGCCGTTCTACGCGCCGTCGTCACGGACCTGAGGCCTCCGACCCTAGGCTGCGTGCATGGCCCGCAGCCCAAGCTCGCGCGACATCACGGGCCGGTAGCCCAGCTCACGCTGCGCCTTGGCGATGTCCACCGTGAAGGGCGCGCCGATCAAGCGCAGCATCTGCCGCGTGATCGGCGGCTCGCCCTTGCGCGAGAAGGTGCGCCACACCCACTCCATCACGCTCGCCATGGCCCAGGCCACCGGCAACGGGGCCGACGCTTTCGGCGGCGCGATGCCTCGGGTCTGCAAGAGGCCAGAGAGCACGTCCTTCAGCGTGCTGTCGGCACCGTCGCTCACGAAATAGGCCTCGCCCCCACGACCCTTCTGCGCGGCCAGCTCGAGCGCGTGGCAGACGTTGTCGACATGCGCCGTCGACATGGCCTGAGAACCATCACCCACCCAGCGGAACTGCCCTGCCTTCACCGTCTCGACCATGTGCGCAAGCGTCGGCATGCCCGCACCCCAGATCATGGGCGGGCGCACCACCACCGTCTCGAACACGCCAGGCAGGTTGGCGCCCAGCACGAGCGACTCGCTCCTCGCCTTCGAGGCGCTGTAAGGCGCCCAAGGGCGCTCGTGGCGCGGCAGCGTTTCGTTTGCGAGCAGCATCGGCGCCATGTCACCCATCACGACGGCCGCCGCGCCGAGTTGCACGAAGCGCTTGACCGACGCGCTGCGGGCCGCCTGCAGCAGCTTGGCCGTGCCGTCGACGTTCGACCGATTGAACTCGGCCGGGTCGCCCCAGAGCTTGAAGTGCGCCGCGACGTGGAAGACCGTGTCACAGCCTTCGCAGGCCTGCGCCAGAGAAGCCGCATCGTCGAGCGACCCACGCACCGGCAGCGCACCCCGCCTGCCTACAATCCGCGCCGCCTCTTCACTGCGTGCCAGCGCTCGAACGTGCCACCCTTGAGCGACCAGACGCTCCACCAACCGGCCACCCACGAAACCTGATCCACCCGTCACGAGGCATGTCGTCGTCATCTGCAGCTCCTATATCGTCGATATACAAATCGTATGTCGCAGGCATAGTGTTGTCAAGGACGGTTGATTTCGGGCTTTTCGAGAACAGGCATGGACACTGGAACGGCAATATTGGATGCAGCCTCGGCCCTGCTCGAAGCGCACGGCCCCGCCGGGCTCACGACGCGCGCCATCTGCGACGCCGCCGGCATCAAGTCCCCCACGCTCTATCACCACTTCGGCGACAAGGACGGGCTGGAGCGCGCCCTCATCCAGCGCGGCATGGCCGACTTCATGCGGCGCAAGCAGCAGGCGATCGCGTCGGACGACCCGATGGACCAGCTGCGCGCCGGGTGGGACATCGCGCTCGAATTCGCGCTCAAGCGCCCGGCGCTTTACTCACTGCTGGCCCATCACGCCCGGCTGGAGCCCGCGCTGCTGGAAGACGCCTACGCCGTGATGCAGGCGCGGGTGCAACGCCTGGTCGACATGGGCCGGCTGCGCGGGCCGGTCGAGGCGACCGCGCGCACCATCTGGGCCGCCTCGCAAGGCGCGCTCTCGCTGGTGCACCGGGGCTTGCCGCGCAAGGAGATCGAAGCGACGAGCGGTGTGCTCTTCGAGGCTGTCATTCAGGCGCTGGCGCAGGCAGCTTGATGTTGGACTGCAAGACCTGACCCCAGCACTAATGTGACCCCAGCACTAATGCTGACCCCAGCACTAATGCCTGACCCCAGCACTAATGCCTGACCCCAGCACTAATGCCTGGAGCCGGCGTTGGCGAAAGACGCCTTCGGGCTTACTTGAGAGGTTTGACGCCGCCCCGACGCCCTAACCCGAAGGCTACCCGGTAGACATCGGGCATTTGAATCCGCCTGCCCTCGAGCCGATTCATCATTCCAAGGCTTTCGAGGTCTTGAGCAACTCCTGCCATACCCTGCGCAATGTGCTGCGGCGGCAGCTTCGCGCCTCTTCCCTGCCGGTTGAGGCTCGATTCAAGCAATTCGAGCGTCCGCTCTCTACGCCAAATCGCCTCCACCTCCTTGAACGGGCAAGGGACTGTGAGCTTTCCGCCCAATGGCGACATGATTAGCTTCACCCATGGATAGTCTTCGGTGATCTCCGTCACGCGGATAGTGGATGCCTCCTGCACACCACGTTGAATTCCTCGATAACCGATAGGCAAATCGTCGTCATCGGTGGCCTCGTTTGCTGCCGTTCGAAGCGCAGCAAGAAAGCTGCGGGGACTGACTTGGTCTTTGCCATCTTGAAGGTGATTTACTAGCCACGTATACGGCTTTCCTCGTTTTGTGCTCGAACCCATCGCCCTACCAGCCAACAACTCGAACAACTCCGCTTGTAGGTCTTCGTCAACACGCAGCGCACTTGGCAGAACCCACGAGTGCTGGCTTTCTCGCACAGCCTTGGCTCCGACGCAGCTCACAACCAGCTTGCGAAACTCCGCACCTCCGCGCTGCGCATTTCCGAGGCACTGGTAGAGAAGCGCGTAGAGGTCTGCACGCTGCCAGCGGAGCGAGGCCTTCGATGCATTCAACTTCGAAAAGTCTGGAAAGCTGACAATCTCGTCGTCTTCAAGCATGTCCGGGCGAACATATATCTTGCACCGAATGTTCCGAGTGCTGCGGATGTCTAGCGCCACTTGAAGTAGCCCTCTGGCTAGCGGTCTGATGTGCGCCCAACTATCAGCCAACCGATCTAGTGCATCGAAGAGGATTAACAGCTTGGATGAGTCGTCACCGAAGCGTCGATCCGCTGCGTCGAGTTCACGGGCATACCTTTCAGAATTCGATTGAACCCAGTTCACGCGCTCCGTCCAGGTCTTAAGCGCGGCAAATTCCGCACCGAATCCAGCGTGCGCTGCGATCACGGCTCGCCAAATGGATCGGGGGCGGAATTGATCGACCAGATCAATGAGCTGCTCTGCGTCGGGGTACTCAGTACTGGACGAACCCGTCCCAAATCCATGCGCCACTTTGACTTTCATCGGCAATCGCGCGTCAGGAAAGCCTTCCTGAATAAACGCACGGTGCGATTCCGATGCCAGGCTAGACCACCAAAATGATTTGCCGGCCCCTCTCATCCCTTCGACAAGCGTCGCATCGAAGTCAATAGCCCGAGCATGTGTGGGTGGAACATAGGTAAAGCCAGCCGGCTGCTGGCCGTGGGCCTGAGCTTGGTCGAGGCTTTTGGCCGCTTCGATGATGCCTTGGCGAATCGCCAGACTCGCTCTACTCATTTTGCATTCTCTTGCACACGTTCGTGGGCGAACTTGATTAGCTCGCCAAAAGTTGCCTCGATGCGAGCAGGCGTAGCGCCGCCATCCTCAGGCCTGAGCATCGGATCAAACTCTTGAAACTGCTCATCCCAGTCGATCAGTATGGGAGCATGGGGAGCCGATTGATCGGCCTCGCCTGGATGGAACGAGCCTTCTCCTTCCGGGGATTCAAGACCCGCTCCAACCGGGATCTCGTCGTAAAGGGTCTCTGCAAACAACTCGTAAGCTCGTTGCTGAAATCGGTGCACGCCTGCCTCTCGATTTGCGGTAGGAGTCAGCGCGCGAACTAAAGTGAGATGCTCGCGAACTCGCTTCGCTATCTCAGGGCGCCGCTGCCAGTGCAGGAAGAGCTGGGTGTAGCCTGCCCACGACTGTTCGCCGTCGGTAGCAAAGAGAAGCGCGGTGTCCGCAATCGTAGTAATTGCCACCGCCGCCAGATCGTGCAAACCTGCCCTGCTATCAACCAGCACCACATCAGGTTCTTCTTGTGCTTCGAGCGTTTCGACCAAGCGCAAAAGCCGCTCACCGAGGCGCTGGGGGCCATCGCCACTAGGTACATCTGCATAGGCACGGGCAAGCTTTGCCAAGTAGTCGGATTCGCTTTGTCCAATCGCCGCAGCTACGCGGATTGCCCCGACCGTTGCTTCGCCCAGCGGACTGGCGGAAACCATACGCTGGATCACGCTATCTCCTTGCCCGACAGCGTCTTCTATCAGCCAATCGACTACACCAAACTCGGCAACACTGCCTCGAGGGAGAATCAACCCCGACAAGCCTGGAGACTCCAGATCAAAGTCGATCAAGAGGACACGTTTCCCCTTGCGAGCCAAACCCCATGCAGTCATGCACAGCGCCGTCGAGCGCCCGACACCGCCCTTTAAACCAAAAAACACCATGCGGTGTGGACGGTTTGTGGCGCCCTCGCTGTCATTTGGACGAAGCCAGTCCCGGCCAGTGATTTGCCTGTCCAAAAGCAAAACCGCAACGTCGCCCAGCGGATTGCCTTCCTCATCGTGCCCCAGCTGGACCAGCGTAATGTGCCAGTCGGGATCAGAGAACACCTTTTCTGGGAATGCAAAGCTGTCGTGAGTCAAGACCTCTGGACTCGACGCATAGGCCCCAAGTGCCATCTGAGCGGACTGCAGCGCGGCCAATGCGTCGGCAGGATAGTTCGCCAGCGGACAGTCCAAAGCAAAACGCAGGCGCCCAAAGACATCCCGCACCACTCGAGGCTTTGGATTTGGAGGCAGGGGCAGCGACTGGAGTGCAGTGGCTGCCTGGCACAGGGCGTCGTTAAAGCGAATGATTGTCATGTCAAGACTCCATTCTCTTTGGCCTTGTCGAGCATCAGAAGAATCTCCTCAGCAGCGGCTTTCCATGCCGGCAACGATGTAACGGGTAGGGCGGCTTCTCGCCAGTATCGATGGTCGATCGACCAGTCTCCGAACTTTCCAAGATGGGCAAGACTTGTCAGGTACTGTGTTGCTCTGGATGCGTCTGGAATGAGGTGCCCTTCCGCAACGATCCGATCTGGCAGTTCTGGCACGTGCTGCCGAAATCGATGCTTTGAGGGGATCTCACCGTTAGCGTCTGGGACCACGCCACAGACGACCAATAGAGCCTTAAGGCCACACTCCGCAACAAAGCCATACAGCTGACCCGAATTCGCCAAGCGAGAGCTCAGAAGCAGCGCGTCTGCGTCCTTCATGTGTCTAAGAGCCGCCTCGACGTAGTGCACCCGCGGTGGCGGTGGCGGTGGCGGTGGCGGTGGCGGTGGCGGTGGCGGTGGCGGTGGCGCGCCTTCAGCTCCAGCCGGAGGGGCGGGGGGTACGGTGGTCATCTCTTCTTCTCCTCCGCTTTGTAGAGCCGGTGATTTATCGGCCCGTGGCGGGATGGGGATGATGTCACATCGTTGCACCGTGAATGGCGTCAGATCTTGGAAAGGTGCCGATCCAATGGGCCATCAGGGCAAGACTGCGGAAAGCCGAGCGGCCCAACCTCGTGCTTTTTCAAGTGACCTTCTCAGAGGCGCATAGGACCAACGAGTTTATGCACGCAGAACTGCGGGCGTTGAGGGTAATGTCACCAGCCAGCCGGACTTAGATTGGTTTCTCTTGATTGACTTCCAGGCGTCATCAACTCCGCAGAACCGCTGTCACTGAGACATGACGTTCCAGTAAGAACAATCACTCGGACATCTCCGCCGCCCCAAGCGCCCGCTCCACAGCCCTCAACGCCCGCCCGCAGTCATCCCGATTCAACCCACCCCCCAGGCACAACCGCAGCCCTTCAGGCGGCTGCCGATCCGTCGAGAACGCACTCGCCGCCACCGCCGCCACCCCCAGCTCGCGCAACGCACTCGCAATCTGCGTCGCCGACGACCCCGCCGCCGCATCCCCTTCCGGCAACGGCAGCCACCCATGGAACCCCTGCGGGTGCACCCTTAGCCCAAACGCCCCCAGCCGCTCGCGCATCAACGCACTGCGCCACCCGCACTCCGCCCGCACCGCCGCCAGCACCTCGCGCCCGTGGCCCTGCTCAAGCCAGTGCGAGACCACCGCGTTGATGAACGGCGAGGCCATCACCGTCGTCGCGCGCAGGGCGCCGGCCAGGCGCTGCTGGGCGGCGTGCGTCGGCGCCAGCACATAGGCCACGCGCATGCCGGCGCCCAGCCACTTCGAGAGGCCGCTGATGTAGTAGGTCAACGCACCGGCGTAGTCGGCCAGCGCCGGCGGCGTGGCGGCGGGCAGCATGCCGTAGGCGTCGTCTTCGATGATGGGGATGCTCAAGCGCAGCGCGATGTCGGCGATCTGCTCGCGGCGGCGCATGGGCAGCGTGGCGGTGGTGGGGTTGTGGATGTTGGGGCAGAGGTAGATCGCGCCCACGGGCGTGCTCTTGCACGCGGCTTCCAGCTCCTCGGGCACCAGGCCGTGCTCGTCCATCGTGATGGGCAGGAGCTGGGTGCCGAGCTGCGCGGCAATGGCCTTCAGGCCGGGGTACACCAGGCTCTCGACGCACAGGCTCTGGCCCGGCTTCACCAGCATCGACACCAGCGCCAGCAGCACGGCGTGGATGCCCGGCGCCACCAGCACCCGGTCGGCGGTGGCCTCGGGCACCCACTGCGCGAGCCAGTGCGCGGCGAGCTCGCGGTCGTGCGCGGTGCCGCCGAAGTCTTGGTAGCGCATCAGGTCGTGCAGCGTCGAGTGGGTGATGGCCTCGGCGGCGCTCTGCTGCAGCGCCTGCATCGCGGGGTGGTCCTCGATCTCGGGCGGCATGTTCATCGTCATCTCGGCGCCGGTGCCGGCGCGCAGCGGCAGGCCGATGAAGGAGCCGCGCACATAAGAGCCCATGCCGGGCCGTGAGGCGATCAGCCCGCGCTCGCGGGCCGAGGCGAAGCCGCGCACCACCGTCGTGTAGTTGAGCTGCAGCGTGACGGCCAGCTCGCGCAGCGGCGGCAGGCGCTGGCGCGGGGCCAGCCGGCCCTGCTGCAGGTCTTCGGCGATCAGCTCGGGGATGAGCTGATACGCCGGCAGGCTGCTCTGGCGGATGCGCGTGATCCAGTGCGTGAACGGCATGGCCCAGTGTGCCTGTCGCACGGCTTGATTGCACGG
Source organism: Rhizobacter sp. (assembly GCA_019635355.1). Lineage (NCBI taxonomy): Bacteria > Pseudomonadati > Pseudomonadota > Betaproteobacteria > Burkholderiales > Sphaerotilaceae > Rhizobacter > Rhizobacter sp. The sequence continues at coordinate 536,734 of JAHBZQ010000001.1, read as the reverse complement.
GCTCGCCCTCGTGATGCTCGGCCTTTCCAGGTGCACGCCGGCCATTGATCGGGTGCATTGATTGCATCGGCTGCCGTCTCGTGGTGCGGGGCGCATCGGCGTGCCTGCGGTGGTCCTTCGACACGCGCCATGCGCACGACGCCCCGTTGATCGCATGTTGATCGGCCGCTCGCGCCGCGGCGTGGCATGTCGCTCGCAAAGAGAGGAGCGTCCGGCGCCGTGCCGGCCCAACCACCACGCGAGGACTCATCCCATGCCCAAGGTCACCCACCCCGCCGCCCAGAAGGGCGATTTCCTGGTCGACTACGAAGAGAAGGTGTTCGAGGACGTGAAGGCCAAGCCCGGCGAGAAGGCGCTGGTCACCTTTCACACCGTGGCCTTCGAAGGCTCGATCGGCTTCGTCAACCTGCTGCAGGCCACGCGACTGCAACGCAAGGGCTTCGACACCTCGATCCTGCTCTACGGCCCGGGCGTGACGCTGGGCGTGAAGCGTGGCTTCCCCAAGCTGGGCGACGCGGCCTTCCCCGGCCACCAGAACTTCAACGAGCAGATCGGCAAGTTCATCGCCGAGGGCGGCAAGGTCTACGCCTGCCGCTTCGCGCTGCAGGCGCTCTACGGCCACGGCGAAGGGGCGCTGATCGAAGGCATCCGCCCGATCAACCCGCTCGACGTGCTCGACATCGTGCTCCTGCATCGCAAAGAGGGCGCCTTCATCCTCGACACCTGGACGCTTTGAAATGAGCACGAAGCCGAAGTCGGTGCGCGCCGCGGCGGCCCAGATCTCGCCCGATCTGGAGAGTGCCGACGGCACGCTCGCCCGCGTGCTCGAGACCGTGCGCGAAGCCTCGCGCAAGGGCGTGGAGCTGATCGTCTTCCCCGAGACCTTCGTGCCCTACTACCCCTACTTCAGCTTCGTGCAGCCGCCGGTGCAGCAGGGGCCGGCGCACCTGCTCCTGATGGAGCGCGCACCCACCGTGCCGGGGCCGCTGACCGATGCGGTGGCGTCCGCCGCGCGCGAGGCCGGCATGGTGATCGTGCTCGGCGTCAACGAGCGAGACCACGGCAGCCTCTACAACACGCAGGTCATCTTCGACGCCGACGGGCGCCTGCTGCTCAAGCGCCGCAAGATCACGCCGACGTATCACGAGCGCATGGTGTGGGGCCAGGGCGATGGCGCAGGCCTCACCACCGTCGACACCCACGTAGGCCGCGTCGGCGCGCTCGCCTGCTGGGAGCACTACAACCCGCTCGCCCGCTATGCGCTGATGGCGCAGCATGAAGAGATCCACTGCGCGCAGTTCCCCGGCTCGCTGGTCGGGCAGATCTTTGCCGACCAGATGGGCGTGACCATCCGCCACCATGCGCTGGAGTCGGGCTGCTTTGTCGTCAACGCCACCGGCTGGCTGCACGAGGCGCAGGTGCGCGCCGTCACGGCCGACGAGAAGCTGCAGGGCGCGCTGCGCGGGGGCTGCCACACCGCCATCGTCTCGCCCGAAGGCAAGTACCTCGCCGAGCCGCTGACCGAAGGCGAGGGCCTGGTGATCGCCGACCTCGACATGGCGCTCATCACCAAGCGCAAACGCATGATGGATTCGGTGGGTCACTACGCGCGCCCCGAGCTGCTGAGCCTGGTGATCCGCCGCGATGCGACCAGCACCACGCAGCCGTGGCCCTCTGCGCCGTCGACAGAAACCGCCCTCTCGTTGCCCGAAGGAGCACCCCATGACTGAAGCCCTCGCGATGCCCGAGGCCTCGCGCGCCCTGATGACCGAGCTGCAGTCGCAGGGCCTGCGCCTGCTCGACCCTGCTGCTGGCGCGGCCAGCCGCCGCGGCGGCGCCGGCCCGTCGGACCACAAGGCGGTGACGATCGACGGCGTAACGCTGATGGTGCCGGTGCACACGCACACCGCGTTCAGCTCGCCCTTCGTCGCCGACGCGCCCGGGCCCGACGGCCACAGCGTGCTTCGGCGCGGCAGCATCCCGATCGCGAGCGTGAGCTTCCCGCGGCAGCCTCGCTTCTATGCGCGCAGCACGGCCGACGGCATCCCGTATTCGCACATCGCCACCTTGCACGGCAGCGACGTGCTCGCCACCACCGTGCTGCAGACCTGCATCCGCTACGAGAGCCGGCGCAAGGCCTGCCGCTTCTGCGCCATCGGCCAGTCGCTCGCGGCCGGGCGCACCATCGCACACAAGACACCGGCGCAGCTGGCCGAGGTGGCGAAAGCCGCGGTCGAGCTCGACGGCGTGAAGCACATGGTGATGACCACCGGCACGCCACCCACGCCCGACCGTGGCGCGAAAGTGCTGTGCGAGAGCGCCGAGGCGATCCGCGCCGCGGTCGACCTGCCGCTGCAGGCGCAGTGCGAGCCGCCCGACACCGATGCGTGGTTCCAGCGCCTGAAGGACGCGGGCGTCGACACGCTGGGCATGCACCTCGAAGTGATCGGCGACGAGCTGCGCCGCCAGATCCTGCCCGGCAAGGCCGAGGTGCCGATGAGCCGCTATTGGGATGCGTTCGAGGCGGCGGTGGAGGTGTTCGGCCGGGGGCAGGTCAGCACCTACCTGCTCGCCGGCCTGGGCGACAGCGCCGAGCTGCTGCTCGCCACCAGCGAGCGCCTGCTGGCGATGGGCGTCTACCCCTTCGTCGTGCCCTTCGTGCCCATCAGCGGCACGCCGCTCGAAGACCGCCCCGCGCCGTCGGCCGAGTTCATGCGCAGCGTGCTGGAGCCGCTGGGCCGGCGGGTGGCCGATGCCGGCCTGCACGCTGGTGACATCAAGGCCGGCTGCGGGCGTTGCGCGGCCTGCTCCACCTTGTCTCGCTACGAAGCCCCGCTCGCCGTCTGAAGGAGCACACGATGCAGCTTCACGCCTTCGAACCGCAGCCCTGGTGCGAGCTCGACCCGTCGTACACGCCGCAGGGCTTTCGCATCCAGTGGGCCAGCGACGCGTGGATGGAACGCGAAGCGCTGGCGCTGCGCCGTCAGGTGTTCTGCGAAGAGCAAGGCCTCTTCGTGGGCGACGACCTCGACGAGATCGACCGCCACGAGCCGAGCACACGCTCGCTGGTGGCGCTCACCTGCCTGGCCGGCGAGGCCGACGAGGTGATCGGCACCGTGCGCATCCACCAGGCCGCGCCCGGCGTGTGGTGGGGCTCGCGCCTGGCGGTGCGGGCCGACTGGCGGCAGCACAAGCGGCTGGGCACGAGCCTTATTCGCCTCGCCGTGAGCAGCGCCCATGCGCTCGGCTGCGACGAATTCCTCGCGCACGTGCAGGCGCAGAACGTGCCGCTCTTCCAGCGCCTGAATTGGGACCTGCTGGAGATGCGCGAGCTGCACGGCCGGCCGCACGGCTGGATGCGCGCCTCGCTCGCGCACTACCCGCCGTGCACCACGCCGTATGCCGGCTTCGTGCTCACGCAAAACTGACACGGCGATGAACCACCTGACGCAACTCGCCGAGGCCCTGCGCCAGAGCCGCGGCTTCGCACACAAGCGCGACATCGCCGCGGTGCTGCCGCAGCTGGGCGCAGTGGCCGGCCTCACGAGCGTGCCGAATGGCGATGACTGCGCCGTGCTGCCCGATGGCACCGGCGACGGCCACCTGCTGCTCGCCATCGAAGGCCTGGTGCAAGACTTCGTCGCGGCCATGCCCTGGTTCGCCGGCTACAGCGGCGTGATGGTCAACCTGAGCGACATCGCCGCGATGGGCGGGCGCCCCACCGCCGTGGTCGACGCCTTGTGGGCGGCCGACTCCGAGACGGCGCAGCAGCTCATCGCCGGCATGCGCGCCGCCTGCGAGCGCTATGGCGTGCCACTGGTCGGCGGCCACAGCAACCTGCATGCGGGCCATGGCCAGCTGGCGGTGGCCGTGCTGGGCCGCGCCAAGCGCCTGATCAGCAGCTTCGCGGCGCGGCCCGGCGACCGGCTGCTGATGGCCGTCGACCTGCGAGGCGCGTGGCAGGGCGGCCACCCGTTCTGGAACGCCTCGACCTCGGCACCGCCCGAGCGGCTGCGCGCCGACCTGGCGCTGCTGCCGCAGATCGCCGAAGCGGGCCTGTGCGACGCCGGCAAGGACATCAGCATGGCGGGCGTGCTGGGCACGCTGCTGATGCTGCTGGAGTGCTCGGGGGCCGGTGCGCACGTGGACCTCGCGCGCCTGCCGCTGCCGCCTGGCACACCCGGCTGGCACGAGAGGGGTGACGCTGCGTTCGCGGCGCACCTGCGCTGGCTCTGCGCCTTCCCGAGCTACGGCTATCTGCTGAGCGTGCGCGAAGCGCAGGCCGAGGTGGTGCAGGAGGTCTTCGAGTCGCACGGCATCGCCTGCGCCGACATCGGCACCGTGCAGCCCGGCGCTCGCCTCACGCTGCAATTGGGCGACGCACAGACGATGCTGTGGGACCTGGCGGCCGAGCCCTTCATCGGCGCCGCGCCGGCGCCGCTCGCCCAAAGGGCTGCTGCATGAACATCGCCCTGCTCACGCACTCGGTGCGCCCACGCGGTGGTGTGATCCACACGCTGGAGCTGGCCGACGCGCTGGTGCGGCGCGGCCACCGCGTGACCGTGATCGCCTCGGCCGAGCCGGGCGAATCGCTGTTTCGTGCGACGGCATTTCCGGTCGAGTTGATCCGCCTGCCGGTGCTGACCGGCGACCTGGTGGAGCAGGTGCGGCAGCGCATCGAGGCCCTGGTGGCGGCGTTGCCGGCCGTGCTGCGGCGAGGCCGCTTCGACCTGCTGCATGCGCAAGACAGCGTGAGCGGCAACGCCCTCGCCTTGCTGCGCGAACGTGGGCTTCACGTGCCGCCCTGGCTGCGCACCGTGCATCACCTCGACGTCTTCGCGCAGGAGACGCTCAACCGCTGGCAGGAGCGTGCCTGGCGTGCGGCCGAGGGCGTGGCCTGTGTCAGCGACACCTGGTGTGCGCATTTCCGCGAGCACTTCGGCGTGCAGCCGGCGCGCATGTTCAACGGCGTCGACCTGCGCCGCTACCGGCCGGCGGCCGACGTGCTCGACGGGCCGCGCCTGCAGTCGCTCGGGCTGGCCGACGACGCAGGCCCGGTGTGCCTGCTGGTCGGTGGCGTGGAAGAACGCAAGAACACCGTGCGGGTGTTGCAGGCCTTCGCCACCCTGCGCCGCAACGACCCCGCATGGGCCCAGGCCCGCTTCGTGGTGGCCGGTGGCGCCAGCATGCTCGACCACAGCAGCGCCCGCCGCGCGTGGCAGCAGGCCCTGGGCGAGCTCGGCCTCACCGAAGGGCCCGATGCGCCCGTGCTGCGCACCGGCCCGCTGCCCGACGAGATGCTGCCCACGCTGATGCGCCGCGCCGACGTTCTGGCCATGCCGTCGCTGGTCGAAGGCTTCGGCCTCGTCGCGCTCGAAGCGCTGGCCTGCGGCACGCCGGTGCTGGTGTCGAGTCGCCCACCGTTCACCGAGCACCTGCGCGATGAGGCAGCCGTCGCGTGGTGCGACCCGGAGCGCATCGACTCCATCGCAGCGGGCCTGCAATCGGCCGCGCGCATGCCCAAGCTCAACGCGCCGCCGGCCGTGTGCCTGGCCCATGCGTGGGAGCGCAGCGCGGCGCTGCACGAAGCCTGGTACCTGCGCACGCTGCACACACCGACCGCCACGCCCGCCGAAGCCCTCACTGCCTGAGACCGACCTCATGCCCGCCATGCACTACCGCCTTCGCTGGCCCGATGCCAGCGAGACCCTCTGCTACTCGCCTTCGCTCGTGATCCACGACTACCTCACGCCGGGCGAGGACTACCCGCTGCCCGAGTTGCTGCGGCGCGTGCGCGAGGCCACCGCCATCGCGAGCGAGCGTGTGCGCGAGAAGTTCGGCTTCGCCTGCTCGCGCGCCGCTGACCAGCTGCTGCAGACCGAGGCGCATGCCGCCCCCTTTGCCGACAACGCCGAAGCACGCGTGCGCGTGCTCGCGTTCGAACCTGCTTGACCCTTCACCCGGAGTCCCTTCATGAAGAACCCCACCCTGCCCCATCACGAAGTCGTCGTCGTCGGCGGCGGCCAGGCCGGCCTGTCCATCAGCCACGGACTGAAAGCCGAAGGCATCGAGCACGTGGTGTTCGAGAAGCACCGCGCGATGCACGTGTGGCGCACGCAGCGCTGGGACAACTTCTGCCTCGTCACACCCAACTGGCAGTGCGCCCTGCCCGGCCACCCGTACCGCGGCGACGATCCGCACGGCTTCATGAAGCGCGACGAGATCGTGCAGTACCTCGATGCCTTCCGCGCCCACGTGAACGCACCGCTGCGCGAAGGTGTGGCGGTCGAACTGGTGAAGCCGCTGCCCGAGGGCGGCTTCCTCGTGCGCAGCAGTGAGGGCGAATGCACCGCGCAGCAAATCGTCGTCGCCTCGGGCGGCTACCACGAGCCCATCGTGCCGCGCCTGGCCGAGCGCTTGCCGGCGCAGGTGCTGCAGCTCCATTCGGCGCAGTACCGCAACGCCGCGCAGCTGCCACCCGGCAAGGTGCTGGTGGTCGGCTCGGGCCAGAGTGGCGCGCAGATCGCCGAAGACCTGCACCTCGCCGGCCGCGAGGTGGTGCTGGCGGTGGGCGATGCGCCGCGCTGCGCGCGCTTCTACCGCGGCCGCGACGTGGTCGACTGGCTGGCCGACATGGGCTACTACGACATGCCGGTGGGCCAGCACCCGCTGCGCGAGGGCGTGCGCGACAACACCAACCATTACGTGACCGGCCGCGACGGCGGGCGCGACATCGACCTGCGCCGCTTCGCCACCGAAGGCATGCAGCTCTACGGCGTGCTCACCGGCCTCGATGCCGACGGCGACACGCTGCGCTTCGCGCCGCGCCTGCGCGAGGTGCTGGACCAGGCCGACCGCACCTACAACGGCATCAACGCCTCGATCGACCGCTACATCGACGAGCAGGGCCTGCAGGCGCCGCCTGGAAGCGTGTACGAGCCGGTGTGGCAGCCGGCCGAGGAGCGCGAGACCTTGTCGCTGCGCGATGCGGGCATCACGAGCGTGGTCTGGTGCATCGGCTTCGCGCCCGACTTCCGCTGGCTCGACGCCCCGGTCTTCAACGGCCGCGGCCACCCGGTGCACGAGCGCGGCGTGACGCGCGTGCCCGGCCTCTACTTCATCGGTCTGCCGTGGCTGCACACCTGGGGGTCAGGGCGCTTCTCGGGGGTGGCGCGGGATGCAGCCTTCGTCGTGCAGCGCGTGAGGGCGTTGCACTCGCTGAAGACCCCGCCCACTGCCGAGCAGAGCGCGCTCGTCGATCTCGCGGTCGTCTAGGGCGGCGAGCCGATCCAGATGTCGCCGGCCGCCAGCCGCGTCTCGTCGCAGTTGTTGCCTTCGCCTGCCCGGTCGATCACCAGGAAGTCGCACGGTGCCTCCAGCGCCAGCAAGGGGTGGTGCCAGGTGCCCGGCGCGTAGTTGACGCCCTGCCCTGCCTGGGCGGTGAAGCAGCGCAGCGTACCGAGGTCAGGCGCATGAGCGCCTTCGCAGACCACGACGATGTAGGGCCGGCCCGACATCGGGATGAAGGCCTGGCTGCCCAGTGGGTGGCGTTCGATCACGGAGAGGGCGAACGGGATCGTGCGCGGCACGGCACGGAAGATGCTCAGCTTCGGCCGGCCGCCCTCGCGGTCGACGTCGATGCGGGCCAGGTCGTCGTAGCGCTCCGCGTAGCCTTCGTTGATCGTGAAGTGGCGTGCTGCCGAGGCGACGTCGATGACATCGCCGAAGGGCTTGAAGGACCTCGCCGTCAACGGCTCGAAGGGCAACACGCGTCGCATCGCTAGAACGCCCTCACCTCGCCTCGACGCACGAACTGGCCCATGCCTTCGCGACCTTTCCACTCGGCGCCATCGACGATCAGCTCGCCGCGCAGGAAGACCTTCTCCACCCGCCCCTGCAGCGTGCGCCCTTCGAGCAGCGTGTAGTCGCACTGGCTGTGCAGGTGCTCGGCGTGGATGGTCTGCGTGGCGTTCGGATTGAAGAGCACGACGTCGGCATCGCTGCCGATAGCGATCGTGCCCTTCTTCGGGAAGAGGCCGAAAAGCTTGGCCGGCGTGGTCGACGTGAGCTGCACGAAGCGGTTGAGCGACAGGCGGCCCTGCGTCACGCCGATGTCGTGCAGGCTCACCAGCCGCGTCTCGATGCCGGGCGCGCCATTCGGGATGAGCGAGAAATCGTCTTTGCCGCGCTGCTTCTGCAAGCGGTAGCCCAGGTGGCCCTCCTTCATGCAGAAGGGGCAGTGGTCGGTCGCAATCACCTGCAGGTCGTCGTAGCGCAGCGCGCGCCAGAGGTGGTGCTGGTCGTCGGTGCTGCGCAGCGGCGGCGTCATCACGTATTTGGCGATCTCGAAATCGTCGCTCGAATACACCGAGTCGTCGAACAGCAGGTAGTGCGGGCAGGTCTCCGCGAACACCGGGATGCCCTCGTCGCGCGCCGCCACGATGTGCTTCAAGGCCTGGTTCGACGACACGTGCACGAAGTAGATGGGCGCTTCGGCCAGCTCCGCGAGGCGGATGCCGCGGTGCGTGGCCTCGCCTTCCATCAGCGCGGGCCGCGTCATCGCGTGGTAGCGCGGCGCGGTGTGGCCGGCGGCGAGCGCCTCCTTGATCAAGAGGTCGATCACCGTGCCGTTCTCGGCATGCAGCGCCACCATGCCGCCGTCGGCGCCCACCTGGCGCAGCATCTGGAAGATGGCCGCGTCGTCGGCCATCATCACGCCGGGGTAGGCCATGAACATCTTGAAGCTCGTCACGCCCTCATGGCGCATCGCGTGCTTCACGTCGGCCAGCACCTGCGCATCGACCCGCGTCACGATGCAGTGCAGGCTGTAGTCGATGCACACCTGAGGCTCGGCGCTGCGCTGCGCGCGGGCGATGGCTTCGAGTGGCGAATCGGCCGCGGTCTGCAGGGCGAAGTCGACCACCGTGGTGGTGCCGCCGAAGGCGGCGGCCTTCGTGCCGCTGGCAAAGGTGTCGCAGGTGATCGTGGGGCCGATCACGTTTTCCAGGTGGACGTGGGTGTCGACGCCGCCGGGCAGCACGTACAGGCCGCGCGCATCCACCACCGTCACGTCGGGCCCCACCGCCATGTCGCGCGCGATGGCGTGCACGATGCCGTCTTGCAGCAGCACGTCGGCCACGTAGTCGTCGGTGGCGGTGATGACCCGGCCGCCGCGGATCAAGGTGGTGCTCATCGCAGCATGGTCCTTTCGAGTTCGCGTGCGAGCGAGAGCAGCAGCCGATCGCTGCCGCGCGGGCCGATCAGCGAGATGCCGACCGGGATGCCCTGGCTGTGCGCCAGCGGCAGGCTCACCTGCGGCAGCCCGGTGAGGCCGGCGATGCAGGTGAGCTGGAGGATGCGGCCGACCGCCTGCTGCATCTCGGGCAGTGTCGCGTCGCGCCGGATGGGCAGGATGGGCACGGTCGGCAGGCACAGCAGGCGGTGGCCGCCCAAGAGCTCGTCGAGCCGCTCGCGCACGGCGGTGCGCACCAAGCGCGAGGGCGCTACCTCCTCTTCCGTCAGGGCCTGCGCCTGCAGCAGCGTCTGCGCCACGTCGAACGAGAACACCGGGTTGTGCTGCGCCACCCAGGGCGCAAAGGTGCGGCCGAACTCGAAGCACTGCAGGCGCTGCTGGTGCGCGGACCAGAGCGCCAGCCCCTCGGGCGCGAGCGTCACCGCATGCAGCTCGGCCACGCGCGGCGCGATCTGCGTGAGCGCCCCGTGGAAGGCGGCCTGCACCGCCTCGTCGCACAAGGCCACGACGTCGCTCGCGACCAGCAGCTGGTCGGTGCGGCCGGTGCCGCCTGGCGGCAACAGCGCGTCGCCCACGCGTTCGAAGGTGGCCGCGGTGGCGGCGAAGAAGCCAGCGGTGTCGAAGCTCGGCGACTGCGTGACCATGCCCTCGACGGAGATCGCGCCGTGCGTGGGCCGCAGGCCATAGAGGCCACAGAAGCTCGCCGGCGTGCGCACCGAGCCGCCCGAGTCGGTGCCGAGCGCGAGCTCGGCCAGCCCGCACGCCACCGCCGACGCCGAGCCGCTCGACGAGCCGCCCGGCACGCGGTCGGGCGCACGCGGGTTGAGTGGTGTGCCGTCGAAGCGATTGATGCCGAGCAGGCCCAGCGAGATCTCGTCGGTGATGGCCTTGCCGACGAGCAACGCGCCCGCATCGAGCAGCCGCTGCACCGCCCACGCATGCGCGGTCGCCGGGGCGTGCGTGGCCGCCCAGGTCGGGTTTCCTGCGCCGGTGACGTGGCCCGCCACGTCGAAGAGATCCTTCGCCGCGAAGCGCAGCCCCGCGAGCGGCCCTTCGGCTGCGCCGGCCACCCTCACGTCGGTCTGCGGGACCAAGGCGCCCGCTTCGTCTCGCATGCCCGTCATTCCTTGTAGAACTTGCGGAAGTCGGGGTGGGTGTGGAACCAGTACTCGAAGCCCTGCACGTTCTTCTGCATCGCGAAGTCGGAGAAGCGGGTGTAGAGCGGGATGCGCGGCAGGTCGGTCATCACGATGTCGACCATCTTCTGGAGTGCAGCCTTGTAGACCTTGTCGTCGGAGGCGAAACGCGCGATCTCGATCTGCTCGTCGAGCACCGGGTTGGTGTAGTTGGCGGTGTTGAACACCGCGTTGTTCTTGCCGTCGAAGTTCCAGAAGAAGAAGTACTCGGGGTAGTCGAGCCAGCCGTAGAACTCGGCGATCACCATCGGCATGGTCTTGCTGGCCATCTGCGCGAACCAATTGGAGCCCGGCACCTTCTCGAGCGTCAACTCCACGCCGATCTTCTTGAGCGATTCCTGGATCAGGATGGCGGTGGGCTCACGCACCGTGGCTTCGCTCAGGTCGAACGACAGCGTGGTCTTGAAGCCATTCGGGAAGCCCGCCTCGGTGAGCAGCGCCTTGGCTTTCGCCAGATCGGTCGTGTACTTGATCGGCACCGGCCAGGTCGGCGCATAGGGCTTGGACGGGTCGCCGCCGAACATGCCTACACCGCGGTTGTAGAGCGCGCTGGAGAGGATCTCCTTGTAGGGGATCGCATACGAGATGGCCTGGCGCACCTTGGGGTTGTCGAAGGGTTTGATCTTGGTGTTCATGTCCACGAAGATCAGGTCGTTCTGCACCGGCACGCCGATCACCTTGACCTTGGGGCTCTTGGCGAGCTCGGCGTAGTCTTTCGGCGGCAGGCCGACCGAGATGTCGACGTCGCCCTTCTCCAGCAGCGCGCGGCGCGTACCGGCAGACGCGATCTGGCGGTAGATCACCTTCTTGAGTTTCGGCAGCGGGCCCGACTTCCAGTCGTCGAATCGCACGAACACCGTCTGCTGCCCCGGCGTCCACGACTCGATCTTGTAGGCGCCGCCGCCCGCGCCGTTGCGCGACACCCATTCCAGCGCCCACGGGTCGGCCGCCGTCGCATGCTTCTTGGCGAGCGTGGAGTTCACGATCACCGGCACCGGCACCACCAGGTCGGGAAGGATGAGCTTGTTGGGCTTGTCGAGCGTGATGCGGAAGGTGTAGTCGTCGACGACCGAAAACTTCTTCGGATCGTCGAGCGAGCCGGCGGCCATCTGCACGGCCGGGAAGCCGCCCGCGGCCACCGCGCGGTCGAAGGACCACTTCACGTCTTTCGCGGTGACGGGCGTGCCGTCGTGGAACTTGGCGTTCTTGCGCAGGAAGAAGGTGTAGACCTTTTTGTCGGGGCTGATCTCCCAGCGCTCCGCGAGCTCGGGCGTGAGCACGGTGGCGTCGTAGGAGGCGTTGCCGTCGGGCAACTTCTTCTGCCCGTGGCTCACCAGCCGGTCGTACACATGCCAGGCGACCATGCGGCTGTGGTCGTTGGCGGTGGGCACCATCGTGTCGAGGCCGTTCGGGCCCATCTCGGAGACGATGACGAGGGTGTCTTTCGGAGGTGCGGCTAAGGCCGGCGCCACGAGCGCGGCGGCCAGCGCCATCAGCGCGGCGTAGTGTTGAAGGCGGCTAACGGGCATGGTCATTCCTTCTGCGTTTGTTGACGTTGGACGAGGAGAATCAATCCGCTCAGGCTGAGGTATCGAAGCCCTGCTCAGGCCGGTGCGGGCCTTCGATACCTCAGGCTGAGCGGTTCGTGGTGATCACAGGCCGAGTTGGTCAAGCAAGGCCGGCCACTTGTGCGCCCACGGCCGCGCCTGCTCGAAGGCGGCACTCGCCTTGAGCACGGTGCGGTCGTCGAGGTGGCGGCCGATGATCTGCAGGCCGACCGGCAGGCCATCCTTCGTGAAGCCGGCGGGGATGCTTGCTGCCGGCTGCCCGGTCAGGTTGGCCGGGAAGGTGAAGCACAGCCAGTCGGCATTGCGCCCCATGCGGCCCTCGATGATCTCGGGGCCCTGCATGTGCACCGGGAACGGCGGCACCGCGAGCGTGGGCGTGATCAGCAGGTCGTAGTTCGACATGAACCGCCACATCGTGTTGCAGATGGCCTTGCGCTGGGTGTGTGCGTCGGTGAAGTCGGCGCCGGTCCACGGCTTCATCACCAGGTCGACCAGGTGCGGCGAGATCTCGTGCTCGCGGCCGGCGATGAGCTTGCGCATGCCGGTGAGGTCGGTGTCGGCAGCGACGAGCGTCCAGAAGGTCGCGCCGGCATCCGACCGCCAGCCGGGGTTGGCACGCTCCACATGGCAGCCGAGTTCGCGCTCGAACACCGCCACCGCTTCGCTCACCACGCGCCTCACCTCGGGGTCGACGGCGGCGTAGCCCCAGTCTTCGCTGTAGGCGATGCGCAGGCCCTTGAGGCTCGACGGCTGCGCGGCCTCCAGGTAGTCGAAGTCGGCCGCGGGGATGGAATAGCGGTCGCGCGGGTCGGGGCCGGCGATCACGCTCAGCATCAGCGCCGAGTCGGCCACGGTGCGGCTCATGGGGCCGATGTGCTCCAGCGTCTCCCAGCTCGACACGCCGGGGTAACGCTCGTCGCGACAGCCGGGGTACAACGCCACGCGGCCCATCGAGGCCTTGATGCCGTAAAGCCCGCAGTGCGCCGACGGGATGCGCACCGAGCCGCCGCCATCGCTGCCGATGGCGAACGGCGCCACGCCGGTGGCCACCGAGGCGCCCGAGCCGGCGCTCGAGCCGCCCGAGGTCATGGCGAGGTTCCACGGGTTGCGCGTGGTCTCGAAGACCGGGTTGTGGCCCACGCCGCTGTAGCCGAACTCGGGCACGTTGGTCTTGCCGATGATCACCGCGCCCGCGGCCTTCAGGCGCTCGACGACGATGTCGTCTTCGTCGGGAATGAACTCTTCGTAGAGCTTGGAGCCCATCACGGTCTTGATGCCCTTCGTGGCCACCAGGTCCTTGATGCCGATGGGCACGCCCGCGAGCGGGCCGATGGGCTCGCCTTTTGCGATCTGCGCATCGACGGCCTTCGCGGCAGCGCGCGCTACGTCGGGCGTGGGCGTGCAGAAGGCGTGGATGTGCGGCTCCAGCACCTCCATGCGGCGCAGCACGGCCTCGGTGACCTCGGTGGCCGAGAGCTCCTTGGAGCGGATGCGCTTGGCGAGGCTGACCGCGTCCATGCGGCAGATGGCGTTGTCGGTGGATGAGTCGCTCATGCGGATCCTTTCGTCAGGCGTTCAAGGCGAAATGGCAAGCGGCGGAATGGCCCTCGCCCACGCGCCGCAGCACGGGCATCGCGCTCACGCAACGCTCGGTGCCTTGCGGGCAACGGCCGTGGAAGCGGCAGCTCTGCGGGTCGGGTGCGATGGGGCTGCGGGGTGAACCTTCGAGCCGCAGGCGCTGCTCGCCGCGGCGCGCGGGGTCGGGGATGGCGGCGATCAGCGCCTGGGTGTAGGGGTGGGCAGGCGCGGTGAAGAGCGTCTCGGCCGGTGCCACTTCGACCACCTTGCCGAGGTACATCACCACGATGCGCTCGCACAGCAGGCGCACCACGTTGAGGTCGTGCGAGACGAAGAGGTAGCTCATGCCCAGGCGCGCGCGCAAGTCGTCGAGCAGGCGCAGGATCACCGCCTGCACCGAGACGTCGAGCGCGGAGGTGGGCTCGTCGAGGATCAGCAGCGACGGCTCGACCACGATGGCGCGGGCGATGCCGACGCGCGCGCGCTGGCCGCCGGAGAGCTGGTGCGGGTAGCGCAGCACCAGCTCGTCGGGCAGGCCCACCATCTCGGCAGCGCGGCGCACCCGTTTGTCGAGCTCGGTGCGATCACGAATCTTCAGCAGCCGACGCAGCGGGTCGGCGATGGCGTCGAACACGCGCATCGACGGGTTCAGGCTTTCGGTCGGGTCCTGGAACACCATCTGGATGCGTGCGCGCAGGGGCGAGCGCACGAGCTGGCGCGGTGTCATCGCACTCAGGTCCTGGCCGTCGAACAGCACACGGCCCGAGGTGGGCGTGATGAGCTGCGCCAGCAGGCGGGCGAGCGTCGACTTGCCGCAGCCCGATTCGCCCACCAGGCCCACGCACTCGCCGTGGCCGATGCTCAAGCTCACCTCGTCGACCGCATGCAGCAGCTTCCCGCCGCTCACGGGGTAGTGCTTGACGAGCTTCTGCACGTCGAGCAAGGCCGGCTGCGCCGGTGCATCGAGTGCGGCGCTGATGTCGTGCAGGCGTTCGGGCATGTTCATAGCGGGTGGCGGCAGCGCACGCGGTGGCCGGGGCCGAGTTCGACCCACGCGAGGGGCGCCTCGCTGCACGCTGCGGTGGCACGGGTGCAGCGGTGCTGGAAGCGGCACACCGGCAACTCGCCACGCAGGTCGGGAAGCTGGCCGGGGATGGCCGACAGGCCCATGAGCGTGGTCTGCGGCGTGGGCGTGGCGGCGAGCAGCTGCCGGGTGTAGGGGTGCGCGGGCGACTGCAGCAGCCGCTCGGTGGGGCCCACTTCCACCAGGTGGCCTGCGTGCATGACCGCGATGCGGTCGCAGTACTCGCCGGCCAGGCCCAGGTCGTGCGTGATGAGCAGCGTGGCCATGCGCTGGCTGCGGCTCATGTCGCGGATCAGGTCGAGGATCACCGCCTGGGTGGTGACGTCGAGCCCGGTGGTGGGCTCGTCGGCGATCAGCAGCGCCGGCGTGCAGGCGAGCGCCATCGCGATCATCACGCGCTGGCACATGCCACCCGAAAGCTCGAAGGGGTAGGCGTGGTAGCGGCGCTCGGGGTCGGGGATGCGCACGCGTGCGAGCGCCTGCACGGCGCGCTGCTTCAGGTCGTCGCGCTTGACCGCAGCGTGGCGGCCCAGCACGTCTTCGATCTGGTGGCCCACCTTGCGGATGGGGTTGAGCGCGGTGCGCGGGCTCTGGAAGATCATCGACAGCTCGCGCCCGCGCAGCGCACCGAGCGCGGTGGGCGTGGCGGTGAGCAGGTCGGTGCCGCCGAAGGTGATGGCGCCGCCCTCGATGCGCGCCGCGTCATCCTGCAGGCCCATCACGGTGTAGGCCATGACGGACTTGCCGGAGCCGCTCTCGCCGACCACGCCGACGATCTCGCCGCGTTCGATGGAGAGCGAGACGTTTTCCAGCGCCTTCACCGTGCCGTGGCGGGTGCGGAAGTTGAGCGAAAGCTCGTTGACTTCGAGCAAGGCCGTCATGCCAGCCCCCTCTCGCACACCACCGTTCGGGCTGAGCCTGTCGAAGCCTGCGCACCGCGCGTTGTGGGCACTTCGACAGGCTCAGTGCGAACGGAGCACGGCAAGCTCATGTGCGCCTCCTCGGGTCGAGCAGGTCGCGCAGGCCATCGCCCAGCAGGTTGAAGCAGAACACCGCCAGCACCAGCGCCATGCCGGGGAAGGCGAAGGTCCACCACTCGCCCGAGATGATGTTGCTCGCGCCTTCCGACACCATGATTCCCCACTCCGGCGTGGGCGCGCGCACGCCCAGGCCGATGAAGGACAGGCCGGCCGCGTTGAGGATGGCCCAGCCCATGTTGAGCGAGGCCTGCACCGTCATCGGCGGCAGGATGTTGGGCACGATGTGGTGTGTCAGCACCTGCAGCGGCGTGTTGCCGCCCATGCGTGCCGCTTCCACGTAACCGAGGTCGCGCCGCACGTTGACCTCGCCGCGCGCGAAGCGGAAGTAGAACGGCAGGTTGATGACGATGGTCGCGATGATGATGTTGAGCACGTTGTTGCCCAGCGCCGCGACGATCCCCATGGCCAGCACGAAGAGCGGGAAGGCCATGATGGTGTCCATCAGCCGGCCCAGCACGCGGTCGGTCCAACCGCCGAAGTAGCCGGCCAGCGCCCCGAGCGCGAGGCCAATGGCGAACGACAGGGCCACCGCCGAGATGGCCATGCCCAGGTCGAGCCGGGCGGCGACGATCACGCGACTCAGGATGTCGCGGCCCAGCGCATCGGTGCCGAACCAGTGCGCCGCCGAGGGCGGCTGCAGGCGCGCCGTGCCGTCGGTCATCAACGGGTCGTAGGGTGCGAGCGCGGGGCCGAAGGCGGCGCACAGCAGCAGCAGTGCAAGGATCACCACCGCCACCAGCGTGAGGCGGTTCTCGCCGAAGACGTAGCCGGTATTGCGGGCGAGCAAGGAGACGCGTGCGGTCAGTTGCATGTCATCCCTCGAAGCGCACACGCGGGTCGATCAGCGTGCTGGCGATGTCGACCGTGAGGTTGAGCCCGATGTAGAGCAGCGCCATCATCAGCACGAAGCCCTGCACCGCCGCGTAGTCGGACGCGAGCACCGCGCTCACCGCATAGGCGCCGATGCCCTGCCACCCGAACACCTGCTCGATCAGCACGTTGGAGCCGAGCAGGAAGCTGAACACCATGCCCATCACGTTGACCAGCGGCAGCAGCGCGTTGCGAAACGCGTAGGTGAAGATCACCGTGCGCGGCGCCAGGCCGCTGGCGCGCGCGGTGCGCACGAAGTCGGAGCCGAGCGCACCCAGCATGGCGGCGCGGGTGATGCGCGCGATGGGCGCGAGCGCAAAGAGGCCGAGCGCGATGGAGGGCAGCACGAGTTGGCCGGCCGCGGCGCGGAAGGTCGCCCCGTCACCGGCGAGCAGGCTGTCGACGAGGTACGCGCCGGTCACCGTGGGCGGTGGCGAATTCAGGATCTCGTTGAGCCGGCCCACTGGCTGCGGTGCCATGTCGAGCAAAAAGTAGAAGACGTAGACCAGCACCAACCCGACGAAGAAGGTGGGGAAGGCCGAGCCCACGGTGATGCTGCCGCGGCACAGGTGGTCGACCCATGAATCGGGCTTGGTGGCGGCGAGCACGCCCATGGGAATGGCGAAGGCGAGTGCGAAGACCAGCGCGCACACGCTCAGCTCGAGGGATGCGGGCAGGCGCACCAGCAGGTCGTGCAGCACCGGCTGGCCGGTGGTGAGCGAGGTGCCGAGGTTGCCTTGCGCCAGGTCGCCGAGGTAGCGGAAGAACTGCTCGATGAGCGGCTTGTCGAGCCCGAGCTTGGCGCGGATCTGCGCGATCGACTCGTCGTTGGCCGCCGGCCCGGCGAAGTAGGCGGCCGGGTCGCCCGGCAATGCGTGCGACAGCAGGAAGGTGATGACGACGATGCCCGCGAGGCTGGGCACCGTGCCGAGGAGTCGTTTCCAGACGAAGGCCATGCGGCACGCAACGCATATCGCATGCCAATGTGGCACTGCACCAAACGCGCCCATGCGTCTCGTGACTTGCCACAGAGGCATGTCGGCCGTTCCTGCACTTGTGTGGGGCCGACTGTTTCCCTCGATAGCACGCCAGAGGGGCGCACCCGTTCTGCGCGTTTGCACTTCCAAGATGCACAGGAAAGTAACTTGACTGACAATGACAGTGCATTCATGGGATGGCGCAGCGCTTGCTTCAGTCCATCGAAGGAGAGTGACCATGAGCGACGACACCACCCCGGCTCGGCAATTGACCCTGCACGGCGCACAGCGCGTGCTGCAAGCCGCCATCGCCCACGCGCACGCCATCGGCCAGCCGATGTGCATCGCGGTGGTCGACCTCGGCGGCAACCTGCTGAGCTTCGCGCGCATGGACGGCGCCAAGGCGCTGAGCGTGATCTCGTCGACCAACAAGGCGCGCACCGCCGCGCTCTCGGCCGCGCCCACCGGCGGCGCTCATGCCGATGTGGAGCTGCAGGTCACGCTGGCCCACGAGTCGAAATGGACCAACCTCATCGGTGGCCTGCCGATCCGCGTCGACGGCTTCGTCGTCGGCGCCGTGGCAGCCGGCTCGGGCACCGGCGCGCAAGACCTCGCCGTTGCGCGCGCCGGGGCTGCGGCGATCCCGGGTGCCGACCTCTACGACGACTTCACGCCCATGGGTGCGGAAGACACGGGCATCATCCGGGGCTCGCACCCGCTGCCCGTCCGCAGCTGAGGGCAGACCCCACACCTCATGGCCACTTCCGCAAAGACCTCGACCCGGCCCGCCGCCAAGAAGAAGCCTTCCACGGCTCGCAAGAAGAGCACCGCCGCGACCGCACCCACGCCACGCCGCGACGACCTGCAAGTCGGCGGCCGCCTGCGCCATGCGCGCCTGCTCGCCGGCATCCGCATGCGCGACCTCGCCGACAAGGTGGGCTGCACCGAGAGCATGGTCTCGAAGATCGAGGCCGGGCGCGTGGTGCCCTCGCTGCCCATGCTGCAGCGCCTGGTCGATGCGCTGGGCCGCGACCTGGCTTCCTTCTTCGGCTCGGACCCCAACTCGCCGGCGATGGTGCTGCGCAACGGGCAACGCCCGGTCGCCCACACCGACCCCATCCGCGAAGGCCAGCGCGTGAGCTATGAGCGCCTGGTGCCCTTCGGGGCCGGCAACCTGCTCGAAGGCAACATCCACGTGGTGGAGCCCGGCGGCCTGAAAAACGACCCGATCACGCACCAGGGCGAAACACTCGGCTACGTGCTCGATGGGCAGATCGAGCTGACGGTCGAGGCGACCAGCTACACGCTCAACGCGGGCGATTCCTTCTTCTTCAAGAACCACCTCACCAACAGCTACCGCAACCCGGGCACCGTGACCGCACGCGTGCTGTGGGTCAACACGCCGCAGGTTCACTGAGCTTGAACGCCGCCCGGGCCAGGTCGCCCGAGGTGCGCAGGCCCAGCTTGCGCTTGATGTTGGCGCGGTGCGTCTCGATGGTGTGCACGCTGCGGTGCAGGCTGCGCGCGATCTCGCCGGTCTTGAGGCCGCGGCCGATGAGGCGCAGCACTTCCATCTCGCGGTCGCTGAGGCCGCCGACGGCGCCAGCGGCACTGTCGGTGCGCTCGCTGCCGCTCGCCAGCCGGGTGAGGATCTCGCTCGACACCGTCTCGCTGAGGTAGATGCGCCCCGCGCGCACCTGCCGCAACGCGGCCACGATCTTGCGCGTGGCCTCCTGCTTCATCAGGTAACCGCGGGCGCCGGCCCGCAGGGCGCGCTCGGCATGCAGGCGCTCGTCGTGCATCGAGAGCACGAGGCACTGCAGGGCCGGGTGGTGGGCCTTCGCCCGGCGGATCAACTCCAGGCCTGACTGCTCTTCGAGCGACAGGTCGACGATGGCGACATCGGCCGGTTGATGCGCCAGTACTTCCAGGGCTTCGTCGACCGTGCCGGCTTCGGAGCATGCCTCGAAGTCGCTTTCGCGGCCCACGAGCTGCGCGATGCCATGCCGCAGGATGGGGTGGTCGTCGACGATCAGGACGCGTGTCTTCTTCGTGTCAGTGTTCATGCGGGGACCTCCAGGTGACTTCGACCTGCCACGCGCCCTCATGGACGCCGGCACGGAAGGTGGCGCCGATCAGCTGCGCACGGTGCCGCATGATGCGCAGCCCGATGCCCTGCCCTTCGGCCTTGCCCACCGTCGCCGGCACCGGGTTGCTCACGCGCAGCGTCAGCGCGCCGGCCTGCTGCCCGAGCGCGATGGCGATGGCCGCGCCGGGTGCGTGCTTCACCGCGTTGTTCACCGCTTCCTGCGCGATGCGGTAGAGGTGAACCGCCGCGATGTGGTCGGGTGCGTCGACCGGGCGCGGGCAGTCGAGCCTGCAGGCGCGGCGCAGCTGGCGCTCGGTGCTTTCGGCCAGCTGCTGCAGCGCCATCATCAGGCCGCCCTCTTCCATCTCGACCGGGTAGAGGCCGCGCGCCAGCAGCCGGGTCTGCGCGACCGCCGACGACAGCATCGCCTCGACACGCTCGGCGCTCGCTTGGGCGTCGTGTGCGCCGGCCGCTTCGAGATCGCGGGCCAGCAGCTCGGCCTGGATGGCGGTGGCGGTCAGGTGCTGGCCCAGGCCGTCGTGCAGCGCCTGGCCGAAGCGCTGCTGCTCGCGTTCGCTGACGGCGATCAACTCATGCTCCAGCCGCTGCCGCTCGGCCATCTGCACCTGCAGCGCGGCGTTGGCTTCGGCGAGGGCCTGGGTGCGCTCGGCCACGCGCTGCTCGAGTTGCCGGCGCGCCTGCCGCAAGGCATCGGCCGCTTCGACCCGCGCGCTGACGTCGATGCCGGAGACGATGGCGTGCGTCATGCTGCCGTGTTCGTCGCGCAGGGCGGTGGCCGTCCAGCTCACGGTGATGGGCGGGCCCCGGTGGCGGCGCAGCGGGCTTTCGAGCTTCTCGCTGTCGGCGAGCCTCAGGCGCAACAGCTCGGCATGGCCATTCACCTTCGCGTGGTGCTCGGCCGGGATCAGCGCCTCTTCGAAGCGCTTGCCGACCAGTGTGGCCGACGTGAAGCCGGTCGTGCGCTCGAAGCTGCGGTTGACCCGCTCGATGCGGCCCTGCCCATCGAGCACCACCACCAGCGCGCCCTCGGCATCGAGGATGGCGGAGCCGAAGTCGCGGTCGCGGATGGCCTGCGCACGGGCGCGGTCGCGCTCGCTCTGGGTCGCGGCGAGCAGCAGGCTGGTCACGGTGATCACATTGGCAAACACCCACCAGCGCACCAGGCTGCTGGTGAGGCCGCCGTCCACGAAAGGGCCGGCACCGCGCACCGTGCCCCACACGGCGGCGAGCGTGACCAGCAGCGTGAGCAAGGTGGCGCCTCGCTGGCCAAAGCGCAAGGCCGCCCACACCGCGAGCGGGTACAGCGCGAGCGACGCGGGGTAGTAGCCCGGTGCAGCCGTGAGGCCGTGCAGCAGCGCGCCACCGAACACCAGCTCGCACAACAGGCCCAGCAGGAGGAGCAGCGCCGCGGCTTCCACCGCTTGCGCGCGGCTCCATGCGGCGGCGGCGCTGCGCCACCAGATCAGCAGGAAGGGCGTGAGTACCACCACGCCGGCGGCGTCGCCCATCCACCATTGCAAGGCCACGGCGGCCCAGGCGTCGGTCGGCACACGCCCATCGAGCCACAGCGCCGTCGGCCCGATCAGGGCGCTCAGCCCGGCACCGGCAGTGCCGAGCACGATCAGGCCCACCACGTCGCGCACACGCTCCAGCGCTGGCGCGAAGCCGGCGCGGCGAAGGCCCCACCAGCAGGCGAAGGTCTGCGCCAGGTTGCCGAGCGAAATGCCGGCCACCGCCAGCAGCGACGCGCCGGTGCCGGCGTTGGCAATCAGGTCGCCCAGCACGATGCCCGGCCACAGGCCCGGCCCCCAGCGCAGGAAGACGAAGAGGCTCAGGCCGGTCGGCGCCCACACCAGCGTGACGTTGGGGGCGATGCTGGAGGTGGCCAGGCCGAGCCGCGCCGCCGCCCCGTAGAGCAGGCCGAAGAGCAGGCACCAGCAGGCCCAGCGCCAGCGCGCTTGCCCGCTGGTGGGCCAGGCGCTGAGGGTGGCAGGCAGTCGCAAGGAGGCCATTCCGTGGACGTGCACGAACCGTGCCGGCGGTGTCAGTCCATCTCGAAGATGGCGTCGACCTCGACCGCTGCACGCCGCGGCAGCGAGGCCACGCCGATGGCCGTGCGTGCATGGCGCCCACGGTCCTCGCCCCACAGCGCGGCGAAGAGGTCGGACGCACCGTTGACCACCATCGGCACGAACTCGAACTCGGGCTCGCAGTTCACGAAGCCGCCCACCCGCAGGCAGCGCTGCACGCGACCCAGGTCGCCCTCGCAGGCGAGCTTCAGGCAGGCCAGCAGGTTGAGCGCACACAGGCGCGCGGCTTGCTGGCCCTGCTCGAGTGTGATGTCGCGGCCGAGCTTGCCGACATAGGGCACGCTGCCGTTCCACTCGCACACCTGGCCGGCCAGGTAGACAGTGCGGCCGCTGCGCCGCCAGGGCACGAAATTGGCAATCGGCGTGGGCGGCGTTGGCAAGGCGAGGCCCATCGATGCGAGTTTCTCTTCGATGGCGCCGCTCATGCCTTGAGCCCCGACAACAACGCCCCCGAATCCGTCATGAACCCATACAGCAGCTTCACGTTGTATTCGGTCGCCTGCATGCAGAACGGCGGCGAGGTGGTGCCCACGCAGTCGCGCAGCATCAGCACGTCGTAGCCGAGGAAGCTCGCGTCTTCCAGCGTGGTCATCACGCATTGGTCGGCGTTGACGCCGGCGAAGAAGAGCGTGGTCAGACCCATGTTGCGCAGGATGGAGTCGAGCTCGGTGTCCCAGAAGCCGCTGAAGCGGTGCTTGGTGACGTGGATGTCTTGCTCGCCGGGGTTCAGCTCGTCGACGATCTGCGCGCCCCACGAGCCTTTGAGCAGGATCTCGGCGCCGCCCGGGATCTGCTCGCCCAGGCCGGCGCCCTCGCCGTCTTGCGTGTGCGCGTGCAGCAGCGAGGGGTGGATGTTGAGCAGGTCGCGGCGCACGCCCCAGTTGAGCCACACGATGGGCACGCCCTGCGCGCGCAGGGCCGGCACGAGCCGGCGCAGCGGCTCGATGGGGGCGCGGTCGGGCGTGATGTCGATGCCGCGGTAGTCGAGGTAGCCGCCTATGGCGCAGAAGTCGTTCTGCATGTCGACGACGATCAGCGCGCTGCGGTTCGCATCGACCGTCACCGCCTGCGGCTCGGCCGCGAGCTCGACCGGCCGCACCGGGCGGCGCTCGGCGCGCGTGAGGTCGCAGTGCGCGGCGCTCACGCGCCAGCGGTTGGCGAGGTGGGAGCCCATCGGTTTCATGGCCGAGCTCCTCACTGCACCGTGCCCACGACACCCTTGACGAAGAAGTTCATGCTCTCCAGCTGCTCCATCGGCATGCGGGTGCCGGCGGGCAGGATGGCCTTGCCGTCCTGACCGGTCATCGGGCCCGACCAGACGACGAACTTGTCCTTGAGGATGTCGTCCTTCTTCGCCAGCACGGTCTTGCGCACGCCTTCGGGCACGGCGGGGCCGAAGGGGTCGAGCACCACGGTGCCGTCTTTCAGGTCACCGCGCACGTGGCTCGGCTTCCACTTGCCGGCCTGGATCTCCTTCGTCAACTTGAGCATGGTCGGGCCCCAGTTCCACGAGGCGCCGGTGAGCACGGCCTTGGGCGCGAGCTTCGAGACGTCCACATCTTTGCCGACCATGTAGATGCCGCGCTTCTCGGCGGTCTGCGCGATGGTCATCGGGCTGTCGACCTGCTCGCCGATCACGTCGATGCCGGCATCGGCGAGCGAGTTGGTGGCTTCGGCTTCCTTCGGCGGCTGCAGCCAGCCGCCGGTCCACACCACCGTGGTGGTGGCGTTGGGGTTCATCGCCTGCGCGCCCAGCGTGAAGGCGTTGATGGAGCGCACCACCTGGGGAATGGGAAACGCGGCGATGAAGCCGAGCTTGCCGCTCTTGCTCACCGCACCGGCGGCCATGCCGGCGAGGTACATCGCGTCGTCGCTGTTGGCCCAGTAGGTGCCGACGTTGTCGCCGATCTTGAGGCCCCCGGCGTGCAGGAAGGCGACCTTGGGGTACTTCTTGCCGAGCGCGATGGCGTAGTCGAGGTAGCCGTAGCTGGTGGCGAAGATGATGCTCGCCCCGCCCTGCTTGATCATGCGCTCCATCACCTTCTCGACCTCGGCGGTCTCGGGGATGTTTTCCACATGCAGGGTCTTGGTGCCGGGGATGCTTTTCTCGACGAACTTGCGGCCCACATCCATCGAAGTGTTGTAGCCGTAGTCCTTCTCAGGGCCGACGTAGATGTAGCCGATGGTGGCGGCGTGGCTGATGGCGGCGCCGGCGGCAAAGGCGAACACGGCGAGATGGCGAAGCAGCTTCATGGGGCGGTCCCTCCTGGGGTTGAAGAAAGAAAGTTCATCGGGCTAGAGCGGTCATCGAGCGAACACGGCACGCAGCGCCTCGGGCCCGCCGCCGCCCTTCAGGCGCGCGCAGGTGACGGCAAAGACGGCGAGGCTCGCGAGGTAGGGCAGCGTGTGCAGCAGGTGGGCGGGCACCGCGCTGCCGGCGGCCTGCAGGCGCAGCGACAGCGCTTCGGCCAGGCCGAACAAGAGGGCGGCCGGCAGCGTGAGCCAGGGGTTCCAGCGCGCGACGATCACAAGCCCCACAGCGATCAGCCCACGGCCGGCGGTCATGCCTTCGGCCCAGGTGCGGGTGTGGTCGATGGACAGTGCGGCGCCGCCCAGGCCCGACAGCACGCCGCCGGCCGTGATGCCGGCGACGATCACCTTCCACGGTGTGATGCCGGCGGCGCGCGCTGCCGCAGGCGACTCGCCGACCGAGCGCCACACGAGGCCGGTGCGGGTGCCGTAAAGCCAGAGCCCGATCAGCGGAACGAGTGCGACCGCGAGCCACAGCGTCGGCGTGGTGCCGCCGGCACCGAGCGCGAAGCCTTCGATGCGCAGGCCCACGAGGCCGCTGCCGGCATACGCACTGACGCCGTAGCCGAGCATCAACACCGCGAGGCCGCTCGCGAACTGGTCGGCGCGTGCGGCCACCGTGAGCAAGGCGTACACCGCCGACAGCAAGGCACCCGCCGCCGCGCCGGCCGCCATGCCCAGCCAGGGCTGGCCGCTCAAGGCGGTGACGCCGTAGCCCGCCACCGCGCCGACCAGCATCTGCCCTTCCACCCCGAGGTTGATGCGGCCCACGCGCTGCGTGAGGCACTCGCCCAGCAGCACCAGCAGCAAGGGCGCGGCGCTGCGCAAGGCCGAGACCGGCAAGCCCTGGAGCAGGGTGTCAGCCACTGGCGCCTCCCTTTTTCCAGGCACCCGCGCCGAGCATCGCGACGAACATCAGCCCCTGCACCACCAGCACCGCCGACGAGGGCACGCTGGTCATCATCTGCAGCTCGTCACCCGCGGCGAGCAGGCCACCAACCAGGAGCGCGAGCACCATCGCCGGCAGCACACGATTGCCGGCCAGCCACGCGACGAGGAAACCCGACAGGCCCGCGCCGTTGGCGAACGAGGCTTGCAGCCGCCCTTGCACGGAAGAGGTCTCGGCGATGCCCGCCAGCCCCGCGAGCGCACCGCCGACCACCATCGTCAGCAGCACCTGGCGCGTGACACTCAGGCCCGCGAGCGGCGCGAGGCGTGGGTTGCTGCGCAGCACGTCCAGCACCAGGCCCCAGCGGCTGCGGGTGAAGAGCAGGTGCAGCGCGATGCCGAGCACCAGCGCCATCAGCAGCCCCGCATGCACCCGGCTCTCGCCTAGCAGCGGCAGGCGCGCGGCCTCGGCGAAGTCGATGCTCGCCGGCCAGCCCTGGCTCTGCGGGTTCTTCCAGGGGCCGTAGACCAGCCAGGTGACGAGCAACGCCGCCACGTAGTTCAGCATCAGCGTGGAGATCGTCTCGTTCACGTCGGCCACCACGCGCAGCAGCGCCGGCACCAGGGCCCACACCGCGCCGCCGATCACACCGCCCAGCAGCACCAGCGGCAGGCTGGAAGGCGCGAGCAGCATCGCGCCGGTGCCGGCCAGCGCACCGAAGTAGAGCTGGCCCTCGGCGCCGACCGACACCAGCCCGAGGCGCGCCGGCACCAGCGTGGCCAACGCGCACAGGAGGATGGGTGTGGCACGCAGCAGCGATTCGCCGACCGCGTAACCGCTGCCGACACTCGCCTGCGCAATGGCCACGAGCATGTCGATCGGCCCACGGCCGATCAGCAGGAAGAAGGCGCCAGCGAGCGCGGCAAAGCCGCCCAGGGCGATGGCGCTGCGGTGAAGGGACGCGGCGTTCATGCGGCCACCTGCCCGGCCATGCGCGCACCCAGCTCGGCCGGTGTCGCCTGGGCCGCGTCGAACAGGGCGATGACGCGGCCCTCGAACATCACCGCGATGCGGTGCGCGTGCCGCAGCAGATCGTCGAGGTCTTCGCTGATCCACAGCACGGCGCTGCCGCTGCGCGCCAGGCCGAACAGCGCGTCGTAGACCTGCGCTGTGGCGGAGACGTCGAGGCCCATCGTCGGATAGCACGCGACGACAGCGGCAGGTGCATCGGCCAGCTCACGTGCCGCCACCAGCTTCTGCAGGTTGCCACCGGAGAGGTGGCCGGCCAGCGACTGCGGTTCGGCCGGCCGCACGCCGAAGCGCGCGATGAGCGGCGCCGCACGCAGCGCCAGCTCGGCACGCGAGGGCATGAAAGGCAAGGTGTTGATGCGCTTCAGCGCGAGGTTCAGCGCCAGCGTGAGCTCGGGGGCCACTGCGTTGCGCAGCGGCTCGGGGGCGATGTAGCCCAGTTGCGGCGTCGGCTCCGGCGCGAGCCGCGGCGCCCGCAGGCGATGGCCATCGAGGATCAGCTCGCCGGCCGCCAAGGGCAGCGCACCGGCGATGGCCTCGGCCAGCTCTGTCTGCCCGCTGCCCGAGATGCCGGCGATGCCCAGCACTTCGCCGGCGCGCACGGTGAGGTCCACCCCACGCGCAACGCCGGCCGACACACCGCGCAGTTCGAGCCGCACGGCCGCGTTGGCGGCAGGCACATGCGGCGCCCGCACCGCAGGCGGGGCACAGCCGACCATCCACTCGACGATCTGCGCATCGCTCGCGTCCTGCGCATCCGCCTGCGCCACCACCCGCCCGGCGCGCATCACCGCCACCCGGTCGGCGCAGGCGCGCACGTCGGCGAGCTTGTGGCTGATGAGCACGACCGCGAGCCCACGCGCCGTGAGATTGCGGATCAGGCCCCACAGCCGCTCGGCTTCCGACGGCGTGAGCACCGCGCTCGGTTCGTCGAACACCACGCAGCGGGCGTCGCGCAGCAGCACCTTCGCGAGCTCGACGAGCTGCATCTGGCCCACCGGCAACTGGCTCACACAGGCATCGGGGTCGACGCCCGGCGCGAGAGTCTTCAGGTGCGCATCGATCGCCGCCAGCCGCGATGCGCGCATGCCAATCCACCAGGGCGCGGCCGGCTGCACGAGCGCCAGGTTCTCGCGCACGGTCAAGGCCGGCACCAGGCTGAACTGCTGGAACACCATGCCGATGCCGAGCGCCATGGCCTCGCGCGGCGAGGTGATCGTGTGCGCTTTGCTGTCGATCTCGATGTGCCCTGCATCGGGCAGGTGCACGCCGTACAGCATCTTCATCAGCGTGCTCTTGCCTGCGCCGTTTTCACCGAGCAGGGCCAGCACTTCGCCGGGGCGGATCTCGAGCGTCGCATCGTCGACGGCGCAGAGGGTGCCGAAGCGTTTGGTGAGGCCGACCAATTTCAGGTGCATGGCTGCACTCTAGAAACGCAGCCTCGTGGCGGACATCAGGCCGCACGTGGTTTCGGGGTAGTGGATTCCGTGAGGGCGACGCGGCGAGCGCACGCAACTTGCAAGGCCGGGCGCACACCCGCATCAAAGGAGCCCTCATGCCGCATCGCACGACACACACCCCAGGCGCGCTCGGCGTCTTTGCCAACACACACTGGATCGCCTCGCCCGAAGCAGTCGACTTCGCGCCTGCTCCTGCGCCTCAGCGGCGCATGCGGTTGGATGCCGAGCCGCAACAAGTCGTGCTCGACCTGCAGCGCACCGCCATCCTCGTGATCGACATGCAGAACGACTTCTGCTCGCCGGGCGGCTGGGTGGAGCACATCGGCGGCGACCCGCAGCCCGACCGGGCACCGATCGAGCCGCTGCGCCAGCTGCTGCCGGCGCTGCGCGCGGCCGACGTGCCGGTGGTGTGGGTCAACTGGGGCAATCGGCCCGACCTGGCCAACATGCCGCCCAACCAGATCCACCTCTACAAGCCGCACGGGCACGGCGTCGGCCTGGGCGACCCCTTGCCGGGCAGCGGCGCACGCGTTCTCGAGAAAGGATCGTGGGCGGCCGCCGTCGTCGACGAACTCAAGCCGCAGGCCGGCGACATCGAGGTCGACAAGCACCGCATCAGTGGCTTCTGGGACACGCCGCTCGACAGCATCCTGCGCAACCTGGGCGTTCGCACCCTGCTCTTTGCCGGAGTGAACACCGACCAGTGCGTGCTGCACTCGCTGACCGATGCCAACTTCCTCGGCTATGGCTGCGTGCTGCTGTCGGACTGCTGCGCCACCACCTCACCCGCGTTCTGCACCGAGGCGACGCTTTGGAACGTCAAGAAGTGCTTCGGCTTCGTGAGCGACTCGCGACGGGTCCTGGAGGCGCTCGCCGCGGCGTAGGGCCTTCGATCACTCCCACTCGATGGTGGCAGGTGGCTTGCTGGACACGTCGTAGGTCACGCGGTTGATGCCACGCACCTCGTTGATGATGCGGCTCGACACCTTCTTGAGCAGGCTGTAGGGCAGCTCGGCCCAGTCGGCGGTCATGAAGTCGCTGGTCTGCACCGCGCGCAGCGCCACCACGTAGTCGTAGGTGCGGCCGTCGCCCATCACGCCCACGCTCTTGACCGGCAGGAAGACGGTGAAGGCCTGGCTCGTGAGGTCGTACCAGCTCTTGCCGCTGGCGGGGTCGATGGCGGCGCGCAGCTCCTCGATGAAGATCGCATCGGCACGGCGCAGCAGGTCGGCGTATTCCTTCTTCACTTCGCCGAGGATGCGCACGCCGAGACCCGGGCCCGGGAACGGGTGGCGGTAGACCATGTCGTGCGGCAGGCCGAGCGCCACGCCCAGCTCGCGCACCTCGTCTTTGAAGAGCTCGCGCAGCGGCTCCAGGAGCTTGAGGCCCAGCTGCTCGGGCAAGCCGCCCACGTTGTGGTGGCTCTTGATCGTGGTGGCCTTCTTGGTCTTGGTGCCGCCGCTTTCCACCACGTCGGGGTAGATCGTGCCTTGCGCCAAGAAGGTCGCGCCCTTGTGGCCCTGGCCGCTCGCCTTGAGCTTTTCGGCTTCGGCCTTGAAGACGTCGACGAAGAGCTTGCCGATGATCTTGCGCTTCTGTTCGGGTTCGGGCTTGCCGGCCAGTTCGCCGAGGAAGAGATCGCTGGCGTCGACGCGGATGACCTTCGCGTGCAGCTTGCCGGCGAACATGTCCATCACCATGTCACCTTCGTTCAGGCGCAGCAGGCCGTGGTCGACGAAGACGCAGGTGAGTTGGTCACCGATGGCGCGGTGGATGAGCGCGGCCGCCACGCTCGAATCCACACCGCCCGACAGGCCGAGGATCACCTCCTCGTTGCCCACCTGCTCGCGGATGCGCGCCACGGCTTCGTCGATGTAGTGGCCCATCACCCAGTCGGGCTTGGCGCCGCAGATGTCGAGCACGAAACGGTTGAGCAGGTCGCGGCCCTTCACGGTGTGCGTGACCTCGGGGTGGAACTGCACCGCGTAGTAGCCGCGCGATTCGTCGGCCATGCCGGCGATGGGGCAGCTCGGGGTGGAGGCCATCAGCTTGAAGCCTGGGGGCAGCTTGGTGACCTTGTCGCCGTGGCTCATCCACACCTTGAGCATGCCGTGGCCCTCGGTGGTGGAGAAGTCTTCGATGCCCTGCAGCAGCCGGGTGTGGCCGTGCGCGCGCACCTCGGCATAGCCGAACTCGCGGTGCGAGCTGGCCTCGACCTCGCCACCCTGCTGCACCGTCATCGTGAACATGCCGTAGCAGATGCCCAGCACCGGCACGCCCAGGTCCCACACGGCCTGCGGGGCGCGCAGCTCGTGGTCCTCATACGTGCTGGCGTGGCTGCCGGACAGGATGATCCCCTTCGGCTTGAACTCGCGGATGAACTCGTCGCTGACGTCGTTGGGGTGGATCTCGCTGTAGACGTGCGCTTCGCGCACGCGCCGTGCGATGAGCTGGGTGACCTGGGAGCCGAAGTCGAGGATGAGGATCTTGTCGTGCATGGTGCGGGCTCGGGTGGAGGCTCGGGTGTTGAAGCTCAGGCGTTTGGTTGCGGTGCCAGCTCTACCGGCCGGCGCGAGAAGTGCCACAGCGCGACCGCGGTGGACGACGCCATCAGCAACGCGCAGAAGAAGAACGGTGCGCCAGCGCGCCAGTCGCTCGGCGGCAGGTGCGACACCGCCCCGAGCAGCGAGGTGCCGATCACCGGGCCGATGACGTACATCAGGCTGGTCAATGCGGCCACCGCGCCCATGGTGCGGCCTTGGGTGGTGGCGTCGGCGGCGTTGGACACCAGCGACTGGATCGACGCCTGCACGGTGAAGCCGAAGAGGTTCAGGCCCATCACCGCGTACATCATCCAGCCCTGCGAAGACAGGGCCCACAGCACGTAGCAGATGGTCGCGGAGATAAGGCCCATCGTGGCCAGCCGGCGGGCACCGAAGCGCGCCAGCAGCCGCTTGAGCAGCACCCCTTGCACCAGCACCGAGAGCACGCCCACGGCAAACAGCGACCAGCCGTTTTCCATCGGCCCCCAGCCAAAGCGGAAGCCCGTGTAGAGCACCCACGAGCTGCGCAGGATGGAATCGGTCAGCGCGCCGAAGGCCACCACCAGCACGAGCAGGCCCACGCCTTCGAGGCGGGTGAGCTGCGTCAATGCCTGGATGGGGTTGAGCGCACTCCAGGTCACCGGCTTGCGGTTCGCAGGCGACAGCGACTCGGGCAACACGAAGTAGCCGTAGACGAGGTTGAGCAGCGCGAGCACGCCCGAGGCGTAGAACGGCAGGTGGATGTCGATCGCGCCGAGCAGGCCGCCCATCACCGGGCCGAGGATGAACCCCAAGCCGAACATCGCCCCCATCTGGCCGAAGCGGCGGGCGCGGTCTTCCGGTGCGGTGATGTCGGCCACATAGGCGTTCGCCACGCTGACGTTGGCCTGCAGCGCACCACTCACGAGACGGATCGCGACCAGCTGCCCCAGGGTCGCGGCCAGGGCCGTGCCGAAGTAGCTGAAGGCGAAGCCGCAGAAGCCGAGCAGCAGCACCGGCCGGCGGCCGTAGCGATCCGACAGCGCCCCGAGGATCGGCGCGCAGAAGAAGTTCGCCACCCCGAAGGTGAACATGATCGCCCCGAACCAGAACGCCTGCTCCGCCCGATCGCTGGTGAAGCGGCCCACGAGCTCGGGCAGCACAGGGATGATCAGGCCGATCGACACCATGTCGATCAGCACGGTCAGGAGAATGAAGCGCATCGCCGCGGGGCGATCCGCGGCGATCTCGGTCGAGTTCAGACTCATCGTCGGGCGAGCGTTGCCGCCCTCATTCCATGCGGTAGTTGGGCGCTTCTTTGGTGATCTGCACGTCGTGCACGTGGCTCTCGCGAATGCCGGCCGAGGTGATCTCGACGAACTCGGCCTTGTTGCGCATGTCGTCGATGGTGGCGCAGCCGCAGTAGCCCATCGAGGCACGCAGGCCCCCCGCCATCTGGAACACGATGCTGACCATCGAGCCCTTGTAGGGCACGCGGCCTTCAATGCCTTCAGGCACGAGCTTGTCGGCGTTGGGGTTGGCGCCGGTGTTGTCCTGGAAGTAGCGGTCGGCCGAGCCTTGCTGCATGGCACCGATGGAGCCCATGCCGCGGTAGCTCTTGTAGCTGCGACCCTGGAACAGCACGATCTCGCCCGGCGCCTCTTCGGTGCCGGCGAACATGCCGCCCATCATCACGGTGTGCGCGCCGGCCGCGATGGCCTTGGCGATGTCGCCCGAGTAGCGGATGCCGCCGTCGGCAATCAGCGGCACGCCGGTGCCGGCGAGCGCCTTCGCCACGTTGTCGATGGCGGTGATCTGCGGCACGCCCACACCGGCCACGATGCGGGTGGTGCAGATGGAGCCGGGGCCGATGCCGACCTTCACCCCATCAGCGCCGGCTTCGACGAGTGCCAGCGCCGCCGCGCCGGTGGCGATGTTGCCGCCGATCACGTCGACCTGCGGGAAGTTCTGCTTGACCCAGCGCACACGCTCGATCACGCCGGCGCTGTGGCCATGGGCGGTGTCGACCACCAGCGCATCGACGCCGGCCTTCACCAGCAGCTCGACACGCTCTTCGGTGCCCTCGCCCACGCCGACCGCGGCGCCCACGCGCAGCTTGCCTTGCGCATCGCGCGCGGCATTGGGGAAGTTGGTCTGCTTGGTGATGTCTTTCACCGTGTACAGGCCGCGCAGCTCGAAGGCGTCGTTGACGACCAGCACACGCTCGAGCTTGTGCTTGTGCATCAGCGCCTTGGCCTCGTCGAGCGTGGCGTGCTCGCCCACGGTGATGAGGCGCTCGCGCGGGGTCATGATCTCGCTGACCGGGATGTCCATGCGCGTCTCGAAGCGCAGGTCGCGGCCGGTCACGATGCCAATCACCTTGCCTTCGTCGACCACCGGGAAGCCGGAGATGCCGTGCTGGCGCGACAGGTTGATCACGTCACGCACCGGCACGCGGGGCGCGATGGTGATCGGGTCGCGCAGCACACCCGACTCGTAGCGCTTGACCCGCGCCACCTCGGACGCCTGCTGCTTGGGCGACAGGTTCTTGTGCACGATGCCGATGCCGCCCTCCTGGGCGATGGCAATGGCGAGCCGCGCCTCCGTCACCGTGTCCATGGCGGCGGACACCAGGGGCAGGTTGAGACGGATGTTGCGGGAGAGGTGGGTGGAGAGCGAGGTGTCGCGCGGCAACACCTGGGAGAACGCCGGCACCAACAACACATCGTCGAAGGTGAGCGCTTTGCCGAGAAGGCGCATGAGGAAGCTCCTGACGCAAAAGCGAATTATACGGACGCCGGCCGCCCTCGCCCGGCAGGCCGTCGCGGCCTTGACGCAACGCCGACTTGGCCGACTTCACGGGAATAGTTCACGGAATCGCCGAGGTCATTGAAACCATTGGCGACAAAGCCCGCACGGAGGCGCCACGCCGAACGTTAGGGAGCTTTTGCACGACTACACTTTCAGGATGAAATTCGCTCGTTCGCCTCGCATTGTTCGGCTCGCGGCCGTGACCGCCGCAGCCCTGTTTGCCTTTGGCCTGAGCCAGCCGGCCGCGGCCCAGTGGAAATGGAAAGACAAGACCGGCCGCGTGCAGTACAGCGACCTGCCGCCGCCGCCGAACGTGAGTGAATCGGAGATCCTGCAACGCCCGAGCGGTGCCTCGGCGCGCAAGCCGCCGCCGTTCGCAGCCAACAGCGCCCAGGCCGCTGCAGCGGCGATGGCGGCTTCGGCCGCTGCCTCCGGCGCCGACGGTACCGCCAAGGGTGTCGACCCTGAACTCGAGGCCAAGCGCAAGAAGGCCGCCGAGGAAGAAGGTGCGAAGCGCCGGGCCGAGGAAGAAAAGCAGAAAGCCGCCAAGGCCGAGAACTGCCAACGGGCCAAAGGCCAACTGCGAGCGCTGGAAGACGGCATGCGCATGGCGCGCGTCAATGAAAAGGGTGAGCGCGAGATCCTTGACGACAAAGGCCGCGCCGAAGAAGCCAAGCGCGCCCGCGACGTGGTCGCCAGCGACTGCGCCCGCTGACGTCAGCCTGCCTTCTTGGCGCGGTGGCTGCGATGGCGCAGGCGCCGCGCTTCTTTCGGGTCCACCTTGAGCGGGCGGTAGAGCTCGACGCGATCTCGGTCCCGCAGCGGATGCTCCAGCCCACGCGTTGCCCCCCACACCCCGACTGACAACGCCCCTGGCGTGAGTTCGGGGTGGGCAGCGAGCACGCCGCTCTGAGTGATGGCATCGCCGACACAGCTGCCCGACGGAAGTCGAAGTGCCCAGCGCTCCACGCGCCCCGGCTCCGGGCTGTAAGCCACCTCGATCTCCAGCGGCTCAGCGCTCGCCATACACCTGGGCGGCCCGCTTCACGAAGGCATCGACGAAAGTGTTGGCCACCTTGTCGAACACCGGGCTCACCACCAGCTCCAGCG
The DNA here is from genome assembly GCA_019635355.1 of Rhizobacter sp. Classification (NCBI taxonomy): domain Bacteria; kingdom Pseudomonadati; phylum Pseudomonadota; class Betaproteobacteria; order Burkholderiales; family Sphaerotilaceae; genus Rhizobacter; species Rhizobacter sp. The sequence continues at coordinate 502,837 of JAHBZQ010000001.1, read as the reverse complement.
GCCGGTTCGAAAACGCGTAGCGCAGGTCGAACTCGATCTTGCACGCCGGCACCGGGCTCGCGCCGGGCAAGGCGAGCGGGACGAAACGCCAGGAGCCGTCGAGCACCGAGAACGGCCCATCGACCAGGGACACGGTCACGCTGCGCTCGGCCTCGTGCTCGTTGCGGGTGGTGAAGGCGTGGCGCAAACCGCCATAGGCGAGGTGAAGCTTGGCCGTCATGCCGGTCTCGTCGCGCGTCAGGACTTCGGCCTTTTCACACCACGGCAGGAACTGCGGGTACGACGGAATGTCCACGACCAGCGTGTACATCTCAGGGGCCGAATACGTGAGGAGGACTGACTTCCGAACCTGCTTCATAGAATCGAAGGATTGTATTGAGGGCCCAGTGCCCCCACCTGTGCCCCATGTCCATCGCCGAAAACCGCCGCGCCCGTTTCGACTACCACCTCGAAGAGAAGTACGAGGCCGGCATGGTGCTGGCCGGCTGGGAGATCAAGGCCATCCGCGCCGGCCAGGTGCAGCTCACCGACGGCTACGTGGTGATCCGTGACGGCGAGCTGTACCTGATCGGCTGCCGCATCAACGCCCTGCGCAGTGCCTCGACCCACGTCAACCCCGAGGCCGACCGCACGAAGAAGCTGCTGATGCACAAGGCCGAGATCAAGCGCCTGATCGGCAAGGTCGAGCAGAAAGGCTTCACCCTGGTGCCGCTCGACCTGCACTACAAGGGCGGCCGGGTCAAAGCCGAGATCGCGCTCGCCAAGGGCAAGGCCGAGCACGACAAGCGCAACACCGAGAAGAAGCGCGATTGGGAGCGTGAAAAGGGTCGGCTGATGAGACACAAAGTCTCGTCCGGCCCCGCCAAGGAGTGAGCTACGGCCCGAGGGCGTGCAGGGCCTGCTGGCAGTCGTGGATGAGGTCGGCCGGCGCTTCCAGCCCCACCGAGAAGCGCACCAGCGTCCCGCTGTAGGCCGGCTCCTCGCGCATGCCCTTCAGGTTGTAGGGAACCGCCAAACTCACCGGCCCGGCCCACGAGTACCCGATCTTGAAGACGCGCAGCGCATCGATGAAGGCGTACACCTGCTGCGGCGTGTAGCGCTCGTTGAACACCACCGAGAACAGCCCCGCCGCCCGCGTGCACAGGCGCTGCCAGCACTCATGCCCGGGCGACCCGGGCAAAGCGGGGTGCAGCACCTGCACCACCTCGCGCCGCTGCGACCACCAGGCGGCCAGCGTGCGAGAGGCGGCATCCTGGGCCTCGTAGCGCAGCGCAAGAGACGGCAGGGAGCGCAGTACCAGCTCGACGTCGTTGCCACCCACGCCCCAGCCCATGCGCATGTGGCTGAACTTCAAGCTCAGGTGCAGCGCTTCGTCGCGCGTGGTCACCGAGCCCATCAGCACGTCGCCACCGCCGGAGGGGTATTTGGTCAGCGCCTGGATGGAAACATCCACACCGAGCGCTTCGCCGCCGGGCACGAGGTCGAACGGGTCGAACGCGATGCCGGCGCCCCAGGTGTTGTCGAGCGCGATCTTGACGCCCCGCTCCCGCGCCACCTTCACCAGCGCGGGCAGGTCGGGGAACTCCATCGTCACCGAGCCCGCTGCTTCGAGCCACAGGAGCTTGGTTTGCGGGCCGATCAATGCCGCCAAGCCACGCGCATCCATCGGATCGTAGAAGCGGTGCGTGATGCCCCAGCCCGCAAGTTCGTTGCGAGCCAGCTCCTTGCTCGGCCCATAGGCGTTGTCGGGGATCAGCACTTCGTCGCCCTGCTTCAGCAGCGCCATATCGACCAAGGTGATCGCCGCGAGGCCGCTGGGCACGAGCAGGGTTTGCAAGCCACCTTCCAGCGTGGCGATCCGCTCTTCGAGCGTGAAGGTCGTCGGCGTGCCATGCAAGCCGTAGGTGTAGCCGGTCTTGGAGCGCCAGTTGCGCGCCTGCAGCGCCGCCACGTTGGGAAAGACGACCGTCGACGCCTTGTGCACGCCGGGCGCCACGGCCTCGAAGCCGGCCGGTGGCACGTAAGGGTGATGGATGAGCTCGGTGCGCTTGTCGTGGCTCATGGCTCAGATCGGCTGGGCGATGAGGTCATGCCCACGAGTGTCGACGATGCGGGCCTGCGTGAACTCACCCACCTTGAGCGTCTTCGACAGCTTCTGCGGCGCGAGCAGCTGCACGGTGCCGTCGATCTCGGGCGCATCGGCGTAGCTGCGGCCCACGCCGCCCTTCTTGCCCATCGCGGGCGCGGAATCGACCAGCACCTGCATCGTGGCCCCCACGCGGCTGCGCAGCTTGGCGGCCGAGACTTCTTCGGCCACCGCCATGAAGCGCGCGCGACGCTCCTCGCGCACCTCGGCGGGCACCGGGTTCGGCAGCTCGTTGGCGGTCGCCCCTTCCACCGGCGAATAGGCGAAGCAGCCGGCACGGTCGATCTGCGCCTCGCGCATGAAGCCAAGCAGGTGCTCGAACTCGGCTTCGGTTTCACCCGGAAAGCCGGCGATGAAGGTGCTGCGCACGACCAGCTCGGGGCAGACCTCGCGCCAGCGCAACAGCCGGTCGAGGTTCTTCTCGCCGTTGGCCGGGCGCTTCATGCGCTTGAGCACGTCCGGGTGCGAGTGCTGGAACGGCACGTCGAGGTACGGCAGGATCAGCCCCTCGGCCATCAACGGCAGCACCTCGTCGACATGCGGATACGGGTAGACGTAGTGCAGCCGCACCCAGGCTCCGTGCTGTTGCGCCAGCGCACCGAGCTTCTCGCACAGGTCGAGCATGCGGGTCTTGACGGGCTTGCCGTCCCAGAAACCGGTGCGGTACTTCACGTCGACACCGTAGGCGCTCGTGTCCTGGCTGATGACGAGCAGTTCCTTCACGCCGGCTTCGAAGAGGCGCTGCGCCTCGGAGAGCACATCGCCGATGGGCCGCGACACCAGGTCGCCGCGCATGCTCGGGATGATGCAGAAGCTGCAACGGTGGTTGCAGCCTTCGCTGATCTTCAAGTACGCGTAGTGCTTGGGCGTGAGCTTGATGCCCTGGGCCGGCACGAGGTCGACGAACGGGTCGTGCGGCTTGGGCACGTGCTTGTGCACGGCGTCCATCACCTCGTTCGTGGCATGCGGGCCGGTCACGGCGAGCACGCTTGGGTGCATTTGCTGCACGAGATTGCCGCCGCCGTCACCCGCCTTCGCGCCCAGGCAGCCGGTGACGATCACCTTGCCGTTCTCGGCCAGCGCCTCGCCGATGGTGTCGAGGCTCTCCTTCACCGCGTCGTCGATGAAGCCGCAGGTGTTGACGATCACGAGGTCGGCTCCCGCGAAGGTCTTGGAGGTGTCGTAGCCCTCGGCGCGCAATTGCGTGAGGATGAGCTCGGAGTCCGTCAGCGCCTTGGGGCAACCGAGCGAGACGAATCCGATCTTGGGGGCCAGGCCGGGAGGCGCGGCGAGAGTGTCTTCTGTCATCCCGGGATTTTCTCCCGAAACAACACCCGGGTCAGCGCTTGGGCGGGCTGAAACCCGGCATGCCCGGGAAGAAGGTCTCGGCCTGCTTGGCCATCTGCTCCTGCATCTTCTCGAACATGTTCTTCGACTGTTCGAGGTAGTTGCCCATGAGGTTCTGCACCCCGGGCGCCTGGCCGTTGAGGAACTGCGTCCAGACCTCGGGGTTCATCATGTTGGCGTCGTACAGGCCCTTGGACTGCTCGGCGAGGTTCTTCTGGATGTCGGTGAAGGTCTGCAGGTTCTTCTCGAGGTAGGAACCCATCATCCCTTGCATCGCATGGCCGTAGAACCGGATGATCTGCGCCAGCATCTGCGACGAGAACATCGGCACGCCGCCCGTCTCTTCCTCCAGGATGATCTGCAGCAGGATGCTGCGCGTGAGGTCATCGCCGGTCTTGGCATCGCGCACCACGAAGTCCTGGCCTTCGAGCACCATCTTCTTCACGTCGGCCAGGGTGATGTAGCTGCTGGTCTGGGTGTCGTACAGGCGGCGGTTGGGGTACTTCTTGAGAACGCGCTGGCTGTTGCCTTCGGTGCTGCCGTCGTCGGACGCCGATGGGCGGCGGGGTGGGGCCATTCAGTGAACTCCAGTCGGACCAGTGTGCAGGTGTGCAAAAAGATTCTAGAAGGCGGCCCCAGCACCCTGCGAAGGGTTTTCCCGCCCGGCGGGCGCGCTCACGCCGGATCGTCGGCGGCCGGCGCCTCCGGATCGAAGGGCTGCACACCCAGCCGCTGCGTGGTCGCGTCGACCTCGGCGGCGAGCCTCGCCAGTTTCTGCCTCAGGCCGTGCCAGTTGCGGATGCACTCGTTCACCGGGTCCATCGGGTAGTAGACCTTGTGCGGCTTTTCCTGTGCGGCAGACAGCGCAAAGCGCACGAGGTCGTTGAGCTGGAAGGCGTAGTCGGCCATCAGCGCGCGGGTCTCGGCCACGTGCGCGTCGATCATCTGCTGGCGGCGGGGCGTCATGTCCATCGGCAAGCTCCGAAGGAGAAAAAAGAAAGAGCCCGGTCCTTGCGGAACGGGCTCTTCGGGTCTGACGTGTTTGGTGGGCGATGAGAGGGTCGAACTCCCGACATCCTCCACGTCAAAGAGGCGCTCTACCACTGAGCTAATCGCCCGAGCCCGTGACTATAACACTGGTCTTGGCAGCTCAGAAGCCCGTCATTTGCGACGGGCGCCACGCACACCCGGAATTCGCGCCACGGTGGCCAGCACCTGCGCCAGGCGCGCCGAGTCGGCCACCTCGACGGTGAAGGTCATCCACGCCGTGAGGCCGAGCGGGCCCTTGAGCGTCTGCGTGCTGACGCCGGTCACGTTCATCTTGTCCTTGGCGAAGACTTCGGAGATGTCGCGCAGCAGCCCTTGCCGGTCGGCGGCTTCGACCAGCACGTCCACGGGGTAAAGCGCCGGCTTGTCGCCCCTCGCCGCGCCCCAGGCCACGCTGATCACGCGCTCTGGCGTGCGCGCGGCCATCTGGCGGAAGTTGATGCAGTCGGCACGGTGGATGGCCACACCCTTGCCACGCGTGACGTAGCCGCCGATCGCATCGGGCGGCGCGGGCCGGCAGCAGCGGGCCAGGCTCGTGAGCAGGCTCTCCACGCCCACCACCAGCACCCCGCCCTTGCCCGGCCCTTCGGCACTCGGCTTGCGCAAGGTGATCGTGTCGTCGGCCGGTGGCGCGGGCTCAGCCGGGCGCAGCAGATTCTCGATGTTGCGCAGGGAGAACTCGTCCTTGCCCACCACCTCGAACAAGGCCTCGGCGTTGCGAAAGCCGAGCTGCGTGGCCAGGTCGTCGAGCTTCATGGCCGTGCGGCCTTCGCGTTGCAGCAGCTTCTCGACGGCCTCTCGGCCACGTGCAATCGTGTCTTGCAGGGCCAGCGCGTTGAACCACGCCCGCACCTTGGCCTTCGAGCGTTGGCTTTGCAGGTAGCCGAGTTCAGGGTTGAGCCAGTCGAGCGAAGGCCCGCCCTCCTTGATCGTGCTCACCTCGACCGTCTGGCCGCTCTGCAACGCTGTGTTGAGCGGCACCATCGCGCCGTCGACCTTGGCGCCGCGGCAGCGGTGGCCGAGGTTGGTGTGCACCGCGTAGGCAAAGTCGATCGGCGTCGCGCCGGCCGGCAGCTCGATCACCGCGGCTTGCGGCGTGAACACGTAGATGCGGTCGTCGAAGACACCTTCCTTGAGCTCGGCGTCGTCACCCGCTTCGACGAAGTCGCGCTCCCACGCCAGCAGCTGCCGAAGCACCGCCTTGCGGGCCTCGGCCACCTGCGCATCGAAATCGCCCGCGGCGCTGACGCCCGCATAGCCCTTCGCCCCGGCCTCCTTGTAGGCCCAATGCGCGGCCACACCATGCTCGGCGTGTTCATGCATCGCCCGCGTGCGGATCTGCACCTCCACCGGCCGCCCTTGCGCGTCGAGCACCACGGTGTGCAGCGACTGGTAGCCGTTCGGCTTCGGCTTGGCGATGTAGTCGTCGAACTCGCCCGCGACTGGCCGCCACACCTCGTGCACCCGGCTCAGCACCGCATAACAGTCGCGCACGTCGGCCACGATCACGCGCACGGCGCGCACGTCGAAGACATGGTCGATGTCGAGGCCCTTGCCGCGCATCTTCTTCCAGATGCTGTAGAGGTGCTTGGGCCGGCCCTGCACCTCGGCTTTCAGGCCGGCGCGCGCGAGCTCCTCGCCCAGCAGCTGGCGGAACGCCTCGACGCCCTGCTCGCGCTCGACGCGCTTCTCGTCGAGCAGCTTGGCCACCATGCGGTAAGACTCGGGCTCGAGGAAACGGAAGGCCAGGTCCTCCAGCTCCCACTTGATCTGCCAGATGCCCAGGCGGCTCGCGAGCGGCGCAAACACCTGCATCGACTCGCGCGCGAGCAGCACCGGGCACGGCTGCTTGCTCAGCGCGTAGTGGCGCAGCGTCTGCAGGCGCGAAGCCAGGCGCAGCAGCACCACCCGCAAGTCGCGCGAGAACGCCAGCAGCATCTTGCGCACGCGCTCCGTCTGCTCGGCACGCTTCTCGTCCTGCACCCGGGCTTCGCGGGCCGCGCGCTGGATCTGCACCAGCTTGCGGGTGTGCGTGACCAGCCCGGCATACGAGGGCCCGAAGGCCTTGCTCACCATCTCGTCGGGCTTGGCGAGGTAGTCGCCGGCATAGACGAGGTACGCCGCCGCCCCCATCGAGGGCGCGGCGCCGATGCCGAGCAGGATGTTGGCCACGCCCTCGGCGTGCACGAGCGCGTCTTCTCCGGTGTCGAGCACCTGGCCTGTGAGCAGCGGCTCGGCAAACGCACGCGCGCGGGCGAGCTGCGAGACCTCGGCCTCGCGGCTGTCGTCGGGGTCGACGTCGGCGAGTTGGACGATGGCGGCGGCCGGGGTGCGGCCGTCCGACGGGCCAGTCTTCATGGGCGCGTCATGGCCGGAGCAGGAACTCCCGCACCGCCGAGACCTGGTCGGCCGAATTCAGCATCGGGGCGTGGCCCACGCCGGCGAACTCGCGCAGCTCGGCCTTGGGGCCGCGCTCGGTCATCGCCTTGGCGGTGGCGGGCGACAGGAGGTCGGAGTCGGCCCCGCGCAGCAGCAAGACACGGCAGCGCAGGCTTTCGTACATCGCCCACACCTGCGCTTCACCCGCCTTCACCATCTCGGGCGAGAGACTGCGAAACGGCACCGCGATGTCGAGGTCGTAGTGCGGGATGAACCCGTCGCCGTCGGCCTTGAGCATCGGCCTCGTCAGCGCCAGCCACTGCTCGCGGGTGTGCGGGCCGAAGCCCTGCGAGATCGCCCACAGCGCGTCGGCCGCTTCCTCCAGGCTCTTCCAGCGCACCGGCGCGCCGAGGTAGCTGCCGATGCGTGCGAGCGCATCGGCTTCGACCACCGGCCCCACGTCGTTCAGCACGAGGCGCGACACCGGCGAGTGCTTGAGCGCCGCGACCACCAGCCCGATGAGACCGCCCATCGAGGTGCCCACCCAATGCACCGTGCCAGCGTTGAGCCGCGCGAGCAGCGTCACCATGTCGGCCGCGTAGGCGGGGATCTGGTAGCCCGACGGATCTGCCAGCCAGTCGGACTGCCCGCGCCCGACCACGTCTGGGCAGACCACCCGGTACTCGGCGCTTATCGCCTGCGCGAGCGTGTCGAAGTCACGCCCTTGCCGGGACAGGCCATGCACGCACACCAGCACCTTTGGGTTCGCCGGGTCGCCCCACTCCCAGTAAGCCATGCGGTGCAGGCCCTGGCTGTCAAGGCATTGCACATGGTTCAGGCGTGGTTCGTGCATGGTGCTGATGGGGATCGGCGGCTCTAAGATTCGCCGCACTGTATTTCAATCGGAGGTTCGACCATGCTGAAAGGGAAAACTGCTCTCGTCACCGGCTCCACCAGCGGCATCGGCCTCGGCGTGGCGCTGTGCTTCGCGCGCCAGGGCGCCAACGTGGTGCTCAACGGCTTCGGCGAGGTCGAGGCCGCCAAGGCGCAAGTCGCCGCGCTCGGCGTGAAGGTGGGCTACCACGGTGCCGACATGAGCAAGCCCGCCGAGATCGAAACCATGATGGCCTACGCGGAGAAAGACTTCGGCGGTGTCGACATCCTCGTCAACAACGCCGGCATCCAGCACGTGGCGCCGGTGGAAGACTTTCCCGTGGCCAAGTGGGACGCCATCATCGCCATCAACCTGAGCTCGGCCTTCCACACCACGCGCCTGGCGATCCCCGGCATGCGCAAGAAGAACTGGGGCCGCGTGATCAACATCGCCTCGGCGCACGGCCTCGTGGCTTCGGCGCAGAAGTCGGCCTACGTGGCGGCCAAGCACGGAATCGTCGGCTTCACCAAGTCGATCGCGCTGGAGACGGCCACGACCGGCATCACGTCGAACGCCATCTGCCCCGGCTGGGTGCTCACGCCGCTGGTGCAGAAGCAGATCGACGACCGCGCGGCGCGCGAGGGCATCTCGGTCGAGAAGGCCAAGGTCGAACTCCTGGGCGAGAAGCAGCCCTCGCTGCAGTTCGTGACGCCCGAGCAGCTCGGCGAGCTGGCGGTGTTCCTCAGTTCGCCGGCCGCCGACCAGATCCGCGGTGTGGCCTGGAACGTCGACGGCGGCTGGGTCGCGCAGTGACTATTTCGTGAGCTGCACGGTGCCGTTGACCGTCACGGTCACGGTCCCCTTGCCCAGCTCGACGGGCAGCGCCTCGGACGCGTCCGACATCGTCTTCGCCCGCATCATCGGCGCCGCCGCGTACATCGGCGGCTCGTTGCTGTTGACCTGCACTTCGCGCAAGGTGTAGCCCGAGAAGCCGAACTGGCGCGCCACCTCGGCCGCCTTCGTGCGGTATTGCGCGATGGCCTGGCCGGTGACGTCGCTCTCCACCTTCTCGCGCTGCTCGCGCGAGAGCGAGGTGCCCACGCGCGCCACCGTCATCGTGTTGATGCGGCCTGTGAGCTGGGCGATGCCCGGGATGTCCTTGCCTTCGATGTTCAGCTCGGCCGTGCCTTGCCAGCCGGTGATGCCGCCCTTGTTGGAATAACGAGGGAAGAGCGAGAAATTGCCCGTGCGCACCTCGATCAGGCCCGGCTTGGCGGCCTTCTTCGCTTCGTTGAGCGCCGCATCGAGCGCCTGCTTGAGCTGCGACTGCACCGAGCCGGCGTCGGTGCCTTCGCGCGTGGTCGAGAGGGTCACGCTGAGCACGTCCTTGTTGACCTCGAGGCTCGCGCTGGCCGACAGGCCGACCACGTTCTGCGGGGGTGGCTGATCGGCCCACGCGGCCGAACTCGCGAGTGCGGCGGCAAGCGTCAAGGCCAAGGCGGATGTGCGGGTCATGCAGGGTTCTCCTTTTCAAACTTCGAGGAAGGGCAGCAGATCGAAACTGCCGCGCACCACCGGCTCGGGGTTCACGCCCCACCAGCGGCGGGCGATGGTCGCATAGAGCTGCCGGAAGTCGGCTGTGTGGACAAGGTTCTGGTTGCCGTCGAGCCGGTCGAGGTCGGGCATGCTGCCGATGAAGCGGCCGCCGCGCACCGCGCCGCCCATCACGAAGTGCGGTGCGGCGGTGCCGTGGTCGGTGCCACCGCTCTGGTTCTGGCGCGCGCGGCGGCCGAATTCGGAATAGGTGACGACCAGCGTGCGCTCCCAGGCGCCCGCTTCCACCAGCCCGGCCTTCAGCGCGGCGAGGCCTTCGGCCAGCTGCTTGAGCAGGTTGGCATGCGTGCCCAGTTGCCCACGGTGCGTGTCGAAGCTGCCGTGCGTGAGGTGGAACACCGGCACCCCACCCTTGCCCTTCTGCCCCGCCACGATCTGGCAGGTGGCGCGCACGGCCTGGCCGAAGTTGTGGCTGGGGAATTCGGTCGCCAGCGTCACCGCGCCCTGCCCGCGCAAGCCATCGGCCGCTTGCAGCACGCCCGACTCGACGCGCAGCACGTGTTCCAGCGCCGCATTGCCCTGCACCGCCGCGGGCCGCACGAGCCGAGCCTGCGTCACAAAAGCTTCGGGGTTGGTGAGCGACACCGCATTCGCGCCGGTCAGGGCCCCCAGGCTCGCGCTGCCGATGGCCACGCCCTCGGTGGTGAAACGGGCGCTGTCGCGCAGGCCGGCCGACATGGCGCGAGCAACCCAGCCTTCATCGAGGTACTCGGTCGCGCGCGACGCCGTGTCCCAGATCTCGATGGAGCGGAAGTGCGACAGGTTGGGCTGCGGGTAGCCGAGCCCGAGCAGCACGGCCAGCTCGCGCTTCTCCCACATCGGGATCAGCGGCGCGAGCGAGGGGTGCAGGCCGAGCGCCCCATCGAGCCGCAGCACCTCGTCGGCCTTGAGCGCAAGGCTCGGGCGCAGTTGCGCATAGGCCGGGTGGGCGTAGGGCACGACGGTGTTGAGCCCGTCGTTGCCGCCCTTCAGTTCCACCAGCACGAGCACGCGGCCCGCCGCAGACGCTGCCGCCTGCGCCCAGCCCAGCGCCGGGAAGGCCAGGCCACCGAGCGAGAGGAGTTGACGACGATCGATCATGTGAGCCTCACTTCAACTGAAACGCCGGGTCGAGGCTCAGCGCACGCAGGTACGACAGCCCCACCGTGCCGGCCGGCACCGGGTGCACCGGCGCGGTGGCGAGCACCGCCTCGACGAGCCTGTCGCGCGCCGCCGCATCGGGCTCGCGGTCAGGCCAGGCGCCGAGCGGCTTGAGCCACTGCTCCGCATCGAAGCGCACGCCGACACCCCCTTGCATGCCCCGACCCACCTCCATGCGCGGCTGCTCGACCGCGCGAAACAGGCGCTCGGTGAAGCGCTTGCGGTCGAGCAGCGTGGTGCTCGTGATCCATTCGGTGTAGCCCGGCCAGCCCTTCACGTTGGGCGGCCGAAAGAGCATCTGCCCCTGGCGCGAGGTGATGCCGACCAGCGCCTCCGCGTTGTCGAGCTGGATCTCGAACTGCCGCAAGGTGCCGACCGCGAGCTCCACCGGCGACTTGATCAGCACCGCCCGGTGGGCCGGCGCCCAGAACGCCTCGCTCAACAGCAGCTCGCGCAAGGCGGTGTCGATGCGCCAGCCGCTCTCGCGAAAGCGTTGCGCGATCGCCCCGGCCGCCGCCGCGTCGGGCACGGGCGACGCGAACTCGCGCCACAGCTTGCCCACGATGAAGCGCGGCGCGGCCGGCTGGTCGAGCATCACGTCGAGCGCGGCATCGGCATCGAAACGGCCGCGGCGGCCGAGCAGCGTCTTCTCGCCGCGGTCGTGCTGGCGCGGGCGAAAGCGGGCAGTCCACGCGTCACGGTCGACCGCCCAGCCCGAGAAGGCGCGGGCCGCTTCCTTGATGTCCTGCTCGCCGTACTGCCCTTCGCCCAGCGTAAAGAGCTCCATCACCTCGCGCGCGAAGTTTTCGTTGGGCGCATCGGCGCGGTTGGCCGCACCGTCAAGGTAGACGAGCATCGCCGGGTCGCGCGCCACACCATGCAACAGCTCGCGAAACGACCCCAGCGCGTGGTACCGCAGCAGTTGGTGCTGCACGTACATGCCCTGCGCCTGCCGCACCTTCTGCACGGAAGTGGCGAAATGGTTGTGCCAGAAGAGCGTCATGCGCTCGGCCAAGGGCGTGGGCGAGTCGCGCATCTCCTGCAGCCACCAGGCGGCCAGTGCCACGGTGTCGGCGCGCAGCTGGCGCAACGCTTCCTTGCGGGCTTCGACATCGCCCTGGGCGCGCAGCGGCGGACGAATCGGCTCGCGCGTGAAGGCCGGCGCCGGCTGCCGCGGCTGGGCACGCCGTGCGCCGCTCAGCAAACGATCCACCGCCTCGTCGGGCGCGAGCCCCACCCACGCCGCCACCTCGGCGGGCGACGGCATGAAGCCGGTGCGGCCCAGCAAATGCCGCGCATCGGCGACCGAGAGTCGTGCAGGAAGGGTCGTGCTCATGTGCGGCACAACGTTGCCCGCATCGCGTTGGCCGACACGTCGGCAAGGGCTTCACAAAGCTTTGCTTCCCCTCTCGGCCCGGGCGTCATAGATTTGTAACAGGTGGTCAGGCACCCCAAAAACCATATGTAAACCTGAGCACAATCGCCGCTGTTACAAATACGGAGACGCCGCCATGACGCCCACGCCCAATGCCCGCCCCGACCGCGTCGTCGTGGTCGACGACGATGCCCGCATCCGCGACCTGCTGCGCCGCTACCTGACTCAAGAAGGCTTCGAGGTGCTGCTGGCCGAGGACTCGAAGGCGCTCAACCGCGTGCTCACCCGCGAGACGGTCGATCTCATCGTGCTCGACCTCATGCTGCCCGGCGAAGACGGCCTCTCCATCTGCCGCCGCCTGCGCGCCGCGAACGACGTCACGCCCATCATCATGCTCACCGCCAAGGTGGAAGACGTCGACCGCATCGTGGGCCTCGAGGTTGGTGCCGACGACTACCTGCCCAAGCCTTTCAACCCGCGCGAGCTGCTGGCCCGCATTCACGCCGTGCTCCGCCGCCGCCCGGCGATGGAAGCGCCCGGGGCTCCCGCGAAAGACGCCCAGACCGTCACCTTCGGCCCCTTCGAATTCGACCTGGCGCTGCGCCGCCTGTCGAAAGACGGCGAGCAGATCGCGCTCACCACCGGCGAGTTCTCCATGCTCAAGGCCCTGGTGCGCCACCCGCGCCAGCCGCTCAGCCGCGACAAGCTCGCCCAGCTGGCCCGCGGCCGCGAGTTCGAGCCCTTCGACCGCAGCCTCGACGTTCAGATCTCGCGCCTGCGCAAGATGATCGAGCCGGACCCGTCTCAACCTCGCTACATCCAGACCGTGTGGGGCGTGGGCTATGTCTTCGTCCCTGATGGCGCGGCCTGATCGCAAGAAGCCGGGCAAGGGCTCCAAGTCGGGGCCTTTTTTTGCACCCACGGTCCCCGACGGCCTGCCGGATCTCGTGCCCCGCAAGGCGGTGGCGCTGAGCCTCTTCTGGCGCACGTTCTTCCTGCTGGCGATCCTGCTGCTGGGCGGCGTGTTCGCGTGGGTGCAGACCTTCCGCGCGCTCGAGTTCGAGCCGCGCGCGGTGCAGCAGGCGCAGCAGGTGGCGAGCCTCGTCAACCTCTCGCGTGCGTCGATGAAGTACGTCGACGACATCAACCGCGTGACGCTGGTCAAGACCATGGCCACGGCCGAGCAGGTGAAGATCGTGCCGCGCGAGCCGGCCGACAAATGGGAGCCCTTCGAGGGCGACCGTTTCTCCAAGGCCATCAGCGACGAGCTGCATTCGCGGCTGGGGCCCGACACGGTGATTGCCGGTTCGGTCAACGGCGTGGCCGGCCTGTGGGTGGGCTTCTCGGTCGAGAAAGACGCCTACTGGCTGCAGGCCGACCCGACCAAGGTGCGCATGATGGCCGGCAGCAGCTGGGCGCTGTGGGTCACGATTGCGCTGCTGGCCACCGTGCTCGGCTCGGCGGCCATCGCGCGCCTCATCAACCAGCCGCTGCGCGACCTGTCGTTCGCCGCCAGCCGCATCCGCGACGGCGAGTACGAATCGCAGCTCGACGAGAACACGCTCACGAGCGAGATCCGCCAGGTCAACATGGGTTTCAACCGCATGGCCCGCGAGCTGGCCAAGGTGGAAGAAGACCGCGCGGTGATGCTCGCCGGCATCTCGCACGACCTGCGCACACCGCTCGCCCGCTTGCGGCTCGAAGCCGAGATGAGCGTGCAGGACGAAGAGGCCAAGAAGAACATGGCGATGGACATCGACCAGCTCGACGCCATCATCGACAAGTTCATGGACTACGCCCGCCCCGGCGAAACCAAGCTGGTGCCGGTGCATGTGTCGAGCCTGGTCGAGCGCGAGATGCAGGGCTTCCGCGACCCTTCGCAGATCCGCATCAGCTCGCGGGTGGCGATCGATGCCAAGGTGATGGCCGACGAGGTGGAGCTCGGCCGCGTGTTCCAGAACCTCTTCGAGAACGCGCGCCGCTACGGCCGCTCCACCGACACCGGCATCGCCCGGGTGCAGGTGAGCTACGCACGCACCGGGCCGTGGGTGATCCTCTCGGTGCGAGACCACGGGCCGGGCGTGGCGCCCGAGAAGCTCAAGCAGCTGACCACGCCCTTCTTCCGCGGTGACGCGGCGCGCACCGCGGCCACCGGCGCGGGCCTCGGCCTCGCCATCGTGGAGAAGTCGGTGGCCCGCATGGGCGGCAGCTTCGAACTCGCCAATGCGATGGACGGCGGGCTCGTCGCCCACGTGCGCCTCAAAAAGGCGCCATGAGGCGAGCTGGCCGCAAGCCCGAACCGTCTCCGATCAGCGCGCCGCGGCGGGCGGCCATCATCGGCCTCACCGCCCTCTCCACGCTCTTCGTGCTGCTGCTCTGGCACGACTTCCGCAACACCTGGTACTCGCCCGGCTACGAGCGCCACACCCTTTTCCACCTGTCGGTCTACTGGGGGCTGTGGCTCGTGTGGCCGCTGCTCGCCTGGCTGGGCTGGCGCCTCGGGCACGCGGTGCGGGCACGGCGCATGGCCGCCGCCTTCGCGGCCGGCTTGGCCTTCGCGACCGGCACTGCGCTGGCCTGGGCACGCTTCGTTGAACCGCAGCGGCTGGTGGTGCGCGAGACCCGGCTCGGGCAGCAGTGCGGCGCCCAGGTGGCGCTGATCTCCGACATCCACTTCGGCAAATTCACCCGCGAGCGCGAGCTGAACCGGCTGGTGGACCGGCTCAACACCCTGCCCATCGATGCCGTGCTCGTGGCCGGCGACTGGACCTACGGGCCACCGCACGACCTCGCGGCGGCCTTCGCACCGCTGGCGCGGATCAAATACCCGGTGTTCGGGGTGCTGGGCAATCACGACGAGCAGATGCCCGGGCCACCGGTGGCCGACGACCTCCGCGATGCCCTCACGGCCCTGAACGTGAAGCTCATCGACGGCAAACGGGTGTGGCTGGGCCGCTGCACGCTCGTCGGCATCGGCGACCTCTATGCCGGCATCGCCGACAGCCAGGTGCAGCACCTGCAGCTGGACCCGCCCGCCAACCCCGCCGACCGCCGCGTCGTGCTCACCCACAACCCCGACGTCGCCGCGCAGATGAAGCCCGGCATGGCCTCGCTTGTGCTGGCTGGCCACACCCACGGCGGGCAGGTCTACGTGCCCGTGCTGACGCGGCTGATGCTGCGGCGGAACACCCGCGGGGCCTACGAGCAGGGGCTCTACCCGCTGCCCCACACGCGCCTCTACGTCACGCCGGGCATCGGCACCGATCTCCTGCCGCTGCGCTTCCTGGTGCCGCCGACGATCGACGTACTGGCGCTGTGATCAGGCCTTCACGATCAGGCACACCGCGCGGGCCTCGATCGATTCGCCACGGCCCACCGGGCCCATGTTCTCGGCCGTCTTGGCCTTCACGTTCACCTGCTCCACCGGAATGCCGAGCGCGATGCCGATGCGCTGGCGCATGGGCTGGATGTGTGGCGCCATCTTCGGCGCCTGGGCAATGATGGTGCTGTCGACGTTGCCGATGATCCAGCCGGCGGCCTTCACGCGCCGCCCCGCTTCGGTGAGCAGCGCGAGCGAATCGGCGCCGCGGAACTGAGGGTCGGTGTCGGGGAAGTGGCGGCCAATGTCGCCGAGCGCGGCCGCGCCGAAGAGTGCGTCGGTGATCGCATGGCACAACGCATCGGCATCCGAATGGCCTTGCAGGCCGTGCGTGTGCGGGATCTCCACGCCGCCGAGGATGAGCTTGCGGCCGGTCACGAGGGCGTGCGTGTCCCAACCTTCACCGATGCGCCAGCGCGGCACTTGGGGTTTGAGCGTCATGGGCGTGTCCTCAGCAGTCTTTCGGCCAGCGCAAAGTCCGCCGGCCAGGTGATCTTGAAGTTTTCCATCGAGCAGGGCACGAGCAGCGGCGCGTGGCCCAGCGCTTCGATGGCGCTCGCTTCATCGGTGACGGCGTCGCCGGCGTGCGCGAGCGCGTCTTGCAGCAGGCCGATGCGGAACATCTGCGGCGTCTGCGCGGCCCACTTGCGCGCGCGGTCGATGGTTGCGCTCACGCGGCCCGCCGTTTCGGCTTTCAGCGTGTCGGCGAGCGGCAGCGCGAGCAGGCCGCCGACGGCGTCGTTCAAGCAGGCGTCGATCAAGTCATCGATCCACTGAGGCTGCACGAGACAACGCGCCGCGTCGTGCACCAGCACCCAATCGTCGGCCTTCGCACCACGCTCGCGCAGGTGGGCCAGGCCGTTCGCCACGGTCATCGCGCGGCTCGCACCGCCCACCTTCGCGACCCATGCGCTCGTGCCCGGCACGTGGTGCGGGAACTGATCGTCTTGGGGGCTCAGCACCACCAGCGTCTGGCGCAGCCGCGTCACCTGGGCCAGAGCCTCCAGCGTGTGCCGCACCATCGGCTTGCCCGCGACCGCGGCGTACTGCTTGGGCCCGCCGGCACCGGCACGCTCACCGATTCCAGCGCAAGGCACCAAGGCGTACAGATCTGTGGGAGATGCGCTCATGTCAGCAGGCCGAAAAGGGGCCGAATTCTATAATTCGCGCCTTCAACGCCCCGGGGGACCGCCCAACCGGGGCGGTTTGTTTTTGTGTTCGCCTCGCACATGCAGCTGCCTTCGCTCGCCCCCGGAAAACGCTTCACCCTGCCCCGCCCCTTCGGCTCGGCCGATGCGCTGCTGCTGGCGCGCTTCGCGCAATCTCAGAAGGCGCAAGGTCACCTCACCGCCATCGTCACCGCCGAGCCAGCCGACACACAGCGGCTCGAAGGCGAGTTGCCCTTCTTCGCACCCGAGCTGCGCGTGGCCGTGTTCCCCGATTGGGAGACGCTGCCCTACGACACCTTCTCGCCCCACCAGGACCTGAT
This sequence comes from Rhizobacter sp., assembly GCA_019635355.1. Lineage (NCBI taxonomy): Bacteria > Pseudomonadati > Pseudomonadota > Betaproteobacteria > Burkholderiales > Sphaerotilaceae > Rhizobacter > Rhizobacter sp. The sequence goes on along the minus strand of JAHBZQ010000001.1, from coordinate 486,047 downwards.
CTCCGAGCGCCTGGCCACGCTCTGGCGCATCCAGCAAGGCGAGGTCGACGTGGTGCTGATGCCCGCGTCCACTGCGCTCGTGCGCCTCGCCCCGCCGAGTTTCCTCGCCGGCTACACCTTCCACTTCAAGCAGAAGACGAAGCTCAACGAAGCGGCGCTCAAGGCGCAGCTCACGCTCGCCGGCTACCAGCATGTGAGCCAGGTGGTGTCGCCCGGCGAATACGCGGTACGCGGCGGCTTGATCGACCTCTTCCCGATGGGCTCGCTGGTGCCCTATCGCGTCGACCTCTTCGGCGACGAGGTCGACAGCATCCGCACCTTCGACCCAGACAGCCAGCGCAGCCTCTACCCCGTGCCCGAGGTGCGCCTGCTGCCCGGCCGCGAGTTCCCGATGGACGAGGAGGCACGCGCCAAATTCCGCGCGCGCTGGCGCGAGAAGGTCGAAGGCGACCCCACCAAGGTGCGGCTCTACAAGGACATCGGCACCGGCATCGCCACCGCCGGCATCGAGTACTACCTGCCGCTCTTCTTCGACAGCACCGCGACGATCTTCGATTACCTGCATGCCTCCGTTCGGGCTGAGCCTGTCGAAGCCCTTCGACAAGCTCAGGGCGAACGGAGTGGGGGCGCCGCCGTCGTGTTGCACGGCGAGATCGATGACGCGCTCAAGCGCTTCTGGACCGACACGCGTGAGCGCCACCGCTTCCTGCAGCACGACCGCGAGCGGCCCATCCTGCCGCCGGAAGACCTCTTCCTGCGGCCCGAAGATTTCTTCACGCTGGCCAACGCGCACGCGGTGCTCGCCGTGCGTGGCAAGGAGCCGGTCGACTGGGCCCGGCCGCTGCCAGACCTGAGCGTCGACCGCGGCGCCCCCGATCCGCTCAAGCGCCTGCAACTCCACCTCGGTGCCACGCCGCACCGCGTGCTCGTCGTCGCCGAAAGCGAAGGCCGGCGCGAGAGCCTGCTGGAGCTCTTGCGCGACAACAAGATCGAGCCGCCGTCGGTGAAGAGCCTTGCCGATTTCGAATCGGGCGACGAGCGCTATGCGATTGCCGTCGCGCCAATGGCAGAAGGTTTCTTCTGGACCGAGCCCGAGAAGAACATCCAGTTCGTCACCGAGACCGAACTGTTTGCGACGACGCCGACGGCCAGACGCAAACGGAAACAAGAGCAGGCGAGCGACGTCAACACGCTCATCAAGGACCTGTCGGAGCTGAAGGTCGGTGACCCGGTGGTGCACCTGAACCACGGCATCGGCCGCTACGTGGGCCTGGAGAACATCGACCTCGGCGACGGCCCGAGCGAGTTCCTGATCCTCGAATACGCCGACAAGGCCACGCTCAAGATCCCCGTCTCGCAGCTGCACCTGATCAGCCGCTACACCGGCGTGAGCCCCGACGAAGCGCCGCTGCACAAGCTCGGCTCGGGCCAGTGGGAAAAGGCCAAGCGCAAAGCCGCCGAGCAGGTGCGCGACACCGCCGCCGAGCTGCTCAACCTCTACGCACGCCGCGCCGCTCGTGAGGGTTTTGCGTTCCGCTTCCAGCCGCACGACTACGAAGCGTTCGCCACGAGCTTCGGCTTCGAGGAAACACCCGACCAGAAGGCTGCGATCCACGCGGTCATCCAGGACATGGTGTCGCCCAAGCCGATGGACCGGCTCATCTGCGGCGACGTGGGCTTCGGCAAGACCGAGGTGGCCCTGCGCGCCGCCTTCGTGGCCGTCACCGGCGGCAAGCAGGTCGCCATCCTTGCACCGACCACGCTGCTCGCCGAGCAGCACTACCAGAACATTGCCGACCGTTTCGGCAAGTGGCCGGTGCGCGTCGCCGAGATCTCGCGCTTCCGTTCCAGCAAGGAGGTCAAGACGACCCTCGAAGGCCTGGCCGACGGCACCGTCGACATCGTGGTCGGCACCCATGCGCTGATCAGCGACAAGGTGAAGTTCAAGCGCCTCGGCCTGCTCGTCATCGACGAAGAGCACCGCTTCGGCGTGCGCCACAAGGAAGCGATCAAGGCCATGCGCGCCGAGGTCGACGTGCTCACGCTCACCGCCACGCCGATCCCGCGCACCTTGGGCATGGCGCTGGAAGGACTGCGCGACCTGAGCGTGATCGCCACCGCCCCGCAGCGGCGCCTGGCCATCAAGACCTTCGTGCGCACCGAGGGCACGAGCGTGATCCGCGAAGCCGTGCTGCGCGAGCTGAAGCGTGGCGGCCAGGTCTACTTCCTGCACAACGAGGTCGAGACCATCGAGAACCGGCGCCAGAAGCTGCAGGAGCTGCTGCCCGAGGCGCGCATCGCCGTCGCCCACGGCCAGATGCCCGAGCGCGAGCTGGAAGCGGTGATGCGCGACTTCGTGGCGCAGCGCCACAACGTGCTGCTGTGCTCCACCATCATCGAGACCGGCATCGACGTGCCGAGCGCCAACACCATCGTCATCAGCCGGGCCGACAAGTTCGGCCTCGCGCAGCTGCACCAGCTGCGCGGGCGCGTGGGCCGCTCGCACCATCAGGCCTATGCCTACCTGCTGGTGCCCGACGTCGAGGGTCTGACGAAGCAAGCCTCGCAGCGCCTCGAAGCCATCCAGAACATGGAAGAGCTCGGCTCGGGCTTCTACCTGGCGATGCACGACCTGGAGATCCGCGGCGCCGGCGAAGTGCTCGGCGAGAACCAGAGCGGCAACATGATGGAGGTGGGCTTCCAGCTCTACAACGACATGCTCTCGGAGGCCGTGCGCTCGCTGAAGGCCGGCAAGGAGCCCGACCTGCTGTCACCGCTCAGCGCGACGACTGAAATCAACCTGCACGCCCCCGCCCTGCTGCCCAACGACTACTGCGGCGACGTGCACACCCGCCTGTCGCTCTACAAGCGTCTGGCCTCCGCCGACAAGGCTGAGCAGATCGACGCGATGCTGGAAGAGATCACCGACCGCTTCGGCAAGCTGCCACCCCAGGGGCAGACCCTCTTCGACGTGCACCGCCTGCGCGTGCTGGCCAAACCCTACGGTGTGACCAAGATCGATGCCGGCGCCTCGGCGATGGTGATCAGCTTCCGCCCCAACCCGCCGATCGATGCGATGCGCATCATCGAGCTGGTGCAGAAGAACCGCCACATCAAGCTCGCTGGCAACGAGAAGCTGCGCATCGAGCGCCAGACCCCCGACCCGAAAGACCGGGCGCAGTTCATCCGCGACGTGCTGCGCTCTCTGGGCACCCCGACCAACAAGCAACCCGCCTGATTCCATGTCCGCACAAGAATTCGCTCCCGGCCTCGTCATCCAGCGCTTCACGCCGCCGCTCAAGCTCGCGGACTTCAAGCTCATCGCCTTCGACATGGACTCGACGCTGATCAACATCGAGTGCGTCGACGAGATCGCCGACGCCGCCGGTCGCAAGGCCGAGGTCGCCGCGATCACCGAAGCCGCGATGCGCGGCGAGATCGCCGACTACAAGGAGAGCCTGCGCCGCCGTGTGACGCTCTTGAAGGGTGTGCCCGTGAGCGCCATGCAGCAAGTGCTCGACGAGCGCCTGCAACTGAACCCGGGCGCTTCGGCGCTGGTGCAAGCCTGCAAGGCCGTGGGCATGAAGGTGCTGCTCGTCTCGGGCGGCTTCACCTACTTCACCGACCACGTGCGCGACCGGCTCGGCATCGACTTCACCCGCAGCAACGTGCTCGAAGTCGAAAACGGGGCGCTGACCGGCCGCATGGTCGACCAGCCCTGGGGCGACATCTGCGACGGCGAAGAGAAACGCAAGATGTTTCTCGCCACCTGCGCGCAGCTGGGCATCAGCCCCTCGCAGGGCATCGCGATGGGTGACGGCGCGAACGACCTGCCGATGATGGGCGAAGCGGGCCTCTCGGTGGCGTATCACGCCAAGCCCAAGGTGCGCGAGCAGGCGATGGTGGCCATCAACACCGGCGGGCTGGACCGCCTGCTGGAAGTGGTGCGCGCCGACTGACGGCAGGCCTCCGTTCGCCCTGAGCTTGTCGAAGGGCCCTTCGACCGGCTCAGTACAGGCTTCGACAGGCTCAGCCCGAACGGCCGGGTCTCAACCGGGGCTGCGCCTCAGCCGATCCGGAAGGCGCTGACCGCCTGGCTCAGCGCCTGCGCCTGCTGTTTCAGGCTCTCGGCTGCGGCCGACGACTGCTCCACCAGCGCGGCGTTGTGCTGTGTCGCGCTGTCCATCTGGCTCACCGAGGTGTTGACCTGCTCGAGGCCGCTCGACTGCTCGACCGTCGCATCGGCGATCGCGCGGATCGTGCCCGACACCTCGCGCACCGAGGCCACCACCTCCTGCATGATGCGGCCGGCATCGTTCGCCAACGTCGAGCCCGCTTCCACGCGCTCTTCGCTGTTGCGGATCAGCACCTTGATCTCCTTGGCCGCTTCGGCAGAGCGCTGAGCCAGGCTGCGCACCTCGGCGGCGACAACCGCGAAGCCGCGGCCCTGTTCGCCGGCGCGCGCCGCTTCCACCGCTGCGTTCAGCGCCAGGATGTTGGTCTGGAAGGCGATGCCATCGATCACGCCGATGATCTCGCCGATGCGCTTCGAGGCGGTGGTGATCTGCTCCATCTGCTGCACCACCTCGCCCACCACCGAGCCGCCCTTCTCGGCGATCTCGGAGGCGCTGGCCGCCATCGTCGTGGCGTTGCGCGAGGCGTCGGCATTGCTGCGCACGGTGCTCGAGAGTTCATGCAGCGTGGCCGCTGTCTGCTGCACGTTGGCCGCCTGCGCTTCGGTGCGCGCCGAGAGGTCGAAGTTGCCGCTGGCCACTTCCGACGATGCGGTGGTGATCGATTCGGCGCCGCTGCGCACACCGGACACGATGCCCGAGAGGCTGCCCACCATGCGCTGCATGCTGGCCAGCAGGCTGGTCTGTTCGTTCTTGCGGGTGGCGATCTTCACGGTGAGGTCGCCCGAGGCGACGCGCTCCACCACGGCCGCCACCTCGGCCGGGTCGCCGCCGAGCTGGCGCAGCACCGAGCGTGTCACCGCGGCGGCGAGGCCCAGGCCCAGCAGCACCGACAGCACCACACCCCCGGCCAGCACGGCACGGCTGATCTTGTAGGCGCGCTCGCTGCTGGCGGCTGCGGCATTGCCACCTTCGATGCTGAGCTCGACCAGCCGGTCCATGCGACCCTCGACCTGCTGGGCGCGCGGGCGCATTTCGCTGTTCTGCAGCGCCAGCGCGGCGTCGTTGCCTTCCTTGCTCGACACCTCGAGCACCTGCTTGGTCACGCTGATGAACGAGTCGTTGAGCGGCCCCAGTTCGCCGAGCAGCTTCTTCTGCTCGTCCAGCGTGGCGAGCGCCGCAAACTCGGCGGCGTGCTTGGCGTATTGCTCCAGCGCGGCCGTGACCACGGCGGTGTGGCGGCGCTTCTCTCGTTCGTTGGCGGCAGTGGCGTGCTGCAGCGTGACCAGGCGGATGGACTGCAGGTCGGCACGCCATTCAAGCGCGGCACGCACCGAGGGCATCCAGTGCGACTGCAGGTCGGTGGCGACGTGATTGACCTGCCCCAGCTGCCAGACGGCGCCGGCGCCGAGCGCCATCGTCAACACGATGGCCACGCCAAACGAGGCGATCAGTCGATGGGAAAGTTTCAGTCGTTCGAACCAGCGCACGAAATGCCTCCTGTGTCAGATGGGGCATGGGTAGCCCGATCCGTTGCATATCGGCAAATCGTGGCGCGGCTATAGCGCCAAGCTGGGGCAAATGGCTCAGGTCAACGCGGTGGTGCTGACGACAATGCCGTCTTCGTCGGCATACAGCCAGTCACCGGGGCGCACCGTCACGCCCTGGATCTGCACCGCCACGTCGCGCTGGCCCTCGTTGCGCTTTTCGGTGGGGAGCGGCATCAAGGCGAGCGCGCGGATGCCGAGGTCGCAGAGGGCGAGTTCGGCGCTGTCGCGCACGCAACCGTCGACCACGATGCCGGCCCAGCCGTTCTTGGCCCCGGCCGCCCCGAGGTTGCCGCCGACGAGCGCGCGGCGCAGCGAGCCGCCGCCATCGACCACCAGCACACGCCCTTCACCGGGGGTGTCGAGCGCGGCCTTCACCAGCGAGTTGTCTTCGAAGCACTTGACGGTGACCACGCCGCCGGCGAACTTGAGCCGCTTGCCGTAGTCCTTGAACACGGGCGGCAGCACGCGAAACGTGCCGTCGGTGTTGTTCTTGTGGGTGTCGCAGAAATCGCAGGTGGCGAAGTCGGTGGTCATGGAGGGGCGTCCTTCGTATGCCGTGGGAACCTTGCATCGCCAGCAGCTTGCGGCGGTGCAGCACGGGTGAAGTTTGCCATCGTGCCGGGCGGGGCCCGGCACCGCGTCAGTTCTGCGCGACCTGCAGGCCGGTGCTTTCCCACTCGGGCAAGCCACCGCGGAACCAGTAGACCTTCTTGAAGCCCGCGGCCACCGCCGCCTTGGACGCCTTGTACGACTTCCAGCACTCGGCACCGTTGCACGAGAAGATGGTCGGCTTGTCCTTGTCGAGCTTGGCGAGGTCGCGGAAGTCGTCTTTCGCGGGGTCGAAGGCCACGTCTTTCAGGCTCTTCTCGTGGTAGGGCACGAACACCGCCTGCGGGATGCGCTTGGCCTTGTATTCCTTCTCGGAGCGCGTGTCGACGATCACGGCGCCTTCGGCCACGAGCTTGCGCACGTCGGCGGCCTTGACCACCTCGGCACCCGGCAGGCTGTTGGGCGTGAAATAGCCCAGCTCGGCGACGGCCTTGTACAGGGCCATGTCAGGCCTTTCCATCACCGGCTTCAGGCCCGACGAGGTGGCGTTGGTGGAGAACCAGCGCGCCAGTTTCTCGCGCGACTTCTCAGGCAGCGTCTTGCGCACCACCACCGAGAGGCCGCCCGGCACGGGAATCGACGTCGACACGGCGTGCAGCGTGCGGCCGCGGGTCTTGACCCAGTCGTCCCACTCGCTCTGACGCACCACGGTCGCATCGAACACGCCCATGTCGACCGCGATCAGCCCGGCGCTCGGCCAGCGCGCGAATTCAACCTGCAGGTTCTGGAACGAGAGCCCGGCCGCGTTGAGCATGCCGCGCGCCACGTAGGAGTAGACCGAGTCCTGCTGCGGCAGGTAGAGGCGCCGGCCGCCGAGCGCGGCGACGGTGTAGCTGTCACGCCGGGTCACGAGCACGTATTGCTCCATCGGGTTGGTGGAGCCGATGAGTTCGTAGCCGCGCGAGAGCGCCGAAGCGGCCACCTGGGGCGGCGCAATGTAGATGTCGACCTCGCCGGTGCGGGTGGCGCGCATCACGTCGGTCAGGTCTTCGTTGATGAAGACTTTGGCGGCTTGGCCCGTGGCCTTGCTGATGGCCGACTCGACCGTGGCCGTGACGACGGCGAGCGAGTCTTTCTTCGACGTGGGCTCGACCGCGATCATGGCGGTGAGCTGTGCGTGGGCAACGCTTGCGCCCAGCGTGAAACAGACGGCGAGTACCTGGCGAATTCCCAACATGACGATGTCCTCCTGTGCGGCGTTTTGAACCTGCCTTCTTTGCAAAGGCAGCACCTTCTTGTGCGTTCGTTATTTTCGGCAGCACCCGCTATCGCTTGACACCTCCGGTCGAGTAAGGTGTAAGCAATAGATTCAGCCGTCTGGCGTATCCCGGCGAGCTGGCTATGCTTCGCGCCCGTCAGTCCGCAAGCCCGCGTTGCCACTGCGGGTTTTCCAGAACCCTCTCTGTTTTCCACTCTTTTGGAGCGATCGACCGCCATGTCCATGCCAACCGATGTTCGCCGCCGTCAACTCCTCGCGGGCAGCGCCGCGCTTGTTGCCGCCCCGCTGGCCGGCTGTGCCACGGGCGCTACGACCACCGCCGCCGCACCGGCGCCTGCCGTCCCGCCGGCCGCTCCGAAGCTGCCGGCCTATGCCGCCTGGAAGGACGCCGACAGCCTGATCATCCACAGCAGCAGCACGCTCGAGACGAAGCGCAGCGCGATGGGTGCGAGCCTCGTCACCCCCGTCGAGCGCCTCTACGTGCGCAACAACCTCCCGGCCATGTCCGAGAGCGTGCTCGCCGACCGCGACGCCTGGCAAGTCGCCTTCGAAGGCGTCGCCAAGCCCGGCACGCTCACGCTGGCCCAGCTGAAGACCATTGACTTCAGCACGGTTGCCACCGTGCTCCAGTGCAGCGGCAATGGCCGAGGCTTCTTCCCGCACAAGCCGAGCGGCACGCCGTGGAAGGTGGGCGCGGCCGGCTGCGTGATCTGGGCGGGCGTGCCGCTCAAGTCGGTGATCGAGCGCCTGGGCGGCGCCCAGAGCGGCATGCTGTACCTCACCGGCACGGGCGGCGAAAAGTTGCCCGAGGGGGTCGACCCGCTGAGCGTGGTGGTCGAGCGCTCGGTGCCCATCGCCGCGCTGCAAGACGCGATGCTGGCCTGGGAAATGAACGGCACACCCCTGTCCGTGGCCCACGGCGGCCCGCTGCGACTGGTCGTGCCCGGTTACCAGGGCGTCAACAACATCAAGTACGTCAAGCGCATCGCGCTCACCCCGAGCGAGAGCAAGGCCAAGATCATGTCGCACGGCTACCGCATGACGCCGATGGGCCAGAAGGCCGAGCCGTCGCAGGCCTCGGTGCTGCTGATGAACGTGAAGTCGTGGATCAACACGCCCTCGGGCGACGGCAAGCTCGCGGCCGGCCCGGCGCAGATCCTTGGCGTCGCCTTCAGCGGCGGCTCGCCGATCAAGCGCGTCGAGGTGTCGACCGACGGCGGCAAGACCTGGCGCGATGCCAAGCTGGTCGGCCCCGACCTCGGCCCCTTCGCATGGCGCCAGTTCGCCATCCAGGCGAACCTGCCGGCCGGCACCCACACGCTCGTGAGCCGCGCCACCGACGCAGCCGGCCAGGTGCAGCCGCAGCAGCGCGAGGAAAACGTGTCCGGTTACGGCAACAACAGCTGGGCCGACCACGCCGTGACCGTCGTCGCTGCGTGAACACGCGGCAGCGCATCGCCGCGGCCGCCCTGGCCGCGGCCAGCCTGGCCGCGCTGGCAGATGAACGCGAGGCCGGCCGCAAGCTCTTCACGAGCGGCGCGGCCCCCTCGTGCGCCACCTGCCACACCCTGCGCGATGCCGGCGCCACCGGCGAGATCGGCCCGGTGCTCGACGAGCTCCGGCCCGACGAAGCCCGCGTCATGCAGGCCATGCTCAACGGGCTCGGCGTCATGCCGTCGTTTCGCGACAAGCTCTCCGAGAAAGACCTCGCGCTGCTGGCGCGCTACGTGGCGCAAGCGGCCGGCGCGCCGCGCTGATCAGGGCTTGCGGGCCAGCGCCGCGTTGCGAATCGCGGTGAGCGTGCTGCGCGAGGTGCTCACGTCGGCATCGAGCTTCAGGTGCAGCAGCGTCGGCCGCTGCGCCGCCAGCGCCTCGGCGAAGGCCGGCTCGAACTCCTCGGTCTTCGAAAGCGAGCAGGCCTGCCAGCCATAGGCGCGCGCCAGTGCCGCGAAGTCGGGGTTGAAGAGGTCGCTGCCGCTCACGCGCCCGGGGTACTCGCGCTCCTGGTGCATGCGGATGGTGCCGTAGGTGCCGTTGTCAACCACCACGCTGATGAGGCGCCGGGCGCCGTAGCCGGTGGCGGTGGCCAGCTCCTGGCCGGTCATCAGAAAGTCGCCGTCGCCGGCGATGTTGACGACCGTGCGCTCGGGATACAACAGCGACGCCGCCACCGCCGCGGGCACGCCGTAGCCCATGGCGCCGGAGGTCGGTGCCAGTTGCGTGCGGCCGTGGTGCTGCAGGCCGGGGTAGCGACAGTAGCGGTGCAGCCAGCCGGCGTAGTTGCCGGCGCCATTGGTGTAGACGGTGTCGTCGGGTGCGAGGCGCTGGATCGTCTTGATGACGACGGCCATGTCGAGCGGCTGCACGTCTTGCGAGACGTGGTTGGCTTCGTAGTCGGCGTGGGCCTGCTCCGTCCACTCGTTCCACGGCAGCTGCGGGGGTGCGGTGAGCCCTTCGAGGGCCTTGGCGGCACTCGCCATCGACGATTGCAGCAGCAGGTCGGCCGCATACACACGGCCGAGCTCTTCGGGCCCGGCGTGGATGTGGATCAGCTTCTGCGCAGGCCGCGGCGGCTGCAGGAGCGTGTAGCCGCTGGTCGTCATCTCGCCCAGGCGCGGGCCGATGGCGAGCACGAGGTCGGCGTGGCGGATGCGCTCGGCCAGCTTGGGGTTGATGGCGATGCCCACGTCACCGGCGTACTGCGGGTGGCGGTTGTCGAACACGTCTTGAAAGCGGAACGCACAGCCGACCGGCAGCTTCCAGTTCTCGGCGAAGCGCTGCATCGCGGCGCAGGCGGCGGCGTCCCAGCCGCCACCGCCCACGATGACGAAGGGTCGCTCAGAGGCAAGCAGCATTGCGCGCACGTCGCGCAAGCCACCGGGTGCGGGCCAGGCCTGCGCGGGCTCGGCGCGGGGAAGCACTGGGGCACGCGTCGCTTTGGTGAGCATGTCTTCCGGCAGCACCAGCACCACCGGGCCGGGGCGGCCCTGCATCGCGGTATGGAAAGCACGCGAGATGTACTCGGGCAGGCGGTCGGCGTCGTGCACCTCGCCCACCCACTTGGCGAAGCCGAGCGTGCCGGGGCCAAACATCTGGCGGTAGTCGACCTCCTGGAAGGCTTCGCGGTCGCGCTGGTCGCTCGCCACCTGGCCGATGAAGAGGACCATCGGCGTGCTGTCTTGAAACGCGGTGTGCAGGCCGATGCTGGCGTTCGTCGCGCCCGGCCCGCGCGTCACGAAACACACACCGGGGCGGCCGGTCAGCTTGCCCTGCGCTTCGGCCATGAAGGCCGCGCCGCCTTCTTGCCGGCAGGCGATGAAACGGATCTTGTCGCGGTGCTCGTGGAAGCCGTCGAGCGCGGCGAGGTAGCTCTCGCCGGGCACGCCGAACACCGTGCCCACGCCCTGCGCCACCAGGGCCTCCACCAGCGCGTGGCCGGCGAGGCGTGCAGAAGAAGTCGTCATGCGGCGACTTTACGGGCCCCGCGCAGTTGTGCAATGCCGATGCCGACCAGCGACGCCGAGGCCACCCCCAGCACGAGCGCCAGCGCCGAGCCAAAGAACACGCCGGAAGGCGAACCATGGTCGAGCAACGCGCCGAAGACGGGTGCCGCGATCGCGAAGCCCAGGTCCAGTCCGGAATACACGGTGCCGTAGACGCGCCCCGTCGCCCCGGGAGGTGCGGCCTGCTTGATGAGCATGTCGCGAGACGGGCCGGCGAGGCCCACACCGAAGCCGGCCAGCGACGCCACCGCGCACGCCAGCAACCCCGGCAGCGCCCCCGAGGCCACCACCGCCAGCAGCACCGCCGCGCCCATCAGGCAGAAGCCGATGATGCGTTCCAGGCGCTGCGTGCGGCTCACGAGGAAGCCACCCACCACCATGCCCGCCGCACCGCACAGCATGTAGCCGGTGACGACGAAGGCGGTGATCGACAGCGGCAGGTCGTACATCTTCTGCAACGCCGGGCTCGCGAAGCTCTGGATCGCGCTCAGCGACACCGTCGACCAGAAGAAGAACGAGAAGCACAGCCACACCGACGGCAGGCGCAGGAAGGCGAGCGGATGCTCGTTGACCGGCGCCGCCGACTTGGCCGCGGCACCCTCATGCGCCCAGCTGCCGGCGCGGTCATCGATCGCCTCGCGGTGCACCCACAGCACGGCCATCACGAAGAGCGCCCAGACCCCCATGCCCGCGGCGGCAATGCGCCATGAGCCGGTGGCTGCCGTGAGGCCGGCCAGGAACACCGGTGCCGCCGCCCAGCCCAGGTTGCCGGTGATGCCATGCACCGAGAAGGCATGCCCCAGGCGCGGCTGCGACACCCGCTTGTTGAGGATGGTGAAGTCGACCGGGTGGAAAGGCGAATTGCCCAGGCCCGCGAGCATCGCAGCGAGCATCAGCCCCGTGTAGCTCTGCGCCGTGGCCACCGACAGCGCGGCCAGCACGAAGCAGCTCAGCGCGACGAAGAGCACGGGCCGTGCGCCAACACGGTCGACCAGAAAGCCCGCCAGCGCCTGCCCCACGCCCGAAACAACGAAGAACACCGACACCAGGAGCCCCAGCTCGGAATAGCTGAAGCCGAAATCGCGGATGAAGAGCGGGAACAGCGGCGCCAGCAGCATGTGGAAGAAGTGCGAGGTGCCATGCGCCAGGCCGATGAGGCTGATGGTCTTCGCGTCTTGCGACAGGGAAATGGATGCGGAAGTCATGGGAACGGCGTGAATGCGATGGCAGCACTCTAGGCGTGGGCAGATCGACAGAGTTACGATAGTTCGTCAATTTCTATCGAGAAACAGACATGCGCCGTCAGACCGTCACCCATGTCAGCCGCCGCCACACGAGCGTGCCGCCCGTCGACCCGCTGCGCTACGCGCCGACCGCCGAGCACCCGGTGCGCGCCAAGATGCGCCGCCTCGCAGCCGACACCCACATCGACCCGCACAGCCACCCCTGGGGCCAGCTGGCGTTTTCGGTGACGGGCGTGATCCGCATGACGGCCACCCAGAGCACCTACATCGTGCCGCCCTCGCGCGCGGTGTGGATCCCGCCGCACGTGGAGCACACCGTCAACGTGGTCGAAGACGCCGAGATCCGCACGCTCTACCTGCACCAGGACGAGCGGCACATCGGCCCCGAAATCGATGCCGGCGCCGATTCGCCGTGGCACCAGTGCCGGGTGATCGAGGTGTCGAGCCTGCTGCGTGAACTGGTGATGCACCTCGGCCTGGAGCCCGGTGCGCTCTCGCCCGGGCAGCGGCCCGAGCCGCGCGAACAGCACCTCATCGCGCTCGTGCTCGACGAGCTGCGCCGCGCGCAGCAGGTGCCCATCGGCGTGGACCTCCCGCAAGACAAGCGCCTGCGCGCCCTGTGCGAATCGGTGCTCGACGACCCAACCCGCTGGAGCACGCTCGAGACCTGCGCTGCCGAAACCGGCGCCAGCGCCCGCACGGTGGCGCGGCTCTTTCGCAGCGAGCTGGGCACGACCTTCCTGCAGTGGCGCCAGCAGGTGCTGCTGGCCAAGGCGCTCACGATGGCGGCGCGCAAGGTGCCGATGGCGGTGATCTCGGCGGAGCTGGGCTATGCGAGCCCGAGTGCGTTCACCGCGATGGTGAGGCGCTCGGTGGGCGCGCCACCGAGCGTCTTCTTCAGCTGATCTTGCCGATCACTTGTAGTAGCCGACCGCGCACACCTGGTCGCCCACCTTGGTGACGTAGCTCACCTTGGTGACCGGGTCCTTGCCGCCCGGCTTCGGCCACTGGTATTCGATCTCGTTGATCTCGCCTTCCTTGGCCGAGTCGTACAGGCGCATGCCCAGCGCTTCGCCGTCTTGCGCCTTGAGCGTCTTCATGCTCTTGCCGTTGAGCTGCGGGTGGGCGCTGAAGTTGCCGTCGGGGCCGCCACAGAAGGGGTAGAGATCGCGGTCGCGGAAGCCGTTCTCGCCGAGCGCGATCTGGTTCAGCGCCTTGGCCTTGTCGGCCTTGATCGCGGCCACGGCCTTCTGCAGCATGGACTTGGCATCGCTCGCGCTGCCTTGGGCGGCGGCGAAGAGCGAGCCGCTTGCGACCCAGGCGCTCACCGCAACGGTGGCCAACAGTTTCTTCTTCATGGTTATGTCCTTCCTGACATCGAGGGGAATATCGCCGAGAGAGTGACGGCGACGCGAGTTAACCCATTTCATTGATTAAATGGGCATGGGAAGGCCTCTCCGCTATATGGAGAAACCCACACATTCAAATTCGGGGGTGACGTTTCCGTCGAGGTTTCCGCCGCGGGCAGGAGCGGGCTCGATGGCCTCAGCCCCTGTCAGCGCAGGTTCAATATTGGAAATTCGGAAACTCGTTCATCGCCACCTTCTCGACCGCCGCCAATCTCATGTTGCAGCGCAAAATAGATGGTATCTGCGCATATTCGCACAGCCGATCATTTTTTCTTCTGGAAACAGATGACATCGCACAGATACCCTGCCGCAATCGCGCCGTGGGTATTTGGTATCAATGACAAAACCACCGCGCGCCTTCTTTCCGACACGGCCCCTCCTGAGCCCGCCCCCTCAAACCAATGCCCCCTTTTCAACCACTGGTTGCAAACCGTGGGATGTTGCGGGGGCGGGACGAGCCTAGACTCCCGCATCAACAGCGCCGCCCACGGCGCGAGGTACGGGAGTACACGACATGCTCAGCTCGCTCTTCGGTGACTTGCGCACCATCCGCGGCAACCCCGCGCCAGAAGATCCGGACCACGGATTCGCCGCCACCGCCATCCTCGAGAGCGTGGCCACCGAGGTCAACGACCGCGGGCAGATGGTCGACAGCCACCAGCGCGACCTCGTCGTCTCAGGCTCCCCCGCGCAGGCGATCCGCGACCACTTCACCGCCACCCGCGCCGACCTCGAAACCGCCACCCGCCTGATCGCGCTCTACGACCCGACCGCCGTGTGGGCGAGCGCCGTGATCAAGGCCCTGTCCGACGCCAGCGGCCGGCCCATCGAGCGGCTGCACCTGCGCGAGCAAGGCACGCTGCGCACGCTCGCGACGATCGAGCGCACCACGCTCGAGCGCCGCAACGAAGACATGCTGCGCATCTACCACGCCGACGTGCGTGCGCCCGGCACCGCCAACGCCGCCGTGCCCCTCGCGCTGATGGAGCGCAGCCACATGACGGCGGTGATCGTCGGTGCCATGCAGCCGCACGCCATCGACGAGATGCTCGACACCCTGCAAACCGCCGTGCGACATGCCAACTGGCGCTGCCCCACCCTGCTCTTCATGCTGCCGCCCAACGCGGTGTGGATCGCCAACAAGATCGGCATGATCGAGTGGCCCGCCCGCTTGAAGGTGCAAGTGCTGAACGAGGCGCTGACCAGCGCATCGGCCGTGTGGAATTCGCTCCTGGGCATGTGGAACCGGGTTAAGAAGGAGCCCGTGTGGGGGCCGCCGCCCGCGCTGGCGCCGGGGCTCGACGGCTTCCAGATCAAGGTCGCCGACCTCTCCTCCCCCACCGGCTCGACTGTTGCCGGCGCCAAGGTGTCGTTGCCGGTCTCGGCCCCGGCCACGGCCCATGACGCCACCGTCCCGTTGCGCCGCCCCTTGCTGGACCCGGCACTCGCCGAGCGCGCCCTGGAGGTGCTGTCGGCACTCGACGGGCTTTACGCCTGCGCCGTGGTCGACGCCAGTTCCGGCCTCATCCTGGCCAAGCAGGAGCGCAAGGACCAGCCGGTCGACCTCGACCTCGCGGCCGCCGCCAGCGCGCAACTCCTGCGCACGCACCAGCATGTCGCCCGCCAGCTGGGCCTCACCACCGAGATCGACGAGGTGATGACGAGCGCCGGGCCGCGCCACCATGTGATGCGCAACGCAGCGCGTCACAAGGGTCTCTTCCTCTTCGCCGTGCTCGACAAGCAGCGCACCAACCTTGCACTGGCGCGCTACAAGCTGATGGAAGCGGAGCAAAGCCTGGGCTGACCCTCTGCGGCGTTCGAGGCACCAGCGCCACCCCCGTGGCGCTTTTTTTCGCCTGAGGGCCGTGCGCCCTGAGAGCGATCCGTGATTTATGCACGGTCGATCAAAAATAGCGCTCCAAGCGGGCAAAAACAACCCTCTCCGACCCTGATCGGGTAAGTCACAGGCCAATCTTTTGCACCGTCGTGCAAAACTAGATCGCATGGACACAAGGACTTCCCTGCAGACCCTGAAACGCCTCGCCGGCATCGTCGGCGTGGCGGGGGGCGCCCTGTTCGGCGCGCAGGCCATGGCGGCCGACTTCAGCGCCACCTACAGCGCTGGGCTCACCACCTACCGGATCAAGGGCACGGAGCCCGCCTCCGGCAAGCACCCGGTCTTCATCTACACCGTCGGCACCACCGAGAGCTACGACAACGGCCAGGCCATGGCTGCCGTGGCCGAGATGTCGGCCAAGGGTTTCGTCGCCGCGGCCGTGCAATACGACAGCAGCCTCTTCGGCACCTGCTCGCAGATCCTCGCCAAGGCGAAGTACATCTACAACAGCGGCAGCTCGAGCAGCGCCGTCGCCAAGCTCTGCGCACGCAGCACCGCCGACTGCAGCAAGGGCATCGTCGTCGCCGGCTTCAGCCAGGGCTCGGTGATCGCGATCAACGCGAAGAACTACGACAGCCGCGTGCGGGCCGCCTACGGCATGGGCTCGCACACCCTCTACACCGTCTACGGCATGACCTCGTGCATGACGCCGGGCAACTACAAGCTGCCGAAAGACAACCTGCGCATCGTCAACGGCCAGAGCGACATCTTCCCCGGCGGCACCGCCACCACCGTGCGCGGCTCGTCCGAGTCGGTCGCCGGACGCACCTGCGGCGCCCTTGCCTACGAATGCCTGAGCGGCAACGGCAGCGGCTGGATCATGGTCCGCGACACCGCTGTCGGCGACCTCTCGGCCGACCACTGCTACCAGCGCGCCGCGGGCGGCTGCGCGGGCAGTGCCGACGTCCTCGACACCACCTGGCGCAACGGCTCCACCCACTGGGGCCTGAAAGCGAACCTGAACTGGCTGGCCGGTTTCGCCACGCCATGAACTGAGTTTTTCTGAGCTGTCGTCCCTTCGGGTGCGAGCCGCAAGGCCCGCACCCTTTTTTCTTCATGACGACCCCTCGCCGGACGAGCAAGTCGGCCAGCCACACGGCTGCGGCAACCCCGGTGCTGGGCTACCATGACCGCCCCCGTGCGCGCCGCGGATCACCTCACACCCAGCCATGAGCCAAGTGCTGTTCGACTACACGCGGCAAGACGCCACCGGCGCCAGCTGCACCGCCCATGCCTGGGCGAAAGTCCCCGAGCCCCTCACCCCCGACCAGCGGCAGAGCTGGAAAGAGCGCGCCAAGGCGCTGCTTGCCAAGCACCAGGCCGTGCTCGTCGCCCACTACTACGTCGACGGCGACCTGCAGGACCTGGCCCTGGAAACCGGCGGCTGCGTGGCCGACTCGCTGGAGATGGCGCGCTTCGGCCGCGACCATGCCGCCAAGACCCTCGTCGTCGCGGGCGTGCGCTTCATGGGCGAGAGCGCCAAGATCCTGAGCCCCGAGAAACGCGTGCTGATGCCCGACCTCGACGCCACCTGCTCGCTCGACCTCGGCTGCCCCGCCGACGACTTCGCCCGCTTCTGCGACGCCCACCCCGACCGCAAGGTCGTCGTCTACGCCAATACCAGCGCCGCGGTGAAGGCCCGTGCCGACTGGATGGTCACGAGCTCCTGCGCGCTCGCGATCGTGAAGCACCTGAAGGACCAGGGCGAGAAGATCCTCTGGGCCCCAGACCGCCACCTCGGCCGCTACATCCAGCAGCAGACGCATGCCGACATGCTGATGTGGAACGGCGCCTGCATCGTGCACGACGAGTTCAAGGGCCTGGAGCTCGACCTGCTCAAGTCGCAGCACCCCGGCGCGATGGTGCTGGTGCACCCCGAGTCGCCCGAGAGCGTGGTCAAGCAGGCCGACGTGGTGGGCTCGACCTCGCAGCTGCTCAACGCCGTGGTGCAGGGCAACGCACCGGCCTACATCGTCGCCACCGACAACGGCATCCTGCACCGCATGCGCCAGCTCGCGCCGGGCAAGACGCTGATCGAAGCGCCCACCGCCGGCAACAGCGCCACCTGCAAGAGCTGCGCGCACTGCCCGTGGATGGCGATGAACGCGCTGCAAGGCGTGGTGAGCTGCCTGGAAAACGGCACGGGTGAGATTCACGTCGAGGAGCCGATCCGCAGCCAGGCGCTCGGCTGCATCGACCGCATGCTCGACTTCGTGAAGCGCAACCCCACCGCCACCCAGAAACCCGGCCTCGTGCCCAACATCGGCGCCGCCTGAGCCAGCCATGTACGACAAGAACGAAACCCTCGAGCAAGCCCGCGAACGCAACATCAACGATGCGCTGAGCGAAGACATCGGCCGCCATGACTGGACGGCGATGCTCGTGCCCGGCGCACAGCGGGTGAAAGCGCGCGTGCTGGTGCGCGAAGAAGCGGTGCTGTGCGGCCGCGAGTGGTTCGACGGCTGCATCAAGGCGCTCGACAACGACGCCAAGATCGACTGGCACGTGGCCGAAGGCGCGCTGATGACACCCGACACGCTCGTCTGCCACATCGAGGCCAATGCCCGCGCCTTGCTCTCGGCCGAGCGCCCGGCCCTCAACTTCCTGCAGCTGCTGTCGGCCACGGCCACCATCACGCGCCGCCATGTCGACGCCATCGCCGGCGCCTCGCCCAACCCGCGCGGCTGTGCCGTGCTCGACACCCGCAAGACCATCCCCGGCCTGCGCCAGGCGCAGAAATACGCGGTGCGTGTGGGCGGTGGGCAGAACCAGCGCCTTGCGCTCTGGCACGGCATCCTCATCAAGGAAAACCACATCGCGGCGGCGGGCGGCGTGGGGCAGGCCCTGCGCCGGGCGCAGGCGCTGAATTCGGGTGTCGACATCCAGATCGAGGTCGAAAGCCTCGAACAGCTGCGCGAGGCACTCGATGCCGGCGCGCAAAGCGTGCTGCTCGACAACTTCACCGAGCCGCTGATGCGCGAAGCCGTGGCCGTCAACCAGGGGCGTGCGCTGCTCGAAGTGTCAGGCAACGTGCAGCTCGGCCAGATTCGTGAAATTGCCGCCACCGGCGTCGACCGCATCTCCATTGGCCGCTTGACCAAGGACGTGAA
This sequence comes from Rhizobacter sp., assembly GCA_019635355.1. Lineage (NCBI taxonomy): Bacteria > Pseudomonadati > Pseudomonadota > Betaproteobacteria > Burkholderiales > Sphaerotilaceae > Rhizobacter > Rhizobacter sp. The sequence goes on along the minus strand of JAHBZQ010000001.1, from coordinate 467,373 downwards.
GGCGGTCGACTATTCGATGCGGGTGCTCGAACGCCTTTGAGTCGGGGCCTCGCTCACGAGAGGCCACCATGAGCACTGCTGATTTCGAGTCGATCCACAACCACTACGAGCGGATCATCTTCGAGGCCGTGCTGGCCGCGTCTGCGAACTACACGGTGCCGCGCGAGCTGCTGGCCGACGTGGCCTGCGTGGCGCTCAACCGACTGCCGCCACGCTACATCCGCCACGACGTTGACCTCGTCTTCTATCTCACCGAGAACGAACGCGCCCACAACGAGGTGGCCATCGCCGAGGCGGTGAAGTACGCGTTCGAATTTGTCCAAGCGCGCAGCGCCATGAAGGCGCGCAGTTAGCGGCCCTTGAACACCGCGGGGCGCTTCTCGACAAAGGAGCGCACGCCTTCGGCCCAGTCTTCGCTCGCGAAAATCTTCTTGCTGATGGCGGCGAAGTCAGCCACGGCCGCAGCCGGCCCCTCTTCCACCGCCTTGATGGCGTTCAGACGCGTGGCCGTGACCGCCAGCGGCGCTTGAGCCGCGATGCGCTGCGCAATCGCCAGCGCTTCATCCAGCACCTGCGCGTTCGGCACCACCTTCTGCACGAAGTTGAGCCGGTAGGCCGTCGGCGTGTCGAACTCGTCGCCCGTCAACAGGTACAGCATCGCGTTGCCCAGACCAGCACGCTCCGACATGCGCAGCGTCGCACCGCCACCCGGCATCAGCCCGCGCTGCACTTCCTTCTGGCAGAAGCGGCAGTCTTCACCGGCCACCACGATGTCGGCACCGAGCATCAGCTCGATGCCCACCGTGAAGCAGATGCCCTTCACCGCGGCCACCACCGGCTTGGTGCGGCGGCGATAGCCGGGCTTGCCGAAGTCGTGCGGCTCCACCAGACCTTCGGGGATCAGCTTCTCGCCCCGCTCCAGGTGCGATTGCACGGCAGGCATGTCGAGCCCCGCGGTGAAGTGGTCGCCAAAGGCATGCAGCACGCCGACGAAGAGCGAGGGGTCGTCGTCGAGCCGCGTGTAGGCCTCGCCCAGCTGGCGGAACATCTCGGGCGTCCAGCCGTTGCGCTTGGCCGGGCGGTTGATGCCGATGAGGAGCACGTTGCCGACGACCTGCGTCTCGATGCAGCCATGCGCCGGCAAGGGTGTGGTGGTGGTCAGTTCCATTTTCGGATTCGGGTTTGTGCGGAGGCGCGATGCAAGGCTCGCGAAGGACCTGCATCTTCGGTCATCGCGCCCGCAGCGACTGACACCCGCGTGACTGTGATGGCCAATCGCGAAGCCTATGCTCCTCGTCTCTCATCCATCGCTGCCAGGACGCCATGACCGCTGCCTTCGACACGCCCCTCGCCCTCTGCGGCCCCCTGCGCCAACCTCGCCAGATGCTCGCCGAGCAGACCTACGGCGGCCACCTCTCCATCCACGACGACAAGACCGCGGGTGACCTCGGCCTGAAGGCCGGCCCCATCGAAGGCCCCACGCATTTCAGCCAGTTCGACCCGCTGCTCGTGAGCCTCTTCGGCAACGCCTGGTTCGAGACCGGCTGCATCAGCTCGCACTACCAGAACATGGTGGTCGAAGGCGAAGAGGTGCGTGCCTTCGTTCAGCCGCCGAAGGGCAACGAAAAGATCGTGAAGATCTGGGCCGAGAAGAAGGACGGCACACCGGTGCTCACCGGCACGGCCTCCGTCGGCGACGTGCCCGATGCGCAGCACGAGATCCCGCAACGCATCGCCAAGCTGCGCCCGCCCACCGGCCTCGTGATCAACCGCGACCTGAAGGTGGGGCAAAAAGGTGCGCAGAAGGAGACGATCGCCATGGGCTTCGACCAGCACATGGGCGACTACTACCCCTTCACGCTGAACTCGAAGCTCAAGGTCATCACCGAGCCCTCGCCTTGGTACACCGCCGAAGGTGGCGCGTCGTCGCCTTGGGGCAAGGCCATCATCCCGATCGAGATGATCAGCGTGCTGCTCGGCAGCACTTCCGCACTCGCCGGCTTCAAGGGCAAGCAGCCCGCTGTGGGCCTCTTCGCCGGCCAGCAGATCCGCTTGATCAAGGGCCCGCTCTTCGTCGGCCAGCCGTATGACCTGGAGCGCGAGATCATCGCGCTCAGCGAAAGTGCACGCACCGAGTCGTGCTGGATCCGCACCAAGGTCTTCGAGGCGGGCACGCGCACGCAGGTCGCCGAGATGATCCTCAACAGCGCCACGCTCAAGAGCTCTTACGCCAACTACGAAAAAGATGCGCGCGAACTCGGCCTCGTGAAGTAACGACGACAGGAGACAGCACCATGACCACGCTCGACACCGGCACGCCCGACCTGCAAGCCACGCTGCATGGCGGCGTGCTCACGCTCACGATGAACCGCCCCGACGCGCGCAACGCCCTCTCGCGCGCCATGCTGCAGGCCATGCAGCAGCAGCTCGTGGCCGCCGAGTTCAACAACGAGGTGCGCTGCATCGTGCTCACCGGCGCGGGCAAGGCCTTCTGCGCCGGGGGCGACGTGAAGGGCATGGCTGCCGCAGGCGACGGCACCGTCGGCCAGCGCACCATCGACGAGGCCATCCACCAGCAGCGCCACAGCCAGCGCGAAACGGCCGGCCGCCTCTTCAAGATGCCCAAGCCCACGCTCGCGGTGCTGCCCGGTGCGGCGGCTGGCGCGGGCCTGTCGCTCGCGATGGCCTGCGACCTGCGGCTCATGAGCAGCAGCGCCTTCATGACGACGGCCTTCGCGAAAGTCGGTTTCGCCGGCGACTACGGCGGCACCTATTTCATGACGCAGCTGATCGGTGCCGCCAAGGCGCGCGAGCTGTACATGCTGTCCGACCGTGTGTCGGCCGACGAAGCCCTGCGCCTCGGCCTCACCAACTGGGTGAGCGAACCTGACCACCTGGGCGCGCGCACCAACGAGATCACCACCCGCCTCGCCAACGGCCCGGCGGTCGCCTACCGCTACATGAAGGAAAACCTCAACCGCGCGATGGCCGGTGCGGTCGACGAGTGCCTGGACCTCGAAGCCACGCACCACATCCACTGCGGACAAACAGAAGACCACAAGGAGGCAGCCAAGGCATTCGTCGAGAAACGAGAGCCTGTCTTCAAGGGGCGCTGAATGCCCGACGCCCAGATCCTCCCAATGCCGCGCGCGCAAGCGATCGCCGAACTCACGGCGCCCGGCGCGCCCGGCGAGCTGATCGACATCGTCGCCCACGGTCGCCACGTGAAGGCGTTCAAGAACGCACCGCCCACGCTGCGCGACTACTACGAGCTCTACGTCACCGACCTGCCCTTCCTGATCTACGAAGACGAGCGCTACACCTTCCGCGAGGCGTGGCAGCAGGCCTCGCGCATCGGCCATGTGCTGGTGCATGAGTGCGGCGTGAAGCCGGGCGATCGCGTGGCGATCTCGATGCGCAACTACCCCGAGTGGATGATCGCCTTCAGCGCCATCACCTCCATCGGTGCGGTGGCCGTCGCGATGAACGCGCACTGGCAGGCCGATGACATGGCCTATGCGCTCGTCGACTGTGGTGCGAAGGTGCTGCTGGCCGACCAGGAGCGGCTCGACCGGCTTGCGCAGAAGCCTGTCGAAGGCCTGCAGGTGCTGGCGGTGCGTGCCACCGAGCTGAAGGCCGGCGCCCGTGACCTGAAGGCCGCCACCGCGGCGCTCGGCGAGGTGCCGATGCCCCCGGTCGCGATGCAGCCCGACGACCTCACCATCATGCTCTACACCTCCGGCTCCAGCGGCCGGCCGAAGGGCGTGCCCTCGACGCACCGCATGGTGATCTCAGCCCTGCTCTCGTGGGAACTCGACTACGCCATCCTCGACAAGGTCAACGGCGTCGTGCGCCCCGAGCCCGTCGAGCAAGGCGGCACGCTGCTCGCGGTGCCGCTCTTTCACGTGACGGGCCTGCATTCGTCGTACCTCGGCAGCTACCGCCTGCAGCGCCGCCTCGCCAGCATGTACCGCTGGGACCCGGAGAAAGCCGCCGAGCTGATCGACCGCGAGCGCCTCACCTCGCTCGGCGGCCCGGCGGCCGTCACGGGCGACCTGATCCGCGTGGCGCAGTCGGGCAAGTACAGCCTGGCCACGCTCATGTCGCTCGGCGGCGGCGGGGCGCCACGCGCGCCCGAGCAGGTGCGCCAGATCGATGCGAGCTTCGCGCAAGCCGTTCCCAACATCGGCTGGGGCATGACCGAGACCAACGCCATCGGCGCCGGCATCGTCGGCCAGGACTACCTCGCCCACCCCACCAGCTCCGGCCACTGCTCGCAGGTGCTCGAACTGCGGGTCACCGACGAAGCAGGCCGTGTGCTGCCCCCAGGCGAGCGCGGCGAGCTGTGGGTGCGCGGCACCTCGGTCTTCACCGGCTACTGGAACAACCCCGAGGCGAACAAGCAGTCGTTCGACGGCGACTGGTTCCGCACCGGCGACGGCGCCACCCTCGATGCCGAGGGCTACCTCTACATCGTCGACCGCATCAAGGACCTCATCATCCGCGGCGGTGAAAACATCGGCTGCGGCGCCGTCGAAGCCGCACTCGTGATGCACCCCGAGGTGATCGAGGCCTCGGTCTACGCGGTGCCCGACGAGCGCCTCGGCGAAGAGGTCGGCGCCACCGTCTACGGCACCGACAAGCTCGACGTGGAGCAACTGCGCCAGTTCCTCGAAGGGCATCTCGCCAAGTTCGAGATCCCGCGCTACATCGAGCGCGCGAACGCACCGCTCCCCCGCACGCCTTCCGGCAAGATCCTGAAGCGTGAAATCAAGCAGGCCGCCCTCGCGCGCCTCACGACCTAAAACAACCACACCAGAGGACTCTCTCCCATGAAGACCCGCATCACCGAACTCTTCGGCATCGAGCACCCCATCATCCAGGGCGGCATGCACTACGTCGGCTTCGCCGAGATGGCCGCGGCCGTCTCGGAAGCCGGTGGCCTCGGCATCATCACCGGCCTCACGCAGCGCTCGCCCGAGTTGCTCGCCAACGAGATCGCGCGCTGCCGCGAGATGACGAAGAAGCCCTTCGGCGTGAACCTCACCTTCCTGCCCTCGGTCAACACGCCCGACTACCCGGGTTACGTGAAGGCCATCATCGACGGCGGCGTGAAGGCGGTCGAGACCGCCGGCAACAACCCGCAGAAGTACCTCCCCGCGCTGAAGGAAGCCGGCGTGAAGGTGATCCACAAGTGCACCTCGGTGCGCCACGCGCTGAAGGCCGAGGCCATCGGCTGCGATGCGGTGAGCGTCGACGGCTTCGAGTGCGGCGGCCACCCCGGGGAAGACGACGTGCCCAACTTCATCCTGCTGCCGCGTGCGGCCGAAGAGCTGAAGATCCCGTTCGTCGCCTCGGGCGGCATGGCCGATGGCCGCTCGCTCGTGGCCGCACTTTCGCTCGGCGCCGACGGCATGAACATGGGCACGCGCTTCATCGCCACGAAAGAAGCGCCGGTGCACCAGAACGTGAAGGACGCGATCGTCGCCGCCAGCGAGCTCGACACCCGCCTCGTGATGCGCCCGCTGCGCAACACCGAGCGTGTGCTGAAGAACGCGGCCGTCGACCGCCTGCTGCAGAAGGAGCGCGAGCTCGGCGCCTCGATCAAGTTCGAAGACATCGCCGCCGAGGTGGCCGGCGTCTACCCGCGCATCATGAAAGAAGGCGAGATGGACCTCGGCGCGTGGTCGTGCGGCATGGTGGCTGGCCTGATCCACGACGTGCCGACGGTCAAGGAGCTGATCGACCGCATCATGGCCGAGGCGCACGCGATCATCCACGAGCGCCTGGCCAAGCTCTGAGCGGGGCTCAGCGCACCGGGTCGATCACCGGCCCGGAGAGCGCCTCCAGGAACGACACCAGGTCGCGCAGCTGTGCGTCGCTCAGCCGGATGGGCTGACGCTCGGCGTGCACGTGCCCGTCGCGCGCCAGCTCGCTGTGGCCCACCGTGGCGGCGGGTGACGCGGCGTAATGCGCCACCACCGCCTGCAGGCTCGCCAACTGGCCGGCGTGCATGTAGGGCGGCCGCAGTGCCACGTTGCGCAGGCTCGGCGTCTTGAACGCGCCCTTGAGCGTCGGGTCGGCCTCGTCGACGAGGAAGCGCAGCTCCTCGCAGCCGCGGGTCTTGTCGGCATCGCTGTGCGGGCCCAGGCAATTGAACTCGTCGCGCGCGAGCGCGGCGATGGCACTGGCACGCCCGAGGTCGGGCCGCGACGGGTTGCGCTGCGGCACGCCGGTGTTGTGGAAATGCTGGTCGGTGAGCAGCGGGCCGTTGTGGCAGGTGGCGCATTGCCCGGGGCCGATGAAGGCCCGCAGGCCGCGCACCTCGCCCGGCGACAGCAGCTGCTGGCCTTGCGTGTCGCCCGCCAGCGTGGCCTGCACGTAGCGGTCGAAGCGCGAGGCGCCGTAGCTCACCGAGCGCTCGTAGGCGGCGATGGCCTTGCCGACGTTGGCGAACACGCGGTTCACCTCGGCTTGCACCGGTGCTGGCGTGGCCGCCCAGATGCGGCGCTGCTCCGGGGTGCCAAGCGGGCCGGCATCGGCAGGCCACGCCGCCATGTCGGGCAGGCGGCCGAACACGCTTTCGTATTCGTCGCGGTAGTGCTGGCGCACGAGGCGGCTCACCTGCACGCGCGTCGTCGCATGCTCGGCAGCGTCTTCGAGCGGCCCGAGCGCCTGCGACCACAAGCTGTCCTTGCGGCCGTCCCAGAACTTCCACGGGCTGTGCGCCGCGGCGACGATGGGCATGCTGCGCCGCGTGCCGGTGCCCACGCCTTTCGAGACGGGCAGGCCATCCTGGAACTGGCGGTCGGCGGCGTGGCAGGTGGCGCACGCCACCTGGCCGTTGGCGCTCGGGCGCACGTCATGGAACAGCTTGCGGCCGAGTGCCGCCGCAGCGGGCAAGCGCTCGAAGCGGTTCGACGCGTCGGCCGGCGCGGGCGGCAGCGCAGCGAGCTGCATCGAGGCCAGCAGCTTCAGCTCTTCGTCGCTCCAGCGGTCGCGCAGCGGCGTGCGGTTGAAGCTGAAGCCGCACAGCAAGAGCACGGCCAGGCTGCCAGTCAACATCAGGCGGGTCGAGCGGCCCATGGTTCAACTGCCCTTGACCACGGTGTTGAAGGTGACCTTGTCGGCCCCCTGCTCGCCTTGCACCGCGAGCTTGATCTCCCACCAGCCGGTCATGCTTAACTTCATGCCTTCGATGAGGTAGCGGCCATCTGCCAGCTCGCGCGTCACGCGCGGCTTCGTCGGCAGCCCGTGCCCGTGCTGGGGCATGCCGCCGTCGACGGCGATGCGCGCCTGGCGCACCGGCTGGCCGTCGGGCGTGGCCACGCTCACCTCCCAGGCGTGCATCTGGTTGAGGGCGGGGGCGCTGGCGGGCGGCTGCAGGCGGATGCGATAGCGGCCTTCGGCCGTCGGGCGGTCGAGCGAGGTGTCGAGGTTCGCGGGCGGCGACATGCAGGCCGAGACCAGCAGCATTGCGGCGAGCGCGGCGGTGCGTGCAAGGGGTTTCAGTTGAAAGGCGAAGGGGGTCATCGAGGTCTCCAGTTGAGGGGTGCGTGTGGAAGAATTCTGCGAAGCCGCGCTCCGTGCGGATTGAACGAAAGGGCTGACCTTCGTGCCGATGAACCTGCCCGCCTCGATGCCACCCGAGCACCAGGTCACCCCGCCGGCCGCCAAGGCCCTGGCCACCGGCCGCGTGCTCTTCTGGACGGGTGGCAGCGTCTGGATCGGCCGCGGCGAGGGCCGCACCGAGTGGCACAGCCACCATGCGCTGCAGATCGCGCTTGCCATCGAAGGCGTGTGTCTCTTTCGCAGCGAAGGCGACGGGTGGACCGAGTTCACCGGCGCGCTGGTCGGCTCCGACCGCCTGCACCAGTTCGAGGTGGAAGGCGCGACGGTGGCGCACCTCTTCGTCGAGCCCGAGACGGCCCAGGGCCGCGCACTGCGCCAGTGGCTCGGCGGCTCGGCCATCGCGGCGCTGCCCGGCCCGCAGGAGCGCGCGATGCTCGACGGCCTGCGCCAGGTGCTGCACGCCTCGCCGCAGGCCACCTTGGCCGCGGCGGGCCACGCCATCGAGTTGCTCGCCGGTGTGCCGGCGCCCGCCGAGCCGGTGGACACGCGCGTGGCCAAGGCCATCGCCCACGCCCGCGAGCAGCTGCACCGCGGCGTGACGCTCGCCAGTGCCGCCGAGGCGGCGGCACTCTCACCGAGCCGGTTGCGTCACCTCTTCATGCAGGAGACGGGCACGGGCTTCCGCGTCTACGTGCTGTGGCTGCGCCTGAACGCGGCCATCCAGTCAGCCCAGGCCGGGCGCAACTGGACCGAGGCGGCCCACGAAGCCGGCTTCGCCGACTCGGCCCATCTCACGCGGACCTTCAAGCGCATGTTCGGGATCAACCCGGCAGCGCTGGTGCCGGGCTGAGACCCGCTATCGCCAGAGCCCCGTCGGCCCCGCACCGCGGGGCTGCGGCCCACGCTGCGTGCGCCCGGCCGGCTGCATCAGGATGGTCGGGAAGCTCACCGGCAGCGTCTGCGGGAAGTCGCGGCTGAAGTGCAGGCCGCGGCTTTCATGCCGCATGAGTGCCGAGCGCACGATCAGCTCCGCGCAGTCGACGAGGTTGCGCAGCTCCAGCAGGTCGCGCGTGACGCGGAAGCTGCCGTAGTAGTCGTCGATCTCGCCGCGCAGCAGCGAGATGCGGTGCAGCGCACGCTCCAGCCGCTTGGTGGTGCGCACGATGCCCACGTAGTTCCACATGAGCAGGCGCAGCTCGTCCCAGTTGTGGGAGATCACCACCTGCTCGTCGGAGTTCTCGACCTGGCTTTCGTCCCAGGCCGGCAGCTCGGCCTGAGCACGGCCACCGAGCGTGAGGATGCTGTCGGCACAGGTGCGGCCCAGCACCACGCATTCGAGCAGCGAGTTGCTCGCCAGGCGGTTTGCGCCGTGCAGGCCGGTGTAGGTGGTCTCGCCCACGGCGTAGAGGCCGGGGATGTCGGTGCGGCCGTGCAGGTCGGTCACCACGCCGCCGCAGGTGTAGTGCGCAGCCGGCACCACCGGAATGGGCTGCGTGGTGATGTCGATGCCGAGCTTGAGGCAGCGCGCGTAGATCGTCGGGAAGTGTTCCTTGAGGAATTCGGCCCCGAGGTGCGTGGCGTCGAGCAGCACGTTGTCGACACCATGCTTCTTCATCTCGAAGTCGATGGCGCGGGCCACGATGTCGCGCGGGGCCAGCTCGCCGCGCTCGTCGTGCGCATGCATGAAGCGCGCGCCGTCGGGCAGCTTGAGGTGGCCACCTTCGCCGCGCAAGGCCTCGGTGATGAGGAAGCTGCGCTCCTGCGGGTGGTACAGGCAGGTCGGGTGGAACTGGATGAATTCCATGTTGCCGACCCGGGCGCCCGCGCGCCAGGCCATCGCGATGCCGTCGCCGGTGGAGGTGTCGGGGTTGGTGGTGTAGCGGTAGACCTTGCCGGCGCCGCCAGTGGCCATCACCACGGCCGACGCGGCCAGCGTTTCGACGCGCTGGTGGTCGATGTCGAGCGCGTAGACGCCGTAGCAATGCGGCTGCTCGTCGCGCTTCAGGTGGCGCGAAGTGATCACGTCGACCGCCATCCAGCGCTCGCGCAGCTGGATGTTGGGGTGCTTGGCCACCTCTTCGAGCAGCACGTCGTGGATGGCCTTGCCCGTGGCGTCGGCCGCGTGGGCGATGCGGCGCACGGCGTGGCCGCCTTCGCGCGTGAGGTGCAGGCCGAGCGGGCCCTCGGGGTCGGGCGAGAACGGCACGCCGCGCGCCACCAGCCACTCGACGGCCGCTGCGCTGTGCTCGGCGATGAAGCGGGCGGTGTGCTCGTCGACGAGGCCGGCGCCGGCGTCCTGCGTGTCGCGCACGTGCGATTCGATGCTGTCGTCGGTGCCCAGCACGCCCACGATGCCGCCTTGGGCCCAGGCCGTCGCGCCTTCGTTCAGCTTGCGCTTGGCCAGCACGATCACGGGCTGCTTGTCAGCCAGGTGCAAGGCCACGGTGAGGCCCGCAAGCCCCGCTCCGACGATCACCACGGGAAGCGTGGGCTGAACGGGCGTGCTGGCTTGTGGCATGGGTGATGCAGAGGCGCTGAGAGGGCCGGATTCTATCGACGGGCCTCTCCGGGCTTCGTGTTCTTTAGGGATGGGCGTGCAGCCAGCGGTGTGAAAACATGCCCGGGCCACCCGTCACATTTTGAAACATCGGGCCTACACTGGCGAACCGGCAAGGCGCACCCCACATGTCGATCTCCTCCACCCCCTCTCCCGGCCCGGCCGACGAATGGCAGTCCACCCGCGCCGAGACCGCGGTGCCCACGCAGATCCAGCCTCGCGAGGAAGACGAGAGCGACCCCGCGCAGCGCGATATCGGCCGCCCGGTGAGCCCCACGCAACGAGAGCTCTTCGTCTCGTGCGACCCGGCCGAGGCGATGCAGCAGCAGTTCGACCACCTGCAGCCCGAGTACATCGCGCTGCACGACATCGGCACCTCCTCGTCGCGCAAGCTGCTCGCGGGTGTGGCGGCGGCAAGCGGCCGCCCGGTGCAGAAGCTCGTGGTGCGCCGCCAGGGCTACGGCACGCCGCTCGCCACGCTCGAGTTCGTCGACTTCCCGTCGGCCGGCCAATCGTCGCTGCGCCTCTACACCACCGAGACCGACGCCGATACGCATCAACGCCATGAACTCGCCCGCGTGCTGCTGTGCTACAGCCGCCTCGGCGTGATCATGGTCGGTGACCTGCCACCGCACCTGATGGGCTCTTCATTCGACCCGCTGCGCGAGGCGATGATCAAGCGCGACTGGCACAACCGGCACATGCTGCTGCTGCCGCTGGCCAACTCGACCGCGCTCAACACCACCGCCACCGAGCTCGGCCGCGGCACCGGCGTGACGGTACGCACCACGCCGCAGGTCACGCGCCCGGCCGATGCGTGGTCGTTCATCAGCGGCACCTGGAACCGCCTGCGTGAGCAGATCCACACCGAAGCGGGCCGCAGCCTGCCGCCGCTGCCGGGCGCCAACAGCCGCGCTGCTTCTGGTGCGGCCAACCAAGACGCCCCCGTCAGCGCGCCCACGCCGCTCTCGCCACCCGTCATCCCGCCGGTCGCGATGAAGCCGATGCCCTCGACCAGCCCGCGCGAGCCGCGGCCCGACGACGGCCCGCTCGCCCGCTACGTGCACCAGCTCATCGAACTGCCCGGCATGGTGAGCGTGGCCGTCTTCGACGTGGCGAGCGGCCAGGCCGTGCTGCATGCCGGTGCTCGCCCCGGCGGCATCGAACTCGGCCAGCACGGCGCCGCGCTGCTGGGCGCGATGGCGCATGCGAGCCGCACGCTCGGCATGGGCCACGCGCTGCCCGAGGCGGCCATCACGCTCGGCACGCACCACCTGGTGCTGCGCACCGTGCCGCACCACCCGGGCCTCGCGCTGCATGCGGTGCTCGACAAGACACACGCCAACCTCACGTTGGCCCGGCTGCAGATCGGCCGCATGGACGCGGTGCTCGACGCGTCTCCCACATCGACCTGAAGGACCCGTGAAGGAAAAAGGCCGCGCCCTTTGCAAGGCGCGGCCTGTGGTGCGGCAAGGAAGCGGGGTCAGTGCACCGTGCGCTCGAAGGCCAGCTCGCCGTTGGCGTTGACCACCACCGGGACCACGTCCTTCGGCCCGAACTTGCCTTCGAGGATCAGCTTCGACACCGGGTTCTCGATGCGCTGCTGAATGGCCCGCTTGAGCGGCCGCGCCCCGAACACCGGGTCGAAGCCCGCCTTGGCGATCTCGGCGAGTGCGGCCGGCGACACGTCGAGCTTCATGTCCATCTTCTCCATGCGGCCCTCCAGCACCTTGAGCTGGATCTTCGCGATGGACTCGATGTTGGCCTGGTCGAGCGCGTGGAACACCACCGTCTCGTCGATGCGGTTCAGGAACTCGGGGCGGAAATGCTGCTTCACCTCGACCCACACCGCGTCGCGGATGGCCTCGGGGTCTTGCCCCGCCATCTGCATGATCTGGTGCGAGCCCAGGTTGCTGGTCATCACGATCACCGTGTTCTTGAAGTCCACCGTGCGGCCCTGGCCGTCGGTCAGGCGGCCATCGTCGAGCACCTGCAGCAGCACGTTGAACACATCGGGGTGCGCCTTCTCCACTTCGTCGAGCAGCAGCACGCTGTAGGGCTTGCGCCGCACGGCTTCGGTCAGGTAGCCACCTTCGTCATAGCCCACGTAGCCCGGAGGCGCACCGATCAGGCGGGCCACCGAGTGCTTCTCCATGAACTCGCTCATGTCGACGCGGATGAGCTGCTCTTCGCTGTCGAAGAGGAACGAGGCCAGCGCCTTGCACAGCTCGGTCTTGCCGACACCCGTGGGGCCGAGGAAGAGGAAGGAGCCCGTCGGCCGGTTCGGGTCGGACAGGCCCGAGCGTGAGCGGCGGATGGCGTTGGCCACGGCCGAGATGGCCTCGTCCTGGCCGACCACACGCTCGTGCAGCTTGGCTTCCATCTGCAAGAGCTTCTCGCGCTCGCCCTGCATGAGCTTCGCGACCGGGATGCCGGTGGCGCGCGCCACGACCTCGGCGATCTCTTCCGAGCCCACCATGGTGCGCAGCAGTTGCGGACGGCCAGCAGTGCCGCCCTTCTTCAGCTCCTTGGCCTGCGCGTCCTTGAGCGACTTCTCCAGCTCCGGCAGCTTGCCGTACTGCAGCTCGGCGACCTTGTTGAAGTCACCCTTGCGCTTGAACTCCTCGATCTGGAAGCGCAGGCGGTCGATCTCTTCCTTCACGTGCGCAGAGCCCTGCGCCGTGGCCTTCTCGCTCTTCCAGATTTCTTCGAGGTCGGCGTACTCGCGCTCGAGCTTGCCGATCTCGTCTTCGATCAGGCCCAAGCGCTTCTGCGAAGCTTCGTCCTTCTCCTTCTTCACCGCCTCGCGTTCGATCTTGAGCTGGATGAGGCGGCGGTCGAGCTTGTCCATCGCCTCGGGCTTGGAGTCGATCTCGATCTTGATCTTGGCCGCGGCCTCGTCGATCAGGTCGATGGCCTTGTCGGGCAGGAAACGGTCGGTGATGTAGCGGTGCGAGAGCTCGGCCGCGGCCACGATGGCCGGGTCGGTGATCTCCACGCCGTGGTGGACTTCATACTTTTCCTGCAGGCCGCGCAGGATGGCGATGGTCGCCTCCACGCTCGGCTCGCCCACGAGCACCTTCTGGAAGCGGCGCTCCAGCGCAGCATCCTTCTCCACGTACTTGCGGTATTCGTCGAGCGTGGTCGCGCCGATGCAGTGCAACTCGCCGCGCGCGAGCGCGGGCTTCAACATGTTGCCGGCGTCGATGGCGCCTTCGGCCTTGCCGGCGCCGACCATGGTGTGGATCTCATCGATGAAGACGATGGTCTGGCCTTCGTCCTGCGCCAGCTCCTTGAGCACGTTCTTCAGGCGCTCCTCGAACTCGCCGCGGTACTTGGCACCGGCCAGCAGCAGGGCCATGTCGAGCACGAGCACGCGCTTGTTCTTCAGCGTGTCGGGTACCTCGCCGGCCACGATGCGCTGCGCGAGCCCTTCGACGATCGCAGTCTTGCCGACGCCCGGCTCGCCGATCAGCACCGGGTTGTTCTTGGTGCGGCGCTGCAGCACCTGGATGGCGCGTCGGATCTCATCGTCGCGGCCGATCACCGGGTCGAGCTTGCCCTGGCGGGCGCGCTCGGTGAGGTCGAGGGTGTATTTCTTCAGTGCCTCGCGCTGGCCTTCGGCCTCGGGGCTGTCGACCTTCTGGCCGCCGCGCACCGCGTCGATCGCGGCTTCGAGCGCCTTGCGGGTCAGGCCGTGTTCCTTGACGAGGGGGCCCACCGACTTGCTGTCAGCCGCGGCCAGCAGGAACATTTCGCTCGCGATGTACTGGTCGCCGCGCTTGGTGGCCTCTTTCTCGGAGGCCTGGATCAGCGCCCCGGTCTCGCGGCCGGCCTGCACCTGCTCGCCGCCCTGGACTTGCGGCAGCTTCTTGATCTCGGCGTCGAGCGCCGACTGCAGCTTGGCGGTGTTGACGCCAGCACGGTCGAGCAAGGCCTTGGGGCCGTCGGTCTGGGCCAGCATCGCGGCCAGCACGTGCACCGGCTCGATGTAGGGGTTGTCGCGGGCGAGGGCCAGGCTCTGGGCTTCGCCGAGGGCTTCCTGGAACTTGGTGGTGAGCTTGTCGAGACGCATGGGTGAAATCCTCCGAATGCAGGGGATCTGAGGCGGCCTCGCCAGTTTTCAAGCTTGCGGTTCAGGCCAGCATGACGCGCATCAAACGAAAGCCAAGGGCAGCGCACGCGAGGGAACCCACGACGTGGCTCAGGGTATGGAACAGCGCCCAGCCGTAGTCGCCCCGCTGCATGAGGCCGAGCGATTCGCCGGAAAACGCCGAAAAGGTGGTGAGGCCGCCGAGGAAGCCGGTCACGAGCAGCAGGCGCAGCAGCTCATTGGGCGTGCGGTCGAACCACACGATGGCCATGCCGATGAGGAAGCCGCCCACGCAGTTGACCAGCAGGGTGCCGAAGGCAAAGCCCGAGGAGTGCACGTTGAGCCACAGGCCGGCGGCCCAGCGCAGCACGGCACCGAGGGCGGCACCCAGCGCCACCGCCAGGATCTGCACATAGGGGAAGGTCGGTGTCATGCGCCGGCATTCTCGCTGGCGATGCCCCAGCGGGCGAGGGCCTCGTCGTCGTGGATGCGGGCATCGACCCAGCGTGCGCCGTCGGGCGTGTGCTCCTTCTTCCAGAAGGGCGCCTGGGTCTTCAGGTAGTCCATCAGGAACTCGCAGGCCTGGAAGGCCTGGCCGCGGTGGGCCGAGGTCACGGCCACGAGCACGATCTGGTCTTGCGGCTTCAGCGCACCCACGCGGTGGACGACCCGGGCCGCGCGGATGTCGAAGCGGCGCTGCGCCTCGGCCATCATCGCCTCGATGGATTTCTCGGTCATGCCGGGGTAGTGCTCGAGCTCCATGAGCTGCACGCCCTGGCCGTCGCTGCGATCGCGCACGGTGCCGACGAAGCTCACGATGGCGCCCACGCCGGGGTCGCCCGTGCGCAGGGCCGCCACCTCGGCACTGAGGTCGAAGTCGTCGGTCTGGATGGTCACGCGGGCGGTGTTCATGTGGGCTGGGATTGTGGCGGCAGTCGGGGCCTCATGGCGCCTGCATGAAGCGCACGATGGTCGCGACGGTGTCGGCTTCCTGGCCGAAGTAGCCATGCGGGCTACGTCCCTCGCAGGCCGAAAGGTTTGCCTGGCCCGAGGGTGCCGCGCCGCCTTCGACCGTCACCAGTTGCTTGCGCGCGCTGCCCAGCTGCGCCAGGAGGCGGGGCATCTCGCCCGGCGGGGAACGCAGGCACTGGTCGTGCACATGGCCGATCACGAGCGCCGGCGCCTGGATGGCCGCGAGCGCGAGGTCGAACACGGTCTGCTGCGTCCACGGTTTCTGGCCACCCGTCGTGCCATGCATCAGCGCCGAGCTGAGCACCACGCCATCGGGGGCGGCATCGCCCGACGCCCGCGAGGCGACGTTGGCCGCCGAGATCGTGCCGCGGCTGGTGCCGATCACCCACACCGGCCCCGGCACACGTCGGCGCAGGTCGGCCACCACGCGGCCCAGGTCTGCGCCGTGGGCCACGGTGTTGCGAAAGCCGGCGAGGCCGTCCACGCCTTGCTGGTCGGACGGCGCGTCGACCAGCGCGGTGGCGTAGCCGGCACTTCGAAAGAGCGCTGCCGAGCGCACAAGGAAATTGCCTCCCAGCGCCTTCGGGCAGCCCTGGGCATCGAGCTTGAGGTGGCCGTCGCCACCGGCGAGCAGCACCACCGCCCCACGCGCCGCGACGCCGTCGGCAGCCTGGGCCAGCGAATACGGCGTCTGGGTGCCGTCGTGCGTGGCGACCGTCACCCGCTCCCCGCAGGCGGCCACCACCAGGCCCGGCAGGGCCAAGGTGCAGACGAACCAGTGGCGCAGAGGACGCAGCGGCATCGCAATCTCCGGGCAGGACGAGGGCTGCGGGAAATTGTGGCACCGCCACGGCGCCACACCGGGCAGAATGCCGGCCATGCTTCTGAGTCGCACCATCCTCGCCTCCAGCCCGTCGGGCGGAGCCGCGTGCGCGCTCAAAGCCAAAAAGCAGACGCTCATCTGACCGGAGCGCTGCAGTTCCGTCGTCAGCTGAGCGACGGAACAGACTTCACGGCAGGCCTCCACCCTTCCCCACGCTGAACCCAAGCTCCACGACGCGGACCTTCATCCGGTCTTGTTCGTTCAAGGAGAAGCTACGTGGGTCAGTTCGTCGATTTTTCCGGGCTCTGGGTTCCGCTCGTCACACCGTTCCAGGGTGAGCGGGTGGACATCGCCGCATTGCAGCGGCTGGTGGGCCACCTGGCCCAGACAGCGATCAAGGGTTTCGTCGTGTGCGGCAGCACCGGCGAGGCGGAGTCGCTCACGCGTGCGGAACAACTGGCCGTGCTCGATGCGGTGCTCGCCTCATGCCGCGACAAGCCGGTGATGATGGGCCTGGCCGGCACGCGGCTCGACGAGATGCGCGAGCATCTGCGTGAGGTGGCCCGGCGGCCGGTGGTGGCCGTGCTGGTGTCGGCGCCCTACTACCTGCGGCCCGCGCAGGCCGGGATCGTGGCGCACTTCCGCGCCCTGGCCGACGCATCGCCGGTGCCGGTGGTGCTGTACGACGTGCCCTCTCGCACAGGCTCCCAGATGACGCTCGACACCCTGCTCACGCTGGCGGCACACCCCAACATCCGCGCGATCAAGGACTGCGGCGGCGACGAGGAGAAGACCCGCGCGCTGATCGCCGACGGCCGCCTCGCCGTGCTGGCCGGCGACGATCACCGCATCTTCACCACGGCCTGCCTGGGCGGGGCCGGCGCGATTGCCGCCTCGGGCCATCTGCTGCCTCAGCACTACGCGCAGCTCGTGGCCAGTGCCCGCGAGGGCCGGCTCGCGGACGCGCGGCGCCTGTGCCACGCGCTCACGCCGTTGTCTCTGGCGCTCTTTGCCGAGCCGAACCCGAGCGTGTTCAAGGCGGTGCTGGCGCGGCAGGGCTGGATGGGCGATGCGCTGCGTGCGCCGCACAGCCAGGCGTCGGTCGAGGCGGTGCAGCGCGCCTGGGCGGCACTGGAGGCTGCCGAGCGCGCCTTGGCGTCCTAGTCGACCACGACGCCGAGCTGCTGCAGTTCGGCGACGAGCGCCTTCACGTCCCGCCGCCCGTCGTCGAAATGCAGCGTGTGCATGCCAAGCGCGGCGGGTGCGAGGAGGTTGTCGCGGTGGTTGTCGATGAAGACGGCGGCTTCAGGCGGCAAGGCGACGCACGCCAGCGCGCGCTCGAAGATGGCCATGCCTTCCTTGCCGGACCCGAACACGGACGAGACCAGGATCGGGTCGAACACCGCGTCGAGTTGTTGGAACGCGCGCAGGTGGTCGAGCCGATCGCGCTTGTTGTCGGTGATCAGGCCCACGCGGTGACGCATGGTGAGCCGTTTCGCGAGAGACATCACGGCCTCGTCCAGCGGCGTGCTTTCGAAAGCGATGCGCAGCGCGCTGATCGGAATGTCGCGCCCCAGCGCTTCACAGACCGCCGGCCAGATCGCTTCGTGCGTCGTTCGGCCCAGCGTGAGCGCCTCGTTGTAGGGCCTCAAGGCGGCGTGGACCGCCTCGAACAGCAACCCGGCCTGCTGCGCCAGCGAACGGCAGGTGGTGAGGGAGCCGGTCTTGTCTCGGGTGAGAACGCCGTCGTAGTCGAAGAAGACGGCGCGGATCACGGCGTGTCGCTCAGCCGCCCGTCACGGGTGGGAAGAAAGCGAGTTCAGCGTTCTCGTGCAGGGCAGCCGACTCGTCGCACAGCGTCTGGTCGAGCGCGGTGCGCACGGCGCGCGTGCGGGCGAGCGCCTGGGCGTGGGCGCCACCGCGGGCGATGAGCGTGTCTCGCACCTGGGCCACGGTGCTGCCCTCGGTCGTGTCGACGGTTTCACCGGCGCCGAGCGCTTCGCGCAGCGAGGCGAAATAGCGCACGCGGACCTTCATGCCACCCACTCTGCCAGCGCAATGAAGCGCACCGTGTCGCCGGCGCGGATGGGCGTCTCGGGCGGGTTGTCGATCAGGCCGTCGGCCCACACGGTGGAGGTGAGCACGCCCGAGCCCTGGTTGGTGAAGAGGTCGAGACCGCCCCGCTCGTTGCGCCGGGCGCGCAGGAACTCGCGGCGCTTGTCGGCACGCGGCCAGTCGAAGTCGGCGCGCATCGGCACGCCCACGGGCTGCAGCGCCGTCGCCCCCTGAAGCTTCAGCAACAAGGGCCGCACGGCGAGCAGGAAGGTCACGAAGCTCGACACCGGGTTGCCCGGCAGCCCGACGAACCAGGCCTTCCCGGTCGATCCATCGCCTTCGGCACGGCGCACGCTGCCGAAGGCCAGCGGCTTGCCGGGCTTGATGGCCATCTGCCAGAGGTCGAGTGCGCCTTCGGCTTGCACGGCGGGCTTGAGGTGGTCTTCTTCGCCGACCGACACACCACCGCTCGTGACGATGAGGTCGTGCCCTTGCGCGGCACGCCGCAGTGCCTCTCGCGTCGCGTCGAGCTGGTCGGGCACGATGCCAAGGTCGGTGCAGTCGCAGCCCAGCGCCTGGATGAGCGCCCGCAGCGTGAAGCGGTTGGAGTTGTAGATCGCGCCCGGCTTCAGCGGCTCGCCGGGCATGGCGAGTTCGTCGCCGGTGGAGAAAAGCGCCACGCGCGGGCGGCGCGCCACGGTGAGCGTCGCCGCGCCAGCGGTCGCCGCGAGGCCCAGGGCTTGCGGGGTCAGCCGCAGGCCGCGTGGCAACGCGATGGCGTCGCACGCGAGGTCTTCGCCGCGGCGACGGATGGCGGTGCCTGGCTGCGGCTCGACGTTGATGCGCACGGCACCGTCGAGCGCCTCGCATTGCTCTTGCATCACGACGGCGTCGGCACCTTCGGGCACCAGTGCGCCGGTGAAGATGCGGGCGGCAGTGCCGGGGGTCAGCGGTGCGCCGACCGTGCCGGCAGGAATGCGCTGGCTGATGGGCAAGACGGTGCCGCTCGCGGGCACGTCGGCGCTGCGCAGCGCGTAGCCGTCCATCGCGCTGTTGTCGGCCGAGGGCACGTCGACGAGCGAGCGCACCTCCTGCGTCAGCACACGGCCCAGCCCGTCGAAGGTGGAAACGATCTCGGTCTCGGCCAGCGGCGACACCGCGCCGAGCAGCCGCGACAGGGCCTCGTCAAGCGTCAGCATCGAAGGGCGAGGTGTATTCATGGCGATCGGCATGTGTCAGGAGGAACTCGGCCACCGCCTGCACATCGTCGAGATGGAACACCGGCAGCCCGGTCGGCACCGGCAGATTGTGCGGCGCGTCGGTGGCGACCGCGATCACGAAAGGGTCGTCGGGATAGTGCGCGCGCTCGCCGGTCTCGGCCCGCCACACCTCGATCTTCGTCAGGTCGGCATGCCGGAAGCCTTCGACGATGGCCCAATCGCACGGCGCGAGTTCGGCCAGCAATTGGTGGACGGAGACCTCGGTTTCGGCCTCGTATTCGCGCACCTTGGCCAGCCGTCGGTTGGAGGCGACCACCACCTCGAAGGCCCCGGCTTCGCGGTGGCGATAGGAGTCCTTGCCCGGGTGGTCAATGTCGAAGCGGTGGTGCGCGTGCTTGATCACCGACACCCGTTGCCCCGCCTCCTTCAAGCGGCCGATGAGCTTCTCGATGAGCGTTGTCTTGCCCGAGCCGGAATAGCCGCTGAAGCCGACGACACGCATGTCAGACGTTGGCGCTGATGTACTTCTTCACCGCTTCGGCATCGGCCTTCATCACCTGGAAGCGCTTGGGCAGTTTCTCGATGCCTTGCAGCGCCGCCGGCCGATCGGGCTCGCGGCCAAGGGCCTCGACGATGGTCTCGGCGAACTTCGCGGGCAGCGCGGTCTCGAGCACGATCATCGGCACATTGGGCTCGAGGAATTCGCGCGCGACCTTGAGGCCGTCGGCGGTGTGGGTGTCGATCATCAGGCCGCTGTCTTCGAAAGTCTGGCGGATGGTGGCGAGGCGGTCGGCGTGCGTGCTGTGGCCCGACAGGAAACCGTAGACCGAGATGCGGTCGAACTCGCCCGCGCTCAGCTGGAAATGGCCTTCGCGCTGCAGCGAGGTCTCGAACAGCTCGCGCACCCGCTCGGCATTGCGGCCCAGCAGGTCAAAGACGAAGCGCTCGAAGTTCGAGGCCTTGGAGATGTCCATCGACGGGCTGGACGTTTCATACGTCTCGGCGCTCGCACGCGGGCGGTAGCTGCCGGTGCGGAAGAACTCGTCGAGCACACGGTTCTCGTTGGTGGCGAGCACCAGGCGCTTGATCGGCAGGCCCATCATGCGGGCCACGTGGCCGGCGCAGATGTTGCCGAAGTTGCCCGAAGGCACGGCGAAGCTCACGCGCTCCTGCTCGCTCTTGGTCGCCTGGAAGTAGCCGGCGAAGTAGTACACGACCTGGGCCAGCAGGCGCGCCCAGTTGATCGAGTTCACCGTGCCAATGCGGTGCTTGCGCTTGAACTCGAGGTCGTTGGAGGTGGCCTTGACGATGTCCTGGCAGTCGTCGAAGACACCTTCGATGGCGATGTTGTGGATGTTCGCGTCTTGCAGGCTGAACATCTGCGCCTGCTGGAACGGGCTCATGCGGCCGTGCGGCGACAGCATGAAGACGTTCACGCCGGCCTTGCCGCGCATGGCGTATTCGGCGGCGCTGCCGGTGTCGCCCGAGGTGGCGCCGAGGATGTTGAGCGTCTCGCCGCGGCGGCCCAGTTCGTATTCGAAGAGGTTGCCGAGGAGCTGCATCGCCATGTCCTTGAAGGCGAGCGTGGGGCCATTCGACAAGGCTTCGAGGTACAGGCCGGGCTGCACGGGCTTGAGCGGCGTGATCTCTTTGGTGCCGAAGACGTCGGGCGTGTAGGTCTTCTCGACGAGGCGGCGCAGGTCGGCCGGCGGGATGTCGTCGATGTAGAGCGACAGGATCTCGAAGGCCAGCTCGGCATACGAGAGCCCGCGCCACTTCGCGAGCATCGCCCGGGTGACGATGGGGTAATGCGTGGGCAGGTAGAGGCCACCGTCGGGCGCCAGGCCTTCGAGCAGGATGTCGGAGAAGCCGCGCGGGGTCTTGTCGCCGCGGGTGGAGATGTACTTCATGGGCGGTGGCTCAGTTGAGCTCTTCCTTGCGGATGCGGACGATCGGGGCGAGCACGGTGGGCAGTGCCTGCATCTGGGCAATGGCCTTGTTCATCTCGCCTTCCACGGTGTCGTGCGTGAGGATGATCACGTCGGTCTGCGCTTCGCCTTCGGCCGACTCGCGCTGGAGCAATGCATCGATCGAGATGCCACGCTCGGCCAGGATGCCGGTGATGCGGGCCAGCACGCCGGCCTGGTCGGCCACCTGCAGTCGCAGGTAGAACGAGGTGACGACTTCGTCCATGCCGAGGATGGGCGTGTTGGCCAGCTCGTTCGGCTGGAAGGCCAGATGCGGCACGCGGTGGTCGGGGTCGGCGGTGTGCAGGCGGGTGATGTCGACCAGATCGGCGATCACGGCCGACGCGGTGGGCTCGGAGCCGGCGCCCTTGCCGTAGTAGAGCGTGGTGCCGACGGCGTCACCGTGCACCACCACGGCGTTCATCGCGCCTTCGACGTTGGCGATCAGGCGCTTGGACGGGATCAGCGTCGGGTGCACGCGAAGCTCGAAGCCTTTGTCACGACGCTTGGTGATGCCCAGCAGCTTGATGCGATAGCCCAGCTGCTCGGCGTAGTTGATGTCGGCCGCCTGCAGCTTGGTGATGCCTTCCACGTGCGCCTTGTCGAACTGCACCGGGATGCCGAAGGCGATGGCGCTCATGATGGTCGCCTTGTGCGCAGCATCGACACCTTCGATGTCGAAGGTCGGGTCTGCTTCGGCGTAGCCGAGGCGCTGCGCCTCCTTCAGCACGACGTCGAAGTCGAGCCCCTTGGCGCGCATCTCCGAGAGGATGAAGTTGGTGGTGCCGTTGATGATGCCGGCGATCCACACGATGCGGTTGGCCGTGAGGCCTTCGCGCAGCGCCTTGATGATGGGAATGCCACCGGCCACCGCCGCTTCGAAGGCGACGATCACGCCCTTGGCATGCGCCGCCGCGAAGATCTCGGTGCCATGCACGGCGAGCAGCGCCTTGTTGGCGGTGACCACGTGCTTGCCCGCGGCGATGGCTTCCATCACCAGCGTCTTGGCAATGCCATAACCGCCGATCAGCTCGATGACGATGTCGATCTCGGGATTGGCGATCACCTCGCGGGCGTCGCCCACGACCTTGGCCGCATCGCCCACCACGGCCTTGGCGCGGGCGGTGTCGAGGTCGGCCACCATGGTGATCTGAATGCCACGGCCCGCGCGGCGGCGGATCTCTTCCTGGTTGCGCTGGAGCACGTTGAACGTGCCGCTGCCGACGGTGCCGATGCCGAGGAGGCCGACTTGGATGGGCTTCATGGTGATGGTTCTCAATGGTGCCGCTTGGCGTAGTGATGCAGGAAGCGCGCGATGCGGCCGATCGCGTCGGTGAGGTCGTCGCTGTTGGGCAGGAAGACCACGCGGAAGTGGTCGGGCTGCGTCCAGTTGAAGCCGGTGCCTTGCACGATCAGCACCTTCTCTTCGGCGAGCAGCTCGTAGGCGAATTGCTGGTCGTCCTGGATGGGGTACATCTTCGGATCCAGCCGCGGGAACATGTAGAGCGCCGCCTTGGGCTTGACGCAGGTGACGCCGGGGATGTCGGTCAACAGCTTGTACGCGAGGTCGCGTTGGCGGCCGAGGCGGCCGGTCGGCGCTACCAGGTCCTTGATGCTCTGGTAGCCACCGAGTGCCGTCTGGATGGCGAGCTGGCCCGGGGTGTTGGCGCACAGGCGCAGCGAGGCCAGCATGTTCAGGCCTTCGATGTAGTCCTTCGCATGGCGCTTCTCGCCTGACACCACCATCCAGCCCGCGCGGTAGCCGCAGGCGCGGTAGTTCTTGCTCAAGCCGTTGAAGGTGACGAAGAGCACGTCATCGGCGAGCGAGGCCATGCTGGTGTGCACGTTGCCGTCGTACAGCGTCTTGTCGTAGATCTCGTCGACCAGCACGATGAGCTGGTGCTGGCGTGCCACTTCGATGATGTCGAGCAGCACGCTCTCGGGGTACAGCGTGCCGGTCGGGTTGTTGGGATTGATGACGACGATGGCGCGCGTGTTCGAGGTGATCTTGCGCTTGATGTCGGCCACGTCAGGCATCCAGTCGGCCTGCTCGTCGCACATGTAGTGCACCGGCGTGCCGCCGGAGAGGCCGGTGACGGCCGTCCACAGCGGGTAGTCGGGTGCGGGGATGAGCACCTCATCGCCGTTGTTGAGCAGCGCGTTGAGGCTCATCGCGATCAGCTCGGAGGCACCGTTGCCGAGGTAGACGTCGTCGACCGTCACGCCGGTGATGTTCTTCTCTTGCGTGTAGTGCACCACCGCCTTGCGCGGGGCGAAGAGGCCCTTGCTGTCGGTGTAGCCCGCAGCCACCTGCGAGGGCAGGTTGCGGATCATGTCCTGCACGATCTCGTCGGGCGGCTCGAGGCCGAACGCAGCCACGTTGCCGATGTTGAGCTTGATGATCTTTTGGCCCTCGTCCTCCATCTGGCGGGCCTTCTCGAGCACCGGCCCGCGGATGTCGTAGGCCACGTTGGCCAATTTGCCGGACTTGACGATGGGCTTCAACACGGTCTCCAAAGCGGCGCAAAGCCTAGAATTATCCCTGATCGCCCCCACTTCCATGCCTGTCGCACCCTCCTCGTGCGACAACGTTTTTCCGGATCCGTGATTTGAAGCTGCAACCCGACCGCATCGAAGGCGTGAACGTCATTTCAGGCCTGAGTGCCGACGCCGTGTCGGTCAACGGCGTGGCGCACACACAAAGCATCGTGATCCCGTGGGTTGGCGACGTCGGCCCCTGGGGCAGCGCAGGCTTCGAGGCCCTCACTGCGGACGATTTCGAGCAGCTCGCAGCCCTGTCGCCCGAACTCATCATCTTCGGCAGCGGCAAGCGCATCCGCTTCGTGCCGCCCATGTTGCTGCGTGGCCTGATGGCGCGTCGCATCGGCATCGAGACGATGGACACCGCCGCCGCCTGCCGCACGTACAACGTGCTCGCCGGCGAGAGCCGCAAGGTCGTCGCGGCCTTGCTCCTGGGCTGACCCCTCGCCCCTTTTGGGGACCGTTCGGCAAGCGCTTCGTGCACTCGCGAGCCCTTATAATCACGAGCTACGCCTTACAGGGCGCAACCTCCAGAATTCTTCATGACGCCAGCCCTCAATAAACCCCTCCCGGAATTTGAAGCGCTCGCAACCGGCGGCGTGAAGTTCACGCCGCCGGCATACGCCGGGCAAACGGTCGTGCTGTACTTCTACCCGAAGGACAACACCCCCGGCTGCACCACCGAAGCGATGCAGTTCCGTGACCGCCACAAAGACTTCGTGAAAGCCGGCGCCGTGGTCTTCGGCGTCTCGCGCGACAACATGGCCTCGCACGACAAGTTCAAGCAGAACCTGGAACTGCCCTACGAGCTGATCGCCGACACCGAAGAGAAGCTCTGCCACATGTTCGGCGTGGTCAAGAACAAGATCATGTACGGCAAGAAGGTCAAGGGCATCGAGCGCAGCACTTTCCTGATCGATGGCGACGGCATCCTTCGCGAGGAATGGCGTGGCATCAAGGTTGCCGGCCACGTCGACGAAGTGCTCAAGGCGGTGAAGTCGCTCAAGAAAGCGGCCTGATCCAGCTTGCCGACGATAAAAGGCCTGCATTGCAGGCCTTTTGTTTTGGACGGTGCCAACGCCGCGCCCGGCGCGGGCGATTCGCACCTCAGTGCATCAAGCGGCTCTGCACCACGGGTGGCCCGCTCATCTGCGCGGCCAATGCCTCGGCCCAGCGGGCGCTGCCCGAGCGTGCCAGGTGGCCTTTGTCGTAGTAGACGGGTTCGCCGTCCAGCACCGACGCGCATTCCCCGCTCTTGCACAAGACCTGTGACGGCGAGAACGACCCCGCGATGTAGGGCCGGTTGCGCTCCAGGGCCTGGAAGAAGAAGTCCGTCCGCGCCCGGTATTCGGCAAAGCTGAAGTCGAGCCGGGCCGGCTCACCCCGCATGAGGGCAGTGGCTGCACGCCGCGGGACGTGCGCCCGGGCCCCTGGCAGCGGCTCCCACACATACACCTCCTTGCCATGCGCCTGCAGCTCGCGGACGGTGGCGTCGAATTGCCGCTGGAACAAGGCGAGCGAATCCTGCAGAGTCAGGCGCCGATCGGGCGAGGTGGTGAGCCAGCCGGCCCCTTGGTGCCAGGTCGACACGAGAAACACCTTCCGAACACGCGGGTCCTGCACGGCGGTGGCCATCATCGCGTCGTTGAGTGCATGGCAGGCGGTGCCACCGCGCGGGATGTGAACGCCCCACAGCGGCGGGCACGAGTGCATGAACGCGAATCGGCCCGCCTGCCCGGTGTTCTTGAGCCACAGGTCGATCGCCTCCCGCGCAGCCCACGCATGCGAATCGCCCCAGACCAGCCACTCCTGCGGTCGGTCGGCGGCCCCCAGTGCACACAGCGTCGGGTGAGCCGCCTCGCTGGCAGAGTGGGGCTCCGGGCAGCGATCGGTCGGCCGATCGTCTGCAAAGGCCCCCATGCGCGCCACGTCCGACGGCAGCCGCTGCGGCATCCCGTGGGTGGCGATCACCGTGGCGCACAGGCCAACGCTGGCCACGAGGCCCGCGCCGTAGCCTTGGGCCAGGTGGCGGATGCGCGGCATCAGCGAGCCGTCGCGGAACGGGGTCTCCACCCAGCGATAGACCAGTGCCGAAACCCCGAAGCACAAGGCCATCATCGTCACACGCCAGCCGAGGGTGTAGCCCTCCCCCAGCTCCTGGGACGCAAAGACGTTGATCGGCCAGTGCACGAGGTACAGCGAATAGGACAGGCGCCCGATGGCCACCATCGGGCTCGTCGACAACAGCCGGGTCGACCACGCTTCAGCCTCCGCACCCGCCAGGATCAGGCTCGACGCCCCCAGCGTGGGCAGCAAGGCAAACGCGCCGGGGAAACGGGTGTCGGCGGTGTAACCCACCACGGCAGACACCACCAGCATGACCCCGGCCACGCCCAGCAGCTGCGCCAGCACGTGGTGCCGCGGGCGCGGTGCCCACGTGAGCAGCGCGCCCATCAGCAGCTCCCAGGCGCGGGTGGGCATCAGGTAGAAGACGGCCTCGGGCTTGGTGCCGACAAACGCCAGGTTCAGCCCGAAGGAGACGAGGGCCGCGCCCAGCAGGATCAGGGGCGCACGGCGAGGTGCGAACTTGAGCACGCCCACCAGCAGCAGCGGGTACAGGATGTAGAACTGCTCCTCCACCGATAGCGACCAGGTGTGCAGCAGGTAGATGCTGTCGGCCTGCAGGCCGAAGTAATTGACGTTGCGCCAGAAGTAGATATTGGCCACGTAGAACTGGGTGGCCAACACTTCCTCGGCCAGCTGCTGGAAGTCCGCCTGCACCATGCGCAGCGCGCCATACGCCAGCACCGCGGCCAGCACCACGAACAAGGCGGGCGCGAGCCGGCGCAAGCGCTTGGCCCAGAACCCCAACAACGAAAACCGCTGATCCTCGACCTGCTGGCGGATGATGGCCGTGATGAGGTAGCCCGAGATGACGAAAAAGACGTCGACGCCGACGAAGCCGCTGTCGCCACCGGCAAAAAGGTGGAAGTGGAAGACCACCACCAGCAGCACGGCGATCGTGCGGAGCCCGTCGATGTCCGGGCGATAGGAGATGCCCCCCTCGCGGGCTGGATGTGCAACCACCTGCATTCGCTCCCTCTTCCCTGTCTACTTGTGTTGCCGGCTTCGCCCGATTCGGCTCAAGCCGAAGTCTGCGGGCTGATGCCGTCGGGGTCATCCCTCAAGCCAGGGAGCAATGCCCCGATCGGCCCCCTGGTAGCGCGGTTTCTCACGCGACTTTTGTTTTTCAACCACGCTCGGTGCATGGCGGTTGAGTCGCCACTTCACTTGTGCATAATGTTTTTCATGCCCGTGTGTTGTGAACCTCGTGCTCCCCAGACAAAGCCGCACAGTCGACTGTGCGGCTTTTTTGTTTTCTCACTGCCGCACTGAACTACATGCCACTGCCCAAGCCGCCTGCCAAACGAGCCGCCCTCCTCACCCCCGCCGACTTCGAATCCCAGGCCGCGCCCAAACCGGGCAAACGAACTCAGAAACACGCCGCCTCCGACCCCAGCGGCCCTGCCGTGCTGGACCTCCTGGAGCCCCCGCGTGAAGCCGCCCCGCTGATCGCACGCGCCGCGGCGCCCGCCCCTGCGCCGGCCCGCCCGCCCCAGCCCGAGCCACGCCGCCGCAAGCCCCGGCACACCGGCCCGGCCAAGCTTTTCGTGCTCGACACCAACGTGCTGATGCACGACCCGATGAGCGTGTTCCGCTTCGAGGAGCACGACGTCTACCTGCCCATGATCACGCTCGAAGAGCTGGACGATCACAAGAAAGGCATGTCGGAAGTCGCGCGCAACGCCCGCCAGGTGAGCCGCGACCTCGACGCACTGGCCGCCGCTCTTTCCGACGGCAACGGCCGCGACATGGCCGACGGCCTGCCGCTCGACAGCACCGGCCACAAAGACGCGCAAGGCAAGCTCTTCTTCCAGACCACGCTGGTCAACGTCGCCCTGCCGGCCGGCCTGCCCCAGGGCAAGGCCGACAACCAGATCCTCGGCGTGGTGCAGGCGCTGCGCGAGCAGCACCCCAAGCGCGAGGTGGTGCTGGTGTCGAAAGACATCAACATGCGCATCAAGGCGCGCGCCCTCGGCCTCAACGCCGAAGACTATTTCAACGACAAGACGCTCGACGACGGCGACCTGCTCTACACCGGCGTGCAGCCGCTGCCGTCCGACTTCTGGGACCAGCACGGCAAGACCATGGAGAGCTGGAACCAGGGTGGCTGCACCTACTACCGCATCAGCGGGCCGATGGTGCCGCAGCTGATGGTCAACCAGTTCGTCTACCTCGAAGCGCCGGGCGCCGCGCCGCTCTACGCGAAGGTGGCCGAGATCACCGGCAAGACCGCCGTGCTCAAGACGCTGCGCGAATACACCCACCAGAAGAACGCTGTCTGGGGCGTGACCGCCCGCAACCGCGAGCAGAACTTCGCACTCAATTTGCTGATGGACCCGGAGTGCGACTTCATTACCCTCACCGGCACCGCCGGCACCGGCAAGACGCTGATGACGCTCGCCGCCGGCCTCTCCCAGGTGATGGACGACCGCCGCTACACCGAGATCATCGTCACCCGCGTGACCGTGCCGGTGGGTGAAGACATCGGCTTCCTGCCCGGCACCGAAGAGGAAAAGATGGGCCCGTGGATGGGTGCACTCGACGACAACCTCGAGGTGCTCTCCAAGACCGACAGCGGTGCCGGCGAGTGGGGCCGCGCGGCCACCAACGATCTCGTGCGCAGCAAGATCAAGATCAAGAGCCTGAACTTCATGCGCGGCCGCACCTTCCTCAACAAGTTCGTCATCATCGACGAGGCACAGAACCTCACGCCCAAGCAGATGAAGACACTGATCACGCGCGCCGGCCCCGGCACCAAGATCGTGTGCCTGGGCAACCTCGCGCAGATCGACACGCCTTACCTGACGGAAGGCAGCTCGGGCCTCACCTACGCCGTCGACCGCTTCAAGGGCTGGCCGCACTCGGGCCACGTGACGCTGGCCCGCGGCGAGCGTTCGCGCCTGGCCGACTTCGCGTCCGAGGTGCTGTAAGGCTCAGACCAGGTCGCGGATCTGCTGCAAGGCAGTCGGATCCTCGATCGTGGTCAGGTCGCCCGGGTCGCGGCCTTCGCAGACGGCCTGGATCGCGCGGCGAAGCAGCTTGCCCGAGCGGGTCTTGGGCAGCACCGTCACGAAGCGGACTCGCGCCGGCCGGGCGACGGCGCCAAGGCTCTGGTCG
Source organism: Rhizobacter sp. (assembly GCA_019635355.1). Lineage (NCBI taxonomy): Bacteria > Pseudomonadati > Pseudomonadota > Betaproteobacteria > Burkholderiales > Sphaerotilaceae > Rhizobacter > Rhizobacter sp. The sequence continues at coordinate 438,332 of JAHBZQ010000001.1, read as the reverse complement.
ACCGTCTTCATGATCTCGCCTTCGAGCTTGAGCTTGCCGGCGTCGTCGGCGATGAGGTTTGCGTCGCGCACAACGGCGAACGCCATCGCCACCTGGCCCTTGAGCGCGTCGGCCACGCCGACCACCGCCACTTCGGCCACCGCGGGGTGGCCGGAGATGCTCTCTTCGATCTCGCGCGTGCCCAGCCGGTGGCCGGCCACGTTGATCACGTCGTCGGTGCGGCCGAGGATGAAGTAGTAGCCGTCCTCGTCGCGGATGCCCCAGTCGAAGGTGCTGTAGACCATGCGGCCGGGCACCGTCGTCCAATAGGTTTTCACGAAGCGCTCATCGTCGCCCCACACCGTCTGCATGCAGCCCGGGGGCAGCGGACCCTCGATCGCGAGCACGCCTTTCTGGTTGGGGCCGGTCAGCTCCTCGCCCGTCGCTTCATTCAGCAGCTTCACGTCGTAGCCGTACATCGCGAAGCCGGGGCTGCCGAACTTGCTCTTCGCCTTCTCCACGCCATTGGCGATGGTGAGGATGGGCCAGCCGGTTTCGGTCTGCCAGTAGTTGTCGATGACGGGCTTGCCGAGCGCCTTGGCGATCCACGTGGCGGTGGGTTCGTCGAGCGGCTCGCCGGCCAGGAAGAGCGCGCGCAGCGAACCCAGGTCGTGCCCGCGGATGAAACTCTCGTCGTGCTTCTTCAGCACCCGCACCGCGGTGGGTGCGGTGAACATCAGGTTGACCTTGTACTTCTCGACCAGGCTCCACCAGATGCCGGCGTCGGGCCGCACCGGCAGGCCCTCGTACATCAGCGAGGCCATGCCGGCGATCAGCGGGCCATAGATGATGTAGCTGTGGCCGACCACCCAGCCGATGTCGCTCGCACTGAAGAAGGTCTCGCCCGCCTTGCCCTGGAAGATGTGCTTCATGCTGGCCGCCAAGGCGACGGCGTAGCCGCCGGTGTCGCGCTGCACGCCCTTGGGCTTGCCGGTGGTGCCGCTGGTGTAGAGCGTGTAGCTCGGGTCGGTGGCGCGCAGCCAGGTGCAGGGCACCTTGTCGTTCAGGTGCTTCTCGCGCAGCGAGGCGTAATCAACATCGCGCGAGCTGCGCTCGAAAGGTGCCAAGCCGCGGTCGACCATCAGCACCGTCTTCGGCTTGTGCGTGGACAGCCGCAGTGCCTCGTCGAGCAGCGGCTTGTAGGGCACGACCTTGCCGCTGCGGCTGCCGGCATCGGCGCTCACCACCACCGTGGGCGTGGCGTCGTCGATGCGGCTGGCCAGGCTGTTGCTCGCGAAGCCGCCGAACACCACCGAGTGGATGGCGCCGATGCGCGCACAGGCCAGCATCGCAAACGCCGCCTCGGGAATCATCGGCATGTAGATCAGCACCCGGTCGCCCTGCTTCACCCCCAGCGCCTGCAGGCAGGCCGCCATGCGCTGCACCTCGGCGTGCAGCTCGCGGAAGCTGTAGACGCGCTCCTGCCCAACCTCGGTCGACACCCAGATCAGCGCGTTCTGGTCAGGGCGCAGGGCGACGTGGCGGTCGACCGCGTTGTGGCACAGGTTGGTCTCGCCACCGACGAACCATTTCGCGAACGGCGGCTTGCTGTAGTCGCAGATCGTCTGCGGCGGCTTGTGCCAGTCGATGAGCGCGGCCTGCTCCTGCCAGAAGCCGTCTCGGTCTTCGATCGAACGGCGGTGGAAATCGGCGTAGCGGCTCATCGGGGTCTCCTGCTCTATCGAATGTGCACGACCAGCCGGCCGCGCACCTTGCCGGCCATCAAGGCCTCGGCGTGCGAGATGGCGTCGCCGAGGTCGATGTCCTGCACCATGTGGTCGAGCAGCTTAGGGTCCAAATCTTTCGCCAACCTGTCCCAGGCCTGTTGACGCAACACAAGCGGCGCCATCACGCTGTCGACCCCCGCCAGCGTGACGCTGCGCAAGATGAACGGCAGCACCGTGCCCGGCAGGTCGTTGCCCTGCGCGAGGCCGCAGGCGGCCACCACGCCGCCGTAGCGCGTCTGGGCGCAGGCGTTGACGAGGGTGTGGCTGCCGACCGCGTCGACCACCGCCGCCCAGCGTTCCTTTTGCAGCGGCTTGCCCGGGGCCGACAGCTCGGCGCGGTCGATCAGGTCGGCCGCGCCCAGCGTCTTCAGGTACGCAGACTCGGCCGACTTGCCCGTCGAGGCGATCACGCGGTAGCCCAGGCGCGCCAGCAAGGCGGTGGCCACGCTGCCCACGCCGCCCGTGGCGCCGGTCACCAGCACCTCGCCGTCACCCGGCTTCACGCCGTGGCGTTCGAGCGCGAGCACGCAGAGCATGGCGGTGTAGCCCGCGGTGCCGATGGCCATCGCCTGGCGCGCGTCGAAGGCGGCCGGCAGCTTCACCAGCCAGTCACCCTTGAGCCGGGCCCGCTCGGCCAGGCACCCCCAATGCACCTCGCCGACGCCCCAGCCGTTGTGCACGAAGCGGTCACCCGGCTTCCAGGCGGGGTGCTGGCTTTCGAGCACCGTGCCGGCGCCGTCGATGCCGGCCACCATCGGCCACTGGCGCACCACCGGGCCCTTGTTGGTGATGGCCAGGCCATCCTTGTAGTTGAGGGTCGAGCAGTCGACCTGCACGAGCACGTCGCCCGCGGGCAGACGGGCGTCGTCCACGGGCTGCACCCGGGCGCTGAACCCGGCGTCGGTCTTCTCCAGCAGCAAAGCTTTGAACATGTTTCAACTCCTGAACAGAGAAGTGCAGGCTAACCGTTGAGCCCCGGCCCCGCATCGGGGAGGGCCACGAGCGCGCACCGCCGAACGCATGAAGAAAGCCCGTTAAGTCCCTGTCGCACCTGTCTTTTCGGTTGACTGCCTTCGGCGCGCTCCCCTATCCTGCGGCCCATGTCCGGCCTGCCCCTGCCCCGCCTGCGTTCAGCGCTCCTTGCGCTGGCCTGCGCCGCCGCGGCCGGGGCCACCCAGGCCGCTCCCGAGCACCCCGATGTCATGGCCCAGCTCCTCATCGAGCGTGGCGTGCTGAGCGCGAGCCACACCTCGGGCAGCACCACCGCCATCGACAGCGCCGCCGCCATCGGCCGGCAGGTGCGCGACACCACCTCGGGTCTCGTGCTCTCGGCGATGAATTTCCTCGGCGTGCCCTACAAGCGCGGCGGCAACAACTCCGACGACGGCTTCGATTGCAGCGGCTTCACCCGCCACATCTACGAAAGCACGCTCGGCCTCGTGCTGCCCCGCCGGGTGGACGACCAGGCCAAGGCCGCGGGCTTCACGGCCGTCAAGCGCGACGAGCTGCAGCCCGGCGACCTGGTCTTCTTCAACACCCTGCGCCGCACCTTCTCGCACGTGGGCATCTACGTCGGCGAAGGCAAGTTCATCCACGCGCCGCGCTCTGGCAGCGAAGTGCGGGTGGAAAGCATGGGCGTGAAGTACTGGGCCAAGCGCTTCACCGGCGCCCGGCGCGCCAACACGGCGGTCACCGAGCCCGCAGCCGCGGCAACGCCCGCACCGGTTCCCGCCAACACGGCACCCGCCATCCCCAACGAGTTCCCTTGACGCCGCACAGGCGCCCAAGGCGCCACGGCGGCACAATCGACCGATGACCGAGAAAGTCATCCCCCTCGCCGACCACCGCTATGCCGCGTCGGTCCCGCGCATCCCGGCGCAGCCGATCGCCGCCACCGGGCTGCTGTCGGACACCCTCGGCCGCCCGCTGCGCGACCTGCGCATCTCGGTCACCGACCGATGCAACTTCCGCTGCAGCTACTGCATGCCGAAGGAAGTGTTCGACAAGCACTACCAGTTCCTGCCGCACACCTCGCTCCTGAGCTTCGAGGAGATCACCCGCACCGCGCGCCTCTTCGCAGCGCACGGCGTGCAGAAGATCCGCCTCACCGGCGGCGAGCCACTGCTGCGCAAGCACGTCGAGGGGCTGATCGAGATGCTGGCCGAGCTGCGCACGCCCGATGGCGAGCCGCTCGACCTCACACTCACCACCAATGGCTCGCTGCTCGCCCGCAAGGCCCAAGCGCTGAAAGACGCGGGCCTGAAGCGCATCACCGTGAGCCTCGATGCACTCGACGACACCATCTTCCGCCGCATGAACGACGCCGACTTTCCGGTCGCCGACGTGCTGGCCGGCATCGAGGCCGCCGAGCGCGTGGGCCTCGGGCCGATCAAGGTCAACATGGTGGTGCAGCGCGGCGTCAACGACCACGAGATCGTGCCGATGGCGCGCTACTTCCGCGATCACTTCGGTGGCCGGGTGGTGCTGCGCTTCATCGAGTTCATGGACGTGGGCGAGACCAACGGCTGGCGCATGGACCAGGTGCTGCCCTCGTCCGACGTCGTCGCGCGCCTGAACGAGGCCTTCCCGCTGCGCGCCATCGACGCCAACTACGCTGGCGAGACCGCCGAGCGCTTGGCGTATGCCGACGGCCGAGGCGAGATCGGCGTGATCTCGAGCGTGACGCACGCCTTCTGCCGCGACTGCAACCGTGCCCGTCTGTCGACCGAAGGCAAGCTCTTCCTCTGCCTCTTCGCCACCCACGGCCACGACCTGCGCTCGCTGCTGCGCGGCGGCTACAGCGACGAGCAGATCGCCAGCGCCATCGGCCTCATCTGGCAAGGCCGCGACGACCGCTACTCCGAGCTGCGTGGCGCGCAAGCCGCCGACACCGGCTCGGGCCAGCGCCGGGTCGAGATGCACTACATCGGCGGTTGAGCCGGTGGTCGAGCACGCCGACATCACTGGCCTCGTGCTGGCCGGTGGCCAGGGCAGCCGGCTCGGCGGTGTCGACAAGGGCCTGCAGCCCTATCGGGGCCAGCCGCTGGCACTGAGCGCCTTGCAACGCCTGGCACCGCAGGTCGGCCAGGTGATGCTCAGCGCGAACCGCAATCTCGACGACTACGCCCGCTGGGGCGTGCCGGTGTGGCAGGACCCTGCAGATCTCGCGGGCTACCAGGGGCCGCTGGCGGGCTTCCTCGCCGGCCTCCAGCACATCACCACGCCCTACCTCGCCACCGTGCCTTGCGATTGCCCGCACTTCCCGACCGACCTGGTGGCCCGCCTCGCCGACGCGATGCACGACGACATCGACCTCGTGCTGGCCCGCACTGCGGTGGGCCAGGAGCCGGCCTTCTGCCTGATGCGGCGTGGCCTGGCCGACGACCTGCGCCGCTACCTCGAATCGGGCGAGCGCAAGGTCGGCCGGTGGATGGCGCAGCTGCGGCGCGCCGAGGTCACGTTCGACGACCCCGCGGCCTTCTTCAACATCAACACCCCCGACGACCTGGCGCGTGCCTGATCAGGCGTGCGCCGCGTGCGAGCCCCCGTCGGGGTCGGCGGGTGTCTCGATGGCGCCCGGCACCGCCTTGCGCGCGAAGAGCGAATACACCGTCGGCACCACGAAGATCGTGAGCAGCGTGCCAAGCGACATGCCCCCCACGATCACCCAGCCGATCTGCTGGCGGCTCTCGGCGCCGGCGCCGTGGGCCAGCGCGAGGGGCAACGCACCGAGCACCATCGCGCCGGTGGTCATCAGGATGGGGCGCAGCCGCAGCGCAGCGGCCTCGTTGACTGCATCGAAGACCGACCGCCCCTGCTGCCGCAGCTGGTTGCTGAACTCGACGATCAGGATGCCGTGCTTGGTGATGAGGCCTACGAGCGTGATGAGCCCGATCTGCGAATAGACGTTGAGCGTGCCGCCCGCCAACTGCAGTGCCGCCAGCGCGCCCACCATCGACAAGGGCACCGACAGCATGATCACGAACGGGTCGACGAAGCTCTCGAACTGCGCACTCAACACCAGGAAGATGAAGAGCAGCGCCAGCGCAAACACCAGGCCCAGCGCGCCGCTCGACGAGCGGAACTCGCGCGACACGCCATTGAGCTCGGTCGAATAGCCGGGCTTCAGCACCTTGCGTGCGGTGTCGTCCATGAACTGCAGCGCCTCACCGAGCGAGTAACCCGGCGCCAGGTTGGACGTGATCGACACCGAGCGCCGCTGGTTGAAGTGGTTCAGCTCGCGCGGGCTTACCGACTCGCGCACCTTCACGAGCGACGACAGCGGCACCATCGCGTCGCCACGGCCGCGCACGAAGAGCTTGTCGATGTCTTCCGGTGTGGTGCGGCCGCGGATCTCGGTCTGCACCAGCACGTCGTACTGGTCGGCGTCGCGCTTGTAGCGTGTGACGGCGCGGCCGCCGAGCATGGTCTCGACGGTGCGGGCCACCTGGTCGACGCTCACGCCGGCATCGGCCGCGCGGTCGCGGTCGACCTCGAGAAAGATCTCGGGCTTGTTGAGCCGCAGGTCGGTGTCGGGCTGCACGAAGCCAGGGTTCTTGGCCATCTCGGCCAGCATCTGCTGCGTCACGCGCGAGAGGTTGTCGTAAGAGTCGTTGGTGACGATCACGTAGTTGATCGGCCGCTCGCGGAAGCCCTGGCCGAGGCTGGGCGGCGTGACCGGAAAGGCGGTGACGCCCGGCAGCCCGGCAAAGCGCGGCTGCAACTCACGCGCGAGCTGCAGCGTGCTGCGGTCGCGCGCGTCCCAGTCGACGGTGCGCAGGAACGAGATGCCTTGCGACACCGTTGGGTTGCCGGCCACCACGAAGACGCGGTCGAACTCGGGGTAGTCACGGCCGATGCCTTCGATGGCGCGCAGGTAGCGTGCGGTGTAGTCGAGCGTGGAGCCGTCGGGCGCGTTGATGGTGGCGAGGATCACGCCGCGGTCTTCGAGCGGCGCGAGCTCGCTCTTGGCCGTGCGGAAAAGCTGCCAGCTGCCGGCCGCCGACGCCACCATCACCACCAGCACCACCCAGCGGTGGGCGAGCGTCCAGCGCAGTGCGCGGCCGTAGGCGTGGGTGAGGCGGTCGAGGCCCGCTTCCATGAGGCGGTCGAAGCGCGTCGGCTTGGCCTCGTGACGCAGCAGCTTGCTGCACATCATGGGCGTGAGGGTGAGCGCGACGAAGCCCGAGACGATCACCGCGCCCGCAAGCGTCAACGCGAATTCGGTGAAGAGCCGCCCGGTGCGGCCCGGCGCAAACGCGAGCGGCGCGAACACGGCCGCCAGCGTCATCGTCATCGCCACCACCGCAAAGCCGATTTCCTTGGCCCCCTTGAGCGCCGCCTGGAACGGCGACATGCCGTCTTCGATGTGGCGGAAGATGTTTTCCAGCACCACGATCGCATCGTCGACCACCAGGCCGATGGCGAGCACCAATGCCAGCAATGTGAGTGTGTTGATGGTGAACCCGGCGAGCGCCATGATCGCGAAGGTGCCGACCAGGCTCACCGGGATGGTCACGAGCGGGATCACCGCCGCGCGCAAGTGCCGCAGGAAAAGAAACACGACGAGCGCCACCAGCACCACCGCTTCGGTGATGGTGCTGAACACCGACTTCACCGACTTGTCGATGAAGACCGAGTTGTCGTTGGCCACCTGCACCTTCACGCCCGCCGGCAGATCCTGCTGCAGCTTGGGCATCATTTCGCGCACGCCGGCCGACACCTCCAGCGGGTTGGCCGTGGCCTGGCGGATCACACCCGCCGAGATGGACGGCACACCGTTGAGCCGCACGCTGCTGCGCTCGCTGGCCGCGGCCTGCTCGATGCGGGCCACATCGCGCAGCCGCACGGTGTAGTTGTTGACGGTCTTGAGCGCCACCGCCCCGAACTGCGCCTCGGTGTTGAGGTCGGTGCGCGCCGTGACGCTGAACTCGCGCTGCTGGCTTTCGATGCGCCCGGCCGGTACTTCGAGGTTCTGCTTGCGCAGCGCGTCTTCCACGTCCTGCACGGTGAGGCGGTAGGAGGCAAGCCGGTCGGGGTCGAGCCAGATGCGCATCGAGAACTTGCGGTCGCCGTTGACCTGCACGTCGGCCACGCCGGTCACGGTCTGCAGCCGAGGCTTCACGATGCGGTTGACCACGTCGGTCACCTGCAGCGGCGACAAGGTCTCGCTGGTGAACGCGAGCCAGATCGTGGGCGTGGCATCGGCCTCGACCTTCGCGATCACCGGCTCGTCGATCGCATCGGGCAGCCGGGCACGCACGCGCGAGACACGGTCGCGCACGTCGGCGGCGGCGTCGTCGGGGTTCTTCTCGAGCTTGAAGCGCACCGTGATCTGGCTCTGCTCCGAGCGCGAGATCGAGGTGATGATCTCCACGCCGTCGATGCCGGCGATGGAGTCTTCGAGCGGCTTGGTGACCTGCGACTCGATCACCTCCGACGAGGCGCCGATGAGGCGTGTCGTCACGTTGACGACCGGCTCGTCGATGCGCGGGTACTCGCGCACCTGCAGGCGGGTGAACGACACCGCGCCGATCAGGATGAGCAGCAGCGACAGCACGGTCGCAAAGACCGGGCGGCGGATGGTGACGTCGGACAGCTTCATGGCGCGCGCTCTGGGTTCTGTCTCTCAGCTCACAGCGCGGTCGGCCGCGGGCCGCTGGCCGCACCGCTCGCCGCACGCCCCGGGCCGCCCGCACGCTGCGGCTGGTTGAGGTCGACGATGCGCAGCGGCATCGGCTCGCGCATCAGCCGTGCCTGCCCGGCCGTGACCACCTGGTCGCCAGGGGCCAGGCCTTCGAGGATCTCGACCTTGCCCGGCAGCCGCATGCCGATGCGGGCCTCGATGCGCTGCGACTGCTTGCCCTTCGGCCCGTCGACCACCTTCACCAGGTACTGCTTGCCCGACAGCGGCACCAGCGCCTCTTCGGGCACGACGAGCGCGTTGTTGCGCGTGGAGAAGACGATGCGCGTGCGGGCAAACATGCCCGAGCGCAGCTCACCGCCGGGGTTCTGCAGCCGTGCGCGCACGAGCAGCGAGCGGCCGTTGGCGTCGAGCACCGAGTCGACGGCGTCGACATGGCCCTTGAACGCACGCCCTGGCATGGCGTCGAGCTGGGCCTCGACCGGCTGGCCCGTCTTGAGGCGGGCCACGTAGCGCTCGGCCAGGCGGAAATCGAGCAACACGGTGGAGGTGTCTTCGACGTTCACCAGGTCGGCGCCGTCTTTCACGTAGTCGCCAACGTTGACGACACGGATGCCGACCACGCCGTCGAACGGCGCCTCGATGCGCATGCGCGCGAGTTGCGCCTTGGCGAGCGCGACCTGCGCCTCGGCCACCTGCAGCGCCGCGGCGGTCTGGTCGACCATGCTCTGGCTCACGAAGTTGGCGGCCAGCAGCTCGCGGTTGCGCTGCAGGTTGGTGCGGGCGATGCTCGCCTGCGCTTCGGCCTGCTGAAGCTGGGCCTGCTGCAAAGTGTCATCAAGCTGCACCAGCATCTGGCCTCGCTTCACGCGCTGGCCGTCGGTGAAACCGAGCTTGGAGATGCGCCCGCTGACCTCGGGCCGCAGCGTCACACCCTGGCGCGATCGCAGGGCACCCACGCCTTGCGCATCGTCGGCAATGGCCACCACCTCGACCTTGCCCACTTCCACCGGCACCGGCCCCGCGGGGCCGGCGGGCGCTCTGCCTGCCGCAACGCCCGACGCGGTGGCCCCTGCGCCAGCCGTTCCCTCCATGCCCTGGGGGGTCGGCCCCTTGTGCTGGTACCACCAGGCGGCACCGCCGGCCAAGGAGATGCCCACCAGCGCCACCACCGTATGCAAAGTCTTCACGCTGTCCCTTGAATCGTTCCCACGGCACTGTAGCCCTGGGGTCGCCTTGCGGCGAGGCTGGAAATCACGTAGTGGCCTGGCCCACGCCGCGGTTGGCCAGCGCATCGGCGCGCTCGTTGCCCGGGTCGCCCGCGTGCCCCTTTACCCAGCGCCACTCCACGTGGTGCAAGGCGCGCAATGCATCGAGCCGCTGCCAGAGGTCGGCGTTCTTCACAGGCTTCCTGTCGGCCGTCTTCCAGCCGCGCTGCTTCCAACCGTGGATCCACTCGGTGATGCCTTTTCGCACGTATTCGCTGTCGGTGTAGAGCGTGACGTCGCAACTGCGCTTCAGCGAAGCCAGAGCCTCGATCACCGCGGTAAGTTCCATGCGGTTGTTGGTGGTCTGCCGCTCGCCGCCGTAAAGCTCCTTTTCGTGCTCGCCGGTGCTGAGCCAGGCGCCCCAGCCACCGGGCCCCGGGTTGCCCTTGCAGGCACCGTCGGTGTAGATCGTCACGGCCGGCCGGCGGATCGCGGGCTTGGGCGAGTCAGTCGATGAAGGTATCGAGGTCATGTTGCTGTGATGTTGCTGTGGTGCGGCGGACCACCGCCGGCGCCGCCTTGGCCGGCACGCGCTTGTGGCGCACGAGGCCCACGAGGCGCATGCCGCGCACGCGCTTCACGGCCACGAGCATGTAGGCCGCCCCGAGCACCGGCCACCAGCGGCGGCCCGTGCCTTCCATCCATTCGAAACGCGTGAGCCAGGGCTCCGACTCGAACGGCGGCTTGTAGCAACCGAAGCGGCCCTCTTCGATGTCGAAGCTGAGCAATCGCAACCAGTCGCGCAGCCGCCAGTAGCCGAGCAGCTCGCCTTCGCTGGGCATGAAGAGCGGCCGACCACGCGCGAGGCCCAGGCCCCGCAGCACGCGGCCCATGCTCTGGCGCAGCGCCCAGAGCCCGCCGGGGTTGAAGCCGAGGATCACGATCTTGCCTTCGGGCACCAGCACACGTTCCACTTCGCGCAAGGCTTGGTGCGGATCGCGCGCACGCTCCAGCGCGTGGGGCAGCACGACGAGGTCGAGGCTCTGGCTGTCGAAGGGCAAGGCGTCGAAATCGCAATGCAGCATGACCGCACGCTGCGCCGGAACTTCACCCTCGGTCGCCGACTCCATGCTGGCAGCCTGTGGGTGGTCCACCGCTTGCCATCGATGGGGCATGCGATTGGCCCGCAGCGCGTCGAGTTCGGGCAGGCCGAGCTGGAGCGCGTGGAAGCCGAACATGTCGGCCACGCAGCGGTCGACCTGGGCCTGTTCCCAGGCCAGCAGATAGCGGCCCGGTGGCGTCTTCAGCCAGGGGGCCAAACCTATAATCCCGCCGTATTGCGCCATAAAAAACGCGCCATGAACCTGCAAGCACTGCCAGCCTTCTCGGACAACTACATCTGGATGCTTCACGATGGCCGGCAGGCGCTCGTTGTCGATCCGGGCGAATCGGCACCAGTCGAGCAGGCGCTCGATGCCCAAGGCTTGATGCTGGCGGGGATTCTAGTGACCCATCACCACGGCGATCATGTCGGCGGTCTTTCAGCGCTTCGGCCGCGGCTTCAAGGCCCGATCTTCGGGCCGGCGCGTGAAAAGATCCCCGAGCCCTACACCCCCGTGCACGATGGCGATGAGGTCGAGCTGCTCGGCCTTCGCTTCGAGGTGATCGACGTGCCCGGCCACACCGCCGGCCACATCGCCTACTTCCACCTGCCGCCAGATGGCGAAGCGCCTCTGCTCTTCTGCGGCGACACGCTCTTTTCCGGTGGCTGCGGCCGCCTCTTCGAAGGCACTCCGGCGCAGATGCACGCGTCGCTGTCGCGGCTGGCCGCCCTGCCCGCCCGCACGCGGGTGTGCTGCGCGCACGAGTACACCTTGTCCAACCTGAAATTCGCGCATGCCGTCGAGCCCCACAACGACAGCCTGCAGGCCTACACCGCCCACTGCGAGCAACTGCGCGCACTGGGCCAGCCCACCTTGCCCAGCACCATCGAACAGGAACGGCGCATCAACCCGTTCATGCGTTGTAGCGTGCCCGAGGTGAAGGCGTCGGCGCTCGCCCAGGGCGCCTCCAGCCAAGGCGACGTCGACGTGCTGGCGACGCTGCGCGAATGGAAAAACAACTTCCGATGACATTGATCCACCCCCTGCGCCACGCCGTCGCGCTGACGCTGGCCTCGCTGCTCGCGGCCTGCGCGACGCACATCGAAGCACCCGACCAGCGAAGCGACATTCCGGCCGTCATCGCCAAGGCCGAGTTGCCGGCTGCCACGGCCTCGGCGCCCGCCGCTTCTGCATCTGCCGTGGCTGCCGCGACCTCTGCGGCCTCGGCACCGGCCGATGGCGGTGGGCCCGTGGCCGCCGCGCCGGTCGACCCGCTGCGCCCGGAAGAACCGGTCGACCTCGAATCCAAGACCGCCAACATCGACCTCTGGGAACGCGTGCGCCGCGGCTTCGCCATGCCCGATCTCGAGACCCCGCTCGTGCGCACCGGCGAGCAGTGGTACTCGGGCCGCCCCGACTACGTGGCCCGCATGACCGAGCGTGGCAGCCGCTACCTCTTCCACATCGTCGAAGAGGTCGAGCGCCGCGGCATGCCCACCGAGCTGGCCCTGTTGCCTTTCATCGAGAGCGCCTTCAACCCGCAGGCGATCTCGTCGGCCAAGGCTTCGGGCATGTGGCAGTTCATGCCCGCCACGGGGAAAAACTTCGACCTGCGGCAGAACGTCTTCCGTGACGACCGCCGCGACGTGCTCGCCTCCACACGCGCCGCACTCGACTACCTGCAGAAGCTCTACAACATGTTCGGCGACTGGCACCTGGCCCTGGCCGCCTACAACTGGGGCGAAGGCAACGTGATGCGCGCGCAGGCACGCAACCGCAAGGCAGGCAAGCCGACCGACTACCTCAGCCTGCGCATGCCCAACGAGACGGCCTACTACGTGCCCAAGCTGCAGGCAGTAAAGAACATCGTGGCGCGGCCCGACACGTTTTCGCTCACGCTGCCGCCGCTGGCCAACCACCCCTACTTCCTGAGCGTGCCCATCGAGCGCGACATCGACGTCGACACCGCGGTGCAACTCGCCGGCATCTCGCGCGACGAGTTCATGACGCTCAACCCGCAGATGAACAAGCCGGTGATCCTCGCCGCCGGCACGCCGCAGATCCTGCTGCCGTATGACAACGCGAGCCTCTTCATCCGCAACGTGGCGGCCCACCGAGGCCCCTTCGCCACCTGGACGGCCTGGGTCGCGCCCAAGACGGTGAAGCCCGCCGAAGCCGCCAAGCAGTTCGGCATCAGCGAAGCCGAGCTTCGCGATGTGAACAAGATCCCACCGCGCATGCTGGTGAAGGCCGGCTCGACGTTGCTCGTGCCGCGCTCCGAGACGCTCTTGAAAGACGTGTCGGTGCACCTCGCCGACAACGCCGTGATGACCCTCGCGCCCGAGGCGCTGCCACCGCGGCGCATCACGCACCGTGCGGTCAAGGGTGACACCGTGGCGTCGGTGGCGCGCCGCTATCGCGTGAGCGCCTCGCAGGTCGCTTCGTGGAACAAGGTCGCCGCCGGCGCGAGCTTCGCAGCCGGGCACAGCGTGGTGGTCTACGTGCCGCAGCGCCAGCCCACGGTGCGCAGCAGCGCCAAGGCGAAGAAGCCGGCCATCAAGCGCAAGGCGACGAGCAGCTCGCGCAAGCGCCGCTGATCAGCGGCGGTCGACCAATGCGTGGGCGATGGTGCCCAGGTCCACGTATTCGAGCTCGCTGCCGATCGGCACGCCACGCGCCAGCCGCGTGACCTTCACGCCGCGCAGTTTCATGGCCTCAGCGATGACATGCGCGGTGGCCTCGCCCTCGGCGGTGAAGCTGGTCGCGACGATGACCTCGTCGACGCTGCCATCGCTGGCACGGTCCACCAGCTGCTGCAGGCCGATGTCGCGCACGCCGATGCCGTCGAGCGGGCTCAGCCGCCCCATCAGCACGAAGTACAGGCCGCGGTAGCTGCCGGTGCGCTCCATCGCCGCCTGGTCGGCCGGCGTTTCCACCACGCACAGCAGGCGCTGCTCGCGCGTGTCGTCGAGGCAGGTGCGGCAGATTGCCGCTTCGGTGAAGGTGTGGCAGCGCTCGCAGTGGCGGATGTCGTGCACCGCGGTCGTGAGCGCCTGCGCGATGCGCTGGGCGCCGTCACGGTCGTGCTGCAGCAGATGGAAGGCCATGCGCTGCGCCGATTTCTGCCCAACGCCTGGCAGGCGGCGCAGGGCCTCGATCAGGCCATCGAGCGCATGTTCAGCCACGGGTTCAGAAGGGGAACTTCATTCCCGGAGGCAGCGGCATCCCGGCTGTCAGCTTGCCCATCTTTTCCTGCGAGACGGCTTCTGCGCGGCGCACAGCATCGTTGAACGCCGCGGCGACCAGGTCTTCCAGCATGTCCTTGTCGTCGGCCAGCAGGCTCGGGTCGATGACGACACGCTTCACGTCGTGCTTGCAGGTCATCGTGATCTTCACGAGGCCGGCGCCCGACTGGCCTTCGACTTCGAGATTGGCCAGCTCTTCCTGGGCCTTCTTGAGGTTGTCCTGCATCGCCTGGGCCTGCTTCATCAGGCCGGCGAGTTGGTTCTTCATCATGAGCGTTCTCCTGGGTTCGAGGTCAGTGCGGCTTGACGGAGCCGGGCACGATGCGTGCCGTCTTGAATTGCTTCATCAGGGCCTGCACCAGCGGGTCGTTGTGGATGATCTGTTCGGCTTCGTTCTGCCGGCGTGCGCGCTCGACCGACGCCCGCTGCGCGGGGGTGTCGGTGGCCGCGCCGGCTTCGACTTCGAGTTGCACAGGCTGCCCGAGCAGCGTGGCCAAGGCGGCCTGGAGCTTGTCGCGCTGGGCCGGTGCGCGCAGCGTCTCGCGCTCCACTCGCAAGCGCCACACGCCGCCCTCGCCCGCCGACAGGCATTGCGCCTGCATCGCCAGTTCGCGCACCAGCGCACCGATGCTGCCGGCCTCGATCATCTTGGCCACCACCTCGGCCCAGCGGTCGCCCAGCGGCGTGGGCTCGAACCCGGCCGGCGACACGGCAAACGGCTTCGGCGGCTCGCGCACCTCGACGGGCGCAGCGGTCGGTTCGTCTTCGTCCGGGACCTCGTCGAGCCACGGCGGCGGCTCGCGGCTGGCCACCGGCGCCGGGGCAGGCGCCACGCTGGCCCGTGCCGCGGGCGGCGGTGCCACGACGGCAGCACGTGCAGCGGGAGCCGCCACCACCGGCTTGCTCGCAACCGGGGCAGAGGCAGGGGCGGGCCGGCTCACGGGCGCCGGGGCCACACGTTGCGGCGAAGTGCCTGCCGCACCCGGCCGGAAGGCCAGCATGCGCAGCAGCACCATCACCAGGCCGCTGTATTCGTCGGGTGCCAGCGCCAGCTCGGCGCGGCCGTGCAGCACGATGCTGTAGAGGAACTGTGTTTCGTCGGGCGCCAGCAGCCCGGCCAGGCGCGCTGCGGTCGGGCTGTCGGGGTCGTTGTCGTCGATGGCCTCGGGCACCGCCTGCACCACCGCCATCTGCTGCAGCAGGGCCGCCATCTCTTCCAGCGTGCCTGCCGCCGACAGGCCGAGGCCACGCAAACCCTCCACCGCCGCGACGACCTCGGCGCCCTGCCCCGCGGCCAGCGCTTCGACCAACCGCACCGCATGGCTGCGGTCGACCGCCCCCAACATCTGGCGCACGCCGGCTTCGCTCAGGGTGCCGGCCCCGAAGGCAATCGCCTGGTCGGTGAGCGACAAGGCATCGCGCATCGAGCCGCGCGCGGCCTTTGCCAAGAGGCGCAAGGCACCGGGCTCGGCCTCGATGCTTTCAGCGGCCAGCACCTTCGCCAGGTGCTCCTGCACCGTCTGCGGTGCCATCGGCCGCAGGTTGAACTGCAGGCAGCGCGACAGCACGGTAGGCGGCACCTTCTGCGGGTCGGTCGTCGCGAGAACGAACTTCAGGTACTCGGGCGGCTCTTCCAGCGTCTTCAGCATCGCGTTGAACGCGGTGTTCGACAGCATGTGCACTTCGTCGATCAGGTAGACCTTGAAGCGCCCCACCACCGGCTTGTAGACCGCCTGGTCGAGCAGCAGCGAGATCTCTTCGACGCCGCGGTTCGACGCCGCATCGAGCTCGACGTAGTCGACGAAGCGGCCGCTGTCGATGTCGCGGCAGGCGTTGCACACGCCGCAGGGGTGGGCGGTGATGCCGCCCTGCCCGTCGGCGCCGACGCAGTTGAGCGCCTTGGCCAGGATGCGCGAGACCGAGGTCTTGCCCACGCCGCGCGTGCCGGTGAAAAGGTAGGCGTGGTGCAGGCGCTGCTGGGTCAGCGCGTTGCTCAGGGCCTGGACCACATGCTCCTGGCCCACCAATGCCTCGAAGTCGCGGGATCGGTATTTGCGGGCGAGGACGAGGTAGGACATCGGGGCATTCTAATGAGCCAGCCCTGAGTGATCCGGGATAATCCTGCCTTCTCCTGCCCATCAGCCTGCCGGCCCGACCGATGACTTCCACGCCCGCCCAAGACACGATCAGCTACGAACAAGCTGGCGTCAACTACGACCTGATCGACCCGCTGAAGGTCGCCGCCCAGCGCGCCGCCAAGGCCACGGGCGCCCATCTGGCCGGCCACGGGTTCACGGAAGTCGAAGCGTCGCGCGGCGAATCGGCGTATGTGGTCGATGTGGGGCCGTTCTACATCGCCTCGATCGTCGAATGCCTGGGCTCCAAGGCGCTGGTGGCCGACGAGATGAAGGCCCTCACCGGCAAGAGCTACTACGACGGCATCGCGCAAGACACCATCGCGATGGCGATCAACGACCTCATCACCGTGGGCGCCACGCCGCTCGTGGTGCAGGCCTACTGGGCGGCCGGTGGCTCCGACTGGTTCTCCGATGCGCAGCGCGCCAAGGCGCTCGTCGACGGCTGGAAGCGCGCCTGCGACACGTGCCAGGTCGCCTGGGGCGGCGGCGAAACCCCGGCACTCGCCGGCATCGTGGCCGACGGCCGCATCGACCTCGCCGCCAGCTGCACCGGCCTCATCAACCCCAAGGAGCGCCTCTCGGTGGGCGACAAGCTCGCCCCAGGCGACGCCATCGTGCTGCTCGCCTCCAGCGGCATCCACGCCAACGGCCTGAGCCTCGCGCGCAAGCTCGTCGAGCGCCTGCCGCAGGGCTACCTCACCGAAGTGCAGCCCGGCCTCACGTATGGCGAAGCGCTGCTCGCACCCACGGTGTTGTATTCGCCGGTGACCGAAGCGCTCTACAAGGCCGGCATCACACCGCACTACTGCGCCAACATCACCGGCCACGGCTGGCGCAAGCTGCTACGCCACCCCGCCACGCACACCTACCGCATCCACACCGTGCCCGAGGTGACGCCGGTGCTGAAGTTCATCCAGCAACACGCCAAGCAGGACGATCAAGAGGCCTACAGCACGCTCAACATGGGCGCGGGCTTCGCGCTCTTCGTGAAGGCGGAAGACGCGGAGCGCACGGTCGCCGTCGCCGAAGCGCAAGGGGTGAAGGCGATCGTCGCGGGCCGTGTGGAAGCCGGCCCGAAGAAGCTCGTGATCGAGCCGCTCAAGATCGAGTTCGGCGACGACGCACTGCAACTGCGCTGAGAAAAACGCAGCCCTGCGGTCAAGTCGGCTGCATCGCGTCACCTACAATCCGCCGCGACGGGCCTCCCCGCATGGGAGCGCGCCCAACCGGGTCAGGTGGGGAACCAAGCAGCCCTAAGCGTTGCAACCAGTGCCGGGGGTAAGGCTCGTCACCCTCCCATCCCTCGCTTCACGCATCGAGCTCAAGCCTCGAGCGCGAAGCACAGCAGCTTCGGCTCCTCCGAGCCCGCCTGCTCGGCCACCTCGCGAGGGGCCACGCACACCGTTCCGGCTTTCATGAGGTTGTCGACCACGAGGCCATCGTCGTCGATGACTTCGGCGAGGTAGCGGTGGTCTTCGGCAAACAGCAAGGCGCGGGTCGCGTCATCCTGGTTGAGCAGCACCAGGTAGCGAGCGGTGTGGTCGTGGTTCAGGTTCTTCTGCGGGATCATGTCTTCTTCTGTGGCGCTTCTTTCTGGCGCTGGTAGGTGTCGTTCATCGGCGTGCCGCGGTCGGTGTCGACGCGCCCGGCGGCGAGGTCGTCATGCGCCTTGCGGATGAGCGCGCGCGGCTGGCCGTCGCGATGGGCGTCGGACGATTCGTCGCGCTCGTGCGGCAGGCGCGGCACGGGCGCTGACGACGCCGCGTCGGTGTCGCCTTGCTGCGGCTTGGTGCGGCTTTGGCGCTTGTCGCTCACCGCTTCACCTGCGGGTCTTCGCCTTTGGCGCGCGACTTGCCGGCTTCCTCGGCACGCTGCATCTCATCGGCTTCGCGCTCGTCACGCGGTGCCGACTGGTCGGCCGCCGGCTTGACCTTGCCCGATTGTGCGAAGTCACGGGCCGATTGGTCGTAGCGGCGCGCGGCTTCGTAGTCGCCTTCGCCCTGGACCTTGCCGCCGCTCTGGCGGTTGCTCTGATCGTTGCTGTTCATGTGTGTGCTCCTGATGGAGTGAAACGCGAAGAGAACGATAGGTGGCCCCCACGTAGGCGGCCACCGGCCGCGGGCGCGGCACGCAGTCGGAGCAGGCTGGCGGTGCAAGTAGGAAGCGTCTGACCCAATGAAAAACGGCAGGCCGAAGCCTGCCGTTCGTCCACACGCCGAAGCGTGGGTCAGCGCATCCAGCGGCCGCCCGGGCCCACGATGGTGATCTCGACGAAGTTCGAGCCGTGGTGCTTGTTGGGGCCATAGGACAGCGGGTAGCCGCCGAGGTCCACCTTGGTCATGCTTTCCATGCCCCGCACGATGCTCTGCGAGGTGACCTGCTTGCCACCGCGGCGGATGCCTTCGATAAGGATGCGCATGTTGAGGTAGCCGAACATGTAGTCGTAGGCCGGCTCCAGCTTCTCCCGCGACAGCGCCGCAGCGAGGTCACGCGTCAGCGGCGTGGTCTGGCGGAACGGATACGGCACGGTCTGCGTGAAGGCCAGGCCGCGGGCCTCGTCGCCGAGCGCCTTGAGGATCTGCGGCGAGTTCGAGATCGACACGGCGTAGATCGGCACGCCCACGTGTGCACGCGCAGCCTTCACGAACGCCACCATCGACGGCCCGAAGGCCATGAAGATGATCGCCTGCGGACGGGCCGCGGCGAGCGATTGCGCGCAGGCCACGGCATCGCTGCCGTTGGCTTCGAGCGGCGACTGCACCACGAGCGTGGCGCCGAGTTCCTTGGCCACCTCTTCCACCACCGGCTTCATCAGTTGGCCGAACGGGGCGTTCTGGTACACGAGGCCAATCTGCGACTTCTGCAGCGTGACGAGGTTGCGCACCATCTGGGCCACTTCGTCGCGATAGCTGGCCATCGTGGTGAAGAAGTACGGGTGGTGCTTGACGCGCAGCGCCGGCGAACCCGAATACACGCAGACCAGCGGCACCTTCTTCTCGGCCAGGATGGGCAGCACTGCGCCCACGTTGGGCGTGCTGGCCAGGCCGTACAGCGCGATGACCTTGTCTTTGTCGAGCAGGGTGTTGACGTTCTCGACGCACTTCTTCGCGTCATACGCGTCGTCGAGCGTGATGAGCTTCAGCGGGCGGCCGTTGATGCCGCCCTTGCGGTTGACTTCATCAATGGCGAGGTCCTGGCCCTTGAGCACCGGCACGAACGACGGCGCCAGCGGCCCGGTCAGGTGTGCACTCTGGCCGATGCGGATTTCGTTGGAGCCTGCCGCGGCCTCCTTGTCTTGCGCCCACAGGGGCGTGGATGCGAGAGCGCTGGCGGAAGCGACAGCACGCAGCGCATGACGACGGGTCCATTGAGGGTGAGCCATTTTGTATGCCTTTGTTTGGGACTAGACGGGCGCGATCCTGCCACTGCGAAACAAGTTCATACAAGGGGGTGAGTACCTTGTTGCGCGAGAGTCAAGTCACAAGCGTGACAGGTATCACAAGCGTTAGCATCGCACCCCCCGCAGGCGTACCACTCATTCGTGAAGCCCGACACACCGGGCGCGGCGCGAGGCTCAGCCGGCCTGCTTGAAGGCCATCACGGCCTGGTTGCGCAGCGTGCGCAAGAGTGAGAGTTCCTTCTCACCCAGCTCGATCGCGCCGGGCCGGGCCTTGTCGGCGTAGATCAGCGCAAAGGGCGCGCCCTTCATCAGCAAAGGCAGGAGGAGGAACGCAGGCGCATTGACGCCCTGCTTGTACCAGACGGGCAGCCGGCCCGCGATCTGCGGAAGGGTCGCGTCGGCAATCAGCGTGTCGGCGCCCTTCAGGCACACCGCGCCGAAGAGATCGACGGGCGCGCCAGGCGGCGTCTTGAGCGGCACCTTGAACTTCGCTGACACCTGCTCCACGCCTTCGCCGAGGCCGAAGCGGCCGGTGAGCGAGTCGCACTTCGCATCGCGCAGGCAGAAGACGACCCGGCGGAAGCCGAGCGCACGCAGCATGGTCTCGAGGATCATGCGCAACACCTCGTTGAGCTTGAAGTCCTCGACCATCGTGTTGGTGATGTCCTGGATGCCCGCGGCCAGCATGTTGATCGCGGCCTGGTGGTCGAACGGCATCTGCATCGACTCGACCGGGATGGTCGCCTGCAGCGCATGCTCGGTAAGGCTGTCGTGCTGGATGGCCGCTGCCGTGCCGTTGCCCGGCTGTTCGAGCAGGCGGCGCATCGGCGAGCCGGGCTGGGCCTGCAGGTTCATCGCGTTCGCCAGCTCCACGAGCCGCTGCTGCGCCACCACCGAGGCAGCCTGCACGTCGCGCACACCCAGGCCCAGCACCTTGCTGTAGCGCTCGGCCACGGTCGCGATGGCGGCGCTGGCCTGGCCGGGTTCGGCTTTGAGGAGTGCGTCGGTCAGGTCGTTGGCGACGGTGGCGATCCATTGCACACGCTCGCCCTTGTCGCAGGCACGCGCGGGCGGGTCGATCGCCGGGCGCCGCATGCAGCGCTGCAGGTTGTCGGGCAAGCCCCAGCTGCGGGCGATGCCGAGCCCGAGTTCTTCGAAGCTCAGGCCAAGAACGGTGATGGACGCGGCCTCTTCGGCGTTGGCTGGCCGGGTGCTGGTCGAGGCCTTCTTGGTCGACGCCGCGACGAGGCTTCGCACCTGCCGCGCTTCTTCGGGAAAGTAAAACTCGGTCAACAAGCGGCCGAGGCTCTGGTAGATGGCACCGATGAAGGCTTCCTCGCCTTCACGCTGCGCGCCGCACAACTCGTTGGCGAGCGAGCCAGCCATCAGCGAGCGCAGGAACTCTTCCTTCAGCTGCGTCGCATGGGCCTTGTCGTTCATGTGCTCCAGCAGCACAAGGCTCAGCGCCATGTTGCGGATGCCGGCAAAACCCACCAGCGCGACCGCGCGCGACACCGTGCTCACCGTGCCGCCGCCAGCGTGGCGGAAGCTCGCGGTGTTGACCATGCGCAGCAGCTTGTTGGTCAGCGCCACGTCTTTGAGGATCTCGCCCGAGAGGCTCGACAGCCGCTCGTTTTCGGAGTTAGCCACCCGCTGGATCGCACCGACCGAGCTCGACAGCGCCGGGAAGTCGCTCTTGTGCCGCATGCGGCGCAGCAGGAAGTCGAGCGTGCCGTTGCCGCTGGCGGCCGGCTGCTCGCCGGGCGCCGGGGCGAGCCAGTCACGCAGCGCGTCGGCGAACTCGGCCGCGCGCGCAAAGCGCTTCGAGGCGTCGCGCGCCAGGCTGCGCAGCACGATCGCCCGCAGGCGGTCGTCCACATCGGCCGGCGTGCTCTCGGGCAGCACGAGGTCTTCATGTGCCACGCGGTACATCGCGCGGAAGGGGTCACGCTCGGCGATGAGCTGTCGGCCCGACAGCATCTCGGCCAGCACAAGGCCAGCGGAGAACACGTCCATGCCCGGCGACGGCTTCAGGCCGTGCGTGGCTTCGGGCGACATGTAGCCCGGCGTGCCCACCACCTGCTGCTGGTGCGACGGATCCTGGATGCGCGCGGCGATGCCGAAGTCCATCACCCGCGCCCGCCCCTGCCCGTCGACGAGGATGTTCGAGGGCTTCAGGTCGCGGTGCACCACACCGGCCTGGTGGGCCACTTCGAGCGCATCGAGGACGCCCGTCATCATCTCGACCGCCTCGCGCACCGGCAGCGCGCCACGCGCCCGCAGGTGCGCCGTGAGCGTGCGGCCTGGCACATATTCGAAGACGAGATAAGGCTGCTGCTGGTGCATGTCGCCTTCGAACACCGGCACGATGTGCGGGTGGTTGAGGCGGCTCACGCTGCGCGCTTCCTGCAGCCACTGGCTCGAGGTCACGGCATCGGCACCGGGCAGCATCAGCTTGACGGCCACCTCGCGCTCCAGGCGCGGGTCGAACGCCAGCCACACGGTGGCTTGCGCGCCCTGGCCGAGCTTGCGGCGCAGCTCGAAGCGGCCCAGGGTCTCGGTGGCGGTGGCAGCGGGCATGGCGGCCTTCAGCGTTTGCGCGACGCGAGCAGCGCCGAGAAATCGGTGGTGCCGGGGTCGCCCGGCTCGGCCTCTTCGCGGCGCGGCGCACGCGGCACCACGCCGGTCGGCCCGTGCTGCAGCGTGCCGCGGGCGGCTTGCAGGCCTTCGGTCAGGTCCTTCATCGTGATCGACAGGGCGCGGCCATAACGCTGCACCACCTGCTGCAACGCAGGGCCCACGCGCTGCGGCGGGTTTTCGGTGACGGCGTCGACCGCTTCGTTGGCGGCGCTGGCGGTCACGCGCAGCATGTCGCTGTCGGTGTCGGCCACGCGCACCGGCTTGTGGGTGGGCAGGCGGCGGATCATGTAGAGCACGTCTTCGTGCAGGCCCCAATGCTTGGCGACGGCGGCTCCGAGCGATTCGATGTCGACCCCGAGCACCGCGAAGGCGGCGGCCTCTTCGGTCATGCCCGGCAGGTCGGGCTCGCCCGGCTCGGCAGCCGGGGCGCTCTTCATGAGCTCGCGGATCTGGGCCGCCTCGTCGGGAAAGTGGTACTGCACCATCAGGCGCCCGAGGTTCTGCAACGCGGTGATGAGGTAGACGACTTCGGGGTCGTAGCCGGCCGGGCGCAGGGCCTGCGCGGCATGGCCGGCGAGGCGCACACGGTCGAGCAGGCGCTGCATCGTGGTGGCTTGCGCCTCCGAGAGCGGCCCCGGCCACGGCCGCAGCGACGCCGCCGCCTGCCGCACGCCCTTCAGGCCCACGAGCGCGATGGCGCGGCGCAAGGTCAGCACCGGGCCGTTGCCCGACACCTGCGTGCCCTGCACCTGCGCCGAATTCACGGTGCGCAGCAGCTCGAAGGAGAGGCCCATGTCCTGCAGGATGTTGGCCGCCATCTCGTCGGTGCGCTGGCCTTCGGCCACGGCCAGGCGCGCCACGCGCGCGCCCACGCCGGGCGCGGCGGGAAGATGGCCCACGGTGCGCAGGCGGTCGATCAGCAAGGCGAGCGCACCGCTGTCTTGTGCGGCCGTCTCGCGCCAGC
Organism: Rhizobacter sp.; assembly: GCA_019635355.1. Classification (NCBI taxonomy): domain Bacteria; kingdom Pseudomonadati; phylum Pseudomonadota; class Betaproteobacteria; order Burkholderiales; family Sphaerotilaceae; genus Rhizobacter; species Rhizobacter sp. Next base: position 415,225 of record JAHBZQ010000001.1, on the reverse strand, counting down.
CGTTGAGCGCGGCCAGCAGCGTGCGGGCGTTGTGGTAGCGCTGGCGCTCCTGGTGCGTGGTGGCGCGGTTGGCGATGGCGCGCAGCGCTTCGGGAATGGGCTGCGGCGTGCTCCAGGGCAGGCGCACGAACTCACGGCCCTGCGGCGGGAGGCGATCGACCACGCGGCCGGTGTCGGGCTCTTCGAGCGCCGGGGTGCCCGCCAGCACGTGGTACAGCACGAGCCCCATCGTGAGCACGTCGCGCACCGCGGCTTCGCGCGACTGGCGCAGGCGGTTCGGGTCGAGCGGCATCACCCGGTCGTGGGCCGCCTGCTCGGCGAGCACCGCGGTGGGCAGGCCGGCGCCGAGCGCCATCACCCGCACGGTGCCCTGCTCGCTGATGAGGATCTGGTGGAGTTGCAGGTCGCCATGCGCGAGGCTGGCCTCGTGGGCGAAGGCCAGGCCCTCGAGCGCCTGGGTGACCCAGCTCACCGCGTCTTCCGCCGTGAGCTTCGGGTTGGCGGCCAGGCGTTCACCGAGCGTCGTGCCCAGGGCCCGGTCGACGGCGATGTAGGGCCAGTGTTCCTGCACGCCGATCTCGACCACGTGGGCGAGGTTCGGGTGGTTCAGGCGCGCGGCGTGTTTCGCGTCCGACAGCCAGAGTTCGGCGGCGGCCGGCGTCGAAGGCTGCACGCGCGGCAGCGTCAGCATCAGCTCCTGGGCCGAGCGCGGGTCATGGACGAGCCAGACCATCGTGCGCTCGCTCTTGCCCAGCAACTGGCGCAGCTCGAAACGACCGAGCACCCGCGTGGGGTTCGGTTTCGGCGGAGCGTGTTCCGTTTCAAGCATGAAAGCGCATGGCAGCTTGCGCGCAAATGGCGCGCCTGCTCGGATTGGAGCGCCCGGGGGCGTGAATCAATGCGCGGATCAGGCGCGAAAAGAGGCCTCTATTCCGGCGCCGCCGCTTCGGGCGGTGCCGGACGCGGCTTCATGTGACTTCGATCACGTCGCCCTGGCCGTTGACGAGCGCGCAGCGCACCGGGGCGCCTGGCACCAGCGCAGCGACCGCCCGCCGGTAGCGCAGCATTTGTTCACGGTATTCGGCCTGCTCGCCGGGCCGAAGCGCGAGCTTGTAGTCGAGTACCCACCAGGTGGGGCCGCTCGCGTAGTCGAGCTGCACGAGGCGGTCGAGCCGCAGCACCTCACCGCCGTCGGCCATCGGCACCTCGTTGCCCGCCCACAGCAGGCCCGGGCCGGCGAGGAAACGACGGCACTGCGGGTTGCGCCAGATGGCGCCGGCCACGCGCGCGACTTCGCTGGCGGGGGCGCCGAACTCGGCTGCCGCCGCCTCGGCGAGGTCGGCCAGATCGACCACGGCCGGCTGGCCGGTGGCCCATTCGAGCACCCGGTGCACCGCCTGGCCGAGCCGGGTGGCGGGCGTGTCGGGCGAGCGTGGCGCGACGGGCGCCGGGCGGGCGGGCGGCCCGGCGGGCAGCACCTGCAGCTCGATGGGCGAGACCTCGTCGACCACGGCCTGGGCGGGTGCCGCCGGCTGCCACGGCTGCGCGAGCGCCTCGACGCGCGCCCACCACGATGCCCCGGCGAGATGCGGCTCGGTGCGGCTGAACACCAGGCGCTCGCGGGCGCGGGTCATGGCGACGTAGAGCCCGTTGAGCTCTTCGCGCTCGCGGGCTTTCAGCTCGTCGGCCATGAGCTCGCGCAGCGACGGCGGGCATTGGGCTTCGGAATAGAGGAAGGCACAGCGCCGCGGGCGGTCGGCGTCGACCGGCCAATCGACGAGCAGCGTGGCGGTGTCGGGCTTGGCGGCTTCGGGTTGTGCGTCCATCACGAACACGACCTTCGCCTCCAGGCCCTTGGCGCCGTGCACCGTGAGCAACTGCACCGCATCGGGCTGCACAGGTGCGGCTGCCTTGAGCAGGCGGCGCTTGAGGGCGCGCACGAAGTTGTAGGGCGTGGCGTAGCGCGCGCCGTCGAGCGAGAGGGCCTGCGCCAGCAGCGCATCGATGGCGTTGAGCGCGGCCAGGCGCTGCTCGGGCGGCACGACGGCGGCCACACGCTCGCGCACCTCGCCTTCGAAGACGATGCGGTCGAGCAGGTCGTGCGGCGGCAACTGTGCGGCGGCGTCTTGCCATGACGCGAGCAGGCGTGCGGCACGCGCCAGTGCGGCGCTGGGCGATTGCTTCAGCGCGGGCCACCAGTCGCCGCCGTGGTCTCGCGCGGCGAGGGCGAGCTGCACCAGATCGTCGTCGCTCGCACCGAAGAGCGGGCTGCGCAGCGCATGCGCGAGCGAGAGGCGGTGTTCGGGCGAGGCCAGCACGTCGAGCACGGCCACGAGGTCACGCACTTCGGCCGCGTCCATCAGCGCATGGTCTTCGGCTGCGGCGTGCGGCACATGCAGGGCCTGCAGCTCGTGCGCCACCAGGCGCAGCGACGCCCGTTTGCGGCACAGCACGAACACCTCGCCCGGCCGCGCATGGCCGCCGTGCAGCAGCTCCTGGATCGCGTGCGCGACGTAACGTGCCTCCTGCTCGCGCAGCTGGGCTTCGGGCTCGTGGCGCGGCACGCTGAGGCTGTCTCGCCACAACGAGGGCTGTGCCGGCAGGCCCTTCACGGGCTTCACCCGCAGCACCGGCGGCAAGGCGTAGACGCCCGCCCCGGCAAGCGGCGCGAGCTCGGTGGTGTGCGGGCGGAAGCCGTCGTAGCGCGCTTCGCGCTCGGCCTGTTCGAAGACATGGTTCACCGCGCCCAGCACCTCGGGTGCGTTGCGCCGGGTGTGGTCGCAGGCGAGCCAGTGGCCGTGCAGGCCTTCGGTGACGAACTCGCGCGCCGCGCCGAACACACGCGGCTCGGCGCGCCGGAAGCGGTAGATGCTCTGCTTGGGGTCGCCCACGATGAAGACCCCCGGCGGACGCTGCCCGCTCGCGCCACCGCCCGCGCCGGCATAGGCCGAGAGCCAGCTGTGCAACGCGTGCCACTGCAGCGGGCTCGTGTCCTGGAACTCATCGATCAGCACGTGGCGGATGCGCATGTCGAGCCGCTCCTGCACCCAGCCGGAGAGGCTCACATCGCGCAAGAGCGCGAGCGCACAACGCTCCAGGTCGGCCATGTCGGCCAGGCCGCGCGTGCGCTTGTAGTCGGCCAGCTCGCGCAGCAGCACGCGCGAGAGGCGCACGAGCTGCAGGTGCTCGTGGTGCACCTCGTGCTGCTGCACCTGGGCGCGCACACGCTCCAGGTCGTCGGCCACGAGCGCCAGCTGAGGAAGATCGCCCAGCTTGCGCGGCGTGCCCTTGTCGGTGAAGAGCGCTTTCCACAAGCTCTGGAACAAGGCCTCGCCGTCCGACATGGCCAGCGCATCGATCACGCCGTTGGCCGCCGCCTGCGCTTTCGCACCACCCTGCCCCAGCGCCTGGGCCAACGCGAGCAGCGTGTCGCGCCAGGTGGCGCTCTTGAGCGCCTCGCAGGGGTGGCCTTCGCAATCGGGCGGGGGCATGCTGGCCTCGAGCACGCCGGAGGCGTCGGCCAGCTCGAGTTCGACGCGCTTGTCGAGCGCGGCTTCCAGCCACTTGCGCAGCCGGTCGCGGCCACGGCGCTGCACGAGTGCGGCGTGGTCGGCACGCAGCGCAGCGTCGGCCGCCACGGCGGCGTGGAAGCGGCGGAAGACCGCGGCGCGGTGGTCGTCCAGCTCTTCCATCAACGTCATGCCGGGCGCGAGGCCGAGCTCGGCCAGCAGATCGCGCGGCGCAGCACGCAGGAGCTGGGAGAACCAGGCGTGGAAGGTGCGGATCTCGACACTGCGGCCACCGGCCAGCAGCGTTTCATGCAGGCGGCCAAGGGCGGGTGCGAGCGTGCGCGCCTGGGCGGCGTCGAGCCCGCGCAGCTGGAGCTGCTGCACGCGGCCCGCGTCGTCCATCGCGTGAGAAGAAAACGCCCGCAGCCATTCCTGCAGGCGCTCGCGCATCTCGCCGGCCGCCTTGCGGGTGAAGGTGATGGCGAGGATCTCCTGGGGCTGTGCTCCTTCGAGCAGCGCGCGCAGGATGCGCGAGACGAGCATCCAGGTCTTGCCAGCACCGGCGCAGGCTTCGACCACCACGCTGCGCTGCGGGTCGCAGGCGATGGCGTAGAACGCCTCGCGTTCGATGAGATGGCCGTCGGCTCGGTAGGCGGGCGTGTTCATGCACCGCTCCAGTGGTCACGCCGGCACAGGCCACGGGCTTCGCAGAAGTCGCAGGTCGGCGCTTCGCCCAAGGCTGGCAGGCCGGCGCCTTGCCGGATGCGCGCAAGGTCGGCACCGACACCCGTGACCAGTGCGCTGGCGCTGTCTTCCACGCCGGGGTGCGGCAGCGATTCGATCTTGCGGCCGAGCGCCAGGTAGCTCGCGTGGATCGGGTGCTGCGTCTCGGGCTGCACAAGGGCCGCGTAGAACGCGAGCTGCGTGTCTTCGAGCGGCTGGCGCAGCTTCTCCTTCAGGCCTGCGGCGCTGCCGGTCTTGTAGTCGATCAACTCCAGCGCGGGGCCGCGCACCTCGTCCATGCGGTCGATGCGGCCGTAGAGGCGGATGCCCTGCCATTCGGCCGGCGCGATCTCGCGCTCCTGCTCGCCTTGCCAGAAGCGGGCACCTTGCGCATCACGCTCGTGCAGCCAGGCGATGTAGCGCGGCACGAGGTCGATGAAGCCGGCCTCGAACGGCAGGAAGTCGGCGTCGTCCAGACCTTTTTGCGCTTTCTCCTCCTGCGCGATGGCCAGCAGGCGGGCCGCTTCAACCTCGGCCGGTGCGGGCTCGCCGCGCTGGGTGTGGAACTTGAGCAGCACGTCGTGCAGCCAGTTGCCGTAGTCGCGCTGCTCGACCTCGTCGTCGAGTTCCTCGGCCTCGCGCACACGCAAGAGGTACAGCGCATGGAAGCGATACGGGCAGGCCCGCAGCGCTTCACAGGCGCTCGCCGACAGGCGCGCCGGCAGCAGCGCCGCGGCCGAAGGTGCCGGCATCGTGACCGGGTTGGGCGTGAGCCGCACGGTGAGGCGTGGGTCCGCCCAGGGCTCCAAGGTGCGGCCCACCGAGGCGAGCCGCAAGCCGAGTTGTTCGAGCAACGGGCTGGGCGCCAGCGGCTCTGCGCCGTCGGCATGCCGATGGAAGAAGGTGACCGGCGCGCGGCTCACCGCGTGCGCAAATGCCAGCGACTCGGCACGTCGGCGCTGCCGCGCAGTGGGCACGCCCAAGGCTTCGGCCTGGGCTTCGTTCAGCAAGGGGTGCGGGCCGGCATCGACCCCGAGGTGATGGTCGTCCGCACCGGGGAACACCACCGCCGCGAAGGGGCGCAGCGTGAGCCGCGCGAGCGGCGTGAGGACCACGCTCGCGTCGTGGGCGGCTTGTGGGATGAACGAGGCGTCTTCGAGCGCCGCATCGACCCAGGCGCTGAACTCGGCCAGGCTCATGGACGTTTGCGCGGCCTGTGTGGACCACGCGGCGGGCTCCTCGATGTGCAGCGTCTGCAGGACTTGCGCGCCGGCGTCGTCCGCCAGCATGGGCGCGAGCACGGCGCTGCTGCTCAAACCCTCGCGCAGGATGCGCAGCCACTCCGACAGCGTCTGGCGGCGTGCGCTGGCGAAGGTCTGGAGCAACGCCGTCGCTTCCGCCAGGAGTGGGACGGCCCGACCGCGCAGAAGATCGGCGTCGATCGCGCGGAGCTGCGTCCAGCCTTCGCGCCGGCAGGCAGCCTCGATCTGCGCCACCGCGGATTGCGGCCAGGCAGTGGTCTTGAGCCAGTCGAGCAGGAGATCGTTCGACGCTTGCGGCGCTGCGGCGCGCAGCAAGGCCATCACCTGCGCCGCCGCGCGCGTCGTCGACAGCTTCCAGCCGGTCTCGTCTTGCAAGCCGACGCCCTGGCGTTCGAGCAGCGCCCGCACACGGCGCATCAGCAAACGGTCTTGTGCAACCAGCGCGACCGGCACCTCACCGCGACGCAGATGCTCCAGCACCTGGGCTGCGGCGCAGACGGCTTCATGCTCGAAGCCTTCACAACGGGCCATCGCGATCGACGGCGCCAAGGCTTCGTGAACATGCGCATCGACGTCGAGCAGCAGGCACGGCACCGTGTCGGGCATCGAGCTCATCACGCTGCGCGCCAGCGCGTCTTCGCCGCCCGACTGCACCACGACCCAGGCACCCGGCCGGCAGGCGTACAGCACATCGGTGATCGGCGGCGCTGAGGCAGCGGCCCACTCCAACGCCACGCGCGCCAGCGCACGTTCGATCGCACCCACGCCGGCCACTGGCGCGATCAGTTCGCGTCCGCGCTGCCAGTGTTCCGCGCGCGCCGCAGGCTCGACGGCAGCCGCCGCCTTGAGCACGGCATGTGCGGTGGTGACGACCGCCGACACGGCGTCATCGAACGCCAGTGGATCGCGGGGCACCCATGATTGACCGCGCAGCAGCCGGGCCGCGTCGAGTCGATCGGTCGCCGCGTCGAAGCTGATCTGCCCCTCGCCGCCCCGAGGGGCAGGGCCGATCGACGCGGCCATCGTTCGCGTGGTCTCGACCCGCGGCTGCCAGCCCCCGAGCCTCGCGAACGCCGCACGTGCCGGCGCGAGCTGCTGCGCGAAAGGCACCAGCACCACCAGCGCCTGCCGCGCCACCGCGCGTGCACCCGCCCATTCGCTGATGCGCGCGGCGATGTCGGCCCATCCGGCACCGTTTTCAAGAGCCAGCCGAGCTATCACAGCCATAAATAGATCGAGACCGCACCAGAGGGAGGCAAAAGGGGCTTTGTGTCAGAATCATTCCGCCTTGCCGCTCGCCACGAGCGGCCCCAGCCGAGGACAAGACAATGAGCAGTGAACTGATCAAACACACCACCGATGCATCGTTCGAGAGCGACGTGCTCCAGTCGAGCAAGCCGGTGCTGGTTGACTACTGGGCTGAATGGTGCGGCCCTTGCAAGATGATCGCGCCGATTCTCGACGAAGTCTCCAAGGATTACGACGGCCGCCTGCAAATCGCGAAGATGAACGTCGACGAGAACCGCGACGTGCCCGCGAAGTTCGGCATCCGCGGCATCCCGACGCTGATGCTGTTCAAGGGCGGCCAGCTTGCCGCGACCAAGGTGGGCGCCTTGTCGAAAGCCCAGTTGACGGCGTTCCTCGACGGTCATCTATAATTCCGCTATCGCGTTGGCGCGGTCCGCAGGTTCCAAGCCCGCACCGCGTCACCGCCTGAAGACTCAAGCCACCACGCCCGCATACGGCGCGTCGGTTCGGCCCCAAACTCCAAAGTCCCGCAACGCTCGTCGAATGGAGCGTTCATTGCAAGCGTTTCCATTGCGGTAGCCATCGCAGTGCGTCAGGCGCAACGCCGGCCTACAGCCCATCGGCGTTCTCACCAGGGTCATCGCCCATGCACCTCTCCGAACTGAAAGCCCTCCACGTGTCCGCGCTCATCAAGATGGGCGAGGAACTGGAGATCGAGAACGTCTCACGCCTGCGCAAGCAGGAGCTGATGTTCGCGATCATGAAGAAGCGCGCGAAGGCCGGGGAGCAGGTGTTCGGTGACGGCGTGCTGGAAGTGCTCCCCGATGGCTTCGGCTTCCTGCGCGCACCCGATGCGAGCTACATGGCGTCGACCGACGACATCTACCTCTCGCCCAGCCAGATCCGCCGCTTCAACCTGCACACCGGCGACATGATCGAAGGCGAAGTGCGCGTGCCGAAGGACGGCGAGCGCTACTTCGCGCTGGTGAAGGTCGACCGCGTGAACGGCGTGACGCCCGAGGAGAGCAAGCACAAGATCATGTTCGAGAACCTGACGCCGCTCTTCCCGAAAGAGGCGTTCAAGCTCGAGCGTGAGATCAAGGGCGACGAGAACATCACCAGCCGCATCATCGACCTCATCGCCCCACTCGGCAAAGGCCAGCGCGCGCTGCTGGTGGCACCGCCCAAGAGCGGCAAGACGGTGATGATGCAGCACCTGGCGCACGCGATCGTCGCCAACCACCCCGACGTCTACCTCATCGTGCTGCTCGTCGACGAGCGCCCGGAAGAAGTGACGGAAATGCAGCGCACCGTGCGCGGCGAAGTCATCAGCTCCACCTTCGACGAACCCGCTGCCCGCCACGTGCAGGTGGCCGAAATGGTGATCGAACGCGCCAAGCGTCTCGTCGAGATGAAGAAGGACGTGGTAATCCTGCTCGACTCGATCACCCGCCTCGCCCGCGCCTACAACAACGTGCTGCCCTCGTCGGGCAAGGTGCTCACCGGCGGTGTCGATGCCAACGCGCTGCAGCGCCCGAAGCGCTTCTTCGGCGCCGCGCGCAACATCGAAGAAGGTGGCTCGCTCACCATCATCGGCACCGCGCTGGTCGACACCGGCAGCCGCATGGACGAAGTCATCTACGAAGAATTCAAGGGCACCGGCAATTGCGAAATCCACCTGGATCGCCGCATGGCCGAGAAGCGGGTCTACCCGTCGATCCTTTTGAACAAGAGCGGCACGCGGCGCGAGGAATTGCTGCTCAAGCCCGAGATCCTGCAAAAGACCTGGATCTTGCGGAAGTTGCTCTACCCGATGGACGAGATCGAGGCGATGGAATTCATCCTCGACAAGATGAAATCCACGAAGAACAACCTCGATTTCTTCGACATGATGCGTCGCGGCGGTTGAGCTGCGTGGCATAATCGCGGGTTTTCCGCCATCCGGAAAGTGCGCCGAACGGTTCGGCGTGGCTCCCGACCCTGACAAGTAGAGGTCCCCATGAAAGAAGGCATTCACCCGAACTACCGCGACGTCTGCTTCGTCGACCTGTCCAACGGTTTCAAGTTCGTGACGCGCTCGTGCGCCCAGACCAAGGAAACCATCAAGCTCGACGACGGCCGTGAAGTGCCGCTGTTCAAGCTCGAAACGACCAGCGAATCGCACCCCTTCTACACCGGCACGCAAAAGAGCGTCGACTCGCTCGGCGGTCGCGTCGAGAAGTTCCGCAACAAGTTTGCGCACCTCAAGAAGTAATCGCTCGACAGTGCGACACCAAAAGGCAGCCTCGGCTGCCTTTTTTGTTGCCCTCGGCAGACGCGTGCCGAAGTTGCTGCATCATCGCCGTCTGCCTGCTGACGCAACGCCTCACAGAACTCCAGCTTGAACACACCCAAGCCCGCCCTCGTCACCGAACGCGCCGCCAGCCGCCTGCCGCGGGTGGCCCTGATCCTGTTGTGTGCCGCCTACCTGCTGCCGGGTGTCTTCGGCCGGGACCCGTGGAAGAGCGCCGACATCTCCGCGTTCGGCTACATGGTCAACATCGCGCAGGGCCACACGAGCTGGCTCACGCCGATGGTCGGCGGCCTGCCGGCCGATGCCGCCCTGCTGCCCTATTGGCTGGGGGCGCTGTTCATCAAGCTGTCGGGCGGGCTCGTGGCACCGGAACTCGCAGCGCGCGTGCCGTTCGCCATCCTGCTCGGGCTCACCTTCTTGTGGACCTGGTACAGCACCTACCACCTCGCGCGCACCGATGCGGCCCAGCCGGTGCCGTTCGCCTTCGGCGGCGAAGCAAGCCCGGTGGACTACGCCCGCGCCATCGCCGACGGCGCCTTGCTGGCGCTGATCGCGTGCCTGGGCCTGCTGCAACTGGGGCACGAGACCACACCTGAACTGGCGCAGCTCGCAAGCGTCGCCCTCTTCCTCTACGCCCTCGCGGCGTGCCCGTTCAGGCCCTGGCAAAGCCGCGCGGCAGCGCTCGTTGCGTTGCCGGTGCTGGCCGGCAGCGGCGCGCCTAGCATCGCGATGATGTTGGCCGGCGCAGGCGCGCTGGCCTGCTGGTACTCGAGCTACGCGCCGGCCCGGCGCTTCACGACCTGGATCGTCTTGTCTGCCGCGCTGGCCGCCGTCGTCGCCCTCTCCTTGCAAGCCTGGGGCTGGCGCACGAACGGTTATGCCTACCCCGGCCAGCTGTTCAGCGTGGTGAGGTTGCTGGCCTGGTTCACCTGGCCGGCGTGGCCGCTGGCCCTGTGGACACTGTGGCGCTGGCGTTCTCACCTGATGCACCGTCACATCGCCGTGCCGCTGGGGAGCGCCTTGGTCAGTCTCGTGGCCTGCGTCGCGATGGGCGGCTCCGACCGGGCCCTGATGCTCGCCCTGCCAGCGCTTGCGGTGCTGGCCGCATTCGCCCTGCCCACCCTGCACCGCGGCACGTCGTCCGCCATCGACTGGTTCTCGGTGTTCTTCTTCACTGCCTGGGTGATCGCGATCTGGGTGATCTACGCCTCGGTCTACACCGGCTTCCCCGCCAAGCCCGCGGCCAACGTGATGAAGCTCGCGCCGGGCTTCGTGCCCAAGTTCTCCGGCATCGCGCTCACCGTGGCCGTGCTGGGCACGCTCGCCTGGCTCTGGCTCGTGCAGTGGCGCACCGGGCGCAACCGACATCCACTGTGGAAGAGCATGGTGTTGCCGGCCAGCGGCGTGGCGGTGTGCTGGATGCTCGTGATGTCGCTCGGGCTGCCGCTCTTCGACTACGCGCGCAGCTACCGGCCGCTCATCGTGCGCATCACCCAGCACGTGCCGCGTGACGCCTGCATCGCCGCCCCCGGCATGTCGCGCGCTCAGATCGCAGCGCTCGAATACTTCGGCGACTACCGCGTCGAAGGCAACTCGTCCGCTGGCGCGACACGCTGCGAGTTCCTGCTGCTGACCGAGACCGTCAACCGACGCGCACCCGCCCCGACCGGCTGGCTGCTGGTGGCACGTGAGCGGCGGCCGGTCGACAAGGACGAAGTCGTCGCGGTCTACCGCCGCAGCGGCGACGGCTCGACCGCGCGTTAGCGCGGCACCTTCTCGGCCACCGCCTTGGCGTCGAGCGGGGTCGGCGCCTCCGGTACACGCACCCGCGCCGCCGGAAACACCAGGCTGAAACTCGAGCCTTTGCCCAGTTCGCTCTGCACGTCGAGCTCACCGCCGTGCCGGTGCACAACGTGCTTGACGATGGAAAGCCCCAGCCCCGTGCCGCCCGTCTCCCGCGAGCGGCTGCCGTCCACGCGGTAGAAGCGTTCGGTCAGCCGGGGAATGTGTTCACGGGACACACCGATGCCGGTGTCGCTGACCGTGATCTCGCCCGAACCGTCATCGCGCCGGCGCCACACCACCGAGATGCGCCCGCCTTCAGGCGTGTAGCGCACGGCGTTGGTCACGAGGTTGCCGACGGCGCTCATCAACTCGCTCTCCAGCCCGGCGATTTGCGCGTCGATGTCTTCCGACACCGTGAACTGATGCCGCCCCATCGAGAGCGATGCACCATCGGCATGGGCCTGGCCGATGAGCTTGCTCACCGGCACCCAGCGGTCGATCGGCGGGCGGGGGCCGCCTTCGAGTTGCGCCAAGGTCAGCAGGTCGCTCACCAGCGTCTGCATGCGCTGGGTCTGCTGCGACATCAGCGTGAGAACACGGCGGCGCTCGACTTCGGTCAGCGGCAGGTTGCCCATCGTCTCGATGAAGCCCGCCAGCACCGTGAGCGGCGTGCGGATCTCGTGCGACACGTTGGCCACGAAGTCACGCCGCATCGCCTCGGAACGCTCGCGCTCGGTGACGTCTTGCGACAGCACCAGCTTCAGGCCCTCGCCGTAGTGGCGGACCAGCACCGACAGCGTCCCACGGCCACGCGGGTCGGGGATGAGCAGCGTCTCGCCGTACTGGCCAGCCTGCAGGTGCGCCACGAAAACCGGCGCACGCACGAGGTTGGTCACGGGCTGGCGCTTGTCGCGCTCGGGGTCGAGGCCGAAGTGGTTGGCGGCCATCGCGTTGCACCACGTGATCTGGTCAGCCTCGTCGAGCAGCAGCACACCGTTGGGTGAGGCTTCCATCGCCGAGATGAACTGCGCGAGGCGTGTCTGCTCGGTCTGCATGCTCTTCTCGCGCAGCCGGATCGAACGCTCGACGCGGTAGCCGATCTCGCCCCAGAAGCCGGTGTCGCGTGGCGCCTGGCCTTCCTGGCTGCCGCTGAGCCAGCGCGAGAGCCGGTAGCCACGCAAGGTGTCGGCCAGCACCACCACGCACGCGCCCACAGCGCAGCCGATGACGGCACCCACCACGGGCGCACGTGCGGCATGGCCGGCAAGGTAGCCCACGAAGCCACCCAGTGCCACGGCGATCGCCGTGACCAGGAGCCTCGTCAACAGCCAGTCCACGCGATCCCCGGTGCTTCAGGCAGACAGCGTCTGCACCTGTTGCGTGAGCCGGTAGCCGGCACCGCGCACGGTCTCGATCATGTGTGCGCACTGCACCGGTGTGAGGGCTTCGCGCAGGCGCTTCACGTGCACGTCGACCGTGCGCTCTTCGATGAAGACGTGGTCACCCCACACGCGGTCGAGCAGCTGCGAGCGGCTGTGCACACGCTCGGGGTGCGTCATGAAGAAATGCAGCAGGCGGAATTCCGTTGGCCCGAGGCGCACCTCCTGGCCCTCGCGCGACACGCGGCGCGTGGCCGGGTCGAGCTTCAGCAGGCCGATCTCCACCGCCGAATCGAGCGCTTCGGGGGCCTTGCGGCGCAGCACCGCGCGAATGCGCGCCATCAGCTCGTGCGTCGAGAACGGCTTGGTGAGGTAGTCGTCGGCGCCGGCATCGAGCCCCGAGATCTTGTCGGCCTCTTCGGCGCGCGCCGTCAGCATGATGATCGGCAGGTCGCGCGTGCGCGGCTGCGAGCGCCAGCGTTTGGCGAGCTGCAGGCCCGACTGGCCTGGCAGCATCCAGTCGAGCACCACCAGATCAGGCAACACGCGGTCGACCTGCTGCTGCGCTTCGTCGGCCGTGGCGGCGATCACGACTTCATAGCCTGCGTGGCGCAGGTTGATCGACATGAGTTCGGCAATCGCCGACTCGTCTTCCACCACCAGAACCTGGCTCATGCTTGTGCTCCCATCACTTGACCATCGACTCCACGGCCTCGACCGAGTTATGCCGCACGTCGGTGCCCTTCACGATGTAGATGATGACCTCGGCCAGGTTCTTCGCGTGGTCGCCCACGCGCTCGATGGCCTTGGCCACGAAGACGAGGTCGATGCTGGCCGAGATGGTGCGTGGGTCTTCCATCATGTAGGTGATGAGCTTGCGCATCAGGCCATCGAACTCCTGATCGATCTGGTCGTCTTGCTTGAGCACCTCCACCGCCTTGACGGTGTCGAGCCGGGCAAACGCATCGAGTGCCTTGCGCAGCTGGGCGATGGCCAGCTCGGCCTCGTAGGCCAGGTCGTTGACCGGCAGGCGCAGGCGGCTCGACACACCTGTGTTGATCAGGCGCTGCACCGTGCGCGCCACACGCGCCGCCTCGTCGCCCACGCGCTCGAGGTTGGCGATCGTCTTCGAGATGGCAATCAAGAGGCGCAGGTCGCGCGCCGTCGGCTGGCGCCGCGCGATGATGGTCGACAGATCGCGGTCGATCTCGACCTCCATCGTGTTGACCCGCTCTTCGTTGCGCAGCACGTCGGTGGCGACCTCGCCGCTGAAGTTCGTGAGCGCATAGACCGCCTGCGCCACCTGCGACTCGACCAGCCCGCCCATTTCGAGCACGCGGGTCGAGATGCCACTGAGTTCGCTGTCGAACTGGGTCGAGAGATGTTTTTCGCTCATCGCTGCGTCCTCGCCTTGTGAATCATCAGCCGAAACGGCCGGTGATGTAGTCCTCGGTGTCTTTTTTCTTCGGCTTCATGAAGAGCTCAGACGTCGGCCCGAACTCGATCAGGTCGCCCAGGTACATGTAGGCGGTGTAGTCGGAGCAACGCGCCGCCTGCTGCATGTTGTGGGTGACGATCACGACGGTGTAGTCACTCTTCAACTCGTGGATCAGCTCTTCGATCTTGCCGGTGGAGATCGGGTCGAGCGCCGAGCAGGGCTCGTCGAGCAGCAGCACCTCGGGCTTGATCGCGATGCCGCGTGCGATGCACAAGCGCTGCTGCTGGCCGCCCGAGAGGCCCGAGCCGCTCTGGTCGAGCTTGTCGCGCACTTCATTCCACAGTGCCGCCTTCTTGAGCGCCCATTCCACGCGCTCGTCCATCTCGACACGCGGCAGGTTCTCGAACAGGCGCACGCCGAAGGCGATGTTGTCGTAGATCGACATTGGGAACGGCGTGGGCTTCTGGAAGACCATGCCGATCTTGGCGCGGATCAGCGACACGTCGTGCTTGGAATTGAGGATGTTCTCGCCGTCGATCACGATCTCGCCCTCTGCGCGCTGCTCGGGGTAGAGCTCGTACATGCGGTTGAAGGTGCGCAAGAGCGTCGACTTGCCGCATCCCGACGGCCCGATGAAGGCGGTGACCTTCTTCTCGGGAATGTCGAGGTTGATGCGCTTGAGCGCGTGGAAGGCGCCGTAGTAGAAGTTGAGATCGCGGACCGAGAGCTTGGGCTTTTCGGTCACGAGGCCATCGACTTTGGTGTCCATGTGAGACCCGCTTTCGAATTCAGTGTTTGTTGCGGAAGAAGACCCGCGCCAGGATGTTGAGCGCCAGCACGCCCAACGTGATCAGGAACACGCCTGCCCAGGCCAGCTTCTGCCAGTTCTCATACGGGCTCATCGCAAACTTGAAGATGGTCACCGGCAGATTGGCCATCGGTGCCCCGAGGTTGGTCGACCAGAACTGGTTGGACAAGGCCGTGAAGAGCAGCGGCGCCGTCTCGCCCGCGATGCGCGCGAAAGCGAGCAGCACGCCGGTCATCACGCCGGCCCGTGCGGCTTTCAGCGTGACGCTCGAAATCACCTTCCACTTCGGTGTGCCGAGGGCGTAGGCCGCCTCGCGCAGCGCATTCGGGATCAACGCCAGCATGTTCTCGGTGGTGCGGATCACGACCGGGATCACGATCAAGGCCAGCGCCAGCACACCGGCATAGCCCGAGTAGCTCTTCATGCGTGCCACGACCACCGCGTAGATGAAGAGGCCGATCACGATCGAGGGCGCCGACAGGAGGATGTCGTTGATGAAGCGCGTGACGCTGCCGAGCCAGGTCTTCTGGCCATATTCGGCGAGATACACACCGGCCATCACACCGATCGGCGTGCCCACGAGCGTGGCGAGCATCACCATCATCAGCGAGCCCATGAGCGCGTTGGCCAGCCCTCCCGTCTCCGCCTGCGGCGCGGGCGTCATCTCAGTGAACACCGACCACGCCAGGCCGCCGAAGCCGAGGCGCACGGTCTCGATCAGGATCCATACGAGCCAGAAGAGGCCGAATGCCATCGCCGCCATCGACAGCGTCAACGCTACGGCATTGACGCGTTTGCGGCCCCGGTGCTTGGCCAGCTTGGCCGCAGAAATCGCCGTGCTCATGTGCGCGCTCCTTCGCTCTTCTTGAGCTGCGCGAGCAGCAGCTTCGACAGCGACAACACCACGAAGGTGATGAAGAACAGCACCAGCGCCAGGTACAGCAGCGAGGCCTGGTGCAGGCCCTCGCCCGCTTCGGCGAACTCGTTGGCCAGCACCGAGGTGATGCTGTTGGCCGCCTCGAAGAGCGAGGGGCCGTTGAGCTGGTTAGCGTTGCCGATCACGAAGGTGACGGCCATCGTCTCGCCGAGCGCGCGGCCCAGGCCTAGCATGATGCCGCCGATGACGCCCGTCTTGGTGTACGGCAGCACCACCTTGAACACCACTTCCCAGGTGGTGGCACCGAGCCCGTAGGCCGACTCCTTCAGCATCGCCGGCGTGACCTCGAACACGTCGCGCATCACCGAGGCGATGAAGGGAATGATCATGATGGCGAGGATGATCCCTGCCGACAGGATGCCGATGCCCACCGGGGCACCGGACACCAGGCTCTTGAGCACCGGCGTGTTGCCGAAGAGCGCTTGCAGCGGCTGCTGCACGTAGGTCGAGAGCACCGGGCTGAACACCAGCAGGCCCCACATGCCATAGACGATCGAGGGCACCGCGGCCAGGAGCTCGATGGCCGTGCCCAGCGGGCGGCGCAGCCAGCCGGGTGAGAGTTCAGTGAGGAAGAGTGCGATGCCGAAGCTCACCGGCACTGCGATCACGAGCGCGATGAACGACGTCATCAGCGTGCCGTAGATCATGACCAGGCCGCCGTACTTGTCTTGCACCGGGTCCCAGTCGCTGCTCAGCAGGAAGCCGAGGCCGTACTCCTTGATGGCCGGCAGGGCCCCCATCAACAGCGACAGGATGATGCCGGCCAGCAGCAGCAGGGTGAGGATGGCGGCGCCATGTGCGAGCACCGAGAACACGGTGTCGGCCCAGGGCATGACCCGCCGGCGCGACGGCGGTCGCCCCATGGGATCGGAGCGGTCCATCTTGTCCTGTTCGTAGTGAGATGCGGGGAGTGTAGCGGCCACGGTCCCTCCGTCTTGAGAGCGGCGCAGCCCTTCCCAGGGCCTGCGCCGCGCACTTTTTATGGGCTTCGGGCGATCAGAGGCCAGCGACCTGCTTGCCGCCCGCGTCCTTGATCTGCGCCCACTGCTTGCGGACGAGGGCCTTCACCGAATCCGGCAGCGCCACGTATTCCAGCTCAGCGGCAGCCTTGTCGCCGTTGGCGTAGGCCCAGTCGAAGAACTTGAGCGCTGCGGCGGCCTGGGCGGGCTTGTCTTGCTGCTTGTGCATCATGATGAAAGTCGCGCCCGTGAGCGGCCAGGCATCCTTGCCCGGCTGTTCGGTCAGCACCTGGTAGAAGCTCTTGGCCCAGTCGGCGCCGGCCGCGGCGGCCTTGAAGTTGAGGTCGTCGGGGGCGACGAAGTTGCCGTCCTTGTTCTTCAACAGCGTGTACGTCATCTTGTTCTGCTTGACGTAGGCGTACTCGACGTAGCCGATGGAATTCGGCAGGCGGTTGACGAACGCGGCCACGCCTTCGTTGCCCTTGCCACCCGCGCCGGTGGGCCAGTTGACGGCGGTGCCCTCACCCACCTTGGCCTGCCATTCAGCGTTCACCTTGGACAGGTAGTTCGTGAAGATGAAACTCGTGCCCGAGCCGTCGGCGCGGCGCACCACGGAGATGGCGGCGTCCGGCAGCGGCACACCCTGGTTCAGCGCCACCAGCGCGGCGTCGTTCCACTTGGTGATCTTGCCGAGGTAGATGTCACCCAGCACCTGGCCGGTGAGCTTGATCTGGCCAGGCTTGATGCCTGCGATGTTGACGACCGGCACCACGCCACCGATCACGGTCGGGAACTGGAGCAGGCCGTCCTTCTGCAGGGCCTCGTCCTTGAGCGGCATGTCGGACGCGCCGAAATCGACCGTCTTGCTGCCGATCTGCTTCAGGCCGGCACCCGAGCCGACCGACTGATAGTTGATGCGAACGCCCGTCGCCTTGTTGTAGGCATCGGCCCACTTGGCATACAGCGGAGCGGGGAACGTGGCGCCGGCGCCGGTCACGTCTTGTGCGGAAGCCGCGGCGGCCAGAAGCGAGAGGCCGGCGGTGGTTGCGAGTCGAACGATCGAGTGGGTCATGGTTGCGCCTTTCCAGAGGGCTGACAGGGAACTGCCGGCACTGTAGAAGTCGCAGATGACAGCGATGTGACATCCAGCAAGCGACCGAAAAGGCGTCACAAATCGGTCGCTGAACTGTCAAAAACCGTGTGTCAGCCGGCTTTGAGCAGGTTGGCGAGGCGCTCGGCGCACGATTTGGCCTGGGCCGCGTCACGCGCTTCGACCATCACTCGCACCAGCGGCTCGGTACCCGAGGGGCGAATGAGAAGCCGGCCGTCGGTGCCCAACTCCCGCTGGACCTGCGCCTGCAAATCGGCGAGGCCGGCGGTGGCCTTCCAGTCTTGCCCCGGTTTGAGGCGCACGTTGATCAGCACCTGGGGGAAAAGCGTGACCGGCGCCAACAGCTCGGCCAGCGACCGGCCGCTGCGCATCACCGCCTGCAGCACCTGCAAGGCGCTCACGATGCCGTCGCCGGTGGTGTGCTTGTCGAGCGCCAGCAGGTGGCCGGAGCCTTCCCCTCCCAGCAACCAGTCGCGGCTGGCCAGCTCTTCGAGCACGTAGCGGTCGCCCACCTTGGCGCGCACGAATTCGATGTCTTGCGCCTTGAGGGCCACCTCGACCGCCATGTTGGTCATGAGCGTGCCGACGGCCCCGGTGACACGCTGGCCCTGGGCCAGTCGGTCGATCACCATCACGTACAGCAGCTCATCGCCGTTGTAGAGGCGGCCACCGGCGTCAACCAGCTGCAGCCGGTCGGCGTCACCGTCGAGCGCCACGCCGTAGTCGGCACCGTGTTCCTTCACGGCCTTCACGAGTGCCTCGGGCGCGGTGGCGCCGAAACCGTCGTTGATGTTCATGCCGTCGGGGCTGCAGCCGATGCCCACGACTTCGGCGCCCAGCTCGTGGAACACCTCGGGCGCGATCTGGTAGGCCGCACCGTGCGCGGCGTCGACCACGACCTTCAGGCCCTTGAGCGAGAGGTCGTTGCCGAAGGTGCTCTTGCAGAACTCGACGTAGCGGCCACGGGCGTCGTCGATACGGCGGGCCTTGCCGAGCTGCGAGGAATCGACCCAATGCGGCGTCTCGTCGAGCATCGCTTCCACCGCCCGCTCCCACTCGTCGGGCAGCTTCTGGCCGTGGGCGGAGAAGAACTTGATGCCGTTGTCGCCGTAGGGGTTGTGCGAGGCGCTGATGACGACGCCGAGGTCGAGGCGCAGGGCGCGGGTCAGGTAGGCCACGCCCGGGGTGGGTAGCGGGCCGGTCAGCAGCACGTCGACGCCCGCCGAGGCGAAGCCCGCCTCCAGCGCCGACTCGATCATGTAGCCGGAGATGCGGGTGTCCTTGCCGATGAGCACCGTGGGCCGGCCGCCCTGCCCTTTCAGCACCCGGCCGACCGCGTGGCCGAGGCGCAGCATGAAATCAGGGGTGATGGGCGATTGCCCCACCGTGCCGCGAATGCCGTCGGTGCCGAAATAGGTTCTGCTCATGTTGTGGTGTCGAGGTGCCTGTCGAGGCGTGCTGCCGTGCCCCGGGATTGTGCAGCAGGGGCCTGGGCGCTCAAGGGAGCAGGCCAGCCGCTTCCCCCACCTTGAGGGCGTCGACGGTGGCGGCCACGTCGTGCACGCGCAGCACCTTGGCGCCATGCTGCGCCGCGGCCAAGGCCGCCGCGATGCTGGCCGCCTGCCGCTGCTCGACCGGGCGGCCCGTGAGCGCTCCCAGGCTGCTCTTGCGTGACCAGCCGAGCAGCAGCGGGTAGCCGAGCTGCAGCAGCTCGCGCTGGCGCGCCAGCAAGGCCACGTTGTGCTCGACGGTCTTGCCGAAGCCGATGCCGGGGTCGAGCGTGACGCGGTCGTGCTGCACGCCCGCTTGTTGGAGCGCCGCGGCCCGGTCTCGCAGAAAGCGGCTCACTTCTTCCAGCACGTCACCGTAGATCGGCCGCTGTTGCATCGAGGCCGGCTCGCCCTGCATGTGCATCAGGCACACGCCGCAGGTCGGGTGCGCAGCGACCGCCTCCACCGCACCCGGCCAGCGCAGGGCGTAGATGTCGTTGACGATGTCGGCGCCCAGCTCGAGCGCGGCGCGCATGGTCTCGGGCTTGTAGGTGTCGACGGAGACCGGCACGCCCAGCTTCACGGCCTCGCGCAGCACCGGCAGCAGTCGGGCTTGTTCTTCTTCGAGCGGCAATGCGTCGGCTCCGGGGCGACTCGACTCGGCTCCGAGATCGAGGAGGTCGGCCCCGTCCTTCAGCAACTGCTCGCAGTGGGCGATCGCGGCCTGCGCCGTGCCGTGGCGCCCGCCGTCCGAGAACGAATCGGGCGTGATGTTGACGATGCCCATGACCTTCGGGCGACTCAGGTCGATCCGAAAGCGGGTGGTCTGCCAGGTGGTGTGCATCGGCCAATGAAAACGGGGCCGCAGCCCCGTTGTGTGATGTGTTCCGGTGGACGCTCAGGCGGCGGCCGGTGCGCCGTCGGGGTTGACCGGCGGCGTGTTGCCACCCGACTTGCCCGAGGAAGCCGTCCAGTCCTTCGGCGGACGTGGCGGGCGGCCGTTCATGATGTCGTCGATCTGCTCGGTGTCGATGGTTTCCCATTCGAGCAGCGCCTTGGCCATGACGTGCATCTTGTCCTGGTTGCTCTCGATCAGCTTGCGGGCCACCGAGTACTGCTCGTCGATGATGCGACGCACTTCCAGGTCGACCTTCTGCATGGTCTCTTCCGAGACGTTGGTCGTCTTGGTGACCGAGCGGCCGAGGAAGACTTCACCCTCGTTCTCGGCATAGACCATTGGGCCCATCGCCTCGCTCATGCCATAGCGCGTGACCATGTCGCGGGCGATCTGGGTGGCTCGCTCGAAGTCGTTGCTGGCGCCGGTGGTCATCTGGTTCATGAACACTTCTTCGGCGATGCGGCCACCGAAGAGCACGCTGATGGTTGAGAGCATGCGCTCCTTGTCCAGGCTGTAGCGGTCGCCTTCGGGCAGCTGCATCGTGACGCCCAGCGCACGGCCGCGCGGGATCACGGTCACCTTGTGCACCGGGTCGGTCTTGGGCATCAGGCGCGCCACCAGCGCGTGGCCGGCCTCGTGGTACGCGGTGTTCTTGCGCTCTTCCTCGGGCATGACCATGGACTTCCGCTCGGGGCCCATCATGATCTTGTCCTTGGCCTTCTCGAAGTCGACCATCTCGACCACACGGCCGTTGCGGCGCGCGGCGAAGAGGGCCGCTTCGTTGACCAGGTTGGCCAGATCGGCGCCACTGAAGCCCGGCGTACCGCGCGCGAGGATGTCGGCACGGATGTCCTGGCCGACGGGCACCTTGCGCATGTGCACGTTGAGGATCTGCTCGCGGCCACGCACGTCTGGCAGCGTCACGTAGACCTGGCGGTCGAAGCGGCCGGGGCGCAGCAGCGCGGGGTCGAGGATGTCGGGCCGGTTGGTGGCCGCCATCACGATCACGCCGAGGTTGGTCTCGAAGCCGTCCATCTCGACGAGCATCTGGTTGAGCGTCTGCTCGCGCTCGTCGTTGCCGCCGCCCAGGCCAGCACCACGGTGGCGGCCGACGGCGTCGATTTCGTCGACGAAGATGATGCAGGGCGCGCTCTTCTTGGCTTGCTCGAACATGTCGCGCACGCGGGCGGCACCGACACCGACGAACATTTCAACGAAGTCGGAACCCGAGATGCTGAAGAACGGCACCTTGGCTTCGCCGGCGATGGCCTTGGCCAACAGCGTCTTGCCGGTGCCGGGAGGGCCGACCAGCAGCACGCCGCGCGGAATGCGGCCGCCGAGCTTCTGGAACTTCTGCGGGTCTTTCAGGAAGTCGACGAGTTCCTTGACCTCTTCCTTGGCTTCGTCGCAGCCTGCGACGTCGGCGAAGGTGGTGGAGTTGTTGGCCTCGTCGAGCATGCGGGCCTTCGATTTGCCGAAGCTGAAGGCACCGCCCTTGCCACCGCCCTGCATCTGCCGCATGAAGTAGATCCACACGGCGATCAGCAGCAGCATCGGGCCCCAGGAGACCAGGATGCTCATCAGGATCGAGGGCTCTTCGTCGGCCTTGCCGGACACCTGCACGCCGTACTTCATCAGGTCGCCGACCATCCAGATGTCGCCAGGCGACGCGATGGTGTAGGCGGTGCCGTCGTTGGGGGTGACCTTGAGATTGCGGCCCTGGACTTCAACCCGCTTGACCTTGCCGGCCTTGGCATCGTCCATGAACTGCGTGTAAGTCACGCTTTCGGCGACGCGGGGCTTGTCGAACTGCTTGAACACGGTGAACAGCACGAGGGCAATCACCAGCCAAACAGCAACCTTCGAAAACCATTGGTTGTTCACCGCGGCTCCTTTGCAATCAAAACTTCCGCACAGGCCAAGGGGCCCGCATCCACGGCATATGGGGCGGATTCTAGTTCAGTCAAGTATTTGAGCTGCTTGATCTCGCCCCCGTTTCACCGAGGTGTATCCGTCGGTAGCCCGGTATTTGTTCACGCGGGTTTATCGGTCGCCACACCGCCGGTCTTGAGACCGATTCCGACCAGAAAGGTTTCAGCCGACCTGTCGCGCGACGCCTTGGGTTTAATGGCTTTGACCACGCGGAATGTCTTTTTGAACAGGGTGACCAGTTCGTTGTAACCGCCGCCGTGAAAGACCTTCGCCACCAGCGCACCCTGTGGCTTCAGGTGGTGCTGGGTGAAATCGACCGCCAGTTCGACCAGATGCTGGATGCGCGCCGCATCGGTGCTGGCGATGCCCGAGAGATTGGGCGCCATGTCGGACACAACCACGTCCACCGGGCGACCGGCGACCAAGGCCTCGAGTTGTGCCAGCACCGACTCTTCCCGGAAGTCACCCTGGATGAAGTGAACGCCTTCGATCGGCTCGAAGCCCAGGATGTCGAGCGCAATGATCGTTCCATGCAGCAAACCGGGCGCCGCGCCACCGGCCGCGAACTTGCGGCGGACGTATTGGCTCCACGCCCCGGGCGTCGCACCCAGGTCCACCACCAGTTGGCCGGGCTTGATCAGGTGCAGGGTTTCGTCGATTTCCTTCAGCTTGTAGGCGGCACGTGCCCGGTAACCCTCTTTCTGCGCCAGCGTGACATACGGGTCGGTCACATGGTCGTGCAGCCACGCCTTGTTGACCTTCTTGCTTTTCGTGTTCGTTTTCATCTGAATGTCGGAGCTGCGCACCGTGGCACCGATAATAGGCACATGCCCGCCATCGAACTTCGCCCCGCGCAGCGCAAGGAAATCCGCGCCCAAGCCCACCACCTGGAACCCGTCGTCCGCATCGGCGGCGAAGGCCTCACCCAGGCGGTCATCAAGGAAACCGATGCCGCGTTGAAGGCCCACGGCCTGATCAAGGTGCGGGTCTTCTCCGACGAGCGCGACGCCCGCGAAGCAATGTTCGCCACGCTGTGCGACCAGCTGGGCGCCGCGCCCATCCAGCACATCGGCAAGCTGCTGATCCTCTGGCGCCCGGTGCCCCCGAAAGAGAAAGCCGAGCGCGAAGACCGGGGCGCCGGCCCCAAGGTCGTGAAGATCATCAAGTTCTCCAAGAGCGGCAACAACCGCCCGCAGATCAAGAAAGTCAAGGTGCTGGGCAATGAACGTGTCGCGGCGGGCGGCGAGATCAAGCGGGCCCGCAAGCGTCAGACCAGCATCAAGCGCACGGTCGCCGACTGATCGGCTCAGGCGGCAGGCTTCGCCAGCCGCCACGCCAGCGCGACGAGCGCCAGCCCTTTCAAGCCAAAGAGCGCCGTCGAAATCGCATGCAGGGCGCCGAACGACAACACACCCTCGCCTGCACGCGCCGCCGCCATCATGGGTTGCACGCCGAAATGCCCGAAGACCGTGCAAAAGAGTGCGATCAACACCAGCACGAACGGCAGGCTGAGCTGCGAGCCTTGGCCCGCTTCCGCGTCCTCGCGCGAAACCCGGCGGACCGCCCACAGCAGCAGCGCTGAAAACGCCAGGCCGGCGTAGGCCTCGTGGGTGAACATGCGGCCGGCGACCGCCCCGGCCACGCTCCGCTGCAGGATGGCGAACGCCGCCGGCGCGGCGATCAGGCCGATGCCCAGGATGAGCCCTGCCCAAAGCGCTGCCGTGACGGCAGCCAGTCGCCGCGGGTCCACGCGCACGCTCAGATGTAGCGGACGTCGACGATCTCGTAGCTCTTCACGCCACCCGGTGCCTGCACGTCGGCCACGGCGCCGACGTCCTTGCCGATGAGCGCGCGTGCGATGGGCGAGCTGATGGAGATGCGCCCTTGCTTCAGGTCGGCCTCGTCATCACCGACGATCTGGTACGTGACGGCGGCGCCCGTGGCCTCTTCTTCCAGATCGACTGTCGCGCCGAACACCACTTTGCCGCCCGCGTTCAGCGAGCTGGGGTCGATGATCTGCGCCGCGGCGAGCTTGCCCTCGATCTCCTGGATGCGGCCTTCTATGAAGCCCTGCTTGTCCTTTGCCGCTTCGTACTCGGCGTTTTCCGACAGGTCTCCCTGCGCACGCGCTTCGGCGATCGCCTGCACCACGGCATGGCGCTCCACGGTCTTCAGGCGGTGCAGCTCTTCTTTCAGCAGTTGCGCGCCGCGGGTGGTGATGGGAATGGTGGCCATGAATAGAAACCTTGCAATTCAAAAGAGAACCGCCGCCCGGCCCCTTGCGGGAGCTTCGGCGGCGGCCGATTAACGATCAGTGATCGGGAAAGTCTAGTGCAGTTCCGCGTGCAGTTCCTGCAGGGATAGCACCACCAGATCGTCCTGGTGCTTCATGCCCTCGACCGCAGCTTCGCAACCCGCCATGCTGGTGTAGTAGGTGACGCGATTGGCCAGCGCCGCCTGGCGGATGTGACGCGAATCAGCAATTGCCGTGCGCGTCTCGTCTACCGTGGTGAACACCAGCTGGATCTCACCGCCCTTGACCATGTCGACGATGTGGGGGCGTCCGTCCTTGACCTTGTTGACGACCTTCACCGGCACGCCACCTTCGGCGATGGCCGCCGCCGTGCCCTTGGTCGCGATCACCTGGAAGCCGAGCTTCACGAGATCACGCGCCACAGCCACTGCACGAGCCTTGTCGCTGTTCTTCACCGTAATGCAGACCGTGCCACGATCCGGCAGGCGCGAGCCGGCACCGAGCTGGCTCTTGAGCATGGCCTCGCCGAAGCTGCGACCTGCGCCCATCACCTCGCCCGTCGACCGCATCTCCGGGCCGAGGATCGGGTCGACACCCGGGAACTTGTTGAACGGGAACACCGCTTCCTTGACCGAGAAGTACGGCGGGATCACTTCAACCGGCACGCGGCCCTGCTTGTCCTTCTGGTCGGCCAGCTTCTGGCCCACCATGCAGCGTGCCGCGATCTTGGCCAGCGGCTGGCCGGTGGCCTTCGACACGAAAGGCACGGTGCGCGAGGCACGCGGGTTCACTTCGAGCACGTAGACGATGGCGTCCGCACCTTCGCCCTGGATGGCGAACTGCACGTTCATCAGGCCCTTGACCTTCAGTGCCTTGGCCATCGCAATGGTCTGGCGGCGCAACTCGTCTTGCAGTGCCTTCGGCAGCGAATACGGCGGCAGCGAGCAGGCCGAGTCGCCCGAGTGGATGCCCGCCTGCTCGACGTGTTCCATGATGCCGCCGATCATGCATTCGGTGCCGTCACTGATGCAGTCGACGTCGACTTCGATCGCGTCGTCGAGGAAGCGGTCGAGCAGCACCGGCGACTTCTCGCTCACCTTGACGGCTTCGCGCATGTAGCGTTCGAGGTCCTTGTCGCCGTGCACGATTTCCATCGCGCGGCCACCCAGCACATAGCTCGGGCGCACCACCAGCGGGTAGCCGATCTCTTGTGCCAGCTGCAGCGCCTGCTCTTCGGTACGGGCAGTGCGGTTGGGCGGCTGCTTCAGGCCGAGCTCGTGCAGCAGCTTCTGGAAGCGCTCGCGGTCTTCGGCGATGTCGATGCTGTCGGGCGTGGTGCCGACGATGGGCACGCCAGCGCGTTCGAGGTCGAGTGCCAGCTTCAGCGGCGTCTGGCCGCCGTACTGCACGATCACGCCGAGCGGCTTTTCCTTGTCGACGATCTCGAGCACGTCTTCCAGCGTCACCGGCTCGAAATACAGGCGATCCGAGGTGTCGTAGTCGGTCGACACGGTCTCGGGGTTGCAGTTGACCATGATGGTCTCGTAGCCGTCTTCGCGCATCGCGAGTGCGGCGTGGACGCAGCAGTAGTCGAACTCGATGCCCTGGCCGATGCGGTTCGGGCCACCGCCCAACACCATGATCTTCTTCTTGTTGGTCGGCTCGGCTTCACACTCCTCGTCATACGCGGAGTACATGTAGGCCGTCTGCGTGGCGAACTCGGCCGCGCAGGTGTCGACGCGCTTGTAGACCGGGCGCACGTTTTGGGCCCAGCGGGCTTCGCGCACCGCGTGTTGGTTCGTGCCGAGCAGCTTGGCGAGGCGCTTGTCGGAGAAGCCCTTCTGCTTGAGGTAACGCAGTTCGTCGGCGCTGAGGCCCTCGAGTGCGCGGCCGGCAAGCGACTTCTCGATCTGGATCAGTTGCTCGATCTGCGCCAGGAACCACGGGTCGATGGCGGTTTCTTCGAACACTTCCTTGAGGGTCATGCCGATGCGGAAGGCATCGCCCACGTAAAGGATGCGCTCAGGCCCGGGCTCGCCGATCTCTTCGATGATCTCGTCACGATCGGTGCTGCGCTCGGTCAGGCCGTCGATGCCGGTCTCGAGACCGCGCAACGCCTTCTGGAAGCTTTCCTGGAAAGTGCGGCCCATCGCCATCACTTCGCCCACCGACTTCATCTGCGTGGTGAGGTGCGAATCGGCGGCCGGGAATTTCTCGAACGCGAAACGCGGGATCTTCGTGACGACGTAGTCGATGCTGGGCTCGAACGATGCCGGCGTGGCGCCGCCGGTGATGTCGTTCTTCAGCTCGTCGAGCGTGTAGCCCACCGCGAGCTTGGCCGCCACCTTGGCGATTGGGAAGCCCGTGGCCTTCGAGGCGAGCGCCGAGGAGCGGCTCACACGCGGGTTCATCTCGATCACGACCATGCGGCCGTTCTCGGGGTTGATCGAGAACTGCACGTTGGAGCCCCCGGTGTCGACGCCGATCTCGCGCAGGATCGCGATCGAGGCGTTGCGCAGCAGCTGGTATTCCTTGTCGGTTAGCGTCTGGGCGGGCGCGACGGTGATGGAGTCACCGGTGTGGATGCCCATCGGGTCGAGGTTCTCGATGGAGCACACGATGATGCAGTTGTCGGCGCGGTCGCGCACGACTTCCATCTCGTATTCCTTCCAGCCGATCAAGCTCTCTTCGATCAGCAGCTCTTTCGTAGGCGAGAGGTCGAGGCCGCGCTTGCAGATCTCTTCGAACTCTTCCGGGTTGTAGGCGATGCCGCCACCCGTGCCACCGAGCGTGAAGCTAGGGCGGATCACCATCGGGAAGCCGTTGCCACCGATCTCCTGCGTGATGCGCTTCTGCACCGCCAACGCCTCTTCCATGGAGTGGGCGATGCCGCTCTTGGCCGAATGCAGGCCGATGCCGGTCATCGCGTCCTTGAACTTGAGGCGGTCTTCGGCCTTCTCGATCGCCTTCTCGTTGGCGCCGATCATCTCGACCTTGTACTTGTCGAGCACGCCGTTCTTGTGCAGGTCGAGCGCGCAGTTGAGCGCGGTCTGGCCGCCCATCGTCGGCAGGATCGCGTCGGGCCGCTCCTTGGCGATGATCTTCTCGACCACCTGCCAGGTGATGGGCTCGATGTAGGTCACATCGGCCATCTCCGGGTCGGTCATGATCGTCGCCGGGTTGCTGTTGACGAGGATGACCTTGTAGCCCTCTTCGCGCAACGCCTTACAGGCCTGGGCGCCGGAATAGTCGAACTCGCAGGCCTGGCCGATGATGATCGGGCCGGCGCCGATGATGAGGATGGATTTGAGGTCTTGGCGCTTAGGCATTCTTCTTCTCCTGGCTCTTCTCTTGGCTTTCGGCCATCAGCGCGGTGAAGCGGTCGAACAAGTAGCCAATGTCATGCGGTCCGGGTGAGGCCTCGGGATGGCCCTGGAAACAGAAAGCGGGTTTGTCGGTGCGGGCCAGGCCTTGCAGCGTGCCGTCGAAAAGGCTCACGTGCGTGGCGCGCAGGTTGGCGGGCAGCGTCTTCTCGTCGACCGCGAAGCCGTGGTTCTGGCTTGTGATGCTGACGCGGCCGTTGTCGAGGTCCTTCACCGGATGGTTCGCGCCGTGATGGCCGAACTTCATCTTGAAGGTCTTGGCGCCCGAGGCCAGCGCCATGATCTGGTGGCCGAGGCAGATGCCGAAGGTCGGGATGCCGGTGTCGATCAGCTCGCGCGTGGCCTTGATGGCGTAGTCGCAGGGCTCGGGGTCGCCGGGGCCGTTGCTCAGGAAGATGCCATCGGGCTTGTGCTTGAGCACCTCGGCCGCGGGTGTTTGCGCCGGCACGACCGTGACCTTGCAGCCGCGGCTGGCCAGCATACGCATGATATTGCGCTTCACGCCGAAGTCGTAGGCCACCACATGGAAGCGCGGCGATTGCACCTTGCCGTAGCCGCCTTCGAGCGTCCACTCGGTTTCGGTCCAGTCGCTCACCTCGGTCTGGCTCACCACCTTGGCCAAGTCGAGCCCGCTCATCGAAGGAGCCGAGCGTGCGAGTGCAATCGCCTTGTCGGTGTGGGCAGGCGTCAGCGCCTCACCGAGCGGCAGCGTGAAGATGCAGCCGTTTTGCGCGCCGGTGGTGCGCAGCACGCGGGTCAGGCGGCGCGTGTCGATGTGGGCAATGGCGACGGTGCCTTCTGCCTTGAGGTAGCTCGACAGGTCGGTCGTCTTGCGGAAGTTGGAGTCGACGATCGGCAGGTCTTTGATGACGAGACCGGCCGCATGCACTTTGGTGGCTTCGACGTCTTCGGTGTTGACACCGTAGTTGCCGATGTGCGGATACGTGAGCGTGACGATCTGGCGGCAGTAGCTCGGGTCGGTCAGGATTTCCTGGTAGCCGGTCAAAGAGGTGTTGAACACCACTTCACCGACGGTGTGGCCGGCAGCGCCGATCGACACACCCTTGAAAACCGTTCCATCCGCAAGTGCAAGAAGAGCCTGGGCTTGAGTGGGCAGCAATGGCGGGGGCACACGATTCTCCGTTTTGTGCGCGCCCAGCTCTGCTCTACGAGCATGAACGGTGAGAAAACCGATGGAGTTTTCGCGTGAACAGCGAGAGGCTTCGCTGGGCGGTGGGGTTTGCGGGTAAACCTTCGAATTGTAGCCGAGCGCGCAGCTTCCTCGCCCCCTGATCGGGTGTGAATGCGGACGAGAACGCATCTCTCTCAAAGAGCCCGCCCGCAACGTAGTGAGATGCTGCACACACGGGCCGGCCTCCCATAATCACGGCTTCTCCATGCCAACAAAAAGGACACGACCATGAAGGGCGATGCCAAGGTCATCGAGTTCCTCAACGCGCAGTTGAAGAATGAGCTCACCGCGATCAACCAGTATTTCCTGCACTACAGGATCTTCAAGCACTGGGGCCTCGACAAGCTGGCTGCGAAGGAATACGCCGAATCCATCGGCGAGATGAAGCATGCCGACAAGCTCATGGACCGCATCCTCACGCTCGACGGCCTGCCCAACCTCCAAGACCTCGGCAAGTTGCTGATCGGCGAAGACACGGTCGAAGTCCTGCAGTGCGACCTGAGGCTGGAGCAGGCCGCCCAGGCCACCATCAAGGACGGCATCGCCCACTGCGAATCGGTGCGCGACTACGTCTCGCGCGACCTGCTGCAGTCCATCCTCGACGACACCGAGGAGCACATCGACTTCCTCGAAACCCAGATCGAGCTGGTCGACAAGGTCGGGCTGCAGAACTACCAGCAGTCGCAGATGGGCGAAATCGCCTCCTGACGACCCCGTTCCCGCCGAGAGCGCCCACAAATCCCCGAATGGGGGGACTGGGTGTTCTTGAATTGCGAATCATTCTTATTTATAGTCCGATCTGTCAGCCTGAAGTCTGGGCTCCGAGGGATCGACATGATTGTTTGCGTCTGCCAGCGAGTTTCCGACCGCGACATCGAGCGCCATGCCCACAACGGGTGTGCAAGCTTCGACGAACTCCAGATGGACAGCGGCGTGGCCTCGTGCTGCGGCCGCTGCACCGATTGCGCGCGCAGCGTCTTCGAAGCCGCCCGCTCGGCTGCGCCCAAGCAGCACGGGATCGCAAGCCTCCACATTCCCATCGCCGTCGCGGCTTGACCTGCAGGCCGGCACGTGCCCCTGCGTGCACGTTTTCGTGAATGCTGCCGGTCGTCGGCGGGAACTAGAATTTTGGCGTCCGGGTCTCAAGCCCGTTGCCCAAAACTCGATCGTCTTCTTCAAGGAGGTTCCATGAACGACAACCTGCAGGCCGCCTACGGTTTCACCGATGCGGTCCCGTCCGTTGAGCAGCGCAACCGCGTCCTGCGCAACACCTACTGGCTGCTCGCGCTTTCGCTCGTGCCCACTGTGCTGGGCTCCTGGGTCGGCCTCCAGATGGGCTTCAGCTGGTTTGCCGCCAACCCGTTCATCGGCTTCATGGTGTTCATGGGCGTGGCGTTTGGCTTCTTCTTCGCCATCGAGAAGACCAAGAACTCGGGCCTGGGCGTCATCCTGCTGCTCGCCTTCACCTTCTTCATGGGCCTGATGCTGTCGCGCATGATCGGCGCCGTGCTCGGCAACTTCCGCAACGGCAGCCAGCTGATCACGATGGCCTTCGGTGGCACTGCTCTCGTCTTCTTCGGCATGGCCACCCTGGCCAGCACGATGAAGCGCGACATCTCGGGCCTCGGCAAGTGGCTCTTCGTGGGCGTCATCGGCCTGATCGTCGCCAGCGTGGCCAACATCTGGCTGCAGATGCCGGCGCTGATGATGACGATCTCCGTGCTGGCGGTCGTGATCTTCTCGGTCTACATGCTGTACGACCTCAAGCGCATCGTCGACGGCGGCGAAACGAATTACGTGACGGCGACGCTCGCCATCTACCTGGACGTGTACAACGTGTTCGTGCACCTGCTCAACCTGCTCGGCATCTTCGGCGGCGAGCGCGATTGACGCCTATCGAAGCACGCCTATCGGCATGACGGAAGGCGGGGGCCCTTTGGGCCCCCTTCTCTTTTGTACTCAGCTCTTTTCGAAGACGGCCATGCTCTCCACGTGTGCGGTGTGCGGGAACATGTTGACCGCGCCGGCCGCGACGCAGCGGTAGCCGGCCTGATGCACCAGCAAGCCGGCGTCACGCGCGAGCGTGGCCGGGTTGCAGCTCACGTAGACGATGCGTGAAGGCGCCCGGTAGTCGGGTGCCAATGCAGGGTCAGCCGCCAGGTCGGCCAGCGCCTTGGCGAGGGCGAAGGCGCCTTCTCGCGGCGGGTCAACCAGCCATTTGTCGGCATGCCCATAGCTCGCAAGCTCCTGCGGGGTGATCTCGAAGAGATTGCGCGCCACGAACTCTGTCTTGCCTGCCAGCCCGTTCACCACCGCGTTGTCGCGCGAGCGCGCCACGAGCGCTTCGCTGCCCTCGATGCCGAGCACCTCGCGCGCTTGCGTCGCAATCGGCAAGGTGAAATTGCCCAGCCCGCAGAACCAGTCGATCACCCGCTCGTGCGCCTGCGCCCCAAGCCGCATCAGCGCCTGCCCCACCAGCACTTGGTTGATCTGGTGGTTGACTTGGGTGAAGTCGGTCGGCTTGAACGGCATGGTGATGCCGAACTCGGGCAGCGTGTAGGCAAGACGCGGGCCGGTGTCGTCCAGCCGGTGCACCGTATCGGGCCCCTTCGGCTGAAGCCACCACTGGATGGCATGTCGCGCGCCGAAGTCGCGCAGGCGTTGCAGGTCGCCTTCAGTCAAAGGCTCCAGGTGGCGCAACACGAGCGCCGTCACCTCGTCGCCCACCGCCACTTCGATCTGGGGCAGGCGATCGCGCTGGTCCATCCCGGCGACGAGATCGCGCAAGGGCATCAGCAGCGCGCTCAGATGCGGCGGCAGCACCTCGCAGCTGTCCATGTCGGCCACGTAGCTCGACTTGCGCTCGTGGAAGCCCACCAGCACCTTGCCCTTCTTCACCACGTGGCGCACCGACAGGCGCGCGCGGTAGCGGTAGCCCCAGGACGGCCCCTCGATGGGCCGCAGCACCCGCTCGGCCTTCACCTTGCCGAGGTGCCAGAGCGCGTCTTCGAGGGCCCGTTGTTTGGTCGCGACCTGAGCGCCCACATGGAAGTGCTGCATCTTGCAGCCCCCGCAGGTGCCGAAATGCCGGCACCCGGGCGTCACCCGTTGCGAACTCTCTCGGCGCAGGTCGACCACCGTCGCCTGCTCCCAGTTGTTCTTGCGGCGCTGCACGCTGACCCGCACTTCTTCGCCGGGCAAGGCGCCATCGATGAAGACCACCTTGCCTTCGGCGTTGTGCGCCACGCCTTGCGCTTCGAGGTCGAGGGACTCGACCTTGAGCCATTCGTCTGCTGCTGTCATGGGGCCGATTGTCTCAGCCCGGCGGAGCGCACCGAGCGCTCAGAACAGCGAATCGCGGCTGACGCCACTGCGCGTCATGCGACGCTTGAGCTTGACCAGCGCCTCCTGCTGGATCTGGCGGATGCGCTCCCGCGTGAGGCCCAGGCGTTCGGCCAGCACCTCCAGCGTCTCCGGCTCGCGGTCGTGCAAGCCATAGCGGCCCGCCAGCACCTCGCGTTCCCGCTCGCTCAGCTCCTGAAGGCCATGTTGAAGCAACAACTCGACCTCGTTGTGCAGCGTCAGGTTGACCGGATCGCTCGCCCCGTCGTCGGCCACGCTGTCGAGCATCGACTCGGTCCCATCGCGGTCGAGCGGCACATCGAGCGAGGTGGGGGTTTCGGCGAACTTCAGGAGTTCGGCCACTTCCTGCACCGGCCGGCCGATGCGCAGCGCGATGTCTTCGACCCGCACCTGCTGTTCGCCATCGGCATGCGCCGTGGCGGCTTCGAGCGCGCGGCGAGCCTTGAGCACCTGGTTGAGTTCGCGCACCACGTGCACTGGCAGCCGCACGAGGCGGGCCTGGTGCATGATCGCGCGCTCGATGCTCTGACGGATCCACCACGACGAGTAGGTCGAGAAACGGAACCCGCGCTCCGGCTCGAACTTGCCGATGGCATGCATCAAGCCGAGGTTGCCCTCTTCGATGAGATCGGTCATCGGCAGGCCGCGGCCAAGGTAGTTCTTCGCGATGCTCACGACCAGACGCAGGTTGCGCTCGATCATCTGCTGGCGTGCTGCGAAGTCGCCCGCTCGGGCGCGCACCGCGGTCTCGAACTCCTCTTGCGGCGTGAAGAGCGGCGCCCGGCGGATCTCTCGCAGGTAGGCCTGCAAGGTGTTGCCGACCTCGCCCTCGCCCGCCGTGATCTCGACGGCCGCAGCCGGCGCCGGCTCGTCGGCCTCAAGATCGTCAACGCTCGTCTGCAGCACCGACTGCAGCGTGGGCGGCGCGCCGCCCACCGTCGGATGCTCGATCGCAGACCCGTTCCCCGTGTGGCGCTTCTTGCTCATGGTGCGCGTGTGCAGGTCCGGGCGGTTCGTCGGGTGCGCTCAGCGCGGTGGCAAGAGCCTCGCCGGATCGATGGGCTTGCCTTGCTTGCGGATCTCGAAGTGCAGCTGCACACGCTCCGCATCGGAAGAACCCATCTCGGCGATCTTCTGTCCACGCTTGACCGCTTGTTCTTCCTTGACCATCAGGGCCTGATTGTGAGCGTAGGCCGTGAGGTAGGTGTTGTTGTGCTTGATGATGACAAGGTTGCCGTAGCCACGCAGGCCGGAACCGGCGTAGACCACCTTGCCGTCGGCCGCGGCCACCACCGGGTCACCCGCCTTGCCGGCGATCGCGATGCCCTTGGTGCGCGTCTCGTCGAACGAGCCCACGACCGAGCCGTTGGCCGGCCACAGCCAGTTGACGTTGTCGTCACCCTCGCGCGCCACCGGCGGAGTGGGTGCGACGGGCGGCGGAGCAGGCGGCGTCGAGGCGGCGGGGGTTGCCTGCGGCGGTGGTGCTTTCCCGTCGAGAGGGCGCGACTCCAGCCTCGGCAGCGTGA
This sequence comes from Rhizobacter sp., assembly GCA_019635355.1. Lineage (NCBI taxonomy): Bacteria > Pseudomonadati > Pseudomonadota > Betaproteobacteria > Burkholderiales > Sphaerotilaceae > Rhizobacter > Rhizobacter sp. The sequence goes on along the minus strand of JAHBZQ010000001.1, from coordinate 381,735 downwards.
CGGGCCGCGCGGCCACGGCGTTCGGGTCGGCACCGGGCGGCACCACGCGCAACACCTGCCCCACTTCGATCACGTTGGGGTTCTCGAGGTTGTTCCACTTGAGGATGTCTTTCCAGCTCTGGCCGGTCTCCAGGCCGATGCGGATCAGCGTGTCGCCCGGCTTCACGGAGTAGAAGCCGGGCTTGCCCGCGTTCTCGCTGCCCGGCAGCGGCTTGACGGCCGACGCTGCGGGCTCCGGGGTCGCCGGGGCAGAGGCCGCGGCGGCCACGGGTGCCACGGCGCCCGGCCGTGCGGAGAGCGAGCGGTCTTCGACCGGCGCGCGGTACTTGTTCGGCGATGCACAGCCCGCAATGACCACCACGGCAGAAAAACCCAGCACGAGACGCAAGGTCAACGTCATCAATCCATTCCTGATTTCAGAGGCACAAAGTTCACGGCTTCATGCACAGAGCGCACGTAGCCGGTTTCGGTTCGGTCCACGACGACCAGCACCTGCTGCCGCCCGCCCGCATCGTGCACCGGGGCCACCAGCCGCCCGCCCACGGCGAGCTGTTCGAGCCAGGCATCGGGCAGTGCCTCGCCGCCGGCGGCCGAGATGATGCTGTCGTAGGGCGCATTCGGTGCATGCCCGCGCATGCCGTCACCATACACCAGCCGGATGTTCGTCAGCCTCAGCGGCGCGAGCAGCTCGCGTGCCTTGTCGTGGAGCGGCTTCAGCCGCTCGACGCTCATCACCTGCCGCGACAGCTGCGCCAGCACCGCGGCCTGGTAGCCGCAGCCGGTGCCGATCTCGAGCGTCTGACCAAGCGACTGGCGCGCGCGGGCATTCGCGCCGGCCATCAGCAGCTCGATCATGCGTGCCACCACCGACGGCTTGGAGATCGTCTGCCCATGCCCGATCGGCAGGCTCGTGTCTTCGTAGGCCTGGATGGCCAGCGCCGTGTCGACGAAGAGATGGCGCGGCACCTTGTTGAGCGCGGCGATCACGAGCTCGTGGCGCAAGCCCGCAGCCTGCAAGCGGCTCACCATGCGCTGGCGCACGTCGCCCGAGTCGAGGCCCAGCCCGGAGGGCCGCACCGCACGCGCCGAATCCACGGCCGCCTGCTGAAGCGGCGCCTGCGGCCGCAGCAGCGTGGCCTTCTTGACGCCGCCGCTCGCGACCAGCCCGTCGAGCTTCAAAGGGAATTTCGGGCGTGGCCGCTCGGGGGTCGTCATGCCGACATCCACTCTCGCCATGCCGGCAGGCCAGCGTGGTCGGTCAGGTCCACCTGCAAAGGCGTGATCGAGATGCGGCCATTGGCCGTGGCGTGGAAGTCGGTGCCCGACGCAGCGTCGCGCGCATCGCCCGCGGGGCCGATCCAGTAGATGGGTTCGCCGCGCGGGTTGATCTGACGGATCACCGGCTGGCTCGCGTGGCGTCGGCCCAGCCGTGTGACTTCGCGCGGCAGGCTCGCAGCATCGGCGCGGTTGGGAATGTTCACGTTGAGCAGCCAAGGCGCCGCCGAGGGTGGCGATGCAAGGACGTGCTCGACGATCGATCGCGCCACCTGTGCCGCCTCGTCCACATGCGCCCAGCCCTTCTCGACCTGCGAAAACGCGATCGCCGGAATGCCAAACAGAAAGCCTTCCATCGCCGCGGCGACAGTGCCCGAGTAGAGCGTGTCGTCGCCCATGTTGGCGCCGTTGTTGATGCCCGAGAGAACGAGGTCGGGTCGGTGCGGCAGCAGGCCGGTGAGTGCGACGTGGACGCAGTCGGAGGGCGTGCCGTTGAAGTAGCGAAAGCCGTTCGCTGCGGTGTAGGCCGACAGCGGCCGGTTCAGCGTGAGCGAGTTGGAGGTGCCGCTTGCGTTCTGCTCGGGGGCGACCACGTCGATCTCGCCGAGGCCCTCGCAAGCCCGCACGAGAGCGGCCAGGCCCGGTGCGAGGTAACCGTCGTCATTCGCAATGAGGATGCGCATGCCGCGATTGTAGGGACTCGTCACCTGCGTGACGGGGCCGGAGCAAGCGTGCCGTCTATCATCTTCGATCCACTGACCACAGGATGGAGACAACGATGAAGGCATGGCTCTGCGAGAACCCGATCGGCCCCGAAGCCCTGGAGTGGAAAGAACTCCCGACGCCGGAGCCGAAGGCCGGCGAAGTGCGCATCGCGATCAAGGCGGCCAGCCTCAACTTCCCTGACCTCCTGATCGTCCAGAACAAGTACCAGGCCAAGCCCACGCCGCCGTTCGTGCCCGGCTCTGAATACGCTGGCGTCATCGAAGCCGTGGGCGAAGGCGTGACGAACTTCAAGGTGGGCGACGCCGTTGCTGCCTTCGGTGGCGGCGGTGGTTTCGGCACCCATGTGGTCGCCAAGACCTCGCTGCTGATGCCGCTGCCCAAGGGCTTCGCGTTCGACGACGCCGCCGCATTCCTCTGCACCTATGGCACCACCTGGCACGCGCTGATGGACCGCGGCGCGCTGAAGGCCGGCGAGACCGTGCTGGTGCTGGGCGCCGCCGGTGGCGTGGGCACCGCGGCCATCCAGATCGCGAAGGCGGCGGGTGCCAAGGTCATCGCGGCAGCGTCGAGCGACGAGAAGTGCGCGCTGTGCAAGGAGCTGGGTGCCGACGCGACCATCAACTACGCCAAGTCCAACATCCGTGACGAGATCAAGGCGCTCACCGATGGCAAGGGCCCCGACATCGTCTACGACCCGGTGGGCGGCGACCTGGCCGAGCCGGTGTTCCGCTCCATCGGCTGGCGCGGCCGTTATCTGGTGATCGGCTTCGCACAAGGCACCATTCCGGCGATCCCGCTGAACCTCACGCTGCTCAAGGGCGCGTCGATCGTCGGCGTGTTCTGGGGCGAGTTCGCACGTCGGGAGCCCAAGAACCACGTGCAGGCCCTGGCCGACCTCGCCTCCTGGTACGCGCAGGGCAAGATCAAGCCGGTGATCGACACACGCCTGCCGATGACCGGCCTCAAAGACGCCTTCACCCGCATGGGCAGCCGCCAGGTGCGCGGCAAGCTCGTCCTCGTCAACGAGTGAGGCCCGCGACGGCGGCGCACCGGATGCGTGCGCTGCCGTGTGGCGCCCGCTCGTCATTGACGAGTGTGGGATAGGCCACGCGAGGGTGTGTGCGCTACGATGCGTGTCCCTTTGTGAGTGCACTCTGGTGAGCGCATCCCGCACGCATGGCCATCAAGGTACTGATCGTTGAGGACAACCCCGTCGCCCGCAGCTTCCTGTGCCGCGTGGTGCGCGAGAGCTTCAGCGACGACATCGCGATCACCGAAGCCGGCGACCTGGAGACTGCGCGTCGCCAGGTGGGCCTGCGCGAGGCCAAGGCCGGCGAGATTCCGGCCGACCCGTTCAAGCTCGTGCTCGTCGACCTTGAGTTGCCCGATGGCAACGGCATGGAATTGCTGGCCGAACTGGCCCGCTACCCGGCCACCAAGATCGTCACCACGCTCTATTCCGACGACGACCACCTCTTCCCTGCCCTGCAATGCGGCGCCGACGGTTACCTGCTGAAGGAAGACCGCTTCGAAGTGCTGGTGGAAGAACTGCAGAAGATCGTGCGCGGGCAGCCGCCGCTGTCGCCCGCGATCGCACGCCGGCTGCTGGGCCACTTCCGGCAGGGGCCTGGCGGCACCGGGGGCGCAGCCGAGGCGGCGCTCGGCAGCGGATCGGGCTTCCAGAGCAGCCGCCCGATGGCGCTCGGCCGCGGCGCACCGCTCGACCACGAGCGGCTCACGCCGCGAGAGAGCGAAGTCCTGACCTACCTCAGCAAAGGCTTCACCATCAAGGAAATCGCCAACCTGATGGGCATCAAGTGGTTCACCGTCAACGACCACATCAAGTCGATCTACAAGAAGCTCAATGTGTCGAGCCGCGCGGAAGCGGCGGTGCTCGCGAGCAAACAAGGGCTGGTCTGAGGCCCACGGCGCCTGCCCGGCGACGCGCAGATGCACAGGCCCGGCATGTCCGCTTCGGTTGACTCGGCCCTGCCCGGCGCCTCGACCCTGGGTGCCGACAACTCGACCCTCGATTCCGCACTGATCGACCGCAGCTTCGGCGCCGCGCCCCTTTCGCGCTGGATCGGCTGGCGGCTGCGCTTGCTGGTGGTGGCGGCGCTGCTCGGCTGTCTTGCCACGCTGCTGCTGGCCCGCGCGCTGGGCGACATCCCCCAGCTGAACGCGACCTGGCGTGCCTCGGAGCAAGGCGGGCTCGAGCTTGCATCGAGCCCGCTGCCCGTGCTCCAGTTGCACGAGGGCGAGACGCTGGCAGCCCTTGTGGCCCGCGACGGGCGACGCATCGAGCTGGGCGACGCGGCGCTCCGGCGCGCCTCACGGTGGCTCACCGACGACGCGCAGCGCCATCGCCACGTGGCCACGCAACAGGCCATCACCAGGGCCCTTCAACAAGGCCAGGTGAGCCTCGTCTTCGCCGATGGGGCGACGGTCGACGTCAGCCCCGAGCCACGCGGCATCGGAGCGCTCAGCCCGATGTTCTGGCTGCTGTGCGGGCTGGCGCTCGTGATGTACCTGGTGGCGATGGTGGTGATGCTCGCGCGGCCCACGGTGCGAAACCTGCTTTACGCCCTTGCCACGCTGTGCCAGGCCGGCAACCTCGCGATGATCGCGATCGAATCCGGCGTGTCGCTCGGCCTGCCGCTGCCGATGTCGCAGTGGAACATGCCTGCGCACGGCGCGCTGGATCTGCTGGCCGCCGCGGCACTCGTGCATGCGGCGGCGCTCCACCCCAGGCGCCTGCCCGCAGCGCGTGCCATCGGCTGGCTGGTGTGGCTCGGCGCGGCTGCGGTGGCGTGGGCGCTCAGCCGAGGCCAGCTGAGTTCGGCCTGGTGGTGGGTACAGGCCAGTGTGGCCCTCCTTGGCAGCACGACCATCGCCCTGCTCACCTGGTCGCATGCGATCGAGCCGCACCCCTTTGCGATCGTGACGCGGCGTTTCGCGACGCTCGCCACGGCAGCCTGGCTTGCGCTGACGCTGGCGATCGCATGGTCGGACCAGCATCCGCTGCTGCAACAGCAGATCGCGGTGGTCGGGCCGACACTGTGGTCGGTGCTGCTGGGCTCGTTGCTGGTGCTGCTGCCCTTTCTCTCGAAGTCGCAGCAGGTGATGCGCGAGTTTTCGTTGCTCGCGGCGATCAGCACCATCGCCACCGCGCTCGACCTGCTCTTCGTCGCCGCCTTTTCGCTCGGCCAGTTCGCCTCGCTGACGCTGGCCCTCTTCCTCTCGCTCGGCCTCTACTCCGGCGCGCGTCAGTGGTTGCTGAACCAGCTTCGCAACCAGAACGTGATCACGACCGAGCGCATGTTCGAGAAGCTCTATCGCATTGCGCGGGAGGTCGAGGCTCACCCCGAGCGGACCTCGAGCCTGCTCACGCAGCTGGCTCGAGAGCTGTTCCAGCCGCTGGAGGCGGGCGTGATCGACAAGCGCTACGCGACGCCGCGCGTGGCCAACGCTGGCTCAACCTTGCTGATTCCCGTTCCGGAGCTGCCACATGGCGATGCGACCGAACACAGCACCATCGTCATCCGATTTGCCCACCACGGACGCCGCCTCTTCACTACCGAAGACGCCCGCCTGGCCGAGCGTGTGGTCGAGCAGCTGCGGCGTGCCGTGGCCTTCGATCAAGCCGTCGAACAGGGGCGCAACGAAGAGCGCCTGCGCATCGCGCAAGACCTTCACGACGACATCGGCGCACGCCTGTTGACGCTCATGTACAAGGCCCAGTCGCCCGAGATGGAAGACTACGTGCGGCACACGCTGCAGGACCTGAAGACGCTCACACGCGGCCTCGCCGCGCCGAGCCACCCGCTTTCCCATGCCGCCGCGGAGTGGAAGGCCGACCTCACCCAGCGCCTCACCGCCGCGCACATCGCCCTCGGCTGGAGCTTCAGTGCCGACCGCGACATCTCCCTCTCGGTGGTGCAATGGTCGGCGCTGACGCGTGTGATGCGCGAACTCGTCAACAACGTCATCTCGCACTCGCAAGCACGGCGTGTGGACATCGACTTCGTGCTCGAAGGCGACCGCGTGGACCTGAGCGTCAGCGACAACGGTGTCGGCCGCAACCCGAAGGCCTGGTCGCACGGCTTGGGCCTGGGCGGCGTGCGCAAGCGCGTCAAGCAGCTGGGCGGCGAGGTGGAATGGCGCGAGCTGCCCACCGGGGGCATCTGCTGCCGGGTGTGCGTCCGCAGGCTGTCAGAGAAACCCTGACGCAGGCAGCGGGCCAATGAAAAGGCCTCCACGAGGGAGGCCTGTTTCTCACATCTGGGTGGGGTGGCTGATGGGACTCGAACCCACGACAACCAGAATCACAATCTGGGACTCTACCAACTGAGCTACAGCCACCGCAGAGCCCGCAAGTATAGCGGACCCGGCGGCGCCCGAGATCACTTCGTGGCCGCAGACGCAGCCGACGGGCTCACTTCGACCTTGAACCGGCTCTTCAGCGCGGCGTAATACGCATTCGCCTCCGCGCTCGCCCAAGCCTGCGAATAGGAGCCGGTCGCCCGGGCCGGATCGGCCACCGACGGGTCACGCCCTAGCACCTTGTTGACCTTCACCACGATGTAGCCATCGTCGTCCAGCGAGACGCCTTCCACCGCGGGCACGGTCGGCGCCTTCAGCGCGGCATCGATCACGCCGCGCGGCAGATCTTGCGACTGCTGGGCTCGCGAGACCGTCTTCACCGGCGTGCCCAGGTCGGTGGCAGGCGCCTTGCGCAGCTCTGCCAGCCGGGCCTCACCTTCCTTGCGCGCGAGCGCAGCGGCCTGCTGCGCGGCGACTTTCTCGCGCACACGGGCCTTCACATCGGCCAGCGGCGGGGTCGTCGTCGGTTGGTAGTTGACGATGCGGGCCGACACCAGCGTGCTGGGTGCAGTCTCCACGGCCTCGGTGTTGCGCTTATTGCGCAGCGTCTCGGCATTGAAGATCGCGTCGAGCAGCTTCTTGGAGCCGAGCGGGCCGGTGGCGTCGGGCGCGGGCGTGCGGGTCACACCCTTGGCGGTGCGCAGCTCGAGCTTCAGCTTGTCGACCGCCGGTTTGAGGCTGTCGGATTGTTCGTAGACGAGGTTGCCGAATTCGGCAGCGGCCTTGGCGTATTCGCCTTGGGCCAGCTCCTTCTTGCGCAGTTGCTCGATGTCGGCGCGCACGCTTTCATAGGAGCGCTTTTCACCGCCACGCGTGGCCTTGAGCTGCAGGATGAAGAAACCGTCCTTCGTCTGCACCACAGGGCTCAGGTCACCAGGCTTCTTCAGCGCGAAGAGCGCCTCTTCGTAGGCCTTGTCGGTGTCGCCGCGGGCGATGAAAAGGTCAGCATCGCCGCCCTTGTCGGCGGTCGAAGAATCTTGCGAGTTCTTGCGTGCGACTTCGGCGAACGACGCGGGCGCCTTGGTCAGCTCGGCCAGCAGCGCATCGGCCTTGGCGCGGTCCTTCAAGAGGATGTGCGCCGCACGGCGTTCTTCGGCCGTGGTGTAGCTCTTCTCGTTCTGGGCGTAGTACTTCTTCAGCTCGTCTTCGGGCACGCTGATGCCCTTCTTGATGCTGTCGAGGTCGAGCACCACGTATTCGATGTCCGCCTTCTCGGCAGTCTGGAATTCGGCACTGTGGGCCGGGTCCTTGTAATAAGCCTCGAGGTCGGCGTCGGTCGGGTTGACCTTCGCGAGGTAGTCCTTGGAGTCGAAACGCTGCAGCTGGACCTCGCGCTGCTGGAAGAGCGCATCCATCGCCGAAGAAACCGCCGCCGTCGGCGCGATCACCGTGCTCATCAGGCCGGCTTGCACCTGCCGCATCATCAGCTCTTCGCGTTTGAGCTGGTCATAGCCCTGCTTGGTGATGCCCTGTGCGTTGAGCGCTTGTTCGAGCGCCTGGACGTTGAGGCTGCCATCGGGGCGGCGGAAGGTGTCGAACTGCCGATCGGTCATGTACTCGCGCAACAGGCGATCGTCGGTTGCCACATAGCCGGCCTTCTCGGCCGCGGCCAGCATCACCTGCTCGCGCACCATCGTGTCGAGCGTGTTCTGCTTCATCTGTGGCGTGTCGAAGAGCTTCACGTCGATGCCGGGCATCTGCTGCCGCAGCATGTCGACCTGACGGCGGTGCGCGGCATCGAGTTCGGCCTGCGTGATCTTGCGCGAGCCCACGGTCGCGACCGTGGCATTGCCGCCTTCGGTGAAGCGGCTGTAGCCCTGGATGCCGAAGAGCACGAACGACGGGAAGATCAACAACACCAGCACGAACTGCAGGATGCGGGTGTGCTTGCGGACGAATTCAAACATCGATGACCTCGATCAATGGATCGCAGAGCAGGAGCGCTAGAGGGCCCCAGACGCAACAAAGGCGAACCTGAGTTCGCCTTTGCCGGGTGGACGCCGTGAATCTTATCTGATGGTGGCTGGCCATCTTCGGGCCAGCTCGACGACGACTTGGTGGGTGCTGAGGGGCTCGAACCCCCGACCTACGCCTTGTAAGGGCGCCGCTCTACCAACTGAGCTAAGCACCCGCAGAACATTCAATCAGTTGACCGCATCCTTCAGGGCCTTGCCCGGACGGAACTTCGGCACCTTGGCGGCCTTGATCTTGATCGTGGCACCGGTGCGCGGGTTGCGACCAGAGCGCGCTGCGCGCTTGCTCACGCTGAAAGTGCCGAAGCCCACCAGCGAGACGCTGTTGTTCTTCTTGAGCGTTGATTTCACACCGCCGATCAGGGCCTCCAGCGCGCGAGTGGCAGCAGCTTTGGAGATGTCGGCCTGTTTGGCAATGTGTTCAATCAATTCGGATTTGTTCACGAAGGTACCCCCTCAAAAGGTGTCTCGAAAGAATCTGGGTGGATGGTTCGGGCCGCATGTTTGGTGGCTCAACGGCTCAAACGATTACAGCCGCAGGCACCCCCACTGTCAAGCGCGGAAGCGGATTCTATGCGTAATCAACTGCATCGCTCGGAGGGTGCGCCGCGTGCTTCCACGCTTGACAAGCCTGGGGGTGCGACCTACTTCACCACCTCGTGTGCGCATCACGACTCAGGCTTTCCCTCAGTGCGTGCGACCAGCCACACACCGAGTGCAGTGAGCGCCATTCCGACGAACATGAGCAAGGTCAATGCTTCATCGAAAAGCAGCCACGCCATCACGGCTGTGGTGGGCGGCACGAGATACAAGAGGCTCGTGACGCGCGTCGCCGCGCCGCGCTGGATCAGGAGATACAGCAGCGAACTCCCTCCCAGGGTCAACCCGAAGACCGACCATGCAAGAGCACCAACGAAGTGCGGATGCAACACGATGGGCTCGGTCTCAAGCAGCGCAAGCGGGCAGCTCACTGCCAGCGCGGTCAGCAGCTGCACGAAGTTCGCGGTGCGCACATCACAAGGTGCGACGAATCGTTTCTGATAAAGCGTGCCCGCCGTGATGGCGATCAAGGCCAGCAGCGCGAGCGACAGATTGAGTGCAGACAACTCGCCCGCCCCCAACTTGCGCCACACGACGAGCAGGAGACCCAGCAAGCCCAGCAGCAAACCCGCCCATTGCCGCAAGGAAACGCGCGTGCCGTTTTCGCCGCGTGTTGAACCGCTCAGCCACACTGCCGTGAGCACGGGCTGCAGGCCAACGAGCAAGGCGATGGTGCCGGCGCCCATGCCAGCCTTGACGGCAGCCCACACGCCACCGAGATACCCCGCATGCATCAGCGCACCCGTCACGCCCAGGTGTGCCCATTGCGTCGCGCCTCGAGGCCAAGCCGCACGAGACAGCAGGATCCAGAGGCCGAAGCACAACACCGACAATGCATAGCGCCAGCTGAGGAAGGTGAGCGGCGGCGCATGCGGCATGCCGAACCGCGCGACGATGAAACCCGTGCTCCAGATCAGCACGAACACCGCGGGCATCGCGCGCAGCAGCGCGTCGCGTCGAGAACTCGTCACGGGAAAATTCAGCCGAGCGACGTCAGCGCACCTTCGCGCGGATCTCCGGCAGTGCCTTCTGCAGGTAATACACCATCGACCAGATGGTGAGCACCGCGGCGATGTAGATCAGCCACGTACCCCAGGCTTGCGTGTCGATCACCCCGAACAGGGAGCCGTGATACAGCAGGAAGGGAATCGCCACCATCTGCACCGTCGTCTTCAGCTTGCCCAGCATGTGCACCGCCACGCTGCGCGACGCGCCGATCTGCGCCATCCACTCTCGCAGCGCCGAGATCGCGATCTCGCGGCCAATGATGACGAGGGCCACCAGCGACTCGAGCCGACCGAGCTGCACGAGGATCAACAGTGACGCGCAGACCAGGAACTTGTCGGCCACCGGGTCGAGGAACGCGCCGAAGGACGAGGTCTGGTTGAGCTTGCGGGCGAGGTAGCCGTCGGCCCAATCGGTCAGTGCCACCACCACGAAGAGCACCGTGGCCACCAGATTCTTGGTGCCCGAGTCGAGGTCGAGGTAGAAGATCCCGACGATCAACGGGATCGCGACGATGCGCGCCCAGGTCAGCAGGGTGGGCAGATTGAAGAACATGCGGGCGATTGTGCCGAAGTTCTCGGCTGGGCCCGCGTGTTCTTCAACGCCGAAGGTTTATTGAACGTCGATCGTGCGCGGCTTGAAGCGCTTGTCGTCGTTGAAAAGGAAGGTCTCCGCGAACGACCAGGGCTTGGGCAGCTTGGACACATCGCCGAAAGGTGCCGCGCGTTTCACGGCGTCGATTGCCAGCTGCACCGTCTCCTGGGCCTGGCTCGGGCGGCGCAGGATGTCGATCTTGTGGATGGAGCCGTCGGCGTTGAGTTCGATGTTGAGCACCGGCGCGGCGAGCAGCATCTGCTGAGGCTTGCCGGTGAAAGTGCCGCTCGGGTTGGCGGCCATCACGCGGCGGGCGGCCTGCAGCTTGTACTCGTTCCAGTTGCGCGACAAAGCGGGCGGCGGCAGCTTCACACCCCCTGTGGCAGCGGGTGCCGCGGGAGCCGGCGCCGGCGCGGCGGCCTTGCCGGGCGCCGCAGGTGCAGGAGCGGGTGCCGGCGGAGCACTCGGGCTGCTGCCGCATCCGGCCAGGCCCACGGCGATCATCAGGCTGCCGACGGCGGCCCAGCGGTGAACGGTGCGGGACGGCGTGAGGTCAATGCAAGGCACGATAGATTTCCTCTGCGAGTTCTTTGGAGATCCCATCCACGCTTGCGAGGTCTTCGACGCTGGCGTGGCCCACGCCGCGAGCCCCCCCGAAGCGCTGCAAAAGTTTCGCACGTTTCTTCGGGCCGACGCCCGGGATTTCCTCGAGCACGCTGCCGCCTGTGCGCACACTTGCACGCTTTGCGCGCATGCCGGTGATCGCGAATCGATGCGCCTCGTCGCGGATCTGCGCCACGAGCATGAGCGCCGCGGAGTCGGCGCCGAGGTAGACCTTGTCGCGCCCGTCGGCGAAGACCAGTTCCTCGAGGCCCACCTTGCGGCCCTCGCCCTTCTCCACGCCGACGATGAGCGAGAGGTCGAGCCCCAGCTCTTCGAAGACCTCACGCGCCATGCTGACCTGCCCACGCCCGCCGTCGACCAGCACCAGGTCGGGCAGCCGCCCCTCGCCGGTCTGCGCCGCCGCGGCCAGCTTGCTGTAGCGGCGCGTGAGCACCTGCCGCATCGCCGCGTAGTCGTCGCCGCCGGTGATGCCATCGATGTTGTAGCGGCGGTACTGGGAGCTCTGCATCTTGTGGCCCTCGAACACCACGCACGAGGCCTGCGTCGACTCGCCCGCGGTGTGGCTGATGTCGAAGCACTCGATGCGGAAGCTGTCGAGGTTGTCGGGCGCGAGGTCGAGTGCCTCGACCAGCGCCCGCGTGCGCGCCTGCTGTGAGCCTTCCTCCGACAGCAGGCGCGCGAGCTTGATCTCCGCGCCCTGGATGCACATGTCGAGCCATGCCCGGCGCTGCTCGCGCGGCTGGTGCTGGGCCGTGACCTTGATGCCGCTGTGCACCGACAGCGCCTCGATCAGCGCCTTGTCGACCGCATGGCTCAGCACGAGCAGCGGCGGCACGCTGCTTTCCAGGTAGTGCTGCGCGATGAACGCTTCGAGCACCTGCACCTCAGGTGAGCTACGGGTCTCACCCTCTTCGATGTCCATCTCGGTCGCATCGTCCACATGCGTCGGGAAGTACGGCCGATCGCCGAGGTGGCGACCACCGCGCACCATGGCGAGGTTCACGCAGGCACGGCCGCCCTGCACCTTCACGGCGAGGATGTCGGCGTCCTTGGTCGTCGCGCCGGTGTTGTCTTCCACCGACTGCTGGTGCAGCACCTTCGACAGCGCACCGATCTGGTCGCGGATCTCGGCCGCCTTCTCGAAGGCCAGCGCATCCGAGTGGGCCATCATCTGCGCCTGCAGCGCGTCCATCACCTCCTGCTGCTCGCCGAGCAGGAAGCGCTCGGCATTCGCCACGTCGCGCGCATAGTCTTCGGCAGCGATGTAGTTCACGCAAGGGCCCGAACAGCGCTTGATCTGGTACAGCAGGCAGGGCCGCGTGCGGTTGTTGAAGACGGTGTCTTCGCAGGTGCGCAGGCGGAACACCTTCTGCAGCAGCTGGATCGATTCCTTCACCGCCCACGCGCTCGGGTATGGCCCGAAGTAGCGGTGCTTGCGGTCGACCGAGCCGCGGTAGTAGGCCATGCGCGGGAAGGTGTGCGAGACGATCTTGAGGTACGGGTAGCTCTTGTCGTCGCGGAAGAGGATGTTGTAGCGCGGGTCGAGCGACTTGATGAGGTTGTTCTCGAGCAGCAGCGCCTCGGCCTCCGAGCGCACGACGGTCGTCTCCATGCGCGCGATCTTGCTCACCATGTGGCCGATGCGCGTGCCGCCGTGGTTCTTCTGGAAGTAGCTCGACACGCGCTTCTTCAGGTCGCGTGCCTTGCCCACGTACAGCACCGCATCGCTCGCGTCGTAGTAGCGATAGACGCCGGGCAACCCAGGCAAGGCGGCCACTTCCGCCAGCAATCGTTCACGCACCGCGTCTGGCGCGGGGGCTTGCTCGGGTTCGTCGGGGGACTCGGTCTCGCTCATCGGACGACGATTGTGCCGCCTCGATAATCGGCCGATGCGGTGGGATGTGTTCTGTCAGGTGGTCGACAACTACGGCGACATCGGCGTGTGCTGGCGCCTGTCGGCCGACCTCGCCGCGCGCGGTCACACGGTGCGCCTGTGGGTCGACGATGCGTCGGCCCTCGCGTGGATGGCGCCTCAAGGTGCCCGAGGCGTGACGGTGCACCCCTGGGCCGCGAGCGTCGACGAGCCCACGCCGGGCGAGGTGGTCATCGAAGCCTTCGGGTGCCATCTGCCCGAGCCCTTCGTGGCACGCATGGCCGCAGCCCCACGCCCGTCACGCTGGATCAATCTCGAGTACCTGAGCGCCGAGGCCTATGTCGAGCGCAGCCACCGCCTGCCTTCGCCGCAGTGGCACGGCCCCGGCCAGGGGCTCACCAAATGGTTCTTCTACCCCGGCTTCACCCCGGCCACGGGAGGCCTGTTGCGCGAGCCGGGCTTGATGGCCGAACAGGCGGGCTTCGACCGGGCCGTCTGGCTGCAGGCCCACGGCATCGCGCCGCGCACGGGCGAGCGTCTGGTCAGCCTCTTCGCCTACGAGAACCCGGCCTTGGGCGCGCTGCTGGCCTCGCTGGGCGAGGCCCCCACGCTGCTGCTGCTCACCGCCGGCAAGCCTGTGCCGCCGGGCTTGCCGTCACACGTGCGCTGCCACTCCCTGCCCTACCTGCGCCAACCCGACTACGACCGCCTGCTCTGGAGCTGCGACCTCAATTTCGTGCGCGGCGAAGACTCGTTCGTGCGCGCGCAATGGGCCGGCAAGCCGTTCGTCTGGCAGATCTATCCGCAAGACGATGGCGCCCACGCGGCCAAGCTCGACGCCTTCCTCGACAGGTTTCCGCCCGTGCCCGGATTGCGCGCGCTCTGGCACGCCTGGAACGGCCTCGCCCCGTGGCCGGCAAAGGGGCCCGACCCCTTGTCTGCGGCCTGGAAGACCCCATGTCTGCGCTGGCGTGAAGAGTTGCTGGCCCAGCCGGACTTGACCACGCAGCTGGTGGGTTTCGCCTTGGAAGCAGGCTAAAATCCGCCGTTTTGCGCGTTCTGGCAGGTCAATGTTCGGCGCGCGCGTCCTCCGCTACCGAATACGGAAACCCACACGGGAATCGCTATGAAGATCGCTCAAGAAATTCGCGCCGGCAACGTCATCATGCACGGCAAGGACCCGATGGTCGTGCTCAAGACCGAATACAGCCGCGGTGGCCGCAACGCCGCCACCGTGCGCATGAAGCTCAAGAGCCTGCTCAACAACTCGGGCACCGAAGTCGTCTTCAAGGCCGACGACAAGATGGACCAGATCATTCTGGAAAAGAAGGAGTGCACGTACTCCTACTTCGCCGACCCGATGTACGCGTTCATGGACGCCGAGTACAACCAGTTCGAAGTCGAAGCCGAGAACATGGGCGACGCCATCCAGTACCTGGAAGACGCGATGCCCGTCGAAGTGGTGTTCTACGAAGGCAAGGCCATCTCGGTCGAACTGCCGACCAGCCTGGTGCGTGAAGTGACCTACACCGAGCCGGCCGTCAAGGGCGACACCTCGGGCAAGGTGATGAAGCCGGCCAAGCTGGCCACGGGCTTCGAGATCGCGGTGCCGCTCTTCGTGGAAACCGGCGACAAGATCGAAATCGACACCCGCACGCACGAGTACCGCAAGCGCGTCTGACGCCTCTCGGCAGGACGGAAGGCGGGCCCGCTTTGCGGGCCCTTATCTTTTCTGGGCATCATCCAGCGCCATGCCCTTCGACTTCGCGAGCGTCAGCACCCCGTTCCGCATGCAGCCCGGCTTGCGCCGGCTGCCACCCGGCGCCTTGCAGCTGACGCCCAATGCCCTCGGCGACCGCACGCTGCGCGAGAAACTGGCGGTGCTCGGCGCCTACCCCGAGCAAGCCCTGCTCAGCGCCCCCGGCTTCGATGCCGGACCCGCGCTGCACGCCCTCGGCGCACACGCCGCGCTCGAACACCCCGGGGCGTGGTCGTCCCGCGGCGCCGGCCACGGCCATGCGCTGCGCCTGGGCTGGTCGGTATGCGATGGCCAGATCGAGCAACACGACCCCACCCACCCCGAGATCGGCGCCTGCCTGCAGGCCCTGGCCCCGCCGTGGCGGCTGCCCGCACTGCTGAGCCTGGCGTTCGCCGAAGACTTCGCCATCATCGACGGCCGCAACGCCCACATCCCCTGGCTGGCGGTGTGCCTGCCCTCCGGCTGGGCGCCGGAAGAGAAGGTCGGACACCACTTCGCGCAGGTGCACGCGCCGGTGGCCGACAACCAACTGCTCGTGACGGCCAGCGATCACCTGGCGCGCCTGGTGACCGGCGACGAGCGCTGGGCGCGCGACGTGTGGAGCATCACCCGCCACCCGCGCCTGCACGCCCACCCGGCCCGGCTCGACCCGGCCCCGTGGCCTGCCACGGCCGATGCCGATGCACTCGCCGAGCGCGCCTTCTTCCGCACCGAGCACCAGACCTTCATCCCTTTGCCTCAGTTGCAGCAGGCGGTGTTCACCATCCACGTGAGCCTCACGCCGCTCACGCAGGCGGTGACCCACGCCAGCGAAGCGCGCCAACTGCACGATGCGCTTTCCAGCATGAGCGAAGCGGTGCTGGCCTACCGCAGCCTCACCGATGCACGAGAGCGCCTGCTCGAGTGGCTGCAAGCGCGCGCCGCCGAATGAACACACGGCCTATCATCCCGGCGACGCTGAGCCTCACCGAAGACGGCGTTCCGTATTCCGCCCGCTACCAGGACGTCTACCACCCGCGCGCCGGCGCCTTCGTGCAGGCACGCCACGTCTTCCTCGGCGGCAACGAGCTGCCCGCACGCTGGCAGGGGCGCTCGCGCTTCGTCGTCCTGGAAACCGGCTTCGGCCTCGGCAACAACTTCCTCGCGACCTGGCAGGCCTGGCGTGACGATGCGGCCCGCTGCGAGCGGCTTGTGTTCATCTCAGTCGAACAACAGCCCTTCACCGCCGACGACATGCGGCGCGCCCATGCGCAGTCACCCGTGCCGGCGCTGGCCTGCGCGCTGGTCGAAGCCTGGCCACCGCTCACGCACAACCTGCACACGCTCGACTTCGACAACGGCCGCGTGCGTCTGCTGCTCGCCTTGGGCGACGTGCACAGCTGGTTGCCGGAGTTGGTGGCCCAAGTCGACGCGTTCTACCTCGACGGTTTCGCCCCGGCACGCAACGCCGAGATGTGGGAACCGCAGATCGCCAAGGCGCTGGCCCGCCTCGCGGCCCCCGGCGCGACCTTGGCCACCTGGACCTCGGCCACCCCGGTGCGCGACGGCCTGCGCGCGGCCGGCTTCGAAGTGCGCGAAGCCCGCGGCACCGGTGGCAAGCGCGACATCACGCTCGGCCGCTATGCGCCGCAGTTCGTGCCTCGCACGGCGCCGTCACGCATGCTTCGGCATGTCACCTCGCAGCACGCCCTCATCATCGGCGCAGGCTTGGCTGGCAGCGCCACGGCGCTCGCCCTGGCACAGGAAGGCTGGAGCAGCACCGTCTACGACCGGCGCGACACGCCCGCGAGCGAGACGTCGGGCAACCCTGCCGGCCTCTTCCACGGCATCGTGAATGCGCACGACGGCGTGCACGCGCGCTTCAACCGCGCCGCTGCCCTGATGGCGCAAGCGGCCATCGGCGGCGCACTGCGTGACGACCCCTCGATCGCCGGTGCCGTGAGCGGCTTGCTGCGCCTCGACGAGGCCGAGGTCGGCACGCTGCGCGAGGTCATCGCCCGGCTCGGCTTGCCGCCGGACTACGTGCAAGCCATGACCTCTGCCGACGCCAGCCGCCTGAGCGGCGTGCCACTTCGGCAATCGGCGTGGTTCTACCCGGGGGGTGGCTGGGTCGACCCGGCGGCCCTCGCCCGCTCCTGGCTCGCGCAGTCGGCTCCGCTCGCGTGCTTCTGCGGTGCGGCACCCGTGGCCAGCGTAGAGCGCAAGGGCGACGCTTGGCAATTGCTCGATGCCGACAGCCGCGTGCTCGACGAAGCCGAGACCGTGGTGCTGGCCAACGCCGCCGACGCACTGCGCCTGCTCGGCGCGCCCGCGTGGCCCATCGACACCGTGCGCGGCCAGGTCACGCACTTCCCCCGCGATCTCGCACCAGGCCTCGTGCTACCGCACCTGCCGGTGGCGGGCGCGGGCTACGTGATGCCCGAGGTCCGCGGGTCGGTGCTGTTCGGAGCCACGTCGCAGCCCGGCGACACCGACCCCAGCGTCCGCCCCGCCGACCACGCCACCAACCTCGCGGCCCTGCAGCGCTTGCTCGGCAGCGACTTCTTCGCCCCACCGCTCGACCACCTGCACGGCCGCGTTGGCTGGCGCACCGTCGCACAGGATCGCCTGCCGGTGATCGGCGCGGTGCCCGCACCGATCGATCAGCAGGGCCGACTCGACCAACCGCGCTTCGTGCAGCGCCTGCCCGGCCTCTTCGTCTTCACCGCCTTGGGCTCACGCGGCATCGCCTGGTCGACGCTCGGCGCCCGCACCCTGGCCGCATGGATCACCGGCGCGCCGGCACCGCTCGAAGCCAGCCTGGTCGACGCCATCGACCCGGCGCGCTTCATCAGCCGGAGCGCGCGTCGATCAACCACTGGCGCAGCAGCGCATACACCCGAGGGTGATTGAGCAAGGCCATGTGCCCGAGGCCGGGCACCTCGGCTCGCTCCACATCGCCCACCTCGCGCGCATCGAGCGCACTGCGGGTCGTGACAAGGCCATCGCCCAACACCCGCCGCACCAGGTGCCCGCCCGTCGTCGCCTCTTGCCCAAGGCTGCCCGCCACCAGCCGCAGCGGCGGCCTGGCTTGCGCGAGCGCTGGAAGCCCGTGCCGCAGGTCTTTCACGCCCTGGCTGCGACTGTTGGCGAGCGTCTGCAACGGGCGCGTCACGTCGGATGTGCCGAGCGCAGACGCCACGAAATGCCCGATCTTTTCGAGCGGCGCCCCACGAAGTGGAGAACCCAGGCAGGCCATCCAGCGCACCCGCGCCACCCAGTCCGAGCCCGCCGCCAGCTCGCAGGCCAGGCGCGCCACCAGCCCGCCCATGCTGTGGCCGACGAGCACGAGTTCACGCACCTGCGGCGCACGTGCCACCAGCCGGTCGAGCTGCGCGGCCAGGGCCGCGGCGTTGTCGCCGAGGGGCAGCCCCGTGTTGTAGCGAAGGTAGAGCGGCACGAACGAGAACTCGCGCTCCATCAGCGCGCCGTAGTGCGGGGCCGTCGCTGTCGGCTCGACGTCGGGCCACGCATCGGCTAAGAGCTGCCAGCTGCGCTCGTCGCAGGCGAGCCCGTGGATGAAGACCGCTGCGCGCGGGCCCAAACCGGCCCACACCTCGGGCGACGCGGCGTCGTCGAGCATGTCGCCTCGCGCATGGAGCGCCATCTCCACCGCTAGCGGGCTGCCGGCTTGCGCCAAGGCATCGCCGGCCGCGGCATTGAGGGCACTGCGCAGGGTAAGTTCGCGCCCTTGGGCCGGGCGAGCCGGGTCCGCGAAGGCGCGCTCGGCTTCGGCGGCGATGCGCATCGCCACCGTCGCCCCGCCTCGCACAGCGGCGTACACGCCACCGGCGATCGCATCGTGCGCACGCTGCACCAGGCCGGCGGGCACGGACAGCCCTGGCACGGCCTGCACGGCGCGAAATGTCTTGTCGGAAATCGCGGTGTGCATCTCCTGCACCCGCGTGGTCAAGGCCTTCGTCGCGGCCTGAAGGCCTGGCGCATAGGCCGCCTCATCGCCACCGGGCAGCGGCGGCTTGGTTGGACTGGCGCGGCGCTTGGGCTCCTTCACTCCGCGTGCCCACAGAACGATCGGAACGGTCAGCCCTCGCTGGGCGGAGCGGCCACGTCTTGCGCGGGCGGCTCGTTGTCGGGTTCGCCCTGTGCGGGCTCCACACCGGCTTTGCGGTCGGCCTTTTCCTTCAGCTTCTCTTCCTTCTTCTTCTTCTTGGCCAGCTCGCGCTGGCGCTTTTCGAACGAGTAGTTGGGTTTTGCCATTCGCCGTCCTTCCTGTGGGTGGGCCTCTTCACGCGAAAAAGCCCGGTGCGATACGCGCGAGGGTACGCGTTTTTCGGCACTTGCTGGGCGAGACCGATCAGAAAGTGAGTGTCTTCACGCCCTGTGCCGTGCCCAGCAGGCACACGCTGGCCTTGTGGCGCGCGAAGATGCCGACCGTCACCACGCCAGGCCACTGGCTGACCTCGGCTTCCATGCCGGCCGGGTCGGTGATCGAGAGGCCGCGCACGTCGAGGATGTGGCAGCCGTTGTCGGTCACGACACCGGCACGCAACACCGCCTCGCCGCCGTGCTGCTTGAAGCGGCGGGCGATCTGCGTGGCCGCCATCGGGATCACTTCCACCGGCAACGGGAATTTGCCGAGCGTATCGACCAGCTTCGACTCATCGGCAATGCAAATGAAGCGCTCGGCGAGGTCGGCCACGATCTTTTCGCGGGTGAGCGCCGCGCCGCCGCCTTTCACCATGTTTCCGCGGTGGTCGATCTCGTCGGCGCCATCGATGTAGACCGGCAGGCGCTCGACGGTGTTGCTGTCGAGCACCTTGATGCCGTGGGCACGCAACCGCTCGCTGCTCTTCTCGCTGCTCGACACCGCACCGGCGATGCGGTCCTTCATGCCGGCCAGCGCGTCGATGAAGCAGTTGACCGTCGAGCCGGTGCCCACGCCGACGATGCTGCCGGGCACCACGTAGTCGAGCGCCGCCTGCCCGACGAGGGCCTTGAGTTCATCCTGGGTCATGGTGCGAGAAGGTGTTTGAAAGACAATCGCCCGATTATCCAAGACGCTGCTCGCCAGTCGTACCGGCATGCCCCTCGTTCCCTACGCGCTCACCCGCCCTTTTCTCTTCGGCCTCGACCCCGAGCAGGCCCATGACCTGACGCTGGGCGCGCTCGCGCGCATCCAGCACACGCCGCTCATCTGCGCGGTGTCGCAAACGCGGGTCGATGACCCGGTGACGATCGCCGGCATCCGCTTCCCCAACCGCATCGGCCTGGCCGCCGGGCTCGACAAGAACGGCCGCTGCATCGATGCCTTCGGCGCGATGGGCTTCGGCTTCGTCGAGGTGGGCACGGTCACGCCGAAAGCGCAGCCGGGCAACCCGAAGCCGCGCATGTTCCGGCTGCCCGAGGCCAATGCGCTCATCAACCGCCTGGGGTTCAACAACGAAGGCTTGAGCGTCTTCATCGACAACGTGAAGCGCAGCCGCTTCCGCCAGCAAGGTGGCGTGCTCGGCTTGAACATCGGCAAGAACGCCGCCACGCCCATCGAGCGCGCGGTCGACGACTACCTGATCGGCCTCGATGGCGTGTACCCGCATGCCGACTACGTGACGGTCAACATCTCGTCGCCCAACACCAAGAACCTGCGCGAGTTGCAGAGCGACGAAGCGCTCGACGCGCTGCTTTCGGCACTCCAGACGCGCCGACTCGAACTCGCCGCGCAACACGGCCGCAAGGTGCCGATGTTCGTGAAGATCGCACCCGACCTCGACGACGCGCAGGTGCAGGTGATCGCCACGACCCTTCGCAAGAACGGCATCGATGGCGTGATCGCGACCAACACCACCATCGCACGCGACAAGGTGAAGCACCTGCCGCATGGCGAAGAAACCGGTGGCCTGTCGGGTGCGCCAGTGTTCGAGGCCAGCAACCGTGTGATCACGCTGCTGCGTGCCGCGCTGGGCCGCGAGGTGCCCATCATCGGCGTGGGCGGTGTGATGAGCGGCGCCGACGCACGCGCCAAGATCGCCGCGGGTGCCGACCTCGTGCAGCTCTACACCGGCTTCATCTACAAGGGCCCGGCGCTGGTGCCCGAAGCGGCCAGGGCGATCAAGGGTCGCTGACCCTCATCGAGCCACCCGCGAGGACCGGCTTTGCCGGCCGACCCGGGGTCGCCCCTCGGGGGCAGGAGCGAAGCGACTGGGGGGCCAACAACCTGTCAATGCAGCGGCACGCCGGTCTTGCTTTGCAGTTCTTCGCGCGTCACGCCCGGCGCCATCTCCACGACCTTCAAGCCCTGCGGGGTCACGTCCATCACCGCGAGGTCGGTGATGATGCGGTTGACCACGCCCACGCCGGTGAGCGGCAGCGTGCACTTGGGCAGGATCTTGAGGTCGGTGGAACCGTCCTTCTTCTTCGCCACGTGCTCCATCACGACCAGCACGCGCGGCACGCCGCCCACGAGGTCCATCGCGCCGCCCATGCCCTTGACCATCTTGCCGGGGATCATCCAGTTGGCGAGGTCGCCCTTCTCGCTGACCTGCATCGCGCCGAGGATGGCGAGGTTGATCTTGCCGCCGCGGATCATCGCGAAGCTGTCGTGCGAGCCGAAGATGCTGGTGCCGGGAATGGTGGTCACGGTCTGCTTGCCGGCGTTGATGAGGTCGGCGTCGACTTCGTCTTCCGTCGGGAAGGGGCCGATGCCGAGCATGCCGTTCTCGCTCTGCAACCACACCTCGATGTCTTTGGGCACGTGGTTGGCCACGAGGGTGGGAATGCCGATGCCGAGGTTGACGTAGAAGCCATCCTTCAGCTCGGAAGCGGCCTTCGCGGCCATTTCGTCTTGGGTCCAGGGCATGTCGTTCTCCTTAGGCGGCCGGGCGGGTGAGTCGCTTCTCGATGCGCTTCTCGGGCGTGGCGTTCAGCACGATCCGGTGCACGTAGATGCCGGGCAGGTGGATGGCATCGGGGTCGAGCGCGCCGGTCTCGACGATCTGCTCCACCTCGACGATCGTGATCTTGCCGGCCATCGCGCAGGCCGGGTTGAAGTTGCGCGCCGTGCGGCGGAAGACGAGGTTGCCGCTCTTGTCGGCGATGTGCGCCTTGACGAGCGCGACGTCGGGCACGAGCGCCTTTTCCATCACGTAGAGCTGGCCGTCGAACTCGCGCGTTTCCTTGCCCTCGGCGACGATGGTGCCCACGCCGGTGCGGGTGAAGAAGGCTGGGATGCCGGCGCCACCGGCACGCAGCTTCTCGGCCAGCGTGCCTTGCGGCGTGAATTCGAGCTCGAGTTCACCGGCCAGGTACTGGCGCTCGAACTCCTTGTTTTCGCCGACGTAGCTCGAGATCATCTTCTTGATCTGGCGCGTCTCGAGCAGCATGCCGAGGCCGAAGCCGTCGACGCCTGCGTTGTTGGAAATGGCGGTGAGGTTCGTCGCACCGCTGTCGCGCAGCGCCGCGATCAGCGCCTCGGGAATGCCACACAGGCCGAAGCCGCCCACGGCGAGCAGCTGCCCATCCTTCACGACGCCTTTCAGTGCCTCGGCGGCACTCGCGTAAACCTTGTTCATCACGCCTCCAGCAAGGAATATTTGCAGCGCGCAAGCGTACTACGTAACGCATTACGTAGTCGTTACGTAGAATTCACTAACCACATACCCGGCCCGACTTTTCAAGCTGCTCACATGGCGCTCACCCCCGACGACTACCGCACCGCCTTCGACCTCGCGCCGGTCGGGCTGGTGCTGTCGCGCAACCGCCTCATGCTCGACTGCAACCGGCAGTTGCTCGAGATGTTCGGTGCCAGCAAGGAGCAGCTGATCGGCCAGTCGTTCGAAATCCTCTACCCCACGCACGACGAGTTCGAGCGCACCGGCCAGCGCATCGTGGCAAGCCTCGATGCCTCGGGCTGGTATGCAGACGAACGTGTGATGAAGCGTGTCGACGGGCCGCATCGCGGCCAGCTTTTCTGGTGCCACGTCTCGGGCCGTGCACTCGACCCCAAGCAGCCGCACGCGGCGGGCGTGTGGTCGTTCGAAGACCTGTCGTCGCGCCGCCAGCTCAAGGCCGACCTCACCGCACGCGAGCGCGAGATCGCCGCCCTCCTGATCGAAGGCCTGACCAGCAAGCTGATCGGCAAGCGCCTGGGCATCAGCCCACGCACGGTCGACGTCTACCGGGCCCGCCTGATGCGCAAGTACGCGGCCAGCACCACGCCCGATCTCGTGCACAAGCTGCTGAGCGCCTGAGCCCTCAGGCCGATTCCATTGCTGCGGGTGGCAGCACCACCTGCACGACGAAGGTCGAGCCCTTGCCCGACTGGCTGTGGGCCTGCAGCGTGCCGCCCATCGCGGCCACGATCTGCCGGCTGATCGCGAGACCCAGGCCCACGCCCTGCCCGTGCCGCACGCCCGCACGGCCCTGCGCATAGGGCTCGAAGATCTGCGCCAGCTCTTCGCTGGTCATGCCAGGGCCGGAGTCGGTGACGGCGATCTCGAAGAGCGGTGGCGCCTCTTCGTCGGGCCCGCCCACCCAGCGGCCCACGACCGAGACGGCGCCCTTGTCGGTGAACTTGACGGCGTTCTGCAGCAGGTTGGTCACCACCTGCTGCAGGCGTGGCGCATCGACCAGCACCATCTGGTCACCCGCCTCGCAGCGCGCTTCGAACGCCAGCCCCTTCTGCCGCGCGGCGAGTTCGCCGGGGGCGGTCATTCGCGTCCACAGCACCGAGAGGCTCAGCGGCTCGGGCTGCAGCTGCACCGGCTTGGCGAGCGTCTGCTCGTAGGCGAGCGTCGTCTCCAGCACCTGGCTCAGGCCCCGCATCGACTCGGCCATCGCATCGAGCAGCTTCTCCTGGAACGCCGGATCGCGCTGCGTCTTGGCCAGCTCCGCGCCGCTTGCCACGGCGCCGAGCGTGCCGCGTAGCTCGTGCGAGAGATAGGCGAGGAAGCGCCCGCGCGTGGCCACCGCGTCTTCGGCCAGGCGCCGGCCGCGCGCCTCGATGGCGCGCGCCTCGGCCATGCCGCGCCGGCTGCGCCAGAGCAGCCCCATGCCGATCAGCAAAGCCAGCAGCACCGGCCCGCCCCACGCGAGCAGCTTGGCCCAGGGCACGCCGGGTTGCACCGTCACCACCAGCCAGCGCTGGGCGATGGCGGTGGCTTCGGCTTCACTCACCGCATCGAGCCCCTTGCGCAGGATCTGCACCAGCTCCGGTTGCTCGTGGCGCACGCCGAAGTACAGCTCGCTGTCGCCGCCCGCCACCGTGCCGGTGATGCGAAGCTTGCCGCCGAAGCGGCGCTCCAGCAGTTCGTTCACCACCTTCACGTTGCCGAGTGCGACGTCGGCCGCGCCCTCGGCCACGGCCGAGAGCACCTGGTCCTGCCGGTCGAGTTCGACGAGATTGATGCCGGGGTGGCGCGCGCGCAATTCGGGAATGAGGAAGTGTTGCTTGAGCAGCGCCACCTTGCGCACGCCGAACTCGCGCGTGTCGGTGATGAGCGAGCTGTCGTCGTCTCGCATCACGATGGCGGTCGGCACGCGGGCGAAGGGGCCGACGAATTCATAGTCGGCGCGGCGCAGCGGCGTGCGCACCAGGCCGACGATCACGTCCAGCTCGCCT
The DNA here is from genome assembly GCA_019635355.1 of Rhizobacter sp. Classification (NCBI taxonomy): domain Bacteria; kingdom Pseudomonadati; phylum Pseudomonadota; class Betaproteobacteria; order Burkholderiales; family Sphaerotilaceae; genus Rhizobacter; species Rhizobacter sp. Next base: position 357,310 of record JAHBZQ010000001.1, on the reverse strand, counting down.
GCCACGCCGCGCGCATAGACGTCGGCGAACGACGAGCCCACTTCGCGCTGGACGGCGAGACCCGTCTTGCGTGCCACCAGCCGCAGGTAGTCGATGCCCATGCCCTGCGGGTCGTTGAGATCGCCCTGGCTCGTGATGGGCGAGAAGCTCGCATCGAAACCGATGCGGATGTTGCCGTGGCGGCTCACCCACTCCTGCTCGGCCGGCGTGAGCTGCGCCGCCTGGCCCGACACGGCGGCGAGCGCCCCGGCCGGAAGCCAGCGGGCGGCGAGCAGCGAGCGGTCGGCCGCGGTGACCGAATCGACCGCATGCGCCAGCACCGCGCGCAGCTCCTTCGCATCGCGCCGCACCGTGGGCCCGATGGGCACCTGCCCAGGCCCCAGGTTGCGGCGCACCACGAGGTTGGCCAGCAGCAGCTTCTCGACGTGGTAGACCACCACCTGCTGATAGCCCACGAAGAGATCGGCCGAGCCTGAGGCCACCGCCCGCAGCGCCTGCTCGGGCGAGGTGAAGCGCACCACCTCGGCCTGCGGGAAGCGTGTCGCCATCAAGGTGGCCGCGGGAGTCTCCTCGACCACGGCCACTCTGTACTGGCCGAAGTTGTCGTTCGCCGAGATGTCGGGCAGGTCGCGCCGCGCCACCAGCACCTGGTTGCCGGCGAACACCGGCAGTGTGTAGAGCGCCGGCCCGTCGACGGCCCGTGGCGGCGCATAGGGCAGCATGTCGATCTGGCCGTCCTGCAGGGCGCGCACCGCGGCCTCGTTGCTGTCGTAGCGCTTGAACTCGAGCCGCATGCCCAGGCGATCGGCCCACAGCGCGATGGTCTCGATGATGAAGCCGTGCGGCTGGCCGGGCTCGGGCGGCGCGAAGTAATACGGCGGGTACTCGCGCGCCACACCCAGCCGCAGCACCGGGTGGCCGCGCACCCAGGCCTGCTCGGCCGATGACAGCTGCACCACCGGCACCTGCGCGAAGGCGCTGATGCACAGCAGCAGCATCGCGATGCCGGCCCAGGCGCGCCAGATGCGCTTCATGGTCTCAGGCGATCAGATCGCGCAGGCGATCCGGGAAGGGCATGGATTTCTGCTGCGGGAAGTTCACCCACACGATGGTGGCGCCGCCGGCCGCGGCGATCACCTCGGGCGTGTCGGTGCGCGAGATCGTGGTGAAGCTGTCGAAGCTGCTGCGGCCGAGGTTGGCCGCGTAGGTCTTGAGGACGAGGTCGCCCGGGTACTCGAGCTGGACGAGGAAGTTGCAGAAGGCATTGATGATCACGAAGCCTTCGCCGCTTGGGTCGGGCGCGAAGCCCTTGCCGTTGAGCCAATCGATGCGCGCCGTCTCGAGGTAGCGAAAGTAGCTCACGTTGTTGACGTGGCCCATCGCATCCATGTCGCCCCAGCGGATGGGCATGTGCATCTCGTGCACCAGGCGCTTCTGCTCGGGTATCTCGATGCGCATCCACCCCTCCCAGGCTGTTTAGCGTCAGGTCTTGCTCACACCCAATTCTGAATACAAACGATCGACCAAGGCACGCAATTCGGCCAGCTCGTTCTGCATGGCGGCCTGTTGTGACTTCAACGCCGCAAGCTCGCTGGTAGCCACGAAGTCGTCGGACTGCGGCGCAACCGGCAGGGCCGAGATGTCGACGGCGCCGCACAGCAGATGCGTCCAGCGTTGCTCGCGCGCGCCGGGGGCACGCGGCAGCTTCAGCGTGAGCGGCCCGCCCTTTTCTTCGCTGCGCGTGGCCAGCTCTTCGAGGAAAGCTTCGACCGACGACACGTCGGCAAAGCGGTGCAGCCGGTCGCAGTTGGCGCGCAGCTCCGAGCTTGTCTGCGGCCCGCGCAGCGCCAGCACCGCCAGCAGCGCGACGCTCTGCGACGGCAGGCCCATCGCGCGGCCCATGTTGTGCTCGTAGCGCGCCACCCGCGAGCCGCTCGACTCGAACACCAAGTGCAGCAGCTTCAAGGAGTCGATGGCGCCTTGCACTTCCGACTCGGTGGCATTCATCACCGGGTCGCGCGCGGTCTTCTGGTTGCAGCCGAGGGTGAGCGAGTTGAGCGACAGCGGGTAGCTGTCGGGCACGGTGTGTGCCTTCTCGATGAGCACGCTGAGGACGCGTGCTTCGAGGAGCGACAACGCGCGCATGTCAGATCGCGAAGCCGTCGTCGGCCTGGATCACCGCGCCATTCACGAAATGGCTCTCGTTGGAACACAGCATCGTCAGCACCACGTCCAGGTCCTGCGGGGCGCCGATGCGCTTGCGCGGCATCATGTTGATGAGCTTCTGGCCCTGTTCGGTGGCCCAGTGATGGTGGTTGATCTCGGTGTCGATGTAGCCGGGGCAGATCGCGTTCACATTGATGCCGTAGCGGCCCCACTCGAGCGCCATCGCACGCGTCATGTGGATCACCGCGGCCTTGCTCATGCAGTACACGCCGATCTGGCCCAGCGCCTTCAGCCCGGCCATCGAGGCGATGTTGACGATGCGCCCACCGGTGTAGGTGCCGGGTGCCGCGCCCTTGGCGCGCGCCAGCATGCGTTTGCCCACCTCCTGCGCCACGAAGAAGGCACCCTTGGTGTTGGTGTCCATCACGTAGTCGTAGTCCTCGGGCGTCACGTCGGTGAGCTTTTGCGTGGTGCTCACGCCGGAGTTGTTGACGAGGATGTCGATCGCGCCGGTCTCGGTCTCGGCGTGGGCCACGGCGGCCTTGATGCTGTCGGGGTCGGTGACGTCGAGGCGCACCACGTGCGCATCGCCGCCGGCGGCTTCGATCTCGGCGCGCAGCGTCTTCAGGCGTTCCACCCGGCGGCCGGCGAGCACGACCGCGGCGCCAGCCTGGGCCAGGGTCTTCGCGAACTGGGTGCCGAGCCCGCTGGACGCGCCGGTGACCAATGCCACGCGGCCGGACAGGTCGATGGTGTAGGCCATGTACTTCTCCTCGTGATGTGTTTGCTGCGACAGATGGCGATGAAGATAGCACGCGGCCTGCAGTGCAGGATTCATCGCCGACTGGCTTGAACTTAGAAGCGAACGGTCGTTCTTTTCGACCGATCGGCCAATTAGAATGCGCGGCGATTGTTCATCCAAGGAGACTGCATGACCCCCGCCGAAATTCTTGCCCAGTACGGTCCCCGCGAGGCCATGGAATATGACGTGGTCATCGTCGGCGGTGGCCCGGCGGGCTTGTCGGCCGCGATTCGCCTCAAGCAGCTGGCGGAAAAAGCCGGCAAGGAAATCTCGGTGGTCGTGCTCGAGAAAGGCTCGGAGCCTGGCGCCCACATCCTGAGCGGCGCGGTGATGGACCCCATCGCGATGAACGAGCTGTTCCCGAACTGGAAGGAGCTGGGGGCTCCGCTCAACCAGCCGGTCACGAAGGACGAGTTGCTCATCCTGACCGAGAAGGGTGTGCTGTTTGATACGCCAGCGTTCCTGATGCCCGAGAACACCCACAACGAGGGCAACTACGTCGTGAGCCTCGGCAACGTGGTGCGCTGGCTGGCACAGCAGGCTGAAGCGCTGGGCGTCGAGATCTTCCCCGGCTTTGCCGCGGCTGAAGTGCTCTACAACGAAGACGGCTCGGTCAAGGGCATCGCGACCGGCAACATGGGCATCAACAAGCAGGGCGAGCCCACCGACAACTTCCAGCTCGGCATGGAGTTGCACGGCAAGTACACCCTCTTCGCCGAAGGCTCGCGCGGCCACCTCGGCAAGCAACTGATCGCCAAGTTCAAGCTCGACGCCGGCAAGGACCCGCAGGGCTACGCCATCGGCGTGAAGGAAATGTGGGAAGTCGACCCGAAGCAGCACCAGCCGGGCCTCGTGATCCACGCCGCGGGCTGGCCGCTCAAGAGCGACACCTATGGCGGCGGTTTCCTGTATCACATGGAAGACAACAAGGTGGTGCTCGGCTTCATCACCGGCCTCAACTACGAGAACCCGTGGCTGAGCCCGTTCGAAGAGATGCAGCGCTGGAAGACGCACCCGGCCATCCGCAAGCACATCGAGGGCGGCAAGCGCCTGAGCTACGGCGCCCGTGCCATCACGGCCGGCGGCCTGCTGAGCCTGCCCAAGACGGTGTTCCCGGGCGGTGCGCTGATCGGCTGCGATGCCGGCTACCTGAACGGCCCGCGCATCAAGGGCAGCCACGCCGCGATGAAGACCGGCATGCTGGCCGCCGAAGCCGCGTTCGAAGCCGTGACGGCCGACCGCAAGGCCGACGAGCTGAGCGCCTACCCGAAGGCCTTCGAAGCGAGCTGGCTTCACAAGGAACTGCACCAGGCCCGCAACTGGAAGGCCTGGTTCAAGTGGGGCCTGTGGGGCGGCACCATCGGCACCGGCATCGAATACTGGCTGCTGCCCAAGCTGGGCATCAAGTCGCCGCCGTGGACGATGCACCGCACGAAGCCCGACCACGCCTACCTGAAGCCCGCCGCCGAGTGCCCGAAGATCGAGTACCCGAAGCCCGACGGCAAGCTCACCTTCGACCGCCTGAGCTCGGTGTTCATCTCCAACACCAACCACGAAGAGCACCAGCCGGCGCACCTCACGTTGAAAGACAAGTCGGTGCCGGTGAACATCAACCTCGCCAAGTACGCCGGCCCCGAGAGCCGCTACTGCCCGGCGGGTGTGTACGAGTTCGTGCCTGACGAAGCCAACGCCGGCAAGGAGCGCCTGCAGATCAACGCGCAGAACTGCGTGCACTGCAAGACCTGCGACATCAAGGACCCGACGCAGAACATCGTCTGGGTCACGCCGGAAGGCGGTGGCGGCCCGAACTATTCGGGCATGTGATCGACCGGGGGAGCTACACTCCCCGCCTGTCAGGAGAGAGCTTCGACGTGGAAGCCGCCGAAGGCGCAGGGTGACTCCCGAACGCTCAGGCAAAAGGACTGACAAAACGCCCCAGAAATGGGGCGTCCTTGCTGGAGAGAGGCCCACCCCGAGTGGGTCCACCGAAGGGGCAAGCCTGGGTCGCGTGAGCGGCTCTCGCCAATCTCTCAGGTAAAGCGGACAGTGAGGGCATTGCAAGCGTTTTTCACCTCGGTGGAGAACACTTGTTTTTCAACAATGCCCTCGGAGACTGCCATGTCCGCTAACGCCGTTGCTCCCGCCGCCTCCATCACGCTGCTCAAGACCCCGTTGCACGCCCTGCACGTGGAGCTGGGCGCCAAGATGGTGCCCTTCGCCGGCTACGAGATGCCGGTCAACTACCCCGGCGGCATCATTGCCGAGCACAAGCAGTGCCGCGAGTCGGCAGCGCTCTTCGACGTGTCGCACATGGGCCAGCTGCGCCTCATCGGTGACGACGCGGCCCGTGCGCTCGAATCGCTGGTGCCGGTCGACGTGGTCGACCTGGCCGTGGGCAAGCAGCGCTACGCCTTCTTCACCAATGCAAGCGGCGGCATCCTCGACGACCTGATGATCACGCGCCGCGAGGGCGACCTCTTCGTCGTCGTCAACGCGGCCTGCAAAGACGCCGACACCCGCCACCTCGTCACCCACATCGGCCACCGCTGCGCCGTGCAGCCCCTGCCCGACCGCGCGCTGCTCGCGCTGCAAGGCCCGAAGGCGGTCGACGCGCTGCGCAAGCTCAACCCCGAGGTCGCCAAGCTCACCTTCATGACGGGCATGTCGGCGCACATCGCCGGGGCCGACTGCTTCGTCACCCGCTCGGGCTACACCGGCGAAGACGGCTTCGAGATCTCGGTGCCGGCCGACCATGCGGTGGCGCTGGCGCGTGCGTTGCTTGCCCTGCCGGAAGTGAAACCGGCCGGCCTCGGTGCGCGCGACACGCTGCGCCTCGAAGCGGGCCTGTGCCTCTACGGTCATGACATCAACGAGACCACCACGCCCGTCGAAGCCGGCCTCACCTGGGCCATCCAGAAGGTGCGCCGCCCCGGTGGTGCGCGCGCTGGCGGCTACCCGGGCGCGAGCGTCATCGAAGCCCAGCTCGCGAGCGGCGCCTCGATCAAGCGCGCGGGCCTGCTCGGCCTGGAGCGTGTGCCGGTGCGCGAAGGCGCCGTCATCGTCGACGCCAAAGGCCACAAGCTCGGCCACGTGACCAGCGGCACGCTCTCGCCCACCGTCAACCAGCCCATCGCGATGGCCTACCTCGCGGCCAACCACGCGCTGGCGCACCACGAGGTGTACGCCGAAGTGCGTGGCAAACGCCAGCCGATGCGCGTGTGCCCGATGCCTTTCACGCCGCACCGCTATCACCGCGGGTGATCCACGTTCCCGCGGCTGAACCCACAAACAAACACCCAACCAGGAGCCCTTTCATGACGACCATGTACACCCCCGACCACGAGTGGATCAACATCGAAGACCACGAGGCCGCCACCGTGGGCATCACGCTGCACGCGCAAGATGCGCTGGGCGACGTCGTCTTCGTCGACCTGCCCGAAGTGGGCCGCACCTTCAAGAAGGGCGAGGTGTCGGGCGTCGTCGAATCGGTGAAGGCCGCGGCCGACATCTACATGCCGGTCAGCGGCGAGATCGTGGAAGTCAACGAAGCCCTGCGCGCCGATCCGTCGCTCGCCAACAGCGACCCGCTGGGCACCGGCTGGTTCTTCAAGGTGAAGGTGAGCGACATGGCCGAGTTCGAAGGCCTGCTCGACGCCCCGGCCTACGACGCGCTCGTCAAGAACGCCTGATCTCTCGCGCCCCGCCCTGCCCCTCGCTGGAAAAGAAATGCTGATGTCTGCCTTGAAGCCTCTCGGTGAACTCGAGAACCCGTCTGAATTCGTGGCCCGCCACATCGGCATCGAGCCGGAAGACGAGCGGCGCATGCTCTCGGCCATCGGCGCCGCCTCGCGCCGTGCGCTGATCGACAGCATCGTGCCGCGTGCGATCGCGCGCCCGCAGCCGATGCAGTTGCCCGCGCCGGTCACCGAGGCAGATGCGCTCGGCGAGCTGAAGGCCATCGCCTCGAAGAACCAGCTGCTCAAGAGCTTCATCGGCCAGGGCTACCACGGCACGCACACGCCGGGCGTCATCCTGCGCAACATCCTCGAGAACCCAGCCTGGTACACCGCGTACACGCCCTACCAGGCCGAGATCTCGCAGGGCCGCATGGAGGCGCTGGTGAATTTCCAGACGATGGTGTGCGATCTCACAGGCCTGGCCATCGCCAACGCCTCGATGCTCGACGAGGCCACCGCGGCGGCAGAGGCGATGACGCTTGCCAAGCGGAGCGTGAAGGCCACCGGCAACGTGTTCGTCGTCTCCGGCGACGTGCACCCGCAGACACTCGAAGTGCTGCACACCCGCGCCAAGCCGCTCGGCCTGGTGGTGAAGGAGGCCAACTCGCACGAGGAGTGGAATGCCGCCGTCGCCGCCGACGACTACTTCGCCGCGATGGTGCAGTACCCGGCGAGCAGCGGCTGGCTCTACGACTGGTCGGCCGAAGCCGACAAGGTGCACGCGAAGAAGGCCGCCTTCATCATGGCTGCCGACCTGCTCGCGCTCACGCTCTTGAAGGCTCCCGGCGAGATGGGCGCTGACATCGCGGTGGGCACCACGCAGCGCTTCGGTATGCCGATGGGCTGCGGCGGCCCACATGCGGCCTATCTCGCCGTGCGCGACGAGTACAAGCGCTCGATGCCCGGCCGCCTGGTCGGCGTGAGCGTCGACGCACACGGCGCGCCCGCCTACCGCCTCGCGCTGCAGACGCGCGAGCAGCACATCCGCCGCGAGAAGGCCACCTCCAACATCTGCACGGCGCAGGTGCTGCCGGCCGTGGTGGCGAGCATGTACGCCGTCTACCACGGGCCGCAGGGCTTGACCCGCATCGCGCAACGTGTGGCACGCTACACCGGCATCCTCGTCGCCGGCCTGAAGCAGCTGGGCGTCGACCTCTCCGCCACGCACCACCTCGAGCGCGGCGCCTTCGACACCATCAGCCTGAAGACCGGCGCCGACACCGAGCGCCTGCTGAAGCGCGCCGTCTCGCTCGGCGCCAACCTGCGCCGCGCCTGGGGCGAGTACCTCTGCATCACGCTCGACGAGACCACCACGCGCGACGATCTCGCGTTGCTGTGGAAGATCTTCGCGAAGGACGGCCAGGCGCTGCCGAGCGTCGACGCCCTCGCCGCCAGCACCGACCTGATCCCCGCCGACCTGCGCCGCAGCTCGGCCTTCCTCACCCACCCGGTCTTCAACACGCACCACAGCGAGACCGAGATGCTGCGCTACATCCGCAGCCTGTCCGACAAGGACATCGCGCTCGACCGCAGCATGATCCCGCTGGGCTCCTGCACGATGAAGCTCAACGCGACCAGCGAGATGATTCCCATCACCTGGCCCCAGTTCGCCAACGTGCACCCCTTCGCGCCGCAAGAGCAGCTGAAGGGCTACAACGAGCTCGACCAGCTGCTGCGCGACTGGCTCTGCCAGGCCACCGGCTATGCCGGCATCAGCCTGCAGCCCAACGCCGGCTCGCAGGGCGAATACGCCGGCCTGCTCGTCATCAAGGCCTACCACGAGGCGCGGGGCGAAGGCCACCGCAACATCTGCCTGATCCCAGAGTCGGCCCACGGCACCAACCCCGCCAGCGCGCAGATGGTGGGCCTGCAGGTCGTGGTGACGAAGTGCGATGCCGACGGCAACGTCGACCTCGCCGACTTGAAGGCCAAGTGCGAACAGCACAGCGCCAACCTGGCCTGCGTGATGATCACCTACCCCAGCACCTACGGCGTCTTCGAGACGCGGGTGAAGGAGCTGTGCGCCCTGGTGCACCAGCACGGCGGGCGGGTCTACGTGGACGGCGCCAACATGAATGCGCTGGTGGGCATCGCCGCGCCGGGCGAGTTCGGTGGTGACGTGAGCCACCTCAACCTGCACAAGACCTTCTGCATCCCGCACGGCGGTGGCGGCCCGGGCGTCGGCCCGGTGTGCGTGGTCGAAGACCTCGTGCCTTACCTCCCCGCGCATCGCGCCGCCGGCCTCGGCACCGAGAAGCAAGTCGGTGCCGTCAGCGCCGCCCCGCTCGGCAACGCGGCCGTGCTGCCCATCAGCTGGATGTACGTCCGCATGATGGGCGCCGAAGGCCTCAAGCAGGCCACCGAGACCGCCATCCTGAGCGCCAACTACATCGCCGCGCGCCTGGCCGACCACTACGACATCCACTACAGCGGCAACATCGCCGGCGTGAAGGGTGGCGGTGTGGCGCACGAGTGCATCCTCGACCTGCGCCCGCTGAAAGACAGCTCGGGCGTGAGCGCCGAAGACGTGGCCAAGCGCCTCATCGATTACGGCTTCCACGCACCGACGCTGAGCTTCCCGGTCGCCGGCACGCTGATGGTGGAGCCGACCGAGAGCGAGCCGCTGGTCGAGCTCGACCGCTTCTGCGACGCGATGATCGCCATCCGCCAGGAGATCGCGCGCGTCGAGCAAGGTGCGTGGCCGAAGGACGACAACCCGCTCAAGGCCGCGCCGCACACCGCCGCCGCGCTGCTGAAGAACGAGTGGCCGCACCCCTACTCGCGCGAGGAAGCGGCCTACCCGGTCAAGAGCCTGCGGCAGCAGAAGTACTGGTCACCGGTCGGCCGTGTCGACAACGTCTACGGCGACCGCAACCTCTTCTGCGCGTGTGTGCCGATGTCGGCCTACGGCGGCCCCGGCGACGAAAGCGACGAGACCTGAGGCTCAGGCGTGAGCCGGCACGCCTGAGGCCCGCTCACGCTGCAGCGCCACGTACTGCAGTTCGGCGAAGACCAGCACCGTCACGATGTGCACGCCGAGGAACGCGTAACCCCACGCGCTCGGCTGCAGCCAGCTCGCGAAGGCCAGCAGCGCGCAGTCGAACGCCCAGCCGACGTTGATCGCCACCAGCGCCCAGACCAGGGCGCGCGGCACGCGGTCGCGCTGCGAGACCCACACCGCGAAGACGACGTAGGCGACCAGGGCCGCGCCCCCGCCCAGCATCAGCCAGGCGGGCAGCTGCAGCAGCGTCTGCAATGCGCCGCCACCGAGCAGCATGGCCAGGGCGGCCACGGCGGTCACCGCGGCATCGGCCTGCAGCACCCTGCGAAGAAACGGGGTGACGTGAAGGTGGGTCATGAGCATCTCCTTGGGTTGAACACCGCCCATCGCGGCATGGCCCGGATGCTCGGCCTGCGGGTGCAGCCGGTCCATGACCTCTGAGGTCATGGGTTTGGCAGGAGGAGCTGCGGTAATGTGCGGGCCATGAGCACTGCCATCGCCACCGCGTCAACGTCTTCCGCACAACCCGTCGGCGCCCTGCTGCGCGAATGGCGCCAGCGCCGCCGCCTCAGCCAGCTCGATCTCGCGATGGACGCAGAGATCTCCACCCGCCACCTCAGCTACATGGAGACCGGCCGCGCCACGCCCAGCCGCGCGATGGTGCTGCACCTGGCCGAGCAACTCGACGTGCCACTGCGCGAGCGCAACGCGATGCTCACCGCCGCCGGCTATGCGCCGCTCTACCCCGAGCGCAAGCTCGACGACCCGGCCTTGCAGGCCGCCCGGCAGACAGTCGAACAGCTCCTGAAGGCGCACGAGCCCCACCCCGCGCTCGCCGTCGACCGGCACTGGAACATGGTGGCCCACAACCCCTCGCTGCTGCTGCTGATGCAAGACATCGCGCCCGAGCTGCTGCAGCCACCCGTCAACGTGCTGCGCCTGAGCCTGCACCCGCAAGGCGTGGCGCCCAAGATCGTCAACCTGCTCGGCTGGCGCGAGCACCTCTTCGATCGCCTGCGTCACCAGATCAACCTCAGCGCCGACCCCGTGCTCGTCGAGCTGCTGAAGGAGCTGCAGGCCTACCCGGTGCCGCCCGGCGCCGACGAGCACGAGCACATCGCCCCCAATGCGGTGGCGGTGCCGCTGAAGATTCGCTCGTCCGCGGGCGTGCTGTCGTTCCTGAGCACCACCACCGTCTTCGGCACGCCGATCGACATCACCCTCTCCGAGCTGGCGCTCGAGACCTTCTTCCCGGCCGACGAGTTCACCTCCAAGGCCCTGCGTCACCTCAGCGACGGACTGGCCGCCGGGCAGAAGGCATAACGACGCCTCACACACCAGGGAGACAAAAACATGAGCGAGATCAAGCACCACATCTGCCCCGTCTGCGAGGCCACCTGCGGGCTCGACGTGCAGGTCGAGGGCGGCAAGGTCATCGCCATCCGCGGGCAGGAGAGCGACAGCTTCAGCAAGGGCTACATCTGCCCGAAGGGCGTGGCGCTGAAAGACCTGCAGGACGACCCCGACAGGCTGCGCACGCCGCTCGTCAAGCGCGACGGCCGCTTCGTCGACGCCAGCTGGGACGAAGCCTTCGCCGAGATCGAGCGGCGGCTGATGCCGATCCGTTCCGCGAATGGAAACGACAGCATCGCCGTGAGCGTGGGCAACCCGGCCGGCCACAAGTTCGGCGTGATGCTCTACATCGGCCGGCTGATGAAGGCGATGGGCTCGCGCAACATCTACTCGGCCTCCACGCTCGACCAGATGCCCAAGCAGCTGTCGAGCGGGTTGATGTTCGGGAGCTGGCTCACGATCCCCATCCCCGACATCGAGCGCTGCGATTTCCTGCTCATGCTCGGCGCCAACCCGATGGCGAGCAACGGCAGCCTGTGGACGGTGCCCGACTTCCGCGGCAAGGCGAAGGCCCTGCGCGAGCGCGGCGGGCAGATCGTCGTGGTCGACCCGCGCCGCACCGAGACGGCTGAGATCGCGAGCCGCCATGTGCCCATCCGCCCGGGCGGCGATGCCTTCCTGATGCTCGGCATGGTGCACACGCTCTTTGCCGAGCAGCTCGTGCGCCTGGGCCGCATCGCCGAGCACGTGGCGGGTGTCGATGAACTCCGGCAAGCCGTCACGCCCTTCTCGCCCGAGGCGGTGTCGGCGCGCTGCGGCATCGCCGCCGACGACATCCGCCAGCTCGCACGCCAGCTCGCCAAAGCCGAACGTGCGGCCGTCTACGGGCGGCTCGGCACCTGCACGCAGGCCCACGGGTCGCTCGCCAGCTGGCTGATCGACGTGCTCAACGTGCTCACCGGCCACCTCGACGAACCGGGCTGCGCCATGTTCCCAAAGGCCGCCGCTTTCTCGGCCAACACCGAAGGCCAACCCGGCATCGGCAAGGGCATCACCACCGGCCGGCACCGCTCGCGCGTGAGCGGTGCACCCGAGGTGTTCGGCGAGCTGCCGATGGGCTGCCTGGCCGAAGAGATCGAGACCGAAGGCGCGGGCCAGATCAAGGCGCTCATCACCATCGCGAGCAACCCGGTGCTGTCGGCGCCCAACGGCGAGCGTGTGGCCAAGGCGCTCGACCAGCTCGACTTCATGCTGAGCTACGACATCTACCTCAACGAGACCACGCGCCACGCCGATGTCATCCTGCCCGGCCTCGCTCCGCTGGAAGACGCGCACTTCGACGTGGCGCTGCCTCAGTTCGCCTACCGCAACCATGTGCGCTACAGCGCGCCGGTGCTGCAGGCGCCCGCCGGCCATCTGCGCGACTGGCAGATCCTCGTGAAGCTGATCGGCCTCTTCAACGGCAAGGGGGCGAACGCCGACGTGCAGCAGCTCGACGACGAGATGCTGCTCGCCGAACTGCAGCGCAGCTTCGGTGACAACGCCCAGGCGGTGATGCGCGAGATCTCGGCCCACACCGGCCCCGAGCGCCGGCTCGATCTGTCACTGCGCACCGGCCCCTACGGCGAGGCCTTCGGCCAGAAGCCCGACGGGCTGACGCTCGCCAAGGTGGCGGCGTCGGAAGGCGGCATCGACCTCGGCCCGCTGCAGCCGCGCACTCCCGAAGTGCTGCGCACCCCGAGCGGCAAGGTCGAACTCGCGCCACCGCTGCTCATGGGTGACCTAGCGCGTGCCGCGCGCGACATGACGCAGCCGCTGCCCGAGATGGTCATCATCGGCCGCCGCCACGTGCGCTCGAACAACAGCTGGATGCACAACCTGCCCCTGCTCGCCAAGGGCCCGTTCCGCTGCACGGCGCTGGTGAATCCCGCCGACGCCGCACGCCTCAAGCTGACCGACGGCGCACCTGCGCGCATTGCTGGCCATGACGGACAGGCAATCGAAGTGCAGGTGGAAATCAGCGACAGCGTGATGCCCGGCGTCGTGAGCCTGCCGCATGGCTGGGGCCATCACCTGCCCGGCGCGCGGCTCAGCGTGGCGGCCGAGCGGCCCGGCGCCAACCTCAACACCGTGCTCGACGAGCGCCTGCGCGACCCGCTCTCGGGCAACGCGGTGCTCGGCGGCGTGCCGGTTGAGGTGACAGCGGCCTGAGGCGGTCTACTTGCCCACCACCGAGAACTGCGCCGCGTTCGCCTGCAGCCAGTCGCGCGACAGCTGGTCGTCCTGCTGGCGGGGGTGGAAGTCTTCGCGCAGGTAGGCCTTCCACGGGCCGTAGGTCTCGCGCACGAGGCCACGCTTGCCGAAGAGGTAGGTCCAGGCGCTGCGCCAGGTCTTCAAGCTGAAGAGCGCGCCGTCGTCCCACAGGTTGCGCAAGGTCTGGCGCGTCACGTCGGTGATGAAGAGAACGGTCACGTTCTTGAACCACTTCACGCGCCATTCGTGGTTGCCGCCCAACGCCTGGTAGACGTCGAAGGCGGTGCTGCGGTGCTCGCTCTCTTCCGAGGCGTGCCACATCCACATCGTGCGCAGGCGCGGCTCGGCGTCGTCGAGCGCCCAGGTGTTGCGCAGCATCCACTCGGCAAGGATGGCGGTGAAGTGCTCGGTGGCGGCGGTCGCCGCCACGAGGTGGCGCGCGTCGACCTCGTCGAAGATCGGCGTGCGCTTCTCGATGCGCTTTTCCCAGGCGTTGGTGAAGCCCTGTTTGTCGAGATGGGCGTTGAAAAGCCCGTGGATGCGACGGTGCGTGGCCTCCTGGCCGATGAACCCCTGCACTTCCTTTGCGAAGCGCTCGCGCTGGTCTTCGGGCAGCTGCTTCATGCCGGCACGCAGCGAGTCGATGAAGAACTGCTCGCCCAGCGGGAAGCTCATCGACAAGGCGTTGAAGAGCGCGGTGCGGAAGGCATCGCCGCCACACCAGCGGCGCGGGATGTCGGCTTCGAGGTCGATCAGCAGGCGGCGAACCACAAGGTCGGTCGTCATGGCAGTACTCCACGGTTTTGGTACGTCTTGGTACCAGCGGGGCGAATGTGCATGTCAGCTGTGGTACTGTCAAGTACCGTTTGCTTGCATCCCTACCGACATGCCAGTTTCTGCCGACCCCGACACCAGCCACCGCCGCCGCCTGCTCGACGCCATGGGCGAAGCGGTGGCCCGCAAGGGGTATGCCGACACCACCATCGCCGACCTGGCGGCGATCGCGCGCGTGTCGCGCCGCACCTTCTACGAGCACTTCGCCACCAAGGAAGACTGCCTGGTGGCGCTCTACGAGGCGGCGAGCCGGCAGTCGCTGGGCGTGCTGCGCGACGCCATCGACCCGAGCCACGACCCGCTGACCCAGGCCGAGCAGGCGCTCGAGGCCTACCTCACCACGATGGCCAGCAACCCGGCGCTGCTGAAGACGCTCTTCATCGCCATCCTGAGCCTGGGCCCGGTGGGCCTGCAGGCCCGCCGGCGCGTCAACCAGCACCTGGCCAACTTCATCCTCGAGGTGGTGAACCGCTCGCACGACGGCCGCCAGCACCCGCCCCTGCAAGAAGAGCTGGCGTTGAGCATCGTCGGCGGCATCCACGAGCTGGTGCTGCAGAAGGTCGAGCAAGACCGCATCGGCGAGCTGCCGCAGCTCACCGCCACCACGGCACAGTTCGTGCGCGCGGTGGTCTACGGGCCACGCTGAGGGCCCACCCGCAAGTCCGCAAGACTTGTCAAATCGACCCGTCGCAAGATGAAGGCTCCACAAGATCAGGAGCCGACATGAAGACCCTGCAGACCACCGAACCGATGCTCGTGATGGGCATTCCACTGCGCACGAACAACCAGCGTGCGTTTCAAGACATCCCGGCCCACTGGCAACGCTTCAGCGGCGAGAACTGGCTGGCGCGCATTCCTCACCGCCGCGATGGCGACGTCTACGCCGTCTACACGCACCACGAGCACGAAGGTGTCGACAACCACGGCGACTACACGCTGATCGTGGGCGCCTGCGTGACGCACGCCGACACCGTACCCGAGGGTCTGGCCTCGACAGTGATCCCGCCCGGGCCGCATGCCGTCTTCGAGGTCGAGCCGGGCCGGCACGACAAGGTCGGCGAACGCTGGCTCGATGTGTGGGCGAACCAGGCACTCGCGAAGACCTATCGTTGCGACCATGAGCGTTATGCACCCGATGGAACCATCGAGATCCGCGTCGGCATCCGCTGAGCGCGAGGCGGGGGTCTTCGCGCCCGCGTCCACCGATACGGGCCTGTGGTCGCGCTACGCCCCGCGCATGCGGCGGGTGATCGAGCACGTGTACGACCACCTCGACCAGCCGCTCGACCTGAACGCGCTGGCCGAGATTGCCTGCCTGTCGCCGCACCATTGGCACCGCGTGTACCACGCGATGCACGGCGAGACGCTCGCGCAGACGGTCAAGCGACTGCGATTGCACCGCGCGGCCGGGCACCTGGCCAACACGGCGCGGCCCATCGCACAGGTGGCGCGCGACGCCGGCTACCCGACGCTTGCCTCGTTCAACCGCACGTTCAAATCGGTCTACGGCTTGCCGCCAGCGCGCTATCGGGCGAGCGGCGTGCACAGCCAGTTCGTCGCCTCGCACACGTCAGACACGGAACCGGGCTACGAAGTCACGCTGAGAGCGCTGCCGGCACAGCCGCTGCTCGGCGTGGCGCACCGCGGCTCGTTCATGTCGATCGGGCGTGCGTTCGACCTGCTCTATGCACGCATCGCCACCGCAGGCCTCGGGCGGCCGGGCATGCGGATGCTGGCGCTGTATTTCGACGATCCAGCAGTCACGCCCGAGGCCGAGCTGCGCTCCATCGCCGCGGTGGCGGGCTGTGCGCAGCCGACCACCGATGTGGGGCTCGTGCAGACCGAAACGCCGGCCGGCCTCTATGCCGTGCTGAACTACATCGGCCCGTATGCCTCGATGCGCGCCGCCTACGACTGGCTTTACGGCTCGTGGCTACCTCGCTCGGGGCACGAGCTGGCCGACGGCCCGCTGGTCGAGGAGTACTTCAACAACCCGCGCGACACGCCGCCGAACGAGTTGCGAACCGAAATCTTCCTGTCCCTCAGGCCTTCTTGACCTGGTCCTTGGTGAAACCGGCGACCTGCTTGTAGCGGGCGGCAATGCCTTCCAGCTCCTCGCGCGGCATCACGTCATGGATGTGCTGAAAGCCCTCGGGCGCCCGCTGCTCGGCGATCGCCATCACCTGCTCGGGGCCGTTCTGGCGGTTGAGCAGCACGATGTTGGCCGTCTTCGGCAGGCGCTCGGCCTCGTAGGCGTCGAGCGCCGCTTCGAGCTGGCCTTTGCCCGCCAGCGCATCGGCCAGCGCACGCACGTCGAGGATGGCCTGCGACGCCCCATTCGAGCCGATGGGGTACATCGGGTGGGCGGCATCGCCCAGCAGCGTGACACGGCCCTGGCGCCAGTGCGGCAGCGGGTCGCGGTCGACGAGCGGGAATTCGTAGACGGCGGAGGCGCCGCGGATCAACTGCGGAATGTCGATCCACTCCCACTTCCAGCTGTCGAAGGGTGCAGCGAACACGCCGATGTCGACCTGGCGGTTCCAGTCGGTGCGCGCGGGCATCTCGGGCACCGACAGCTCGGCGATCCAGTTGATGCGCGAGCGACCCTGATCGGCCAGCTTGCGCGAGATCGGGTAGGCCACGAACTTCACGTCGGGGTGGCCGGCCATGAACATCGAGCGGCCGTCGCCGAAGGGCTCGCCTTCGGTGATGGCGCGCCACAGCACCCGCTTCCCGTAGCGCGGCGCGCCTTCGTCGGGCCACATCTGCTTGCGCGCCGCGGAGTGGATGCCATCGGCCGCCACCAGCGCATCGGCCTCGACGGTGACGGCGCTGTTGTCGAGCAATCGCGTGAAGGTCGCCTGCACCTGCTGGCCGCTGTTCACGAAGCCGGCGAGCTGGTGGCCCAGCACCACACGCTCGGGCCCGAGGCGGCGCAGCACCGCGTCGAGCAGGATCATGTGCAGCTCGCCGCGGTGGATGGAGTACTGCGGCACCGGGTAGCCGGCGGCGACGCCGCGCGGCTCGCTCCAGATCGTCTGGCCGAACTTGTTGTAGTAGGTGAGCGAGGCGGTCTCGATGGCGGTGGCGGCCAGCGCTTCCTGCAGGCCGAGTTCGGCCAACTCCTTCACCGAGTGCGGCAACAGGTTGATGCCCACGCCCAGCGGGCGCAGCTGCGGCACCGCCTCATAGACGGTGCACGTGATCCCGCGCTGGTGCAGCGCCAAGGCCAGGGTCAGGCCGCCGATGCCGCCGCCGGCAATTGCGATGTTCATCTTGGGGTCGTCGCTCAGACGTCGAGGGTGTAGATCTCTGCAGCGCGGCGCTCGGCCTCGCCGTGGCCCACCAGCACCTTGGCCCAGGTGGCGTCGTTGCCGTTCTTCTTGGGCGAGAGGCCCTTGGTCATCACCGCCACCTCTTCCGAGCCGGCGTCGATGTCGTTCTCGTGCTTGTAGTTCGCGTCGTAGAGCTTGGCGACCATCGCGCCATCGGATTCGATGATGACGAGGTACTTGACGGGGGTCTTGTGCATGTCACTCCCTTGTGTGGGTCACTTCGCCCAGCGGCGTGCGTTGTGGAACATCTGCATCCACGGGCTGTGCGCGCTCTTGTCGCCGCTCGTCCAGCTCTTCTGGATGTTGCGGAACACCCGCTCGGGGTGCGGCATCAGCACGGTGAAGCGGCCGTCGGAGGTGGTCACCGAGGTCAGGCCGCCGGGGCTGCCGTTGGGGTTGTACGGATACGCCTCGGTGGGCGCGCCGGTGTTGTCGACGAAGCGCATCGCACGGTGCACCTTCGCCGCGTCGCCGCGCTGCGAGAAGTCGGCATAGCCCTCGCCGTGCGCCACGGCGATGGGGATGCGGCTGCCTTCCATGCCCGCGAAGAAGATCGACGGGCTCTGCAGCACTTCCACCAGCGACAAGCGGGCCTCGAACTGCTCGCTCTTGTTGCGGGTGAACTTGGGCCAGTCTTGCGCGCCGGGGATGATGGGCGCGAGCGCGGCCATCATCTGGCAGCCGTTGCACACGCCGAGCGCGAAGGTCTCCTGCCGCTGGAAGAAGGCCGCGAACTGCTCGGCCAGCACGCCGTTGAACATGATCGAGCGCGCCCAGCCTTCGCCAGCGCCGAGCGTGTCGCCGTAAGAGAAGCCACCGCAGGCGACGAAGCCCTGGAACATGTCGAGCCGCGCACGGCCGGTCTGCAGGTCGGTCATGTGCACGTCGAAGGTGTCGAAGCCCGCCTGGTGCATGGCGTAGCTCATCTCGACGTGGCTGTTGACGCCCTGCTCGCGCAGGATGGCGACCTTGGGGCGCTTGCTTTGGATCGCGGGCGCCTGCGGCTCGAACGTGAGGTGCACGTGCAGGCCCGGGTCGTCGGGGCGGCCGGCAGCCTCGTGCTCCTGGTCGGCGCAGACCGGGTTGTCGCGCAGCTGGGCGATGCGCCAGCTCACGTCGTCCCAGGCCTGGTGCAGGTTGCGCAGCGGTGCGCTGAACACGGGCTTGGCGTCGCGCCACACCTCGACCACGCCCTTGTCGTTGGGCTTGCCGATGAAGTGGCTGTGCTTGCTCAGGCCGTGCTCGCGCAGGGTCTGCATCACCTCGTTGCGCACGGCGGTGGGCACCTGGATGACCACGCCCAGCTCTTCGTTGAAGAGCGCGCGCAGCGTGAGTTCGGCGCGGCGGGTGCTGACCTGGGTCGCCCAGTTCTTCGAGTCACCGTATTCGGCACGGCTGTCGGTGATGCCGTCGCCTTCGGTGACGAGCATGTCGACGTTGAGGCTCACGCCGAGGTGGCCGGCGAAGGCCATTTCGCACACGGCCGCCCAGAGGCCGCCGTCACTGCGGTCGTGGTAGGCGAGCAGCTTGCCTTCGCTGCGAAGCTGATTGATCGCGAGGACCAGCGACTTGAGCTGCTGCGGGTCGTCGACATCGGGCACCTGGTCGCCGAACTGGTTCAGCACCTGGGCCAGCATCGAGCCGCCCATGCGGGCCTGGCCCTGGCCGAGGTCGATGAGGATCAGCGTGGTGTCACCGGCTTGCAGCTGCGGCGTAAGCGTGGGGCGCACGTCGTCGAGCGAGGCGAAGGCGCTGACGATCAGGCTCACCGGGGCGGTGACCTGTTTGGCCTTGCCGTCTTCGCTCCAGCGGGTGCGCATGGACAGGCTGTCCTTGCCGACGGGCACGCTGATGCCGAGCGCCGGGCACAGGTCCATGCCGACCGCCTTCACGGTGTCGTAGAGCGCGGCGTCTTCACCCGCTTCACCGCACGCGGCCATCCAGTTGCAGCTGAGCTTTACGCGCGGCAGGTCGAAGGGCGCGGCGAGCAGGTTGGTCAGCGCCTCGCCCACCGCCATGCGGCCGGAGGCCGGTGCGTTCAGCGACGCAAGCGGCGTGCGCTCGCCCATGCTCATGGCCTCGCCTTTGAAGCCGGCGTAGTCGGCGAGCGTCACCGCGCAGTCGGCCACCGGCACCTGCCACGGGCCGACCATCTGGTCGCGGTGGTCGAGGCCGCCCACGGTGCGGTCGCCGATGGTGATGAGGAACCGCTTGCTGGCGACGGTCGGGTGACGCAGCACGTCGAAGGCGACCTTCTCCAGCGCCACGTCAGTGAGGGCTAGCGCGGGCAGCTCACGGTGCACGCGCTTCACATCGCGGTGCATGCGCGGGGGCTTGCCGAGCAGCACCTCCATCGGCATGTCGATCGGGGTGTCGTCGCTGCCCGGGTCGGCCAGGACCAGCTGCTTCTCGTCGGTTGCGGTGCCGACGATGGCAAACGGGCAACGCTCGCGTTCGCACATCGCTTCGAACAGCGGCAGCGCTTCGGCCTTGAGCGCGATCACGTAGCGCTCCTGGCTTTCGTTGCACCAGATCTCCTTCGGCGCCAGGCCGCTTTCTTCGAGCGGCACTTTCGACAGGTCGAAGCGGGCGCCTTTGGCGGCGCCGTCGACCAGCTCGGGGAAGGCGTTGGAGATGCCGCCCGCGCCCACGTCGTGGATCGCGAGGATGGGGTTCACCTCACCGAGCGCCCAGCAGTGGTTGATGACCTCCTGCGCACGGCGCTGGATCTCGGGGTTGCCGCGCTGCACCGAGTCGAAATCGAGTTCGGCGGCGTTCGCGCCCGCCGCCATCGACGACGCTGCACCACCGCCCATGCCGATGCGCATGCCGGGGCCGCCGAGCTGGATGAGCAGCGTGCCGGCGGGGAACTGGATCTTCGAGGTCTGCGACGCCGAGATCGTGCCCAAGCCGCCCGCGATCATGATGGGCTTGTGATAGCCGCGGCGCTGCTCGCCGACCGTCTGCTCATACACGCGGAAGTAGCCGAGCAGATTCGGCCGACCGAATTCGTTGTTGAAGGCCGCACCGCCCAGTGGCCCGTCGACCATGATCTGCAGCGGGCTCGCGATGTGCTCGGGCTTGCCGTAGGGCTGCTGCTCCCACGGCTCGCTGGTGCCGGGCAGGTGCAGGTTGCTCACGCTGAAGCCGGTCAACCCCGCCTTCGGCTTGGAGCCGCGGCCCGTCGCACCTTCGTCGCGGATCTCACCGCCCGCGCCGGTCGACGCACCGGGGAACGGCGAGATCGCCGTCGGGTGGTTGTGCGTCTCCACCTTCATCAGCACATGCGCCGTGTCGGCACGCGAGCCGTACTGCGGCGCATTGGTGTAGCCCTGCGGCAGCCAGCGCTCGACGGCATGGCCTTCCATCACCGACGCGTTGTCGCTGTAGGCGATGACGGTGTGCTGCGGCGCCAGCTGGTGCGTGTTGCGGATCATCCCGAACATCGACTTCTCTTGCGCCACGCCGTCGATGGTGAACTGCGCGTTGAAGATCTTGTGCCGGCAGTGCTCGCTGTTGGCCTGCGCAAACATCATCAGCTCGACGTCGGTCGGGTTGCGCTTCAGGCCCGTGAACGCGTTGACCAGGTACTCGATCTCGTCATCGCTCAGCGCAAGGCCGAAATCGTTGTTGGCCTTCTCCAGGGCGCTGCGGCCCTGGCCGAGCACGTCGACGTGCTCCATCGGCTTGCCGGGCTGCTCGTCGAAGAGGTGGCGGGCGTCGTCGCGTGCCAGCAGCACGCTTTCGGTCATCCGGTCATGCAGCAACGCGGCGGCGGCTTGAAGTTCCTCAGCCGTCAGCGTCTTGGTGCCGCCCAGCAGGCCGCTCTTGAGCGTCAAGCGGTATTCCGTGACACGCTCCACACGATGGATCGCCAGGCCGCAGTTGTGGGCGATGTCGGTCGCCTTCGAAGCCCAGGGCGAGACCGTGCCCAGGCGCGGCGCCACCACGATCACGGTGCCCTCGTTCGGCCCGGTGTACGGGTCGCCGTAGACGAGCAGCGCCTTCAGCTTGTCGTGGCCGGCGGCGTCGAGCGCCTGGTCGCACCAGACCCAGTGCACATGCCGGGCATGCACGCCGGTGATGCGGGCGTTGACGGCCTGCAGACGGGGCAACAGCGCCTGGGCGCGGAAGGCGGACAGGGCGTTGCCGCCCTCGAAGTGCAACAGATGCTGGGGTGTGGAGGTCACGCTGGTGGCTCAGGTGCGGCAGTCGCCCGTCCGGGAGTGGGGGCGCCGGTGGAAACCCGGCATTTTACGGGGCCGGGTGGCACAATCTCGGCCCTATGACGATCACCATCAAGACCGCCGACGACGCGGCCCAAATGCGCATTGCAGGCCGCCTCGCATCCGAGGTGCTGGACATGCTCACGCCCCACGTCAAGCCGGGCGTGACCACCGAGCAGCTCGACAAGCTGGCGCACGACCACATCGTCAACGTGCAAGGCGCGATCCCCGCCCCGCTGCACTACCAGCCGCCCGGCTACACGCCCTACCCGAAGTCGATCTGCACCTCGGTCAACCACCAGGTCTGCCACGGCATCCCGAACGACCGGCCGCTGAAGAACGGCGACATCGTCAACATCGACGTCACCGTCATCAAGGACGGTTGGCATGGCGACACGAGCCGCATGTTCGTGGTGGGTGACGGATCCATCGCCGCCAAGCGCCTGTGCAGCTTCACGTATGACGCCATGTGGAAAGGCATCGTGAAGGTCAAGCCCGGTGCACGCCTCGGCGACATCGGCCACGCCATCCAGACCTTCGCCGAAAACGCCGGCTTCTCGATCGTGCGCGAGTTCTGCGGCCACGGCATCGGCCAGAAGTTCCACGAAGAGCCACAGGTGCTGCACTACGGCCGCCCCGGCACGCTCGAAGAGCTGGTCCCCGGTATGGTGTTCACCATCGAGCCGATGATCAACGCGGGCAAGCGCGAGATCCGCGAAACCGGCGACGGCTGGACCATCGTCACCCGCGACCGCTCGCTCTCCGCACAGTGGGAGCACACGGTGCTCGTCACCGAGACGGGCTACGAGGTGCTGACGCTCTCGGCCGGCAGCCCGCCGCCGCCGGCGTTCGTCGCGCCGCCTGTCGCCGCCAGCGTCTGAGCGAGCGGCCCGTGGCGGTCGTGGCCGAGATCCAGAGCGCCCCAGCCGGGCGCAGCATCAGCGAGCAGCGCGCGCGCTTCCGCGAGGGCAAGGCGGCACTGCTCAATCACTTCCGCGAATCGCGGCCTTCGGCCACTGCCGCCAGTCGCCTCGTGCGCGCCCTGGCCCGCCACGTCGACCAGACCCTCGCCGAGCTGTGGGAACACGCACTCATGCCGCCCGGCGCGGCACTGGTGGCCGTGGGTGGCTACGGCCGCGGCGAGCTGTACCCGCACTCGGATGTGGACGTGCTGGTGCTGCTGCCGCCCGAGCATTCGACGATCGGCGCCAACGACGCACTCAAGTCCTCGATCGAAGGCTTCATCACCGCCTGCTGGGACATCGGCCTGGAGATCGGCTCCAGCGTGCGCACCGTGGCCGAGTGCATCGCCGAGAGTGAAAACGACGTCACTGTGCAGACGGCGCTGCTCGAATCGCGCCCGCTGTGTGGCTCGAAAAAGCTCTACACCCACTTCCGCCGCGCCTATGACGCGGCGATGGACCCGAAGGCCTTCTTCCGCGCCAAGACGCTCGAGATGCGCCAGCGCCACCAGAAGTACGAAGACACGCCCTACTCGCTGGAGCCCAACTGCAAGGAAAGCCCCGGTGGCTTGCGCGACCTGCAGGTGCTGATCTGGGTGGCGCGCGCCGCAGGCCTCGGCCGCAGCTGGACGGAGCTGGCCGCCAAGGGCCTGATCACGCCCTTCGAGGTGAAGCAGTTGCAGCGCAACGAAGGCGTGCTGCGCCTCATCCGCGCGCGGCTGCACATGGTGGCCGGCCGGCGCGAAGACCGCCTCGTGTTCGACCTGCAGACCGCCGTGGCCGAGAGCTTCGGCTACACCGCGCCCAAGGGCCAGCGGGTGAGCGAAGTGCTGATGCGCCGCTACTACTGGGCGGCGAAGGCCGTGGCGCAGCTCAACCACATCCTGATCCTCAACATCGAGGAGCGCATCCACGGCGTGGCCGATGCACCGATGCAGCCGATCAACGAGCGCTTCCTCGACCGCGGCGGCATGTTGGAGGTGGCGAGCGACGACCTCTACGAGCGCAACCCGCACGCCATCCTCGAGACCTTCCTCGTCTTCCAGCAGACGCACGGCATCGAAGGCCTCTCGGCCCGCACGCTGCGCGCGCTCTACAACGCCCGCGAGGTGATGGACGGCGAGTTCCGCCGCGACCCGGTGAACCGCCACACCTTCATGGAGATCCTGCAGCAGCCCGAAGGCCAGACGCACGCCTTCCGGCTGATGAACCAGACCTCGGTGCTGGGGCGCTATCTGTGGGTCTTCCGCCGCATCGTCGGCCAGATGCAGCACGACCTCTTCCACGTCTACACCGTGGACCAGCACATCCTGATGGTGCTGCGCAACGTGCGCCGATTCTTCATCGCCGACCACGCGCACGAGTACCCGTTCTGCTCGCAGCTCGCGTCGACCTTCGACCGGCCGTGGGTGCTCTACATCGCCGCCCTCTTCCACGACGTGGCCAAGGGCCGCGGCGGCGACCACTCCGACCTCGGCGCCACCGAAGTGCGCCGCTTCTGCCGCGACCACGGGTTGACGCGCGACGACACGCAGCTGTGCGAGTTCCTGGTCAAGGGGCACCTGACCATGTCGCGCATCGCCCAGAAGGAAGACCTGAGCGACCCCGAGGTGATCGAAGGCTTCGCCAAGCTCGTGGGCACAGAGCGGCGCCTCACCGCGTTGTACCTGCTCACGGTCGCCGACATCCGCGGCACCAGCCCCAAAGTGTGGAACGCCTGGAAAGGCAAGCTGCTGGAAGACCTGTACCGGCTCACGCTGCGCGCGCTCGGTGGGGCACGGCCCAACGTCGACGCGGAGATCGAGTCGCGCAAGCAGGAAGCGCGGCACACGCTCAACCTCTATTCGCTGCTGCCCGGCACCGAGGGGCCGCTGTGGAACACGCTGGAGCTCAGCTACTTCGTGCGCCACGATGCGGGCGACATCGCCTGGCATGCACGCTCGCTGTTCCGCCACGTCGACTCGAAAGAGCCGGTGGTGCGGGCGCGGCTCTCGTCGCTCGGGGAAGGCCTGCAGGTGCTGGTCTACGCGCCCGACCGGCCCGACCTCTTCGCCCGCATCTGCGGCTACTTCGACAGCGCCGGCTTCAACATCCTCGACGCCAAGATTCACACGACGAAAGCGGGCTATGCGCTCGACACCTTCCAGGTCATCAGCCCGACGCTCGATCACCACTACCGCGACCTGATCTCGCTGGTGGAGACGCAGGCCACGGAGGCGTTGAAGGCCGAAGGGCCGCTGCCAGAGCCGTCACGCGGGCGGCTGTCGCGCCGGGTGAAGTCGTTCCCGATCACGCCGCGCGTGACGTTGCGCCCCGACGAGCGCGGCCAGCGCTGGCTGCTCGGTGTGTCGACCAGCGACCGGTCGGGCCTGCTGTACTCCATCGCGCGGGTGCTGGCGCAGCACCACATCAACCTGCAGCTCGCCAAGATCACGACGCTTGGCGAGCGGGTGGAAGACACCTTCCTGATCGACGGTTCAGCCCTGCAGCAGAACCGGCTGCAGTTGCAGGTCGAGAGCGAGTTGCTGGACGCGATCACACCTTGACCGCGCTCCGTTCGCCCTGAGCTTGTCGAAGGGCCCTTCGACTGGCTCAGCCCGAACGGATGGGGATCGACCGATCAGCTGCGCATGAGGTGATCGAACGCACCCAGCGCCGCCTTCGCACCATCACCGGCCGCGATGATGATCTGCTTGAACGGCACGGTCGTCACGTCGCCCGCTGCAAACACGCCCGGCACCGAGGTCGCACCCTTCGCATCGACCACGATCTCGCCGAAGCGAGACAGCTCCACCGTGCCCTTCAGCCACTCGGTGTTGGGCACGAGGCCGATCTGCACAAACACACCCTCGAGCTCAACGTGCTTCGACTCGCCGGTCGCACGGTCGGTGTAGGTCAGGCCGTTGACCTTCTGGCCATCTCCAGTGATATCGGTCGTCTGCGCGTTGGTGTGGATCACCACGTTGGGCAGGCTTTCGAGCTTCTTCACGAGCACGGCATCGGCACGCAGCTTGTCGGCAAATTCGAAGAGCGTCACGTGCTCGACCACACCGGCCAGGTCGATGGCCGCCTCGACGCCGGAGTTGCCGCCGCCGATCACCGAGACGCGCTTGCCCTTGAAGAGCGGACCGTCGCAGTGCGGGCAATAGGCCACGCCCTTGTTCTTGTACTCCTGCTCGCCGGGCACGTTGACGTTGCGCCAGCGCGCGCCGGTGGAAATGATCACCGTCTTGCTCTTGAGCGAGCCGCCGCTTGCGAACTGCACTTCGATCAGGCCACCCGGCTGCGCCGCCGGAATGAGCTTCTCGGCGCGCTGCAGGTTGATCACGTCGACGTCGTAGGCCTTCACGTGCTGCTCCAGTGACATGGCGAATTTCGGCCCGTCGGTCTCGAGCACCGAGATGTAGTTCTCGATCGCCAGCGTGTCGTTCACCTGGCCACCGAAACGCTCAGCCGCGACACCCGTGCGGATGCCCTTGCGCGCCGCATACACCGCCGCCGCGGCGCCGGCAGGGCCACCGCCGACCACCAGCACGTCATACGGTGCGCGGGCGTCGAGCTTGGCGGCTTCGCGTTCACCGGCCTTGGTGTCGAGCTTGGCCACGATCTCTTCGACCGTCATGCGGCCCGAGGCGAACATCTGACCGTTGAGGAAGACGGCCGGCACGGCCATCACCTGGCGGTCTTCCACTTCCTTCTGGAACAGGCCGCCGTCGACGATGGTGACCTTCACCTTCGGGTTGAGCACGGCCATCAGGCTCAGCGCCTGCACGACGTCGGGGCAGTTGTGGCAGGTCAGCGACATGTAGACCTCGAAGGTGTAGTCACCGTCGAGGGCCTTGATCTGGTCGATCACGCCTTGCTCGGCCTTGGGCGGATGGCCGCCCACCCACAACAGGGCCAACACGAGCGAGGTGAACTCGTGGCCGAGGGGGATGGCGGCGAAGCGCAGGCTCATGTTCGCGCCGAGGCGATTGAGCGCGAAGGACGGGCGGCGCGCGTCCTGCCCGTCGGTGCGCAGCGTGATCTGCGGCGAGAGCGCGGTGATCTCTTCGAGCAGCTCGCGCATGTCGCGCGCGTTCTGCGAATCGTCCAGCGAGGCCACCATCTCGAACGGCTCGCGGACCCGCTCGAGGTAGGCCTTCAACTGGGCTGTGAGGGTGGCATCCAACATGGTGGTACTCCTGAACGACTGAATTCGGGGTGAGCCCGCCACGCGGGCGGGCTCGGTACTACAGGGACAACAGGTACCGCTTAGATCTTGCCAACGAGGTCGAGCGACGGGGTGATCGTCTTGGCGCCTTCGTTCCACTTGGCCGGGCAGACCTGGCCGGGGTGGGCGGCGGTGTACTGGGCTGCCTTCAGCTTGCGCAGCGTTTCCTTCACGTCACGGGCGATCTCGTTCGAGTGCACTTCGGCCGTCTTGATCACGCCCTCGGGGTTGATCACGAAGGTGCCGCGCAGGGCCAGGCCTTCTTCGGGGATGTGCACGCCGAAAGCGTTGGTCAGCGTGTGGGTGGGGTCGCCCACCAGCGGGAACTTCGCCTTGCCGACGGCCGGCGAGGTCTCGTGCCACACCTTGTGCGAGAAGTGCGTGTCGGTCGTGACGATGTAGACCTCGGCGCCGAGCTTCTGGAATTCGGCGTAGTTGTCGGCAGCATCTTCCACTTCCGTCGGGCAGTTGAAGGTGAAGGCCGCCGGCATGAAGATCAGCACGGACCACTTGCCCTTCAGCGTTTCGTTGCTGACGTCGATGAACTTGCCGTTGAGGAAAGCCTGGGTCTTGAACTCGGGGACTTGCGTGTTGATGATGGACATTGTTCGCCTCCTGATGAGAGATGGGTGGAAAAGGCTTCAGAACGACCTGTCGGCAGCGGCCTCCAGGCGTCGAACCGGGGTCGATGTTACGGTGCAGCGCATCATTGAGCCAATTGATTAAATCAAGCCACTCAATTGCAAACAGCTATTCACCCTGCACCCTCGCCCGCAACACGCGGCAAGCCGAACGCCCGGGCACGCCCGCTGCCTGCCTAGAATCCGCCTCCCGCTTTGACGACCGCCGCCGAGGTTTGCCGTGTCCGACCGATTCGCCGTTCTGCCCCAGTACCTGCTGCCCAAAGGCCCGCTAACGTCGTTGGCCGGCAAAGGGGCCTCGGCCCGCGCGGGCCGGTTGACGACGAATTTCGTGGCGTGGTTCGTGAAGCGTTACAAGGTCGACATGAGCGAGGCGGCCAACCCCGACATCGCGAGCTACCCGAGCTTCAACGAGTTCTTCACCCGTGCGCTCAAGCCCGGCGCGCGGCCGATCGCGCAGGCCGACCTGATCTGCCCGGTCGACGGCGCCATCAGCCAGTTCGGCCCCATCGAACGCGACCTGATCTTCCAGGCCAAGGGCCACCGCTACACCACCACCGCACTCGTCGGTGGCGACGCGGGCCTCGCCACGCAGTTCGACGACGGCCATTTCGCGACGCTCTACCTGAGCCCACGCGACTACCACCGCATCCACATGCCCTGCGACGGCACGCTCACACGGATGATCCACGTGCCGGGCGACCTGTTTTCGGTCAACCCGACCACGGCGCGCGGTGTGCCCGGGCTTTTCGCGCGCAACGAGCGCGTGGTGTGCGTGTTCGAAGGCCCACGCGGCCCCTTCGTGCTGGTGCTGGTGGGCGCGACCATCGTCGGCAGCATGGCGACCGTGTGGCACGGGGTGGTGAACCCGCCGCGTGTGACGAAGGTGCGCGAATGGCGCTACCCCGCCAACCCGGGCGACAAGCCGGTGTTCCTCAAGCAAGGCGAGGAGATGGGCCGCTTCCTGCTCGGCTCGACGGTCGTGATGCTCTTCCCCAAGGGCGACCTCGCGTTCAACAGCGCGTGGCAGCCCGGTGGTGCCATTCGCCTCGGCGAGGTCATGGCGAACTACAGCGCCAAGCGGTAAGCGCTCTCGAACGAACGTGACGCGCCCGTCACCGGGTCGGTGAACTGCAGTTCACGCGCGACGAGCTGCAGCGGCTTGTCAAAGTCCGGCACCTCGCACTCGGGCAGCAACACGGGGTAGATCCCGTCGTTCACCAAGGGGAGCCCCAGCCCCGCCATGTGAACCCGCAGCTGGTGCCGCTTGCCGCTCAGCGGTTGCAGGCGATAGCGGCCGAAGCCGCCCTTTGCCTCCACCAGCTCGATCAGCGTTTCGCTGTTCGGCTCGCCAGGCTCCTCGCGCATGGTCATGAAGTTGTCGCCGTCGACCAGCCGGTTGCGCAGCGTCATCGGCCATTCGAGATCGGGCCGCAGCGGCGCAATCGCCTCGTAGACCTTGCGGGCGCTGCGCTCGCGAAACACTGATTGGTAAGCGCCTCGCGTCTGCGGCTGCACGCTGAAGAGCACGAGTCCGGCGGTGTCGCGGTCGATGCGGTGCACGGGTGCGAGCGTGTCGATGCCGAGCCTGCGCTTCAGACGTACCAGCAGCGTCTCGTGCAGGTGCCGGCCCGAAGGTGTCACCGGCATGAAGTGCGGTTTGTCGGCGACGACGATCCAGTCGTCTTGATACAGCACCGATTCCTGTTGCGGGAACGGCCGCTCGGCCGGCGGGCTGCGGTAGTAATAGACCTTGAGGTTCGGCTCGTAGGGTGTGTCGTGACGTACCCGTTGGCCGCGAGCATCGACCACTTCGCCTGCGTCGATGCGCGATCGCCAGGTGGCCGCGTCGATGCGGTCAAAGCGCTCGATCAGGAAGGCTGCGATCGTGGGCCAGCCACCCGACGGCAGAGCGACACAGCTCGGGCCCACCCCATCGCGCACCGGCAATGGCAGCTCAGACGGCTTCATGCAGCCGCTTCGCCCGCGCGAGCCGCCATTCGCCGTCGGGCTCGTCGGCGTAGACCTGCTGGGCGGTGGTGTCGGTCTGCTGCAGATGGGTGTCGAGCGCGATGCGGTTGTCGAAGACGAAGCACTCGCCCTGCCAGTCGCGCCCGGCGTCGGGCATGGCCTGGAAGTAGTGGAGGATGCCGCCTTGCAGCTCGTGCACGGTGAGGCCGAGGTCCTGCATCCACGCGGCCGTTTTCTCGCAGCGGATGCCGCCCGTGCAGTACATCGCGACCTGCTTGCCTTCCGCCTTCCACTGCGGCGCATGCTCGGCCACGTAGCGCGGGAAGTCGCGAAAGTTCGTCACGCCGGGGTCGACCGCGCCCGCGAAATGGCCGAGGCGATATTCAAAGCTGTTGCGGTTGTCGAGCACCACCACGTCGTCGCGTGCGATCAGCTCGCGCCACTCTTGCGGCGTGCGCTGCGTGCCCACGGCCGGCGCATAGGGCACGCCGACTGACACCACTTCGGGTTTCACATGCACGGCCAGCCGCGCAAACGGTGGCGTGCGGCAGGCGCTTCGCTTGAAGGCCATGCCAGCGAATCGGGGGTCACGGGTCAGTTCACGCTCGAAAGCATCGAGCGCTTCCTCAGGCCCGGCGAGCACGCCGTTGAGGCCTTCGTGCGCCACGAGCACACTGCCCAGCAAGGGCCCCGCCAGCGCACGCAACCCGGCTGCGACTGCAGCCGGGTCGTCGAGCGCAACGAACTTGTAGAACGAGGAATGGACGATGGGCATCAGCCCATGTGCAAGCCGCCGTTGACGGAGAAGTCAGCCCCCGTGGCGAAGCCGGATTCATCGGACGCCACCCACGACACGATCGACGCGATGTCTTCCGGCGTGCCCAGGCGCTTCACTGGGATGCCGGCCACGATCTTGTCGAGCACGTCTTGGCGGATGGCCTTGACCATGTCGGTGGCGATGTAGCCCGGGCTCACGGTGTTGACCGTCACACCCTTGTTGGCCACTTCCTGCGCCAGCGCCATCGTGAAGCCGTGCATGCCGGCCTTGGCCGCCGAGTAGTTGGTCTGGCCGAACTGACCCTTCTCGCCGTTGACGGACGAGATGTTGATGATGCGGCCCCAGCCCTTTTCCAGCATGTCGTCGATGACCTGCTTGGTCACGTTGAAGAGGCTGGTGAGGTTGGTCTCGATCACCGCATCCCAGTCGGCGCGGCTCATCTTGCGGAACATGCCGTCGCGCGTGATGCCGGCGTTGTTGACCAGCACGTCGATCGGGCCGACTTCGGCCTTGGTCTTCTGGAAGGCCGCGACGGTGGAGTCCCAGTCGCCCACGTTGCCCACCGAGGCGTGGAACTCGAAGCCGAGCGCCTTCTGCTCATCGAGCCACTTCTTGAAGTCACGGCTCGGGCCGCACCCGGCCACCACGGTGAAACCATCCTTGTACAGACGCTGGCACATGGTGGTTCCGATGCCACCCATGCCCCCGGTGACGTATGCAATCTTCTTCGCCATTGTTCTTCTCCTGCTGCTGTGTATGAATCTCTAGAGTCGCGCTGCACCGGGCACGGGTCAATCGGGTTCCCACCAATCCAGTGCGTGCAGCGCGCGTCGAATGCGCTTCAGCGTTCCACGGTCAGTGCAACGCCCATGCCACCCCCGATGCACAGGCTCGCGATGCCCTTCTTGGCGTTGCGCTTCTGCATCTCGTGCAGCAGCGTCACCAGGATGCGGCAGCCCGATGCACCGATGGGGTGCCCGATGGCGATCGCACCACCGTTCACGTTCACCTTGCTGGTGTCCCAGCCCATCTCGTTGTTGACGGCGCACGCCTGTGCGGCGAAGGCCTCGTTGATCTCGAGCAGGTCGAGGTCGGCCGGCTTCCAGCCCGCGCGTTGCAGCGCCTTCTGCGAGGCAGTGACCGGGCCCATGCCCATCAGTGCCGGGTCGAGGGCTGTGGTGGCGAAGCTCTTGATGCGCGCGAGCGGCGTGAGGCCGAGCTGGTCGGCCTTCTTGGCGCTCATCACGACCACGCCGGCGGCGCCGTCGTTGATGCCCGAGGCATTGCCGGCCGTCACGCCACCGGCCTTGTCGAAGGCCGGCCGCAAGCCGGCCAGCGCTTCGGCGTTGGTCTTGCGGTTGATGAACTCGTCGGCCGCGAAGACGATCGGGTCACCCTTCTTCTGCGGAATGCTGAAGGGCACGATCTCGTCCTTGAACTTGCCGGCGTCTTGAGCGGCGGCGGCCTTCTGCTGCGAGGCCAGGGCCAGCGCGTCTTGCGCTTCACGGCTGATGCCGTACTTCTTGGCCACGTTTTCGGCGGTGATGCCCATGTGGTACTGGTTGTACACGTCGAAGAGGCCGTCGACGATCATGGTGTCGACGAGCTTCCAGTCACCCATGCGCTGGCCGTCGCGCGAGTTGGGCAGCACGTGGGGCGCCATGCTCATGTTCTCCTGACCACCCGCGATCACGATCTCGGTGTCGCCGTCGCGGATCGACTGCGCGGCCAGCATCACGGCCTTCAGGCCCGAGCCGCAGACGGCGTTGATGGTCAGCGCCGGCACGGCCTGTGGCAGGCCGCTCTTGATCACGGCCTGGCGGGCGGCGTTCTGGCCCGAGCCGGCGGTCAGCACCTGGCCGAGCACGACCTCGCTGATCTGGTCGCCGGTGAGCTTGGCGCGCTTGAGCAGGTCGGCGATCACGGCGGCGCCAAGTTCGGGCGCCGGCACCTTGGCCAGGCTCCCACCGAATTTGCCCACGGCGGTACGGGCGGCTGCGACGATGACGATGTCAGACATGGTGTGCTCCTGGTTGGCGACGGTGCTGTGTTGATCGCTGCGTTGATATCACGGGGGGCCGGCTCGCGTTTGATGCGGCTCAAGCCTTCTGCTTCACGTACCGGCCCGGGGCCGGTTCGATGGGTTTGTAGGTGCGGTTGCCGGGCGACTTGGGCGCAGCCACCTGCTTGCCGGCGTGGCCCTTGAGCCAGGCGTCCCAGTCGGGCCACCAGCTGCCGGGGTGTTCCTTGGCCTTTTCGAACCAGGCCGTCTCGGTGGGCGGCAGCGCGGCGGTCGAGCCGACCCAGTAGCTGCGCTTCTTCTTCTCGGGCGGGTTGATGACGCCGGCGATGTGGCCCGAGGCCCCGAGCACGAAGCGGCACTTCGCGCCCTTGAGCACCTGGGTGTTGCGGTAGGCGCCGTCCCACGGGACGATGTGGTCTTCCTTCGAGCCGTAGACGTAGACCGGCGCGTCGATCTTGGTCAAGTCGACCGGCGTGCCGCAGGTCGTCACCTTGCCGGGCTTGGCAAGGTTGTTCTCGAGGTAGGTGTTGCGCAGGTACCAGCAGTACATCGGGCCCGGCAGGTTGGTGCTGTCGCTGTTCCAGTACAGCAGGTCGAAGGGCGGCGGCGTCTCGCCCTTGAGGTAGTTGCCGACCACATAGTTCCACACGAGGTCGTTCGGGCGCAGCGCGCTGAAGGTCGACGCCAGCTCCTGGCCCTTGAGCAGTGTGCCGCCACCAGGGCTGTCGGGGCCGAGCGTCATCTCGCGCACCTGCACCATGGCTTCGTCGACGAAGAGGTCGAGCACGCCGGTGTCCGAGAAATCGAGGAAGGTGGTGAGCAGCGTGACGCTCTGCGCCGGCTTCTGGCCACGGGCCGCCAGCACGGCCAGCGCCGTGCCCAGCAGCGTGCCGCCCACGCAGAAGCCAAGCGTGTTGATCGTCTTGGCGCCCGAGATCTCCTGCACGACCTTGATGGCGGTGAGCGGCCCTTCTTCGACGTAGTCGTCCCAGGTCTTCTTGGCCAGGCTGTCGTCGGGGTTGCGCCAGCTCATCACGAACACCCGGTGGCCCTGCGCGACCGCGTGGCGGATCAGCGAGTTCTCGGGCTGCAGGTCGAGGATGTAGTACTTGTTGATGCACGGCGGCACCATCAGCAGCGGCCGCTCGTAGACCGTCTTGGTGGTGGGCTTGTATTCGATGAGCTGGAAGAGCTCGTTCTCGAACACCACGTCGCCGGGCGTCACCGCCACGTTGCGGCCCACCTCGAACACCCGCTCGTCGGTCTGCGACAGGTGCCCCTGCTGCACGTCGCCCCACAGCTGCTGAATGCCCTGGGCGATGCTCTCGCCCTTGGTCTTGAGCGCGCGCGACATCGCCTCGGGGTTGAGCGCGAGGTAGTTGCTCGGCGACGACGCCGCGATCCACTGCTGCACGGCAAAGCGCAGGCGCTGGCGGGTCTTGCTGTCGCCCTGCACGTTGTCGGCGAGCCGGGCCAGGGTCTGCGCGTTCAGCAGGTACATCTGCGCGGTGAAGGCGGCCATCGGGTTCTCGGCCCACGACGGGTCGGCGAAGCGCTTGTCGCCTTGCGGCGCGAGCTTGGCCCCGTTGGGCGCTTCGACCCATTTGTTCCAGAGTTCGGTGGCCGACTGCACGTAGTCGCTCTGCAACTG
The DNA here is from genome assembly GCA_019635355.1 of Rhizobacter sp. Lineage (NCBI taxonomy): Bacteria > Pseudomonadati > Pseudomonadota > Betaproteobacteria > Burkholderiales > Sphaerotilaceae > Rhizobacter > Rhizobacter sp. Next base: position 323,364 of record JAHBZQ010000001.1, on the reverse strand, counting down.
GCTCAGCACCGGGATCGGCACGCTCAAGGACGACATCGACTTGACCATCTCCCCGACGGTGGCGCCGAAGGCCTGTGCGGCTTCGGTCGTGGTCTCGGCAGGGGATGCCGCGGCTTTGGAGGCGGCTCGGGTCGTGGTCTTCATGTCTCTCCTTGCGGCTCGGGTTGCCAACGCATTGCGAACGTAAAGTGTGCGCCGGTCATGGGGTCTTTGTCATGACCTGACGCATGAGTTGACTCGTAAGCGGGAGCGAAATGTATCTCGTCGCCATCGGTTGGATGTTCGTGGTTTTGTGTATGTCGGCTGCGGAGGCCATGAGCCCGGTGGGCAGCGTGCTGGGTGCGCTGGTCACGCTGCTGCTGTATGGGCTCTTGCCGCTGTCCATCGTGCTGTACGTGATGGGCGCACCCTCGCGGCGGCGGGCGCGGCTCGCGGCCGAGGCGGCGGAGCGGGCGTCAGCGGCGCCAGATGCCAGCGGCCATGCGGCCGGTGACGCGGTCGCGCCGAAACGAGAAGAAACGTGAACGGCCGTCCACTTGATCGAGGACCGTGCACCACGTGCCGCCCGACACCTGCGTGACCCCGGCCGCGGCCAGCCGGTCGCGCGCCAGTTGCGGCAGGTTGGCGAGCCACTTGCCCCCACGCGGCCGGTCGGGCAAGGGCTTGAAACGTGCCGGGTCTGCGCCCGTGCTCTGAACTCCAAAACCTTCGAGGACATCGGCTCCCACTTCGAATGCATCGGGGCCTATGCAAGCCCCGAGCCAGCATACGACCTCGGCGGGCTGGCAGCCGGTGGCCTTGCACAAATCGCAGAGCGCCGCTTCGATCACCCCGCCGGCCAGGCCGCGCCAGCCCGCATGCGCCGCGGCCACGCCGCCCGGCGCCGCCATCAGCACCGGCAGGCAATCGGCAACCTGGACCACGCAGGCCAGGCCCGGCTCGGTGCTGACGCAGGCATCGGCCTCCACCACCGGCGCGGTGAGGTGCTCGCGGGTGAGCCGCAGCACGCGCGTGCCGTGCACCTGCTTCAGGAAGACGAGGTCGGCGCCCGTCGCCTCCTGCAGCAGCGCGCGGTTGCGCGCGACCTGCACCGGGTCGTCGTCGACCGCGAGGCCGACGTTCATGCTGTCCCACGGGGCCCTGCTTCCGCCACCGGCCCGGGTGGTCATCACCGCCTGCACGCCAGGCATGCCGAAGGCCGGCTGCAGCCAGTCAGGGTGCATCGGCATCGGGGCAGGCCGAGGGTTGGGCTCTGACGAAGGCCGGGTGCTGCATGCAGGCGTCGAACACCTTCTGCACCGTGGGCAGGTGGTCGAGCCGGCACTCGAAGCGCCGTGCGTTGAAGATCTGCGGCACGAGCAGCGCATCGGCCATCGTGGGTGTGTCGCCGTGGCAGAAGCGGCCAGTCGACGGGTGGCCGGCGAGCTGGCGCTCGACGGTTTCAAGCCCGGTCTCGACCCAATGGCGGTACCAGCGGTTCTTGTCGTCTTCGCTGACCTTGAGCTCGTTCACGAGGTGGCGCAGCACGCGCAGGTTGTTGAGCGGGTGGATCTCGCAGGCGATGTCGAGCGAGAGCGCCCGCACCCGCGCCCGGCCCAGCGGGTCAGCCGGCATCAGCGGGGGCTCGGGGTGGGTCTCGTCGAGGTATTCGATGATGGCGATCGACTGCGTCACCAGCGCTTCGTCGTCTTTCAGGATGGGCACCAGCCGCGACGGCGACACGCCGGTGAAAGGCGCCTTCAGCTGCTCGTTCTTGACCAGGTGCACCGGCACGTAGTCGTAGGGCAGGCCCTTCAGCTCGAGGGCGATGCGCACCCGGAACGAGGCCGAACTCCTGAAGTAGCTGTAGAGCTGCATCAATCGCTCACGATCTTGAGCGACAGCGAGCCGACACCGTCGATGCTCGCCTGCAGCAGGTCGCCTTCCAGCACCGCCGCCACGCCTTCGGGCGTGCCGGTGTAGATGAGGTCGCCCGGGGCCAGCTCCCAGCCTTTCGACAGCTGCTCGATCACCTCGGGCACGCTCCAGATCAGCTTGCCGATCACGCTCTGCTGGCGCGTGGCGCCGTTCACGTCGAGTGCGATGCGCGTGGCCGCGTTGAGATAACACTGCGCCGCCGGGCGGATGTGGCCGATGGGCGCCGAGCGGTCGAAGCCCTTGCCGCTGCACCACGGCCGGCCCTGCTTCTTGGCCTCCCCCTGCAGGTCGCGGCGGGTCATGTCGAGGCCGACGGCGTAGCCGTACACATGGTCGAGCGCACTAGCGGCCGGGATGTCGCGCCCGCCCTTGCCGATGGCCACCACCAGCTCCACCTCGTGGTGCAGGTCGCGCGTGAGGCTCGGGTACGGCATCTCGCCGGTCTGGCCTTCGGCCACCGGCAGCACCGCGTCGGCGGGCTTCAAGAAGAAGAACGGCGGCTCGCGCCCGCTGTGGCCCATCTCGATGGCGTGGTCCACGTAATTGCGGCCGACGCAGTAGATGCGGTGCACCGGAAACTCGGCCGCCGGACCAGCCCCCACCACAGGTACGGACGGCAACTTCGGGGCGGTGATCACAAAGCTCATTGCGCGCGAACTCCAGGCAGCCAAGGGGATGCGAACCATGATGCCACGCAGCATGGCCGCGAGATATGCGTCTTTCCCACATCCCCTAAACTGACTCTCATGTTCCAACCCCGCAGCTACAAATTCTGCAAGGCCTGCGGATCGAAGGTCGAATACCGCACGCCGGCCGACGACAACCGCGAGCGTGCGACCTGCACCGCCTGCCACATCGTCCACTACGAGAACCCGCTCAACGTGGTGGGCACCTTGCCCGTGTGGGGCGACCAGGTGCTGCTGTGCCGCCGCAACATCGAGCCGCGCCACGGCTACTGGACGCTCCCGGCCGGCTTCATGGAGCTGGCCGAGACCACCGAGCAAGGCGCCCTGCGCGAGACGGAGGAAGAAGCCGGCGCCCGGGTCGAGCTGCAAGGGCTCTTCACCCTGCTCAACGTGGCCCGGGTCGGCCAGGTGCATTTCTTCTACCGCGCCCGCCTGCTCGACACCGACTTCGCCCCCGGCCCCGAGACCATCGAGGCCCGGCTCTTCAGCGAAGACGAGGTGCCCTGGGAAGAACTCGCCTTCCGCACGGTAAGGGAAACCCTGCGCCACTACTTCGAAGACCGCCGCACGGGTCAATTCGGACTACATTGCGCCGATATCGGTTAAGGGCCCGTTCAACACGCAATGACGCAAACGCCAGGTCAAGCCCCACCCAAACCCGCCGTGCCCTCCGCCGCGGCGCACGGCGCGACGACTCATCTGCGTGAAGACCTGATCAACCCCGACCCGCTGCTCGACTGCCTGGTCGAGCTGTGCCGGCTGCACGGCCAGGCGGCGTCCCGGGCCTCGCTCTCGGCCGGCCTGCCGCTCGGGCCCAACGGCAAGGGCGTGCTGACGCTGGAACTCGCCGAGCGCGCCGCCTCGCGCGCCGGCATGTCGGCCAAGCTGCAGCGCCTGGCGCTCGACCGCATCGACTCTGCCGCCCTGCCCGTCATCCTCATCCTCAAAGACAACCAGGCCTGCGTGCTGATGGGCTGGGACGCCGACGGCGCCACCGCCCGCGTGCTGCTGCCCGAGACGGGCCAGGGTTCGGTCACCCTCAACCGCACCGAACTGCAGGCGCGCTACACCGGCGTGGTGCTCTTCGTGCGGCCGCATTTCCGCTTCGACGCACGCACGCCCGAGATGCGGCGCGTGAAGGTCAAGCACTGGTTCTGGACAGCGCTGCTGGAGCAGCGCTTCGTCTACCGCGACGTGCTCTGGGCCGCGCTGCTGGTCAACCTCTTTGCGATCGTCTTCCCGATGTTCAGCATGAACGTCTACGACCGCGTGGTGCCCAACAACGCGACCGAGACGCTGTGGGCGCTCTCCATCGGCGTGGTGCTCATCATGTGCGGCGACGTGTTCATGCGCCTCTTGCGCAGCCACTTCGTCGACGAGGCCAGCGCCCGGGTCGACGTGAAGATCTCGGCCACGCTGATGGAAAAGGTGCTCGGCATGCGGCTGGAAAACCGGCCCGAGTCGGTGGGGTCGTTTGCCTCCAACCTGCGCGGCTTCGAGCAGGTGCGCGACTTCATCGCCTCCTCCACCGTCACCACGCTGATCGACCTGCCCTTCGCGCTGATCTTCATCGTCGTCACCGCGTGGATCTCGCCGTGGCTGGCGGTGCCGGTGGTGGTGGCCTTCTCGATCATCCTCATCCTCGGCTACGTGCTGCAGTTCCGGCTGCACGAACTGTCGCAGACCACCTACCAGGCCTCGGCCCAGCGCAACGCCACGCTGATCGAGAGCCTGACCGGCATCGAGACCATCAAGTCGCTCGGCGCCGAAGGCGTGATCCAGGCGCGCTGGGAGCGCGCCAACCAGTTCCTCTCGCGCATCAACGTGCGCATGCGGGCGCTGTCGTCGTCGGCTCAATATCTGGTGGGCTGGCTGTCGCAGGCGGTCACGGTGGCCATCGTGATCATCGGCGTCTACCTCATCGGCCAGCGCGAGCTGACGATGGGCGCGCTGATCGCCGCCAGCATGCTCGCCGGCCGCGCGCTTGGGCCCGCCAGCCAGATCGTGGGCCTCTTGATGCAGTACCAGGGCGCTCGCACCGCGATGGAGTCGCTCGACAAGATCATGGAAAAGCCGGTCGAGCGGCCGGAGGGCGGCAACTTCATCCAGCGCCCGCAGCTGCGCGGCGACATCGAGTTCCGCAACGTCAAGTTCGCCTACCCGAACCGGCAGGATTCAGCGCTCGAAGGCCTGAGCTTCAAGATCACCGCCGGCGAGCGCGTGGCGCTGATCGGCAAGGTGGGCTCGGGCAAGTCGACCATCCAGCGGCTCATCATGGGCCTGTACCAGCCCACCGAAGGCGCCGTGCTGCTCGACGGCATCGACCTGCGCCAGCTCGACCCGGCCGACGTGCGCCGCAACCTCGGCTACGTCTCGCAAGACGTGACGCTCTTCTACGGCACCCTGCGCGACAACATCACCTTCGGCCTGCCCTATGCCGACGATTCCGCCGTGCTCGCCGCAGCCGAACTCGCGGGCATGGCCAACTTCGTCAACCGCCACCCGCGCGGCTTCGACATGCCGGTGGGCGAGCGCGGCGAGTCGCTCTCGGGCGGCCAGCGCCAGAGCGTGGGCCTGGCCCGCGCAGTGCTGCACAACGCCCCGCTGCTGCTGCTCGACGAGCCCACCAGTGCGATGGACTTCACCACCGAGGCCCAGATCACCCAGAACATCACCCACTTCGCCCACAACAAGACCGTGGTGCTGGTGACGCACCGCACCTCGTTGCTGGCGATGGTGACGCGCGTGATCGTGATCGATGCCGGCAAGATCGTGGCCGACGGGCCGCGCGACCGCATCATGGAAGCTCTTCAGAGCGGGCGCATTGCGCGAGCAGCATGAGCACGACGCAACCGGAAGGCAAGCTCAACCACCTGCTCATGAATGCGGGCCGCAAGCTGCTCGCACTGCTGGAGCGCATCCGCATCCTCATCGCGCCCGTCACCGATCGCATCTTCGGCTCGGCCGCCACCGACGCGCAGGCTGCGCAGGCGGGGTTCCGCAGCTTCGAGCAGGAAGCGGTGGAAGTGATGTCGCGCCGCGAGACGCAGCGGGCGCAGAAGATCGTGCGAGCCTCGGTGGTGGTGATGCTGCTGCTCCTGCTGTGGGCGGGTCTGGCACCGGTCGATGAGGTGACACGCGGCGAAGGCCGGGTCATCCCGTCGCGGCAGCTGCAGGTGCTGCAGTCGCTCGACGGCGGCGTGGTGTCGGAGATCCTGGTCAAGGAAGGCCAGGTGGTCGAAGCCGGCCAGCTGCTGCTGAAGGTCGACGAAACCCGCGCCACCTCGGGCGTGCGCGAGAGCGCCGCCACCGGCTTCGCGCTGCGGGCCCGGCAGGCCCGGCTGCAGGCGCTGGCCGACGGCTCGGAGTTCAAACCGCCCAAGAGCAACGACCCGGAAGAGATCCGTATCCTGCAAGGCGAGCAGGCGCTCTACGAGGCCAAGCGCACCGAGCTGTCGACGCTGCTGTCGATCAACAACCAGCAGCTGCAGCAGCGGCAGCAGGAGCTGAGCGAGATGCGCTCGCGCAAGAGCACCGCCGAGCGCGCCCTCGAGCTGGGCGTGCAGGAGCTGGCGAAGACCAAGCCCTTGCTGGCAACGGGTGCGGTGTCCGAGGTCGAGATCATTCGGCTGGAGCGCGAAGTGGCGAAGGCCCGCGGCGACGCTGACGGCGCCACCGCCCAGATCGCCCGCGTGCAGGCCGCCATCGGCGAAGCGCAGCGCAAGATCCAGGAAACCGAGATCACCTTCCGCAACGAGGCCCGCAAGGAGCTGGCCGAGGTGGTGGGCAAGCTCAATGCGCTCAACGAGGGCCAGGTGGCCCTCTCCGACAAGGTGGCCAAGTCGCAGGTGAAGTCGCCGGTGCGCGGGCGGGTGCAGCGCCTGCTCGCCAACACGGTCGGCGGCGTGGTGCAGCCGGGCAAGGACATCGTGGAGATCGTGCCGCTCGACGACCAGCTCGTGCTCGAAGCCCGCGTGGCGCCGAAAGACATCGCCTTCATCCGCCCCGAGCAGAGCGCCACGGTGAAGTTCACCGCCTACGACTTCTCCATCTACGGCGGTCTCGAAGCGAAGGTCGAGAACATCAGCCCCGACACCGTGGTCGACGAGCGCGGCAACGCCTACTACCTCGTGCGCGTGCGCACCGAGCGGGCGAACTTCAGCGAGAAGCAGCCCATCATCCCGGGCATGACGGCCGAGGTCGACATCCTCACCGGCCAGAAGACCGTGCTGGCCTACTTGCTGAAGCCGGTCTTGAAGGTCAAGGCATACGCCCTGCGCGAACGCTGATCAAGCTGCTTCCGCGAGCATCGCGCGGTTGCGCCCGGCGCCCTTGGCGCCATACAGCGCCTGGTCGGCTTCGCGGATGAACTCCGACAGCGGCCGGCTCGCGTCGGCCACCCTCGCCACGACACCCAGGCTGACGCTGACCGGCACGCGCCGGCCGCGGTAGATGAACTGGATGTCTTCCACCGCCTTGCGGATGCGCTCGGCCACGTCCATCGCATGGGCCGCGTCGACGCCGGGCAGCACCACGGCGAACTCCTCGCCACCGTAGCGGGCCACCAGGTCGGTGGAGCGGCCCACGCACATGGTGAGCGCGGCGGCCACGAGCTTCAGGCATTCGTCGCCGCCGAGGTGGCCCACGCTGTCGTTGATCTTCTTGAAGTAGTCGATGTCGACCAGGAGCAGCGCGAGCGGGCTGCCGCTGCGCGAGGAGCGGTCGTACTCCTTCTTCATGGTCTCGTCGAAATAGCGGCGGTTGTGCACCTTGGTGAGCGCGTCCGTCACGCTGAGCTTGGCAAGCTCGCGGTTGGCGAGCTCGATGTTTTCCATCGCCCGCTTGAGTTCAGCGGTGCGGTCGATCACGCGCAGCTCCAGCTCCTCGTTGGCCTTGAGCTGCACGGCCAGCGCGTGCTCCTGGGCGCGCAGCTTCTCGTCGCGCTCCTGCTGCACCTTCTGCGTCAACTCGCGCGACTCGCGCTCGGCGGCCAGCTTCAACTCGCGGTCACGCTTGATGCGCGCGGCCAGCGCGATCGACAGCAGCACCGTCTCGATGATGAATCCGATCGGCTGCGCGGCATTCACCCAATCGTTGCTGGGGATGATGCCCATCATCCCGAAGGTCGTGATGTAGGTGCCGACGATGATGGCGCTCCAGGCCACGAGGATGTAGCGCGCGAGCACGTTGCCGCGCCACATCAGGTAGGCCGCGGTGTAGATCCCGGCAGCGCCCGACAGAAACATGCCGAGTGCGAGCAGGGCGCCGGTGAGGATGGGCACGTTGATGAAGGCGGTGGCGAGCACCACGGCCCACAGCACGATGAACGCCTGGTTCATGCGGTTCAGATGCCGCGCCTCGTGGGCCAGGTCGAGGAAGCGCCGGAAGAACACGGTGGCGGCGAAGAAGCTCGCCGTCGCAAACAGCGGGTAGCCGTATCGGTTGAGCCAGTTGTCGTGCCCCCAGAGGTAGAGGGCGCCGTAGCCGGTGACGCACAGCTGGTAGCCGATCACCGAGAACAGGTAGCCGCAGTAGGTGCGGAAGCTCGGCTCTCGGGTGAAGATGTACAGGCTCAGGTTGTAGAAGAACATCACACCGAGGATGCCCAGCAGCAGCCCGTAGCCCATCGCGAAGTCGTAGCGGCGCGCCTGCCAGTGCTGTGCATCCCACACCCGCATCGGCAGGATGAGCTGGCCGCGGGCCTGCGCCCGCACCAGCAGCGTGAGCTTGGGGGCGCGGTCGAAGGCGATCGGCATGCCGGTGGCCGGGTCCTTGATCGCGCGCAACTGGTGCGACCGGGTGATGCCGGCTTCCTGCAGGTTGACCCACTGCCGCGTGGCGGGGTCGTACTGGTGCAGGTCGATGGTCTCGATCTGCACCCATTCGATGGCGAGCAGCCAGTCGCGGTCGAGCGGGCCGTCGAGGCGCACGTCGAAGCGAGCCCAGACCGGCTGGCCCGACGAGGGCATGTTGATGCGCGAGCGCTCGTGCGGTTTCCAGCGAGCGGCCATCTCCGGCGCCATCACCTGGTCGGCCGTGAGCTTCTCGCCGGCCTCCTCGAAGAGCAGCTCCACGCCCTCCTGCGCCAGCACCGAGACCGTGCCCGGCTTCACCACGACTTCAAGCGCCTGCGCCAGCACCGGCATGAGCAACGCCCACACCGCCCCGAGCAGGAGCAGCGGCAAGCGGTAACGATGAAGACTCATGGGCTTGTGGTGGCGGCGTCGAGCGCGTCTTTGCGAGACACGATAGTGCGATTTCGGCCCGGTCCCACTGATTTGGAGCACGCGCGGCCGAATTTGCTGGCACAAGCGCTCCTAGTTCACGACTTACCCGCGTTGGGTATCGACCCGCGACCCCAAGGTCCGTTGCAGGCGGTTTCCAACTCCTCTCGAAAACCCGCCCCTCAAGTTTCAGAAAACCCGGCCGATAACGGTTGCAGGCGGCATCCGTGCATAAATCACAGCCACCGGAAGCGCCCGCTTATGCGCGCCGAATCCGGCGTTTGATGCGATTCAGTTCACACAAACGGCCTGCGGAAAAGACCATAAGCAAACAGGCGCGGGCTATCCTCGACGGCATCCTGAGTGGTATTGCGTCCGAGGTTTTTTCATGCCCACCATCGTTCAAACCGTCAATGGCAAAGTGACCGGCCTGTGGGGCTCTGCGCTTCGCCGCATGCCCAACGGAAAACTCGTCCCCTTGAAGATGGGCGATGAAGTCCACAAGGGCGACGTGATCCTCACGACGCAAGACGGCCTGGTGCAACTCACGCCGCTGCCCGACGCGCCCGGCCTCGCCGCCAAGCCCGCCGCGCCGACGGACGACGAGATCGACCGCGTGATCGCCGAGCTGAACGACCCTGACGCGCAAACGGCACCGGCCGCCGGCCTGACCGGCGCCGATGGCGGCGGCCTGCAGCCCGGCCTGCGCGTGGGCCGCATCGCCGAAGACGTGACGCCCGTCTCGCTCGCACAGACCGCGGGTGTGGAGCCGGCCGGCACCGTGCCCACGTTCACCACCGCCACCGCGCCCGAGAACCAGGCTGCGGCCACCCCGGCCACGCCCAACGACCGCCCCAGCGCCACCCCGGCCACCGTGTCGGGCAACGAAGACGCGACCCTGCCCATCTCGCTCGGCGGCACCGACACCGACGGCACCGTCACCGCCGTCACCATCGTCAACCTCCCGGCCAACGGCACGCTGCTGCTGGCCGACGGCGTGACCGCCGTCACCGCCGGCCAGGTGCTCACCCCGGCCCAGGCCGCGGGCCTCGTGTTCCGCCCCGCGCCCGATTTCAACGGCGGCGTGGTCGTCGAATTCACCGTCACCGACGACCGGGGTTCGGTCTCGGCCGTCGAAACGGTGTCGATCACCGTGCTGCCGGTCAACGACACGCCGCTCGCCAACGCCGGCATCGCGACCGCCGGCCCTGAATACAGCAGCATCCCGGTCAGCCTGGCGGGTACTGATATCGATGGCACCGTCACCGCCATCACCGTCACCAGCCCGCCTGCGGGTGGCAGCCTCTTCCTCGCCGACGGCGTGACGCCGGTCGTGCCCGGCACCGCCCTCACCCCGGCCCAGGCCGCGAACCTGGTGTTCGTGCCCAACCCCGGCTTCACCGGCAGCACGCCCATCGGCTTCACCGTCACCGACAACGAAGGCGCCAGCTCGTCTGCCGCCGTCGCGCAGGTCAACGTGACGCCGGTGCCCACCACCGTCACGCTCTCGAGCTCGGCCCCGGCCGTGGCCGAAGGCGGCAGCGTCGTCTACACCGCCACCGTCGACCACCCGGTCGCCGGCGCCGCGCTCGTGATCACGCTGTCGAACGGCAGCAGCATCACCATTCCCGTCGGCCAGACGAGCGGGAGCAGCACGCCCGTCGTGCCGCGCGCCGACGATGCCTACGTGCAAGGCACGCAGACGCAGACCATCGGCGTCACCGCCACCACCGGCGGCAACTTCTCCTCGCTCGTCACCACCAGCACCGTGGCCACCAGCGTGAGCGACGATGCCGACAGCACCACCGTCTCGCTCAGCGCCTCCGCCGCCTCGGTCACCGAAGGCGGCAGCATCGTCTACACCGCCACGCTCACGAGCCCGGTGACGAGCTCGCCGCTCGTCGTCACGCTCTCGAACGGGCAGACCATCACCATCCCGGTCGGCGCGAGCAGCGGCGCGAGCGCGCCCTTCGCGGTGCGCGGCGACGACGCGCAAGTGCAAGGCACCGAGACGCTCACCGTCAACATCACCGGCACCACCGGCGGCAACTTCGAAGCCGTCACCCCGAGCGGCACCGCGACGACCACCGTCACCGACGACGCCGACGTCTCCACCGTCACCCTCACCGCCTCGGCCGCGAGCGTGGTGGAAGGCGGCAGCATCACCTACACCGCCACCACGAGCGCGCCCGTTGCCGGCAGCCCGCTGGTCGTGACGCTCTCCAACGGCGCCACCATCACGATCCCGGTCGGCGCGAGCAGCGCCAGCTCGGCCCCGATCGCCGTGCGCCCTGATGACTCGCAGGTGCAAGGCACCGAGACCGTCACTGCCAGCATCACCGGCACCACCGGCGGCAGCTACGAATCGCTCAGCGCCACCGGCACGCCCAGCACCACCGTCACCGACAACGCCGACGGCAGCACGCTCACCCTCAGTGCGTCTGCAGCCAGCGTGACCGAAGGGGGCAGCGTCACCTACACCGCGAGCGTCACCGCGCCGGTCACCGGCTCGCCGCTGGTCGTGACGCTCAGCAACGGCCAGACCATCACCATCCCCGTGGGCGCGAGCAGCGCCAGCTCGGCCCCGTTCGCCGTGCGCGCCGACGATGCCTACGCCCAGGGCGACCAGACGCTCAGCGTGAGCGTCACCGGCACCACCGGCGGCGCCTATGAAGCGCTCGCCACGAGCGGCACCGCCACCACCGTGGTGACGGACGACACCGACGCCACCACCGCCACCCTCACCGCCTCGGCCGCCTCGGTCACCGAAGGCGGCAGCATCGTCTACACCGCCACGCTCAACAACGTGGTCACCGGCTCGCCGGTGGTGCTGACGCTCAGCAACGGCCAGACCATCACCATTCCCGTCGGCGCGAGCAGCGCCAGCTCGGCCCCGTTCGCCGTGCGCGCGGACGACGCCGAAGCGCAAGGCACCGACACGCTCAACGTCGGCATCACGACGACGAGCGGCGGCAACTTTGAAGCCATCACCGCCGGCAGCTCGGTGAGCACCACCGTCACCGACGACGCCGACCCGACCACCGTCACCGTGAGCGCCTCGGCGGCCAACGTGACCGAGGGCGGCTCCATCGTCTACACCGTCTCGCTCAGCAATGCCGTGAGCGGCTCGCCGCTCACCGTGACGCTCAGCAACGGCCAGAGCGTCACCCTCCCGGTCGGCGCGAGCAGCGCCAGCACTGCCGCGTTCAACGTGCGCGCCGACGACGTGCACGTGCAACCCGACGACACGCTCACCGTCACCGTGACGGGCAGCACCGGCGGCAACTTCGAAGCCTTGACGCCCACCGGCTCGGCCGTCACGACCGTGAGCGACGACGCCGACGTGTCGACCGTCACCCTCACCTCTTCCGCCGCCAGCGTGGCCGAAGGCGGCAGCGTGGTCTACACCGCCAGCGTGAGTGCGCCCGTGGTGGGCGCCCCGCTGACCATTTCGCTCACCAACGGCCAGACCATCACCATCCCCGTCGGCCAGAGCACGGCCGACAGCGCGCCCTTCGCGGTGCGTGCCGACGACCACTTCGTGCAGGGCGCGCAGAGCTTCAGCGTGGGCATCACCGGCACGAGCGGCGGCTCGTATGAAGCGCTCGCCACCACGAGCACCGTCAGCACGACCGTCACCGACGACGCCGACGTCTCCACCGTCACCCTCTCCGCCACGCCGAGCGTGGCCGAAGGCGGCACCATCGTCTACACCGCCACGCTCTCGTCGGCCGCGCAGACCGCGGTGGTCGTGACGCTGGCCAACGGCTCCATCATCAACATCGCGGCCGGTGCCTCTTCGGGCACGGTCAACGTGGCCGCGCCCACCGACGACGTTTATCTCGACGCCGGCACCGTCTCGCAGACCATCGCCAGCGCCACCGGCGGCAACTTCGAGTCGCTGCAGGTCAACCCGGCCGCCGCCAGCACCACCGTCACCGACACGCTCGACGCCACCACGGTGAGCCTCACCGGCGACCCGACGCTCTCCGAAGCCGGCACCGCCGCCTACACCGTCTCGCTCACGAGCGTGGCGCAAGCCGACGTCACGGTCACCCTGACCTACACCGGCACCGCCGCCAACGGCGCCGACTTCACCGGCACCACCACCGTCACCATCCCGGCCGGCAGCAGCTCGGCCAGCTTCTCCATCGCGGCCATCGACGACGCCCTCGCCGAAGGCCCCGAGAGCTTCACCGTCGCCATCGGCGCCGCCACGGGCGGCAACTTCGAGAGCCTGGTGGTGAGCGGGGCCAATGGCTCGGTGACCACCGGCATCGTCGACAACGACATCTCGACGGTGAGCCTCAGCGCCACGCCCACGCTCACCGAGGCAGGCGGCAGCATCGTCTACACCGCCAGCGTCACGCAGGCGCCGACCACGGCGCTCGACGTCACCCTCTCCAACGGCGCGGTGATCACCATCGCGGCCGGCGCCCTTAGCGGCACGGCGAGCGTGCCCGTCGCCGCGAGCGATGACGTGTACGTCGACCCGACGAGCATCAGCGCCACCATCGCCAGCACCTCGGGCGGCGGCATTCCGCTCGCCATCGACCCGGTGCCCGCGGTCACCACCGTCACCGACACGATCGACACCACCACGCTGACGCTCACCGCCAGCAACACGGTCGCCGAAGGCGGCAACATCGTCTACACCGCCACGCTGAGCAACGCCGCGCAAACGCCGGTGTCGGTGACGCTCTCGAACGGCGCCACCCTCACCATCGCCGCCGGTGCCACGCAAGCCACGGTGTCGGTCGCCGCGCCGACCGATGACGTGCATGTCGACGCAGGCTCCGTCTCGGCCACGATCACCAACGCCAGCGGCGGCAACTTCGAGTCGCTGCAAGTGGCCCCGGCCCCGGCCGTGACCACGATCACCGACACGGTCGACACCACCACCGTCTCGCTGACCGCCACGCCGGCCGTCGCTGAAGGCGGCACGATCGTCTACACCGCGAGCCTCACCTCGCCAGCGCAGACCGACGTGACGGTCACGCTGTCGAACAACGCCACCATCACCATCGCCGCCGGTGCCAGCACCGGCACGGTGACCGTGCCCGCACCGGCCGAAGACGTGTACGTCGACGCCGGCAACACCTCGGTCACCATCACCAGCGCCAACGGTGGCAACTTCGAGAACCTGGCCATCAACCCGGCCCCGGCGGTGACGGCCGTGAGCGACACGACGGACACGAGCACCGTCACCCTCACCGCCACGCCGAGCGTCGCCGAAGGCGGCAACATCGTCTACACCGCCACCCTCAGCGCCCCGGCGCAGAGCGACGTGACGGTCACGCTCTCGAACGGCGCCACGATCACCATCCTCGCCAACACGAGCAGCGGCTCGGTGCCGGTGGCCGCGCCCACCGACGACGTGTACCTGGATGCCGGTTCGGTGTCGGTCACCATCGCAGGCGCCAGCGGCGGCAACTTCGAAAGCCTGGTGCGCAACCCGGCCGCCGCGGTGACGACCATCACCGACACGGTCGACAACAGCACCGTCACCCTCACCGCCTCGCCGGCCGTGGCCGAAGGCGGCAACATCGTCTACACCGCGACGCTCAGCGCGCCGGCCCAGTCGGCGGTGACGGTCACGCTGTCGAACAACGCCACGATCACCATCGCCGCCGGGGCCAGCACCGGCACGGTGTCGGTCGCCGCGCCCACCGACGACGTCTACACCGACGCCGGCAGCGTCTCGGCCACCATCAGCACCGCCACCGGCGGCGACTTCGAGAACCTGACCGTCAACCCGGCCGCGGCCATCACCGCGATCACCGACACGGTCGACACCACCACCGTCTCGCTCACCGCCACGCCGGCCGTGGCCGAAGGCGGCAGCATCGTCTACACCGCCTCGCTCACCTCGCTGGCGCAAGGCCCGGTGACTGTCACGCTGCAAAGCGGCGCGACCATCACCATCCCGAACGGCGCGGCCAGCGCCTCCATCACCGTGCCCGCGCCGGGCGAAGACGTGTACGTGGACGCGGCCAACGTGTCCGACCGCATCGTCTCGGCCGCCGGCGGCAACTTCGAAAACCTGGCGGTCAACAGCACGCCGGCGGTCACCGCCGTCAGCGACACGATCGGCACCACCACCGTCTCGCTGACCGCCAGCAGCACGGTCGCCGAGGGCGGCAACATCACCTACACCGCGAGCCTCACCTCGCCCGCCCAGACGGCGGTGACGGTCACGCTGTCGGACAACAGCACCATCACCATCCCGGCCGGCGCCAGCTCGGCCTCGATCTCGCTGCCGGCCCCGGGCGACGACGTGATCGTCGACGCCGGCTCCGTGAGCCTGCACATCACCGGCGCGACCGGTGGCAACTTCGAAGCCCTGGCGGTCAACGCCACGCCGGCGGTCACTGCCGTCACCGACACCGTCGACACCACCACCGTCTCGCTCACCGGCACACCGTCGGTCGCCGAAGGCGGCAGCATCGTCTACACCGCCTCGCTCACCGCCCCCGCCGACACCGCGGTGACGGTGCGCCTGTCGAACAACGCGCTCATCACCATCGCAGCCGGCGCCAGCAGTGGCTCCATCACCGTGCCCGCGCCGACCGACGACGTCTACAACGACGCCGGGAATGTCTCGGTGCGCATCGACTCCGCGAGCGGCGGCAACTTCGAAAACCTCGCGGTCGACGCCACACCGGTGCTCACCACCGTCAGCGACACGCTCGACACCACCACCGTCTCGCTCACCGCCACGCCGGCCGTGGCCGAAGGCGGCAGCATCGTCTACACCGCCTCGCTCACCGCGCCCGCGCAAGGCAACGTGACCGTCACGCTGCAGAGCGGCGCCACCATCACCATCCTGAGCGGCGCGTCCAGCGGCTCCGTCACCGTGCCCGCGCCGGCCGACGACGCCGTGGTCGACGCCGGCTCGGTGAGCAACCGCATCACCGGCGCCACCGGTGGCAACTTCGAGAACCTCGCGTTCGATGCCACGCCCGCCACCACCACCGTCAGCGACACGCTCGACACCACCACCGTGAGCCTCAGCGGCTCGGGCTCGGTGATCGAAGGCCAGGCTGGCAGCTACACCGTCTCGCTGACGAACGTGGCGCAGACCGCCGTCACCGTCACGCTGACCTACAGCGGCACGGCCGCCGACGGGAGCGACTTCACCGGCGTCACCACCGTCACCATCCCGGCGGGCGCCAGCTCGGCCAACTTCAGCGTCGCCACGATCGACGACGCCGCCGCCGAAGGCAGCGAGAACTTCACCGTCGCGATCGGCAGCGCCACCGGCGGCAACTTCGAGAACCTGGTGGTGAGCGCCACCAACGGCAGCGTGACCACCGGCATCGTCGACAACGACGTCTCGGTGGTGAGCCTCTCGGCCACCAACGCGATCACCGAAGCCGGTGGCAGCATCGTCTACACCGCCTCGCTCACGCAGGCACCGGTGTCCGACCTGACGGTCACCCTCTCCAACGGCGCCACGATCACCGTGACCGCCGGCTCGCTGAGCGGCACCGTCACCGTGCCCGTCGCCGCGAACGAAGACGTCTACGTCGACCCGACGAGCATCAGCGCCACCATCACTGGCACGAGCGGCGGCGGCATCGCGCTCAACATCGACCCGACGCCTGCCACGACCGCGGTCAACGACACGATCGACACCACCACCGTGTCGCTCTCGGCCACGCCGACCGTCGCCGAAGGCGGCTCCATCGTCTACACCGCCACGCTCACGAGCGCGGCGCAGTCGCCGGTCACCGTCAACCTGTCGAACGGCCAGCAGATCACCATCGCCACCGGTGCCACCACCGGCACGCTCACGCTCGCCGCCCCAGGCGACGATGCGCTCGTCGACACCGGCTCGGTCTCGCTCAGCATCACCTCCGCCAGCGGCGGCAACTTCGAGTCGCTGGTGCGCAACCCGGCCCCGGCCGTCACCACCGTCACCGACACGGTCGACACCACCACCGTCACGCTCACCGCCTCGCCCACCGTGGCCGAAGGCGGCAACATCGTCTACACCGCGACGCTGAACAACGCCGCGGGCACCGACGTGACCGTGACGCTGTCGAACGGCGCGCAGATCGTCATCGCGGCCGGCACCTCGTCGAACAGCGTGTCCGTCCCGGCGCCCACCGACGACGTGTATGCCGACGCCGGCAACGTCTCGGCCACGATCACCGCCACCAGCGGCGGCAACTTCGAAAGCCTGGTCGCCAACCCGGCCGCGGCCGTGACCGCCGTCACCGACACGGTCGACACCACCACCGTCACCCTCACTGCCACGCCGAGCGTGGCCGAGGGCGGCAACATCGTCTACACCGCCACGCTCACGAGCCCGGCGGCCTCGGCCGTGACCGTCACGCTGTCGAACAACCAGACGATCACCATTCCCACCAATGCGTCGAGCGCCACGCTCACGCTGCCGGCCCCGGGCGACGATGCCGTGGTCGACGCGGGCCCGGTCTCGCTCACCATCGCCAGCGCCACGGGCGGCGGCTTCGAAAACCTGGTGGTGGACCCGGCTGCGGCCACCACCACCGTCACCGACACGATCGACACCACGACCGTCTCGCTCAGCGCCACGGCCACCGTGGCCGAGGGCGGCAACATCGTCTACACCGCTTCGCTCACGAGCCCTGCGGGCAGCGACCTCACCGTCACGCTGTCGAACAACGCGACCATCACCATCCTGGCCGGCACCTCGTCGGGCAGCGTGAGCGTGCCCGCGCCGGTCGACGACGTGCTGCTCGATGCCAGCACCGTCAGCGCCAGCATCGCCACCGTGAACGGCGGCAACTTCGAGCAGCTGGTGGTTGACACCACGCCGGCGGCGACCGCCGTCACCGACACGATCGACACCACCACCGTCAGCCTCACCGCCACACCCACCGTGGCCGAGGGCGGCAACATCGTCTACACCGCTTCGCTGAACCACCCGGCGGGCACGAACGTGACCGTCACGCTGTCGAACAGCGCGGTCATCACCATCCTCGCGGGCAACTCGACGGGCACCGTCACCGTGCCGGCGCCGGCCGACGACTTCGTGATCGACGCCGGCCCGGTCTCGGCCTCCATCGCCAGCGCGACCGGCGGCAACTTCGAGGCCCTCGCCATCAACCCGGCGCCGGCCACCACCGCGGTGACCGACACCATCGGCACGACGACGCTCACCCTCTCGGCCACCGGCACCGTGGCCGAAGGCGGCAGCATCGTCTACACCGCCTCGCTCACGAGCCCGGCGGGCACCGACCTCGTGGTCACGCTGTCGAACAGCCAGACCATCACCATCCCGGCCGGCAGCTCGTCGGCCAGCATCAGCGTGGCCGCGCCCACCGACGATGCGCTCATCGACGCGGGCAGCGTGTCGGCGAGCATCGCCGGCACCAGCGGCGGCAACTTCGAGAACCTCTCGGTCAACAGCGCCCCCGCCACCACGAGCATCACCGACACGATCGACACCACGACCGTGTCGCTCACCGCCACCGGCAGCGTGGCCGAGGGCGGCAACATCGTCTACACCGCCTCGCTGAACAACCCGGCAGGCACCGACGTCACGATCACGCTGTCGAACAACGCGCAGATCACCATCCTGGCCGGCGCCTCCACCGGCACGGTCACGGTCGCTGCGCCGGCCGACGACGCGCTCGTCGACGCGGGCAATGTGTCGGCCACGATCACCACCGCCACCGGCGGCAACTTCGAGAACCTGGCGATCAGCCCGACGGCGGCCGTCACCAGCGTCACCGACACGGTCGACACCACGACCGCCACCCTCACCGCCACGCCGAGCGTGGCCGAAGGCGGCTCCATCGTCTACACCGCGAGCCTCAACGCCGCGGCCGGCTCGCCGGTGACGATCACCCTCAGCAACGGCGCGCAGATCAACATCGCGGCCGGTGCCTCGTCGGGCAGCATCTCGGTGCTTGCCCCCACCGATGACGTGTACCTCGACGCCAGCACCGTCTCGGCGCACATCACCGGCGCCACCGGCGGCAACTTCGAGAACCTCGTCGCCGACAACACGCCGGTCGCCACGAGCATCACCGACACGATCAACACCACGACCGTGAGCCTCTCGGGCTCGGGCTCGGTGGCCGAAGGCGCGTCGGGCAGCTACACCGTCTCGCTCACGAGCCCGGCGCAGACCACCCCGGTCACCGTGACGCTCAGCTACAGCGGCACCGCCGCCGACGGCAGCGACTTCACCGGCACCACCACCGTCACCATCCCGGCGGGCAGCAGCTCGGCCAACTTCAGCGTCGCCACGATCGACGACGCGCTGGCCGAGGGCGCCGAGAGCTTCACCATCACCATTGCCACCGCCACCGGCGGCAACTTCGAGAACCTGGCCGTCAGCAGCAGCGCCGGCTCGGTCACGACCGGCATCGTCGACAACGACATCTCCACCCTCACCCTCTCGGCCACGCCGACGCTGACCGAAGCGGGCGGCACCATCGTCTACACGGCCACGCTCACGCAAGCGCCGGTGACGGCCCTCGACGTGACCCTGTCGAACGGCCAGACCATCCACATCAATGCCGGTGCCCTGACCGGCAGCGTGACCGTGCCCGTCGCCACGAGCGACGACGTGTACGTCGACCCCACGAGCGTCAGCGCCACCATCACCGGCACCTCGGGCGGCGGCATTGCGCTGTCGGTCGACCCGACCCCGGCGGTGACCAGCATCGTCGACACGGTCGACACCACCACCGTCAACATCGGCGGCCCCGGCACCCTGACCGAAGGCACGAGCGGCACCTACACCCTCACGCTCACGAACCCGGCACAAACCGACGTGACCGTGACCCTCGCCTACAGCGGCTCGGCCAGCGCGGCCGACCGCAGCGGCGTGACCACCGTCACCATCCCGGCGGGTGCCACCTCGGCCACCTTCAGCGTGGCCGCGCTCGACGACGCCTTGGCCGACTCGGGCGAGACCGTGATCGTCACCATCGCGGGCGCGACCGGCGGCAACTTCGAGAACCTCGCGGTCGGCCCGGCCAGCAGCGTCACGACGACGCTGGTCGAAGAAGCCACCCCCGACACCGTGCTCGTGAGCCTGGCCGGCCCGGGCAGCGTGACCGAAGGCGCCACCACCGGCAACTACACCGTGACGCTCGGCCAAGCCGCCGTCACCCCGGTGACCGTCAACCTCAACTACGCCGGCACCGCCGTCGATGGCAGCGACTACAACCGCGTGGTCAGCGTCACCATTCCCGCCGGCGCCACCAGTGCCACCTTCAACCTCGCCACGCTCGACGACGTGATCGCCGATTCGGGCGACACCATCGTCGTCTCGCTGGGCAGCATCGGCGGTGGCGGCTTCGAGGCCATCGCCGCCAACGGTGCGGCCAGCAGCGTCACCACCGTCATCAACGACGAGACCCCGGCCGACGTGACCACCGTGTCGCTGAGCGCCACCAACACCGTCGCCGAGGGCGGCAACATCGTCTACACCGCCCAGCTCACGAGCGTGGCGCAGACGGACGTGACGGTCCAGCTGTCGAACAGCCAGCAGATCGTCATCCCGGCCGGCAGCTCGA
Source organism: Rhizobacter sp. (assembly GCA_019635355.1). Taxonomy (NCBI): domain Bacteria; kingdom Pseudomonadati; phylum Pseudomonadota; class Betaproteobacteria; order Burkholderiales; family Sphaerotilaceae; genus Rhizobacter; species Rhizobacter sp. Next base: position 303,015 of record JAHBZQ010000001.1, on the reverse strand, counting down.
GCGCCAGCATCTCCGTGCCGGCCCCGGGCGAAGACGTCTACACCGATGCCGGCAACGTGTCGGTCAACATCACCGGCGCGAGCGGCGGCGGCTTCGAATCGCTGGTGCACAGCAGCGCCCCGGCGGTCACGAGCGTCACCGACACCCTCGACACCACCACGCTCAGCCTGAGCGGCTCCGCATCGGTGAGCGAAGGCGCCTCGGCCACGTACACCCTCTCGCTCACGAGCCCGGCCCAGGGCGCGGGCGTGACGGTGACGCTGCGCTACAGCGGCACCGCGGCCGATGGCAGTGACTTCTCCGGCGTCACCACCGTCACCATCCCGGCCGGCAGCAGCGCGGCCAGCTTCAACGTCGCGACGATCGACGACAACCTCGCCGAAGGCGCCGAAAGCTTCACCGTCACCATCGACAACGCGACGGGCGGCAACTTCGAGAACCTGGTGGTGAGCGGCAGCAACGCCTCGGTCTCCACCGGCATCGTCGACAACGACGTGTCGGCCATCGCCACCGTGTCGGCGGCCAGCGCCGTCGAGACGGTGAGCGTCGTGCACACGGTGACGCTGTCGAACCCGTCGGCCACGCCGACCACCTACTCGCTCTCGCTCGCCGATGGCACCGCCACCGGCGGCACCGACTACACCGCCACGCTCACGAATGCGTCGTTCAGCAACGGCGTGACGATCTCGGGCGGTGTGATCACCGTGCCGGCCGGCGTCACCTCGTTCACCGTGAGCGTGCCGACCCTCGCCGACACCATCGACGAAGCCGACGAGACCTACACGCTCAACGTGGGCGGCGTGGCCGCCACCGGCACCGTGCTCGACGACGACGCGGCGCCGACCATCGCCACGGTGTCGGCCGCCGCGGCCGCCGAAGGCACGAACCTCGTGCACACGGTCACCCTGAGCAACGCCTCCAGCTCGTCCACGAGCTTCGCTTACACGCTCGGTGGCGGCACCGCCACCGCGGGCGTCGACTACGGCAGCGCCACCTTCAGCAACGGCGTCACGCTGTCGGGCGGCAACCTCATCGTGCCGGCGGGCGTCACGAGCTTCACCGTCACCGTGCCCAGCACGCAAGACACGGTCGACGAACCCAACGAGACCTACAACCTGTCGGTGGGCGGCGTGGCCGCCCTCGGCACCATCGGCGACGACGACGCGGCACCCACCGTGAGCAGCGTCTCGGCGGCAACGCAGGTCGAAGGCACGGCACTCGTGCACACCGTGACGCTGACGAACGCCTCGTCGGTCGCCACGAGCTACGCCTACACGCTCGGCGGCGGCACCGCCACCAGCGGCAGCGACTACACCGCACCGCCCAGCTTCAGCAATGGCGTCACGCTCTCCGGCGGCAACTTGATCGTGCCGGCCGGCGTGACCTCGTTCACCGTCACCGTGCCGACCACCCAGGACACGATCGACGAAGGCGCCTCCGAGACCTACAACCTGAGCGTCGGCGGCGTCAACGCCCTCGGCACCATCACCGACGACGACAACGCCCCCACCATCGCGTCGGTCTCCGACGCGAGCGCGGTCGAGGCGACCAGCATCGTCCACACCGTCACGCTGAGCAACCCGTCGTCGGTCGCGACCACCTACTCGCTGTCGTTCACCAACGGGACCGCGTCGGCGGCCGACTACACCAGTGCCCTCACCAACGCCAGCTTCAGCAACGGCGTGACCTTCTCCGGCGGCACCATCACCGTGCCGGCCGGCGTGACCTCGTTCACCGTCACCGTGCCGACCACGGCCGACACCATCGACGAGGCCGACGAAACCTACACCCTCAACATCGGCTCGAGCGCCGGCACGGGCACGATCACCGACGATGACGCAGCGCCCACCGTGGCCACCGTCAGCGCCGCCACCCAGATCGAGGGCACGGCCCTCGTGCACACGGTGACGCTGAGCAATGCCTCGTCGGTGGCGACCTCGTTCGCCTACACGCTGGGTGGCGGCACCGCCACCGGCGGCGGTGCCGACTACGGCACGCCGACCTTCAGCAACGGTGTCACCCTCTCGGCCGGCAACCTCATCGTGCCGGCTGGTGTGACGAGCTTCACCGTCACCGTGCCTTCCACGCAAGACACGATCGACGAACCCAACGAGACCTACAACCTCTCCGTCGGCGGCGTCACCGCTGTGGGCACGATCAACGACGACGACAACGCGCCGACGATCGCTTCCGTCTCGGCAGCGTCGGCGACGGAAGGCGCGAGCCTCGTCCACACCGTCACGCTCACCAACGCGTCGAGCGTGGCCACGAGCTTTGCCTACACCCTGGGTGGCGGCACCGCCACCGGCGGCGGCACCGACTACGGCACGCCGACCTTCAGCAACGGCGTCACCCTCTCGGGCGGCAACCTCATCGTGCCGGCTGGTGTGACGAGCTTCACCGTCACCGTGCCTTCCACGCAAGACACGATCGACGAACCCAACGAGACCTACAACCTCTCCGTCGGCGGCGTCACCGCTGTGGGCACGATCAACGACGACGACAACGCGCCGACGATCGCTTCGGTGTCGGCAGCGTCGGCGACGGAAGGCGCGAGCCTCGTCCACACCGTCACGCTCACCAATGCGTCGAGCGTGGCCACGAGCTTTGCCTACACGCTGGGTGGCGGCACCGCCACCGGCGGCGGCACCGACTACGGCACGCCGACCTTCAGCAACGGCGTCACCCTCTCGGGCGGCAACCTCATCGTGCCGGCCGGCGTCACGAGCTTCACCGTCACCGTGCCTTCCACGCAAGACACGATCGACGAACCCAACGAGACCTACAACCTCTCGGTCGGCGGCGTCACCGGCGTCGGCACCATCAACGACGACGACAACGCACCCACGATCTCGTCGGTGAGCAGCGCTGCGGCCACCGAGGCCTCGAACATCCTGCACACCGTCACGCTGAGCAACGCCTCGTCGGTCGCCACGACCTACGCGCTCTCGTTCACCAACGGCACCGCCTCGGGCGCCGACTACACGAGCGCGCTCACCAATGCCAACTTCAGCAACGGCGTGACCGTCTCGGGCGGCACCATCACCGTGCCGGCCGGCGTCACCTCGTTCACCGTGAGCGTGCCCACCACGGCCGACACCCTGAACGAAGCGAACGAGACTTACACGCTGACCGTCGGCGGCACTTCGGGCACCGGCACCATCAACGACGACGATGCCGCCCCGTCGCTCACCGTCAACGACGTGACCGTCAACGAAGCGGCCGGCACCGCGACCTTCACCGTCACCCTCTCGGCCGCCTCGGGCCAGACGGTCAGCGTCAACTACGGCACCGGCGACGGCACCGCCACCGCCGGCAGCGACTACACCGCCGCCAGCGGCACGCTCGTCTTCACCCCGGGCGTGACCTCACAGACCATCACCGTGCCGATCCTCAACGACGGCACTTACGAAGGCAGCGAGACCTTCAACGTCAACCTGTCGAACGCGAGCAACGCCACCATCGCCGACAGCCTCGGCGTGGGCACCATCCGCGACGACGGCACGGGCGCCGGCGGCACCGACAACGACACGCCGACGCTCGCCGTCTCGAGCGCTTCGTTCGCCGAGGGCAGCGGCTACGCGCAGTTCACGGTGAGCCTGTCCAACCCGTCGGCCACCGCCACCACCGTGTCGCTGTCGACGACGGCCGGCACGGCCACCGCGGGCACCGACTACGGCACCACGCTGCAGGTCTCGACCGACGGCGGCACCAACTGGGTCAACGCCAGCAGCGCCACCATCGCGGCCGGCGCCACCAGCGTGCTGGTGCGTGCGCCGATCACCAACGACACGCTCGACGAGATCGACGAAACCTTCAGCCTCACCGCCACCCGCACCGCCGGCACCACCACCAACGGCGCGGCCAGCGGCACGGCGACCCTCCTCGACGACGACGCGACGCCAACGCTCTCGATCAACGACGTGACGGTCAACGAGGCCGCGGGCACCGCGACCTTCACCGTCACGCTGTCGGCCGCCTCGGGCCAGACGGTCAGCGTCGGCTACAACACCGGCAACGGCACCGCCACCGCCGGCAGCGACTACACCTCCACCACCGGCACGCTCACCTTCACCCCGGGCGTGACCTCGCAGACCATCACCGTCGCGATCACGAACGACTCGCTGACCGAAGCCACCGAAACGTTCTTCGTCAACCTGATTGGCGCGAGCAACGCGACCATCTCCGACACGCAAGGCGTGGGCAGCATCGTCGACAACGACGCACCGCCCGCCATCGACCTCGACGGCAACAACTCCACCGCCGGCGGCAACGACTACAGCGCCACCTTCACCGAAAACGGCAGCCCGGTCGCCATCGCCGACATCGATATCGCGATCACCGACGTCGACTCGACCACACTGGCCAGCGCCACCATCACGCTCACCAACGCACAGGCCGGCGACGTGCTGGCGGCCGGCGGCATGCCCGCGGGCATCACCGCCAGCGTGTCGGGCAACGTGGTCACGCTGACCGGCTCGGCCTCGCTCGCGGCCTACCAGACGGCCATCCGCGCGATCACCTACGCCAACACCAGCGACAACCCGAGCACCACCGACCGCCAGATCAGCGTGGTGGTCAACGACGGCACCAGCAGCAGCGCCGCCGCCACGGCCGTCATCCACGTGGCCGCCGTCAACGATGCGCCGGTCAACACCGTGCCCGCGGCCCAGAGCACCGCGGAAGACACACCGCTCGTCTTCTCGGCCGCCAACGGCAATGCGATCACCGTCGCCGACGTGGACAGCGGCTCGGTGACCACCACCGTCTCGGTGAACAACGGCACGCTCACGCTCGGCTCCATCGCGGGCGTGATCGTGGTCGGCAACGGCACGGGCTCGGTGCAGATCACCGGCACCCCGGCCGCGGTGACCGCGGCGCTGAATGGCACCGCCTACGCCAACACGGCCGACTACAACGGCCCCGCCACCCTGACCGTCAGCACCAGCGACGGCGTGGCGCCCCCGGTCGTGAGCACGGTCGGCATCACCGTCAACCCGGTGGTCGACATCGCCAACGACACCGCGAGCACCAACGAAGACAACGCCGTCACCCTCAGCGTGCTGGCCAACGACTCGTTCGAGAACGGCGGGCGCACCATCACCGCCATCAACGGCTCGGCCATCACGGCCGGTGGCCCGGCCGTGGCCGTGGCCAACGGCACGGTGAGCCTCAACGCCTCGGGCCAGCTCATCTACACGCCCACGGCCAACTACAACGGCGCCGCAAGCTTCAGCTACACCGTCACCTCGGGCGGCGTGACCGAGACGGCCACCGTCAACGTCACCGTCAACGCGGTGAACGACGCACCGGTCAACACCGTGCCCGCCACGCAGACGACCGCCGAAGACACGAGCCGCAGCATCACCGGCCTGGCCATTTCCGACGTCGACGGTGGCAGCGGCAGCATGACCGTGACGCTCGCCGTCACCAACGGCACGCTCACCGTGAGCGGTGGCACCGCGACCATCGCCAACTCGGGCACCGGCAGCGTCACCCTCACCGGCACGATCGCGCAGATCAACGCCACGCTGGCCTCGAACGTCACCTACGTGCCCAGCGCCAACTTCAACGGCGCGGCCTCGTTGACGATGACGACCAACGACAACGGCAACACCGGCTCGGGCGGCGCGCTGAGCGACACCGACACGGTCACGATCAACGTGACCCCGGTGAACGATGCGCCGGTGGCCACCGGCTCGGCTGTCTCGGGCACCGAAGACACCGCCCTCGTCTTCAACTGGGCGCAGTTCGGCGTGACCGACATCGACTCGGCCAGCAGCTCGCTCGGCATCCGCGTGAGCACGCTGCCGGCCGACGGCACGCTGCAGGTCTACAACGGCTCGGCCTGGGTCAACGTGGCGGCCAACACGCTGGTGACCAAGGCCACCATCGACGCGGGCTCGTTCCGCTTCGTGCCCGATGCCAACGAGTCGGGCAGCGACGCCTACGGCGGCAGCAGCGTGGGCAACCAACAGGCCGACTACGCGCGCTTCACCTTCACGCCGAACGACGGCGCCCTCGACGGCACCGCCGCGATGATGCGCATCGACATCGCGCCGGTTGCCGACGCGCCGACCGTGTCGCACAACGCCTCGGTGCAGGTCACCGGCACGCTGTCGACGCTCACCTCGGTGGGCCTCTCGCGCGACTACTACAACGCCATCGCCACGCTGACCTCGGGCGCCAGCTCGACCAACCCCGACGTGGGCGAAGTGGGCATCGAGACGGCCGTGCCGACCTCCAGCGCACTCGTCACCAACGTGGGCGTGGCCGGAAACCTCACCGGCGACACCGGCGTGCAGGTGGCCGCCGACGACGCCTACCGCGTGCAGGGCCTCATCTACATGCAGGCCGGCACCTCGTATGTGTTCTCCGGCTACGCCGACGACACGGTGCGGCTCGAGGTCGGTGGGAACACGCTGATGTCGGGCCAGTGGGGTGGCAGTGGTCAGGCGATGGCCGGCACCTTCACCTCGAACACCTTCACGCCGACGGTGACGGGCTACTACAGCATCGAGTTCATGGTCTACAACACGAGCGGCCCCGGCAGCTACGACCTGAACGTGAGCGTGAATGGGGCCACCGCGGTCGACCTGTCGACCTCCAACTTCCTGCTCTTCCAGAGCATCAACCAGGTCGACGCGGCCGGTGGCCAACGCAGCGCGTTCATCCCCAACGCCACCACCGGCGAAGGCGGCTACTACCCGGTGGTCTACGACGCGGGCGTGCAAAGCCGCGTGTACCTCGCGCCGGTGCTGGCGAGCCTCGTCGACACCGACGGCTCCGAGTCGCTGGCGGTCACGCTGCAGGGCATCCCGGTGGGTGCGGTGCTCACCGACGGCACCAACACCTTCACCGCCAGCGGCGCCGCCACCTCGGTGAACATCACCACCTGGAACCGCTCGACCCTGAGCATGACCTTCACGAGCGGCTACACCGGCAGCACCACGCTCACGGCCGTGGCTACCTCGACCGAGGCCGCCACCGGCGCCACGGCCACCACCTCGACCAGCTTCTCGGTCACGGTCGACCCGACCGGCACGACCACCTCGCTCGCCGAGATCGGCACCTTCAACGGCGACGCCCTCATCGGCCAGGCCGGCAACGACGTGTACTCGGTGAGCCAGGTCGGCACCGGCCTCACGGTCAGCGTGACGCAGGGCGCCACCGGCAGCATCCCGGCGCAAAGCGGCACCGACACCACCGGCACCATCCACCAGGCCTTCAACACCGGCGCCGGCAACGACTACGTGCAGGCCGGTGCCGGCGACGACACCATCTACCTCGGCGACACCGGCAGCTCGGTGCACCCGGTGGGCGGTGGCGCGCCGACGCAGGCCCATGTGGCCGCGGCGCGTGTCATGACGCTGGCCGACGACACCACGCTCACGAGTTCGACCACCGGCCTCTTCACCGCCGAAGCCGACGACACCAACGCCAACAACAACAGCGCGGGCAACACCTCGATCACCACCTGGTCGGACGTGGCCAACGGCGGCAGTGGCAACGACGTGATCTACGGCCAGAACGGCACCGACTTCCTCTACGGCGGCACCGGCAACGACTACCTGAACGGCGGCGCCGGCATCGACGGCCTGCGGGGCGGGGCCGGCGACGACACGCTGGTGGGCGGCGCGGGCAACGACGTGCTGCGCGGCGACGCCGGGGCCGACGTCTTCCGCTGGGAGTTTGCCGACCGCGGCACGGCGGGTGCGGGCGCAGCGTCCGACATCATCATGGACTTCAACACCGCCACACCAGCCAACGGCGGCGACGTCCTAGACCTGCGCGACCTGCTGCAGGGCGAGGCGTCGGCCGGCGGTGCTGCGGGCAACCTGTCGAACTACCTGCACTTCACCGTGAGCGGTGGCACCACCACCATCGCGATCAGCAGCACCGGCGGGTTCTCGAGCGGCTACAGCGCCGGAGCGGTCGACCAGTCGATCGTGCTGCAAAACGTCGACCTGACGAGCGGCGGCGCGCTGACGACCGACCAGCAGATCATCAACGACCTGCTGAACAAGTCGAAGCTCTTAGTAGACGGGACCTGATGCGAAACCCGCCGCGAGCGCGGCGGGTTTCGTTCAGATCAGTTGCTGCCGGGCGTGGCTTGCTGGGAGATGTACGGCCCGGTCGCGCCGTCGATGCCACATTCCCACAGCGCCTTCGCGTCGGTCGCATCGGCCACGCCCTCGGCGTAGACCTGCAAGGACAGGCCGTGCAGCAGCGTGACGGTGCCACGCACGAAGGTGGCACGGTGGTCGTCACTGCCCACGCCGGTGATCATCGAGGCGTCGAGCTTCACGTAGTCGAGCCCCGCTTCGAAGAGGCGGGGGATCAGGCCGAGGCGCTCGCCCGCGTGTTCAAGGCCGAGGCGCACGCCGGTCGGGCGCAGCTGGCGGCTCAGCTCCTGCAGCAGGTCGAAATGCTCGACCGCGGCCGACTCCGAGACTTCGAGCCAGATGAGGCGCGCCACGCGCGGCGAATCCCACAGGAGCGCGCGCAGGCGTGAGGAGAAGCTGCTGTCGGCCAGCGACGCCGGCGACAGGTTCACGCAGCGCGCCAGCCCGTCGGCGCCCGATTCGGCAAGCGCAAGCGCAAGCGCGCGCTCGTCCACGTCGACGGTGAGGCGGCTGCGCATCGCCAGCGGCAGCCAGCGGGCGGCAGGCTCGAACTCGCCCTGATCTTCCAGCTGCAGGCGCAGCGGGCATTCGAGGTGCAGCAGCTCGCCGCGCGGGTTGACCACCGGGAAGTTGACGAGGTGCACGCGGCCCTGCACCAGCGCATCGCGGATGCGCTGGCGCCAGGCGGCCTCACCGAGCATCGCCACGCTGTGCTCGGGCTCGTTGCTGAGCTCGACGGCAAAACGCCCGCGCGCTTCGGCGCGTGCGAGTGCAGCATCGGCCGCGCTCATCACCTGCGCCGGCGTCATGCCGCGGTGCAGCTCGATGGCGCCCAGGCAGATGCCCGCGCCACCGCCCAGGCTCGTGAGCAGCACCGAGAGTGCGTCCGACAAGGCCTGCGCCGTCTCGCGGGCCACGCCGGGCACCGGCAGGCACAGCGCGAAGTCCGAGCCGTTCAGGCGGCCGAGGAAGCAGCCCTTGGCACGCTCGGCATAGGGCTTGAGCGCCTGCGAGATGGTGGTGATCACACGGTCGGCACCCGCATGGCCGAGGCTGCGGTTGATGCCGGCGAGGTCGATCACGCGCAGCAGCACGAGGCCGCCTTCGGCCGTGCCGTCTTCGCGCTGCAGCGCGCCAGTGAGCTGGCCGAGGAAGTGGGCGCGGTTCGAAAGGCCGGTGAGCCGGTCGAGGTTGGCCTGCTTGTGCAGCGTGTCGAGCTGGTCGGCCTGCGCCTGGAAGGTGACGCGCAGGCGGCTCACCATCGTGTTCATCGCGCGCGTGAGGCGCTGCAGCTCCGGTGCGCGTGGCTCGGGCACGATGCGGAACTCGCCCGCCACCAGCGCATGCGCCTGCTCCACCGTCGAGTCGAGCGGCTTGCGGATGCGCCGCATCAGCACCGCGCCGATCGCGCCGGCCAGCAGGCCCACGACCGCGAGCGCCGCGGCGGTGCGCAGCGTGCCGGCCCACAGTTCGTCGTGCGCAAAAAAGGAATGGCTCACCACCTCGACCTTGCCGAGCGCACGCCAGCCGTCCGACACCTGGGCCACGCCCGGGTCGGAATCGATGGGCACGAGTTTCACGAACCACGCCGGCGCCACCTGGCCCGTGGCCTGCGCTTCGCGCACGAAGGGCACGCTGCCGTCGGCGGCGACGAACTTGATGCGGCGGTAGAAGCCGGTGTCGAACTGGGCCGACATCAAGAGGCCCATCAGCTCGCGGTCGCCCTTCTGCTGCGACAGGGCCAGCGCGAGCGAGGTGGCGTTGTCGGCGTTCTTGAGCCTGAGCTGTGTCTGCAGGTAGTGCCGAGCCGACTCGACGGAGACCGTCACGCTGCCGGCATAGGCCAGCAGCACGGTGGACAGCATCAACAGCCAGATCTGCCGGATCAGGGACATGCCGTTTTCCTTTTCGTTGTACTTCTGGTTCCGGGGGCTCTCATCACGCTCGTCATTGGAACCCTTCCGCCCTCGCCTTCACAAGAACCTCGCGCCAGCGCGACAGCCGCGCCGCCGGGTCGCCCGCCGCCTGCGGCCCCACACCTTGCCACAGCCCCTCGCTGTTGAAGCTGAACACCGGCACCAGGTCGGGCCGTCGCGAAGCGGGCCGCACGTCGGTGATGAGGTTGTCCAGGATCATCGGCTCGGCACCGGGTGACGCATAGTAGGCCAGCACCATGTGGGCCTGCACCACGCCATTGGGCCCGCCGATCTGGGCGCGCACGTAGACGAGCCGCAACTTGGCAACCGGCATGCCCACGGCCAGCAGGCTGAAGTACTTGGCGATGGCGTAGTCCTCGCAGTCGCCCTGGCCGCGGTCCAGGCTCTCCAAGGGGCTGGCCCAATAGTCGGCCTGGCCCCAGGCCTCGGTGTCGTCGCGGAACTGGATGCGCCGGTTGAAGAACTGGTTGATGGCCTGCAGCTGCGCCGCCTCGTCCTGCCCGACCGACTGCATCAGCAGCGGCTGCAGCGCCTTCACCCCGGCCACCGCACGTGGCGAGATGCGCGTGGCCGCGGCCATCATGCGTTCCGCGTCCCACGCCTGCGAAGGCAGGCCCGGCACCAGCAGCGCCACGACCAGCCACGCCACCACCCACAGGCGCAGCGGCGTGCAGCGCACACGCAGCTCATGCAGGCTCGACGATGGGGTGTGAAAAATCGACACGGGCGCGAAGACGGTTTAACGACCTGTTGTCGTCACGCCGGCCGCGGAATTGAGGTCTCTCGCCTGCGCAGGCCGGCCGATCGGTGCTATTGGGCAACCCGGGCCTTTTTCACGGAACCCGCCCGTGCAGCCGAGGGTCGTGAAATAGTCCCACACGGCCATGCGGTCGGGGGGGACGAAGGCCTGGAACGCGGCGGCTAAACTCGCCCCGCGTCGAAGGAACCCCTCACTACTTGGACGACGCTCCTGAAAGACCTGCCTGATGCACTTCAAGACCCGAGCCTTGACTCTTGCCCTCACCCTGGCGTTTGCCGCCAGTGCCAGCGCACAGAGCAATGAGGCCCTGAAGGCCGCGGCGCAGCAAGCGATCAACACCAACCCCGACGTCACCGCGCGCTTCAACGCCTACCGCGCGGCCGCCGATGCGGTCGACGGGGCGCGTGGCGGTTACTTCCCGCGCCTCGACCTGAGTGCCTCTGCCGGCCGCGACCGCGACCGCATCGATTCGCGCACGCCGCAAAGCCAATCCATCAGCCGCAGCGGCGCCTCGCTCACCTTGAGCCAGCTGCTGTGGGACGGCCTCGCCACGCAAAACGAAGTGGGCCGCCTCGGCCACGAAAAGCTCGCACGCTACTTCGAGCTGCTCGACGCCACCGAACAGACCGCGCTCGAAGCCGCGCGTGCCTACTACGACGTGCTGCGCTACCGCCGCCTCGTGCAGCTGGCCGAAGACAGCTACGTGCAGCACAAGAGCGCGTTCAACCAGATCCAGTCGCGCTTCAAGGCCGGCGTGGGCCGTGGCGTCGACCTCGAACAGGCGGGTGCCCGTCTGGCGCTGGCCGAGTCGAACCTCGCCACGGAGCTTTCGAACCTCCACGACGTGTCGGCGCGCTACCAGCGTGTGGTGGGCGTGGCGCCGCCCAAGGCGATGCCGCTGCCGGTGCCGCTCAAAGATGGCGTGCCCGCCTCGGCCAACGAGGCCTCGGTCGAAGCCGCGCGCCGCAGCCCGGCCGTGAGCGCCTCGATCGAGACGCTGCGCGCCACCAAAGAGCTGCTGAACGCGCGCGAGTCGGCCTACCAGCCCAAGCTCGAAGCGCGCTTGCGCTCGGGCACCGGCAAGAATTTCGACGGCGTGCGCGACCAGCGCAGCGACAGCTCGGCCGAGATCGTGCTGAACTGGAACCTCTTCAACGGTGGCAGCGACCGCGCCCGCGTGCGCCAGCAGGCCAACCTCGTGAACCAGGCCGCCGACCAGCGCGACAAGGCCTGCCGCGATGCGCGCCAGGTGCTCGCCATCGCCTACAACGACACGAAGAAGCTCGCCGACCAGCTGATCTACCTCGACCGCAACACGCTCGCGATCGAGAAGGCACGCGACGCCTACCGCCAGCAGTTCGACATCGGCCAGCGCAGCCTGCTCGACCTCTTGAACTCGGAGAACGAGCTCTACACCGCACGCCGCTCGTATGCCAACGCCGAGTTCGATCTCGGCATCGCCTACGCCCGCGTGCAGGCCGCGCTCAACCGCCTGAATACCCAGCTCGGCCTGCGCAGCGACCGCGAAGCCCCGGAAGGCAGCGAGAACTGGTCGGCCGGCGACGAAGGCCCCGGCCGCTGCCCGCTCGAGGCCATCGAGATCCAGCCGCTCAACCTCGACGAGCTCAACCGTCGCGCCGCTTCGTTGACACCCGGCACCGTGCTGCCGTCCACGACCGTGGGCAGCGTGGCGACGCCGTCCGTGCGCACCGAGTCGGCGGCACCTCTGAAGGCGTCTGCGAACACGCTCCCCTCGGAGCCCACCGCGGCGTCGGTCAACGGCCCCACCGCCTTGTCAGTGCGCCGCCTCAACGAATGGGCGGCCGCGTGGGAAGCGAAAGACGTCGACCGCTACCTCGCGTTCTATGCGCCCGACTTCCGCTCCGAACTCGGCGATGCCGAGAGCTGGAAGAACCAGCGGCGCCGCCTCGTCACGAGGAAGGGCGAGATCAACATCAAGCTCGAGGAAGTGCTGGCCCGCGAACTCGCACCCGACCGCGTCGAGACGCAGTTCAAGCAGAGCTACCGCTCCGAAGGCTTCAAGGACGTGATGCAGAAGTCCCTGATCTGGCAGCAAATCGGTGGGCAGTGGTTGATCGTCAAAGAGTCCAACCGCTGACCTGACCGATCAGCGCTTCACGGGTGGCAAGTCCGTGCAGTGCCCCTCAGCGGCTTCTGCTGCCATGCCCAGGCTTTCGCCCAGCGTCGGGTGCGGATGGATGGTCTTGCCGATGTCGATGGCGTCGGCCCCCATCTCGATGGCCAGGGCCACCTCGCCGATCATGTCGCCCGCATGCGTGCCGACGATCGCACCGCCGACGATGCGGCCGGTCTCCTCGTCGAAGAGCAGCTTGGTGAAGCCTTCGTCGCGTGTGTTCGCAATCGCACGGCCGGAAGCCGTCCACGGGAACAAGCCCTTCTTGAGCTTGATGCCTCGCGCCTTGGCATCGTCTTCGGTGAGACCCACCCAGGCCACTTCGGGGTCGGTGTAGGCCACGCTCGGGATCACGCGGGCGTCGAACGCCGCATGCGTATCGCCTGATGCGACCTCGGCCGCGACGTGCCCCTCGTGCACCGCCTTGTGCGCGAGCATGGGCTGGCCCACGATGTCGCCGATGGCGAAGATGTGGGGCACGTTGGTGCGCATCTGGATGTCGACCGGGATGAAGCCACGCTCGTTGACCGCCACGCCCGCCTTGTCGGCACCGATGCGCTTGCCGTTGGGCACACGGCCCACCGCTTGCAACACCAGGTCATAGAGCTGCGGTTCCTTCGGCGCGTTTTCACCCTCGAACTTGACGAGGATGCCGTCCTTCGTGGCTTCGGCCCCGACCGTCTTGGTCTTGAGCATGATGTTGTCGAAGCGCGGCGCGTTGAGCTTCTGCCACACCTTCACCATGTCGCGGTCGGCGCCCTGCATCAGGCCGTCGAGCATTTCCACCACATCGAGGCGCGCCCCCACGGTGCTGCTGTACACCGTGCCCATCTCCAGGCCGATGATGCCGCCGCCGATCACGAGCATGCGCTTCGGGGCCTGGCGCAATTCGAGCGCGCCGGTGGAGGTGACGACACGCGGGTCGTCCTTCGGCAGGAAGGGCAGCTTCACCGCTTCGGAGCCGGCCGCGATGATCGCGTTCTTGAACTTGACGATCTGCTTGCCGCCATCGGCCTTGGTCACGCCGAGGTGGTAGGGGTCAAGGAACTCGCCCGTACCCTGGACCACCGTGACCTTGCGCATCTTGGCCATCGCGTTGAGGCCGCCGGTGAGCTTGCCCACCACCTTGTCCTTGTGCGCCTTGAGCTTGGCGAGGTCGACGCTCGGCTTGCCGAAGCTCACGCCCAGGGATTCGAAGTGCTTCACCTCATCCATCACCGCAGCCACGTGCAGCAGGGCCTTCGAGGGGATGCAGCCGACGTTGAGGCAGACGCCGCCGAGCGTCGGGAAACGCTCGACGAGCACGGTCTTCAACCCGAGGTCGGCGGCGCGGAAGGCGGCGCTGTAGCCCCCCGGGCCGGCGCCGAGCACGAGCACGTCGCATTCGAGGTCGGAGCCGCCGGTGTGGGTGGCGGCCGCAGGAGCCGGCTCCGTTCGCCCTGAGCTTGTCGAAGGGCTGGCGACCTGCTTGGGGGCTTCGACAGGCTCAGCCCGAACGGTGGAGGGCTCAGCCCGAACGGCATCGGACGCGTCCAGCGTCAACAGCAGCGACCCTTCGCTGATCTTGTCGCCCAGCTTGACCTTCATCTCCTTCACGACACCCGCATGCGACGACGGGATCTCCATCGACGCCTTGTCGCTTTCCACCGTCACCAGCGACTGGTCTTTCGTCACCGTGTCGCCGGGTTTGACCAGCACCTCGATGATGGCGACGTCCTTGAAGTCGCCAATGTCGGGCACCTTGATCTCGAGGGTCGCCATGTTCAGTCTTTTCCTTTGAGCTTGATCGCCTGCACCTTCACGGGGCCGTCGGAGTTCTTGTCGAATTCACATCCCGCCTTCACGCCGATCTCGGCGAGTTCGCGTGCCGTCTTGGCGCGGTCGAAGGCGGCGTACATCGCGCCGAGCGCGAACGCGCGGCCCGAGCCGATCGCCCAGAAGCGGTCGAACTCGAAGACCTCGCGGTACGAGTACACGCCGTAGATGCCGCTCGCGTTCGCGATGAGCGCGGTGAGCTGCGAGCTTTCGTAGGGGTCGGCGTCTTCTTCCTTGGTGTTGAGGTAGAAGACTTCCTTCAGCTTCGGGTGGATCTTGAGGAAGGTGTCGAACACCTCGTCGCGCGAGTGCAGCTTGAGCTCCTCGGGTGGCAGCCACGCGAGCGCGCGCCGCAGCACCGGGAAGTGCGCCGTGGTGCCGGCCATGCCGACCCACGAGTCGCCCACCTTGAAGAGCTTCTCGTTGTTTTCGTAGCCATGCGGCAGGCGGGTGTCGCCGAAGGTGACAAGGCTGTCACCCGCGATCGCCACCTGCCCGGCCTTGCGGACCACCACGACGGTGGTCACAGCAGGACTCTCCTGAAGTCAGCCAAGACCTGCCCCAAATACGCGTTGAAGCGCGCAGCAGCGGCGCCGTCGATCACGCGGTGGTCGTAGCTCAGGCTCAAGGGCAGCATGAGACGGGGCTGGAAGGCCTTGCCGTCCCACACCGGCTCCATCACGCTGCGCGACAAGCCGAGGATCGACACCTCGGGCGCATTGATGATCGGCGAGAAGTAGCGCCCACCGATGCCGCCCAGCGAGCTGATCGAGAAGCAGCCGCCGCTCATGTCCGCGGGGCCGAGCTTGCCGTCGCGCGCCTTGGCGGCAAGTTCGCTCATCTCCTTGCTGATCTGCAGGATGCCTTTCTTGTCGGCATCCTTCAGCACGGGCACCACGAGGCCATTCGGCGTGTCGGCCGCGAAGCCGATGTGGAAATACTGCTTGAGCACCAGTGCGTCGCCGTCGAGCGAGGCGTTGAACTCGGGGAATTTCTTCAGCGCTGCCACCACAGCCTTGATCACGAAGGCGAGCATCGTGACCTTGACGCCGCTCTTCTCGTTTTCCTTGTTCGTCTGCACGCGGAAGGCTTCGAGCTCGGTGATGTCGGCGTTGTCGTGGTTGGTGACGTGCGGAATCATCACCCAGTTGCGGTGCAGGGCCGCGCCGCTGATCTTCTTGATGCGGCTGAGGTCCTTGCGCTCGATGGGGCCGAACTTCGCGAAGTCGACCTGCGGCCAGGCGGGCAGGCCCGGGAAGTTGCCACCACCGGCTGCCGCGCCGCCGCCCTTGGCGGACTGGGCCTTGGTCTGCACCTGGCCGGCCATCACGCCCTTGACGAAGCCGTGCACGTCGTCGTGCGTGATGCGGCCTTTCGGGCCCGTGCCCTTCACCTCGTCCAGCGGCACGCCCAGCTCGCGGGCGAGCTTGCGGATGGTGGGCGAGGCGTGCGGCAGGCGGTCGCGCGGTGCGGTCGGCTCATGGGCCGGCAATGCCGCGGTGGGCAGCGTGCGCTCCGCAGGAGCGGCAGGCACAGACGCCGCGGCGGCTTGAGGGGCTGCGGCCGCCACCGGCGCCGGTGCGGGCGCAGCCGCGGCAGGTGCCGGAGCAGGCGCCGCCGCCGATGCACCATCGGCCGCCTCCAGCATCAGGAGCAGCGAGCCTTCGCTGATCTTGTCGCCGAGCTTGACCTTCATTTCCTTCACGACCCCGGCATGCGAAGCCGGGATCTCCATCGAGGCCTTGTCGCTCTCGACGGTCACGAGTGACTGCTCGGCCTTGATCGTGTCACCGGGCTTGACGAGCACCTCGATGATCTCGACGTCCTTGAAGTCCCCGATGTCGGGGACTTTCACTTCCACCAGCGCCATGTTGTTGTGTCTCCGGCCTTATGCGTAAAGCGGGTTGATCTTGTCGGCGTTGATGCCGTATTTCTGGATCGCCTCGGCGACTTTAGCCGCGGGCACGGTGCCCTCTTCCGAGAGTGCCTTCAGGGCCGCGACCACGATGTAGTGGCGGTTGACCTCGAAGTGCTCACGCAGGCGCGAACGGAAGTCGCTGCGGCCGAACCCGTCGGTGCCCAGCACCTTGTAGGTGCGGCCCTTGGGAATGAAGGCGCGGATCTGGTCGGCGTAGGCCTTCATGTAGTCGGTCGACGCGATCACCGGGCCGGTGTGCTTGTCGAGCTGCTGCGCGACGAAGGGCACGCGCGGCGTCTGTGTCGGGTGCAGCAGGTTCCAGCGCTCCACGTCCTGGCCGTCGCGGGCCAGCTCGTTGAAGCTCGGGCAGCTCCACACGTTGGCCGAGACGCCCCAGTCGTCTTTCAAGAGCTGCTTCGCAGCGATCGATTCGCGCAGGATGGTGCCGCTGCCCAGCAGGTTGACGCGTGGGGTCTTCTTCGGGCCTTCTTCGAGCAGGTACATGCCCTTGATGATCTCTTCCTCGGTGCCGGCCTTGAGGCCCGGCATCGGGTAGTTCTCGTTGAGCAGCGTGAGGTAGAAGAACACGTTCTCCTGCTTCTCCACCATGCGCTTGAGGCCGTGGTGCAGGATCACGCCGACTTCGTGCGCGAAGGTTGGGTCGTAGCTGATGCAGTTGGGGATGGTGCCCGCGAGGATGTGGCTGTGGCCGTCTTCGTGCTGCAGGCCTTCGCCGTTGAGCGTGGTGCGGCCCGAGGTGCCGCCGAGCAGGAAGCCTCGCGCCTGCATGTCGCCCGCCGCCCAGGCGAGGTCGCCCACGCGCTGGAAGCCGAACATCGAGTAGTACACGTAGAACGGCACCATGATGCGGTTGTTCGTCGAGTACGACGTGGCCGCGGCGATCCAGCTGCTCATGCCGCCGGCTTCGTTGATGCCTTCCTGCAGGATCTGGCCGGCCTGGTCTTCGCGGTAGTACATGACCTGGTCCTTGTCGACCGGCGTGTACTTCTGACCCTCGGGGTTGTAGATGCCGATCTGGCGGAAGAGGCCTTCCATGCCGAAGGTGCGCGCCTCGTCCACGAGGATGGGCACGGCGCGCGGGCCGAGTTCCTTGTCGCGCAGCAGCTGGGTGAGGAAGCGCACGTAGGCCTGCGTGGTGCTGATCTCGCGGCCTTCGGCGGTGGGCTCGAGCACGGCCTTGAAAGTGTCGAGTTCGGGCACCTTGAGCGTCTCGTCGGCCTTGACGCGGCGCTTGGGCAGGTAGCCACCGAGGGCCTTGCGGCGCTCGTGCAGGTAGCGCATCTCGACGGTGTCGTCGGCGGGCTTGTAGAAGGGGATGCCCTTCTCGATCTGCTCGTCGCTCACCGGAATGTTGAAACGATCGCGGAAGCTCTTGATGTCGTCGTCGGTGAGCTTCTTGGTCTGGTGGGCGGTGTTGCGAGCCTCCCCGCTCTTGCCCATGCCGAAGCCCTTCACCGTCTTGATGAGCAGCACGGTCGGCTGGCCCTTGGTGTTCACGGCGCGGTGGTACGCGGCATACACCTTCTGCGGATCGTGGCCGCCGCGGTTGAGGCGCCAGATGTCTTCGTCGCTCATCTTGGCCACCATCTCCAGGAGCTTGGGGTGCTGCCCGAAGAAATGCTTGCGGACGAAGGCGCCGTCGTTGGCCTTCATGGCCTGGTAGTCACCGTCGACCGTGTCCATCATCACCTTGCGCAGGATCTCGTCCTTGTCGCGGGCGAGCAGCGGGTCCCAGTACGAACCCCACAGCAGCTTGATGACGTTCCAGCCGGAGCCGCGGAATTCGCCTTCCAGCTCCTGGATGATCTTGCCGTTGCCGCGCACCGGGCCGTCGAGGCGCTGCAGGTTGCAGTTGACGACGAAGATCAGGTTGTCGAGCTTCTCGCGTGCGGCCAGGCCGATGGCGCCCAGGCTCTCGGGCTCGTCCATCTCGCCGTCGCCCAGGAAGGCCCAGACCTTGCGGTTCTCGGTGTTGGCGATGCCGCGGGCATGCAGGTACTTGAGGAACCGCGCCTGGTAGATCGCCATCAGCGGGCCGAGGCCCATGCTGACCGTCGGGAACTGCCAGAACTCGGGCATGAGCTTCGGGTGCGGGTAGCTCGACAGGCCCTTGCCTTCGACTTCCTGGCGGAAGTTGGTGAGCTGCTCTTCGGTGATACGGCCTTCAAGGAAGGCGCGGGCGTAGATGCCGGGCGAGCTGTGGCCTTGGATGTAGAGCAGGTCGCCGCCGTGGCCTTCGTGCTCGGCGTGCCAGAAGTGGTTGAAGCCGGCGCCAAACATGGTGGCCAGCGAGGCAAACGAGGAGATGTGGCCGCCGAGGTCGCCGCCGTCGGCCGGGTGCAGGCGGTTGGCCTTGACCACCATCGCCATCGCGTTCCAGCGCATGTAGGCGCGCAGGCGCTCTTCGATCTCGATGTTGCCGGGCATGCGCTCTTCCTGGTCCGGCGGAATGGTGTTGACGTAGGCCGTGCGGGCCGAGAACGGCAGGTCGATGCCAGCCTGGCGCGCATGGTTGATGAGCTCTTCAAGGAGGAAGTGGGCGCGGTCTGGGCCCTCTGCCTCGATCAGGGCGGACAGGGCGTCCAGCCACTCGCGGGTCTCTTGTGCGTCGGCATCGTTGGCCGCCGCGCCCAGGAAGGCTTCTGGCATCGCAGACATGCTTGTCTCCTTGTTGGGATTCAGGTTGCGGCGGAGTGTCCCATAAGTCTGAATTTTTTCAAATAGCGCTACGCCGTTTCACTATACGAACTTTTACGGATCAAAAATGGAACAACTGAGGCGTTGCAAACGCCCCTCGATAATCCGCCTATGTCCACTCCTGCACCAGCCTCGCCACCCCGTCGCCCTGTCACCGCGAGGGCCGGCCGCCTGGTCGGCCGGTGGTGGCGGCGGCAGTCGCCGGCCCGCCAGGACCGCTACGCGACGCTGGGCCCGCTGGTCTCGGTGCTGCTCTTCCTCGCCGCGATCATTTCGGCCTTCTGGTACCTGCGCAATGAGGAGTTCGAGCGCGAGCAGGAGTCGGTCAAGCGCGACACCGAGATCGCGCAGCAGCAGGTGCGGCTGCGCCTGATCGAGAACCAGGAGCAGCTCGTGCGCATCGCGCGCGAGATCGTCACCCGCCAGATCGATGAAGAAGAGTTCCAGAGCCAGGCCGCGAGCTTCACGCGCGAGCGGCCGGAGATCACCAACCTCATCTGGGTGAACCAGTCGCGCGCGCGCAAGGCCAGCTACTCGACGACCACGCTCTTTTCCGAACTCGGCCTGCCCTACATCGACAACCAGCGCTCGCTGCCCGAGCAGCGCAACAGCGAGCCCGACCAGGCCTTCCGCGCCACGCGCGAGTTGCGGCTGCCGGTGTACTCACGCCCCTTCGGCGATGCCAATGGCAACGCGGTGTTCCAGGCGCACGTGCCGCTGCTCGACCGCAGCGCCTTCTCGGGCACGCTGATCGCCGAGTACTCCATCGACTCGCTGGTGCGCTATTTCATTCCGGCCGAGGTGTCGAAGCGGCACACGATGACGCTCGTCGATGCGCAGGGCAAGGTGGTGGCGAGCACGCTGCCGATGACGCCGGGCGAGACCGCCAAGCCCGCGTCCATCGTGCACGAGGTGCCGCTCGCGCCCGCCGCCAATGGCCTCGTGCTGCGCGGCCAGGGCTACCGCACCTCCATCGGCCTCATCAGCAACACGCTGTTCTGGATGGTGTCGGCCCTCTCGGTGCTGACCGTGTGGATGCTGCTCGGCACCTGGCGCCACATGCGCCGGCGCGTGCAGATGCAGGCCACGCTGGTGTCGGAAACGAACTTCCGCCGCGCGATGGAAAACTCCATGCTCACCGGCATGCGCGCGATGGACATGGAAGGCCGCATCACCTACGTGAACCCCGCCTTCTGCGCGATGACGGGCTTCAGCGAACACGAACTCATCGGCCGCATGCCGCCCTTCCCGCACTGGCCGCCCGATCGCTACGAGGAAAACATGCGCCTGCTGCAGCAGGAGCTGCAAGGCCGCAGCCCCGCCGGCGGCATCGAGGTGAAGGCGATGCGCAAGGACGGCACGCTCTTCGACGCCCGCATGTACGTCTCGCCGCTGATCGACCCCAAGGGCATGCAGACCGGCTGGATGACCTCGATGACCAACATCACCGAGGCCAAGCGGGTGCGCGACCAGCTCTCGGCCTCGCACGAGCGCTTCACCACCGTGCTGGAAGGGCTCGACGCTGCCGTGTCGGTGCTGTCGGTGCAGCAGGGCGAGCTGCTTTTCGCCAACCGCTCCTACCGCCTCTGGTTCGGTGCCGACGCGCAGGGCCACGGCACGCTGGCCGGTGGCGAGCCGGGCCTGCCGATGATTGCCGACATGGGCGACTCGGTCGACAGCTTCGGCGGCCTGCCTACGCAGGAGCTCACTGAAGCCGGCTCCGAGACACGCGAAGTCTTCGTCGACTCGCTGCAGAAGTGGTTCGACGTGCGCGCGCGCTACCTGCAATGGACCGACGGCCGCCTCGCGCAGATGCTGATCGCAACAGACATCACGAGCCGCCGCCACGCCGAAGAGCAGTCGAAGCAGCAGGCCGAGAAGGCGCAGGTCACGAGCCGGCTGATGACCATGGGCGAGATGGCGTCATCGGTCGCGCACGAGCTCAACCAGCCGCTCACCGCCATCACCAACTACTGCAACGGCATGGTGTCGCGCGTGAAGAGCGATGCCATCGGCAAGGACGACCTCGTCGCCGCGCTCGAGAAGACCGCCAAACAGGCCGACCGCGCCGCGCAGATCATTCGCCGCATCCGTGCCTTCGTGAAGCGCAGCGAGCCGCAACGCCAGGCCGCCGAAGCCCGCACCATCGTCGAAGACGCGGTCGACCTCGCCGGCATCGAGCTGCGCAGGCGCAACGTGTCGCTGCACGTCTACGTGGCCCAGCGCCTGCCCACGTTGATGGTCGACCCCATCCTGATCGAGCAGGTGATCTTGAACTTGCTCAAGAACTCGGCCGAGGCGATCGACATGGCGGGCCTGCCGCCCGCCCGCCGCAACATCGAGCTGCGCGTGGTGCCCAAGCACACGCCGGAAGAAGGCGGCGTGATCGAGTTCGGCGTCACCGATTCGGGCCCCGGCCTGAAGGAAGAAGTCATCAACCGGCTCTACGAAGCCTTCTTCTCCACCAAGGTCGAAGGCCTGGGCATCGGCCTGTCGTTGTGCCGCTCCATCATCGAGAGCCACCGAGGCCGGATCCGGGCCCAGAACCTCTACAATGGCGACCTCGCTGTCGGCTGCCGTTTTACCTTTACGCTGCCGGTCGAAACCGCCAAATCCACGGGCCTCGAAGCGGCCCTGACATGAGACAGCACACATGAGTCTGATTCCCAAGAAGGGCACCGTCTACGTGGTCGACGACGACGAGGCGGTTCGTGATTCGCTGCAGTGGCTCCTTGAAGGCAAGGACTACCGCGTCAAGTGCTTCGACTCTTCCGAATCCTTCCTCTCCCGCTTCGACCCGCGCGAAGTCGCCTGCCTGATCGCCGACATCCGCATGGACGGCATGAGCGGCCTGGAGCTGCAAGACCGCCTGCTCGAGCGCAAGTCGCCGCTGCCGGTCGTCTTCATCACCGGCCACGGCGACGTGCCGATGGCGGTGAGCACCATGAAGAAGGGCGCGATGGACTTCATCGAGAAGCCCTTCAAGGAAGAAGAGCTGCTCAACCTCGTGGAGCGCATGCTCGACCAGGCCCGCAGCGCCTTCTCGCACCACCAGGAAGCCGCCAGCCGCGACGCCCTGCTGTCGCGCCTGACCACGCGTGAGTCCCAGGTGCTCGAGCGCATCGTCGCCGGCCGCCTCAACAAGCAGATCGCCGACGACCTCGGCATCAGCATCAAGACGGTGGAGGCGCACCGCGCCAACATCATGGAAAAGCTCAACGCCAACACGGTCGCCGATCTGCTGAAGATCGCACTGGGCGCGCAGCAGACCAAGGCATAACGCGCAACACATCACAAAGGGCCGCTGTCTCAGCGGCCCTTTTTAGTTTCAACTCTTCGAATCGAGGACCCCATGACTGCACAACTCATCGACGGCAACGCTTTGGCGAAGAAGATCCGTGGCGAAGTGGCCGAGCGCGCCGCAGCACTCACGAAGAAAGGCCACCAACCCGGCCTCGCCGTGGTGCTGGTCGGCGACGACCCCGCCAGCCAGGTCTACGTGAGCCACAAGGTCAAGGACTGCGAAGGCAGCGGCGTCTACTCCCTGCTCGACCGCTACCCGGCCGACATGAGCGAGGCCGCGCTGCTCCAGCGCATCACCGAGCTGAATGCCGACCCGAAGATCCACGGCATCCTGGTGCAGATGCCCGTGCCCAAGCACATCGACCCGCAAAAGGTCATCGCCGCCATCGCCCCGCACAAGGACGTCGACGGCTTCTCCATCCAGAGCGCCGGTGCGCTCGCGAGTGGCCTGCCCGGCTTCAAGTCGTGCACGCCCTATGGCTGCATGAAGCTGATCGAGACCACGGGCGTCAACCTGCGCGGCAAGCATGCCGTCGTCATCGGCCGCAGCAACACCGTCGGCAAGCCGATGGCGCAGCTGCTCTTGCAAGCCAACGCCACCGTCACCATCTGCCACAGTGCCACCGCCGACCTGGGCGCGCACACCCGCCAGGCCGACGTGATCGTGGCGGCGGTGGGCCGGCGCAACACCGTCACCGCCGACATGGTCAAGCCGGGTGCCGTCATCATCGACGTCGGCATGAACCGCAACGACGAAGGCAAGCTCTGTGGCGACGTCGATTTCGAGGGCGTCTCGAAGGTCGCTGGCTGGATCACCCCCGTGCCGGGCGGTGTGGGGCCGATGACCCGCGCGATGCTCCTCGTGAATACCATCGAAGCCGCGGAACGCGCCGCATCCAACTGAATCAAGGGGCCTATGAGCAACCCACTCCTCGACACCACCGGCCTGCCCCACTTCGCGCAGATCAGGCCCGAGCACGTCACGCCCGCCATCAGCGAGCTGCTGGCAGCGGCCGATGCCGCGCTGGAAAAGGCCACGGGTGACGAGGTGCCGGCCGACTACGACGCGATGTCGGCCGTGCTCGATGTGGCCACCGAGCGCCTGCACAGCGCCTGGGGCGCGGTCTCGCACCTGAACCACGTGGCCGACAACCCCGAGCTGCGTGCCGTCTACAACGAGAACATCCCGAAGATCACCGAGTTCCACACCCGGCTCGGCGCCGACGAACGCCTCTACGCCAAGTACAAGGCCATCGCCACGAGCCCTGCCGCGGCGAAGCTGAATGCGGCGCGCAAGAAGGCGCTGTCGAACGCGATGCGCGACTTCGTGCTGTCGGGCGCCGAGTTGCAAGGCGCCGCCCGCGAGCGCTACGCGCAGATCCAGGAGCGCCACGCGGCACTCACGACCGCGTATTCCGAGCACGTGATGGACGCCACCGACAGCTACGCGCTCTACGTCGACGAAAGCCGCCTCGCCGGTGTGCCCGACGACGTGAGGCAGGCCGCACGCGCCGCCGCCGAAGCGGAAGGCAAGCCGGGCCACAAGCTCACGCTGCACTTCCCGAGCTACTTCCCGGTGATGCAGTACGGCGACGACCGCGCGCTGCGCGAAGAGCTCTACACCGCCTACGCTACCCGCGCCAGCGAGCTCGGCAAGCCCGAGCACGACAACAGCGCCATCATGAAAGAGCTGCTGCAGCTGCGGCAGGAAGAGGCGGGGCTGCTTGGCTACAAGAACTTCGCCGAGGTCTCGCTCGTGCCCAAGATGGCCGACTCGCCCCAGCAGGTGCTCGATTTCCTGCGCGACCTCGCCAAGCGCGCCCGCCCCTACGCCGAGCGCGACCTCGCCGAGCTGCGCGACTTCGCCCGCACCGAACTCGGCCTCGCCAACCTGCAATCCTGGGACGTGCCCTACGCCAGCGAGAAGCTCAAGGAAGCGCGCTACGCCTTCAGCGACCAGGAGGTGAAGCAGTACTTCACGGAGCCCAAGGTGTTGAGCGGCCTCTTCCGCATCATCGAGACGCTCTTCGAAGTGAGCATTCGGCCAGACACGGCCGAGGTGTGGAACCCGAACGTGCGCTTCTTCCGCATCGAGCGCGGCACGCAACTTGTCGGCCAGTTCTACCTCGACCCCTACGCCCGGACTGGCAAGCGCCCGGGCGCCTGGATGGACGACGTGCGCGGCCGCTGGGCCCGCCCCGAAGGCAGCACGCAGACGCCCGTGGCGCACCTCGTGTGCAACTTCACCCCGCCCGCCGATGGCAAGCCTGCCCTGCTCACGCACGATGAGGTGACGACCCTCTTCCACGAGTTCGGCCACGGCCTGCACCACATGCTCACGCAGGTGAACGACATCGGCGTGGCTGGCATCTCCGGCGTCGAGTGGGACGCGGTCGAGCTGCCCAGCCAGTTCATGGAGAACTTCTGCTGGGAGTGGGAGGTGCTCAAGCACCTCACCGCCCACGTCGACAGCGGCGAGCCGCTGCCCCGCGCGCTCTACGACAAGATGCTCGCCGCCAAGAACTTCCAGAGCGGCCTGCAGACGCTGCGGCAGATCGAGTTCGCGCTCTTCGACATGCGCCTGCACGGCGAGCCGGGCCGCGAGAACGACATTCAGGGCCTCGTCGACGAGGTGCGCCGCGAGGTGTCGGTGATGCCGCCGCCTGCGTTCAACCGCTTCCAGCATTCCTTCTCGCACATCTTCGCGGGCGGCTACTCGGCGGGCTACTACAGCTACAAGTGGGCCGAGGTGCTGAGCGCCGACGCGTGGAGCGCGTTCGAGGAAACCAGCGCACTCGACCCCGACACCGGCCGCCGCTACCGCGAGGCCATCCTCGAGGCCGGCGGCAGCCGCCCGGCGATGGAAAGCTTCAAGGCCTTCCGCGGCCGCGAGCCACGAATTGACGCACTTTTGCGCCACCAGGGCATGGCCTGATGCCTAGAATTTGAGCGCCTCGCCGAGCAACGGAGACTCCACGACATGAACGCACGCCACCGCGCGATCCACACCCTGGCCGCCTCGGTTGCCGCTGTTTCGATGCTGTCGGCAGCCCCGGCCTTCGCGCTCTACAAGGTGGTCGGCCCCGACGGCAAGATCACCTACACCGACCGGCCCGACGTCGGCACCGACAAGAGGGTCCAGAGCGTGAACACACGCGGTGGAGGCGCGGCCAACGACGCGTCGCTTCCCTTCGAACTTCGGCAGATCGCCCTGCGCTTCCCCGTCGTGCTCTACGTCGCACCGGACTGCCAGCCCTGCGACGAAGCGCGCCAGTTCCTGCGCGGGCGCGGCATCCCCGCCTCCGAAAAACTCGTCACCACCCCGGAAGACGGGCAGGCCTTGCAGCGCCTCACGGGCGGCAACACCCTGCCGGTGATGACGGTGGGCGCGCAGATCGTGCGCGGCTGGCAGCGCGAGCAGTGGGAGTCGTACATCGACGCCGCCGGCTACCCGAAAGACTCGAAGCTGCCGGCCAACTTCCCGCAGGGCAAGCCCGAGCCGCTGACCGAAGCGCGCCCGGCCCCAGCCGCCCCGGCGCCTGCGGCCCCCGCGCCTCAGCCGGCACCGGCTGCGCAACCAGCACCGGCCCCGGCCCCCGCCCCCGGCACCATCCGCTTCTGACCCGGCCGCCACCGCGGCGGCTCAGACCATCCCCGACAGCTCGATCTCGCGCAGCACCAGGCGCGTGTAGGTGTCGCTCACGCCAGGGTGCTTGCGCAGCGCCTCGGTCACCTGCATCAGCTCGTGGCTGTTCTCGCAGGCCACGCGGATCGCGTAGTCGAACGAGCCCGTCATCAAGGCCGCTTCCATCACCTGCGGCATGTGGCGCAGCGCGTTCTCGAACTCGAGCGCCGAGGTCTGCGCACTCAGCTTGATCTCGATCTGCGCCTCCAGGCTGCGGCCCATCGCCTGAGGGTCGAGCACGGCGCGGATGTGCCGGATGGTCCCGCTCTCCTGCAAGCGCCGGAAGCGCTCGGCAACCGCGTTGGCGCTCAGGTGCACGGCTTCGCCCAGCTCGCGGAAGGTGAGGCGGCCGTCGCGCGTCAGGTGCCTGAGGATTTCGTTGTCGATTCTGTCCATGGCGACGTTTAGCTCTGCTTTGAAGCGCCATTGGACAAGATTTCCGCGAATGTGGAGCCAGGAAGCTCCCTAAAGTTTGGCGCATTCCTTCACGACGAATCCGCCGCGGGCCGACCCGCCGTTCCACGCATGAGCACCCGACGCCTTCCACCCGACCCCTCCCGCATCAGCCGCCGAACCCTGCTCGGCTGGGGCGGCAGCAGTGCCCTGCTGAGCGCCTGCGGCGGGGGCGGTGGTGGTGGCGAGGGGTCGTCGGGCGATCCTCCTCCACCACCGGGGCCCACGCTTCCGCCCGAGCAGCGCCTGCAGGCCCTCGCCGCCGTCGCGGCCGAGTACGAGCGCCTGTGCGACGGGGCCATCAGCGCCCCCAGCGAGACGGTGGCCGCATTCATGCGTGCCCGGCCCGAGTACCGCCGCGTCACCGTGATGCCCGACGGCTGCGTCTGCGGCGAATTCAGCGATGGCCAGCTCCACGTGATCGGCAACAACCAGCGCACCGGCACGCCGCGACCCAGCGTCACACCGCAGCCCAGCCCGACGACCGCGGCCCTCGCGCCGCGCGCCGCGGGCCTGGCCGCACGCGACGCCCACCCCGCCGCCGATGGCGACGTGCCGCTCACCGGCGTGCCTTCATCGCCCGCGGGCGTGTCGGCCAGCACTTTCCAGAGCTATGCCGAGCCGGACGGCTCCGCCTCCAGCATCGAGCGCTATCAAAGCTGGCTGCGCAGCGCCGGGGTCGACCTGCTGCCCTCGTGGGCCCCCACCGTCGCGAACCTCAAGGCGCTACCCGAGCTGGGCTTCTTCAGCTGGCTCACACACGGCGGCATGCTGGACACGGGCGGCGGCATCACCCATGCCCTGATGACCGACACCGTGGCCGACCTCGAAGCCATCGTCGGCCACCTCACCGACCTGCAGGCCGGCAACCTCGTCTACTACACCGGCCAGTACCTCTACAGCCGAGGCAAGTGGGCCGTCGACAACTTCCTGGCCATCACGCCGGCCTTCATCGAACGCTACCGCTGGCGCTTCAGCGCCAACAGCATCGTGCTCATCCACGCCTGCGCGAGCGACTTCGTGGGTTTTCGCGAGGCCTTCCGCGCCGCGGGCGCGGGGGTCTACGGTGGCTGGTCGCACCCGGTCTTCGTGAACGCCGCGGCCGACGCCATGCACTGGATGCTCGACAAATTCGTGGCCAGCAACCTGAGCGTGCCGACCCCCAACCCGCGCAACCGTGCACACGACTACGCCGCCATCAAACGCGTAGGCGACGAGGCGGGCTTCACGCTCTACGACGACCCGAGCGAAGGCGGCCCGGTGTCGTTCCGCTTCACACGACTCAACGACAACCCGGGAACGCTGCTGCCGAGCATGGTGCGCATGGGCGTCGAGGAGAACCAGAGCCGGCTCACGCTCTATGGCAGCTTCGGGCTCGTGCCGGGCAAAGTGTTCGTCGGCACGTCCCTCGCCACCGATCCCTCCGGCCTCGACAACTACCTGCCGTGGCGCCCTGCCGGCACGGTGACCGAGCTGGCCGTGCTCGAGTGGACGGCAGACGAGGTGACGGTCCAGTTGCCCCGCACCGGCCCCGGCTCGGCCGGCTACATCGCCGTGCAGGTGGGCCGGCGTTGGGGCAACACCCGCGCCCTGACCCGCTGGAATGGGCAGGTGCTCGTGCGGTCGCAAGGCCCAGGCACGCTGGTGCTGCAGCACACGCTGCAGTTCAGTGCCCGCTGCGACATCGGCTTGTGGCGCAACGAGCCCGACGGCCCACTGCAGGACGCGCTGAACGCGTGGACGGCCACGCCCGTCGAGTCCACCTGGACCTGGGCGGCGTCTGGCCAGCACACGCACACCGAGCCGGGCCCGGTGACCACCACCGTGACCTGGAGCGGCACCCACCGCTTCGAGCTGCCCTTGCCGCAGACGCCAAACCCACCGCTGCAGCAGTACTGCAGTGTGTTCGGCATCGTCGACCGCCAGCAAGGCGAGTTCCGCGTGGCGATCTCGGGCGGCGCGTTCGGTGCGATGCCCACCGTCCAGGTGATCACGATGCCCGACAGCAGCACCCGCCTGGAGTCGGCCTTCAACATCGGCCTGCCGCTGGCCTTGTCACCCACGCCCTTTCCGGCGGGGCGCCCCGGCATCAACCGCACGCTCGCGCCGGACTTCTCGGTGCCGGCCGGCACGCTGGAAGCGACGGAGCCCACGCTGCTGCCGCTCGCCGACCCCAACCTCAACACGCTCACGCACAGCATCACCTGGGACGCCATGGCCGCGGAGTACCCGCCCAATCGCTACGGCGGCGACTGAGGTCAGGGTTTCGTGTCGGGCCCGAGGGCGAGCACCTGACCCATCCGCCGCGCCTGCCAGCTGCCCATGCCCACCGCCGCCCCCATCGCCCAGAACAAGGCCGAGGCCCCCACGGCGGCCCCCGCCGCGCCGAACACCAGTGGCATCACGGCACTCGTCGCGTTGACGGTCATCGAGCGCAGGGCGATCGCCTCGCCGTGGCGGTGGCCCGGCGTGAGGTGGTGCAGGCTCGTCATCACCATCGGGTTCACCGCGCCCAGCGCCAGGCCCAGCGCCGCGGCGCACAGGCCCATCAGCCAGGCGTTGTGCATCAGCGGGTAGATGCAGAAGACACCGGCGGTGAGCAGCATCGCGGCAGCCAGCACCTGGTGCTCGCGCAGGCGGTGCGACAGGAACGGCAGCACGATGCGCACGCTCGCCACCGCGGCCGCGAACACGCCGAGGATCAGCCCGATCGCCGACGCGCTGAAGCCGCGCTCATGGCCGATCACAGGCACGATGAAGGAGTGCAGGTCCCAGCTCGACGACATCAGGAAGTTGACGAGCAGCAGGCGGCGCACGCCGGGCATGGCGAAGATGTCCCACGCCGCGCGCTTCTTGCCCACGACTGGCGCGGCCGCGGCGACCGTCTCCTTCGGCACCTGGCGCGACCACCACAGCGCCGCGAACGGCAGCAGCATCAGGGCCACGAACGCGCCACGGAAGCCGGCCAGATCGATCAGCGCGCCGGCCGTCACCGGCCCGACCACGTTCGACAGCGCCGGCGCGAGGCCCAGCCAGCTGAAGACGCGGGTCAAGGCCGCCCGGTCGCCATCGGCCAGCTTGCCGGCGCTGCGCTGGTTGGCGATGAGGCCGAAGTTGGTTCCCACGCCGCACAGGCAGGCGGCAATGCACAGCAGCAGAAATTGCGCATCGACCCACCACGTGGCGGCCACCGCCAGCGCGCCGCCCACCACCGTGAGGCCGACCGCCAAGCGCAGCGGGCGGTGGTAACCATGCCGGTCGGCCAGTCGCCCGGCGTACAGCGACGACAGCACCGGCGCTGCGGCAAAGAGCCCGAGCAACACGCCCACCGCCCAGGCCGGCTGCCCGTTGCGCAGCGCCAGCAGCGGCCCCGCGACCCGCACGCCCGCCATGCAGGAATGCAAACACACCTGGCCCATGATCAAGGCCAGGAGCGGTCGCGAGAACGAAGCCATCAGGGTTCGAGCAGGTCGCCGGTCGTGAGGCCCGCATCCTCCGCCGGCAGTGGCAGCACGACCTTGGCGCGGGCTTCCGGCAGCGCTTCGACCGTGCGCAATTCGCGAGACATGGCCCGCGCGCGCACCTCGGCCTGCAGGATGTTGTTGCTGGCCTCGTCGAGCTTCTTCTTCGTCTTCGCCAGCACGTCGCCGAACTTGCCGAACTCCGTCTTGACCGCACCCAGCACCTCCCACACCTCGACCGAGCGCTTCTCCAACGCCAGGGTGCGGAAGCCCATCTGCAGGCTGCTCAAGGTGGCGAGCAAGGTGGTCGGGCCGGCGAGCATCACGCGATGCTCGCGCTGCAGCGCCTCCACCAGGCCGGGCCGGCGCAGGGCTTCGGCGTACAGGCCTTCGGTGGGCACGAAGAGGATGCCGAAGTCGGTGGTGTGCGGTGGCGAGACGTACTTCTCGCGGATGGTCTTGGCCTCCGCGCGCAGACGCAGCTCGATGGCCTTGGCGGCGGCCTCGGCGGCGGCGGCATCGGCGTCGTTCTGCGCGTCCACCAACCGCTCGTAGTCTTCGCGCGGGAACTTGCAGTCGATGGGCAGCCACAGCGGCACGCCGTCGGCGCGCTGCCCCGGCAGGCGGATCGCGAACTCGACGCGCGCGCCGGTGTTGGGCACGGTCTCGACGTTGGTGCCGTACTGCTCGGGCGTGAAGACCTGTTCGAGCAGGCCGGCGAGCTGCGTCTCGCCGAAGGTGCCGCGCGTCTTCACGTTGTTGAGCACCTTGTTGAGCGAGCCCACGTCGCGCGCGAGGCCCTGCATCTCGCCGAGGCCGCGGTGCACCTGCTCCAGCCGTTCGGCCACCTGCTTGAAGCTCTCGCCCAGGCGCTGCTCGAGCGTGGCGTGCAGCTTCTCGTCAACGGTGGCGCGCATCTGCTCGAGCTTCTGCTCGTTGCCTTGCTGCAGCACGGTGAGGCGCTGTTCGACGGCAGTGCGCACTTCGGTGAGGCGGCGTTCGTTGGCCTCGGAGAGCGCGCGCAGCTGCTCGTTGAGCGTGTCGGCGAAACGCTTGAGGCCTGCGTCTTGCGCTTCGCGCGAGGCCATCGCCTGCGCGGCCTGCGAGCTGGCGGCGGCTTGCAGCGTGTCGCTCACCGCCTGCTGCATCGCGGCGAGCTGCACGCGGAAGCTGTCGATCTGCTCGTTCTGCAGGCGCGCCACGTTGGCCTGCGCGCCGGTCAGCGTCTGCTGGAAGTTGGCGAGCGTGCTGCCCAGCTCCTGGCGGGTGCCCTGGGCGCTGCGGCCGAGTTCGTCGCGCAGCTCGCGCTCCAGGCGCTCGGTGCTGTTGCGCAGGTCGGTCTTGAGGCTGTCATCCGCCGGCGGGCGGCGGAAGGCCAGCCAGAGCAGCAGCGCGAGGTTGACGGCGAGCAGCGCCGCCATGATCCACCAGGGTGTTTGCATCCCGCGATTGTCTCAGGGGCGTTTCAGCACTTCGGGGTTGAGCGGCGTCGGCGGACTGCCCGCTTGCGGGCCGAAGCCGAGCGCCGCGATGAGGTTGTCAGCCGCGAGGTTGGCCATCGCCAGGCGGGTGGCGCGTGTGGCGCTCGCGATGTGCGGCGTGAGCACGACGTTGGGCACCTGCAGCAGCGCCGGGTGCACGGCGGGCTCGCCTTCGAAAACGTCGAGGCCGGCCGCGGCGATCTGGTTCGCGGCCAGGGCCTTGGCGAGCGCCGCGTCGTCGACCACGCCACCGCGGGCGATGTTGGTGAGCGTTGCGGTGGGCTTCATCTGCGCCAGCTCGGCCGCGCCGATGGCGTGGTGCGACGAAGCCGAGTACGGCACGACGATCACCAGGTGGTCGGCCTGGCGGAGGAGCTCTTCCTTCGACACATAGGTGGCCTTGCACTCGGCTTCGATCTCGGGCGCCAGGCGGGAGCGGTTGGTGTACAGGACCTTCATGCCGAAGCCGTGTGCGCCACGGCGCGCGATGGCCTGGCCGATGCGGCCCATGCCGAGGATGCCGAGCGTGGCGCCGTGGATGTCGCTGCCCACGAACATGTCGACCGACCACTTCTTCCACTCGCCGCGGCGCAGGAAGTGCTCGGATTCGGTGACGCGCCGGGCGGCCGCCATCATCAGCGCGACGCCGAAGTCGGCGGTGGTCTCGGTGAGCACGTCGGGCGTGTTGGTGCAGAGCACACCCCGTGCGGTGGCCGCCGGCACGTCGAGGTTGTTGAAGCCGACGGCAATGTTGCACACGGCGCGCACGGTGGGCGCGGCGGCCAGCACGCCGTCGTCGACGCGCTCGCTGCCGGTGGTCATCGCACCCTGTTTGCCTTGCAGGCGGGCGATCAGCTCGTCGCGCGAATAGATGTTGTCGGCGCTGTTGACCTCCACCTCGAAGTGCTCGCGCAAACGTGCGACGACCTCGGGCTGGATGGCGCGTGCGACCAGGACGGCAGGACGACTCATTCCAGGAACCTCGCGAAGTTGGCGACCGGCTCGCGCTCGGTCTGGAGCGTGTTCTCGATCGCGTGGGGGTCGGCGTAGCCGAGCGACATGCCGCACACGAGCTTTTCGTCCGCCGACGCCCCGATGGCCGGCAGGATGATGCGGTGGAACTGCGTCCACGCGGCTTGCGGGCAGGTGTCGAGCCCACGGGCCCGGGCGGCAACCATGATGTTCTGCAGGAACATGCCGTAGTCGAGCCAGCTGCCCTGCTCCATCACGCGGTCGATGGTGAACATGAGGCCGACCGGGGCGTCGAAGAAGGCGTAGTTGCGGCCGTGCTGCGCGTGCATGCGTTCCTTGTCGCCCTTCGCAATGCCGAGCAGCGAGTACAGGTCCCAGCCCACCTTGCGGCGGCGGTCGATGTAGGGCGACTGCCATTGACGGGGGTAGTAGGCGTAGTCCTCGTGGTGCTGGGCCGAGACGGCGGGGTCGTCGTAGGCGGCGCGCACCTGTTGCGACAGCGAGCGCAGCGACTCGCCGGTCAGCACGTAGACCTTCCACGGCTGGGTGTTGGTGCCCGAGGGTGCCCGTGCCGCGACCTGGAGGATGTCGACCAGCGTTTCGCGCGGTACCGGCGTCCGCAGGAAAGCCCGCAGCGAACGCCGCGAGGTGATGGCGGCATCGACGGCGGCGGTCTGTTCGGGCGTGGGCTTCAAACCTTGAGCTCCTGCAACGCTTTCTGGAGTGCGTCGGGCAGCGGCACCGGGCGGCGGGTATCGCGGTCCACGTACACGTGGACGAAGTGCCCACGAGCGGCGCACAGTGCTTCACCCGCCGCGAAGATGCCGATCTCGTAGCGCACGCTGGAGGCGCCCATGTGCGCGACGCGGATCCCGGCCTCCACCATCTGCGGGAACTCGACCGAGGCGAAGTAGTTGCAGTGCGTCTCGACCACGAGGCCGATGGTGCGACCCTTGTGGATGTCGAGTGCACCGGCCTCGATGAGGTAGCGATTCACCGCGGTGTCGAAGAGGCTGTAGTAGACGACGTTGTTGAGGTGGCCGTAGGCGTCGTTGTCTTCCCAGCGGGTGGCGATGGGCGCAAAGTGGCGGTAGGCCTCGCGGCCATCGGGCTGTGGGCGGGGGGTGCTCATGGACATGGATTGTTCCATCGCTGCCAATGTCCCTCAGCGAGGCGGAGTGTGTTGACCTGCACCTGCACGGTGTCGGCGAGATCGCGTCCGTAACCCCCGGCCATCGAGACGGCAACCGGAATGCGCCGCTGCCCCAAGGCCTCGAACACACGGCGGTCGCGCTCGGCGAGGCCTGCAGTGGTGAGCTTCAGGCGCCCGAGGCGGTCACCCTCGTGCGGGTCGGCGCCAGCGAGGTAGAAGACGAGGCCGGGCGGGTGGTCACCGTGGCGGGACCAGAGCGTGTCGAGTGCTGCGTCGAGCGCCTGCAGGTACTCGGCATCGCCGCAGCCGTCGGGCAGGTCCACGTCGAGATCGCCCGGCTGCTTGCGGAAGGGGAAGTTCTTCGCGCCGTGCATCGACAGCGTGAACACGGTCGGGTCATCGCGAAAGATCGAGGCGGTGCCGTTGCCTTGGTGCACGTCAAGGTCGATCACCGCCACGCGCAGCAGGCGGCGATGTGCGCGGTGCCATTCGGCTTGCATCAGGCGGGCGGCCACCGCCACGTCGTTGAACACACAGTAGCCACCGCCGCTGTCGGCACTCGCGTGGTGGGTGCCCCCGGCGAGATTGGCCGCAATGCCCTCGCGCAGGGCGACACGCGCCGCGGCAATCGTGGCGCCCACCGACCGGCATGCCCGCTCGGCCATGCGAGGCGACCACGGAAAACCGATCTCGCGCTGCGCCTGGGCGCTCAGGTGCCCCTGCAACACCGCCGCGATGTAGTGCGGCTCATGCGCCAGGGCCACCTCGCCCTCGGTGGCCGGCTGGGCCGGGTGCAGCGCCAGGCTCGGGAGGTCGACCACCACCCGCTCGCGCAGAAGCCCGTATTTCTGAAAGGGAAAGCGATGCCCCGGCGGCAACTGAAGCCCCACGTGGTCGGCAAAAAAAGCCTGCATGTTCAATGACTTAGGAATGACCCTCTAATTTGTTGCATTGCAACAAATAGCGCTTGAAAAGTCGGCCGGCGTTCGTATACTTCTGTTCATGGTGCAGCGCAACATTGCTGTGTCAGACCCCTCAATCTAACCATTGGAGATCATGAACATGCTGACCGCTGAACAACTCATCGCCGCTCACAAGGCCAACGTTGAAACCCTCTTCGGCCTGACCGGCAAGGCGTTCGAAGGCATCGAGAAGCTGGTGGAGTTGAACCTGCAAGTTGCCAAGACCGCGCTGGGCGAAGCCACCGAGAACACCAAGGCCGTGCTGTCGGTCAAGGACGCGCAAGAGCTGCTGGCCCTGCAAGCCGGCCTGCTGCAACCGGCCGCCGAGAAGGCCGCTGCCTATGGCCGCTATGTGTACGACATCGCGTCTGCCACCAGCGCTGACATCAGCAAGGTCGCCGAAGCCCAGGCCACCGAAGCTCAGAAGAAGTTCATGTCGCTGGTCGACACCAACCTGAAGAACGCTCCCGCCGGCACCGAAAACGCCGTGGCGCTGGTGAAGTCGGCCGTGGCCGCTGCCAACAACGCCTACGAGTCGGTGCACAAGGCCGCCAAGCAGGCTGCCGACGTGGCCGAAGCCAACTTCCAGGCGATGACCTCGACCGCCGTCAAGGCGACCCAGGCCGCCACCAAGACCAAGCGCGCTGCCTGAGCCTCACGGCTGCGAAACATAAATTTGCGAACGGGGATTGAACTTCCAGGCGCACCCGCCATCTGATGAGCACCACGGGCCATGCTCGTGGTCTCCCTGAAAGGTTGTCTCCTCGGTACCCGCGAATTCTCCATTCAAGGTACCTTTCAGCCCGGTGGCAACACCGGGCTTTTTATTTGCCTGACCGAATCGCGGCGCGCCCGCTGGGGGCGCTGGCCCACCTCAGCGAGGCTTGGCGAAGAGCTTGGCTTTCAGCTCGGGCAACGCGGCCGTCATGGCATCACGCCCGGCCTGGATCGAGCGCTTCCGGTTCGAGAAGTCGGCGCTGGACACACCCGCCAGCTTCGGCCTCAACACCACGTCTGCCTCCCGCAGTTCGAAGGTGTTGATGCTTTTGCCCATGATGGCGAAGGTCTGCAGCAGCATGCGCATCGGGTCGCCGGTCGGCGCGCCATCGGGAATGGCCGAGATGTCGACCGCGATGACGAGCTCCGCGCCCATCTGCCGCGCAAAGCGCACCGGCACCGGCGACACCAGTCCGCCATCCACATACTCACGCGTGCCGATCTTCACCGGGGTGAACACCGCCGGCACCGAACTCGATGCACGCACCGCGGTGCCGGCATCGCCTCGCTGGAAGAGGATCGGCTGGCCGCTGTCCAGATCGGTCGCGACGATGCCCAGCGGCACCACCATCTGTTCGATCGTCCGGCCGCCCGTGTTCTCGCGCACGTAGCGGGCCAGCGCCTCCCCGCGGATCAACCCGCGGCCCGGGAACGCCCAGTCGGCAAACGCCGATTCGTCCATCTGGTCGGCCATCGCCGCCAGTGCCGCGCCGTTGCGACCCGAGGCGTAGAGCGCCGCCACCAGGCTGCCGGCCGAGGTGCCGGCGACGTAGTCGACCTTGACACCGTTTTCCTCGAGCACCTGGATCACACCGATGTGCGCGAAACCGCGGGCCGCTCCGCCCCCGAGCGCGAGGCCGACGCGCAAGGGCCGGGGGGGCGTCACCACGGGGGCAGAGGCCGGCTGGTCCGGCGGCAGGACCACGGGCGGGGCGGTCGGCGCCGTCTGGCAGGCGCTCAAGGCCATCATCGCCAGGACCAGGGTGGCCCACCGGGCACGGAGAACGAAATCGCGGAGGAAACGCATGGAGCGCGATTCTAAAAGCCGCCCTCTCCCCAGCACGGCTTCATGCCTGCTCACGCATAAACAACTTACTAAACTGTTCTTTCTATATATATAGACGCTTTGTACAGTCCAGCCTCCCTCTTTCCGGGCAGCACATGGACTTTCTGGCAATCCTCAGCGGCTTTGGCGTCGGCGCCATCGTGGGCCTCACCGGCGTCGGCGGGGGCTCGCTGATGACGCCGCTGCTCATGACCGTCTTCAAGCTAAACCCGGCGGTGGCCATCGGCACCGACCTCTGGTTCGCCGCGATCACCAAGACCTCAGGCTCGATCGCCCACCACCGCCACGGTCACGTGGACTACAAGATCCTCTGGCGCCTGCTGGCCGGCAGCATTCCGGCCTCGATCGCCACGCTGTCGCTGATGCACTTCACCGGCATCACCAAGGGCTGGGCCAGCGCGCTGACCTTCTCGCTCGGCATCGCCCTGCTGCTCACGGCCGTCACCGTGGCCTACAAGTCGGCGTGGCACGCGCTCGGCCTGAAGCTGGAGCGCTGGCTGCCGGAGTCGCGCAAGCCCGGTCTCACCGTGCTGGCGGGTCTCATCCTCGGGGTGCTGGTCACGCTCAGCTCGATCGGCGCCGGTGCCATCGGCGCCACGCTCATCCTGCTGCTCTACCCCCGCCTCGAAGCCCGCCGCCTCGTCGGCACCGACATCGCCCACGCGGTGCCGCTGACGCTCGTGGCCGGCGTCGGCCATGCCGCGTTGGGCCATGTGGAGTGGGGCCTGCTGGCCGCGCTGCTCGTGGGCTCCATCCCCGGCATCTGGATCGGTGCCCAGCTCACCCGGAAAATGCCCGACCGCCTCGTGCGGACCCTCCTGTGCGTGTCGCTCGTGACCGCCGGCCTCAAAGTCATCCGCTGATCTTCGAACCACCACGATGTACCAGTACACCTCCTTCGATACCCAGTTCGTCAAGCAACGCGCCGCGCAGTTCCGCGACCAGCTCGAGCGCAACCTCGCCGGCAAGCTGGCCGACGACGACTTCCGCGCGCTGCGCCTGCAAAACGGCTGGTACATCCAGCGCCACGCGCCGATGGCCCGCATCGCCGTGCCGTATGGCGAGCTGAGCAGCACGCAGTTGCGCATGCTGGCGCGCATCGCCCGCGAGTTCGATCGCGGCTACGCGCACTTCACCACGCGCCAGAACTGCCAGTACAACTGGATCCCGCTGCCCAAGGCGGCCGACGTGATGGACCTGCTCGCCTCGGTGTCGATGCACGGCATCCAGACCAGCGGCAACTGCATCCGCAACATCACGAGCGACTGCTTCGCCGGTGTCGCCGCCGACGAGATCGTCGACCCGCGCCCCTACTGCGAAATCCTGCGCCAGTGGAGCACGCTGCACCCCGAGTTCGCGCACCTGCCGCGCAAGTTCAAGATCGCCGTGAGTGGCGCGAAGGAAGACCGCGCCGCCATCGCCTGGCACGACATCGGCCTGCAACTGCTGAAGAACGACCAGGGTGAGGTCGGCTTCAAGGTGCTGGTGGGTGGCGGCATGGGCCGCACGCCGGTCATCGGCACCGTCATCAGCGAGTTCACGCCCTGGCAGAACATCCTCGTGTTCATCGAGGCGATCGTGCGCGTCTACAACCGCTACGGCCGCCGCGACAACATGTACAAGGCGCGCATCAAGATCCTGGTGAAGGCCGAGGGCCAGAAGTTCATCGACGCCGTCGCCAAGGAATACAAAGACATCTTGGAGCGCGACCTCGACGGCGCCTCGCACATCCTCACGCAGGCCGAGTTCGACCGCGTCAACGCCTGCTTCGTGCGCCCCGCCGGCGTGGCCCCGATTGCCAACTCGAAACTGCACGTGCCCGCCGACGCGCCCGAGGCCTTCAAGCGCTGGACCGAGCGCAACGTGCACGCACACCAGGTGCCCGGCTACCGCGCCGTCACGCTCTCGCTCAAGCGCACTGGCCAGGCCCCGGGTGACGCGACCGACGCGCAGATGGAACTGGCCGCCGGCCTCGCCGACAAGTTCAGCCACAGCGAACTGCGCGTCTCTCACGACCAGAACCTGGTGCTGCCCTGGGTGAAGGAGAGCGAGCTCTTCGCCCTGTGGCAGGAAGCCAAGGCTGCAAGCTTCGCCACGCCCAACATCGGCCTGCTCACCGACATGATCGCCTGCCCCGGCGGCGATTTCTGCGCGCTGGCCAACGCCCGCTCCATCCCGATCGCCGCCGACATCACCGAGCGCTTCGACGACATCGACGAGCTCTACGACATCGGCGACATCGACCTGCACATCAGCGGATGCATTAACAGCTGCGGCCACCACCACAGCGGCCACATCGGCATCCTCGGCGTGGATAAAGACGGCAAGGAGTGGTACCAGGTTTCGCTGGGCGGCCTCGACGGTTCGGCCATCGGCGGCCACGCTTCCACCCCCGGCAAGGTGATCGGCCCCTCGTTCGCCGCCGAAGAAGTGGCCGACGTGATCGAAGCCGTGCTCGACACCTACCGCGAGCAGCGCAGCAGCGCGGCCGAGCGCTTCATCGACACCGTCAAGCGCATCGGCCTCGACCCGTTCAAGACCGCTGCCAACGCGCAACGCCGCGCCACGGCACAGCAGGCCTAAAGAGTGATCGCCATGAAGTTCATCACCTCCCACAACGACCGCTGGCACACCGTCACCGGCGAAGACGGCCCGCTCGTCACCGTCACCCACACGCCCTACAGCCTGCTCACGCTGAGCCAGTGGCACGGCGTGCGCGCCCAATGGCCGCAAGACGTGCCGGTCGGCGTGATCTATCCGAACGATGCCGATATCGAAGAGCTCGAATCCGACCTGCCGCGCCTGAGCCTCGTGGCGCTGCAGTTTCCGAAGTGGACCGATGGCCGTGCCTACAGCCAGGCGCACATCCTGCGTTCGCGCTTCCGCTACACCGGCGAGATCCGCGCCACCGGCGAGGCGCTGGTCGACATGGTCTCGCTGATGCAGCGCACCGGCTTCGACGCCGTCGCCCTGCGCGCCGACCAGTCCATCGAAGCCGCCGAGCGCGCGCTGCGCTTCTTCCCCGGGTATTACCAGGGCGACGTGAACGAG
The DNA here is from genome assembly GCA_019635355.1 of Rhizobacter sp. Classification (NCBI taxonomy): domain Bacteria; kingdom Pseudomonadati; phylum Pseudomonadota; class Betaproteobacteria; order Burkholderiales; family Sphaerotilaceae; genus Rhizobacter; species Rhizobacter sp. The sequence goes on along the minus strand of JAHBZQ010000001.1, from coordinate 263,222 downwards.
CGCCGGCCGCTCTTCGCCCGCCCGGCCGACGAGGCGTACACCACCGAAGAGTTCAACCAGGCAGGTTCGTCGATATGAGCGCCATCGCCCTTTACGACCGGCTCACACCGGACTTCGACCGCCGCGTGGCCCACGCGGTGGCCGTGCTGAAGCAGGCCGCGGCCGAGCACCCCGGCAAGGTGGTGCAGGCCACGAGCCTCGGCGCCGAAGACATGGTGCTGACCGATCTGATCGCCAAGCACCAGATCGGCATCGCCGTCGGCACGCTGGAGACCGGCAAGCTGCACGCCGAGACGGTCGCGCTCATCCCGCGCATCGAGGAACGTTACGGCCTCAAGGTCGAGGTCTACCGCCCCGAAGCTGATGCCGTGATCCATTTCGTGAAGAACCACGGCGAGAAGGCGATGTACGAAAGCATCGACCTGCGCAAGGGTTGCTGCGGCATCCGCAAGCTCGAGCCGCTGTCGCGCATGCTGGCCAGCCGTAGCGCCTGGGTCACTGGCCTGCGCCGCGAGCAGAGCAACAACCGCGGCGACGTGCCCTTCAGCGAACCCGACGACAAGGGCCGCATCAAGTTCAACCCGCTGGCCGACTGGACGTGGAATGACGTCTGGCACTACATCGCCGCGAACGACGTGCCCTACAACCCGCTGCACGACGAATTCATGCCCAGCATCGGCTGCGCACCGTGCACGCGCGCCATCGCCGTGGGCGAAGACTTCCGCGCCGGCCGCTGGTGGTGGGAAGACGAAAAAGCCAAGGAGTGCGGCCTGCATGTCCATGGCGCTGAAGAAGCCGCTGTTTCGATGATCGGAGACCGTAAATGAACGCCCCGCTGACCGTGGAGCAGCTGCTCCCCGAGCTGGACCACACCCACCTCGACTGGCTCGAAGAAGAAGCCATCTTCATCCTGCGCGAAACCGTGGCCGCCTTCGAGCGCCCCGCCCTGCTGTTCTCGGGCGGCAAGGATTCGTGCGTGGTGCTGCGTCTGGCCGAGAAGGCCTTCAAGACACGCGGTAAGGACGGTGAGTTCAAGGGCCGCCTGCCTTTCCCGCTGCTGCACGTGGACACCGGCCACAACTTCCCCGAAGTGATCGAGTTCCGTGACCGCCGCGTGGCCGAGATGGGCGAGCGCCTGGTCGTCGGCCATCTTGAAGATTCGATCAAGCGCGGCACGGTGCGCCTCTCGCACCCGCTGGAGTCGCGCAACGGCCACCAGACCGTGGCCCTGCTCGAAGCCATCGAAGAGCACCGCTTCGACGTGCTGATGGGCGGCGCCCGCCGCGACGAAGAAAAGGCCCGCGCGAAAGAGCGCATCTTCAGCCACCGCGACAGCTTCGGCCAATGGCAGCCGAAGGAGCAGCGCCCCGAGCTCTGGACGCTCTTCAACACCCGCATCAAGCCGGGCGAGCACATGCGCGCCTTCCCGATCAGCAACTGGACCGAGCTCGACGTGTGGCTGTACATCGCCCGTGAGAACATCCCGCTGCCGAGCCTGTACTACGCGCACGACCGCCAGATCATCCGTCGCAAGGGCCTCTTGGTGCCGCTTACTGAAGTGACTCCGCCCGAAGGCGACGAGAAGATCGAGACCGCGCAGGTGCGCTTCCGCACCGTCGGCGACATGACCTGCACCTGCCCGGTGGAAAGCCCCGCCGCCAACGCCACCGACATCGTGGCCGAGACGCTCAAGGTCACCGTGAGCGAGCGTGGCGCCACCCGCATGGACGACCGCACCTCGGATGCTTCGATGGAGCGCCGCAAGAAGGAAGGCTATTTCTGATCATGAGCACCGCAGCACCCGCCATCAAAGACCACCGCGCCCTGCGCTTCCTGACCGCCGGCAGCGTCGACGACGGCAAGAGCACCCTCATCGGCCGCCTGCTGTACGACAGCCGCGCCATCCTGGCCGACCAGCTCGACACGCTGGAGAAGAAGGCCGCCGGCCAGCCGATCGACCTGTCGCTCCTGACCGACGGCCTCGAAGCCGAGCGCGAGCAGGGCATCACGATCGACGTCGCCTACCGCTACTTCGCCACCAAGCAGCGCAAGTTCATCATTGCCGACGCCCCCGGCCACGAGCAGTACACCCGCAACATGGTGACGGCCGCCGCCGGCAGCGATGCCGCCGTGGTGCTGGTCGACATCACCAAGCTGGATGTGACGCAAAAGCCCGTGCCGCTGCTGCCGCAGACGCGCCGCCACGCACTGCTCGCGCACCTGCTGCGTGTGCCCAGCATCGTGTTCGCCGTCAACAAGCTCGACGCCTCTGCCGACCCGGCGCACGCGTTCAAGGCCGTCAGCGAATCCTTGACCGCCTTCGCCAAGCAAGCCGGCATCGAAGTCGCCGGCATCATCCCCGTCTCGGCCCTGCGTGGCGACAACGTGACGCAACCGCTCGACGCCGACTGGTACGACGGCCCCTCGCTGCTGCAGCTGCTGGAGTCCCTGCCCGCGCTGCAGGAGCGCAAGGACGGCGACCTGCTCATCCCCGTGCAGTACGTGAGCCGCGAAGGCGAAGGCACCGGCAACCAGCCGCGCACGCTCTTCGGCCGCGTGGCCCACGGCCGTGTGAAGACCGGCGACGAAGTGCAGATCTTCCCGAGCGGCCAGACCGCCATCGTGGCGGAGCTGCGCCTCGCCAGCGAAACCGTCGACATGGTCGAAGCCGGCCGCTCCGCCGGCGTGCTGCTCGACCGCCAGCTCGACGTCTCGCGCGGCGACTGGATCGCCACGCCCAAGACCATCCACGAGACCAACCGCTTCAGCGCCACGCTCGCCTGGCTCGACACCGAGCCCGCGCAAGTCGGCCGCAAGTACTGGGTGCGCCACGGCAACCGCTGGGTGCAGGCGCGCATCGCCAGCATCGAGAGCCGCCTCGACATCCACTCGCTCGAAGCCACCGAAGCGCACCAACTCGCCGTCAACGAGATCGGCCATGTGATCGTCGAGACGCAGCAGGCGCTGCCCGTGGAGTCTTACGAGTCCAACCGTGTCGGTGGCGCGTTGATCATCGTCGACCCGGCCAGCAACCGCACGAGCGGCGCGCTGCTCGTCAAGGGAGCCGCCTGACATGGGGCGGGTGATCTTCATCGGCGCAGGCCCCGGGGCCGCCGATCTGATCACCTTGCGCGGCGCACGCCTGCTCGCCTCGGCCGAGGTCGTGCTGTACGACGCCCTCACCGACCCGGCCCTGCGCGCACACGCGCCGAACGCCCGCTGGCTGCACGTCGGCAAGCGCGGGTTCTCCGACAGCACGGGCCAAACCACGATCAACGCCCTGCTCGTGAAATACGCGAACGAAGTGCAGACAGTGGTGCGCCTGAAAGGCGGCGACCCTAGCGTCTTCGGGCGCCTGGAAGAAGAATTGCAGGCCCTGGCCGAGCACGGCATCGAGACCGAGGTCGTGCCTGGCGTGACGTCTGCATTGGCAGCCGCCGCCAGCAGCCAACGCCCCCTCACCCGTCGTGGCTCGGGGCGCAGCGTGAGTTTTGCCACCGCGATGACGCGCACCGGCGACCTCAGTGCCACCCGCACTGCCGACACCGAAGTCTTCTACATGGCGGGCAAGCAGCTCGCCGAGCTGTCGCGCCAGTTGATGGCCGCAGGCTGGCCGGCCGACACGCCGGTGAGCGTCGTCTCCCGCGCCGGCTGGCCCGATGCGCTGCACACCGAGCACCCCGTCGGCGAACTGGCGCGCGGCAGCGTCCTGCACGCCGGCCGCCCCACCATCGTGACGGTAGGAGCCGGTGCTGCGCCACTGAATCCCTTGATTTCCGACAACGGTGCAGCTTCGGGGGAAACCCTCAAACCCGTAAAATGCACCGTTTCGCCGCACGGCGGCGATCCACGCACCCCTTCCAACTTTCCGCAAGAGCCATGACGCACGTTGTCACCGAAGCCTGCATCCGCTGCAAATACACCGACTGCGTGGATGTCTGTCCCGTCGATTGCTTCCGCGAAGGCCCGAACTTCCTCTCGATCGACCCCGACGAGTGCATCGACTGCGCCGTGTGCATCCCCGAGTGCCCGGTCAACGCGATCCTCCCCGAAGAAGACGTGCCGGCCGACCAGCAGCACATGATCAAGATCAACGCTGATCTCTCCAAGGGCTGGCCGAGCATCACCAAGCGCAAGGCTGCGCTGCCCGATGCCGACGAGTGGAAAGACAAGACCGGCAAGCTGTCGGAGCTGAAGAAGTAAAGCCTTCCCGATGATCGACACCGATGCGCTGATCATCGGCGCCGGCCCGGTGGGCCTGTTCCAGGTGTTCGAACTCGGCCTGCTCGAGATCACGGCCCATGTGGTGGACTCGCTCGCCGTCCCCGGTGGGCAGTGCATCGAGCTCTACCCCGACAAGCCGATCTACGACATCCCGGCGGTGCCCCGAAGCACAGGCCGCGAGCTCGTCGACAGCCTGCTCAAGCAGATCGAGCCCTTCGGCGCGACCTTCCACCTCGGGCAGGAGGTCACGGCGGTGCGCAAGCAAGCCGACGGCCGCTTCCTCGTCGAGACGAGCAAGGGCACGCAGTTTCTGGCGAAGACCGTGTTCGTGGCGGGCGGCGTGGGCTCGTTCCAGCCGCGCAAGCTCAAGGTCGACGGACTCGACCAATACGAAGGTAGTCAGCTCTTCCACCACGTGAAGACGCCGGCTGACTTTGCCGGCAAACAACTCGTGATCGTCGGCGGTGGAGACTCGGCGCTCGACTGGGCCCTGCACTTCGCGCAAGACGGGCCCGACAAGGCCGAGAGCGTGATCCTGCTGCACCGGCGCGACGGCTTCCAGGCGGCGCCCGCGAGCATCGCGAAGATGCGCGCCCTGTGCGATGCGATGCAGATGCAGTTCATCGTCGGCCAGATCACCGGCCTCGAAGAGCACGAAGGCCGCCTCACCGCCGTGAAGGTCACCGGCGGCGATGCCGTCACGCGCGTGGTGCCGCTCGATGCACTGCTGGTCTTCTTCGGCCTGAGCCCGAAGCTCGGGCCCATCGCCGATTGGGGGCTCGACCTCGAGCGCAAGCAGGTCGTCGTCGACACCGAGAAGTTCGAGACCAGCGTGCCCGGCATCTTTGCCGTGGGCGACGTCAACACCTACCCCGGCAAGAAGAAGCTCATCCTGTCGGGCTTCCACGAGGCAACGCTTGCGGCGTTTGGCGCAGCGCCCTACGTCTTCCCGGACAAACGCATCCAGCTGCAGTACACGACGGCCAGCCCGAAGCTGCACAAGCTGCTCGGCGTCGAATCGACGACGTTGGACGACTGACATAATTCGCCTCGCCGCGCCCTCGTGCGCGGCACTCGCTAGGGGTGTTGGGCATCACGACCGTGGTGCCCGACTGAGAGAGTCCCTTTGAACCTGATTGAGGTAATCCTCGCGCAGGGAAGCAAGCACCGAACAAGACGGTGCCCGCCGACCTGCCATCGCTTTTCCGGACACACGATGGCTTCCAACCGATTTCTCCACACGCCCGCTGCAGCCGCTGCTTCACTGCTGTGTGCCGTGGCACAGGCCCAGGCGCCGGCCCCCACGCTGGCACCCGTCACCGTCACCGGCCGCGCCGACCCGGTGGTGTCAGTTTCGGGATGGGGTGACACCCCCTTGTCCGAAGCGCCGCTGCAAGCCAGCGTGCTCACCAGCGCACAGATGAAAGACCGCGGCACGCAACGCCTCGCCGATGTGGTGAAGGCAGACGCCAGCGTCAGCGATGCCTACAACTCCGAGGGCTACTGGGACTTCGTCGCGGTGCGTGGCTTCACCCTCGACAACCGCTTCAACTACCGCCGCGACGGCCTGCCGATCAACGCCGAGACCTCGATCCCACTCGACAACAAGGAACGCATCGAAATCCTGAAGGGCACGAGCGGCATGCAGGCCGGCACCAGCGCGCCTGGTGGCATCGCCAACTACGTCGTCAAGCGGCCACTCGCGCAGGCCTCGTACAACGCCACCCTGGGCTGGCGCGAGCGCAACTCGACCCTGGCTGCTGCCGACCTGAACCAGCGTTTCGGGGGCGGTGCGTTCGGTGCGCGCCTCAACCTGGCCTATGAACATCTTGACCCGCAACTGCGCCGAGCGCAGGGCAAGCGCCATCTGGCGGCACTGGCCACGGACTGGCGCATCACGGCCGACACGCTCGTCGAAGTGGAGGGCGAAACCAGCCGCCGCTCACAGCCCAGCCAACCCGGCTTCAGCCTGCTCGGCGACCGACTCCCGCCGCCCAGCGACCCGCGCATCAACCTCAACAACCAGTCGTGGTCGCAGCCCGTGGTGATGGACGCCAACACCGCGTCACTGCGCATCACCCACAAGTTCGACGGCTGGCGCATGAGCCTGCATGGTGTCACACAACGCCTGCGCACCGATGACCGGCTCGCCTTCCCCTACGGCTGCTATCCGCTCGGCGACCGCTTTTGCAACAACGGCACCTACGACCTCTACGACTACCGCAGCGAGAACGAACGTCGCCGCACCGATTCGCTGGAAGCCGCAGCGCATGGTGAACTCAAGATCGCCGGCATGCAGCACCAGTGGTCGGTGGGTCTGTTGCAGTCGCGGGTGAAGAACCGCTTCGGCGCACAGAGTTTCGACTTCGCCGGCACCGGCAACGTCGACGGCACCCTCGGCACGCCGCCGAACGATCCGCGCAGCAGCCCCAACACCGACCGCGACGAGCGCAGCAGCGAGCTCTTCGTGCGCGACATGGTCAAGCTCAACGATCACCTCGGCCTGTGGCTCGGCTTGCGCCACACCCGGCTGAAGCGTTCGTCGATCACGACCGACGGCAACGACCCCACAGACTTCGAGCAAGCCTTCAACTCGCCCTTCGTGGCCACGAGCTACACCTTCGCGCCCAACCAGATGGTCTACGCCAGCTGGGGCCGCGGCACCGAGAGCGACGCGGCGCCTGGCCGACTGGAGTACACCAACCACGGCCAAGCCCTGCCAGCCGCACGCAGCCGCCAACTCGAAGCAGGGCTGAAGGTCAGCACGGCGAATGCGACCTGGGGCTTTGCCCTGTTCGACATCAAGCGCCCTGTGTGGGCCGACACCGGCGTCTGTGACGGCACGGATGACAGCTGCACCACGGTGCTCGATGGCTTCGCGCATCACGAAGGCCTGGAAGGCAACGCCGCGTGGCGAAACGGGGCCTGGAACTTCCAAGGCAGCCTGCAAGCCTTGCGGGCACATCGCCACGACAGCAGCACCAACCCCGCCGTCAACGGCAAGCAGCCGACCAACGTGCCGCTGCGCACCGCGAAGATCCAGGTGCGCTACGACGTGCCGCAGCTCGCGGGCCTGAGCACCCAAGTCGACATGCTGGCCGTCGGCGACCGTGCAGCCCTCCCCGACAACAGCGTCAAGATTCCTGGCTATGCGGTGACCGACCTTTCGGTGAAGTACGTCCAGCGAGGCTCAACCACCCTCACCTGGCGCCTCGGCGTCGACAACGTCTTCGATCGCCGCGCGTGGCGCGAATCGCCTTACCAGTACGGCCACGTCTACCTGTACCCCTTGGCGGCGCGCACCTTCCGCGCCTCGCTTGACGTGAGCCTGTGAAGCGGCCAAAAAGTATGGCTATAATGCGCGGCTCTATTCCTCGATAGCTCAGTCGGTAGAGCGCCGGACTGTTAATCCGTAGGTCCCTGGTTCGAGCCCAGGTCGAGGAGCCAGAAAATGCAAGGGCCGCCCCAGCGATGGAGCGGCCCTTTTCATTGGCGCTGTTCCGCGCTGCGTCAGCGTCAGAGCCGCTCCACGATGGTGACGTTGGCAAGACCGCCACCTTCGCACATGGTTTGCAAGCCGTAGCGGCCGCCGCGCTGGTGCAGCGCGTGCACGAGCGTCGTCATCAGCTTGGTGCCCGAAGCGCCGAGCGGGTGGCCGAGCGAGATCGCGCCACCGTTCACATTGAGACGCGAGGCGTCGGCGCCCGTCACCTGCAGCCAGGCCAGCGGCACAGGTGCAAAGGCCTCGTTGACTTCATAGAGGTCGATGTCGTCGATCGACAAGCCGGCCTTCTTCAAGGCGCGCTGCGTGGCCGGAATGGGCGCCTCCAGCATGATCACCGGGTCGTGGCCCATCACGCTCATGTGGTGGATGCGCGCGAGCGGCTTCACCCCCAGCGACTTGAGGCCACGCTCGTTGACCACCATCACGCCGCTCGCGCCATCGCAGATCTGCGACGAGGTAGCAGCGGTGACCACGCCGCCCTCCTGCACGAGCTTCACGCCCGCAATGCCTTGCAGCGAGACGTCGAAGCGGATGCCTTCGTCTACCGTGTGCTGCTCGCCGAGATCGCCCGCGTCGGCGCTGCGTGCGGCCACGGGCGTCACTTCGTCGCTGAAGCGCCCGGCGCGCACGGCCTCGATGGCACGCTGGTGGCTTTGGTACGCATATTCGTCGAGCTGCGCTCGTGAGAGGCCGTACTTCTTCGCGATCATCTCGGCGCCGGTGAACTGGCTGAACTCCACGCCGGGGTAGCGTTTCTGCATGCCCGGGCTCACGTAGAAGCCCAGGCCGTTCTTCGCGGGCAGCACCATCGGCATGCCCATCGGCACGCGCGTCATGCTCTCCACGCCGGCGGCGATGACGACGTCCATGCTGCCCGACATCACCGCCTGCGCAGCGAAGTGCAAGGCTTGCTGCGACGAGCCGCACTGCCGGTCGACCGTGGTGCCAGGCACCGACTCGGGCAACGTCGACGCGAGGATGGCATTGCGCGCCACATTGGCGGCCTGCTCGCCCGCCTGGCCCACGCAACCCATGATCACGTCGTCGACGAGGTCGGGGTCGGCATTCGTGCGGGCCACGAGCGCATCCAGCACCTGGGCGGCGAGGTCGGCCGGGTGCCAGCCCGAAAGCCGGCCGCCACGGCGGCCGCCGGCGGTGCGGGTGGCGGCGACGATGAAGGCGTCCTGTGTCATGTCAATCCTTTGAAAGTTGAAACGGCAGAAGCAGCCGTTGGCGTGCGCCCATGCAGCGTACTCCGATACACCGCCCCCTATTCGACGCCGAAATACGAGCGTGCTACAACACCCTGGTCATCGATGCGGAGACTCGCGATGAACGCTCCCCACCCCTCCCCTGCCGAGCTGCACCTCGCCCACACCCACGAGGTGTTCAATGTGTCGAGCGAACTTGCCGACTACAACCTCTACCTGCAGGACCGCGCGCTCACCGAAGCCGTGGCGCGCGAAGGTGCGGCCTGGGCCCATCCAGACCTCTCGGTCTTCGGTGAGTTGATCGGCACCGCCGAGCACCTCGAACTGGGCGCACTCGCCAACAAGTACCCGCCCGAGCTCGACACGCACGACCGCTTCGGCCACCGCATCGACCTGGTGAAGTTCCACCCGGCGTACTACGCGCTGATGAAGACCTCGATCGAACACGGCCTGCATGCCTCGCCCTGGGCCGACCCGCGTGAAGGCGCCCACGTGGCCCGCGCCGCACGCTTCTACCTGCACTCGCAGGTGGAAGCGGGGCACGGGTGCCCGATCACGATGACGTTTGCCTCCATCCCTTCGCTGCGCACCACGCCGGCCCTCGCGCAGTGGTGGGAGCCGCGCATCACCTCGCGCTGCTACGACCCACGCAACATCGTGCACACCGAGAAAGCCGGGCTGACCATCGGCATGGCGATGACCGAAAAGCAAGGCGGCTCCGACGTGCGCGCGAACACCACGCAAGCCCACCCCATCGGCGTCGAAGGGCCGGGCAAGGCGTATGAGCTCGTCGGCCACAAGTACTTCGTCTCGGCGCCGATGTGCGATGCCTTCCTCGTGCTCGCGCAGACACCGGCCGGCCTCTCCTGCTTCCTCATGCCACGCTGGCGGCCCGATGGCACGAAGAACGCGCTGCAGGTGCTGCGTCTGAAACGCAAGATGGGCAACGTATCCAACGCATCGAGCGAGACCGAGCTGCGCGGTGCGCTCGCGTGGATGGTGGGTGAGCCGGGGCGCGGCGTGCGCACCATCATCGAGATGGTGTCGATGACCCGCTTCGACTGCATGATCGGCTCGTCGGCCGGGCAACGCATGGCGGTGTCGCAGGCGCTGCATCACTGCTCGAAGCGATCCGCTTTTGGCACCCTGCTCAACCAACAGCCACTCATGCAAAACGTGCTGGCCGACCTGGCGCTCGAATCGGAGGCGTCGCTCGCCCTCACCATGCGCCTGGCCCGCGCGATGGACCACCGCGATGACACCCACGAAGACCTGCTCGCGCGCCTGTGCACCGCCGTGGGCAAATACTGGATCTGCAAGCGCACGCCCCAGCATGCCTACGAAGCGATGGAATGCATCGGTGGCAGCGGCGTGATGGAGGACAGCCCCTTCCCGCGCCTCTTCCGCGAGTCGCCGGTCAACGCGATCTGGGAGGGCAGCGGCAACGTGCAATGCCTCGACGTCTTGCGTGCGATGCAGAAGACACCCGCGGTCGTGCAAGCCTTCTTCGCCGAGGTGCAGCGCGCAAAAGGCGGCAACGTCTTGCTCGATCAGTGGGTGGATGCGCTGAAAGGTGAACTCGGCAAGCTCGACGACCTGGAGTACCGCGCGCGTGGGCTGGTCGATCGCATGGCACTCGCGCTGCAGGCGGCGTTGCTGGTGCAGCACGCACCTTCTTTCGTGGCCGATGCGTACTGCGCGGCGCGCCTCGGGCAACAAGGGGCCGCCCAATACGGAACGTTGCCGAGCGGGGTGGATTGCGCGGCGATCATCTCGCGGTCTACTGCGAAGGCTTGAGCAGCGACAAGGACTTGGGGGCAGCGGATTCCTCCGTGTCCCCCTTCCTGAACCCTCCCGGGTTCAGGAATTCCTCCTAATACCTGCGGAATCCGCTGCCCCCAAGCCCTTGCCGCGAGGCGCACAGGCATGCCACCAGTTCGCATGGCATGGAGTGTCACGCCAAGGGGATGGGGTGGGTGAATCCCGCAAGTATTAGGAGGAGCAGTTGATCGCGGGAGCGATCAACTGCGGGGGACATGGAGGAATTCACCCACCCCATCCCCTTGGCGTCGCTGAAGCGCCAGAAAGCCGACAGGCAAGAAATCAGGACGGCAGGAAATCCACCGGCCAACTCGTGACCAGCGTCTCCACCTGCTTGGCACCGAAGTCCAGCTGCCTCAGGCGTGCGACCAACTTACGCTCAAGGTCGGTGTTCTTCAGCTCACTCGCTTCGATCTTCAGATCGGTGACCTCGCCCGATGGCGAGATGGTGAACTTGAAGACGACCTTGCCGTGCAGCGTCGGGTCTTCACGCAGTGCGCGGTTGTAGATGGCGTAGATAGCCCCCTTGTTGCGCTCGAGCACGAGGCGCACGTCTTCGATCGAGCGCGAGGCCTTGCCACTGCCACCCTTTTGCAAGGTGCCGCCGCCACCGCCTTGGCCCGAGCCGGCGCCCGTGCCACCCCGGCCGCCGCCACCGAAACCACCGCCACCGCCGCCGCTTGCCACACCTTCCACCAGCGTGGTGCCGCGGCCTGCGAGGCCGCCGCCGCCGGTGTTGCGGCTGTAGGCGGCGGTGTTGATGCCACCGCTGCCGCCGGTCGCGTTCGACGTGATCATGTTGCGGTCGGGTGTGCCCTGGTCGGTGCCGGCACCGACGCCCACGCCGACACCCGCACCCACGCCGGGGCCTTGCTTGATGTTGGGGTTGAGCTGCACGGCGGTCGGCGCGCTGTGCATCTGGTTCAGCGTGTCCTTCATCGCGAGCAGGCCGACACCGGCGGCCTTGCGGCGTGCGCCTTCGACCTCGCCTGGCGGCCGGTTCGGCTGCGGGTTGCGAGCCTCGGGCACCGGCGCCGCCTTCTTCTGCGGCTCGGGGCGCACGGGCTCGGGCGTGCCGGGCTTGAGTTCGGGCTGCTCCTTGTTCGCGATGTCGGGCGCCTTCGGCTTCGGAGGCGGCGGCGTCTCGCGCTGCTCGATCATGAGCTTGGCCAGGCGGGGCGGCAGCTCCGCGGGCTTCGCGCGGTCTTCCTTGGGCTTGGGCATCAGCAGCAGGAAGAGGCAGATCAGCACCGCGACGGCCAGCACCACGTTGAGGATGCGGCGGAAGCGCTGGTCGTCTTCGGGCACGCCGGCCCAGGCCAGCACGTGCGGTCGGAAGGTGATTGCAAGCGCAGCCATGGTCAGGTCTTCCTGTTGACCGCAAACGCGATCTCGGTGAAGTTCGCGCGGGCACTGGTGTACATCACCTTGCGCAAGAGGCTGTAGGGGATGTTCTTGTCGCCCATGATGGTCACGGCCTTGGCGTTGGCGTCCTTGTCGGCGCCGATCACTTGGCGGCTGGCGAGCAGGTCGAGCTCGGCCTTCAGGCCGGGGATCAGGTCGTCCTGCAAGGCATTCGCCTCGGCCACGCTCGCCACCCGGCGGCCATCGACCACGATGTCGGTGTCGCTCACCGCCACCACGATGGTCTGGCGTGGCGTCTTCTCGGCGATGGAACTCGGCAGCTTCACCGCCTTCGAGTTGGTCAGCACCTCGATGCCGGTGCTCGACATCAGGAAGAAGATCAGGATGGTGAAGATGTCGATCAGGGCCACCAGGTTCATGTCGAGGCCCGACTGGTTGCGCGCCATGCGGGCGGCGCGCTTTTCGATCCCGGTCATTTTCATGAGCGGCCCTTCCTACTTCTTGGGCGCGCTGATGGGCGCGTCGCCGATGGAGATGTCGGGGAAGAGTTCGATGTTCGGCGTCTTCGGGCCGGCATTGGCGGGTTTGGCTTCGCGCACGGCGTCCATCACCTGCACGAGCACGTCGTAGGCGGTGTTGGGCTGCGCCAGCACGCTGGCAGCCTTGGTGTCGGGGAACTGAGCCTTGAGTTCCTGCATGACCTTGGACAGCTCAGCCAAGTCGTAGCCAGCTGGAGTGTTGGGTATGCGCTGCTTGAGACCGCCGATGCGGTCGCCGATCTCCAAGGCATCTGGACGAATGACGATCTCAAGCTTGAGAGTCTTCTCCACTTGTTCCGGACCACCGGAATTCTTCGCGGGCAGCGACAGTTCGAGCACCGCCAGGCGCGAGAACACGGCCGTGGACAGCAGGAAGGGCACGAGCACCACGATCACGTTGATGAACGCGGTGACCTCCAGGTGCGCCACGGGCTTGCGCGGGCGTCGGATGGGCATGTCAGGCCTCTTGGGTAGAGACTGGATTCGGTGATTCGATCAGCGCGCGTTGGCTTGCTGCTCGGCCTTGATGCGGCCCGTCACGTTGAGGAAGCTGATCTTGGCGGCTTCCAGGCCGTCGACGATCTCGGTGGTGCGGGCCTGCAGGAAGGCGTGCACCAGCAGGAAGGGAATCGCGACCGACAGCGCAAACGCGGTGTTGTTCATCGCGATCGAGATCGAGGCCGACAGCAGCTCCGCCTTCTCGGCCGGGTTCACTGCGGCCACCGCAGTGAAGCCCTTGATCAGGCCGATGATGGTGCCGAGCAGGCCCACGAGGGTGATCACGTTGGCGAGCGTCGCGATGTAGTGCGTGCGCTTCTCCAGGCGCGGCACGATCTCCATCATGCCCTCTTCCATCGCGGCGTCGATGTCTTCGCGGCGGGCCGGGCTCTGCATGCGCTCGAGGCCGTTGGCGACGATCTTGCCGATGGCGGCATCCGACCCCGAGGCGGCACTGTGCACCTCCTTGAACCGGCCGTTCTGCAGCATCGGAAGCACCTTCGCCCAAAGCTTGCGGTTCTCGCTGCGCGCGCGCTGCAGGAACACGTAGCGCTCGATCGAGATCGCTAGGCCGACCGCCATGATGGCGATGCTGAAGTAGATGGCGACACCGCTGTCCTGAAAGAACTTGACAGCAAAATCGACGACGCTCATGGAAGTCTCCTGTGGGAACGGATCAAGAAGGTGAAAGGGTCAGGGCTTCGCCGCAGGCGCAGCCCCGTTGGAAGTAGCAGCAGCTGCTTTCGCTGCCTGGACTTGGTTGTCGTACTGGACTTGTCGGCGGAACACATCGCGGTCGACCGGCGCGAGCGCCTCGTCGAGCACGCTGGCCGGGGGCTTGCCCGAGAGTTCGGCCTGCACCGGCTTCTTCCACGGCACGATGTAGAGCACCTTGGGCAGCTCGCGGTTGCCGATGATCTTGGTGCCTTCGATGTCGGCGCGGTCTTGCGCGTGCGCGGCCTGCACGGCCAGCACAACGATCGAGGCGAGCAGGATGCGCATGGTCGTCATTCCTTCTCCTTGCGCGGCGCGGCGGGCGCGGTGGCCGCGGCCGTGGCGGGCTTGCGGTTCTTGAGCTCGGCCACCCACTTGGTGACGGTGGCATCGCCGCCCGGCGTCAGCGCGAGGTAGCGATCGTAGTGCTCGGCGGCGCGTTTCGGGTCCCAAAGATAGAGGTCGTAGAGGATGCCGAGGTTGAGCACCGCCGCGGCGTAGTTGCCGTCGAGGTCGATGGCGCGCTCGTAGGCCTCGCGCGCCTTGGCGAACTGCCCTTGCGCGCGGTAGGTGATGCCCAGCTGGTTGAAGTAGACCGGCTGGCGCGGGCTGGCCTTCGTGGCCTGCTCCAGCGCCGCGGCCGATTCGGCCAGCTTGCCTGCCTGGCGGTAGATGACGCCCAGGTTGGCATGTGGGCCGCCGAGTTCGGGGTGGAACTGGATCAGCGACTTGAAGCCCCGCTCGGCGTCGTCCATGCGGCCGGCGCGCATGGCGCGGCGGGCGTCGTCGAAGGCACGCTGGGCGGCCGGCGTGATGGCGACCTCCGGCTCGGCTGGCTTGGGAGCCGGTGCCGACGCAGCCGGCGCTGCGGCGAGCCTGGCCTGGGTGGCAGGAGCCGGCGCGGGCGCCACCGGCTTGGGTGGCGCGGGAGGTGCCTCGTCGGCGCGCGATTCGAACAAGGACGCGCAACCCATCAGCGAAAAGCAGCACAGCACCAACGACAAGCAGACCCGATCGAGCGGACGCCGTGGAACCGGCTTTGCCGGGCCACCAGCGTCGCCCCCTTGAGGGGGTGCGCCGAAGGCGCTCCGGGGGTGGGCGTAATCAGCGGATGGCATCGACGATCGCCTCGCTCTTTTCAGTCTTGCCATAACGCACCGGGCGCAGCGCCTTCAGCGCAGTGAAGCTCTTCTTCACCCACTCGTCGTAGATGCCGTCGGCGGTGCGCTTCGCGTTGATCTCGTGCAGCTCGGTCGACTTCTCGTTGAAGGGGTCGGCCTGCTCTTCGAGCATGAGGTTGTACTGCTCCAGTTCCAGCTTCGACAGCTTCTTCGGCCGCTGCGAACTCAGCAGCGCCTTGCCGAAGTCTTCATAGATCGCGGCGATGTGATACGTGGCGGCGGTGGTGGCGTCGGCCACGCCGGAGTTGGCGGCAGCGCTGTAGGCCTTGAGCACCTCGTCCATCTTGGCCTTCTTGAGCTTGAGCGACTTCGCCAGCGGCTCCACCAGCTGGATCTTCTTGTAAGCCTCGTAGGTGGGCTCCACCAGCGCCAGCGATGCCATCGCCCCCAGGTAGCGGGTGCGGTTGGTGCGCGCGTTGCCGCCGGCCGCATCGGCGCGGTAGATGTCGTTCATCAATGCCATCTCGCGCTTGGCGTCGCCGTCTTTCTTGGCCATCTGCGCGAGGCGCCAGCGGGCTTCGAGGTTGGTTTCCAGCGGGTCGGGGTACTGCTTCAGGTAACGCTCGTAGGTCTTGGCGGCGAGCGAGCGGGCGCCACCCTTCTCGTGCAGCTCGGCGGCCTGCCACAGCGCGGCGCGGGCGACCTTCACATCGGTGCTGCTGGCCGCCAGGCGCTCGAACTCGCCCGCGGCGCGGCTCCACTGGCCCTTCTCCATGTAGGCCACGGCCAGCTTGCCGCCCACCTCGGCCTGCAACGGGTGCTTGGGGAAGCGCGTGCGGAAGTCTTCGAGCGTGCTGGCGGCGAGGTCCCAGTCTTTGAGGGCGATGAGCGCCGCGGCCGCGTCGTACTGCGCGTTGGCGCGCACCGCCGACTGCGGCGCGACGACGGCCACGCGGTTGAAGTGGCTCACGGCGTCGCGCAGCTTGCCGGCGGCCCTCGCCTGCTCGCCTTGCTTGTAGACGGAGGCGGCCACGCGTTCGACGAGTTCGTTGCGGCCGGCTTCCTTCTCGGGCGTCAGGGCCAGCACTTCGAGGTAGGCCTTCTCGGCACGGTCGAAGCGGCTCGACTCGAAGGCCGAGTGCGCGACCACCGTCCACGCCACGCGGCGCTGCGTGGCCGGCGCCGCCGGCTGCAGCGCCAGCACCTGCTCGGCCACCGGCTCGGCGCGCTCGTCGCGCAGGGCGAAGAGCTTCTCAGCGGTGTTGGTCAGCACGGTGGGGGTGCGGGTGTCGGCGGGGAAGGACTTGGCGAAGCGCAGCGCGCTGTCGACCGCCGTGCGCTGCAGCGCCTGCAGTTCGGCGCCTTGCACACGCTTCTCTTGCGCGGCGTAGCTCAGCAGCGCGGAGTAGCCGGCATCGGCACTGCGGGCATGTTCCGGGTACTGGTAGGCCGTCTTCTCGTACTCGACCGCAGCTTCCGGGAAGCGGCTGTCTTCGCGCAGCAGCTCGGCCAGCAGGAAGTTGTTTTGCGCCGCCTCGGGGTCGTTGGGGAAGGCGCCGAGGTAGGCGCGGTACCAGCGCACCGCCTCCTGGTAGTCGGCCGAGGCCTTGCTCTTTTGCGCGAGCGCATGGTGGTGACGCGCCAGCTCGGCCATGTGCGTCTTCACGAGCGGCTGCGCCGCTTCCCAGCCCTCGGGGTTGGCCTTGCGGAACTCGCCCTCGCCGCCGTAGCGCGAGACGTAGTCTTTCTTCGCATCGATCGCGAGCGTGGCAAAGCCGGCGTTCTGGTAGATGTCGATCACACGCGCCTGCAGCTGCGGCGCCTGCGCATGCAACGGCTGGCGCTTGGCAAACGCGCCGAAGGCATCGGCGGCGTCTTTCGTGCGCTCCTGCTTGATGTAGAGCTCGCCCAGCTGCTGGTAGACGCGGAACTCGTAGGACTTGCGTTCGTCGCTCGTCACGTAGCTCGGGATCGACTCGGCGCCGTTCAAGCTGGCGAGCGAGAGGCTTGTCACGCGGAAGGTGTCTTCCACCAGCTCGCGGTCGGCGCGGGTCAGGCCTTCGAGGCTATCGAGTTCGGCGCCGCCGGCGCGGTTGGCCACCTTGAGGTCGAGCACACCGAAGAAGGACTTGAGCGCCTCTTCCACCTGGCTCTGCTTGAAGAGCGACCAGCCCTGCATGTACAGCGCACGCTCGTGGAAGTTGCCTTGCGGGTTGCCGGTGAGCACTGTGGCGTAGGCCTTCTCGGCCTTGTTGTACTCGCGCAGGCTGAAGAGCATCTCGCCGCGGCGGAACTGCGCTTCTTCGAGGAACGGCGTCTTCGGGTACTGCGCAACCAGCGTGTCGAGCGTCTTGAGCGCGTTCTCCAGCTCGCCGCTCTGCTCCTGGGCACGGGCGATCTGGTAGTAGACGCGGTCGTTGCCCGGGTCGTTCGGGAAGGCCTTCAGGTAGTCCTGGTAGCGCGCGATCGCGGCCTTGTAGTCGGGGTTGCCGGTGCCGTCGCCGCTGGCGAGCTTGTTGTCGGCGGTGTCCATTTCCAGGTCGCCGAGGCGGCGCATCGCTTCGTTGCGCTGCGGCGCGTTGGGCGCGACTTCGAGGAACTTGCGGTAGGCCGTGATCGCCTTTTCTTCGGGCACGGCGGCCACCGGGTCGGCCTGCACGTCGATCTGGCGGCCGGCCAGGCTCTTGAGCGTGGGCGGCTCGGGCTCGCGGCTGCTGCGCTTGCCGGCACAACCGGCGAGCAGGCACGCAAGGGTGATGGCGGCGAGCTTATTTGGCTGCATCGCTGCCTTCCTTGGCCTTGCTGGCCCGGTCGTACAACTGCGCCACTGCGAAGCGCGCCTGCACGCTGTAGGCGGCCAGGCGCTCCTTCTGGCGCACGAGCTCGGCCACGGCCAGCTCCTGCAGCGCGGCCTGTTGCTCCTGGGTCAGCGCGGTGACCTGCGGGATCAGCACGTCGACGCGCTTGCCCAGCTCGGTGATGCGCTCGGCGAATCGGTCGAACTTGGCCGGCTCGTCACGCTGCGCCTGGGCCAGCGCGGCCTCGCGTGCCTTCGCTTCGCTGAGTCCGGCGTCGAGCGTTTCGAGCGCACGCTTGGCCTCGTATACCCGCACCGGGTAGGCCTGTGCCAACCGCCACGTCAGCGCACCCGCCGCGAGGCGGTAGCGCTCGCGGGCGGCGGCGGCCTCGGGGTCGTTGCCGAGCAGCTTGAGCTCGGCTTCCACACGCTGGAGGATCTCGCGCAGCTCGCGCTCCTTCTCGTCGGCAAAGGCTTCGCCGTCGGCCTGCAGCTCGGCGTTGGCGAGTTCGGTGGCCAGCACGGCGCCGCGCAGCGACAACTCTTTGAGGCCGCTGTCGCGCGCCTTCTCCAGGATGCCCGGCAGCCGGTCGGCATAGGCCTTGCGGCGGTTGTCGAGCATGTCGTTGAAGACACCGAGCTTGTCTTTCCAGCCCTGCAGGTTGCGCGTGAGGAACAGCAGGTCGCGGTAGTTCTTGAAGGCTTCCTGGAAGTCGTGCTGCGACAACACCTGCGTCAGGTGGCCGGCGTGCGGCATCTGGGGCAGCGAGCGGATGGTCCAGAACCAGCCCATCTCGTCGCCGGCGTTCTGCTCGAGCAGGCCCTCGACCAACTTGCCGGAGCGGATGGCGGCGATCGATTCGTCGAGGCCCTTGTTCTCGCGCTCGAAGAGGTCGATGGCGGCGTTGTAGCGGTCGAGCGCCTGGCCGAAGGCGCCGAGCTGGCCGTAGGCATAGGGCAGCGCGATGCTCGCCTCGAGCACGGCGGAGTCGCTGGCGTCGCGGTCGGCGAGTTCCGTCCAGGGCACGAGTGCCTGCTTGTGGTCCTTGACCGACGCATAGGCCCAGCCGAAGCCGAGCAGCGCCTTGTTGGACTGCGGGCCGTTCAGGCGCACACGCTCGAGGAAGGGGCCGGCCGCTTCGGGCTTGTCGGCCTGCAGAGAAGCGAGGCCAAGCGCCACGTTGGCCTTGTCGCGCAGGCTGCGGAATTCTTCGGTGGCGCGCGCTGGCGTGGGCGCCTTGCCGATCTGGTCGAGCAGGGCCGCACCCTTTACGTTGTCGCCGTTGCGCACCAGCGCGACGCCGAGGTTGTAGCGGGCGTAGAGGTGGGCGCTGGTGGTGCCTTCGGAGATCTCTTTTTCGATGCCGGGCACGGCATTGAGCGCCGTGCTCGCACCGGCGTAGTCGCCGAGCGCCATCAGCACGTTGGCCTTCACCAGCACGCGGTCTTCTTCTAGCTCGGGCGGCAGGTTCTTCTCGATACGCGAGAGGGCGTCGGCCGCCTCGGCATGAAAGCCTCGCTGGTAGCGGATCTTGGCGAGGAAGTACCAGGCGCGGTCGCGCACGGCCGGCTCGGCGCCCTTCTCGATCAGCTGGGTGAAGATCTCGCCGGCCTCGCGGTGCATGCCGTAGGAGAGCAGCATGCCGCCGCGCAGCAGCTCGGCCTCGTCGGCGTGTTTCTGCACGCGCTGGAAGTGCTGGGACACCATCAGGCCGGTGATCGAGGTGAAGTAGTGCTCCTGGTAGAAGTGGAACAAGGTGTCGCCGTAGTGCGGGTCTTGCACCTTGTGCTCCACCTTCTTGCCCGCCGCGAGCGAGCCCGAAGCGGCCATGGCCATGGCGATCGCCATGCCGAGGTGCTTCAGCTTCACCACCGATGTGAGTCGAGAGGCCATGAGGTCGGAGAGACGGATCAAGGAAGCAGCGCGCCTTATTGCCAGACCTTGACCTGGAACTCCGGCTGCAGCTTGCCTTGGGAGTCCTTGATCTGCAGCTCGATGTACTTGGGCTCGGTGCCCTTGTCGAACTTGACGGTGGCGCCGCGCTTGTAGTCGCGGAAGTGCGGGCCGCCGCCGGTGAAGAGTGCCACGATCTCGTGCGCGCCCGCCTTCAGGTTGCCGAGGTACAGGCGCTGCACGCCGCCGCGGTGAAGCGCCTTCACTTCGGCCGGGGTGTAGAGGTAGTTGGCGACGACCTTCTCGTCGAGCTTGATCTGCACCGACTCCAGCTCGAAGAGCTTGCCCACGTCCATCGACACGAACACCGCCACCTGCGTGTTGGCCGGGAAGAGCAGCTCCTCTTCGAGCACCAGGAGGTCGCGGTTGAGCTTGATGACGTCGGCCTTGGCTTCCTGCACGCGGGTGTCGAGGCTTGCAGCCGATGCAGCTGAGGCAGGTGCCGCCGCGGCCGAGGCAGCGGCCGGTGCGGCGGTGGCCGCGGCAGGAGCGCTGGCAGCGGCGGTGGGCGCAGGCGTCTGGGCCCACGAGGCCGAGCCGGCCAGCAGCAGCACCGCGGCCAGGCGTTTGCAGCAGGAGATGAAGTTCATAAGGCAGGCTCTCGATCAGAAATTGGCCGACAGGAACAGCTGCACCACGTTGGCATCGTGCTTGTAGGCCTGGCCGGTGCGGATGTCGGTGAAGTCGGAGAACTTGAAGCTCACACGCTCCACGGCGGCATTGAGCTTGAGGTCGTAGCTGCCGGGCACGTGCTTCAGCGTGTAGGTCATCTTGGCGCCCAGGCTCATGCTCTTGAACGTGGCCAGTTGGCGGTTGCGCGACAGGTAGGTCGTGGCGGCCGTGGCGTTGTCGCTGTAGAAAAGCGCCTTGCCCTGGGTGTAGTAGCGGCCGTACCAGTCGACGAGCCAGAGGTCGCCGATCTGGCGGCTGTAGCCGAGCTCGAAGGTGTGGGCCTTGATGGCCCAGTTGTCCCAGAAGTAGCGGTACTCGGCGCGCACCGCATGGCCGGGGTTCACTTCCCCCAGCACACGGAACTTGATGGCGCGGCTGGAGCGCGTGCGCGGGTTGCGCTCCGGCACGGCGGCGCCGAAGGCGCGCGCCACGCGGTAAGGGCTGCCGAGATAGCCGTCGTCGGCCACGGCTTCCCAGTTGACGCTCGCAAGCCAAGTGGGGCTCAGGATCTGCGTGAGGCCCAGGCGGTAGCGCCAGTGCATGGCGTAGTCGATGGTGCCCTCGCCCTTGCGGCCGACCTTGTCTTCGGCGCGGGTGAAGCCGAGCGAGAGCGTGGTCATGCCGCCGAACACTTCCTGCGCCACGTCGACGCTGGTGGCGTCGGCGATGTAGTCGGGCTCCTTCGAGTGCGAGGTGCTGAGCGAGATGGTCGCGTCGCGCACCACGTAGTCGGCGCCGAAGATGTACTCGTTGCGCGTTTCCTTGTAGGGGCTCGCGGTCGTCACCACGTCGATGGAGGCGTTGCTCACGATGTCGACGTAATAGTTGGCCGAGAGCGAGAGGTTCTCGCCGACTTTCTTGCGCACCAGGAACGCCGGGCCGTAGGCCTTCAGGCCACCGCCTTCGTAGACGTGGAGCATCGCGTCGGCGCGGTCTTCGGGGAGGTTGGGCGCAGCACCGGCCACGCCGCTGGCAAGCGCACCGCCGAGAAGGCCGGCCGCCTGCACCGCCGAGCGTGGCTGGCGGCGCAGCACGGCGACGACGCGTCGCAGGCCTGCGGCCAAGGCACGTGCGACGATGCGCACGCCGTCAGTTGCAGCCACAGCCGCCTCCTTGCACGCCGGTCGCGCCACGGCCACCCTCGCGCACTTCGCGCACATGCTCGAAGTGCTTGGCCGACAGGCCGTCGCGCGAGAACTGCATCAGCGGCGAGGCCAGGCGCTCGCGCTCGTAGGGCTTGACCCAGGGCTCGATGCTGCCGCACGCACCCAGCAGGCTTGCAGCCGAGGCCATCAGCCCACAACGCACCGCCACCGACATCAGGCGTCTCATCATCTTTCCTTCAGCAGCTCACGGATCTGCTGGTCGTAGGTGTCTTCGTAGCCGTCTTGATAGCCGCGGTGCACGTAGCGGACCTTCCCGCTGCGGTCGATCACCATCGTCGAGGGCATGCTGTTGAGGTCGTACATCTTGCTCACCGCCTTGTCGGTGTCGAGCAGCACCGGGAAGCTCACCTTCAGCTTGCCGGCCACCTCGGCGGCGTTGCGCACGTCTTCGTCGATGTTGACGCCTAGCAGTACCAGGCCCGACGACTTGTACTTGTCGGCGATGCGGTTCAGGTGCGGCATCTCCTTGCGGCACGGGCCGCACCAGGTGGCCCAGAAGTTGACGAGCACCACCTTGCCGCGCTGCTCTTGCAAGCGCATGTTGGGGCCGTTCAGGGTCTTGAGCGTGAAGTCGGGCGCGTTGGCGCCAACGGGGACCGCGGCACTCGACCAGGTGGCAGCGGCCAGCAACAGTGCGCCCAGCAGCGGCCGCAGCACAGCGGAAGGGGCGAAGCGAACGAAAGTCGAGGTCATGAAAAGCACCTGTCAGAAAAAGAAGGTCGTACCGAGGGTGAACTCGATGTTGTGCGTGCTCTTGCGGCGGCCCAGCAGGTCGTAGGTGAACATGTGGTCGCGCACGTCGATCTGCAGCGCGAACCAGTCGGCGAAGAGCACGCGCGAGCCCACGCCATAGTTGATGGTCTGCTTGCGCTGCTCGAGGAACTTGGTGTTGCCGATGCCGCCGATGAGGTACAGCGCCGAGGCCTTGGCGGTGTTGCGCCAGATGAAGATCTCGCCCGGCAGCGCGTTCCAACCCACCGAGACGTTGTAGTAGCTGAGCGTCTCGGAGCCGCTCGGGAAGATGCCCCCGGGCAGGATCTGCCGGTAGTTCTCGTCGCTGACCTTGGTGCGCGCGTAGACGCCTTCGACGAAGAAATCTTCGGTGATGTGGTAGCCCAGGCGCAGGCCGCTCACTGAGCTGGAGCCGAAGCTCTCGGTGCCGTAGGTGCCGGTGAAGAGACCGAGTTCGAAATCTCTCGACGGGAACTTCGGCACCTTGACGTTGCGCCGGTCGACCTGCGGCACGATCACCTGCTCGTTGGCGGGCTTGTTGTCCTTGTCTTTCTCGTCGGCGGCGCGGGCGCCCGGTGCAGTGCACAGGGCGGCGGCGGCCAGGAGCGAGGCAACGAGCAGCTTGGGGGTCTTGGGCATGGGCGTGTGCACGATGAGACCAATCAGAAGAAGAACGACAGGCCGGCCGTCACCGACCGGTATTCACCGTAGCGGGTGTCAGCGAGGAAGGCCGTGTAGAAGGTGTAGTCGGTGCGCACGACGAAGCGCTCGGTGAGGTAGTAGCGCAGGCCGATCGTGCCGTTGGCGAGGTTCACGTTGGTGAGCTGTGCGCCCACCAGGCTCTGGTTGGGGATGTTCTTGAACTTGCCCATGCCGATGCCGAAGTACGGCGACCAGCGCTTGTCGGACCAGGGTTCGACGTTGAGGTTGAAGTGCCACAGGTCGGTGCCCGAGAAGACGCCCTGCACCTGGCCGATCGTGCCTTCGAGCGAGAGCGTGTCGGAGACGCGGTAGCCCATCCACAGCTTGAGCATCGGCTCCTTCTTGAAGCGGCCATAGCCGGCGCCCATCTCGAGCTTGCGCTTGAGGTAGTCGTCGAGGGCCACGTCGCGGAAGGTCTTCTGCCCGCCGGCTTCGGTGAGGGTGCGCTCGAGCTGCTGGCGCACGACCCAGCCGACCTTGCCGTCGGAGGTGCGGATCTTGAACCAGTCGGTGCGGCGCAGCTCGATCTCGACCCAGTCGGCCCGCTCGACCACGTGGAAGACGGGGTAGCCCCGCCCAGGGCCGGTGTGCACTTCGAGGTAGGGGTCGGCGACCGTCAGCCGCTCGGCTGGGGCATCGGCCGCCTGGGCGGCGCCCACCGCGGCGGCGCCCAGCATCCACGCGCAGGCCACGCTTCGGACGAGACGCGGCACCTTCATGGACAGGCAGGACCGGCAGGCAAGTCGGTGGTGAGTTCGTCCTGCCCCACGGGGATGGGGTTGGTCATCCAGTACAGGAGCTTCTGCACGTTGGGGTCGAGATCATTGGCGAAGATCTGGCCGCCGCCGTGCAGCACGCCGCGCACCAGCGGCTTGGTGATGAGCCGGCTCAGCAGCACGGAATTGAAGGTCACTTCGCCTTGCGCGGAGTAGTAGTTCTTGTACATGTCGCTGGCGCGGATCACATCGGCGGTGCTGGCGAGGTTCACCACAGCCGCCGCCGGCCGCACACGGAAGGCGCCGCCGGCGCCGTTGGCATCGTCATGGCAACCCGCTCCCGCACAGGTGTTGGTGACCGGGGGATTGGAGCCAAGGATCGGCAGCGACGCAAGGAAAATCGGGTTGATGCAGCGCTGGTAGTAGGCGAAGGACAGCGACCGCCCGCCCGTGCCTCCCCCGCTGTTCTGGATGTCGGGCGGGTTGCCCAGCGGCGTCCCGCCGCCGCAACCCGCCACCAGGGCGATCAGCGCCGCGGCGAGCCCCGCCCGCAGGGGGCGGGGGCTGGCAGCAGGCTTGCAAGGTACACGCTTTTCCCGGGTCAGCATCCGCTAGAGATCCAGTTCGCAATCGTCTGGTAGTCGGGGCTACCGACCGGCAGCACGGGCCCAGTGCCACCCATCGGATGCGGGTTGCTCGAAGGCCGGCTCAGCAGGTAGTTCGACGCCGCATTGCAGGTGTTGGAGATCAGCGAGAGTGTCACACCGAAATCGCCCTCGGTGCTGCCCGTCAACACGAAGCGGTTGCCGCGGAACGTCAGCCCGCCCGGCACGGCCGGGTCGATGTTGCCGGCCTGGTGGCACGAGGCGGCACAGCTGCGGCGCAGGATCGGCTGCACGGTGGCGGCGAAGCTCGCCTCCGACAGGCCGTTGATGGCGCGCACGCTGCCGTTCGGGTTGAACGGATCGTTGTAGTACTGGCCACCGAGGTCCATCCACTCGGTCACGAGGCGCAGCTCGGCCTTGTTGAGCATCGCGGCGTGGTTCGGCGCGGTGTTGGGCGGGTTCGGGTGCGCCGTGCGAGCAGCTGCCCCGGCCAGCAGGTTCTCGCCCCACAGGATCTCGCCGAGGCGGCTCTTGCGGGTGCCACCGGCCGAGTTGGCCGCACTGGAGCTGGTTTCCACCAGGGCCGCGCCACGCTCGATCATCGGCTCGCCGTCGCGCACCACGATCTGCGGCAGGCCGGTGGCCTGGTCGATGATCGGGTCGCCCATCACCAATTCTTCATACGAGGTCATGCGACCCGTGCCGGAGGTGGTGTCGCGCAGGTCGAGCACGGCCGCGTCGGCGTGGCAGTTGGTGCAGGTGTGGGCACCCGACGGACCACGGGCACGCGTCCACAGGGGGGCGATGTGCTCGGGGTAGTTGATGATGCCGCGGTGCGTGCCGGTCGTGGCCGGGGCCGGGGTCTGCAGGTCGTCGGCCGGGTTGGCGTTGCCGGTGTAGCGGATCTGGATCGGCGCACGGGCGACGATGCCGCTCTGGGCGGTGTCGGCCCACACGTCGGTGAACTCCAGGTTGGCCTGCAGGGCCAGCGCCGCCGGGGTCTGGCGGGTGCGGGTCGAGGCCATCGTTTCACCCGTCTGGTGGTCGGACGCCAGGGCCGCGACCAGCGCCGCCGGCATGGTGTTGACCACGACGCCGGAGTTCAGCGAGGCACCACGGCGCGGGCTGTGGCAGCCGTCGCAGGTGCGGCGCTCGCCGGGGCGCACTTGAATCCAGTTGGTGTGCGTCTGGATCGCGCGGCCCTTGCTGTCGATGATCGACAGCGCGAGCGGCGTGTCGGCCGGCACGTGCAGCTTGAACGAACCGTCGGGCTCCACCGGCGCATAGCCGAGGATCTGCTGCTGCTCGAATTCGGTCTCGCCGATCGAGCTGCGCAGGCCGGTCATGCCCTGCGGCGGGGCGACGGCGCGCATGGCACGCACGAAGCGCACCGGGGTGCAGTGGTAGGCCGGGTTGGCCGGGTCCTTGATGGCGGCGATGTCGGCCACCGAGCTGCGGGTCTCGCTCTCTTCGGCCGGCGGCGTGGTCATCGCGATGCCACGGGCGCAGCCGGTGGGGCGATCGGCGTCGGTCAGCATCATCTCGCTCATGCGGCCGAGACCGTCGGTGTCATAGACGCTGCGCACTTCGATCAGCGCCATGTTCTGCGCGGCGAGCGTGGCATCGACAGCCACCGGCGGGGTGGCATTGGGCTCGGCACGCGCTTGGATCGCGATCGGGTCGGTGTACATGAAGCCCGACGGCGGCGCGGCCACCGGCAGCCAGGTCTGGTTGGCCGGGTTGTACATGTAGATGCCGTAGGCGGCCGGGGCGTTGTCGCGCACGGTGTCGAGGGCGATGTCGGCGGCGAGGCGGGTGCGATCGCTCAGGCGGTCGCGCTCGGCCTGGGTCAGCGTGGCGCAAGGCACCACCTGGCCGTTGCGCGTGACTTCGCAGGGGCGATAGGCCACGAGGATGCGGTTGGTGCCGTCCCACAGCGGGTACGGCGTGGTCACGCGGCCGAAGGCCGACAGGCCCATGCCGTCGTTCAGCGCCTGCGCCGTCACCTGGCGCTGGCCGCCCGTGGCCGAAGCGGTCACGAAGGCGCGGGTGTTGTTCTCCGAGTAGTTGAACGCGTCGATCACCATCAGCGCGCCACCTTCCTGGGTGCGCGACAGCGGCATCAGCGAGCTGGAAATGTGGCCGCGGTAGGGACCGTTCGGGTCCATGTCGCGCGGGTGCAGGAAGCTGTTGCCCGGGCTTTGCGCACCGTAGAGCACGAACATGTCGGTGCCGTCGGGCTTGGCGCGGAAGACGGCGAAGCGGTTGCGATCGCCCACGTGCTCCCAGCGCGAGAACATGATGTCGCCGTTCGGGCGCACCACCGGGTTGCGGTCGTGGCTCTGGTTGAACGAGATCTGCTGGATGTTGCCGCCGTTGGCGTCCATCGTGTGCAGGTTCATCACCGCCTCGCGCTCGTATTCGTCGAGCGCCTTGTAGGCCTGGCCGAGCGCCTGGTTGGAGCGGGCCTTTTCCTGGCGGTTGGACGAGAACACGAAGCCCGCGCCGCCCGGCAGGTAGTACGGGTCGGCGTCGTCGTGCTGGTTGGAGCTGGTGATGCGACGCAGCGTGCCGTTGGCCAGCCCGTTGGTCATGTCGTATTCCCAGATGTTCCAGCGGCCGGTACAGGCGGCCACGCCGTTGATCGTGGAGGTGTTGGAGGTGGGGCAGCGCAGCGCGAAGACGATCTTCTTGCCGTCATACGAGACCTCGGGGTCGGAGGCGTCACCGTTGCCTTGCGTGATGCCGGCGGTGACGTTGTGCTCCTGGGCGCTGGCCGACGATTTCTCGCGGATGATCAGATCGCCGCCCGCCGCGGTGGGGGCACCGTCGGTGGGGTTCATGCTGAGGGTCGTCGAGCGCTTCACGTAGGCCACGGGCACGTCGCCGTTGACCGTGACGGTGTCGTCCGAGCTCGTGCTGCTGCTGCCGCTGCCGCAACCGGCGAGCACCAGGCTCGCACACACGGCAACGCATGCCAGCGCATGCTTATGTGTCAGGACTTCTTTCATATTCACCTCCTATTGAGTCCGATTCGTCTTCAACACCTGCCGGTCACTGCGACGGCGCAGCCGCGCCATCCAGCAACCCGGACGAGTAGTGCAACGCCCCTTGCGCGTCGACCACCACCGCATCCACACCCGGCTGCGACTCGACGAGCCGCATGCCAGCTTCCAAACCCATCACGAAGAGGCACTTCGACAGTGCCTCGCTGGTCAACCCATCGGCCGCGAGGATCGTCACGCTGCGCAGAGCGCGCGGCGAACGGCCGGTGCGGGGGTCGAGCAGGTGGTGATGGCGCACGCCGTCTTCGATGAAGAAGCGCTCGTAGTCACCCGAGGTCGAGATCGACGTGTCTTCGAGCGGCAGCACCGCCACCACGCCGCTGTCGCGTTGCGGGTCGCGGATGCCGATGCTCCAGGGGCGGCCACCGCGGTCGCCCATCACATAACTGTCGCCACCGGCTGCCACCGACGCGTTGGCGATGCCCATGCGGCGCAGGATGGCCACGCTGTTGTCGACCGCATGGCCCTTGGCGAAGCCGCCGAGGTCGATGCGCACACCGTCGCGGGCAAAGCGCAGGGTGCGCTGCTCGCGGTCGAGGATGAGGTGGCGCCAGCCGACGGTCGGCTTTGCCGCGGCCACGGCCTCGTCGCTCGGCTTGATGCCGGCGCGGTAGTCATACAGCTGGCCGACGCCGGCGTAGGTGATGTCGAACGCGCCGTCGGACAGCTTCGAGAAGTCGATCGCCCGCGACACCAGCCGAGCCATCTCGGCACTCAGCGGCACGGCGTGGCGTGCGGCTTCGCGGTTGATGACGGAGAGTTCGGAGTCCGGCTTGTGCGGGCTCATGGTGCGGTCGATGCGGTGCATCTCGGCCATCACGGCGTCGAGTGCCGCCTCGCCCTGCTGGCGCTCGGGGGCCCACAGCTCCACGCGCACCGCGGTGCCCATGATGGCTTCCTCACGGCTCATCCACTCGCCCTGCGCCTGCGAACGGCCCCACGCGCGGCTCGGAGCCGCGGCTGGGGTGTCGCTCTGGACACGGGGCTTGGAGAAACCGAACAGCATGGCTATTCCAGTCGCTCCGAACGATTGCTGATGAGGATCAAGACGCTCTCCGTGGTGTTGTCTCAGGCTTCTGGTTGCGACACGCACAATCGAAGCCCTCTTTGTCGTCGGCCGGATCATCGACCCTCAGAAGCGAAAAAATAACGTCAATAGTTGGCAAACGTGAGCAGGCTTACATACGGTCGCAGAAGATACGGGGTGACCTTTGGTGTATGCGCACTTGCTACAAGAACGGAACTTGGCGCAACGGAAGCGGCACTCAGGCTGCGCGGATAATCCGCCCCTGGCCACTGGCTTCAACGGCCGGCTTCAACCTCAACGCGAGCCTCTGCTCACATGAAACCTCGACACAAGCGCATCGCGATCATCGTGGGCGCACTCGCCGGCCTGGGCATTGCCACCGCGCTCGTGCTCAACGCCCTCCAGAGCAACGTCGCCTTCTTCTTCACACCGACCCAGGTGGCCGCCGGCGAAGCGCCGAAGAACCGGGCCTTCCGCGTGGGCGGCATGGTGCGCGAGGGCAGCGTCAAGCGTGACCAGATGACGGTGCACTTCGTCGTGACCGACACCGCGAAAGACGTGCGTGTCACCTACACCGGCATCCTTCCTGACCTCTTCAAGGAAGGCAAAGGCGCCGTGGTGCAAGGCAAGTTCAACCCCGACGGCGAGTTCCATGCCACCGAGGTGCTGGCCAAGCACGACGAGAACTACATGCCGCCCGAGGCCCAGCACGCGGTCGACGAGGCGCACAAGGCCGCGAAGACCGTCAACAAGAAATAACGGCCGGCCACACAAGAAGCGAGACAACGCCCATGACCCCAGAACTCGGCCACCTGGCCCTCATCCTTGCGCTGCTGGTGGCGCTCGTGCAAGGCGTGCTGCCGATCGTCGGCGCGCAGCGTGGCCACGTCGGCTGGATGGCCCTCGCCCGGCCGGCCGCACAGACGCAGTTCCTGCTGGTGGCCTTCGCCTTCGGCTGCCTGATGCACGCCTTCATCGCCAACGACTTCTCGGTGCAGTACGTGGCGCAGCACTCCAACTCCAAGCTGCCCACCGCCTACCGCGCCGCGGCGGTGTGGGGCGGCCACGAAGGCTCGCTGCTGCTGTGGCTGCTGATGCTGACCGGATGGTCGTGCGCGGTGAGCCTCTTGTCGCGCCAGCTGCCGCAGGCGATGGTGGCGCGGGTGCTGGGCGTGCTGGGCCTGGTGGCGGTGGGCTTCCTGCTCTTCATGCTGCTGACCTCCAACCCGTTCGACCGCCAGCTCCCCGGCGCACAAGACGGCGCCGACCTCAACCCGCTGCTGCAGGACCCGGGCCTCGTCGTCCACCCACCGATGCTCTACATGGGCTACGTGGGCTTCTCGGTCGCCTTCGCGTTCGCCATCGCGGCGCTGCTGGCCGGCCGGCTCGACGCCGCCTGGGCCCGCTGGTCGCGCCCCTGGACCAACGTCGCCTGGGTCTTCCTCACCCTCGGCATCGCGCTCGGCTCGTACTGGGCCTACTACGAGCTGGGCTGGGGCGGCTGGTGGTTCTGGGACCCGGTGGAAAACGCCTCCTTCATGCCCTGGCTCATCGGCACCGCGCTGATCCACTCGCTCGCCGTGACCGAAAAGCGCGGCAGCTTCAAGAACTGGACGGTGCTGCTCGCCATCGCGGCCTTCTCGCTCTCGCTGCTGGGCACCTTCCTCGTGCGCTCGGGCGTCTTGACCTCGGTGCACGCCTTCGCCACCGACCCGCGCCGCGGCATCTTCATCCTCGCCTTCCTGGTGGTGGTGATCGGCGGCTCGCTCACGCTCTTTGCCTGGCGCGCCGCCAAGGTGAGCATGGGTGGCGCCTTCGCCCTCTTCTCGCGCGAGACGCTGCTGCTGGTCAACAACGTGCTGCTGGCCGTGGCCTGCGGCTCGGTGCTGCTGGGCACGCTCTACCCGCTGCTGATCGACGCGCTCGGCATGGGCAAACTCTCGGTCGGCCCGCCCTACTTCAACTCGGTCTTCGTGCCGATCATGCTGCCGCTGCTCTTCCTGCTGGCCGTCGGGCCGCTCGCCCGCTGGAAGCACGCCGATGCGCGCGACATGGCACGGCGCCTGCGCCTGGCCGCGGTGATCGCCGTGGTGGCCGGCGTCGGCCTGCCCTTCCTGGTGGGCGATCACTGGAGCCCGCTGGTCGCGCTCGGCCTGCTGCTGGCGGTGTGGATCTTCGCCAGCAGCGCCTTCCAGATCCGCGAACGCCTGCGCTCCGGCTGGCCGCCGCGCTCTTACTGGGGCATGCACATCGCGCACATCGGCATGGCGGTCTTCGTGGTCGGCGTGACCATGGTCAAGGGCTACGAGGTCGAGAAAGACGTGCGCATGGCGGTGGGTGACACCGTCGAGATGGGCGGCTACACCTTCCGCCTCGATGGCGTGCGCCAGGTGGAAGGCCCCAACTACACCGCCGCCCGTGGCGACGTGGCGCTGATCAAGGACAAGGTCGAGCTGCGCCACCTGCACCCCGAGAAGCGCAACTACTTCTCGTCGCAGATGCCGATGACCGAGACCGCCATCGACACCGGCTTCACCCGCGACCTCTACGTCTCGCTCGGTGAGGCGCTCGACACCGAAGGCCGCGTGTGGAGCGTGCGCGTCTACTACAAACCCTTCGTCATGTGGATCTGGAGCGGCTGCCTGCTGATGGCGCTCGGTGGCGGCATCGCCGCGGCCGACCGGCGCTACCGCCTGAAGCAGAAGAGTGCGGTGGCGGTGCAGGGAGCCCCGGCATGAAGAAGCGCTACCTGCTGATCCCGCTAGTGCTCTTCATCGTGCTGGCGGTCTTTCTCGCCATCGGCCTGAACCGCGACCCGCGCGAAGTGCCCTCGCCGCTCGTCGGCAAGCCCGCACCGGCCTTCACCCTGCCCCAGCTTCAGAAGGAAGGCAGCTTCAGCCCGAAAGACATGGCCGGCAAGGTGTGGCTGCTCAACGTGTGGGCCTCGTGGTGCGTGTCGTGCCGCGTCGAGCACCCGGTGCTGGTCGACCTCGCCAAGCGCAAGGTCGCCCCCATCGTCGGCCTCGACTACAAAGACCAGCGCCCCGAAGCCCTCAACTGGCTGGCCCGCCACGGCGACCCCTACGACCTCTCGGCCGTCGACGCCGACGGCCGCGTGGGCATCGACTACGGCGTCTATGGCGTGCCCGAGACCTACGTGATCGACAAGGCCGGCGTGATCCGCTTCAAGCAGATCGGCCCGGTGACGCCCGAGGTGCTCGACAAGAAGATCCTGCCGCTCATCGCGGAGCTGCAGAAATGAGCGCCAAGCACGTGTTCCTGGCGCTGTCGCTGGCGCTCATGGCCGCGGCTGCGCCCGCCAAGGACGCCGCCCCGCTCGCCGAAGACCCGGCTGTCGAGGCCCGCCTCGTGCACATCAGCGAAGAGCTGCGCTGCCTGGTCTGCCAGAACGAATCGCTCGCCGGCTCGCGCGCCGACCTGGCGCTCGACCTCAAGCGCGAGATCCGCACGATGATCAAG
Source organism: Rhizobacter sp. (assembly GCA_019635355.1). Lineage (NCBI taxonomy): Bacteria > Pseudomonadati > Pseudomonadota > Betaproteobacteria > Burkholderiales > Sphaerotilaceae > Rhizobacter > Rhizobacter sp. The sequence continues at coordinate 231,308 of JAHBZQ010000001.1, read as the reverse complement.
CAGGGGCAGACCGACCAGGAGATCCGCGATTTCCTCGTCAACCGCTACGGCGATTTCGTGCTCTACCGCCCGCCCGTCAAGCCGACCACCTGGCTGCTGTGGGGTGGGCCTTTCGTGCTGATGGTGGGTGGGGTGATCGCCCTCATCGCCTTCCTGCGCCGCCGCAAGCCCGCCGAGGCAGCCCTCACACCCGAAGAACAACGAAGAGCGGAAGCTCTGCTGAATGACAAGCGCGAGGCGCAGGCCTCGCTTAAGGGAGACTCCTGATGGGCGGATTCGTCCTGGCCGCAGCCATTCTGGTCGCGGTCACCCTGGTGGTACTGCTGCGCCCGTGGAACCGCAAGCCCAAGCCCGCGGCGGGCAGCACGAGCGACATCAACGCGGGCATCTACCGCGACCAGCTGGCCGAGCTCGACCGCGACCTCGCGGCCGGCACGCTCAGCACGGAAGACCACGCCCAGGCCCGCGCCGAACTGCAGCGCCGCCTGCTCGATGACGTGTCGGCCACCGATGCGCCCACCACGGCTGCCGGGGGTATGAAGCACACCGCGCTGCTGCTCGCCGTCACGCTGCCGCTGGCCGCAGCCGGGCTGTACGCCTGGCTCGGCACGCCCGCCGCGCTCGACCCGCTCGCACGCGCCGCCCCCACGCAGCAGAACGTCGAGAAGATGGTGGCCGACCTGGCCGCCCGCATGGAGAAGAACCCCGACCCGCGCGGCTTCGTCGTGCTCGCCCGCAGCTACCGCGCCATGGGCCGCCTGCCCGAAGCCGAAGCGGCGTTCGAACGCATCGGCCCGGCCCTGCAGGAAAACGCCACGCTGCTGGCCGAATACGCCGACGTGCTGGCGTCGCGCGCGATGGGCAACCTCGAAGGCAAGCCGATGGCGCTCGTCAACCAGGCGCTCAAGGTCGAGCCGGAGAACCCGATGGCGCTCTCGCTGGCCGCCACGGCCGCCTACAACCGCGGCGACTACGCGCAGGCCATCGCCCGCTGGCAGCAGATTCAGCGTGTGGTGCCGCCCGATTCCGAAGACGCACGCTGGCTCACCGATGCCATCGCGAAGACGCGCGAGCACCTGGCGGGCGTCGGCGGTGCCGGGGCCAAGACACCCGCGGCCCCGTCGGCCACCACACCGCCGGCCCCCAGCCCCACGACCGCCGCCGCCGGGGCGAGCGTCAGCGGGCGCGTGAGCCTCGCGCCCGCATTGGCCGCCAAGGTCCAGCCGGGCGACACCGTCTTCATCTTCGCGCGCAACCCGCAAGGCTCGCGCCTGCCGCTGGCCGTGCAGCGCATCCAGGTGTCGGCCCTGCCCTTCAGCTTCAAGCTCGACGACAGCATGGCCATGAGCCCCGAGGCCAAGATCTCCGGCGCGAGCGAAGTGCGCATCGAAGCGCGTGTCTCGCGCAGCGGCAACGCCACGCCGCAATCGGGCGACCTCACCGGCGCGAGCGCCACGGTCAAGCCCGGGGCCGACAAGGTCGAGGTCGTGATCGACCAGGTGCGGCCGTAAGGGGAACGCTCGTGGGCGCGGCCGAACTCCATCGCTGCGACGTGATGGCGGCCCCGTGGCCCGGCGTGCACTTCACCCACATCGCAAGCGCGCGCCACTTCCCGCGCCACTGGCATGACACCTACGGCATCGGCCTGATCGATGACGGCGCCCACCATTCGGCCAGCGGCCGTGGTGCGGTGCAGGCCTACGCAGGCGACCTCATCAGCACCAACCCCGGCGAAGTACACGACGGCCGCCCGCACGGCGCGCCGGCCCGTCGCTGGCGCATGGTCTACATGGACGCCGCCGCGCTGCAGGCCAGCACGCTGGCGCCGGGCGACACCGCCAGCACCGCCCTCGCCCTCACGCAGCCGGTGTTCGACGACCCACGGCTGCGTCACGCCCTGCGCCGCCTTTTCGCCCTGGCGCAGGACGCGGAAGCGCTGGCCCTCGACGAAGCCTGGGCCTCCATCTGCGGGCAGCTGCTGGCGCGTCATGCGGGCCTCGCAGCCAGCCGCCCAGCGGCCTCGCCGGCCCTGCACCAGGTGCGCGATCAGCTGGCCGACGACCTGACCCACACCCCCTCGCTCGCCGAGCTGGCCACCCTCGCCGGCCTGAGCCGCTTCCAGGTGCTACGGCATTTCGCCGACGCCTACGGCATGCCGCCCCATGCCTGGCTGCGCCAGCAGCGGGTGCTGCGCGCGCGGGCGCTCATCGCGTCGGGCATCGGGCTGGCCGAGGCCGCGGCCGCCTGCGGCTTCGCCGACCAGAGCCACATGACGCGCAGCTTCGTGCAGCAGTTCGGCTTCACGCCCGGCGCCTGGCAACACGCCTCGCTGCAATAGCGTTCAAGACCGCGGCGGTCCAGCGGCCGAGACTGCGGCCCTCGCCACCTCTTGCCGCTTCAGATGAACCACGCTTACGTCCACGGCTACGCCGACCGTGAACAGGAACGACTGCACGACCAGGCCCGCACGCTGTCGGACCTGCTGCACCACGACACCCACTACCCCGAAGCTTGCTCCGTGCTTGAAGCCGGATGCGGCACCGGCGCCCAGACGCTCGAACTCGCCACTCGCAGCCCCGGAGCCCGCTTCACCTGCATCGACATCTCGGCCGCCTCTCTGGCCGTGGCGAGCCGGCGCGCGGCCGATGCCGGGCTGCGCAACGTCGAGTTCCAGCAGGCCGACCTGCGCACCCTGCCTTTCGCCGACGGCTCGTTCGACCACGTGTTCGTGTGCTTCGTGCTCGAACATCTGGCCGACCCCACCGACACCCTGCGCACCCTGCTGCGCCTGATCAAACCCGGTGGCACGCTGACCGCCATCGAAGGCGACCACGGCTCGGTGATGTTCCACCCGGAGCACCCGGCCGCGCGCCATGCGATCGACTGCCAGGTGAAACTGCAGGCGCGAGCCGGTGGCAACGCGCTCATCGGTCGCAAGCTCTATCCCTTGCTTCAAGCGGCTGGCGGGCAAGACGTGCAGGTCTCGCCACGCTTCGTCTATGCCGATGCGAGCCGGCCCGCGTGGGTCGAAGGCTTCACCCGCAAGACCTTCACCGCCATGATCGAAGGCGTGCGCGACGACGCCATCGCGGCGGGCCTGTCGACCCCCGCGGACTTCGACGCCGGGGTGCAGGCCCTGCACCGCACCGCCCAGGCCGACGGGGTGTTCTGCTACACCTTCTTCAAGGCGGTGGCGCAGCCGGCGTGACGGGATCTGGCGCCCCGGCCACCTGGCAGGCGGGGCTTCGCGGCAACGGCAGCGTCTGCGCCATGCGGTGCCAGAGGTCGTTCCACGCCGGCCAGTCGTGCCCACCGGGCGCGGTGAACACCTGGGCTGGCGGCAGCGACTGGCTGAAGAGCCGGTTGTTGTAGGCGAAGCGGTCGTCGACGCCATACCCCTGCACGATGCGCAGCGGCGCGGCACCGGGGGCCGATTGTTTTTTCAGCCAGCGCCACAGCCGCACGTCCAGCTCCTCGTCAGCGCGGCGCTCCGGCGCTGGCCATTGCGCGAGCCCGCCGGCGTTCTCGATCTCGAGCGCGGTGAGCCGCGTGCCGAGGAAGGGCGCCAGCAGCACCACGCCATCGAGCGCCTGCGGGTGCTCGTCGGCATACAGCATCGCGCCCACCGCCCCGAGCGAGATGCCGACCAGCCAGATCTGGCGCACACCGCGCGCCCGCGCGGGCTGCACCACGTCGGCATGGAGGCGCTCGATGATGGTCCGGTCGCGGTAGTAGCCCAGGTGCGCATCGACGAGCAGCACATCGGCCGCCACCTGCCGAGCGCGCAAGGTGCGCACGAAGCCTTCGCGCTGGAACTCCTCGGGCAAGGAATACGAGCCGGGCAGCATCACGATCAGCGTGTCGACCGGGCCGCAGGGCGCGGGCTGCTCGAGGGTGCGCAAGGGCACGACCGACGGGCGCACGGTCTCGCATCCGGCCAAGCCAAGCGTGAGTGCGGCACTGGCCGCAACAGCGAGGGCGCGGCCGTTCATCGGGTGCTGAAGAAGTCCCAGATCAGGTCGGTGGCCGAGATCGCACTCGAGCCCCGGCCGCGCCCACGCGGCTTGGCGCCACCGGGCCAGGAGTGGCCGCCCGTCTCGGTGACGCAGAGCTTGACCTCGGTGCCCTGGCCACGGCAGCCCGTGTAGGCCTCGCAGTAGGCACCCGGCACTTCGAACACACGCTGCGGCGTGCGCTGGCAGCCGTTGAGCTGCACCCATTTCGAGATCGAGTCGGGCACCGACACGAAGGCGGTCACCGCACGCGACTTGCGCCCGGCGCCGCCCTCGAACAGCTCCAGCTCGTCGTCGCGCGCGTGAATGTGCAGCACCGACACCGGCGAGGCGGGCTGGCAGCTGCGGGTGTTGTCGGTGCCGGCCACCGCGGCGATGGCGCGGAAGGTCTCCGGCATCTCGCACGCCAGGCGGTAGCTCATCATCGCGCCGTTGGACATGCCGCTCGCATAGAAGCGCTTCGCGTCGATGCCCGGCTGCATGCTCAGGCGTTTGACGATCTCGCGGATGAAGCCCACGTCGTCGGCGTTTTCATCGCGGGCGAGGCCGCAGCAGTTGCCGGCGTTCCAGGTGGCGAGCTTGCCGCCGCGGAAACGGCTGTAGCCGTTGGGGAACACCACCACGTAGCCCGCCGCGTCGGCCTTGGCGACCTGGCCGTAGAAGCGGTCGTCGGACTGGATGTCCATGTTGCCGCCACCGCCGTGCAGGGCAAACACCACCGGCATCGGCTTGTCGGCCGAAAAGCCCGGCGGCACGTGCACGCGGTACTGTCGGGGCTTGCCGCCGTGCTCGATGGAGAACGTGTGGTCGCCCGGGCCGCTGATGGTGCCTTCGGCAGCGTGCGATGGCGCCAGCCACGCCAAGGCCATCGACAGCAGCAGCGCGAGCCGCATCGCCACCTTACTTCGCACCCTTGGCCGCCTCGGCCTGGCGCTTGTACTCATCGTGCGACATGTTGGCATTCGCGATGCAGCGCCTCTGCTCCTGCATGTCGACGATCTTGCGGCACTCGTTGCGCTGCATCTCCTGGCCCGTGCCGTAGAGCTGCTGCGACGAACAGGCCTGCAGCAGCAGTGCCATCAGGGTGACCAACATGACGGAGAGATGACGCACGCGAAGGCTCCGGTTGTGAGATCAGGGCGCGACCTTACTGCATCTCAGGGCGCCGCAAGTGCCGTGCCCGCGAGTGCCGGGTTCGCGCTCAGGGTCGGGGTCTGCAGCGCACGCTGCGAGGGTGCACGCGGCACCCGCTTGAGCAGCTCGTTGACCCGCGGGCCGACGTAGCGGAAGGCGCCCTGCAGCGTCACCGGCGCACCGGGTGCCGCCGCGGCGCGGCCCGACAGCGCCTCCATCAAGGCGTAGGTGAAGGCGCCATGCTGCGGCGTGTTGCCCGAAGGATCAGGGGGGACCTCGTAGGAAAGCTGGTCGCCCTGCGACGCCGAGAGCACCGCGATCTGCGCCGCCGCGCTGCGCTTGGACAAGGCATACGGGTCGTTGCGCCCATCGGCGCTGCCCGAGTGGCAGGTGTCGAGCACCAGGATGCGCTTGCCGGGCACACGCTTGAGCAGCGCATGCAGCTCGGTACCGCTCATCAGGCTGGCGGCGGCACGCACGTCGAGCGGCTGGCCGGGTTTGGCGCTCGTCACCGCGAGCAGGTCTTGCTGCGACGAGTCCTTGGTGAGGAAGTAGTACTCGCCGGAGGCCGGGTCGGGCGTGAAGCCGTGCGAGGCCACGAAGACGAGCACGGTGTCGTCGGGGCTCACCTGCTCCAGCTCCTTGAGGCGCGAGACGAGGTTGGCCTTGGTCGGCTGGTCGGGCGCGTCTTCGGCCAGCAGCACGGTGCTCACGCTGCTGAAGAGCTTGCCAGTGTGGCGCGTGAGCACGGCCGCCAGCTCGCGCGCATCGCGCGTGGTGTTGGGCAGCTGGGTCACGCGCACCTTGCAATCGCCACGCGCCTCGCACGCCAGCACGCTGTCGAAGCGCGACACGCCGGTCAGCACCAGCCACAGCCGGCCCGGCCTGGCACGGGCTGCGGCGGGCGCTGCCAGCGGCGCCGATTCGTCCAGGCCCAGCGAACGCTCGGTCTCGGCCTCGACGCGGATGACCGAGCTTGCGCCGTTCAGCCGCGTGGTGACGGTGCGCGTGAGGCGCTGCGCATCGCCACTCGCCACCCGGCGCTCAGCCGGGCGCAGCACCGGCACGCCGTCGACATACACCCCGAGCTCCTGGATCGGCTGGCCGGTGGACTCGGCACTCAGCCGCACCGCCACCGTGCCCGGCTCGGCGCCCGCGGTGATGGCCTCGATGCTCACGCGCGGCGCGGCCATCTGCCGCAGCGTCTCGGCAAGCTGCTCGGCCGTGGCAATGGCCGAGAGCGTGGCCGGCCGCAGCGCCGCGCGCACGAGGTCGGGCCGGTAGAGCCGGCGTTCGAACTGCACCGCGCGGTGGAAGTCGGGGCTGCGGTCGTCACCCCGGTTGACGAGCCAGCCCACGTACTGGTCGCCCTGCGGCGACGATGCGTAGTAGCCGTCGGCACGCCAGGCCACCCAGTCGCTGCCGTTGTTGTGCACGAAGAGGCCCAGCAGCTCGCGGCCGCTGTCGACTGCGAACCAGCGCAGCGTGCCGTCGCCCAGGGCCACCACGGCCTTCTTGCCGTCGGCCGTGAGGAGCGTGTGGTACGCCGGGGCGCCGAGATACGGCGGGTTCTCCCAGCCCTTGAGCGGCCGCCCTTGCGCATCGACCAGGCGCAGGCGCCACTGCGTGCCGAAGGCGGCGATCGGCAGGGTGGCATGCACGGCCCAGCTGCGCACGCCCTCCTCGCGGTCGAGCGTCACCGGCTTGCCGTTGACGGTCGTCGGCTCGCGGTAGGCATAGAAGCCGGTGGCGGTGGCCACCTTCACCGCCCCGCTGCGCCGCGCGGGCTGCAGCGCGGCATCGTCGAGCCCGTCGGTAGAGAGCACGGCCTGCTGGTTCTGCGCGGCAAGGTTCACCCACAGTCGCGAGGCATCGCCGCGCGAGAGCACCAGCGACTGCCCGTCGGCCGACAGGCGCAGCGCGTTCGGGTCGCTGCGCTGCGCGTGGAAGTCGATGTTGTGCGGCAGGCGCTGCTGGGGCTGGCCGTCGCGGTCGATCACGATCTGCCCATCGGCCCCCACACGCGTGAGCGAGGGCACGGTCGTCGCAAACACGACCTGGCCCTGAGGCAGCGGCAGCATGTTGGCGATCTGCTGGCGCCCCACGTTCCAGCGCTCGAGCGCACCCGACCTCACGTCGCGCACCCGGTAGATGGGCGTCGGCCCGTCGCCTTCGACGTTGCCGTTGACGTACAGCGTGCCGCTGTCGGGCGACCAGGCGATGCAGCACAGCGATTGCTGGTCGGCGGCGTCGGGCTTCAAGGTGCGGCGCACGGTGAGCGTCGCGGCGTCCATCACCGTCACCTCGGGCTGCTGGCGGCCGCCGTCGGCCTTGTAGCGCACACCGAAGGCCAGCCACTTGCCATCGGGCGAGAAGCGGATGCCGCCGAGCTCGGAGCCGGTGCATTGCGGTTGCCCGGCGGCCACCGGCGGGTATTGCGCACGGAAGGCGAGCGCCATGTCTCGCGCATACACACGCACGCAGCCGTCTTCGGAGGTGGTGGCCATGCGCCCGTCGGCCGCGTGGTGCACGAAGGTCACGGGCGCGCCATAGGCCGCATCACCGCCGAGCGATGCGCCCGTCTCGGCATCGATCACCTGCAAGCCACCGCGCGCCAGGCCCACCGCGAGGCGCTTGCCATCGGGCGACAGGTCGAGCGAGACCACCACGTCGTTGTCGAAGCGGCCGAGCTTGCCGGTGATGCGCCCACGGTCGGCGTCGACCACGTAGACGTGCGAGGCCCTGCCCCACGCCCAGCCGGTGATGCCGGCCACGTAGGCCCGTTGCCCATCAGGGGCCACAGCCAGGCCGTAGGGTGTGCCTTCCATGCCCGCCTCGGCGGGCAAGGGCACGGTGCGCAGCAACTGCAGGTCGGCCATGCGCCAGATGCGCAGGGTCTTGTCGAGCGAGACGCTGAAGAGCCGGGTGTGCGCCGCGTCGCTGCGGATCTGGCCGAGCGGCGCGTTGTGCATCTCCTGCACCAGGCGCAGCTGCGGCGTGGTGCTCGGCGTGGCCGCAAACACAGCGCACGCGGCCAGCGCCGCGGCGAGGCCCAGCCACGCCTTGAGCGCCAGCGTCACTGCAGGTTTCACTTCGCCGGGCAGTCCCGCCCGGTGCCGCCGTCGGCCGAGGGCGTCTGCTGCACCACCCCAGGGGCGCACACTCCCGGCGCCGACGAGGTGGCCAGACGGTAGAGCCGCTTGAACACGTTGACCGCCGAACCGGGCACCGATTGCCCACGGCCCAGGTCGGCCTCGGCCGCCGGCCGCACGCTGAAGGCCAGCTCGGTGCTGCCGGGTTGGCCGGTCGCCTCGGGTGCGTTGGCGCCGCTGTTGGCCACGTCCTGCGTGCTGCGGTCTTCCACCGCCGGCAGCGGAGGCGCGGTGCCCGTGCCGGTCAGGCCGCCTGGGATGGTGGCGCCGGTCACGCCCTGCCCGCTCGTGCTGCCCACGCCGGTGCTGCCGGCCGTGCCATTGCCCACCGCGCCGAAACCGGCACCGACGCCCGCGAAGCCGACGGTGCTGTTGTTGAAGCCGGGAATGCCGCCGAGGCCCGGGATGGCCACGCCGGTGTTGGAGTCGAAGGTGCGGGTGCCGTTGGAGGTGTCGATCACGCTGTCGTAGACGAACACCCGCGTGCCCACGCGCGTGGTCGAACTCGCCGTCGACACCGAATCGGCCAGCACGTTGGTGACCTGGAAGGTGCGCGGCTCGCTGAGCGGGTTCAGCGGTTGCAGCGCGCCGAAGGGCGTGGGCTGCAGGAAGCGCGGCACCAGCAACTCGTAGTTCGGCGCAATGCTCGCGCCGCTCTGCAGTGCCGCCGTGGTGCTGCCGGTCGAGGTGAGGATGCCGCCCGACAAGGCCACGCCATCGGCCGTGCCGGGGCGGCTGAGCACCGGGCTGGAGAGGCGCACGATGGCGGTGGTGCCGAGGTCGCGCCAGCCGCTGGCCGACCACGCGCTCACCTGCGTGGCCCCGCCTGGGGCGCTGTTCGACAGCGACGACAGGTTGACGTTGGCCAGCGTCACCTGCTCCAGCCGGGCCAGCTCGGTGTTGCCGCTGGTTTCGATGCGGAAGGTGTGCGTGGCGGTGCCCGCGCCGTTGGGCAGCTGCACGACTTCGGTGACGAGCTGGTTGCCCGAGTCGCGGTAGGTGCGCACCGCCAGCGCCGGCACGGTGACCGAGAACACACCTTCGACCGGCACCGTCGAGGTGAGGTCGGGGATGACCAGCTGGTCCAGGCTCGCCCCATCGACCCGGAAGAAGTAGCTGCTGAAGTTGACGCTGTCGGCCATGCGGATGCTGGTGTTCCACACCTGGCTGCTGGCATCGCCGCTCTCGCGGAAGCTCAGCAGCTTGAGGCCGATGCCGCGCGTGGCGGCCACCACGCCTGCCTGCGTGGGCGCCGAGACGATGGGCGTCTGGTTGAGCGTGGTGAGCACCGGCGTCTCGCTGAGGCGCATCGGCGTTTGCGCGGTGTGGTTGGCCACGCCGGCGATGGTGGGCGTGGTGATGGCGATCTCGCGGCTGGCAGCCGTGCCGGTCGTGGGGGCGACCAGGGTGCCCACGTTGGCCGGGTCCTGGTAGTTCGCCACGTTGTTGGCGATCTCGATCTTGGCGATCTCCTGGGTGACGACCCTCAGGTTGCCCAGGCCGTCGGTCGCGGCCGGCACGCCGCGCACGCTGTCGATGGCGATGCCCTGGTTCGGGCCGGAGGCCACCACGCCCGCGAGGGTGACGTTGTGCACGGCCAGGTCGGAGGCATTGAGGCTCGCCAGCGTGGAGAGCACGCCCACCATCTGGTAGCTGCCATCGGGGTTGCGCACCCGCACGCCGGCGGTGTCGACCACGAAGCCCTGCGCATCGGTGCGCACCTGGTGCAGCGGCGGCGGGCTGCCGGGGCCGGCCTCGTACCACGACACGATGAAGTTGTTGACCGGCAGCTGCGCCATCTCGAGCGTGTTGTCGAAGAGGCCCAGCACACGGCCGCCGATGCGGATGCCGTAGCCAATCTTCAGGTCGTCGCTGCCGCCGCGCACGCCGTCGGCGCCCACGCTGTCGTAGCCGCGCGAGTAGACGCTGCTGCCGAGGTAGACCCCGTCGGTCGCGCCGGTGCCGGTGGAGGTGAGCACGATGTCGCCCTTGTTCACCGCGATCTCGTTGTTGCTGACGATGCGGCGGCCCGCCGTGACCGACAGGCCCGGCGTGGTGTCGGTCGCCGACGTGTTGCCATCCAGGTTCAGGCCGTTCAGTTCGACCGAGCCCTGAGCCGCACTGATGACGAGCCGGCCGACGTTGGGCCGGTACTGAGACAGGTAGCCACGGGCGTGGTCAACGTAGCCGGTGTTGAGCAGCACCGGGTTGCCGCCGAAGGTGCCGCTGGCATTGCCACCCAGGCCGCGCATGAGGGTCACGTTGCCGGTGGTCGAGGTGAGGTTGATGTCCTTGTAGGCAATCATTTCGCCCACTTCCACGTCGCCCAGCGCAGACACGTTGATGGCGGAGCGCACCACGTCGTTGCCAGCGTCGAGGGTTGCGTTGAGCGCTGGATCGTTGCTCGTGTTGCTCGCGAGCACCCGCACGGCGCCCAGGCTGGACCCGAGCGTGATCGTGCCGCTGTGCACCTGGATGTCGCCGTTCACCGTCACGCCCGTCTGCCCCAGGAGCGTCGCACCCGACGTGGCGCCCTCCACGCGGATGCCGCCGTTGCCGAGGGTCAGGCTGTTGCCGGTCGACTGGAGCAGGACGTTGCCCAGGCCATCGTCCCGCGTCGTCACGATGCCCGCACCGTTCTGCACGTTGACGGCTCCCGCGGCCACCACGCTCACCCGGCCGTTGCTGAAGAGCGAGTTGCGCACCGTCACCGCACCCGCCTGGCTTTCGATGCCGATGCCATTGGCCCCGGCGACCGCGCCCGCGACGTCGATGGCATCACGCGCCGTCAGGTTGACGGCCGTGGGTCTCGCCGTCGTCGCTGCACTGACCGTGCCGGGCTGCGCCGCAATCGCTTCACTGACGGTGATGCCACCCGCCGCGGCCACCAGGTCGATGTTGCCGGCGCCCAGCAGGGTGGCCGCGGTGATGCCGGCCTGCCCCTCGAGGCGCACGTTGCCGCCGGCCTGTACACGCAGCGGCACCCCTCCGGTGCCCACCTGTCCGGCCGTGGACGTGAGCGTCACGCTGCCGGTGCTGAGCAGCCCTCCTTGCGATGCGTTCGCGCCTTGCGAGGTGATGTTGCCGCTCGTCGACACGACGATGCCACCCGCGCCCGTGTTGGCGCCTGCCAGCGCCACGGCGCCTGCGGCGTTGATCGTGAGGCCACCGGCCGCGGAGTTGCTGGCACCCGCCACCGCCTGCCGCACCGTCACCCCACCGCCGGTCGACGTGAGCGTGGCCGCGCCGTTGCTCAGCACGGCACCAAGGTCGATGGCCTGGCCGGCCGTGACCGTTGCCGTGCCGGCCGCCACCACGCCGATGTTGCTGGCCGCGCTGCTGATCGTCGTGCCGGCGTTGACCTGCACGTTGCCCGCCGTGCTCTGGATCACGGCGCCCGCAAGACTCACTCCCGAGTTGACGCTGCGCACCGTGGCGTCGCCTTGCACGAGCGCTCCGTTCAGCGTCACGGCCCCGGCGCCTTGCACGTTGAGGCTCGCCACCGGCGCCGCCGCGCCGTTCGACGTGGCCGCCACGATCGCATTGCGCACCGTGACCGCGCCATTGGCGCTGCGGATGTCGACCGCACCGCCGCTGGCCACCTGCCCGAGGTCCACGCCTGCCCCGCCGCGCAGAGTCGCCGCGCCCGTGCCGGTGTAGAGCACCGTGCCATTGGCCTGGCTCAGCGTGCCGTTGGTCGCTGTGAGGTTCAGCGCGCCGTTGTTGAGCCCGATGCTCTGGTTGACCGCGAGGTTGTTGCCAGCCGTCAGCGTGAGCCCGCCGCCGGCCGTCCCGCCGCCGCCACTCACGAGCCCGTTGACCTCGGCGTCGACCGTCACGTTCTGGTCGGCCGAGAGGGTGACGCTGGTTCCGCGGGTGAGGAAGTAGCGCAGCTGGTCGGCCGAGACCTGCGAATCGCCGGAACTCGTGGCCGCGATGGTGAGGTTCAGCGGGTCGAGCAGCAGCGAGCCTTGCTGGCCGTTCGTGGCGAAGACGCCCACGTCGCCCTGGAAGCCGAGCGTGCCTTTGGAAGAGACCTCGACCTGGCCGGCGTTGCCGGCCGCGCTGCCGCCGTTGGCGTCGATGCGCCCGGCGAACTGCGTGTTCTTGTCGGACCACAGCACCACGGTGCCGCCATCACCTCGCGTGCCGCCGCTGGCGTCGAGGCTCGCGCCCTGCGCCACGTTCACCTGCTCGGCGTGCGCCAGCGGGCCGCGGCCCTGCCAGTCGCCGCCCACGGCGATGCTGCCCTCGCCGCCGGTGGCGGCGAGCGACGAGCCCGACTGCAGGTTCACCTCACGGCCCGTGACCTCGATGCGCCCGCCGCGGCCGTCGCCCGAGGTGTCGAGCGTGCCGCTCACGTTCACGCGGGTGTTGGCATCGCCATGCAGCGAGATGAGGCCGGGCGCGCTGGTGAACGAGGTGGCGCGCAACGTGCCGCTCAGGTTGATGAGGTTGTCGACGAGCTGCTTGACGGTCGCCACGCTCAGCTGCACCCGCCCGCCGTCGGCCACGATCTGGCCACTGTGGTCGACACACGCGGCCAGGGGCTGGCCATTCGCGTCGGTCAGCGCGTTCATCGCGGCCGGGTCGACCACGAGGTTGACGAGCTTGTCGCCATAGAGGTCGAGCACGAAGGCATCGCCACCGGCGAGCGCCACCTTGCCGAGGCGCGCGGTGATCACACCACTGTTGGCGACCTGGCGCCCCACCAGCGCCGCAAAGCCACCTTCGGCCACGGTGATGCGGCCCTGGTTCTCGACCGTTGCGCCCGGCTTGCCGGCTTCGTTGAACTGGAGCCGGCCGGCCATGAAGTCGGCGTTGCTCAGGTTGGACGTAGTCGCCGTGAGGGCCCCCACGTCGACCTGCGCCGTGCGGCCGAAGAGGATGCCGTTGGGGTTGATCAGCAGCACCTGCCCGTTGGCGGTGATGCGCCCGAAGATGGCCGACGGGTCGTTGCCCACCACGCGGTTGAGAATGGCCGCGCTGGCGTTGGGCTGCACGAAGTTGACCGTCTCGTTGGCGCCCACGTTGAAGCTGCGCCAGTCGATGGCCGCACGCTGCGAAGCCTGCGTGATGGTGGTGAGCGCACCGTTCTGCTGGATCGCCGCCTGCCCGGCCGTCACCGAGCCGCCTTGCGGCGCGGCTTGGGCGAGCGGCATCGCCAGCAGCGTGCTGGCGCCGAAGATGAGCGAGATCTCGCGCGACAAGGCGCGCAGGCGGAATGACGTGGGAGCGTGTTGCTTCATGTCCTGGTCCCTCAGAAATCGATGCCGAGGCCGGCGAAGACGCGGGCCTTGCGGTTGCCTTCGCTGGCGACGTCCTTGCGGCCGGGCTTGCCCACTTCGAGGTAGCCGCGGGTCCGCGCGGGGCCGCTCAGGCGCACGCCCAGGCCGGTCGACGACAGCGAGGTGGAGAGGTAGGAGCCGTCGGCCTGCCGGCGCTGCACCTTGCCGCTCTCGGCGTACACATAGAGCGTCGACGCGACGCGTGTGCCGCCGAGGTCGTAGCGCAGCTCGAGCTTGGCCGCGGAGCCTTTCTCGCCGATGACTTCCGACGGGTCGAAGGCGCGCAGGAAGGTCTCGCCGCCCAGGCCCAGCTGCTCGGCGGTGGGCAGCTTGTCGCCCGAGCCCTGCGCGGTGCCGGCGAGCAGGGCCGACCAGTTGCCGGTGATGCTCTGCAGGCGCGCCGCGTAGACGGTCCACTTGCTGAACTGCGGGTTGGCGGAGCCGACGGGCAGCTCGCTTTGTTTGTCGGCCCCGAGGCTCGACAGGCCCTTGGACCATTCCACGTCGAGCAGCGAGATGCCGCCCCAGCCATCGGCCACGTCGCCGGTCAGGCCGAGCCGCATCGCGCGGATGTGGTCTTCGCTCGCGATGGTGCCGGCCACCTCGGAACTGTTGTCATAACCGGCCAGCGTGGCGCGCGCCGAGAGGTTGGCCTGGCGGCTGCGCAGCAGGGCCTGGCTCAGGCCCAGCGAGAGGTTGTCGCTGCGGGTGTCGATGTTGCTGAGCGCCACGTCGGTGTCGGGCTGGGAGCGCGAGGCCGAGAGGCCCAGGTTGAACTTGAGGCCGTTGCGGCCCAGAGGCATGTCAGTCGCATACGCGAGCATGTTGAGCCGGTCGTCGCCCGAGCCCACCCAGCGCAGGTTGTGGCGGTCGAAGTCACCCAGCACGCCGCGCACTTCGCCCGAGGCTTCCAGCCGCAGGCGGCCTTGCGACGGCGCGCTGCGGTTGTGTGCCGAAAACGCGAACTCGCTGCGCTTCTGGCTGGCCACGAGTTCGAGGTCCGACGCGTTCGGCGTGGCGCTGGCCTTCAGGTTGGCTTGAGACGACACGCCCGGCAGCTCGCCGATGAGCAGCAGGCTGCGCTCCAGCGTGGCGAGCTGCAGCGGCCGGTCGAGCTTCACCCGCTCGAGGTAGGGCGCGAGCTTCCCGGGCGGCAGGCCGGTCACGTTGACCTGGCCGATGAAGCCCTCGACGACCTGGATGCGCAGCACGGCCACGCCGAGGGTGCGGATGTCTTGCGGCGGGATGATCGCCTGCGACAGGATGTAGCCCGCCGCGCGGTAGCGTGCCGAGATGGCGGCGGCGATGCCGAAGGCATCGGCCAGCGTGATGGGCTTGCCCACGAGGGGCGCCCACGCCGGCGACAGCGCCTGCGTCGACAGCGCGGTGTTGCCGTCGACCTGCACTTCGCCGAGGAGGAAGCGCACGTCTTGCGCGCCCGGCGGCACCTGCTCGGCGAAGCGCGGCGCGTCGATGCGCACGCTGTCGCGCCGCACCGGCTCGGGTGGCTGGCGTGTGTCTCGCTCCACGCGGCCCGGTTGCACGGCGCCTGCCTGCGCCCACGCGCCGCCCGAGGCGGCCCACAGCGCTGCCAGCATGCACGGCAGCGACACCCAACGTTGATGACCCAAGGCGAACCCCCAGAATTGCGCCGAGATGTTGCGCGAGGCGCCCCGCACCGACATCCCGCATTCGAAGGACAGGTGACTTCCGTCATACCCCCTGGGTGTTGCCGCGGTGCAGCAGCGGCGCGGATGGTGTAGCGTTGCCGCCGCATCACCCGCCTGCCTTTCGTCTCTCCATGTCTTCGTTCCGCAACGGCCTGCTGCTGTGCACCATCGCGATGCTGCTGGCCCCTGGTGCCCAGGCTCAATCCAATTCGTGTGAGCTGCTGAAGCAGACGCTGGCCTCGCGCATCCCGCCCGAGATCAAGGGCTATGCGATGGACGACGTGCCAGCCAGAACGCCGGTGCCTTCGGGCGGCAAGGTGATCGGCACCTGTGAAGGCGGTGCGCGCAAGGTGATCTACCGGCGCTTCGGTGGCCCGCCGCTGGTGGCCGACGGCGCCACGTCCACCACGCCCGCGGCGGCCTCGGCGCCAGCACCGGTGGCGGTGCAGCCCAAGGAAGCGCCCAAGCCCAAGCCTGAGCCCGTTGTGCCGCCGAAACCCATGCCACCGCCCGTCGCGTCGGCGCCTGCGGCCCCGGTGCCCAAGCCCGCCCCCGTAACGGCCACGCCCAAGCCGGCGCCTGCGCCCGCCTCCATGCCGGCGCCCGCGGTGCGCCCCGCACCGGTGGCCTCGGCCCCTGCCCCCGTGGTGACGCCCGTCAAACCGAGCGTCGCCGAGGCACCAGCCGCCCCCCTCGTGACCCGCACTGCGCCGACGCTGCAGCCCGTCGAGCCGGCCGCCATGCCCTTGTCACCCGCCCCCGCTGCAGACGACGGTGAGCCCGGCTTCTTCAGCGCCTACGGCACCTGGTTGTGGCTACTGCTGGCGCTGCCGCTGGTCGCCTGGCTGTGGGCCTGGGTCTCGCACCGCATGGCCTACGACGAGGCCGGCCTGCCGCGCGGCCCGCGCCTGTGAGTCGCAGACAATCGCCGCCTTTGCATCCAGATTTCACACGCGATGAGCGACGAGACCAAGCCCACCCTGCCCGACCATCTTTCGTGCGACCCGCGCAGCCCACATCACGTGGCCGCGGTCTTTGAGCACCCGATCGGCATCCGCCTCAACGGCAAGGAGCGCCACGACGTCGAGGAATACTGCATCAGCGAAGGCTGGGTGAAGGTGCCCGCCGGCAAGACGCTCGACCGCAAGGGCCAGCCCCTGATGATCAAGCTCAAGGGCACGGTCGAGGCGTACTACCGCTGAGCCGGTCTCAGCGCGGCGGCACCCTCGCCGCCGCCGCCGAATCGAGCGCACCTTCGCCGCGCGCGATGGCCGCGTCGTACATCGCGGCCACGCCCGGCATCACGTAGAGCGGGAAGCCGCCCCGCTCGGCTTCTTCGAGCATGAGGCGCACGTCCTTGCGCGCCATCGTCACCTCGAACGACGGCTTCGTCACATCACCCGACTCGATGCGCGCGGCACGCGCCGGCAGCATCGCGCCCGGGTTGAAATTCTTGAAGAGCGAGAACGCCTCGCCGGTGGAAATGCCGCAGGCGGCGGCGAGCCGGTTCACGTCGCCGAGCACGCCCATGATGCCGATCAGCGTGAGGTTGCCGAAGAGCTTGAACGCGGCGGCCCGCTCGGGCGCCTCGCCGAGGTACATCACGTTGCCGGTCATCTTTTGCAGGTCGGGCAACAGCGTGTCGTGATGGGCCTTGTCGCCCGAGATGAGCATGAGGCCGGTGCCTTCGTGCGCGTTCGACGGCGCCATGAACACCGGCGCGTGCACGAAGGTGATGCCGCGGGCTTTCCAGCGCGCCGCGCGCTCGGCGGTGGGCGTGGGGGCGGTGGTGGTGTGGTCGACGATCCAGGTGTGCTTCGCGATGCGCCCGGCCAGCGGCTCCAGCACTGCGTCGACCGAGGCGTCATCCGCCAGCGAGAGGTGGATGCGGCTGGCACCGTCGAGCGCGGCGGCGGCCTCGTCGAAGGCCCTGATGCCGGCGCGCTCGAGTGCGCGCGCCTTGGCGGCGCTGCGGTTCCAGATCTGCACCTCGTGGCCATTGGCCTGCAGGCGGTCAATGAAGCCGGCGCCCATCAGCCCGGTTCCGAAAAAAGCGATCTTCATGGTGTGTTCCTTCAGTGGGTGTGAGACCAGCCGGCCATCAGGCGGTCGGCCTGCCGCATAAGGGCATCGGCATCGGCGTCGTAGCGGAAGGCCGAGAGAAAGTCGTCGAGCCGGTAGCCCGGCTGCACACGCTGGATGGCGGCGGCCATCTCGAGCGCCTGCTCGCGGCGCCCGGCCAGGGCGAGGCAGTGCTTGGCGATGCTCATGATGTGCACGTGCGCGTTGGGGCGCGCCGCGGCCTTCATCGCCCAATCGGCCGCTTCGTCGTAGCGGCCGAGCCGCAGCAAGGCCATCGCGCGAGTGCCCAGCATGGCGAAGAGCAGCGGGTCGAAGGGGCTCAGGTCGCGCGCATGGTCGGTGGCCTCGATGGCAAGTTGCGCGTCGCCCGACTGCGAGTGCACGAAGGCCCGCGTGTAGTGGCCGTGCGCGAAGTTCGGGCTCAGGTCGACGCAGGTGTCGAGCTCTGCGATCGACTCGTCGAGCCGCCCGCGCAGCCAGTGCGCCCGTCCGAGCGCCCAGCGTGCAGCGGGGTCGAGGTCGTCCGCCATCAGGCCTTGCGAGGCGATGCGGTAGGCCTGCTCCTCGGCCTGCGGGCGGTCGGCCCAGCCGAGGAAGGCATCCTGGAAATGGGTGAACGACAGGCCGGCATAGGGCCGCGCGAAGCTCGGGTCGAGCTGCACCGCGGTCTGGAAGAAATGGCGCGCCTGCTCGTTGTCTTCGCGGTTGAACCGCATCATGTGCCAGAGGCCCCGGTGGTGCGCTTCCCAGGCGTCGAGCGAGTTGGGTGACTTGAGGATGGCGCGGTTGCGCTCGGCCACTTCGATCTGGCCCGACAGCGAGGCCACGATGCGGTCGCCGATCTCGTCGAGCACGCCGAAGGTGTCGCCGAGGCGGCCCTGGAAGGTGTCGGCCCACAGCACGCGCGCGGTGCGCGTTTCGCTCAGCTGCACCGAGACCGTCAAGCGCCCGCCCGGCTCCACGCGCAGCGAGCCACCGGCCACGTAGTCGACATTGAGGCGGCGCGCCGCGTCTTCGGCGCCGATGTGCCGCTCGTCGAGCGCGAACACGGTGCCTTGCGCGATGACGAACATGCTGCGCAGCTTCGACAGGCGCGTGATGATGTCGTGCGCCAGCCCATCGCCCAGCCCGCCACGGGCGCTCACGCCGCGCGAGCGGTCGCTGAAGGGCATGACCGCGAGCGACGCGCGGCGTGCGCGTGCAGGCGACGCCGATGACGCTTCGGGCTCGGGTTTGGCGACGTCGACGGTGACGACCGTGACCACCCCGGGCGCGCCGCTGTGGCGCTGCTTCGCGGCGCGCCACGCGTGGCCGATGGCGCCCCAGTCCTGACCTTCGGCTTCGTATTGGCGCGCCACCACCGCGAGGTGTTCGTCGCCTTCGCGCAGCCGGCCACTCGCCGCGAGTGCGTTCAAGAGACCTTCGTGGGCCCGGCCGTCGAAGGGCGCGAGCCGCAGCCAGGCTTCGAAGGTGGGCACGGTGTCATCGGCCCCGGGCGGCAGCGACAAGGCCAGCCGCTCCAGCACCGCGGCGTGCGCCGCACGGAAGCGGCGCCGCTGCGCGGTGAGCCATGCCGTGTAGCCGGCACTGCGCGGGATGTCGAGGCCTTCGAGGAAGTCGCCGCGGAACCCGCGCGACCAGGCACGCAGTGCATCGGCCCCGAGGGTGGCCACGCCGCCCTGCAGCGCGTGCACCAGCCGGGCTGCGTCGACGTCGACACCCGAGAGGTCGAGCCGCAGGCTCTCGCCTTCGGCCAGCACGCGAGGCCGGCCGTCGTCGTCGAGCACGCCGCGCAGCTTGCTCAGGCACCAGCGCAACTCGCCACGCGGATCGTTGGGCAGGTCCCAGAGCAGCTCGCACAAGTGGTGGCGCGACACCGCATGGCCGGCCAGCGCCAGGTAGGCCAGCAGCGCCCGCACCTTGCGCGACGAGGGCATCGCGAGCGGGCTGCCGGCGCGGCTGAGCACCAGCGGGCCGAGCAGCTCAAGCCGCAGGCCGTTGGACTCGTCAGCTGCCGCCACGTCGGTTTCCACGCCAGTTCCCACGCTCATTTCCACGCTGGTTTCAACGCCCCGCCCGGACAGTTTCGTTCACGGTTGCAGCCACGAACAACACGCGGCGGCCGAGCCCTTCAACAGAAACCTTTGGAGCCCCTGTCATGAATGCATTTTCCACCGCCACCGCGGACGCCCCCGACTTCACCGCCATCAAGACCCGCCAGCAGGCCGCCTGGTCGTCGGGCGACTATGCCGTGGTCGGCACGACCCTGCAGATCGTGGGCGAGTCGCTGTGCGAAGCGCTCGACCTGCGCTCGGGCCAGCGCGTGCTCGACGTGGCCGCCGGCAACGGCAACGCCACGCTCGCCGCTGCACGCCGCTGGGCCGAGGTGACCTCGACCGACTACGTGCCCTCGCTGCTGGAGCGCGGCCGGGCCCGCGCCATCGCCGAAGGCTTCCCGGAGATCGACTTCCGCGAAGCCGACGTCGAGGCCCTGCCCTTCGACGACGCGAGCTTCGACGTGGTCGTCTCGACCTTTGGCTGCATGTTCGCGCCCAACCACGTGCGCACCGCGAGCGAGATGCTGCGCGTGTGCCGCCCGGGCGGCAAGATCGGCATGGCCAACTGGACGCCCGAGAGCTTCATCGGCGAGATGTTCAAGGTGCTGGGCAAGCACGTGGCACCGCCCGCTGGCGTGAAGTCGCCGGCGCTGTGGGGCTCGCGGCCTCACCTGGCCGAGCTCTTCGAGACGCAGGGGCTGGTGCGCGCCGAATCGCGCCAGTTCATGTTCCGCTACCGCTCGCCCGAGCATTTCCTGCACGTCTTCAAAAGCTGGTACGGCCCGGTGCACAAGGCTTTTGCCGCACTCGACGTGACCCGGCAGGCGGTGCTCGCCGACGACCTGCTCTCGCTCATCGCCCGCTTCAACCGCGCCGACGACGGAACGATGGTCGTGCCGAGCGAATACCTGCAGGTCGTGATCAGCCGCTTCTGATCCGCCTCCCCCATCCACCAACGCAAGAGACAACCAAATGAACCATCGCCACTTCATGGCCGGCGCCTGCCTGGGCGCCCTGGCCGGCCTGAGCGCCCCCTCGCAGGCCGACGTCATCACCGACTGGAACATCGTCGCCGGCGAGGCCATCGTCAACGCCAAGCTCGGCACGCCCCCGGCCAACCGCGTGATCGCCATCGTGCAGACCGCCGTGTACGACGCCGTGAACGGCGCTGGCCAGAACGCGAGCGTCGACGCGGCCGTGGCCTCCGCCAACCGCGTGACGCTCGCGAAACTGCTGCCTTCACAAGAGGCTGCCATCGGCGCCGCCTACCAGGCGGCGCTGGCCAAGCTGGCCGACGGCCCCGCCAAGGCGGCCGGCATCGCCGTGGGCGAGAAGGCCGCCGCCGCCGTGCTCGCGCGCCGCCTCGACGACGGCGCCGCCACACCCGAGCGCTACCGCCCGCTCACCGTGGCCGGCACCTACGTGCCCACCGCCGCCGTGGCCGCGCCGCAGTGGGTGCAGCGCAAGCCCTGGAACCTCGCGAGCCCGGCGCAGTTCCGGCCCGGCCCGCCGCCCGCGCTCACGAGCGCACAGTGGGCCCGTGACTACGAGGAGGTGCGCGTCCTCGGCGCCAAGACCAGCTCGAAGCGCAGCGCCGAGCAGACCGACGTCGCCCGCTTCTGGGACTACTCCCTGCCGCCGATCTACCACGCCGTGCTGCGCTCGGTGGCCACCCAACCGAACCGCACCGTGGCGCAGAACGCCCGCCTCTTCGCCACCGCCGCGCAGGCGATGGACGACGGCCTGATCGCCGGCCTGGAAGCCAAGTACCACTACAACTTCTGGCGACCCGTCACCGCCATCCGCAACGGCGACCAGGACGGCCACGACGGCACGCCGATGGAAGCCGGCTGGGCCTCGCTGATCGACGCCCCGCTGCACCCCGAGTACCCGAGCACGCACTCGATCCTGGCCGGCGCCATGGCGAGCATCCTGCAGGCCGAGGCCGGCACGGGCGGCCTGCCGGTGCTGAGCACCACGAGCCCCACGCTCGGTGGCGCCACGCGCAAGTGGAAGACGGTCGACGACTTCACCCGCGAGGTGGCGGTGTCGCGCATCTGGGGCGGCATCCACTTCCGCACCGCCACCGAGGTGGGCCTGGTGATGGGCCGGCAGATCGGCGCCCAGGCGGTGGCGCAGTTCGCGCTGGCCCCGGCGGGTGACGCGAAGCTGGTCGAGCGCGTGGCGGCGCGGGGCGTGCAGGTCTACGAATGCCGGGCCGACAAGGCCGCGGCCAACGGCGCGCAGTGGGTGTTCGTCGCCCCCCAGGCCGAGCTCTTCGACGGCCAGGGCAAGCCGAGCGGCACCCACTACGCCGGCCCGCACTGGGAGGCCGCCGACGGCAGCAAGATCGTCGGCAAGGTCGAAGCGCGGGCCGAAGCCCCCGAGGGCGGCGCGATCCCGTGGCTGCTGCTGTCGGCTCGCTCGGTGGGTGGCAGCGGGCGCTATGCGTCGGTGACGAGCGTGCAGCGCGTCAACACGGTGGGTGGCCTCGCGCCATCGCAACGCTGCGACAAGAGCGTGCTCGGCAAGGTCGACAAGGTGCCGTACACGGCGGACTACCTGCTGTACACGTCCTGATTCCCACACCCTCTCGGTTCGAAGGCCGCACGCCCAGGCGTCGCGGCCTTTGTCGTTGGCGCACCGAAAACGTCGCCTTGACGCATTAAGACGACTGGTCATATTATTCGGCCCCATGCCGCGCACAGCCGACCCGACCGACATCCCCAAGCGCCTGCTCGACGCCGGGCGCGACCTCTTCCTCCAGCAGGGCTACAACGCCACCGGCATCCAGCAGATCACCGACACGGCGGGCGTGCCCAAAGGCTCGTTCTACAACCACTTCAGCAGCAAAGAGGCCTTCGCCACCGCGGTGGCCGAGCGCTACGCCGCCTTCATGCAGCTGTCGTGGGCGCGCATGCTGGCCACCGCCCCCTCCGAGCCCATGGCGACCATCCACCATGTGTTCGCCCAGATGACGAGCTACCACGAGCGTCACGCCGACTGCCCCTCGGGCTGCCTCATCGGCAACTTCGCCTCCGAGATCGCGCTCGTCAGCGAAAGCTGCCGCGAGACGCTGCTGGCCGCGCAACTGGGCTGGCGCGAGCGGCTGGCTGGGCTGATCCGCGCGGCGCAGGCCGAAGGCGTGGTCCGCCGCGACATCGACGCCACCGAACTCTCCGCCCTCACCTGGGCCGCCTGGCAAGGCGCGCTGCTGCGCGTGAAGGTCGAGCGCTCGGTGCAGCCCCTGCGCGATACCGTCGCCCTCTTGCTCGACCGCTTCTATCCGAGTCCTTCCTCCCACTGACCCCACCATGACCGCCAACTCCGCAGACGACCCCCTGTTCCAGCCGATCCAACTCGGCGACATCACCCTGGCCAACCGCATGGCGATGGCCCCGCTCACGCGAAACCGCGCCGCCGCCGGCAACGTGCCGGGGCCGCTGGCCGTCGAGTACTACACCCAGCGTGCGAGCGTGGGCCTCGTGATCGCCGAAGCCACGCAGGTGTCGGCCCAGGCCCAGGGCTATGACGCGACGCCCGGGCTGCACACGCCCGAGCAGATCGCCGGCTGGAAGAAGGTGACCGATGCCGTGCACGCCAAGGGCGGCAAGATCTTCGTGCAGCTGTGGCACACCGGCCGTGTCTCGCACACGCGCTTCCAGCCGGGGCAGCAGGCGCCCGTGGCGCCGTCGGCCCTGAAGGCCACGGCGGCCCGTACCTACGTGATCGGCCAGGGCTTCGTCGAGACCTCGGAGCCGCGCGCACTCGCCACCGAGGAGATCGCCGGTGTGGTGAACGACTTCCGCACCGCCGCCGCCAACGCCATCCAGGCCGGCTTCGACGGCATCGAGCTGCACGCCGCCCACGGCTACCTGATCGACGCCTTCCTGCGCAGCGGCTCCAACCAGCGCACCGACCGCTACGGCGGCTCGATCGAGAACCGCGCCCGCTTCCTGCTCGAGATCGCCGCGGCGGTGATCGGCGAGATCGGCGCCAAGCGGGTGGGCGTGCGCCTATCGCCGGTGTCGCCGGTCAACGATTCGGTCGAGCCCGATCCGCAGCCGCTCTTCGAGCACGTGGTGCGCGAGCTGGAGAAGCTGCACCCGGTCTACATCCACGTGGTCGAGGGCCACACCGGCGGCCCGCGCGACAACCGGCCCTTCGACTACGAGGCGCTGCGCAAGCTCTACTCGGGCATCTGGATGGTCAACAACGGCTACACAAAAGAGATGGCCGTCGAGGCAATCAAGAGCGGGCGCGCCGACATGGTCTCGTTCGGTCGCAAGATCATCGTCAACCCCGACCTCGTGCGCCGCTTCCGCGAAAACGCGCCGTTGAACGCACCCGACAAGGCCGCACCGCTCTACGGCGGCGAAGGCGCCTTCGGCTACACCCACTACCCCTCGCTCGACGAGGTGAACGCATGAGACTCAAGGACAAGATCGCCCTCGTGACGGGCGGCGGCGGCGGCATCGGCCGTGCCACCGCACTGGCGTACCAGCGCGAAGGCGCAAAGGTGGCCGTGGCCGACCTCAATGGCGAGGCGGCGCGTGCCGTCGCCGCCGAGATCGAAGCGGCGGGTGGTGAAGCCATCGCGATCACCGTCGACGTGACGAAGTCGGCAGAGGTCGAGGCGATGGTGAAGCAGGTCGTGACGCGCTTCGGCCGGCTCGACGTCGCCTTCAACAACGCCGGCATCGACATCGAGCACCTGCCGCTGCACAAGGCGACCGAAGAAGAGTTCGACAAGCTGGTGGCGGTCAACATCAAGGGCGTGTGGCTGTGCATGAAGCACGAGATCACGCAGATGCTGGAGCAAGGCTCGGGCGGCGCAATCGTCAACACCTCGTCGGTGGGGGGTGTGATCGGTGCGGCGCGGCAGCCGGTCTACGGCGCGACCAAGCATGCGGTGCTCGGCCTCACCCGTGCGGCCGGCGTGGAGTACGCCCGCAAGGGCATCCGTGTCAACGCGGTGTGCCCCGGCATCATCGACACCGAGATGACCGAGCGCGCCATCGCCCGCGAGCCCAAGCGGGCGCCCTACATCGAGCAGGCACACCCGATCGGCCGTCTCGGGCAGGCCGAGGAGATCGCGCGTGCGGCGGTGTTCCTGAGTTCGGAGGATGCGTCGTTCGTGGTCGGCCACCCGCTGCTGGTGGACGGCGGCATGACCGCCCGCTGAAGCAGCACAGGCGCTTCTCGCCGAAGGGCCGGGAAATCTCGGGCCTGCACGGCCCGAAGGCGCGAGCTAGGATGGCCTCAACCCGTCCCAGCTCCCGCCCCTCATGGACAGCCTCGACCTGCAAGTCCTCACCCAGGCCCGCCAGTGGCACGCCGATGGCCACCCGGTGCGCCTGGTCACCGTGATCGAGACCTGGGGCTCGGCCCCGCGCCCGCCCGGCGCGCTGCTGGCCATGCGCGGGGATGGCCTCGTGGTCGGCTCGGTCTCGGGCGGCTGCGTGGAAGACGACCTCATCGAGCGCGTGCGTGCCGGCGAGGCAATGGACAAGCCCTCGCTCGTGACCTACGGCGTCACCAAGGAAGAGGCCGCACGCTTCGGCCTGCCTTGCGGCGGCAACCTGCGCCTGGTGCAGGAGCCGCTCGCCGACGTCGCCTGGATCGACGAGGTGCTGGCCCGCACCGCGCGGCACGAGCTGGTCGCGCGCCGGCTCGACCTCGCCACCGGGGAGGTGACGGTGGAAGCCGCGACCCGCGGCGACACCTTCGCCTTCGACGGCCAGGTGATGCGCGCCCTCTTCGGCCCGCGCTGGCGCATGCTCATCATCGGCGCCGGGCAGCTCTCGCGCGTGCTCGCGCAGATGGCGCTCGCGCTCGACTTCGAGATCATCTGCTGCGACCCGCGCGAGGAATACCACCTCACCTGGGACGTGCCCGGCACCACCTTCAGCACCACGATGCCCGACGATCTGGTGCAGGAGTTGCAACTCGACCCGCACAGTGCCGTGGTCGCCGTCACGCACGACCCCAAGCTCGACGACCTCGCGCTGCTCGAAGCACTCAAGTCACCCGCCTTCTACGTGGGCGCACTCGGCTCGCGCGGCAACACCGCCAAGCGCAAGGAACGCCTCGCGCTCTTCGACTTGTCGGCCGAAGAGATCGGCCGGCTGCACGGCCCGATCGGGCTCGATCTCGGGGGGCGCACACCGGCGGAGATTGCCGTGTCCATCCTCGCCGAGATCGTCGCGGTGAGGCATGGCGTGGCGCTCTCGCAGAAAAAGCCCGTGCTGCACGACGCGCCGGCCTGTGATTCGCGCCCTGCATGATCCCGTGGCTGCGCCACCCTCTCGACCCGCTCCCTGACACGCGGCTCGCCCTGCCCGCCGGCTCCGAAGCGCCCGGCCTGCTGGCAGCAGGAGGCGAGCTCACCACGGCACGCCTGACCGAGGCCTACAGCAAGGGCGTGTTTCCCTGGTACAGCGAGGGCCAGCCCATCCTGTGGTGGTCGCCCGACCCGCGCATGGTGCTGTTCACGAGCGAGTTCAAGGTCTCGCGCTCGCTGCGCAAGACGCTGCGCCATTTCATCCTCGATCACCCACGCTGCGAGGTGCGCATCGACAGCGCCTTCCGCCGCGTGATCACCGCCTGCGCGTCGACACCGCGCGACGGCCAGGCCGGCACCTGGATCCTGCCGGAGATGATCGATGCCTACTGCGGCTGGCATGCGCAGGGCGCGGTGCACAGCTTCGAGACCTGGGTCGACGGGCAGCTGGTCGGCGGGCTCTATGGCATCAACCTCGGGCGCATGTTCTACGGCGAGTCGATGTTCTCGCACCGCACCGATGCCTCGAAGATCGCCACCGCCGCGATGGTGGCGTTCTGTCGCGCACACCACATCGACCTCATCGACTGCCAGCAGCGCACGCGGCACCTTGCTTCCTTGGGCGCGCGCGAAATTTCCCGCACCGAGTTCGAGGCCGCGATCACCCCACGGGTAAGGGAACCGGCTATAAAGGACTGGACCTATCATCCTGCGATGTGGGCCGAGCTGAATCTCGATGGCGCGGCCTCTGAGGAACCCGGCACGTGACCCACCCGAAAGAGCTCCCGCTCTCGTCGATCCAGTTCTACGCCACCGCGCCTTACCCGTGCAGCTACATCGCGGGTCGCATGGCGCGCTCGCAGGTCGCCACCCCCAGCCACCTCATCCACGCCGACGCGTATTCAGGCCTCGTCGCCAACGGCTTCCGCCGCAGCGGCATGTTCACCTACCGGCCGTTCTGCGACGGCTGCCGCGCGTGTGTGCCACTGCGCATCCCGGTCAAGACTTTCGAAGCCACGCGCAGCCAGCGCCGCGCGTGGAAGCAGCACAGCAACCTGCAGGCCCGCGTGCTGCGCCTGTGCTTCGTGCCCGAGCACTACCAGCTCTACCTTCGCTACCAGGCCGGGCGCCACAGCGGCGGCGGCATGGACAACGATTCCGTCGACCAGTACACCCAGTTCCTGCTGCAAAGCCGCGTGAACTCGCGCCTGGTCGAGTTCCGCGAGCCGCCCGCGGCCGACGGCACGCTGGGCGCGTTGAAGATGATCTCGATCCTCGACATCCTCAACGACGGGCTGTCGGCGGTCTACACCTTCTACGAGCCCGAGCCGCGCACCAGCTACGGCACCTACAACGTGATGTGGCAGATCGAGCAGACGCGCCTGCTCAAGCTCAAGCACGTGTACCTCGGCTACTGGATCAACGACAGCGACAAGATGGCCTACAAGGCCCAGTTCAGGCCGCACGAGGTGCTGGTGAACGAGCGCTGGGTGCCCGCTCAGGGCTGAGCGCGGCGCGGCAGCATCCGCACGCCGCAGAAGAAGAAGCCACCCTCTTCCACCGCCAGCCCTTCCGCTCGGGCCGCTGCCAGCACGACCGCGGGGTCGTTGACCGCGACATGCACCGCCGCCAGCCGCTCTGGCGTGCCCGGCAGGAAACGCACACCGCCCAGGTCGAAACGCAGCACGGTCGCATCGTCCTCGTCGACACCGATGGGCACGTCGATGAGGCGCGCCCAGTGCACAGCCAGGCCGTTCACGTCGGGCGTTTCAACGTCGACCCACGGGATGCCGGCCACGCGGTCGAGCCGCTGGTGCTCGTGCCAATGCGGGCCCGCGGGCCAGTAGGCACCGTCGAGGCGCTCATTGCCGTCGCTGCGGTCGAATTCGAGCATGGTGGCGCGGGCGTCGCGCGGGTGGAGCTGGATGCCGCGGAAGCCGGGCACGCTCATCGTGTGCGCGATGCGCACGCCGAGCGATTCGACCAACGATTGCCGGCGCTCCGGGTCGTGCGTGTCGAAGATGGCCATGTAGCCACCGCGCCCGCCGCTGCGTTCGAGAAAGCGCCCAGCGGCCGTGCCGTCGCGCGTGGGCGCCACGATTTCGAGGAACTGGTGGCCGAAGACGAAGAGCGCGTTCACGAGGCCGTACTTCGCCACGGCCTCGTCGCGATGGCACACGTCGACACCGAAGATTCGCTGCACCTGCGCCACGGCAGTTTCGAGTTGCGGCGTCACGAGGCAGATCTGTCGGAGTCTCAACATGGGCTGGCAGCATAGGGCGGGGCCGCTCTGTGGACAATACGCGGCTGACCTCAGCGCCCGCCCCGCATGAACACCGCCACCCTGGCCTCCGACCTGGCCCACCACACGCCGATGATGCAGCAGTACCTGCGCATCAAGGCCGAGCACCCCGACACGCTGGTGTTCTACCGGATGGGCGACTTCTACGAGCTCTTCTACGACGACGCGCGCCGGGCCAACAAGCTGCTTGACATCACGCTCACCCAGCGTGGCCAGAGCGGTGGTGAGCCGGTGGTGATGGCCGGCGTGCCGGTGCATGCGGTCGAAAGCTACCTCGCCAAGCTGATCAAGCTGGGCGAAGCGGTGGCGATTGCCGAGCAGGTGGGCGATGTGGCCACGGCCAAGGGGCCGGTGGAACGCAAGGTGGTGCGGGTGGTGACGCCGGGCACCGTCACCGACACGGAGCTGCTGGCCGACAAGCGCGATGCGCTGCTGATGGCGCTGTCGCAGCAAACCAAGCGCGGCGTGGTGAGTTATGGCCTCGCGTGGCTGGGCGTCTCGAACGGCCAGCTGGGCATCACCGAGTGCAATGAACGAGAACTCGCCGGCTGGCTGTCGCGGCTCAACGCGGCCGAGGTGCTGGTGGCGCGCGACCAGGTGCCCGCCGCCCTCACCGCCTCGCGCATCGCCATCACCCATCGGCCCGACTGGCAGTTCGACGCCACGCTCGGCATGCGCAAGCTCTGCGAGCAGCTGCGCGTGGCGAGCCTTGCCGGCTACAACGCGCAAGACCTCGCCTGTGCCCACGCCGCCGCAGCAGCGCTGCTGAGCTACGCCGAACACACGCAAGGCCAGGCGCTCGCCCACGTGCGCACGCTCACCGTCGAACGCGCGAGCGACCTGCTCGACCTGCCGCCCACCACCCACCGCAACCTCGAACTCACGCAGACGCTGCGCGGCGACGATGCCCCCACGCTACTCTCGCTGCTCGACACCTGCCGCACCGGCATGGGCAGCCGCGCGCTGCGCCACTGGCTCACGCACCCGCTGCGCGAGCGGCAGGTGGCGATGCAGCGGCACGACGCGATCGAGGTGCTGATCCAGCGCTCGCCAGACGCGCTTCGCGAGGCCCTGCGCCACGTGAGCGACGTCGAGCGCATCACCGCACGCATCGCGCTGCGCCAGGTGCGCCCGCGCGAGCTGACCGGCCTGCGCGCCACGCTGCAAGGGCTGCCGGCGCTGCGCTCGCTCGTGCCGCAAGGCCAGTCGCTGCTGCTCAACATGCTGGCCGAGGCCATGAGCCCGCCACCCGGGATCGAATCGCTGCTACGCGCGGCCATCGCCGACGAGCCCGCCGTGCTGCTGCGCGACGGCGGCGTCATCGCCCCCGGCTACGACAAGGACCTCGATGAACTTCGCGGCATCAGCCAGAACTGCGACGCCTACCTGCTCGACCTGGAAGCGCGCGAGCGCACCCGCACCGGCATCGCCAACCTGCGCGTGCAATACAACAAGGTGCACGGCTTCTACATCGAGGTGACGCAAGGCCAGGCGAGCAAGGTGCCGATGGACTACCAGCGGCGCCAGACGCTCAAGAACGCCGAGCGCTTCATCACGCCTGAGTTGAAGGCCTTCGAAGACAAGGCGCTCTCGGCGCAAGACCGCTCGCTCGCGCGCGAGAAGATGCTCTACGAGGCGGTGATCGACCAGCTGCAAGCCCACCTCGAAGAACTCGGCGGCCTGGCCCGCGCGCTCGCCAGCCTCGACGCGCTGGCGGCCCTGGCCGAACGCGCGAGCACGCTCAACTGGTGCCGCCCGCAGTTCGTGCGCGAGCCCTGCATCGACATCACCGCCGGCCGCCACCCGGTCGTCGAAGCGCGCCTCGCGGAAACCGGTGGCGGCAACTTCATGGCCAACGACTGCCGGCTTGACGCCGCCCGCAAGATGCTCGTCATCACCGGCCCCAACATGGGCGGCAAAAGCACCTTCATGCGCCAGGTCGCGTTGATCGTGCTGCTGGCGGCCATCGGCTCCTACGTGCCGGCCACCGAGTGCCGGCTCGGGCCCATCGACGCGATCCACACCCGCATCGGCGCGGCCGACGACCTGGCGAATGCGCAATCGACCTTCATGCTCGAGATGACGGAGGCCGCCGCCATCGTGCACAGCGCCACCGAGCAGTCGCTGGTGCTGATGGACGAGATCGGTCGCGGCACGTCGACCTTCGACGGTCTCGCTCTGGCCGGCGCCATCGCGAGCCAGCTGCATGAGCGCAATCGCTCGTTCACCCTCTTCGCGACGCACTACTTCGAGCTGACCGAGTTCCCCGTCAAGCACGAGCGGGCGCTCAACGTTCACGTGTCGGCCGCCGAGAGCGGCGACGACATCGTCTTCCTGCACGACATCCAACCCGGCCCGGCCAGCCGCAGCTACGGCGTGCAGGTCGCGCGCCTGGCCGGCATGCCCACGGTGCTGGTGCGGCAGGCCCGCGCCGCGCTGGAAGCGCTCGAAGCCCAGCAAAAGGCGAGCGACGCCCAGATCGATCTCTTCGCAGCCCCAGCCGCCCCGGTAGAAATCGAGGCTTCGGCCGTGGACAAGGCCTTGGCCGCGATCAATCCCGATATGCTGTCGCCGAAGGAAGCGCTGGACGCGCTCTACCGCCTGAAGTCTCTCCAAGAAAGCAGCAAGACATGACGTACTGCGTAGGCATCAAGCTCGATGCCGGCCTGGTCTTCCTCTCCGACTCGCGCACCAACGCGGGCCTCGATGCGATCAGCACCTTCCGCAAGATGATGGTCTACGAGAAGCCGGGCGACCGCTTCATGGTGCTGCTCTCGGCCGGCAACCTGTCGATCTCTCAATCGGTGCGCGAGATCCTGCAGGTGGAAAAACTCGACAACGGGCCCGACGAGCCACCACTCACCATCTGGAACGCGAAAAGCATGTTTGACGCCGTGCGTGTGCTCGGCAGCGCCGTGCGCCGCGTCTATGACCAGGACGGCCCCTCTCTCAAGCAAGCCGGCATCGACTTCAACGCCTCGATGATCTTCGGCGGCCAGATCGCCGGCGAGGCAATGCGGCTCTTCCTCGTCTACTCGGCCGGCAACTTCATCGAAGCCACGCGCGAGACCTGCTTCTTCCAGGTGGGCGAATCGAAATACGGCAAGCCGGTGCTCGACCGCATGATCACGCCGCACACCCCGCTCGACGAAGCCGCCAAGTGCGCGCTGGTGTCGATGGATTCGACGCTCAAGTCCAACCTCTCGGTGGGCCTGCCGCTCGACCTGCTGGTCTACGAAGCCGATCGGCTGCAGAGCGAGCAGATGGTCTGCATCGACGAGCACAACCCCTACTTCCACATGATCCGCAACACCTGGGGCCAGAAGCTGCGCCAGGTGTTCGAGTCGATCGAAGACCCGCACTGGGAAAGCGGCAGCACCACCGCCTACCCGCTGGTGGTGCGCTCGGGCCGATTCGAGCCCATGCGCAAGATCACCAACGCCAGCGAGAAGATCATCTGATCATGGCCAAGAAGCACGCCGGCACCATCGTCTTCTCGCACGCCAACAGCTTCCCGGCGGGTACCTACCGGGTGCTGTTCGAGGCGTGGAAGAAGGCGGGCTACACCGTGCTCGCCGTCGAGAAGTACGGCCATGACCCCAAGTACCCGGTGACCAACCACTGGCCTCGCCTGCGCGACCAACTGGTGCAGTTCGCCGAGGCCCAGGCCAAGGAGCCGGCGTTCTTCGTCGGCCATTCGTTGGGCGGCTTCCTGAGCCTGCTCGCCGCGGCCAAGCGGCCCGACCTCGCCCGCGGCGTGGTGATGCTCGACTCGCCGGTGATCGGTGGCCTGCTCACCCCCACCATCCAGTTCGCCAAGCTCACCGGCCTGGGCATGCAGTTCTCGCCAGGTGCGATCTCGCGCCGCCGCCGCGACCACTGGCCGAGCCGAGAGGCCGCCCACCGGCATTTCGCGAGCAAGTCGTCGTTTGCCCGCTGGGACCCGCGTGTGCTCGAGGACTACATCGCCTGCGGCATCGAAGACGCCCGCCCGCCGATGGAGCCCGGCGTGACGCTCGCCTTCCGCCGCGACGTCGAGACCGACATCTACAACACCCTCGCGCACGACATCCCCGGCTTCCTGCGCCGCCACCCGCTGCGCCACCCGCTGGCCTTCATCGGTGGCACGCAGTCGACCGAGGTGAAGCGCGTGGGCATGCTCGCCACCGAGCGGCTGGCCCACGGCCGCGTGTCGTGGATCGAGGGCGAGCACCTCTTCCCATTCGAGCGGCCCGACGAGACCTCGGCCGAGGTGTTGCGCTGGCTCAAGGTGCTGGCCGAACTGCGCGCGCCGGTCGAAGCCTGAGCGTCGCGCGTTGACCCCCATCGGCGCAGGGATGTGCCCCCCGGGGCCACGCCTATAATCGCGCTTTACCACCAGAGCATTTGCAGCACGCAAGTGCCACAGCAATGACCAAGTTCGTCTTTGTCACCGGCGGTGTGGTGTCCTCGCTGGGCAAGGGCATCGCGGCAGCGTCACTTGCAGCGATCCTCGAATCGCGCGGCCTCAAAGTCACGCTCATCAAGCTGGACCCTTACCTCAACGTCGACCCGGGCACCATGTCGCCCTTCCAGCACGGCGAGGTGTTCGTCACCGACGACGGCGCTGAAACCGACCTCGACCTCGGCCACTACGAGCGCTTCATCACCACGCGGATGAAGAAGTCGAACAACTTCACCACCGGCCAGATCTACAAGAGCGTGCTCGAGAAAGAGCGCCGCGGCGACTACCTCGGCAAGACGGTGCAGGTGATCCCGCACGTCACCAACGAGATCCAGGAATTCGTGAAGCGCGGTGCTGGCATCGGCACCGACCATGCGGTCGACGTTGCGATCGTCGAAGTGGGCGGCACGGTGGGCGACATCGAATCGCTGCCCTTCCTCGAAGCCGCGCGCCAGATGAGCCTGCGCATGGGCCCCAACAACGCGGCCTTCGTGCACCTCACCTACGTGCCCTGGATTGCCGCCGCCGGCGAGCTCAAGACCAAGCCCACGCAGCACACGGTGCAGAAGATGCGCGAGATCGGCATCCAGCCCGATGCGCTGCTGTGCCGCGCCGACCGTGCGATTCCGGCCGAAGAGCGCGAGAAGATCTCGCTCTTCACCAACGTGCCCGAGTGGGGCGTGATCTCCGTGTGGGACGCCGACACCATCTACAAGGTGCCGCGCATGCTGCACGAGCAGGGGCTCGATGGGCTCATCTGCGACAAGTTGCGCATCAACACGCCACCCGCCAACCTCAAGCGCTGGGATGCGCTGGTCGAGGAGGTGGAGCACCCGCAACGCGAGGTCACCATCGCGATGTGCGGCAAGTACACCGATCTGTCGGACTCGTACAAGTCGCTCAATGAAGCGCTGCGCCACGCTGGCATTGCCAACCACGCGAAGGTCAACATCGAGTACGTCGACTCCGAGACGCTGACCCCGGCCAACGTCAACCAGCTCGACAAGTACGACGCCATCCTCGTGCCCGGCGGCTTCGGCAAGCGCGGCGTGGAAGGCAAGATCCTCACCGCCCAGTTCGCCCGCGAGCACAAGGTGCCCTACCTCGGCATCTGCCTGGGCATGCAGGTCGCGACCATCGAGTACGCCCGCCACAAGGCTGGCCTCGTGAACGCGAACAGCACCGAGTTCGACCCCGACACGCCCGAGCCGGTGATTGCGCTCATCGAGGAGTGGCAAGACGCCGACGGCTCGATCCAGAAGCGCACGGCCCAGTCCGACCTCGGCGGCACCATGCGCTTGGGCGCTCAGAGCTCCGACGTGAAGCCGGGCACGCTTGCGCACGAGATCTATGGCGACGTGGTGACCGAGCGGCACCGCCACCGCTACGAAGCCAACGTCCATTACCTCGACAAGTTGACCGAAGCGGGCCTCGTCATCTCGGCCATCACCCAGCGCGAGAAGCTGACCGAGATCGTGGAGCTGCCGAAGAGCGTGCACCCGTGGTTCATGGGCGTGCAGTTCCACCCGGAGTTCAAGTCGACCCCGTGGGGCGGTCACCCGCTCTTCAAGTCGTACATCGAGGCCGCGCTGGCGCATCAGGCTTCGCGCAAGAAACAGAAGGTCGCGGCATGATGACCCGCACCGTTCGGGCTGAGCTTGTCGAAGCCCTTTCCTCACACGCATGCACTTCGACAAGCTCAGTGCGAACGGTGGTCTGCGGGGGCCTCAGATGAAACTTTGCGGTTTTGACGTGGGCTTGAACAAGCCCTTCTTCCTGATCTCGGGCCCCTGCGTGGTCGAGTCCGAGCAGCTGCAGATGGACGTAGCCGGTCGGCTCAAAGAGATCACCTCCGCGCTGGGCGTCCCGTTCATCTTCAAGAGCAGCTACGACAAGGCCAACCGCTCGTCGGGCACCTCGTTCCGCGGGCCCGGCATGGAAAAGGGCCTCGAGATCCTCGCCAAGGTGAAGCGCGAACTGAACGTGCCCATCCTGACCGACGTGCACAGCGAAGCCGAGATTCCCGAAGTGGCCAAGGTCGTCGACGTGTTGCAAACGCCCGCCTTCCTATGCCGCCAGACCGACTTCATCCACGCTGTCGCGCAGTCGGGCAAGCCGGTCAACATTAAGAAGGGCCAGTTCCTCGCGCCGCACGACATGAAGAACGTGATCGACAAGGCGCGTGCGGCGGCCAAGGCCAAGGGTCTGAACGAAGACAACTTCATGGCCTGCGAACGCGGCGCGAGCTTTGGCTACAACAACCTCGTGTCCGACATGCGGTCACTCGCGATCATGCGTGAGACGGGTGCGCCGGTGGTGTTCGACGCCACGCACTCGGTGCAGCTCCCCGGTGGCCAGGGCACGAGCTCGGGTGGCCAGCGTGAATTCGTGCCGGTGCTGTCGCGTGCCGCCATCGCGGTGGGCGTGGCCGGTGTGTTCATGGAAACGCACCCCGACCCGAAGAACGCGATGAGCGATGGCCCCAACGCCGTGCCCTTGAAGCACATGAAGGCGCTGCTCGAACAACTGGTCGCCCTCGACCGCGTGATCAAGCAGCAGCCGCTGCTCGAGAACGACTTCTCCTGCTGAAGACGATGAGCGCCTACATCATTGCCGACGTCACCGTCACCGACGCCGAGAAGATGGCGAAGTACCGCGAGTGGTCGACGAAAGCCATGCAGGAGCACGGCGCCGAGATCCTGGTGCGCGGCGGCGAGTTCGAAGTGCTCGAAGGCCCCTGGACGCCCAGCCGCATCATCGTGCTGCGCTTTCCCGATCGGGCCAAGGCCAAGGCCTTCTACGCCAGCGAAGCCTACACCCACGCCCGCACCCTGCGCGAAGGCGCCGGGATCATGCGCATGATCGTTGTCGACGGCGTGTAACCCGCGTCGGCAGAGAATCGGTGCCCCACAGAATTCACGATAACCAAGAGGAAGATAGATGAGTGCCATCGTTGACATCGTCGGCCGCGAGATTCTCGACAGCCGCGGCAACCCGACCGTCGAATGCGACGTGCTGCTGGAAAGCGGCACCATGGGCCGTGCGGCCGTGCCGTCGGGCGCCTCCACCGGCTCGCGCGAAGCCATCGAGCTGCGCGACGGTGACAAGAGCCGCTATCTCGGCAAGGGCGTGCTCAAGGCCGTCGAACACATCAACACCGAGATCAGCGAAGCCGTGCTCGGCCTCGATGCTTCGGAGCAGGCCTTCCTCGACCGCACCCTGATCGACCTCGACGGCACCGAGAACAAGAGCCGACTCGGCGCCAACGCGACGCTCGCCGTCTCGATGGCCGTGGCGCGCGCCGCGGCCGAAGAGTCGGGCCTGCCGCTCTACCGCTACTTCGGTGGCTCGGGCGCGATGCAGATGCCGGTGCCGATGATGAACGTCATCAACGGCGGCGCACACGCCAACAACAACCTCGATCTGCAAGAGCTGATGATCATCCCCGTGGGCGCTCCGAGCTTCCGCGAGGCGGTGCGCTACGGCGCCGAGGTGTTCCATGCGCTGAAGAAGATCATCGACGCCAAGGGCATGAGCACCGCCGTCGGCGACGAAGGTGGCTTCGCCCCGAGCGTGGCCAGCCACGAAGCGGCGATCCAGATGATCCTGGAAGCGATCGACAAGGCCGGCTACACCCCGGGCGAGCACATCGCGATCGGTCTCGACTGCGCCGCCAGCGAGTTCTACAAGGACGGCAAGTACCACCTCGAAGGCGAAGGCCTGCAGCTCACCGCGCCCGAGTGGACCGACATCCTCGCCACCTGGTGCGACAAGTACCCGATCATCAGCATCGAAGACGGCATGCACGAGGGCGACTGGGACGGCTGGAAGCACCTCACCGAAAAACTCGCCGGCAAGGTGCAGCTGGTGGGCGACGACCTCTTCGTCACCAACACCAAGATCCTGCGTGAAGGCATCGAGAAGCGCATCGCCAACTCGATCCTCATCAAGATCAACCAGATCGGCACGCTGACCGAGACCTTCGCCGCCATCGAGATGGCCAAGCGCGCCAACTACACGGCCGTGATCTCGCACCGCTCGGGCGAGACCGAAGACTCGACGATCGCCGACATCGCGGTCGGCACCAACGCCGGCCAGATCAAGACCGGCTCGATGAGCCGCAGCGACCGCATCGCCAAGTACAACCAGCTGCTGCGCATCGAAGAAGACCTCGGTGATGTGGCGAGCTACCCGGGCCGCGGCGCGTTCTACAACCTCCGCTAAGCCCAAGCCGGCCCTCACGTGCGTCTCGTCACCCTCGCCCTGCTGGCGCTCATCGCGCTGGTGCATGCCGAGCTCTGGCTCGGCCGGTCGGGGGTGCCGCGCGTGATGGAGCTGGAGTCCAAGCTGCTCGACCAGAAGGCGCAGAACGAAGCGGCACACGAGCGCAACGAGCAGCTGCTGGCCGAGGTGAGCGACCTCAAGGAAGGCCTGGAGATGGTCGAAGAGAAAGCCCGCTTCGAACTCGGCATGGTCAAACCGGACGAGATCTACGTCCAGGTCACGCCCAAGCGCTAGCGCCACATGGATGCCCTGCTGCAGGCTCTGCAGCCGATCTTTGCCGCACCCTTCACCCTCCTCGGGTCGCCCGTCACCTGGCTCGAGATCGTGGCCTTCGTGCTGGCGATCGTGATGGTGGTGTGCAACATGCGCGTCAACCCTGTCGCGTGGCCGCTGGCCATCGCGAGTTCCCTGCTGTACTTCCTGCTCTTCTGGAACAGCAAGCTCTACGGTGAAGCCGGCTTGCAGATCTTCTTCGTGGTCGTCGCGACCTGGGGCTGGTGGCAATGGCTGCGAGGAAAGCAGGACGACGGCCAGCCGTTGCACGTGCGCTCGCTCGCACCCCGCATGCGCTGGGGCCTGC
Organism: Rhizobacter sp.; assembly: GCA_019635355.1. Taxonomy (NCBI): domain Bacteria; kingdom Pseudomonadati; phylum Pseudomonadota; class Betaproteobacteria; order Burkholderiales; family Sphaerotilaceae; genus Rhizobacter; species Rhizobacter sp. The sequence continues at coordinate 194,019 of JAHBZQ010000001.1, read as the reverse complement.
TGCTCGCCCTGGCCGTCGCTTGGCCGGTCACGGCCCTCTTCCTGGCCCGCACCACCGACACCGACGTGCCCTGGTGGGACGCCTTCCCCACCGCCGCCAGCCTGCTCGGCCAATGGCTGCTCGGCCGCAAGTACGTCGAGAACTGGGCGGCATGGCTCGTCGTCAACTCGGTGAGCGTCGCGCTCTTCGCCTACAAGGGCCTCTGGCTCACGGTGGTGCTCTACGCGATCTTCATCGTGATGTCGGTGGCCGGGCTGCGCGCCTGGCGGCGCCTGGCGGTGGCGGCATGAGCGACATCATCGCGATCGTCGGTGCCGAAAGCACGGGCAAGACGACCCTCGCGACCGGGCTGGCCGAGGCGCTCTCGCAAAAAGGGCTGCGCGTCGCGCGGGTCGATGAGTACCTGCGCGAGTTCTGCATCCTCCACGGCCGCACACCACACGTCCACGAGCAAGCCGGCATCGCACTCGAGCAAGCGCGGCGCATCGAGGCAGCCGCGGCCGGGCACGACATCGTCGTCGCCGACACCTCGGCACTCATGATCGCCGTCTACAGCGACCTGATCTTTCGCGACACCGGCCTCTATGCCGATGCAGAAGCCCGACAGCGCCGCTACCGGCACACCTTGCTGACGGCGGTCGACCTGCCTTGGGAAGCCGACGGCCACATGCGCGACGGCGCCCACGTGCGCGAGCCGGTGACCGCGCTGGTGCGTGCGAGCCTCGCGCGCGCCGAGGTGCCGTATGCCGTGGTGAGCGGCGAGGGCCCGCAGCGGCTGCGCTCGGCGCTCGCGGCCATCGGCCACGCGCTGCCTGACGACTCACCGCAACGCCCCTGGCAATGGATCTGCGAGCGCTGCGGCGACGCCGATTGCGAGCGCCACCTGCTCGCGCGCGGCGACGTTTAGCTCGCTTGCCCGAGCGCCACCGCCACCACGATCAACGCGCCGAACACGAGGTTGGCGCCGACCCAGAAGCGGATCTCGTTCAGGGCCTTGCCACCAGCCGGCCAGTCCTGGGCTGCCACCGCACGCTGCACGCGCGGGTAGAGCACGAAGCGGATGAAGCCATAGACGACCAGCATCAGCACGCCCATGCCGGCCATGAACAGCCAGTCGGCCGGCGCGTTGAATGCCAGGCTCGTCTGCCGCGTGGTCTGCGCGGCGCGCCACAGCATCGCGCCGCCGCTGCCAACGGCGAGCAGGGCCACCCACAGCACGATGTTGAGAAACCGCCCGAGCGCATCGGCCATGAACGGCACGCGCACGGGGGGCGGCAGGCTGCCCGCGGCCGGCCGCAGGCAGAAGAGCGCGAAGAACATGCCGCCGAGCCAGATGACGATGGTGCCCCAGTGCAACATCTTCAGAAGTGCGTAGCCCATCGTGTTGCCTCGTTGTCTAGTTGAGCGTGGTGGTGCCGGGCTGCTGCCGGCTTTGGGGCGTGAAGAGTTCGCCCACGTCCACGACGTCGAAGTGGTACTTCACGCCGCAGAAATCGCAGCCGATTTCGACGCGGCCCTGCTCGGCAACGATGCCGTCGATCTCTTCGCGCCCGAGCGACTTGAGCATGTTGCCCACCCGCTCGCGCGAGCAGCTGCAGGCGAACTGCGGTTGCAGCGGCTCGTAGCGCACGACCTTCTCTTCCCAGAAGAGGCGGCGCAGGATGGTGTCGGCATCGAGCGTGAGCAGCTCGTCGCTCGTGAGCGTGGCGGCGAGCATCGAGATGCGGCGGTAGTCTTCGTCGCGGCCGATGTCGTCTTCGTTGCGCGCACCGCCGAGGTTGCCGGCGCCTTCCACCGGCAGCCGCTGGATCAGCAGGCCCGCGGCCACTTCGTCATTGGCGGCCAGCACGAGCTTGGTGTCGAGCTGCTCCGACTGCAGCATGTAGTGCTCGAGCACCTCGCTCAGGCGGTGCAGCGGCTCGCCTTGGTCGCCATGCAGCGCCACCACGCCTTGATAGGGCTGCTGGCCCGGTAGTTTCTGACGCGGGTCGAGCGTGATGGCGCAGCGGCCCTTGCCGTTGACGTTCACGAGCGTGTCGAGCCGTGGCACCGCCGGCATCTCACCCGTCACCTTGGCCGTCACGCGGAAGGTCAGGTCCGATTTCACTTCGGCCACCGTCAGCTTCACCGGCCCTTCGCCGTGGATCTGCATCACGATCGCGCCATCGAACTTGATGTTGGACTGCATCAGCACGCCCGCGGCGGCCATCTCGCCCAGCAGCTCACGCACGGGCGCGGGAAAGGCATCCTGCGCCGATTCACGGCGTGCCAGCACCTCGCGCCAGTCGCCCGTCAGCCGCACCAGCAGGCCGCGCACCGGCAAGCCATCAAACAGGAATTTGTGGAGTTCGCTCATCAACCGATCTTCTTCAGCCCAGCCTTGTAGCGCTTGGCGTTTTCAACATAGTGCAGCGCACTCAGCTTCAAGCGCTCGATCTGCTCGGGCGACAGCGTCTTCACCACCTTGGCCGGCGAGCCGAGGATCATCGAGCCATCGGGGAACTCCTTGCCCTCGGTGACCAGCGCACCCGCGCCCACGATGCAATGCTTGCCGATCTTCGCGCCGTTGAGGATCACCGACTGGATGCCCACCAGCGAGCCCTCGCCGATGGTGCAGCCGTGCAGCATCACCTGGTGGCCGACCGTCACGTTCTCGCCGAGGGTACAGGGGTAGCCGGTGTCGCAGTGGATCACCGTGCCGTCTTGCACGTTGGCGTTGCGGCCGATGGTGATGCGCGCGTTGTCACCGCGGAGGATGGCGCCGAACCACACGCTTGCGTTGTCTTCGAGCGTCACCGCGCCGATGAGCTGGGCGCTGTCAGCAACCCACGCGGAGTCGGCAATGTCGGGCGACTCGTCGCCGAGTTGATAAAGGGCCATGGGTCATCCTCGAGGTGAAGCGGATAATTTTAAGGATGAACCCCCGACGCCGCGCCCTCGAGGTCTTGTGCCTGCACGACCCGGCCACCAAGGCCGCCGAAGCGCGCGCGCTTTTTGCGGGGCTCGACCGAAGTCTCATCGACACCACGGAGCGACTAGAGGCCCCACTCGACTTGCCCGGCCGCCCACCCCGCCCACGGCTCGTGCCACCGAAGGAGGTGCCGTCTCGCACGCCGTACACGCCGGACGGCCGCGCCGCGCTGCTGCACGCCATCGCCCACATCGAGTTCAACGCGATCAACCTCGCGCTCGACGCCGCCTTCCGTTTCGAGGGCCTGCCGGCACTCTTCTACGTCGACTGGCTGCGCGTGGCGAGCGAAGAGGCCCTGCACTTCAGCCTGCTGCGCGAGCACCTGCAGAGCCTGGGTCACGACTACGGCGACTTCGACGCCCACGACGGCCTCTGGCTCATGACGCAGCGCACGGCGGGCGACGTGACGGCACGCATGGCCCTCGTGCCCCGCACGCTGGAAGCACGCGGGCTCGACGCCACCCCGCCGCTGCAGGCCAAGTTCGCGAAGGCGGGCGACACCCGCACGGTCGAGATCCTCGACATCATCCTGCGCGACGAAGTGGGCCACGTGGCGATCGGCAACCGCTGGTACCGCTGGCTGTGCGAGCGCCAGGGGCTCGACGCCGTGAGCCACTACCACGAGCTGACGCGCCGCTACGAAGCACCGAAGCTGCGCCCGCCGTTCAACCTCAGTGCCCGCCTGTCCGCCGGCTTCACCGACGAAGAAATCGCCCTGCTGAACCAGGCTTGAGCTGGCTCACATCTTGCTGCCGGGCTCGCCGCCCCCGTGCCGAGCGCCATTACACTGGGGCCCCCTTGCGGCCGCCACGAGCGGCCGCTTTCCAGGCCCCCATTCGAAGGACGTCCATGAACACGCTCTCCACACGTCGGTTTCTCCAAGCCAGCGCCCTGCTGATCACCGGCCTCCTGCTCTCCGCTTGCGGCAAGAAGGCCGAGACGCCGGCCCCGGCCGCATCGGCACCCGTCGCCGCGGCCTCCGCCCCGGCCCCGGCACCTGCCAAGGTCTATGTCGTCGGCACCGATGCCGCCTACGCGCCCTTCGAGTCGGAGAACCCGCAGAAGGAGATCGTCGGCTTCGACATCGACGTGGTGAAGGCCGTGGCCCAGAAGGCCGGCATCGAGGTGAAGTTCGTCAACACCCCGTGGGAAGGCATCTTCAACACACTGGCGCAAGGTGACCGCGACCTGCTCGTGTCGGCCATCACCATCACCGACGAACGCAAGCAGACCATGGACTTCAGCGACCCCTACTTCGATGCGCAGCAGCTCATCGCGGTGAAGGCCAACTCCAAGGTCACGAAGTTCGACGAGCTGAAGAAGCTGAAGGTCGGTGTGCAGACCGGCACCACCGGCGACGAAGTCGTGACCAAGCTGCAAGGCAAGACCAGCACCAACATCAAGCGCTTCGAATCGACCCCGCTCGCACTGAAGGAACTCGAAAGCGGTGGTGTCGATGCGGTCGTGGCCGACAACGGCGTGGTCATCAACTACGTCGCCAACAATTCCGGCAGCAAGTTCAAGACGGTGGCCGACAAGGCCTTCCAAAACGAGCAGTACGGCATCGCCGTGAAGAAGGGCAACGCCGACCTGCTGGGCAAGATCAACAAGGGCCTGGCCGACATCAAGGCCGACGGCACCTACGACAAGATCTACGCGCAGTACTTCGGCGCTGCGCCGGGAGCCGCCTCACCGGCTGCTTCTGCCGCATCGAAGTAACGCACACGACTCGCAGCCCCGACGATGGACTTGCGCTGGGAGATCCTCGTCGGCTACGGGCCGCTCTTCGTGACCGGCCTGTGGATGACCGTCCAGCTCACCATCGTCGCCATCGTGTGCGGGCTGGTGCTGGGCGTGTTGTTCGGCCTCGTCAGCAGTTCGAGCGACGCACCGCCGCCGAAGTCGATGGCGCTCGCGTGGGCCCTGCGGCTCGCGCGGGCCTTCACCGTCGCCTACGTCACCTTCTTCCGCGGCACCCCGCTGTTCGTGCAGATCCTGCTGGTGCACTTCGCGGTGATGCCCTTGCTGATCCACCCCGATACCGGATTGCTGCTCGCGGGTGAGTCGGCGCGGGAATTCCGGCAGTCGCACGGCGCCTTTTTCTCCGGCGCCCTCGCGCTGAGTCTCAACGCCGGGGCCTACATCTCCGAGATCTTCCGCGCCGGCATCCAGAGCATCCACCTCGGGCAGACGCAGGCGAGCTACAGCCTCGGGCTGACGCACGCTCAGGCCATGCGCTTCATCGTGCTGCCGCAGGCGTTCCGGCGCATGCTGCCGGCGCTGGTGAACGAGGGCATCACGCTGATCAAGGATTCCTCGCTCGTCTCGGCCATCGGCCTGGCCGAGTTGGCCATGGCCGCGCGCACAGTGGCCGGGGCGTACTCGCGCTACTGGGAGCCGTACCTCACCATCTCGGTGATGTACCTCGTGCTGACCTTGATGCTGTCGCTGCTGGCCAAGCGGCTGGAAGCCCCCGCGCACCACCGTGGCCGTTGATTTGTGCTAGCGCATCAAGCACAAAAATGCTTGTTGCGAACGAGCAACGAGATTGGGACTTTCCAGTACATGCGCGCCTAAACTCCATGCGCGTTTGGGTCAGCAGTCAGGACTCAACCACTCAACAGTGAAACCTTCCGCGGTAACCAACTCCGCAATTCACACATAAGGAATGCTCATGAAGCGCTCTCTTCTCATCGCTGCCCTCTCGACCCTGGCAGCCGGCTCCGCCCTCGCACAAAGCAACGTGACCATCTTCGGTCGCCTGAACGATTCCGTCGAACGCCAGAAGGTCGGTAGCACCAGCACCACCGCCGTCGTCGACAGCGCATCGCGTATCGGCTTCAAGGGTACGGAAGACCTGGGTGGCGGCCTCAAGGCCAACTTCATCATCGAGCACGGCTTCAATGCCGACACCGGCACTCTGAAGGTCTCCAATGCCACCGGCGGTTTCTGGGGTCGTGAGTCGACCGTCGGCCTGTCGCACCCGACCTTCGGTGCGATCCGCCTGGGCAACATGGCTGCATCGGAAGCCTACTTCGCGACCGCCGACTACGTGTCGATGCACAACCACGACACCGGCAGCTCGGCTGACGCCCTGTACGAATTCGTGACCACCGGCGCACTGCAAAACGCCATCGCCTACACCTCGCCGACGATCGCCGGCCTGCGCGCCGACGTCCAGTACTCGCTGCATGAAGCCGGCACCGTGAGCCGCCGCGCGCTGGCGCTGAACTACGACCTGGGCGCCCTGCACCTGGGCCTGGGCCACGAAGCCGCCACCGACACCGACCGCAAGAGCACCGCCCTGCGTGCCCTGTACGAACTCGGTGCCTTCACCATCGGTGGCTACTACGAGCGCACCACCGGCGACACCTTCAAGCGCAACAACTTCCGCCTCGCCGGCATGTACGCCATGGGCGCTTCGGAGTTCCACGTCAACGCCGGCCTGGCGGGTGATCGTGGTGGTGTCGACAACACCGGCGCCAAGCAGTTCACGCTCGGCTACAACTACAACCTGAGCAAGCGCACCAAGGTCTACGCCTTCTACACGAAGGTCGACAACGACGCGAACGCCACCTACAACCCGGGCGGTTTCGTGACCGCTCCGACGGCAGGCCAGAACCTGCAGTCCTTCGCCCTGGGCGTGCGCCACAACTTCTGATCATCTGATCAACAAGCTGTCGCAAGACAAGAACGGCCGGTCGCAAGACCGGCCGTTTTTCTTTCTCAGCCGAGGAAGTAGCGCTTCAGTCCCGCGAGGATCATCTCCACCGCGATCGCGGTGAGCACGAGACCCATCAGCTTTTCGGTCGCCGACACCACCGAGTCGCCCACCACGCGACGGATCTGGTTGCACAGCAGCAGCACGAGCAGCGACACCGCCATCGCGCAGGCCAGAGCGCCGATCCACGAGCCCATGCGGTCAGGCTGGCGCGAGGCCAGCAGCAGCACCGTCGCCATCGCCGACGGGCCAGCCAGCAGTGGCACCGCGAGCGGGAAGATGAGCGGCTCCTTGCCCTCGGGCACGCCATAAGCCCCCCCGCCGCCACCGAAGATCATGCGGATGGCGACCATCAGCAGGATCACGCCGCCCGCCACTTCGAGCGAGCGCTCCGACAGGCGCATCACCCGCAGGAACCCTTCGCCGACGAACATGAAGACGAAGAGCACGGCGAACGCGATGCCTACTTCGCGCAGCGCGACCCAGCGCCGCCGCTCGGGTGCCACATGGCGCATCACCGGAATGAAGATCGGCAGGCTCCCGAGCGGGTCGAGCACCAGCAGCAAGAGGATCAACGCAGATGAAAAACTGTGGTCCATGGGGCACACCGTTTCAATGTCAACTGAACCAGATCAAGCCACTCCCGCGGAACCGGCTTTGCCGGGCCGCTGGGAGGCGCCCCTTGGGGGCAGGAGCGCAGCGACTGGGGGGCTTCCTATCTTCCGCGCCAAAAGAGGCCGTCGAGTTCTTTGATCGTGATCTGCCGCCAGGTCGGGCGGCCGTGGTTGCACTGGTCGCTGCGCTCGGTGCGCTCCATGTCGCGCAGCAGTGCGTTCATCTCGTCGAGCGTGAGCTGGCGGTTGGCACGCACGGCGCCGTGGCAAGCCATGGTCGACAGCAGCTCGTGCTGCGCGCGCTGGATCACCGTGCTGCCCTCGTATTGCGCGAGTTCGGCGAGCACGCTGCGCGCCAGTTCCACCACGTCACCCCCGGCCAGCGCGGCGGGCCGCGAGCGCACCGCCAGCGTCGTGGCCGACAGGACCGAGACGTCGAGCCCGAGCGCCAGCAGGTTGTCGACCTGCGCCTGCGCCGTGGCGATCTCCTGCGGCGTGGCCGCAAAGGTCGCCGGGATCAGCAGCGGCTGCGATTCGATGGCCGCGGCGCCCAGGCTCGCCTTGAGCCGCTCGTAGACGATGCGCTCGTGCGCCGCGTGCATGTCGACGACGACGAGGCCTTGCGCGTTTTCCGCGAGCACGAACACACCACCCACCTGCCCGATCGCCCGGCCGAGGGGCCAGTCGCCGGCCGGTAGGGCCGGTGCAGGCTCGGCTGGCAGCGCCGGCGCGGGCATGGCCCTCGGCGTCACCTGCCAGGCTGCAGGCGCTTCCTGGGCGTACAACACCGCCGCCTGCTCCAGGCCCAGCGAGCTCTGCACGCGGGGCATGTACGCCGGCGTGAACGCGCTGCGGCTCGCCTCTTCAACCTGCGGTTGCGCCACCGGCATCGCCGCCACCACGGCCTGCGGCGGTGCCAGGCCCGCCTCCACGGCTCGCCGCATCGCCTGGTGCACCTCGCGCGAATCGCGGAAGCGCACTTCGATCTTGGTCGGGTGCACGTTCACGTCGACGCGGTCGGGGGCGATCTCCAGAAACAGCACATAGGCCGGCTGCCGGCCCCCGTGCAACACATCCTCGTAGGCCGAACGCACGCCGTGCGCGATCAGCTTGTCGCGCACGTAGCGGCCGTTGACGTAGACGTATTGCTGGTCGGCCCGCGAGCGCGCTGCGGCGGGCGTGCCGGCACGGCCCATCACGCGCAGCGGCCCAGCTTCGAACTGCACCTCGCGGCTCTCGGCCACGAAGTCCTCGCCCAGCACCTCGCGCACACGCTGCGCCAAGCTGCTGCGCCGCCACTGCTCCACGAGCTTGCCCTCATGCCACACCGCAAAGCCCACGTCGGGGCGCGCCAGCGCATGCCGGCGCACCGCTTCCACGCAATGCGCCAGCTCGGTCGCATCGGTCTTCAGGAACTTGCGCCGTGCCGGCGTGCTGAAGAAAAGCTCGCGCACCTCCACGCTCGTGCCGCGCCCACGCGCGGCGGGCACCAGCTCGCCGCTGCGCGCATCGATGCGCTGCGCATGCGGCGCGCCCTCGGTGCGGCTGGCGATGCTGAGTTCGGCCACAGACGAGATCGCCGCCAGCGCCTCGCCACGGAACCCCATGGTCGCCACGCTCTCCAATTCGCCCAAGGACGCAATCTTGCTCGTGGCATGGCGGCGCAGTGCGAGCGGCAGCTCGTCGGCCGGTATGCCCACCCCATCGTCTTCCACCAGGATGCTTCGCACCCCACCCGCCATCAGCTTGACCACCACCTCGGTGGCCCCTGCGTCCAGCGCGTTGTCGACCAGCTCGCGCACCACCGACGCCGGCCGCTCCACCACCTCGCCGGCCGCGATCTGGCTGATGAGCTCGTCGGGCAGCTCGCGGATGGGGCGACGAGGGGCTCGCTCGGGCACGGCATTCATCGGGGCATTGTAAGAATCACTCACCCATAATCGCCGCCCATGGAATTCATCACCTTCCTGCTCGACTTCGTCCTGCACGTCGACGTGCACCTCGCCAACTTCGTGGCGGCCTACGGCAACTGGGTCTACGCCCTGCTCTTCCTCATCATCTTCGTCGAGACCGGCGTGGTGGTGATGCCCTTCCTGCCTGGGGACTCGCTGCTCTTCGTGGTGGGTGCCTTGTGTGGCGCGGGGTTGATGAACCTGCCGCTCGCGCTGGCACTGCTCACCGTGGCCGCGATCCTCGGCGACCAGTGCAACTACAGCATCGGCCGCTACATCGGCCCCAAGGTGTTCCAGTGGGAACAGAGCCGCTTCTTCAATCGCCACGCCTTTGACCAGGCGCACGCGTTCTATGAGAAGCACGGCGGCATCACCATCATCCTGGCGCGCTTCTTCCCGTTCCTGCGCACCTTCGTGCCCTTCGTCGCCGGCGTGGCGGAGATGACGCGCAGCCGCTTCACGCTCTACAACGTGGTCGGCGCGAGCTTCTGGGTCGGCGGCGTCACGCTGGCCGGATACGCGTTCGGCAACATCCCGTGGGTCAAGGAGCACCTCGACAAGATCATCTGGGGCGCCATCCTGCTGCCCGGGCTGCTGGTGATCGTGGGGGCCTTGAAGGCCAAGGGCAAGAAGGCGGCCACCGTCGCCTGACAGCGCCTCAGCGCTGGCGCAGCAGCATCACAGCTGGCGGTTGCGCGCGAGCGGCGGGTTCTTCGCGAAGTAGCGCTTGATGCCCGCGGTGAGCGCATCCACCAGCTGCTCGCGGTAGTCGTCGCTGCGCAGCTTCTTCTCTTCTTCCGGGTTGGAGATGAAGGCCGTCTCCACCAGGATCGACGGCACGTCGGGCGCCTTCAGCACCGCGAAGCCCGCCTGCTCCACGCTGCCCTTGTGCAGGTGGCCCACCTTGCGGATCTGCCCCAGCACTTCGCCGCCGAGCTTCAGGCTGTCCTTGATCTGGCGCGTGGTGCTCATGTCGAGCATGGCGCGCAGCACGGTCGAGTCCTTGGCCTTGAAGTTGACGCCGCCCACGAGATCGGCCGCGTTCTCCTTGTCGGCCATCCAGCGTGCGGCGGTGCTCGTGGCGCCGTTCTGCGAGAGCGCGAACACCGACGCACCGCGCGCCGTGGGCTTCATGAACGCATCGGCGTGGATCGAGACGAACAGGTCGGCCTGCACGCGCCGCGCCTTGCGCACCCGCTCCTGCAGCGGCACGAAGTAGTCGGCATCCCGCGTGAGCATCGCGCGCATGCCGGGCACGGCATTGATGCGGTCGCGCAGCTTCAAAGCCACCGCCAGCACCACGTCTTTCTCGCGCAGGCCGGTCGGGCCCATGGCGCCAGGGTCTTCGCCGCCATGCCCGGGGTCGAGGGCCACGATGATCAGGCGGTCGATGCGCGACTTGCTCATCGTGGGCGCCGAAGCCGCCGCCACCGGTGCAGGAGTTGTCGCGGGTGATGGCGCAGGCCCCGCGCCCGAGGCCGCGGTGGGCGGCTTGTTCATCTTGCCGAGGAATTCGCCGAGTGCATCTTCCACCGCTTGCGCTGCCTTCTGCTCGGCCTGCGACTTGTCTTGGATGAGCGCCAGCAGCGGGTCACGCTCCTGCGTCGGGTGCAGGTCGAACACCGAGCGGTGCTGGTACGCCGCCACCGGCGCCAGCGTGAAGAGCTGCGGCGCCGTCGACTGCTTCAGGTCGATCACGAGGCGCACCACGCGCGGCTGGTTCTGGCCCACGCGCACGCCGGCGATGAACGGGTCGTCGGAGCGCACCTTGCCCACCAGCTCGCGCAGCGCGGGGCTCAGCTCCAGCCCGTCGATGTCGATCACCAGCCGCGAGGGGTTCTCGGCCATGAAGTGCTTGATCGTGAGCGCGGTGTCCGACTCCAGCGTGACGCGGGTGTACTCGGCCGCCGGCCACACACGCACCGCGAGGATGCTGGCGCCGAAGGCCAGCTCGTGCGTGCCGAGCAGCAGGGCGAGGGAGCCTTGGAGGAGCTGGCGCCGCTTCAAGGCAGCAACTCCAGTCCACGGGGGGTCTGAGCGGTGAAGATCACGCGGCGTTCGTCTCCATCGAGCGGAATGAGTTCCACCCGCAGGTCGGCCACGGGCAACAGGCCCTCGGCCTGCTCCGGCCACTCGGCAATCTTGAGGCCCGGGCTGGCGAAGACGTCGCGGAAGCCGGCGTCCTCGAACTCCTGCGGATCCTTGAACCGGTAGAAGTCGAAATGCGAGATCGCCAAGCCGGCCACCTCATACGACTCGAGCACCGCATAGGTCGGGCTCTTGATGCGGCCCGTGACCCCGAGCGCCTGCAGCAGGTGGCGCGAGAAGGTGGTCTTGCCGGCGCCGAGCGTGCCGTGCAGCTCGATGAACGCATCGCGCAGTGCGGGCCGCGCGGCCAGTGCCTGCGCGGTGGCCTGGCAGCCGGCCTCATCGGCCCAGTGCAGGGTGCGGGTTCCTAGAATCGACGGCAATGGATGACGCTCGCAAGTTGGACGATGAGGCACTCCTCGCGCTGATGCCCTCTCTGCGCGAGTGGGCCGCAGCGCTCGGATTTTCACAGATCGGCGTGGCCGACGTGGACTTGTCCTCCGCCGAGCCGGGGCTCATGGCATGGCTGCACAACGGCTTTCACGGCTCGATGGACTACATGGCCGCGCATGGCCTGAAGCGAGCGCGCCCGGCCGAGCTGGTGCCCGGCACGGTGCGCGTGGTCACCGCCCGCATGGACTACCTGCCGCGCCACACCCCCGACGACTGGCAAGCCATCGAGTGGGCCCGACTGAAGCGCCCGAGCGAGGCCACCATCTCGCTCTACGCCCGCGGCCGCGACTATCACAAGGTGCTGCGCAACCGCCTGCAGAAGCTCGCCGACAAGCTGGCCGCCGCAGTCGGCCCCTACGGCCACCGTGTGTTCACCGACTCGGCCCCGGTCCTCGAAGTCGAGCTCGCCTCACGCAGCGGGATCGGCTGGCGCGGCAAGCACACCCTCACACTGCACCGCGAGGCCGGCTCGACCTTCTTCCTCGGCGAGATCTACGTCGACCTGCCGCTGCCGCTCTCGGAGCCGGTGAGTTCGCATTGCGGCAGCTGCAGCGCCTGCCTCGACGTGTGCCCCACACAGGCCATCGTCGCGCCCTACCGGCTCGACGCACGGCGCTGCATCTCGTACCTGACCATCGAGCACGACGGCCCCATTCCCGAAGACCTGCGCCCGCTGCTCGGCAACCGCATCTACGGTTGCGACGACTGCCAGCTCGTCTGCCCCTGGAACAAGTACGCGCAACGCAACGAGCTGCCCGACTTCGACCCGCGCGCGGCGCTCACCGGTGCCACGCTGCTGCAGCTGTGGGCGTGGACGGAAGACGAGTTCCTGCGCCACACCGAAGGCAGCGCCATCCGGCGCATCGGCCACGAGCGCTGGCGGCGCAACATTGCCGTCGCGCTAGGCAACGCGTTGCGCGCCACGCACGACCCCGCCATCGCCACCGCCCTGCAGGCCGCACGAGACAGCGCCAGCACGCTGCTGCGCGAGCACATCGACTGGGCGCTTGCCCAGCACTAGATCAACGCCAGCCAGATCGGGATGCTCACCATCCCGAGCAAGGTCGAGGTCGTCACGAGCGCCGCCACATATGGCCCGTCACCGCCCATGCGCGAGGCCAGCACGAAGGCGCTCGACGCCGTCGGCATGGCCGCGAACAGCACCGCGATGTGCCGCTGCTCCGGTGGAAAGGCGAGCGTGAGCGTGAGCCCGAGCCCGATGGCCGGCAACACCGCGTGCCGGATGCCCAGCAGCGTGGCCGCGAGCCACGGCCCTTTCTTCAGCCCGCCCATGCGCAGGCCCGCACCCACCGCCAGCAGGCCGATGGGCAGAGCGGCCACGCCGATGCGCTGCAGCGTGGTGGCCACCGCCTCGGGAAAGGTCACGCCCGCGGCATTGGCCACGAGCCCCGCGAGCGTGCTGATGATGAGCGGGTTGCGCGCGATCTCCTTCAGGTAGTTGTGCCCGCCGTGCCGCGCCAGCGACCACACCGCCGCCACGTTGGCCACCGGCACGCACAGCGCGATCAGGAGCGCCATCCAGGCCACGCCCTGAGAGCCGCCGAGCCGCTCGGCCAGCGCGAGCGCGATGTAGGAGTTGAAGCGAAACGCGATCTGCGCGCCCGAGGCATGCAGCCGCGCATCGACCCCAGGCCAGCGCCGGAGTGCCAACGCGAGCGCCACGCCGCACAGCATCACGCCCACGCCCGCCGCCGCCAGGCCCAGCGTCTGCGCGGGCTGCAGCGGCGTCTTCACGATCGAGTTGAAGAGCAGCACCGGGAACAGCAGGTAGTACACCAGCCGTTCCGCGCTCTCCCAGAGGGGGCGGTCGAGGGCGGTGTAGCGGCAGAGCAGGAAGCCGCACGCGATCAGCAGAAAGTCCGGCAGCAGCAGAAGGCCATTCGACATCGCGCGAGTTTGCAGTACAACGCCCTGCGTAGTTTCCACAGTCGCCAGTGCGCCTTCGCGCGGGCAGCATGGCCGCTTCGCCGGTCCACACCCCAGGAGTACGCATGCACCGCAGACATCTGATCGCCACCGCGCTCGCCCTGTCAGCCACGTCACCCTTCGCCTTCGCGCAGGCCTACCCCGCGAAGCCCGTGCGCCTGGTCGTGCCCTTTGCCCCCGGGGGCACCACCGACATCGTGGCCCGCGTGGTCTCGGAGAAGGTCAACGCCGCGCTCGGCCAGACCATGATCGTGGAGAACAAGGCCGGCGGCGGCGGCTCCATCGGCGCCAACGAAGTCGCCAAGTCCGCGCCCGACGGCTACACCCTCGGCATGGCCACCGTCTCCACCACGGCGGCCAACCCCGCGATCAACCCCAAGATCCCGTACAACCCCATTACCGACTTCACGCCGATCATCAACGTGGCCGCCACGCCCAACGTGATCGCGGTGCACCCGAGCTTCCCGGCGCGCGACTACAAGGGTTTCGTCGCCGAGCTGAAGAAGAACCCGGGCAAGTATTCGTTCAGCAGCTCCGGCACCGGCGGCATCGGCCACCTGCAGATGGAGCTCTACAAGAACCTCTCGGGCACCTTCGTCACGCACATCCCGTACCGTGGCGCGGGCCCGGCCCTCAACGACACCGTGGCCGGCCAGGTGCCGATGATCTTCGACAACCTGCCCTCCGCACTGCCCTTCATCAAGGACGGCCGGCTCATCGCCATCGTGGTGGCAGCCCCCACCCGCCTGAGCGTGCTGCCCGACGTGCCCACCTTCAAGGAAGTGGGCTTGGAGCCGGTGAACCGCATGGCCTACTACGGCATCTACGGGCCCAAGGGCCTGCCGAAAGACGTGGTCGACAAGGTCCACGGCGCGGTGAAGAAGACGCTGGAAGATCCGGCCGTGAAGAAGCGCATCGAAGACACCGGCTCACTGATCGTGGCCAACACGCCCGAGCAGTTCAGCGAGCAGATCAAGGCTGAATTCGATGTCTACAAGAAGGTGGTCGTGCAGCAGAAGCTGAGCCTGGACAATTGACGACTTGACGCTCCCCGACGACAGCCAGTCTTCGATCGACCGATTCATCGATGCCTTGTGGATCGAGGACGGGTTGTCGCCCAACACCCTCGCGGCCTACCGCCGCGACCTGACGCTCTACGCACAATGGCTCGCCACGGCCCACGCCGGCGCCGCAATCAATGAGACGCGCGAGAGCCACCTGCGCGAGCACGCCATCGCGCAGCACGCCGCCAGCAAGGCGACCAGCGCCAACCGGCGCCTGACCGTCTTCAAGCGCTACTTCCGCTGGGCCCTGCGCGAGCACCTCGTGCAGGCCGACCCGACGCTCAAGCTGCTCTCCGCCAAGCAGCCACTGCGCGTGCCCAAGACGCTGAGCGAGGCGCAGGTCGAGGCGCTGCTCAGGGCCCCCGACGTCGACACCCCGCTCGGCCTGCGCGACCGCACCATGCTCGAGCTGATGTACGCGAGCGGCCTGCGCGTGAGCGAGCTCGTCACGCTCAAGAGCGTGCACCTGAGCCTGAACGAAGGCGTGCTGCGCGTCACCGGCAAGGGCGCGAAGGAGCGGCTCGTGCCCTTCGGCGAAGAAGCGCATGTGTGGCTCACGCGCTACCTGGCCGAGGCGCGCAGCAGCATCCTGCACGGCCAGGCGAGCGACGCGCTCTTCGTCACCGGCCGTGGCGGCCCGATGACGCGCCAGATGTTCTGGCAGCTCATCAAGAAATACGCGCTGCTGGGAGACGTGCGTGTGCCGCTCTCGCCGCACACCCTGCGCCATGCCTTCGCCACCCACCTGCTCAACCACGGCGCCGACCTGCGCGCGGTGCAGATGCTGCTGGGCCACGCCGACATCTCCACCACCACCATCTACACCCACGTGGCACGCGAGCGCTTGAAGTCGCTGCACGCCGCGCACCACCCACGAGGCTAGGCCGCGCGGGCACGCCATGTTCCAATCCCGGCATGGCCACCTTGAAGTTGAAGAAGACGCCGCCTGCCGGCCCCGCAAAGTCCGACCGCAGCCCGGTGCGCGGCACCGCGTCGGCGGTGAAGAAACGGCCGACGCTCGCCCAGGCGCAGGCCGAGCGCGAAGCGCGCGAGGCGCGCTACCAGGAGCAGCTGAGGCTGCGCTACGGCGACCGGCCGCCCGCTTCGGCCAAGCGCCGGCCCGAGCCCGAAGGCCTCGCCCGCGCGCCGCGGCGTGACGACCGCGCCCCGTTCGATCCGAACGCGCGGCAGCCACGGGACGCCCGCCCGCCGCGGCCAGAGCGTCAGGACCGCCAGGAACGCCGCCCGCTCCCGCCCGCGCGCCCCGTGAGCCCGAACCGCCAGGGCGGCAACACCGCCTTCGGCAAGCCCAACACCGCGTTCGGCGGGCCGGCTCGCCCGGCCCATCCCCATCAGGCCCCCAAGCGCCCACCGATGCCGCGCCGTCGCGATCACGATGACGATGACGACGACTTCCAGGTGCACACCGACACCCCGGGCTCGATGCGCCTGTCCAAGCGCATGAGCGAACTCGGCATCGCCTCGCGCCGCGAGGCCGACGAGTGGATTCCCAAGGGCTGGGTGCGGGTCGACGGCAAGGTCGTCACCGAACTCGGCTCGCGCGTGCTGCCCGGCCAGTTGATCAGCATCGAGGCCAAAGCGCGCGATGCGCAGGCGATGAAGGTCACCGTGCTGCTGCACAAGCCCATCGGCTACGTGAGCGGCCAGGCCGAAGACGGCTACGAGCCGGCCTCGGTGCTCGTCACGCCGCAGAACCAGTGGCGCGAAGACCGCTCGGGCATCCGCTTCCTGCAATCGCACCACCGCGGCCTCGCGCCCGCGGGCCGGCTCGACATCGACTCCACCGGCCTGCTCGTGCTCACGCAAGACGGCCGCATCGCCAAGCAGCTCATCGGCGAAGACAGCGAGATCGAGAAGGAATACCTCGTGCGCGTGGAGAGCGTGAGCGGCGAGCCCTTGTCGCAAGCGAACCTCGCCCTGCTCAACCACGGCCTCGAACTCGACGGCGAGCCGCTCAAGCCGGCGCAGGTGGAGTGGGTCAACGACGACCAGCTGCGCTTCGTGCTGCGCGAAGGCAAGAAGCGGCAGATCCGCCGCATGTGCGAAGCCGTCGGCCTGAAGGTCGTGGGCCTGAAGCGCGTGCGCATCGGCAACGTGATGCTCGGTGACCTGCCGCCCGGCGCCTGGCGCTACCTGCGCGGCAACGAGCGCTTCTAGAAGCCGTTTCCCGGGGCAGAACGCCCTGGCGTTAACACCGACGAAAAGGCGGCGAAACTTACTTGTTGCTGCGTCAACAAGTTTCTAGACTGGCCGCATGCCTGCTGAACGAGCCGTCGACACCCCACCGCGCCGCACCCAGGCCGAGCGGGTGGCCGAGTCCGACACGCGCATGCTGCAGGCGGCGATGCGCCTCGTGGCCACGCGCGGCTATGCGCAGACGACGCTCGAGGCCATCGGCGCCGAGTCGGGCTACAGCCGCGGCCTCGTCTCGCACCGCTGGGGCACGAAAGACAAACTCCTCGAAGAGCTGGTCGACCGCGTGCTCGAAGACTTCCGCGTCGGCCTGCTGCAGCGCCTGCGCGGCCTCACCGGCCTGGGCGCCCTCTTCTGCGAGATCGACTGCTACCTCGAAGGCATGGACGACCCGCCGCTGTCGTCACGCGCCTTCTTCGTGCTGATGCTCGAGTCCATCGGCCCTGCGCCGCAGATCCGCGAGCACTTCGCGCGCTTCAGCAAGAAGTGGCAGGCCTCGCTCTCGCGCACGATCGGCAAGGGCCAGCAGCTCGGCAGCATCCGCGCCGACGTGAAGCCAGCCGACGAAGCGCGCCTCCTGATCGCCACGCTGCGCGGCCTGCGCACGCAATCGATGCTCGACCCCGCGTCGAGCGACATCGCCCGCGACATCGCGGCGCTGAAAGCCACCCTCACCCAACGCCTCGCGCCATGACGACTGCCAACCTGATGCCCGCCTGGGGCGTCGACCACCTGCCGACGCTGCTCGCGCACTGCCGCCAGTGCGGCACCTACACCTTCCCGTCGAACGCCTGGGGCTGCCGCCAGTGCGGCGCCGACACGCTGGCCAAGGTGCCGATGCCGCAAACGCCTGTGCTGCGCAACTTCATCACCCTCCACGGCGACGTGGTGCCCGGCCTCACACCACCCGTGGTGGTGGGCGAAGTCGAAATCGCACCCGGCGTGGTGGAAGAAGCGCTGATCGCGGTCGCCGATGAATCACAGCTCACGCTCGACATGCCGATGGAAGCGATCGGCGCCGACCCAGCCGACACGCAGCGCGGCTTGCGCTTTCGCCCGCTGGAGGCACAACGATGAGCCGCCTGCTGCAGGAACGCGCGGTGCACGTGGTCGGCATCGGCATGCACCCGTACCAGTTCCCGAGCGAAACGCCCTACGTGCACCTCGGCCTCACCGCGATCCGTGAGGCACTGAAGGACGCCGGCCTGCAATGGCCGCAGGTGCAGGCCGCCTTCGTCGGCACGGCCGCGATCGGCATGGCGGCGGGGCGGGTGATGCTGCGCCACCTGGGCTCGACCGGCCTCTCGGTCACGCAGGTGGAGAACGCGTCAGCCTCGGGCTCTTCCGCGTTCCGCCTCGCCTGCCAGGCGGTAGCGAGCGGCGAACACGAGATCGTGCTTACGGTCGGCGTCGACAAGACCGGCCACGCACGGCGTGCGTCGGGCAGCGACGGCCTCTCGACCCTCAGCCCGACCAGCAACCTGCCGGTCGCGAAGTTCGCGCTGCTCGCGCGCCGCTACCTGCGTGACGGTGGGCTCGACGTCGAAGCCCTGGCCCGTGTCGCGGTGAAGAACCACGGCAACGCGTCGCTCAACCCGTATGCGCAGTTCCGCAAGCCGCGCACGCTGGAGCAGGTGCTGGCCTCGCCCAAGGTGGCGGGCGAGCTGACGGTGCAGCAGTGTTGCCCGCGTGGCGAAGGCGCGGCGGCGGTAATCGTGGCCTCGGCCGCCGCCATCGCACGCCTGGGCCTCGCCCGCTCGCGCTCCCCGCGCGTGATCGCCTCGGTGTCGACGAGCGAGAAGCTCGGCCGCGGCGACGTGCCGCCCATCGTCGACATGGTGCGCGAGTCGTCGCTGGCAGCGCTGGAACAAGCCGGCATCGCCGCAAGCGACTTGAACATGGTCGAGCTGCACGACGCCTTCTCCATCGAGGAGATCGTGTACGGCGAAGCCATCGGCGTGAGCCAACCTGGCGAAGGCGCCCACGACCTCGCGCGTGGAGACACCGCCATCGGCGGCCGCTGCGCCGTCAACGCCTCGGGCGGCCTCATCGGCATGGGCCACCCCATCGGCCCGACCGGCATCGGCCAGATCGCCGAGATCACCCGCCAAATGCGTTCTGAAGCCACCGGCCGCCAGCACCCCAACACACGCCTCGCGATGGCCCACATGATCGGCCTCGGCTCGGTCGCCATCGCCCACGTGCTGCAGAAGACGGATTGAAGGAGACCGACATGCCATTTGAGACCCTGCTGTACGAGGTGAAGGACGGCGTGGCCGTGATCCGCCTCAACCGCCCCGAGCGCATGAACACGCTCGGCGGCACGATGAAGCCCGACCTGCAGGCGGCCATCCTCGACCTCGCGCGAAACGACGACAGCGTGCGCAGCGTGATCCTCACCGGCGTGGGCGACCGCGCCTTCTGCGCGGGGGCCGACATCAAGGAGCGCGCCGCCACCCAGACGCACCCCGCCGACTACTACGTGAAGCAGAAGGCCACGCACCAGCTCTTTCGCAACATCGAGGAGTTCGAGAAGCCCATCATCGCGGCCATCAACGGCGTGGCGCTCGGCGGCGGGCTGGAGCTCGCGCTGTGCGCCGACATCCGCATCGCCTCCAGCACCGCCCGCTTCGGCCTGCCGGAAGGAAAGATCGGCGTCATCCCCGCCGCCGGCGGCACGCAGCGCCTGCCGCGCGTGGTGGGCGTGGGCATCGCCAAGGAGCTGATCTTCACCAGCGAGATCATCGATGCGCAGCGTGCGCACGAGATCCGCCTCGTCAACCACGTGGTCGCGCCCGAGAAACTGATGGACGCCGCCTTCGAGATGGCCGCCAAGATCGCGCGCAACGCGCCACTCGCGCTGCGCTTCGCCAAGCAGTCGATCAACCTCGGCATCGAGGTCGGCATCGAGGCGGGCCTCGAATTCGAACGCTATGCCGCGACGATGGTGGTCGACAGCGAAGACCGCAAGGAAGGGATGAAGTCCTTCGTCGAGAAACGCGCCCCGGTCTTCAAGGGCCGCTGACGTCACTCACCCCACACCACCGTTCGGGCTGAGCTTGTCGAAGCCAGCGAGTGGCTCGCAGGTCCTTCGACAAGCTCAGGGCGAGCGGCATTTTTTTGCACAAGGAGAGTCATTCCATGGATCTGCATCTCAAGGGCAAGGTCGCCCTCGTCACCGGCGGTGGCCAGGGCGTGGGCCGGCGCATCTGCCTCGACCTCGCCACAGAAGGCGCGCACGTGCTGGTGAACGACCTCTTCGCCGAGCGCGCGAATGCCGTGGCGCAGGAGATCAACGACGCCGGCGGCCAGGCCCGCGCGGCCGTCGCCGACATCACCGACGAAGCGGCCGTCGACAGGATGATCGCCGACGGCACCGCCGCCTTCGGCACCATCGACATCCTCGTCAACAACGCCGGCATCATTCCCGAGCGGCGCGAGAAAGGCGGCATCCCGCCGAAGTTCCTGCAGACCGATTCGATCGGCTGGAAAAAGATCGTCGACCTCAACGTCTACGGCATGCTGTATTGCTGCAAGGCGGTGCTGCCCGGCATGGTGGAAAAGCGCGGCGGCAAGATCGTCTCGATCATGTCCGAGGCGGGGCGTGTCGGTGAGGCCAACCTCGCGGTGTACTCCGGCGCCAAGGCCGCGATCCTCGGCTTCTCGAAGGCCATCGCGCAAGAGCACGGCAAGGACTGCATCAACGTCAACGTGATCGCGCTCGGCGCCGTCTCGCACGAAGGCATCAAGGACGGCGCGCTTGCCCCAAGCTCCACGCCCGAGAACAACGAGCGCCTGGCCAAGATGCTCAAGGCCTACCCGATCTCGCGCGGCCTCAACCGGCTCTGCAAGCCGGAAGACGTGTCGGGCATGGTCGCCTTCCTCGCGTCCGACCGCGCCGCGTTCATCACCGGGCAGAGCATCGGGGTGAGCGGCGGGTTCACGATGCTGTGAGCCAAGGCTTGTTCAAGACTCGCCTCACCGAGCTCTTCGGCATCACGCACCCCATCCTCGCGGGTGGGCTGATGTGGCTGTCAGACGCGCGCTACGTCGCCGGCATCGTGAACGCCGGTGGCATGGGCTTCATCACGCCGCGCTCGTTCGACACGCTCGATGCGTTTCGCGATCAACTGAAGCTCTGCCGTGAACTCACGCAAGGCCAGCCCTTCGGCGTGAACCTCACGCTCTCGTCGCGCAACGCCCAGAACGAGGCCGTGCCGCGCCACATCGAGATCGCGCTCGAAGAAGGCGTGCGCCATTTCGAGACCGTGGCGGCGAACCCCGAGCCGCTCTTCCAGGCCATCCACGACGGCGGCGGCATCGTGGTGCACAAGGCCTCGCGCATCCGCTACGCGCAAAAGGCCGAAGCGCTCGGCGCCGATGCGGTGTGCCTCGTCGGCATGGAAGCGGGCGGCCACCCGGGCATGAACGAGCTGCCAGCCTTCGTGATGGGTGCCTACGCCGTGGATCGGATCACGATCCCGCTCGTCATCGGCGGCGGCATCGGCAGCGGCCGGCAGATCCTGGCCGCGCTCGCGCTCGGCGCCGACGGCGTGGTGATGGGCACACGCTTCCTCACCTGCCACGAGGTCTGGGCGCACGAGAACTACAAGAACCACCTGATCGGCTGCGACGAAGACGCGTCGACCACCGCCCTGCGCACGCTCAAGGACACCTGGCGCGTGCTCGCCAACGACAACGCGCGCATCGTGCAGCAGATGGAAGCCGACGGCGCGCGCAGCCACCCCGAGTTCGGCGACCGCATCAAGGGCACCACCACCCGCGACCTCTGCTACCGCGGCGGCGACGTGCAGCAGGGCATGGTGTCGATGGGCCCCTCGATCGGTTTCGCGACGAAGCGCGAGTCCATCGCCGACACCGTGCACGCACTGATGGCCGACGCCGCCGCCCACCTCACCTGATTGAAGACGCTGGAGAACATCGCTTGAACCCCGACCACCAACTGCTGATCTGCGGCGAGCGCCGCATGAGCGGGAGCACCTTGCGCCTGAATGCCGCTCGCGCGGCCGCGGGCTTCGCGGCCCTCGGGGTGGGCCAGGGCGACGCCGTGGCGGTGATGATGCGCAACGACCTGGCCTACATGGAGGCCATGCTCGCGGTGAACCGCCTGGGCGCCTACCTCGTGGCGGTGAACTGGCATTTCCAGGCCGACGAGGCCGGCTTCCTGCTCGCCGACAGCGGCGCCAAGGTGCTGGTGATCCATGACGACCTGTTGGCGCAGGTGGCGGCGGTGGTGCCACCGCAGGTGACGGTGATCGCGGTGGAAACCCCACCCGAGATCGCCTGCGCCTATGGCTTGGCCGGCAGCGAACCCACGCTCCCCAACGGCGTGCTGCGCTGGGCCGCGTGGCGCAGCGGCTTCGAGCCCTGGCGTGCCGCGCCCGTGCCCACGCTCGGCACGCTGCTCTACACCTCGGGCACCACCGGCCGCCCCAAGGGCGTGATGCGCCTGCCCGGCACCCCGGCCCAGCACGCCGGGCAACTGCGCGTGCGGGCCCTCGTCAACCGTGCACGCGAAGGCATGCGCACGGCCGTCGTCGGCCCGCTGTACCACGCCGGGCCCAATGCGGGCGCGCGCCTCGCGCTGGAGATGGCCGACGTGATCGTGGTCATGCCGCGCTTCGACGCCGAGCTGCTGCTGCAGGCCATCGAGCACTACAAGCTCACGCACCTGTCGCTCGTGCCGGTGATGCTGGTGCGCCTGCTCAAGCTGAGCCCGGCCGTGCGCGCGAAGTACGACGTGTCGACGCTCGAGAACGCCACCCACGGCGGCTCGCCCTGCCCGCCCGAGGTGCGCCGCGCCATGATCGACTGGTGGGGCCCCATCCTCACCGAGACCTACGGCTCCACCGAGGCCGGGCTCGTCACGCTCGGCACGAGCGAAGCGTGGTTGCGCTTCCCGGGCACCGTGGGCAAGCCGGTCGAGGGCTTCTCGCTGCGCATCCTCGATGGGGAGGGCCGCATCCTGCCCACGGGTGAGGTCGGCGAGATCTACGTGAACCCCGGCGACAACGCCCTGCCCTTCACCTACAAGAACGACCCGCAGCTTCGCCAGAGCATCGAGCGCGACGGCCACATCACCAACGGCGACATGGGCTACCTCAACGCCGAGGGCTACCTCTTCATCACCGACCGCAAGCGAGACATGGTGATCTCGGGCGGCGTGAACATCTACCCCGCCGAGATCGAGCACGTGCTGCTCGCCAACCCCGAGGTGCTCGACGTGGCGGTGTTCGGCATCCCCGATGCCGAGTACGGCGAGGCGCTGGCCGCCGCGGTGGTGCCGGCCCCCGGTCGTTCGCCCACGCCGGAGAGCATCCGCGCCTGGGTGCGCGAGCGCCTCGCCGGCTACAAGGTGCCCAAGGTGGTCGACTTCCACGCCGCGCTGCCGCGCGAAGGCATGGGCAAGCTCTTCAAGAACCAACTGCGCGCGCCGTACTGGGCGAACGCGGGGCGAACGATCTGAACCCTACCCCAGGACGACCATGATCCCCGACAACATTCTTCGCACCGCGCCCTACCCGATGCTGATCGACGGCAAGGAGGTGGCCTCGCAGTCCGAGCGCACCTTCGACACCTTCAACCCCAGCCTCAGCCAGAAGCTCGCCAGCGCCTACGAGGCCGACGAGGCGGATGTGGACCGCGCGGTGAAGGCTGCGCAGCGTGCGTATGACAACGTGTGGAGCAAGACCTCGGCGCGCGACCGCGCCAAGCTGCTGCGCAAGCTCGCCGCCACCTTCGCGAAACGCATGGAGCAGGTCTCGTGGCTGGAGACGCTCAACGTCGGCCGGCCCATCACCTTCACGCGGCAGTCGATGGCGGTGCTGCCCGACACCATCGACTATTTCGCGAGCGTGGCGATGGGCCTGGGCGGGCAGACGCTCAACGTGGCCGACACCTCGCTGATGAACTTCACGCTGCGCGAGCCCTTCGGCGTGGTGGGCATGATCCTGCCGTGGAACTACCCGCTCACGCTCACGCTGAGCAAGCTCGCGCCGGCGCTGGCCGCGGGCAACACGGTCGTCATCAAGCCGAGCGAGATCACGCCGCTGTCGTCGGTGGAGCTGGGCCTTGCGATCCTCGAAGCCGGCTTCCCCGAAGGCGTGGTCAACATCGTCAACGGGCCCGGCCGCACGGTGGGCAACGCGCTCGTCGCACACCCGCTGGTCGAGCGCATCTCGTTCACCGGCGGCACGGTCACGGGCAAATCGATCTTCCGCGCCGCGGCCGACCGCATCAAACGCCTCACGCTCGAACTCGGCGGCAAGTCGCCACTGATCGTGTTCGCCGATGCCGACATCGACAAGGCCGTGAAGCTCGCGGCGAGCGACATCATGCTCAACACCGGGCAGATCTGCGTGGCCTGCACGCGCCTCTTGCTCGACGAGGCCATCGCCGACGAGTTCACCGCCAAGCTGCGTGCCGCCTGCGCCAAGCTCAAGGTCGGCCTGCCCGAACTCGACGACACGCACATGGGCCCGCTCGTGAGCCCGGCGCAGTTGAAGCGCGTGCAGGGCTACCTGGAAGGCGCGAAAGAAGCCGGTGCCACGCTCGACGTGGTGCAAGACCTCAGTGGCCGGAAGGAACTCGCCCAAGGCTGCTTCATCGCGCCCACGCTCGTGCTCAATGCGCACAACGGCATGCAGATCGCGCAGGAGGAAGTCTTCGGCCCGGTGCAGACCGTCATCCGCTTCAAGACGGAAGAGGAGGCGGTGCGCATCGCCAACGACAGCCGCTACGGCCTGGCCGGCGTGGTCTACACCCGCGACTCGGCGCGTGCGCTGCGCGTGGCGAAGGCGCTCAAGATCGGCAACATCTCGATCAACAGCGGCATGAAGGCCTCGGCTGACGCACCCTTCGGCGGCCTCAAGGAATCGGGCCTCGGGAAGGAGCGCGGCATGGACGCCATCCTCGAGAACACCGAGCTCAAGAACGTGAAGATCTCGTTGCGCTGATCGCCCGCGGGCAGCGGCTGGATTCAAGGAATTGCACGGTGATTCACTGAGTTCGTAACGCCGCGTAACTTCATTTCCAGGGCAAACCCGGACCTCGATTCGTGCAATTTCCCCCTTAAACAAGGGGGTCCACCCCCTTGCCGTGGCAAAAGCCGTGCAACAAGCAGACACGCCGTAACACCCCGATCGGGCGGCTAATGCGCACCTGTCGCAAGACCACAGGGGTGCTTCAAATGAATCGCAGAAATCTGATCGTTGGGGGTGTGGCGGGCGCGTTGGGCGCCGGGTTTGCGGGCCGCGTGCTGGCGCAGACCAACGTCATCAAGTTCGGCCAGTCGGCCGCCATGACGGGCGTGGGCTCCGAACACGCGCGAGACGTGCGCGCCGGCATCGTGGCCGCGTTCGAAGCAGCCTCCAAGACGGGCGGCACGCGCTTCGAGCTGATCACGCTCGACGACGCCGGCTCGCCCGAGCGCTGCGTGCAGAACGTGGGCACCCTGCTCGGCTCCAACGTCGCCGCACTGGTGGGCCTCACCAGCGGCGCCGGCACCGAAGCCGCCATCAGCGCCATCGAGCAGCAGCAGATGGCCCTCGTGGGCCCGGCCAGCGGCACGATGGGCCTGCGCAACGAGAAGGTGCATTCGGCCTTCCACGTGCGTGCCGGCCACGACCTCGAATTCAAGCGCATGGTGACCTACGCCCATGAGCGCGCCCTGCTGCGCGTGGGCCTGGTGCACCAGGTCGGCATCACGCCGGCCAACCTGGGTGCGATGACGGGCGCGCTCGCCAACGCCGGCATCGCGCCGCGCGAGGTGATCGCCGTCGACCAGAACCCGGCCTCGTTCCAGGCCGCCGCCACCAAGCTCGCCGGCGCCAGCCTCGACTGCGTGCTCTTCGTGACCAACGCCGCCCCGGTGGCCGCGATCATCGACCAGATGCACGCGGCCCGGTACAAGGGCCTCTTCTACGCCTCGTCGATGGCGGGGCAGGACCTGATCGAGACCCTCACCTCGCGCGGCCAGAGCGCCATCCTGAGCGTGGTGGTGCCACGCCCGTCGGCGATGGGCCTGCAGGTGGTGAGCCGCTGCCAGCAAGACCTCGCCGCGATCAAGAGCGACGAGCGCGTGAACGTGGCCACGCTCGAGGGCTACATCAGCGGCCGCATCGCCGTCGAGGCCACGCGCAACGCCATGCGCGGTGCCGGCGCCAACAAGCGCGGCATCAAAGACGCGCTGTCGAACCTGCGCGCCGACCTGGGCGGCTACACCGTGCAGTTCACGCCGGGCAGCACGCAGGGCTCGAAGTATGTCGAGCTGGTCGCGCTCGACCGCTACGGCCGCATGGTGGGCTGATCGGGCCCTTCGACAGGCTCAGGGCGAACGGTGCGGGTCCCAGGATCCGTTCGGGCTGAGCCTGTCGAAGCCCTTTCACCGCGCAAGCCACTCCCGAGCCTGCCGTTCCCACCGCGGGTCACGCAGCGCGCGTTGCGCAGCGGCGAGGGCCTCGTCGCGTTTCCCTTCTGCTTGCAAGAGCCGCGCGAGGTTGAGCCACGCAGCGCCGCTGCCGTGCTGCTCGCCGGCGCGGCGGAACACCGCTTTCGACCGCGCCGTGTCACCCACCGCATGTGCACTCGTGCCCAGGCCGATGGCCAGCGGCAGGCTGTCGGGCCAGCGCGCGAGGCCGCTCTCGTAGACCTTCAACGCTTGCGCTGCTGACGCGCTGCGCTCGAAACCTACAGCGGCTTCCACCGCCGCATCCACCGTTGCCGTGGCAGGCCAACGGCCCGGCAAGGTGACAACGAAGGCCCAGTGCCCCGCGCGCGCCCAGGTGTGCTCGAAGGTGCGCAGGGCGATGCGGTCGCGCTCGGTGGTGCCCGATCGCATCAGCAGCTCGCGCTGGTCGAGGTCGTAGCCCACCACCACCGCGTAGTGCCAGCGGGGCGCGATGGCCAGGCCCAGGTTGAGCAGCACGACCACCACGTCACCGGCCGCCACCTCGCGCAGCGCCGCTTCCACCGTGCCCGGAATGCGCACCGCCACCGCGCCATGCCGTCGCGCCCCGGCGAGCATCTCGGCCTGCAGGCTGCCGCCGCGTGCGGGCAGGAACACCTCGCCGCCCAGCACCTCGGGCGATGCCACGATGCCCGTCGCCCCGAGGGCCGTGGCCAGCGCGGCCGGGCCGCAATGCAGTTCGGTCTGCGGAAAGAACGGTGTGCGCGACAGCTCCGCGCGTGTCGGCAAGCCCGCAGGCGCCTCGGCGAGCCAGGCCTCGGCCTGCACCGCACACCCGGCCAGCGGCGCGAGCGTCAGCGCAAGGCAGGCGCGCCGGCGCACGTCAGCTCAACGGGCCGGGCGCAGGAACGGGAAGATGCGCGTGAAGCCGAGGATGTCGGAGAACACCAGGATCACGAACACGAGGATGAGCGTGCCGATCAGTTCGCCCGACGCCCCCGCGGGCGCCGCGTCGATCTCGGCGAGCAGCTGCGCCGCTTCGTCGTCGCTCAGCGCCGCGACCCGCGCACGCGCCTGCTCGACGGTCACGCCACGTTCGGCCAGCGCGGCGGCCACGTCGCTGCGTTCGAGCACCGCACGCAGACGCCCTTGTGCCTCACCCTGGGCCGCGCGCTGCACCACCTGTTCGGCGGTGATCAGCTCGACGGCCTGCGCGCTGTGCACGGCGCCGAAGCTCAGCGCAACGCAGAGGGCCACAAGGCGGCGGGATTTCGTCAGCATCGGTACAGCTCCGGCAATCGAACGGGAGCGGCATCGTATCAAGGCTGCTACCCTCTCGCGATGATCCCGACCCCGGCCGCCCCCGCGGCCCACCGTGTGGCGATGAGCCCAGCCACGGTGGTGCTTTTGCTGACCCTCCTGATGGGCATCCAGCCCGTCACCACCGACCTCTACCTCCCGGCCCTGCCCGCGCTCACGCGCGACCTCGGCGCCACCATCGCCTCGGCGCAGCTCACGCTGTCGGCGCTGATCATCTGCTTCGGCTTCGGCCAGCTGGTGTGCGGCCCGCTGGCCGACCGCTTCGGCCGCCGGCCGGTGCTGCTGGCAGGCCTCTCGCTGTACACGATCGCGAGCGTGCTCAGCGCCGCGGCCCCGGCCATCGGCTGGCTGGTGCTGTGGCGTGCGCTGCAAGGCGCGGCGATGGCAGCCGCCGTGACCTGCGGGCGTTCGATCATCCGCGACCTCTATGCACCGCACGACGGGGCGCGCGTGATGTCGCGCGCGCTCACCGGCCTCGGCACCATCGCGATGGCGAGCCCGCTGCTCGGCGGCGTGCTGGTCGAGTACATCAACTGGCATGCGGCACTCACCGTGCTCGCGGTCTTCGGCGCGGTCGCGCTCGGCCTCGTGGTCTGGCGCTTCGAAGAGACGGTGCCGGTGCGCAACCCGAGCGCCACGCAGATCGCCCCGATGCTGCGCAACTGGCGCAGCGTCGCCTCGCACCCGACCTTCCTCGCCTGGGCCGCGCTCTCGGCGCTCACCTACGGCGGGCTCTTCGTCACGCTCGCCGGCTCGTCGTTCGTGTTCATCGAGGTGCTGGGCAGCTCCCGCGCGGGCTACGGCGCCTTCCTGCTGTCGAGCTCGATCGCCTACACCGCCGGCACCTTCTTGTGCCGGCGCCTGCTGCTCTCGCGCGGCCTGCGTGGCGCGGTGGCTGTGGGCGGCGCGCTGTCGCTCGCGGGCGGCGTGAGCATGGCGGCGTTGAGCTTGCTCGGCGTGCACAACGTGTGGGCCATCGCGGTGCCGCAGTGGCTCTACGCGCTGGGCCACGGCATCCACCAGCCCTGCGGGCAGGCGGGCGCGGTGGGCCCCTTCCCCGAGAAGGCGGGCACGGCCGCGTCCCTCTCGGGCTTCGGCATGTCAATCAGCGCCTTCCTCGTGGGCCTGTGGCTCGGCAAGCACCTCGACGGCACCGTCTACCCGATGACGCTCGGCGTGGGCTTCTTCGGCGTGGGCATCGCGCTCGTGGCGTGGACGCTGGTGCAGCGCCACGGCGAGCCTCACCGCGCCTCCACGGCATCACCCGCATGAGCACCGATCACCACTACCTTTGCCTCGCCGGCCCCACCGCCTCGGGCAAGACCGCCTCGGCGCTGGCCATCGCCGACGTGCTGCCGGTCGAGATCGTGAGCGTCGACTCGGCGCTCGTCTACCGCGGCATGGACATCGGCACCGCCAAGCCCAGCCCCGACGAGCTGGCCCGCGCGCCGCACCACCTCATCGACATCATCGATCCGGCCGAGGCCTACTCGGCCGCGCGCTTCGTGCTTGACGCGCAGCGCCTCATCGCCGAGATCCGCGCACGCGGCAAACTGCCGCTGCTGGTGGGCGGCACGATGCTGTACTACAAGGCGCTGTTCGAAGGGCTCGACGCCATGCCCGCCGCCGACCGCGGCGTGCGTGCCGCGCTCTACGAGCAGCTGGAGCGCGAAGGCCTGCATGCGCTCTACCGCGAGCTGCAGCGGGTCGACCCGATCACCGCCGCGCGCCTCAAGCCCGCCGACCAGCAGCGCATCACGCGCGCGCTCGAGGTCTACCGCGTGAGCGGCGAGCCGATGTCGTCGTTCCACAGCGAGAAGAAGGTGCTGGCGCACGCCCCGCTCATTTCGCTGGAGCCGACCGACCGCGCCTGGCTGCACGAGCGCATCGCGCAGCGTTTCCACGCCATGCTCGAACACGGGTTGGTGGAAGAGGTGCAGGCCCTGCGCGAGCGCGGCGACCTGCACGCCGACCTGCCCTCGATGCGCTGCGTGGGCTACCGCCAGACTTGGGAAGCGCTCGACGCCGACGACCTTTACGACCTGCCCGAGCGCGGCATCGCCGCCACGCGGCAGCTGGCCAAGCGCCAGATCACCTGGCTGCGCAGCATGCCCCAGCGGCAGGTGGTGGCCTGCGAAGCGCCCGATGCGGTGCAGCAGGTGGTGGCGCTCGCCCAGCAGCACGTGCAGGCGATGGGCCATGCCTGACCTGCTGCAGATCCGCTCGCTCGCCAAGCGCTATGGCGAGAGCACCGTCTTCAGCAACGTGAGCCTCACGCTGGCCGAAGGCGAGTTCGTCGCGATCCTCGGCGAGTCGGGCGTGGGCAAGTCGACGCTGCTCAACTGCATCGCCGGCCTCGACACCGTCGACGACGGCAGCGTGCTCATCGCCGGCACCGACATCACCCACCTCACCGAAGCGCAGCAGGCCATCCTGCGGCGCACGCAGCTCGGCTTCGTGTTCCAGGCCTTCCACGTGCTGCCCCACCTGAGCGTGGCCGACAACGTGGGCCTGCCGCTGCTGCTGCAAGGCCGGCCCGACGCCGCGCGCGTGCGCGCGCTGCTCGACGCGGTGGGCCTCGGCGCACTCGGCGAGCGACTGCCGCGCACGCTCTCGGGCGGGCAGCTGCAGCGCGTGGCGCTGGCGCGTGCGCTGGTGCATGGGCCGAAGCTCATCCTCGCCGACGAGCCCACCGGCAACCTCGACCCCGAGACCGCCGAGAAGATGATGGCGCTGCTCGCCGCGCAGGTGCGCGAGCAGGGTGCGGCGTGCGTGCTGGTCACGCACTCGCTGCACGCCGCCGAGCACGCCGACCGTGTGCTCACACTGCGACAGAACGGCATCGCGCCGTGATTCGTTGCAGGGTGTGACCGCCACCGCGCCGGCTTGACGGCGCGCAAGGGGTGGCGCGGCGCGAATCCCTAAGCTGCGGCCCCATGCCCATCGAGCTCTACAACCACGACGGCCACCAGTGCCTGATGTTCACCGACCTCTGCCAGGAAGGCACCGAGGTCGTGCAGTCCAACCAGTTCCTGATCATCGACGGCGACACCGGCGCGATCATCGACCCGGGCGGCAACCTCGCCTACGGCGAGCTGTACCTCGCGATGACGCGGCACTTCGCGCCGCAGCGGCTCTCGGCCATCTTCGCCTCGCACGCCGACCCCGACATCATTGCCTCGCTTGACCGCTGGATGACCGCCACGCCCAAGGCCAAGATCTACATCTCGCGCGTGTGGGAGCGCTTCATTCCGCACTTCTGCAAGTCGGGCAAGACCGACGGCCGCATCGTCGGCATTCCCGACCCGGGCATGCGCGTGCCGGTGGGGCGCAGCGAGCTCGTGGCGCTGCCGGCGCACTTCCTGCACTCCGAGGGCAACTTCCAGTTCTACGACCCGGTGAGCCGCATCCTTTTCTCGGGCGACCTCGGCGCCTCGATGGGCACTGGCGCGCAGGCGCAGGAGTTCGTCACGCGGCTGGCCGGCCACGTGCCGCGCATGGAAGGCTTCCACCGCCGCTACATGGTGTCGAACAAGGTCATGCGCCACTGGGCACAGATGGTGCGCGGGCTCGACATCCACATGATCGTGCCGCAGCACGGCTCGCCGATGAAAGGCCCGGCCGTGCGCGAGTTCATCGAGTGGGCCGAGCGGCTCGAATGCGGCATCGACCTGCTGGGCGAGAAGGACTACCGCGTGCCCGCCTGATCGGCCCGCGCCGCCAGACCACAATCGGGCGGTGACCTCCACCGCCTTCGCCCTGCTGCGCCACGTCTCGTGGCCCGCGTGGCGCCACCAGCCCCTGCGCACGCTCACCGCCCTGCTCGCCATCGTGCTGGGTGTGGCGCTGGCGTTTTCGGTGCAACTCATCAACCAGTCGGCGCTCGCCGAGTTTGGCGCCGCGGTGCGCTCGGTCAACGGTCAGCCCGACTTCGAGCTGCGCGCCCAGCGCGACGGCTTCGACGAAGCGCTTTACGAGCGCGTGGCGCGGCACCCGCAGGTGCGTGTGGCCAGCCCCGTGATCGAGCTCGACGGGCAGGCGCAGGCCGCCTCGGGCGAGCGCGTTTCGCTGAAGCTGCTCGGGCTCGATGCCCTCTCCGCCGCCCCCGTCGCGCCCACGCTGATGCCGCGTGTGAACGACGAGGCCGAGCGGCTCGCCCTGCTCTCGCCCGACGCCGTGTTCCTGAACGACGCCGCCCGGCAGCGCCTGGGCAACGGCCCGCTGCAACTCAAGACGCCCGACGGCTGGGCCAGCGTGAAGGTGCAAGGCCGCATCGCCGCCGGCGGCCCGCCGCTCGCGGTGATGGACATCGCCGCCGTGCAGACGCGCTTCGGCTGGCTCGGCCGCCTGAGCCGGCTCGACGTGCGCCTGCAGCCCGGCGCCGACCGCGCCGCCGTGCTGCGCTCACTCGCGCTGCCCGAGGGCCTGCGCGCCGCCTCGCCCGACGAATCGGCCGAACGCGCGTCGAACATGTCGCGCGCCTACCGCGTGAACCTCACGGTGCTGGCGCTGGTGGCGCTCTTCACCGGCGCGTTCCTGGTGTTCTCGATCCTCTCGCTCTCGGTCGCGCAGCGGCAGCCGCAGTTTGCGCTGCTCGGCGTGCTGGGCCTCTCGGCCGGCGAGCGGCTGCGGCTCGTGCTTTTCGAGGCGCTGCTGCTCGGCATCGTCGGCAGCGCCATCGGCCTCTTGCTGGGCACCGGCCTCGCGGCGCTGGCGCTGCGCCTGCTGGCGGGGGATCTCGGTGGCGGGTACTTCCCCGGCGTCGCCCCGCGGCTGCAGCTGAGCGTCTGGGCGGCCGCGCTGTACGGCACGCTGGGCGTGGCGGCGGCGGTGGTCGGCGCGTGGGTGCCGGCCCGCGCCGCGCAGCAGATGGCACCGGCGCAGGCCTTGAAGGGGCTCAGCAGCGCGCACGGCCCGGCGGGCTTCGTGTGGTTCGGCCCCGCGATGCTGCTGGCCGCGGGCGTGCTCGCGCTGCTGCCACCCGTGGCCGAGCTGCCACTCCCCGCCTACGCCGCAGTGGCCTGCCTGCTGCTCGGTGGCATTGCCTGCGTGCCGGCCGGCGTGGGGCTGCTGCTGAAGGCACTGCCGCCGCCGCGCCAGGCGCTCGCGCTGCTGGCCGTCGAGCGGGCCCGGCACGAGCGGCACACCGCCACCATCGCGGTGGCCGGCGTGGTGGCAAGCCTGAGCCTTTCGGTGGCACTGACGGTGATGGTCACGAGCTTCCGCGATTCGATGGTCGACTGGCTCGACCAGGTGCTGCCCGCCGACCTCTACGTGCGCGTGCCCTCGGGCGACAGCGCGGGCCTGCCGCCAACCCTGGTGGAGCAGGCACCGCGACTGCCCGGCGTGCGCCGCGTGATCACGCAGCGCGCGGCCACCGTGCAGCTCGCCGCCGAGCGCCCGCCCGTCGCCCTGATGGCCCGCGACATCACCGACGCCGCGCAGTCGCTGCCCCTCGTCGGACCGCTGGTGCCGCTGCCGCCCGGCGCCACCGCCGCCTACGTGAGCGAAGGCATGGCGCGGCTGTACGACCTGCGGCCGGGCCAACGCACCACCCTGCCACTGCCCGATGGAAAACGCATCGAGGTGCTCGTGCGCGGGGTGTGGCGCGACTACGCCCACCAGCACGGCGCGGTCATCCTGCACGCCGACGACTACCGGCGCCTGAGCGGCGACACGCGCATCACCGACCTCGCGCTCGGCCTGCAGCCCGGCACCGACCTCACGGCGCTTCAGCAATCGCTGCGGGCCTTGGCGGGTGCTGACGCCGAGTCCCTGCAGTTCGCCACGGCCGGCGAGCTGCGCGCGGTGTCGCTGCGCATCTTCGACCGCAGCTTCGCCGTCACCTACTGGCTGCAGGCGGTCGCCATCGGCATCGGGCTCTTCGGCATCGCGGCGAGCTTCTCGGCGCAGGTGCTCGCACGCCGCAAGGAGTTCGGCCTGCTTGCGCACCTGGGCTTCACACGCCGCCAGGTGCTCGCAGTCGTCGCCGCCGAAGGCGCGGTGTGGACCTGCGCCGGCGCCCTGCTCGGCCTCGTGCTCGGCCTTGCCGTGAGCGTGGTGCTGGTGAAGGTGGTCAACCCGCAGAGCTTCCACTGGACGATGGAGATGGCGCTGCCCGGCGGGCGGCTGGCGCTGCTGTGCGCGGCGGTGGTGGTGGCCGGCACCGTCACGGCCTGGCTGGCGGCGCGCAGTGCGGCGTCACGGCAGATGGCGTTGGCGGTCAAGGAAGACTGGTGAATCGGCCATCCCGAAGCGCCCCAAGCCCAGCTCGGTCAGGCCGTCGGCGTGGCGCAGCAGGAAGAGCACGTCCAACTTCAGGCGCTGCGCCAGCGCCGGGCCTTGGGCGGGCCCCGCCACCAGCAGCGCCGTGGCCCACGCGTCGGCCTGCATGCAGGTCGGGGCCAGCACGGTGACCGAGGCCACGGCGTTGTTGACAGGTGCGCCACGCTGCGGGTCCATCGTGTGCGCGAGGCGCGTGCCGCCCACTTCGACGTAGTGGCGGTAGTCGCCCGAGGTGGCCACCGCGAGGTCTTCCAGTTCGAGGACCCCGTGCACGGCTCGGCGCCCGGCCTCCGGGCGCTCAAGCCCCACGGCCCAGGGCGTGCCATCGGCCTGGCCGCCCACCGCACGCAACTCGCCGTCGAGCGCGGCCAGCGCATGCCGCACGCCATGCTGCTGGAGCACCTGGGCCATGCGGTCCACCGCGTAGCCCTTGGCGATGCCACACAGGTCGACCTGCAGCGCCGCATGCTTGCGCGCGCGGCCTGCGGGCCGGTCCAGCTCCAGGGCTTCATGCGCGGCCCGCGGCGCGGCGTCGCGCGCGGCACGGATCGCCTGCGCATCGGGCGCGTCGCGCGCAGGGCCGAAGCCCCAGGCATCGACCAGCGCGCCCACGCAGGGGTTGAAGGCGCCGGCGCTCAGGCGGTGCACCTCGAGCGCGGCGTCGAGCACTTCCATGATTCCTGCGGGCAGGTCGACCCAGGTGTCGAGCGGGGCACGGTTAAGGCGCACGAGATCGCTCGTCTCTTTCCACGGCGACATCTGCTCGTCCACCCGTTGCACGGCGGCGGCCAGGTCGCGCTGCAACGCGGCCAAGTCGAGACCGGGCTCAGCGTCGACGGTGGCCGACCAGCGCGTGCCCATCGTGGGGCCGTGCAGCGTGGTGCGCTCAGAAGACGTCTTCGGCATAACGCTCCTGGGCCTTCAGCATCGACACGCTGACGCGCAACGGCGCCAGCAGCTCGTCGAGCGCCTCGGCCACACCATTCGCCATCGCGCGGCTGCCGCATACGCGCACGAGCGCGCCTTGCGCCACGAGGCTGCGCACACGCTCGGCGTCACGGCGCAAGGCGTTCTGCACGTAGCCGCCGCCGTCGGGCACGCGCGAGAAGACCGTGTGCAAGGTGGTGAGGCGGCCCTCGCCCAGCCAGTGCTGCACCTCGGGGCCGAAGTAGAAATCGCGCGCCGGGTCGCGCCCCCCGAAGTAGAGGTGCATGGGCTGGCGCCGGTCGTTGCGGCGGATGAAGCCGGCCAGCGGCGCCACGCCCGTGCCGGCGCCGATCAGCAGCACGGGCTTGCGGCTCTGCGGCAGGGCGAAGCCGGGGTTGGGTCGGATGAAGGCGGTGATGGTCTCACCCGTCTTCAGGCCGAGCAGGTGGTTGGAGCACAGGCCGCCCGGCATCTGGCGCACGCAGATTTCGAGGAAGCCGTCTTGTGCGCCCGACGCGAGCGAGTAGTAGCGCGGCACGGCCGACCCTGGGGGCACGATGCCCACGAGATCGCCGGCCGCAAACCGGGCCAGCCCGTGTCGCGTGCCGAGGGTGCCGTCGGGCCACGCAAAGCGCAGGATCGACGCCGGCTGCCCGATGGCGCCGGCGTAGTCCTGCCGGGCCGTGAGCGTGAGCGTCGCAGTGCGCGGCAGGCGCGGCACGTGTTCGAGCACCAGCGGTTCGCCCAGCGCCTGCGCGAGCGCATCGCCCCAGCGCGCGAACTGCTGGCTCGACTGCTGGTGGATGCATTCGAGTGGCAGCAGCGCGGGCCAGCCGCGCTGGCGCAGCAGATGGTCCACCGCCACGGCGAAAGCGCAGAAGGTGGGGTACTGGCGGTCTCCGAAGCCGAGCACCGTCACCGGCGCGGCGCCAGCGTCGAGCCGGGCGATGGTGTCGAGCGCGTGGCTCGCGTGCGCCGGAGCCTGCCCGTCGCCATAGGTCGCCGCGAGCACGAACACATGCCGCGTGGCGGCCGTGGTGCGGAAGTCCTCCAGCGCGCCGGTGTGGACGCGGTGGCCGCTCTTGCTCAGCGCGTCGTGCAGCGTCTGAGCAAAGCCCCAGGTGCTGCCGCCCTCGCTCGCCACGAAGATGAGCACGTCGGCCTGCGCCAGCACAGCATTGCCGGTGATGCGCGGCGCCTGGCCACGCGCCTGCCACCAGATGACGACGCCCGACAGCCAGAAGAGCAGCACGCTCGCACCGGTGACCCCGAGCACCACCGCCCACGGCCAGGCCGTTTCGCCGGTGTGCAGCAGCCTGGCCCAGTCGTAGACGCGCTGCGCGAGGGTCGCGTCCTGCCAGGCCAGCATCTGGCCCGAGTAGCGGTCGATCCAACCCTGGCCCTGCGTGGTGGCGATCTTCCAGGTGTCTTCGGGGTCGGTGGCGCTGGGCAGGGTGAGCTTGCGCAGGTCACCCACCACCCGGCCTTGCAGCGCGGCCAACTGCGGCCCGGGGAGCACGGCAGCCGGCGGGTCAGTCACCACCGAGAGCACCTCGGGCTCGACGCGTGCGTCCAGCTCCACCAGGCCGAGGGTCGAGGCGCTCATCGTGAGCGCCGCGATCGACGTGAGGCCCAGCACCACGAGCAGCACGCGCCCCGCCACCACGTGGATGCGCTGCGCGAGCGTGCCCCGCACCCGGCCCGCGAGCCGCCGCCACCCACCCATGCGGCGCAGCAGGAGCACCAGCGCCGACACGCACAGCACCGCCATCACCAGCGCGGTGATGGCCGCACCCCAGCGCCCGGTGTCGCCCAGGAGCAGCGAGCGGTGCAGGTTCTTGACCCAGCGCGGCAGCGTCGAGGCCTGCCACGCCCCGAGCACCCGCCCATCGGCAGGGTCGACGTAGGAGGCCTGCGGCTGGTCGCCCGCGAAGCTGTACACCACGATGGCGCCCGAGGGCAGGCGGCGGATCTCTTCCGCACCCGCCACCGTGGCCGTCACACGCGCCACCAGGGTGGCCACCGGCAGGTCGCGCGGGGCCGCCGGGGCCTGCCAGGCCTGCTGGACCGGGTCGACCGCCAGCACGGCGCCGGTGATGCCCAGCACGACCGCCAGCGTGCCGAGCGTCAGGCCCAGCCAGCGGTGGATCGCCTTCCAGCCCATGCGTGCGCGGCTACTGAAGCTGGAAGGTGGCCGACTGGATGTACTGCTTGCCCGCCTGCGGCTTGCCGGCGTTGGCCTTGGTCAGCGGCACACGAACCTCCGACGGGCTGTCGCGCATGTCTTCTGCCGCCGCATCGATGCGGATCTCGTAGCCCGCATCGATCAAGGCATCGGCCAGATCGGCCGTGACCTGGAGCGAGCGCCCGGCGCCGACACTCGCGCCAGTGACGCCGTTGAGGCGCTTGGCGTCGCCGGCCGAGAGGCGGCTCCAGTCGGACAGGTGCTTGTGGTACTTGGCCTTGCCGCCCGCCACCCACAGCGTGCGCACGTAGGCGCCTTTCGCATCGGTGAGGTACACGGCCAGGTAGGCACCGTTGCCCCCGTAGTTCTTGAGCTGGGTGCTCAGCGTGAAGGGGCGGCTCTGTGCCGCGGCGGGCAAGGCCAT
This sequence comes from Rhizobacter sp., assembly GCA_019635355.1. Taxonomy (NCBI): domain Bacteria; kingdom Pseudomonadati; phylum Pseudomonadota; class Betaproteobacteria; order Burkholderiales; family Sphaerotilaceae; genus Rhizobacter; species Rhizobacter sp. The sequence goes on along the minus strand of JAHBZQ010000001.1, from coordinate 156,427 downwards.
CGCGCAGGCGGCGGCCAGGGCGGTCAGGAGGGGTTTGGACATGAGGGTGCTCCTAGGGCGTGGTGATCGTTCGGTCAACGGCGTGGCGGCACATCCGGCGCCGAGGCGGGTGAGCTTGCGGGGGTGCGATCACGATGGCGTGCTCGCTCGCGCTCGCGCTCGTGATCACCCGATTTCATCTTCAGCACCTTCAGGGTCTCGGGGTCGAGCTTGGCCTTGAAGGCGCGCCCCTCGGCATCGGTGGCGCGGATCTCGTAGCAGCCGTCGTCGATCTTCAGCCGCTGGATCTGCCAGCCCTTCGCCTCGGCCATCTGCCGCACGGCGTCGCGCGACTGCCAACGGCTCAGCGGCGCATCGCAGTCGTCACCCGCCCACGCGGGGAGCATCGCCGCACCCAGTGACAGAACCACGACGCCGTGGCGCCAAGTGCTTGGGTATCGCATGGGAGGGCTCCTTCGAGACGCTGCCTTTCTGTTGGATGTCATTGTGGAACTCACCACCTGCATGCAAACTGAACGGCGCGTTCATCCTTTGTTCACGATCAAAAGAGCAAGACCTCGACATCACATGCGACACAGCGAAAGACACAGAACGCACCGCACGGGCTGGCTGCGGGCCGCCGTCCTCGGCGCCAACGACGGCATCGTCTCGACGGCCAGCCTCATCCTCGGCGTGGCGGCCACGGGCGCCGGCACCCGGGCCATCCTCGTGGCGGGGGTGGCGAGCCTCGTGGCCGGAGCGATGTCGATGGCGGCGGGGGAGTACGTCTCGGTGAGCTCGCAGGCCGACACCGAGAGCGCCGACCTCGCCCGAGAACGGTCCGAGCTGGCCGCAGACCCGAAGCAGGAACACGCCGAGCTCACCGCCATCTACCGCCAGCGCGGCCTGAGCGAAGCCTTGGCGTCGAGCGTGGCCACCGAGCTGATGGCACACGACGCGCTGGGAGCGCATGCGCGTGACGAACTCGGCATCTCCGAGACGCTCGCAGCCAAGCCGGTGCAGGCGGCGTTGGCCTCGGCGGCCACGTTCGCGGCCGGTGCGGCGCTGCCGCTGCTGGTGGTGCTCCTGCTGCCGGTCTCCGTGCTGATGTGGGGCGTCGCGATCAGTTCACTCGTCTTCCTGGCGGCACTCGGCGCCATCGCGGCGCGTGCCGGAGGCTCCGGCGTGCTCTTGTCCGCGGGGCGTGTGACGTTCTGGGGGGCGCTGGCGATGGCCCTGACGGCGGGCGTCGGCGCGCTCTTCGGGGTGGCGGCCTAAGGCGCCTGGCTAGTCGAGAGCGCCGGCATGGATTGACATTCGTCAGGCGCATCCCGACGGGTGCAAATGTCGTTTGAGCGAAAAAACTTCCGACGCTCAAATCTCCTTCGTCCAAGGAGAACCTGCCCATGCAAATGCCAGCAAGCGGTGACGTCGAAGCGTGCCTGAGTTTTGTGGTGCCGGCGTATGGCGAGCGCCCGTTCAGCTACGTGTCTGAGCCACCTCCTGGCGTTCCGTGGGAAGGCGCCTCCTACGAGCAGCATCGCGTGCAAATTTCAGATGCGCGCACCACTCGGCCGTCAATCGACCGGGAGGGGTTCGAGCTGCTGCCATCGCACAGCGGCATCGATGATTTCACGGACGAGGCCGCGGTGCGTGAAGTGCATTACCCGGAAATCGCCGAGCTGGTGCTAGGAGCTACTGGCGCGGAGCAGGCGTTCGTCTTCGACCACCTGCTGCGCCGGCGAGAAGCCGCCCGAGGGCCGCTTGGTTTCGGGCGAAAGGACGGCCGTGGTGTGGCTTCAGCTAACGGGCGGGTTCACAACGACTACACCGAATCCTCAGGAAGACGAAGACTCGGGCTCGTGCTGGGCGATGCGCTTCCCGCCGCCCAAGGCCGGCGACACGCGATCGTGAATGTGTGGCGGTCCATCGGGGGGCCGGTGGTCGACACGCCCCTCGCGCTTTGCGACGCGCGCACGGTCGCCACAGCGGACCTGGTCCACAGCGAAGTACGGTATCCACATCGCACCGGTGAGATCTATCAAGGCCGCTTTTCGCAAGCGCATCGTTGGTCGTATTTCTCGCGCATGGATCGCGATGAAGCGCTCGTCTTCAAGCAGTACGACTCGCAAACGCAAGGCGTCTCGCGGTTCGTGCTCCATGCCGCGTTCGACCATCCCGGCATGCCAGAGGGCGCCCCTCCGCGGGAGAGCATCGAGGCACGCTGCCTGGTTCTCTATTGAGGCAGTGGCCGCGGCGCGGCAATGCATGCGGATTCACCCGCAGAGCCTCAGCGCCAGGTAGAGGCCGGCCGACAACGCAGCATCACGCCAGAGCACGACTCCCCCGCCAGCCGCACCGGCCAACAGCAACCCGCCAAGGACGGCGCCCACCAAGGTGCGTGCCTTCACGAGGATGCGGGTGACACCCGCCTCGGTGCGAGATCCTGGATCGGGAAGTGCAACGCCGCGGCAAGCAAGCCCAGTCCCATTGAAAGCAGCCAGACCAGGTCGTAGGACCTCGTGGACTCGAAGACGAAACCGCCAAGCCAACTGCCCAGAAATGCGCCGAGTTGATGGCCGAGGAACACGAACCCAAACAGTGTGCTGAGGTAGCGGACACCGAAGAGTTGCGACACCAGGCCATTCGTCAGGGGCACGGTTCCCAGCCACAGCAGCCCCATCACGATGGCGAACGCATATACCGAGAGCGCGCTGAGCGGCGCCAGCACAAACACGGCCATCGCTGCCGTGCGGAGCAGATAGACCCACGCCAGCAGGTATTTGCGCCTGAACCTTGCGCCCAGCACGCCGCATGCATACGTGCCCGCCACGTTGGCCAGGGCGACAAGCGCCAGCGCGGTCACGGCGCTCGAAGCCGGCAAGCCGCGGTCCAGGAGATAGGCTGGCAGGTGGTTCGCGATGAATGCCAGCTGAAAGCCACATGCCAGAAAGCCGAGGTTCAGCAGCCAGAAGGATGGCAGCGCAAACGCTTCAGCGATGGCCTGGCGCATGCCACCCGCTTGCACCGCCTCACCGTACACCGCCTGGTCGCGCAACTGCCGGGCCAATGGCAGGGCGATTGCCAAGGCCGCGGCGAGAACTGCAAATGCCGCGCTCCATCCGTAGGCCTCGATCAACGCTTGTGCGGCTGGCACCAGGATGAACTGTCCCAACCCCCCGATGGCCCCCGCCACGCCAAGGGCCCATGCCCTGCGGTCCGGCGCCACCAGCCTGCTAAGCGCGCCATAGATCGCACCGAACGCGGTACCCGACAACGCAAGCCCCATCAGACAGCCGGCACCGACCATGAAAAGCACAGGTGTGGTCGCAGTCGCCATGACCAGCAGGCCGAGCGCGCCGCAGATCAGCCCCGCGACGATGACGCGCGCGCTGCCGTAGCGATCGGCCACCATCCCGACAAAGGGCTGGGTGAGGCCCCAAGTCAGGTTTTGCAACGCGAGTGCCATCGAGAAGGTTTCTCGCGTCCAGCCATGCGAGAGCGTGACCGGGACCATGAACAGCCCCAGAACATGGCGCACGCCAAGTGCCAGGCCCATGATGAGCCCCCCAGAAGCTGCGAGAGTCCAAACGGAAGAGCGAGGCGCATTGTTCATGTGGTTCATCCTTCGACGCATTGGAGAGCCGCTTCGGATCTGCTTCAATCGACCTTTCGGTACCACGACATGAGTTGCACGAATGTCACTTCCCTTGGTTCAGTTGCCACCGCTCGATCTGATCAGAGGTTTCGTCGCGGTCGGGCGACGCATGAGCATCACGCTCGCAGCCCACGATCTGTGCGTCACTCAATCGGCGGTGAGCCGCCAGGTTCATGCGTTGGAGGCACACCTTGGCGTGCGCTTGCTGGTCCGGGCCTATCGCGCCGTCACCTTCACGCCTGAAGGCGAGCACCTGTTCCGCCTTGCCGATGTCGCCGTGCAACAGCTGCAAGACGTGACGGCCGGTTTGAAAGCTCAAGGCAAGTCGCGGCCCGTCACCGTCACGGCCAGCATCGGCATCACCGCGCTGTGGCTCCTGCCTCGTTTGAGCCGACTCCAGAAGGCCCATCCGGGGCTGGACGTGCGAATCGCGGCAAGCGACAAGGTTTCCGACATCCACAAGGAAGGTGTCGATCTGGCCATTCGCTACACCGCTGCCGCGCATGCGCCCAAGGGCGCCATCCAGCTGTTTGGCGAGTCGATCGCCCCTGTCGCGCACCCGTCGCTTGCGTCAACCCCATGGCGCGGGCCCAAAGACCTGCGCTCGAAGGTTCTGCTGGAGTTCGACTCGCCGCGTCACCCTTGGCTGCAATGGGCCGGGTGGCTCGAGGCTCGTGGCTGGGCTGCCGCCAAGCCTGGAGGGATGGTCCACTTCAATCAATATGACCACACGATCCAGGCAGCGCTGGCAGGCCAAGGCGTGGCGCTGGGTCGGCTTGAACTGATTCAGCCATTGCTGGCCTCTGGACAGCTGGTGGTCGTCGACGAAAACCCGCCCTGCGCGTCCAACTATGGCTTTTGGCTGATCCGGGCCGACGCGCATCCTCGCCGTGAGGTCGAGAAGATGCAGCAATGGATCGTGGCGGAATCGACACCGGGGTGACATGCCCCGTGGGAATGTGATGCGGCGCCATTTCACATCGGCGCCGGCATGACCACCGATCGCAGGAAGGTCACCGGGATCGAAGTCGCACAATCCTGAACGACTTCGCATCAGGCCACTCCCATGCGCCACCAGCCGACTCGCGACGGGGCATCGCCCAAACCACCGCTGCCACGCGCGATCTGGGTTCTCGGCTTCGTCAGCCTGCTGATGGACGTCTCGTCGGAGCTCATTCACAGCCTGCTGCCGCTGTTCGTCGTGGGCACGCTGGGCGTGAGCGTGCTGGTGGTCGGGCTCATCGAGGGCGTCGCCGAGTCGACGGCGCTGATCGTCAAAGTCTTCTCGGGTGCGCTCAGCGACTACTTCCGCCGGCGCAAGCTGCTCGCCGTGGTGGGCTATGCCCTGGGTGCGCTGACCAAGCCCGCCTTCGCGCTGGCCCAGGGCGCCGGCCTGGTCGTCGCAGCACGCTTCGTCGACCGCATCGGCAAGGGCATTCGTGGGGCCCCGCGCGATGCGCTGGTGGCCGATCTGGTCGGCGCCGATCAACGCGGCGCGGCCTATGGGCTGCGCCAGTCGCTCGACACCGTGGGCGCCGTTGTCGGCCCGCTGCTCGCCACCGCGCTGATGCTGCTGTTCCTCGGCGACTTCCGCGCGGTGTTCTGGCTGGCAGTGGTGCCGGCCTTGATGGCGGTGGCGCTGCTGCTTTTCGGTGTGCGAGAGCCCGAGTCCACGCCTGGGCCCACTGCGGTCAACCCCATCCGGCCTGAGTCTCTGCGGCGCCTGGGCACTGCTTACTGGGCCGTGGTGTCGATTGGCGGCGTGTTCACGCTCGCACGCTTCAGCGAAGCTTTTTTGGTGCTCCGGGCCGAGCAGCTCGGCGTGGCGGCCAGTTTTGTGCCGCTGGTGATGGTGGCGATGAACCTCGCCTACGCGTTCAGCGCCTACCCGTTTGGCAAGCTCGCAGACACCATGAGCCACGCCGCCTTGTTGGCCTGCGGCCTGGTAGCACTTGTCGCCGCCGACCTGACGCTCGCCTTCGCGTCAGGCTGGCCGGTGATGCTGCTCGGCGTGGCCCTGTGGGGCCTGCACATGGGCATGACGCAGGGGCTGCTCGCTGCAATGGTGGCAGACACGGCGCCAGAGGACCTGCGCGGGACCGCCTTCGGCCTATTCAACTTGGTCAGCGGCCTGGCCATGCTGGCGGCGAGCGCCATCGCCGGCCTGCTGTGGGACCATCTTGGGGCAGCGACCACGTTCCTGGCGGGTGCCGCGTTCGCCGTCATCGCACTCGTCGCACTGGCCGCAGCGGAGGCTCGCCGCTCCCTGGCGCGAAGCGCCTGAATCGCGCCTGCCACAGCTCCGTCAAGCACCCGCGCTGTGTGGGATGCTCTGCACCTCCCACCACCACGGCCCACCGTGAACACGCCCCACGCCAGCACCGTCATCGCCGAAACCCGCGCCTGGCTCGAACACGCGGTGATCGGCCTCAACCTCTGCCCCTTCGCCAAGGCCGTGCACGCCAAGGGCCAGGTGCGCTACGTGGTGAGCGAAGCCACCGACCCCGAGGCACTGCTCGCCGAGCTGCTCGCCGAGATGCAGCGGCTTGCCGACACCGACCCGGCCGAGGTCGACACCACGCTCCTGATCCACCCGCAGGTGCTGCACGACTTCTACGACTTCAACGACTTCCTCGGCCTCGCCGAAGACGCGCTGGCCGAGGCTGGACATGAAGGTGTGCTGCAACTCGCGAGCTTCCACCCCGACTTCCAGTTCGCCGGCACCGACGCCGACGACGTGGGCAACGCCACCAACCGCGCGCCCTACCCCACGCTGCACCTGCTGCGCGAGGCGAGCATCGACCGGGCGGTGGCGGCCTTCCCCGAGGCCGAGGCGATCTACGAGGCCAACATCGAGACGATGGAACGGCTGGGGCCCGAGGGCTGGGCCGCGCTGCAGGCGCGCATCAAGGCCGCGCGCTGATCAGGTTCCCCGCGAGGCGCCCCAGCTCGCGCAAGCCCTGCTGCGCCTCGGCCGTGACGGGAAAGCCGCTGCTGATGCGCAGGCAGTTGTCGTAGCGCTTCGAGTTCGAGAAGAGCGGCCCGGGCACCACGCGGATGCCACGCTCCAGCGCCGCATCGCTCACGCGCTGGGCCTCGCAGCCGTCGGGCAGCTGCACCCACAGCAAGAGGCTGCCGGCCGGCACGTTGAAGCGCGTGCCTTCCGGGAAGCTCGCGACGATGCACTCGGCCACCTGCTCGCGTTGCGCCTTGAGCAGCCGGCGCAGGCGCGCGAGGTGGCGGTCATACGCGCTGCTGGCGATGAACTCGGCCGCGGTGATCTGCGAGAGCGCTTCGTTGGCGCGGCTCTGCGCGTACTTGAGCATCTGGATGCGCGCATGCCAGCGCCCGCCGCTCACCCAGCCCAGGCGCAGGCCGGGCGCGAGCGTCTTGCGCAGCGACGCGCAGTGGATCACGCTGCCGTCGCGGTCCCACGCTTTCACGGCTTTGAGCGGCACGCCGTCGTCGCAGAGCGCGCTGTAGGTGTCGTCTTCGATCACCGGCACTTCGAAGCGGCTGCACAGCTCGACCAGGCGCTGCTTGTGCCCATCGGGCATCACGCAGCCGAGCGGGTTCTGGAAATTCGGCACGACGACGACGGCCTGGATGCGCTCGTGCGTCTGCAGCGCGAGCTCCAGCGCCTCGATCGAGAGGCCGGTGCTGGGGCTGGTGGGGATCTCGAGCGCGCGCAGGCTCAGGCTCTCGAGCACCTGCAGCAGGCCGTAGTAGGCCGGTGACTCCACCGCCACCGTGTCGCCGGGCTGGCACACCGCGCGCAGCGCGACGTTGAGCGACTCCACGCAGCCTTGCGTGACCACGATGTCGTGCGCGGTCAGCTGCATGCCGGCGTCGAGCGCGCGGCGGGCGAGCACGGCGCGCAGGCCGGCATCGCCCGACGAGCCCACGGGTTTGACCAGCAGGTCGGGGTGCTGGCGCAGGGCGCGCATCGCGGCGTTCTTCAGCGCCTCGCCGGGGTATTGCTCGGGCGCGGCATAGGCTGCGGCGAAGTCGTGCTTGACCGCGCTGCGCTCGCCCTGCGCGACGAAGGCCGACACCCGGTCGTGGATGCCGACGTAGCGCGCGGCGTCGACCGCCTCGGCGGTGTCGGGCTCGCGTGCCGGCGGCATCGCGAGGCGCCGGGCCGTGCGCACGAAGTAGCCCGAGCGGGGCCGCGCTTCGAGCAGGCCTTCGTCTTCGAGGTGGCGGCAGGCCTGCAAGGCGGTCGACAGGCTCACCTGGTGCAGGCGCGTCATCGAGCGCACCGAGGGCATGCGGGCGCCGGGCGCGAGCGTGCCGGCGCGAATGGCGCCGCGGTAGTGGTGCGCGACGCGCTGATACAGAGGCTCGGAGGCGAGGTTCGTTTCCACGGTGTCCATGATGCAGGCCGCAGGCGCGGGCAGACCGGAACAGATGCCAGCTTACTGCGCCATAACAGGCACGGCGTTGCGCATCTGATGCGGAACACACGGCCGCGGCCTGTGCCTGTTCGGCGTGAAGCGCGATCCCTACGCTTGCAGCCATCGCATCAACACGAGGCCGCCATGCTGCAAGTGCTCGGAAAGTCATCGTCGATCAACGTGCGCAAGGTGCTGTGGACCTGTGTAGAGCTAGGCCTTGCGTTCGAGCAGGAGGAATGGGGCGCGGGCTTCCGCGACACCCGCGTTCCCGAGTTCACCGCCCTCAACCCGAACGCGATGGTGCCGGTGATCCGGGACGGCGAGTTCGTGCTGTGGGAGTCGAACACCATCTGCCGCTACCTTGCGCACAAGGCCGGCCGCACCGACCTGCTGCCGGCCGATGCGCAGGGCCGCGCTGCCGTCGAGAAGTGGATGGACTGGCAAGCCACCGAGCTCAACAACAGCTGGCGCTACGCCTTCATGGGCCTGGTGCGGCACAGCCCGCAGCACGCCGACCGCAGCGCCATCGCAGCGAGCGTCGCCGAGTTCCATCGCCACATGGCGATGCTCGATGCGCAACTGGCCCGCACCGGCGCCTATGCGGCAGGCGCCACCTTCACGCTGGCCGATGTGGTGCTGGGCCTGTCGACGCACCGCTGGCATTCGCTGCCGGTGGAGCGCCCCGCACTGCCGGCCGTCGCCGCTTACTACGAGCGTCTGAGCACACGGCCGGGCTTTCTGCGCCACGGCCGCAATGGGCAACCCTGAGGAGCCACCATGCACACCGAATCCCAATGGCTGCAACCCGGCCAGGCGCAATCGTCATGGATCGAAGGAGGCAGCCACCTGATCGTGCAGCGCGGCGGCGCCAGGATCACCCTGCCCGCGGCCGGCTGGCTGGCCATGGGGCCGCGCGCGACGCTCACGCTCCCCGCCGGCAGCGCCCACTGTCTGCAGCGCGGCGGGTGGGTGGAGCTGGAGGCCCTCGGCCCGCGATCGGCCGAGGTGCTGATCGTCCCCCTACTCGGCGCGCGCCCCCGAGGCCTTCACCACCTTGGCCCACTTGCGGGTCTCGGAGGCGATGAGCCGGGTGAAAGCCGCCGAGCTCATGCCGCTCGGAATGGCGCCCTGCGCGAGCATGCGGTCGCGCAGGGCGGGGTTCTTGAGCGCATTGGCCGTCTCCTGCTGCACGCGGCTCACCACGTCGGGTGGCGTGCCGGCCGGCGCCAGCAGGCCGAACCATGAGGTCGCCTCGTAGCCCTTGAGCGCCGGGCCGCCCGCCTCTTCGACGGTGGGCAGGTCCAGCATCGTCAACGAGCGGGTGCTGCCGGTGACGGCCAGCGCCTTGAGCTTGCCCGACTTGATGTGCGGCATCGACGACGGGAAGTTGTCGAACATCACGTCCATCGTGCCGCCGATCAGGTCGATCAGCGCCGGGCCCGAGCCGCGGTACGGGAAATGGACCATGAAGGTGCCGCTCATGGTCTTGAAGAGTTCACCCGCGAGGTGGATGGAGGTGCCGTTGCCGGCGCTGGCCATGTTGAGCTTGCCGGGGTTGGCCTTGGCGTACTTGATCAGGTCGGCCACGCTGTTGATCTTGGCGGCGGCGGCCTTGGCCGGGTTCATCACCAGCACGTTGGGCACGTTGGCCACGAGCGTGATGGGGGCGAAGTCCTTGATGTGATCGAAGGGCATGCTCTGGTAGAGCGCGGCATTGATCGCGTGCGTGCCCACGGTGCCCAGCAGCAGCGTGTGCCCGTCGGGCAGCGACTTGGCCACCTCGGCCGCACCCACGTTGCCGCCGGCGCCGGCCTTGTTGTCGACGACGAAGGGTTGGCCGAAAGCCTTCTGCAGCTCGGGGGCGAGCGCGCGGGCCAGCACGTCGGTCGTGCCGCCAGGGGCGAAGGGCACGACGATGCGCACCGGCTTGCTCGGCCAGCCTTGGGCCTGGGCGCGCGGGGCTGACAGGGCGATGGGGGCGGCGGCAGCCGCCAGCAGCAGGCGGCGACGGTCGGCAGACAGGTTCATGGTGTGGGGATGACAGCGGTGTGAGGCGGCGCACTATGCGTGCCGATCCGTACACTGCCCAGCCGGGAATGCCCTAGACGCCGTTCCGCGGAAGGCGCTGAAGAAACTACCCAGCCAAATACGTACAAAGGAGAACACCATGTGGATCGCCGTCGCTCTTGTCGCCCTCGTGGCCTTGCTGCACCTCTACTTCCTGGTGCTGGAGATGTTCCTCTGGGACACGCCCACCGGCCGCAAGGTCTTCGGCAACACGCCCGAGTTCGCCGCGGCCTCGAAGGTGCTGGCAGCGAACCAGGGGCTCTACAACGGCTTCCTCGCCGCCGGCCTCGTGTGGAGCCTGTGGCTCGGCCTGGCCGCGGCGGGGCGCCCGATCGCCCTCTTCTTCCTCGGCTGCGTGGTCGTCGCCGGGGTCTACGGTGCCCTCACCGCGAGCCGCAAGATCCTCTTCGTGCAGGCCCTGCCGGGGGCCATCGCCATCGCTGCAGTGCTCTTCACGAGCTGAGCACACGGCGCACCTCACGGCGTGCGTCGTCACGCCACCACAGGCCCGCCCTCGCATGCACCGTGCGAGGGCGTTTTTGTTCGTGGGCCCCACCAACGGGGGTACATTGCTCGCCACATGGCATCAGCCGACCCCACGCCTTCTGCGACCCCCGGTGCGCCTCGAAGCGCAGCGGGTGCCGCACCCGATGCGGCGCACGACATCCGCAGGCGGGTGCGTGTGGCCCAGATGGCGATGGTCTTCGACCAGACCTCGGTGGCCGTGTTTGCCGCCACCGGCTTTGCCGTGGCACTGGCGCTCTACCTGCAAGACATCATCGGCCGCGACATCGTCTACCTGTGGCTCGCCATCAAGGTGGCCGTGGTGGTGCCGCGCGTGGCGCACGGCCTGCTCTTCCGCAGCCGCAAGAACGACTCGCTGAGCTGGCTGCACTGGGGCCGCGCCATGCTCTTCATCGACGGCGCCGCCTGGGGCCTGGCCGGGCTCATGTTCGCCGGCATCGAAGACCACTCCACGCTCACGCTCGTGGTGGCCACGCTGGCCGGCGTGAGCACCATCGCCGCCTTCGTGTTGCACGCCGACTGGCCTTCGTGCGTGGCCTACACCGCGCCGATGCAGGTGCCCGGCATCGTGATGATGCTGTCGCGCGGCGATGCGCTTGGCGTCTACGGCGCCTTCGCCGTGCTGACCTTCTACACGCTGCTGCTGGTGTCGACCCGGCGCTCCGAGCGGCAGGTGGTGGAGATGCTCACGCTGCGCTACACCAACGAGCAACTCACCACGCAGCTCAGCTCGGCGCTCGAGATGGCACGCCTGGAGAACCAGGCGAAGAACGAGTTCGTCGCCAACATGAGCCATGAGCTGCGCACGCCGCTGCACGGCATCCTCGGCGTGTCGAACATGCTGCTCAGCGGCCCGGCCGGCGCGAGCCCGCGCGAGGGGCTGGGCGTGATCCGCCGCTGCGGCGAGCACCTGCTGGGGCTCATCAACAACATCCTCGAGTACTCGCGCTTCGGCGTGCAGGGCGTGAAGCTGCACCCGCAGGCGGTCGACCTGGCGCAGCTGGTCGACGACAGCGTGGCGATGTGCAAGCCGAGCGCGGCCGAGAAAGGCCTGCCCATCCACGGCAGCATCGACCTGCCGCGCCCCTGCGTGGCGATGGCCGACCCGTTCCGCCTGCGGCAGATCCTGCTCAACCTGATCGGCAATTCGGTGAAGTTCACCGAGCGTGGGTCGATTCGTGTGCACGCCGCTGCCACCGAAGGCGGCCGGCAGCTGCGCGTGCGTGTGGAAGACACCGGCGTGGGCATCGCGCCCTCGGCGCTCGACAGCATCTTCGAGCCCTTCGTGCAGGTCGACAGCTCCAACACCCGCCGTTTCGGCGGCACCGGCCTGGGCCTGTCGATCACGCGCTCGCTGTGCGAGGCGATGGGCGGTCGCATCACCTGCCGCAGCACCTTGGGCCAGGGCTCGACCTTCGAGGTGATGCTGCCCATCGAGCTGCCGCCCACACCAGCGCAAAGCCCGGCCTCGCTGCCGCCCGGCCACGGCGCATCGACCGCCCGCCTGCGCGGCAAGGTGCTGCTGGCCGAAGACAACGAGGTCAACGCCATCGTGGGCGAGTCGGCGCTGGTGCGCCTGGGGCTGCAGGTCGACCGGGTGCCGAGCGGCGTGGGCGTGGTCGAGCGGGTGTGCCAGACCGAGCAGCCCCGGCCCGACCTCGTGCTGCTCGATTGCCAGATGCCCGAGATGGATGGCTTCGAGGCGGCGCGCCGCATCCGCGCGCACGAGGCCGAACACGGTCTGCCGCGCCTGCCGATCGTCGCGCTCACCGCCAACGTCTTCCCCGAAGACCGCGAGCAGTGCCGTGCCGCTGGCATGGACGACTACCTCGCCAAGCCCTTCGACATCGAGCAACTGCGCGCCGTGCTCGCGCTGCACCTCGAAGAAGCCACGGCGCGAACGCCGGCCTGAGCGCTCAGTGCGACAGGCCCGAGGTGGCGCGGCCCCCGAGGCCGAAGCTCACCGCCGACGCCAGCGCCTCGAAGACTTCGATGTCGGGGTGGAACTCGCGGAACACGAAGTCGTAGTCCTGCGGGCGCTTGTCGCGCACCTGCGAGTCGGCCAGCAGCGTGTCGCGGAAGAGCACGCGGTGCGGCAGGTTGCCGGCGTGCTTGAGTGGCGCGAGGCGCTCGTCGCCGTAGAGATCGGTGAACCCGAGGCAAAGGTAGGTGCGCAGCAGCGAGCGGCGCGAGCCCGCGACCACGCCGCCGATCTGCATCGCGATGCAGTAGAGGTGCACCGCCTTCAGCAGGGCCAGGCGCACCTGGTGCTCGTAGCCGGGCAGCACGCACAGGCGGGTGATCTCGGCGAGGAGTCGCCCCTGCTTCTCGGGCGGCAGCTCGATGCTGCCTTCGATCTGCAGCGGCGCATGGCGGTTGCTCTGGATGCGCGCCGAGCCGACGATGCTGCCGGTGGCCTTGTCTTCGGCGTAGAAGATCACGGTGCCCGGCGTGCGGTCTTGCGCGTCGGCGCTGCCGAAGGCGGCGGCCTGCTCGGGCAGGTGCCGGCCATAAGCCATCTGCCGAAGCGCCTGTACCCGTAGCAGCTGGAGCTCGTCGCACACGAGTTTCACCTTGAACGGCAGGCCAAGCCCGATGGCGGGTTGCGCCGGCCGCGGGATGGCGGTGATGACCGCATCGGGGCCCGTGCCGTCGCCGAGTGGCGTGGTGGTGATGTTGCTGGTGGTGCTCCTGCCCAATTCAGGCGCACGCGACACCGGCAACAGCGTTGCCGGAGAAAAGTCTTCCCTGTACATGATGGTCCCTGTTGCAACCCGTGGCGTTTCGCTCTGTCGGGCTCCCGGTGCAAGCATCTCAAGGCGGCGTGTCGGCACCTAGAGGGGTCATGCGCATGAGTTGTTGCGAGTTGTTTGCGCAGGCGTCCCCCAGGCGTACTTGGTGACAACTTGGTGTGCTAACCCCCAAACTCAAGGGATAGCCAAAGCGCGGTCGGCTCGCTCTTCAACGTGGCGTCACTTGGTGATGGCGGGCGTCTGCGACCAGATGGTGTGCACGTCGCCGTTGTTCTCGCGGCCGCGCATCTCGCTCACCGAGAAGTACACGCGGCTGGGCGGCGGGGCTTCCACCGCCATGTCGCGCGCCACGAGGCTGGCGCCGGCGAGGTCGATGCGGCTGTTGTCGGCGCGCACCGCCACCCGGCCGGTGAGGCGCAGGTTGGTGGCCGTCACCTCGCTGTCGGTGGCAGCGAGTGCCACGTCGTCGGCTTCGACCACGGTGTCGTCGATCGTCGCCGTCGAGCCCTTGAGCACGAGGCGCTTGATGCGCGCCGAGTGCACCCGCACGCCGAGGCAGTTGTCGAGCGTGAGGGTGTCGAAGCGGCCGGTGTAGCTGCGGTTGGCCTCGGCCGAGCAGGTCACGTCGCCTTGCGAGATCTCGGGCACCGTCACCGCGTACTTGGGCGCGAGCGGTGCGGTCAGCGCCTCCAGCAGCAGCGCGCGGAAGGCCTCGGGGCTCTCCAGCATGGGCGTGTGGCCCACGCCGTCGATCACCTTGAGCCTTGCATCGGGCAGGCGCGCGGCCAGCAGCCGGCCGGTGCGCAGCGGGGCGATCGGGTCGTCGGCGCCCCAGATCACGGTGGTGGCCGCGGTGGTCTCGCGGATGGCGCGGGTGAAGTCGTGCTCCACCAGCCCGAGCCCGGCTTCCACCTGCGTGTAGCGGCCAAGCAGGGCGTAGCGCACACCCGGGTTCTGCGCCAGCCAGCGGCTGAAGTCGAAACGGTCGTCGAGGTTGCCGAACACGCCGCGCTTGATGCCGCGCAGCCGATCGCTCACGCCACTGAGGATGCGATCGACCGGCGCGATGCCGACCTGCGGCGTGCGCAGGTTGGCCATGTGCTGCACGTAGACCGTCTTGAGCAGGATGCCGGCCGCGTCGACCAGCACGAGCCGCTCGACCTGCGCGCCATAGGCATGCGCGAAGAAGAGGCTCACCGCTCCGCCCAGCGAGTGGCCCACCACATGGGCCTTCTGGCCTGGCGCGAGCTGCTCCAGCACCTGCGACAGCACGCGCCCAAGCGCGATGAACGAGTAGCCCTCGCCATTCCCCGGCGAGGCGCCGAAGCCCGGCAGGTCGACCGTGATCACATGGAACTGCGCCGCCAGCGGCCGGATCACCGGCGCCCAGTCGCGATGCGCGTTGTTGCCGAGGCCATGCACCAGCAGCACCGGCGGCGCCTTCGCATCGCCCGCTTCGCCCGTCAGCACCCGCTGGCCGCCGTTGAGCTTGAGGCACTTGTATTGAAGCTGCTGCAGGCGCGGCGGGGGCAGCACGGGCGCAGCACCCGAGGCCGCCGGCGGCACGGGCTCCACGCAGGGCGCGGTGCTCGCGGTCTGCGCCACGGCCAGAACCCCTGTGAAGAAAAGGGCCGCGGCCACGGTCAGGTTCCGCACTCGTCGGATCATTGGCAGATGGGTCGTCACAGGCCGGCATTCTGGCCGATGACCCGACCGCAGCATCTCCAGAGGACCCCGCATCGATGATGAAGTCGAAGACAACGCTCACCGCCCTGCTCTGCGCTGGCACCGTGCTCGCCGCGCAGGCCCAGACCAGCCCCAGCCCGCGCATCGAAGCGGGCCTGTGGGAGATCAACATGTCGATCAAGAGCCAGACCGGCAAGGCCGAGATGGCGATGCGCCAGGCGCAGGCCTACATCGCGAGCCTGCCGCCCGCGCAGCGCAAGCAGGTCGAGGAGGTGATGGCCCAGCAGGGCGTGAAGCTCGGCGACAAGACGAGCACCGTCAACGCCTGCATCAGCAAGGAAGACGCCGAGCGCGGCACCATCCCCCAGCAGGCCGGCGACTGCACACAAGACGTGCTGGAGAAAACCGCCAGCTCGATGAAGGTGAAGTTCAGCTGCACCACCAACCCACCGGCCAGCGGCGAAGCGGTGGTCGACTTCCAGAGCCCGACCGCCTACACCAGCCGCGGCATCGTCGACACGGTGGTGCTCGGCCAGAGCGAGCGGGTGTCGGTCGAGCAGACCGGCCGCTGGCTCGGCGCCGAGTGCGGCAGCGTCAGGCCGCTGGGGAAGTGATCTCCGCCCGCAGCGGCTTCTGCATCATGATGTAGGTGGGGCGTGCATAGCCCTCGTGCGAATGCTCGGCCGTGCGCACGAAGCCGAGGGCGGCGAAGGTCTTGTGGTTCTCCACCAGCTCGATGCGCGTCTCGAGCTCCATCACCGGCCGGCCGGTCTGCAGCGCAAAGTGCTCGGCGGCCTGCATCAGCCGGCGGCCGATGCCCTGCCCCTGCCGGCCCGGCTTGACCGCCACCTTCCCGACGTAGACGCATTCGGCTTTCACCTTCGCGAAAGCGCAGCCGATCAACTGCCCCGATTCGACTGCCAGGAAGAGCGTTTCATCCTGCGCCTTCTGCGCCAGCGACGTCGCATCCAGCCGGTACAGCGACGACGGTGGGTCGATCCGCGCCCGCTGATAGTCGAACGCCGCGAGCAGCAGCGCCCAGAGTTCGGGCCACTGCTGGAACCCGGACGGCGCTTGAATGATCTCGAGGGTCATGACAGCCTCTTGAAGAAGATGGTGGTGCCGCAGAGCGAGCCGTCGGGCATGAGCGCGTAGTCGGGGATGGTGCCGCACAGCGACCAGCCTTCGCGCCGGTAGAGCCGCTCGGCTTCCGGCGTGGCGGTGTCGAGCACGAGTACCGTGCGACCGATGCGCCGTGCCACGGCCTCGGCTTCGCGCATCAGCTGCGCACCCACGCCGAGGCGCCGTGCGCGCCGGTGCACGAGGAGCTTCGACACGTCG
Organism: Rhizobacter sp.; assembly: GCA_019635355.1. Taxonomy (NCBI): domain Bacteria; kingdom Pseudomonadati; phylum Pseudomonadota; class Betaproteobacteria; order Burkholderiales; family Sphaerotilaceae; genus Rhizobacter; species Rhizobacter sp. Next base: position 140,021 of record JAHBZQ010000001.1, on the reverse strand, counting down.
GCGCGGTGCGGCTGGTTTTCCTTCATCGCGAGCACGAGCTGCACGGTGCCGGCGATGCGGCCATCGCCGTCTCGCGCCACCAGCAGCACGGTCTCGTCGCGCTCGACCGCGTCGGCCACACCCTCCCAGAAGCGCTGGGCCTTGGCGACCGACATCGGCTGCACGAAGCCGACCGAGGCGCCGCCGGCCACGCAGTCCATCAACAGGTCACACAGCGCCGGCACATGCGCCCGCGTGGCGTCGGCGTCGAGCTGCTGCAAGACGACACTCATCACGAACTCCTGGAAGAGGGGCGCCCACTTTATCGTCAGCACCGGCCGCGTGTCGCAAACAGATACCGCGTCTTTGCACGCCGGAAACACAAGCCCGCGAAGCCGCTTGCCAGAATTCACCCCACAACAGCAACACCCGAGGGACCACCATGCTCGACCGCCGGCCCGCCGCCGCACTGGCCATGCTCTTCGCCACCGTGACCCTCAGCGCCTGTGGTGGCAGCTCCGACTCGCCCGCGCCGCCCCCGAGCGGCCCCGACCTCACACAGCGCAGCAACGCGGCCACCGCCACCGCGCAAAGCAGCACCAACCTCTGCAACGCGATCCGACCCTTCTATTGGGAGATCGGCGACGGCACGCAGCGCCGCGCCAGCGGCTCGGTGAACGCCGCCGGCAACGCCACCACCTACACCGCGAGCACGGTGATGTCGATCGCCTCGGCCTCGAAGTGGCTCTACGGCGCCTACGTGGCCGAGCGCAGAGGCGGCGCGCTCACCACCGAAGACATCCAGTACCTCACCTTCCGCAGCGGCTACACCGGCCTCGTGCCCATCGGCGACTGCCAGCAGACCGACACCGTGGCCGGCTGCGTGGCCCGCAACGACAACGACGTGCAGACACCCGCGCACGTGGGCAAGTTCTATTACAACGGCGGCCACATGCAGAAGCATGCGAGCCTCGCCGCGCCCGGTGTGGACCTCGGCGCGATGGACAACGCAGCACTCGCCGCCGAGATGCGCCGCCTGCTCGGCAACGACATCGCGATGACCTACACCCAGCCGCAGCCGGCCGGCGGCGTGCGCACCAGCGCGAACGACTACGCCGTCTTCCTGCGCAAGCTCATCACCAACCAGCTGCGCATGGGCGCACTCCTCGGCGCGAACAAGGTCTGCACCAACCCCGTGACCTGCAGCGACGCACTCTCCACGCCGATCACCAACGGGCTCGACTGGCACTACTCCATCGGCCACTGGGTGGAAGATGACGCCACACGCAGCGACGGCGCCTTCAGCAGCGCCGGGGCCTTCGGCTTCTACCCCTGGGTCGACGCGACCAAGACCTGGTACGGCATCGTCGCGCGCTCCGACGTGCTGGGCGGAGGCAACGAGTCGGCCGACTGCGGCGCGCTGATCCGCCGCGCGTGGGTCACCGGCGTGGCGCAGTAGGCCTCGTCACGAGCTGCGGATCCAGTTCTCCACCCGCAGCCCTTCGACGCGCTTGAAGTGCCGCACGCTGTCGGTCACGAGCACCGCGCCGAGCGCGAGCGCATGGGCGGCGATCATCTCGTCGAAGTCGCCCAGCGTGTGGCCCTTGGCGCGCAGCTTCGCGCGCAGCAGGCCGTGGAACTCGGCGCAGGCGTCGTCCCACGGTTCCGTGCGGGCGACCGAGAGGAAGGCATCCACGTAGCGCTCGAGCTGGATCGCCTGCGGCTTGAGCGCCACGCCGTAGCGCATCTCGGCGTTGGTGACGGCGGAGATGCACCACTCGTCGGGCTGCAGGCGCGAGAGGCGGCTGTCGAGGCCGGCGGTGCCGCGCATCGCGGCGGTGGCGGTGTTGGTGTCGAGCAGGTAGAGCATCGTCACTCCACCCAGGTATCAAACGGGTCGCGGCGTTGCGTGCTCTGCGCACGGTCGCTCAGCGTGTCGTCAGGCAGCTCGCCCAGCTGATGGCGCAGCGCCATGAACTCCACCCAAGACAGCTCGGGCCGCGCCGACAGGATGACGTTGCCGGTGCGCGGGTCGCGGCGGATGTAGACCTCGTCTCCCTCGAAGCGGAACTCGGCCGGCAGGCGCACGGCCTGGCTGCCTCCGTTGGTGAAAAGCTTGGCGGTCTTGTAGGTCATGGGCGGGCCCTCGAAGGCGTCTCTATTTCAGTATAGACACGCCTCCGGGCCCGCAGGCGCTATGACAGCAGGCCCGGTCGGGTATCGGTGGGCGCGGCCAGCGCGCCGTGCTCCAGGTCGCTCATCAGCGTGTCGGCCCAGGCCGATTCGCTGTCGGTGGCGTAGAAGCGCGATTCGCCGGTGGAGCGGCGCTTGACCACCAGCAGCCCGCCGGCAAGGCGGAACAACTGCGCGAGCGGCGACGAACGGTCGGCCTGGATCTCGAAGTCATTGGCGTCGTAGCCGGCCGACGACAACATCTGGCCCACGGCCTGGACTTGGCGCTGGAAACGGGGAAGGTCTGACATGGGGCCCCCTGGAGAGTGCTTCGTGGAGACACCATGATCGAAGCGTGTTCCAGCCAGGGCTGTAGGAAAAATCCGCGTCGAGGCGTCGGCCCGGCGCGGGTCTATTCCTACTCTCCCCCAAGGGGCTTGAAGAGCTCGTCGAAGTCTTGCGTGGTCAGCGCCGCATCGCTCGCCACACCCGAGAGCAGCGAGTCGGCGAGGCCCGCCTTGCGTGCCTGCAGCTCGAGCATCTTGTCTTCCACCGTGCCGCTCGCAAGCAGCTTGTAGACGAAAACCGGCTTGTCTTGCCCGATGCGGTAGGCGCGGTCGATGGCCTGCTGCTCGACGGCCGGGTTCCACCACGGGTCGTAGAGGATGACCGTGTCAGCCGCGGTGAGGTTGAGGCCCACACCACCGGCCTTCAGGCTGATGAGGAAGAGCGGTGTGTTGCCTTCCTGGAATTTCTCGACCAGCGCACCACGGTCCTTGGTCTCGCCGGTGAGCAGCAGGTAGGGCAGCTTCAGGCGCTGCAACTCCAGCTCGATCAGCCCCAGCATCTCGGTGAACTGCGAGAAGAGCAGCACACGCCGGCCGTCTTCCACGAGCGTGGGCAAGAGGTCGAGCAGCAGCTCCATCTTGGCCGACGGGTGGTGCGGGCGCGCAGCGGGGGCATCGCCTTCGTCGCCGCCGGTCTTGAGCAGGCGCGGGTCACAGCACACCTGGCGCAGGCGCAGCAGTGCGTCGAGCACCATGATCTGGCTGCGCGCGAGGCCTTGCTGGGCGATGACCTCGCGCAGCTTGCTGTCCATCGTGGCGCGCACAGTCTCGTAGAGGTCGCGCTGGGTGCCGGTGAGTTCGACGCGCAGCAGCGTCTCGGTCTTCTCGGGCAGCTCGCGCGCCACCTGCTGCTTGGTGCGCCGCAAGAGGAAGGGCTTGACGCGGCGTGCCAGCTGCTGTGCACGCAGCGTGTCCTGCCGGCGCTCGATGGGGGTGCGGTAGTGCTCGCGGAACTGCGCCTCGCTGCCGAGCAGGCCGGGGCAGACGAAATCGATCAGGCTCCACAGCTCACCCAGGTGATTTTCGAGCGGCGTGCCCGAGAGGCAGAGGCGATGCCGGGCATTCAGCTCCTTCACCGAGAGCGCGGCCTGGCTGCGCGAGTTCTTGATGCGCTGCGCTTCGTCGAGCATCACGTAGTGCCACTCCTGCACGCCGTGGGTGGCCATGTCGCGCATGGCGAGCGGGTAGCTCGTGATCACGAGGTGCGCGCCTGCGATCTCCTTGAAGTGGCGCGAGCGCTGCGCGCCGTGCAGCACCACGAGCTTGAGCTGCGGCGTGAAGCGGCGCGCCTCGGTCTCCCAGTTGCCGATGAGGCTGGTGGGCACGATGACGAGGCTCGGGCGGTCGAGGCGGCCGGCGTCGAGCTCGGCCTGCAGGAGCGCGAGCGCCTGCAGCGTCTTGCCCAGGCCCATGTCGTCGGCCAGGATGCCGCCCAGGCGCGAGCGGCGCAGGAAGTCCATCCACGCCAGGCCGTCGAGCTGGTAGTGGCGCAGGGTGGCCTGCACGTTGGGCGAGGCCTCGATGGCGGGCAGGCCGCCGTCGGCGTTGAGCAGCTTCACCTGCTCCATCAGCTGGGTGTAGCTGGGCGGTGCGGTGACCCGCCCCGCGTCGCCCAGCGACTCGAGCGTGCCCAGGTCGAAGCGCGACAGGCGCAGCGCACTCGTGCGCTCGCCCATGCGGAAGACGCTGCGCAGCCACTCCATCAGCGGCAGCACACGTGCGACCGGCAGGCGCAGCAGGCGCTGGCGTGGCGCGGTGCCAGGCGTCGGCGCTGCCTCCACCGACCAGGGCACCAGCACCTCGCTGCCTTCGCCGCGGCCCACCAGGGCTTCGGTGTTGAGCCAGCCGTTCTGCACCAGGCTCACGAGCAGCGGCACCAGGTTGACCGGCTCGCCATCGACCGTGACGCGCAAGCCCACGTTGAACCAGTGGCCGCCCGGCTCTTCGCCGATGTCGACCGCCCAGTCGTCGGCCTGGTGCAGCTCGTAGGGGAAATCGTCGGCCACTTCGACCACCCAGCCGCGCCGCTCGAGCTCGGGGATGTGGTGCGCCAGCAGCTCGGGCCAGCGGTCGCGCCGCTGCGGCACGAGCAGCATGGGCGCGTGCGTTTCGGGGCCACCCTGCGCCTGCACGCTCGCCGGCTGGCGCAGCATCGACTGGCGTGTGGCGCGCTCGACGGCGAGGCCGGCCGAGAGGCTCCACGGCCGCAGGTCGAGCTCGCCCACGAGCGAGCGCAAGGCCGCGGCCTCGGCGAGCGACTGGCGCTGGAAGTGCCCCATCACGATGCGGCCAGGCCGCTGCGGGTCGTTCACCTCGGCGAGCGTGGTGGTCGCGGTGCCGGCGGGCGCGTGGTACTCGAGCGCCTTGCCAACGGGCGGCTGGTAGCGGTAGAGCAGCTGTGCCGCGCCCTGGCGCAGCGTGGAGGCGCGCGCCTGGGCCGAGCCGTAGCGGTGGTGCAGCAGGGCTTCGGAGGCGACGTCGACGCAGGTCGTGAGCCTGAGCACCGGCACGAGGGCGAGCGCACCCAGCTCCAGCATCTCGGGCGGCGGGGGCGGTGCGGGCCGCGCCACGGGCGTGGCGACGCCGGGCTTTTCGGGCAGGCCTTTCTTGATGCGGATCTGCTGTGCCTCGAAGGCCATCAGCGCGGCGGCCACGTGCTGGCAGTTGTGGCCGGCGGGGCAGGAGCAACGCCCTTCGAGCTTGGGGCCGAGGCGGCGGTCTTCCACCCACTGGATGTGCTGCTGGTAGGCGGTGGGGCCGGTGCCCTGCACGCGGCTCACGAGCCGCGGGCCATCCACCTGGAGCGCCGTCACCGCCTGCTGGGGCTTGAGCTCCATGGCGCGGATCAGGGTGCGGTGGTCGAAGTGTTCGCCCAGGTCGAAGTCTTCGGGTAGCGAGAATGAACTCATCGGCAACGTTGTCTGCGGAACCCTGCATTGTCATCTGGCATGAGAAGCTTGAACGCATGAAACGCCGCGATTTGCTCGGGGTTATGGGCGCCGGGCCCGCACTGTCGGCCCTGGGGGTGATGGCACGGCCCTCGCACGCCACGGTGGCGCCGCGCGCGCTGGCTTTCCCGGCCGACTTCGGCGCCCACCCCGAGACCCGCACCGAGTGGTGGTACCTGACCGGCGTGATCCAGGCCGGTCAGCGCGAATTCGGCTTCCAGGTCACCTTCTTCCGCAGCCGAACGCCGGTCGAACCCAGCGCCAGCCGCTTCGCGCCCACACAGCTCGTCTTCGCCCACTCGGCCCTGAGCGACCTGGCCCAGCGCCGCCAGCGGCACGACCAGCGCATCGCCCGCGCAGGTTTCGGCATCGCCGAGGCGGGCGTGGGCGACACCGCCGTGCAGCTGCGCGGCTGGTCGCTCGAGCGCAGCGGCGAGCCGCAGCGAAGCGTCTACCGCGCCCGCATCGCGAGCGACAGCGCCGGCTTCGCGCTCGACCTGCACTGCCACACCACCCAGCCGGTGCTGCTGCAAGGCAACGCCGGCTTCTCGGCCAAGGCCCCGCAGCCCGGCCCCGCCAGCCACTACTACAGCCAGCCGCAGCTGCGGGTGCAGGGCCGGCTCACGCTCGAAGGCCAGGCGCTTGCCGCCCACGGCCGGGCCTGGCTCGACCATGAATGGAGCGACACCCTGCTCCACCCCGAGGCCGTGGGCTGGGACTGGATCGGCATGAACCTCGACGACGGCAGCGCGCTCACCGCCTTCCGCCTGCGCCGCGCCGACGGCTCGGTGCTCTACGCCGGCGGCAGCCTGCGCAACGCCGCGGGGCAGCTGCAGACCTTCGGCCCCGCCGACCTGCGCTTCACCCCCGGCCGCACCTGGCAGAGCCCGGCCTCGCAGGGCCGCTACCCGGTGGAATGGACCATCGCCACACCCACCGGCCGCTACCGCGTGCTGGCCCGCTTCGACGCGCAGGAACTCGACAGCCGTGGCAGCACCGGCGCCTGGTACTGGGAAGGCCTGTGCGACCTGCATGGCGCGGGCGATGCCAAGCTCGGCCGCGGCTACCTGGAGATGACGGGATACGCCGGCCGGCTCGTGCTCTGAACACCCCGCTCGCGGCCTCTTGTCGATCTGCTGAAAAAAGAGGCACAAACGTGCCTTATTCGGCAGACGGCAAATTGCACGCGGTCTCACAATCAAAGCGCCCGCCTCTGCCTGCCCGTGGCCCGCACATGCACCCGACCGACCCGACCCAAGACGCTTCGACCGCCCCCCTGCTTGTGCAGCCGGCGCGGCCGGCGCTGCTCGCCTGGGCGGTCACCGCGGCACAGGCCCCCATCGCGGCCTGGGCGTGGTTCTCCTGCTTCGCGCTGGCCCTCGTGAGCCGCCGCAGCGCCGCGCTGCCCGACGACGCCCGCACCACGCGCCCGCCCAGCCGCCCGCGGCCCGAGCCCGTGCACCCCACACGCCGCCGCACCGATGCCTTCGGCCAGCCCGCCAAGCCCTCGGTGCCACTGCTCACCGCCCATCAAGACGCCCTCACCGACCTCTCGGCCTTGCGGGCCCTGGGCGAGGCCGACACCGCCTGGTCGGACGACCTCGAACAGCGCGGCCTGCGCCTGTGCGTGCTGCACGTCGGCCTCGACCGGCTGGGCCCGATCACCGAGCGCTACGGCGCCGACGCGGGCGAACAGATCCTGCGCCAGGTGGCGCGCCGACTGCGCCAGCTGGTGCGCGAGGACGACCGCGTGCTGCGTGTCGAGACACACGAGTTCGTGCTGCTGCTGGCCGCTCCGCACACCGAATGCCTGGGCTTCACGCGCAGCATGTCGGCACGCATCAAGGCGGAGTTGCAACGACCGCTGAACTACCGCACCCTGAGCACGCTGCACATCGGCTGCAGCGTCGGGCTGGCCATCTGGCCAATGCACGGCGACACGCTCGACGCGGTGCTGGAACACGCGGCCGAGATGCTCGCGAGCGTGCGCCCGCGCCAGGCCGACGCACAGACACTCGAAACCGCCTGAGCCCTCAGGCCAGCGTCTTCACGGCCAGCCACGCTGGCAGGCCGAGGTAGAGCGCGGCGAGCCCCAGCCGGTCGAGCCACCAGCGTGCGTCGAGCGCGCCCGCCGGCCGCAGCCACACGCTGGCCAGCGTGCCGGCTTCCGTCACCGCGCGCAGCACCGCCGCGCAGACCACCACCGCGATCGTCCACGCCGCCCACCAGAGGGCAAACGCCTTCAGGTAGGCCGCGAGGCCGTACACGTGGTACTCGCCGAGGCCGCTGCCAAACATGATGAACTGGTGCACCCGGAACGCCGGAATGGCCAGCAGCAAGGGAAAGAGCCCGAACTTCAGCAGCGGGTGCTCGAGCCAGCCACGCTGGATGGCCTGGCGCACTTGCGCGTAGGTGTGCGCGCGCAGGCTCAGGTGCTCCTGCGCCGGCGCGCCGCCGGCCGCCTCGATCGCCCGCGCGAGGCCGGCCGGGTCGGCGTGCAGCAGCCCATACGACCAGCGCGCACCGGTGCGCAGCAGCAGGCTGGCGCCGTTGCCCGGGATCGGCCAGCGCCACGGCTCGACGGCCGCGATCTCGGCCAGGGGCAGCTCCAGCCGCGAGCGCCCGCGGGCCAGCACAAGCCGCCCACCTTCGATCGAGAGCCGCGCCGCAAAGGCCTGCAGCAGGCACCACGCCACCAGCTCCGGCGCCACGAAGAACGCGGTGAACACGCGGATCTGCGCGAAGTTGTTGGAACGGAACGGCCCGTCGCCGAACAGGAAGACGAGCGCCATCGCGATCAGGCTCACGCGGGCAAAGGCCCGCAGCCCCCCCGCCGCCAGGCGCACGGCCGCCGGCAACACCGCCACCTTCGCCGGCAGCTCGGCCGCGGCCGGGGTAGCCGCGAGCGTCGGCCGGCGCCAGCGCTGCACGGCCACCGCCAAGGCGAGGAGCACGAGGAACACCGTCGCCGCCCGGCCCACCCAATCGCCCCACGCCACCATCAGCGTGCGCGGCGGCTCCATCACCGGCAGGTCGCCGATCACGAGCGTGCGCCGGCCCATGTGCGTGCTGGCGATGATCGTGCCGCTGGGGTCGATCGCCGCGCTGAAGCCGGTGGTCGTGACGCGAAACTGCGGCAGGCGCGTCTCGATGCTGCGGAAGGCGGCGGCAGCCTGGTGCAGCTCGGCGCCCTGCGGGTAGGTGGTGAACCACGCGTCGTTCGACATCGTGAAGATGGCGCGGGCACCGAGGCGCGCGCCGTCGATGGCAAGGCTCGGGTCGACGTCGTCGCGGCAGATCAGCGGCAGCACCGGGATCTCGCGCCCGTCGGCCAGGCGCAGCGGGAACACCCGTGCGCCGTTGCCGGCGAGCCAGGCGCCCGTCCACGGCAGCAGCTGGCGCAGCCAGGGGCTGTCGAGCCACGCCGGCACGTATTCGGTCAGCGGGAAGAGCCGCGTCTTGCGGTAGAAGCCGAGCAGGCCGGTGCCGGGGTTCACGAAGGCGGCGGCGTTGTATTCACCGGCGTCGTCGCGGTCGTAGGTGCCGAAGACGAAGGGCACCTTGAGCTCGTCGACGACGCCCTGGATCTCCTGGTCGAGCTCGGCGCCGGCGAGGCTCTTGGGGTGGCCGAAGGTCGTGGGGTAGACCGTCTCCGACCACAGCACCGCGTCGGCCCGGTGCTGCGCCACGGCGCCGTGCGACATCTCGTAATGCGTGTCGAGCACCTCGCGCACGACGGCATCGGCGCCCTTCTCCTGGCGCAGCCGCTCGTAGTCGGCGATGTTCGATTGCACCAGGCCCACGCGCAGCGGCTTGTCGGCCGACGCGGGCAGGCCCGCCAGTGCCGCCCAGCCGTAGCCGGCCAGCACCAGTGGCACCAGCATCGCCAGCGCCAGCGGCTGGGCCACCGCGCGGGCACCCTCGCCACGGCGTGCGAGGGCTGCCGCGACGGCTTCGTTGACCAGCAGCAGCAAGACGGTGAGCCCGGCGATGCCGCCCACGTCGGCCGCCTGGCGCAGCAGGCGAGAGGGGTAGAGGCCGTAGCCATAGGTGTCGCCCAGCATCTTGGGCACGAGCCATTCGGTCGCCACCCAGGCGGCGGCGCCGGCCAGCGCGCACAGCACCGCACCGCGCGCACGCGTGAGGCGGCGCACCAGCGCGAAGACGAGGAACTGCGGCTGGAAGACCGGCGCCGCGATCAGCAGCACCAGCAGGCCCACGGGCGTGCCCACGTGGGCGTAGTGCCCGATCGCCGCGCCGAACCAGGGGAAGGCCGCGAGCGTGAAGGCGACCGCCATCGCCCACGCGTTGAGCAGCGTGCGGCCAAGGGTGGGCGATGCGTCGAGCGTGCGAAGCCAGGGCACGAGCGCCACGAAACCCAGCACCCAGCCGGCGCCGCCCAGGGCATAGAGGAAGCTCAGCGCGGCGCTGGCGAGGATGCCCGCCCACGCACGCCCGCCGACGCGGGAAAACACCGTCGCGGGCCCCATCAGCTGCCGGCCTTGTCGGGCTCGACCGGTGCCGGGATCACGACCTTGCGCAGCGGCAGGCCGGGCGGCGCCTGCTCGGGCGGCACGATGCGGTCGCGGGTGCTGCCGATGGGCTGGCGGGACGCGTCGACGAAGCGCGGGTGGTCGGGCGCGTACATGAGGATGGGCTCGATGTCCTGCCCATCGTCGGTGGACTGGTGGTGGCGCACATAGCCCGGCGGCAGCACGAAGTCTTCGGGCACGGCCAGGCCGATCATCGGCGGCTTGGTGCCCGGCGGGTTGAAGGCCGCGACGCCGGTCGTCACGCCGGCACGGCGCAGTCGGTCGATCACCTCGTTCATCGTCGGCTTCTCGCCGGGGTTGAGGTAGGCGGTGAGATCAGGGGTCTGGTCGTCGTCGGGGTTGGGCACGTGGGCCGTCACCCGCACGGGCAGCGCCGGGGCGCTCGCCGCCGCCGGGGCAGAAGCCGCGAGTTCGGCTGCGACTCTCACTTCGGGGTTTGTCGGCACCTGCACGGGGAGCACAGGCCGCGGCGAGGCCGCGGTGTCAGCGTCGGACGGCACGGTCAGCCAATAGGCCACGCCCCCGATCACCACCACCACGGCCAGCAGGTAGCCGAAAGACGGGCCGAACGACGCGGCCCGTCTTCCGTTTGCCGGATCGGCCGCAGGGCGGCCCGTACTTCCCGGCTCTGTCACGTCACACCTCGGTCAGCCTCAGGGTGCCGACGGGTTGCTCGTGGCCATCGACCAGCCCGAGCGCTCGTGGGCGTAGCGGTCCCAGATGGGGCTCTTGCCGCCGGTGAACGAGGTGTAGCGCGGTGCTGCCGAGCCGGTGCCCGTGCCGAAGCTCAGCGACACGTTGCCGCCCGTGTAGGTGGGGTGGATGTCGTCCGACTGGATGTAGTCGATGCTGGTGCTGGCCGTGAGGCGCTTGACGTTGGCGTCCTTGATGGTCGAGCGCAGGGTCTGCGTGATGCGGGTCACGTAGCTCTGCTCGCTCTCGCCCGGCACGTACTTGATGGCTTCGGAGTCGACGAGGCCGTCACCGTTGGTGTCGTAGTCGGCAGCGTGGTACTGGGCGAAGTTGTCCACGTACACAAAACCCTTCTGGCGGGCGAAGTCGCCCATGAACCAGTTCACCTTGGCGGCGTAGCGCAGCATCATTTCGGAGATGTTGACACCGCGGCCGGTGGACGCATCACGGCAGGAGCTGGTCTTGTTGTAGGCGTCAAGACCGGGGTAGTGCAGGTTGCCGATGATCTTGAGCTTCACGCCCGAGTAGGCGTTGGCGTTGATGTAATCCATCGCGCGAGCGACGTAGGTGCGGCAGCTTTCGGTGCCGGAGTCGAGCTTGGCGTAGCTGCAGGTGCCGGTCTGGCGGTCGAAGTCGGCGCGGTTTTGCAAGCCGTCGTTGCCACACATCTCGAAGGCCACCACGCGCGTGCTGCTGTTCTGCATGTACGAGCGCTCGGAGACGATCTTGCTGTCGTAGATCTCCTTCGCCAGCGCGCCCGACTTGGTGCGGCGGATGCTCTCGATGTCGGCGTTCCAGGCGGCCGACAGGTACTCGGCCTGCACGGTCGGGGCGGAGTACTTCGCCACGTTGGTCAGCGAGGTGTTGTAGCCCGCGTAGATCGAGTCTCCGTAGGCGACGACGCGGTACTTGGTCGTCGTGCCCGAGCGGTTGACGGTCCACGAGGCGTTCTGGGTGATGCCGGACGCCGCCACCTCAGCACCGAAGCTGAGCAGGGCCAGGGCGGGCAGCAGCGCGCGCAGCGCAGCGCTGAAACGGAAGGTCATGGCGGATCTCCTTGAGGTTGTTTGTAGTAGCCGGCGCAAATGTAGACGGCCGTCTACTTTTAGCGCATTGGGAGATTCCCCGGAACCTTGTATCGACTTGCTGAGTGCCATCCATTCCGTTGAAAAAGCGTCGGCACGTTCACTAGCATGGCCGCCCAAACCCGCAGCCCATGGACACGCAACAGATCCGCATCACCAAGGACAGCCAGGCCACCGCCCTGGGCGAACGCCCCTGCGCGCGGCCCGAGGTGCTGCCGGGCTGGACGGGGCTGCGCATCGTGCGCTTCCGCGTGCCCGAACTCGTGACCGACCGGCACGTGATGGCGCCCCACCCCATCGTCTCGCTGCTCTGCGAGGGCACGATGGCGTCGCGCATGCGCGCAGGCCAGCGTGAGATGCGCGCCGAGGTGAAGGCCAACGAGCTGATGTTCTACAGCGGCGGCAAGGAGATCGACTACGCGCACTGGCAGACGCGCGACGCCACGCTGATCGCGGTGGAACTCGACCCCGAGCGCCTGCGCATGGATGCGCGAGACGACACCCGCCACCCCGAGCGGCACCTGCGCGGCGAGCCCTGCTTCACCGACCCCGAGCTGGGCGCGCTGGTGCGCATGCTCTGGCGCGAAGGGCACGACGGCTGCCCGCACGGCCGGCTCTTCGCCGACAGCCTGTGCCTGGGCCTGGCGATGCACGTGTACCGCCGCTTCGGTGAAAGCCGCAGCGAGCGCGGCGAGGCCGGGGCGCGCCTCACGCAGCGCCAGCTGCAATGCATCGACGACTACATCGACGCACACCTCGACCAGAGCATCGGCCTCGACGACCTCGCGCAGGCCGTCGGCCTGAGCCGCTTCCACTTCAGCCGCCTCTTCAGCAACACGCTCGGCCGCAGCCCTTACCAGCACGTGATCCGCAAGCGCTTGGCGCGTGCGCGCCATCTGCTGGTGAGCAGCGAGCTGTCGGTGGCGGCGGTGGCCTTGAGCGCCGGCTTCTCCAGCCAGGCGCACTTCAGCGCCCTGTGCCGGCGCGAGCTGGGTGTCACACCGCGCAGCCTGCGCGAAAGCCGTCGCTGAAGCGCGCACCCTCTCTAAAAAAGACGGCCACGCAAAATTGCGCCCCGCGGCGCAAGGATCTGAAAGACCCTCGCGCCCTGCGCTCCTAGAGTCGCCGCCGCATCGGCCCACAGAGGCCGCGGACCCGGCTGAAGCTGATTGGAAATCGCTTCCCAACCTCCAGGAGACACGCATGCTTCATCGTTCCATTCCCTGGCTGCGCCATGCAGCCACCGGCCTGCTGGCGGCCATGAGCCTCGCCGCCCACGCGCAGGTCGTCGTGCTTCAGCAGAACTTCGCCAGCGGCCTCGGCAGCTTCACCTCGGCCGGCAGCGTGAGCACGAGCAGCGCCGGCGCGCGCATGACGGCCGCCCTGCTGAGCACCGACGGCGCCATCACCTCGGCCCCCATCAGCACACAAGGCTTCTCGAACCTCACGCTCACCTTCACCCGCAGCACCAGCGGGCTCGACAGCGGCGAGGCCGGCATCGCCGCCTTCTCGGTCGACGGCGTCAACTACACCACGCTCGAATCGGCGCAGAGCGCGAGCGGCGCCATCACCGTCTCGCTGCCCTCGGTGGCGGCCAACCAGAGCGCGCTGCGCCTGCGCTTCCGCGTGAACGCCAACAGCGCCACCGAGAGCTACACCGTGGCAAGCCTCACGCTGCAAGGCAGCACCGGCACCACGCCACCCCCGACCGGCGGCACCCTGCCCCCGGTCAACAGCGTCGACGCCGACGGCCCCTTCGCCACCAGCATCCAGCAAAGCGCCGGCTCGAGCCGCAGCGGTTGGGTGGTGTACCCCACCAACCTCGGCGCCAACGGCCTCAAGCACCCCATCTTCATCTGGGGCCCGGGCGCCGGCACCGGCCCGGCGGAATACGAGTTCCACCTGCGCCGCCTGGCCTCGCACGGCTTCGTGGTGTTCTCGCAGACCTCGAGCAACAGCGGCAGCGAGATGACCTCGGCCATCACCTGGCTCATCGCCGAGAACAGGCGCGCCGCCAGCCCCTACTACCAGAAGCTCGACACCACCAAGATCGCCGCCGGCGGCCACTCGCGCGGCTCCATCGCCACCTTCGCGATCGGCAGCGATACGCGCCTGACCACCACGATCCACATCTCGGGCGGCTCGTTCGACGGCAACGGCCCCGACAACCTGCGCAAGCCCGCGGCCTACATGTGCGGCGGCAGCGACTCGACCGCCCTGCCCAACTGCGACCGCGACTACACCAACACCGACGTGCCGGTCTTCTACACGGTGATGGCCAACGTGAGCCACGTGCAGGCGGCCCGCGAGGCACTGCCCGCGATCACCGCGTGGCTGCGCTGGCACATCGGCGGCGAGACCTTCCGCCGCGACATGTTCCTCGCCAGCAGCTGCGCCTTCTGCAGCGGCAAGTGGTCGTCGAAGAAGAAGAACTGGTAAGCCGACATGCGCGGGCTCTTGTTGCTGGTAGGCGTGCTGGTCGGGGTGTTGCTCGGCCGTGTGAGCATGCCTCCTGTCGAGAGCGCTCCACCCGTCGTGGTGGAGCGGCCGGTAGCGGCAGTGCCGAAGGCACTACCAACGCCGGTGTGCCCGCCCTCGCCGCAGCAGGCCGAAGCAAGCGTGAGTGCGGCCGAGGTCGCCAGAGCCGAGCGTGAGTCGCTGGAGCGCGAGGCCAGCGCCAAGGCGACCTCTCTGCAGTCTGCGCAGGCCTCGCTGCTGCAGGAGCGCGACCCGCAACGCCGCAGCGAGCTCATCCGCGAGATCGCCGCGCACAAGGCGCAAGACGACCTCGGTGGCGCCTGGACCTGGCTCACGCAGCACCGAGCCGACCCCGGATACGCCGAGAACGTGCGCAACCTGCTCTACCAGTGGTCGTATGCCAAGCCCGAGCACGTGGCGACGCTGCTGCCGCAGGTGGCCAGCGGCGAAGCGCAGGCCGCGGCGGCGCAGCAGCTCGCGCAGCTGTGGAACAAGAAAGACCCCCACGCCTACCAGGCGTGGGTGGCCTCGCTGCCGGAAGGCGCATTGAAGACCGCAGCGCGGTCGCCGTACTGATCTCTCTCGCCGCGGTATCTACCTCTCGACCCGCAGTGCATTGCGCATGGGCCAGTGGTCGTCGAAAAGCAAGAACGGGTTGTGCACGCGATTTTTCCGAAACCCTGGGCATCACGCCTGATTGGAGATTCACATGAAAAAGCAACTCATCGCAGCCGCCGTGGCACTCGGCGCCGCACTGCCCCTGGCCCACGCCGCGCCGGTGTGCAACACCACCACGCAAGCCGCGGGCAACACCACCCACACCATCACCCACGGCGGCATCAGCCGCACCTACCGCCTGCACGTGCCGGCCAACCTCACCACGCCGGCCGCGGTGGTGCTGAGCCTGCACGGGCTCTCCAGCTCGTCGTCGTCGCAGCAGAACGGCAGCGGCTGGGACGCCGTCTCCAACAGCAACCGCAACTTCGTGGTCGCCTACCCCGACGGCGTGAACTCGCGCTGGAACGTGGCCGGCTTCAACCCCACCGTTGACGACACCGGCTTCATGAAGGCCATCGTCGACCACATCTCGCAGCGCGTGCGCATCGCCCCCAACCGCGTCTACATCAGCGGCACCTCGCTCGGCGGTGGCTTCTCGCACAAGATGGCGTGCACGCAAGCGAACTACTTCGCCGCAGCGGCACCGGTGGTCTTCCACCTGCACAGCAGCCCGCAAGACTACGTGTGCGCGCCGCAGCGCCCGATCACCGTGCTCGAGTACGCCGGCCGCAACGACCTGCTGGTGCGCTACAGCGGCGGCACGAGCAGCGTGCAGGGCCAGACCGTCACGCACCTGTCGGCCAATGCGAGCTTCGAAAAATGGGCGCAGCTGAGCGGGTGCACCGGCAGCCCCACCACCGTGTGGTCGCGCCTGACCGCCAACAACAAGCAATACCGCAACTGCCCGAACGGCGTGGTCGTCGGCCTGGCGAGCCTCTCGTGCGGCCACGGCTATTGCACCGACACCTCCTTCGGCCCGCCGCCCGTCGATGCGTGGAAGGTCTTCCAGACGCAAGTGACGCCGGGCCTCAAGGCCGACGCCTGCGGCGCCTGACCTGACACCGGAGGCCCTCCGTGCAGATCCAACTTCTTCCACGTCTGCGCCGGGGCCTCCTCGGCGCAGCACTCACCGCATGCGCCTTCGGCGCGCACGCGGCCGTGCTGCTCGACCAGCAGTTTTCAGGTGGCCTGGGTTCGTTCAGCGCCACCGGCAGCGTGTCGCTCGTGACCGAAGGCGCACGCCTGCGCGGCGGCTCGTCGCCCGGGCGGCTCAACTCGCCCACCATCAGCACCACCGGCTACAGCGGCCTGGTGCTGAGCGTGAACCGCGCGACCAGCGGGCTCGATGCCGGCGAGACCGCCGTGCTCACGGCCATCGTCAACGGGCAGACACGCACGCTCGAGTCGACGCGCAGCGCGTCGGGCTCCACCACCTACAAGCTCGGCGACGGGATCACCTCGGTGAGCCTGCAGTTCGCCGTCAACGCCAGCAGCCTGCTCGAGACCTACACCGTCACCTCGGTGAAGCTCGAAGGCACGGCCAGCGGCGGCGGCTGCGAACCCAACTGCAACCCGGGCACCGCCACCACCATCGTGCCCGACGCGAGCTGGGCCTGCGGCCTGCCCGGCGGCATTCCCGACCCGTCGGGCGGCACGCTCGTCTTCAGCGGCACGCTGGCCCGCGGCGCCGCGCTCAACGTGGGCAACACGCCTTACGGCGCGCGGCGCGTCACGCCCAACGGCGGCGGCAGCGTGAGCGGCTCACGCGTGAGCGGCAGCATCCAGGGCGGCTCGCTCGACTTCGACCTCACCCTGCCGAGCGGCGCGGTCGAGCACGAAAGCCGCTACGTGCTGCGCGCGAGCACCGGCACGCTGGTCTACATGCGCAGCTGCGGCGTGGCCGATGGCAACGACGTGCGCTTCGTGGCCGACTTCGAAGCCCCGTCGAGCAGCAGCCTGCAGTGGCTCAACGCCGGCACCTACGTCGGCAAGCGCCGCGTCACGGCCAGCGGCGTGGAGGTCTCGGTGTACGCGGTGTCGCCCACGCCCAACCCGGCGCATGCCGTCGTGCGCGTGCCGGCCGACCCCAGCGTGCGCCAGCAGGCCTGGAACTGCAGCTACCCGCCGAGCACCGCCACGCAGGGCACGCTGGCGCTGACGGCCACCGTGAACATCGGCAGCTCGCAGTCCATCGGCAGCTCGAAGTACGGCTCGCGCAACATCATCCCGATCACCGGCGGCAGCCTCTCGGGCACGCTGGTGCCGGGCTCGGTCAACCCGGGCGGCGCCGACTACCAGCTCAACCCGGGCGGTGGCTTGCAGATCGAAGCGCGCTACACGCTGAAGGCCAGCAACGGCGAGACCCTCGTCGTGCGCAACTGCGGCAACTTCGCGAGCGGCGATCTCACACAGGTGATGTTCGAGGCGAAGCGCGATGGTGCCTACGCCGGCCTCAACGACCGCCAGTTCGTCGGCACGATCACACCGGGCCTCGGCCGAGTCACGATCCGCGTCTACAACCAACAGTAGCCGTCATTCCCGCGAAAGCGGGAATGACGAAGCTAGTGAGCGCCGCCAGCATCCGGTGCGCCGGCCCCCGCCTCCATCTTCGGCCGCGTAAGCCACACCAGGCTGACGAGCGCCACGAAGAGCATCGACGACAGCCAGAAGAGATCGGTCGCCGCCATCGTGAAGGCCTGCTGGTCGATCATGCGGTTGACCTGCGCCAGCGCCTGCTCGTAGCTCAGGCCGCCCGCCTGCAGCTGCGAGAGCGTCTGCATCGCGGCGCCGTTGCCGCGGTGGATGCTCTCGGCCAGCTGCGCATGGTGCAGCGTGGCGCGGTTGTCCCACGCGGTGGTGAAGAGCGAGGTGCCCACCGCGCCCGCGGTGATGCGCACGAAGTTGCTGAGGCCCGCACCCGAGGGCATCTGGTGCGGTTGCAGCCCCGAGAAGGTGATGGCCTGCAGCGGGATGAAGAAGAACGCCATCGCCGCGCCCTGCAGCACGGTCGGCACCAGGATGTGCCAGAAGTCGGCCTGCGTGTTGAAGTGCGAGCGCATCCACAGCACCAGCCCGAAGCCGAGAAAGGCCACGGTCGCGAGCTTGCGCGGGTCGATCACCCGCACGTTCTTGCCCACCCAGGGCGAGAGCACGATGGCCAGCAGCCCCACGGGTGCCAACGCAATGCCGGCCCAGGTGGCGGTGTAGCCCATGTACTGCTGCAGCCACAGCGGCATCAGCACCACGTTGCCGAAGAACACGCCATACGCCACCGAGAGCGACACCGTGCCCAGCCAGAAGTTGCGCCGCGCGAAGAGGTGCAGGTCGACGATGGGGTGCTTCTCGGTTAGCTCCCACGCGATGAAGAACATGAAGCTCACCACCGACACGACGGCCAGCACCACGATCTCGCTCGACTCGAACCAGTCGAGCTCCTTGCCCTTGTCGACCATGATCTGCATCGCGCCGATGAAGAGCACCAGCAGCACGAGGCCCACGGTGTCGAGCGGCACACGGCGCGGGCCCGGGTCGCGGCTGCGGTAGATCGACCAGGTGAAGGCCGCGGCCACCAGGCCCACCGGGATGTTGATGTAGAAGATCCACGGCCAGGAAATCGTGTCGGTGATCCAGCCGCCGAGCAGCGGGCCGACCACTGGCGCCACCAGCACCGTCATCGCCCACATCGCCATCGCGATGCCGGCCTTGGCGGGTGGGTAGCTCGCAAGCAGCAGCGTCTGCGAGAGCGGGATCATCGGCCCGGCCACCAGGCCTTGCAGCACGCGGAAGGCGATCAGCAACTCGATGCTCGGCGCCAGGCCGCACAGCCACGAGGCCAGCACAAAGAGCAGGATGCTCGCCGCGAAGAGACGCACCTGGCCGAAGCGCTGCGTGAGCCAGCCGGTGAGCGGCACCGAGATCGCATTGGCCACGCCGAAGGAGGTGATGACCCAGGTGCCTTGCGCCGGGCTCACGCCCATGTCGCCCGAGATCGCGGGGATCGACACGTTGGCGATCGAGCTGTCGAGCACGTTCATGAAGGTCGCGAGCGACAGCGCGACCGTGCCCAGCACGAGCTGGCTGCCGCTCAGCGGCGGGAAGGCCGGGGGGCGCATCGGCGGCGCTGCGGGCGCAGGCGCTGGCGCGGCCGGGCCCGACGGCAGCTCGGCCGCGGTGGAGGAAGACGACATGGGCGAGGCCTCTCAGCTCACTTGCCAGCGACGACCGAGGCCCGTGCGCCTGAAGCACCGGCCGACGAGGCGACGTGGCCGTTCGGCTGCACCACGGCCGGCGCGGCCGAGCGCAGCGCCTGGCGCGGCGCTGGGCGGCCCGCGTTGAGCGCGACGATCTTGCGCACCTCGGCATCGGCCTCGGCGTTGTTGGCCTCGATGGCCGCGGCATGGCCCACGGCGTTCGCACGCGGCGCATCGGCGAGCGCCTTGCCGCTGGTGTCGGCCACGTCGACCTTGGCTTCCATCGAGAGGCCCACGCGCAGCGGGTGCTCGGCGAGTTCCTTCGGGTCGAGCGCCACGCGCACCGGCAGGCGTTGCACGACCTTGATCCAGTTGCCGGTCGCGTTCTGCGCCGGCAGCAGCGCGAAGGCCGCGCCCGTGCCCGCGCCCAGGCCTTCGACCTTGCCGTGGTACTGCACCTTGTTGCCGTACATGTCGGCCGTCAGCGTGACGGGCTGGCCGATGCGCAGCGACTTGAGCTGGCTTTCCTTGAAGTTGGCGTCGACCCAGACCTGGTTGAGCGCGATCACCGACATCAGCGGCGTGCCGGCCTGCACCCGCTGGCCGAGCTGCACGCTGCGCTTGGCGACGTAGCCGTCGACCGGCGCCACGAGTTCCGAGCGTTTGACGGCGAGGAAGGCCTCGCGCACACGCGCCGCGGCACGCTGCACATTGGGGTGCTGCTCGACCGAGGTGTTGTCGGTGAGCGACTGGTTGGAGGCGAGCTGCTCACGCGCCGCAAGTGCGGCCGATTGCGCCGAGGCCACGGCCGCCTTGGCGGCGTTGAGCTGCGCGGTGGCGTGCTCGTACTCTTCCTTGCCCACGGCGCCGGTGGCCAGGAGCGGGGTGCGGCGGTTCACGTCTTCCTGGGCGCGCGCCACGTCGCTCTGCACACGTGCGAGCTCGGCGTCGCGCAGCGCGATCTGCGCCTTGTAGGTGGCGTTGTTGGCGTACAGCGTGCGCACCTCGCGCACCGTCTGCGCGAGCTGGGCTTCGGCCTGGTCGAGCGCGACCTGCGCATCGGCCGGGTCGAGCTTGACCAGCACCTGGCCGGCCTTCACGAAGTCGGTGTCGTCGGCGTTGATCGCGAGCACGGTGCCGCCGACCTGCGGCGTGAGCTGCACCACGTTGCCCTGCACGTAGGCGTTGTCGGTGTGCTCGTAGTGGCTGAGCACGAGGCCGTAGTAGGCGCCGTAGCCGATGCCGGCGAGGGCCACGACCAGCGCCACGGCGGTCAGGGCCTTCTTGCGCTTCGGGTTGCCGGCCGGTGTGGGGCCGTTGACGTTGGTGGCTTGAGGGGCGTTCATGAGGTTTCTCCGGGGAATTCTTGAGGTGTCGTGTTCAGTGGCCGGCGGCGGTCCGCACGGGCGAGGTGTCGGCATAACCGCCACCGAGCGAGCGGATCAGCGCCACCTGCGTGTCGAGCGCACGCGCCTGCAGGTCGGCCGCCGCGCGGCGCTGGGCGAGCACGCCGCTTTCGGCGTTGAGCACCACGAGGTAGGTGCCGAGGCCGGCCTTGTAGCGCTGCACGGCGATGTCGTAGGCCGACTCGGCGGCTTCGCGCGCCGCGGCCTGCTCGGCCTGCTGGCGGGTGATGGACTGCAGCGAGGCGATCTGGTCGGCCACGTCGCGCACGGCGTCGACGAGCGTGGCGTTGTAGCTTTCGACCGCCGCATCGAGGTCGGCCGACTTGCCACGCAGGTTGGCGCGCAGGCGGCCGGCGTCGAAGATCGGCAGGCGGATCGCCGGGCCCGCTCCGTACTGCTCGCTGCTGCTCTTCAACAAGCGATCGAGCCCGATGCTCGAGAAGCCGACGAAGGCGGTGAGGTTGACGTTGGGATAGAACTGCGCGCGTGCTGCCTTCACGTCGCCGGTGGCGGCTTCGACACGCCAGCGCGCGGCGCTGATGTCGGCCCGGCGGCCCAGCAGGTCGGCCGGCACGGCGCCCGGCAGCGGCTGCGCCTTGAGCGTGGCCAGGCGCGGCGTGAGCGCATCGAGTGCGTTCGGCGGCTGCACCGTGAGCGCGGCCAGCGCGTGGCGGGTGAGCGTGATCTGCTCGTCGAGCGCTTCGAGCTGTGCGCGTGTCTCGGGCAATGCGCCCTCGCCCTGGCGCAGCTCGACCTTGGTGTCGAGGCCGGCGTCGACCCGCTGGCGGATCAGCGAGAGCACGCTGTCGCGCTGCTGCAGCGAGGCCTTGGCCACTTCACGCTGCTCGATGAGACGGGCGAGCTGCAGGTAGCTGCGCGCCACGTTGCTCGCGAGCAGCACGCGCGCGGCCTGCGCATCGGCTTCGGCCGCGCGCTGCGCGCCCACGGCGGCATCGAGCGCGGCGCGGTTGCGGCCGAAGAAATCGATTTCCCACGAGGCCGTGGCCTGCAGCGTGCCGGTCTCGCGCATGGTGCCGGCGATCGGCGGTGGCACCAGGCCGTTGGCGGTGTAGTGCTGTCGCTGCGCATCGAAACCAGCGTTGAGCTGCGGCCAGTCGGCCGAGCGCACGACGTCGGCACCGGCCTGTGCGCGCTGGAGGCGCGCCTGCGCCACCTTCAGGTTGGGGCTGCCCGCGAGCGCCTGGTCGACGAGGCCGGAGAGCGTGTCGTCGCCGAAGCTGCGCCACCACTGCGCCTCGACGCGCGGCGCGGCATCGGTCGGCGCACTGGGCAGGCCGAGCGTGGCCGGGTCGATCTTCTGCGCAGCGGGTGCGATGCCCTGCGTGCTGGCACAGCCAGCGAGCGTGAGCACCAGGGCCGAGGCGAGCGCCACGGCGAGTGCGGTGAGCACGGGCGCCACGGTGCGCGTGAAAGGCGGCGCGTGTGGCGAGGTGTGGAGGGTGTCTTGCGGTGTCATGGCTGTCGTCTGGTTTTCTTGTGAGGGCTTGGTGGGCTCAGGGTCTACTTGTCGGCCCCGTCGCGCATCGACTCGGCGTTGGCCAGCATGCGGCGCAGGTAGCCGACGAGCGCCTGCCATTCGGTCTTGGAAAAGCCGGCGAGGTGCTCGTTCATCACCGCGGCCAGCGCGGGCGGCACCTTCTCGGCCGCGGCCTCACCTTCGGGGGTGAGCTCGACGTTGACCACACGCCGGTCGGAGGTCGAGCGCGCGCGTTTGCACAGGCCCTTCGCCTCGAGGCGGTCGAGCATGCGGGTGGTGGCGCCAGGGTCGGTCTGCATCTCGCGGGCCAGCTCGGCCACGGTGGCGTTCTGGCATTTCTTGAGCTTGAAGAGCGGCTCCCATTGCGCGTTGGTCAGGCCATGCGGCTCGAGGCGCTTGTCGGTCTCGCCCTTGAGCGAGGTGAGGATGCGGCGCAACAGGTAGCCGACGCTTTCGTCGGCGGTGTACTCGTTGGGCCGGTAGAACTCGGCAGGGGCAGGCGTGCGGGGCATGGGTCGAGAATTTAATTGCCTAAGCAAATACTGTCAAGGCTGCTAAATCCGAAATGGACTCTTGCGGCGAATGAAGAGGATCGCGACGCGGGTCGTGCGAACCGTCACGCCACACCGCACCTAGACTCCTTGCCCATGCCTGACGCCACCCCCGCACGCGCCGCACCGCGCAACGTCCGCTCCCTGAGCGGCCTGGGCCCCTTCCTGCGCCCCTACCGTTTTCACATCGCACTCGCCGTGCTGTTCCTCGTGCTGGCCGCCGTGACCACGCTGGTGCTGCCGCTCGCGCTCAAGTCACTCATCGACCAGGGTCTCGTCGCAGCCGATCCTGGCGAGCGGGTGATGGCCTTGCGCGAGCACTTCTTCGCCCTCTTCGCCGTGGGTGCCGCGCTCGGCATCTTCTCGGCCGCGCGTTTCTATGCGGTGACCTGGCTCGGCGAGCGTGTGACGGCCGACCTGCGCAACGCCGTCTACGCGCATGTGGTGAAGCAGAGCCCCGAGTTCTTCGAGACCACGCAGACGGGCGAGGTGCTGTCGCGCCTGACCACCGACACCACGCTCGTGCAGACGGTCGTCGGCTCCAGCCTCTCGATGGGCCTGCGCAATGCGGTGATGGGCCTCGGCGCGCTGCTGATGCTCGTCATCACCAACCCGTATGTGATGTCGCAGGTGCTGGGCATCCTGGTGCTGGTGGTGCTGCCCTCGCTCTACGCCGGCCGGCGTGTGCGCAAGTTGAGCCGCGCGAGCCAGGACCGCGTGGCCGACTCGGCCGCCATCGCCGCCGAGGTGCTCAACGCCGTGCCGGTGGTGCAGAGCTACACGCAGGAAGCCCGCGAGGCGCAGCGTTTCGACAGCTCCACGGAGAGCGCCTTCCGCACCGCCATCAAGCGCACCCGCGTGCGCTCGCTGCTCGTCGCCTTCATCATCAGCGCCACCTTCGGCGCGCTGCTGTGGGGCCTGTACCAGGGCACGCAGGCGGTGATGCGCGGCGCGATCACCCCGGGGCACCTGGGGCAGACGGTGGTGTACGTGATCATCCTCGTGGGCAGCGTGGCGGTGCTGTCCGAGGTGTATGGCGACATGCTGCGCGCAGCCGGCGCCACCGAGCGCCTGATGGAGCTGCTGGCGGCCAGCTCGCCGATCCAATCGCCACCCAAGCCGACGGCGCTGCCACCCACGGCGGCGGGCTCGTCGGTGGAGCTGCGCGACGTCAGCTTCCACTACCCCTCGCGGCCCACGCAGGCCTCGCTCGCGCAGGTGTCGCTCAGCGTGAAGCCGGGCGAGACGGTGGCGCTCGTGGGCCCGAGCGGTGCGGGCAAGAGCACCGTGTTCCAGCTGCTGCTGCGCTTCTACGACGCGAGCCAGGGCGAGGTGCGCATCGACGGCGTGCCGGTGCGCGAGATCGCGCTCGACGTGCTGCGCCAGCGCATCGGCATCGTGCCGCAAGACAGTGTGATCTTCTCGGCCAACGCGATGGAGAACATCCGCTACGGCAAACCCGACGCGAGCGACGAGGAGGTGAAGGCCGCCGCCCGCGCGGCGTTTGCCGACGAGTTCATCCGCCAGCTGCCCGAGGGCTATGACACCTTCCTCGGCGAGCGCGGCGTGCGCCTCTCGGGCGGCCAGCGCCAGCGCATCAGCATCGCCCGCGCGATGCTGAAGAACCCGCCGCTGCTGCTGCTAGACGAAGCCACCAGCGCGCTCGACGCGGAAAGCGAGCGCATGGTGCAGGCCGCGCTCGAGTCTGCGATGCAGGGCCGCACCACGCTCGTCATCGCCCACCGGCTCGCCACCATCCAGCGGGCCGACCGCATCGTGGTGATGGAGCACGGCCGCATCGTCGAGACCGGCACGCATGCGAGCCTGATTGCCAGCAACGGGCTGTACGCGCGGCTTGCGGCACTGCAATTTCAGCAATGAGATGTTGCGGGTGTAGGCATCGTCCGACAACCGGCTCTCGGCCCCTTCCGACAGACAGCCCTTGAGGAGCCGCCGACACTCCTTCGGCATCGGCGCTCGCCCCCGCTCGTGGGGCGCGCCGCTCTCGAAGGAGCCTCTCATGAATAGAAAAACCGCATCCCCTCTCTCTCGCTTCAGTCTCGTCGCCCTCGCCTCCGCCGCGGTGACGCTGGCCGGCTGCGAAAGCATGACCCCGACCCAGAAAGGCACCGCCGTCGGTGCCGGCGTGGGCGCCGCCGGTGGCGCCGTGATCGGCAAGGCCGCGGGTGACCGTGCCGGCGTGGGCGCCGTGGTGGGTGGCGCCGTGGGCGCCATCGCCGGCAACATCTGGTCGAAGCGGCAGGAAGAGCGCAAGCGCCAGATGGAGCAGGCCACGCAAGGCACCGGCATCGACGTGACCCGCACCGCCGACAACCAGCTGAAGCTCAACGTGCCGAACGACGTGTCGTTCGACGTCAACAGCGCCAACATCAAGCCCGAGTTGCGCGGTGTGCTCGACACCTTCGCCAACAGCCTGCGGGGCGACCAGAGCTCGGTGCTCACCATCGTCGGCCACACCGACAGCACCGGCTCCGACGCCATCAACAACCCGCTGTCGCTGGAGCGCGCTCGCAGCGTGCGCGACTACCTGGCCGCCCGCGGCGTGCCGGCCTCGCGCATCGAGACCGCCGGCCGCGGCGAGCGCGAGCCGATCGCCGACAACAGCACCGAAGCCGGCCGCGCCCGCAACCGCCGCGTCGAGATGTATTTGCGCGAACCTGCGCAGCAAGGGTGATTCATTTCATCGCGTGAATCACGCACCCCGGAAGGGCGCCCACGAGGCGCCCTTTTTCATGCTCGCCGATAATCCGCGGCACCCGACCCAGGAGCCGCCCACGTGACCCGCCCCATCCGTTCCCAGTACGAAGATTTCATGCGGCACGTGCACGAGCACGGCGTCTTCAAGGCCGACCGCACCGGCACCGGCACCAAGAGCGTGTTCGGCCACCAGATGCGCTTCGACCTGAGCGAAGGCTTCCCGCTCGTCACCACCAAGAAGATCTTCACCAAGGCGGTGATCCTGGAGCTGCTGTGGTTCCTGCGCGGCGACAGCAACGCCAAGTGGCTGCAGGAGCGCGGCGTGACCATCTGGGACGAATGGGCCGCCCCCAACGGCGACCTCGGCCCGGTCTACGGCGTGCAATGGCGCTCGTGGCCCACGCCCGACGGCGGCCACATCGACCAGATCGCCGAAGTCGTCAACGCGCTCAAGACCAACCCCGACTCGCGCCGCATCATCGTGAGCGCCTGGAACGTGGCCGAGCTCTCGAAGATGGCGCTGATGCCCTGCCATGCGTTCTTCCAGTTCTACGTGGCCAACGGCAAACTGAGCTGCCAGCTCTACCAGCGCTCGGCTGACATCTTCCTCGGCGTGCCGTTCAACATCGCAAGCTACGCGCTGCTCACCCACATGCTGGCGCAGCAGTGCAACCTCGAAGTCGGCGACTTCATCTGGACCGGCGGCGACTGCCACATCTACAGCAACCACACCGAGCAGGTGGCGCTGCAGCTCTCGCGCAAGCCCTACCCGTACCCCACGCTTCGCATCAAGCGCAAGCCCGAGTCGATCTTCGACTACCAGTACGAAGACTTCGAGTTCGTGGACTACCAGCACCACGAGACGATCAAGGCGCCGGTCGCCGTGTGATCGCAGCCCGCATGGCAGCGCCCTACTTCGGCCACTGCCTCTGCGGCGCCATCCGCTACCGCGTGAACGCCGAGCCGCTCACGTACTACGCCTGTCACTGCACCGACTGCCAGCGCCGCACCGGCGCGGCCTTCGGCCTGTCGATGCTCGTGAAGCAGGAGGCCATCGAACTGCTGCAGGGCGAGACGGTGCCCTACACCGCCACGCTGCCCGACGGCCGCATCAAGGCCGGCCGCATGTGCGCGACCTGCGGCACGCGCCTGTGGGGCGGGCCCGATGGCCGACCCGTGCGCGTGGTGCAGCCCGGCACGCTCGAAGGCCCGACCGGCCTCGTGCCGATCGCCCACCAGTGGATGAGCGAAGCGCAGCCCTGGGTCGTGCTGCCTGAAGGCACGCGCCGCTACGAGAAGAGCCCGGCGGATCCGATGGAGATGGTCCAGCTGTGGCGAGAAGCCCACCCCCGTGAAAGCTGAGTGACGACATGAGCGACTCCCACCGCCCCGTGGCCCTGCGCGCCGAAGACGCCCCGGCCCGCACCAAACCCTCGAACTACCCCGAGCCCTTCGCCTCGCGCATGACGGGCCGGCTGAAGAAGCCGCTCGGCGATCTCTTCGGGCTCGTGAACTTCGGTGTCAACCACACCACGCTCGCGCCAGGCGCCGCCTCGGCCTTGCGGCATGCGCACAGCAAGCAAGACGAGTTCATCTACATCCTGCAAGGCCACCCCACGCTGCACACCGACGAAGGTCTCACCCGCCTCGCGCCCGGCATGTGCGCCGGCTTCGCGCACGGCACCGGCAACGGCCACCGCCTGCTCAACGAGACGACCGAAGACGTGGTCTACCTCGAGATCGGCGACCGCACGCCCGGCGACCAGGGCAGCTACCCCGACGACGACCTGCGCGCCGAACTCGTCGACGGCCAATGGCGCTTCACGCACAAGGACGGCACGCCTTACACCTGAGCGGGCCTTTGTCGACGGCCCGCGCGGGCTGTGCTGTGATCGGCGCTCCTCGTTTCTGGAGCTACCGATGACCGTCTTGCGTTTCGTTCTGAGCCTTGCGTTCGCCGTTGTGTTGCCGGCGGTACAAGCCGCCTCGGTGGCGCCCGTGGCCGCCGAGAACGGCATGGTCGTCACCGCCCAGCACCTCGCCACGCGCGTGGGCGTCGACGTGCTGAAGGACGGGGGCAACGCGATCGATGCCGCGGTGGCCGTGGGCTACACACTCGCGGTCGTCTACCCCGCGGCCGGCAACCTGGGCGGCGGCGGCTTCATGACGATCCAGCTCGCCGACGGCCGCAAGACCTTTCTCGACTTCCGCGAGAAGGCACCACTCGCCGCCAAGCCCGACATGTACCTAGGCCCCGACGGCAACATCGTCAAAGGCCTGAGCACGCGCGGCTACCTCGCCGCCGGCGTGCCGGGCACGGTGCACGGACTGGAAGTCGCGCTCTCGAAATACGGCACGATGAAACGCGCCGCGCTGATCGACCCGGCGATCCGCTACGCCCAGCGCGGCTTCGTGCTCGACCAGGGCGACATCGACATGCTGAAGACCGCGACCGACGACTTCCGCAAGGACGCCCCCTCGGCCGCCATCTTCCTGAACAAGGGCGAGCCCTTCGACGTCGGCCAGACGCTGGTGCAGAAGGACCTGGCCACCACGCTCAAGCGCATCCGCGACCACGGTGCCGACGGCTTCTACAAGGGCCGTACCGCCGCCGAGATGGTCGCCGCAAGCCAGGCCGGACGAGGCCTCTTCACGCAGGCCGACTTCGACCAGTACACCACCCGCGAGATGGCGCCCATCGAGTGCGACTACCGCGGCTACCGTGTCATCTCGGCGCCCCCGCCGAGCTCGGGCGGCGTGATCGTGTGCGAGATGCTCAACATCCTGGAGGGCTACCCGCTCAAGGAGCTGGGCTTCCGCTCGGCGCAGGCGGTGCATTACCAGATCGAGGCGATGCGCCATGCGTATGCCGACCGCAACGCCTACCTCGGCGACCCCGATTTCGTGAAGAACCCGGTCGAGCGGCTGCTCGACAAGACCTACGCCGGGAAGATCCGCGCCGCCATCGACCCGGCCAAAGCCGGGGTGTCGCAAGACATCAAGCCTGGCGTGCCGCCGCACGAAGGCAGCAACACCACGCACTACTCCATCGTCGACAAGTGGGGCAACGCGGTCTCGGTGACCTACACGCTCAACGACTGGTTCGGCGCGCGCGTGACCGCCGGCAAGACCGGCGTGCTGCTCAACAACGAGATGGACGACTTCACCGCCAAGGTGGGCGTGCCCAACATCTACGGGCTGGTGCAGGGCGAGACCAACAAGATCGAGCCCGGCAAGCGGCCGCTGAGTTCGATGAGCCCGACCATCGTCTCGAAAGACGGCAAGCCGGTGATGGTGGTGGGCACGCCCGGCGGCAGCCGCATCATCACCGTGGTGCTGCACACCATCCTCAACGTGGTCGACTACGGCATGAACATCCAGGAGGCGGTGGACGCGCCGCGCTTCCACCAGCAGTGGCTGCCCGAGGCGACCAACTTCGAGCGCTTCGCGATCAGCCCCGACACGCAGAAGCTGCTCGAAGGCATGGGCCACAAGGTCGGCAACCCGCAGCCTGCCAACCATGTGGCGGCGATCCTGATCGGTGCGCCGTCGCTCGGCGGCAAGCCGGTGGGCAAGAACCGCTACTACGGCGCCAACGATCCGCGCCGCAACTCGGGCCTCGCAAAAGGCTACTGAAGCGCGGCGATCACGTCGGGCGGCGCCTGCACCAGCTCGATCAGCACACCTTCGCCCGCAATCGGAAACTCCTCGTTCGCCTTCGGGTGCAGGAAGCAGATGTCGTAGCCCGCAGCCCCCTTGCGGATGCCGCCCGGCGCAAACCGCACGCCTTTGGCGGTGAGCCACTCCACCGCCTTGGGCAGGTCGTCGATCCACAGACCGATGTGGTTGAGCGGCGTGGTGTGCACCGCAGGCTTTTTCTCGGGGTCGAGCGGCTGCATCAAGTCGACCTCGACCTTGAACGCGCCCTGGCCCATCGCACAGATGTCTTCGTCGACGTTCTCGCGCTCGCTCACGAACTTGCCCGTGACCTCGAGCCCCAGCGTGTCAACCCAGAGCGTGCGCAGGCGCTCCTTGCTCGGGCCGCCGATGGCCACCTGCTGGATCCCCAGCACCTTGAAGGGTCGCTTGCTCATGAAAGATCTCCTTCCATCGGGCACTTCGACAAGCTCAGTGCGAACGGAACGCTCCGTTCGGGCTGAGCCTGTCGAAGCCCCTCACTCGAATTTGAGGATGACTTGATCGACGGCCAGGCTCTCGCCCTTGGTTGCCGCCACTTCGGCCACCACGCAATCCTGCGTGGCGGTGAGGATGTTCTCCATCTTCATCGCCTCGATGACCGCCAACTTCTCGCCGGCCATCACCTTCTGCCCCTTGGTCACGGCCACGTCGACCAGCAGGCCGGGCATGGGCGACAGCAGGAACTTCGACAGGTCGGGCGGCGCCTTGAACGGCATCAGCGCATTCAGCTCGGCCGCACGCGGCGTGAGCACCTTGGCCTCGATCTGGGTGCCGTTGTGCGACACGCGATACGCCAGGCCCATGCGCTCGATCTGCGCGCAGAAGGGCTCACCGTCGAGCGTGCCGCGGATCACGATGTCGCGCAGCGGGGTCACGAAGTTGATGCGGCTCGTCTTGCCGCCCATCGTGACTTCGAAGCCGCCGCCCTGCTTCTCCACCTTCACCGGCACCTGCTCGGTCTTGCCGCCCCCGAGATCGGTGACCACCACGAAGTCGACGCCGATCTCCATCTCGTGCCCCGGCAGCTGCCCGCTGATGCGGCTCGCACGCTCGAGGTGCTTGCGGTTGGCCACAGCCGCGAGCGCCCGCAGGAACATCGGCTCGTCGTGCGGCACGGCCTCGGCGGTGAAGCCCTTGCCGTAGTGCTCGGCGATGAAGCCGGTGTTGAAGTTGCCGCCCACGAAATCCGGGTGCGCCAGCAGTGCCGCCTGGAAAGGGATGTTGGAGTTGATGCCGCGAATGGCGAAGCCGTTGAGCGCTTCGCGCATCTTGCGGATGGCTTCCAGCCGGTCCTTCCCGTGCACGATGAGCTTGGCGATCATCGAGTCGTAGTACATCGGGATCTCGCCGCCCTCGTAGACGCCCGTGTCCACGCGCACGCCGTTCTCTTCCTTCGGCGGTGCGTACTTCACCAGCCGGCCGGTCGACGGCAGGAAGTTGCGGAACGGGTCTTCCGCGTTGATGCGGCACTCCATCGCCCAGCCGTTGCGCTGGATCTCCTCCTGCTTGAAGGGCAACTTCTCGCCGGCCGCCACGCGGATCATCAGCTCCACGAGGTCGAGCCCGGTGATGCACTCGGTGACCGGGTGCTCCACCTGCAGGCGGGTGTTCATCTCGAGGAAGTAGAAGCTCTTGTCCTTGCCGACGACGAACTCCACCGTGCCAGCCGACTGGTAGTTCACCGCCTTGGCAAGCGCCACCGCCTGCTCGCCCATCGCCTTGCGAGTGGCGTCGTCAAGGAAGGGGCTGGGCGCCTCTTCGATCACCTTCTGGTGGCGGCGCTGGATGGAGCACTCGCGCTCCCACAGGTAGACGGTGTTGCCGTGCGCATCGCCCAGCACCTGGATCTCGATGTGGCGCGGCTCCTCGACAAACTTCTCGATGAACACACGGTCGTCGCCGAAGCTGTTGCGGGCTTCGTTCTGGCAGGCGGTGAAACCTTCGAAGGCCTCCTTGTCGGAGTAGGCCACGCGCAGGCCCTTGCCGCCACCGCCGGCACTCGCCTTGATCATCACCGGGTAGCCGATCTTCTTGGCGATCTCGACCGCCTCCTTCGCACCCGAGATGGCCGCGTTGTGGCCCGGAATGGTGTTGACGCGCGCCTCGGCTGCGAGCTTCTTCGACGCGATCTTGTCGCCCATCGCGGCGATGGAGGCGTGCTTCGGGCCGATGAAGACGATGCCCTCTTCTTCCACGCGGCGCGCGAACTCCTCGTTCTCGCTCAGGAAGCCGTAGCCCGGGTGCACCGCTTGCGCGCCCGTTTGCTTGCAGGCCGCGATGATCTTGTCCATCACGAGGTAGGACTCGCGCGAGGGCGGCGCACCGATGTGCACGGCCTCGTCGGCCAGCTCCACGTGGCGGGCGTCGCGGTCGGCGTCGGAATAGACGGCGACCGTCTTGATGCCCATCTTCTTCGCGGTCTTGACGACGCGGCAGGCGATTTCGCCACGGTTGGCGATGAGAATTTTTGTGAACATTTTCAGTGTCTCCACACACCGTTCGTGCTGAGCTTGTCGAAGCATGAGCGGTGTGCGCAATGCCCTTCGACAAGCTCAGGGCGAACGGAGGTATGCGTGTGCAAAGCGGAGGCTTGCAGCGTCACAGCGGAATATTCCCGTGCTTGCGCCACGGGTTCTCGACCTTCTTGTTTCTCAGCATCACCAGCGAACGGCAGATGCGCTTGCGCGTCTCGTGCGGCTGGATCACGTCGTCGATGAAACCGCGTGCGCCCGCCACGAAGGGGTTGGCGAACTTGGCCTTGTATTCGGCTTCGCGCGCAGCGAGCTTGGCCGGGTCGCTCTTCTCCTCGCGGAAGATGATCTCCACCGCACCCTTCGCGCCCATCACCGCAATCTCGGCGTTGGGCCAGGCGAAGTTGACGTCGCCTCTGAGGTGCTTGGAGGCCATCACGTCATAGGCGCCGCCATAGGCCTTGCGGGTGATGACGGTGATCTTGGGGACGGTGCACTCGGCATACGCGTAGAGCAGCTTGGCACCGTGCTTGATGATGCCGCCGTACTCCTGAGAAGTGCCCGGCATGAAGCCCGGCACGTCGACGTAGGTCACGATGGGGATGTTGAACGCATCGCAGAAGCGCACGAAGCGCGCGGCCTTGATGCTGCTCTTGATGTCGAGGCAGCCCGCGAGCACCAGCGGCTGGTTGGCCACCACCCCCACCGTCTGCCCTTCCATGCGGCAGAAGCCGATCACGATGTTTTGCGCGTAGCCCGGCTGCAGCTCGAAGAACTCGCCGTCGTCGGCGCATTTGACGATCAGCTCCTTGATGTCATACGGCTTGTTGGGGTTGTCGGGCACCAGCGTGTCGAGCGAGAGGTCGATGCGGTCAGCGGGGTCGTGGCTGGGGCGCACCGGCGGCTTCTCGCGGTTGTTGAGCGGCAGGTAGTTGTAGAAGCGGCGCAGCATGAGCAGCGCGTCGACGTCGTTGTCGAACGCGAGGTCGGCCACGCCGCTCTTGGTCGTGTGCGTCGCCGCGCCGCCCAGCTCTTCGGAGGTCACTTCCTCGTGCGTCACTGTCTTCACGACTTCGGGGCCGGTGACGAACATGTAGCTGCTGTCCTTCACCATGAAGATGAAGTCGGTCATCGCGGGCGAGTACACCGCACCGCCGGCGCTCGGGCCCATGATCATGCTGATCTGCGGCACCACGCCAGACGCCATCACGTTGCGCTGGAACACTTCGGCATAACCGCCGAGCGAGGCCACGCCTTCCTGGATGCGCGCGCCGCCCGAGTCGTTGAGGCCGATCACCGGGGCGCCGACCTTCATCGCCTGGTCCATCACCTTGCAGATCTTCTCGGCATGCGCTTCGCTGAGCGCGCCGCCGAAGACGGTGAAGTCCTGGCTGTAGACGAAGACGAGGCGGCCGTTGATCATGCCGTAGCCGGTGACGACACCGTCGCCGGGGATCTTGTTGTCCTGCATGCCGAAGTCGTGGCAGCGGTGCTCGACGAACATGTCCCACTCTTCGAAGGTGCCTTCGTCGAGCAGCAGCTCGAGGCGCTCGCGCGCGGTGAGCTTGCCCTTGCTGTGTTGCGCGGCGATGCGCTTCTCGCCGCCGCCGAGGCGCGCCGCGGCGCGCTTCTTTTCGAGCTGTTCGATGATGTCGTGCATGGTTTGGCCTCTCAGGCTCGTGTGAACAGTTGGAGGAGTTGGCGCGCCGCAGCCGACGGCGCGACACGGGATTCGTTGACGTTCTTCAGCACCTCGGGCAAGGCGTGGCGAACGTCGGGGTGGCGGCGGAAGTCGCCGAGCAACGCGGCGTGGATCAGGTCCCACATCCAGGCCTGGCCCTGGTGCTGCCGACGCTGTGCGAACTCGCCGCTCGCCCGGCGATGGGCGATGAGGCCTTGCACCTTCTGCCAGAAGGCGTCGACTCCCTGGGCCTTGAGCGCGCTCAGCTTGAGCACGCGCGAGGGGGCGCCATCTCCGTGGCCGGCCTGGCCCAAGAGGCGCAGGGAGCTTGCGATCATGGCTTCGGCCCGCGTGGCCGCGTCGACATCGAGGTCGGCCTTGTTGATGACGACAAGATCGGCCAGCTCCATCACGCCGCGCTTGATGGCCTGCAGGTCGTCACCGGCATTGGGCAGCTGCATCAGCACGAAAAGGTCGGTCATGCCGGCGACCGCAGTCTCGCTTTGGCCGACGCCGACCGTCTCGACGATCACCACGTCGTAGCCCGCCGCTTCGAAGACGAGCATCGCCTCGCGCGTCTTCTCGGCCACGCCGCCCAGCGTGCCCGACGATGGGCTCGGTCGGATGTAGGCCGAGGGGTTGGCCGAAAGCTGCTCCATGCGCGTCTTGTCGCCGAGGATGGAGCCGCCCGAGAGGCTGGACGACGGGTCGACCGCGAGCACGGCCACCCGATGGCCTTGGGCGATGAGATGAAGACCGAGCGCTTCGATGAAGGTCGACTTGCCGACGCCCGGCACGCCGGAGATGCCCAGGCGCAGGGCGCGGCCGGTGTGCGGCAGCAGCGCGTTGAGCAGCGCATCGGCGCGTGCGCGGTGATCGGCTCGCGTCGATTCGAGCAGGGTGATGGCCTTGGCGAGGGTGCGGCGATCGGCGCGGAGGATGCCGGGCAAGAGGGCGTCTTGCGCGGGCCCTTCGACAGGCTCAGGGCGAACGGAGGGGAGGGCCACACCACCCCGTTCGGGCTGAGCTTGTCGAAGCCCATGTCCGCCCGGCGTCGGCCCTTCGACAAGCTCAGGGCGAACGGATCCACCACTCCGTTCGGGCTGAGCCTGTCGAAGCCCTGCCGCCGCCTTGCTCCGCGCCAACCGGCTGACCTCGTTCCAATCCCCCGCGATCAGCGCCTCCTTCTTCGCCCTGGACCACCCCTTCACCTTCAGTTCGAAATCCAGCGCCTCGGCTCGGCTCTCGAACTCGCCCTGCCACGCGAGGGTGACCGGCTTGCGGGTCGCGGTGTACCCGATCAGGCCGTCTTCATGCTGCCGCATGCGCACCGCCATGTCGTCGGTGTGCCCACAGTAGTACGAATCGTCCGCGCACTTGAGCAGGTAGGTGTAGAAGGCCACGACACTCAGGCTTTCGCGATCTGCGCCTTGATCTTCTCGAGCACGTCTTTCGCGCTCGCCGGGATGGGCGTGCCCGGGCCGTAGATGCCCTTCACGCCGGCCTCGTAGAGGTAGTCGTAGTCCTGCCGCGGGATCACGCCACCCACGAAGACAACGATGTCGTCGGCACCTTGTGCCTTGAGCGCTTCGATGATGGCCGGCACCAAGGTCTTGTGGCCGGCCGCGAGGGTAGAGACGCCCACCGCGTGCACGTCGTTCTCGATCGCCTGGCGGGCGCACTCTTCAGCGGTCTGGAAGAGCGGGCCCATGTCGACGTCGAAGCCGAGGTCGGCGAAGGCCGTGGCCACTACCTTGGCGCCACGGTCGTGCCCGTCTTGCCCCAGCTTGGCGATCATCACGCGCGGGCGGCGGCCCTGCTCTTCGGCGAAGGCGGCAATTTCCTGCTGGAGCTTTTCCCAGCCTTCGGCACTGTCGTAGGCAGCTGCGTACACCCCGGTCACCTTTTGCGTGTCGGCGCGGTGGCGCCCCCAGACTTTTTCGAGTGCATCGCTCACCTCGCCCACCGTCGCGCGCAGGCGGATGGCCTTGATGGACAGGTCGAGCAGGTTGCCCGAGCCACTGTCGGCGCATTGGGTGAGCGCGTCAAGCGCGGCCTGCACGGCCTTCGCGTCGCGCGTGGCGCGGATCTTCTGCAAGCGCGCGACCTGCGCATCGCGCACCGCATGGTTGTCGATGTCGCGCGCTTCGATCGGGTCTTCTTCTTTGAGCTTGTACTTGTTGACGCCAACGATCACGTCCTTGCCCGAGTCGATGCGGGCCTGCTTCTCGGCGGCGCTCGCCTCGATCTTGAGCTTGGCCCAGCCGCTCTGCACGGCCTTCGTCATGCCGCCCATCGCCTCGACTTCTTCGATGATGGCCCAGGCCTTGTCGGCCATGTCTTGCGTGAGCTTCTCCATCATGTAGCTGCCGGCCCAGGGGTCGACCACGTTGGTGATGTGGGTCTCTTCCTGGATGATGAGCTGCGTGTTGCGTGCGATGCGGGCCGAGAAGTCGGTGGGCAGCGCGATGGCTTCGTCGAACGAGTTGGTGTGCAGCGATTGCGTGCCGCCGAACACCGCGGCCATCGCCTCGATGGTGGTGCGCACGACGTTGTTGTACGGGTCCTGCTCCGTCAGGCTCCAGCCTGAGGTCTGGCAGTGCGTGCGCAGCATCAGGCTCTTGTCGTTCTTCGGGTTGAACTCCTTCATGATGCGCCACCACAGCAGGCGGGCGGCGCGCATCTTGGCCACTTCCAGATAGAAGTTCATGCCGATGGCCCAGAAGAAGCTCAGGCGCCCGGCGAAGTCATCGACGTTCAGGCCCTTGGCGAGCGCCGTCTTCACGTACTCGCGGCCATCGGCCAGCGTGAAGGCGAGTTCGAGCGCCTGGTTGGCCCCCGCCTCCTGCATGTGATAGCCCGAGATCGAGATCGAGTTGAACTTCGGCATGTTCTTCGCCGTGTACTCGATGATGTCGCCGATGGCCCGCATGCTCGGCTCGGGCGGGTAGATGTAGGTGTTGCGGACCATGAACTCCTTGAGGATGTCGTTCTGGATGGTCCCGGAGAGCTTGTCTTGCGACACGCCCTGCTCTTCGGCCGCGACCACGTAGCCCGCGAGCACCGGCAGCACCGCGCCGTTCATCGTCATGGAGACGCTCACCTTGTCGAGCGGAATGCCGTCGAAGAGGATCTTCATGTCTTCCACCGAATCGATGGCGACACCGGCCTTGCCCACGTCGCCCGTCACGCGCGGGTGGTCGCTGTCGTAGCCGCGGTGGGTGGCGAGGTCGAAGGCCACGCTCACGCCCTGCCCGCCGGCGGCGAGCGCGCGGCGGTAAAAGGCGTTGCTCTCTTCGGCGGTGGAGAAGCCGGCGTATTGGCGGATCGTCCATGGCCGCACCGCGTACATCGTGGCCTGCGGGCCGCGCACGAAGGGCGCGAAACCGGGCAGCGTGTCGGCGTAGGGCAGGTCTTGTGTGTCGGCCGCGGTGTAGAGCGGCTTGACGGTGATGCCCTCGGGCGTGACCCAGTTGAGCGCTTCCACGTTGCCGCCCGGGGCGGACTTGGCAGCAGCCTTCTGCCAGGCGGCGAGCGCGTCGGGGGTGAGCTTGGGATCGGACATGACGGAACCCGGAAGTTTCAGAAGGAGCGGAAAGAAAGGGGCTGACTTCGGACCACGCGCACACGTAAAAATGCGTTCGCCGGCCGTAATTCAAAATTGAATTATATCTACAATAGGCTTGACGTCGGCTTACGCCGCGCTTCTTACGCCAATTCACCTACTCGCTACGGTCGCCGCCCCATGTCTACCACCCTGTCGCCCCGCGCCGCGCCCGCACCGGCTTCGTCTCGCCTGCGCGAGAGCGCCCTCTACGAACAGGTGGCCGAGCGGCTGCGCGCACGCATCCTGGCGCACACCCTGCCGCCCGGCAGCTGGATCGACGAGCAGGCCCTTGCCGCCGAGTTCGGCATCAGCCGCACCCCCTTGCGCGAAGCGCTCAAGGTGCTGGCCGCCGAAGGGCTGGTCACGATGAAGCTGCGCCGCGGGGCCTACGTCACCGAAGTCTCCGAGCGCGACTTGACCGAGGTCTACCACCTGCTGGGCCTGCTCGAAGCCGATGCCGCCGCCACGGTTGCCGAAGCGGCCACCGACGCGCAGCTCGCCGAGCTGCAGGCGCTGCACGACCTGCTGGAGAAGAGCGTGAACGACCGCGACGCCTTCTTCCGCGCCAACGAGCAGTTCCACCTGAAGCTGCTGCACATCGCCGACAACCAGTGGACGCAGGCGATGGTGGGCGACCTGCGCCGCGTGATGAAGCTCAACCGGCACCAGTCGCTCTTCAAGCAGGGCCGCGTGGAGGCTTCGCTCGACGAGCACCGCCAGATCATGCAGGCGCTCAAGGCGCGCGATGCTGCCAAGGTGAAGCAGCTGATGGAACGACACATCAAGCAAGGCCGCGAAGCCGCCACGCTGTCCTGACAGAATCGCGGGCCATGTCACCTGCGCCCCGCCCCCCGCTCACGCTCATCGCCGCCGTCGCCCGCAATGGCGCCATCGGCCGCGACAACCAGCTGCTCTTTCGCATCCCCGGCGACTTGCCACGCCTCAAGCGCATCACGCTGGGCCACCCGGTCATCATGGGCCGCAAGACCTGGGAGTCGCTGCCGCCGAAGAACCGGCCGCTGCCGGGGCGCCTCAACATCGTCGTCACCCGCAACCGCGACTGGCGCGCCGAAGGCGCCGTCACCGTGCACAGCCTCGAGGACGCGCTGGAACACACCCGCGGCGCGCAGCAGGCCTTCGTGATCGGCGGTGCCGAGCTGTACGCGCTCGCCCTGCCCCACGCCGACCGCCTGGATCTCACGGAAGTCGAGCAAGAGGCCGAGGGCGACGTGTTCTTCCCCGCCTGGCAGCGCGAAGACTTCGAGGAAACCGCGCGCGAGCTGCCACCGGCCGACGCTGCGTCGTCGGCCCCATTCCGCTTTGCCTTTGTCACCTACCAACGAAAACGCTGAGGAGCACACGATGTCTGGAGGAGGTTTCCACGTCCACGGCCCGCATGACCACGAGCTGGAGCATGCGGCCCAACACGAGCCGGCCGGCATGGCCGGGCAGCTGGCGGTGATCACCGCCATCCTCGCCACGGTGGGCGCCATGTTCGCCTACATGGGCGGGGCCACGCAGGCCAATGCGGGCCTCTACAAGAACATGGCGGCCATCAAGAAGACCGAGGCCTCCAACCAGTGGAATTTCTTCCAGGCCAAGAGCACGAAACAGTCGCTCGCCGAGGTGTCGCGCGACCTCTCGCCCGTGGCCGCCGACCGCGAGAAGTACCAGGCCAAGATCGACCGCTACGAAAAAGAGAAGAAGGACATCCAGGCCGAGGCCGAGAAGATCGAGGCCGAGTCGAAGGACTGGGACAAGAAGAGCGACGCCCAGATGCACGAGCACCACCGCTGGGCGCAGGCCACCACGGCGCTGCAGATCGCCATCGCGATGGCGGCCATCGCGCTGCTCACGAAGAAGCGCTGGCTCGAGTACGCGGTGATCGGCGTGAGCGCAGTCGGCGTGGCGCTGGGCGGCATGGCCTGGTTCCACATCTGAGCGTCAGCGCCCCATGAAAAAAGGCCCGCATCCGCGGGCCTTCTTCATCGTGCCGTGAGGCGCGATCAGGACTTGCCGTTCTGCGCCTTGGCGTTGGCCACGCAGGCGTCCTTGGCGTCGCCCGAGAGGGCGTCGCACTTCTCCTTGGCGACCTTGTAGTTGGCGTCGCGCTTGTCGTCGGCGGCATCGGCGCGGGCGCTTTGCGACTTCTTCGCGGCCTTGATGTCGGCGTGGGCCTTTTCCTTCGCGGCCTTGGCTTCCTTCACGCAGACGTCCTTGTCGTTGCCCGACTTGTCGTCGCACTTTTCCTTGGCCACGTCGTAGGCGGTGTCGGCCTTCACCTTGGCGAGCTTCTCCTGGTCCTTCGGCTTGCCGCTCAGCTGTGCATCCAGCTCGGCCTTGGCGACCTTTTCCTTGGCCTTGGCTTCCTGGTTGCACACGTCCTTGGCGTTGTCCTTCAGCGCATCGCAGGCGGCCTTGTCGGCCTTGTACGCGGCTTCGACGCGTTCCTTTTCCGCCTTGTGCTGCGCCTTGTCGAGCGCGAAGGCCGAGGTCATCGGCAGCGCCAGTGCGGCAGCGGCCAGCAGCGAATACTTGAAGTGAGAGGTCTTGGTCATGGGGCGCTCCTCATGGCTTGTTGAAAGTGAGCGCAGTATCGGCAGCACCGATGCGCGCAGCCACCGGATAACGCCGGAAGCGCCTGTAGTGCCAGTCCTACGGATGGCCCTGCACGCGCGGCCTGCCAGGAGAAGAATGCGAGAACGCTTGTAGGCATCGTCCGACACCGGCTTGGGGTTCCCGAACATGGCGTTGCCACCCGATACGTCGCAAACTTGGGTGCAAATGCAAGTTCTCTCTTCCGTCAGCAGTGGTGAAACGTTTGCCCAGGCTCCTGACAACCAACAAAGGTCGCCGTCCATGCAGCCGCTGAGGGCCTACATCGTCGAAGACAGCCAGGTCATTCGCGACAACCTCATCGCCACGCTCGAAGAGCTGGTGCCTGTCGAAGTCGTCGGCCATGCGGAAGACGAGGCCACGGCCATCCAATGGCTGCAGCAGCACG
Organism: Rhizobacter sp.; assembly: GCA_019635355.1. Lineage (NCBI taxonomy): Bacteria > Pseudomonadati > Pseudomonadota > Betaproteobacteria > Burkholderiales > Sphaerotilaceae > Rhizobacter > Rhizobacter sp. The sequence continues at coordinate 100,383 of JAHBZQ010000001.1, read as the reverse complement.
ACAACGACGCCAACCTCGTGATCGTCGACATCTTCCTGAAGTCGGGCTCGGGCCTCGGCGTGCTCAAGGTCACGCATGACCTGCCCGCGCGGCGCAACGTGGTCGTGCTCAGCAACTTCGCCACGCAGGACATCCGCCGCAAGTGCCTGGAGCTGGGTGCCGACAAGGTGTTCGACAAGTCGAACGAGATCGATGCGCTGATCCAGTACTGCACGCGCCTGGCCGGGGGTGATACCGGCCACGGCCCGCTGATGTAGGCCGTGCGATGGTCAAAGCAAAACGGGGCGCCGCGGCGCCCCGTTTTGCTACGTGGCCCTGGCGCGCTACTGGATGAGGCCGTTCTTGAGCGCGTAATACGTGAGGTCGCTGTTCGACTCGAGCTTCATCTTCTCCATCACGCGCGTGCGGTAGGTGCTGACCGTCTTCACGCTGAGCGACATGCTGTCGGCCATGTGGCTGATGGTCTCGCCCTTGGCCAGCCGCAGGAAGACCTGCAGCTCGCGCTCGGAGAGCTGCTCGTGCGGTGGCTTGTCGCCACCGCCATTGAGCCCGTCGGCCAGGCGCTCGGCCACGCCGGCGGTGATGTACTTGCGGCCACGCGCCACCGTGCGGATCGCCTTCACGATCTCTTCGGGGTCGCAGTCCTTGTTGAGATAGCCGCTCGCACCCTGGCGCAGCAGGGTCGTGGCGTAGTGCTCTTCGGGAAAGCCGCTGAGAATGAGCACCGGCAGGTCGGGCGCGCGGGCCTTGATGCCGGCGAGGGCATCGACGCCGCTCTGGTCGGGCATGGAGATGTCGAGCACGATCACATCGACCTCCCCGCCTCGCACGATGTCGAGGGCCTCACGGCCGTTGTTCGCTTCGGCCACGACCGAAAAGTCCGGCTGATCGGCAAAGAATTGCTTCAGGCCGGCACGAATCATGGCATGGTCATCAACGATGGCAATTCGAATCATGGTGTGCCTCTGTTGCTCCTCAACGAAGATTGCATGTTATCGGACGAAAAGAAAACATGAGCGTCTACAAGGTCCTCAAACGAAACCCCGTTGTCTTTCCTCTTGCGTGCCTGGCCGTGCTGGCCATGGTGGCGGTCAGCGAGACCTCCTACTGGCGCTCGGCCGGCAAGCTCGAAACGCTCACCGAAGTGGGCGCGGCCCGCACGGCAGTGCAAGACCTCGCCCAATCGATCCTCGATGCCGAAGCGAGCCAGCGCAGCTACCTCCTCACCCATCGCGAGGAATACTTGCGGCCGTTTGAACGCGCGCTCCAGCAGATCGACCATTCCTTCAATTTCCTCGACCAGTACTACCAGAAAGACGACAACTCCACCGCCGTGCTCGCCAGGCTGCACGCGGCCGTCGACGGCAAGGTGTCGGAACTGACCGAAACCATGCGTCTGCAACGAGAGGGCAAAAATGATGCCGCGATGGAGCTGATGCTCTCCGACATCGGCCGCGAGAAGATGGAGGCGGTGCGCCAGCTCACCCGGGAGCTCTTCGCCCGCGAGAGCGCCAACGTCACCGCCGAGCGCGAAGCCGTCAACCAGACGCTCTGGCTCGGCCGCATGGGCGTGTTGGTGCTGAGTGCCCTCGGGCTGCTGTCGCTCTTCATGTACCTGCGCCAGACGTCCGCCCTCGAAGCGCAGCGCGAGGAACAGCAACGCCTGGTGCGCGGCGAGCGCGACCGGCTCGAAGAAGAAGTCACCCAGCGCACGGCCCAGCTTGTCGAATTGACCGATCACCTGCAGACCGCCCGGGAAGACGAGCGCAACCGCCTCGCGCGCAACCTGCACGACGAGCTGGGCGCCCTGCTCACCTCGGCCAAGCTCGACGCCGCACGCATCCGCTCGCGCCTGACCGGCGGCAACCCCGAGGCGCTCGACCGGCTCAACCACCTCGTGGAGACGCTTAACAGCAGCATCGCGCTCGGCCGCCGCATCATCGAAGACCTGCGCCCGTCCACGCTCAGCAACCTCGGCCTCGTGCCCACGCTCGAGATCCTGGGGCGCGACTTTGCCACCCACTCGGGCCTGAAGGTGCATTGCGAACTCGAAGCGGTGAAGCTGCCGCCCGATGCGCAGCTCGTGGTGTACCGCCTGGTGCAGGAGGCCATCACCAACATCACCAAGCATTCGCAGGCCACGCAGGTGTGGATCAAGCTGAAGGCCCGCGACGGCCACGCCGAGGTGTGCGTGCGCGACGACGGCGTGGGCTTCGACCCCGCCCACCAGCCACGCTCGGCCTTCGGCCTCATCGGCATGCGCTACCGCGTGGCCGCCGAAGGTGGCGAACTCAAGCTGCGCTCGGCGCCCGGCCAGGGCACCTGCATCGAGGCCACGCTGCCCGAAACGAGCCCGACCCCGGCCTGAGCACGGCAGGCGCCCACCTGTCAGCGGCCTCCTACGCCGCGTTGCTCGCTCCCCCGACAGTGCAGAGGCGATGCGGCCTATCGCCGCGGCGCGAGCGCGTGCCCACACTGCGCTCCATCGCAGAAGAAACGTCTGCGAGCCCGAGAAGACTCATTCATCCACAAGGAGCAACTCATGCTGCATTACGCCGTCGTTTTCTTCGTGATCGCCCTGATCGCGGCACTGTTCGGTTTCGGTGGCATCGCCGCCGGCGCTGTCGGGATCGCCAAGATCCTGTTCGTCGTGTTCGCCGTGCTGGCGGTCGCGAGCTTCCTCTTCGGCCTGCTGCGCAAAGGCTGAAGGCGCCGCACCGCCTCGCGCCCAGACATCCCACCCACCCACGGAAGGACATCACCATGTACACGAAGAACCCCGCTGATCCCACCGCGACCGCCACCACCGTCGCCGACCAGGCCGCTGGCAAGGCCGACCAGGCCATCCGCTCCACGCAGCGCATGGCCAACGATGCGCTCGACGGCCTGTCCGACAGCGTCAACAGCGCCAGCAGCCGCGTCTCGCCGCTGATCAACCGCGCCACCGAGCAGGCCACCGCCTTCGCGCAGAAGAGCGTCGACGCCGTGCGCCAGACCTCGCAGCAGCTGCGCGACAAGGCCATGCACGCCTCCGACACCACCGCCAGCTACATCCGCAACGACCCGATCAAGTCGGTGCTGATCGCCGCTGCCACGGGTGCCGCGCTGATGGCGCTCGTGAGCCTCGTGACCCGCTCGCGCCACCACGATTGAGCCACCTGGCGCCACGCACCGCCGTCCGCCCGAGTGCGGACGGCGCTGTTCGTTGTGCCACCCCTTCTTGAGCGCCTTCCCAGGACCGCCCCATGCACCCGCTGCTGCACCTCATCGTCCGCGAACCCGACCTCCTGGCCGACCATGCCGGCGCCTATGCCGAGCTGCTCGGTGAAGAGATCGGGGTCGCCTCCACCCACTGGAAGCGCAAGGCCCTGCTGAGCGCGGTGGCGCTGTGCAGTGGCGGCGTGGGCGCGGTGCTGGTGGGTGTGGCGCTGATGCTGTGGGCGGTGATCCCGCCCGAGAACATGAACGCCCCGTGGGCGCTGATCGCCGCACCGCTCGTGCCGCTCGGGCTCGCGGTCGGCTGCTGGGTCTCCGCGCAGCGCCAGGCCGGGCCGCGTGCCTTCGAGCAGGTGCGCCGCCAGCTCCGCGAAGACGCCGCCATGCTGCGGGAGGCCCGCGCATCATGAGCGCCGAATTCAACGACCCCCGCCTGCCTGCCGTCGAGCGGCTCATGCTCTCGCGCGAGCGCCTGCGCGGCGCGCTGATCGAGATCGCACCGCCGCCCGACGCTGCCGGCGACCCCGAGCCCTCGGTGCTGATGACGGCGCTGATGGCCATCCCCGGCGTGCAGCTCGTGGCGGACTCGGTGCGCTCATGGTGGTCGCAGCACCCGCTGCACATGGCCACGATGGTGGCCGGCAACACCGCGCGCAGCGCGATGGCACCCATCGCCCGCCGCAAGCCCTTCGCCCTCATCGCCGCGGCCGTCGCGGTGGGCGGCCTGCTCTACTGGATCAAGCCCTGGCGCGGCCTCTTGAAGCCGGCGCTGCTGGCCGGCCTGGTGCCGCACCTCGTCGCGCGGGCCATGGACCACGTGCCGCTGGAGGCCTGGATGGCGGCCGCTTCCGACTTCGCCTCGGAGCGCATGCGCGCCACCGGCGCTGCAAGCCCCGCACCGCAAGACACCGCCTCGGCGCAGGCGCCAGCCGCCGCCCCCACACCGCCCGTGCCCCGCTCCGACACGCTGCACTGAACGTGTCGTGTCGGCGCGCCTTTGCGGCGCGTCGTCAGAGCCAGTATTGCCAGATCGCCGAGAAGGCCTCCTTCATCCGGTCGTCCAGCGGGCGCTCCTTCCACTGCTTGAGCGTCACGGGCTGCGAGGCTTCGAGGTCCTTCGCGAACATCGCCTCCATCTGCTGGCTGAAGTCGGCCCCCAGCACCACCGCGTTCAGCTCGTCGTTGTGCAGGAAGCTGCGCCAGTCGAGGTTGGTCGAGCCGATGGTGGCCCACACCCCGTCGATCACCGCCGTCTTCGAATGCAGGATCACGCCCTTGCGCTCGTAGATCTTCACGCCGGCCTTGAGCAGGGGCGTGTAGAAGCGGCGGCCCGCATGGAAGATCAGCCATGAGTCGGTCTGGCTCGGCAGGATGAGCGTCACGTCGACCCCGCGCCGCGCGGCCGACTTGAGTGCCTCGAGGAACTGCGGGTCGGGCGCGAAATACGCCATCGTGATGTGCACGCTCGTCTCGGCCGCGCCGAGGGCCGAGAGGAAGGTGGCGTAGATCAGCGCATACGGGTCGTCGGGCGAGCTGCCGATGGCGCGCACCACCTGGTTGCCCACGTTCTGCAAGGGCGGAAAGTAGTGGCGGTCGGGCAGCGGCGGGCCCTTCTGCTTCTTCCAGGTGCCGAGGAAGAGCCGTTGGTATTCGGCCACCACCGGCCCCTGCAGGCGCACGTGCGTGTCACGCCAGGCTTTGCCGTCCTTGCCCGGCGCGGCGGCGCCGCCCGAGCCGGAGCTGCCGCCGCCCGAGCGGCTGAACGAGCCGCTCGAATAGACGCTGCTGATGTTGATGCCGCCGAGAAACGCCACCTTGCCGTCCACGATGAGCAGCTTTCGGTGGTCACGCTGGTTGAGCTCCCAGCCCTTGCGGGCCTGCGTGGGGTTCACCGGGTTGAACTCCAGCACGCGGATGCCGGCATCGGTCATGCGCTTGAAGAATTCCTTCGGCGTCTGCAAGGTGCCCACGCTGTCGTGGATCACGCTCACCTGCACACCCTTCTTCTGCTTGGCGATCAAGGCGTCGGCGAACTTGCGGCCCACTTCGTCGTCATCGAGGATGTAGGTCTCGAGGTGGATGTGGTCACGCGCCGCCTCGATGGCGGCGAACATCGCGCCGTAGGTGGCCGGGCCATCCTGCAGCAGCGTGGCCTGGTTGCCGACGGTGAGCGGGCTGCCCACGATCGCTTCTTCGATGGCGAGGTGGCGGTCGAAGATCGCCGTCTCGGGGGCGCGGGCCGCGAGCTTGGCGAGCACCGCCTTGCTCTGCTCTGGCGAGAGCGGGCCACGCGCGCCATCGAGCTGCGGCTTGGGTGCGGCGGCGAGCACCGCTTCGGGCTCGAAGGTCGGCAGGGTGCTGCAGGCACTCATGCCCACCAGCACGGCGAGGGCGAAGCGGTTGAGCCTCAGTCGCGGGCGCATCGTGTTCACGGTGCCGACGCGCTCACGCGCCACACCACGTTGCCCACGTCGTCGGCCACCAGCAGCGAGCCCTTGGCGTCGAGCGCCACGCCCACGGGCCGGCCGTGGGCGATGCCGCTCTCTTCGTTCAGGAAGCCGCTCAACACCTCGAGCGGCGGACCCGAGGGCTTTCCGTTCTGGAAGGGCACGAAGATGACCTTGTAGCCGCTCGGCGGCTTGCGGTTCCATGAGCCGTGCTGGCCGATGAACATGCCTTGCGCGAAGCTGGCCGGCAGCGTGGTGCCAGCCGACCACGCCAGGCCGAGCGAGGCGGTGTGTGGCCCGAGCGCGTAGTCGGGCACGAGGGCCTTGGCCACGAGGTCGGGGCGCTGAGGCTTCACGCGCTCGTCGACGTGGCCGCCGTAGTAGCTGTAGGGCCAGCCGTAGAAGCCGCCGTCTCTCACCGAGGTGAGGTAGTCGGGCACGAGGTCGCTGCCGATCTCGTCGCGCTCGTTGACCACCGTCCAGAGCATGTTGGTGGTGGGCTCCCAGGCCATGCCGTTGGGGTTGCGCAGGCCGGTCGCATAGAGGCGCTTGGCGCCGCTCGCCACGTCGACCTCCCAGATGGCCGCGCGGCCTTCTTCCGCTTCGATGCCGTTCTCGGCCACGTTGCTGTTGGAGCCCACCGTCGCGTAGAGCTTGCGGCCGTCGCGGCTGGCGATGAGGCTCTTGGTCCAGTGGTGGTTGAGCGTGCCGCCGGGCAGATCGGTCACGCGGGCCGGGGCCGTCTCGATGCGCGTGCTGCCGGGCGTGTAGGTGAAGCGCACGATCGCATCGGTGTTGGCCACGTAGAGCTGGTCGCCGATGAGCGCCATGCCGAAGGGGGAATCGAGGTTCTGCAGGAAGGGCGAGCGCTCGTCGGCCACGCCATCGCCGTTGGTGTCGCGCAGCAAGGTGATGCGGTTGGCGCTGGGCACGCCCGCACCCGCCCGTTTCATCAGGAGCTTCATCACCCAGCCCCTGAGGCCCTTGCCATCGTCGGGCCGGGGCGGCGCGTTGCTCTCGGCCACGAGCACGTCGCCGTTGGGCAGCACATGCAGCCAGCGCGGGTGGTCGAGGCCGGTGGCGAACACGTTGACCTTCGTGCCCGGCGCTGCCTGCGGCCCCTGCCCTGCAGGCCAGGGCTCGACCTTGGCCACCTTCACGGTCGGGATCAGCGTCTTGTGGGGCGCCGGCAGCTCCGGTTGCGGGCCCGTACCGGCCGACACCGGAAGCTTGGCGGTCTCGCCGCAGCCGGCGAGCGATGCCGCCGCGAGCAGCGCCAGCGCGAGGCGCGACATGGCTAGATCCGTCCCATCAGCAGCAGCACGATCACGATGATCAGCAACAGGCCGACGCCACTCGTCGGGCCGTAGCCCCAGCCGCGGCTGTGCGGCCAGCTGGGAAAGGCGCCGATCAACAACAGGATCAGCACGATGAGCAGGATGGTGCCTAGGGTCATGTCGTCCTCCAAAGACGTTGGTATCAGGGTGGCCAGATCGTGCTCACACCGCCGGCGATGCACCATCGGCCCGGAGCGACTTCCGCTGTGGGCCGCCGCCTACAACCGTGCTCCGTGCGGCTGCAGGTGTAGGCCTCGTCCGACAACGCGTGCCGGGCTCGTCCGATGGGCGCGCCGCAGCGCCGCGGCGACCATCGAGCGCATGACGCAACGCCACCCCGAGATGCCTTTCTGGAGCACCGCTTCCTTCGGTGACAGCACCGACACCACGCCGGTGGAGCTGTCGGGCCTGAGCGAGCACCTCGTCTCGTGCAAGGGCGTCAACGGCCGGCTCTTCGCCTTGCAGTGCCTGGCCGAAGCCGCCGACCGCTTCATCGCCGCCCGGCTCGTCACAACGCTGGTGGTGGCCGCCTTTCTGATAGGGGTCACTTCACTGGTCATGTGATGGCCACGCGCGCGCTGGAGCGGTTGATACCCGAGGCGCCCCGGGCCCTGCTGAACATCCTCGACGGCGAGCGCGGCCCCGTGCTCGCGCCGGTGCGCGCCGAGCTCTACGGCGCCGAGCGTTTTGCCCAGCACGCGAAGAGCCTCGCCGACAGCCACCGCGCCCAGCGCGGTCCCTGGCGCGCAGCAACCTTCTTCCCCCGCCTGCGCCACAACATCCGGGCCCTGCGCGAAGCGCACCAATACATCGGCCTGCAGGCCGAGAGCGGCTACGACATCAGCCCGGCTGGCGAATGGCTGCTCGACAACTTCCACCTGATCGAAGCGCAGCTCAAGGCCATCCACGAAGACCTGCCGCGTCGCTACTACCGCCACCTGCCGGTGCTGGTGGAAGAGCCGCTCGCCGGCCTGCCGCGCATCTACGGCCTCGCCTGGGCCTTCGTGGCGCACACCGACGGCGCCTTCGACGAAGACCTCGCGCTGCGCTTTCTCACCGCCTACCAGCAAGCGCGCGAGCTGCAGCTGGCCGAGCTGTGGGCACTGCCGACCACGCTGCGCGTGGTGCTGATCGAGAACCTGCGGCGCCTGGCCGAGCGTGTGGCCACGCACAAGGCCGCACGCGAGCTGGCCAACCTGTGCAGCGACCGGCTGCACACCTTCTCCATCGAGTCGCTCGACGAGCTGCTGGGCGAGCTCAACCGCCGCGGCGTCGGCCGCACCTTCCTCGGCCAGATGACGCAGCGCCTGGCCGACCTGCAACGCACCAGCGACCCGCTGGCCCTGTTGCCCTACCAGCACTGGCTGCAGGCCGGGTTGCCCGACGTGGCGAGCCAGCGTGCGCAGCAGGCCGCCGACCAGGCCGCCGACAACCTGAGCGTGAGCAATGCCGTGACCTCGCTGCGCACCATCGGCGATGCTGACTGGCCCGAGCTCATCGCGAAGAGCAGCCCGTTGATGCAGATGATGCTCGGCTCGCCGCTCTTCGCCGCCGAGCACGCCGCCACGCGCGACCGCACGCTGCATGCCATCGAGCGCCTGGCCCGCCGCTGCCGGCGCAGCGAGACCGAGGTCGGGCGCACGCTGCTCGCCCTGATGCAAAGCGACGACCCTGACGAGCCCGACACGCAGGTCGCCCTGCACTGGCTGCAAGGCGACGGCCGCCCGCGCCTGCTCGAAGCGCTGAAGCTGCGCGAAGACACCGGCACCGCCTGCGTCTCGCACGCACGGCAGGCCGCGCTGCCGCTCTACCTCGGCAGCCTGCTCGCCGCGGTGATCGTGCTGGTGCTGTCGATGTTCGCGATGACGCCGCCGCTGGCCAAGCCGTCGATGCTGCTGAGCACGTTGGCAGCGCTGCTGTTGCTCTTCCCGGCATCCGAGGCGGTGGTGGCGGTGATCAACCGGCTGGTGAGCGAATCGGTGCGGCCCGAGCACCTGCCGCGGCTCGCGCTGCACGAGGGCATCCCGGCCGAACACCGGGCGATGGTGGTCATCCCGTGCATGTTGACGAGCGACGACGGCATCGCCGCGCTCGTGCACCGCCTGCAGCTGCACTACCTCGCCAACCCCGAGCGGCACGCGCAGTTCGCATTGCTCAGCGACTGGGCCGATGCCGAAGCCGCGCACATGCCCACCGACACACCGCTGCTGCGCGACGCGGTGATCGCGCTGCGTGAGCTCAACAAGCGCCACCCCGTCGCCGAGGGTGACCCACCGCGCTTTCTCATCCTGCACCGCGAGCGCGAGTTCAGCGCCACCGAGCAGAGCTGGATCGGCTGGGAGCGCAAGCGCGGCAAGCTCGAGCAGCTGATCGCTGCACTCGCACGCGGCGAGCGCGGCCCCTTCCTCGACCTCGGGCGCGAATCGCAGATCGCGCCCGGCACGCGCTACATCCTCACGCTCGACAGCGACACCCAGCTCCCGCCCGGCCGCCTGCGCGAGCTGGTGGGCGTGGCCGCGCACCCGCACAACCGCCCCCGGCTCGACGACACGGGCCTGCGCGTGGTGAGCGGCTACAGCATCTTCCAGCCGCGCATCGCCACGCCGCTGCCGCAGCCGCAGGAGGTCACGCCCTTCCACTGGCTCTACGCGGGCCAGCCCGGGCTCGACCCCTACAGCACGCCCAGCTCCGAGATCTATCAAGACGTGTTCGGCGAAGGCACCTACACCGGCAAGGCGCTGCTCGACGTGCAGGCCATGCACACCGTGCTGCACGAGCGCCTGCCCGAAGGCCTGGTGCTGAGCCACGACCTGGTCGAAGGCTCCATTGCCCGCTGCGCGGCCGTCACCGACCTCACGCTGATCGAGGACGCGCCGGTGCATGCCGACGCCGCCGCCGCGCGCATCCACCGTTGGATGCGCGGCGACTGGCAGCTGCTGCCCATCTTCGCGAGCCCACGCCTCTACCCGATGCGCGGCGTGAACCGCTGGAAGGTGTTCGACAACCTGCGCCGCTCGCTGGTCGCCCCCGCGTCGCTCGCGCTGCTCGTGCTGGTGCTGGTGCGGCCGGTGGTGTCGCCGTGGGCCGCGCTGCTGCTCGTCTTCGCGGCCTTCGGCGCCGGGCCCTTGCTGGGCGCGGTGGCCGGCTTCGCGCCAAGCCGCGACAACATCGCCCTGCGCCACTTCTACCGTGGTGCGGCCCACCGCCTCGCCCGCGCGGTCCTCGGCGCGCTGTGGCACCTGGCACAGCTGCTGCACCACGCCCTGATGGCCACCGATGCCGTGGTGCGCTCGCTGCACCGCATGTTCGTGAGCCGCCGCTGGCTGATGCAATGGACCACCTCGGCCAGCGCCCAGGCCGCCACCGAAACCGAGCTGCGCGAGATTGCCCGCGGCCACTGGCAGACCTCGGCCACCGCCATCGCGCTGCTCGTGCTGCTGCTCGCGGCCCGCACGCCGTCACCGGGCCTCGCCGCACTGCTGTGCGCGATCTGGGCCGCCTCGCCGGTGTGGACGTGGTGGGTGAGCCGCCCCCGCCCGGCCCGCGAAGACCAGGCCCTGCCGCACGACGACCGCATGCGGCTCGAGCGCATCGCGCGCGACACCTGGCGCCTCTTCGAACGCTGCGTGGGCCCGGCCGACCGCCACCTGCCCCCCGACAACCTGCAGACGCTGCCGCACGACATGGTGGCGCACCGCACCTCGCCCACCAACATCGGGCTGTACCTGCTTTCCAGCTGCTGCGCACGCGCCTTCGGCTGGATCGGCACGCGCGAGCTCACCGAGCGGCTCGAGGCCACGCTCGGCACGCTCGACACGCTGCAGCGCCACCGCGGCCACTTCCTCAACTGGTACGACACGCAAAGCGGTGCCACGCTGCTGCCGCTGTATGTGTCGACCGTCGACAGCGGCAACCTCTGCGGCCACTTCCTCGCCGTGGCGCAGGCCTGCCGCGAGCTGGCGCGCCGGCCCGTCGACCTGAACGCCGCCGAGGCCGCCGCCCATGCCTCGCGTGCGCGGCTGTCGCCGCTCTTGCAGCAGCTGCCCGAACTCTTCCCCGACAACGGCGTGCACCACAGCACCCGGCCGCTCGCGCGGCTGCTCGCCATGCCGAGCCCGCTCGACGAAGCACAGCACCGGCCGGCCGACTTCGGCCTGCTGCTGCAGGAAGCGCGCGACGAGCTGCACGCCTGGGTGCCCGAAGCCGTGCAGCCCGCGATGCCGGCCAAGCCGACGCTGCGCGACGAGCTCGCATGGCAGCTCACCGACCACCTCGCCACCCTGCAATCGGCGCTGCGCGACATCGACGCGCGGCATGACGCCGATGGCTTGAGCGAGCAGCTCCTGGCCATCGCCGACCGCTGCGAGCGCTTCGCCTGGGAGGCCGACTTCAGCTTCCTCTACCACCCGAAGCGCCACCTCTTCCACATCGGCTTCCGCGTGGCCGAAGGGCAGCTCGATGCCGGCTTCTACGACCTGCTCGCGTCGGAGGCGCGGCTCACCAGCCTGCTCGCCATTGCCAAGGGCGAGGTGCCGGTGAGCCACTGGGCATCGCTCGGGCGGCCCTTCTATGCGGTGGGGGCGCAGGCCGGGCTGCGCTCGTGGTCGGGCTCGATGTTCGAGTACCTGATGCCGAGCCTGACCCTCGACGAGCCGCACGGCAGCGTGTTGCGCGACGCGGCCATCGCGGCGGTGCAGGAGCAGATCGCCTACGCGCGGTCGCACGCGGTGCCCTGGGGCATCTCGGAGTCGGCCTATGCCGGGCGCGACCACACGCTCGCCTACCAGTACGCACCGCAAGGCGTGCCGCGCCTGGCCTTCCGCCGCACGCCGGCCAACGAACTCGTGATCGCACCCTACGCCACCGCGCTCGCCTCGCAGGTGGCACCACGCCGCGCAGCGGCCAACCTCGCGGCGCTCGAAGGGCTGGGCGCGCGCGCACGCTACGGCTTCATCGAGGCGCTCGACTTCACGCCCGCGCGGCTGGCGGCCGGCGAGCCTTATGCGCCGGTGGCCACCTTCATGGCGCACCACCAGGGCATGAGCATCGTCTCGATCGCCAACGTGCTGCTCGACAACCGCGCCAAACGCTGGGGCATGGGCCACCCGCGCATCGAGGCGGTGGCCACGCTGCTGCACGAACGTGCGCCGCACGAGGTGTCGCGCCTCTACGAGCCGCTGGCCGGGCCGCCGCCGGTGAAGGTGCAGCGCACCCCGGCGCTGCTGCGCGAGCTGAGCCCGGGCACGAGCGCGGTCGAGCCGACGCACCTGCTGTCGAACGGGCGCTACAGCGTGGCGCTGCGCGCCAACGGCGCCGGCTGGAGCCGCCGCGGCAACGCCGGCATCACCCGCTGGCGCGACGATGCGCTGCGCGATGCACACGGCAGCTTCTTCTACCTGCGTCTGCCCACCGGGAAAGAACTGGTCTCCATCACCCAGCACCCGGCCCCCGACCCCAAGGCCTGGTACCGCGCCTTCTTCCACGCCGACCGCGTGTGCTTCGATGCCGCGTGGCGCCAGGTGCAGGCCCACACGACGGTGTGGGTGAGCCCCGAAGACGACATCGAATTCCGCCAGGTCGAGCTGCAGAACCTCACCGGAGAGCCATTGGAGATCGAGCTCGTTTCGGCCTTCGAGCCCACGCTTGCCGACCCGCGTGCCGACGAGGCGCACCCGGCGTTTTCCAACCTCTTCATCCGGGCGGAGTGGCGCGCCGCGGAGCAGGCGCTGCTCTTCGAGCGCACGCCGCGGCTCGTGACCGAGAGCGGCTTGCAGGCCGCTCACTTTCTCGCCGACAGCAGCCCGCACGTCTCCGCCGTGCGCGCACAAACCGACCGCCTGCGTTGGGTGGGCCGCAACCACGATGCGGTGCGGCCACAGGGCGGCTTGCACGAGCTGCCGGCGGGCGACAACCTGACACTCGACACCGGCCTCGACCCCGTCTGCGCGCTCGCGCTCACGCTGCGCATCCCGCCGAACGCGAAGGCACGGCTCACCTTCGCGACCGCCGCCTCCGACTCGGCCGCCACGCTGCACGCGGTGATCGACAAGTACCGCCAGCCCATCCACCTGCAGCGCTCGTCGCTGATGTCGGCCACGCTCACCGGCATTCGCCTGCGCAGCCTCGGCATCAGCGCCGAGAACTTCGCCGCTGCACAGGCGCTCACGACGGCGGTGGCGCTCTCGCTCACGCGCCCGAGCCTCGGCCCGCCGGGCGTCGAACGACGCGCCTCGCCGCGCATCGACGTCTGCGACCGCAAGCTGTTGTGGCGCTTCGGCATCTCGGGCGACCGGCCCATCGTGCTCGTGTCCGCCGGCCTCACCCAATCGCTCGGCCTGCTGCGCTCGCTCGGCCAGGTGCTGCGCCTGTGGGCCTGGGGGCGCTTGCCCTGCGACCTGGTCGTGGTCGACGCGGAACCGGCCTCCTACCACATGGCCCTGCACCGCGAGATCACCGCGCTGCGCGAGCGGCACGATGCCGACAATGCGGCGCAGCCCGGCCCCGCCTGCACCGGCCTCCACCTGCTGCGCGCCGACGAGCTGAGCCCCGAAGAACTGGGCACGCTGCGCAGCCTGGCGCGCATCCGCCTGCGCGCCGACGGCCGGCCGCTGGTGCACCACCTGCAGGAGTGGATTGCGCTGCACGAGAAGGCGGAAGACGCGCGCGGCGAGGTGTCGACCACGGCGGTGCCGATGGCACGTCTGCCGCAGGCGCCGGTGGCGGTGACGCACGGCCGCTTCGACGATGGCGCGCACGAGTTCCGCTTCGAGGCCGGCGCCCGCTCTCGCCCCCCGCGCCCGTGGATCAATGTGCTGTCGAACCCGGGCTTCGGCGGCCAGCTGTCCGAGGCGGGTGGCGGCTACACCTGGGCGGTGAACAGCCGGCTCAACCAGCTCACCGCGTGGTCGAACGACCCGGTGTCGGACCCGCCGTCAGAATGGTTCCTCGTGCAGGACCGCAAGACCCGCGAGGCCTGGAGCGTCACGCCCTCGGCCTGGGGCGACGAGCGGGTGACGTACCACGTGCAGCACGGCCAAGGCTACTCGATGGTGCGCCACCAGCGCGGCGACATCGCGATCACCGCCTCGTGGTGCGTCGATGCGCAGACCTCGGTCAAGCAGGTGTGGCTGCGGCTCGAGAACCGCGGCACGCGCGCACAGCCGCTGCGCCTGGTGGCGATGGCCGAGTGGATGATGGGCGCAGGCCGCAGCGACCGCGGCACCGTGCACACGGCGGCGCACACGTCGGCCCAGGGTCTGGCGCTCTTCGCCACGCAGGCCGACCGCACGGCGGGGTATGGCGACGGCACCGCCTTCCTCGCGATGCACGGCGCCACCGAAGACGACGACTGGACCTGCGACCGCCGCGAGTGCTTCGATGCGCGGGGCCGGCTGGTGCTGCCCGATCACTTTGCCGAGCACCAGGGCGGCGGCCTCGACCCCTGCGCCGCGCTCTCGAAACGCCTTACGCTGGAACCCGGCGCCACGCACGACCAGGTCTTCCTCATCGGTTATGCCGACACACCCGCCGCCGCGCGCGAGCTGGCCCAGGCCGCGGTGACCGTGCCGCCGCGCCAGCGGCTCGACGAAGTGCTCACCCGGTGGGACGCCCTGCTCGGCGCCACCCGCGTGCACACGCCCGACCCGCTCTTCGACGCGATGGTCAACCGCTGGCTGCTCTACCAGGCCGTGGCCTGCCGGCTGTGGGCCAAGGCCGGCTTCTACCAGGCGGGGGGTGCCACGGGCTTTCGCGACCAGCTGCAAGACGCGATGGCGCTGGCCTGGCCGGCGCCGCAGATGCTGCGCGACCAGATCCTCGTGGCGGCCTCGCGCCAGTTCCCCGAAGGCGATGTGCAGCACTGGTGGCACGCCCCCACCGGCGCCGGCGTGCGCACGCATTTCTCGGACGACCTGCTCTGGCTCGCACACGCCTGCTCGCACTACCTGCAGGCCACCGGTGACAGCTCGCTGCTCGACGAAGAGGTGCCCTTCCTCGACGGCGGCCCCATCCCCGAGGGCGCGGAAGACGCGTACTACACCCCCACCGTGAGCGCGCAGAAGGCGAGCGTCTACGAGCACGCCGCACGCGCCATCGACCGCAGCCTGAAGTGCGGCACCCACGGCCTGCCACTGATGGGCACCGGCGACTGGAACGACGGCATGAACCGTGTGGGCCACGAAGGGCGCGGCGAGTCGGTGTGGCTCGCGTGGTTTCTCTGCCGCATCGTCGACGACTTCGCGCCACTGGCGCGCGCGCGCGGCGAAGACGCTCGCGCCGAGCTGTGGGAGGCCGCAGCGACGGGCTGGCGCCGTGCGCTCGACACCGAGGCCTGGGACGGCCAGTGGTTCAAGCGCGCCTTCTTCGACGATGGCACGCCGCTCGGCTCGCAGGCCAACCGGGAGGGCCGCATCGACCTCATCGCACAGGCGTGGAGCGTGCTCGCGAACGCCGAGCCTTTCGAGCGCCCGCACAGCGCGATGACGGCGGCCGAAGAGCTGCTGGTCGACCACGACGCCGGCCTCATCAAGCTGCTCGACCCACCGCTCGCCACCGCCACACCGAGCGCGGGCTACATCCAGGCCTACCCACCCGGCGTGCGCGAGAACGGCGGGCAGTATTCGCACGCCGGGGTGTGGGCCCTGATGGCGCAGGCCGAGCTGGCCACGCGCGACGGCAGCACGCCCAGCCTCGCCGAGCTGCCCTATCGCTACTTCTGCTACCTCAGCCCGGCACACCGCGCACAGCACCCGCGCCTGGGCGAGGCCTATGCGATCGAGCCCTACGTGATGGCGGGTGACGTGTACACGCAGCCACCTTACGTGGGCCGCGGCGGCTGGAGCTGGTACACCGGCGCTGCGGCGTGGTTGCACCGCGCGGCGGTCGGCTCCATCCTGGGCCTCAAGCTGCAGGCCGAGCGCTTGAGCGTGCGGCCCTGCCTGCCCGCGCACTGGCCGCAGGCCGAGCTGACGCTGCAACGCGAGGGCCGGCGCCTGCACTTCACGCTGCTGCGGGGCAGCGCACACGCGGCGCGCGAGGCCGCGTCGGCAAAGAACGCGCGCGTGCTCGCCGTGGGGGAAAAGGTGAACTGGCGCGAGCTGCCAGCCGACACGGCCTTCGTGGTGCCGCTCACGCCGGAAGACGAAGTCGCCGCGTCACCGGCCCACAGCGCGCTTCACAAGTGACCCCGCAGCTCCGACAGCGGGCCGCGGTGCCGTCCTACAGCACCAGGGCCAGCGCGCCGATGGTTGCCACTCAGATGTCTTTCTAGAGTTCATCCATCGCCACGCCATCCCACGAGGACTGCATGTTCAGCTCACAAGACCAGAAAACCCAGACGTCGACGGCCAGCGCCGAATACACCCCGCTGGTGCTCGACCAAGCCGGCCTCGAGGCCGCACGCAAGAGCATCGACCAGGGAGCTATCACACCCGCCTACGGCCCGTGGCGCGAAGACATCATCAAGCTGCTGAACGATTCGCTCGCCACCGAACTCGTGTGCGTGATGCGCTACAAGCGCCACTACTACACCGCGGTCGGGCTCGACTCGCCCGCCATCGCGGACGAGTTCCTCGTGCACGCGAACGAAGAGTCGGCCCATGCCGACAAGCTCGCGCAGCGCATCGTGCAGCTCGGCGGCAAGCCCGACTTCCGCCCCGACTCGCTCACGCAGCGCAGCCACGCAGACTACGACGAATCGCTGGAGCTGCAGGACATGATCCGCGCCAACCTCATCGCCGAGCGCGTGGCCATCGAGGCCTATACGCAGATCATCAAGCTGATCGGCGACAAGGACAGCACCACGCGCCGCATCCTCGAGGAGATCCTCGCGGACGAGCAGGAGCATGCCGACGAGCTGTCGGACTGGCTGGCCTGAGCACCCATCACGTCGTCGAGTTTCCGCCCCAGGGTGGTGGGCCGAAGAACCACCCGCATGTCCAACACGTAGGAGCTACACCATGATGATCCGCACCACCCTCGCCGCCGCGATGACGGCCGTTGCCCTGCTGGCCACTTCGGGCTGCGCAGTGACCCGCAAGCAAGAGACCGTCGGCCAGTTTGTCGACGACGCCGCCATCACCACCGCCGTGAAGGCGCGCATGGTCGACAACAAGGATGTCGACGCGAGCGCCATCAAGGTCGAGACGCTCAAGGGCACGGTGATGCTGTCGGGTTTCGCGAAGAACGCGACCGAAAAGTCGACGGCTGAAAACCTGGCCTGGAAGGTCGACGGCGTGAAGGCCGTGAAGAACGAGATCGCGGTTCGCCCCTGATCGCACGCCTCGGCACCGCCCCGGGTTCACGTGAACACCGGGGCTTTTTTTCGCACACCCGATGCAGACCGACGACGAAGACGACGACGACCCGCCGCCACGCCGCACGCACAAGCCGCGTGTGCGTGCAAGCGCGGCGACCAACCTGCTGGCCGCGCTCGCCGTCGTGGCCGTGCTGTGGTGGGGCCAGCGCTTCCTGATCCCCCTCACCGCGGGCCTGATGCTCGTGATGCTGGTGACGCCGCTGTCGGTGACGCTCGAACACTGGCTGCGCAGCCGCACGCTCGCCACGCTCATCACGCTGGGCGTGGTGATGGGCACGCTGGCCGCGGGCGGCATGATCTTCGGCGGCCAGCTCGTGCGCGTGGCCGAGCGCACGCCCGAGATGATCAGCATGGCCGCGGCCAAGCTCGCCGAGCGCGACCCGGGCGCCGAGTCGGTCGTGTCGCGGGCCCGCATCGCCTTGCAGGAGCTCGACCGCGCCACCGAGCGGGTGATGTCGGGCAAGCCTCCACGGCCGACGAAGCGCGTGGTCGCCGCCGCAGCCGCGGCGGCCGCGGCGTCGGCGCCCAACACCATCACGGCGGGCGCGACGGTGGCCTTGCGCGAAGGCGCCGTCACGGGCTCGAGCGCGCTGCTCGAATTCACCGCCAACCTGAGCATCGTGTTCTTGATCGCCTTCTTCGTGCTGATCGGCGGCAAGCCGCTCACCGAGCGCTTCATCGGCCTCTGGGGCGAGCACCCCGAGGTGCAGTCACGGGCGGAGAAGGCGCTGCTCGAATGTGCGCACCAGGTGCGCATCTACCTCGGCGTGCTGGTGGTGACCAATGCGTTGATCGGCACGGCCGTGTGGCTGGCCTTCTGGGCCACCGGCCTACCCGACGCGGGCGGCTGGGGCGTGACGGCCGGCCTGTTGCACGTCATCCCCTACCTCGGCATGGCGGTGCTCACGGGCCTGGGTGCGGCCGAGACCTTTCTGGCGCATGGCTCGCTCGGCTCGGCCGCGGCGATGGCAACGTTCATCGTGGTGATGTCAACGCTGATCGGCACGGTGGTCACCGCATGGCTGCAAGGCCGTGCTGCGAAGATGAACCCCGCGGCGGTCTTCATCGGCCTCGTGTTCTGGGGTTCGATCTGGGGCCTCTGGGGCCTTTTCCTCGGGCCTGCCCTGGTCGTGGTGATGAAGGTGGTCGCGGAACACACGCGACCCGGCCAACGCTTCGCGGAACTGATGAAAGGCTAGCCCCAAAGCGAGCGGAGCAAGCGTCTCATCAAGCCACCCCGTGGAACCGGCTTGGCCGGGCCACTCGGGGGTCGCCTCCCGGGGGCAGGAGCGAAGCGACTGGGGGGCCGTCAATCATCCAGGCCGAGTTCCTGGATCTTGCGCGTGATGGTGTTGCGGCCGATGCCGAGCTTCTGCGCGGCTTCGATGCGGCGGCCTCGCGTGATCTCGAGCGCGGTGTGGATGAGCTGCGCTTCGAACTTGCGGGTGAGCGTGTCCCACACCTCGGGCACGCCGGCCTGGAGCATGGTGCGCGACTCACGTTCGAGGTCGGAGAGCCAGTTGGCGCTGGCCACCGGTGTGTCGATGGGCAGCACGGGTGCCACCGGGGCCGTCCACGCGGGTGCGGCGGCAGCCGGTGCGGCGCCGGGCAGGTCGGCCCCTTCGATGACCGCAGCCGGAGCCGCCGGCGCGGGCAGCGGGCGGGCCGCCATCGGGTCGCCACCGCCGAGCAGCTCGGGCGGCAGGTCCTTGGGCTCGATCACCTGGGCCGGGGCCATCACGGTGAGCCAGTGGCAGATGTTTTCGAGCTGGCGCACGTTGCCGGGGAAGTCGAACTGCATCAGCTTGTTGAGCGCCGCATCGGTGATGCGCTTGGCTTCGACGCCCAATTCCTTGGCGCTCTTCTGCAGGAAGAAACGCGCCAGCGCCGGCACGTCTTCGCGCCGCTCGCGCAGCGCGGGCAGGCGCAGGCGGATGACGTTCAAGCGATGGAACAAGTCTTCGCGGAAAGCGCCGAGCTTCACGCGCTCTTCCAGGTTCTGGTGCGTGGCGGCAATCACCCGCACGTTGGCCTTGAGCGGGTTGTGGCCGCCCACGCGGTAGAACTGCCCGTCGCTCAGCACACGCAGCAGGCGCGTCTGCAGGTCGAAGGGCATGTCGCCGATTTCGTCGAGGAAGAGCGTGCCGCCATCGGCCTGCTCGAAGCGGCCGCGGCGGGTGGTCTGCGCGCCGGTGAAGGCACCACGCTCGTGGCCGAAGAGTTCGCTCTCGAGCAGGTCCTTCGGGATGGCGGCGGTGTTGATCGCGACGAAGGGGCCGCTCGCGCGCGGGCTGTGCTTGTGCAGCGCATGCGCCACCAGCTCCTTGCCGGAGCCCGACTCGCCGGTGATGAGCACCGTGACCACGCTCTGGCTGAGCCGCCCGATGGCGCGGAAGACATCCTGCATCGCCGGTGCCTGACCCAGCATCTCGGGCATGGCGGCCATGCGCTCGTCGCGCACTTCCTCGCGCATGCTCTCGTCGACGGCGCGGCGGATGAGCTCCACCGCTTTCGGCACGTCGAAGGGCTTGGGCAGGTATTCGAAGGCGCCGCCCTGGAAGGCGCTCACGGCGCTGTCGAGGTCGGAGTAGGCCGTCATGATGATGACGGGCAGGCCGGGGGCACGCTCCTTGACCTTGGTGAGCAGCTCGATGCCCGAGCCACCCGGCATGCGGATGTCGGAGACCAGCACCTGCGGTACGTCGTCTTCGAGTGCGGCGAGCACGTCGCGTGGGTTGGTGAAGCTGCGCACCGCGAGTTCTTCGCGCGCCAGCGCCTTCTCCAACACGAATCGGATGGATTGGTCGTCGTCAACGATCCAGATGGGTTTCATGCCCTGCCTGTTCTAGTGGCCGCTGACGAAGACGAGATGACTACGGCAGCGGTATCACGATCTTGAAAATGGTCTGGCCCGGCTCGCTCGTACATTCGATCACGCCTTGATGCTGTTGCACGAAGGTTTGCGCGAGTGTGAGCCCCAGACCCGACCCGCCATCGCGCCCCGATACCAGAGGGTAGAAGATGCGATCTCGGATCGACTCCGGGATGCCCGGGCCGTTGTCCTCGATATGCAAGTCCAGTGCCAGTCGATAGCGCTGCTTGCCCAAGGTGACCTGGCGTGCGATGCGCGTGCGCAGCGTGATGACCGCATCGCCTTGGGCGATGCGCTCGGTGAGCGCCTGGGCGGCGTTGTGGGCGATGTTGAGCACGGCCTGGATGAGCTGCTCGCGGTCGCCGCGGAATTCGGGGATGGAGGTGTCGTAGTCGCGCCGCACGCTGAGCCCGCGCGGGAACTCGGCCAGGATCAGCGCCCTCACCCGCTCGCAGACCTCATGGATGTTGACGTCGCTCACCACGTGGGGCTTGCGGTGTGGCGCGAGCAGCCGGTCGACGAGCGCCTGCAGGCGGTCGGCCTCCTGGATGATGACCTGGGTGTATTCGGTGAGCGCGCGCGACTCGACTTCCATCTCGAGCAGCTGCGCCGCGCCGCGGATGCCACCGAGCGGGTTCTTGATCTCATGCGCGAGGTTGCGGATCAGTTCCTTGTTGGCAGCGGCCTGGCCGAGGGCACGCTCTTCACGGTCCATGCGCGTCTGCTGCTCGATCTCGACCAGCTCCACCAGCACCTGGTCGGCCCGGTCGATCTGGTTGACGATCACGTGCACCGGCAGCGGGTCGCTGTGCAGTTGTGCAGGCCGGCGCAGCAGCCCCTCGAACCGGCTGGTGGCGAAATCGTTGCGGGCGACGGCATCGACCGTGTCACGCACGATCTGCGCGTCGACGAACCAGTCGAAGAGGGACTCCCGCAGCACGCTGCGCCGTGACAGGCCCAACACATGCTCGAAGGCGGCGTTGGCGAAGAGGCAACTTCCGTCGCGGTGCACCACCGCGACCATGGTGGCGAGCTGATCGAAAGCCTCGTAGGCCCGGGTCTGCGCCGACGTGAGGGCGGGCGTTGCCGGGTGGGTGGACGAGGAAGCGGCGCTCACTGCGGTTTCGGGGTGGCGTCGGCCGGCGTCTGCTTGGCCAGCTCACGGCGCAGGGCGGCCACGTCGCTTTCCTTGCGGGCAATGGTGGCCTTCATCTCGGCCACGCGGTCGAGGTATTTCTGATAGTTGCGCTCATCGCCTCGCCGCTCGGGCTCGCCGTTGTTGAACTCCTTGCGCAGGTTGGCGAGCTGCTCTTCTTCCTTGCGCAGCTCGGCCTCGAGGATGCGGCGCGCATCGGAATCGCGGTTGCGCTGCTCGGCGGCGTCGACACGCTCGCGGTTCGGGGCGGGTGGTACGGGAGCGCCGGCGGTGGGCCGTGGCTTGGGCGACTGGATCACGGTGATCGGCGCACCTTCCAGCGTGCGGCAACCCTTGTCCTTGGCTTCCTTCGCAGACAGGCTGTCGGTGTACAGCGGCGGGTTGCCGGGGCAGCGGTAGACAGGCTTGTCGCCTTGCGACCAGGCCGGCGATGCCGCCGTGAGGGCCGTCAACATGGAAAGAGAGAACCGGAAGCGCGCTGATGTCATGTGTCACCTCTGCCCTGTAACGCCAGCGCCCGTGCGCAGGGTGACAGGACAAGCCTTGCGATTGTGTCCGATTGCCATCCCTGTGCACCAAAAGAAAAGGGACGGCAACTGCCGTCCCTTCGAGCCATCGGAACCTGAAGAGGTTCAGAGGGTGTAGTACATGTCGAACTCGATCGGGTGCGTGGCCATGCGGAAGCGGGTCACTTCCTGCATCTTCAGCTCGATGTAGGCGTCGATGAAGCCGTCGGTGAACACACCACCCTTGGTCAGGAACGCGCGGTCCTTGTCGAGGTACTCGAGCGCCTGGTCGAGGCTGTGGCAGACGGTCGGGATCTTCGCGTCTTCTTCCGGCGGCAGGTGGTACAGGTCCTTGGTGGCGGCTTCGCCCGGGTGGATCTTGTTTTCCACGCCGTCGAGACCAGCCATCAGCATGGCCGAGAAGCCCAGGTACGGGTTCATCAGGGGATCGGGGAAGCGCGCTTCGACGCGGCGGCCCTTCGGGTTGGCCACGTGCGGGATGCGGATCGACGCCGAGCGGTTCTTGCTCGAGTAAGCCAGCTTCACCGGGGCTTCGAAGCCAGGCACCAGGCGCTTGTACGAGTTGGTGCCAGGGTTCGTGATGGCGTTCAGCGCGCGAGCGTGCTTGATGATGCCGCCGATGTAGAAGAGCGCGAATTCGCTCAGGCCGGCATAGCCTTCGCCAGCGAAGAGGTTCTTGCCGTCTTTCCAGACCGACTGGTGCACGTGCATGCCGGAGCCGTTGTCGCCGACGATGGGCTTGGGCATGAAGGTGGCGGTCTTGCCATAGGCATGGGCCACGTTCTGGATGACGTACTTCTGCAGCTGCACCCAGTCAGCGCGCTGGACCAGCGTGCTGAACTTCGTGCCGATTTCCATCTGGCCGGCGTTGGCCACTTCGTGGTGGTGCACTTCGACCGGGATGCCCAGCGATTCGAGGATGAGGCACATCTCGGAGCGCAGGTCCTGGCCGCTGTCGACCGGGGGCGTGGGGAAATAGCCGCCCTTGACGGTGGGGCGATAGCCGGAGTTGCCGTGCTCGTATTCCTTGCCCGTGTTCCAGGCGCCCTCTTCCGACTCGATCTTCGAGAAGCAGCCGGACATGTCATTGCCCCAGCGCACGCTGTCGAAGATGAAGAACTCGGGTTCCGGACCGAAGAAGGCGGTGTCGCCCAGGCCCGACGACTTCATGTAGGCCTCGGCGCGCTTGGCCAGCGAGCGCGGGTCGCGCTCGTAGGGCTTGCCGTCGGCAGGCTCGACCACGTCGCAGGTGAGGATGAGGGTGGATTCTTCGAAGAACGGGTCGATGTTGGCCGTGGTCGGGTCGGGCATGAGCTGCATGTCCGACGCTTCGATGCCCTTCCAGCCGGCGATCGACGAGCCGTCGAAGGCGTGGCCCGACGTGAACTTGTCTTCGTCAAAGTGAGACACGGGCACGGAAACGTGCTGTTCTTTGCCGCGGGTGTCGGTGAAACGGAAGTCGACGAACTTGACTTCGTTCTCCTTCACCATCTTCATCACGTCGGCGACGGTCTTGGCTGCCATCAGGGGACTCCTAGCGAGATGCTGTGTGGGGTTGGAATTGGGTCAGTAATGCTGGCAGTTCGAGCGCGGATCGGCCCCGAAAAGCGCACAGGAATGTAGCAGAAAGCATGCCCGGCCCTCCCGGGGCGGAGGCGGCAAAGGCCGGGCACAGCGGAGCTACCGCTGCACAGAAGGAGATGGTGCACGGGACGAGCGGCACGCAGAATAACACCACCTTGGTGCATCATCGCGCACCAATGTTGGGCTGTCTTTGGCGAGCTAACGCACCACTCCGGGGCCCTGATTGGGAGGCTCGGGAAGCGCTTCGATGACCGCCGCTTCGGCCTGGAGCGACGCCTCCGCCAGCCGATGGGCCTGCAATGCCGCCAGCAGGTAGTGCGCGAACCAAAGCGCCGAGAACGCAAAAACGAGCGTGTAGACCCAGATCGCGATCGGCACCAGCACCGGCGCAAAGGCCACGAACATCACCCCCGACACCCACAGCAGTGACGGCGCCGCCCCGAGGTAGCCGCTCAGCACGCCTATCGCGAGCAGCACGAGGCGGTGCTTGCGCACCACAGCGCGGCGCTCGGCCTGGGTGGCGTGGTCGGCCAGCATGTCGTAGCTCATGACGCGGTAGGTGAGCCAGCCCCAGATCAAGGGCGGCACCACCAAGGCCACCGGCGGCACCAGCCAGAACGGGATCGACACCACCATCGCGACCGCCGCGAGCAGCGTGGCGCTCACGCTCACGAAGAGACTGCCGGCGAACGAGCCGCCGCGCCGCAGCTCGAGCGCCGGAAAGCGGCGCCGCGCCACGAGCTTCAACATGAACGGCGCCATCAGCACCGCCACCGTCAGCAGGGAGAAGAACACGATCACCGGCGTGGCGAGGAACACCACCACCAGGGGCGCCAGCACCGACTTGAGGCCGAGCAGGCCGATCGCCTCCAGCCACTTGAAGAGCACGGTGAGCAGCGACCACGACTCGAACGCCGCGCGCACCGCATCGATGGCGGGCTCCCAGTAGGCGCGCGCCAGCAGGTAGGCCACCCCGCAGGTCAGCACGAGCGGCAGCACCGACAGTGCGATGACCAGCGGGTGCACGCAATAGGCGGCAGCGCGCCAGGCGGCATCGATGACGGACCTCATGGCCAGCAACGGCATGCTGGCTCCTACCCGCGCCCGACCATGCGGCGAAGCCCCAGCCACTGCTGTGCCCAGAAGCCACGACCGTAGTCGCGCCCGCCCTCTTCGGGCAGTTGGTCGCGGATGCCCGTGGGGTCGTAGCGCTCGCTGAAATCGGCAGTGCGAAAGATCAGGTCCCACACCGGAAAGAGCACCGCGAAGTTGTGGCCACCGAGCGTGCCGCGCCCGGCCGACTCGTGGCCGACGCCGATGCTGTGGTGCAGCCGATGGAACCGCGGGCTCACGAGCACACGGTCGAAGACCGGCCCGAACCCGATGCGGACGTTGGCATGCGACAGGCTCTCCAGCAGCTGCGTGCACGCCACCACGGCCACGAACTGCCCCGGGGCGATGCCGATCAGGCGCGCGGCGATCACGAGGATGCTGTCGCGGATCAGGTCATCGAGCAGGTGGTTGCGGTTGTCGCTCCACATCGTCATCTGGCGCTGGCTGTGGTGCAGCGAGTGCAGGCCCCACCACCAGCCGAACTGGTGCTGGCCGCGGTGCAGCCAGTAGTCGATGAAGTCGAGCACCACGAGGTAGGCGAGGAACGCGAACCAGGCGGTGTCGGTGAGCCCCGGCCACAGCGGCGCCAGCGCCTCGTCGAGCTGCAAGCTCGACAGGCCGTGAAGGCTCAGGGTGCCGAAGAGCAGGTCCCACAGCGGGTCGATCGCGAAAAACAAGGCCAAGCGAAAGAAGCCCAGGCGGTGCAGCAGCGTGTAGAGCACGTCGACCCGCACTGCGCGCCGGTCGACCACCGGCTCCACCGGCCGCCAGCGCTCGAGCGAACGAAAGACCACCAGCATCACGCACAGCTGCAGGAGCCCGACCAGCAGCCAGCCCGTGGCGTTGTAGCCGTCCTCGAGCAGGTTGCCGAAGCCGAGCGAAAACACGACCGGCTGGATCACCGACTCGAAAAGGGCCTCTTGCACGCGGTGAAAGCCGTCGACGAAGGTCTGGAGAAGCGGGTCGATCATGACAACTCAACGCGCGAGCGCCGCCCCCCGATAGACAGGGTGATCGGCCAAGGTTGCAAAGCAATAGCCCTTGGCCTTGAGCCCCTGGATCAGCGGCTCGAGCACGGCCGGCGCCCACGGGTCTTGCCGCGACCAGATACCCAGGTGCGCCAGGAGGATGTCGCCGCTGCGCACGTCGCGCAGCGCGCGGGCCAGCAGGCTGGCGTTGGGGTAGCGGTCGCTCGACAACTCGTCGCCCAGGAAGCCGGCCGGGCTCCAGCCGACGTGCGTCCAGCCGCAGGCCTTGGCGGCGGCGAGCAAGGCCGGCGAGGTCTTGCCGCCGGGGGCACGGAAGAGCTTCGGCATCGCCTGCCCCGTCATGGCCTTGAAACGGTCGGCCGGGCGCTCAAGCTCGGCGCAGTACTGCGCAGGTGTCCAGGTCCGGATCTGGCCCGCCTTTGGCCCCGCGCTCGCGCGGACGCGAAAGCCGCCGGGCGTGTCGGCCAGCCAATAGACATGGTCGAAGGTGTGGGAGCCGAAGACATGGCCTTCGGCAGCGCGCGCCTTCCACCACGGCGCCCAGTGTTCGTCGAGGCTCGTGCCGCCGGTCTGCGTCTTCTCGTCGGCGAGGAAGAAGCTCGCCTTCACGCCCTGCCTCGCCAGCACCTCCGCCACCAAGGGCGCCACGCCCATGTGGCCGGTGTCGAAGGTGAGGTAGACCGGCTTGTCGCAGGCCGCATGCGCTGCGGTGGCGCCGGCGAGCAGCGCCGCGACCAGCAGCCTAGCGGCGCGACGCATGATCGAGCGTCCACACGCCGTGCGGCGAGCGGCCGACCGCCACCTGGCGAACCACCTGCTTCTTCTCGATGTCGACGAAGCTCAGCTTGCGCGCCCAGCGCGAGCTCACCAGCAGGGTCTTGCCATCGGCCAGCAGATCCATGCAGTCGGGCCCACCCGGCCCTGGGAGTTGCGACACGACCGCGAGGCTCTGGATGTCGATCATGCTGATGGTGTTGGCCACGCGGTTGCTCACGAACACATGCCGGCCATCACCGCGCGAGCGGAAGGCATGTGCGCCCGCGCCAGTCTGGATGCGCTTGACGAGCTTCGGGGCCGGCTGCGTCACGTCATAGACCTCGACGAACTCGTCGCCTGTGAGGCCCACCATCAGCAGGCGGTCGTCGGGCGTGAGGTACACGTCGGCCGGCAGCTTGCCGATCGAGATCTTCCAGCGCGGCTTCTGCGTGGCGATGTCGATCGCCATCAGCTCGTCGCTGTCTTGCATCGACGCGTAGATGGTGGTGCTCTTGCTGTCGATCGACAGATGGCTCGGCGTGCGCGTGGCACGCACGCGGCCCGCGAGCTTGAGCGGCGTGGTCGCGTCGTGCGGCTCCCAGCGGTAGATGTCGACGTGGTCGAGCCGGTTGGCCGCCGTCACGAACCACTTCATGTCGGGCGAGAAGCGCAGGTGGTACGGATCGATGATCTTGGTGATGGTGCGCTGCACCTCGCCCGTCTTCGGGTCGATCAGCGTGAGCGAGTCGCTCAGCGCGTTGGCCACGATGAGCGACTTCTCGTCGGGCGTGAGATAGAGGTGGTGCGGCTCCTTGCCGGTCGGGATGCGCTTGGTCTCGGTGAAGCTCACCGGGTCGATCACGCTGATCGACGCGTCGAGCGAGTTGAGCACGAAGATGGGCGACTTGTCAGCCGCCAAGGCCGTGGGGCACCAGAGCGTGGCCAGCACGACCACAGCGGCACACAAAAGAGCGGACAACAGCTTCAAGACGGGCACCACCAGGGAACGGGCGGCTAGTGTAGGCGCGCCGTTACCGGCAAAGTTCCGTTCGCTTGGCGACTTACTCGTCGTCACCGCCAAGAATGCCGCCCAGAAGGCCGCCGCCGGCCAAGCCACCGAGCACCGACCCCTCTTCGCGGCTGCCGCCGCGCTGGGGTGCTGCAGCGAACACACGCGATGCCAGACGCGAGAAGGGCAGGCTCTGCACCCACACCGTGCCGGGGCCCGTGACCTTGGCGAAGAAGAGCCCCTCTCCGCCGAAGAGCGCCGTCTTGATCTTGCCCACGTACTGCACTTCGAAGTTGACGTTCGGCGTGAAGGCGACCAGGCAGCCGGTGTCGATGAAGAGCGTCTGGCCAGGCTGCAGCTCACGGCGCACCACGGTGCCGCCGGCATGCACGAAGGCGAGGCCGTCGCCTTCGAGCTTCTGCATGATGAAGCCTTCGCCGCCGAAGAAGCCGGTCGAGATCTTCTGCTGGAAATAGATGCCCAGCGACACGCCCTTGGCCGCACAGAGGAAGGAATCCTTCTGGCAGATCAGCATG
Organism: Rhizobacter sp.; assembly: GCA_019635355.1. Lineage (NCBI taxonomy): Bacteria > Pseudomonadati > Pseudomonadota > Betaproteobacteria > Burkholderiales > Sphaerotilaceae > Rhizobacter > Rhizobacter sp. The sequence goes on along the minus strand of JAHBZQ010000001.1, from coordinate 72,526 downwards.
CCGCCGAGCTGCCTCAGGTCCATCGGCAGGATCTTGCCGGGATACGGCGAGGCGAAGGCCACGCGCTGCTTGCCCTGGCCTTTGTTGGTATAGACGGTGGTGAAGAGCGACTCGCCGGTGATGAGGCGTTTGCCCGCACCGAGCAGCTTGCCGAAGATGCCGCCTTGGTTTTGCGAGCCGTCGCCGAAGACGGTGTCCATGCCGATGCCGGCGTCCATGAACATCATGCTGCCGGCCTCACCCACGGCCGCTTCGCCGGGGTCGAGCTCGACCTCCACGAACTGCATCTCGCTGCCCTTGATCTCGTAGTCCACCACGTCCATTGCCACGGCCATTACTCCAACGTTTGATCCAACAGTAGGTCCGAAAGGAGCCGGCATTTTGAGCCATTTCGGCAAGTTCACGGCGATAGACTCAAGCCATGCAACACCTGCTGAACCTGCTCGCCGCCATCGCCTTGCTGGTCTGGGGCACGCACATCGTTCGCACCGGCATGCTGCGCGTCTTCGGCGAAAACCTGCGCCAGATCCTCTCGCGCAGCTTCAGCAACCGGCTGACTGCCGCGGCCGCGGGGCTGGGTGTCACGAGCATCGTGCAGTCGAGCACCGCCACCTGCCTCATCGTGGCCTCGTTCGTCGGCAAGGGGCTCGTCACCACCGGGCCGGCACTCGCGGTGATGCTCGGTGCCGACGTGGGCACGAGCCTGATGGCCGTGGTGTTCTCGTTCGATCTCTCGTGGCTCTCGCCGCTGCTCATCTTCGTCGGCGTGGTGCTCTTCATCTCGCGGCAGAACACCGGGGCGGGCCGCATCGGTCGTGTGCTGATCGGCCTGGGCCTCATCACGCTCGCGCTGCAGCTCATCGTAGCCGCCACCCGGCCGCTCACCGAAGCACCTGCGGTGCGCGCGCTGCTGGTGTCGCTGCCCAACGAGGTGATGCTCAACATCGTGGTGGGCGCGGCGCTCACGGTGCTGTCGTACTCGAGCCTTGCGATCGTGCTGCTGACCGCCACGCTGGCCGCCTCGGGTTTGCTGACCACGCCGGTGGCCCTCGGGTTGGTGCTGGGGGCGAACCTCGGCAGCGGCTTCCTCGCGCTCATCGCCACCGGCAATGCTGCCCAGCAGGTGCGCCGGCTGCCGCTCGGCAACCTGATCTTCAAGGCCGTCGGCGTGCTGCTCGCCATTCCCTTGATGCCGCAGATCCACGTGCTGCTGCAACAGCTCGCGCCCAACGTGCACGACCAGGTCGTGTTCTTCCACCTCGGCTTCAACCTCGTGCTGGCCCTCACCTTCATCAGCTTCACCGGCCTCGTCGGGCGCACGGTCGACCGCTGGCTCGTCGAGAAAAGCGGCCCGGCCGGCAGCACACGCCCCCGCCACCTCGACCCGGTGGCATTGGCCACGCCGTCGCTCGCCATCAGCTGCGCGGCCCGCGAGGCGCTGCACCAGGCCGACGTGGTCGAGACCATGCTGCGCGGGGTGCTCCCGGTGATCCGCAACAACGACCTCGACCTCGCGCAGCAGCTGCGCCAACTCGACGACACGGTCGACGAGCTCTACTCCGCCATCAAGTTCTACCTCACGCAGATCTCGCACGAAGCGCTGTCGGAACGCGAAAGCCGCCGCTGGACCGACATCGTCTCCTTCACCATCAACATGGAGCAGATCGGCGACATCATCGAACGCGTGCTGCAGGACGTGGAGGACAAGAAGGTGCGCAAGAACCGCAGCTTCTCCGACGCCGGCATGGCCGAGATCGTGCACCTGCACGAGCGGCTGCTGGCCAACCTGCGGCTGGCGATGAGCGTGTTCCTCGATGGCCACGTGCGCGATGCGCGCAAGCTGCTGGAAGAGAAGGCGCGCTTCCGCGACCTGGAGCATGAATACGCCGCGGCCCACATCGCCCGCTTGCAGGACAACACCGCGCAGAGCATCGAGACGAGCTCGCTGCACCTCGACCTCATCAGCGACCTGAAGCGCATCAACTCGCACATCTGCTCGATCGCCTATCCCATCCTGGAGTCGGCCGGTGCGCTTTCGAAGACACGCATCCGCGAATCACGGTTGTCGGCGATGCCCGACGACGCGGCCTGAATCACAAGCGCAGAAAGCAAAACGCCACCGAGGTCATCGGTGGCGTTCGCTTCGATTTGGTGGAGCCGGCGGGAATCGAACCCGCGTCCGCAAGCCATTGCCGGACAGTTCTACATGCGTAGCTGTCTGATTTGGGTTTTAAGGGCGCAGGTCGCGCAGCAGCACGCTACCTGAACCCCGAGTCACTTGATTTAGCCCTGGGTCGAGTGACCCGACTCAGAGCGAGCCAATGTGAATGACTTCGCAGCCTTCGGGTTGCCCCTCAGACCCGGCCCATCGGCCAACCGTTGCGAAGCTCACCGGTATTAAGCGGCGAGTGCGTACGTTTCGTCGTTCGCAGTTACTTTGTTTCCAGATGGATTTACGAGGTGACTGGCCCTCGGCATGCCCTGCGCCAACTCCGTACCCGCGTCGAAACCAGGTCGGCCCCAGAGAAGTGCTTAGTTTAGGCCAGGCCCAGCAAGTTCAAGAGTTCGCCGGGACTTTCGATCACATGGTCGGCGCCCCAGGCACTCACCGGCTCGCCAAGCCCCAGGTAACCCCAGGCCGCGGCGACCGTGGCCATGCCGGCGGCACGGCCGGCCTGCACGTCGCGCAGGTCGTCGCCGACGTACACACAGGCTTCGGGCGCCATGCCGAGGCGGCGTGCCGCCTCCAGCAGGGGTGCCGGGTGGGGCTTGGAATGGGCAGTGGTGTCACCGCCGACGATGGCCGCCGCATGCTGGTGGAGCGACAGGGTGCGCACCAGGGGCAAGGTGAAGCGCTCGGCCTTGTTGGTGACGATGCCCCAGGGCGTACCGCTCGCCTGAAGCGTGGCCAGCACGGGATGCATCGCGTCGAAAACCCGCGTCTCCTGGCTCATGCGGGCCTCGTAGCGGCTGAGGAACTCTTCGCGCAGGGCGAGGAAGTCATCGTCCTCGGGCGTGACCTGCAAGGCGATGCCCAGCATGCCGCGCGCTCCCGCCCCCACCATGGGGCGAAAGACCTCGTAGGCCAGGGGCGCCAAGCCGCGAGCCGCTCGCATGTCGTTGCCCGTGCCAGCCAGATCGGGCGCGCTGTCGATCAAGGTGCCGTCGAGGTCGAACAGCACCGCCCGGATACGCTCGCGAAGGCCGGCCATCACGCGGGCTTCGTGCAGGCGAAGAGGTAGTTCACGCTGACGTCGGCCGACAGCGAGTAGCGGCGGGTGAGCGGGTTGTATTCCATGCCACGCGTCTGCCCGAGCGTCAGGCCAGCATCGCGGCACCATTGCGCCAGCTCGCTGGGGCGGATGAAGCGTGCGTACTCGTGCGTGCCGCGCGGCAGCAGCTTCAGCATGTACTCGGCCCCGACGATCGCGAACAGAAACGATTTGGGGTTGCGGTTGAGCGTCGAGAAGAAGACCGAACCGCCGGGTTTCACGAGCGTGGCGCAGGCGCGCACCACCGAGAACGGGTCCGGCACATGCTCCAGCATCTCCATGCAGGTCACGGTATCGAACTGGCCGGGCATCTCGTCCGCCAGGGTCTCGACGGCGACTTCGCGATATTCGATCGACGGAGTCCCCGCTTCTACAGCGTGCAGTTGCGCGACCCTCAGGGCCTTGGTGGCCAGATCGATGCCGAGCACCTGCGCCCCTTTACGCGCCATCGAATCGGCGAGGATGCCCCCACCGCAACCAACGTCGACTACCCGACGACCGGCCAAGGGCGCCAGGCCGTTGATCCAATCCAGCCGCAGCGGGTTGATTTCGTGAAGCGGGCGGAATTCGCTTTCGGGATCCCACCAGCGGTGGGCCAGTTCACTGAATTTGCTCAGTTCCTGAGGGTCGGCGTTGATCATTTGAAAATGGTAAATAAAAAACCCCGCCGAAGCGGGGTTTTCAGGTACTGCCGCGGGATTACTTGCGGGTACGGGTACCGACCACTTCGATTTCGACGCGGCGGTTCTTGGACTTGCCTTCCTTGGTCTTGTTGTCGGCGACCGGCGAGCTTTCGCCCTTGCCTTCCGTGTAGACACGGTTGGCTTCGATGCCCTTGCTGACCAGGTAGTTCTTCACCGACTCGGCACGAGCCACCGACAGCTTCTGGTTCGCAGCAGGCGAGCCATCGGAGTCGGTGTGGCCGACAGCGATGATGACTTCGAGGTTCACACCCGAGGTCTTGCTGACGAGGTCGTCGAGCTTGGCCTTGGCGTCGGGCTTCAGCACCGACTTGCCCACGTCGTAGAAGGCGTCAGCGGCGAAGGTGACCTTCTCGCTCACCGGAGCGGGCGGGGCCACAGGGGCGGGAGCCGGGGGAGGCGGAGCCACCGGAGCGGGGGCAGCCGGAGCGGGGGCGGGAGCAGGTGCCGGCGCAGGGGCCGGAGCGGGAGCAGGTGCCGGAGCGGCCTTCGGCGCGCCGTCGCACGAAGGATGAGCGGTCGCAGGGGTCCAGAACGCATCGCGCCAGCACAGGTCGGCAGCGCCAGCCTTCCAGGGCAGGCCGAACCCGCTGGTCCAGTTGTCGACGGACTTGGCTTGGGCAAACGCGGAGCCCGCAGCGACGGCGAGCGTGGCCGATGCGAAGAGCGATGCGACCTTGTTCAGTTTCTTCATGGTTCTCCTCTCAAGGAAGGGGCAGATGTTCTAACGAAAGGTCAAAAACCGAATCGGGAAGTACTGGCAAACCCCAAGTAACTCGGGTGTTTCCCACCGACAATCGATTGTGCCATACGGTATTCGGAGCGAAGAGTTTTGCCATTGGTGCTTGCAGTAGCACAAGGCGTTGTTGCGCGACCGCGACAGCACTGTTCCAGCGCCTAGAATCGCGGGTTTTGCGCGCAGGCCGAACCATGCCTGCCTTCATGGCTTTTCTGCCCCACTCCGCATGACCCAGTTCGCCAAGGAAACCCTGCCGATCAGCCTCGAAGAGGAGATGCGGCGTTCGTACCTCGACTACGCGATGAGCGTGATCGTGGGGCGCGCACTGCCCGATGCGCGCGATGGCCTGAAGCCGGTGCACCGGCGTGTGCTCTTCGCCATGCACGAGCTCAACAACGACTGGAACCGGCCCTACAAGAAGTCGGCCCGTATCGTCGGCGACGTCATCGGCAAGTACCACCCGCACGGCGACCAGTCGGTGTACGACACCGCGGTGCGCATGGCGCAAGACTTCTCGATGCGCCATATGCTCATCGACGGCCAGGGCAACTTCGGCTCGGTCGACGGCGACAACGCCGCGGCCATGCGGTACACCGAAATCAGGTTGGCGAAGATCGCACACGAGATGCTCGCCGACCTCGACAAGGAGACGGTCGACTTCGGCCCCAACTACGACGGCTCGGAGAAAGAGCCGCTGGTGCTGCCCACCCGCCTGCCCAACCTGCTGGTCAACGGCTCTGGCGGCATCGCGGTGGGCATGGCCACCAACATCCCGCCGCACAACCTCAACGAGGTCGTCGACGCCTGCCTGCACCTGCTGAAGAACCCGCAGGCGACGATCGACGAGCTGATCGAGATCATCCCGGCGCCCGACTTCCCCACCGCCGGCATCATCTACGGCACGAGCGGCGTGCGCGAGGGCTACAAGACCGGCCGCGGGCGCGTGGTGATGCGCGCGAAGTGCCACTTCGAGGACATCGACAAGGGTGCGCGCCAAGCCATCATCGTCGATGAGATCCCCTACCAGGTGAACAAGAAGAACCTCCTCGAGCGCATGGCCGAGCTGGTTCACGAGAAGAAGCTCGAGGGCATCAGCCACATCCAGGACGAGTCTGACAAGTCCGGCATGCGCGTGGTGATCGAGCTCAAGCGCGGCGAAGTGCCCGAGGTGGTGCTGAACAACCTGTACAAGCAGACGCAGCTGCAGGACACGTTCGGCATGAACATGGTGGCGCTGATCGACAACCAGCCCAAGCTGTGCAACCTGAAGGATCTGATCGCGATCTTCCTGGAGCACCGCCGCGAGGTCGTCACCCGCCGCACGGTGTTCGAGCTGCGCAAGGCCCGCGAGCGTGGCCACGTGCTGGAAGGCCTGGCCGTGGCGCTGGCCAACATCGACGAGTTCATCGAGACCATCAAGACCTCGGCCACGCCGCCGATCGCGAAGGCCGCGCTGATGAGCAAGTCGTGGGACTCCTCGCTGGTGCGCGAGATGCTCGCCCGCGCCGAGAAGGAAACCGCCGGCGGCCGCGACGCCTATCGCCCCGAGAACCTGCCGCGCGAATACGGCATGCAGCCCGACGGCCTCTATCGCCTCTCGGACGACCAGGCCAGCGAAATCCTGCAGATGCGCCTGCAGCGCCTGACCGGCCTCGAGCAGGACAAGATCGTCGGCGAGTACAAGGAAGTGATGGCGCAGATCGCCGACCTGCTCGACATCCTGGCCACGCCGTCACGCGTGACGACCATCATTTCCGACGAGCTGCAGGCCATCAAGCTCGAGTTCGGCCAGACCAAGATCGGCGCACGCCGCTCCACCATCGAACACAACGCACAGGATCTCGGCACTGAAGACCTGATCACGCCCACCGACATGGTGGTCACGCTCTCGCACACCGGCTACATCAAGAGCCAGGCCTTAAGCGAATACCGCGCCCAGAAGCGCGGTGGCCGCGGCAAGCAGGCGGCGCAGACCAAGGAAGACGACTGGATCGACCAGCTCTTCATCGCCAACACGCACGACTACATTCTGTGCTTCACCAACCGCGGCCGTGTGTACTGGCTGAAAGTGTGGGAAGTGCCGCAGGGTTCGCGCGCCTCGCGCGGCAAGCCCATCGTCAACATGTTCCCGCTGCAGCCGGGCGAGAAGGTCAACGTGGTGCTGCCGCTGACCGACGGCTTCCGCAGCTTCCCGGCCGATCACTTCGTGTTCTTCGCCACCGCCCAAGGCGTGGTCAAGAAGACCTCGCTCGACGAGTTCAGCAACCCGCGCAAGGCCGGCATCATCGCCGTCGACCTCGACGAGGGCGACTACCTCATCGGCGCAGCGCTCACCGACGGCAAGCACGACGTGATGCTCTTCAGCGACGGCGGCAAGGCCGTGCGCTTCGACGAAGACGACGTGCGCGCCATGGGGCGTGGCGCGCGCGGCGTGCGCGGCATGATGCTGGAAGACGGCCAGAGCGTGATCGCGATGCTCGTCGCCGAAGACGAGACGCAAAGCGTGCTGACCGCGACCGAGAACGGCTACGGCAAGCGCACCTCGATCGTCGAATACACCCGCCACGGCCGCGGAACCAAAGGGATGATCGCGATCCAACAAAGCGAGCGCAACGGCAAGGTCGTCGCCGCCACCCTGGTGCGGCCCGCCGACGAGATCATGCTCATCACCGACAAGGGCGTGCTCGTGCGCACCCGAGTCTCCGAAATCCGCGAGCTCGGCCGCGCGACACAAGGCGTCACCTTGATCGCACTGGACGACGGCGCCAAGCTGAGCGGCCTGCAACGCATCGTCGAGAACGATGCCAACTCGGGCGACGAGCCCACGACTGAAAGCACCGAAGAATGAAGCGACTGATCGGTCTGGCCCTGGTGGCCGCGGCAAGCCTGGCGCACGCCCAGAACACGGCCATCCCGGGCGCGCCCGCGAGCGCCGCCAAGAAGGAGCTGGTGCAGCGGCTGCTGACCCTGCAACAAAACCAGCTCGACGGCATCACCCGCGACATCGTGGCCCGCCCGGCCCAGCAGATCGCGGCCATGGCCGACGAAACGCTGCAGACGCAGATCCCGCCGGCCAAGCACCCTCCGATCATCAAGAAGATCCAGGAGCACCTGCAGAAGTACGAAGAGGGCACCATGCCCCTCGTGCGCGACCGCGCCGCCAAGATCAGCCAGGCGAGCGTCGGCCCCTTCCTGGAAGAGAAGTTCACCGAAGACGAACTGCGCCAGCTGGTGAACGCACTGGAAGCCCCGGCGTTCAAGAAATTCCAGCAAGCCCAACCCGAGCTGCTCAACCTCTACGTGCAAGCCGTGCGCAAGGATCTCGCCACCGCGGTGCAGCCAAAGATCGACGCGCTGGAGCGCGACGTCCGCATCGCCGTCGGCGCGCCCGCCCCGGCCAGTGGTGCCGCCGCGCCGGCACCCGCCAAGCCTGCCAAGAAGTGACGCGAACCGTGCGCGGTCCGTCGGTCTTCACTTGCCGATCGCGCTAGGCTGCATGCGACAATTTGCGTCACCCATGGCTGACCTTTCCCCCGCCCCAAACCCTGAGCTGCTGGCCCTCAGAACGCAGATCGACGCGGTCGATCGCGAGCTGCTGGCGCTCCTGAACCGGCGTGCCCGGCTAGCGCAGGAAGTCGGCGAAGTGAAGAAGAAGGAAGGCTCGGTGGCCTTCCGCCCCGAGCGCGAAGCGCAGGTCATCGATGGCATGAAGGCCGTCAACCCGGGCCCGCTGCTCGCCGAGAGCGTGGCGCCGATCTGGCGCGAGATCATGTCGGCCTGCCGCGCGCTCGAGACACCCACGCGCGTAGCCTACCTCGGCCCGGCCGGCACCTTCAGCGAGGAAGCAGCACTCGGCTTCTTCGGCTCGTCGATCGTCAAGGTGCCGTGTGCAAGCTTCGACGAGGTCTTCCACGTCACCACTTCAGGCGCTGCCGACTTCGGCGTGGTGCCGGTCGAGAACTCGACCGAGGGCGTGGTCACCCGTTCGCTCGACCTCTTCCTCACCACTCCGCTCTTCATCATCGGTGAGACCAGCCTCTTTGTTCAGCACAACCTGCTGCGCAAGGAAAACTCGCTGGCCGGCATCGAGGCGGTCTGCGCGCACCCGCAGGCCCTGGCCCAGTGCCACGGCTGGCTGGGCACGCACCTGCCCAACGTGGAGCGCCGGCCGGTGGCGAGCAATGCCGAAGGCGCACGCCTGGCCGCGGCCGACCCCACGCTGGCCGCGATCGCCAGCGCGCGCGCCGGCAGCCAGTTCGGCCTGCACCTCGTCGCCCCGGCCATCCAGGACGAAGCGCACAACCGCACCCGCTTCGCCGTCGTCACCCACCCTCAACGGCACCCACAACCACGCGCCTCCGGCCACGATTGCACGAGCCTCGTGGTCTCGGTGAGCAACCGGCCCGGCGCGGTGCACGACATGCTGGTGCCGCTCAAGCAGCACGGCGTGTCGATGACCCGTTTCGAATCCCGCCCCGCCCGCTCGGGCCAGTGGGAGTACTACTTCTACATCGACCTGCAAGGTCACCCCGACCAGCCGCATGTGGCCACCGCGCTGCGCGAGCTGCGGGAGGCCTGTGCGTTCTTCAAGTTGCTCGGCACCTACCCGATCGACGTGCACTAGAGATGAAGCCCCCACGTCGCTACGCTCCTGCCCCCCGAGGGGGCGCCAACTCGACGGCCGGGCCAAGCCCGTTCCGTGAGTTGTTGCTTGATGTGCGCGTCGCTTCGCTGGCGCGCTCGATCTCTTGCAAAGGAATCCATGTTTAACCAGCTTGGCGTGATCGGATGCGGCCTGATGGGCGGCTCCTTCGCCCTTGCCCTCAAGCGGGCCGGCCTGGTCAAGCGCGTCATCGGCTACAGCAAGTCGCCGTCGACCACCGAGCGTGCGAAGAAGATGGGCGTGATCGACGACACCGCCGAATCGGCACTGCTCGCGGTCTCGGGCTCCGACATCGTGATCATGGCCGTGCCGGTCTCGGCCAGCGAAGCCACCTTCAAGGCCATCCGCCACCTGGTGGAGCCGGGCGTGCTCTTCATGGACGTGGGCTCGACCAAGCGCGACGTGGTCGATGCGGCCCGGCGCGTCCTGAAGGAGCGCGTCGGCTCGTTCGTCCCGGCCCACCCCATCGCCGGCAAGGAAGTGTCGGGCGTGGCCCATGCCGACGCCTCGCTCTACGCGGGTCGTCAGGTCATCATCACCCCGCTGCCGCAGACCGATGCGGAGCTGGTGCAGAAAGCCACCGACGTCTGGTCAGCCATCGGCGCCCAGGTGCTGCGCATGACGCCGGAGAACCACGACGCCGCCTTCGCCGCCGTGAGCCACCTGCCGCACATGCTGGCCTTCGCCTTCTTCAACTCGGTGGCCAAGCAGCCGGCCGGGCGCGATTTCCTCTCGCTGGCCGGCCCCGGCTTCCGCGATTTCACCCGCATCGCCGCGAGCGACCCCGAGGTGTGGCGCGACATCCTGATGTCGAACCGCGAAGAGATCCTCAAGCAGTCGATGCGCTTCCGGCACACGCTGGATGCGCTCGAACACGTCATCAAGACCAGCAACGTCGAGGCGCTCGAGGACTTGATCCGCAGCGCCTCGGATGCCCGCGCCAACTGGCAGATGGGCGCCGGCAAGTCCGGTTCGTCTCGCTGACCTCAGGCTGCGCCCCAGGCGCGGCGCCACGTTGCGCTCATGTACACCACGCCGTTCCTTGACCTCCCCCCGCTGCAGTCGGCCCACGGCACCGTGCGGCTGCCCGGCTCCAAGAGCATTTCCAACCGCGTGCTCCTGCTGGCCGGCCTGAGCCACGGCACCACCACCGTCTACGACCTGCTCGACTCCGACGACACGCAGGTCATGCTGACCGCCCTGCGCCAGCTCGGCTGCGACGTGCAGACCGACGGCACCACGGTGCGCATCACCGGCCTGGGCGGCGCGCTCTCGGTGAAGCAGGCGCAGCTCTTCCTTGGCAACGCCGGCACGGCGATGCGACCGTTGACGGCGGCCCTCGCGGTGCTCAGCGCGCAAGGCGGTGGCGAGTTCGACCTCAAGGGCGTGCCGCGCATGCACGAGCGGCCGATCGGCGACCTGATCGACGCCTTGCGCCAGCTGGGCTGCACGATCGAGTACCTGGGGCAAGACGGCTACCCGCCGCTGCGGCTCAAAGGCGGCGCGCTTCGCACCACCGACCCGATCCGCGTGCGCGGCGATGTATCGAGCCAGTTCCTGACCGCGCTGCTGCTCGCGTTGCCGCTGGTCTCACAAGCCAATCCGATCACCATCGAGGTGGTCGGCGAGCTGATCTCCAAGCCGTATGTCGAGATCACGCTGAACCTGCTGCAGCGCTTCGGCATTGAGGTGCAGCGTGACGGCTGGCAACGGTTCACCATCCCGCAAGGCAGCGAGTACCGCTCGCCGGGCAGCATCCACGTCGAGGCCGATGCGTCATCGGCCTCCTATTTCATCGCCCTTGGTGCGATTGCCGGCTTCGAAAGCTGGCCCGTCCGCATCGAAGGTGTGGGCAGTGACTCGATCCAGGGCGACATCCGCTTCATCGAGGCCGCTCGCCTGATGGGCGCCGAAGTCACGAGCGGCCCCGGCTGGCTGGAGGTGCGCCGCGGCGCCTGGCCGCTCAAGGCGATCACGCTCGACTGCAACCACATCCCCGACGCGGCCATGACGCTCGCCGTGATGGCGCTCTACGCCGACGGCACCACGCGCCTGAACAACATCGCGAGCTGGCGCGTCAAGGAGACCGACCGCATCGCCGCGATGGCCACCGAACTGCGCAAGCTGGGCGCCACCGTCGCCGAAGGCCACGATTTCATCGAGATCACGCCGCCGACCGCCTGGACGCCCGCCGCCATCCACACCTACGACGACCACCGTGTGGCCATGTGCTTCTCGCTGGCGGCCTACAACCCGGCCCGCCAGCCGGTTCGCATCCTCGACCCGCGCTGCGTGGCCAAGACCTTCCCCGACTACTTCGAGACGCTCTTCGCCGTCGCCCGCACCGACACGCCGTCGATCCCCGTGATCACGGTCGACGGCCCGACCGCGTCGGGTAAAGGCACGCTGGCGAGTGCCGTCGCCCAGGCCCTGGGCTACCACTTCCTCGATTCCGGCGCCCTCTACCGCGCCACCGCCCTGGCGGCGATGCAGGCCGGCGTGTCCGAAACCGACGAAGCCGGGCTCGCCGCCGTGGCCGCGGGTCTGAAGCTCAGGTTCACCCACCAGCAGATCTGGCTGGGCGGCACCGAGGTCAGCGACGAGCTGCGCCGCGAAGACGTGGGCGCGATGGCGTCCAAGGTCTCGGTCTGGCCGGCCGTGCGCGCTGCCCTGCTCCAGCTCCAGCTCTCCCACCGCCGCCTGCCCGGCCTGGTGGCCGATGGGCGAGACATGGGCACCGTCATCTTCCCTGCTGCCCAGCTCAAGGTCTTCGTCGTCGCCAGCGCCGCCGTGCGGGCCGAAAGGCGCCATAAGCAATTGATTTCCAAGGGAATTTCGACTAGTATCGATGTCCTTCGTGCCGACCTCGAGGCCCGGGACGCGCGGGACAAATCCCGCACCGCCTCACCCCTCAAACCAGCCGAAGACGCGATGGTGCTCGACAACTCCGAGCTCTCGGTCGACCAGTGTGTCGCCCAGGTGCTGGAGTGGTGGCAGCAACGCAACCCGTTCGGTCAAGCCTGATCCTTCAGGCCCAGCCGGGCAAAACCGGTCCGCCGTTTCACCTCTGCGCCTTTCCTGCCCCACAGGTTCAAGGCGCTCCGAAGCAGCGGGTGTTCAACCTAACCCGTGGCACTTGCCACACAGAAAGTCCCCATGCCTCAAGCACAAACCGCCGCCCCTGCCGGGATGGAATCCTTTGCCGCCCTGTTCGAAGAATCTCTGAACAAATCGGAGATGCGCGCAGGCGAAGTCATCACGGCCGAAGTCGTGCGCGTCGAGCACAACTTCGTGGTGGTGAACGCAGGCCTCAAGTCCGAAGCCTACGTGCCCATCGATGAATTCAAGAACGACCAGGGTGAGCTCGAAGTTCAGCCTGGCGATTTCGTCTCCGTCGCGATCGATGCCGTTGAAAACGGCTACGGCGACACCATCCTCTCGCGCGACAAGGCCAAGCGCCTCGCCTCGTGGCTGTCGCTCGAGAAGGCGCTGGAGTCCGGCGAGTTCGTCGTCGGTACCGTCAACGGCAAGGTCAAGGGTGGCCTGACCGTCCTGGTCAACGGCATCCGCGCCTTCCTGCCCGGCTCGCTGCTCGACACGCGTCCTGTCAAAGACATGTCGCCGTTCGAAGGCAAGACGATGGAATTCAAGGTCATCAAGCTCGACCGCAAGCGCAACAACGTCGTGCTGTCGCGCCGTGCCGTGGTCGAAGCCTCGATGGGTGAAGAGCGCGCCAAGCTGCTCGGCACGCTCTCCGAAGGCGCCATCGTCACCGGCGTGGTCAAGAACATCACCGAGTACGGTGCGTTCGTCGACCTCGGCGGCATCGACGGCCTGCTGCACATCACCGACATGGCCTGGCGCCGTGTCCGCCACCCGAGCGAAGTCGTTCAGGTCGGCCAGGAACTGCAAGCCAAGGTCCTCAAGTTCGACGCCGAGAAGAACCGCGTTTCGCTGGGCATCAAGCAGCTGGGCGACGACCCGTGGCACGGCGTGTCGCGCCGCTACCCGCAAGGCACCCGCCTCTTCGGCAAGGTCACGAACATCGCCGACTACGGCGCTTTCGTCGAGATCGAGCCGGGCATCGAAGGCCTGGTGCACGTCTCCGAGATGGACTGGACCAACAAGAACGTTGCTCCGAGCAAGATCGTCTCGCTCGGCGACGAAGTCGAAGTCATGGTCCTCGAGATCGACGAAGACAAGCGCCGCATCAGCCTGGGCATGAAGCAGTGCAAGGCCAACCCGTGGGAAGAGTTCTCCGGCACGGTCCAGCGCGGCGACAAGGTCAAGGGCCCGGTGAAGTCGATCACCGACTTCGGCGTGTTCATCGGCCTGGCACAAGGCATCGACGGCCTGGTGCACCTGTCCGACCTCTCGTGGAACGAGCCCGGCGAAGCCGCGGTCCGCAACTACAAGAAGGGCCAGGAAGTCGAAGCCATCGTGCTGGCCGTCGACGTGGAGCGCGAGCGCATCTCGCTCGGCATCAAGCAGCTCGACAGCGATCCGTTCACCAGCTACACCTCGGTCAACGACCGTGGCCAGATCGTGACCGGCAAGGTCAAGACGGTCGACGCCCGTGGCGCCGAGATCCAGCTGAACGACGACGTGACCGGCTACCTGCGTGCCTCTGAAATCAGCCGCGACCGCGTGGAAGACGCGCGCAACGTGCTGAAGGAAGGTGACGAAGTCTCCGCCCTGATCATCAACGTCGACCGCAAGACGCGTTCGATCCAGTTGTCGATCAAGGCCAAGGACAGCGCCGACCAGCAAGAAGCCATGCAGCGCCTGTCGGCCAGCAACGAGCGTGAGACCGCAGGCACCACCAGCCTCGGCGCCCTGCTCCGCGCGAAGCTCGACAACAAGGACAACGGCTGAGCCGTTCTTCCGAGAAACGCCGAACCTCAAGGATCTGACAGGCTTCTATGACGCGCTCCGATCTCGTTGCAAAGCTGGCCGAGCAATTCGGCCAACTGACCCACCGTGACACGGAGTTCGCCGTCAAGACCATCCTGGATGCGATGTCCGACGCGCTTGCGCGCGGGCACCGCATCGAGATCCGCGGGTTCGGCAGCTTCTCGATCAACCGCCGGCCGCCGCGCGTGGGCCGCAACCCGCGCTCCGGCGAGCAGGTGGTGATCCCTGAGAAGCTGGTGCCGCATTTCAAACCGGGCAAGGCGCTTCGCGAAGCCGTCGACGCCCGTGGCGACGCTCTGGAAGCCGCCGCAGCTGCACAAGCTGCAGCGGCCTCTTCGTCCGCCGAGCCCAGCACCTGACCTCTCTGCCCGCCATCCGACATTCGCCGGCCTAGAATCCCAGGCCCCGGAGTCGTGATGCGCATCTTCATCTGGCTCGCTCGAGCCGCCCTCTTCTTCGTCCTGCTTGCTTTCGCGCTGAACAACCAGCACGAGGCCAGCCTCAAATGGTTCTTCGGCCACGAGTGGCGCACGCCCATGGTGTTCGTCGTGCTCGCGGCGTTCACGCTCGGCTGCGTGTTCGGTGTGCTCGCAATGGTGCCCAGCTGGTGGCGCGCCCGCCAGGCCGTCCTGCGTCGGAAGACAGACGATGGCGCACAGGGCCCCAGCGTCGACTCGCGCAACACCGACCCCGCCCTGCCCTCCGACGCCCGCCTGCTCCAGCATGAACTTTGACCTCCAGTGGCTCCTGCTGGGCCTGCCGATCGCGTTTGCGCTGGGCTGGTTGGGCTCGCGCCTCGACCTGCGCCAATGGAAGCGCGAGCAGCACGACTCGCCCAAGGCCTACTTCAAGGGCCTGAACCTGCTGCTCAATGAACAGCAGGACAAGGCCATCGACGCCTTCATCGAAGCCGTCCAGCATGACCCCGACACCTCTGACTTGCACTTCGCCCTCGGCAACCTGTTTCGCCGCCGCGGCGAGTACGAACGCGCCGTGCGCGTGCACCAGCACCTGGTGAGCCGCGCCGATTTGCCCAAGACCGAGCGTGACCGCGCGCAGCACGCCCTGGCACAAGACTTCATGAAGGCCGGCCTCTTCGACCGCGCCGAGGAAGCCTACCAAGCACTCGAAGGCACGGCCTTCGCCACCGAAGCCCAGCTCGCGTTGCTGACGCTGCACGAGCGCTCGCGCGACTGGCGTGCCGCGGTCGAGGTCGCCCAGAAGCTGGAACGCAGCGGCACGGCCTCGTTCGCCTCGCGCATCGCGCACTACTGGTGTGAACTGGCCCAGGAGGCCGACGCGCGCAAGCAGAGTGCCGAGGCCGACGACGCCTTGCGCCACGCCCGCGAAGCCGCGCCGCTGTCGGCCCGCCCGATCGTGCTCGCCGGCCAGCGCGCCCACGCGCGCGGCGACCACGCTCAGGCATTGGCGCTCTGGGGAGAGCTGCTGGCCGCCCACACCACCGCCTTCAACCTCGTGGCACGCGACTACGCCGCCAGCGCCCTGGCCTGCGGTGAACAGGCTGCCGCGCTGGAGCGCCTGCAAGGCCTCTACCGCCGCGCCCCGACGATGGACCTGCTCGCGGCCATCGCCACGCTCGACCCCGCGCCGGCCGCGCAGCGCGCCCGCGTGCTCACCCACCTGCAGGAGCAGCCCACGCTGTCGGCCGCACAAGAGCTGCTGCGCCAGATGACCACCGAAGGCTTTGCGCTCGACGCCAACGAAGCGCAAAGCCTGCGCACTGCGGTCGGCCGTGCTGCCAAACCCTTGCAGCGCTATCGCTGCGCCGCCTGCGGCTTCGAAGCCCAGCACTATTTCTGGCAATGCCCGGGCTGCCTCAGCTGGGACAGCTACCCGCCGCAACGCCTGGAGGATCTCTGATGTCTCAACCCGTCGTCACGCGCGAACGCGTCGCCGCGGCCCGCGTGCTCGTCGTCGGCGATGCGATGCTCGACCGCTACTGGTTCGGCGCCGTCGAGCGCATCTCGCCCGAAGCGCCGGTGCCCGTCGTCAAGGTCAACCGTGAAGAAGAGCGCCTGGGTGGCGCCGCCAACGTCGCGCTCAACGCCAAGACCCTCGGCGCGCAGACCACGCTGCTCACCGTCGTCGGCCAGGACGAACCTGCCAAGAAGCTGCAGCAACTGCTGGAACAGAAAGGCGTGAAGACGCTCCTCGGCCACGACCCGCAGCTCTACACCATCGTCAAGCTGCGCATCATCGGCCGCTCGCAGCAGCTGATCCGCATCGACTTCGAGAACGCGCCCGACCATGAAGTGCTGGCCGGCATGCTGCCCGAGTTCGAGAAGGCGCTGCAGGAGCACGACGTGGTGCTCTTCTCCGACTACGGCAAGGGCGGCCTCGAGCACATCCCGCGCATGATCGAACTCGCCCGCAAGGCCGGCAAGCCGGTGCTGGTCGACCCGAAAGGCAACGACTACGAGCGTTATGCCGGCGCCACCACCATCACGCCCAACCGCGCCGAGCTGGCCCAGGTGATCGGCAACTGGAGCAGCGAAGCGCAGCTCCATGAGCGCGCCGAAGCCCTCAGAAAGAAGCTACGCCTCGACAGCCTCGTGCTGACCCGATCCGAAGAAGGCATGTCGGTGTTTGACGCCCAAGGCGAGACCCGCTTCCACGCACAGGCGCGCGAGGTGTTCGACGTCACCGGCGCCGGCGACACCGTGATCGCCACGCTCGCCGCCATGCTGGCCTGCGGCCTCTCGGTGCAAGAAGCCGTGCCCGTGGCCAACAAGGCCGGCGGCCTGGCCGTGGGCAAGTTCGGCAACGCGACCCTGACCTACGAGGAGCTCTTCGCATGAGCACGAAAGTGGTGGTGACCGGCGCTGCCGGCATGATCGGCAGCAACATCGTCCACGGCTTGAACGCCATCGGCATCGACGACGTGATCGCCGTCGACGACCTGACCGACGGCCCGAAGTACCGCAACCTGCTCGGCGCGAAGATCAGCGACTACTTCGACAAGAGCGACTTCTATACCCGCTTCGCCCGCGGCGAGTTCGGCAAGGTCGAGGCCGTGCTGCACCAGGGCGCCTGCTCCGACACGATGGAGCACAACGGGCGCTACATGCTCGACACCAACTACCGCTGCTCGAAAGACCTGCTCGACGCCTGCCAGGCCCAGGGCGTGCGGCTGCTCTACGCCTCGTCGGCCGCCACCTACGGCGGCAGCGACACCTTCCGCGAAGACCCGCAGTTCGAGAAGCCGCTCAACGTCTACGGCTACTCCAAGCTGCTGTTCGACAACGTGGTGCGGCGCATGCTGTCGACCAGCAAGAGCCAGGTGGCCGGCTTCCGCTACTTCAACGTCTACGGCCCACGCGAGCAGCACAAGGCCCGCATGGCCTCGGTGGCCTTCCACAACTTCAACGAGTTCCGCGAGAAGGGCCGCGTGCGCCTCTTCGGGCCCTACGGTGGCTACAACGCGGGCGAGCAGTCGCGCGACTTCATCTCGGTCGACGACGTGGTCGCGGTGAACCTGTGGTTCCTGCAGCACCCCCAGAAGAGCGGCATCTTCAACCTCGGCACCGGCCGCGCACAGCCTTTCAACGACGTAGCCGCTGCCGTGGTCAACGCCTCTCGCGGCCTCAAGGGCGAAGCACCGTTGTCGCTCACCGAGCTTGTGACGAAGGGCCTGATTGAGTACTTCGACTTCCCGTCCGCCCTCGTCGGCAAGTACCAGTGCTACACGCAGGCCGACATGACACAGCTGCGCGCTGCCGGCTGCGACCACCGCTTTGCCGACGTCACGACGGGCGTCACGCGCTACGTGCAGTGGCTCAACCAACAACCGGCCTGACCTCCCCTATTCACTCGACCCCCTTTCGTCGGCGTTCCTGAAGGGGAAAGACTTCAAGGTACCCCCTGGCTACAGTGCCGCCAGGGGTGCAGAACGGCTGCTCCCCGTCAACACCAAGACGAAATCAAAGGGAGTTCACAACATGTTCAAGAAGCTGATCTGCACCCTCGCCATGCTGTTCGCCGCGGCCACCGCCTTCGCTGCGGTCGACGTCAACAAGGCCGACCAGGCCGCGCTCGAATCCGTCAAGGGCATCGGCACCAAGGTGTCGGTGCGCATCCTCGACGAACGCAAGAAGGGCCAATTCAAGGACTGGGCCGACCTGATGGCGCGTGTGAAGGGCATCAAGAGCGGCGCCGCCACCCGCCTGTCGAAGGAGGGCCTGACGGTCAACGGTGCGGCCTATGCCGCTGCCGCCACCGACGCCAAGAGCCCGGCGAAGAGCAGCAAGTAAAACAGATCGATCGCTGTCATCACGAGGCCCGCGGCGCACATGCACCGCGGGCCTTTGTCTTTTCAACGCGTCACTCCAGCTCGGTCGTCTGGAAGTCGGTGTCGGGCACCGGCCCGCGCCGCTCGCGGCGGCGCTCCCAGCCGAAGAAGCCAGTCACCTCGTCGCGCCGCGCCATGGTGTCGGCCCAGCCCAGCGCCACCAGCTCACGCGTGTACGCCTGCTCGAAGAGGAGATAGCTCGCCAATGCTGCACCACGCGTGTCGGAGCCTTTGCCGCTCACGCCGATGCCGCGCAGCAGCGCGCGGATCGAGGTGGGCAACGCACTCACATGCTTGGCCGCCAGGTCGTCGAGGCGCTGCGAGGGCGCGATCACCAGCACCTCGATCGGCCGCAGGCTGGTGCCGGCCAGCGCCTCGGGCGGCAGCAGCGAGAGCGTGTTGTTGATGCGTTGCAGGCGCTCCACATCCACCGCGAGTGCGTCGAGGAAGATGTTCGACAGCGCATGGCCCGCGATCTGCGCGAAGTTGGGGTAGGCCCCGCTCACCTTGCGCCGCCCGGGCGGCTCGTGCATGCGGCCGGCACCGATCACGAGAATGCGGCGTGCGCCCAGGTGCACGGCGGGCGAGATGGGGGCCGACTGGCGCATCGAGCCGTCGCCGAAGTATTCGGTCACGCCGTCGAAGTCGAGCGGCACGGCCGGGAAGACAAAGGGGATCGCCGCCGACGCCAAGAGATGCTGCACGGTGATCGGCGAGCGCACCGCCACGCGCTGTGAGCGGTTCCAGGGAGAAAACTCCTGCAGGGCATCGTAGAAGGTCACGTGCGTGCCCGAGCTGTAGCTCGACGCGGTGATCGCCAGCGCCTGCAGGTGGCCCGACTTCATCACCTCGGGCAGCCGCTTCACCGCCACCATCTCGCTCAGCAGTTGCTCCAGCGGGCTGTTGTCGAGCAGCGAGCGCAGCCTCGCGCGGCGCCAGCGGGCAATCACCCAGCCAAGCGACATCATCGTGAGCCAGCGTGCGCCGGTGCGGATGACGCCCAGTGCATCGCTGCGGTACACCTGCTCGGCGCGGAAGTTCTCCCACACACGGGCCATCGCCTTGACCGCGCCGTCGAAGTCGTCGCAATGCGTGGCCAGCGCCGCCGCGTTGATGGCCCCGGCCGAGGTGCCGGTGATCACGGGAAAGGGGTTGCCGTATTGCCAGGGCGCGGCGTCACGCCGGATCTTCGCCACTGCCTTCAGCACGCCCACCTGGTAGGCAGCGCGTGCGCCGCCGCCGGTGAGGATCAAACCAGTCGTCGGATTCGTCTCGGGCATGCGCCGCAGTGTAGGCATGCCACCCGGGGCCGAAGATCAGGGGCTGCCCTTGGGCGTGGCGGGCGCACCACCCTCGCCGCGGGGCGCTCCGTGTTGATCACTCGTAAACGACGCTCGCCTTGCCGTGGCTGCCTTCACGCCAACGCTGCAGCGCTTCGTCGGTGGGGTAGAAGCGCCCCTCTTCGCCGAGGTCGAGTTCGCCGCTCGCCGCTTCACGCTGCAGCACCAGTCGAACGCCGAGGCCCTGGGCCACAGGGCCCTGCTCGGTTTGGATGCGCCGGCTCGGAAAGTCGCGCAGCACCTCGGCCACCGGCGGCACACTGCCGTTCACCTCGACCCGCAGGTACTTGCCGAAGCGGCAGCGCGCGGTGGCGAGATCCCACACTTGCTGGATGTTGAAACGCATGCCGCCCGAGAATCGATCGGGCTGCACCTTGCCGACAGCGATGACGAGTTCGTCGTCTTTCAGCAGGTCCTTGTTGGCGTTGAGCACGTCTTCGTTGACCACCGATTCGATGGCCTCGCTCTTGTCGTCGAGCTTGAAGATCGCCACGCGCCCACGCTGACCGTTGATCACGCGCAGGTCGCCAATGATGCCGGCCAGCACCTGCGGCTCGCGCGAATCGATGAGGTCGGCGATTTTGCGTTTGGCGAAGCGGCGCACCTCGTCTTCGCTCTGATCGAAGAGATGGCCCGAGAGGTAGAAGCCGAGCGCGACCTTCTCGAGGCTCAGGCGCTCCTTGATGCTCCACGGTGCGGCGGGCACCAGCTCGGGCTCCTGCGTCGACGCAGCGTGCGAGTCGCCGAAGTCGAAGAGACCGCCCTGGTCGGCATGCGCGGCTTGCGTGTCGGCATAGTCGAAAGCCAGGCCGATGCTCGCCACGGCCATCGAGCGTTCGGGGTGCAGCAAATCGAAGGCACCGGCCTTGATGAGCGCTTCGACCGTGCGCTTGTTGATGCGACTGCGGTCGACCCGCGCGCAGAAGTCGAACAGGCTCTTGAACGGACCACCGTCCTTGCGCGCCTGGATGATGGCTTCGATCGCGCTCTGGCCGGTGCCCTTGATCGCGCCCAGCCCGTAGCGCACGACCTTGTCGGCCACGGGCTCGAAGCGGTAGTTGCCGGTGTTGATGTTCGGCGGCTCGAAGGTGAGGCCGAGGTTCTGCACCGCGTCGTCGTAGAAGATCTTGAGCTTGTCGGTGTCGTCGAGCGCGACGCTCATGTTGGCCGCGGTGAATTCGGCCGGGTAGTGCGCCTTCAGGTAGGCCGTGTGGTACGCGAGCAGCGCATAGGCCGCGGCGTGCGACTTGTTGAAGCCGTAGCCCGCGAACTTCTCCATCAGGTCGAAGATCTCGTTGGCGAGCGGCTCGGGAATGTCGTTCTTTGCCGCGCCCTGCGCGAAGGTGGCGCGGTGGGCCACCATCTCCTCGAGCTTCTTCTTGCCCATCGCGCGGCGCAGCAGGTCGGCGCCACCGAGCGAGTAGCCGCCCAGGCGCTGCGCCACCTGCATCACCTGCTCCTGGTAGACCATGATCCCGTAGGTCTCCTTGAGCACCTCTTCCATCATCGGATGCGGGTACTCCACCTCCTCGCGGCCGTGCTTGCGCGCGCAGAAGCTCGGGATCAGGTCCATCGGGCCCGGGCGGTACAGCGCCACGAGGGCGATGATGTCTTCGAAGACGCTGGGCTTGGCGTCGCGCAGCATGCGCTGCATGCCCGACGATTCCAGCTGGAACACGGCCACCGTCTTGCCTTCGCTCATCAGCCGGTAGGCAGCTCGGTCGTCGAGCGGGATGTTCTCGAGCGCGAAGTTCTCCTGCCCCGGGCGGCGGGCACGGATGTAGTCCTTCGCCAATTCGAGAATCGTGAGCGTGGCCAGACCCAGGAAGTCGAACTTCACCAGGCCGATGGCTTCGACGTCGTCCTTGTCGTACTGGCTCACCGCGGAGTCGCTGCCGGGCTGCATGTAGAGCGGGCAGAAGTCGGTGATCTTGCCGGGCGCGATCAGCACGCCACCCGCGTGCATGCCGATGTTGCGCACCATGCCTTCCACACGCTCGGCGAGCGCCAGCAGTTCGGCGACTTCTTCTTCGTTCTTCTCACGCTGCTCGATCTCGGGCGCTTCGACGCGCGCGTAGATGAGGCCGGGGTCGGGCTTGTCACCAGGACGCGCGAGCGTCACCGTCTTGCCGGGCGGCGCCGGCACGAGCTTCGCAATGCCGTCGACGTGGCCGTAGCCCATGCCGAGCACGCGGCCCACGTCGCGCAGCGCAGCCTTGGCGGCCATGGTGCCGAAGGTCGCGATCTGGCTCACGGCATCGCGGCCGTACTTGTCCTTCACATAGTCGATCACCCGGTCGCGGTTGCCCTGGCAGAAGTCGATGTCGAAGTCAGGCATCGACACACGCTCCGGGTTCAGGAAGCGCTCGAACAGCAGGTTGTAGCGCAGCGGGTCGAGGTCGGTGATCTTGAGCGCGTAGGCGACGAGCGAACCGGCGCCGGAGCCGCGGCCCGGGCCGACCGGGCAGCCGTTGTTCTTGGCCCAGTTGATGAAGTCGGCCACGATCAGGAAGTAGCCGGGGAAGCCCATCTTCAGGATGGTGTTGAGCTCGAACTCCAGGCGCTCCACGTAGCGCGGCATGTTCTTCTCGCGCTCCGCCGCATCGGGGAAGAGATGGAGCATGCGCTCCTTCAGGCCCTCGTGCGAGGCGTAGCGGAAGTACGCCTCGGGCTCCATCCGTTCCCCATTGACTTCGGGCACGGGGAAGTCGGGCAGGCGCGGCTTGCCGAGCACGAGCGAGAGGCTGCAGCGCCTGGCGATCTCGACGGTGTTCTGGATGGCGCTCGGGATGTCGGCAAAGAGCGCCTCCATCTGCGCCTGCGACTTGAAGTACTGCTCGCGCGTGAAGCGCTTGATGCGGCGCGGGTTGGTGAGCGTCTCGCCTTCGGCGATGCAGGTGCGGGCTTCGTGCGCTTCGAAGTCTTCGGGCGTCTGGAACTGCACCGGGTGCGTGGCCACCACCGGCAGCTTGAGCTGCGCGGCCAGCGGCACGGCGGCGCGCACATGGGCTTCATTCGTCGGCTGGCCGGCGCGTTGCAGCTCGATGTAGAAGCGCTGCGGAAAGATCGCCGCCAGGCGTTCGGCCACGGCCGTGGCGCGTGCCGTGTCTTGCGCCATCAGCGCCTGGCCGACCGGGCCGAGTTCAGCGCCAGACAGCGCGATCAGCCCTTCATGCAACGCCGAGAGCCACTCCCACTTCAACAAGGCCTGCCCACGCGCCGAAGGGTCGAGCCAACCGCGCGACAGCAGCTCGCACAAGTTGAGGTAACCCGTCTTGCTCTGCACCAGCAGCACGATGCGGCTCGGCTGCTTCTCGCCGTCGGTGGGCTCCAGCCACACGTCGGCGCCGAGGATGGGCTTCACGCCCTTCTTGCGCGCCGCGTTGTAGAACTTGATGCCGCCGAAGATGTTGGACAGGTCGGTGATGGCCAGTGCCACCTGGCCGTCTTTCGCCGCGGCGCCCACGACCTCGTCGATGCGCAGGGTGCCGTCGACGACTGAAAACTCGGTGTGGGTGCGCAGGTGTACGAAGGCCATCGGGGCATTTTAGGGAGGGCGAGCCTCCTTAAAATGCCGGCTGTGTCAGCAGTTTTGAACATCTCTTCCTACCTCTTCGTGCCCTTGACGGACACGCTCGCGCTGCGCGAGAGCATCCGCTCACAAGCTGCAGAACGGCAGCTGAAAGGCACCGTCTTGCTGGCCGAAGAGGGCATCAACCTCTTTCTCGCGGGCGATGCGCAAGCCGTGCGCGGCTTCGTCGCCTGGCTGAAGCAGGACGCGCGTTTCGCGACGCTCGAGCCGAAGGAAAGCTGGTCCGAGCAGGTGCCTTTCGGCAAGCTCCTGGTGAAGGTCAAGCGCGAGATCATCCGCATGAACCACCCGACGATCCGGCCGCACGCGGGTCGTGCACCCGCGGTCGATGCGAAGACACTCGCACGTTGGCTGCAGGCCGGCGTTGACGACGATGGCCGCCCGGTGGTCACGCTCGACACCCGCAATGCCTTCGAGGTGGGCTACGGCAAGTTCCGCAACGCGATCGACTGGAACATCAGCAAGTTCACCGAGTTCCCGCAGCAGGTGGCCCAGCACCGAGACGAGCTGGCGGGCAAGCGCGTGGTGAGCTACTGCACCGGCGGCATCCGCTGCGAGAAGGCCGCGATCTACATGGCCGAGGCGGGCATCGAGCACGTGGTGCAGCTCGAAGGTGGCATTCTCAAGTACTTCGAGGAAGTGGGCGGGCAGCACTACGAGGGCGGCTGCTTCGTGTTCGACGAGCGCGAGTCGCTCGACCCGTCTCTCGTGCCAGCCGCGGCTCCTCAGCTGTTGAGCGCCCCCAGCACCTCGGAGTGAAACTCCCGCTGGTACAGGATCCAGATCACCCCGGCGGTGGCCATCATGAAGATCAGCGGTGAGAAGAACCACCCTACCGCTGCGAACGCCAGGTAGTAGGCACGCAAGCCATCGTTGAAGGTCTCGGCCGCCATGCCGACCACACGGCCCGCCTTGTCGGCGAAGGCCTTGCGCTTGTCTTCGGCCTCGTCCCCCAGCGCGTCGAACTGCTTGGCCTCGGGAGCGGCAGCGATCATCAGCGCGCCAAAGGTGTATTGCCGCATCGACCAGGTGAAGCGGAAGAAGGCGTACACGAAGATCACCAGCAGCAGCACGAGCTTCAGCTCGAAGATGAGCACGGTGGTGCGCGCGGCGAAGGGCAGGTCGCGCACCAGGTCGCTGGCCTTGTCGCCGGCGCTCAAGGCGGCCAGCAGACCGCCGATCAAGAGGATGGTGGTCGAGGCGAAGAACGATGGGCTGGTGGACAGGTTCTGAATCACCACCCCGTCGATCACCCGGACGTCGCGGTAGGTGGCCTGCATCATCCACAGCCGGCGGTAGCGGTTGGTGGTGGCGAGCACCGAGGGCCGGGTCTGCGAGCGGTCTTTGGCGAACCACGCATAGCCCGACCAGCCAATGAAAAAGGCCGCCAGCGCGGCCCAGTCGCCCCAGGGGAGGATGCTGAAGACCTTGATCACCGTGTCCATGCGGGCACTGTATCAAGGCCTTCAGGCCACGCTCACGGCGCGAGGTCGAACACCAGCACCTCGGCTTCCTGGCCCTGGCCCAGCGTGAGCTTCGACTCCGACTCGAGCACCACCGCATCGCCGGCCTGCGCACGCTGGCCGTTGACCTCGACGCTGCCGCGCACCACGTGCACGTAGGCCAGGCGCGCGGGGTCGAGCACCAGCTGGGCCGACTCAGGCCCGTCGAAGAGCCCGGCGCGCAAGGCCGCGTCGGCATGGATCGTCACCGAGCCCTCGCGTCCGTCGGGGCTGGCCACGAGTGCGAGCTTGCCGCGCTTGCTGGCCGCGTCGAAGTGCTTCTGCTCGTAGCCCGGCGTGATGCCTCGTTCGCTCGGGATGATCCAGATCTGCAGGAAGTGCGTGGTCTGGCCCTTCGCGTGGTTGAACTCGCTGTGCTGCACGCCACGGCCGGCGCTCATGCGCTGCACGTCGCCGGGCACGATCTCGGTGCCGTTGCCCATGCTGTCCTTGTGGCCGAGGGCGCCGTCGAGCACGTAGGACACGATCTCCATGTCGCGGTGCCCGTGCGTGCCGAAGCCAGTGCCGGGGGCGATGCGGTCTTCGTTGATGACACGCAGGTTGCCCACGCCCATGCGCTCGGGGTTGTAGTAGTCGGCAAACGAGAAGCTGTGGAAGGACTTGAGCCAGCCGTGGTCGGCGTAGCCGCGTTCGGAGGATTTGCGCAGGGTGATCATGTGATGTCGTTCCTTTCTGGAAAGGAATGTTGATCCTCGGGGCGCTGCCCACAGGCGTGGCCTCTTGAAGCGTCCGTTCAAATAAGATGAACCCATGCTGAACGCCCGCAATGTGCTCACCCCCGAAGCCCTGGCGATGATGGACGTCATCGCGCGCACCGGCAGCTTTGCGGCCGCCGCCCGCGAGCTGGGCAAGGTGCCCTCGGCCCTGACCTACAACGTGCGCCAGCTCGAAGACGCGCTCGACGTGCTGCTCTTCGACCGCCGCTCGCGACAGGCCAAGCTCACAGCCGCAGGCGAGGAACTGCTGAACGAGGGCCGGCGGCTGCTGGAGCAGGTCGATGCGGTGGCCAACCGCGTGAAGCGCGTGGCCACCGGC
Source organism: Rhizobacter sp. (assembly GCA_019635355.1). Classification (NCBI taxonomy): domain Bacteria; kingdom Pseudomonadati; phylum Pseudomonadota; class Betaproteobacteria; order Burkholderiales; family Sphaerotilaceae; genus Rhizobacter; species Rhizobacter sp. The sequence goes on along the minus strand of JAHBZQ010000001.1, from coordinate 46,438 downwards.
TGGGAGACGCAGCTCACCGTGGCGGTGGATGGCGCCATCTCGCGCGTGACCATGTTCGAGATCTGCGAAGCCTTCTATGCGCAATGCCCGCGCGGCGACGACCCCGAGCGCAGCGGCCCGGGCACCCGGCTGCGCCTTCGGAACGAAATCCTCGCCGGCACCTGGGAGGCGCTGGTCAACGGGCAGGCCGACCTCGCCATCGGCGTCGGCATGGAGCAGACGCCGCCGGCCGGCGTGCAGCTGCAGACGCTGGGCACCCTGCCCTTCGTCTTTGTCGTCGCGCCGCACCACCCGCTGGCCGCGATCGACCACGCCATCACCGACGCCGAGCTGATGCGCCACCGCGCCGTGGCCGTGGCCGACTCGGCGCAGCGGCTCGCGCCCCTGACCGTCAACCTGCTGCCGGGGCAGGACGTGTTCACCGTGAGCACCATGCCCGCGAAGATCGAAGCGCTGCTGCGCTGCATGGGCTGCGGCTTCATCCCCGAGCCGATGGTGCGCGAGCACATCGCAGCCGGCCACCTGGTCGTGAAGACCGTGCAGCGCCCGCAGCTCAACGCGCGCATGGGCTACGCGTGGCGAGGGGCCGCGACCGGCGGCGCGCGCAAGCCGCAGATGGGCCTCGCGCTGCGCTGGTGGCTCGACCAGTTGGAAAGCGCCACCACTCGCAAGGCACTGCTGCAGATGCATGCCAGCCGGGTGCCGCTCGGCAGTCTTTGAGCGTGGCCTACCGCGGCCGCTTTGCGCCCTCGCCCACCGGGCCGCTGCACGCCGGCTCGCTGGTGGCCGCGCTGGCGAGCTGGCTCGATGCGCGTGCGCACGGCGGCACTTGGCTCGTGCGCATCGAAGACGTGGACACGCCGCGCTGCGTGCCCGGTGCCGCCCAGCTCATCCTCCAGCAACTCGCCAGCTGCGGCCTGGTGCCGGACGAGGCACCCGTCTGGCAATCGCAGCGTGGGGCGATCTACCAGGCAGCGCTCGACACGCTGATCGCACGAGATGCGGCCTACGCCTGCGGCTGCACCCGCAGCGACATCGAGCGTGCACTCGCCGCCTCAGGGCGCAGCAAGCCGCGCCACGGCGAACTCGTCTACCCGGGCACCTGCCGCGACGGCCTGCACGGCAAACCCGCCCGGGCGGTGCGCTGCCTCTCGTGCAACGCCGACGGCCACGAGCTGTGGGTCGACTGGCACGACCGCCGTCTCGGCCCCCAGCGCCAGAACCTCACGCAGGAGGTCGGCGACTTCGTGCTCAAGCGCGCCGACGGCCTGTGGAGCTACCAGCTGGCCGTGGTCGTCGACGATGCAGCGCAGGGCATCACCCACGTCGTGCGCGGCGAAGACCTGGCCGACAACACGCCCCGCCAGATCCACCTGCAGCGCCTGCTCGGCTTGCCGACGCCGACCTACCTGCACACGCCCCTCGTGCTCGGCGCCAATGGCGAAAAGCTCTCGAAGCAGAACGGCGCGCAGGCGCTGGACCTGCGCGACCCGCTGCTCGCCCTGCGCGCATCGGCCCGCGTACTCGGCTTGCCCGACGTGAGCGCGCCGCAAGCCGACTGGCTGGCCGCAATGGTGGCCGCGTGGCGTACTCAGCGAGGCGCCGACAGCACCCGGTCGACCCAGGCCACGTAGGCGTCGACCCAAGCCTGCAGGAAGGCGCGCTTCTTCTCGTCGGTCACCTGCCCGGCATCGTCGACCAGGTTCTCGCTGTACTGGATGTAGGCCTCCGGCTGGTTGAGCAGCGGCACGTCGAGGTAGGCGAGCACATTGCGCAGGTGCTGCTGCGCCATCGCGGTCCCGATGCCACCGCCCGAAGTGCCGATCACACCGCCCGGCTTCTTGGCGAACGCGTTCTTGCCGTAGGGGCGGGAGGCGGTGTCGAGAGCGTTCTTCAGCACGCCCGGGATGGAGCGGTTGTATTCCGGCGTGACGAAGAGCAGCGCGTCGGCCGCCGCCACCTCGCGCTTCAGGCGCTGGGCGGGCTCGGGCATGTCGTTGTCGCGGTCCTGGTTGTAGAGCGGCAGGTCGCCGATGTTCAGTTGCTGGAAGCTGAAGCGCTCGGGCGCGAGCTTGGCGATCGCGTTGGCGAGCCTGCGGTTGATCGAGTCCTTGCGCAGGCTGCCCACGAGCACTGCGACTTTGCGTTGGTCCTGAGTCATGGTCGCCCCTTTCGTTTGAAAGAACCGACTCTAGTGAGCGAGGCGACGGTGCCGTGCGAGGGCAACGATTGCCCCCGGCACCGTGCCGGGTTTGGGCGGTTAGCATCGCCATCCTCACCTCCACTCAGCGAGCCCCACCATGCAAACCACCGCTTCCGGCCTGCAATACGAAGACACCACCGTCGGCTCTGGCCCCGAAGCCAAGGCCGGCCAGCACGTCACCGTGCACTACACCGGCTGGCTCTACAACGATGGCGTCAAGGGCGCCAAGTTCGACAGCAGCAAGGACCGCCACGACCCGTTCGACTTCGGCCTGGGCGCCGGCATGGTGATCCGCGGCTGGGACGAGGGCGTGCAAGGCATGAAGGTCGGCGGCACGCGCATCCTCGTGATCCCGCCGGAGCTCGGATATGGTGCACGCGGCGCCGGTGGCGTGATCCCGCCGAACGCGACGCTGATGTTCGAGGTGGAGCTGCTGGGCGTCTGACGCCGTGCGGCACTGCCCTCCTACAGACGAGCCGACCACGAGGCCCCACACTGCGGCCTCCCGGTTCGAGGAGGGCCCATGCCCATCAAGTACGACATCGTCCACACGACGACCTACAGCTATTCCAAGCCAGTGACCTTCGGCGAGCACCGGGTGATGTTCCGCCCGCTCGACAGCCACGACCTGCGGGTGCTCGCCACCGACCTTGTCGTCACCCCCGACGCGAACATCCGGCTGATCCAGGACCAGTTCTCCAATTCGGTGGCACTGGTGCAGCCGCAAAGCGAAGCGGCCGAGCTGAAGATCGTGTGCTCGTTCACCATCGAGCATGCGCACAGCAACAACCTCGAGTTGCCGCTGTCGCCGTCGGCCGAGTTCTTTCCGTTCGCCTACTCGGTGGACGAACGCTTCGACCTCGAGCACTTCCTGCGGCCGCACTACGACGACCCTGAGGGCCAGCTCACCGCCTGGGCGCGACAGTTCATGAACACCGAAGGCCCGACCGGCACGCGCGATCTGTTGGTGAAGATGAATCAGCACATCCGCGACCACTTCACCTACGCCGCCCGCAACGAAGAAGGCACGCAGACACCGCTGGAGACACTCGCGAAGAACAGCGGCAGCTGCCGCGACTTCGCGCTGCTGATGATGGAAGCGGCACGCCGCCTGGGCGTGGCTACGCGCTTCGTGTCGGGCTATCTGTACGATCCGTCGCTGGACGAGGCCAACCCCGACACAGAGCCGAACGTGGTCGGCGCGGGGTCCACCCATGCGTGGCTGCAGGCCTATCTGCCGGGAGCGGGCTGGGTGCCCTTCGACCCGACGAACAACCTGCTCGGTGGCTACCAACTGCTGCGAGTGGGCGTGGCGCGCGACCCGAAACAGGCGTCGCCTGTGTCGGGCAGCTGGATCGGCGAGCCGGCGTCCTACCTCGGGATGAAGGTGGACGTGAGCGTCAAGCGCGTGGCTTGACGCTCGTCTGCCTCAGCGGCTGAAACCGCCCTGGCCCTGGCGCGGGCGCTGCGGCTTGTTGAAGCCACCCTTGGCCGGGCCGGCCTTGCGCGGGGCAAAACCACCGGCATTGCGATCGACCGGCGCACGGTCGAAGGCGCCGCCACGCGGCATTTGCTGGCCGTGCGGCACGAAGGTGCTGTTGTGGCGGTCGTTCGGGCGATCGACGCTGTAGCGGTTGTGCTGGGCGCTGTCGCGATCGAACGGCGCGCGATCACGCGGCGCGAAGCCTTCGCCGGCACGCTGCTGCTGGGGCTTGTGCCAGGGCTTCTGGTTGCCGCCGAAGCCGCCACCGCCAAAACCATTGCCGCCACCGTGGCCTGCGTTGTGGCCGAAGCCGCCCTTGCCGTGGGCCGGACGACCCTGGAAGGGCTTGCCGCCACCGAACTTGGCATCACCCCGCGGCGCGAACATGCGCGGCTCGGGCTGCTTGGGCTCGAGGCCGGAGATGGTCGCGACGGGGATGTTCTGCGTCGTGAAGTGCTGGATGCGGCGGATCATGCTCACGTCCATGCGCTCGGCCAGCGTCACGGCGAGACCATTGCGGCCGGCGCGGCCGGTGCGGCCAATGCGGTGCACGTAGTCTTCTGCCTTCATCGGCAGGCCGTAGTTGATGACGTGGCTGATGGTCGGCACGTCGATGCCGCGGGCGGCCACGTCGGTGGCCACCAGCACCTTGAGCTGGCGGTTGCGCAGGCCCTGCAGCACACGGGTGCGGCGGCCTTGCGGCATGCCACCGTGCAGCGAGGCGACCTGGTGGCCCATGTCGGCCAGGCGGTCGGCGAGCCAGTCGGCGTCACGCTGGGTGCTGGTGAACACCACGGCCTGCTCCATGTCCTTCTCGGTGAGGAGGTGGTCGAGCAGTGCGTCCTTGTGCGACTTATTGTCGGCCCAGTGCAGGCGCTGCTCGATGTTTTCGTGGGTGTCGGTGTGCGAGGCGATCTCGATGCGCTGCGGATCGCGCAGCAGGTCTTGCGCCAGGCGGCCGACGTGGCCCACGAAGGTGGCGCTGTACATCACCGTCTGGCGGCCTTCGGGCAGGTGGTCGACCACGGTGCGGATGTCGTCGATGAAGCCCATGTCGAGCATGCGATCGGCTTCGTCGAGCACCAGCATCTCGACGTTGTCGAGGATGGCCTTGCCGCTGGTCAGGTGGTCGAGCAGGCGGCCGGGGGTGGCGATCAGGATGTCCAGCGGGCCGCGCAGGGCCTTGAGCTGGGCGCCGTAGGGCACGCCGCCGACCACGGTGGTCGAGCGCAGGCCTTGCACATGGCGACCGTAGGTCAGCGCGGCCTTGTCGACCTGCATCGCGAGTTCACGCGTGGGGGCCAGCACGAGGATGCGCGGGCCGTAGACCACGCCCTTTTCACGGCGCTTGGTGTTGTCGCCGCGGGCGGCGAGGATGCGCTGCAGTGCGGGCAGGATGAACGAGGCGGTCTTGCCGCTGCCGGTGCTGGAAGCGACCATCAGGTCTTTGCCTTCGAGGGCCGGCGGAATGGCGGCGGCCTGCACGTCGGTCGGCTCGGTGTAGCCGGCGTCAGAGAGGGCGCGGGTGATGGCCGGATTCAGGCCCAGGGTGTCGAAACTCATCGTCTTCTTTCTCGAAACAAAAGCGCTGCCTGCGCGACGAAGCGCAGAACAGCACCACGCGCAGCCATCAAAGGGCTCGCAGGTGAAGTCGCTGGGGAGAAGGTCCGAACCGTGACCGGCAAAGCCGCCGGCGGTGGGGATCAGGAACAGTCAAAGCGACGGCATCGCCGCCAACCATTCCCGATGTGGGTTCGAACAGGCCGCACAGCACTGGGCTGTGGGAAGACTCGATGAGGTCAGAGGGGATGAACGAAACGCCAGAGCACCAAATCAGACTTCCATGCTCAGGCGAAGCGCGGATTGTAGCAGCGACCTCGGGTTTCCACGAGGCCTCAGCCCTTTATTTCGCGAGGAAATGCTCGCGGTAGTACACGAGCTCGTCGATCGACTCGTGGATGTCGGCCAGCGCCGTGTGCGCCTGGGCCTTCTTGAAGCCGGCGAGGATGTCGGGCTTCCAGCGCTTGGCCAGTTCCTTGAGCGTGCTGACGTCGAGGTTGCGGTAGTGGAAGAAATCTTCCAGCGCGGGCATGTAGTTGGCGAGGAAGCGGCGGTCCTGGCAGATGCTGTTGCCGCACATCGGCGACTTGCCCTTGGGCACATAGCGCTTCAGGAAGTCGATCATCTGAGCCTGGGCGCTGTCTTCATTGATGGTCGAGGCCTTCACCCGGTCGATCAGCCCGCTCTTGCCGTGCGTGCCCTTGTTCCAGGCGTCCATCGCGTCGAGCGTGGCGTCACTCTGGTGGACGGCGAACACGGGGCCCTCCACACGCTGCGTCAGGTTGGCATCGGTCACCACCACCGCGATCTCGATGATGCGGTCGGTGTTGGGGTAGAGGCCGGTCATCTCGAGGTCGATCCAGATGAGGTTCTGGTCGCTGCTGGGCAGGATGGGGTTGGTGGTGTTGTCGGTCATGCGCTTCTCCTTGGCGGGGCATTCTCGCAGCCTACACTTCTGATCTATGCAAAGCACCGCTCTCACCCTGCTCTTCGCCGCAGCGCTCGTGGTCTCGCTGCTGGTGAAGTTCTGGCTGTCCACGCGCCAGATGCGCCACGTGGCGGCCCACCGCGACACGGTGCCCCCCGCCTTTGCGCAGACCACGCCACTCGCGGCCCATCAGAAAGCCGCCGACTACACCCTCGCCAAGGGCCGCTTCGGCCTGTTAAGCACCGCCTTTGGGAGCGCTGTGCTGCTGGGTTGGACGCTGCTCGGCGGCCTGGACCTCCTCAACGTGGCCGTGCGAGACGCCATCGAGCCGCGCTTCGGCGGCATGGCCTACCAGCTCGCCCTGCTGGCGGCCTTCGCCTTCATCGGCGGGCTGCTCGACCTGCCCTTCGAGCTGTACAGCACCTTCCGCATCGAGCAGCGTTTCGGCTTCAACCGCATGACGTGGAAGCTCTACCTCGCCGACATGGTCAAGGGCGTGATCGTGGGCGCCCTCATCGGGCTGCCAATCGCCGCGCTGATCCTGTGGCTGATGGGCGCGGCCGGCACCTTGTGGTGGCTGTGGGCCTGGGGCGCATGGATGGGTTTCAACCTCTTGATCCTCGTGCTCTACCCGACCGTCATCGCCCCGCTCTTCAACAAGTTCCAGCCCCTCGCCGACGAGTCGCTCAAGGCCCGTGTGCAGACGCTGATGCAGCGCTGCGGCTTCCAGGCCAAGGGCCTCTTCGTGATGGACGGCAGCAAGCGCTCGGCCCATGCCAACGCGTACTTCACCGGCCTGGGTGCCGCCAAGCGCGTGGTGTTCTTCGACACGCTGCTTCACAAGCTCACCCCCGGCGAGGTGGAGGCGGTGCTGGCCCACGAACTCGGCCACTTCAAGCACAAGCACGTGACCAAACGCATGGTCTCAATGTTCGCGATGAGCCTCGCGGGCTTCGCGCTGCTGGGCTGGCTGTCGAGCCAGACCTGGTTCTACACGGCCCTGGGTGTGCAGCCCTCGCTCGGCGCACCGAACGATGCGGTGGCACTCCTGCTCTTCCTGCTGGTGGTGCCGGTGTTCGCGTTCTTCGTTTCGCCGCTTTTTGCGCAGCTCTCGCGCAAGCACGAATTCCAGGCCGACGCCTATGCCTGCGCACAGGCCAGCGGGCAAGACCTGGCGGCGGCCCTGCTCAAGCTGCATGAAGACAATGCCTCGACGCTGACGCCCGATCCGGTGTACGTTCGCTTCTATTACTCCCACCCGGCCGCACTGGAGCGGCTCACCGCCATCCAGTCGCACGCCAGCCTTCAAGCGAGTCGCGCATGACCCACCTGCTCAACCGCAAGTGCCAGCCGCTCAGCGGCGCGCCCATGAACGACCGTGAGATCCACGACCACCTGGCGCAGGTGAGTGGCTGGCATCTGAAAGACGGTGCCATCGAGAAGACCTTCAGCTTCAAGAACTACCACGAGACGATGGCGTTCGTGAACGCGCTGGCGTGGGTCGCGCACACCGAAGACCACCACCCCGACCTGCTCGTGAGCTACAACCGCTGCGTGGTCCGCTACAACACACATTCGGTGGGCGGCATCTCGATCAACGACTTCATCTGCGCGGCCAAGGCCGACGCGCTGGTGGCCTTTGTCGGCTGAGCTCGATGTCGGGCTGGTGGTGGCCGGCTACGGCCGCCACTACGTCGTCGAAACGCCCGAGGGCCGGCGCGTCATCTGCCACCCGCGCGGCAAGAAAAGCGACTGCGTGGTCGGCGATCGTGTGCGCTGGCAGCCGACGGGCGACGAAGGTGTCATCGAGCATGTGGAGCCTCGGCGCAACCTGCTGTTCCGGCAGGACGAGTGGAAGACAAAATCGTTCGCCGCCAACCTCGACCAGATCCTCGTGATGGTGGCCGCCGAGCCGGTGTTCAGCGAATCGCAGCTGGCCCGCGCACTGATGGCCGCCGAGAGCGCCGGCATCAGCGCACGCATCCTCCTCAACAAGGCCGACCTGCCGCAGATCACCACTGCCCGCGAGCGCTTGAAGCCGTATGCCGCAATGGGCTACGACGTGCGCGAGGTGGCGCTGAAGGCTCGCCCCGAAGAGGCGCGCGCCGCCCTCTTCTCACTGCTGCAAGGCCAGGCGACGCTCGTGCTCGGGCCGAGCGGCACCGGCAAGAGCACCCTGATCAACCTGCTGGCGCCCGACGCGCGCGCGCAGGTGGGCGAGATCTCGCAAGCGCTCAACTCAGGCAAGCACACCACCACGTCCACGCAGTGGTACTGGCTGGACGAGAGCCGCCTCACGGGGCTGATCGACTCACCGGGGTTCCAGGAATTCGGCCTGCGCCAGATCAGCGCGCAAGACCTGCCACGCCTGATGCCCGACCTCGCGGGCCCCTCGCAGCACTGCAAGTTCTACAACTGCACCCACCTGCATGAGCCAGGCTGCGGTGTGCGCGCAGCGCTCGAGGCGGGCGAGGTGAACGAGTCGCGCTACCGCATCTACTCGGAGCTGTTCGCCGAGCTCTCGGCGCCCACCCGCTATTGATCAGCCGATGAGGTTGGCCAGCGAGAGCAAGGCCAACAGCAGCATCCACAAGACGACCGAGCGCCACACCAGGCCGACGATGCTGCGCAGGTGATCGAGCTGGGGCAAGGCGCCCGGCGTGGAGCCTTCGGCACCGGCGGTGTCTTCGCTGGCGCCGCTGTCGAAGGTCTTGGACCGGTCGGGGGTCACGCCGGGTGCGGCCGTGCCGCCGAGTTGCACGCCGACGGCACCGGCCGCCGCGGCCAGGATGATCCCCTCGTTGGCGTGCTTCCACAGATGCGCATCGCGCCGCCAGCAGGCCGCCGCTTCCTCGAAGTTGCCCACCACCGCAAAACCAAAGGCGGTCAGGCGCGCCGGCAGGTGGTCGACCAGGCTGAAAACCCGTTGCGACAACGCGAGCAGGCGCTCGTTGCTGGGGATGCCGACCACGCGGCTCTTGAAACCCCAGTAGCGGCTGGCGAACTCGGCCATGCGATAGAGCACCGCACCGGCCGGGCCGAAACCCAGCGTCGACAGCACGACGAACCAGAAGAACACGCCGAACACATGGCGGTGCGCCGCGAGCAGCGAATGTTCGATCACATGGCGCAGCAACTCGGTGCGGGGCAGCTCGCTCGCATCGAGATGGCGCCACTCTGCCAGCAGGCTGCGGGCGGTGGTCTCATCGCCACGCTGCAGGGCGTCCCGGATGTCGGTGAAGTAGTGGCTGAACTGGCGAAAGCCCATCGTCACGTAGAGCACCGCGACGTTCCACGCCAGCGCGGCCACGAACCCGAACTGCGCCGCCACGAGATAGAGGCCCCAGGCCAGCAGCGCCGGCACCAGCGCCGTCACGCCCCACACGACCCAGGCGTGATGGGGCTTGCCGGCATCGAAGTTGCGGCCCGTCCAGTGCATCCAACCCCGCAGGGAATCATGGACGAAATTGACGCGCGGCAGGGGCTTGAGCTGCTCGATGAGGAGCGCGAACAAAACGGCGAAGAAACTCATGTGCGGCCGATGATAGCGGCGCCCCTTTACGCGGCAAGAAAGCGGTAGAGGTTGCGCAACATCGCGGCGGTCGCGCCCCACACGAAGTAACGCCGGGGCTGGCCAGAGGCGTCGATGCCCGTCCACGGCATCGAGAGGAACTCGCGCTTCACGCCGCCCGTCTCGACCTCGTGCCAGCGATGGTTGGCCGGGTTCATCAGAAACGACAGCGGCACCTCGAAGACTTCCGCCACCTCGAACGGGTCGGGCTGCAGGCTGTAGCCCGGTTGCAGCACCCCCACCACCGGCGTCACGATGAACCCGGTGCCGGTGGTGTAGGTGGGCAGCTGACCGATCACGTCGACGAACGAGGGCAGGAGGCCGATCTCCTCCTCGGCTTCGCGCAACGCAGTGGCCACAGCGTCGGGATCTTCAGGCTCGGCCCGCCCGCCGGGGAAGCTCACCTGCCCCGGGTGGTCGTGCAGATGGTCGGTGCGCTGGGTCAGCAGCACGGCCAGACCCTCGTCGCGCTGGGTCAGCGGGACCAGCACCGAGGCATGCGTCGGCTCGCGCTGCGTGAACTGGCGCTCGACTGCGATTTCCGGTGCCCACACGGGCGGTGCCACGAAGCGGCGACGCAAGGCTTCGGCGCGCAACTCTTCCAGCGACACGGCGGGCAGGTGACCGTCGACCGACGCCACCGGCAACTCGAGCGGATCGAAACTCAGGGCCATAGCGAATTGGATTGGAAACGAAAAAGCCGCCTCGGGAGGCGGCTTTTTGAGACGCGCTGGGCGCGGGCCCGCTTAAGCGAGCTTTTCCTTGATTCGGGCCGACTTGCCGGAGCGCTCACGCAGGAAGTACAGCTTGGCACGGCGCACATCGCCGCGGCGCTTGACTTCGATGTTCGAGATCAGCGGGCTGTACAGCTGGAACGTACGCTCCACGCCTTCGCCGCTGGAGATCTTGCGCACGATGAAGCTGGAGTTGAGGCCGCGGTTGCGCTTGGCGATGACCACGCCTTCATAGGCCTGGACACGCTTGCGGGTGCCTTCAACGACGTTGACGCTGACGATCACGGTGTCGCCGGGGGCGAACTCGGGGATCTTCTTGCCGAGGCGAGCAATCTCTTCTTGCTCGAGGGTCTGGATGAGGTTCACGGAAAGCTCCTAGTGATCGTGCCAGCGCGGGTCTTGATTGATCTGGGTGGGTCAGGTGACACACCTCTCCGGGGCAGAGGATCGGAAAACCGGAAATTATAGCCCAAGTGAGAGCAGATACTTCTCATCCGCAGCCGACAGCGCGCCGCGGGCTCGGGCAGCGTCGATCAAGTCGGGGCGGCGGCGTGCCGTCAATGCGAGCGACTGCTCGCGGCGCCACCGCGCAATGGCGGCGTGGTGCCCCGACAGGAGCACGGGCGGCACCGGCAGAGGTCCGTCCGGCGTTTCGAGCACCTCGGGGCGGCTGTAGTGCGGGCAGTCCAGCAAGCCATCGGAGAAGCTGTCCTGCTCATGCGACTGGGCGTCGTTCAGCACACCCTCCTGCAGACGGGCCACCGCGTCCAGCAGGCTGAGGGCGGGGATCTCGCCGCCAGAGAGCACGAAATCCCCCAGGCTCAGTTCGATGTCGACGTGCCGCTCGATGAAACGCTGGTCGATGCCTTCATAGCGGCCACACAGCAGCACCGCACCCTCACCTGTCGCGAATTCCTGCACGATCGCCTGGTCCAGGCGCCGGCCAGTGGGCGTGAAATGCACCACGGGCGCCCTGTCGCCGCGCGATGCGCGAATCGCCTCCAGCGCCCGCTGCAGCGGCTCGACCAGCATCACCATGCCGGGCCCGCCGCCATAGGGACGGTCATCGACGCGGCGGTAGTTGTTGTCCGCATGGTCTCGCAGCGGCCACAGGCGCACGTCCACCTGGCCCGACTCGAAGGCGCGGCGGGTCACGCCCTGCGTCAGATGCGGTGTGAAGAGCTCGGGGAAAATCGTGACGACGTCGAAGCGCATGCTTCCCGAACCTCAATAGTCGAGGCCCCAGTCGACGGTGATGCGCTTCTCGGCCGTCTTCACGTCATCCACATAGGCCGAGACGAAGGGCACGAGCCGTTCTTCCGCCTTGGGGTCTTCTGGCTGGATGCGCAACACGCTGTGCGGGCCGGTGTCGATCAAACCGACGACGGTGCCCAAGCCCTCGCCCTGGCGGTTGACCACGGCCATGCCGATCAGGTCGACCCAGTAGTACTCATCGGCATCGGCGGTCGGGAAACTCGCACGCGAGACGAAGATCCGGCCTCCGCGCAGGGCCTCGGCCCCGCTGCGGTCTTCGACTTCCTGCACCTGGGCCACCACCACGTCGCCGTGGTCCTTGGCCTGCACGATCTTGAGGAGAGAGGGGAACGGTGCTGCCGGTTTGGCAGCCACGGGCCGCTTGACGACCGGCCCCTCAGGCGGCTGGAGGTACCAGCGCTTGGTCGAGAACAAAGCCTGGGGGTCAGATGCAAAAGGCTGGACCTTGATCCAGCCTTTTACTCCCCAGGCGTCGACGATGCGACCGACCTCCACCGCGTCTTCAGGCCAGGCGTCGGCTGGGGTGCCGGCCGCCGGGGCGGAGGAAGCCACAGCCGTCGTCAGGCCGCTTTGGCCTTGGCGTCAGCCACCAGGCGAGCGACCGTGGGCGACAGCTGGGCGCCGTTGCCGGTCCAGTAGTCGACGCGGTCGAAGGCCACGCGCAGCGGCTGCTCGGCGCCGGAAGCGACGGGGTTGTAGAAGCCGACGCGCTCGATGAAGCGGCCGTCACGACGGTTGCGCGAATCAGCGACGACGATGTTGTAGAACGGGCGCTTCTTGGCGCCACCACGTGAGAGTCGAATCACGACCATGTTGTTTCCTCGATTCCTGACAACATCCACCGCACCACAGGAGACACTCAGGGCCAGGCAGATCGAAAAAGCAGAAGTGAGACTCCTGCCAAATGGTTCGATGTCGTAGATACGCAGGCTTTGAGGTGACCCCAGGGCCCACCGCCATCGAAACCGCGCATTATAAACTCACAGGCTCCCTGGCGCACGCCCGCCTCTCGCATGAACGCCTACAAATCCAAGACTTTGGCGGCCTGGCTGGCCCTGATCGGCGGTGGCCTGGGCCTGCACCGCTTCTACCTCTACGGCTCGCGCGATACCTGGGGTTGGCTCTGGCCGCTGCCCACGCTCGTCGGCCTCTACGGCGTGCTGCGCGCCTACACGCTCGGGCAGGACGACCATGTGTCATGGGCCCTGGTGCCGCTGCTCGGCTTGGCCCTCGCAGGCGCGATGCTCGCCGGCATCGTCTATGGCCTCATGCCCGACGAACGCTGGAACGAGCGCTACAACGCCGACGCCGGCCGCCAGCATGAAGCCGGCTGGGGTGTCGTGTTTGCCGTGGTGTTGTGTCTCGGGGTCGGCGCCACCGTGCTGATGGCCACCATCGCCTACGGCGGCCAGCGCTACTTCGAGTACCAGGTGGAAGAAGGCCGCAAGATCAGCCAGTGACCTTGCGGCGAGCCTTCACGCGAACAGCGAGAGGCTGATCCAGTAGAAGATCCCGGCCACGAAGGCCGAGGCCGGGATGGTGAAGATCCAGGCCCAGACGATGTTGCCGGCCACCCCCCAGCGCACCGACGAGGCGCTGCGCACCGAGCCCACGCCGACGATGGCGCCGGTGATGGTGTGGGTGGTCGACACCGGCACACCCATCGCCGTGGCCAGGAAGAGCGTCAGCGCCCCGCCCGTTTCGGCACAGAAGCCGCCCACCGGCTTGAGCTTGGTGATCTTCTGGCCCATGGTCTTCACGATGCGCCAGCCGCCGAACATCGTGCCCAGGCCAATGGCCAGGTAGCAGGCCCAGATCGTCCAGGTCGGCGGCAGCTTGTCGCCCACGGCCGAGTAGCCCGTTGCGATGAGCAGCATCCAGATGATGCCGATGGTCTTCTGCGCGTCGTTGCCGCCGTGGCCCAGGCTGTACAGCCCGGCCGACACCAGCTGCAGCCTTCGGAACCAGTTGTCGACCCGAAGCGGCGAGCTGCGCCGGCAGACCCAGGCCACCACCACCATCAGCAGCGAGCCGAGGATGAAGCCCAGCAGCGGCGACACGAAGATGAACGCCACCACCTTGAACACGCCCGACCCGATCAGCGCGCCAATGCCGGCCTTGCCGATCACCGCGCCGCAGATGCCGCCGATCAGCGCATGCGAGGAGCTCGACGGGATGCCATACCACCAGGTGATCACGTTCCAGGTGATCGCCCCGATCAGCGCGCCGAACACCACATGGTGGTCGACCACCCCCGCATCGACGATGCCCTTGCCCACCGTGGCCGCCACGTTGAGGTGGAACACCATGATCGCGAGCACGTTGAAGAACGCCGCGAACAGCACCGCCTGCTGAGGCTTCAGCACGCCGGTCGACACCACCGTCGCAATCGAGTTCGCCGCGTCGTGGAAGCCGTTCATGAAGTCGAACAGCAGGGCCAGCACGACCAGCATCGCCACCACCCAGAACGCCACCTGGATCGTTTGCATCCGCAGCTCCGGGTGGGATCAGGAATTTTCGAGGACGACGCCCTCGATGAGATTGGCCACGTCTTCGCAGCGATCGGAGATGGACTCGAGCTGCTCGTAGATCGCCTTCAGCTTGATCAGCTCTCGCACGTCGGTCTCTTCGCGGAAGAGCTTCGACATTGCCGAGCGCATCACCCGGTCGGCGTCCGACTCGAGCTTGTCGATCTCTTCGCAGGTCTTGATCGCCGCCTCGGCGGCGTCGCTCTGGCTGAGCTTGGGCAGCAGCGAGACGGCATGCTGCACACGCTCGCAGCACTTGGCGCTCAGGTCGCCCAGGCGCAGCACCTCTTCGGTCATCGCCTTCACGTCGTAGAGCTGCATGGTCTCGGTCGCGTCCTGCAGCAGGTCGACGATGTCGTCCATCGCGTTGATCAGGCTGTGGATCTGCTCGCGGTCGATGGGGGTGATGAAGGTCTTGTGCAGCAGGCGGTTGACCTCGGCCGTCACCTTGTCGGCGGAGCGCTCGGCCGACACCACCAGGTTGGCGTACTTCTCACGCTGGTCGAGGTTGTTGTAGTTCTCGATCATCGCGATGAAGGCGCGCGCACCTTCGACGATGAAATTCGCATGCTGGTTGAAAAGCTCGAAAAAATTGCCTTCGCGTGGCAGCAGCTTGCCAAACAACATGGTGGTTCTCCAGGGAGGGGGGCTCATCAGGCCGCTTGATGCGGCTCTGTCACAGAACGGTCACAACGACAAGGCGCAGAGTGTAGCGCCCGGGTTCAGCCCGGCCCGAGCGGACGCAAGTCGAACATCGACCGCGGGCCCTGGAATTCGGCCAGGGCGTTGACGAGCGCGTGGAAATCGGCTTCGCGCTCCACCGGGTTGAAGTTCTCGCTGTTCACCACCATCAGCGGCGCCCCGTCGAAGCTCTGGAAGTAATCGGCATACGCATCGCAGAGCTTCTGCAGGTAGTCGGCCGCGATGCGCTGCTCCATGGCGATGCCACGCTGCTTGATGCGCTGGATGAGCGTGGGCGGCGAGGCCTGCAGCCAGATGACGAGATCGGGCTGCGGCAACTGCGCCGAGACCTGGGCGTACATCTGCTGGTAGAGGCGGTACTCCTCGTCGCTCAGGTTCATGCGGGCGAAGAGCGAATCCTTGGCGAGCATGAAGTCGCTGACGACCGCCGGCGCAAGCAGGCCGGGCTGGGCCAGTTCGCGCACCTGGCGCATGCGCTGGAAGAGGAAGAACACCTGCGTCTGGAACGCATAGCCGGGCACGTCGGCGTAGAAGCGTTCGAGGTACGGGTTCTCGTCGGCTCGCTCGAGCATCAGCTCGGCGCCCAGATGCGCGGCGAGGCGGCGTGCGAGCGAACTCTTGCCCGCGCCGATCGGGCCTTCGATGGCGATGTGGCGGAAGCGTTCGAGGCCCTGCGCCGACATCAGTTGCGGAAGATGAAATAGACCGCGCCGATGAGGCACAGGCCGGCCCAAAGGTAGTCGAGCTTGAACGGCTCCTTCATGTAGACCATCGCAAACGGCACGAAGACCGCCAGCGTGATCACCTCCTGCGTGATCTTGAGCTGCGCGAGCGTGAAACCGCCGCTGTACCCGATGCGGTTGGCCGGCACCTGCAGCAGGTATTCGAAGAGCGCGATGCCCCAGCTGATGAGCGCCGCGATGTACCAGGGGCTGGCCGACAGACTCTTCAAATGGCCGTACCACGCGAACGTCATGAAGACGTTCGAGGCCACGAGCAGCGCCACGGTCTGCAACGGAATCGAGATGCCGGTCATGTCGAGCTGCCTTCTTTCATCTGAATCTCAATCGCCGATCGCACCGTAGACCAGGTTGCGGAACAAGGCCCGCACCTCGTCGCGCTGCCCCGGCGCCTGCACCATCAGCACCGCGTGCATGTCTTCCGCCGGGTCGACCCAGAAGGTGGTGCCGGCCATGCCGCCCCAAAAATACGCCCCCGCCGAGCCCGCCACCGGCGTGATGCCCGCCTGCAGGCGCACAGCAAAACCCAGGCCAAAACCGTGCCCCGGCGGCAGCAGGTCGTTGACGCTCGGGATCGTGCCCAGGTGGTCGCTCGTCATCAGCTCGATGGTCTTGCGGCTGAGCAGGCGCTGGCCGTCGAGCACGCCTTTGTTGAGCAGCATCTGCGTGAAGCGCGCGTAGTCGGTGGCGGTCGACACGAGGCCTCCACCGCCCATGTCCAGGGCGACAGGGTCGCGCACGTCGAGCACGCGCACCTCGGCGCCCGTGTCGGGGTCGTTCGCGAACGGCTCGGCCAGCCGGCCTTGCGACATCGCCGGCACGTGGAACCCGGTGTCGATCATGCGCAGCGGCTCGAAGATGCGGCTGGTGAAGAAGTCTCGCAGCGGCTGGCCCGAGACCACTTCCACCAGGCGGCCGAGCACGTCGGTCGCGCGGCTGTAGTCCCACACGGTGCCCGGCTGGTACATGAGCGGCAGCTTGGCCAGGGCCTGGCTGAAATCGGCATTGGTCCAGTCGCGGCGGTAGATCTTGGCGCGGGCGTAGAGCTTGCGGATGGGCGCTTCGGCCAGGATCTCGTAAGTGAGGCCCGAGGTGTGGCGCAGCAGGTCCTGCACCGTCATCGCGCGCTCGGCAGGCACGCTGTCGATCTGGCCGTCGGCGCGCACCACGCCGACCGCCACGTCCTTGAATTCCGGCAGGTACTTCGCCACCGGATCGTGCAGGAAGAGACGCCCTTCCTCGAACAGCATCATCACCGCCACCGACACGATGGGCTTGGTCATCGAGTAGATGCGGAAGATGCTGTCGCGCTGCATCGGCTCGGGCAGCGCCGGGTCGCGCCGGCCCAGGGCCTCGAAGTACGCCAGCTTGCCGCCACGCACCACCATCGCGACGACGCCCGGAAGGCGCTGGCGGTCGATCTGATCCTGGAATGCGGCCGTCAGCCGGGCCAGCCCTTCCGGCCGGAAGCCGGCTTCCAGCGGCGACGCACGCTCGGGCAGGCGTGTGCGGGTCATGTTCATGCGGTCTCCAGTCGGGTGATGGCTTGCGTGGCGACGGCTGGCAAGAACGTCGCGATCGGCCCGCGGCCGGGGATCACGAGGCCATCGCCGGCCAGTTCGGCCAGGGGCTGCAGCACGAAGGCGCGTTCGTGCATGCGAGGGTGCGGCACGGTGAGGTCGTCAGACGCGATCTCGCGGTCGCCATACAGCAGCAGGTCGAGATCGAGCGTGCGGGGGGCATTGACATACGGCCGCTCGCGGCCGAACTCAGCCTCGATGGCCTGCAGTTGGGCGAGCAATTCATACGCCGTCAGCGTGGTGTGCAGCGCGGCCACGGCGTTGATGAACTCAGGCCCGTCGGCATGAACGGGCGCGCTGCGATAGAGCGACGAGACAGTTTCGACCCGGCTCGCCGGCATGCGGCCGAGCGCCTCGATGGCCGTGCGCACGGTCTCGGCTGGGTCGCCCAGGTTGGCCCCCAGGCCGATGTAGGCCAGCAACGGCACCACGTGGTTGCGTGTCAGCTGTTGGACGGCGGGGCGGCATCGCCCGCGCCACCGCCCGCAGGCTTGCGGCGACGGCGGCGGCGCTTGCGGGGCGCATCGCTGCTGCCCTCGGGGTAGCTGCTGTCACCCTCGCCTTCGGTGGCGGCCGGCGCTGCGGCGGCCGCCGGTGCACGCCGGCGCGAGCCACCCGGGCCACGCACCTGCTCCACGAGCCGGGCACGCTTCTCTTCGTCGGCCAGCGAGAACTCCTCCCACCAGCGGGCCAGCTCGGGGTCGCCCTCACCCGCGTCAGCCCGCAGGCGCAGGAAGTCGAAGCCGGCGCGGAAGCGCGGCTGCTCCACCAGCGCAAACGGGCCGTTGCCGGTGCGCCGCTCGAAACGTGGCTGCATGAGCCAGATCTCGCGCATGTCGGCGGCCAGCTTGCCGCGGCCGGAGATGTCGCCGATGCGCGCATCGAACACCGCGTCGACCGACTGCTGAAGCGCCGGGAACGGCGGCTCGCCCTTCTTCTTCAATTTCTCCCAGCGGTCGAGCACGTCGTGCCAGAGCATGCAGGCGAGCATGAAGCTCGGCGCCACCGGCTTGCCTTCGTTGACACGCCGGTCGGTGTCCGACAGGGCCAGCTCCACGAACTTTTGCCGCTCGGGGTGCTTGTTGGCATCGGCCAGCACCACGTCGAGGATGGGGAACACGCCGGTGCGCTCGCCCACCAGGCCTTGCTTGCGCAGCTCTTCGATGCTCGCCAGCGCATGGCCCGTCTGCAGGAGCTTGATCATCTCGTCGAAGGTGCGCGAGGCGGGCACGTCGTCGAGAAGGCCGGCCAGCTCGCGGATCGGCGCGCGCGTCTTCGGGTCGATCGTGAAGCCGAGCTTGGCGGCGAAGCGCACCACGCGCACGATGCGCACCGGGTCTTCGCGGTAGCGCGTGACCGGGTCGCCGATCATGCGCAGGACCTTCTTCTTCGCGTCCTTGATGCCGCCGTGGTAGTCGACCACGATCTGCTTCTGCGGGTCGTAGTACATCGCGTTGACGGTGAAGTCGCGCCGCGCGGCGTCTTCGATCTGCGGGCCCCAGACGTTGTCGCGCAGCACGCGGCCGCTGGCGTCGACCGCATGGTGCTTGTCGGCCAGCTCGGCCTTGGAGGTTTTCTCGTTGCCGGCCACCTGCTCCGAGGCCGAGGCGTCGAGCACCGCCCGGAAGGTCGACACCTCGATCACCTCATGCTCACGCCCACGCCCGAACACCACGTGAACGATGCGAAAGCGCCGGCCGATGATGAAGGCGCGGCGGAACAGGCTCTTCACCTGCTCCGGCGTGGCGTTGGTGGCCACGTCGAAGTCTTTGGGCCGCAGGCCCAGCAGCAGGTCGCGCACCGCGCCGCCCACGATGTAGGCCTCGTAGCCGGCGTCGGCCAGGGTCTTGACGACGCGGATGGCGTTGTCGTCGACGAGCTTGAGGTCGATGTTGTGCTCGGCCAGCGGCACTTCGACCCGCTTGCCCTTGGGGATGGCCGGCTTGGCGCTGGTCTTGCCCAGCAGTTTGTCTATGAACTTCTTGATCATCAGTCCGTCAATCGAACAGCCGAAGAATGCGCCAACCCCGCTCGCGGGCGATGGCTTCGAGCGGGGCGGAAGGGTTGGTGGCCACGGGGTCGGTCGCCAATTCGAGCAGCGGCAGGTCGTTGGCGGAATCGCTGTAGACGCTGATGCGCTCGAAGTCCTGCAGCTTGTGGCCCAGACCCGCGAGCCACTCGTGCGTGCGCACCGTCTTGCCTTCGCGGAACGAGGGCACCCCGGCGATGCGGCCGGTGATGTTACCCCCGGGGTCTTTTTCGAGCTCGACGGCAAGCAGGTGGGGCACGCCGAACGCGCGGGCAATGGGGGCCGTCACGAACTCATTGGTGGCGGTGACGATGGCCACCAGGTCGCCCTGCTGCTGGTGGTGCAACACCAAGTCTCGGGCGGCGGGCCGCATCTGGGGCGCGATCACTTCCTGCATGAAGCGGTCTTGCGCGGCCTGCCGCTCGCTCGCCGGGCGCTCGCGCCAGGGGGCAGTGGCAAAGGCGATGTAGGCGTGGATGTCGAGCGTGCCGGCCTTGTAGTGGGCGAAGAAGACGTCGTTCTGCTTGTCGAATTCGTCGGCATCGACCCAGCCCTGCCGGATCATGAAGCGGCCCCAGGCGTGGTCGGAGTCGAGCGGGATCAGGGTGTCGTCGAGGTCGAACAGGCACAGGTTGCGCGTCATGCCATGCCCTTCTCTTCGGCCAGCATCTGCTTGAGCAGCGGCACGGTGATCGCGCGCTTGTGGACAAGGGCGAATTCGTCGAGCCGGTCGAGCACCGTCATCAGGTGCTTGAGGTCGCGCGCGAAGCGCGTCAAAAGGTAGCTCATCACGTCATCGGAAAGAAAGAGGCCGCGGCGGTCGGCCTCGCGGCGCATCGCGGCGCGTGCTTCCGACTCGGCCAGCGGCGCCAGCGCAAAGACGTGGCCCCAGCCGAGGCGGGTGCGCAGGTCGTCGCGCAGCGGCAGGTCAACCGGCGGCAGCAGGCCCGCTGCCGCCACCGGGATTCGGTGGGTCGTGGCTTCGACGAAAAGGGCGAACGCGGCGTGCTGCTGGGCTTCGTCGAAACGGTCGCAGTCGTCGAACACGATCAGGGCGAGGCTCTCGTCGAAGTCCCAGGGCACGGCCGACGCGGCGTTGAACCAGCCCACCCGGCCCCCGGCACGCTGCGCGTGATGGGCAAGCGCCTGGAGCAAATGGGTCTTGCCCACACCGGACGGGCCCCACAGGTAGACCGGCGCTGCCTGCAGCATCACGCCGCGCAGATGCTCCACCGCGGCGAGGTTCGCGCCGGCGACAAAACTGTCGAACGACCGCACAGGCTCGTCTGCGATGGCCAGGGGGATCTGTCTCACGCTCAACCCAGATAGAGCTTGCTGCCCGTGTACCAGGCCAGCGCCCGCTTGCCGGCGACCACCAGCACTGCGCACACCGGCAGGGCCAGCAGCACGCCGACGAAGCCCGCGAGATGGCCGAAGGCCAGCAGCGCGAAGATCACCGTCAGCGGGTTGATGCCGATGCGTTCGCCCACCAGCCGCGGCGTGAGGACGAAGCTCTCGATCACCTGCCCCAAGCCGTAGACCACCGCGACCGCGATCACGCCGTACCAGCTGGCGAACTGCAGCACGCCGGCGATCAGCGCCAGCAGCATCCCCAGGCCAAAGCCCAGGTACGGAATGAAGACCGCCAGCCCGGTGAACACACCCACCGGCAAGGCGAGGTCGAAGCGGAAGAGCGCGAGGCCCACGCTGTAGAAGACGGCGAGGATCACCATCACCAGCAGTTGGCCGCGCAGATACTGGCCGAGCATCTCGTCGCTTTCGCGCACGAAGCCACGCACGCTGTCGCGCAGGCGCGGCGGCACGAGGCCGTCGATGCGGGCAACGAGCCGCGGCCAGTCCATCAGCAGGTAGAACAGCACCGCGGGGATCAGCACCGCGTTGCCGATCAGCGCCAGCAGAAAGCTGCCGCCGATGCGGGCCGAGCTGAGCAGCGTGGTCAGGCCGTCTTCGACGTTGGCGCCGAGGTACTTGACGATGAAGGCCTTGATGCTCGCCACGTCGAGCGCCACCTCGATGCCGTATTGCGCGAGCCACGGCGACACGGTGTGGTTGAGCTTGTCGGCCAGAAGCGGCAGCTGCTCGCGCAAGAGTGGCAGCTCCTTGGACACGATGGGCACGATCAGCAGCAGCACCGACAGGATCAGCACGAAGGCCGCCACCTCCACCAGCGTGACCGCCAGCACCCGCGGCAGCTTGCGCTTCACGAGCTTCTCCACGGCCGGCTCGAGGATGTAGGCCAGGATGCCCGCGAAGAGGAAGGGCATGAGCACCGGCGCCAGCAGCCACACCAACAGCATGCCGATGACGGCGATCAGGAGCCAGGAGAGGGTTTGCCGCTGGGCGGGAGTGAGTTGCATCGTCGCCTGGGGATGAGCGAAGCCGCGGAAGCGGCAGATTCTAGGGGCAGGCCGCGGGGTGCTGGCCGTTCATACAGCGGTCAGTGCAGCGGGCCGGGGCCCGGCTCGCGCAAGGCCATCAGGCGCTGGCCGATGGCGTCGCGGTCGGGGGCGTCCGCGCAATGGGCGAGGTAGGCGCCGAGGTCGAGCGCCGCCGCATCGAGCGCGCCCATCTCGGCCTGCGCGAGGCCACGGTCTCGGCGCTCGTCCCAGGCCTGGGGCAGCAGCACGACCAGGCGGTTCAGCACCGCCACGAGGCGCGGCCAATCGGCGCCTGTGCGGTAGATCTCCTTCAGGTTGCGCAGCATGCGCGCCATCACGTCGCGCGGCGGCGCGGCCTGCAGGAAGAGGCTGAGCGGCACGTCGAGGTCGCCGGTCAGGCCTTGCCGGCGCCGGTAGGGCAACAACAGCTCGTCGAGACGCTCGCGCGAGAGCGATTGGCCGGTGAAGGGGTCGATCACCACTTCGCCCTCGCTGAGCTTGACCTTCACGAGGAAGTGGCCCGGGAACGAGACGCCACGCGCGCGCAAGCCTGCCTGCTGCGCGAATTCGATGTAGAGCAGCGCCAGCGTGATCGGGATGCCGCGACGCGTTTCAAGCACCGCGGCGAGCATGCTGTTCGCCGGGTCGTAGTAGTTGTTGACGTTGCCGGCGAACCCCAGCTCGTTGAAGAAGAACTGGTTCAGCACGCGCAGGCGCTGGCGCGGTCCGGCATCGGCCGGCACACGCACCTTGAGGCGCGCCGCCAGCGTGTCGATCTGGTGCAGCACCGCCTGGGTGTCAAGCGAGGGGTTGTCGTCCTGGCCGAGCGAGATGGCCGCCTCGAGCAAGGAGAAGTTGTCGTCGTCGGCCACCAGCAGGGCGAAGTACTCCAGCGGGGTCTGAGCCTGGAACTGCGGGAAGGTGGGCATGGCGTTCAAGCGTTGGGCGGCCAGTCTATCCGCGCCGCATGAATTGCTTGAACTTGAGGCCGGTGGCCAGCAGCGTGGCGAAGTACAGCAGCACGGCGCCCGTCATGCAGGCCGCGAGCCAGCCTACGCGCTGCCATTCGTGTCGGCCGAGCGCCACCCAGTCGAACAGGCCGGCGGCATACCAGAGCGCACCGCTCATCACGGCGGTCGCCAGCACCACCCGCGCGGCAAAAGCGGCCCAGCCGGGGCTCGGCACGTAGCTGCCGCGCCGGCGCAGGCCGAAGAAAAGCAGCAGCGCATTGACGGTCGCGCCCAGGCTGATCGAGAGCGCGAGCGCCGCATGCCCGAGGTGCGGCACGAGCAGCCAGTTGAGGATCTGCGTGAGCACCAGCACGCCGATGGCAATCTTCACCGGTGTGCGCACATTGAGGCTCGCATAGAAGCCGGGTGCCAGCACCTTCACCGCCACGATGCCGATCAGGCCGACGCCGTAGCCCCGCAGGGCCATCACCGTCTGCTGCACGTCGGCCGCGGTGAACTGGCCGCGGTGGAAGAGCACCGCGATCAGCGGCGTTCCGAAGACCAGCAGGGCCGCGGCGCAGGGCAGCGTCAGCAGCAACACCAGGCGCAGACCCCAGTCGAGCATCGCCGAATATCCCGCGGCGTCGCCGCGCCCGTGCGCCTGCGAGAGCTGCGGGATCAGCACCACGCCGAGCGCCACGCCCAGCAGGCCGGTCGGGAACTCCATCAGCCGGTCGGCATAGAAGAGCCACGAGACCGCGCCCACCGACACGTGCGACGCGATCTGCGTGTTGATGATCATCGACAGCTGCGCGACCGACACCCCCAGCACCGCGGGCAGCATCAGCTGCAAGGTGCGGTGTACGCCGGGGTGGTGCCATGCCGCCGCAATGCGCGAGGGCGTGAGCCCGATGCGCGGCAGGCAGCCGATGCGCATCAGCGCCGGCACCTGGATCGCCAGCTGCAGCACGCCGCCCACCATCACGCCCACCGCCAGCGCATAGGCCGGCTCGACGCCCCAGCGGCGGAACTGCGGCACCAGCAGCCAGGCCGCCAGGATCATCGAGAGGTTGAGCAGCACCGGCGTCGCGGCCGGCACCGCGAAGCGCTTCCAGGTGTTGAGCACGCCCGCGGCCAGCGCCACCAGCGACATGAAGCCGATGTACGGGAACATGATGCGGGTCATCACGACCGCGCCGTCGAACTCCTGCAGCGCCGAAGCCATCAGCCACACCACGGCCGGCGCGGCCACCATGCCGAGGGCGACCGTCACGATCAGCGCCCAGAAGAGCATGGTGGCGACGGCGTCGATCAGCCGGCGCGTGGCCTCGTCGCCCTCGCGCCCGCGGGTCTCGCCCAGCAGCGGCACGAAGGCCTGCGCGAAGGCGCCTTCGGCGAAGAGGCGCCGCAGCAGGTTGGGAATGCGGAACGCGACGTTGAACGCGTCGGCCCAGCCGCTCGCGCCGAAGGCCGCGGCGATGAGGGTGTCACGGGCCAGGCCGGTGATGCGCGAGGCCAGGGTCAGCAGGGAGACGGTCGACGCGGCGCGCAGCAGGTTCATGGGCGGCGGGATTATAGGGAGCGCCTACCCGCCGTTTGCGGCTGCGCGGCTGTGCCTGCTATACTCGCGGACTTCGCTCAAACCGGGTACAAGCTCCATGGCAACCTCCTCCAAAGCCAAAAAGACCGTCCGCATCGCCTCTGGCCGCAAGCGCGTGCGTCAAGACGTCAAGCTGAACGCTGCCAACACCGCGCTGCGCTCGAAGTTCCGCACCGTGATCAAGAACGTCCAGAAGGCTGTTGCCGCTGGCGACAAGGCGAAAGCCACCGAAATCTTCAAGGCCGCCCAGAGCGTGATCGACTCCGTGGCAGACAAGGGCCTCTTTCACAAGAACAAGGCCGCTCGCCACAAGAGCCGCCTGTCGGCCAAGGTCAAGGCCCTCGCCACCGCCGCCTGAAACTGATTTCCCGGTACTGCGAAGAGAAAACCCGCCGAAAGGCGGGTTTTTTCATTTCCGGGGTGGCATCGTCACGCCTGGGGCTTGGACGGCGGTTCCGGCAATAGGCAGGCCTCGGTCACCTGCAGCTCGTTGTCGCGTGCGAAGTTCATGACGAAGTCCCACGCCATGATCTCGATGTCGCGCAGTGCCTCGTTGACGATCACGCATTTCACGCCGTTGATCACCCGCGGCACGCAATACGGCGAGTAGCCGATGAAGGCGCCGGGGCCGCCGGCCGTGGCGCCGCCAGGGCGGAAGCACGACATCGCCCCCGCCAAGCGCTCTGCCCAATCGCTCGGGCGGAAGGTCCTGCCGTCCTTGGTCAGGCCCTGGATGAAAACTTCTCGGGGTTTGGCGGTGGTCATGCGGTGGCACGCGGGGTCGGCACGGCGTGCCGCGCTCGGGTCGTGCCCTGATACGGCCTGCGGTGAAGGCGCTATTGTGCCTCGCATGTGCTGCGATGCAGCACGCGTCGGGGTGAGTTCTGCCACGTCCATGAGGACTTATCGGCTCGCCGCATTGCGCCCTGAAAGCGCGGTGCGTGAACGGGTCCCCGCCGCACCCCACATCGTTCGCGTTTGCCGAACGAGACCTTTGCAAAACTCAACGGGCCATCACCCCTTCCACGAGGCGGTGGCGCCATACACCCCCTTTAGAATCAAACGCCCCAGGCCCGCACTTCCCTGCGGGCCTTGTCTCTTCCAGCGTCATTCTTTCGGAGCCCCTCCATGAACGCCCCCGACAAGCTGTCTGCCTCCCCCATGCCGCACGTGATGCCAACCTATGGCCGCCTGCCGATGGCGCTGGCCTACGGCCGAGGCTGCTGGCTGTGGGACACCAACGGCAAGAAATACCTCGACGGGCTCTCCGGCATCGCGGTCAACACGCTGGGCCACGCGCACCCCAAGCTCGTGCCGGCGCTGCAAGACCAGGTCGGCAAGCTGATGCACAGCTCCAACTACTACCAGGTGCCGCTGCAGGAGCAACTCGCCGCCAAGCTGGTCGAGATCTCGGGCCTGACCAACGTCTTCTTCTGCAACTCGGGCCTCGAAGCCAACGAAGGCGCGCTCAAGATCGCGCGCAAGTTCGGCCATGACAAGGGCATCGAGAAGCCGGAGATCATCGTCTATGAACGCGCCTTCCACGGCCGCTCGATCGCCACGCTCTCGGCCACCGGCAACCCCAAGGTGCAGGCCGGTTTCGGCCCGCTGGTCGAAGGCTTCGTGCGCGTGCCGCTGAACGACATTGCCGCCATCGAGAAGGTCGCCGCGTCCAACCCCAACGTCGTCGCCATCTTCCTGGAAGTGATCCAGGGCGAAGGCGGCATCAACCCCACGCATGCCGAGTACCTGCGCCAGGCCCGCCGCATCTGCGACGAAAAAGGCTGGCTGCTCATGCTCGACGAAGTGCAATGCGGCATGGGCCGCACCGGCAAGTGGTTCGCCCACCAATGGGCCGGCATCAAGCCCGACGTGATGCCACTCGCCAAGGGCCTGGGCTCGGGCGTGCCCATCGGCGCCTTCGTCTGCGGCCCGAAAGCCGCCAACGTGTTCGGCCCCGGCAACCACGGCACCACCTTCGGCGGCAACCCGCTCGCCATGCGCGCCGGTGTCGAGACGCTGCGCATCATGGAAGAGGACAAGCTGCTCGAGAACGCCGCCAGCATGGGCCAGCTGATCACCGAGGGGCTGAAGCGCGAGCTGGGTAGCCTGCCCGGCGTGGTCGACATCCGCGGCCAGGGCCTGATGATCGGCGTCGAGCTCGACCGCCCCTGTGGCGAGCTGCTCGGCCAGGCCGCTGAAGCCGGCCTCATGATCAGCGTGACCGCCGACAAGGTGGTGCGCCTGCTGCCCGCGCTCATCATCAACGCCGACGAGGTGAAGCAGCTGCTCGCCATCCTCTGCCCGCTGATCAAGGCGTTTTTCGCCAAGCCCGCGTCATGAAGCCCGGCATGAGCCTCATCAAGCACTACCTCCAGTTCAAGGACTTGCGCGCCGAGGAATACGCCTACCTCTTCGAGCGCACCGCGATCATCAAGCAGCGCTTCAAGAACTACGAGAAGTACACGCCGCTCACCGACCGCACGCTGGCCATGATCTTCGAGAAGGCCAGCACGCGCACCCGCGTGAGCTTCGAGGCGGGCATGTACCAGATGGGCGGCTCCGTGGTGCACCTCACCACCGGCGACAGCCAGCTCGGCCGCGCCGAGCCGGTGGAAGACTCGGCCAAGGTCATCAGCCGCATGGTCGACCTGGTGATGATCCGCACCTACGAGCAGACCAAGATCGAGACCTTCGCCGCCAACTCGCGCGTGCCGGTCATCAACGGCCTCACCAACGAGTACCACCCCTGCCAGATCCTGGCCGACATCTTCACCTTCATCGAGCACCGCGGCAGCATCCGCGGCAAGACGGTGGCCTGGGTGGGCGACGGCAACAACATGGCCAACACCTGGCTGCAGGCGGCCGACATCCTCGGCTTCACGCTCCACGTGAGCACGCCCACCGGCTACGAGATCGACCCCCAGGTGGCCGGCGTGGCCAACACGCAGTGCCTGAAGACCTTCAAGAACCCGCTCGACGCCTGCCGCGGCGCCCACCTCGTGACCACCGACGTGTGGACGAGCATGGGCTACGAGGCCGAGAACGAAGCCCGCATGAAGGCCTTCGCCGACTGGTGCGTCGACCGCGAGATGATGGCCGTGGCCCAGCCCGATGCGCTCTTCATGCACTGCCTGCCGGCGCACCGCGGCGAAGAGGTGGAGGCCGAGGTCATTGACGGGCCGCAAAGCGTGGTGTGGGACGAGGCCGAGAATCGAATGCACGTCCAGAAGGCGCTGATGGAGTTCCTTCTGCTGGGCCGTATCGGATAACACTCGCCTCATGAAGATCGCCCTCATCACCGACCTCCATGCCAACCGAGAGGCGGTGTCGGAGGTGCTGGCGCACGCCAAGGGGCAGCAGGCCACCAAGTACGTCTTCCTCGGCGACTTCGTCGGCTACGGCGCCGACCCCGCCTGGGTGGTCGACCAGATCCGCGAGCACGTGGCGCAGGGCGCCATCGCCATCCGCGGCAACCACGACGCCGCCACCGTGATCGGCCCGCAGCCCACGATGATCGAAGACGCGCGCTTCACCGTCGCGTGGACGCGCGAGCAGCTCGACGACGCGCAGGTCGACTTCCTCGCAAGCCTCCCGCTCACCGCCGTCGACGATGGCCGTCTCTACGTGCACGCCAACGCCTACGCGCCCGGCGAGTGGGGCTACATCCACGCGCGGGCCGACGCGGTGCGCAGCATGCACGCCACTGCGTGCCGCGTCACCTTCTGCGGCCATGTGCACGAGCCGCGGCTCTACCACCTTGCGCCCACCGGCAAGATCGGCGAGTTCCAGCCCGTGCCGGGCGTGCCGATTCCGCTGTCGCCGCAGCGCCAGTGGCTGGTGATTCCGGGTGCCGCCGGCCAGCCGCGCGACAACAACCCCGCCGCCTGCTACGCCGTCTACGACAGCGAGAGCGCCGAGCTGACGTATTTCCGCGTGCCCTACGACTACGACACGGCCGCGGCCAAGGTGCGGGCCGCCGGCCTGCCGCAACGTCTCGCGAAGCGTTTGGAAGATGGCGGCTGAACTCGACAACCCCCCGAGCAATTTCGGCGCGGCCGCACCGGCCACGCACCCGCTGCGCCCCTTGCAGGCCGGCGAGCTGATCGACCACTTCAAGCTCGAGCGCCACCTGCACCAGGGCGGCATGGCCCACCTGTGGAAAGTGGTCGACGTCAGCAGCGACGACCCGATGGACCTCATCATGAAGGTCCCGCGCATCCTCGGCGGCGAAGATCCGGCGAGCATCGTCGGCTTCGAGGTCGAGCAGATGATCCTGCCCAAGTTGAGCGGCCCGCACGTGCCGCGCTTCGTGGCCAAGGGAGACTTCACCTCGCAGCCCTACATCGTGATGGAGCGCATCCCCGGCGATTCGCTGCGGCCGCTGCTCGACGAAGCGCCGCTGCCCATCGCCAAGGTGGTCGACATCGGCATCAAGGTGGCCACCGCGCTGCACGACCTGCACCGCCAGCACCTGGTGCACCTCGACATCAAGCCGAGCAACATCATGTTCCGCATCACGGGCGAGGCGGTGCTGGTCGACTTCGGCCTCTCGCGCCACGACCAGCTGCCCGACCTGCTCGACGAAGAATTCGAGCTGCCGATGGGCACCGGCCCCTACATCTCGCCCGAGCAGGTGCAGTTCGTGCGCAACGACCCGCGCAGCGACCTCTTCGCGCTCGGCGTCATCCTCTATCACCTGACGACCGGCGAGCGCCCCTTCGGCAACCCCGACTCGGTGCGCGGCCTGCGCGAGCGGCTCTACCAGGACCCGGTGCCGCCGATCAACCTGCGCAAGGACTGCCCGCCCTGGCTGCAGGAAGTCATCCTGCAGGCGCTCGAACCCAATCCCGAGCAGCGCCAGCAGACCGGCGCGCAGCTCGCCTTCCAGCTGCAGAACCCAGCCCAGGTGCCGCTCACCGAGCGCGCCAAGCGGCGCGAGCGCAGCGGCACCATGAAACGCATGTCGCGCTGGTTCTCCGCGCTCGGCGCCGAGCCCAACGCACGCGCCAGCGCCACCACGCAGCTCGCGCGCAGCCCCATCCTGCTCGCCGCCGTCGACGTGGGCGGCGCCGAGCCCGAGCTGCTCGAAGCCCTGCGCCTCACCGCCCTGCGCCTGCTGCAGACCGAGCCCAACGCACGCCTCGCCTGCCTCGCCGTCATGAAGACCGCCCGCATCGGCATGGACGAGCTGCTCGAAGCCGACGGCAGCAGCAAGCACGTCAACCTGCTGGTGCAGCTCAAGCACTGGGCCCGCCCGATCGCGAAAGAGATGAAGCTCGACATGCAGTCCGGCCGCATCACCTTCCATGTGCTGGAAGCGCCCGACCCGGCCACCGCCATCGTGGACTACGCGCGCAAGAACCAGGTCGACCACATCGTGATGGGCGCCCGCAGCAGCGGCGGCCTGCGCCGCTACCTGGGCAGCGTGTCGACCGAGGTCACCGCGCAGTCCGAGTGCAGCGTGACCGTGGTGCGCGCCCCGGCCCGCAGCCAGTAGGCCCTCGTTAGATCGACAGGCCATGTTGCTGACGCGCCGCCCCATCGCCCCGCTGGTGCCGCACGTCGAGATGCTGTGGGCCAGCGAGCGCGGCGCCCTGCCCCACGCGCGCGAGTTCAACCTGCCCACCGGCCGTGCCGACATCGTGATCCCGCTGCTCGACGGCCAGCGCATCAGCCGCTACCGCGGCAGCGACGACCGCGCCGGCGAACACTTCGACGGCGGCGTGCTGCACGGGGCGCACGACCACGCCTGCCAGCGCGACACCACCGGCGCGTCGTGCGTCGTCGGCGTCCACTTCAAACCCGGTGGCGCCGCGGCCTTCTTCGGCGGCGCTCTGCCCGAATTGCGCAACCGCACCGTGCCGCTCGACACCCTCTGGGGCCCGAGCGCCCGCGCGCTGCGCGAGGAGCTGCAAGACACACCGGGCCTGCACGGCCGCCTCTTGCGCCTCGAGGCGTATCTCGTGGCCCGGCTGGCCCTGGCCCCACCCCGCGACAGGCTCGTCGCCCAAGCGGTGCAGGCGATGGCCCACGACCCCACCGGCAATCCGATCGAGCCGCTGCAACGCGCGAGTGGACTCGGCCCTACCCGCTTCATCGCCCGCTTCGAGCAGCAGGTGGGCCTAACGCCCAAGCGCTACGCCCGCGTGCTGCGATTCCAGGCCCTGCTGTCGCGATTGGCCACGGCGCCCTCGAAAGACTGGGCACTCACCGCCGCAGAAGCCGGCTACGCCGACCAGTCCCACCTCATCCGCGATTTCAAGCGCCTCACCGGCATGACGCCCACGGCCTACGCGCCGCTGCAGCCCGATCAGCCCACCCACATGGCCGTGCCCCCGGCAGGGCGGTGAAAAAACCTCCAATACACGCCGACCCCGGCGGCCTAGCATGGGTCATCACCAGGAGCCACCCATGAAGAACAGCATCCACGAGTTGTACGCCTACCTCTGCGTGCCGAGCGCGCAACAGGCCGTCGATTTCTACACGCAGGCCTTCGGCGCCGAAGAGCTGTACCGGTTGACCGAGCCCTCTGGCCGCGTCGGTCACGTCGAGCTGCAGATGGGGCCGAGCGCGGTGCTGATGCTCTCGGAGGAGTACCCCGAGTACGGCATCACCGCGCCGCCGGCGCAGGGCCTGTCGGGCATGGTCGTGCACCTGCACGTCGACGACTGCGACGCGATGGGCGAGCAGGCCGTGGCCTGTGGTGCCACGCTGCTGAGCCCGCCCACCAACCAGTTCTACGGCGAGCGCTCTTGCAAGCTGCGCGACCCGTTCGGCCACACCTGGCTCATTGGCCACTCGATCGAGAAGGTGGCGCCGCAGGAGATGCAGCGGCGCTACACCGAGCTGATGCAAAACGGAGGCTGACGCCTCCGTGGCTTGATCACTCGGTGGTCCCGTCCGGGAACACGACGATGGTGCGGGCCGGCTTCGCGCCGCTCACCGACACACGCGCCTCCTTCACCTTGCCGTTGAGCGTGGTCTCCACCTTGTACTGCCCCGGCGGCACCTTCGCCCACAGGTAGGGGCCTTCGGTCTTGGTCTCGAGCACCACGTCGCCGCTCTTGGCGTCGATCACGCGCACGTCGGCATCGGCGGTGAAGGCGTTGCGTGCGCCATCACGCTCGTAGACCTCGATGTTGAGCGGGAACTGGCTGCGCGCGGCGTTGAAGGCCGGCAGTTGCTCGTAGGGGATGCCGCCCGACACGAAGCTCACGTTGCCGGAGGTCTGCACCTCGGGCAGCGGCACCGCCTCGCCCGGCAGCACCGAGCGGGCCGAGGCCCCGGGCGGTGGCGAGGCAGGATCGTCTTGCGCCTTGGCCGGGTGGCCCGCCAACGCCAGGGCGGCGATGGCGGCCGGGATCAGCAGGTGCGGAATCGAATTCTTCATGGCGTCCTCTCAAGGTTGTTGGAAGGTACGTCTTTGTCGCTCAATTCCGCCCTGCTGTTTCGCCGTCAACGCATGTCGCGGCCAAGTCCTACGGCCTCATCAGCCGAGGTTCACCGGCACGAAGATCCGTTCTCCGTCACGCTCGACCAGCAGCGCCACGCTCTTCGGTTTGCTCGACATCACGCTCTTGATCTGCTCGACCGAGGTGACCGGCTTGCCGTTGATGGCGATGAGCACGTCACCGCGCTCGATGCCGGCGCGAGCGGCGGCTCCCGTCACGTTCTCGACCAGCAGGCTGCCTTCGGTCTCGACCTGGCGGCGCTCGTCGCGCGACAGCGGCCGCAGGGCCAGGCCGAGCTGGCCAGCGCGGTCGGCCTGCTCGTCGTTGGCGGCCTGCTGCTGCGCGTCTTCGGCGCCGCCGAGCGTGGCGTCGACGTCGATCTGGCCACGGTCGCGCCAGACCTTGAGCTTCACCTTGTCGCCGGGGCTGGCCATGCCGATCAGGCTGCTCAGCGAGCCCGAACGCACCACCGGCTCGCCGTTCACCTCGGTGATCACGTCACCCGGCTTCAGGCCCGCCTTGGCGGCCGCGCTGTTGCGCGACACGCTGGCCACGAGTGCGCCGTCGGGCCGCTTCATGCCGAAGGATTCGGCGAGCGACTGGTTCACGTCCTGCACCGTCACGCCGAGGCGGCCGTGCTGGGCCTTGCCGGTGGCGACGATCTGGTCTTTCACCTTCAACGCCACGTCGATGGGGATCGCGAACGACAGGCCCTGGTAGCCACCCGACTGCGAGTAGATCTGGGCGTTGATGCCCACCACCGTACCACTGCCGTCGAAGAGCGGGCCGCCCGAGTTGCCGGGGTTCACCGCCGCATCGGTCTGGATGAAAGGCACCACCGAATCGCCGGGCAGCGAGCGGCCCTTGGCGCTCACGATGCCTTGCGTGGCGGTCTGCTCGAAACCGAAGGGCGAGCCGATGGCCATCACCGGGTCACCCACCTCCAGCTGCTTGGGGTTGCCCAGGCGCACGGTCGGCAGGTCTTTCGCGTTGATGCGCAGCACCGCCACGTCGGTGGTCGGGTCGCTGCCCAGCACCTTGGCGGTGAACTCGCGGCGGTCGCTCAGCTTCACCGTCACGTCCTTCGCCTCACGCACCACGTGCGCGTTGGTGAGGATGAGGCCATCGGCGCTGATGATGAAGCCCGAGCCCTGGCCGCGGAACGGCTGCTCCGGGATGCCGCCGCGCCCACGCGGCGCCTGCATGCCCGGCAGGCCGCGGAAGAATTTGAAGAAGGGGTCGTTCTCGAAGCCGGGCGGCAGCCCGCCCTGCATCTGCTGCTCGTCGGCCGAGAGCTTGTGCGTGCCCGACACCGTGACACCGACCACGGCCGGCCCCGCCTGCGCAAAGATCGCGCGGTAGTTGGGCACCACGGCCTGCGCCGGGATGGGCGCGACCGGCGCCATCGCCGCCGCTGCGACCGTGGCGCCGGTGGTCGAAGGTGTGGCGGCGGCGACCACCGCCGGTGGGGTCGAGGGCGCTGCTTCCGCCTTGTCCTGGAACCACGGCTTCAGGCTGAACGCCCCAGCCGTGCCCATTGCGAGGACACCCGCGGCCACCAGGGTGGCATTCAGAGGGTTGAGTTTCATGGCGAGCCTTTCTTTTCAAGAGAACCGGGCGGGGCCACCCCCGCATGCGGCCACGATAGAAAGGCCCGATGAAGGCATTCTTAGGCGAGCGTTAGGTGAACGTTAAGCCGCGGGCCCCTGAAAAGGGCAGGTTTGCCAGGCGTCTTCCGCCCATGCCGCACGACCGTCCACCGATACCCTTCAGCCTGTGGACCGTCCCGACCTGTATCAGATCTTCTATGTGAGCCGCTCGCTCGCCTCGCGCGAGCAGGTGCACGACATCGTGGCCAACGCGCGCCAGCTCAACGCACGCCGCCAGTTGACCGGCTCGTTGCTCTACACGGGCGGGCATTTCGCGCACCTGATCGAAGGGCCGGCCGCCACGTTGGCCGAGACGATGGTGGCCATCACCGCCGACCACCGGCACGACACCGTGCGCACGCTGGTCAAGGGGCGACTCGACGCGCGCCGCTACGGCGAGGCGCAGATGGCCTACACCGAAGCCCCGGGGGCCAACGAGCTGATCGCCAACCTGATCGGCACGCGCCGCGTCAACACCCGGCGGGCCCAGCGCGTGCTGGACCTGATGTTCAAGCCCTGAGCGTCACTTCGGCGTCGTCACCGACGGCAGCGCCGCACCGCAGTCGCGGCAGAAGCGGTCCGACATCGAGTGCCCGTCGCTGCCGCAGGCCATGCAATGGCGCGTGCGCGGGCGCAGCTTCTGCGCGGTGAACTCAGCGCTCACGATGCCGGTGGGCACGGCCAGCGTGCCCCAGCCGAGCAGCATCATGATCGACGCGATGAAGCGCCCGAGGTCGGTCTTGGGTGTGATGTCGCCAAAGCCCACCGTCGTCATCGTGGTGATGGCCCAATACACGCCGGTCGGGATGTTGTGGAAGCCGTGTGCCGGCCCCTCCACCACGTACATCAGCGTGCCCATGATGAGCACCACCATCATCACGAACGACAGGAAGACGAAGATCTTGCGGCGCGACTCGTAGAGCGCCCGCCCGAGCGCGCCGTATTCGGCGATGTAGGCGCTGAGCTTGAAGATGCGGAAGATGCGCAAGAGCCGCAGCACCCGCACGTCGATCAGCGCATGAAGCCCCGGCACGAGGATGGCGAGGTAGGTGGGCAGCACCGCCACCAGGTCGATCACACCGAACACGCTGCGGGCATAGCGCATGGGCCGCTGCACGCACACGAGCCGGGCGATGTACTCGAGCGTGAAGAGCAGCGTGAAGCTCCACTCGAGCACGGTGAAGACGCTCCCGTAGGCCGCGTGGATGGACGCAATGCTGTCGAGCACCACCACCGCAAGGCTCGCGAGGATGAGGCCGATCAGCACTTCGTCGAACAACTTGCCCGCCGGCGTGTCCGCTTCGAAGATCACTCGGAAGAGCTGGAGCCGCCACCCGCCAGCGGGCCGGCCATAGGGGTGGAGTTCGGCGTCGGAGCCCTCGCGCGGCGCGGCACGGGTCGGTGTGGCATTGCTCATGGGCGCCGATCGTATGCGAGCCGAGGGCAGGAGCGCGTCAGGAGCGACGGCGGACGATGGGCATGTGAATTGCCGAAGTCTCGTGCCATGCCCAAGCTCACCCCAGCCCACACCTCTGTCCAAGTGCCGCCACAAGACGGCTTCGTGCGCGTGCGCGGCGCGCGCGAGCACAACCTGAAGAACGTCGACCTCGACGTGCCGCGCAACGCGCTCGTCGTCTTCAGCGGCGTCTCCGGCTCGGGCAAGTCGTCGCTCGCGTTCGGCACGCTCTACGCCGAGGCGCAGCGGCGCTACTTCGAATCGGTCGCGCCCTATGCGCGCCGCCTCATCGACCAGGTGGGCGTGCCCGACGTCGACTCCATCGACGGCCTGCCCCCAGCGGTGGCCTTGCAGCAGCAGCGCGGCACGCCCAGCACGCGCTCGACGGTGGCGAGCGTCACCACCATCGGCAGCCTCTTGCGCATGCTGTATTCGCGCGCCGGCACCTACCCGCCCGGCCAGCCGATGCTCTTCGCCGAAGACTTCTCGCCCAACACGCCGCAAGGCGCCTGCCCCGTGTGCCACGGCCTCGGGCATGTGTACGAGGTGACCGAACAATCGATGGTGCCCGACGACTCGCTCACCATCCGCGAGCGTGCGGTGGCCGCCTGGCCGCCCGCGTGGCACGGGCAGAACCTGCGCGACATCCTCGTCACGCTGGGCTACGACGTGGACACACCCTGGCGCGATCTGCCGAAGAAAGACCGCCAGTGGATCCTCTTCACCGACGAGCAGCCCACCGTGCCCGTCTACGCCGGCTTCACCCCGGCCGAGACGCGCGCCGCGCTGCGCCGCAAGGAGGAGCCGAGCTACCACGGCACCTTCACCGGTGCGCGCAAGTACGTGCTGCAGACCTTCGCCACCACGCAGAGCGCGCTGATGAAAAGGCGTGTCTCGCGCTACATGGTGGGCAGCCTCTGCGCGCAATGCCAGGGCAAGCGGCTCAAGCGCGAGGCGCTGGGCGTCACCTTTGCGGGCCTGGACATCGGCGAGCTGGCGCAGATGCCGCTCACGCAGTTGGCCGACGCGTTGCGGCCCGCCGCAGAAGGCCGCTTCGAAATCGACCCCACCGCATCACCCGCCCTGAGCCGCTCGGCCACCCGCGAGCACACGGCGCGCCGCGTGGCTGCGGGCGGCGCGGCGCATGCGGCCGCGCCCGACGTGCGCCTCACCCCTCACCAGTCGGAAGAAAAACGCATCGCCGCCCAGCGCATCGCGCACGACGTGCTGGAACGCGTGAGCACGCTGTGCGACCTGGGCCTGGGCTACCTCTCGCTCGACCGCAGCACGCCCACGCTTTCGCCCGGCGAGCTGCAGCGGGTGCGCCTGGCCACGCAGATCCGCTCCAACCTCTTCGGCGTGGTCTACGTGCTCGACGAACCTTCGGCTGGCCTGCACCCCGCCGACGGCGAAGCGCTGCTGCGCGCGCTCGGGCGGCTGAAGGACGGAGGCAACTCGATCTTCGTCGTCGAGCACGACGTGTCGCTGATGCGCCGCGCCGACTGGCTGGTCGACGTGGGGCCCGACGCGGGTGAACTCGGCGGGCAGGTGCTCTACAGCGGGCCGCCCGAGGGGCTGCGCGAGGTGGCCGGGTCCCACACCGCGAAGCACCTCTTCGGCGCGCGGCGGCTCGTTGCGCCACAGCGCCCCGTCACACGCTGGCTCACGCTCGAAAGCGTGACCTGCCACAACCTGCGCGGCCTCGACGCGCGCTTTCCCCTCGGCGCCTTCACCTGCGTCACCGGCGTGTCGGGCTCGGGCAAGTCGAGCCTCGTGAGCCAGGCGCTGGTGCAGCTCGTGTCAGCGCAGCTCGGCCACGAGCCCCCACCCGCCGACGACGAAGGCGACGATGCCGCCGGCGAGATCACCGAAACTGCACGCGGCCGCATCGGCTCGGGCATGGAGGCCATCCGCCGCCTGGTGCGCGTCGACCAGAAACCCATCGGCCGCACGCCACGCTCCAACCTCGCCACCTACACCGGCCTCTTTGACCACGTGCGCAAGCTCTTCGCCGCCACGCCCGCGGCCCGCAAGCGCCGCTTCGATGCCGGGCGTTTTTCGTTCAACGTGGCCAAGGGCCGCTGCGACACCTGCGAAGGCGAAGGCTTCGTGAGCGTCGAGCTGCTCTTCATGCCGAGCGTCTATGCCCCCTGCCCCACCTGCCACGGCGCGCGCTACAACGAGCAGACGCTCACGGTCACGTGGCGCGAGAAGAACATCGCGCAAGTCCTCGGTATGACGGTGAGCGAGGCGCTGGCCTTCTTCGCCGACGAAGCCCCGCTGCGCCGGCCCTTGCAGCTGCTGCAGGACATCGGCCTCGGCTACCTGCGCCTGGGCCAGCCGGCCACCGAACTGTCGGGCGGCGAAGCCCAGCGCATCAAGCTCGCCACCGAGCTGCAACGCTCGCAGCGCGGCGACACGCTCTACGTGCTCGACGAGCCCACGACCGGCCTGCACGCATCAGACGTCGACCGGCTGATGGCGCAGCTCAACGGCCTGGTCGACGCCGGCAACACGGTGGTGGTGGTCGAGCACGACATGCGCGTGGCCGCCGCGAGCGACTGGGTGATCGACATGGGCCCCGGCGCGGGGCAAGAGGGCGGCCGGCAGGTGGCCTGCGGCCGGCCCGCCGAGGTGGCGCAGGCGGCCGGCAGCCGCACCGCGCCCTACCTCGCGCAGGCCCTGGGCGCTGCTAGCGAATCTGCTTCAACGCAGCGTCGAGCTGGCTGACGGTGCGGTCGATGTTGCCGAGCTTGTCGAGCCCGAAGAGGCCGATGCGCCAGGTCTTGAAGTCGGCTCCCTCGTCGCACTGCAGCGGCACGCCGGCCGCCGTCTGCAGGCCCGCGGCGAGGAATTTCTTCGACGACTGGATCTCGGGGTCGCTCGTGTAGCTCACCACCACGCCCGGCGCCTCGTAGCCGGGCGCAGCCACGCTCTTGAAGCCGTTTTTCGCGAGCAGCGCGCGCACCTTGCTGCCCAGCTCCTGCTGCGCGGCACGCGCCTTCTCGAAGCCGAAGGCTTTCGTTTCGAGCATCACGTCGCGCACGCGGGTCAGAGCATCGGTGGGCATCGTCGTGTGGTAGCTGTAGGCGCCGCCTTCGTAGCTTTCCATGATGGCGAGCCACTTCTTCAGGTCGCAGGCGAAGCTGGTGCTGGTGGTCTGGTCGATGCGGGCACGGGCCCGCTCGCCGAGCATCACGAAGGCGCAGCCAGGCGAGCCGCTCCAGCCCTTCTGCGGCGCGCTGATCAGCACGTCGACGTGGTTCTTCACCATGTCGACCCACATCGCCCCCGAGGCGATGCAATCGAGCACGAAGAGGCCGCCCGCGGCCGTCACGGCCTGGCCCACGGCGCGCAGGTAGTCGTCTGGCAGCAGCATGCCGCTCGCCGTTTCCACGTGCGCGGCAAACACCGCGGCCGGCTTCTCGCGCTCGATGGCGGCCACCACTTCGTCGATGGAGGCCGGTGCAAACGGCGCGTCGGGTGCGGCGCCGATGCGCTTGGCCTTGAGCACGGTGGCAGACGAAGGGATGTTCCCCATCTCGAAGATCTGCGTCCAGCGGAAGCTGAACCACCCGTTGCGGATCACGAGCACCTTCTGGTTGGTGGCGAACTGGCGCGCCACCGCTTCCATGCCGAAGGTGCCGCTGCCGGGCACCACGATCGCGGCCTTGGCGTTGTAGGCCTCCTTCAGCGTGGCCGAGATGTCGCGCATCACCCCCTGGAATTTCTTCGACATGTGGTTGAGCGCGCGATCGGTGTAGACGACCGAAAACTCGAGCAGGCCTTCGGGGTCGACGTGGGGCAGCAGTCCGGGCATGGTGGGGTCTCTCGCAAGGGTGAAGCTGGGGTCTCAGCGAACGGATGCGGGCCAGCTTAGCACCCGGCCACAATGCGTGCCTTCCCCGTTTGGCGCGTCGACCAGCCCCATGTCCAGCACCGATCTCATCACCTCGCCGCTTCGTTCGCGTATCGCCCAGCGCCTCTCCGACCTGAGGCCCGCCGCCCTGCCGGTCGACGCGCGCGAACGCTGGCGCGTGGCCACGGGCGCGGGCATCGGCATCCTGTGCACCGCCCTGCTGAGCCTCGCCGCCACGCACGGCGTGGGCGCGCTGGCCGGCCTGCCGTGGCTCATCGCGCCGCTGGGCGCGAGCGCGGTGCTGGTGTTCGGCCTGCCGGCGAGCCCGCTGGCGCAGCCGTGGTCGGTGGTGGGTGGCAACACGGTCTCCGCGCTGGTGGGCATCGCGGTCACGATGCTGCTGGGCAGCTCGCCCAGCACTGCCGCGCTGGCCGTGGCCCTGGCGATCGCCGCGATGTTCGCCACCCGCTGCCTGCACCCGCCGGGCGGTGCCAGCGCGCTGCTGGTGGTGCTGTCGAACGTGCACGACCCGGCCTTTGCGTTCACCCCCGTCTTCACGCATTCGCTGGCCCTGGCGGTGGCCGGCATCGCCTACAACAACGCGACCGGCAAACGCTACCCGCACGGCCAGAGCCTGGCCACGCCGGTGCCGAGCGCGCCCAAGCCGGTCTTCAGCGAAGCCGACCTCGACGCCGTGCTGCGCCGCTACAACCAGGTGCTCGACATCAGCCGCGACGACCTGCAGGCGCTGCTCGCGCAGACCGAACTCGAGGCCTACCGCCGCCGCCTCGGCGAGCTGCGCTGCCGCGACGTGATGTCGACCGATCTC
Source organism: Rhizobacter sp. (assembly GCA_019635355.1). Lineage (NCBI taxonomy): Bacteria > Pseudomonadati > Pseudomonadota > Betaproteobacteria > Burkholderiales > Sphaerotilaceae > Rhizobacter > Rhizobacter sp. The sequence goes on along the minus strand of JAHBZQ010000001.1, from coordinate 6,909 downwards.
GTCACGGTGGAATTCGGCGACTCGCTGCAAGACGCCTGGAAGCTCCTGCGAGAGCGCCGCATCAAGGCCCTGCCCGTGGTCGACAAGGTCAGGCGCGTGGTGGGCGTGGTGACGCTCGCCGACTTCATGCGCCACGCCGACCTCGACTTCCACCACGGCTGGGTGGAGCGCCTGCGCAGTTTCCTCACACCCTCGCCCACGCCCTATGCCAACAAGCCCGAGACCGTGGGCCAGATCATGGTGCGCCAGGTGCGCGTGGCCAGCGCCGACCGGCACTTGAGCGAGCTGGTGCCGCTCTTCGCCGACACCGGCCACCACCACATCCCCATCATCGACGACGACAAGCGGCTCGTTGGCATCATCACGCAGTCGGACGTGGTGGCGGCCTTGTGCCGCAGCGCCTGAATCGGCGCGGTTGCTTCAGCCCGGGATCTCGGGCTCGACCAAGAGGGCGAGCTGCGCGAGCGATTCCTGCCAGCCCAGCATGCAGCCATCGACCGGGATCACGCTCGGAATGCCTTCCTGCGTGATGTGCAGCGCCGTGCCGCAGCTCACCTTCATCAGCGTGACCGTGGTCTTGATCTCGCCCGGCAGGCCAGGGTCGTCAAACACCGCCACGTAGGCCAGCCGCTCGCCCGGCTTCATCTCGAGGAAGGTGGTGGTGAAGCCGTGGGTGTGGCCCGACGAGAAGTTGGTGAACGACATCGTGTAGCGGCCGTTCACCCGCGCGTCCATCTCGTGGACCTTGCCGGTGAACCCATTGGGCGGCAGCCACTTGGCAAGCGCTTCGGCATCGACGAAGGCGCGGTACAGCCGCTCGGGCGTGGTGCGCAGCACGCGGTGCAGGCGCACGGTGTTGGTCGTGGTGGCGTTCATGGTTTGTCTTCCTTTCATCAGAGGACGACCCTCTGTTGGCACGACGGGCGACGGCGCCCGGTTTCGACATGCCCGTCAGCAGTTTTTTGCAGCGCCCTGACAGGCCCTGACACCCGCCACGGCACGCCGCCTGCTGGCTAGGATGGTCCGAAGTCACCACAGGAGCCATTCATGGAAACCAACGAACTGCACCGCGGCCGCCTTCTCGACCACCTGCAACTCGTCGTGCGCGACCTGCCGGCCAGCCAGCGCTTCTACACGGCCGTGCTCGAAGTGCTGGGCATCCCGATCGGCGGCACCGGCGACGGCTTCTTCTGGGCCGACGAGCTCTTCGTCTCCACCGCCGACAGCCAGGCGGCGCAGGGCCACCTCACCGGCCGCCACCACTTCGCGTTCCAGGCGAAAGACCGCGCGACGGTCGATGCCTTTCACAAGGCCGCGCTGGCCAGTGGCGGCAAGGACAACGGCGCGCCCGGCGAGCGGCCTTACCACCCCGGCTATTACGCGGCCTTCGTGATCGACCCGGATGGCAACAACGTCGAGGCCGTCTTCCACGGCCCGGCCAAGCGCAGCGCCGAGTCGGTGAAGCTCACCTTCTAGCGCGACCTCACGCCTCGTCGCGGCCTCAGGCCTCGTCAATCACCACCACGTACTGCCCGGCCCGCACCGGCGAACCGGGCTGCACGCGAACCTCGCGCACCGTGCCGGCCGAGGGCGACTGCAGTGAGATCTCCATCTTCATCGACTCGAGGATGACCAGCACGTCGCCCGCCGCCACCTTCTGGCCCACGCTCACCTGCAGCTGCCACAGGTTGCCGGCCACGAAGCTCTCGACGCCGCATTGGCCGGGCTTGAGCGGCACCTCGTCGCCCGTGGCCACGGCCGCTTCTTCGCTCTCGAAATGCGCCTGGCCGCTGGCGATCCAGCGTTCGCGCTCGGCATGGAAGGCCGCCTGCTGCTGCGCACGGAAGGCCGCAATGCCCTCGGCCTCGCGCGCGAGGAAGGCCTGGTAGTCGGCCAGCGCCAGCGTGGTGGGCTCGATGCGCAAGGGGTAGCGCCCGAGCGGAAAGTCGCGGCGGATGCGCAGCAGCTCCTCGGCGGATACCGGGTAGAACCGGATCTGATCGAAGAAGCGCAGCAACCACGGCTTGCCGTCGAAGGCAGGGGTGTCGCGGTAGCGGTTCCACATCTGCAGCGTGCGGCCGACGAACTGGTAGCCGCCCGGCCCTTCCATGCCATACACGCACAGGTAGGCGCCGCCGATGCCCACCGAGTTCTCTGCCGTCCAGGTGCGCGCCGGGTTGTATTTCGTCGTGACGAGGCGGTGGCGCGGGTCGAGCGGCGTGGCGACCGGCGCGCCGAGGTACACGTCGCCCAGGCCCATCACCAGGTAGCTGGCATCGAACACCGTGCGTTGCACCGCGTCGAGGTCGGGCAGGTCGTTGATGCGGCGGATGAACTCGAGGTTGCTTGGGCACCAGGGTGCGTCCTTGCGCACGGTGGTCATGTACTTCTGGATCGCGAGCTGACAGGCCGGGTCGTCCCACGACAGCGGCAGGTGCACGATGCGCGAAGGCACCTGCAGGTCTTGCGAGGCGCACACGCCATCCCACAAGCCGGCAAGCGTCTGCAGCAGGCGATCGAGCGGCAGCACGTCGGGCGCGTAGTGCACTTGCAGCGAGCGGATGCCAGGGGTGAGGTCGATCACGCCGTCGAGCGCCTGCGCTTCGAGCGTGCGCATCAGCGCATGCGCGCGGAAGCGCAGCACCAGGTCGAGCTCGGGGTCGCCGATCTCCAGCAGCAAGTGCGTGTCGCCGGCGAGGCGCGCGACGAGGCGTTTGTCGCCCGTGCCGAGGTCGAGCACGATGGGCGACGCGAGCGGCGCGGGCTGCCACGGCACGCTCACCGCCGTGAGTGACGCCACCTCGTCTTCACGCGCTTGCGCGAGCCGCCGTGCGGTGGCGATGTCGACCGGCACGAAGCGCAGCTTGTCGCCGGCCTTCAGCTGGCCGAGCTGCCACAGGTCGGCCTCGATCACCGTCACCGGGCAGACGAAGCCGCCAAGGCTCGGGCCGTCGGGGCCGAGGATCACCGGCATGTCGCCGGTGAAGTCGACCGCGCCGATGGCGTAGGGGTTGTCGTGGATGTTCGAGGGGTGCAGGCCCGCCTCGCCGCCGCTGTCGCGCACCCACTCGGGCTTGGGGCCGATCAGGCGCACGCCAGTGCGGCTGGAGTTGAAGTGAACCTCCCACTCGGTGGCGAAGAAGGTACCGATGTAGGCCGGCGTGAAGTACTCGGGCGCGCCGTGCGGGCCGTAGACCACGCGCAGCTCGCGCACGCTGCCGAGCGAAGTGCCCAGCGCGGGCGGCAGGCTGGTGCCGGCGGACGCGTCAACGAGCGCGGCGAGGTGCAGCACGTCGCCCGCACGCAGCGCGCGGCCCACATGCCCGCCGAACTGGCCGAGCGTGAAGGTGCTCTTCGAGCCGAGGTAGTCGGGCACGTCGATGCCGCCGCGCAGGCCCAGATAGCTGCGCGCGCCGGCGCCGGCGATGCTGCCCAGGCGCAGCACTGCACCGGCGGGAATGGCGAGCGACGTGTCCATCGGCTGGGGCCGGCCATCGAGCTCGATGGCGATCGCCGCGCCGGTGAGCGCCACCACCGCCGCGGTGTTGAAGCGCAGCGTCGGCCCGTTCATCGTGATCTCGAGCCCGGCCGCATCGGCCGCATTGCCGAGCAGGCGGTTGGCCAGGCGCAGCGCGCGGCTGTCCATCGGGCCCGAGGGCGGCACGCCCACCGCCCAGTAGCCGAGTCGGCCTGGGTGGTCCTGCACCGTGGTCTGCGTGCCGCCGGCCAGCACTTCGACGGTGTCGGCACGGTAGGTGAGTTGCTCCAGGCAACGTGTCCACGGCGAGCCGCTCGCGAACGGCGCATCGGCGAGGATCTGCCGCAGGTACGTGCGGTTGGTCTCCACGCCGTAGAGCTGTGTCTGGCCAAGCGCCGCGTCCAGCGCCGCACGCGCCTCATCACGGCTCGGCGCCCAGGTGATCAGCTTCGCGATCATCGGGTCGAAGAAGGGCGGGATCTCGCAGCCGGCTTCCACCCAGGTGTCGATGCGCAAGGCCTGCCCATCGGCGGCCGGGAACTGCACCTGCGTCAGCAGCCCAGGCGACGGCTGGAAGTTGCGGCCCGGGTCTTCGGCATAGAGCCGCGCCTGGATCGCATGGCCTCGCGGTGCAAGCCCCTTCGCCAGCTCGGCCAGCGGCGGCAGGTCACCCGCCGCCAGCTCGACCATCCAGCGCACGAGGTCGACGCCCCATACCTGCTCGGTCACGCCGTGCTCCACCTGCAGCCGCGTGTTCACTTCCAGGAAATAGAAACGCTCCGCCTCGCTGTCGTAGACGAACTCCACCGTGCCGGCGCTGCGGTAGCTCACGGCTTTGCCGAGCTGGATCGCCGCGGCGCACAAGGCCTCGGCCATGCCAGCGGGCAGGTTGGGTGCGGGGGTTTCTTCCAGCACCTTCTGGTTGCGCCGCTGCACCGAGCAGTCGCGCACGCCGAGCGCGAGCACGCCGCCTTGGCCGTCGCCGAAGATCTGCACTTCGAGGTGGCGCGCGCGCTGGATGTACTTCTCGATGAAGACACCCGCATCGGCGAAGTTGCTTTGCCCGAGGTGCCGCACCGCATCGAAGGCATCGGCCAGCTCGCGTGCGTCGCGGCACACGCGCATGCCGATGCCGCCGCCGCCGGCGGTGCTCTTGAGCATCACCGGGTAGCCCACTTCCTCGCCGGCCTTCAGCGCATGCCCGACGTCGTCGAGCAGGCCGGTGCCTTCGAGCATGGGCACGCCTTGTTCCTTTGCGATGGCACGCGCGGTGTGCTTGAGGCCGAACACGCGCAGCTGCTCCGGCGTCGGCCCGACGAAGGCGATGCCGGCCGCTTCGCAGGCCTCGGCAAAGGCGGCGTTCTCGGAGAGGAAGCCATAGCCTGGGTGGATGGCGGTGGCGCCGCTCTTGCGCGCCGCGGCGAGGATCTTGTCGACGACGAGGTAGGTCTGCGCGGCCGGCCCGTCACCGAGGCTCAGCGCCTCATCGGCCTGCGCGATGTGCAGGCTGGCCGCGTCGGCCTCGGAGAACACAGCCACACCTTGCACGCCCAGCGTGCGCAAGGTGCGCAGGATGCGGCAGGCGATGGCGCCGCGGTTGGCAATGAGCAGCTTGTCGAACATGGGGCGTCCTTCGATGGGGGCGGGCCGTCCCGCAAATGGAAGGTGCGCGCCGTGGTCGTCCACGGCGGGGTGTCTTGGGGTGCCGGGCCGTCAGCGCCGGGGTGGGCTGCCGTACAGGCCGGCGCGGGTCTTCAAGAAGCCGTAGAGCGCCGCGCGCAGGCGGCGCCAGTGCGTCATCAGTTCCATACCAGCACCTCCGCGGGCGTCGGGTTCCAGCCGTTGCAGGGGTTGTTGAGCTGCGGGCAGTTGGAGATGAGCACGATCACGTCGCGCTCGGCGCGCAGCTCGACGTACTTGCCCGGTGCGGAGATGCCGTCCTCGAAGGTGAGGCCGCCTTCGGGCGTGACCGGCACGTTCATGAAGAAGTTGATGTTGGCGGCGATGTCGCGCTTGTTCATGCGCCCGTCGCGCAAGCAGGCACAGAGGAAATTGTCGCGGCAGCTGTGCATGTAGCGCTTGCCGAGCGCATAGCGCACCGTGTTGCTCTCCTGCGCGCAGGCGCCGCCCAGCGTGTCGTGGCGGCCGCAGGTGTCGGCCACGATGGTGAGCAGCGGGTTGCCGAGGTTGGAGTACAGCACCGTGCCGGTGGTGAGGTAGGCCTTGTTCTGGCGGCGCATGGTGCGCTGCGCGTCGTAGCGCTCGCGCGGGTTGGCGGCGCTGTAGAAGAGCGTGTCGACGGCCTGGTTGCCTTCGAGGTCGAGCAGGCGCACGGTCTGGCCGGCTTTCACCTCGAAGAGGTAGGGCTCGCCGGCGGGGATCACGTGGCGGAAGACAGCGTCGTCCGCGCGCAGCTCGCTGTTGGTGAGGGAGGTGGTCATGGCGGGCTCCTCAGAGATGGAAGCGCTCGGTGTTGTGGAAGGCGCGCTCGTTCTCCGGGCGCGACCTGCGGCAGGCGAGGCTGAGCCCCTCGCTGTGCGCTTCGCCCCAAGTGAGCTGCACCGGGCGCGGCGCGTATTCGGGGCTCGGGTCCATCGGGTGTTGCAGCGCGGTGAGCACGACCAGCGTGTCCATCGGCGCGTAGAGCTCCACGTGGTCGCCAGGCTTCGAGTGGCCGGGAACGAAGTGGAAGGCGCCCTCGTCGTCGACCGTCACCTTGCTGAAGAGGTTGACCACCATCAGCAGGTCTTGCAGGTCGAGGTTCCACTTGCCCATCTCGACCAGCAGGTTGTCGTGGCCGTTGCGGAAGAAGTCGTTGCGCAGCTCCTGGTAGCGGCCGGCACCGTATTTCTCGCGCACCTCGTCGGCGTTGAGCACCCCCCCGAAGGGGTCGTGCCAGCCGCAGCTGTCGGCGGTGATGGCGGCGAGCACGCGGCCCATGTCGGAGTAGAGGCAGTGGCCGGCGGTGAGGCGGGCGGTGTGCTGGCCCTTGAGCGTGTCGGGCAGGTTGAGGCGCTCGCTCGGCTGGTGCGCATTGAGCAGCATCAGGCTCACGTTGGCGCCGCCCTGCACGTCGGTCAGGCGCAGCACCTGGCCGCGCTTCAAGATGAAGGAGGTGTGGCCGCCGCCGGGAACGGTCTCTTCGTAGAGCGTGGCGCGGATCGCCAGCGATTCGGGGGTCGTCATGTTGGCTCCTGTGAAGTGACCAGGGCCTGCGCGGGCAGCAGCGACGCGATCGGCGCGCCCGAGGCGAGCCGGCCCTGGTTGAGCGGAATGTCGTAGGTGATGCGCGCGCCATAGGCCTGCGGCGCCTGCGGGTCGATGCGCACCTTGTCGAACACGAGCAGGCGCGTGCCGAGGTTGAAGCCTTCCGACAGGTCGTGCGTGACCATGAAGACGGTGAGCTTCGTCTCGCGCCACAGCTCCAGCAG